>NZ_QJVJ01000001.1 GCF_003217775.1 Paenibacillus flagellatus
CCCACTCCTTAGCATATGTCTCCCCTCTGAAGCTACTTTGGTCGGTATTTTCAGAGAGATGTATTCTACAGGGGTGGGTCATTTTCATTCCGGCGACGATGGGTCAATTATATCCCGGCGGTGACATGAAAAGATCCCCAGAGATATCGCAGCACAAATCGAGTCACCCAAGCTTCTCAAGACTAATCATAAGATTTTAAAGGCAGAAGAAGTAAACTTGCTTTTGACAGCGGCTAAAGGTGATCCGGCATACTGTCCGATTTATCTCGGCTTAATTTGTGCAATGCGAGAAGCGGAGGTTCTGGGATTGAGGTGGGATGATGTAGATTTCGATAATTACATCATACAGGTAGTTCGAACCCTAGATCACGAGGATGATCATCAGGCAATTACCGATGGCACGAAGACATCTGCCGGTACACGTGCAATAGAAATTGACGACGAAATTGTAGAAGTATTGCTTGCACAAAAACGATTGGTTGAGAAATACAAGGACGTTGCAGGTGAGCTTTATCACGACAACAACCTAGTTTGTCCTACAAGTATTGGAACACCTTGGAACCCAAGTAATTTAAGGCGAAGCTTGTATCGGATTATTCATAAGGCTGGAGTAACCAGAGTTAAGTTCCACGAGCTACGCCATAGTCATGCCAGCATTTCGGTCAAATCTGGAGCCAATATCAAGGCGCTTTCCACTAAGCTCGGACACAGCTCGATTCGAGTCACGTTAGATATGTACTCGCATGTCATACCAGGAATGCAAAGGGAAGGCTTAGCAAAATTCAGGGACGAAATTAATAAAACAAGATCGTAAACACTTATCGCAAAAATAGGAAATAAGTAAAAAAGCCATTTCAGATGAAGTGGCTTTTCTTACGTTATGGAATATCGAATCCTTCTATAGGCTCCGTCGGTTTGAAATATCCCTTTATACAATTCGGGTTTATGACGCAAATTTGAATATGATTCTTTTCCTTAAAGCCCGCACCGGGGTAGAGATCTCTACCTTCAAAGAATACACCTCTTACAGAATCGTACGGCTTTTGTCCAGTCTCCTTGTTGTACTCATGTACAGCTTGGATAACTGCACAATCCAGATAGCGTCTTAGCAGGTCCTTACTCTCATTACCGAAGCCGTACTTATTTTCAGGCATAGGCGTATTCAAATTATTGAGTTTAATTTTGAGTATTTCGTAGCCTCTTCTTAAAACATCCAATGAGCTTTGCTCCAACAAATTCAAGCAATGACCCAAATCAATAATGGCACCAAGAGAGGCAGGCTCTATGATTGGCTTCCTAGATCGATTAGGATAATCCCTTAGCATTTGAGCATAGTCAATAGCACGTTGAGGGTTGTTTTCCCAGAAGTAAATTCCAGGACCAAGCCAGTCATAATCGTTGTCGCTGGAACGCATTTTATCCTCATGAAGCAGTATTCTTTCAGCGACAGCTTTATCGCAGCCATGAAAACCAAGTACAAAATTCGGTAAATTCGAATACATCATTTTTCTTGATATTGCGGCGTAAGCTTACCGTCCTTATCCACAATACCTGCCTTCTGCAAGAACTCTAGGGACTTCCCACGTGGCTCCACACTAATTTTTTTAATGTATTCATCCATACCATCGATGTATTTTTTCATTTCGGCTGTTGTCATGCGATCCACCTCACAAGCTGATCATTTCTTATGTATCCAGTATAACACAAACGAAATAATCCTCCTATGGGTTCCATGTTTAGACTACCCAGATACTAAAAAACCATGCTTACTTACACTGCTCCCACATCGTTATTTTTGGTTATTTTATGTGCTCGGACATTTAATTTTACCGCATGTTACCGGATTGTTACCGTGATATCGAAATTTTGTATTTTAATACAATCAGCCATACATTTTATCCAGCATTCGAACTCTTAAATAAGACAAAATAAAAACCCTCATAAGAGGGTGTAAATTCGGTAGTGGTGGAGACAAGGGGGATCGAACCCCTGACCTCTTGCATGCCATGCAAGCGCTCTCCCAGCTGAGCTATGCCCCCACGTTATACAATCCTTATTCAGTTGACTTCTGCTCTGCCAGTGATGCGCTCTCCCGCATTGGTCGGTTTCACTGCCCCAAATTTCAATGGAATTTAGACTTGACATATTGAATGGCCATCCGAAGAATATGCTTCTATGACAACTCAAGATCCAAAACTTGACGAAGCCACTCAGCCACCTGATGCGGAGCTTCCAAAGGGTATTGATGACCATAGGGGATGAAGGTTGTATCGATGTGCTTGAATCGTTCCGGAATATGATGTGCTGCATCCCGGTCACCCCAATGGATTCGTACTTTTTGGGCGTTCCATAATTCAGGTTTTAGCTGGAAAGACTGGACTTGCGTTAACGCTGACATGACCATTGCATTGGTAGAACGAATGCGGGCCGACTGCAGATCATGAATGACGTAGTTCGAGTAGTGATCCAGTCGTTCGCCGTCCGCGATAAAGTCATTGGCTTTCAGCAGTGTTTTTCTGAACGCGGAGCGAGATATAAGTTTCAAAATCGACCTGGTAACACCTGCAAATTTATATTTGGCATGAATGGGGTGCAGTACGGGCTGCAATAGCAAGAGCTGCCTGATCTGCTGCTCAATTCTTTCCATGACCTTAGCAGCGATAAGTCCGCCGAACGAATGACCAATCAAAATAACAGGGCGATTCAGCTCGTGAATCATTTCGATCACAGCCTCTACGTAGCCGTCCATCAGAGAAGGATGATGATGACGCGGTGAATGACCGAATCCGGGAAGGTCCACCAGCCAAGTATTGACATCATTCAATTGTTTCGCTATTGGAACGAAACAATCGGCCCCGCTGAATGTTCCGTGCAGAAAAATAACCGGTGTACCGTGATTCTCTTTTTCCAACGAAATCAGTTTGGATCTTCTGCGTTGCACGAACCCTTCGCGGTGCTCGGATGAGGGGTGGCTTAACCGGAAATCAAGATCGGCGATTACGTAGGGAAGCGTGGTCGGAACAACGGATGTCCGTACCCCGTTCTTGCGCTCAAGTTCAAACTTCGAGGTAACCGGGAATTCCGATTTCACGAGAAAATTCATCGATTCTTTGGGAATTCCCAATCGCTTGCCGATGCCAAGTCTTAATAAAGACTTCAACAAAGCAAGCGGAATTGTGCCGAAAGGCGGCGCCACTCGCATCTCTATCGCAATTTGCCGGATCAATGAACGGATCGACGGACTATCCTGCTTGGGATCCAATAAAAAATACGTATTACTCGCAAGCTCCTTGGTTTGCACTAAGTTAACAATGAATGATGCGACATGATCAATATGTACCATCGGCAGCCAGTAGTCCTTGCCTCCTGGAACGAGTGGCATAAGATTCCTTCTCACAGCATCTACCAGTATACTAAGACCGCCAATCTGCTCCGTAATTCCCGAGTAAGAATGGCCGATGACGGTACTGGGATTAACCGTGGACAGTGGAATGCCTAACGGTTTTAGTGCTTTTCGAATATAGGAGTCCGCTTGAAATTTCATCTTCTCATACGGGGGAGCTTTCTCAAGAACGGCATCCAGATTGTGAGTAGCATTTTGCTCGTTATATGGACTCATATAGCCAACAACGTGAATGAATTGCTTCAATCCTTTCTTCATATGGATTTTTTCGGAAAGTTCGGCCAATTCGATGGCAGGATTAAGAAAAGCTTGCTCTGCCTCAGTCTGGCTTAACTCAATATTCATCGGACCGCCCGCATGAACGATGATATCGGAATTTTGTATTCGTTTGTAATCGTTCGCGGATAGCCCTAATTTCGGTTTCGACAAATCTCCTATTACTGCAGTAACGTGTTGCGCCTCAAGCAAATGTAACCGCCCGAGGGTATGCTGAAAGCGATCAAGACTTCGCACGAGTACAATAATGTCGTGATGTTTGGATATTAACTCGGCAAGAATATGGCTACCGATATAACCCGTCCCGCCAGTCAGGAATATTTTCAATTGAATCATCTGCCTTTCGATTTATTTAATAGTACTGAATAGTGCTAGTCGGTGCAAAAAAAATGACTTAAGCAACTAATCACTTAAGCATCGAAGCAAAAGCTTGAATAAGATTCTGAACTAGCATTGGATTGTTGGTGGCCTTGGTTAGGAATAGAGCTCCTTCGATGGAGGTGACAATCAATGCCGCTGTCTCATGGACGGGCAGATTCCGGCTCAATTCTTTCTTTTCTATGCCTTCTTCCAGCAGCTTCTCAACAACTTGTAGTTGTTTATCGAAGAATGCTTTTATTTTAGCTCTCGCTTCCGAAGAGGAATGGGAAGTCTGCGTATAAAGTGTCAGGAACGGACATCCACCAACATAATCGATTTGTTCATTATCCTCCGTGAGGATTCGAAATAATCGCTCCATTTTTGCAGAAATGGACATGTCTTGCGTCAAGGTACGGGATATTCGTTCTTCATACCGCGAGATCAATTGGTCGACAATTGCTAACAAAAGCTCCTCCTTACTTTTATAGTGGTAATAAATGTTGGTTTTTGAAACTTTGCTGAGGGCAACAATTTCGTCCATGCTTGTCACTTGAAACCCTTTTGTTAGAAATAAGGTCGATGCGGTCTGCAGGACGATATCTTTGTTTGAAATGCTTGATCTTTTGTTTGTCATATTGCTACTATACAGTACTAAAATATGCATGTCAACCCCCGGATGTGATAGGAAATGATGCTCGAACATTATGGGGTTCGCTCTTTCGCCAACAACATTGCCAAATCAAAAAACACGCCGGATTGGCGTGTTTGAAGTTTATGTATGACGGAGCCAAGGGGGATGTTTCAATTTCTGATTGAACTTGCTGACGAAGCCTATTCGACGAGGACAACCTTAGCGGTAGATTTCGTTGCCGCCTCCTCCGCTTCGCTGCGGAGTGCGTACTGAACCCCTTGCAGGGGTTCGCTCCCCCACAAAACCATAAAAAAGAAAGCCGCCCGTAGGCGACTTTCTTTTTTTATGGAGCCTAGGGGGATAACGAAATCCCAGATTGAATCTTACAAGGATGAACTTTCACCGATGCAGATCGCAGCGGTAGATTTCGTTGCCGCCTCCTCCGCTTCGCTGCGGAGTGCGTACTGAACCCCTTGCAGGGGTTCGCTCCCCAGCTCAAAACAAAAACACCGACCAATCGGTCGGTGTTTGGTTATGGAGCCTAGGGGGATAACGAAATCCCAGATTGAATCTTACAGGGATGAACTTTCACCGATGCAGATCGCAGCGGTAGATTTCGTTGCCGCCTCCTCCGCTTCGCTGCGGAGGGCGTACTGAACCCCTTGCAGGGGTTCGCTCCCCAGCTCAAAACAAAAACACCGACCAATCGGTCGGTGTTTGGTTATGGAGCCTAGGGGGATAACGAAATCCAGATTAAATCATACAAGGATGAACTTTCACCGATGCAGATCGCAGCGGTAGATTTCGTTGCCGCCTCCTCCGCTTCGCTGCGGAGTGCGTACTGAACCCCTTGCAGGGGTTCGCTCCCCCACAAAACCATAAAAAAGAAAGCCGCCCGTAGGCGGCTTTCTTTTTTATGGAGCCTAGGGGGATCGAACCCCTGACCTCATCGCTGCCAGCGATGCGCTCTCCCAGCTGAGCTAAGGCCCCTCGAAGTGACTTTTACAGTATACAACATTCGTCCAAGCTTTTGCAACTGGTTGCCGAGAAAAAAATTTGCGCCCTTCGGCGCAGGCCGGACCGCACGCTTTACCGCCTGCGGCCCTTCGGTTTCGCGAACGCGTTCGCGTCACCAAAAATACTTTTTGTACAGCCAGCTGCCGATGTAGACGACCGCGCCGAGCACCAAATTCATCCACCCCGAAATTGCGGCGGCGCGGCGTTCCTTCGGCATCCGGTTATCCTTGTAATGACGCACGTCGAACGATACGATGAAAAGCCCCGAGGCCAAGAACAGAAAGACGATGTAATTCAAATAGCCGATGTAGCTGTTGGCGTTCATCAGAAGGCATGCCTCCTTTGGCCGCTATCTCGTCTTGCCGCCGATCCGGCGGATATTGAAGCTGACGTCCAGCTTCACTTCGACGTCCTTGTACATGTCTTCCCAATTTTGCTTCGTGCGGATATGCTTGCTCCAATAAAACGGCTTTTTCGCCCGGACATACTCGCCGAAGCCGAAAATGTCCGATCCTTTTTCCTGGGTTTTGCGAATGAGCTCCTCATACCCCTTTTTGCCGTCTACGGTTAGCGCCTTCTCGATTTGCTGGATGACGCTTCGGTTCAATTGGACGGCCTCGTTCGATTTCTCGAGCAAATTGCCTTCGTTATGGACTTTCACATGAAACTCCGGCTTGCCGTTGCGGATCAGGACGTCGATGCGCGAGGTGCGGTGCGTCACCTGGTACAAGACGGACGTATCGGTCCCGGGGATTTTCACCATGACGCCGTAGCCGCCGGCATGCAGCCCCTTGATCCCCATATAGGCGCCGATTTCAAGCGGCTCCGTTTTGCCGACCATTTTGTCCGAACGGAAGTAGGCCAGTCCGGCGATTTCGATGCTGCCGTTCCCGACGAGCCGGACATACGGCAGGAACGGCTCCATGCCCTTCGCGGAGGATCCCGACCAATACGTCCCGGCGAAAGCGTTCGGCAGCTTGCCCATTTGGACGGAGTGATCCATCGTATTGAGCAAATACAAAATCGGCACACGCTCGAGCTGGGGGACCAGCTTCATCAGCTTCCCCGCTTCTCCGTCGGAGATCACCATCCACGTCGTACGCCGTACTTCCGGATTGCGCCGCAAATATTCGTTGATGTTGGTCAACCCCATCTCGGCCACCTCCTTCGAGATGACGATGACCCGCAGATGCCCCCAGAACAGCCGGTCCGCCACTTCCTGCTGCAAATTCATGAACGCGTCGTCGATCGTATGTCCGACGACGTTCAGCACCCAGACGGGCTTCTGCCCCGGCTTCGAGCCGCCGCCGGCATCGCTGGGCCCGAGCGGAATGCGCCCGGGAACGGCGATTTGCACAGTCAACCGGATGAGCGGCAGGTTCGGTTTCGGAAACGCTTCGTCGACGTGGGTTATATTGCTTTCCTTCTTCGTCTCGCTCAACTCCGCCTTATCGATGCCGATCCCGAGGACGACGGCCCGCTCCTCGATTTCGAGCCGGTCCCAGCAGCCGGACAGCAGCGTCGCCGCGATCGACCAGACGACCGCCGCTGCACACGCTCTACGCCATCGGACTTGAACCGCCCGCCTCTTTCGACGTCGACGAATCTCGCTCATCGGAGCCCCCTCCCTTTCTCCGCGCGTAGGAGACGATCAGAAGCAGCAGCGGATAAACGATCGTCAAGAACAACCCGATCCGTCCGACCTTCGCGATCACCTCGTACATATGGAGAACGTTTTTCGGATACATGGCCATGACGAAAATGTACGGAAGCAGCATCATCGAAAACATCTTGTGGTCCTTCAGCCGGATCAGCTGGCTGATCGAATGAATCGTGAAGTAATACGTCGAGAACAGCGTCGTGAACACCGCGGTCACCCATATCGCCAGAAAAGCGGCGTCCAGCCGTTCCAAAATGTTCGCCGGCAGCGACGTCACCTTCGCGAGCTCGAGTGTCGGCCAGAGCAGCTTCTTCGTCTCCTCCGGCCCGAATACGGCCATCGTCGCCGTTACGATCAGCACGTAGACGCCGCCGGCGATGCCGAGCCCCCACATGGACGCTCTCATCGCTCTCGCCGGATTGCGCATCGCCGGGATGACCATCGTCATGACGAACGCGGCTTGGAACAGCGCCGCAATCGTCAGCATGCCCGGCACGAAGCCGCTCATCCCTTCCCCCCAGACGGGCTGGAGGAATAGCGCATTGGCGTTTTTGAGCGACAGCACGATGATCAGCAAGCTCGGGAACAACAGAACCGGAAAATAAAAATGATGAATGTAGGCGAATACCGTGATGCTGTTGCGCGTCGACATGGCGGCGAGCAGCAGCATGACGATGACGGTCACGTCGAGCGGCGTTTTTTTCAAAACGGACGTGACGACGACTTCGCCGAATTCGCGGGCGGCAAGCGCAGTCAGCAGCGCGAAAAACACGATGATGCACACGCTCCCGATCCGGGCCGGCCATTTTCCGATCAGCTCCTCGCTGTACCGCACGATCGATTTGTCCGGGAAGCGCTGTCCGAGCTTCGTAATGACGAAAAGCCCGAAGAGGGCGACAAGCCCTCCGAGCGCCGTGACAAGGGGGCCGCCGGTGCTGGCCGCTTGGGCGGCGAATAGCGGCAGCGGGAGAACCCCGACGCCGATAATCGTGCTAATGAGAATGATCGCCGCCTGAATCGCCGTGATTTGCCGTCGAGTGTCCATCCCGTCTCCCTCCCGTTTCGTTTCCCGCCGTCAGCGGATCGAGCGTATTTTGTTTGGTGCGCTCCAGCTCCTCCACCTGATCCTTGGACACCCTCGCGTCGTTCCCCGGATGAAGCATCGGCGGCCTCCGTCTCATCCACCAGAGCGGCGAGCGGATGACGGTATCCTTCATCCCTTGGAAGTTGCCCGGCACGATCGGGGTCATGTACGGAATGCCGAACGATTTCAGCGACAGCATATGGTTCGCGATCAAAATAAGACCGACCATGACGCCGTAAAGTCCGAACATCCCCGCCAAAATGATGAGCGGAAACCGAAGCAGACGGAGCGCCAGCGCCGCGTTGTAAGCCGGTGTCGCGAACGAGCCGATCGTCGTGAGCGCGATGACGACGACGGTGATCGGGCTGACGAAGCCGGCCGCGACGGCCGCTTGGCCGACGACGAGCACGCCGACGATCGACAAGGCGCCGCCGACTTGCTGAGGCAGCCGAATCGTCGCCTCCCGCAGCACCTCCATCGATACCTCCATGATGAGCACTTCGACAACGGAAGGGAACGGCACGCCCGCCCGTCCGCCGGCGACGGCTACCGCGAACTCGGTCGGAATGAGCTCGGGATTGAAGGAGATGATCGCCACGTACAGCGAAGGGAAGACGAGCGAGAACAGCAGCGCCAATAGGCGGGCGAGCCGGATAAAGCTGACGAGCAAAAACCGCTCGGAGTAATCCTCGCTCGTCTGGTAAAACTGGCTGAACACAGCCGGTACGACCAGCGCGATCGGCGAGCCGTCCACCATCAGAATGACGCGGCCTTCGAGCAGGTTCGCGACGGCTTTGTCGGGCCGCTCCGTCAGTTGAACTTGCGGGAACGGCGAATAATGGTTGTCCTCGATGAACTGCTCCAAGTAGCCGGAGTCGAGAATGCCGTCCATGTCGATCAGCGACAGCCGCCTCATGACTTCCTCCACGAGCGACGGGTTCACGATGCCGTCCACGTAGCAGACGGCGATGGTCGAGCGCGTATACCGTCCGAGCTTCATCGTCCGGATTCGCAAATCCGGGGACTGCAGCCGGTACCGGATCAAGGAAACGTTCGTCGACAGCATCTCGATAAACCCTTCCCGGGGGCCGCGGATGACCTGCTCCGTCTCCGGCTGGTTGATCGAGCGCTTGTCGACGTTGCGGGTGCCGAACACGAACGCTTCGGCTATGCCTTCGATATGAACGACGGTGCAGCCGTTCAACACCTTTTCGAGCAGACCGGCCAGCTTGTCCTCGATCTCCCCGTCGCCGGCGAATAAAATATCGTTTGTCAGCAGCTCGCGAAGACGGTCGCCCCGAACCGGCGCCTCGTCGATGCGGTTGCCGATCGACATGAGCGATTTGACGATTTCCTTTTGCGCGCCGTCCGTCATATGGACGAAATAAAACAAAACGGCGGGAACGTCCCCCATGACGTGAAACCGGCGCACGATAAAATCGTCGTTCGGACCGAGCCGCTCTTCCATGAAAGCGATCGTCTCCTCGACGTTTTCCGTCAGTTTGCGGCCCTCGAGCTCGTCGAGCAGCGAGCCGGTCGGCCGGTGGCGGGAGGTACCGGATACGCGTTTTTTTTGTTTTTTCCAAGGCAGCCTGAGCATCGGAGCGCCTCCATTCTAACGGAATTCCATGCCCGACCATGGAAAAGGATAGCTCTCGTTAGTATGGGGACGGGGCCCGCCGCCTTATGCACGAATAAGGAAAAACAAACAAAAAAAGAAAGCTTCCGATAGGAAGCTTTCATAAGCGGTCCAGCCTTTCTTCCAGTTCCGTCTTGTCGAAATGTTCGCCGATAAAGACGGCCACGTCCGGTACGTCTCCCTGCGGAGCGATCTTCATCAGGTCCAGCTGCTTATACGCGTATTGGAACATGAACCTCGAAGACGTGTCCGTAAATGAAAGAATGCCTTTGGCGCGATAGACGCCGTCGGGCAGCGAAGCCATCATCGCCTCGAACGACTCGCTGTCGATCGGGCCGTCGAAGTAGCGGGTGAGCGCCATAACGTGCTCGTGCGTATGATGCGCGCGACCCGGCTCGTGCGGATGCCCGCATTCGCACGACGGCGTTGACGCGACGCTGCCGGAAGCGTCTTCCCCGTTCTGTTCTCTCCGGCCCCGGCCGGCGTTCTCCAGCTCCGCGATCGGGATATTCGCCGCAACCGTGCGATGAATCGGCGCGAAGCCGTTCCATTCGCGGATCGTCCGCTCCAGCTCGTCCGCATCCGCTTCGGACAGCAGGTCGGTCTTGTTCAGCAGCAGCACGGTGGCGCACCGGGTTTGCTCCCGCATGAGCCGGAACGTCGCTCCCTTGCTCTTCGCCGCCTGCTCCCGCAGGTGAGGCGCGTCGACGACGGTCACGACCTGCTTCAGCTCGACCCGCGTCAGCATCGAGGCGTCGGTGATCGCGTCGATGATGTCGAGCGGATTCGCCGCACCCGTCGATTCGATCAGCAGCACGTCCGGATCGTGCTCGTCCAGCAGCTTCAGCATCTCCATCCCGAGATCGCCCCGTACGGTGCAGCAGATGCAGCCGCCCAGCATTTCCGCCATCTTGACTTCTCCGCCGAGCTGCATGCCGTCCAAGTTGACGTCGCCCAGCTCGTTCATGACGACGGCCGGCTTTCGTCCGTCCGCCTCGGCGGCTAGCAGCCATCGTTTCAGCAAAGTCGTCTTGCCGCTGCCCAAAAAACCGGACAGCACGTAGACCGGAACGGTCTCCTCGCGCCGCTTCATCTATATCGTCTCCCGTCGTTTATTCGAAATAATGATTCCGTTACCCACTGTAAAGGATATTCCGCGGCAATGTCAAACCAACAACTGGAGGGTATCCGCCAACTTCGTTCGGGCACGATACGGAATAGAGGAGGGACATCCGATGGACAAAAGCGAAATCGAAAAGCTGGAGCCGAAATATACCGGCAATACCCGCCATCTGACCGAAGGCGAGGCGTACGCGATCCGAAACGATCCGAGCTTTGAAGGCGACGACGACGGCATTCTGGAAGACATCCCCGCCGTCATGCTGACCGGAATCGGCAATACGCGGACGGACTGATCCTTTTCCCGCCCAACGTAAAAAAGAGCCGCGTTCGGCTCTTTTTTGTTTGACCGCTGCCGGGTCGTCATGGCTTGGAGGGAGGGTCGGTATGCTTGCCGAGCAGCTGCGTCAATTCCTTCATGAACATATTGATGTCCTTGAACTGGCGATAGACCGACGCGAACCGGACGTAGGCGACTTCGTCGACCGGGTACAGCTGCTCCATGACGAGCTCTCCGATATCGCGGCTCGCTACTTCGGCGTGCGCTTGGCTGCGCATTTCCTTCTCGACTTCCGATACGATCGCTTCGAGCTGCTCGACCGACACGGGCCGTTTCTCGCATGCCCGGATCAGTCCCCGGAGCATCTTGTCCCGGCTGAATTCCTCGCGGCTGCCGTCTTTCTTGATCACGATCAGCGGCGTCTCCTCGACCATCTCGAAGGTGGTAAACCGTCGCTGGCATTTCTCGCACTCGCGGCGGCGCCGGATCGATTTGTTGTCGTTCGCCGGTCGGGAATCGAGCACTTTCGTTCCGGAATAATCGCAAAAAGGGCATTTCAAGACGGTTTCCCTCCAATCCACCTTTACCATACAATCCCTGTAATGAACTACCGAATTCCGCACATAATACAATTACAATCGACAAGGAGGTGAAACAACATGGCAGCAGGACAATCCCGTTCCAGCAACCAGCTTGTCGTTCCTCAAGCGAACCAAGCTCTGGACCAACTGAAATTCGAAGTCGCTCAAGAGTTGGGCATTGCGATCCCGCAAGACGGTTATATGGGCAACATGGCTACTCGCGACGCCGGTGCGATCGGAGGCCACATCACCCGCCGTTTGGTTCAAATCGCCGAGCAACAACTTGCCGGCCAAGCTCGCTAATGAAGCTATGATACATGAGAAGTGCTGGATAAGCTTCCCTTGCCGGAGGCTTGTCCGGCACTTCTTTTCGTTAATCGCTATCGATCGCCTTGTATCCGAACGCCGGACGCGATACGGGCATTATGCCGCAGGAAACCGGTCCGCGTAAAGCTTGGCGTATTTGTCGTAGTAGTAGAGCACGCGCTGGACGTAATGTCTCGTTTCGCCGAACGGGATTTGGTCGATCCCTTTGAGGGTGCCGTCCCACGTCCCGCTGTCCAGCCATTTGCGAGCGTTGCCGGGGCCCGCGTTGTACGCGGCCAGCACGGCGATCCGATTGTCGTCGAATTGATTATACAACGAATTCAAGTACCAGGCACCTACTTCGATATTGACGTCCGCCCGATGAAGCGATTTCGACGTCTCTTCCGCATAGCCGGCCCGCTTTACGATCCAATCGGCCGTGTCGGGCATCAGCTGCATAAGCCCGATCGCTCCTTTTTTGGACGTCTTGTCCGGATTGAAGTTCGTCTCCACCCGGATGATGGCGGCGATCAGGAACGGATCGACACCGTAATTTTTGGCGCTGACGGCGATATCCTGCTCGAAGCGGATCGGGTACAGCCATTTCCCGAGCCACTCCGAATTGTAAAACAACAATCCGAGAAAGAAAACGAACAGCAGCGCGAAAACGCGCTTTTTCCGCAATACGTTCATTCCATTCCCTTTCGTTTGCAAAATTCGTTCACTTGTCGATCGGTTTCCTCCAACGTTCCGCTGTTGTCGATGATCGTCCCGGCCAACGCCCGCTTCTCGTCGATCGGCATCTGGGACGCGATGCGGCTCTCCGCCTCCTCCGCCGTCAGCCCGTCTCGATCCCGAAGGCGGACGAGCTGCAGCTCTTGCGGTATGTAGACGAGCACCGTCTCCTCGAACATCGCCTCCAGCTTCGATTCGAACAGGAGCGGGACGTCGACGACGACCAGCTTGTCCGGCGTCTCGAGCTCGGCCCGATGCATCCGCTCGCGCATGAGCGCCCGGATTCGCGGATGAAGAATCGCCTCCAGCTCCTTGCGCGCCGCGGCGTCCCGGAAGACGATGTCGCCGAGCGCCTTCCGGTTCAAGCTCCCGTCCGGCTGAAGGATGCCGGGGCCGAACCGCTCGGCGACGAGGCCGAGCGCGGGGCTGCCGGGAAGCACGACTTCCCGGGCGATCCGATCGGCGTCGATCAGCGCCGCTCCGCGGCGGACGAACATGGCGGCTACCGTGCTTTTGCCGCAGGCGATGCCTCCGGTCAATCCGATATTCATAGTCGCACCCCGACCTTTACATCAGTTTCATAATACCCATGACGATCAAAATGCAGCCCGGCAGCACCGACAATCGCTGCAGCCATCGCGTATCGGCGTAAGCCAGGCCGACGCGCAAGCCGCTTGCGATGAACAGCCCGCTCGCAAGCGCGATAACCGAGGCGGTCACGACCGGCGCGAAGCCGATAAACGCCGCCCCGATGCCGGCGCCGAACGCGTCCAGCGACAGCGCCGTGCCGAGCAGAACCGCCTCCGACGACGATATGTAGCCCGACCGGTCCACGTCGGCGAGCGAGGGCTTCCGCAATATTTCGATGACGAGCCCGAGCCGTTTCATCTCGATGCGCAGCACGGTGCGGATGCCGCCGGAGCCGGAGTCCGCGGACGGCGGGGCTTCCGTACGGACGGCGTCCGCTTCCGTTACCGTTCCGTTTTCGTGCCGCTGCCTCCACATTTGCACGATGGCCCATGCGCCGATGCCGATCAGGATGACCGCGCCGGTCGCCTTGGCGACGGACGGCGGCATGAACTTGGCGGCGAAGGCGCCGATCTGCATCGAGCCGTAGATGACCAAGCCCGAGCAAACCGATATGATGGCGATCGAAACGAGCGGAATGCGGATTTTGCGAAGTCCGTACATGACGCCGACGCCGAAGCCGTCCAAGCTGACGGCAAGCGCCAAAATCGCGAGCGAAAGAAAAGGCAGCATCAAACACCCTCCTGTTCCCAAAGCCTCGTATTCCGACGACCGTCGTCGATACGATCATCCTATGAAGCTTTGCGCGAATGGGTGCCAACGCTGCGGTATTCAGACGCCGGTTCGGGCCGCGCCGGAGCGCTTGCCTTTCGGCTTTTGGCATTGCGGACAAAAGTGGGTGCCGCGGCCGCCGACGACCGTCTTCACGATCGCCCCGCCGCACCGATGACAGGGCTCGCCCTTCCGGCCGTAGGCGGACAGCTGCTGCTGGAACATGCCCATCTCGCCTTGTCCGTTCACGTACGATTTGATCGACGAGCCACCGGCGTCGACCGCCTCCCGCAGCGTCGTCACGATCGCCTCGTGCAGCGCGCGAAGCTCTTTGCGCGACAGCGAATCGGCCGGGCGCTCCGGATGGATGCCCGCTTTATGCAGCGCCTCGTCGACATAAATATTGCCGAGTCCGGCGATATATTCCTGGTTAAGCAGCAAAGGCTTGATTTTGGTCGTTTTATCGGCCACGACCGCCGCGAACGCCTCGAAGCCGAACGACTCGTCCAACGGCTCGAGTCCGAGCTTGGCCAAAGGCGGCTGAACCAAATCGTCGCCGGGATCGAACAGATGCATCGTCCCGAACTGGCGGACGTCCTTGTACCGCAGCTCGGTGCCGTCCGTAAACCGGAACGTAACATGGGTATGTTTTTCCACCGGCTCATCGGCTTTATACACCCCGTATCGGCCCTCCATCCGCAAATGGGAGACGAGCACGAGGCCGTCCAGCAGAAGCCGCAAAAATTTGCCGCGCCGCTCCACCGCCCGGATCGTCCGTCCTTCGAGCATCGCTTCGAACGCGGCGATATCGTCGGGACGCTGGATGATCCGCGGCAACCGGACGGTAACGGCTTCGATCGTCTTGCCGGCGACCAGCCGCTCGAGCGTGCGCCGTACCGTTTCCACCTCCGGCAATTCCGGCATGCGAATCCCCTCCCGTCTAGTCGTATGGGCTCTCTTCGAGTTTAACCAATCTTCGCCGATTTGTCATCCGAAGGCATCCTTCGCCGGAACGTCAATTCATCGGAAGCTGACGGTCGGCGCCGTCCCGGCCGACCTGCCGGTATACCGGGATGTTCAGGTTCAGCGCGACGGCGATCATCCTCGCCGCGAAGGTGACGAACAGGCTGATGTACAGCGAGGCGGTCGTCGACAGCGCGGAGGAGGCGAGCAGGAAGCTGACGGCCCCCAATATCGACGCGAGCGCGTAAATTTCTTTTTTGAACACGTACGGTATTTCTTTGGAAAAGACGTCGCGCAGGATGCCTCCGCCGATTCCGGTCAACAGCCCCATCGAGACGACCAGGAACGAATTGTCGTAATACGACATCGCCGTGCTGGAGCCGACCGCCGTAAAGACGCCGAGCCCGATCGCGTCGCATACCGTAAGGATGTGGTTCAGCCTGCGGATGAGCCGGTAAAACGTCCACGTGACCAGCCCCGCCGCCAAGCTGACGAAAAACGGAGTCGCGTCGAGAAAGGCGGCCGGCGGCACGCGGCCGATCAAAACGTCGCGGATGACGCCGCCGCCGAGCGAGGTCGTGACGCACAGGCTGACGACGCCGAACAGGTCGAGCTCCTTCTTGATGCCGACCAAGGCGCCCGAAATGCCGGCGGCCACGACGCCCAAATAGACGAACAAATCGATTAAAGCCATAACAGACGATGTCCTTTCCGCGTAACCCTGCAGGCGCGTGGCGTAGATGAAAAAAAGGGAGGCCGAACCGGGACGCTCCTCCCGGTACCGCTCTCCCTTGAGTTTAGCCAATCTTGTCCGAATTGTCACCCGTATCGCACGGGTTGGCGCCGCCGTCTCGTAACGGCTGCGGTTTATTTGATCAACCCCGTCCCTTCCAGCCTAAGCTGCACGTTGACCTGGAACTGCAGCTTCGGATACAGCTTCAGCCAATCTTCCCAATCCGGCTCCCCCTTATAGTGGGTTGCCCGGTACAGCAAGCCGAAGCCGAGCGGATCGACCCGATAGTTCCGCAGCTTCTCCAGCAGCGCAACGGTTCTTAGCCGGGACTGCCGCTCGGCCTCTTTTTCGATGCGGGACCAGTCCTTGTCGAACAGCCTGACGTTCGATTCCTCGGCGATTCCTTCCATCTTGATGCTGCCCTTTAAAATCGGGTCGCCGGAGGGTCCGGGGCGAAACCGGAATTTGCGCTTGTACGACTGTATGTTGACGGAGAAGATCAAGTGATCCGCTTTCGTATGGAGCGGAAATTTGGCGACGCCGCGCAGCAGCTGGTGAAACACGCGCGTTTCGTCCGGAGTCAGCATGGCGGCCATTTTCCGCTTGTCGAACAAGGCGACGCGGTTGATCCGATAATTTTGCCCCTCGGTTTCGATGACCGGCAAGTAGGGGTCAAGCCCTTTCTCGCGCATTCGCCGCCGGAAGTCGGACAGACGCTCGGTAACGATATAAGTGGATTCCGTCCCTTCTTGATCGAAGCTGAGAAACAAGGCGTTGGCAGGCAGCCGTTCCGATTTCGGCGTTGTTTTCAAAATCGTTTCCGCATCCGGCAAGCCGACGGCTACATAGGCGATCTTCTGGATGTCGCGGCGTCGGAACATCCATTCGAGCGGCTCCCTCATGTCTTGCTCGGCCAGCTCCCTTCCAAGCAAAATCGTCTTCATATGGCCGAAATCGAGCTCCTTGTCCACCCGCGACTTCAACAGCCGGATCGCCTCCGTAATCGTGTCAGCGTCCTGCGTAAGCAGCTGAAACAGCGATTTGCCGGGCTCGATTCTCGGTGACGGGATGCCGAGCTTAATCGTGACCCGGTACGCTTTCCCGCCGTTCTCCCGGTCCCCGTTCGCATCGACGCCGATGGCCATGACGAAAAACCGTTTGTCGATATCTTTGAAATCCCCGGCCATCTTGGAGCCGCAGCCCGCCGTTAGGAGAAGCAAAAGCAGCGAAAGCGCGAAGCGGCGCATCATGTTCTCCTCCTTCGCGCCAAAAAGGCTACGAGCAGCACGAACGCCGCCTCGCTGACGAATCGCAGCTTCAACCTGCCTTCCGCGAACGCGGAGAGCTCCTTCACGTTGGTCTTATACGCGGCGACGATCATGATGGCGAGCAAGCCGAAGCAGATGAGCAGCGAAACGGCGGACGGGCGGTCGGCGGCATCGTTTCCCGGGAAAGCGCCCTTCAGCAGCTCCGCTCCGACATGCCACGTCACCGAGCCGAAGACGAGCGTCAAGCCGAGGAACAGCAGCAAGTAGACGAACATGATGCGCTCGACGAAGCCATACTCCGCCCGAATCGCGTCCGCCGTCGTCACCCACACATAGACGTAATCGGTTACCCCCACCGTCCCGTGCAACCCGATCGGGATCAGAAACGAGGTCAGCAGCACGCCGAAGCCGGCCATTCCGATCGCCCACCAATATCGAGTGGAGAGCTTCTGATCGAACACCCGATTGAAGGCGGCCATATTGATATAACCGGTGTAAACGTAAGTCGCGGCGCATAGGGCGGTGAACGACGGCCGATCGAAAGCGTGGTCGCTGACCGTATCCCAAACGGCGAGCCAGGAAAAATATTCGTTGGCGATCGTTTTGTACAAGACGAAAGCGATCAGCGGCACGCTGACCGTCAGCATGATTTCCATGACATAGAGCACCGTTCGAGACGAACGGGACGCGCACCACGCGACGGCGGACCCGTACAGGAGCAGCAGCAATTGCAGCCGGGTGTCCGGCAGCACGAACCGCTGGGTCAAGTCGGAGAAGGCGTACACCACGATTCCCCCGGCCACGAACCACATCAGTCCGAGATAGAGCAGCAGCGGGACGCGCAGCACGGCGGGCAGCGGGCGCATAATCCCCGGAATGCCGGTTCCGGGATGGCGGGACAAGCTTTTGGCGAATAGCATCGCGAAGCCGACTCCGATCGGCACCGCCAGCGCCAACGCCGGCACGGCTCCTTCGTGCCGATAGGTAAGCAGAATCGAAGGAACGAACATCATCGTATTGATCAGCATGCACATGGCGATCGAGAAATAAAAATACCGGTTGATCACGGCCGCTTCCCCGCTCCCCTCACTTCTCCGTAGCTCGATGACGGCTCTCCGATGAACAGCCGGAAGTACGGCTGCCCGAAGCTGCGTATATCCGCCATATGAACGATGAGCGCGAACAGCCCCACCACGAGTCCCGCCATTCCGAAAAAGGTGGCGACCAACGCGAGCGGGTATTTGACGATCCGGATCGCGAACGTCATGACGCTGATCGGTATGACGAAGCTGCACAGCAGAACGGCCGAAGTCATGATGATCATGATGCTGCTCACGAGCCCCGCCTGCTGGGCCGCTTGTCCGAGTATGAGGCCGCCCACGGTCGTTCCGGTGGCTCCGATATATTTCGGCAGCCGGATGCTCGCCTCCGTCAGCACCTCCGTGATGAACAGCATGAACAGCACTTCCAGGAACGACGGATACGGAACCGCGGCCCGGCTCCCGGCGACGGACAGGGCCAGCTGCACGCGGAAAAATTCCGGATTGAACGACACGACCGAAATATAGATGGCGGGAAGCGTAATGGCAAGAAACAAGCTGATATACCGAATGACGACGATCGTCCTGCTAATCCAAAACGGCGCGTACACATCGTCCATCGCGGACATGAAATCGTAAAAGACGGCGGGAAGGACGAGGGCGAACGGAGACCCCTGCATCAGGATGACGACTTTTCCTTTCTCGAGATTGAGCGCGATCCGGTCGGGCCGCTCGGTCAGCATCATGAAGGGGAGCAGCGTACGCTTCCGGCCGTTCAACAAGTTTTGCAGCTGCCCCGTCGTCTGGACGATCGGCTCGCTCAGCTTCTCCAGCCGCCGCTTCAATTCGTCCACGAGTCCGCTCTCGACCTTGCCCGCATCGTAAAGAAGAACGGTCTCCGTCCTGGAGACCGTTCCAAGCTCCATTCGTTCCTCGACAAGCTCCTCCGTGTTGTACCGCTGCCGGATATGCTTCACGTTCGTAGAGACGTCTTCGGACAACCCGAACTGCGGTCCCTGGACCGTCGTTTCCGAGACGACTTCCCGCGACTTGTCGTTCAGCACGTTCGGTGCCGCAAAACGGTATAGCGAGTCGTTCCATACGAGAAGAGCGTCCCCCTTGATCATGTGCTCGAACAGCGTCTGCTCGTCATTCCGATCCAGGGGGACGGTGATCGACGCAACGTAAGCGGCGAACCGGCCGTTTGCTTCGATTTGAAAAAACGGGACGACGAGATTGGCCCTAACCTTCGCCTCGTCGCACGTGCCGGGAAGGAAGTGAATATCCGCTCTGCGTCCTTCGTCCGCAAGCTCGATCGACTGCAGCTGCCCCCGCTCCTTCAGCATCGACAGCAATTCGGGCCATTCGTCGCGACCAAATACCATGTCATCATATCCAATCCCTGTGTAAATGTATCCAGTGCTTATTTTGCGGAATCGCCTTCGGGGATATGCGCCTTCGATCCCAAAATTCGGGACGGCAGGCATGCCGAAAACCCCGTTCGCCTTGAACGGGGTTCGTTCGGGATCGCCAGCTCGGCCGGCCGCGCCCGGTTACACCGCGGCGCCGCAGGCTTCGACGTAGCTCATCATCTTCTCGTACAGCTTGCGGACCGCCGGAAGCCGGTCCGCGGGGACGGGCTCGAGCGGAAGCCGCGGCTGGCCGCAGTCGACTCCGCGCATCTTCACGATTTCCTTGATGGCTCCGTAGACGGGCATGTCGAGCAGCTCCGCGATGATGTCGTTCGCCCACGTCTGGTACGTTCTCGCTTCCTCCATTCTTCCTTGGCGGAACGCCTCATAGATGGCGACGAACAATTCGGGCATCATGCCGTACGTGCCTCCGATGCCCGCGTCGGCGCCGAGCGACAGCCCGGCCAGCAACTGCTCGTCGGGGCCGTTGAACAGCAGGAAGTCGGGGCCGCCCAACGCCTTGAACTGCTGAAGCTCGTACGTGCTGGGCGTCGTAATTTTCACGCCGATCGTCTGCGGATAGGCGAGCATCTTTTGCAGCAGCGGCTTGCTCAGGCTGAAGCCTGTCGTCGCGGGAATATGGTAGATGATAAACGGCAGGCCGGACGCTCGCATCATGCTCGCCCAATGCTCCTCGACCCCGTGCTCGGATATCCGGTAGTAGAACGGCGGGATGGCCGACAGCGCGTCCGCCCCGACCGATTCGGCATGCTCCGCGAGCTCGACGCTGTCTCGGGTCGTAATCGCGCCGACATGGGCGATGACCGTGAAATCGAGCGGCTTCGCGGCCATGACCGCTTCCAGCACCCGCTTCCGCTCCTCCACGGATTGCAGCATGCCTTCGCCGGTGCTTCCTCCGACATAGACGCCTTTCACGCCCCGCTTCGCCAGGAAGGCGACCAGTTCGCCGACGGCTCCCTCATCGACCCGACCGTTCCGGTCGTAGCAGGAATTCATTGCGACGATAATGCCTTTAAATTTCGACAAATCCGTTTGCAGCATGCTCGGCTTTCCCCTTTTCCTCCGAATATGGACGCTTGCGCGCCTTCGCCCGCGATCCGCCGACCGCTCCGCTTTCCCGAACCGGCCGGCCGGTTCGGTCGTACAATTTGTAATATGGTATGACCACAATGGTTCATTCCATAAATATTATGGTATTACCATATGACAATTTTAGTGGGAGACCGGTTCGAACGTCAAGCTTCTTTTTTCGATTATGCCGGAATGTGACGAGGGACACAATGATTTCCGCCTTCTCCGGGTATAATGACTTCGAAGCGAACGCCGCACAAGTTTCGCCATCTTGTACGAAAAAGGAGAGAACGGATAATGGTTGCAACGGCAAATTTGTACGAAAAGCTGGGCGGGGAAGAGACGATCGCCAAGGTGGTCCGCGCCTTCTACGAGAAAGTGTTGGCCGACGATACGGTGAACGGATTTTTCGCCCATACCGACATGGACAAGCAGATGCGGCACCAGACCGCGTTCATCGGCTTCGCGCTCGGAAGCGGTCGCCAATATCAAGGAAAATCGATGGCCAAGGCGCACGAGGGCATGAACCTTCAGCCCGTCCATTACGACGCCATCGTCCGGCATTTGGGAGACACGCTGCGGGAGTTCGGCGTATCCCCCGAAGACATTCGGCAGGTTGCCGATAAGCTGAACACGCTCAGGGACGACATCTTGTATAAGTAAACGCCGAACGATGCGCCGGCCTCGGAGTCGGCGTTTTTTCTTTTTTTGCGGAACCCTATTGCGATTTATATGACTATAAACTATATTTTAGTCATATAGTATACTACGAGGTGGTGCCTCATGCTGATCAAAAAACGGACTCCCCGCCTATACGGAACGGTGGAAGCGGGATTCGAGAACGTGATGGACGCCTTCCGCGACAACTTCGAGAGGCGCGGGGAAACGGGGGCCGCTTGCGCCGTCTCTATCAACGGCCGGCTTGTCGTCGATTTGTGGGGAGGCTATTCGGACCCGGAGCGCGGCCGCGAATGGGAGAGCGATACGCTCGTGCCCGTCTTCTCCAGCACGAAAGGCTTTGCGGCGCTGGCCGCGGCCGTTGCCCATTCCCGCGGGCGCTTCTCGTACGACGATCCGGTCGCCAAGCATTGGCCCGAATTCGCCCGAAACGGCAAGGAGCGCATTACGATCCGCCAATTGCTGGCGCATCAGGCGGGCTTGTCCGCTCTGGACGCGTTTCGGTTCCGCTCGTTCGGCGATCTGGATACGTCCGCGATCCGCAATGAGCTGGCCGCGATGAAGCCCGCCTGGACGCCGGGAACGGCGCACGGATACCATACGTGGACGATCGGGTGGTTTATCGCGGAGCTCGTCCGGCGGACGGATCCCCGGGGACGGTCGTTGGGCGCGTTTTTGCAGGAGGAGATCGCCGGACCGCTGGAAGCGGAGTTTTACATCGGGCTGCCGCCGGACGTGCCGGATTCCCGGCTGGCCAAGGTGAAAGGAATCGACTCGCCGTTGCAGCTGCTGTTCAGGCTGCACGAAATTCCCGTTCCGCTCCTGCTCGGCTTCGCCAACCCGAAGTCGCTGACGTCCCGCAGCATGATGGATGCCGACAGACTGGTCGCGAACGGCAATTTCAACCGCCGGGACATGCTCGCGATCGAATTCCCTTCCGGGAACGGGGTAGGAAACGTCCGGGGCATGGCGAATATATACGGAACGTTCGCGTCGGGCGGCTCCAAGCTCCGATTGACGGCCGAAACGCTGGAGGAGCTGCGGCGGCCGGCCGTCGCTCCGGCGAACGGCTGGTTCGACCTCGTCAATCGGACCGAGCTCGGCTATTCGCTCGGCTTCTGGAAGCCGATTGCATCCCGGCGCTTCGGCAACAGCTTGGCGGCTTACGGCCATCCGGGCGCCGGAGGGTCGTTCTGCTTCGCCGATCCCGACATCGGCTTGGGATACGCCTATGCCATGAATCAAATAGGCGGGTACATGGACCGCAATCCAAGGGAAAACGCCCTGCGGAAAGCGGTCTACAGCTGCTTATGACAGAGGAGGGAGCGGAAGACGGATGCCCAAATTCAACGAGCAGGAAAAGGAACGGATTCAAGAAGCTCTTCTCGACAAAGGAAAAGAGCTGTTCGTCCAATACGGATTGAAGAAGACGAGCATCGACGATATCGTCCGGGCTTGCGGCATCGCCAAAGGCTCCTTCTACAGGTTTTACCCTTCGAAGGAGGAGTTGTATTACGCCGTCCTGAAGCGCGAAGAAGCGTTCAAGGAACGGTTGATCGCGGACGCGGAATCGTCGCCTCTCCCCGCGGATCAGCTCGTGGAGCGGTTGCTGCATGCGGGGATAAAGGCGATCGAGGATAGTCCGTTTCTGCAAATGACGATGCGGGGCGACGATTGGGAATCGCTCGTGCGCAAGCTTCCTCGCGAAACGGTCGTCCGGCACGCGGAGGAGGATCAGGAGCTGGGACGCCGCTTGTTCGAACGGTTGCGCCGGGAGGGGAAGCTCGGCCCGATCGACCCCGACGTCGTCACGGGCATGCTCCGGGCCGTCATGCTGATGGCCCTGCATCGGAAAGAGCTGGGCCCTCTCCACGATTCGATCCTGAACGAAACGATCCGGTGCATCGCGCAAGGAATCGCCGCCAAGCCGTCCGCTCTTTAGTGCGCGGCATATTTACAAATTCCGGTCTGGGTAGACGCCGTCGCGTGACAACCATCGCTCCTCGTAGACTGCTACGTATTCGATTCGCGTTCAGAGAGGAGTTTCCCTTATGCAAATTCCCGTCAGCGGATTCGTGATGGATTTCGGGGACGACGATCACCACTCGCACCGGCTGTACATTACGTCCTGGGACGGCAAGCCCGTCCACGTCCACTCGATGTCCGGCGTCACTTCGTTCGATGTCGGCCATTCCCACGACTATTCGAGCTGGACCGCTCCGGCCCCGAGCGGCGTTCCCCATGTCCACGAATACCGGACCGTCACTTCGTTCAATGCCGGCCATACCCACCTGATCCAAGGTACGACCGGGCCCGCCGTCCCCTTGCCGGGGGGAGGACACTACCATCTGTTCGAAGGCTACACGACGGTTAACGGCAGCACGCCCCACTCGCATGCGTACAGCGGACGTACCGGCAACGAAGCCGGGTAAACCGGCAACGGCCCGATGCCGAAAACGGATTTCGGCATCGGGCCGTTACGGCGCCCTGCATTCGTTGGCCGCTTGTGGGCGCGGCTTCGCTCGATTCGATTAGCGGGGCGCGTCTTCCGCAGCTTCGCGCCGCTGCAGCACGTTCGCGACGATGTGCTCCAGCTCGTGGGGCTCGTTCGTATGGTTGTAGATGCCCAAAAATGCGCTCGTCGCTTCCGGAACGCTGCCGATCAGCCGGTTGACCGCCGTCTGCTCGGGGGAGAGCGGCACGTTCTTCGTCACGTGGCACGCCATATAAAACCGCGCAAGCAGCTTGCGCTCCAGCTCGCCCGCGTATTCGCCCGCCATCGCCTTCCAATGCGGCTCCCAGCTCGCCCGAGAGGCGAGTACCTTCGTCAGCACGCGGGCGCCGTACAGCGCGTCGTGCTGCCCCTGGCCGACGGCCGGATCCTTGAAGGCGAGCGCGTCTCCCGTCAGCGCCCAGCCGCGGCCCATTTCCTCGTACCAGTCGTTATCGTAGCCGTGCAGTCCCTTGATCGGTCCGACCAGCTTGGCGTCGCGCAGCCTCTGCGGAAACGACGTGGCGGCGAAGCCTGCGTCGATCGATTCCCGGAAGCTCGTCTCGGGCTCTCGGGCGAACTTGTCGAGCCGCTCCCGCCAAGCAAGCGGGACCATGAGGCCGATGACGTACAAATTATCGCTGGTCGGGAACACGATGGCCACATATTCGCCCATTTTGTAAAACTCCGTGCACCGTTCGCCATCCTGCCGGAAGCCTTCGAAATAGCCGACATACGAAGCGAAATCGGTCGGGACGGCCGTCTTCCGGACGCTTCCCGCCCACTGCCGCACCTGGGACCTTCTCCCGTCCGCGCCGACGACGAGCTTCGCGTAGCAGGATTCCGGCTTCCCGTCCTGGCCGACCCCCTCGACGCCGACGACGGTATCGCCTTCGCGCAGCAGGCCCGTAGCGCGAAACTGCTCCCGCGCGGTCACGTTCGGAAGGGAAGCGGCATGCTCGAACAAAATCCGGTCGAGGTGGGTGCGCCGGATGCACAGACAGTCGGTTTCCCCGGCCGCTTCCGGAAACAAGCCGTCGATGACCGCATCCTCCATTTGCACGAACGCCCTTCGGTACGTCGGCGTTCCCGTCGCCAGCAGCCGGTCGAGCACGCCCATCTCGCGAAGCATCGCCACCGAGTTGTTAAAAAAATTGTGCGTCGACAGCACGTCGCTTGGAAATCGCGCCCGGTCCAGCAGCAGCACCTCGTACCCCGCCCGGCCGAGCTCCCAAGCGAGCGCCGATCCGGCAATGCGGGCGCCGACGATCGCGACGTCATACGGTTTCTTCCTCACTCCATCTCCTCCTCAAGTCCGACTTCCCCGATTGTACCGCCCTGCGGCGCGGATCGCGTCTATCGAACGATATAGAAGGAGATATAAGTTTCAGCGCAACGGCGGACGCCCTTCCTCTTCGTCCAGCAGTCCCAATCGTTCCGCCTCGCGGATCGCTTGAACCCGGCCGCGCGCCTGCAGCTTGCCGTAAATGCGATGCAGGTGAAGCTTCACCGTTCCTTCGGTGAGGACAAGCCGCGCGGCGATTTCTTTGTTGGCCAGCCCGCGGGCCATCAGCCGCAGCACGTCCGTCTCCCGCGCCGTAAGCGCATCCGGCCGGCGCGGGATCGCCGGCGGCGACGCGGATGGCGCAGAGGCGCTCCCGCCCGCATCGAAGGCTTCGACGATCGTGCGGATATAGGCGGGCGCGATGCCGTCGAACCGCCCGTCCCGCTTCGCCTCGCCGCCCCTCGCTCCGCCGAGCGCCTCGAGGACGAACGGGCCGGCGTCCGCGAACGAGCGCACGTAGCCTTCCGCCTGGCCGATCCGCAGCGCGGCTCGGAGCGAGGCCGCGCTCTCCTCCGTCCGGCGCCGCAGCCAGGCGATCTCCGCATCGAGCAGCAAGGCGTGCAGCTCGGTCATGACGTTGCCGGCCCCGCGGGCGGAGCGCAGCAGCGCCTCCGTTTGCGCCTTCGCCGCGTCGAGGCCGCCCTGCTCCATAAGCGTGCGCGCGCAGGCGAGTCGCTCGTAATCGGTTACGGGAGCCGGCGCATCCCCCGCCTCGCCGGCGTCTTTGGCCAGCCAGGACGCCGTCCAGGACCGGGCCGTTTCGGCGTCCCCGATCGCGGCGCGCTGCCGGGCCCGCTTCGCCTCCAGCTTGTCGTACCAGCGGGTCGTCTGCATATGCCGGCTTTCCATGCTCCGTATCGCCCGCTCGACCGTCGCCCCGGACTCCTCGCGGCGACCTTCGGCCGCCAAGACGTCGGCCATACAAATGACGGCCGGCACATAGGCGCCCAGCACGCCGAACGTCCAGCCGAGTCGAACGGCTTCCTTGACGGAGGCGTACGCTTCGTCCAAACGGTTGCGCTCGTACAGCACCTCGCCCATCGCCGCCTGCTGGTAGGCGGTGTAAGGAAAGTCGAGCAAATCGTTTTTGGCCAAAAAATGACCGTACGAGCGGTGATACGTTCCGGCATGGCTCACTCGCCCGTCGAAGCCCATCTTCCCGCGTATAAACGGCACCGTTCCTTCGTTCAGCTCGATGCCGTGGCCGAGCAGGATCGGGACGTCGCGGCTCGGCAAGTCGTCGCGCGCCTCGTACCGCTTGATCAGCGTCAAGGCCCGTTCGAAGTTTCCCGACAAGATCGCACAAAAATTATCGGCGATGTCCACCTCCTCGCGCAGCCGGACCGCGAGAGCGGCTTCGCCCTCCGCCTCGAGCCGGCGAAGCATCGCCCTCATGCCGACGATTGTCGGCTGCACCCGCTCGTAACGCCCGCTCATCAGCTCCGTCCAGACGCGGAGCATGAGGAGGAGGGGACGTTCGGCCTCCTCGCCCGGCATCCGGTCCAGCCAATTCCGCATCGTCGTCGTCTCCCGCCGTTTCAGCCATATCGAGGCATGCCGCTCCAGCCAGTCGGCCGCATTCCCGTATGCGCCGCCCTCGATCGCATGGTGGATCGCTTCCTCGATCAGCCCGTTCGCTTCGAACCACTCCGCCGCCCTGGCGTGCAGCGCGGCGACGTCCGCCTCCGCTTCGCCGGCAAGACGGCTTCGCAAAAAGTCCGCGAACAGATGATGATACCGGTACCAGCATCGTTCCTCGTCGAGGGCGATCAGGAACAGCCCTTGTCGCTCCAGCTCGGACAAGCATGCCCGCTTCCCGGCATCGGCCGTGACCGCGGCGCACAGCGAGTCGTTCATCCGCTCCAAAATCGACGTCGAGACGAGAAACCGTTTCAGCTCGTCGTCCAAGCCGTCGAACAGCTCCTCCAGCATATAATCGGCCACGTGCCGGTGACGCCCGGTTATCGGCGGACGGGCTCCGGCCCGATCGCCGGAGCGGGGCAAGGACAGGACGGCCAGCTGGAGCATGGCCGCCCAGCCCTCCGTCCGGCTGGCCAGCTGGCGCAGCAGTGGTTCGTCCGGCATCGTCCCCGTCCGGCCCGTCCAGAACGACGCGATTTCGTCGTCCGTAAACCGCAGCTCGCTCATTCCGATTTCGCACAGCGTTCCGCCGACCCGCATGGCCGCCACCGGGAACGGAACGTTGACCCGGCTCAGCACGCACACATGCACATGGGCGGGCAGCCGGCCGATCCATCGGTACAGGTCGGAGTGAATAAGCTCCGAATCGATCGTATGATAATCGTCGAGCACGAGCACGGTCGTCTCCCGGCGTTCACTTAGCCGGGCGATCAGCCGGGAGGCGGCCCGTTCGGCGGATAACGGCTCGGACGAGAGCCGCTCGCCCTCGTTCGCTTCCTCCGGCTCGGAGAACGTCCGGTCGAGAGCGGCGGCCACGTACGTCCAAAACCGCAGCCGATCGTTCTCGCCCTTGTCGAGCGAAACCCAGCCGAACCGCGCCTGCGCGCTTCTCAGCCAGCTGCCCACCAGCGTCGACTTGCCGTACCCCGCCGGAGCGACGACAGTCGTCAGTCTGCAGCGCAGCGCTTCGGACAAGCGGCCGTACAGACGCCCCCGCGTTACGAGAACGGGCGGATTTTCCGGCACGTGCAGCTTCGTCGGCAGCAGACGGCTTCCTCCGTTCCCCGTATCTCGCCCATGCTCCCCGTTATTTCGCATCGCGTCTCTCCCTCGCTCCCGTTCCTCGGTTTAACCGTTCCCGACCTTCAGCCTCTCTCTCCTACTTCTATTCAACGGAGCGGCCCCCCCTTCCTCCATCGAGACGGGATATCGGCTGGCGTCTCTCGACGACGTCGACGTTTTGGGGGATTGACGACCGCCAAATAAAAAATATAATAAGGATAGTATTTGTCGTAATTATTTCCATAGGAGGAGGACACCTATGAAACCGAGCGTCCCTTCAACGCCGTACGGTACGAATCGTAGCGGCGGCACGGCGCTGTACACGTCGTTGCGTCTCGTACTCGGCCCATTTACGTCATCGGAGCGGTCAACGGATTTTTGTTCCGCTTCGGCTTCGAGACGATTTTGCCGGAAAGTCCGGAGGCGATTCGTCTGCTCGGCACCGGCTACCTGCTCGTAACGGAGAAATCGCTCGAGCTGGCCGGCGGACTTTTGCTGCTGTCGGGCCGCTTCGTACCGCTAGCCGCGGCCGCCTTGTTTCCCGTAACCGTCAACATCGTGCTGTTCCATGCGTTCGTCGATCGCGGTTTGCTCCCGCTCGTACTCGGGATGCTGGCCGCTCACCTGTACGTGCTCTGGACGAAGCGCAGCCATTATGCGGGGCTTTTCGAGTCATGACCTTGGGCGGCCGCGGAACGCGACGACGAAGCCCGCGATCGTCCGACCGCGGGCTTCGTCGTCTGTTCGGTTACGGTATCGGCCGGTATCGGCCCTTACCGATGGGCGAGCGCTTCCCGGTCTATTGCTTGAGGAGGCTGCTCCAGCCAGCCTTGGTCGATCAACAGATTGGCGCCGTCCTCCACATATTTGCCGACATCCAGCAGAAGACGTCCGTACTTCGCGGCGATATCGCGCCGCGCGCTCATCGACAGCGCATTGGCGTATGCGCGAACGCGCACCATAAACATGTCCAGCTTGTGGAAAACCATCAGCTTGTCCGAGAACGGCGCGACGGTCGAAGTCGTCACCAATGGATCGAATATCTCGAACGACGACAAATCTTCTTGCAGGAGCACTTTGTCCAAAGCATCGTAATGTTTGCTCACGATTTCCTTGCCCCTCAAAAAGAAATCTCTCGCCTTCTCCAATCGGGCCACTTGACTGAAGCCGATCAGGATGGCTTTGCTCGTCGCGTTGTTTTCGAGGTTATCGTATAAATGCGTAATTTCCAACGCCTGAAGCGGCCTCACGTCTCCGAATAAGCCGTTCAAGTAGCTTTGCTTTGCCACAAAGTCCACTCGATTCGGATAAGGAATATACGGAGGCTTCGTAAGCAGCCCTTTATCGATCAACACTTCGTTGACCTGATTCAAAAACTTCACCGTCGAATCGATCGCTTGGGTAAAAAAGTCCCGTACGTCCGCCCTCGTTACCAGCGGGACGGCGATGCCGTAAAGGCTGATGCCCGCTTTCCCCACATATTTCAAATAGTGCAAATAAAATTCGTCTTCGAACAGCCGGGGCGCTCCCGGATTCACATCCTCTTTCGTAAATCCTTTCGGAATCGGGAACTGCTCCTGTTCGAATATGTCCTTGATCGTTTGCACGAACTGCTCGGACAAATGCCGAGCGTTCAGCAGAACCTGCTTGATCTCTTGATCCTCTACATGGTTCAACATATGACCGAGAACGCATACGGACATGGTGTTGCCGATGTAGGTGGCCCAAAGCTTCCCTTGCTCGGCGGAAGTCAGCTTCTCGTTAGCTTGATGTCGACTGCCGGCACCTTGGTTCCCCGCAGCGTGTTTCGTCGGTTTTACCGTTTCCATGGTCGTCCTCCGTTCATTCGGTTTCCACTTATTCTCTCCATGCCAAACGTGAAATATGTTAACGGATTTTGGATGCGCTCCATGGGGAAGAACGTCATCGTCTGGCGTAGATTTTCATCACGATATAGAGAGAGGCCGCTATGCCGACGACCGCCATATGGACGATCCCCGAAATCGTCCCTTGGAATGAGAGCCACGTAAAGACCCAGTCCGCGGAGTAATAGGCGCCGGTCAAGAGCATGCCGATCTTAACCGTATCATAAACGGTTTGCTTCAGGGGAAGCGCAATCCGCAACGTTTTGGCGAGCGCCGCGGCGTTCCACGAGGTCGAGATCACCTCCAGCGCCAAAATGCCGATGACGGCCCCGACATAACCGAACCCGGGGATGGCAATCAAGAAATAGCTGCAAGACAGCGATCCGACGATCGCGGCGGCCAAGCCCAGGAGTGGCTGGGACTTTCTCGCTCCCGCCCATAGGATGACGGTCGTCAGCTCGCGAATGCCGGCCAAAATCGGCACGACGGCCAAGCACCGGATCGCGCGCGCGGCGGAGTCGTTCGAGAAAAGTAGAGCGGACCAAACATCGGCAAACGCAAACAAACAGAAGCTGGACGCCATTCCCCACAACCATCCGATCCGCAACGCGTATTCGGAGCGGCTCCGGAACACGCTTTTCCGACGACTTGTCCAATCGCCCGCCAGCCTCGTCGATAACGTATACGCCAGAGCCACCGTCAATAAGACGGGCATATACACGACCAACGATCCCATCCCCGTCAATTCGCCGAATATCGAGACGGCCTCGGATGCGCTGTACCCGGACGTTTGAAGACGGTACGGGATCAAATAGGCGTCCAGCAAATCGGACAACGGAACGATGAATCGGGTTGCCGAGAGCGACGCCGACGACACGATAAAAAAACGAAGCGATTGGTGCCCGCTCAGCGCCGAAGTGCTGCTTTTCCCGGCCGTAATGGACCGCATCTCGCGGCCGTTGATGACGAGCGCCATAAACAGGACCGCCGCCATCGCTCCGGCAAACGCACCCGAAATCGCCCCCCCGACGGCATGCGGTAAGCCGTAGGGGGTGAAGGCATAGACGGCCGCAATCATGACGGTTACTCGGACGATCTGCTCGACCAGTTCCGAAAGCGCGATTTGCCCGTGCATATCCAAGCCTTGCAGATGCCCTCGCAAAATGGCCAGCAGCGGAACCACGCAAAGGGCCGGCGACATGTAACGGAGAGCCGTCCCCAGTTGGTCGCTGCCCATGTAGGCGGCGATCGTATCGGAAAACCGGAAGCTTGCATATCCGGCCATACATCCGGCTGCAAGCACCGCCGCCGATAGCCGGATAAACAAATACCGCCCTCTCGCGTAGCTGTGGGCGGTTGCGAGCGCCAGCGCGGTAGGAAGCCCCCCTACGATAATCGTAAGGGCGAATCCGTACACCGCATAAACCATCTGATACAGTCCGATTCCTTCCGGCCCGAGCACGCGAAAGAGCGGGATTCGGGCCGCGACGCCGAGCAGCTTGATCATTATGAGAATAACCGAACGATACACCATATGTTTGATTACCGTACCGGAGCTCACCGCTTCACCACATCCCCTACCCTACCATTGTATTAGGGTGGCGACGCCTTTATGAGCTTGGCCGAATGACGTCAATCCTTGATATGGAAAAGCCAGTACCGGGTATTTTTATCCCATCCCAAATCGAACGGGACGTGAAACCGGTCCGCCGTATGGCAATTGACGAGAGGATAACCGTTGTCGTCGAACCCGACGATGACGGCAAAATGATCGATGTCTCCTTTTTTCCATTCATACGCGATGACATCTCCGGGCACCAGCTCCCCGATCGCGCTTTTCGGGTATTTGTCCGTCGGCTTCATGATCTGTTCGTACGTCCCTTTGGCCACCAAACGTCCGTACCCGCTGTACAACAAAAACGATTTGAATTTGTCGGTCGATACCCATGCGTGGCTGCCGCCGGCGTTTTTCCAGTATCTCCACGTACTCGTCATGGGCAATCCGCCGCCCTCCTCGGCGTCGCCGATCACTTGCGAAACGAAATTGGTGCAGTCTCCGCCCAATGGAGTGTAGTCGCGGTATTTCCGATTGTACCGGTTATCGTTTCCCGCTCCCCAAGCCGCCCCGGCGTACCGGTCGGCATACGCGACCGCCTTGTCCCGGTTGTACGCTCTCGATTTTACGGCTTGTACGGGGGCCGTCGGGGAACGATTCGCGCGATGTACGGAGGCGGAGAGGTTGTCCAGGCTGGGGATGAGACGAATATCCTCGTCGAACGGATCCGAATACCATTCGCTGACGACGAACCATTTGTCGTTTTGCTTCCGCAGCTTCACGACGTGGCGCGTCCCTACGCCGAAATGGTGTGTCGGGATGTCCGGACGATCGTACCGATACGACATTTTCAAGGTATGAACGAGCGATGCCTTAACGGTATCCGCCTGCTTGGTCAACCGCACGACACGGATCGAGCTGTCCGCCTGCACGAAGGTTATCCCTCTGTGCTTGGCCCAAGCTTGGACGTACGCGCTGCGATGAAACTCGTGCTTTTTCGCCTGTCGGCTTCCGCTCGAATCGTCCGAATAAAATTCCGTCACCAACCGTTCGTCCGGCTGAAGGAGCAATTTGGATTTGGATGCATAAAAGCTGTCCAGGAAGCCGACGATTTCCGTTTTCTCATCGGGCGATTGGGATTGCCGGGCCGTCACCTCGGAAGTCGTCATGCCTAGCAATACGAGCGCGCATGCTCCGATCTTGATCCATTTCAAGCGTCCACCTCCTTCAAGGCCGGGTAACTCTCAGACATACATCAGTAATCTGTCCAGGTCCAATTTTCGTTATGTATCCGACCGTCGGCTCAAGGCCTTGCGGCGGGACTTCAAGAAAAGGCAAAGAAAGCCGATCCGGAGCTCGTGAAAAGGGCGTTGCGCACGATACTCCTGCAGCCGGGAAGAGGGGATTTCGGTTCTCGAGCATGCCAAAAAGCCGCAGAAACGCATCTGCGGCTGAAATGATGAACGAACGATCCGTTCAACACTCGTTTGGCAAACAAAAATGGTCGTACCGGTAGTCGTCTTCCCGTGCATCATGCCGGAGCTCGCTGACGATGACGCGAACCGTGCGATTTCGTCATATTTCTCGTTCCAATCGCTTTGGCGCTTCACGTATAAACCGCTTCCGTAGCCCGTCCTGTTCAACGCCGTCTTCTTCTTCCTCTCGTGGTGTCCCATCCATAATGACGGAATCGCCGCCGTTTAGCGAATAGCGTATTGCCGCCTGAAGAGGATCATCGTCCAAGAACGACTTCGAGCCATACGCCGACCTCGAAAGGACTGACGAGCGGACGACTCCCTGTTTCAGACGCTGCGGCCGTCCCCCATTTCCTGCGCCTCCCTGATCCGTTTCCGAATCTCCGAGGCGACGCCGGTCGGGTTGTCGACCTGGAATATCACATACCGATACTTGTCGTGTCCTTCCAGCTCCATAATCAAGAGAGGGACTCGGCTCTCGTACGAAAGAAAGTACCACTCGTCGGCGTATTTGAAGCTTCCTTCGAAAATATGAAGCGCGGAAAGGGAAGTTCCGGGCATCCGGAGCATCCATGGCGGAGCGTCGAAGTAATCGACATAGACGCTTTTGATCGTGCTGTAGGGCATCTTCAGTTTGAATTTCAAAGCGAAAAATCCGGTCGCTCCCGTCAAGTTCAGCAGGACGCCCTCTTCATCAAAATGAACTTCTCTTGCCAACGGTACCCCTCCTTTAGTCCGGTCGCTTTCCGTCTATTACGGTATACGCCGGCCGGGCGAAATATACGATCGAAACGAATATCGAGCCAAACGGCAATAAGCCGTCGAGTAAACGATATAGGAAAATGACGACTTTCGCAACGCCATGCGCGGGATCTTCGAGGAGCCCGGGACGTTCCGCCCCATACAGAAAAAAAGGCGTCGAATCGACGCCTTCCAATTGCCGGTGAACCGGTTCTCTACGCCTCGGGTACGACGTCCGCCCTCCCCTCCAATGAAACGCCCTCCTCCGTAAGAATACGGTAGGCATACGGCCGCTTCGCCCTCAAGCGAAACTGTCCGCCATCGATGTCGTACTCCAATCGGGCGACCGCATCCGGACTTTCCATATGGACGGCGAACCGCTTCGTAATCAAATACCCCCCGACAAGGAACGTCCCCGTAGGCGCGATCTCGATCGGGACGGCGTTCGATCGCCGATGACGCTCGTTGCGTTCCGCAAACTCGCGGTGCAGCGCATCGGGCAGCCGATCCGTATGCTCCTCGCCGCCGACGCCCCGCCATTCGACGTACCGGACAAGCCGCGATTTTCCCGCCCGGGACGCGGCGTCCGCGTACAAGCGGCTGTGGCTCGCCGGAACCCGCGCGTCGAAGCTGCCGTGAACGAGCAATAGCGGCGTCAGCTGATTGGACGCCAGGAAGGCACCGCTTCGGGCCTCGTACGGCTCGATCGCTTCCCACGGCGCGCAGCCGATCCAGACGTCCATCTCGTCGCGGAATTCCCCGATTCGATCGCACGCATACCACTCCGCATAGTCCGACACGCCGTAAAGCGCCGTCGCCGCCGCGAACAAGTCGGGAAATTTGTTCACGAGCGCCAGCACGTTCCCGCCCCCGCCGCTCCCGCCTTCGATATAAACGACGTCGGGGTCGAGCAGCAGCTCCTTATACTCGTCCTTGACGAACCGGATCGCATCGTAAACGTCGATCAGCTCGAGGCCGTTGCAGTCCGGCATTCCCTCCGAGTAAGCCCTCCCCCGCATATCGACCTGCACGATCAGGTAGGGCTTGTCGGACGGCGTATCCCTATGCTGCGGCGCGGGCATGCTCATATGCCAGCCGTGCAGCTCGACCAACAGATACGAAGGACGCGCCGGCTTGAGGACATTCAGCGCCAGCCGGATGCCGGGCGTCACGGATGACGAATAGTAGCGGAAATCTTGGTACGGGGAGCGAAACTCCGGACGCCGTTTGTCCGCCTGTTGGCGAATCCGGTCTTCGTATTGCTCGTACATGTCGACACGTTCCTTTCGTTACGGTTATCGGGACGCTTGCCGTCCGGCCGTCGCCGGCCCGAACCATGCGCCGACGGCTCCGGCGACGTCCCAATTCCCGTCCGCCCGACCCGTCAGCGTTATCGAATCGCCGGGATTCGCCGATTCGACGGCGGGCAACGATCCGTTCGGCGTCCGGATGACCGAACCGGGAGCCGTCGCGACCGTCAACGGATGAGGCGACTCGACGGCGAACGTATGGACGCGTCCCGTTCTCGCCGGCGGCAGCGTCAGCGTAACGGCTCCCGCCGCACCCTCGTTCGCGATGCGGTGGCCGATCGAGCCGGCCTCCACCGCTCCCGACGACACGGCCGCAAGCTCGGGCTGCGGACGCAAATCCGCATATACGCGATCCGCCGCCGGATCGACATAGAGCAGCCGCTGGGCGCCGCCCCGCACGGTGCAGTTGACGAAGCGGACGTCGCGGATCGCCTCGTTCGCGTTTTTCTTCAAGGCGAAGCCGCGCGCGATGAGCGGTACGGCCCGTTCGTCGACCGAGACGCACTCGACGAACTCCACGTTGCCGATCGCCGTTCGCGGAAACTGCGGTACGGTCGTTACGATAAAGGAGGAGCCGAACCCGTACGGATCCTGCGGCGCATTCACCGTATTGCAGTTGACCGCCCGGCAGCGGACGAACGACGTCTTCACGCTTTCCGGCGAGCTTGACAACACCGAGTACCCGGCGTATTGCTCCTGCTCGGCGGCGCAATCGACGAACGTCACTTCGCCCTTCACCGCCTGCGCCCCCTCCGCCCCGTAATTGACCGAGCTGCCGAACGAATTGCCCTTCGTCCGGCAGTTGCGGAACGTAATGTCGACCCGTTCGTTGGACGCCTTCATCCGGTGAAGCGAGACGAGAAAGCCCCGACCGGCATTCCCCTCCGCGACGCAATCGACGAACCGGATTTGCTTCAGCACGTCCTGGCCCGAATTGTTGTTCGGTTCGATGTCGACGCCGCTTTTCGGCGCCGTCCCGTTCGTGTTCGTAAACCGGCATCCTTCCGCCAGAAAGCCGTCCGCCGATATGATCGACAGCCCTTGCCTCCGATTGTTGTCCGCGACGCAATGACGAAGCACGATCTGTTTGCAGAACGGCATCGACGCCTCGTAATTGCCGATGTAGAAGCCGTCGCCGCCGCTGTCGTTCGCATGAATCCGCTCGATGACGACGTTCTCCGAGCCGCTGATATCGAAAATATGAGCTTGCTCGCCGGAAGTGTAGGCGGCCTTGTTCATCCGCAGCGTCGCCCCGTTGCCGATGATATGGACGTTCCGGGCGTTTTTCACGCGGATGAGCCGTTCATACGGCGCCGTTCGCTTGAGCGTATCGACCGCCTGAACGACCGTGCCGGGCTCGAACTCGATGACGATGTCGCTCGGCACGAACAGCTGGCCGGTCAAGTAAAAGCCGCTGCGCTGCTTCGGGATGTACAGCCTTTTGCCGGAGGCGGCGTTCAAGGCGGCTTGCATCGGCAGCGTCTCCACGGTAACCCCGTCTCCGACGGCGCCGAACCAGGAGAGGACGACCGTATCGCCGACGACGCGCTTGAACCGTCTGCCTCCGGTCGTGACGACGACCGTGCCGGTATCGTCCGCGGACGTCGAGTCCGTCTTGTCGTACACAAATACCCCTTCTTTGCCGGCATCCGTCACGTAATAGACGGCGTCCGGCAGCCTATCCCCCGTAGCGCGCAAGCCGTCCAGCGAGACCGCGAGGCAGAAGTCCAAGCCGCGCAAATCTTTAAGCTGCAGCTTGTCGCCGAGCGCGCCGTACACGTCCTCGGACACGGACTTCGCGTAGGCGGCGCCGGACGATCGTCCGTTCCATACACCGCCCGCCGCCAAGGCGACTCCCGCCGCGCCGAGCGACGCCAGCAATTTGCGGCGGCTGATCGCCCCCTCCGGCCGTTTCTCCGCCTCGTCCCGTTCCGCTTCGTCCATCGGTTTCGTCCGTTCTTTCATCATGCTCGTACCCCTCCCAATCGAATGATTGCGACCTTCTCCTTCAACCCCGTTATGCCGGAGCGACCGAGAGCGCGCCCGCGTCGGTGACCGACACCTTGTACACGGTTCCGTTCGGCGACTTCAGCTTCCATCCCGACGAATCGAGCGCACCGGCCGGACCGATCGGCTCCCAGACGCCCGGCGACCCGTCGGACACGCATACCCAGCCGACCGGCGCCAGCGGCGACGGCAGGACGTTCCAGACGATCGTCCCCCGCTTCCACGATCCGGTCGCCGGCACCGCGGCCGCCCATCCCGTCGTGATCCCTTTCGCCTGAATGTCCGGCGACGTCCAGCGCGTCAAGTTCGCCCCGCCGACGACCGGCGTCCCCGTGCCGGCGAACACGTTGCCCTGGCCGATGCGCAGGTCCGATCCCGCCGCGGCCGCATCGACTCGCAGGCAGGCCGCGCCGCATTCGGTCACGTTGCCGTCGAACGCCGAATCGGTGACGAGCGCGCCGAAGAAGTAACCGCCGCCGCTAACCCCCGTCATGACGTTGCCGGCGATCAAATGGCGGCTCGTCGCGTTCGAACCGGCAAACCGGACCGCGCCGTCGCCCGAGACGACGTCTTTGACGACGTTGTCCGCGAACCGGACCGCCTGGCAATTCGCAAACGTGACCGCGACCGTCCGGGCCGCTTCGATCCGGTTGCCCGCGACGTTCGGCGCGACCGAGTCGGCGATGTGCCAGCCTGCCGCTCCCGTCGACATGTCCCGATTGCCGGCAACCTCCAGTCCGATCGGGACCTTCGAGCACGTTATCATCCGGCCCGCCCCGTAAAATTCGTTGCCGCGAATCGCAACGTGCTCCGTCGTCCCGGCGGAAACGTTGCAGCGGAACAAGTAGCTCGCCTTCCCCTTGTTGCCGGAAATCGTAATGCGCCGGTTCGGCCGCGCCGCGTTCGGGTTGTACGAGTTGACGAAATAAATTTCGCTGTAAAACTCGTTGTCCTCGATCCAGACGTCCTCGACGAGATCGGATGCGGACGACGTCGCGTTCGGCTCCAGATCGATCGCGGCGACGTACGGGTACGGGTCGCTGACGACGTTGCGCGTCACCCATACTTTCCGTCCGGACACGATCGCCACGGCGCAGCGGCGCGGGTTGCTCAGGACGTTCTCGCGGATATGCACGTTCTCGCTCGGGGCGACGAAATCCGACCCGACGTAGACGCAGTCGCCGTACGGCGCGTGCAGCCAGTTGTGGTGGACGTAGACGTTCCGGGAATCGGCGATGTGGATATGGTGGGAATGCTCCCCGGCCGTACCCGTCGAATAGCCGCCGTTCAAGTACAGTCCCGAGACGGACAACCCGCCTCCCCTGTACCCGGCGATCCGAAACATTCGCTTGTCCAGCGAGCCGTTCGCGCCGTCCATGCGAATTTCCGGCATGCCGACGCCGGCAATCGAGTTGGTCAGCGACACCGTGCCGGACAGCTTGTAATACGCCGCCGTCGCCGGCACGAGCACCGGCTTGCCCGTCGCGGCCGCCGCCCGGAACGCCGCCGTATCGTCGGCCGTCCCGTCTCCCGCGGCGCCGTAATCGGCGACGTTGGCCCAGCCCGCGTCAGTGCAGCAGGCGACGCTGGTGCCCGGACCGGTTCCGTACACGGATGCGGTTACGCCCGGTCCGGACGCCAGCGCCTCCGTCCCGAGCAGCCGGACGAAGGCGCCTCCCGCCGCAAGCGTGACGCCCGCCGCGCCGAGCGCGCCGAGCAGCTTGCGCCTGGTGAGGGCCTGCCCTCCTCCCTCCGCGCCGTCGTCGTCCGCTCCGGCTCGTCCACCGGCGATTTCCGTTCCCGCCATGCTGCCGTTCGACCGTTCCATGCCCCACTGCCGCTCCCCGTGCTGCGATTCCGTCATTTCCATTCCTCCCGTTCGATTAGGATGATAAGAAAGATGCGGGTCGTCCCAGAGCTGTATATGGCGAACGCGCACGGACGCCTTCCAAGAAACCGTACGCGGTGGCCTTCGTTGCGGCGGTTCGGTTCAGCCTTTCAAACCCGACGAGGCGATGCCCTGCACGAAATGCTTTTGCGCGAACAGGAAGACGATCATGACCGGCAGCACCGTAATGACCGAGCCGGCCATGACGAGCGTCATCTTGTTGTCCACCTCGTTGCGCAGAAACAGAAGTCCGAGCGGAAGCGTATACAGCTTTTTGTCCTGCAAATATATAAGCGGCTCCAGCGTGCTGTTCCACGAGCTCATGAACGTGAAGACGGCGAGCGCGGACAACGCCGGCCCCGTCAAGGGCAAATAGACGCGAACGAAAATGTTCCACGGATTCGCCCCGTCCACCCAAGCCGCTTCGTACAGCTCCTTCGGCAGCGTCTTGTAAAACTGATGAAGCAGGAAAATGCCGAACGCCCCTCCGAGAAAGCTGCGCAGGTAGAGCGGGTGAAACGAATCGAGCAGGCCCAGCTCCTTCCAGATGAAGTACGTCGGAATCATCGTCACCTGCGACGGAAGCATCATCGTGCCGAGCATCGCGAGGAAGATCGCCCCGCGGCCTTTGAAATCGAAAAACGCGAGGCCGTACGCCACGATCGCGCACGAGGCGACCATGCCGATCACGTCGAGTACCGTGACGAGCAGGCTGTTGGCCGAATATCGCAAAAAGTCGACTTCCACCCATACTTGGTAATAATTGCTCCATTCGATCGGACTCGGCCACAGCTTGGGCGGCAGCGTCAGCTCGTCCCCGGGCCTCATGAGCGATGTCGAGATCATTTGGAAAAACGGCACGAGCATGAGCAGCGCTCCGGCGGTCAGGATGACGTAGGCGGCCCGCTGCAGCCCGCGCGAACCGTTATTCATAGTGGACCCACCTCTTTTCCATCCGTTTCTGGAACATCGTCACGAGCAGGATGATGGCGAACAAGCCCCACGCCCAAGCCGACGCCGTCCCCATCTTCGCGTTCAGGAACGCGTCGCGGTAGATGAGGAGGTTCGGCACCATATTCCGGTCGTGAACCGCGTTGATGTCGCCCAGCATGACGAGGAAGACGTCGAACGCATGGAACGCCGAGATCGTCGACAAAATCATGACCATGTAGACCATGGGGGAGACGATCGGAACCGTAATTTTCGCGAAATACGTCCATCCGTTCGCGCCGTCGATTTTGGCCGCTTCCCCGATTTCCTTGGAAATGTTTTGCATGCCGGCGAGCAGCAGCACCATCGAGTAACCGGCTCCCTTCCACACGTTCACGACCGCGATCGAGGCGATCACGAGCCACCATTCGTCGCTGCGCACCCAGTCCACCCGATCGAGACCGGCGCTTTCGATCATCCAGTTCAGCAGGCCGAACTCGTTGTTGTAAATCCATAGCCAGATGAGCCCGCCCGCCACCCAAGGCGTAATGACGGGCAGGAAATAGATCATCCGGAACAGCGCCTTGCCGCGGATTTGCAAATTCAGCAAGTAAGCGAGCACGAGCGAGACGGCCGTCTGAGCCGGCACGAACAGCAGCGCGAAGGCGAACACGTTGCGCAGCGACAGCCAGAAGACGTCGTTGCGCACCATTTGGGACCAATTTTTCAGACCGATCCATTGCGGCGCATTGAACAAGTCCCATTTCGTAAACGTCAAGTAAAAGGAGAACACGAACGGGAAGAGGAAAAAGACCGCCAGCTGCAGCAGAAAAGGGACGGTGAAGAGGAAGCCCCACCAGCCTTGTTTACGCATCGTAACACCTCGTCCGGCCCGAACTACGGTCCGCTCTTATTGGTTTTCGTCCAAAATGCGCTGCACTTTGGACTGGATGTCCTTGGCTCCGTCGGCCGGCGATTTTTTGCCGTCCAGGATGTCGTTCAGAATCGGCGTCGCGGCCGCCCGCCACTCGTTCCACGTCGGATTTTCGTCGAGCGTGCCGCCCGCCTCCTCGATCCCTTTCGTAAACGCTTTCTTGTTGAGCGGCTTCGTCGTCTGCTTCTCGATCTTCTCGAGCGCCGTCTTCTTCACCGGCAAGCTCGCCCCGCTTTCCGACAAGACGTCTTGCGCTTCGTCGCTCAAGTAATATTTGAGGAACGTCCAAGCGGCTTCCTTCGCGTCCGGCTTCGCCTTCGAGTAAATGAGCCATTGGTTGACGACCATCGGCACGAACCGTTTGCCGTTGAAGCCGACCGGCATTTTCACGACGTCCCAGTCGAGGTCCGGCTTGTTTTTGTTAAGCGACACCTGGGCGGAATATTGGAAAAACGTCATCGCCGTCTTTTCGTTCTGGAAGAAGTTCTGGTTCGTCTGCATGTCGCGGGTCGGGCTGATGTTGTCCTTCCATATCGTATCCGCCCAGCGGGTCAGCCCTTCGATCGTCTTCGGATCGTTGAACGCCGCCTTGGTCATGCCCGGATCGAGCGCGGATCCCCCGGACGATTTGATCCATGGCATCCATCCTTGCGCGATGGAGCTGGCCGTTTGGAAGCCGAATAGATCGGGCTTGCCGTCGCCGTCCGTATCTTTCGTCAGCTTCTTCGCCGCGTCGATCATGTCCTGATACGTCCAGCTGTCGGTCGGGAACGGAACGTTGTGCTGCTGGAACAGCTTTTTGTTGTAAGCGAGCGCGTTCGCGTTGACGCCGTGAGGGATGCCGTACACGCTCCCGTCCGGGCTTTTGGCCGCTTGCAGCGCTTCGATGTAATCGTCCGTCTTCAGGTCGCGCTTGATGTACGGCGCCAAATTTTCCGCGACGCCGCGCTTGCCGTATCCCATAATGACCGCGTTTTCCTGAAACCAGATGTCCGGCGGGTTGTTGCCGGCGATGTTGGTGACGATTTTTTTCGTAAAATCGGCCCACGGCGCCTCGTCGATTTGCAGCTTGATGTGCGGGAATTTCGCTTGGAAGCCGTCGATAATTTTTTTGTTCGTGATCTCGTAGCTGCCCGGCAGCCCGATCTTGAGCGTCACTTCTTTCGGCGGCTGCGGAGCGGCTCCGTCGCCTCCGCCCGATCCGTTCGGCTTTTCCGAGCCTCCCGGCGAGCATGCCGACAACGTAAGCGCTGTCATGACAGTCAGCAAAACGATTTTTCTCGAATTCATGGTTGGACCTCCCTTGTCTTGTTCGAAGTAGATGTTACACGTGTTCCATGCGGATGCAATGCTGCCCTTGAGTGTTCGTTCCGACTTCCCGGCCCCTTGAAAAAACTTTTTTCGAAGAGCCTTAATGCCGTCGGCATATGCACTTACACGTGTTCGCAGTTGCCATCACATGCCCTCCGCGCCGTTTCCGGTTACCCGGATCGCGGGGGCTGTACCGACTTCCGGATCTGCATCTCGCAGCCGATCTCGACGTTCGCCCATTTCCCGGGACCGCGGGCGTACTGGTTCGTAATGATGTCGATCGCGGTCGAGGCGAGCTTGCCGATCGACGGCCCCACCGTCGTCAGCGGCACGTCCATGCGCTCCATTTCCGGTATATCGTCATAGACGACGAGCGAATAGTGGTGCGGGATGCGCAGCTTCCGTTCGCGCAGCTGTTCGAGCAGCTCGAACGCGAACGTCTGGTTGTCGACGACGAAGGCGGTCGGCTGGTCGCCGCTATCCAGCAATCCCGCCACCGCTTCGGCCGGCAGCTTGCCGGGCGTTTCGGTCAGCAGCAAGTAGTTGGCATGGTAGTCCAGCTTCAGCTCCAGCAGCGCTTGCGTAAATCCGGTCAGCTTGTCCGACCGTTCGCCGATAAACGTCATTTTGCGGTGGCCCCGTTCGGCCAAATGACGGACCGCTTCGTAGATCCCTCCCTTCCGGTCGATGCCGATCCGGTGCGTCCCTTCCATCGCGCCGCCTCCCATGAGCAGCATGTTCCCGTTGAACCGCTCCCGCTGCTTGATGAACGCGATGTCGGGCTGCCACCCCGGCGGACACCAGAAAATGACGTCATCCACGAAATGCTCGTTAAAGATGCGCAGCGCCTCCGGCGGTTCGGCAAGCGACAAGATGACGTCCTGCCCCCGGGAAGCGGCCTCCTTCTGGATCTTCATCCCCAGATGGTAAAAAAACAGCCCCTCCGCTTTCGGCCAAATAAGCCCGATCGAATTCGTCCGGCGGTCGGCCAGACGCTTGGCGGCCAAATTCGGCACGTAGTTCATCCGCTTGGCGATGGCGACGATCGTACGGCGAACATCCTCGCTGACTCCCGGCGCTCCGTTCAACGCCTTCGATACGGTAGGGTGGCTGACGCCCGCCTCTCTGGCGATATCTTTGATGGTCACTTTCATCGGCCTTCGGTTCCTTTCCAAGCGATGTCCTCTGTACTTGGCTCCATTATATTACACGTGTTCGCAATAGGAAAGGGGAAATTTGCAAATCGGCTCGGACCGTATCGATCCGAAACGTCGACGGTCTATCCTAACGTCACGCGTTCAAGCTCTCCTTCGACGAACTGTCCACCGGCCTGCAGCACGTAGCGGATGCGGGCCGCGGATACGTCCCGTACGTCGTCCGCCTTCGACCAGACCGCGAGCGCCGCCGCCGTTCCGGCCGCTTCGCCGATGGCGCTGACGCCGGACATGACCCGGTACGAGCTGTGCGCTTCGTGCGTACCGCTGATGCAGCGGGAACTGAGCAGCACATTTTTCAACCCCTTCGCGACGAGCGAACGGTAAGGAATATGATAGTAGCCCGGATCGCCGATCTTGACCAGCTTCGCCCCTCCGCCCAGCGGATCGTGGATGTCCAGACTGTAGGCGCAGGCGGCCACCATGTCGTCGAAGCGGCGCGCATGCAGACAATCGTCCGCCGTCAGCACGTAATCGCCGACGATTCGTCTTCCTTCGCGGACGCCCAGCTTCGGTGCGATACATTCGATTTCGGCTTCGGCGAAAGCCGGATGCCGCTTCACCGCAGCGGCCAGCTGCAGCGCCTGCTCCGTCCCTTCCTTCATGCCCGCGTCGACCGTTTCCGGCCTGGTCGGATCGACATCCGTTACGGCGGTGGAGTTGAACAAAATGCCTTGTCCGTCCGGATACGGAAAGCACAGCACGCTCGGCCTCGGATTGCGCGTTCCGCCTTCGTCCTTCAGCTGCAGGTAATGGACCGTCAATTCTTGCCGCAGCGAGCGGATGCCGCCCCATGTCGTGATGCGGGGATTGAGCAGCTTCGACGGGTCGAAGCCGGTCATTTTGAACGTGACGGTCGCCGTTTGCAGCTTCCCGTCCTCTTCCCTTCCGATATGGAATTCCGCTCCCGCCATGGCGCTCAAATGACCGTCCGCGGTCGCGTCCAAAAAGACGTCGCCTTCGACGGAAGACGTCTCCCCTTCTCCCGAAACGGCCGCGATGCGCACGATTTTGCCGGCTTCCGTCACGACGCCGGTGACCTTGCGCCCCGTCCGCACGGTGATGAGCGGCTCTGCCGTAAGCAGCGCCTCGTACGTGCGCTTCAACTCCCGTTCGTCGTAGGTCGGTACGATTTCTTCGGCGTCGAACAGCCCTCTCCGGGACGTATACGCTTGCGGAAACAGCTCGCGGTGGATCCCGTTGTTGATCGGCCGCCCGTCCTTGTCCCGGAACGTGCAAATGAGCGAGACGGCCGAATGCACCCCCGTGCCGCCGATTTCCTCCCTTTCCTCCAGCAGCAGGACGCTTCTGCGCAGCCTGGCGGCGGCAAGCGCGGCGCATATGCCTCCAACTCCCGCACCGACTACGACGATATCGTATCGCGTCTCCCGTTCCATCTCGCTCTCTCCCCTTCTCTTACCCGAATTTGCCGAAGGCGAACGAAAGCAAGCCGGTCGCCCCCCCTTAACTATGCTCGCTGCAAGCGGCCGCCGCTACACAACTTTTCGCGGAAAAGTTATGTTTTTTTGCTATGTTGCGTGCTGCTCTTTCCCTTATGGTAAAATCGAGCTATTCCGGTCGACGGGGAGGCGCCCAATGAACATGGAACCGATGAGAAAGAACGAACATTTCGAGGGCACACGTTTTCCGTTCAAAATGACGATTCAAAACAAAGCGCCGACGCTCGTCCATGCTCACTGGCACGAGCATCTCGAATTCATCCGGGTGCTGCAAGGCCCCGTTACCGTCCGAATCGACGGCGAAACCTTCCTCGCTCGGACCGGCGATATTTTTTATATTCACAGCAACCGGATCCATTCCGTTACGGCCGATGTCGACGAATCGGGGAGCGGCGCCGGGGCGATCCAAGGCATGGTCTTCGACAAGTCGCTCCTGTACATTCCGGCTGACCGACTGGATATCCGGCGGGCGCTTGCCGCTCTCGACGGAACGAACGCGATCGACCGCGCCTTCGGCCCCGATCATCAAGTATGGCCGGAGCTGAACGACGCGATGAACAAGGCGTATGACGAATGGATGCAGGCCGGGCCGGCATACGAATTCGGTATTTTGTCGTGCCTGTTCCGGATGATGACGCTCCTCCTCCGTCTGTACGGACAAGAGCCGCCGAACGGCGTCCCCGACGCGGACGACAGCCGCAGATTGAAGCCCGCCATCGACTATATGGAGAAGCATTTCGCCCGGAAAGTGTATATCGAAGCTGTCTCGCGATCCGTCAACATGAGCCCTTATCATTTCTCCCGGCTGTTCAAACGGACGTTCGGCCTGCCTCCCGTTCGGTACTTGACCCGCATTCGCGTCGAACAGGCGAAACGGCTGCTGATCCGCCGGGATATGCCGATCACCGAGGTCGCCGAACGATGCGGCTTTTGCAACCTCAACTATTTCGACAAAGTGTTCAAGGAGCAATGCGGCTTCACGCCGCTCGAATACCGGAAGCGGTTCGTTCCGGGCCGGGAGGAAGCTCGGCGACCGACTATTTGAGAATGCCGTGCCGTTTGATGACGACGTTCGTGCGAACCGTCACCTTCGATTGCGCGAATGTATCCGGCCAGTTCTCGCCTATCGTTTTCCACCGCCCGTGCTGCAGCGAGCGGATCCGGCCGCCGATTCCGATCGGCTCCACTCGATGCTCTTGTAACTTGCGAAGCAGGGCGCTTAGTTCCCGATCGAAATATCGGGAAATGTTCCGCTCCAGCTCGGGGATGCTTTTGGTCAGCTCGGATTCCGAAGGGTATTCGGTCACTTCCGCATGAAGGTCCAGGCTGACCCGAATGTGCGGCGTTTTCTGCCATTCGATCCGGAAGCGGGGGCGCGCCTTCTTCACGCTGAAGCTGACGGGCAGCCGTTTGCCGTTGGCGGGCAGATCGGCGGTCAGCATCATCGGAAACTCCGCTTCGTTGCGCAGCATCAGGAGCTGCTTCGTCTCCGTTCGGTTAAGCGACATCTCGTACCGGTCTCTCGCGTTGAGAAGCGCGACTCCGTTAACGGTCAACTCCGAGCCTCTCCTGGCAATTTCCGGCAAGAACGCGGTCGATCCGCGGTCGTAGTACATGTAATGATATTTTTGCAGCGTTACGTTCGCCGTCAGTCCGTTGCGCACCGCGCTGTCCATCATATTGCGCAAATACATCTGGACGGCCGGCTTTCCGGGATACGAGGCCGTCATCAGCTCCGACACCGTACCGTCGACCGCGACCAAGTAAGCGTTGGTGGTCGTCTTCGCATCCCGGTACATGATGTCCAAGTGGGGGAACAATGTCGTATGCTCCAGAAGCCGTTTGCCGACCAACACCATCTGCACCTTCCCCGCCACGACGGTTCCGTTGCTGACGGCATTCATTTTTTCCCTCGACTCGCGGAGCGAACGGCTCTGTACCCGGAACACGTCCTGCTTCGTTTTGGCCGATTCGCTGAACACCGGAGAAATGCCCGTCACCTGCAAGTCCCCGTCCTCGGTACGGTCGAAGCCGAGTGCGAGAACCAGGTCCAGCTTATCCAGCTCGTTATAGTCGGCGCACCCCGGCAGCAGGAGCAGCAAGGTCAAGGCAATGCGAACCAACCCGCGCTTCATGATTTCCTCCTCCATCGGCCGACAAGGACAACGATCGCAAAAAACAGCACGGGCATCGCATAGGAGAAGCCTACGCCGAGCCATCCCCAGTATTGCTGCATGAGCGTAATCTGTTCGAACGACGGCTCGAAGACGACCGCAAGGACCAGCAGCAAGCCGACCAAAAACCGCAGCGGCGCGATATGGCGCTTCATGCCGATCACGTCGCGGGCGCCCAACGACGCCATATGCATGTACGGAATAATGGTCTGGGCCATAATGATCAAATAAAAGGACAGAAATACGATTTCGAATCGCTCGATGATCGGAAGCGTGATCGTTTTCAGCAAATTCAAGGTCGGCCACGAATAGGTCGTAATTTCCTCCGGGCCGAAATAAATCGTGCAAAACAAGAACACGAACACGAGAAGAACCATATAAATCGTCGTCCCGAAAAACAGCCCCTTGAACGCTTCACGGCGATTTTCCAAATACGGAACGTACAAAAACGCGATTTCGAAACCCAAAAACGGAAAGATCGTATATTTCACCGCTCGGAGCACGCCCGACCATCCTTGGGGGAGCAGCGGCAGCAAGTTCAGCCAATGGCTGTCTTTGAGGGCGAAAAGCAGCAGGGGCGGCATCCACAGCGTGAACAGAAAGACGAATTCGGCGAACCGTCCGAGCACGCGAATTTGGTATTGGGCTACCGCATAGACGGGCAGCATCACGAGCAGCATCAGGATATAGTTGGGCGTGTTCGGTAAAATCCAGTTTTGGTAAATGAAAATGATCGAAAACGAAACGGTCGTCACCGCATACAACGCGTACAAGACGACGATCGATGCCGCCGCCTTGCCCAGCCACTTCCCGAGGATGAGGTGAAGAATGTCAAGCAGCGTCCGCCCCGGATAGCGTTCCAATACCTTCACGATGAACCATCCGGCAACCAGCGTAATGATCCAGCCGATCAGGATGGACATCCAGCCGCCCGCCCCCGCTTCCCCGCTGACTTCGCCCGGAAGGGAAAGGACTCCGACTCCCAGCTCGGTCTTGTAGATCATGTAAATAAACTGCTTGGTGCTCAGTTCCTTGCCGGCCATCGTCCGGCGCTGTTCAAGGTTCATCGTCGGCGGATCGACCTTTCCGTCTGATTAGTTGCTTCGCTTGCGCGGCGACCGGCCTCGTCTTCATCATCCAGGACGGAAGACGGACGAACGTGTCTTTCCAATCCGGCAAATGGATCGGGTAAAACGGGCTTCCGTAAGGCGTTTTCAACGTTTCCAACGAAATGAGATGGGCGACGAGCAGCATGATGCTGACGACAATGCCGACCAATCCGAATATGGACGCGGCGATCATCGTCGGGAATCGGATCAGCCGAATGGCCGCCGCCATATCCGGATTCGGGACGATGAAGGAAGAAATCGCCGTCAAGGACACGACGATGACCATAATATTGCTGACGATGCCGGCTTCTACCGCCGCTTGGCCGATGACGATACCGCCTACGATGCCGACGGTTTGACCGATTCGATTCGGCAGCCTCAGCCCGGATTCGCGCAGCATTTCCAGAATCAGCTCCATCAGAAACGCTTCGAGCAGCGGAGGCAGAGGTACCCTCTCCCGGGTACGGCCGATGGACAAGATGAGGTCGACCGGGATGATCTCGTAATGAAACGAAAGCGCGGCTATGTAAAAGGAAGGTAAGTACAACGCGATGAAGCTGCCGACGATTCTCAGCACCCGGATGAAGGAAGCGACCTGCCATCTCGAGTTGTAATCGTCCAGCGTCTGGAAAAAGGACATGAACGTCGCCGGTCCGATGAGCGCGCCGGTAGCCCGATCCATCATGACGGCAACGCGCCCTTGAAGCAGATGCGAAGCGGCCGAATCCGGCCGCTCGGTGATGAGAAACTGGGGCAGCAGCGAGAACGGCCTTTCCTCCAGCCACTCCATCATTTCCCCGATATTGAGAATGCTGTCCGTATCGATCAGCCGAATGCGGCGCTTGAACTCCGAGACGACGCTTTCGTCCGCGACATCCGACAAATAAATGACGGCCGCCCGGACTGCCCCCCTCCTGCCGACGTTGACATACTCGACTTTCAGCTCCGATTGCGGCAAATACCGGCGCAGCATCGCCGTGTTGTCGTCCAGCTGCTCGACGAACCCGAGATGGGATCCGCGGTAGGCGAACTCGGAGGTAGGCTCGTCCGGCGATCTTCCTCCCGGTTTCGGACTGCCGAGTACTAGCGCTTCTCCCGCCCCTTCTTCGATCAATACGGCGTTGCCGGCGAACAAGGCGCGCTGCACGGTCGCAAGCTCCGCCGTCGGACTCGTGCGCCCGACCGCGACGATCGCTTGAAGCGGCGTGGCTTCGGCTCCCTCATATCGGAATAGCGGCAGCAATATCCGGTTCTCGATCGTCGGCTTGTCCGTCATGTTATCCATGAACAGCAGTACGGCCCGACGGCATCCGTTATCGCCGAATTGCACATAACGAACGACCAGCTCGGGAATATGTACGAATTGGTCTTGTATCCAACTCTCGAGATCGTCCAGACGCATCGGAACCGCGTCGGTTTCGAGATTCATCCCGCCACCTCATTTGCCGCTTGTTTTCCAAGTATTTTCATCCGCTGGATGAATTATGCATTCGCGCCCGACGGCCCCGGATTGACAGCTGTGAACGGCACACATATAATAGTCATGACAATTATCGTCATGACTACATTTTGAAGGGAGGATGATTTGGCGAAGACAAACGATCCGGAACCCCGATAAAAGCCCGATTTCGGCCAATTATTTGCTATAGCAATTATCGTATTGACTTATATACATATACAAGAGAGGAGAGTAAAGCATGGATCAGGCAGCAAGCAAATCCGGCATTTGGGACACCCCTTATAGGGGGCTGACCGTAGGGATCGTATTGGCGATCACGACCGTCGCCTTCGAGGGGCTGGCGATTACGACGATCGCCCCCGAATTGGCTCGACATTTACAAGGTCTATCTTTGTACGGTTGGATATTCAGCGCCTTTCTGCTGTCGCAGCTGGCGGGCACGATGATCATCGGCCGGCAAATCGGCAAAATCGGCGCGCTCCGTTCCTTCGTCCTGGCGATTGCGGCGTTCGTGGCGGGGATCGTCATCGCGGCCACGGCCGCGAACATGCCGATTCTGGTTGCGGGAAGGGCGCTCCAAGGATTCGGCGCCGGGGGGATCGTCACTTGCGTCTATTACAGCATTGCGCTCCGTTATCCGGACGCGCTGCGCACGAACATATTGGCCGCTTTTTCCGGCGCCTATCTATTGCCCGCCCTCATCGGCCCCTATATGGCCGGATGGTTGGCCGAGCACGTATCGTGGCGATTCGTCTTCTGGCTCGTGCTTCCGCTGATCGGAGCGGCCTTGTGGCTGACGCTGCCTTCGTTCCGCGAGCTGCAGGCGGGGCTGACCGACAGCCGTTCGGCCGACCGCGGCTCCCTCCGGGTAGGGAACGCGCTGCTGCTGACGATCGGGACGGGACTGCTGCTCGCGGGATTGGGATGGATAACCGAATGGACCGGGGCGGTGGCGGCGCTTAGCGGCTTCATCGTCATCATCCGACCGCTTCGCAAGCTGCTTCCCGAGGGCACGTTCGCCGCGCGCAGAGGGCTGCCGGCCACGCTCCTCTCCCGAGGTCTATACTACGCCTGCTACGTGGCGACCGAGAGCTACGTCGTGCTGGCGCTCACGGAAGTGAAGGGAATGTCCGCCGATCGGGCCGGGCTGATCGTCGCCGCCGGCGCGCTCAGCTGGTCGTTCGCGGCTTGGCTGCAGGCCCGGCTCGACAAGAAGGACCGCGGTCTCGGACGCAAACGGCGGATTACGATCGGCATCGGCCTAATGGTCGTCGGCGTATCGCTCGTCATGATGGCTGTAGCATTTGAAGGCGGCGGCATCGGCTTCGCCATCGTGTCGCAGGCGTTCACCGGCTTCGGCATCGGGCTCGCCAATCCGACGACGGGTGCGATCGCGCTTCAGCACGCTCGGACGGGGGAAGAAGGCGAGATTTCCTCCCATTTGCAATTCGTGGATGCGTTCTGCCCGGGGGTCGGCATCGGCATCGGCGGCGCTTTGATCGCGATCGCCGAGCGGTTCGGCTTGGGGATGCCTGCCGGAATTACGCTGGCCTTGTTTCTTTCATTGCTCCTCGTCGTCCTCGGCTTTATTTTTTCGTTCCGCATTACGAATAGGCCGACGTAAGGCGGCTGTCGGTTGTCCGGCGGCCTCCGCCTATTGCGGCTCCATGAGGCGTGCCTTCCGATCCCGAATTGACAGCCATAACGCCGCCCCTATATGATGGTCCTAGCAAGGATCATCATATGGCGATGAGGGAAGCTCACCATGGAGTTGGAAAAATATATCGGCGTTATGGTTCATCGAGCGGACTTGAAGCTGAATAATTATTATCAGAAAGTGGTCCAGCCTTTCGATATTACCGTCGACCAGTGGGAAATATTGGTCGTCTTGTGGGAAAAGGAAGGCATTACCCAGAAGGAGCTCGCCGAACGGCTCGTCCGGGACCAGACGAACGTCGGCCGCATGCTGTTCAAGCTGGAGAAGAAAGGGTTCGTTCGCCGGGTCACCGACGATACGGACCGCAGGGCGATGCGGGTCTACTTGACGCCGAAAGGAAGGGAAGTCCGGGAGGATATTCTCGCCCCGTCCATCGAAGCTTACAACAAGACGATCGCGGGCTTGTCCGAGGAGGACGTCGACGCGTTTCGCAGAATATTGGCCGTCATGTACGACAACGTAAAGGATCTTTAGATCGGACCGCCTTCCGGCGCCGCAAATCCAAAACACCCCCCGGGCTCCCGAAAGCTCCCGGGGGGTTGTTCGTTATGAATGGATGCCGCATTCCGCGTCTTCGGGGTGCCGCTTCGGATCCTTCCGACGCGGAGACTGGAGATGCTCGCCCTTTTTCTCTTATGAAAAGGCGTTCGTCAGACCGTCCGTATGCCAAACGGTTAACAATACGATCAGCACCAGAAACACGACGGGCGGCACCGATTTGCCGAACGAATCTTTCACCCGTACGTGCGCGAGGAACGCTGCCAGCATCGTCATCCCGAGCCAAATGCCTCCCCATGCGATCGCCCCCGCATTCCAATAGCCCCAGATCAGCACCGCGGCCCCCAATAATTGGACGATGCCCGTAACGGCACGAAACCATTGAGGCAGCCGCAGATTGTTGAATATATCGACCCAGTATTTGACCCCTGCGAGTTTGGCAAAACCCGAAAAGACGTAGTAGGCGACCAGCAAGCTTTGAAGAACAATCGATAAGACGATCATGGCGATTTCCTCCCTTTCTCCCTGTAGCGAATTACTTACTGAACACATGGTAAATTATAACTTACCTATTGTCAAGTATAATTTTACTGATGGTAAATTGAACTTGACTTTCATTCAGTACATGATAGGATGAACCTAATAGATCCCGTATGGAGGTAAAGCGGAATGGGAGAAATACGCAATGCGGAGCGCACGCAAAAAAATATTATCGAAGCCGCAAGAAAGGAATTTTTCGACAAGGGGTTCAAGGGGGCTCGCATCGAGGCGATCGCGGAAAACGCCGGGGTGAAGAAGCAGCTCATCTATCATTACTTCAAAGGAAAAGCGGAGTTGCTTGAAGCCGTTCTGGCTCAATCGGTAACCGACGAACCGGAGTGGGTCTCCCGCATTCCGGATCATCCGCTGCATATTGCCGAGCATCGATACAAGGTCAACAGTCAGGTGAGAGCGGATTTCATCCGGTTCACCGCATGGGAATCGCTCGAGTCGCGGACCGAGCAGACGTCATGGAACAAAGGCGGGGAGCTCGCCCTTCAATCGTACGCGGCCTACTGGAAAAAGCAGCAGGAAAAAGGGATCGTGCCGCCGGATCTGGAGCCCGAGCTGCTGGCGCTGGCGATCACCGCTTTAACGACATATCCCATTATTTTCGGCAGCATCGCCAAGATCGTCACCGGATTCGAGTCGACCGATCCGGAATTTCAAGCGAGATGGTCGGCCTTTCTTACCCGTCTGAGCGGACATCTTTTAACGCCGTAACGGTTTGCGGTTTCCGTGACGCCGCATCCGGCTATAAAAAAGCGAAGTCCACGCGAAAGCATCACGTGAACTTTGCTTTTTTTCATAAATGGCTCCGCAATTCGGCCCGTGACTCGCCGATACCTCGGAAGCCTGGTGCGCCTGTTTGCAGCGTGAATGTAGGGCAGACTCCCTAGCTTTGTCAGTTCATCGGCTCTCCCAAGGCCATTCGGCCCCGTCCCGTTCATCGGAGAGCAGCAATTGCACCCGATCCCCTTTCCGATAGCCTCTGGACCCTCCGGGCAGCACGATCAAACAGTTCGCTTCCGCCAACGAAGCGACCGCACTCGACTTGTCGAAGCCGGCCGGAATCGCTCCGATCCGGCCGTCGCGGAACGCCGTCCGCGCCCGCACGAACCGCGTAAACGGGTTCGGCTTCGGATAATCGGCCAACAGCTCGCCTTCGACGATCGGGGGGAAAGGGGCAACGGCAAGCTGCATCGCGCGAATGGCCGGCCGCGCGAACAGCTCGAAGCCGACGTAGCAAGCGGACGGATTGCCCGACAAGCCCAACAGCAGCTTGCCGTGCAGACGGGCCGCGGTCGTCACGCTGCCGGGGCGCATCGCGACTTTGTCGAACAGCAGCTCCGCGCCGAGCGCCCGGAACAGTTGAGGCATCAAGTCGAAATCCCCGACGGAAACGCCTCCCGTCGACAACAACAAGTCGCACTCGGCCAGCATGTCCCGATACGTATCCAAAAGCCGGTCCAAGTCGTCCGGCACCCGGCCGTAATAACGACATACGCCGCCGGCCCGCTCGATTTGGGCGGACAGCATGGCGGCATTGCTGTTGCGGACAAGTCCAGGGCGGAGCGCTTCGCCCGGTTCCGCCAGCTCCGAGCCCGTCGCCATGACTCCGACGATCGGCCGGCGGCCCACCCGGACTTCGACATGGCCCATTGAGGCGGCCACCGCTGCGATTCCCGGATCGATCGAGACGCCTTTGCGAACCAACAGAGCGCCTTGTCCCGCCTCCTCCCCGCGCAACGAAACGTTCTCCCCCGCACGCACCGAACGCTTCAGAATCATGAAGCGTTTCCCGTCCCGCACCTGCTCGCTCGTCCATTCCCGCATGACGACGGCGTCGCAGCCGGCGGGAAGCGGCGCCCCCGTCATGATCCGCGCGGCTTGGAAACGTCCGATCGCCTTCGCTCCGACCTGCCCTGCCGCGATGCGCTCCACGACTTCGAATTCCGCCGGGCGCTCCAAGCTTGCCGTCTCGGTATCCCTTGCGGACACCGCGTATCCGTCGTAAGCGGAACGGTCGAATGGCGGGATATCGGTATCGGCGAACAGGTCTTCGGCCAATATGCGTCCGAAGAGGCGTTCGACCGGAACGGCTTCCGGGGATAAGGCTGGAACGCATTCCATCACTTTCGCCACCGCTTGCGGGACGGAGATCATCTTTCGCCGTTCGACCATCGGCCACTGCTCCTTCCAATCCGTAAAAGCCTTCCCGTTTATCTTAACAAAGCTTTGGCAATCAGGCCCAGTGTAAGAAGCGCAAATTCAGCGGGGCAGCCTTTCTAATTTGGATTCCTGATTTTCATACAAATCTCGACTTCACTTGGGTGATCCTGGTTATACACTTCTACAATCAATGCCTCCGGCCAATCCTTTTGAAGCTTATTGTCTCGAATCCATCCGTCCAGAAAGCCATAAAGTTCACCCATACGGGACTCGTCGCCGGCTACAGATGCATACCGTCCCGACAGATGGAAATATTCCATGCCTTCGGGGATGGCTGCAACCGAATCCGCCACCAAGTACCCCGTATAAAAATCCCCCTCGATATGGTCGTCGCCGCGCTTAGGCTCGTAGAGGATCACCTTGGTACCGGTTCGCCCGGATATTTCATCCTTACGAGCTTGCAGCGATTGCATGGCTTGAGGAATGATCTTCCCATATTCCGAAAACAATCCGCCATGCCTGATCCCGATCGCTGTAAACTCCCTGCTTTCGACTTTGGCCGTTGTACCGGTTTCCGCTTTAGGCTCGTTAGCTGGTTTTATGCGTGTATCCGAAGAAGCGGCATATCCGTTTTCCGTATAGAGGGCCGTTATGTCTTGATCCGTAAGGGCCCTGTTGTATAGACGAATATCGTCAATAACGCCATGAAATAAAAATCGCTTTTCCGCTGTGTTCTTTTTACCGATAAAAATGGGTTCCTCCGGGTGAGGTCTAAAGGTTCCGGCTTGGGTATCGTGAAGTTCTCCGTTGATATATAGTTTATGAAACGCTCCATCGAATACAGCGGCAATATGGTACCAAACACCGCGTTTCAGATGAACGTTCGACACCGCGTCGGCCGTTTCTTTCATTCGATGCCACGTAATAACTGGCCCCAGCGTACTTAGTTGAAAGACACGGCGGAGGTTGTCCCTATTCTTGTTTTTCCCTCCGTCATCTTGGGAAACGATGGCGTTATTCCACCATGCCAAAGACGCTTTCTCATCGTACCGGGCCCAGACGGAGAGAGAAAACAGCTCGCCGCTTAATAACGGCGGTGGGGAAATCTCAATAAAGGCTTTCTCGCCATCAAATGCATAAGCGCGATTCGGCTGCCCAAACCGATCCGAGGTTAATACCGCGCCTTCTACGCGTCCGTGAAATCCGTTTCCGCTGGAATCGTCGGCATTGCCATGAAATAAATATTCCGCTACTAATCCGTTATAGATGCTCATGTAAACTTCTTCCTTCCCCGCTATTGGAATATAGCCATTAATACATTCATGACGCCAAAAGCCCTCCGATATCTATCTATTTTTGTAGCCGATCCAAAAAAAACACTTTACAGAAGGGACATTCCGTAAAGTGTTGGGGTTGTTTAATCGTTGGGCTGCCATACTTTGAGCTTGTTGCCATCCGGATCGTAGAAATCGAATTCCCTGAACCAGCTATGAATGGTCATGTCTCCGACACGAATGCCATTTGAGCGGGCATGCTCATAAAGTCCGTCAATATCGGTAGTTCGAAAGCATACGACCGGCATTTCATAGCTTTCGCCATTGTCCAGCCATTGGTTTGTCCGGAAGGGTAACACCCGCTCATCCACCCTTTCACGCAGGAACACTTCTTGCCTACCCGCGAGTAAATAATCGCCGCCATTCTCCAATCCAAGATGCTCGATATACCACTGCTCCGACTGTTTTCGGTTGGAGTCCGGAATGTAGACACCATCTATCCCGGTCAATACCGCCTTCTTTCTTTTGGGATCCACCGGCTACTCTCCCCCGCGTTCGGCTTGGCGAATCGGAAAACAGACAATCGGCTCGTTCTTGCCGCGGTCGACCCCGGCGAAGGCTTCCTCGTACAACTCGACTTCGATCCCACCGGTCCCTTCGTATCCCGATTGCGGAAGCCACACGTTATTGTAATAGGCGTAGATGAAATCGATTTCCGAAAGAAGTCCGTCGTTCGCAAACGCGACGTACCGGCCGGATGGAACGATTTGTGTTTCCATTCCGGCCGGAGCTTCCTCCGACTCCCTCGCTTCGTATCCCGCGAAATAGACGAATTCGCTCGTTTCCGGATGGAAGATGGAAGGGAAGGTCAGAGCACCTACCCGCCTTGACGAAATGCTTTCGGGGATATCGCGCAACCGTTGCGAAACGGTTTCCCATAACCGGGCAACCGTGCGATTCGCGGTATTGTCTCGAATCGACGTACGAACGGACAATCCGATCAATTTCCTTTCCTCCATGTCGATAATCTCGGGTACGATCGCTTTCATGTTCTCCTCGTCCAAGCGTACCATCTCCTCGAATATTGTCGGTCTCCTTTCAAATAAACGCTGGTTATCGTACGAACCATACACGATCTCCGGTGAACAATTCGCATTGGACTCGCATCCAACCCTTCGCTCAAAACGGCCAAGTCGAGCCGGCGAAGACGGGCACGACCGGCGAATGGCTTGGCCACGGCTTGCGAACCGTGAACAACCGGCTCATGGGCGGCCGGCGGAAAAACCGTGTCGTTTCGGAGTACGACATTCGGCAACACCGCGAGCAGCTTTTCAAAGTTTCCGGCGCGCGACGCGGATAGGAAGGCATCGACAAGCTCCCGTTTTCGCTCGTCCGCCCGGATCGGTTCCGTTATTGCGTAGAGGAAAGGCGAGTTTCGATTTGCCGCGGTTCTAGCAAAACCCGCGGAGCGAATCGATTAAGCTCTTGAAACGGTCAGGCTGTAAGAGATAATAAATCCGTTTCCCCTCCCTGCACTCCTGAATGAAGCCTGCGTCCTTCAACTCCTTCAAATGATACGACAGCTTCGACGACGAAATGTCACCCAAACCGAGCTTCAGATCCTCCGGACAGATGGCATGGGCATTAGCCGAGCAGACGGGCGACTGGTAAAACTCCCGTCTACCCTCCTTAAGAAGCCTCAATATGTGCAGCCGTATCGGATCGCTGAGCACTTTAGCCGCTTGGGCTACGGAAAATTCATCATATTGTCTCATGGAAAAAATTATATCACCCTCTTCTTGACAATTCAATTTTTTTTGAAATATAATCACTTCGAAACATTTCAAAAAAAATTGAAATAAAGGAGTGATCGATTCATGCTTACCGATCAACAGACTCGGCTTCATGCCGAGGCGCCGAAAATGGCGGCCGCTAAGCCGCGAGTCTTGGGATGGAGTCTCGCTTTGCTCGCGTTAGCCCAGCTTATATACGGGCTCGATATCAATATCGTTTTTGTTGCATTGCCCGAGATCGGCCATGGTCTTGGCTTCTCGGAGCATTCGCTGCAATGGGTGGTCAGCGCCTACACGGTTTTTTGCGGGGGCTTCCTGCTTCTTGGGGGCCGCGCCGCCGATTTGCTTGGACAAAGGCGGATGTTTATTTTCGCTTTGGTCCTCTACGCCGTATCGTCCTTATTCGGAGGACTGGCTTGGAATCCGCTCGTCATCGTGATCGCCCGTGCCGTCCAAGGGATCGGAGCGGCGTTCCTGTTTCCGGCCACGTTGTCGCTGATCAACCGGTTGTTCGAGGAAGGACCGCGTCGCAACCGCGCTCTTGCCGTATGGGGCGGCGCCGGCGCCAGCGGATTGACGATCGGCTCTATTTTGGGAGGGGTGATGACCAATTCGTTCGGCTGGGAAGCGGTCTTCTTGGTTAACGTTCCATTAGCGGGCATCGTTGCACTGGCCGCGCGGTTCGTTATTCCCCGTGACGAGCGGCGGAATCGGAAGCGTCACTTTGATGTCCCCGGCGCTGCCACGGTAACCGCAGGAGCCACTCTCCTCGTCTACGTTCTTGTACAGGGACCCGAAATAGGCTGGGATTCCCTCACTATTGTCGTTAGCGCGGTGCTTTCCCTGATCCTTTTGTCGATCTTCGCCCTTATCGAAGCACGGAGTACGGCTAGCACTCTCCTCGTCTACGTTCTTGTACAGGGACCCGAAATAGGCTGGGATTCCCTCACTATTGTCGTTAGCGCGGTGCTTTCCCTGATCCTTTTGTCGATCTTCGCCCTTATCGAAGCACGGAGTACGGCTCCGTTGATGTCGGTCCATCTTTTCCGCAACCGCAGCTTGGTTGCCGGCATGGCCATAACGTTCATCTTCATGGGAACGTACGGCGCTCTGCCCTACTTTCTGACCACCTTCTTTCAGAACGTGCTCGGATATAGCGCTCTGCAAACCGGCCTTGCCTTCATCGTTCCGTCCATCGCGATCGCCGCGGGCACTCAGCTCGGCGAGCGGCTGGCGACCCGCTTGGAGGCGCGAAGCACGCTGCTGATCGGCATGAGTATCGGAATTGTCGGGACCATCTTGATTCCGTTAGGGGTGTACACTGGCAGCAGCTATCTCGTGATCGTGCCGGGTCTCATCCTTTCCGGCATCGGCCAGGGCATCACATGGACCGGCATGTGGATCGCCGCCTCGAACGGCGTAGCCCCGGAGGAGCAAGGCGTAGCATCCGGGATCGCGTCGACCACATTAAACATCGGCAATGCCATCGGGCTTGCCATCCTGATTGCCATCGCCCAATCGGGCATTTCGAGTAACACGGGCGAACCTTTGCGCGAAGCGCTGGCTGCGGGTAACCGGACCGCCATTTACATAGCGGCTATAGGCATCTTCTTGGGTGCGATCATCGCTTTGTTTCTGCCTCGAAAACAAAATAGATGAAGGTAAAAACGGCCAAAACCACGTAATCGTTTTACGTGGTTTTGGCCGGTACGATTTCCATAACCCCTTCGTTGCTTCCACGGAGCTAACCACTGCCTCGGATCATCGCTGATCCAGCGTAGGCGATCGCGCCGGAACGGCCGCCGGCTGCTTCATGCGCCGCTCCAGGCGCAGGCTCGCCGCAAATACGGCGAGCGCCAAGGCGGTCATGGCGCCTGCGAAATAGCCGATTTGCCCGACCGCGGCGAAGCGCACGACCGCTCCTCCGGCCGACGCGCCCAAGGCGCTTCCTACGTAAATGACGGAAGCCTGCAGCGACAGTACGATGCCGGCCGAAGGCCCCGACAGCCCGATCAGCCGATGCTGCTGCGCAGGGTTGAACATGTAGCCGCTGAAGCCGTACAGCGCGATTGCGGCAATCGCCAAGGCGAGAATGCCGGGCCGGCCGGCAAAGCCGTTCAGCGCCGACAGCAGGAATAGCGCGGCTGTGAGCAGAGCCAGCGCCAGCGGAATCGCCCGGTTCGGGCCGATCCGGTCCGCGGCCAAGCCGCCCGTCCGCACCCCGATGAAGCTGGCGATGCCGCAAAGGCACAACACGACGCTGATCGTCCGGCCCCCGGCCCCGTAGCCGGAGAAAAGCTCGGAAACGTACGTAAAGAGCGAAAAAATGCCGGTGGCCCAAGCAAGCGTCGTCAGCAAGGCGGATAGCAGCTCAGGCCGCTTCAGATAGGACAGACGCTCCCGCATGCCGACCGTCCCGGCCGGCGCTACAGGAGGGAACAGAAGCCGGATGGCCAGCGCGGCGAGCAGCGTCACCCCGCCGACGATCCAGAACGTCGCGCGCCAGTCGAACGTCAGGGCCACCCACGTCCCGAACGGGACGCCCAGAATCAGCGAGACGGTCTGCCCGGCGATGACGACCGACACCGCGCTCCCCCGCTTCTCGGGCGCGGCCAGCGTGGTGGCGGCGGCGACGGCCGCCGGCGAGAACAGGCCCGCCCCCAGCGCGGCGACGATCCGCCCCGCCAGCATCGGGCCGTACGACGAAGCGAACCCGCACACCACGTTTCCGACGGCGAGCAGCAGCAGCGAACCGAACAGCAGCTTCCTGCGCTCCATCCTCCCGGTCAATGTCGTCAGCAACGGCGAAGACACGGCGTAGACGAGCGAGAACGCCGTCACCAGCTGTCCGGCAGCCGCCGTCGACACGTGCAGCGCCGCCGCCAGCGTCGGCAGCAGCCCGCCGATCATGAACCCTTCCGTGCCGATCGCGAACGATCCGAGCGCCAGCCAAAAAATCCGTTTGTCCATGCAATCTCTCTCCTTATCTGAATTCGGCTTCCAACAAAACTGAAACAGTTGCATTGGCGAATAAAATCAGGATCAACCGCGGCTGCAACCCGAAATCTTCTCTTGCCATCAATAAAACCGAATCGGTTGCATTGAACGCCGAAAAGCGCCGCACCGCCTTAACCGGAACTTGGGAAGCGGATTGTCCACCCCTCCGCATTGCTACCGCGTTAGTTACATTGATAGCCGTAACAAATGTGCCGATCGGCCGCTCCTCCGACCGCCTCGGCGAGCGGCTCTCCGCATAGGCCAGCCGCGGCGGCGGCATCACCGCTTCCCGTGCTCCAGCGACGAGGCGACCAGATCGGCGATCGTCTCCTGCGCCAGCCGGCGCTTCAACGCTTCCTCGCTGTCCCCGTAAACCTGCTGCAGAGCCGGCTGAATGCCGTGGCCGATGACGCAGCTCGGGTTCGGTCGGCTGTGGTGCAGCTCGAACAGCGGCGTCTGCACAACGGCTTCGTATACGTCCAGCAGGCTGATCTCTTCCGGACGGCGCGCCAGCTTCCAGCCGGCCCCTGTCCCGCCGTGCTGCACGAGTACCAGACCCGCCTTGGCGAGCTGACCGAGAATCCGCCTTAGAAAAACCGGGCTCGTTCCTACGCTTTTCGCGATCCGGTCGGAAGGGAAAAATTCGTCCTTCTCCACCCAATAGGCCAGCCACGTCAAAATATGAAGCGCGATCGTGTAACGGCTGACGATGGCCATATGCGGCATCCCCTTTCAATAATACCATTTTAGTTGCTTTGAACCTCGCCGTCAACGACTCCCCTCTTCGTGCATCGATTCGGACCCCCAATTTCTAGGACTTTATTGAATGAATCATTTGGTTTGATAAAAAAAAGAAACCCCTGGAGCCGCTCACTCCAAAGGTACCCGGTCTTGGTCATGACAATCCGTAGCCGAATTGATAGTTTTCGTTTACCGTTACCGGAAGCTTTCCCGTTGCTTTTATCGTGCCGTACAAAACCTTCAAGACCGCATCGATGGAGTACACGCAATCGCCATAAGCACAAATACAATTCGGATAGGGCGACATCTTTCGCATGATATACGGGCTTCCGAAAATGAGCATCGCCGCATCCGCATGCCGGTCTTGGATGAACGAAATCAGCTCCAACTGAGACTGGGGAACCGTACCGCTTCCTTCCTTATAAGACAGAACCCTGACAAAAGTCGCATAGATGACATGATCGTACCTGTTATCGGTCATGGCCCGTCTTACTTTTGCGATATCTTCCTCTGTAGGGTATTCCTTTACGGCGATCATTTCCAACTCGCTTATATACTTCATCATCCGGTTATGAAGATAGGCCGATTTCCCTTTGACGACATAACCTAGATCTTCCGCTTCCATTCCCTCCTCCGCACCTACTGTAGCGATGAGCAGCGTTTTTTTGTTGGTCAATGGCAAGGACGCATTTTCCAGGACCGTAACGGACTTGTCAGCGATTTCCGCCGCGATCGCCGCATGCTCGGGACAATTTACGATGTTCATCGCTTCTTTCCAATCAATCGGATCGTTATGCAGCAGATTGAATCTATGTTTGACCTGCAATATTCTCCTCACGGATGACTCGATTTGGCCGATGGCGATTTCCCCTGCTTGCACAGCGTCGTAAAGGGCCTTGAAGGTAATCGCCGGATCGGATTCATAATCCTGCAAAATAAGATCATGACCGGCCTTCACGGCCAAAACGGCGGACCGCTCAATTCCGTAATGCGTTTTGATGCCACGCATCGTCAGGCTGTCGGAAATAAGCAAACCTTGAAAGCCGAAAACGTCACGCAGCAGGTCGGTCATGATCGTTCTCGACAAAGTAGCGGGCACCTTTCCTTCATCAGGCGCGAGCAGGGCGGGATACAGGATATGCGCCGTCATGATGCCCATCAGGCCTTTTGGAATCAACTCCCGGTAAGGCTTCAGATCGACTTCCATTAAATAATCCTTATCACGCTCAACCATGGGCATCGCAACATGGGAATCCACTTGTGTATCGCCATGTCCGGGAAAATGTTTGGCTGTTGGAACTACGCCTGCCTCCTGCATACCGCGAATGATTTCGGCGGCCAATTCCACAATGAGCTCGACCCGGTCGCTGATCGCTCTTGTATTGATAATCGGATTATCGGGATTCGAATTGACATCCACGACGGTGTTGCTTACCATGCCGAAACCAAGTGCGCGCGCTTCCTTTGCGATACAGCTGCCCATCTTGAAGGCCAGCTCCTTGGAACGGGTTGCACCGAGCGCCATCAGCGAAGGAAACGATGTCCCCAAGTGAAACGCATCGGCGATGCCGTTTTTCGCATCCAAATAAAATAAAAGCGGAGCGGAGGCCGCGCTTTTAAATTCATTGATCCAGGATACGACGTCCTCTAATTGGCGCGAGCCTTTCGTCGTAAACAGAACGGCACCAACTGCGCCAATTCTGCCCTCGGCATTCATTTGCCCGGCTTTCTGCGCGAAGTCGTGTCCTCTTACGACGATCATCTGTGCTATTTTTTGCTCCAATGTCAATTGATCCATCCGCTTCTCGATACTACTATCCAACCTTATCATTCCTCTTTCGTAATAGGATCCTACATGAAGCATACCGTTCGCATTGCCGGATGCGAACGGTATGGACTCCTTCTTCATGACATCGGTATGAATCTTATTCGAAAACCTCAACTTCAACGTAATTGTTATAGCCATTCACCGTATTGCCGTTTGTCCATAGCCTCACATATCTTGCGTTTACCGCCGGGAAAGTAATGGTCTTTCCTGCGCTGCTCTCCGTATATTCGGCGTCGGTCCCGGCGCCCTGCAAGGAACTGTTATCGGTGTCGTTGTTAAACACGGTTGTTTTCGTAGCGAAGGTTGCGTCATTGGAGAGCTGTACGATGACGTCATGATACGCTCTCGTATCCCCGTAATAGTGCCATAGCTTGACCGTGTCGATATCGTAGCTGGCACCCAAATCGAGCTGGACGTAAACTCCATTCGTTTTGGGATCATAGCTTGTATAGTTGGCCGTATTGCTGCTAACCCCATCGGTTGCATGCGCAACGGACGTCGTTCCGGTAAGCGTTCCGTTGCTGGTGATCGTCTTGTTTAGCGCGAGATTCGGTGTATCCCATACCTCAACTTCAACGTAATTGTTATAGCCATTCACCGTATTGCCGTTTGTCCATAGCCTTACATATCTTGCGTTTACCGCCGGGAAAGTAATGGTCTTTCCTGCGCTGCTCTCCGTATATTCGGCGTCGGTCCCGGCGCCCTGCAAGGAACTGTTATCGGTGTCGTTGTTAAACACGGTTGTTTTCGTAGCGAAGGTTGCGTCGTTGGAGAGCTGTACGATGACGTCATGATACGCTCTCGTATCCCCGTAATAGTGCCATAGCTTGACCGTGTCGATATTGTAGCTGGCACCTAGATCGAGCTGGACGTAAACTCCATTCGTTTTGGGATCATAGCTTGTATAGTTGGCCGTATTGCTGCTTACCCCATCGGTTGCATGCGCAACGGACGTTGTTCCGGTGAGCGTTCCATTGCTGGTAATCGTCTTGTTTAGCGCGCGATTCACACCGCTGGCCGAAGAAGGAGCTTCGAATGCACCGAGGTCGAATGCGGCGCCTTGCGGACGGGAAACCCCATCTTTATCCGTAGTCACGCCGGATACGGTTGTTCCCGCATTAATAGCCGGACTAGTGGACTGAAGGTGGAAATCGTCGCCGGAGGCATTTACGAATAAGGGGTTGGCTTGTACATCATTATCGCAATTGGTTGTATTCGCTTTGCACTGTGCGACTGTATAATGCACGCCGGTACTGGTGTTGCCGCCTACAATTCCCCACCATATCGGAGCGCCCGAGGGGTCATACCAAAGATTGTAGTCCCATGAAACTTCAGGTTGATTTTTGGCATCGATCAAAATGCCGCGATTCCCCTGCGAATAGCTGATATTATTTTTCAGAACGATGTTGTTGACTCCCGCAATATCATCCCCGGTTTGATTAAAGGCAAAATTCGCATACGTATTATTGTATAGGGTGTTGTTATAAATGTTTACGTTTTGTGCGCCGTCGTCAAACACGATTCCCATGTTGTTATTTGCAATGACATTATTATAAATATTCCCGCCGTTAAAGTTGTTGGCGTGCCAGCCATGAATCCCTCCGCCTACGGAATTTTCAATATAGTTGTTGAAAATATTGACGTTGGCCGTGTTCGCTCCCATATAAATCGCATGCGTTTGAGCGGGATAACGGCCGATCGGCGTGCCGATATTGACGATCCGGCTGTTTTTAATCGTCGTATTATCGGAGGTAGACACCATAATCCCGGAAACAAAAGCGGTATCGGTGGTTAAATTTTTTCCGCTATCGTGCAAGTAGATGTTGTCGAAGGTCCAGTTATCGCAGTTTCTAAGGAGAAGGATGACGTAATATTTGTAATTTCTCACTTCTATATCTTTAATCGTAATATAGGAGGAATTGGTTAGATCGTGCAGGAACGTAGCTGTCGTGCCGTTTCCGTCAAAAATGGCCGTTTCGCCCGGATACCCGGAAATGGTAATCGGCGCCGCGCTTGTGCCATTAGCGGTCCAGTCGCTATCATCAATATATTCGTTATTATAGGTTCCGCCTCTTATATACAAAGTATCGCCCGGACTTAGCCGTTTATTGGCATAGCCTAACGTTCGCCAAGGCTGACCGCTCGAACCGTTCCTATCGGGATCGTCAATCCCTGTTGGCGACATATAATAGGTTGTCGCCGCTTCAGCCGAAGCGGCAGGTATAAGCAAACAAAGCGCGAACAACAAAAAGCCAACAGCCCAGTACATTTTCTCTTTGATTGTGTACGCTTTCATTATCATATTCCTCCTTTAATTTTTCATGTTTCGTTCAAGTCTTTCATAGACCTCCCTGCCGCCGCCGCCTATACAAAGCCTGAAAAATATCCGTTTATGTCCGTCACCTCCCTCCATAATCCCGTCACCGGCTAGGGGCAGATTGATCATGCGGCACCGTAACGGTTGCGGAAGCAAGCGTTTGGTTGCCCGCCTTGTCCGTCGCCGTGTAGGTTATCGTATACAGACGTCCCGTTCCGTTGCCTAAACGTTCGGCGCGTAAACCGAATGTCGTATCGGCGGAACCGATATTGGCTTGAACGTCACCGGACCCGCTATCCGGTTCGTTGCTCGTAATGGAGCTTAAGATCACGGATTCGACACCGGATGCCGCATCGTTCGAATGAAGCCGAGCCTGGACGGTCACCATTTTATGATTCGGCGGCCCAATAGACGTTTTGTCCAATTCAAGGGTTAGTGAGGGCGCCGTTTTATCGATGTGGATTAGCAGCGTTTTCGTTTGCTCTACATTTCCCGCTTCATCCATGGAGCGGTAATCAAGCGTGTGCCCTCCATCTGCGGACAACGTAAAGGGCCCGGTGTACGCTAACCAATCGGATGCGTCATCCAACCGATATTCCGTCCGGCTCACTCCGGTATCTCCATCCGTTGCACTCAAGTTCACCCGAACATCGCTTGAGTACCATCCGTTGTGGATCGCGCCTTGTAGCTCTGCCGTTGATGTGGGAGCTATCGCATCCGGCAAGGCAAGAAGCTTGAGCTGGATCACACCCATTTTATAATTGGTGGCTTGCGGGTTTTTGCCAAGGTTCTCAAAGGTAAGTTGATGGACACCCGAAGTTAGCTGCAAGGCGCCAATCGGATCAAAGGCAGTGCCGCTTCCCGTTGTGCCGTAGAAGTTATATTCCGCGAACGGCTGCCCATCGATCTTGATCGCGTAATTCCCATAGCTGGTCGTCTTAAAGGTTTTCAGCTCGAGTTGATACAAGTGCGTTTCCGGCACATCCAGACGGAACGTAATCGAATGCCCCGCATCGTTCGCTTCAAACTGTAACGTAGGAGCATATATGATTGTTCCCGCGGTTTTGGTCAGGATCGGGAGTTGGGTGAAAGGGTAAAGAACAAACAGACCAGGCTGTACCGTAACGGTACGTGTTGCCGAATGGGTAACGCCATTGAAGGTAATCTCTACCGAAATCGCCGCCGTTCCCGGTGCGATCGCCGTTACAAGTCCGCTTGCGCCGACGCTCGCAACAGCCGGATTGCTGCTATGATAAGTCATCGTGGCAGGTTTTAACGAGGATGGTTTGCCGTTATTCGATATGGCGGAAACGGTTAACTGGGCGGTTTGTCCCTTGACCAAGGTATCGTTTGAGATTGTTAAGGCAACGGAAGCAAGAGTCGGGGGATCAATCGTCACGAGCGTACTCGTCCTTATGGTCAACCCATCCAGCGTCACATCCGCATTCAGAGTATCCGTTCCACTGCTTATTCCCGACACAAGACCTGTCGAACTGACGGAAGCAATCGTACTGCCGCTCATATAGTAGCGGATTGAAGCATGGTTCAATACGGCCGCACTTCCATCGCTCATGAGACCCGTTACCGTATACTGCTGCGTTTGCCCCACCTCGGGTCTCGGTTCACTGGACTGGAGCGTTACGGATATCAAATGCTCCGCCACTCGAATCGGAATGGTGCTGGACTTCCCGTACGGATTATCGTTCGGCAACGTTGCTGTAATATTCGCTACTCCATATGCAATAGCGGTAACGACACCATGGCTGTCGACCGTAGCTATACTCGGATTGTCGCTTGTGTATTGGGCGCCGCTTAAGTCGGATGTCGAAAAAAGCTCCGTTGCTTCTCCGATTCCAAGCACTTTCGAGACGGCATCGATCCGGAATGAAAATTCGTAAGCTCCCAGATCATAGCCGGCACCGACAGGCCGTTGATTGGAAAGATAGTCATCGCTTGGCGCCCCTGCGCTAGTACCGGTGTCGATTGCCGGACTGCCCGATTGGAGCTGCAGCGGGTTGGCTCCACGATTGACAAATAACGGATCCGCTTGAATCGAATGCTCCGCATTGTTCGTCGCTGCGCGCAAGTCGGCTACAGACCTATAAACAGGTGTACCGTTAGGCGCGCCGCCCCAATTGATCGGCGTGGATTTCGTCGTATCGTACCACAGATTGTTATCTTCGATTACATTCCCGACATTTCCAGGCCAAACCCATAACCCAATCTGACCCGGAATGCTGTTATACGAAACATTGTTATAAATGCTAACATGGAGGGTAGGATGGCCTTCGTAATTGGAGACATCCACGTTACGGGTGTTATTATAGAAGGTATTGTTGAAAATCTCCGTGTTGTTATGAGCTTCATCGACTATAATCCCCTCACGGCTGTTGCTTAGAATGTTATTATAAATTTTGAAATGGCTGCCCCCGGGGGTATGAAACATATGAATTCCCGCTGCCGTCACATTGTCGATGATGTTATTGCTAATCGTTGTATCATAGTTGTCCGCAGAAAGATAAATGCCGTGGTGTAAGCTCGTGGAAGTGCCGATATTTTGAATTTTGCAATTCCGGATCGTAATATGATGGTTTTTCCCGCCGGGAACGGCCGTATCATTTCCGATCCAAAAACCGTTTTTGGAGTAATTTTGAATGTGCAGCCCATCGATAACGACCCACGAAGAATTCCGAACTTCCATAAAGGTGTGAAGCACAGCACTAGGCCGTACATCGCTGAAAACAGGCGTTTCCCCGGGGTAAGCGGCAATTGTGACGGGAGCCGTTGAAGTCCCCGCCTTGTTCGATATCGCAATCCCCCACTGATTATGGTAGGTGCCCCCTCGCGCGTACAAAGTGTCTCCCGCCGCCAGGTACGTTTGCGCTTTATTGATAGTAAGCCAAGGAGAAGAGATCGAACCGTCGCCCGTCGTATCGCTTCCCGTGGGAGCGATATAATAGGTAGCGGCCTGAGCCGAAACAGCGGGTATTAGGAAACAAAGCGCAACCAACACAAAACCGAAAGCCCAGTACATTTTCCCTTTATCGATTCTCATCCCCATTCTTCCTCCCGTACCTTAGTGACCTTCTGCCAATCGAAGCGATAAATCCGCTTTGGCAATTTGCCCGATGATAATATCTTCGACTTCCGGCAGGAAGATTCCGCTGAACGGGCCGCCGATATGATGGTAATCGACTTCATAACCGCCTTCGCCGATCATCTTGCGAGTAGGTACATAGAACGTAACTCCGTTGGTATAACCAAGAATGATCGTTTTTCCGCCCGGGAACATTTTTTTGAGCAGCAAGGAATACTCGGTCGAAATTTCTCCTTCCATCGCAATCAAGCGCGTCTCGTCATCCAAGTGCCAAATGCTGATATAGATGGAGGTACGATCCTTCGCTAGACCTTCCTTGATGAGATCAATCTTCCGTTTCGCCCCTCTTCTGCGAGCTTCGCCTATAGCGGGATTGTTCACGATGTCTTCAAAGTACTCGATTGGCGTATGCTCCATGTATAAGGTCGCTTCGGCCAGAATGGTCTTAAACCGGCATTGGATCGGATGAAATGGCTTATGCTCCAGGACGCCGATAACGTCTTTGGCCAAGTCCACACCCGCTTCTTCCATCTGCTCGAAGCTGCAGCTGATAAAATCGTCACCAACGGCGCATTTCAACGGTTTGATCTCCCCTGCGCAGCCCTGCAGGAAAAAGGCGGTCGCGCCGGGATACGTTTCCTCCAAATAGCCGTTTGTTTTCCCGGGAAAATCGTTGGAAATCAAGTAATTATCCGAGTCCATCGAAGTGGGATGGCAGCCATAGCTGTACAAAATGCCCTTTAGCGTATTCGATTGATCGACCAGCTTGAGCACAAACAGATCGTTATCGATTTCCGCATCATACGCGGGCTTCCATAAAACACCTTTTTCCGTCAATCTCCTGCGGCTGACACCGAATTTGGAAGTGCCGCGCCCAAGCAGTAAAGCTCCCTCTTCCGCGTTGGCATAACAATCCTTTACGATGCCCACGAGTATATCTCTCAAAAAACCGTAATCCATGGAGCCTTGTTGTCTATTGAAGCTGCTGTTCGTATTCGCATCAACCGGCCCCCTCGCAGCCACGGCATGGTGGGTATGCGAAAAATTGATGAGCACTTCGTCATGCTGTAGACCGAACGCTGCTTCAAGCGTATGTTTGATCCCGTCGATGAAGCTGCGATCGCCGCCCGACAAATCCAGGGTAATGATCAAAAGCGTTTTGTTCGCTTGCAGGAGCACCGCCTTGGCATAGATCGGATCATGGATCCCCTCGCTTTCGTGCGTTCGAGCGGCGAATCCGGTCATAAAAACAGGCGTTTGCGGCGTAATATCCGCTTTGGACATGCTAAATTTCATCGTGAAACAGCTCCTTTTATTCTTTAATGGCTCCGATCATAACACCTTTCACAAAAAACTTTTGCAGATAGGGGTACAACAACAGGATGGGACCGGTAGCGACGATTATGGTTGCATATTTGATCGTCATGGCTACCTGCAACTTATCGCCCCCGCTGTCCACGGTCATGCTATCGGTGCTGTTACTGATTAGAATCTCTCTTAGAATCAGCTGGAGCGGGTACTGTTCACGATGTCTCAAATAAATGAGCGCGCCGAACCAAGAATTCCAATGGGAGACTCCATAAAATAAAATCATGACCGCTACAACCGGCAAGGAAAGCGGAAGCACCACCCGGAACAAAATCGTAAAATCATTCGCGCCATCCAACCGAGCCGATTCCTCAAGGCTTACGGGTACGGCCTGAAATGCCGTTCTCATGATAATCAAGTTGAAGGAGCCCACGGCTACGGGAATGATCAACGCCCAAAGACTGTCCAGCATGCCAAGACTTGTCACAAGAATATAAGATGGAATCAATCCTCCGCCGAAGAACATCGTGAACACGATCATAAACATAATGGCATTTTTCAACATGACATGCTGTCTGGAAAGCGCATAAGCTCCAAATGAGGTCATGATCATATTAAGAGCCGTGCCGACAATCACAACGAACAGCGTGTTCATATAGCCCGATTGAATGATGGGATTGCTGAATACGGCCTTGTACGAGGCTAAGTTAAATCCATGCGGAAGCCATATCATACCCCGTGTCATGGCGATCCAGCCCGGTTCGCTGATGGAAGCGATTAACACATACCAAAACGGATATAGGGTGGCAAACATGAGCAATAGCATAAAGAAGACATTACAGACATCAAACATACGTTCTCCCAGTGTCCGGCGATTCAATGGATTCTGCCCCCCAACCTACCACAGCTTTGTTTCCGTTACTCTTTTGCTCAAGGCGTTAGCGAATATCAACAACAAGAAATTAATGACGGAGTTGAACAAGCCGATTGCGGCACTGTAGCTGAAGTTCGCCTCCAATATCCCCTTACGGTACACGTAAGTACCGATGACGTCCGCCGTTTCATAAGTTGCGGTATTATACATAAGCAAAATTTTATCGGTGTTGACGGACATGAGGCTGCCGATTTGCAGGATCAATAAAATGATGACGGTAGGCATAATTCCGGGCAGCGTAATATGGATGCTTTGTTTAAATCGATTCGCCCCGTCAACTTTAGCCGCTTCATAAAGCGAAGGATCGATGGTGGCGATGGCCGCCAAATAGATGATCGTTCCCCAGCCTACGTTCTGCCAAATGCCGGAACCGATGAATAAGGTACGAAACCATTCGGGCTTACTCAGGTAGGCGACTTTTTCCATTCCGAATAAGGAGGACAACACCTGATTGATCAATCCGTCTCTGGCCAAGAAATCGACGATGAACCCCACCACTACGACGACCGATATGAAATACGGCAAGTAGGCAACGGTCTGAACGATGCGTTTAAACAATGCGCTGCGAAGTTCGTTCAGCAAAAAAGCCAATAGAATGGGAGAAGTAAATTGAAATAAAAGCTCGTAAAAGCTTAGCAGCAGCGTATTCCGAATCAGTCTCCAAAAATAAAAGCTTTGGAAAAATTCATTGAAATATTTGAAGCCCACCCAAGGACTATGCAGCATCCCCGTTCCCGGAGAGTAATCTTTAAATGCGATCTGGATGCCGTACATGGGACCGTAATGGAAGATGAAGTAATAGAGGACGACGGGCAATACCATGAGATAGACGTATCGATTCATTTTGAGATCCCGCTTCAACCGATAGCTGAACTTCATCCTTTTTTCAGTTGTAAGCGTTTCCAATGGTTTCGAGCCTAACTGCACTCGCTATTCCTCCTCTGCCGATTGATGAAGAGAGGTTCGTACCAGAACCTGTCGCCCGAGCCGAACCCCATCTTCAATCTTTATCTTTCTACAGTTTACGACTTCAAATAGCGGTCATATTGCGTTTGATAAATCTTTATCGCTTCCTCAATCTTTAATTTTTTTAAGGTTTGGATATATTCATCGAACTTGGTCAACTTCTCTTGGCCCATAATAAACTTATTGATCATTTCAAACATGTAGGTTCTTAAATCCGCCATAATACTGGCGATCCGCGCCTGCTCTTCCGCATTCAGATTTTGGGGCAAATACTTACTGCGGTCCGCTTCTTTGGCCCACACCATCATCGCCGCCTGCTGCGCGTCACCGGCGTGCCACTGTTTTTCAGCCTCTGCGTTATTTTGGTAAGGCCCCTGATAAGTGACCGTGTTATATAACCCGAGTGCTTGCGTGATCGTCAACTTCTTCGGATTCTTCATAATAAGGTCGGTATACTGCGGCTTCCCGTTCACCATCGTATAGCTTTCGCCTTCTACGCCAAAGTTGAACAACATGTGGCCTTCCTTACCGTAACCGTAATCCAGCCATGCCGCAATTTCCTCCGGATTTTTCGCCGATGTCGTGATGGCCGCGCCTGCCCCGCCCCATTGCGATTTGGATGAGCCGCTCGTTACGGCCAGCTCGCCCTTCTTAAGGGATGGGAACGGAACTCCGACCAGACTGAAGGTCGAATGGGGATCTTGTTCCTTCTTGCTTTGCAGATAAGCTCCAAATCCGCTTGCTGCCCAGTTGCCCTGGGCGCCTATCAGATCGTTCAGCATCTTGCTGTCTCTCAATTTGGTATCCGAGGTTAAGTAATCTTTATCAATCAGTCCCGCTTCGTACCATCTATTCATTAAGGTCAAATATTCTTTGAATTTCGGCTCATAGGGACCGAACTTGACAACGCCGTTTTCTTGGTAAAAGGATGCAAGCAGTCCATATGCTCCGAGAAACGGGGAATCGGTTTCATAATCCGTTTCTCTATAGAAGTAGGGAATTTCATCCTTTTTGCCGTTGCCGTTCGGATCTTGATCGCGGAACGCAATCAGCATGTTTTCCCATTCGTCGATTGTCGTCGGCACCGGTAATTTTAATTTATCCAACCAATCCTTGCGAACGAATAATCCGTGAGATACATATTGTACATCGTCTGTCGCGAGAAAGGGGAATACGTAGATATTGCCCTCGGCGCTTGTAAGCTGCTTCTTCAGATCCGGCTTTTCCTTCAGCATGTTGGAAAGGTTCGGCGCGTATTTGTCGATGAGCTCATTCAAACGAAGAATTTTGCCGTCTTTGATCGCTTTGTCCGGAGCATTGGCTTTCCAGCTATAGTACATGACATCGGGAAGCTTGCCTGTGGCCATCATCAAATTGAATTGGTCTTTCGCCGCTTGCGCGCCTGCAGGCGGATGTTCAAATGTTACTTTGGTTCCCGTGATTTTCTCTAATTGTTTGTACGCCCCCATCTCGCCTTGATTTTTAATCGAAAATGCCGCTTCCGTGTCCAAAGTCACCCAATATGACATTGCGGCCGGGTATTTCGGTCCCTCTCTAGCCGGTGCGGGTGTCGTATTTGCATCGGCAGTTGGCGGATCGGCGCTCTTGTTGCAGCCGACGGTCAAGCTTCCCAGCAATATCACCGAAAGCGCTGTCATCTTTCCTTTGTGATTCCAATGGCTCATTTGCGTTTAACCCCCCTTGGATTTGTGACGGACTTGAATCGTGCCTTTCGGCTTGCTTTAACTATATAAGCGGTGCAACGAAATTCATATAGTCCATATTAAAGCCGGTTTATCCGGATTACATATTCCGCATGTTCCGCTTTACATTTCATTGCTCCCTTTAAATACTGAACGAACGGAACGGCCCAATCGAATAAAAAAACAGACCTTTTTGGAGAAGGTCTACGTGATTGTATCGTTCTATCGGGCAGTGACCTGCCCTTTCCTTCGTGATTTCACTTTCACCGATTCAGCATTTCCCGATACTTCCCCGGGGGTACGCCCTCCACCTTTTTGAAAAAGCGAACAAAGCTGACGGCGTTGGCATAGCCGATTTTAAGCGCGATATCCCCGATGGTAATCGTGGGGTCGGCCAATAATTTTTTCGCTTCCCGAACACGAACCGCTGCGAGATAATCGGTAATATTTTCACCGCTATGTTTTTTGAAGAAGGTGGAGAGGTACTGAAGGCTGATGTGGAAATGATCGGCCATGGAGGATAAACTCAAGCCGTTGTCCGAATAATGCTCGTCAATGTATTGGCAAATTTTGACGTATAGCCGCTCTCCATGCTCGGTCTTTTCCTCCCTGGTGAATTGACATATGACCCGGTACATATCCTTCGTCTTATGAATCATTTCCTCCGCCGTCGCACATTCGGCAATAATTTTCGCGGGATCGATCGAGCCTTCCAATCGCTTCTTGTCCGATATTTGCAAGCCGTTCATCACTTTCACGATCGTGCTGAGAAGATCAATGAATAAGAACTTCCCCATTTCCGGAGAAAGGGCGTTCGAAAGAAAATTCGCTTCATAGATTTGATCGAGCCTCCGTTCGACGCTCGCATAGTCGCCGCTCTTGGCAAAATTCATCAGCTGCACTTCGTCCTCCAGCTGATAGTGGTAGAAATGAGGTTCAAGGCCGGCAATTTCCCGGTGATAGATCACCGCGTTGGAGCCTCTAATCATGCGGTAATCCAAAGCGATCAGCGCCTCGCGATAGCATCTTCCGATATCCTCAAGGCCGCGGTGAAATTGGCTGACGGCAATCGAATATTTCAATTTAAAGCGATGAACCGCCACCATCTGCAGCTTCTCGATAAACGCCGCCGCATCCAGATAAGCCGGCTCCGCAGGCGTGCCAACGTTCAGCAGGACGGCCAGCCGGCCGCGATCCATCTCGACGATATAGCCCGGCTTTCCTAACAAATCGCGGCTTAAGTCGGACAGGATGAACCGGACATGCGCCCATTCCTGTTCCGTATCTTCTTTAATGAAATCGCGGCAATCCTCGATCTCGAGCAGCATCACGCCAAAATAATCGTACTCGAAACGGATGCCCATGAAGATAAGGGAATCGTCGCTTAATGCCGAAACGTCAATGTACCCCTTGATCAGTCTGGATAAAAAATTGGCCTGTACGACCGGTGCGTGTTTCTTTAACGTTTGCCTCATCTGATCTTTCTCGCCCAAGGACCGGGTAATCGATTGTTTAATGTAATCAAACTCGTTAGCCGAGTCTTCCCGTGCATGCGTATTGTCCAGCATGATGGTTCTCACGACATCGCGAATCGGGCTGTAATTGCGATAGGCCATGACATAGGAGGCGATGATCCCGGCGACTACGATTAAAAAAAGCAGCATCACAGCCATTTCCTTCACCGCAACGACCTGCTTCAAGACGACGTGCATGGGCACCACGGAGACGTACTTCCAACCGTTCTGTCCCGTTGTATAAGAAAGCATCATCGCTTCGTTATTTTGCTCGAATGTATAGTAACCGCTTTCATTTTCCATTTCAGCCAATACGTCCGGGCTTAACGTATACTCGCTCGAGGTGGAAATGATGACTTGCCGGCGGTCGTCTATGATCGAGATGGAGCTGCTGTTCACTTTCTTGAACGGCTTGAATAGACGGTCGAATTCCTGCTCGTGAATCAATACGACCAAATAGCCCTTCGGGTTTGCCTCTTCTCCGAGCGGCAGCGATTGGACATAGGGAATCACGTTGCTGACTCTTTCGCCTTCTTTGATCGTGGTCACCGGAAAATACGTTTTCAAATGACTGCCGGTTAACATTTTATTTTGGACCCAATCGGCGGGTTTATCGTTAAATACAAGTATTTTGCTAAAAAAGAACGGCGAATCCGACTTCCCGGATGTGGTGAGGATCGTGTCCGTATTTTTGAAGTACACCATAAAATCGTAGATGAAGCTGCTTACTTTATTGACGTTTCGAAAGTCCTTCATGATGTCGGCCAAATCAAACTCGTTTTTGACATAGTCGCTTTCTATATGGCTTAACGACCACTGGAGCTTCGGATTGAATGCCAGCTGCAAGCTCATCCTGTCGAGCTCTTTAAACCGTTCATCCGCCACCAGCATGATTTGCTCCAGCAGCCCTAAATTCGTACGATTCGCGCTGCCCACCATAATGTGCTCGACCCGATGGTATAAATAAATACCGGCAGCCACGGGAAAGAGGAGGATGGCAATATAGGAAACGAGGATGGTTAAGAAAATACTTTTTCTTCGATTCGTCTTTCGCAGCAAGCTCAATCTCCTCCACCCGCCTTCCTTTACCCTTGGCCTTAGGGGAATCGACTTTCAAGCGAACGAATACCGTTATGGAACAGTCAAGAAAAATTATATAATAAGGCGCAGTACATTCCTATAGTCCATTTTATTGGCCGATTGACCGGTTTACTCCTGCCCGTAAGCCCCCTGCCAAAAAAAACGCCCGCACGCGGCGGGCAACCCATACTTGCAACAACGACTCGCGCTGCACGAAATGCGTAGGCGTCATAAACGGCCGGGAACTCGCGCTCCCGGTCACGAGCGCGATCGTGACGCCTACCGAGATCGTCCCCGTCTTACTTCGCCTCGTACCAGTTCACGCCGTAATTGACGTCGACCTTGAGCGGCACGTCGAGCTGGAGCGCGCCCTCCATCACCTCCGGCACGAGCTTCTTCATCAGCTCGAGCTCGTCCTCCGGCACCTCGAACACAAGTTCGTCGTGCACCTGGAGCAGCATGCGGCTGCGAACCTTCTCGTTCGCCATCCGTTCGGCGATCTGCACCATCGCCAGCTTGATGATGTCGGCGGCCGACCCTTGGATCGGCGAGTTCATCGCCGTCCGTTCGGCGAACGAGCGCAAGTTGAAGTTGGAGGCGTTGATGTCCGGCAAATACCGGCGGCGCTGCAGCAGCGTCGTCACGTAGCCGTTCGTGCGCGCCTGGCGGACGATATCGTCCATGTAGTGGCGCACGCCCTGGAAGACGGCGAAATATTGCTCGATGAATTCGGCCGCTTCCTTGCGCGTAATGTTCAAGTTTTGCGACAAGCCGTAATCGCTGATGCCGTAGACGATGCCGAAGTTGACCGCCTTCGCCTGCCGGCGCATGTTCGCGTCGACGTCCGCCTCGGATACGCCGAATACGTCCATCGCCGTCTTCGTATGAACGTCCATGTCGTTGCGGAACGCGTCCTTCAACCGATCGTCGCCCGAAATGTGCGCGAGCACCCGCAGCTCGATCTGCGAATAGTCGGCGGCCAAAATGTTCCAGCCGGGCTCGTCCGGCACGAACACCTTGCGGATTTTGCGCCCTTCCTCGAGCCGGATCGGAATGTTCTGCAAGTTCGGGAACTGGCTGCTGAGGCGCCCCGTCGCGGCGATCGTCTGCTGGTAATACGTATGCACCTTGCCCGTCTCGGGCCGAATTTCCTTGAGCAGCCCTTCCACGTAGGTGGACTGCAGCTTGGCGAGCTGGCGGTAGTTCAGGATGCTGCTGACGACCTCGTGATAGGGAGCCAGCTTCTCGAGCACCTCGGCGTCCGTCGAGTAGCCGGTTTTCGTCTTCTTGATGACCGGCAGGCCGAGCTTGTCGAACAAAATTTCGCCGAGCTGCTTCGTCGAATTGATGTTGAATTCGGTGCCGGCCGCTTTGTAAATGCCTTCGACGAGCGCGTCGATCGACTTGCCCAGCTCGCCGCCGTACTGCTTCAGGTCGTCCGCGTTGACGCGGATGCCGCGCTTCTCCATCGCCGCGAGCACGCGGGCGAGCGGAAACTCGAGCTCGTAGTAGAGCCGGTTCATCTCGTTTTTCTCCAGCTCGTCCTTCAGCACCGGCACGAGACGGGCGAGCAGATCGGCTTTGCGCGCCAAATGCTCGCTGAGCGGCCCGACGTCGGGCACTTTGAACTTCGCCCCCTTGCCGAACACGTTCTCGTCCGCGGGGACGGCGGGCAGGCCGTAGCGTCCGGCCAGCTCGTTCAACGTATGCGTCGATTCGGTCGGGTCGAGCAGGTAGGCGGCGATCAGCACGTCAAACGTCACGCCGCGCAGCTCGATCCCTTTCCAATGCAGCCCGACCTCGGTCCGGTGCATGTCGTACACGATTTTGCCGGCGTCCTCGTCGGCGAGCCAACGGCGCAGCGGCTCCGCTTCGGGCGCGTCCAGCAGATCGGCCGGCACGAACAGCGCTTTGCCGGAAGACATGCGCAGGGCGAGTCCGATCACGTCGGACACGTGAGGGTTTTCGCCGACGATCTCGAAATGGACCGCCTCGACGTCGGCCAGCGCATCGGCCAAGGCGCCGAGCGAGCCGCGCTCGACGACGTCGACCTCGATCGCTTCGGCCCCTTCCGCCCCGGCGTCCCCGCCGGACAAATCCATTTTGTCGAGCAACGATTTGAATTCGAGCTTGCGGAACATCGCGCCCAGCGTCGGGCCTTCGTAGCCGGCGTACTGCAGCTCGTCCAGCTTCATCTCCATCGGCACCTCGCGGTAAATCGTCGCGAGCTCTTTGGACATGCGGGCGTCGTCCGCGTGCTCCTTGATTTTGTCCTTCATCTTGCCTGATATGTCGTCCGCTCTCGCCAGCACTTCCTCGACGGAGCCGTATTCGTGAAGCAGCTTGAGCGCCGTCTTCTCGCCGACGCCCGGAATGCCCGGAATATTGTCGGAGGCGTCGCCCATCAAGCCTTTCAGGTCGATGATTTGCTTGGGGACGAGCCCGTACTTCTCCCGGATCGCCTCGGGGGTATACAGCTCCACCTCGCTGATGCCTTTGCGGGTAAGCGCGATCGTCACGTGCTCGGACGCCAGCTGCAGCATGTCCTTGTCGCCCGTCACGACGACGACGTCGAGCCCTTTCTCGTCGGCGAGCCGCGTCATCGTCCCGATGATGTCGTCGGCCTCGTACCCGGCCAGCTCGAACTGGGGAATGCCGAACGCCTGCACGAGCTCCCGAATGAGCGGGAATTGCTCGGACAGCTCCGGCGGCGTCTTGGCGCGCCCGCCCTTATATTCCTTATAGTCCGCATGGCGGAACGTCACTTTGCCGGCGTCGAACGCGACGAGAAAATGCGTCGGCTTCTGCTCTTCGATCAACTTCAGCAGCATCGTCGTAAATCCGAATACGGCGTTCGTATGAAGCCCGCTCGAGTTGCTGAGCAGCGGAAGCGCGTAAAACGCCCGGTTCGCGATGCTGTTGCCGTCGATCAAGATCAACTTTTCCAATACGTACACCCCATTTATGAGATCCTCCCTTCATCATAGCATAACGGCATCCACATATGAACAACCCCTCCCCGCATACTTATGGAAGAGGAAGGAAAGGAGGGAAACCGGTGAATCGTAGGTTTACTCCTCGGACGACGAAAGCCGTCTTCTTCGACATGAACAATACGCTGATCGATGCGAAAGCTTCGTTCGACGCTTGCTTCCTGCATGTGCTGACCGATTTTGCCGGACGTTGGGACCCGGGAGAGGGCGATTGGAATCCGCGACGCGTCTTGGAGACGTACCGAACCGAATGGGGCAAGCTGGCCGCAAAGGCGGAGGGCCGGCCGGAGCGGCTGGAGGAGGCGAAGAAAAAGGGGCTGCAAAAGGCGCTGCGGCATTATCCGTTCCAGGTGAACGACGGGTTCGTCCGCTCGTTTTTCCGGGAAATGCACAACCAGATGCGCGAGCACGCCGTGCCGTTCGCGGGCGTCGCCGACACGCTGTCCGCCTTGTCCGGCGCTTACGCGCTCGGCGTCGTGACGAACGGCAGCAAGGAGCAACAGCAGCGGGTGCTCCGCCGTCTGAAGCTGTCCGGCTTCATCCCGGACGAGCGGGTTTTCGCGTCGACGCGGAGCGGATACCGAAAGCCGCACCCGGCCCTCTTCCGGGAGGCGCTCCGGGCGACGGGCGTTCGAGCGGCTGAATCGGTCATGGTCGGCGACTCGTGGAAAAACGATATCTCCGGCGCGATACGATGCGGCATGAAGGCCGTCTGGATGAATCGTGCGGCGGGGAACGGCGGGAAGAGCGGGGAGCGGACCGGCAGCGACGGCTCCGTGCGACGGCTCGGCGAGACGGAGGTACCGCTCGTCCCGGGCATGAAAGCGCTGCTGGAGCTGTTTGAGACACGGTAAGAGGGGACCTTGCCGGCGCTTGGCGCGCGGCATGCTGTCGCGAGAATGACACGCCGGAGCCGAACCGGCATGCGGGGGCGTCAATGGGTGCGGATGCTTGGAGGGATTCGGATACGGGGACGGTGCGGGTGCGGGTGCGGGTGCGGGGACGAGCGCGGCGAGTCGGTAATCCGATGCGCCGCGCCGGCCTTATCGTTTCAAGGCGAGCATCTGGTACACTTCCCGCCGGTCGCCCGGAAGCGTCGCCTCGCGGCTGCGCAGCTGGGACGAGCCGTCCCCGTCCAAATAGACGCCGTCGACGAGCCGGTCTCCCTGACCGTACAGGTCCATGATCGCCGAGCGAAACTGCTCGGCGGTACAGCGCGTCGGCGTTACGATCATGTAGACGTTTTGCGCCCGATCGTAGACGAGTCCCGTCCTCATGCGCGGCTCGTCGTAGGCGGGCATCTCTTCCTCGATCATCGCCCGCTCCCAGCCGGACGCCTCTCCCAGCTTCATGCTGACGCCGCCTTGCGCCCAGTAATGCGCTTTGTCCGAAACGGCGAGCTCTCCCGCATGGGTGACGGCTTGGACCGAGAACCGGCGCGAGGCTTCGTCCCAGACGAGCGTTCCGCGAGCGAGATGGCCGTTCACGCCCGTATTGTACCAGCCGGAGCCGTAGTCTCCGGGTTCGCCCTTGAGCGGCTTGCCGTCCATGACGGCGACGGACAGCAAGGAGCCCTCCCAAAAGAAGCCCCCGTTCACGCCCATAAACGGCGTATGCGTCACATTGGAATCGATCGCTTGCAGGCTGACGTTGTCCGGCGTCGTCCGAATCGTGTGCAGCACCACCCCGTTCGGGGCGACCCGTTTCTCGTACCGGTATTGACGAGGTCCGCCGGCGTCGTTCCGTGCACCGCTGCGCGAATAATGCATATACGCCGACAAGAGCGTGACGATCGCCATGAAGGCGACGGCGACGCGAAGCGCGATCAATCGTTTTCGTTCGGAAGGGGAAGGCGGGAGAGGACCGAGGTCCGGTACGAAGGCTTGTCCGTCGCTCATCGGGGTACGGCTCCTTTTTCATAGATTCATAGATTTTGCAGCAGCAGCAAGTCCCGCTCGCGGATAAACTTGCCCGTATAGCTGGCGGGCCGGTCGTTGCCGAGCAAGCGGATCGCTTCCGCCGCGTCCGTCCAAAGCAGCGCCATGCCGTCGTTTCGCTCTTCGTCGGTCCAAGTCGGAAGCACGTGCCCGCCGACGGCTTGGACGACGTATCCGTACGACAGCTGCAGCAATTGCTGCTTGTCTCTATATTCTATGACGGCTCCTATTTCTCGTAGAACCTCGATTTGCGAGCCGGTCTCCTCCAGCAGCTCCCGCCTGAGCGCCTCCACGACCGTTTCGCCCGGCTCGATGCCGCCTCCCGGCAATTTATGATAACGGTCCTTCTCCGCATACAAGAGCGCGATACGACCGGAGAGGTCGAACACGACCGCTCTAGCCGCTTTCCGCACCCGGTAGCGCATATCGGAGACGATCGCCTCGCCCGCTTCTCGCCCCCGATCCGCATGAATCCCGATTGCATCCTCGGTCAATTCGCCTAGCAAAATCATCGGTAGTCCCCCTTCCTCCATTTCCCAAATGTACGCGATACGGGATCGAATTTCAATCGGGGATGCGAAAAAATGCGGCTGCGCACGGCTGCTCCCCGCCGGCCGGCCCGCATGCGGCGAAATAACGTACGTTTGTACACTATTCCCCCCTCGTCAGGCGAGGATATGCGGAATAGTGTACGTTCGTACCTTATTTCGGCCAACTTTTCGCCCGGCCGGCCCGCATGCGGCGAAATAACGTACGTTTGTACACTATCCCCCCTCGCCCTGGCAAGGATTCGCGGAAAAGCGTACGTTCGTACCTTATTTCGGCCGGTTCCCGCCCGGCGGGTGCACAGACGCCCGCAAAACGCGAAAAAGCTTACGGCTGCCCGCAAGCTTGTCCTTCCCCATTCGCGACCGGCTGACCGATTCGCTCATAGTAGTATACGCTGCCCGTATGGGCTTTCGCCCGCTTCTTCAGCTTCGCCGCCGCAGTCGATATATACTCCGCGGTAAGGGTCGAGCTGCACTCGCAAATAATGAGCGACAGCGAGATGTTGACCCGGTCCGCCTCGACCGGCCGCCCCTCCCGGTCGACCACCTGCCCCGGCTCGGCCGGGTCGAGAAACGCAACGATGCCGGCGTCGAAGCGGCGTATGATCTCCTCGCAGAGCCGGTGCGGCGTCCCGCTTTTCGTCATGACGATGAAGTCGTCGCCGCCGATATGCCCGACGAAGTCGTCCGGCATTCCGCATACGCTCGACGCCTCCTGCAGAACGTCGGCCGTAAACTGGATCAACTCGTCGCCCTTGCGAAAGCCGTACCGGTCGTTGAACCATTTGAAAAAGTCGAGGTCGGCATAAATGACCGAAAAGCTGCCGTTGTCCGCGATGCGACGGCCGAGCTCCATCTGGATATGCTGATTGCCGGGCAAGCCCGTCAGCGGATTGGCGATGCGCGCCACCTCGATACGCACCTGCGTAATCGATTCGAGGATGGCGCGAATCGAAGCGACCCCGGCGAACCGGTCCGCGCTCGTAATGATGACGAAGTCGTACAAGTTGCTCGTCTCCCGCGCGGTCGCCATCTGCGACACCTGATCGATCGGCACATGCTCGTCCACGATAAGCGGGCTGCGGTCCATCAGCTTGCCGATCGGCCGGTTCCAGTAGAGCGGGATGCCGTATTGCCCGGCCAGCTGCTGGAACAGCCGCTCGCGCATGACGAGCCCGACCGGGGCGCCGTCCGAGACGATAACCGCTCCCGCTTCGCTCTCGTTATCCTTGAAAAACCGCGCCACCTCGGAAATGTGCGTCTCCGGGCCGAACGTTCGGATCGGCGACACGATCGAGCCGACGGTCATAAACCCGTTCGCGCCGCGAAGCTGGCGGCGTCGCCGGATCTGCTCCGCGATCCCCTCGTCCACGGGCCCGATACCCGCGGCCGGCTTGGCGAGCAAATAGCCTTGCCCGAAATGGACGCCCATCTGCATCAGCTTGTGCAGGTCGTCGGCCTGCTCGATCCCTTCGGCGATGAGGCGGATGTTCATTTTGTCGGCAAAGGCGACGAACGTTTCGAGAATATGCTCCTTGATCTTATCCTTGTGAATGTTGTGGATGAGCGACCGGTCCACCTTGATGAAATCCGGCTGAAGCTCGGCGATCGCCTGCAGCGACGAATACCCGGCCCCGGCGTCGTCGATGGCGATCTGGTAGCCTTGATTGCGGTAATGCTGCAATATTTTTTTGGCGGTCGTAAAATCTTCGATCGAGCACCGTTCCGTAATTTCGAACACGACGTTATGGGGCGAAAGCCCCCGCTCTTCAAGCAGCTTCATCGTTCGGCCCGGCGTAAACTCCGGATCGTGAATCACTTGGGCGGGAATGTTGATGAACACGCGCTGCTCGCGAGCGAGCCCTGCGCATCCGGCGATCGCCTTCTCCCGGGCGAGCCGGTCGAGCGAATATAGAAACCCCTCCCGCTCCGCGAACTTGAACAGCTCGAGCGGCGATTGAAAGTCGGTGCCCCGAGGTCCGCGCGTCAGCGCCTCGTAGCCGAAGGCGCGTCCGTCGACGAACGACACGATCGGCTGGTACACCGATTCGATCGTCTGCCGTTCGAGAATGGACAGGAAGCGGGCCGCCCGCGCCTCCTGCTCGCCGCCGTCCGTCCCGTCCGTTCGCCTCGCATCGCGTATCGCCCGCTTCACGGCGTCGTACACGGCTTTGCCGGCGTCCTTGTCGTCCGCCGGACCGAGCAGCGCTCCGCCGAGATGAAGATCCGGCGCATCGGGGCCGTACAGGCCGGCCAAATGCCTCTCCAGCTTCCGCTTGATCTGCAAGCCGATCTCGAGCGCGTACCGGCCGGCGTCGGCCAAGCCCCGCTCCATGCCGACATACAGGAAAAAATCGTCCCCCGCCGTCCGCTGCAGGAAAATCGACGGCCATTCCGGCAGCAGCTCGGAGAGCGCCTGCTTCATCGAACCGATGACCCGGTCGCAGAACAGGCGGCCCCGCAGCTCCTCCAGCTCTTGAAACCGGGCGATATCCAAGTAAATCAGCCCTACGGCCCCTTGCTTCATCCGGAACGCGATCAGCTCGAGATCCCGGTCGCTCCACGTGAGCATCTGCATCCCTCACCCGCACAAGAAAGTAGCCGTTCTCAAGCGTTCAGGTCGGGACGCTGGCCTCGCACCAAATAAACGACGCTTTCGCCGATGTTCGTCGCATGGTCGGCCATCCGTTCCAAGTAGCGGCTGACGAAGCAAAGAAGCAGCGACTGGTTGACCGTCTTCGGATTATCCACCATGAAGACGAACAGCTCGCGCAAAATTTGGCTGTGCAGATGATCGACGTCGTCGTCCATTTTGGCCATCCGGTACGCCAAATCGACGTTTTCGTCGACATACGCCTCGATGCTTTCGCGCGTCATTTGCTGCACGATCTCGGCCATTCGCGGGATGTCTACAAGCGGCTTGATCAGCGGCTCCTCGCCGATGCGCAGCGTCACCTTGGCGATATCGACCGCAAGGTCGGCCATCCGCTCGAGGTCGCTCGCCATCTTGAACGCGATCAAAATCCGGCGCAAATCTTTCGCGACCGGCTGCTGCGTCGCGATGAGCCGCGTGCCGATCTCGTCGATATGCTCCTCCATCGCGTTGACCGCGGGGTCGTCCGCAATGACGGTCCGGGCCAGCTCCTGATTGCCGTCCTTCAGCGATTGGACCGATTTCAAAATCGCCTGCTCCACCTTGCCGCCCATCTCGATCAGCTGCTTGCGCAATTCGTTCAACGATGCGTCAAAATTGTGCCGTTTCGTCACCATCGTCCCGTCTCCCCCCGATTAGCCGAATCTTCCGGTAATGTAGTCTTCCGTGCGCTGATCCTCCGGATTGGAGAACAGCTTCACCGTTTCCGCGAATTCGATCACTTCGCCGTTCAAGAAAAACGCGGTTTGGTTCGACACCCGCGCCGCCTGCTGCATGTTGTGTGTCACGATCACGATCGTATACTTGTCCTTCAGCTCTTGGATAAGCTCCTCGATTTTCAGCGTGGAGATCGGGTCGAGCGCGGACGTCGGTTCGTCCATGAGCAGGATGTGCGGGTTGACGGCGAGCGCGCGAGCGATGCACAACCGCTGCTGCTGGCCGCCGGACAAGCCGTAGGCCGATTTTTTCAAATAATCTTTCACTTCGTCCCACAACGCCGCCGAGCGCAAGCTTTTCTCCACGATGTCGTCGAGCTCCGATTTCTTCGTCGTGCCGTGGATGCGCGGGCCGTAGGCGATGTTGTCGTAAATCGATTTCGGAAACGGATTCGGCTGCTGGAACACCATGCCGACGTTTTTGCGCAGCATCTCGACGTTGACGTCGGCTTCGTAAATCGACGTGCCGCCGATCGTAATTTTGCCGTCGATGCGCACGCCCTTGATCGTGTCGTTCATCCGGTTCAGCGTGCGGAGCAGCGTCGATTTGCCGCAGCCCGAAGGCCCGATGAAGGCGGTAATCGATTTTTCCTCGATCGCCATATTAACGTTTTTCAAAGCGTGGAATTCGCCGTAGTGCAAGTTCAGACGCTCGATGTCGACGATTGGCATATCGGTTCCCCCTATTGTTTCTTCTGATATTTATTGCGCAAGTAGATGGCGAACGCGTTCATGCTGAGCAGCAGGATGAGCAGCACGATAATGCCCGCCGCCGCGACGTTCTGGAATTCCGCTTGCGGCAAGCTCGACCAGTTGAAAATTTGGATCGGCATGACCGTAAACGTATCGAACCACGTCTCCGGCAAATGCGCGATAAACGACACGGCGCCGATGACGATCAAGGGGGCGGTCTCGCCGATCGCCCGGGACAGCGACAAAATCGCCCCCGTCAAAATGCCGGGTATGGCCGAAGGCAGCACGACGCGGACGATCGTCTGCCACCGGTTCGCGCCGAGCGCGTACGAAGCGTGCCGCTGGCTCGTCGGAATGGCCCGGATCGCTTCCTGGGAGGAGACGATGATGATCGGCAGGACGAGCAGCGTCATCGTAAGCGCGCCGGACAGGATGCTCCGTTCGAGATGAAGCAGCCGGACGAACACCGTCAGCCCGAGCAGGCCGTAGACGATCGACGGAACGCCGGCCAAGTTCGCGATATTCGTCTGGATGAGACGGCTGTACCACGTGTCCTTCGCGTATTCCTCCAAATAAATGGCGGTCGAAACGCCAATAATAAACGTCAGCGGCGCCGTAATCGCCATCAGCCAGATCGTGCCGACGAGGGCGGCTTTGATGCCGGCGTTTTCGGGCTTGCGGGACGAGAAGCTCGTCAAGAAATCCCAGTCGAGCCATCCGATCCCCTTGCTTAACACCTGAATCAGCAGCAGGACGAGCGCCACGACGCCGATGCAGGTGGAGACGAAGAAGAGCGAATGGAAAAACGAGTTCGTCCGTTTGCGCCTCATGATCCGTTGCGTTTCCGATTGCGACATCAATATTCCTCCCTGAACTTCCTGGAGATGTAGCCCGCGAGAATGTTCATGACGAGCGTAATGACGAACAGCGTAATGCCGACGGCGTAAATGGTCAAATATTCGACCGTGCCGTGCTGCGTGTCGCCGGAGCTCACCGATACGATATAAGCGGTCAACGTCTGGATGCTCTCCAGAGGATTGTAGGACATATGGGCCAAGTTGCCCGCGGCCAGCGTCACGATCATCGTCTCGCCGACGGCCCGCGACAGGCCGAGGACGAACGAGGAGACGATGCCGGAAAAGGCGGCCGGGACGACGATTTTCACGGCAACCTCCAGCTTGGTGGAGCCGAGCGCGTAGGCGGCCGAGCGCAGCGAGCGGGGGACCGCCATCATCGCGTCTTCGCTGAGCGAGGAGATCATCGGGATGATCATGATGCCGACGACGATGCCCGCGCTGAGCGCATTGAACACTTCCGTTTGCGGCAGGAGCCACTTCAAGATCGGCGTAACGAACGTCAAGGCGAAAAACCCGTACACGATCGTCGGGATTCCCGCCAATATTTCAAGCACCGGCTTCAGCACCGCGCGTACGCGGTCCGGCGCGTATTCGCTCAAGTAAATGGCGCTGCCGAGGCCGACGGGCAACGCGACGACGCTTCCGATCAGCGTAATCATCATCGTCCCGACGATCAGAGGCAGGACGCCGAACTCCGGATCGGCGAACAAGGGCGTCCACTTCGTTCCGGTCAAAAAGTCGGCGATCGGCACTTGACGGAAAAATCCGATCGATTCGAACACCAAAATCGCCACGATGCCGACCGTTGTCAAGATCGAGATCAAAGCAAAGACGGAAAGAATGCCGGGCATTAACGTATCCGAGGAAAACCAAGATTTTTTGCGCTTCAATTGTCTGTTTATTGCGGTAGTCAGCTCCGTGTTCGCCATATGGCAAAATGCCCCCTGACAAAATGAAAGTGGATGACGATAAAAGGAGTCCCGGCAAGCGAGCTTGCGGGACGCCATGAATCGTCATGCGCTGCAGGCGATTATTTTACGGCTTCGAGGTTTTTCGTATATTTGTCTGCCGGCAGCTTGATATACTTCGCTTCTTCGACCAGCTTCTGGCCTTCGGCGCTGTTGTAGAACTTGATGAACTCCTTGACGTGCGGCTTTTGCAGCGCGCTCTTCAGCGGATAAATGTAAATTTCGCGGGCGAGCGGCTTATACGTGAGCTTCTCGATCGTCTCGTGGCTCGGCAGGACGGCCGGGGAAGCGTCGTCGACCTTGATGCCGACCGCGTTCAGCTTCTCCTTGTTCTCGAAGTAGTACGAGTAGCCGAAGTAGCCGAGGGCGTTTTTGTCGCCCGCTACGCCTTTGACGAGTACGTTGTCGTCTTCCGATGCGGTGTAGTCCGTGCGCGATACTTTAGCCGTTCCGTTGATCGCTTCCGTGAAATATTCGAACGTTCCCGAAGCGGTGCCCGGACCGAACAGCTTGATGTCTTCCGCCGGCCATCCCGCGCGGACGTCGCTCCACTTCTTCACCTTGCTGTCTTTCTCCCATATTTTCTTCAGCTCGGCGACGGTCATTTCTTTCGCCCACGTGTTGTCCTTGTTCACGACGACGGTGATCCCGTCCAGCGCGATCGGCATCATGACCGTATCGTCGTTTTTCGCTTTCAGGTCCGCGAGCTCCTGGTCTTTCATTTTGCGCGAGGAGTTCGCGATGTCGATTTCGAGGCCGATCAGCTTCTTGATGCCGTTGCCGCTGCCGGATTCGCCGACCGATACTTTAACGTCCTTGTATTTCTTCATGAATTCTTCGGCGACGGCCGAGGAGATCGGGAATACGGTGGAGGAACCGTCGATTTTAATTTCGCCGGACAGCTTTTGCTCGGCCGGTTTCGGATCTTCTTTTTTCGTTTCGGCCGGGGCCGGGGTATTGGTCGTGCCGCCTGCGCTCGTTTTGCCGTCGTCCTTCTGTCCGCATGCCGCCAGTGTCAGTGCCAACACCGCGGACGACATGACGATTGTCCCCTTGCGCATTGCTTTGTTCAACAACTTGACCACTCCTTCAACGATTCGGGTTTGTTTTGGCTACAACCCTATCTTAGGCCCGCTATGTTTTCGCAATTTTAATGTTTTGTAAACGGAGTGTTAAATCTTTCGACTTCTGTTAGAGCCGTTTCGACACGTCCCGCGCGTTGTCCGGGGCTTGTCAACATTTACAATCCGTTAACAAAAAGCGGCCGTTCCGTTAACGATCGTTTCCTATAGTGGAAGAGACAGCGAGAAATTGGCGAGACGGAGAGATTCATAGGCGAAGGGGAGAAGCCGTATGTTTCGGAAAGAGTCGGATCATCAGAAGCGGAAGGCTCGAGCGGCCGGGTTTACGATGAAAGCGAAGCTGATCGCCGGTTTCGCGCTGATCGTCGCGATGCTCGCGGGTTCGTCGGCGTTCCAGCTGTACCGGAACGGCGAGGTCGCGCGGCAGGTGGCCGTCCAGAACGGGGAGACGGCGAAGCAGGAGCTGGCGATGCGGCTGAAGCTGGCCGTGCAGGAGATGGCCGTCATTCACGCGGATTTGGCGCTTACGAAAAACGCGTCGGCGGAAGAGCGGTACCGGCCGGTTCGGGAACGGTTCATGGAGAACGTGAAGCGAATCGGCGATACGGCGTCGTCCGCGGAAGAACGAAAATGGAAGGCGAAGCTGGACAACGTATCGGGCGAATTTGCCGCGACGTTCGACGCCGCCGTGCAAACGCTGAATGCGGCCGGGGTCTCGCCCGGGGACCGGGACCGGCTGCTGGAGTCGCAATATGCGCTGTCGCTGACGCACAAGGAGTTCATCTTCGAGCTGGTCGATCAGTTTTACCTCACCTATACCGAAGCGGCCGACGCCGCCGTGGCGAAATCGGAGGACGCCTTCGCCGAAGCGAAAACGATCGCGACGATCGCGATATCGGCCGCGATCGCCGCGGCGGTCGTCGTCTCGGCTCTGCTCGTCCGCTCGTTCGCGAAGCCGGTCCGCCGGATGCAGGCGGCGATGAGCCTGATCGGCGAAGGCGACCTGCGCCACCGGATCGGATCGGCCGCGCCCGACGAGTTCGGCCGGCTGAGCCGCAGCTTCGACCGGATGATGGACAGCGTCAGCGGCATGCTCGGCCGAATGCGCGGCATCGGCATCGAGCTGAACGAACGGTCCGACGGCTTCCGCCGCTTCGCGCAATCGACGGCCGCCGCCCATACGGACGTGCTGCAGGCGATCGGCGAAATCGCCGCCGGCGCCGACCGGCAGGCGTCCTACTCGGAGCGGAGCGCCTCGCTCGTCCGGGAGTTCGGCCGCGAAATCGCCGACATCGCCCGGTCGGCGGACGAGATGAAGCGGCTGAGCGGCGACGCCGACGAGCAGGCGAAGCTCGGCGCCGCTACGATGACGAAGCTGCGCGAGGCCGCCGACCGGGCGGACGCCATGCTGCGCGAAGCGGCGACGGCGGTCGAGTCGTTCGCCGCGGACGCCGCGAGCATCGGCAAAATCGTCCATACGATAACGGAAATCGCCCAGCAGACGAACGTCCTTTCGCTGAACGCTTCGATCGAGGCGGCACGGGCCGGGGCGCACGGTAAAGGCTTTCTCGTCATCGCCGACGAGGTGAGGCTGCTCTCGGAGCAGTCCAAAGCGTCGGCGAAGTCGATCGAAGGGCTCGTCGGCTCGCTGGAGCGGCGGATGAGCGACGTGCGCCGCCATATGGAAACGGCGGGCGAGGCGGCCCGGACGCAAGGGGCGAAGGTGCACGATACGCTGGCGGCGTTCCGGACGATCGAGGAATCGATCGCCGAGCTGCACGAACGGACGGACCGCATTCACGCGAAGGTGAAGCGGGCCGAAGCCGGCAACGAAAGCTTGATCGACGCGATCGGACAAGTGGCCGCCATCGCCGAGCAGACGGCGGCCGGCGTGCAGGAGGTCAACTCGACGTCGATCGGGCAAAACGACGCGGTGCGTCATATCGCCGCTCAAGCCGACGCGCTGCACGAGCTGGCGGATAGCTTGTTCGCGGAAATCGGGAAGTTCCGGACGGCGGACGAAACGAGGCGGTCGGCGAGCGGAGGCGAGCCGGAGGCCGAACCCGATTCCGCGGCGGCGGAGACGTCGGGCTTCCGGGTCGGCATCCAAACGATCGAGGGAGCCGAGCGGGAACAAAAAGAACTTGTATCCGTCTGAACCGTAAAACCGCCCGGCTGCTCGCGGAAGCGAACGCCGGGCGGTTTTCGTATGGCCGATGCGGACGTCGGGCCGGATCAGGCGATCGGGAAGGCGGGGACGGGCTGGCTCGAGGATACTCGGCTGAGCGGCAAATGGACGTGAATTTCGGTGCCGGCGCCGAGTCGGCTGAACACCTGCACGCGCCCTCCGTGATTTTCGACGATGTTCAGGCTGATCATGAGTCCGAGCCCCGTTCCTTTCTCCTTCGTCGTGTAGAACGGCTGTCCGAGCAGCCGTATTTTTTCCTCCGGAATGCCGGTCCCTTCGTCGCGCACGACGACGCGCACCTCGTTTCCTTCCGCCTTCGCCTCGATCGTGACCGTCCCTCCGTCCGGCATCGCCTCGATCGAATTTTTCAGCATATTGATGAACACTTGCTTGATTTGGTTTTCGTCGCAGCTGACGACGAACGTCGGGGATTCGTACATGCGGACGATTTGCACGTTGCGCATAATCGCCTGCGTCTCCAGCAGGGTGGCGACGTGATCGAGCAGCACCGTCACGTTTTTCGGCTGGAACGCGATCGCCTGCGGCTTCGACAGCATGAGCAGCTCGCCGGTAATGAGCTCGATCCGGCCGATCTCGGACAAGATCACGTCGTAGTAATCGTGCGCGATCCGCCCCTTCAACAGCTGGATGAACCCTTTGATCGCGGTCAGCGGGTTGCGGATCTCGTGCGCGATGCCCGCGGCCAGCTCGCCCGCCACCGACAGCTTCTCCGACCGCTGGATCAGCTCTCTCGCCTGCTTCAGCTCGGTCACGTCCCGGACGAGCATGTACCGGGCGCGCGCGCCTTCGTACCATGCCCCGAACGAGACGACCTCGACGTCGCGGTGCTGTCCGTCCGGCCGGAGCAGCTTATGCTCGCGCGTCTGCGGGGGGCGGCCGTCCTCATCGGAAGAGGCGGGCAGCGCCGGCCGGCCCGCTTCGCTGACGGGGACGAGATTCGCGAACGCGTCGCCCTCCAGCACGTCCTCTTTCCGGCTTGCGCCCAGCATGCGGACGGCGGTATCGTTGGCGAATACGCGCTTGTCCTCCTGTACGACGATGAGGGCGTCGGGCAAATGCTCGACGAGCGTCCGGTATTGCGCCTCGCTGCGCGTCAAGGCGTCCTCATGGCGCTTGCGGGCGGTAATGTCGCGGAACGTGACGATCGCCGCGGCCGGGCCGCCGCCCGCGATCGGGTTGACCGTATATTCGACCGGGAAGCATGTCCCGTCTTTTCGCCAGAACAAATCGTCGGATATGCGGCATTGGCTCCGCCGCTCCAGCGCGTCATAGATGGGACAATCGCGCTTCATCAACGGCGTGCCGTCCTTTCGCGTATGGTGGATGAACGGGTGCGCCTCGTGCCCGAACAGCTCGTCGAGCGAATAGCCGGTCATCGTCTCCGCCGCCTTGTTCCAAAAGACGGTGCGGCACTCGGCATCGATGCCGTAGACGCCTTCGACCATCGTATTGAGAATCGTCTCGTGCCATTCGGTCAGCCGGCGAAGCTGCTCCTTCATCCGCCGGTCGGCGGTTATGTCTTTGGCGATCACGCACACGCCGCGCAGCACTCCGTCCACGATCAGAGGGATCGAGGTCGCGCGCAGGAAAACCCGTTTGCCGCTGCGATGGACGACGCCGATTTCAAGCTCGTGGCCTTTCCCCGCCATCGTCTTGCGGAAGCTTTCGCGGCCCGCCTCCAGCTCGTCGGGACAAATGAACTCGACGAGGCTCCGCCCGGTCAATTCGTCGGGCTCGTAGCCGGCGATCGCGATCGTCTTGGAATTGGAGCGGACGATCCGGCCTTCCGTATCGACGGTCAGCACCATGTCCGGGCTTTCCTCGAACAGCGACGCGTACCCCTGCTCCGCTTCCCGCAGCCTGCGGTTGGTCAGCACCGTCATGACGGCCGACCCGAACAGGAACAGAACGGCGATCCCCACGGCGCTGGCGAAAAACAGATCGTGCATCGACACGTTCATGGCGGACGCTGCCGTCGACTCCACCCGGAACGTCGTGCCGTACATGCCGACGTAGTGGACGGTGACGATGCCGAGCCCCATGACGGACGAACAGGCCGCTCGCCATAACGGACCTTTATGGCGGAGACGGTAGGAGAGCCAGAACGCGACGAACGCGTCGAGCGCCGCGGCGGCCCATGACACGGCTACCCAGAACGGATCGTATTGCACGAACGCATGAACCTGCATCGCCTGCATCCCGATATAGTGCATGGCGAACACCCCGCTGCCCATGACGATACCGCTCGCCGCAAGACGCGCGAGACTGGTCGGATTGGCCGCGAAATAGCCCGCCGCGGTGAACGTCGTACAGAACGGGACGACGATCGACAAGAAAAAATACGGCGTATTATGGTGAACCGGAAGCGGAAGCCGGTACGACATCATCGCGATGTAATGAAACGACCATAAGCCGATGCTGATGATAAACGACGAGCTGAACAAGCGGAGCCGGTCTCTCCGGAAGCCCAGTCTTCCGATCAAGGTAACGACCGTGTACGAGGAGGCGACGGCGACCGCGTAGGATAATAGGACAAGCCACCCGTTATACGTTCCGGCTACGATTTCCATTCTTTCTCTCGCTCTCCTTCGAAGGCGTCGGAATACGATCATTCCTTACAGCGCTTTCATTGTATCAAGGATTGCGCAAGAATAAGGTCGAAAGCTGTCGATCTCCTAAAAATAGGTATCCCCGCAGCGCGTCATGCTGCGGGGTTCGACTACGGAACCGATGCGGAGGCGAAACCGAGGCCGGCGCGCTCGGTCAAGATGACGGGAACGCCGTCTTGTAATAGTCGTTCCAGTTCGGCTGCGAGCCGTCGACGTCGGTAAAGCCGTATTCCCGGGCCAAGTCGCCCGACATGAACGCCCGGCCCGATTTGGCCGCCACGTTCGGATCGGAAGCGAGCGCGACGACCGCTTTGCCGATATAATACGGCGTCTCCGACTGCGCGAAGTGGACGTCCTTGGCGACGGCGTCCCGCCAATTCGACTCGGCGACGCCGAAATGATCGAGCACCGCCTCCGAGCGGAGAAAGCCGGGCGTCAGCGCGAGCGCCGTCACGCCGTACGGGCGCAAGTCGGACGCCATCGCTTCGGCCAGATGAATCGTCGATACTTTGGCGAGGCTGTAGTAAAGGTTGCCGCGGTACCGGTAATCGGTACCGTCCGTCACCTCGATGACGAGCCCCCGCCCGCGCGCCACCATGAGCGGAACGCCATACCGGCTCGTAATCATGTGCGAATGAACGGCGCGCCGCTGCATCAGCAAGCCGTCCTCGAGCGAATGCTCCCAAAACGGCGTCTCCCATTGCGTCAACGGGTCTCCTCCCCAAATGTCGTTGACGAGAATGTCCAGCGCCCCTCCCTGCTCGTCGCGTATGCGCTCGAACAGCGCCTTCACTTCGGATTCGACCGTATGGTCGACCCGGACCGGGATGCCGACGCCTCCGCGTTCGTCGACCATCTCCGCGGTATCCTCGATCGTCTCCGGTCGCCCATCCGTCGCCGGCATGCCGCGAACGCTCCTTCCCGTCACGTATACGGTCGCTCCCGCTTCGCCCAGCATGACGGCGATGCCGCGCCCTCCTCCGCGGGTCGCGCCGGTAACGACGGCGATACGTCCCGCCAACGGTTTGTTGTCCATGCTCCGTCTCCTCTCGATTTCGTCAAATGGCCGTCTCGGCTTTTGCCGGCCGCCGGCCTTGATGTTCGTCTGCATGACCAGTATACGCCGCAATTGTTGACACCTTTTGTCATATTGAATATAGTAAAACTACATTTCCGTCCGCGCGAACGCGAATTAGGGGCGAACGTACCTTATTGCGACGAAATGAGGCGGCTGCAGCGGAAATAAGGTGTATTTGTAGTCTATTCCCGCAGCCGACTTCACCCAATGGACGTCGAAAGGAGCGAACGCTCATGAATGCCGATACGATATACAACGCTCGACTACTGCTTTCGCCGGAACGAAAACGCTGGATCGAACGCGCCGTCGGCGTCGGCGCTGTATTCCGCGACGCCGTGCCGCTGAAAGGCGGTATCTCCTCCGCCGTCCATCTCGTCGGCGTAACGTCTCCGGCAGGGGAGGACGATTACGTGCTCCGCCGGTTCGTCAACCGCGAATGGCTGCGCGTGGCGCCCGATTTGGCCGCGCACGAAGCGTCAGCCTTGCGCGCAGCCGCGTCCGGCACGAGCGGCGTGCCCGTGCCGACGCTCGTCGCGTTCGACGAAACCGGCGAAGACGGTGGAGACGGTTTGCCCTCCGTCCTGATGACGCGGCTGCCCGGCACCGTCGTCCTTATGCCGCCTGCCGACGTATTCGACGATTGGCTGCGCGGCTTGGCGGAAGCGTTGGCGCGCATCCATACGATCGAACCGTACGCCCACCGCTGGCGCTATTTCTCGTACAACGACGCAGCCGCCATGCAGGTGCCCGGCTGGTCCCCCCAACCGGAGCTTTGGGAGCGCGCCATCGCTTATGCGCGCGAGCCAATGCCCGAATACGTTGAGCGGTTCATCCACCACGACTACCATCCGGCCAACGTGCTGTGGGACGGCGTCGCCGTCAGCGGTGTCGTCGACTGGGTGAACGCGTGCGTTGGTCCGGCGGGTATCGACGTCGGCCATTGCCGGATCAATCTCGCGCTTCTTCACGGAGGCGACGCGGCCGACCGTTTCTTGAACTGCTACACGGCATCGGCAGGGAATGCGTTCGTGTACGACCCGTATTGGGATGTCTTGTCCGTCATGAACCTGATGCCGGACGCGCCGACCGTTTACGCCGGGTGGACCGAGCTTGGGGTCTCGGGACTAACCGATGCGCTTATGCTGGAGCGTCTGGAGTACCACTTGAATGCCATATTGGAGCGTGCCGGACGATGAGGGCGGACCGGCTCGTCTCGATTTTGCTGCTGCTGCAAACGTACGGCCGAATGACCGCGTCCGAGTTGGCCCAGCGGCTCGAAGTGTCCGAGCGGACGATCCATCGCGACATGGAGGCGCTCGGCGCCGCGGGCGTCCCGGTCACCGCCGAACGGGGAACCGGCGGCGGCTGGCGGCTGATGGACGATTACCGCACGAACTTGACCGGCTTGCGCGAGGAAGAGATCGCCGCGCTGTTCCTGGCCGCGCCGGGGCGCATCTTGGACGATCTCGGACTGCGCCGGGCGTCCGAAGGGGCGCTTATCAAGCTGCTGGCCAGTCTCCCGGGAGTGAACCGGCGGACGGCGGAATATTTCCGCGAACGGATCCATATCGACACGGCGGGCTGGCATCCGAACGGGGAGTCGGCCGACGCGCTCCCCGCCCTGCAGGAAGCGGTGCTGCAGGACCGCAAGGCGAAAATCCTATACGAGAAAGGAGGCGGCACGACGGCGGAGCGGATCGTCGATCCGCTCGGGCTCGTCATCAAGGGCAGCGTCTGGTACCTGATCGCCGCCGTCGACGGCGAGGACGTCCGAACGTACCGGCTGTCGCGCATCGTCGCCTGCGAGCTGCTGCCCGACACGTTCGTCCGTCCGGCCGATTTTCGCCTCGCGAGCTATTGGGATGCGTCCACGGAGCGGTTCGTCTCGAACTTGCCGCGCTTCGAGGCGACGCTGCTCGTCGACGCCGAATGCGCCTACCACGTCGGCCTGTGGAAATACGCAAAGGTGCTGCATCGGGGCGAGCCGGGCGAGGACGGACGAATTCCGTACCGGATCCGGTTCCAGACCGAAGAGGAGGCGTGCCGCTACGCGCTCGGACTCGGCGCGAACGCCGAGCTGACCGAGCCGGCCGAGCTGCGGGAAAGGATCGCGGAGCTTGCCGCTCAAGCGGCCGAGCGCTATCGGTAACGGCTCCGGACCGAAGACCGGGCCGCTAGCCCGCGGCCGTCTACGCCTTCTCGATCAACGCGGACCGTCGTGCCCGCAGCCGCCCCAGCTCCGACTCGGCGTCCGCAAGCTCCTTCCGCAGCGTTGACAGGAGGCTCTCCACCCGGTGCCGCACGTTTCTCACCCGGCCCATCGATTGCTCGATGCGTCCTTGCACGATCCAGTCCGCGATGAGACCGTCGAGAAAGTAATCGGCGAATTGCAGCGTTCCGCCGATGTCGATGCGGATCGGCGAATGCCGCCCGAGGTCGGCGAGCTCCTTCTCGAACCGGGTCAGCCGGAGCTGCGCGCGCCGGACGGCATCGCGTGCATCGTCGATATGGCCGTGCTTCAAGTGCGTGGCGATCGCGCCTCCGCCGAGCATATCCCATTGGCCCCAGCCTTCGGCTTTGCCCAAGCTCGCCTCCGCCTCCTTGAGCAGAAGAAGCGCGCGCTCGCCTTCGTCGACCGCTTCCCGCAGCTCCCGACCGTTTGCCGCCGCCTCGGCGGCGGCGTCGTCCAGCTCCTTGAGCCGGGTCGCCGTTTCCGGCGACAACGCGCGCAGCTTCTCCTCCTTCTCGCGAAGCAGCGAGTCGTACTCCAGCTCGGCCTCCCGCACAAGGGCGAGTGCCTCCCCCGCTTCCCGCCGCTCCAGCTCCAGATCGGCCAGCAGACGCCGGGCCTCCTGAAGCTTCAGCGCCGCTTCCACCGCCTGCCGTCGCTCCAGCTCGAGCTGTTCTTCCCTGCTGCGCAGCAGCGTATGGAACAGGCGGGTCAGCGTCATCGCCGTCAGCTTCTCGACGTCCCGGTTTTCGCGGTCGAGCACCACTTCGAGAGCGGGCAGCCGGTTTTTCAGCTCGCGGATGCGGCGCTGAATATCGGCCAGCCGCCGTTCCCACATCAGCTTCTCCTGCCGCTTCGCATTCGCTTGCTCCAACTTCTCGTTCAACGGCTCCCACACCGGACATTCCTCCCGATTCGCGATTCGGATCGCGTTTTCGGTATATACGCGACAAAAGCCGATTGTGTTCCAAAACGCCCCGGACACGTTACGCTCGAGCGATTATTTCCGGGGCGGCCGGGACAAGCTATAACGCGATAAGGAAAGGAGGGAAACGATGGATATTCGCGAACAAAAGGTGAAGCGGGACGTCGGGGAAGATACGGAGGCGCACGAGCGGCTCGGCATGCGGATCGACGATGAAAACGACGATCCGACCGATACGGACCGCGACGGCCGCATCGACATCGCGCCGAACAGTGCGCCGTTCTGAACCGGCGGCGCGCGAGGCGCGCAAGACCGCATTCCTTTGTGTAAGCAAAAGCGGTATGCCCCCCGATCGCGTCGCTCGACGACTCGATTCGGAGATGCATACCGCTTTTTTCGAAGGATTTTCCGGTGCGCCGTCTCTCCTTACGGGAACGTGACGGCTTGGCCGGTGCGGGCCGACTCGTACACCGCCTCCAATATTTCCGAGACGATGAGCGCCTGCTCAGGCTTGACGATCGGCTCCTCGTCGCGCAGGATGCAGTCGATCCACCGTCTCGCCTCGAGATCGGCTTCGCTCTCCTGGTTCCCTTCGAAGAACGCGACACCTTTGCCGGACAGCTGCACCTGGTTCAAATACAGCTTGCCGTGCTTCTCCCCGTTGATCCGAAGGCCGTCCCACATGTCGGCGCCTCCCTCGGTTCCGCACAGCGTCACCTTCGCCTCGCCGTCCTGCGCCACGTTCAGCGCCCAGCTCGACTCGAGCAAAATCGTCGCCCCGTTCTCCATCGTGATCATGGCGAACGCGGAATCCTCCACCGTGAACCGGGCCGGATCCCACGGCCCCCAGGCGTTCGCCGCGTTCTCGCGGGAGGACAGCTTGTGGTAGGCGGTGCCGAGCACCGTCTTCGGCCGGTAATTGTCCATCATCCATAACGCCAAATCGAGCGCATGCGTGCCGATGTCGATCAACGGCCCGCCTCCCTGCTTCTCCTCGTCGAGGAAAACGCCCCACGTCGGTACGGCACGGCGCCGCAGTGCATGCGCTTTGGCGAAATACAGCTCGCCGAGCTCGCCGCCCGCACACAGCTTATGCAAATATTGGGTGTCCGTCCGAAACCGGTTCTGGTACCCGATCGTCAGCTTCCGCCCGGTCCGCCTCGCCGCCTCCAGCATGCGGCGCGCCCCTTCGGCCGTCTTCGCCATCGGCTTCTCGCACATGACATGCTTGCCCGCTTCGAGGGCCGCTACCGTAATGTCCGCATGCGAGTCGTTCGGCGTGCAGACATGCACGACGGCGATCGAATCGTCCTCCAGCAGCCGCGCATAATCCGTGTAGGTGCGGGCACCGGGAGCGCCGAATTTCTCGGCCGCCTGTCTCGCGCGATGCTCTTCGACGTCGCAGAAGGCGACCATTTCCGCTTCCGCGATTTTCGCCAAGCTCGGCATGTGCTTGCCGAACGCGATGCCGCCGCAGCCGATGATGCCGATTTTCAATTTATCCGCCATTCGTAATTCCTCCTTGTCCCGCTCCGTTTTGTTCCTGATCGACGGGTTCTTCCAACCTGTCCTCGTAAAAGTCCAGCCTCAGCTTGCCGTCGGTGCTTTTCACGGCGTAAAAGACGTCTTCCACCCGCTTGCCCCGTTTCTCCAGCCTCGACAGCAGCCATGTCCGGGAGACGCCGTAATCGGCGAGGTTCCGTTCGATCAGCCGGCCGTCCATGATCAATTCGATCGGGAACCGGGACGCGGGAGGAGCCGCCAAATGCAAATCGTTCCGGGTGACGGGGCGATAGGCCGGCTTTTTCATGACCGAAAGCTTGCCGTTGTTTTCGAGGACGGCGTAATCGACTTCCTCCAGGTCGAACACGTCTTTCTCGCGAAGCGACTGAATGAGCGAATCGAGCGAATAGTGGACCTTCTTCATGTTGCCTTCCATCATCTTGCCGTTCTCGATCAGGACGGTCGGCGAGCCCGTAATCCATTTTCTCGCCTTCCGGCTTCGGATCGCCACCACCGTAATCGCATACGAGATCGCCGTGAACACGGCGAGCGACAGCAGCAAGTCGGACGATCCGATCTTCGGATTGAACGCAAGGTTGGCGGCGATCGCCCCCAGCGTGATGCCCGTCGCAAAATCGTGAAACGTCATGTTGGATAGCAGCTGCTTGCCGAGAATGCGCGCGATGACGAGAAGCGCGGCAAACGCGGCCGACGTCCTGAGTATAATTTGCACGTATTCGCCCATAAACTCCCTCTTCGCCCGCCAGTCTTTTCCGCTTCCCGAGTAGTATGCGTATGTAAGCGGGGGTTCAACCGCGATCGGGATCGGACCCGATACGAAAGCGGAGAAGGGTTCGCCCGTTCTCCGCCCTCATCTACTTGCACGGGCCGGTTTGATTCCGTGCAAACAAGTAGTTGTATTGGGCCGCATGCTTTTGCTCATCCATGATGATGCCGAGCACCGTATCCTTGTAAACGCCCGGCGGCAGCCCGAACCAAATGCTCCGGTATTTTTCCACGGCCGACAGCTCGCCGAACAACGCCCGCTGCAGCCCTTCGGAGTAGGAACGAACCCCGACGTGCGGTTCGTCGCTTGCTCCGGTTATCTCGCTGCCCGTCAACGCCCTGTACATGTCGCGAAACATCCGATTGTGCTTCCGCTCGTCGTTGCGGATCGATTCAATTATCGCCGCCTGCTCGCGCGAAGGGGCCATCCGAATCAGTTCGTCGTAAAACAGCTCGTCGTTGCGTTCTCCCTGCACCGACCGCTTGATCGCCTCCAACGTCTGCGGCAGACCGGCCGCCCATACGGGCGCAAACTCCTGGCGAAACCCGTAATGCCGTGCACCGTACAACACGCGCATCCTCCCCCATGCTTCGATTGGTTACTCAACATCAGCCTATTCCGCGAAGCCCATCCGCGTACCGGCCCGAAGCCGGGAAATGTCCGCTGCCGCAAACGGCCGCGCGCGGGTCGTTCCGTACCGCGCGAAGCTCCAGGTGAGGCGATCGGCGTCATAATAACGGTGGTCAACCACCGCCTAACGCCGGGCACCGCCAGAATGGATCGCCGACGGTCGGTCCCGTTACGGACGACGGGCCGATGGCGCATGACGCCTTCCGCATACGGCAAAAAGCCGCACGCCTGCGCGTACGGCCTTGTCCGTCTCCTCGATTTCCCGGGAAATGCGTCATTTTTTGTTGGTATGGATCACCAGCTTGTAGCCGAGCCCGCGAATCGAATCGATTTGCACCGTCTCCTGATTCATCTCGAGCTTTTTGCGCAGCGAGCTGACGTGAACGTCGACCGTCCGCTGCCCGCCCACGTAGTCGAACCCCCATACGATGTTCATCAGATCGTCCCTCGTCACGACGACGCCCGGCCGCTGGACCAAATAAAGCAGCACCTCGAACTCCTTCGGGCGGAGCTGGATTTGTTCCCCGTTCAGCACGACCTCGTACTTCTCGGGATATATTTTCAAGTCCGCGACCTGGATCACCTTTCCGGCTTCCGGCTCGTCGGCGACCGGCGGCTCGTCCGCCCCCGTCCTTCTCATGACCGCGGACACGCGGGCGAGCAGCTCGGCGACGCCGAACGGCTTCGTGATGTAGTCGTCCGCTCCGGCTTTCAGCCCCTGCACCACTTCTTCCTCCGCGTTGCGCGCCGTCAAGATGATGACCGGCGTCTTGACGCCCTTCTGACGCAGCTTCGCCAGCACCTCGAAGCCGTTCATGCCGGGCAGCATAATGTCGAGTATGATCAGGTCGAACGGATGCTGCAGCGCGGCTTGCAGCCCTTCGCCGCCATGGTCGATCAAGGTGGTCCGGTACCCTTCCTGCGACAAGTTGTACGAGAGCAGGCGGGCCAGTGTCGGTTCGTCTTCGACAACCAGAATGCTTTTCGGCATGACAACCCCCTCAAATCGCATGCAATTTTTCCGGCAACCTCAGCTTATCATACAAATGTTAAGTTTGTATAAAGGTTTTGTAAACGCCGTGTAAACTACTTCGTCCACGACTGAATGACCGGCAGCTCCAAAATGAACCGCGAGCCGAGCCCAAGCTCGCTTTCCACCCGGATCGTTCCTTGGTGCAGCTCGACGAGATGCTTGACGATCGACAGGCCGAGTCCGGTTCCTCCGGAGCTGCGCGACCTCGCTTTGTCGACGCGGTAAAACCGCTCGAAAATGCGCGGCAAATCTTTTTTCGGAATGCCGATGCCCGTATCGGAGATGACGATCCGTATCGTCTCGGCATCGCCCTCGCCGCCCGCCGGCGCGACCTCCTCCACCTCGATCTTCACCTTGCCCCCGTCGGGCGTATAGTTGATGCCGTTCGACAGCAGGTTGATCAAAATTTGCCGCAGCCGGTCCTCGTCCGCTTCCATGTACAAATCGTCGTCGACCTTCATGTCGAGCGAGATTTGCTTCTTGTCGGCGGACGTGCGCATCATATCGAGCGTTTTGGCGACGAAGCTGCCGAGATGGACCGGCGAAAACTGCAGCGGCACCCGCTTCGACTCGATTTTGGACAGCTCCAAAATGTCGCCGATGAGCCGATTGAGCCGCTCGCTCTCGTCATAGATGATTTGCAGAAACGATCGGGCCGTCTCCGCGTCGTTCATCGCGCCGTTCAGCAGCGTCTCGGCGAACCCTTTCACCGCCGCGACGGGCGTCTTCAGCTCGTGGGACACGTTCGCGACGAATTCGCTGCGCACCTTCTCGAGCCGGCGAATCGCCGTTATGTCGTGCAGGACGATGACGAGGCCGAGCCATTCTTCCTCGACCGCCTGCATCGGCACGAGATTCACTTCGAGGATGCGCTCCTCGGGGAAGTAAAACATGATTTCGTCGCGGATATGCTCGCCGCGCTCGACGCATTCCTTGATCAGCTGGATGAGCTCGTAGGGCTGCTTCGCGCCGTCGAACCGTTTGCCGATCAAATCGTCGGAGGTATAGCCGAGAATGTCTTCCGCCGACCGGTTGACGAGCACGATTTTACCGTCGCCGTCGATCATGACGACTCCGCTTACCATATTGTCCAAGACGCCGGACAGCCGGCTTTCGTTTTCGAGTATGCGGTGCATTTGCAGCTGCAGGCTGTCCGCCATCGTGTTGATCGCCTGGCCGAGCTGCCCGATCTCGTCGCGGTTGCGCAAGTAGACGCGCGATTTGTAATTCATATTCGTAATTTGCCGCGCCACCCGCGTAATTTTCTCGATCGGGCGGGTCAGCTGGTAGGCGGCCCGGTAGCTGATCAGCCCCGCAATCACGAAAACGACCAGCAAGCCGCCGATCAGCCCCCACCACAAGTGGCGGATCGTCGTCTCGATTTCCTCGAGCCCCATCGACAGGCGCAAGTAGCCGACTACGTTCGCGCGCCCGTCCTGCACGGCCATTGCGACGTACAGCATGTTGCTGCCGGTCGAGTCGCTGTGCCGCTTCGAATAGCCGATGCCGGCCGCAGCCGCTTCGCGGATTTCTTCCCGGCTCATATGATTGTCCATCTCCGACGGATTCAGATCCGAATCGCCGAGGACGGTGCCGTCGGCGGCGATATACGTAACCCGAGCGTTCGCCGACCGCTTCAAGGCGATCGCCTGCTCGGAGAAAAAAACGCCGTTGCGCCGCTCGTATTGCTGCACGCTGCCTTCCGTCGTCGCCAGGATGATCTGGATTTCCCGCTTCATGCTGTCCTGCAGCGCGTTCAGATGCGACCGCTCCAGCATGAAGGCCACGAACACGCCCGCCGCCAGCACCGAGCAGCCGATCAGGACGATGAACAGCAGCGCGAGCCGCGTCCGAAATTTGCCCATGGTCGTTCCTTCGCTCCTTTGCCGTTACCGCTGCCCGAAGTCGGGCGAAGCCCTTCCCCTTCGTGCGCCGTTGTCTAGGAAGATATCGTAACGCCCGTTCCCCGCTTTTGCCAGTAATTTTTTTGTAAACGGTGCGCCAGCGTCGCCATCGGCTGCTGGATCAGAATGGCCATGACGACCGGGACGGCAGCGGCCGGCTCGAAATAGTGCAGCGCGATGACGATGCCGAGCGAAATGTTGCGCATCCCCGAGCTGTACGTGATCGTCACGACGACGTCCCGCCCCCGGAACGGCAGCGATCCGAGCCAGCCGAGCGCGTAGCAGAACGCGACGAACAGCAGGACGGCGGGCACGAGCCGGATCAGCTCGCCCTTCATCGCGAAAACGTGCGGGGCGATGGCCGCCGCGTTGATGACGATGACGGCGGCGAACGCCAGCTTCGACGTCGGCGCCGCATACGGAGCCGTAACCGGCTTCGCCCGGCCTTTGCTCCACGCGTTCACCGCAACCCCGAGCACCGTCGGCACGAGGATGATGACGATCAAATCCTTCATGACGTTCCAGTGATCGAAATGAATGTCCGCCCCGAACAGCAGATCGATCGCGTACGGGACGACAAACGGGCTGACGATCGAATCGAGCACGATGAGCGAAAGGACGAGCGCCACGCTGCCGCCCGACAAGCCGACCCAGATGACCGACGACACGCCAAGCGGGATAACCGCGAACAGCACGAGCCCGACGACGTAGGGCGATCCCGCGCCGAACAGCAGCGTGCCGGCCCCGTAGGCGGCGAGCGGCGCCGCGACATGGACGAGCGCCAGCGTCACGACGATCGCGAGCGGCTTGCGCAGCGCGCCGCCCAGCTGGGCCGGACTGCATCCGAGCGCCATGACGAACGTCAGGTAAGCGAACAAATACGGGACGAGCCTCGTTCCTCCCTCCAGCCACCGGTAAAAGAAAAACCCGAGTATCAGCGATACCGGGATAATGACGAACATATACGCTTCGAACCATTCGTTGAACCGGATTCCGAGCGGCTTTCTCGTTATCGTATCCATAAGGGCTATCGTTCCATTCCGTCCGGCCCGATCATTTGAAGACGGGCTCTTTGAATTCGGCGAGCTTCTCGAGCGAGCTCTTGTCGACGTCCGCATGCAGGCTGTTGCCGTGCGAGTCCATCGTGACGATCGCGGCGAACCCTTCGACCTGCAGGTGCCACATCGCCTCCGGAACGCCGAACTCCATGAAGTGGACGCCGTCCACCTTCTTGATGCATTCCGCGTAATACTGCGCGGCCCCGCCGATCGCGTTCAGGTAGACGGCGCCGTGCTCCCGCAGCGCGGCCAGCGTCTTCGGCCCCATGCCGCCCTTGCCGATCACGGCGCGCAGGCCGAATTTCTTCAAAATGTCGCCTTGGTACGGCTCCTCGCGGATGCTCGTCGTCGGACCGGCCGCGCGGACGTGCCATTCGCCGCTCTCGTCCTTCGACATAACCGGACCGCAATGGTAAATGACGTGGCCGTTCAGATCGACCGGCGCGTCGTGGTCCATAAGATATTTGTGCAGCGCGTCGCGGCCGGTATGCATCGGGCCGTTGATGACGACGACGTCGCCGACGCGCAGCTGGCGAATTTGCTCCTCGGTGATCGGCGCCTGCAGCACGACTTCGCGGCGTCCTTCGGCGGCGGCGTCCTTCTTCGCGGCCGGATCGGCCATGGCGACGCTGCTGCCGCCCTCGTACACCCAGCTCTTGATCCCGCCCGTGGCCGGGTCGAGCACGACGCCTTGACGGCGGTACGCCCAGCAGTTATACGCGACCGAGACGAAGAAGCTGGCAGGCAGACGGTCCATGACGCCGATTTTGCAGCCGAGCAGCGTCACTTGCCCGCCGAAGCCCATCGTGCCGATGCCGAGCTTGTTGGCGTTCTCCAGCACGTATTCCTCGAGCTTGCGCAGCTCGGGGTTCGGGTTGACGTCGTCGACTTCGCGGAACAGCTGGTGCTTGGCCAGCTCGTAGCCGGTCGTCCGGTCGCCGCCGATGCCGACGCCGATGAAGCCGGCGCTGCAGCCTTGGCCTTGCGCCTGGTAGACGGCGTGCATGATGCATTTGCGGATGCCGTCGAGATCGCGGCCGGCTTTGCCGACGCCTTCCAGCTCGGCCGGCAGGCTGTACTGGATGTTCTTGTTCTCGCAGCCGCCGCCCTTCAGGATGAGGCGGACGTCAATGTCGTCCTTCTCCCACTGCTCGAAATGGACGACGGGCACGCCCGGTCCGATATTGTCGCCGCTGTTCGCCCCGGTGAGCGAGTCGACCGAGTTCGGGCGAAGCTTGCTGTCCTTCGTCGCCTGGCGGACCGCTTCGACGATCTGCTTCTTCATCTCGATCTGGTTCGCGCCGACCGGGCAATGTATAATGAAGGTCGGCATGCCGGTATCCTGGCAAATCGGCGATACGTTGCATTCCGCCATCGTAATGTTCTCCGATATGGTCGACAGCGAAAGCGCCGCGCGCGTCCCTTCGTCTTCGCGCTCCTGCGCGCGCTGGATCGCCCGGCGAACGTCCGCGGGCAAATTGGTGGACGTCTCCACGATCAGTTTATAGATGCTTTCTCGGAAGTGCTGCATGCAACTTGTTGCTCCTTTCGGACGTCTAAAAATGCAAGAATAAAGACTCTAGCTCGATCATACCAGATCGGGTCAAATGTTTACAACGATTCGGAAGGAATTCCCGCCGTCTTCGCGAATATAATTAGCTGTTCATAATTCGTTCACAAACGGGACTTTAGACCCTTACCGTAAGGAGCAAGACACAATGGCCAAACCGATTCTCCGGTCCATGATATTGTTCGTCATCGGCATTACGCTGCTGATGCCCACGTTAAGCGCTTCGCACGACAAAGTGCTGTACTCCGACCAAGTCGCCGTGCTCATGTACCACCACGTCCACGATACGGATACGAGCTCGGGCACGATTACGACGAAGCTGTTCGAGGATCAGCTGAACTACTTGATCGAGCAAGGCTACGAATTCATCTCGCTCGAAACGTTCAAGCAATTCATGAACGGCGGCAGCGTGCCGAACAACGCCGTATTCGTCACGTTCGACGACGGCTACGCCAGCTTTTTCAACAACGCCTTCCCGATCTTGAAAAAGCTCGGCATTCCGGCGACCAACTTCATCATCACGGATACGCTCGACAACCCGACGGCCGGCTACGTCCCGTTCATGACCCGCGAGCAGATCAAAGCGTTCACGTCCGAGCGTCCCGGCGTCGTCAGCGCGATGTGCCATACGAACGGCATGCACAATAATCCGAATACGCCGTATATGATCACGCGGCTGCCCGTGAACGGCACGACGGAAACCGAGGAGCAGTACCACGCCCGCATCGTCGGCGACACCGAGGAGTGCATTCGCCGTCTGACCCCGCTCGGACCGGAGAAGGTCGATTCGCTCGCCTATCCGTACGGCGTCTATAACAAGCTGGCGTCCCAATACTTGCAGGAAGGCGGCATCCGGTACGCCTTCACGATCGTCCCGGAGATGGCCACCCGCGACGACGACCCGATGCAAATTCCGCGCATCAACGCGGGCAGCCCGTACATCTCGCCGCAGGTGCTGCACAAGACGATATTGCGGCGCATCGTCGCCGTCCGCCACGAGTTCGGCGACGTGCCGCTGCGGCAGACGATCGAGCAGCTCGGCGGCGAATGCAAGAAGGACGGCGCCGGCAACCTCGCCATCAATTATCACGGGGTGCGGATGACCGCCAAGCCGAATTCCGACGTCGTCGAGAAGCAGGGGCAGACGATCTCGCTGAAGGAGCCGATCAAGACGAAGCTGAACCGGAACTACATCGCGTTCGGCGATCTGGAGACGATGCTTGGCGAGAAGCTTGCGTACAACCCGAATACGAAACGGTTCATTACCCGCACGACACCCCGAAAAGAAAGCTGATGCGCAATAAACGAAAGGGAAGCTCCGAGCCGCTTGGATGGCGGTTCGGAGTTTTTTTATGCACGGGCATGTATATCTGTTGACACCCGATTTCCGTTCGGATAGAATGTGACTACATAGTCATATGACTGTTCAGTCACACACATCAACCATGAATCGTTCGAGGAGGTTCTATGCCGCACGCAACGTTTTTCAACCTGCCGGAAGCGAAGCGGGAGCTGATCGTCAACCATGCCGTCGAGGAATTTTATCAGGCCGGCTACGAGAAAGCGAGCATTTCCAAAATCGTGGAGCGAAGCAAGATCGCCAAAGGGAGCTTTTATCAATATTTTGAAAACAAAGACGACTTGTACTTGTACTTGATCGAGCGCATTCACCGCCAAAAACGCGAAGCGGCCGCACTCGTCTATCAAGATCCGGAAGGAACCGATTTCGTCGAGTTTTTGCGGAGGCTGTTCCTCTCCGGCATTTCCTTTTTCCTCGAGCATCCGAAGTACGCGGCGATCGCGAACGAGTTCATGACACTGCCCAAGGAAGTCAACGGGACGTTCCTGTCCGCGGGATTGAACGAAAGCCATCGCTATTTGGCCGAGCTGATCGAGCGGAAGAAGGCCCGGGGCGAAATCGGTTCCGGAATCGACAGCGATACGTTGGCCCGGATGACGACTTTTTTTTCGATGCATTTCGCCGATTTTTTCATGAAGCATTACGCCTCCGGGGCCGAAGAGGACCGTTACGTTCGCGAGGTGGACCATATGCTGCGCATAATCGAGCGCGGCATTCGATGAAGGGCGGGGGATCCCGATGGACATTTTCTCCGATTTTTGGAGCTGGGCTTGGGAACGGCACCACAATGAGCTGAGCTGGTATATTCGTCCGTTTTTCATCCTGCCGTACATTTATTTCGCGTACCGCAGAAGCCGGACCGGTCTTCTCCTGACGGTGATCGCGCTGCTGACCAGCATGTTCTGGTTTCCGAAGCCGGAGACGGCCGATCCGCAGGTACAGCAGTTTTTGCAGGCGGAGATCGACTATTTGACGGGAGAATGGAGCGTCTCCAAGGTTTTGCTGAGCTCCCTCGTGCCGATCACGATGTTGTTCTTGGCCGCGGCCTTCTGGAAACGGTCTTGGAAATACGGCATTCTGATCATCAATCTGATTGCGATCATGAAAAGCGTTTGGAGCGTCTACGCGGACGGATCGGGTATCGCCGTGCTCGTGCCGGCGCTCGTCGGCCTTCTCGTCTGCAACCTGGTCGTCATCGGCGCCTATCTGTTCGTGCGTAAGCGAAAACGAAACGTATCCGCATAGGCGGATGAACGACGAAAGGAGCCGCCCCTCGTCGCCGGCGGCGAATGAGGGACAGCTCCTTCCTTTGTTACAGCCTGTCGAGCAAGCCGCGCAGCTTCCCGGGAAAATCGGTGATGATGCCCGATACGCCCAGTTCGACCAGCGCCCGCATCCGCGGCTCGTCGTTCACCGTCCACGGATAGACGCGCAGCCCGAGCCGCTCCGCCTCCTCGACGAACGACCGGTCGACGAGCTTATGGTGCGGGTGAAGCGAGTACGGCTCGACGCCGTACTTGCCGTGCGCCTCCGCCGGCCGCAGCGGCTTCGTATCGTACAGCAGGCCGATCTTCACGAGCGGCTCCGCCCGCTTCAAGCGGACGAGGCATTCGTGATTGAACGAGGAGACGAACACGCGCCCGAATAGCTCGCGCTCGCGGAGCATGCCGATCAGCGCGTCCCGCAGCGCGGGCGAGTCGCTTTTGATTTCGACGTTGACCTCCATCCTCGGCGGGACGAGGTCGAACACGTCCTCGAGCAGCGGCAGCCGCTCGCCCGCGAACGCTTTGCCGCCCCATGAGCCGGCATCGAGCTTTTTCAGCTGCTCGACCGTCATCTGTCCGATTTCGCCCTTGCCGTTCGTCGTCCGGTTCACCGTCGTGTCGTGGCAGACGACGAGGCGGCCGTCCTTGGACGGATGGACGTCCAGCTCGATCGCGTCCGCGCCTTGCTTCACGGCGAGCGCGAACGACGCCAGTGTATTTTCCGGCGCGTCGCCGGCCGCGCCTCGATGGCCGACCACCCGGACCGGTTTCGTTGTCATGCGGAAGCACTCCTTTCCTTGTAACGCCCCTATAACTTCTTCGCTGGCCCCGCAATCCCTCCCGCCCGGCCGATCGCCGTTCGATCCGTGCGGACGGAGACTCCCTCCTTTACGGCTCCATGCTGTCCGCCGGCTCCCCGGACACGAACCGGAAGTTGTCGAAGTACAGCGTCTTCGCCGCGCTTTGCTGCCACATCCACAGCTCGATGCCCTTCATCTGCGTCAGATCGAGGTTCACCTGCTTGAGCGGCACCCGGATCGTCTCGCCGCGTCCGGCCCGGACGTACTGCATGAACGTATCGTCGGTTTTGCCGTTCAGCCCGTGGAACTTGACGTAAAACTGCACCGTTTCTCCCGGGTTGAACACGTCGAACTCGAGCGCCTCGAACGCCGACCAATCCGCGCTGCGGAACCCTTTGCCCGCTTCGAACAATCGGATATTCGGGAATTTCGCTCCCGCCTTGTAGACCGCCTTCAGCGAATGCGCGCCTTCCGTCGCGTGCTCGCCGGACAAGCTCGTCTCGACCGTCGACGACGTCCACCGCTTGACCGCCTGCTCGGTTTCCGCCCGGTTGAGCGCAATCGCGTACGTCTGCGCCGTCTCCTTCACGGCCAGCTTGAGCACGATCGTCTTCGTCGCTCCGCCCGCCGAGACGGCGACGGTCACGTCGTGCAGACCCGGCGCGAGCGCAATCGTCGTGTCGAACCGGTCGTACGTGTCCGCGGTGACGGACGGCGCGAGCGTCTGGCCGTTGACGGCCACTTGGGCGCCTTTGCCCGCAAACACCGTTATGGTACGGCTGCCCGGCACCGGCGTCCCCACCGTGACAAGAGCGGCCGGGTCGCGTTCGAGGGCGACGATGCTCTCCGCCACCTCGCGGCGCACCTGCAGCAGCTTCTCCGGATTTTCCTCGTAATCCCGGATATGGTCGTACAGCCGGTCATAATAAGGCTGAATCGCTTCTTTCGCCGAGAACGTCCCCTCGCCGATACCGAGCTTGGCGGCCGCCTCGTTCAAGCGCTGCTCCAGCAGCCACAAGTATTCGTAATCCTCCGCGCCTTCGCGCAGCGTCTCCATGCGGATCGTGCCGATCGGACCGTCGATGCCGAGCGCCGTGCCGGGGTAGAACAAGTAGCCGTCGCCGTTCGCCCCGGGGAACGCCATCGGGTCGGTCCAGACGTCGCGGTCGACGTACTGCTTGCCGTTCCATTTCTTGAAAATGGTCGTCGACCAGAACAGCGTCCCTTCGACGTCGTTGTCCCGCTGCATCCAGGACAGCAGCCGCGTGCCGACCGAATCGTCGTCCAGATGGTACGACGGGAACGGATGCTTCGGAACGACGCACGTGTACCACCAGACGTGGTCGCCCAGCGCCTGCCGCTCATGCGCGAAATCGTAATCGTACTTGTCGATCTCCGGCACCCATATATCGACGTCGCCGACGAGTTCGTCGACCGGCTGGATCGTGACGAGGCTCGGCACATCCGGCGCGACCCGGCGCAAAATGTCCTTGTAATTGCGCACGTCCGGGTAGCGGTTCACGCCGGGCTCGTCGACCAAATAGTAAAACGCTTTGCCGAGCAGCCCTTTGTCGCGCAGCTTGTCGACGAGCTCCTTCGACTTCGCCTCGTCCACGTTGCCGGCCGCGTCCCGGTACAGGGCGAGCCGGTAGGCCGACACCTTCGGGTTCGTGATATAGGGCTCCGCCCGACGCACGAATTCGTCCACGTTGTCGAACGGTACGGGCAAGTAGCTCGGGGTCAGCCGGTTGTCGACGGACGCCCAGTAATACTTGTCGAGCAGCGCCCAGAACGGCTCGCCCGAGATGCCGCCGTGGGCGTAAGCCACTTGGTCGCCCCACAGCGTGAACGCCGTCTTCGTATGGCTTTCGTCGGTCAGCTCGAAGTCCCATACCGTCAGCTCGATCGGCACCCGCACCGGATTGCCCGTCTCGTGCAGCGTCAGCTCCCCGGTATACGTTCCGGCCGGCTGCCCTTTCGGCACGTAGACTTTGATCCAGATGCCTTGGTTCTGCCCGGCCGCCACCTCGAGCTTTCCTTCCTCGTCGAGCGGGATGAGCGCATCCGGGTACCAGCCCTTCGGGTAAGCGGCCGTCGTCGACGTCGTCACCTCGATGTAATGCTGCCGGAACAGCCGGATGTCGTCGCGGCGTATTTTCGCGCTGCCGTCCGTCTGCTTCAGCTCGCTTACCGACACTTGGAGCTTGCGGAGCGGCTCGCTTCCCGTACGGACGATCACCTGGCCGCCCTCGTATTCGTTGCGCGCCGCTTCCATGCGCAGCGTCTTGACGCCGCCGTCGGCCGGCGCGGGCTGGTCGCGCATCACCTTCTGCGTGTTCGTCGGCACCCAGAAGTCGAATAACGGCTCCGTCTTGGCGGAAGCCGCCGCCGGCAAGACGCCGAGGAACAGCAGCAGCGCCATGAGCGCCGCCGCGATCGATTTGCGCTTCGTCATATGATTCATTCTCCTTTTTCATCCCGATTTTAGACAAAACGATCCCCGGACCCGCAGCCGCGCCGTCCGGGGACCTTGTCGCCTTCCCGTTTTCCTGCCCCCCAAATTGAAGTAGATCGTTGATGCGCATTCCCGATTGCCTGGGGCGCCGTTACCCTAGTCGTCCCGCTTAGCCGGTTATTTGCCGCCGCTGTACCGTTCGTAAGCCGCCGTATACAGCTTCAAATAGTCGGCCAAGCCCATCTTGTTCAGCGTGCTCACGTATTTGTCCCACTCGGTGAACGGCACGTCGCCCACGATGAACTTCGTCGTCATCTCGTCGACGTACTTGTTGATGTCCGTCGACAGCGGGCTGAACCGGTTCAGCTCGTCTTGCGTATACGTGAACGCGGGCCACACTTCCTTCGGCCAATACGGCTCGACCAGCTTCGCCGCCGCCATGCTCGGAGCGGACGCTTCGCCGCCCTTGAACGTCTTGGACGTCAGCATCGCCGGGTAGAATCCGCCGGCCCACGAGACGAACTTGGACGAATCCTTGTTGTATTCCTCCGTATATTCGAGCGTGCCGTCCGGCTTCTCGTTGTAGCTGAGTCCTTTGACGCCCATGAAGAACAGCTTGCTGCCTTCCTCGCCGTAGAAATGGTCGATCCAGCGGACGGTCGCCTCCGGATGCTTGTTTTTGTTCGTGATGACGAACGCGCCGACGTCGATGAGCGGCGAGCGCGCTCGCGAGAAGACCTGGTCGCCGTGCGGCCCTTTCAGCGCCGGTGCGCCGACGAAGTTTTTGATCGTCACGCCGCCGATCGCGTGCGGGCTGTTCGTCTCCGAGGCGCCGACGACGCCTTCGGCGAGCTTCGTATTGACCTCCGGCCCTTTGATCGTCAGGACGTTGTCGATGAACAATCCTTCCTTGTACAGCTTGTTCATATATTCGAGCAGCTCTTTGTAGCGCGGATCCGCCGGAATGAAGCGCAGCTTGTTCGTCTGCGGATCGACGTCGACGCGCGGATGCATGTTGCCGCGGTTGCCGAGACCCCATGCGCCCTTCAGCTCGTCGAGCAGGGAGCCGTAGCCGCTCGCGGCGTACGGAATTTCGTCCGGCTTGCCGTTTTTGTTCGGGTCCTGCGTCTTGACGGCCTTCAAATATTGGTACAGTTCGTCCGTCGTCGTCGGCGCCTTGATGTTCAGCGCGTCGAGGAACGCTTGGTTGTACCACAGCTTCGTGCCGATCAGCACCGACTTGAAAGCGGGATCGTAAAACGTCGGGAACGAGTAGATGTTTCCGTCCGGCATCGTCAAGCCGCGCTTCACCTCGGGATATTGATCCAGCAGCTTTTTGAAGTTCGGCGCGTACTTGTCGATCAGATCGTTCAGCGGGATGAAGATGCCTTGGGCGCCGTAGTTCGCCACGTCGAGGCTGGAGAACCGGGCCGTATGGAACGCGTCCGGGTAATCGCCCCCCGTCAGGACGAGATTGCGCTTCTCCGTCAAGCTTTCCGCCGGCGTCAGCTGGAAGTCGACCTCGATGTTCGATTGCTTCGCGTATTCTTTCCAGACCGGCAGCTCGTTCCAGTTCGCCGGGGCCGACGTCGCCTTGCCCGCGAAAAAGGTCAGCTTGATCGGCTCCTTCACGATCGGAAAACCGGTGACGTTCACGCCCGCATCTTTGCCCGCATTCGGCGCCGCGCTCTCTCCCGGCTCGTCCTTGCCCCCGCAGGCGGCCGTCAGCCCGGCCGTCATAACCGTGGCGAGCGCAAGCGAGGTCAGCTTCTTGAATTTCATGTCAGGTGGACCCTCCCCATGATTCGATTGGATGATGACTTCTATTGCGAAACAAGGACCGTTTGGCGGATATTAGCCCTTGATAGCGCCGATCAGCATGCCTTTCACGAAATACTTTTGCAGGAACGGATACAGGAGCAATACCGGTAAATTCGAGACGATGACGATGGCGTATTTGATCGCCTCCGCCTCCATCAGATGCTTCTGGACCGACAAGTCCATGCTCGACGTCATTTGGTCCATCTCCGATTTGATCAAAATTTCCCGCAAAAACAGCTGCAGCGGGTATTTGTCCCGGTCGGACAAGTAGATCAAGGCGTTGAAGTACGCGTTCCAATGGCCGACGGCGTAGAACAGGATCATGACGGCGATGATCGGCATCGACAAGGGCAGCACGATGCGGACGAGCGTCTGGATGTTCGTGCAGCCGTCCATTTCCGCCGATTCCTGCACCTCGGTCGGGACGCTCGCCTGGAAAAACGTCCGCATGATAATAATGTTCATGACCGACACCGCGCCCGGAATGATGAGCGCCCACATCGAGTTGATCATGCCGAGCTTCTTCACGAGCAGGTAGGTCGGGATCAAGCCGCCGCTGAAAAACATCGTGAACACGATGAACGCCGTTATGACGTTGCGGCCCATGAAATCTTTGCGCGACAGCGGGTAAGCGGCGGCGATCGTCATCGCCAAGTTGACCGCCGTGCCGACGACCGTATAAATAATCGTGTTGATGTAGCCGCTCAATATTTCTTTGTTCGCGAATACGCGCTCGTACCCGATAAGCGACAAGTCCTTCGGCAGCAGCCATACCTCGCCTCGCATGACCGCCGCCGGATCGCTGAATGAAGCGCTTACGACGAAGACGAGCGGGTACAGCACGGCGACGAGAATGAGCGACAGCAGCCCGTAGATGACGGCCAGCGTCGTCCGGTCCCCCCAAGTTTCCTTCATTCGTCTTCCTCCTTACCACAAGCTGGTTTCGTTCAGTTTTTTGGCGATATAGTTCACGGAGACGAGCAGCACGAAGTTGACGACCGAGTTGAACAGGCCGACCGCGGCCGAGAAGCTGTACTGGGCGCCGACGATCCCGCTCGTGTACACGTACGTCGAGATGACGTCCGAGCTTTCCTTGTTCAAATCGTTTTGCATCAAATAAATTTTTTCGAAGCCGACGCCCATCAGATGCCCGACGTTCAGGATGAGCAAGATGATGACCGTGGGCAGGATGCCCGGCAGGTTGATGTGCCAGATGCGGCGGAGGCGGCTCGCCCCGTCCACCCGGGCCGCCTCGTGCAGCGTCGGGTCGATGCCGGCCAGCGCGGCCAAGTAAATGATCGAGCTCCAGCCCATCCCCTGCCAGACGCCGGACCAGACGTAGATCGACTTGAACCATTGCGGCTCGGTTATGAAGCTGATCGGCTGGAAGCCGAGCCATTGGACGAACAGGTTGACCATGCCGTGTCTCGGATCGAGGAAGATGAGAATCATCCCGACCATGACGACCGTGGACAAAAAGTGAGGCGCATACGTGACCGTCTGCACGAACCGCTTGAACGGCTTGCTGCCGACCTCGTTGATCATGAGCGCGAGCAGCAGCGGAATCGGAAACCCGACGAGCAGCGAATAGAGGCTGATGCCGAGCGTGTTTTTGATCAGGCGCCAAAAGTAAAAGCTTTTGAAAAACCGCTCGAAATGCATGAAGCCGGCCCAATCGCTGCCCCATATGCCTTTGGCGGCGATGAAGTTTTTGAAGGCGATCTGCACTCCGTACATCGGGTAATAGTCGAAGATCAGGAAGTAAGCGATGACGGGCGATATTAACAAGTACAAGTCCCAATTTTTGCGAAACGACCGCTTGAAGGCCGACCACTTCGTCTGCCGGGCTTCGATCGGTTTCGCTTCCGTTACGGCGGCGTTGCCCAAAGGTTCGTTCCCCCTCTTTCCCGAACGCGATTATGAGATGATGCGGCCTTATCGGGCCGCGAACGGCTGCAGGCCGAGCATCCACGGCTCGGGCTGCTTCACCCGCACCGGCATGCCGCCCGCTCTCATCGATTCCGTCGCCGCGCATCCTACCGCCACGCTCATGCGGCCCGCGATCGGCTGGGCGATCGGCTCTTTGCCTTGCAGGATCATGTCGATGAAGTCTTCGCATATTCTCGGATCCGCCCCGTTATGCGAGCCTTCGGCCTTCTTGATGTCGTAGATCCGGTCCGACAAATCGCGCCACGTGCCGGATTTGCGCGATTTCAGGTACACCCGGTTTTCGGTTTCCGAGTTTTCGATGCGGCCCTCCGTGCCGATGACCGTGTAGTTGCGCAAGTAATCGGGCGTGAAATGGCACTGCATGTACGACGCTTTGACGCCGCCCTCCAGCTCCATCAGCACCATGCTGTTGTCCTCGACGTCCACCTCCTCGCGGAACGCGCATTGCGTAAGCGGGCCGAAGCGCGCTTCCGGACACGTCTCCTTCTCCGCGCATTCGGGGCACGTAAGATCGTTCGGCTTGCCGCCACCGAAATAGTCGACCCCGCCGAAGGCCGACACCTTCGTCGTATAACGGCCCGTGATCCAATGGATGAGGTCGATGTCGTGGGACGCCTTCTGCAGCAGGAGCGAGGTCGTATTGCGCGAGCTGCCGTGCCAGCTGTGGTAATAGTAATCGCTTCCAAGACCGACGAAGTGACGCACCCACACCGCCTTCACGTCTCCGATCTCGCCGGAAGCGACGATCTCCTTCATCGTCCGGTACATGTTCATGTAGCGCATGTTGAAGCCGATCATGAACTGCTTCCCGGAACGCCGCCACGCCTCCAGAATGCGGTCGCAGCCTTCCACCGTTATCGCGAGCGGCTTCTCGCAGTATACGTGCTTGCCCGCTTCGAGCGCCGCCACCGCGTGCTCGTCGTGGCACCGGTCCGGCGTCATGACGACGATCGCGTCGATGTCCTTGCGCTCGAGCAGCTCCCGGTAGTCCAGTGTCACGTCGGCGTCGGGATTGATCCGTTCGCGGAATTTGCCCAGGCGGGCCGGATCGGCGTCCGCCCCCGCCACGACGACCGACCTGCCGTTCGGCTGATGCCAATATTTCGTAACCCCGGCCCGCCAGCCGAGGCCGATGACGCCGATGCGAATTTGCTCCATGATTCCCGTTTCCCCTTTCGCGCCATGTTGTTTTGGGCCCAAATATTATGATTGTTTGGCTACCAGCCGAAAAAAAGGGATACTAGCGGATCAACCGCTACTATCGCCTATTCGAGTGTACGAAGACGATTGCCGGACGAGCAGCTCGAACGGCATGAACAGCTTGAACGGAAGCGGGTTCGCCCCGTTGATCTGGTCGACGAGCACCTTCGCCGCCATCATGCCGATTTCGCTTTTCGGAATATGGATGGTCGTGAGCGGCGGCGACGTAAACTGCGACACTTCGATGTTGTCCAGGCCGACGAAGGCGACGTCCTGCGGAATGCGCAGCCCCCGCTCCGCCACGGCCCGCATCGCCGATATGGCCATCATGTCGCTCGCGGCGAATACGGCGGTCGGTCGGAGGCCGGCGTCGCCGTCCATCAGCGCTGCCATGCGCGAGTAGCTGACGCCCACGTCCCAGCCCGCATTGATGACCCAGTCGGGCTTGACATCGAGGCCCGCCTCCTGCATCGCGTATTGATACCCGCGAAACCGCTTCTCGCGCTCCATGTCGCCGGTCAGCCCGGCGCCGCCGATGAAGGCGATGCGGCGGTGGCCCTGATCGATCAGATGGCGTACGGCCGACTTGGCCGCCTGCACCCGGTCGTACGAAATGACGGGAACGGTCGGGTCGCTGATGTCGATGCCGACGACGGACGGGACGACCTTCTTGATATACTCGTACACGTCCGGATGGATGCCTTCGACGATGACGATGCCTTCCAGCTTCGTCTCGTGCATCAGCTTGCGCATCGCCGCCTCGCTCTGGATTTCGTCCATCGTCAGCACGTACGCGAGCGTATAGCCGAGCTCGCCCAGCTTCTTCTCGATGCCGGCGAGGATCGGAGAGAAGTAAGGGTGATTGTATTTGTTTTGCGGCACGGACACGATGCAGCCGATTTGGCGGGCGGCGGACGGACCGTTCCCCGCTTTGGGCCCGGCGGCGGACGGCGCCGGCGACTCGTAGCCCAGCTCCTTGGCCGCCTTCCATATTTTCGATTTCGTCTCCTGGCTGATGTGCCGGCTCGTATCGTTGTTGATGACGCGGGACACGGTCGAGATGGAGACGCCGACGTGCCGTGCGATATCTTTGAGTGTTGGCAACTTTTCGTCGATTCCCCTTTGGTCGATGGATGGATCGGGACGTCGTTTTGGGCAATTCTCGATTTATTTGCCCCAAACATTATAGGCTTATGATACCAGCGTCAGAAACGGTTTGTCAAAGCTTTTTTGTGTAATGCTTGTGTAAATTGGCGACATTTTTGGGCCCAAACTAATTGAGGTTTGCACGGCGTTTCCCCGCCATGGCGTTGTCCGCCCGCCTCCTGTATAATGCAGGTGAGGTGACCCGCCATGGAAAGCCATTTTCTCGCTTATTTGTACCGGTTACGCTATATCGAACGGTGGAGCCTGATGCGCAACGTCGTCAAGGAGAACGTCGCCGAGCATTCGTTCCACGTCTCGCTGCTGACGCACGCGCTGTGCACGATCGCCAACGTCGTCTACGGCCGCGGCCTGCCGACGGAGACGATCGTGACCGCGGCGCTGTTCCACGATACGACGGAAGTATTCACGGGTGATATCCCCACACCGGTCAAGCATCATAATCCCGACATTTTGCGCAGCTTCCGCGACATCGAACGGCTGGCCGCCGAGCGTCTCCTCAATATGGTGCCGGACGAGCTCAAGGACGCGTACCGCCCGCTTGTCGGCACGAAGCCGGCCGATCCGGAGCACGCCCGCTACATCAAGGCGGCGGACTTGCTGGACGCCTACTTGAAGTGCGTCTCCGAGCTGTCCGCCGGCAACCGCGAATTCGCCGTCGCGAAGAAGCAGATCGAGCAGTCGATCGAACGGCTCGACATGCCCGAAATCCGCTACTTCCTGCGGCATCTCGCCCCGAGCTTCGAGCGGACGCTCGACGAGCTGAACGAAGCCGACGAAGCGCTTGACGCGTCCAAGCCGGCGGAGCGGGACGGCGCACCGTAAAGGACCGCCGCAACGAAAAATCCGGTACCCCTCGGCGGGTACCGGATCGGCTTCATCGCGCTTGCATACGTTGATCGGCTGGATCTCGCCTCTCGAATCGGGAGTCGGCAGCGTCAGCCTTTAAGAGACAGAAGCTTCCGTAATCGCTCATCCCGCAGCCAAAGGGCTCCCCACAATATAATCGCAACGTAGAGCGGAAAGAAAAGGTTTGAAAATAGCGGGGCATCCACCCGCAGCTGAGCCGCCATCGCACCGCCCAAATAACCCGTCAGCAGCAGCGCACCCCAAACGGAAGTGCGAGGAATCATATACAGAACGGTGGAAAGCAAGCCCAAAACCCCCATGACCGCCATATGCCGCTCCGTAAATCCGAGCTCAAGCGTCGCTTTGACAACCGGTTCGGGCCCGACCATTTTCCCGATCCCGTCGAAGAGCATGAACAGAATGACAATCCCGCTCATGATCCGTGCCGTCCATACGCGTGCTTTCGACATTTCACTCTTCCTATTCGTCTCCGCGTTCGTTACCGTCTTCATCTTCAATTCGCGTTCCATCATCATCTTACGCTCCTCCTCCTCGATTTTATTGTTTCACGATTTGCCAATGGACGCCGAACTTGTCTTCGATCTCCCCGTAGTAAGCTCCCCACGGCTGCGGCTCGAACGGAAATTTGACCGTCCCGCCGTTCGCCAACTTCCCGAATGCCTCACGCGCCTCGTCCTCCTGCGTGAAGGAGAGCGCCAGCGAAAGGGAACGCCCGCCGCTCGCCGGTCCGAAGGAGTCGGACAGGAACAGGACATTGCCGCCCGCGACCTCAAGCGCCATGTGCATCACTTTATGTTGGCTCTCCGCCGGAATCCCCGGCATCTGGCCGAAGGTTGTGACGGACGCAATCCGCCCTCCCAAAGCTTCTTGATAGAAACCCGCTTGCGTTCTCGCATCCTCCGAATGAATATAAGCGTTCAGTTGTGCTTTCATGTTCAACATCCTTTCGAATTTGGTTTTTGGTTTTTTGTTGCCTTCATTAAGGCAACGAACGGGTACCCGCGAAATCGACACGCCTGCAAAAACTTTTAAAAAAAAAATTGCCGCTACGTTTCTTTCACCTCGCGCACTTCGATCTCTCCTTCGCCAAGTCCGTGGGGATCCGGCATGCGAAGAGCCCATTCGACCGCTTCTTCCCGCGATCGGACGTCGATCAGCGTGAAGCCCGCGATGAGTCCCTTCGAGTCGGTGAACGGACCGTCCGTAAGCTGTACTTTCCCGCCCCGAACGGGTTGCGCGAGGCGAAAGCCGTCAACGGTTGGACGGAGGTCTTCGGCTGTGATGAGCACCCCCGCCCTTTTGAGCTGCTCCTTGTACTTGGACATCGCATCAAGCAGCTGTCGGCTCGGCGGTTTGCCGGCTTCGGAATCCTTCGTCGCCTTGACGATCATCATGAATCGCATGAGTCAGTCCCTCCTGTCGTTACTCTTTAGAGTTGCCTCTACTGTCACAACGAACGGAATGGAGAGAAATCGACGAGCCGGGAAAAAAATTAGAAAAAAAACCGCCCGATATCGGGCGGTTGGTAGGCCGGGCGTCGGCGTGAGTCGTCATTCCTCCGCACACTCGGCGGCGCGCTTCAAGAGCAACTCACGCTCACGCACGTTTTGCGTAAGCGATGCGGCCCGCTGAAATTCGAGGCAGGCTTCCGGCTTGCGGCCGAGCTTCATTAGAAAATCGCCGCGAACGCTCGGCAGCAGGTGATAGCGCTGCAGGGACGGCTCCGACAGCAGCTGGTCGACGATTTCAAGCCCCACCGCCGGACCGAACGCCATGGATAGGGCGACGGCGCGGTTCAGCTCCACAATCGGTGACGGCGCGGCCCGAGAGAGCGCATCGTACAGCGCCGAGATGCGTACCCAATCGGTCTCCGCCGCCGTCCGGGCCCGCGCATGACAGGCGGCGATGGCGGCCTGCAGCGCATAGGGACCCAGCGGACGGCCCGTCTGCTGGGCGCGATCGAGGGCGGCAAGCCCGCGTCGGATCAGCAGGTGATCCCAGAGCGCCCGGTTCTGGTCCAGCAGCAGCACAGGCTCGCCCTTTGCGTTCACGCGTGCCTTGAACCGCGAAGCCTGGATTTCCATGAGGGCTACCAGGCCGTGAACTTCGGATTCGCCCGGCGCTATCTCGGCCAGGATCCGTCCGAGCCGCAGCGCCTCTTCGCACAGCATGGGGCGAATCCAGCTCGCGCCCGAGGAGGCGGAATACCCTTCGTTGAACATGAGGTAAATGACCTCGAGCACGGACGACAGCCGAGAGGCCATCTCGGCCTTCGGCGGCACCTCGAAAGGAACGCGAGCTTCCGCAAGCGTCCTCTTCGCGCGCACGATCCGCTGGGCGACCGTAGCCTCGGCGACCAAATACGCACGGGCGATCTCCTCGGTCGTCAGTCCGCCGAGCAGCCGAAGCGTCAGCGCCACACGCGCCTCGGTGGACAAGACTGGATGGCAGGTCGTAAAAATCAGCCGCAGCAAATCGTCCCCGAAATCCTCTTCCAGAACGGCATCGAAATCCACGTCATGCCGCGTATCCATCTCCCTGCCGATCGCCTCGTACTTCTGCTCGCGCAGCTTGTTTCGACGGAGCAGGTCCAGGGCGCGGCGTTTGGCCGTCGTCATCAGCCAGGCGCCTGGCTTTTCCGGGATGCCGTCGGACGGCCAGCGCTCGATGGCGATCAGCAGCGCGTCCTGCGCCAAGTCCTCCGCAAGCCCCACGTCGCGGACCATCCGGGCGAGGCATGCGATGATTTTGGCCGATTCGATTCGCCAGATCGCGTCGATCGTTCGATGAAGGGCGGAATCCGTCACGTTCTTTTCCGCCTGGTCACCGTTTCACGCAAATGCTCCTCTTTGGCGAGCGATTCCGGGTCCACGAAGATTTCCGGCGCTTCGAAAACTTGGCGCACCTCAATCTCGCTTTTGCCGTCGCCATACGGATCCGGCATCCGCAGCGCCCATTCGATCGCTTCCTCCCTGGATTTCACCTCGATGAGCGTGAAGCCGGCGATCAGCTCCTTCGCTTCCGTGAATGGGCCGTCCACCACTTTCGGCTTGCCTCCGGGCTCCGGATACGAGATCCGGATCGCGTTCGAACTCGGATGCAGTCCCTCGGCGGCAACGAGCACCCCCGCTTTGACCAGCTCTTCGTTGTACTTCAACATCGCATCCACGAGCTCTTGACTCGGCGGTTGACCCGCTTCCGTCTCTGGCGTGGCTTTGACAAGGATCATGAATCTCATCCTTAACCCCTCCTGGAAATTTTGGTTTTGGTTACATTATTTCAAGCGCAAGCGTGCTGACGGCCTTTTCGATTCGCCGCTGTCTCGTTTCGGCCGTCTTGGCCTCCTCGATGCTCAATACGAAACGCCGCTTGTTGCTGTAAGACAGTCCCTCGAAAAAAGACTTCGCCTTCTCGTGCCGTGCCAACGCTTCCAAGAAATCGGCCGGCACCACAAGCTCGCGGGGCTCGGTATCGAGCGCCAGCTCCACCTCGAGCATGTCGCCGGCAGCGATCTGCGCCTTCTCCCGGTGCTCGGCGCTGACCGGAATCAGGAAGCGGCCGCCCATCACGGCAACCGTAGTCCGATACGTGTAGCCTCGAATCGTTACGCGAACGGCCGGTTTTTTGCCGCCGCCCAATCCGGCCACAATCTCCTCCGGAACCTCAATGCCTGTCGCGGTCTTTCCGTGCAACTCCAATGTGGCGGTAAACGTTGCCATTTGATTCCCTCCCGTGGTTTTTATTTAAAGTAATCTGCCAAAACGGGCGCCAAGACGGCGGCTTTCACGATATGCGTCTCCCCGGGCAGCGTTTGCTGCTTCGCATTCGGCAGAGCCTCCGCCAACGACCGCATGGCGTTGCGCATCCAAGCCGGACTCTTGCCGCCGACTGCGACGAGGGCGGGAACATGGACGTTTGCCCATCGGCGGAGCGTATCTTTGCGGCCTTTCTGGTGTTCGATCGTCAAGCGGGTGTCGAACGGGAGCGTGTGTGCGACCGCTTTGAGCTTGGACCAAGCGGGCATAAGCGGCATCATGGCCACAACCGGGGCCGGCAGCCCGACTCCCTTGCGCATGAACAGCTTGATGGCCGCGCTGCGCCGATTCGCTTCGAGAAGCGCCTTCAACTTCTCCTCGTAGCCGTCCGGAACGACCGGACGACTGTCGTCCGTCACGAAAGGCGCCTCGTACAGCGCCAGCTTCCTGATCGACGGAAGGCATTTCGCCGCTTCAAGCGCCAGCGCGGCACCCGAGGATATGCCATACACGAATGCGGCTCCCCCTGCTTCCTCGATCAACGCGGACATATCCTCGATTTCACGATCTACCGAGTAGGCAGCGGCGTTATTTCCACTCTCTCCGCGTCCTCTCCGGTCGTATGTATACACGGTAAAATGCTGCTGCAGCAGTGCCGCCAAGGCTCCATTGGGGCCGTTCGTTCGGCTGCAAAGCGCTCCGTCGACCAGCAGGAGCGGCGGGCCGCTTCCCAGCTTACTGTAAGCGATCGTCGTGCCGTCTTTCGAAATTACCGTTTTCATGGCGCCTCCCGGTTTCATTTTGACCATCCAATACAACAACGTATGGCTTCAACAAGAATCGACCGGATGTGTCTGATTTTTTTTATTTTTTTTCGAGAAAATGTACCTTGGAGCTTTGGAGTGAAGATTAGGGGCGTTTCATGGTCCGCATTATACTTTTACTTTTTCGACTTATGGAAGGAAATACCTGCTTCGTTCCCGTTATCTTCTCAATTAAAAAGCCCCAATAAAGCCTAAAAAGCTCCCCTAGCGAAAGGAGAGCTTACGATATTGCCGCTCGGCCGACGGACTAGCCGGCCAGAACAATCGCCGCAACAAAGACGATCTGAAGCACCGTTCGAGGCAGCAGACTCGGCACGGGCTGCCCGGCGATCGTCAATCGTTCTCGCGCCGCTTTCACGTTGGCCGGGAACATGGCGACAAGCAGGAGTGCCAAAGCTGCGGAGGCCGCTCGCGAAGTGGCCGGCAGCAAAATACCGACGGCCCCCGCCAGCTCCAGCACCCCCGTAATCGTCACGATCCGATCCGGCCGGGGGAAGCCGGCCGGCACCATGCGGATCAGATCCGGGCGTCGGCGTCCCCAATGCGCGGAGGCCGTCAGCAGCATCATGACGGCGACCGCCCCCTGCAGCGAGGTGTGCCACCCTGCGAAATAAGGGACGCCGAGCAGGCCGAGTCCTTGGAACAACAAAAAAGCAGCGATCAGCGCATAAAACGGTACCACAACAATCTCTCCCTTCGATCGGCTTCCCGCTTAGCGGGGATGGAGCTTGTCGGCGATAAACGACGCCAAATCGTGCCCGGATACGACCGCCTTCGCGTCCGGGATGGAGGCGCGAACGCGGAGGCCGAACGTCAGGAGCACGAACAGCTCCGCCGTCGATTCGGCATCGATCGTCTCCGGTATTCGCCCGTGCCGCTGCCCCGTTTCGATCCACAACCGGGATAACGCAACGGACCGCTCGTAATACCGCTTCAGTCCCGCCGCGACGACCGGGGCGTCTTCTTTGCCAAGCAAATACATCAGCACTTTGTTCGTCGCGTCGTGAGCCTCCCCGTAAGCGACGATGCTTTCCCGGATCACCTGCATCGGCTCCTCGAACGTCAGCCGGCCTTGCTCGATTTCGTGCAGGAAACGCGCGTTCGTCTCCTCGAGCCGTTCGTCCAGGAGCCGGACAAAAATTTCGTCCTTGCTTTTCACATAGTGGAAGATCGCCCCCTTGGACAAGCCCGACCGGTTCATGATGTCTTGCATCGTAACGAAAGGACAGCCTTTCTCCAGCACCAGCTCTTTTGTCGTTTCCATCAACAGCCGCATCGTTTGCTGTCTGCGTTCTTCCTGCTTCAACGCCGTTTCCTCCGTTCCATTCGTTTCCTTGTTTTATTATATAAACCGACCATCGGTTTGTAAATACCGAAAAAAACAGTCACACGCTTGTGTGACTGTTCGATCTTCGGCCGCCCGGTCCCGGTGCCGTTTAAAACGTCGCGCCCGCCGCCTTCGCGATCGCATCCTTCAGCATCATGTAAGCTTCCCCGTCGGTCAGCTTCCGCTCGTCCTTGAACATGCCGATCGTCTCCTTGCTCAGCCATCCTCCGCTTTCCAGCTCGGCTTGGGCAGTCTCGGCGGTGACGTCCAGGCCGAGTCCTTTCGCGATCGTCAAGCTCGCTTGCTGCAGGGTCAGCGGCTGCTTGGCCGGATCGGCCATCTGTTTCACCGCGGCGGAAGGATCTCCTTTAAACGCCGACTTGTACATCCGCCTGATATGGTTCACTTGATTGACCATCCGCTGCGCGTTGGAAGGGTTGTCCAGCTTGAACGCCTCGTTGTTGTACGAGCCTACGGCGATTCCCGTATAGACGGCCGCCTTCAGCCCTTCATACGCCGGATGCTTCATATACGGCTGCGGCTCCGGCGTATACGGCGCAAGCTCCATGCCTTGCTCGTCCAGACGCTTCTGCAGCTCGGCGATCAGCGGCTTCGATTGCGACAGGTCGCGGAACGACACGTTCCGTTCGGCTGCCAGCTTGACCGCTGCGCCGGCCGCCTGCCCTTCGACCATGCCGACCGGAATGACGCGCGCGCTGCCGTGCGCCAGCGTGTCGTAACTCGCCGACCGTCCCACGACGAGCAGCCCGTCCACATGCAGCGGAACGATGCTCCGAAAGGGCACCGCATACTTAATCGGGTGGACGACGACCGCGCCGTTGTCGGACGGCGACGTCCGCTGAATGTCGGCGGGATACGAGCCGAACGCGATCCGGTCCCATTGGTCCGCATTTTCCAGCAGGTCGATGACGCTCAACCGGTACAATCCGACCAAATGTCTCGTCTCGCGCACGTACAGCTCGGGAGCGATCCCGTCCAGCTCGGCGTTCCGAAACTCCTCGAACTGCTTCAAGTAATCGACGACGCGCGGAATTTCCTGCTTGGCGATGTCCAATCCTTCCCGGCGAGACTGCTCGCTCAACCCGTCGATTCCGAATATTTGCAAAGCATTGATCAGAATCGTACCGTCCAGCTGTCGGCCGATATTGAGGCCGCGCATTTTGGCCCGTTCCTTGTGGAGCGGCTCGTAATCCTTCATCTCGTTGCCGTACCCCCAGGCGGACATCCGGTCGACGCCGGTGTTGACGTCGTCGTCCCCGTTGAGCCGTTTGGCGATAAGCTTCCACGCTTTGTCGTCGATATGTTTCAAGCGAAACACCGCGGTTACGGCCATCCGGGAGTTGGGATCGCCCAAATCCTCGCGCCCGATCGTAAACGAAGCGCCCGCCGCGGCGGCTATATCCGCATCCTGCGTCGCGTCGATGACCGACTTGGCCGACACTTGCTGCTTGGTGCCGTCCGCCTTCGTCACGACGACGCCCTCCACCGTGCTCGATTGTTGCTCCTTCTTGACGATCGGCTCGACGACGGCGGCCTTCATGTACAGGTCGATGTTGCTCTCCGCGCGAACGAGATTGTAGAAAGCGTCCGCCGCCGTCACGACGTCGAAGGAATGTCCTTCCGTCTTCTTGTACCATTCCGCGAAAATCCCTTTGTTGAAATAATCCCGCTCCTGTCCCGGCAGCGGGGCCGACGTCCGGTCCCAGTTCATATCGATGCTGTTCAGCCAGCCTACCGTCATCAAGCCGCCCAGCACATCGCGTCCCCGGCTTTCCACCAGCAGCGTCCGCAGCCCGTTGCGAGCGGCCGAAACCGCCGCGGCGACCCCTTCCGGGTCGGTTCCGACGACGACGACATCGTAGTTGTCCTTCGGCGCTTCGACGGAAACGACTTGCTGCGACACCCGCTTGTCGCCGGCCGCCGAATTCGCGGATCGGGGCGACGGAGAGCTACCCGAGCGCTCCCCTTTTTGCCAGCTATAGTAGCCGGCCCCGCTTCCTACTACGACGACCACCAGGATGGCCGTTACGAATATCCATTTTTTCGACATGGGAACACCTCGTCCTAATGATAATGCTGCGGAGCTCGGCCGTCGCCTCAGCCGGACCACAGATCCCATGGTGTCGGGATGTCCCCATTATAAAGCGTAAAGGTTAATGCCTCTTTTTCGATCGCTTATGGGCCGCTTAATTGATCCTTAAAAAAAATTAAGAGTTGGGCGCAGAACCTGAAACGCTATTCCCGATAAAAGAGGCCGACCGGAACATGCCGGTCGACCTGAATCATGATTGAAAACGATCTTGCGGTTCTTCTATCGTTCGGCAGTCGAGCAACCCAAGGGCCTTCGACCATCGCTTCCCGTGTCAAGCCAGCGGGAGCCTCGTTTCGAATACCGTCTCTTTCCGGCTGCTTCGGGCGATAATTTGTCCGCCGTGCAGCTCGACGATGCTTTTGGTAATGGCAAGTCCAAGCCCCGTCCCGCCGTCCTGCGACGTTCGGGAGCGATCCGCGCGGTAAAACCGTTCGAAGATGAACGGCAAATCTCTCGCGGCGATCGGCTCGCCGTAATTGACGATTTCCACCACGGCGAAGCCGTCGTCCTTGCCGATACGGATGTCGACATAGCTGCCCTTGCCGCCGTAGCGAATCGCATTGGACAGCAAGTTTTCGTAGGCTCGCATCAGCTGCTGGCCGTCGGCTAGGATGAACAAGCCGTCGTCCTCCGCCGCCATCCGGCACGTCATGCCCGCCTTCGACAATTGCGGGATGAATTCCTCGGCCAACTGCTTCAGGAAGCCGTAGACGTTCACCTTCTTCAGCTGCAGCTCGATTCCTTCGCCGCTAAGCGACGTATACTCGAACAGACGGTCGATCAGCTTCTTCAAGCTTTTCGTCTTCTCGTAGGCGATATGGGTATAATAGCGCAGCTCCACCTCGTCGTGATACCGGTCCGCCTCGATCAGCTCCAAATAACCGAGAACCGAAGTCAGCGGCGTGCGCAAATCGTGGGAAACCCCGGTGATCAGCTCGTTTTTCGTCCGCTCCGCATTCCGTTCCTCCTCGATCGATTTGCGCAGCTTCTCCGTCATATGGTTGAAATGCTCGGCCACCGTTCCGAGCTCGTCCGCCGACTTCGCGACGATCGTATAGGTCAAATTGCCTTTCGCGATTTCCTGGAGGCCGCGCGTAATTTCCTCCAAGTAACCGAGGATTTTTCGGCTGAACAGAAAAAAATAAACTAGAAACAAAAAGCCCCCGGCTACGACCATAATCGGCGTCGACCCGATTTCGTTGACGACCCAGCTGATGGGAGCGGTGAACGGCTTCACGTGCAGCGCCGCGAGCATCACCTGGTAAGCGATCAGTACGGTGGCGACCGCGGACGCGATGCTGAGAATGAAAGCGAGGATAAACTTCCAGCGCATCGTATAGATAAAATTCGTTTTCATGCGTCCTCCCGTTCCGGATCGCTCCGGATTATTCGATCGTATAGCCGATTCCCCATACGGTTTTGATATACTGAGGCGCGCTCGGATCCTTCTCGATTTTTTCGCGGATTTTGCGAATGTGTACCATGACGGTATTGTTGGACTCGTAAAACCGCTCGTTCCATACCGCCTCGTAAATTTGCTCCATGCTGAGCACCATTCCCCGGTTGCGGGCCAGTACGTGCAAAATGGCGAATTCCCGCGGGGTCAGCCGCACCTCGACCTGATCCACGATCACTTTATGCGTCGCCGTGTTGATGACGAGCTCGTCGATCACGATTTCGCTGTCGTTCTTAGCGGGCATGCCGGTGAGCTGACGATACCGGCGCAGCTGCGATTTGACCCGGGCCAGCATTTCCAGCGGGCTGAACGGCTTGACGACATAATCGTCGGCGCCGATGCTCAAGCCGGTAATTTTGTCGATCTCCTGCCCTTTGGCGGACAGCATGATGATCGGCATCTGCTTGTCCTCGCGTATTTTCATGCACGCTTGTATGCCGTCCATGCGCGGCATCATCACGTCGAGAATAATCAAATCGACATGGTGCGTCTTCAGCAGCTCCAACGCCTCCAAGCCGTCGTGGGCCGTCAGCAGCGTAAACCCTTCGTTTTTCAAATAAATGTCCAGCAATTGCGTAATTTCTTTTTCGTCGTCTACTAGGAGAATCGTTCCTCCCAACATGGTTAAGCCCTCCGCTTCTCCTATTATCCAATCCAGTATCATCATACACACGATTGCCGGTTATATCAAAAGGAATGCCCGGTGCCGGACATCCCCCCGAAATAGGTTTCCACGACCTTGCGGAATTCCTGAGCGGCCCGCGAAACGTGCCGGCTTTTGTGCCGCAATAAAGCGATTTCCCTGACCAGTTCGCGATCCTCGACCGGGATGTACCGGATCCGTTCCCGCGAATTCCGTGCCGAGCTCGGGATGAAGGCGATGCCGATCTCCGCTTCCACAAGAGCGCTCAGCCTGGCGGGCTCGTCGCCCTCATATACATACCGGGGGACGAATCCGGCGGATTCGCATACGGCGTCCACCAAATCGCGAGTGCCGTAGCCCTTCCTGACACCGACAAACCATTCATCCTTCAGCTCGATCAAGGATAAGCTGTTTCGGTCGGCCAGACGATGCCCCGTCGGAACCGCGACAACGATCGGGTCGACGCAGACGATCTGGCATTCGATCTCGTCCCCTTCGATCGGAGGCGAGGACAAGCCGAAGTCGACCTCTCCCCGCTGCAGAAGCGTAACCATTTCCTGCGTGGCAAGCATTTGCACATGAAAGTGGACGTCGGGCATCCGTTTCCGAAACGCTCGAAGAATGTGCGGCAGCGTGCTTGCCGTCGTCACCGCCAATTCGAGCGTACTATGCTCCAAGCCGGATAGATCCTTAATCTCCCGCTTCCCCTGCTCCAGCTCCAGCAACGCTCTTTCCGCTCGGCGGAGAAATTTCCTCCCGTATTCATTCAAGCGCAGCTTCCTCCCCGCTCGATCGAATAGCGGGACGCCCAGGTCCTCCTCCAGGCGCTGAATCGTTTTGCTCAGCGACGATTGCGTCACATGCAAGCTTCGTGCCGCTTCGGTCATATGCTCCAACCGGGCTACCGCGATAAAATAGTGCAGCTGAAGAAGCTCCATCATCCCGCCCCTTTTCATTCCTTCTAGTCGATGAAATCATAACATAAAATGCGTTGGAGTAAATACTTCATTTCCGGTACGATATCGATAAAACAGTTAAGGGGGATCCGACATGAACGCCCGCAGCTGGTGGTTGCTCATTTCCGTAGGGTTGGGAATCCTTTTGAACCCGTTGAATTCTTCGATGGTTTCCGTCGCGATTCCAAGATTGCAGGACGGGTTTCAGCTTGATTTTACGGCGGTTTCCTGGATTATTTTTTCTTTCTATATGGCGAGCGCTGTCGCCCAACCGGTCGTAGGAAAAGCCAGCGATGTGTTCGGCCGCAGAAACCTGTTTCTTGCCGGGCTGTTGGTCACCTTCGCCGCCTCTTTATTCGCGCCGGTATCGCCAAGCTTCGGATGGCTCGTCGTGTTCCGCGTCGTGCAATCGATCGGGACAAGCATGATGGTTGCCGTCGGAATGGCCCTTGTCCGCATTCATATTACGGAGAGGCAGGGGACGGCGCTGTCCGTTCTATCCATATTCCTATCCGGAGCGGCGGCGATCGGTCCTTTTATCGGCGGGGTGATCATGTACTGGTGGGATTGGCATGCGATCTTTGTCGTCAATATTCCGTTCGTGGCGGCGAGCTTCCTATTGGCTTGGAGGACGATTCCCGAGGACGAACCGCCAACCGCTGCTGCCGGCAGCACGTCCTTTCGTACATGGATGACCAGGCTGGATGCGCCGGGCATTGTTCTGTTCACCGCAGGTTTGATCGCCCTGCTCGTCGGGTTGCTGTCCGCCAAATCGTCCGGCCATGTCTCCTTGCTGCACGTCATCGTCGGACTGATCGGCCTTCTGCTGCTTGCGGTCTTTGTTCGGCATGAGCTCCGTACGGCGTCGCCCTTTATTCCGTTGCGCACCTTCGCCCAATATCGTGCGATGACGCGGGTCAATGTCGAATTCATGCTCGTCAACGTTGTTTTTTACTCGCTCTTTTTCGGACTTCCTTCCTATTTGCAGACGGTGCGTCATGTCAGCGAATTTCATACGGGGCTTTTGATGCTAAGCTTGGGCTTATGCTCGCTCGTCGTATCTCCGCTGGCGGGACGATGGATCGATCGATCGGGCCCCCGGCCGGCCTTGCTGCTGTCCGCCATACTCATGACAGCGGGATCGGTGTGGATCGCAACCTTGCATCAAACGACGCCGGTCATCCGCGTATGCGTGGCTTTGGCCGCTTTCGGAATCGGCAACGGCTTGAACAATGTCGGCATGCAAGCCGCCTTGTTCAAAAGCTCGCCGAAAGACATAATCGGGGTCGCGTCCGGACTATTCCAAACATCGAGATATGTGGGAACCATTCTCTCCTCCTTGTTGATCGGCATCGTCATGGGAGGAACGTTCAGCTTCGAGGGCTTTCGAATAGTGGGGGTGATCCTCGCGGTTATCGCTTTGTCCTTGGTGTTCATGAGCCTGCGCGGCAAGGAATCGGGACCCTTGCAGCAGTCTTCCCGACACGTGTAGCGACGGAGCTCACCTCGATAAACGAACAGCCCCGGTACGTCCGAAAGGTTACTTTGCGGAAGCAGTGCCCGGCTATACCGAAGCAAAAATGGCGGCCGCTTTCCGGTTCTACACCGTAGAGCGATCGCCATTTTGTCGGATACACGGTTCTTTACGGCATGGACAGCACGGCTTGGGGAACTTAGGCACCATCGACCCGAGCCGTACGGCAAGCGTATCGCCGGGCTGCGCCCCTTCCACATCGAACGGTCCCGTCATCGGATTGCCGCGCCCGGCCGCGCTTTCCCCTCTATAGTCCCAGCCTCTTATATAGAAGGCTCGTGCATCAACAATAAATTGCCGTTCGGATCGGTAAACCGGCAAAACCGGCCTACCGCCCCTCCGTCCTCGATCTCGCCGACCGCGACGCCCGATGATCTCAAATAGTGACGGAGCACGTCCATCTCCTCGATTCGAAACCCGATAAAGGGAGTGACTTCGTCGCCGCGATATACATTCAAGTTCGTTTTGACCGGCGAACGCCACATCAGGAGGTTGGGACCCGGCTCTCTGTCGAGAAAGACAAGATCGGGATTGCCCGGCAAGGTTTTGTTGAAGCCCAGTATGCTCGCATACCAATCCGTTGTCCGTTCCAAATCGTAGACCGGCATTTCGATGTAGCGGATGCCTTCGACCAGCGGATCGTCCTCCCTACCGATGGCGTCGGGTAGCTGATGCACCATAAAAAAATTGCCGTCCGGATCGTCAAAGTAAAAGAATAGACCGTGCTCGTAGCGGACGATCGGCTCAAGCGCTACGCCGCCCTCCTTCATATGACGATGAAGCTCTTCAATACGCGTCGTACGAAATCCTGCCGCCTGTTTGCGTTCGTCCCCCAGCTTGAATGCCGCTCGTGCAGTCTGGTTCGTGCCGAGAAGCAGCACATTCGGTCCTTCCGGAAAGTCGATAAAACCGAGATCGTCATGCGGTTTTCCCGATATGTTCGCTCCAAGATGACGCTCGTACCAAGCCAGCGATTCGTCCATCCGCGTTACCGGAATATGCAAATAGGCGATATGCCCTTGAAAGCCGGTTTTCGTCATCTTCTTCCACTCCCGATTGTCGATTCGAGCATTATTCCCAGACCAGATGCCCCTTCCTCATTTTGGCAATGTAAATGAGTTGTCCGGTATGGCCGGGTAAATGTCTGAATTGATGCAAAAGCATTTCCAGAACGGTCGATTGATTGTCCAGACCGGCATTCTTGAACGTTGGAAAGTTTACATAGGGCCGCTCCAGCAGCTTTTCCGGGTTTTCTTTCATGATGTCGAGAACGCGTAGGATACAGTCGTAGGATTGCTTGGATAGCTGCAATGCTTGCTCTTTCGACATTTGCAGGCCGCGTTCGAATTCTTTACTCCGATCGTGAAACGGAGCGCCGAAGTAGGCGGTTTCAAACCATTGATGGACCGCACCCGCAATATGCGCTACCAAATTGGCGATGCTGTTGCTCTCGGGCGTCGGCGACCAAACGATATCCTCGTCGGTCAATTGTTCCAGTACGATGCGAGTCCACTTCTGGTCCGCTTTGTATTTCCTTAAGAGAAGGTCGATCACGATAGCCGAACTGTCCAAATGCTGCACGCTCCCCTACTTTCCTTCAAGGATACCAAACATATGTTCGTTTGTAAAGGGAAGGCAAGGTTCACTTCTTCCGCTCCGTGCTTAGTTCACGAAGCAACAAAAATAAAGGAAGGCCTAATGAAACACCCACCGCAAGCGTACCGACAATCGGCAACCATAACAACCTCATGCCGCTTCTTTTGCCTTCAAAGAGAATGAAACCGATCAGGACGACGGCCGATACGAGCACATCCATCCAAGCAAACGAGCCGATACGCGTTTGAGCGATTTCTTCCAGTAATCGAGACGAATCCAGACCATGGTCCATCATCCAAGGAAGGAGCTGCGAATACGGCAGCGCCACTCCCAACACCGCCAGCAGTCCGTAGAACCATTTCAAAAAAATCCCCTCCCGAATTCGAAAAAATCAATTCAACAGCAAACCCTTTATGTTTACCTCAAAATCTCTGGATTGGCCTGCATGATCGATTCGGCTTCGTCCCGTAGCCGCGGTAGAAACCGCAGCACCTCCTCGGCACGACGCGCAAGGGTGTCGGACGAGGGGATGCCGAGGTCGGCGACGAATTCCTCAAACGCCGGAGCCAGCTCAGCTTGTAATTTCGGGGCGGCGTCGGCACAAAGAATGTGATGGCACCGTGCGAAGGTCGCCCCGATCCAGAATACCGCTTCGCGGTGAAATCCGTCGCGGATCAGGTTGCGGCTGCCGTCAATCGCAATCGGTCGTGAAGCGGCGGTGATGTCGCTGCTGAAGGGGAATGGGGTTTTGGCGTGCGCCGCGGCGACGTCGAAGGTACGGGCAAGCGCGTTCAGATGATGACAAGTGCGCTGCGGGGTCCAATGCTCGCAGCCCAGCAGCCACAACAATTCCGAGTAGATGCCGGTTCGCCCGAACTCCCGAAGCATGTTGTTCACGGCCAAGTAACGAAGCCGCACGGTAGGGTTGCGAAGTGCCGCGACGAGAAGGACGTGTGCGGTAACTCCGGTCATGAATAACCATGCCATCACTTGGTTGTGCCACGGTGCGGTCGGATCGATGTTCCGTAACCCGTGCTCGATCTTCTGTCCAGCGTTTTCGCAGCGGCGCCGCACCCACTCGATCTCGGTAAAATGTCGCGCCACCTTCTGCTGCACGCCGCGCAGCTGTCCGGTAGGATCTGCAAGGAGGGTATCCGCGCGGAAGCTGCCGGCTAAGTGATACGATGTCAAAACCTCCTCGGCGGAGGCGAGCTGATTCCACGATAAGAAAGTGATTTCGATCAGCGCACCGCGGTAGATGAACTTCCCCAATTTCAGAGGAGGTGTCGCTTCGGAGGTTACAACGACGACATCCATGTCGGAGCCTGCCGCCATCGTCGCGTCATCCGGCTGACCGACCGTCGATCCGCTGAAATACGCTCCCATGAACCATGCTTCTTGACTGGCGTACTGCATGACCCACTCCGTTGCGGCCGCTCGAGCCGTCCCTACTATCATGGGGTTATCCCTCCGAAATTCCATCGGACCGAGGCTCTTTCATGTCGTCTTACCGTCAACGGGATGGCCCCAGATGATCGACCGACGCAAAATTTGTAATCATGAACGTTCCGCTTTCATAATGAAGTGTCGTTATCGAGCACTCGGAAACCAAGCTGCTTTGTACGGATAGAAAATGGGGATGCCACCCGTCGAGGTCTTCCTTTTGGAACGTATGAGCCAAAAAGTCAGTGATCAATCCGCCATGAGTAACGAGTACAATAGGACTCCGAGGCGGGTGCTGCATCGATATTTCCGACAGGAAAGAGGATAAGCGTAATGCTGCTTGTTTTGCGGAGTCGCCTACCGGCGGTCTATAGTCAGGCTCACGCGTACAGCGCTCCCACATGGCCACAAACTCGTCAAAAGATTGCCCGGGCAAGTCCCCCCAGTTTGCTCGTTCCGTAAACGGTCGTCCACCTGAACCGGAGCTTTCGTCTCCAGCGCTATATATTCAGCGGTTTCTTTCGCTCTTCGAAGCGGGCTTGAATAAAGGGCCGCTATCGGCCGATTGGAAAAATGTCTCGCTGTCGCTTGTGCTTGGGATACACCCTTGGGGGTTATTGGAACATCACCGATCGCCTTCTCCTTCAATGCGTGCCTAACCAGAAAAAAAGTCGTGCTCACTTGGCATCCCCCCCATCGCGACAGATTCGGTTCAACCGTTTTTTACACGCAAGGGAATTAAACGGATTGTAACCCTCTTCTCAAATCATCAACGAATGCCCGTGCAAATTGTTGCATTTCCAAATAAGCTGCTTGGGCTTCCGGCAAATAACATTCCCCTTGGCCAAGCACAAATCGCTCCATGTAATCGAGGGTTTGTTCCTCTCCCGATTATGCACATTTTACCATATAGGAAATGCTTCTGGCTGCAAAAAAGCTCCGTTATAGCAGTAAAGCTGCCGGAACGGAACGCGGCAGCCGTTTGATGTGGATGAAGAAGTTACGATCCCGACCGTTAGCTTGGTTTCGTCTCATCCGTCCTCGATATGCCCTCATTAACAGGGAACTCCATAATCACGGTAAGACCTCCCCGACCCTGACCGCTTTCCAGAAGGAGGCGGCCTGCATGCGCCCGTACGATTCTCTCCACCATCGGAAGCCCCAGACCGTGACCTTGCTGGGCCGGTTTCATTCTGCTAGCCGAATAAGGCAGCTCGGTAATGACCGCCAATTGCTCATGGGGGATTCCCCTTCCGCTATCCCTAACGATAAAGCGATAGGCGGTGCGGTCCTCGGATAGCGAGGTTTCCAGCTTGATTTCGCAGCCCTGCGGATTATGACGCACACTGTTGTGGAGAAGGTTGTTGATCGCCCGCAGCAGCAATTTTTCATCCCCTTGGATCGAAACCGCTTCGTCGGCCAGGATTAATTCAATGTCGTGCTTATCCTCCAACCCGTTATTCAAAAAATCGGCCACAACGTGTCTCGCCAAAACCGACAGCCGTACGCGCTTCAAATGCAAAGGCTGCATATCGTACTCCAGCATGGAAACCAGGTTCAGATCGCTTACAAGCGAGCGCAGCTTCTCGCCCTGGCGCCGCATAATACCGGCTTGGTGCCTCTGCTCTTTCGGCAGTTCTGCGTTATCCTCCATTTCGCTAGCATAGCCCAGAACCATGGAGAGCGGGGTCCGGATATCGTGGGAAATCCCGGCTATCCAGTTGGAGCGCGCTTCATCCCTGATCTTCAAGGCCGCCGTCTTCTGTTGAAGAATATTCGACGCGGAATTGATGCTACGGGCTAAATCACCGAATATTCCTTTGGTGTCGAGCCGGACCTCTTTTTCCTCGGCCAGATTGTGAACGCCCTTCACGAGAGGGCGAATCCTCCTTAAAAGACGCGCTCCAATGGCGACTGAGACGAACAGGGCCACCGCCACATTCAAGAGGAGCAGCCACAAAAGCCGGATAGGCAGCGATTTTACCCAATCGAATAAAACATGGAATTGATACTTTTCGTAGCTTCTCTTGGGATATCCGACCACGACCAAGCCGGCCTCATGCTCCCAGCTATAGACCGGATAATCCATCAGATAGTAACGCGAGAGCTTGGCTACATCGACCAGCGTGTACGTTCGCGGAACGTCGTTGGGCAAATCGTAATCCCATCGTACGCGGCCATCCTCACCGAGAAGCATGGCCCATGCCCGATGACGCTGTAGAAACTCGGCGGCGTGCCCGCCCAAAGCATAATGGCCATCCTGAGCATCCAAGCCTTCGGCCACTTCCTTCACAACGTCTTCCGGAGCCGGCCTCTGGCTGATCTCCTTGAACACCAGCACGCCCAGCAATACGAAGTTGAACAGAAGGAGCGCGATCGAAACGATGATGGTCGTAGCGACGAATCGGCGCAACATGCGAACAATGCCGTCCACTAAGAGTGCTCCTTCACCAGCAGTTTATATCCCAATCCTCTGACGGTAAGCAAGTAGACGGGATTGGAAGGATCGGGCTCGATTTTTTCGCGTATCCGTCGGATATGGACCATGCATGTATTTTCGTATCCGTAGCTGTCATCTCCCCAGACGGCTTGGCATAAGGCATCGCTCGTGACGATTCGATTCCGGCTCTCATACAGCTTCACAAGGATGGCATGCTCCTTTGCCGTCAACGGCAGCTCCGCTTGATCCCTCTCCACGACGGCGCTATCCAGACGAACGATCTGTTCCCCCAATCGAAAGCTGGAAAGACGGTCCGCTACGGGTGAGGAGTACACCCGCTTTAAAATCGCCGTCAGGCGCAGCACCAGCTCGCGCGGCAGAAACGGTTTCACCATGTAATCGTCCGCCCCCAAGCCCAGTCCGAGCAACCGATCTTCATCCTCGCCCCGTGCGGAAACAAAAAGGACGGGCATATCCGAGAACTGTCGGATGGAGGACAATAGGGCAAATCCGTCCCCGTCCGGCAGCATGACATCGAGAATGGCGATATCCGGCTTGTCCGTTCGGCAGCTCGACAGAGCCGAAGCGCTGTCGGCGGCTAAGTAAATGCGAAAAAAGCCCTCTTTTCGCAAAAACCTTTCGATCATCATTCTGATGTCTGCCTCGTCGTCTACGATTAGTATTTTTTTGTCTTTGACCTGTTCCATTTGCGTCACCCATCTATCAGTATACAGGAACGCGCGAATGAACGGTGTCTCCCCGAGTCGATTTAAGGTAGCTGTAAGGTTTTCGTTAGATGGGCGAAAGGCGGATTGTTTACAGTGGAAACCAAGGTGGAACCTACAAAAAGGACCGAAATGGAGCTGACTTTCCTATGAGTGCTTCGGCTATTGTACAGACGCAAAACTTAACCAAAACGTATGGGGGAATAAACCGCGTTCATCGGGTGGATCTTCGCGTCGAGGAAGGGGAAATTTACGGATTTCTCGGCCCGAACGGCGCCGGGAAAACAACCGTCCTCAAAATGCTGCTCGGGTTGATCAAGCCGTCGAGCGGGACCATTCAAATGTTCGGGGAAAGCCTGAGCAGACACCGCACCTCTATTCTTAAACGTACCGGTTCGTTGATCGAGTCGCCCTCCTTCTACGGACATTTGACGGGGCTTGAAAACATGAGAGTCATGCAGCGCCTGCGGAACGTGCCGGATTCGAACGTACATGAAGCGCTTCGTATCGTCCGGCTGGAAAATCATAAACATAAAAAAGCGGAGCAATACTCGCTCGGCATGAAGCAGCGGCTAGGCATCGCCATGGCTTTGCTCGCCTTTCCCAGGCTGCTGATTCTGGATGAGCCGACAAACGGCCTCGATCCCGCGGGCATTGGCGAGATTCGGGAACTGATCCAATCGTTGCCCGGACGCTACGGAATGACGATATTGCTGTCCAGTCACCTGCTCTCGGAAATCGAACAGATCGCCACCTCGGTGGGCATTATCAGCGAAGGAAACCTGCTGTTCCAGGGCAGCATGGCAAGCCTCCGGGAAAAAAGCGGCCCCTCCATCCTGCTTGCAACCGGGAACAATGCGAAAGCCGAACGGCTCCTTCTCGCGCAAGGCTATCGTCCGATCCAAAGCGGAAGTCGGCTCGAGTTCGGACAGCTCGAGGATACGGATGTCGCGGCTCTGAACAGACTGCTCGTTTCTCACGACATTCCGGTCACCCGGATCGAGGAGCGGCGGAGAAATTTGGAGGACATGTTCCTTGATTTGACGGGAAAGGAGCGGAGCTTGTGATTCAAACATTAGGGCTGGAATATTTCAAAATCCGCCGCAAAAAGATAGGGATCCTGATTACACTCCTTCTTTCCTTCGAGATGCTGTGGTCCTTCGTGTCCATCAGCATGTCCATTGCCCGTAATCCGGATCAAGCCGTATGGGAGTCCGTTCTTTTTAGCGTCTCCTCCATGAACGGACTGTTCATGCCGATTGTCTCGGCCATCGTCGTCTCCCGAATTTGTGATATGGAGCATAAAGGAAACACGTGGAAAATGCTCGTCGCTACCGATGTGAAACGCGGACGACTCTACGCGGCGAAATATATTTGCGCCAATATTCTGCTCCTATACGGCCTCCTCGCTCAAACCGTTCTTATGGTCGCGTTCGGTCTCGTAAAAGATTTTCCCGGTGCGCCTCCTGTCGATTTGCTCGCCCGGTACATAGGAGGCACGATGCTGGTGACTCTCGCCGTTACGGCGCTTCAGCAATGGATTTCCTGGGCTTCCCAAAACCAAACTTTCGCGCTCTGCCTGGGCATGGTGAGCGGATTTATCGGAATGACTTCCGGATTGTTCCCGGCCGCTGCCAGACATTTGTTTATATGGTCTTATTACTTGGATCTGAGTCCGGTTACGTATCGTTACACCGAGGCATCGAGCACCTATATGGAGCAGCCTTGGGGGTTCGGGATCGCGGCGGCGGCACTTGCGATGGCCCTGCTGCTCTATATCGCCGGAAGCATCCATGTTACCCGGAAGGAAATGTGAGGAGGAACGCGGATGAAACGAAGTTTTTCCGCCGAGTGGCTCAAGCTGCGGCATTCCCGGATCGTTCTTGTGCTCGTTGTACTTCCCGTCATCAGCCTGCTGATCGGCTGCGCGAATTATTGGTTGAATCGGGGCGTTCTACAAGATGGCTGGTACAGCCTGTGGACGCAGGTCAGCCTGTTTTACGGAGAGTTTTTCTTGCCCATCCTGATTGCGATTTGCTGTTCCTACGTATGCAGGCTGGACCATCTGAATCGGAATTGGAATATGATGCTGGCCTCTCCGGTTTCGGTTGCAAGCGTGTTTCTTGCCAAATGGGCGGTCGTCAGCCTCTTGATCTTATTCGCGCAGGCGCTGTTCGCGGCACTGTACTGGCTTGCGGGCACTTTGTTTTCCTTACCTGGGGCTTTCCCCGTGGAGACGATAGGGTGGACCATGCGCGGATGGTATGCTTCCTTGGCCATCGGCGCATGGCAGTTGGGATTTTCGCTGCGCATCCGCAGCTTCGCTACGCCTATCGGAATTAGTCTGTGCTCGGTCTTTATCGGCCTTGGCCTGTACGTTGCAAAGCTGGGCTTCCTGTTCCCGTTTTCCTTGCTTACGATCGGCATGAGCGTGCTAAGCCAGGACAAGCTGACGAACAGCCAAAACCTTCTCTTCTGGTTCGCGAATACGGGGTTCATCGCCGTCTTTGCGTCGATGTCCATTCGACGGCTGAAGAGCAAAGACGTTGTCTCGTCCTGATGCTTGGGGAAGCCCGTACGAATCCATCCGGCGAACGATTGAACGAGGGCCGTTATTGCCGAAACGAGTCCCTCGTCGCGCTCCTTACTCTTCTTATTCCAAGCCGGCTGACTTCGGCAAATCGATTTCGAAAGTAAAGCCGGTAGGGGTCCGCGTATTCATGATCAGCCGCTCCGTCACCGGTCCCTCCCCGCCCCGGGAATAGGTTACGGTGTCGGGTCGAACCAGCGTAGCCTTGTAGCGCCCCGGAGCGGCCGGCCGGCCCTCGGCGTCCACCGGTTTCCAGGGCACGGTAAAGCCATAATGAAACCCGGCTTGAAGCGGACCTTCGATCGTAGGGAGCGTCGTTTCATAGACCGACGAAATCGGCTGATTGTTTTCGTCGATCCGTTCGACTTTGAACGTCCATTCGTAAGCCTCCAGCACGATATCGTCTTCCGTATTGTTTTGAAAGGAAGCGTAGAAGGGGGAAATCCGGTCCCCGGGCAAATGCCCGTCGAAGCCGCCGACAGGAAAAATCGCGGCGACCACGCCGCCTTCCAGAAAGATGTCTCTCTGTACCGGATTGTACGGCTCCAGCTTGTCGCGCACTTTGATGTCGTAATTGGACGTGTTGAGCTTGCCATCGAATGTGAGACGGGTAGCAAAAGAACGCGTCTCGCCCGGTACGGTCGGCCTCGTCTCCGAATCGGCGATATAGACGAATTCGCTATGTCCCCTCGGCATTCCTTGGTCATCCTTGAACGTGATGTCGATTTGCTTGCCCGTCAAATCTTTGTCGATGCGGATCGTTCCGGACGAGATCAGCATTTGCCCGTTCGGCAAGCGGCTTACAAGCAGGTTTCCAATCTTGACATATCCGTCCGGGTCGCCGAATGGCAAATCGCCGTTTTCATAGACGTAACCGGTCTTGATTCCAATTTGGTTCGTATTGCCGTTGGCGGGAGAGGCCGGCTCGAACGAAACGTCCGCTCCGATCGCCTCCGCGAATGTCCGCAGCGGGATATACGCTTTGTTGTTGACATTGATGACCGCATTTTCGCCGGATACATCGATAGGCTGGATCGTAGCTCCATCCAAAATCGCAACCCGGCTCGGAAACCAGTAGGCCTGAAGCGCATCCGATGCAAGGGCGGCCGTCGACGATGCGATAGCGGCCCCGCAGACAAAACCGATCATATACTTTTTCATGCGCACTCCACCTTCCAAATATTGTCAATCATTAGACGAACGGGAAGGTGGAAGGTTGCGCTTGGACATCGGCTTTCGCCAACAAAGGGGCGCGGTCTTTACGGGGTGGATCGGATAGCTTCAAAAAAAGAAGAGCCTCCCGGTTCCGTCAGAAACCGGGAGGCTCTTTCATGCTTTCTGGAGTATCTTTCGATGCGGAAAACGGTCTGCCGCCTACAAGCTCTCTTCCCGTCGGCCCCGGCCCGCCAGTTGCTCCATATGCCGGTGGCGCAAAATTTCCTGCACAATGTCTTGCTCGACACCGGCATTGTATTCGCGCAGCATGCCGGGGAGCAGGAACAAATCCACGATCACCCATATGAACAAAGCGAGGGCCGGCAGGATGAGCAGGATCGTCGAGGCGATGATGATCGCATCGGATTCCAAGGCGGCACCGACGCTGAGAACGAAGTAAAACACGACGGACAGCAAAAACAAAACAAGCTGCAGCGCCCCCGTTCCCGGCCTTTTCAAGTAGAAGCGATGCAAGCCCAAGTGTCCCCCAAGCAGCATCAAGTACGCGATCGCGGTCGATTTCTCGGCGGACTTCAGCTCCGAATTGAGGACCATCAGTTCCGTTAACGTCAAATCCTGTTTGTTATGCATGCCGCGATTAACCTTGCTTCTGTCTTACGATTTGCTCCATAATGCGTCCTTCCACGTCGCGGTTATGGTCTTTTACCCACGTATGCAGAAGGAACGCGTCCACGAGCCACCAGATGCTGGTCGCGATCATCCCGATTACCGTCAGCGACAAGATGAGCTGCGCGATGGCCGATCCTTTCTTTCTCATGTAAAAGCGATGTCCTCCGAACAGCCCGAGGAAGTACCAGAGGATATAGGCAACCACCATGTTCTTCCCGTGATTCTTCACCTCTTGGTCGAGGAGGAGCAGCTCGCGTGCGTCCAGCTGGCTTTTTAGCGCGATGTTGTAGCTCATTGCAAAAACAGTCTCCTTTTGTCATGAATTGTCACAATTACGTAACTAGTATAATGAATGAAGCGCATTTGGACAACTATAATTTTCCACTCCTTCGGAAAACGCAGTTTTTCGTGCATCGCCGAAACAAAAAAACCATCCCCGACAAAGGGATGGAATACACGATCACCAATGGACATCCGCATACGGCTGCCATTCACTCGCCGCCGCCGGAGCGCCCCGAGCGCCCGTAAACCGATAGCCGGGATCCGGCGAGCCCCGGCTCCAATCGCTCAGGGCCCCCGCAGCAAGTGCAGCGGCTTTGCGCTTATCTGCCGAAGAGAGGCAAGCACGGTCACGATCGCCGTGGTCAGCATGGACAGACCGACTCCGATCCCGCACCATGCAAGGTCGAGGTCGATGGTTCCTTTGACGACCAAACTTAAGGCAAATAGGGCAAAAGCCAGTCCGAATGCCGAGCCGATCGCTCCCGCGATGAAGGCGAGTATCAGGTTCTCGGCCAAAACGGAGCGCAGCAGTCGACCCGTGGAAAGCCCGATCGTTTTTAAAATGGCGACATCCCTTTTCTTCTGGAGAAGCGAGATGACGACCTGGTTCCCGATCATCAGAATAGCCGTCAAAAACGAAAAGAGCGCAATCGTCGAGAAGAAGGTGCTTTGCATGTCGAGCGTTTTTCGCAAGCTTTCGACTACGGTTCCGTTAATCGAGTAGGCAACGGCGGAAGAGGGCAGCGATTTTTGGAGCGCCGACAAGGTATGCTGCGTAGCCTTAGCCGAAGCTTCGACATGGTAGACGAGACGCGCCGGTCTTCCGTACGTTTCCAAAGTGCTTGCCGGTATGTAGATGCCGGCCGTCTTAATCGTACCGGATTCAAAAAAACCGACGACTTTCAGAGAGACCCGACGATCGGAAAGCATAATATCCACGGTATCTCCCGTTCCTATCCCCAAATCCCGGGCATAGTTTTCCAGCAGGACGGCGTGCAGTCTGCCGTTGTCGTCCGCACGAAGGCCGCGGCCTTCCATGATCCGATAGGCTTGGTCATCCGTTGCCGGGTCTATGCCGTGAACCGAAACGTTCATGTCGTGCAAATATGCCGACTTGCGCCGTTCGGCGGCCGCGCGGAAATGGAGTACGGCTTCTTCCCCGTTGATTCGGGCGAAGGAGCCCCTCATCTCGTAAGCTTTGTTGAACCCCTCGATACCCGGCGTTTGCCGCAATGTCCGGGTGACGGTCTGTTCGTCGACGGCTGCCGCGGAGACAAGCAGGTTACCTTTCCACTGCCGCTCCATCTGATACTCGACCGAGCTAATCAGGTTGTCGGCAAACAACTGGCTTGCGACGACGGACAGTACGCCGACCGACAACGTAATGGTCAGCAGCGCATTACGCTTGTATTCGGAGCCGAGATTGTGCAGCGGGATGAACAAGCTTAGCGGAGTAAGGTGCTTCAGTCGGCCCAGAAGACGATAGAACAGCCCGTACAAGCCGGCGGCGGCCGTTACGGTCAGCAGAATCACGCCCAGGATCAGCATCGACAGGACAAATGCGGCAATCCATTTGAACGCCGCCGCATCTGGGCTGCCGGCCAGCAGCGTCTCGTGAAGATAAATCCCGATCTCGAGGCAGACGACGAGGAACAGGCGCAGCTTCGTCCGGAACGGAAGCTTGATCTTGAATCGGACGGAACCGGATTGCTGCAGCAGGTCCGATGGCGAAACTTGCATCGCGCCGTAAACGGGCGACCAGGCCGATATAAGCGCGACACTGATACCGACAACGATAGTAAAGACAATGGCGGACGAAGAAATCTGCCAAACCAGCGGGATTCCGAGCATGTTGCCGATAGAAGCGGTCAGCCCCATGCCGATCGCGGCGCCCGCCAATATTCCCACGATGGCGCCCGCTCCTCCCATTACGGCGGCTTCCAGCAAGAAATAGCGGGCGATCCGCCGGGTCGTCATGCCGATCGCTTTCATGATCGCGACGTCCCGGAGTCGGGCGGACATCTGGATCGTAATCGTGTTGGAAATGGTTATGCCCGCGATCCCGATCGCCAAAAGCGAAAAAAGCTGCATGACCAGCAAAGTGCCTTTCGTGCCGGCGATCGCTTCCGCTTTTTTATCTTCGAGGTCGACTGCCTGACTGCCGGCAATCCGTTTTTGAATCTGTTCTTTGATCGCCTTCGAATCGCTCGAGTCGTGGAGGCGGATGAACGCTTCATTGATCGTCCCGTCGGGCAAGCCGAAAAGCTCCAGACTCTTCGGATACGTCAAATAAATCGTCCCCCAAAAGCCGCTGTCCGTAAACGTCTCTTGCACCCCTTCCACCAAGCCTTTGATGCGAAAAGGGGTCATGGAACCGTCATTGTTATTGACCAAGGAGACGATATCGCCGGTACTTACTTGGAGCCGTTCGGCAGCCTGACGGGAAATGAACGCTTCGTCCGCTTGCAATCCGCGGAACCGGGAGAACCGCTCCCCTCCGTAAAACGGATAAACGCCGGGTTCGATTCCTTTGACCACGATACTCGATGTTTTATGGGCGGAGGCGATCATCGAACGGGAAACATAAGCACCCGTCATCGCTTGGCGCTCCGATTCGGCAACGATTTGCTTCAGGTCGTTTAAAGTCGTGGGCTGAAGATACGACTGCACGGCCAAATCGGCGCCCAGCAGCTGCTTCGCGGACTGGTTCACCGATTGGGGAACCAGGCTCGTCAACGTCGTCATGCAGAAAAAGCCGGCCAATCCGACTGCGATCGTCAACAAGGTGAACAGAGAGCGGAGGGGAACTCGCATGAGGCTTCGAATGGCGGAGCGGATCGTCATGCGGCTCACGTCCTATTCACGCGATTTTCGACTACTTGCTCGATCTTGCCGTCCGATAGGTGGATCACCCGATCCGATACGCTCGCTACGTACGGATCGTGCGTCGCCAAAATAAAAGTCGTCCGCAAACGGTCGCGAAGGGAAAAGATCAGCTCGAGAATCACCTCGCCGGTTTTCCGGTCCAGGTTCCCGGTCGGTTCGTCGGCGATGACGACAAGCGGTTCGTTCGCGAGCGCGCGAGCGATCGCGACTCGCTGCTGCTGCCCCCCCGATAATCGCGGCGACAGGTGATGCATACGCTCCTTCATGCCGACCAGCTCCAGAAGGTCCATCGCTCGTTGGCGCATTTGCCGCCTAGTTTTCCCTTCGGCCGATAGCATGGGGAGCATGACATTTTCCAAAGCGGTCATGGTGGAAATGAGATTGTACGACTGAAAGACGAAACCGATTTTGCTCGCCCGATAGCCGGCCAATCGAGACTCGGAGAGCCGGGTAACATCCTGGCCTTGGATGAACAGATGTCCGGCAGTCGGAAGGTCAAGAGTGCCCAATATGCCAAGCAACGTCGATTTGCCGCTGCCGCTAGGGCCCATGATGCTTACCACCTCCCCCGTACGGAACGCGGTAGAAATTCCTTTCAGAATGCGGAGATGTCCCGTTTCGGTTTCGTAGCCCTTGAAGATGCCGTGAGCCTGAATGATCGGTGCGGCTGCGTTCATGTTTCGATGCGTTCCCTCCTTCTTGGCGAATCGTATTGGCGTCAATAAACCCTCTACCTTCCAAGAATAGCAGGATCAGGGGGGAGTCAAAACTCGCCCGAAGGCTATTTTTATCCCGGACCAAGGTCCTGTTAACGATTACCCCGTGATCCGTTCCGGCTTGGAGGAAAACAGGAAAAACCGGACCCTCCCTCCATGGAGAAGTCCGGTTTTCGTCGTGCCGCCTTACTTCGGTCCGAGCATCATGGCGAGCAGCAGCACGTAGCTGACGCCCGCGATCAAGGTGAAGATGCGCAGCTTGCGCAGCGCCGTCCCCGACGAATCGCCGGCGATCAGCTGCTTGAGCGGCTTCCCCGCCATTCCCGTCATGGCGAACATGACCAAAATGAACACGACCGCCAGCACCATCCACAAGACGGAATATTCCGCCTTGCTGACCATATAGCCCCCCGACAAAAACGCAAGCACCAGCACATATTGCCCGATCCGGTTCGCCCGATGCAGCGCTTTCGCCGTCGATGGGTTCGTAGCGCCCCCGGCCAAAAACGGCAGCAAAATGTAGAAAATGAGGGCGAGTGCGGATAATACGTGAACGATATACATGGCCTGATACACGACTTGACAGCCTCCTCTTCGGTACGCGATGGAATCCCGTTCCAACTGTAGTATACCGAAAAGCCCGTCCACATACAAACGTTCGTGACGTTTGTCACGGAACGTTAACAACCCGTCCGGGCAGACCTGAACGAGAGATCGTGAACGAAAAAAAGGCGCCTTCCGCCGGGAAGACGCTTCGCTTGAATTCGGGGTCGGTCAGCCGTTGACGACGGCGATGACGTTGCGTACGGATTCGGCCGATTTGTCCATCGCCGCCTTCTCGTCCGCGGTCAGCTCGAGCTCGATCACCTTCTCGATGCCGTCGCCGCCGAGAATCGTCAGCACGCCCATGAACAGGTCGTTATAGCCGTATTCGCCTTGCAGCAGGGCGATCGTCGGCAGGATGCGCTTTTTGTCCTTCAAAATCGCTTCGGTCATTTGCACGAGCGACGCCGCCGGCGCATAGTACGCGCTGCCGTTGCCGAGCAGGTTGACGATTTCGCCGCCGCCGGTCCGGGTGCGCTGCACGATCGCGTCGATGCGATCCTTCGGGATGAGCTTCTCGATCGGAATGCCGCCCACGCTGGAGTAGCGGACGAGCGGAACCATGTCGTCGCCGTGGCCGCCGAGAACGACGCCGCGCACGTCTTCGACCGATACGTTCAGCTCCTGCGCGATGAACGTGTTGTAGCGGGCCGTGTCGAGCACGCCGGATTGGCCGATGACGCGGTTTTTCGGGAAGCCGAGCGCTTGGTAAGCGACGTACGTCATCGCGTCGACCGGGTTGCTCAAGATGATGACATACGCGTTCGGGCTGTACGTTTTGACGTTTTCGCACACCGATTTCACGATGCCGGCGTTCGTGGTCACGAGATCGTCGCGGCTCATGCCCGGCTTGCGGGCGATGCCGGCCGTAATGATGACGACGTCGGAATCCTTCGTATCTTCATAGTTCGCCGTTCCGACGATGCTGCTGTCGAACCCTTGAACCGGGCTCGATTCCAGCATGTCGAGCGCTTTGCCTTTCGTCGGGTTTTCGAGCTGCGGGATGTCGAGCAGAACGACGTCGCCGAGTTCTTTTTGCCCGAGCAGGAATGCGGTTGTCGCGCCCGTGAAGCCGGCGCCTACCACGGTAATCTTTTTACGCTGAATGGCCATGGGAAGCATCCTCCTTCTATCCTTTTAAGTTTTGGGGCCCCGGCGCGGTCATGCCGCGCTTCGGAGCCCCTAAAATCGGTTTGACTGAGCGATTAGCCCATGTTTTTGATAACGAGGTTGGCGAACTCGGAGCATTTCACTTCGGTCGCGCCTTCCATCAGACGGGCGAAGTCGTACGTTACCGTCTTGTCGGCGATCGACTTCTCGAGCCCTTTGTAGATCAGGTCGGCCGCTTCCAGCCAGCCCAGATGCTCCAGCATCATGACGCCGGACAGCGTTACCGAGCCCGGGTTGACGACGTCGAGGCCCGCATATTTCGGAGCGGTGCCGTGAGTCGCTTCGAAGATCGCGTGGTGCGTCACATAGTTGATGTTCGCTCCCGGCGCGATGCCGATGCCGCCTACTTGAGCCGCCAAAGCGTCGGACAAGTAGTCGCCGTTCAGGTTCAGCGTCGCGATGACGTCGAAGTCGGTCGGACGGGTCAATACTTGCTGCAGGGCGATGTCGGCGATCGCGTCCTTCACGACGATTTTGCCTGCCGCTTCGGCGTCTTTTTGCGCTTTGTTAGCCGCTTCCGCGCCTTGCTCTTCCTTGATGCGGTCGTATTGCGCCCAAGTGAACACCTTGTCTCCGAACTCGCGCTCGGCCAGCTCGTAGCCCCAGTTTTTGAACGCGCCCTCGGTGAACTTCATGATGTTGCCTTTATGGACGAGCGTAACGCTCTTGCGGCCGTGCTTGATCGCGTATTCGATCGCGGCGCGGACGAGACGCTCGGACCCTTCGCGCGATACCGGCTTGATGCCGATGCCGGACGTTTCCGGGAAACGGATCTTTTTGACGCCCATTTCCTTTTGGAGGAACTCGAGCACTTTTTTCACTTCCGCCGTTCCTTCTTGCCATTCCACGCCTGCATAGATGTCCTCCGTGTTCTCGCGGAAGATGACCATGTTGACGAGGTCCGGACGCTTCACCGGCGAAGGTACGCCGTTGAAGTAGCGAACCGGGCGCAAGCAGACGTACAGGTCGAGCTCTTGACGGAGCGCGACGTTCAAGGAGCGGATACCGCCGCCTACCGGCGTTGTCAAAGGACCTTTGATCGCCACGATGTACTCGCGGATCGCTTCCAGCGTGTCGTTCGGCAGCCAGCTGTTGTACTTGTTGAACGCTTTCTCGCCGGCATATACTTCATACCATGCGATTTTTTTCTCGCCTTTATACGCTTTCTCGACCGCCGCGTCCAAAATGCGCTTGGAAGCCGCCCAAATGTCGGGGCCGGTGCCGTCGCCTTCGATGAACGGGATGATCGGATTGTTCGGGACGACCAGCTTGCCGTCGACGATCGACAGTTTCTCGCCTTCGGTCGGCGCTGCGTAATGTTCGAATTGAGCCATGGGAAACCTCCTGAAAATGGGTATGGTGATGTATGGATAAACGCCGTATAAAGGGCGCTCTTGCCCGCAAAAGAACGGGAGTCGCAGACGGCGGTCTGAAACGTCCCGTTCCCGGGAAAGCTGGTTCTATTCGACGAAGCCGTCGTATGTCGGGAATTAGCGGCTTTCGATCGGAACGTATTTCTGATTGACCGGACCGGTATATTCGGCGCGCGGGCGGATCAGACGGTTGTTCTCGTACTGCTCCAAAATGTGCGCGGTCCATCCGGATACGCGGCTGATTGCGAAAATCGGCGTGAACAGGTCGCGCGGAATTTCAAGCGACGTGTAGACGGAAGCCGAGTAGAAATCGACGTTCGGCTTCAAGCCCTTTTGACCGGTGACGAGCTCTTCGATCTTGACCGACATGTCGTACCAGTTCATGTTGTTCGTAATTTTGCCGAGCTCGCGGGACATTTTTTGCAAATGCTTCGCGCGAGGGTCGCCGTTTTTGTAGACGCGGTGGCCGAAGCCCATAATTTTCTCTTTGTTGGCCAGCTTCTCGCTGATGTAGGACTCGACGTTGTCCGCCGTGCCGATCTCCTCGAGCATCGCCATGACCGCTTCGTTCGCTCCGCCGTGCAGCGGGCCCTTGAGCGCGCCGATCGCGGACGTGACGCCGGAATAAATGTCGGACAGCGTCGCGACGGTGACGCGGGCGGCGAACGTGGACGCGTTCAGCTCGTGGTCGGCGTGGAGGACGAGAGCCTTGTCCAGCGCTTCGACGGCGATCGCTTCCGGCTCTTTGCCGGTCAGCATGTACAGGAAGTTGTAGGCGATCGATACGTTCGCCTTCGGCGCGATCGGCTCCTTGCCTTCGCGGATGCGGGCGAAAGCGGCGATAACGGCGGGCAGCTGGGCCTGAAGGCGGATCGCCTTGCGCAGGTTCGCCTCTTGGCTCATGTCGTTCGCTTCTTCGTCGTACAGCGCGAGCGCCGATACGGCCGAACGGAGCGCCGCCATCGAGTTCGTGTTTTTCGGGTACAGCTTGATTTGCTGGATGATCGCGTCGGGCACGGTCGAGCTCGCGCTCAAGTCGCGGTGCAGCTGCTCCAGCTCGGATTTGTTCGGCAGCTTGCCGTACCAAAGCAAATAAACGACTTCTTCGAAGGAAGCGTGCTCGGCCAGATCGTCGATGTCGATCCCCCGATATGTCAGTACGCCGTCGATAATCGAGCTGATCGAGGACGTGGTGGCGACGATGCCTTCCAGACCTTTCGTTGCTGTCATCGTATATCGCTCCTTTTCGCATTGGAATTGACGTGATTGGCGACATGAAAAAACTATCAAGTTCTATGATATATGATTTGGACCGATAAGGAAACAAATCGGGGCATAAAACTTCATTATCGGCGCCATAAACATATGCTATCTTCGGTTTTCTTCACATTGAATCACATTAACTCAGATTGCGCGCCGCATCGGAAATTTACCACTTCCATTATTCTCACATTGAATCATAAAAATCCATGGTGACTCAATAAATTTGTGGGTAAAATGTGGGAAGTCCCCACCGGCCTAATCGCTGGTGGGGACTTTGCCCGTCTTCCCGTATTCATACGCAACGTTTGCTACTATTCTTGATTTTTCGTAAAAGACTTCTTCAACATCCAGAAGGATTTTTCTATGTTCAAGTGGCACGACAGATCGAAGTATATCGATGTATTTCATTAGATCGTCATTTAGAGTTTTGGCATTTTGTTCGCACGCTTCAATGACGTTTTCTTTTAACAAGTTGTCCTCCATCTAAACGTCTCCTTATGTCGGTTTACTGCAACCAAATCGACGTGTATAATCTTTCCATACATAAAAATAATTTTTCGCAATAGAGGTGCTCCCATGCCGGTAGTCATCCGGATGGGGAAAAGTCGCGTACCTGAACTACTCGCTAAGAAAGGAAAGACCCAGGTCGACCTAGCAGAGTTTCTCGAAGTGACCGAAGGCTTCGTATCACAAGTCTGCAGTGGAAAAAGTAAGCTGTCACCTCTTAATATGAAGAAAACAGCTTATTTCCTGGGCGTTCGAATGGATGATTTAAACGAGTGGTTCATTACTGAAAACGGCGCGACGCAAGAGCTGAAATAGCTCTTTCCCCACCCGGACTTTAGCGGCACTAAAGTTCAACGATTAAAAAAAAGACGACCCTCATATCAACATCACCTCTTCGGCAGCTGGCTGGCATATCCCTGACCGGACGTAGCCCCTATAGTTTTGCGTCCCCGGCTTTCACCGGGTTTGCCTTTTTCGGATTGTACTGGTATTATATAACGATATTTCCAGTTTGAAAACGGAAGGAACTGGAACATCGGTTATACCCCAATTGCATATAATTTACTGCGACTTTTTATTTCGGTCGGTGCCCTTGCGGCCCGGCCTTTTTGTTTGCCCGTCCTCGAGCGCGTCGATCTGCGCGCAGACTTCATGCAACCATTGCATATCACCGGCCTGATACGCGGCAAAGGACATGTTCTGGAGCGCCACAAGCTCCCAGCAATAGTTCGCGTTCGCCGCCATGCAATGGGTCATTTCGAGCACTTCGGCGTCGGTCAGCGGGCGCCGGCGCTGCGTGAGAAATAGCTCCGCCATACGAACATGAAAAGGCATCACTCCCACAGCGCCCACCACCCAACGCAGGCCATCGTGCCAAGGACGATCACGCACCACGGGGCTACTGTCGTCTGGAAGCGCTCCCGCCGCCGGATACGCAGCGCCTCCGCCGCGATCGCCTGCATCTCCACCTTGGCGGCCGCCAGCGCGTCGTCGTGGGACAGACCAGCGTCCTCGTAGTGACGGAAGAGCCGTATCGTTTGCAGCGCGGCCCATTCCGGCGTACAGCCGGTGCCGTCGATCGCTTCCCGCAAAATATCGTCGCGAACCATCCATACCATCTCCTTTTCGGTTTGATGGTACAGTTTATTCGGCTTGCTAAAAAAGTTGCTTGTCCACGAACATTTTGTTCAATCGATTTAACATTGCTCGTCCAAATAGACGATTTGTTCGACCGGGAGCTTGACCACCTTCGCGATCCGGAGCACCGTCTCGAGCTCGGGCTGCACGTGCTGGTTCTCCCAACGATTGTACAGACTCCGACCGACGCCGAGCAGCTCGGCGAATTCCACCTGGTTCATGCGATGGTCGTGACGTATTTCTTTCAAACGGTTCTTAACCACCATCCTCGATCACCTCACCGGATACATTCGGCGAAGCCGCTTGTCGAATCCTTTATCGAGGTATGGGAGGTTTTGACGAAAGAAAAACTCCGGAATCATGCCCCGGAGCCGACTTTCATTATATCTAAAAATGGAACCTTCGTCGTCTCTCCATTCCGCTCCACGTGCACGAGCCGCGTCCTCGCATCAAGTACGGCGATCCGGCCGATGACCGGTTCCTCCCAACCCCATACGGTCAACGTGACCGTGCTTTCCTCGTCCTTGGCTTCAGATAGCTGGTTGCCAAGCTCCTCGAGCTCGAACTCGTCCCGCGTCGGCCGTTTCGATTTTGCTTTTGCCAATCCGTCTCCTCCTCTCTCCGCTGCTTTCGGTCCGCTTCAATCGAATAATCCTCCAAGCCAAGGACTCGGTTTGGCGGGCTCGGCCTTGGCGATGATTAATTCGCTACCATGTATCACCCGAATCTGTCCGTCACGTAGCTCCACGTATCGCGCTTCGATCAGTCCTGTGATCGCCCTGCGAACCTGATCCTCGCGGCGCAAAGTGAAGCGGCAGATCCGTTTAATGTCCGGAACGCTCCACGCTTGCCCGTACAAGCTGTGAAGCACTCGAAGTACCTTACGCTCGCAATCGGTCAGCACGCCGGCCGACCCCTCTCGATCTCAACCGCCAGTATACCCGCGAGACGAAAAGTCCGGGGCGATTGGCTATCCTGACAATACGCTTTGATAACCGATTCCCCAACGTGCCGAATCATGATCTTGTGTTTCGAAAGTTTACCGTCGTTCTCTCGATACACGATAACGACGGTCTGGCCGACATATTTCATCAGCTTCCTTTGCACGACACATCGCCCTCCTTTAAACAAGAACATATGTTCCCATTATATTCGAAGGAATGTCATTTTTGCAAGATACGTCAAAAATGTAATGTGAGCCTCGTTGCCGCAGGAACAGAAAAAAGCCCCGCCAACCGAAGCCAGCGGGGCAAATTTCCAAGCGCTTGGGATTTCACTCGTACGGTATCCCAATCTCTTTCCGGAGCGCCGACGCCGCAAAATGGGCAGCTTGACGCACCTGTTCGTCCGCTGACGCACCGTAAAGGGCGCCGAGTACCGAAATAACCTTCGCGGCCGCAGGGGCGTCAAAAAGCGGCTCAGGCGGTTTGACAACGGGTGGCTCCGACTTGGCCGGCGGAAACGTGTTCCACCAGCCCTCCGAGCCGTATGATTCGTCGTAATCGATGCCGATCCCGTTCACGGTGACGTCGTTCTTGTACTGGTAGATATGTATCCCGTCCGCTTTCCGGCCCCGACTCCATGCATACGTCTGCCAGTACCGAGAGCACACGGCGGCGCCTTTCACCGCCTCGATTACAGCGAACGAACCGTACACGCCCGTCGGGTAACCCGGCGTCGCCTCGCTGCAGGCACGAATGTACTCGATGACGGTCGGCATCTGCGCGGCCGTTGCGTCGAAGTCCACGGCGAAGTAGATCGCGGAGCCCGCTGGCTGCCCGAGCTCGGCCGCCAGCTGCAGCGCCGCCGCTCCGTCCGTAAGGCCCGCTGCTCGGCCGCCGAGCGCCCGGTCCGCTGTTGTTTCGAAGACCGAGACGATCTGGAGGCCGGCGGCGCTGATCCGGTCCGCCTCCTCCCGGGTCAGGCGCTTCCAGCTATTTTGGACAGGCGTCAGGTACCGGCAGACGAACGCGAAGCCGTCCCGCCTAAAAGCGGCCGCCGTAGCGGCCGTGAGCGGCGTTGCGCAATCAAACCCCTTTGCCATTGTCCGACTCCCCTTTCTGCTTCAGCTGCTCGAGGAATTTAACGAGACCTGGCGGCAACTGAACGCCGATCGGCCCGAGGTTTTCGACAACCGACAAACCTTCGCGGCCGGCGTAAAAGTACACGGCCAGCGTTCGAAAAATCGGCGTGTCGCCGCCGACCCATTGGTCAGCCATGGCCGCGAGCGCGATGACGCCGAGAATCACGCCTTTTCTGACACCGCCCCAAAACATCTTTTCACTGGTGACTGCTCTCGTTTTGAGGGCTCCCAGGACGCCCGTAGCGTAATCGGCGATCATCAAAGCGACCAGAACCTGCAGGGCGATATCCCAGCCGCCGAGGGCGGATGCCAACAGCCCGGCGATGGCGCTCAACCCTCCAAACGCGAATTCCTTCCCCGTGCTGCCGGCCGCGGCCGACGTAATCGTCGCTACAAACAATTTAACCCCCATAAACTCCATCCTCTCCCGCCCGAAGGCAATAAAATAGCCCCGGATCGGCTCCGGGGCGCGTAAATTAGGATTGCGGAAAAGCGATTGCCATCGTGTCGTCGTACTCCTGCTGCGTAATCCAGCCTTGCTCGAGCGCGTTGTCAATCTGCGCCACGGTAAAAGTTTCGGCGGCGTATTGCTTGACCGGCTGGACGTACGCGGCGGGGATGTCGGCGAAGCTTTGCGTGCCATACAGGTAGATGTTGCGGGCGTACGTGTTGGTCCGAAACGCGTAGATCGGCATGTCCCTGTTCACCTCCTCCCATTAATCAAGGCCAAGCTGCCCGAACACGAAATCCATAAAGGCCGCCATGTCCGTGTTGGTCTGTGCCAACTGCTGGAGCAAGGCGGCCTTATCTTGTTCAAGGCGTGCAATTTTTTGTTCCGGCGTCTCCGGCTGCGGCGCATTCCGGATCGCGTCGATCTCCTCGGGCGTCAACGCCTCCGCCCACTCCCCTGTGGCGAGGTCGAAGCGCGGCTTATACAGCCCCGGCGGTAATGGGACGGCCACGCGGTATCCGACGAGGACCGGTTCGGGTTCCGGCGTCTCCTCCGTCGGCGCGGGCGTCTCGTAGATTTCGGCGACGCCTTTCTCGTCAAGCGTTACGAGCTCCGGTTCGATGAATTGGCCGTCGAGGCCGATTTTATATGCTTCTTTCACGGTCAGCTCTCCTTACTGCTCTGCTCGGAATTTGATATTGCTCAAATCCAAGGCGTTGTTTGACCCGACTCGGAAAATCTCGACATTGCCCGACGCACGGACCGTAGCAAACGCCGGATAGCTATTTGCAGCGCCAGAATCATAGTTCGCAATGGGGAACCTTCTATTTTTGCTTGGCCTGTACCCGGGAGGGAGAATGAGAATAACGGTATCGTTCGCAGTAACCCCGCCCGAGATAACCCCGACAAGGCTTACCTCGTTTTGGTCGTTCTTCGTGTATCCTGCCGCATCAGCCCCGCTCGACCAGCCATTCAGTAGCCCCGGTGTAATGTAACCCGGCTGCTGCTTCCCGGCCTTCTGCGTTTGCAGCACGGAAACGTCCCGCCGAAGCCCGGTTATCGCCTCGACCGCATCGTCGACCGTTTCGCGGATGTTCGCCGTCACGACTCCGGTTATCGAAGCCGGGGCTATGCCGAGCGCGAACGTGTCCAGCGCGAAGTATGTGACGGAGTAGGCGGCGGTCGGGTCGAAATTCGCATTGTCGGCGTAAGCCCGCACTTTCCCGTTCGCAACCGTAGTGTCCCTCGTCCATTTACCCGTGTCGTCGACACCGCCCTTGTAGAAGCGATAAATCGTATTTGCCCGATACTTGAACAAAGATGACGGATAGTTCGTGTTGTTGACCTGATTGTTCGTTCCGGTCGCGTATGGCTTCGCCGCCTCCCGCACCACGATGCCCGTCCCTAATTCGATCTGATTCGGTCCGTCATGTAGAAGCAGCTCGCCCTCGTAGTTGACCGTCTCGGTTACGGATTGTGCGAGTTGGTATTGCAGGCGGTATGACTCCCAATTTTTAATCCCGGTATTGTTGGGTGCTGGCTGGGTCGGCAGGGTTGTGGTAAATCCGGGATAGCTACCGTTGTGCCGGATATACTCGTACTGCGGCAACCAAGCTTTCGTCCCCGATCCGTTATAAACCGAGTCTACCCCGCCTTCAAGTTGGTACATCTTCCAGCCCATGAAATACGCCTTTATTTCTTCCGGCGTGACGTTAGTATAGTTGTCTCCCCAGCCAGAATCAGTTGCGGAAACAGTAATACTTATGGTGTTTGCTGGTGAATAGAGCGTGCTTTGGTCTGCCGCAGTATACGATCCATTACTATTTTTAAGCGGCTTGCCATCATACTTTAAAACCACTTCGCTATTTGTAACGCCGCCATTTACTGTCGCCGCCACCATTTTAAATCCTGTTCCATTGGAACCAAGCCCCCACACCAGCGAACCATCCAACGTCATTTCCCGGAACCGCCGCGTAATCGTCTTCCCTTCCAGCACATCCGCGACACTGCCGTCGACGTTCGATCGGAGCTGACAGTCGGGCAGGAACAAATACGACAGCTTTTGCGGTTCAAACGGCAGCGCGGACGAGCCGACATTCATTCGGAAATTACTGAATGTAAATGTGCCTGTCGTATTACCGTGCACGACAAGTGCTACACGGATTTTTTTGATGTTTGCAGGGATCGCATACGTTAGAGTTTGGACACCATTCAAAGTGCCGGGGCTGGATGCACCGAACTGCATTCCGCCGTCATCCGGTACGAGGGATATGTCCAAATAACCGCCACCAGATCCTACACCGTTCACACTCGATATATCTACCGAGACGGTATAGGTCTGACCGGGAACAACGGTTGCATAAAACCCGTAGATATCATAATCGGAACTGGACTTTGTATCGGTCACCTTATACGGTTCTACAACCGTCCAATTCGACCCACTGAAGCCGGTACACTCTGAAGACGGCGGGAATAGATTCTTACCCGGATTCATCGCATAGACCGCGTTGACCGACTTCATGTCGTCGACGTACGGGTATTTGGCGGCGATATATTTTTGCGCGTCGGATGCGGACAGGCCGTCGATGTACGTTTTTTCGGCCGCCGTGATTTCGTAGAGCTGGAAAGCATCGAATCCGGCGAGCGGCGCTTCGGTCGCGGTACCCTCTACGAGTCCGAACGCGTATAGCGTTGTTGCCGTAGGCTTGAACGTGACGTACATCATCCGCCATTTTGTTACGTCTCCGGCGACAAGTCCCGTAGATGCACCACCGGAAGCATTGCCCGGGGTCGTACCAATAGCAATCCCCGCTCGATGATCCGAGCGTACATAGCCCGAAAACAAATAAAATTTTGACGTATCCAATACAGCCGGAGCTAACCGATGCAGGATCGCGACGGAATTTGTAAGCGAGCCCTGTATCGTCAAGGATTGCGTTCCGAGCACCTTGCTAGAGTCCGGCGTGACGGATGCCGTGCCTTCCGTCGCATAACCCGCCCATCGAGTCGTTATCTCGAAATTCCCGTCGCGACCGAGATAATTGACAAGCGTTCGCCCGGTCGTCCGAAGCTCCTTGAACCGCGACGTCCGCTCCGCGTTGACGATGCTGACGCCCTGCGGGATGGTGACGGGGATGTCGGCGCCCGGGTCGATCTGCGTATGCGCGTCCTTGATCCCCTGCTCCCAGCGGTTCGCGTCCGCTTCCGTGACCGTCTCTCCGTACTGCCAATTCGTTTTTGCGTTGTAAGGCAAGTCCTACACCTCCATGGTCTTGATCGTTTGCTTGATGACCGTGTCCGTCGTGATCGGGACGAATACGTTGTTGGAGCTGACAAGCTGCCCGGTGGCGCTGCGCAGCTCGATGAGCGTGATCTCCGAGACGGATCCGGCCGGAACAAGGAACTCCATCAGCAGCACGTTCCCGGTCGTCTGCTTGATTTGGAACGTTGTGATCTCGTAAGCCCCGCCGTTCAGCACGACTTTCGCGATCTTGTCGTCGGTGTACTCGGTCAGCTCAGCTAAGTAGCCTGCATCGATCATTTTACTTGCACCTCCTGCCCACGCGCGGCGAACGGCGTTTGCCCGATCTTCCAAGTCGTCGACAGCTGGGTCATCCGGTTCAGCGGGATTTTATAGATGCGCTCCTGCAGCCCGATTTGCGCGGCGAGCGCCGTCGACTGGATATAGACCAGGTTGGCCGGCTTGACCGTCTTGATCGTGTACTCCATCTCTTTGAAGATCGCCGCGTCCGGGATATCCACGGTCACCTTCAGGACGAAATTCTGGACATCGACCTCAACCGTGGCCTTGCCGGCGCCGACGAGGAAATCGAGCCGATCCTGCAAATACCTAACCGTAAACGGCGGTTTCGTCGTATACCGGTTGATGATCCGGATCTTCCGGAAGTCGAGCGATTCGTTCGTCGGGTCCGCCTTGATGTTAAGCTGCTGCTCGCGCCGTTTGATCGCCGCCTCGCTGGACGTCATGACGAATTGATCGTCGAGCAGCTGCTCGATCGCGCCGGCCAGATCGTCCAGCTCTACGTCCTCGGTTTCCATTAGCTCGACAAAATCCTTGATGTCCCGGTACAGCTCCGGCAAGTACGTCATGAGCGGCCTACGCTCCATGGATCGTCACCGTCCCCATCGTCGGGATTTGCTCCGTGCCGAGCGTCAAGTTGTTACCCGAGCCGTTGATCTTCGTGGCCGTAACGTCATCGACACCGTCGACGCCGAGGATGCGCGCCTCGATCTGACTGACCCGGACGACGAGCTGCGTTTCGTCCTTCCACGCCTGCCGGAGTGACAGCAAATAATCGCTGACGGCCTGCTGGATGTCACCCTCGACCTGTCCAATCGTAATGCCGCTCGCCAGCGTGACCGTCGTCTCGACGTTGACCGTGAGCGCCGCAACAGCCGCGATCGTCACGCTATGGCCGATCGGTGCGAGCCCGACGCCCTCCCCGCTGTTTACGACCGGGTCGATCATCGTCTGCACGTCGTTGACCAGCTGCGCGGACGGAACAGTAAAGTCACTGGCGATCAACGTTGCCTTGACCGTCCCACCCCCCTGCCACGCCGGGAAGACTTTGACACCGCCGACGCCCGGGATCTCGTCGAATTTCCGTTTGTAATCGGCAATGTTGCCGCCGAATGGCTGCTCATTGATCGCGGACAAGTACCGACTCCGCAGCGCGGCGTCCGTCTCCTCGTCTTCGCCGGGTACGAGCACATCCGCCAGCTCCGCGCGAGAGAGCCCCGGCACGTAATCGATCGGGAGCAGCGTACCGAATACCGTATTGCCGACCGTGCCGGCCGTTTCGGCCTCCATCTCAAATTGTCCAGTCGCCAGCTTCTTCACCGTGACGAAGGTGACGCTCCCGATCGAAAAGCGGCTGCCGAGCGGCACGTCGACCGGCGCGTTTGCGGCACCGAAGAATAGCCCTTTCCGCTTTGCTTTGGTCGCCGGCTCCCGGTTGATCCCATACTCAGCAGTCCGGCGTTCCAGGTACTCCCCCGTCGCGGTGTCCGCAAAGGACAGGTTCATGTTCGAGTCGAGCTCCATATACATCAGCGCCAGTTCGGCGGCCGCCGGCGCCAGCGCGTCGTATATGATACCGCCCTCGCGCTTGTCCACGCTGTTTGGGACGCGGTCAAGCATGCGCTTGAGAATTGCGGCATAGGTTAGATGCTCGTACATGCTACACCTCCGTCGTCATCTTGAAATTGCCGAATTGCGTCACGACCGTGAAGGTAGCCGTCAGCGCGTCGCCGTTCGTCGTGATCTCCATACCCTCGATCGCTCGAATGCGGTCGTCGACGAGCAGCGCCTCCTTGATCCGGCGTCCAACGATCGACCTCGCGACGCCTGGATCCGCGCCGAGCGCTTCGTTTAGCTCGTGGCCGTAGTTGCCGCTGTAGATCGTGTGCTCGAACCGGTTCGTCTGCAGCACCTTGAATACGGCCTGTTTCATGGCTTCGAGGCCGTCGACCTGCCCGACGATCCGGTTCCCGACGATCGCATACGTCCGGGTCGGCTGCTGCCGCACGTCCGCCCCCGTCGCAATCGTCGCTTTTATACCGCCCTGTGGGAGCATGCTACGTCCCCACCCTTCCGAGGATGAAATATTGTGTCCCACCTTGCACCCGGAGCAGCGCGACGCCCTCGCCCACCGCCAGCGCCTTCCGGATGACGATTTCCTGCGGGCCGCTTGTCGTGCTGACCGTGACCTTGTATTCCGTCAGCTCCTCCGGGACAATCAAAAAATCCTCCGGAAGCGTGAGTCGTTGATCGACGTTCACTTCGAGAGGATTTGTCTTGGTCACCGTGCCGTATTGGACAATAACCGGCCGCGTCGCATCGACAGCACCGACACCGGCCTGCTTGATCGCTTCGACAAGTCTCTTCATCCGTACACCTTCAATTCCAATTCCATGGTATGGTCAGCCCCTTCGAACTTGTGGATGCACTCATCGACGAGGCAATACTGCAAAAGGCCAAACTCCGCGATATCGACGATGATGTAGCTGCCGGCCCGGACCCGCAAGTCGCCGATCGCCTCGAGTCGAAACGTCCGCGTCTCCCGGTTTTTCAGCTCGATCAGATTGTTCATGGCCTCGATGATCTGCGCCTCGTTCATGTTCTCGTCCGCCTTTTGGTACAGCTGCAGCAGCCCCCACCGCGCAATCGTGGACGAATCTTGCGTGATGTACAAGTCCCGGCGTCCGGTCTTCTTATTGTCCTGGACGATCATGATCCGATTGTACGAGTCCGAATCGATCGACCGGGTATGCTTGTAGTCAAATAACAGGCTGCGGTCGCCGATTACGACATCGAGCGCCATGTCCTCCACGTTGCGCAGCGTCAGCGACCCGAAATCGTCGTACAGGACAAAGTTCTGTTGGGTCGCGGTCAGCGTCAAGTCGAGCGCCTTGCACGCGATGTCGAGCAGCTTGGAGCCGTCCTCGACCATGGCCGGGATCGCGTAACCGGTGTCCGCCAGCTCTCCAACCGTCAGACCGAAGTCGCTTGCAATCTTCCGGATGATCTCTGTGGCCGTCGTATTCTGGAATACGTACGTGTCCGATGTCATCATATAACGCATCTGATCGTAGGCCGTGATTGTGACCTCTTCGTCCTTGCCGGTATCCACGCCGAAGATGTAGCCATAGAAGACGTCCCGGTCGTCCACCCGGACCCGTACGACGTCCCCCGGGTTGTACGCGAAATACCGGCTTTCGTACAGCCCGCCTTTCACGAATGAGAGCGTCAGGCTACCTGCCTTGCCGATCCGGGCCGTCCGCCACGTGAAGCCCGGGACCAACCCGGACAGGTCCCATACGTTGCCGTCTCGGTTGTCGATTGATATTTCTACACGCAAGGCGCTTCACCCCCTAGTTGGCCGGCAGCTTGATGACCCGGCCGGGCGCCAGCTGCTTCATCTCCGCGTCCGTGATCCCGTTGAGCGCCAGAATGTCTTTGTACCGGGAGCTGTCCGTGTTATAAAAGCGCATGGCGACATTTATCAGGTTATCGCCCGGCTGCAGCGTGTACGTCTCCGGTCGGACCCGCTCGTCCAGGCGCTCGTTCGGACGCGTGTACAGGATCGTCTTCCCGTCTTCTTGTACGACGTCGTACCGGCGCGCCGCATAGAAGCGATATTCCTTCAGCGCAAGTTCGTATTCGATGTCGCCCGGGCTGCCCGCGACTTCCCTCCATTCGAATTTCTCGATGGACGCGGGGATGTTGATGTCATGTACTTCGCGCTCTTGCTGCGCAAGGCTTGTAGCTGCAAAGTAGCCGACATAAATAAAGCGAATCGGTCGCTTTGTATGCATCCAACTTCGTAATTTATTCACGTACCACATTGGTTCTTTTAGGTTCACGCCATCAATAACGAGGGAATTATTCACTGGAAAAAAGCTCTTGAAGCTTATCTCCATGAGTTGCGGGCCCTTGATGACATTGATCTCCCCGATGGACTCGTCCTCTTTTGGAATGGCGTTGATCCCTCCCCCGACGATGTCATACGTCTTCCCGCTCACGCTTTGCCGGACCTCGATCGATTCGGGATTGATCGGGAGGCGGAAGCCCTCCGCCTCGTTGTTGAAGCTCAACCGTATCGCATGGATATTCTCATACCTAGTTGCCATATATCCCCTCCGCTGTAGAAGCGATTTCTGTCACGATTCGATCCTCGATTTGACGAATGACATCGTCCAGATCCACGTCATTCCGGATGTCTCCGGTCTGCACGCGTACGACCGGTGTCAAGGTGACGAAATTCTGGATGTTCCGCATCTCGGACAAGTCGCGTAAGACTTTCAGGTCTTCGCTGGAAATATCGACCTTGTCCTTGATCTTGCCGACCTCGTCGACCCTGTTGATATTGACGTTGTTCTTGTTCCAGTTATCCAAGACGCCGCCGAAATCGGTCGCTTGCTTCACCTTGCCGACGAGGTTCGCGCCGGCCTTGTATCCGTAGTCGAACTCGTTCTTGTAGTCCTTCTGCTCCATCCGGGCGATCGAGACGACCTTTTTGTCGCTGGTCGGCTGCGAGAGCTGGTCCATGATCTTCGAAATCGAGTCGCTGACCGCGTGGACGTTCGTCTCGTCAAAAAGTGTAAGCTGCTTGATGTCGAAGCCCGGCAGCTTGTTCAAGCCGTCGATAAGCCAGTTAATGCCCTTCAGAACGGCATTGATCGCCTTGAGCACCGTTGTCATGAACGAGCCCGCGAAATCCTCGGCGCCGCGGATCATCTTCCTGTTCACCTCGAGGAAGAGCATCGCTAAGTCATAAAACAGTTTTTTGACGGCGTAAACGGGGTCAATGAACAAATTGATCAAAAATTCGGCGAACGATGCGAACAGGTTCCAGGCGATCGCGACCTGGTTGTACAGATAAGCGAACAGCACCATAAACGCCCCGAATACTGCGCCGACAATCTGCTCCCCTGTTACTCCGAAACGGGTCAGAACGAACACCAATAGACCGATGACCGCAATAATCAGCAGAATCGGCCAGTTGATCGCGAGCCATGCCGCCACCTGTGCGTACAGCGGAGGTAGGGCCGCCCAAAGCTTGGCGATAAGGTGGACCGTCAACCAAACGCCGATCATGGCGAGTATGGCCCCGACCGTTGGCCCTAGCCGTTGAATGACGTCACCAAACCAAAGTGCCCCGCGGACGAGTAGGCCAAACAAGGTCGCGGTAATTCGCAAGCCCACTTCCAACGCCCTGAAAAATCCGTTAAATCGACCTTCTTTGAAGGACGTGTTCAGTAGTTGGATTAACGGAAGCAGCCCGCGCATCGCGGCCCCGCCGGCGTCGGCTAGTCCCGATTTCAAATTATTCTTCAGGATCTCCGCCTGCTTGGCCGGGCTCGCGAGCATCTTTTCGAAAGCGGCCTGTCCCATCTTCTGCTTTTCGAGCAGCTGGTCGAACGCCTTGAGGAACCCGTCGATGTCCCCGGCTTTCCCGAGCTCGTCGATCTTGAACGCCCGGATGTCCGTCTTCGACATGTTGAACCGCTCGGCCAGCGACACGATGTCGCCGCTCATCGCCTCTTTCAGCGCAAACGCCGCGCCCTCGAGCCCGTTGCCCGCGCTATCGAAGGCATTGAGACGCTGGGTCAGGTTGTTCAGCTTCTCAAGCTGCTTCGTGTCTTGCGTGGTCGAGAAGAACGAGAGCGTCCCTTGCAAGGCATCCTTGACGTCCATGCCGGCCTTCAACGCATCCGCCTTGAATTTCTCAAACATGGCCGCCCCGACCTGATCGTCGCCCGTCCGCGCCTTGAACATGTCCTGCAGCTTCTCCTGCTCCATCGCGCCGCCGATCGTGACTTGGGTGAGCCCCTTTGCTGCTTCAAACCCGAGGTATGCTGCCGCAAAGCCTTTCACCCGGTCCACAAGACTACTGGTCGCCTTCTCCCCGTCTTTGACGGACTTGTTAAAGGCGTTTTGCGAATGCGTCGACTTGTCGATCGCCTGCTGGATCTCCGCCTCGGCTGCCGTGATCTTGGAACGGGCTGCGTCGAAGGAACGACCAATATTCGAGTTTCGGTTCGTCGCCGTCTGAAGCTGCTCCATGGCGTTCAGCGTTGAATGAAGAGCCTGCGTTATGGCATGCAGCGGGCGCGTGAACGCATCGAACAGCTGCAGCGTGCTTTGAACGGTCGCCATCTTCCACCCCCTTTCCGGCCATGAAAAAGCGCCCAAGTGGGCGCTTATCCGATGAGTCCGACCTTTTTCAAGTCCTCTATGCTGAAGTAGTTGATCTTGTTGTGCCGCTTTACCTTGATTCCGTTTGCGGTTGTTTCTCCAGATTCCTTATCCCGCCAGTCGGAGGGCAAATTCAGTCTGGCAAGTTCCTTCAGAACCTCGGTGTCTTTCTTTGCTATAGGATAAAAGACAAGGTCGTTCCCCTCATATTTGCTATCGACCTGATATACCTTGTAAAGAAAGCCGCCTTGCATCCACCCCTCGCTCAGTTTTGGCGGTAGAGGCTTGTTTTCCAATTTCGCCATCATGTACGACTCCTCGTCCTCATCCGAGAAAACTCCGAGATTGTTTCCGGCACGGTCAACCGCTTCGTACATGACGACGCCATCACGGGTAAAGAACCCTGATTCGGTACTCTCCCTGATCTCGACGTCAGGCGTCAAGACACCGCCCTGCGGCAGTCCCGAGCCCGGTTTTGCGACTGAGCCCGTCGACGTTCCCGGCGCGGCCGGATCGGTGGAACCCGCTTGCTTCGTATCTATTTCAACCCGCTTCAGGTCATCATTCCATTTGTATTGCACCCCGGTCAAGTCCCCCAGCTTCGCCAACGGGACGTATGTCGAGCCCTCATAGTTCAGAACCGGGTGCTCCGGATCCGCGAATTCCTTTCCGTTGACAAAGATCGGATAGGAGGCTGCGGTCAAAACGAATTGCTTGATCTGATCGGCGAACACGCTAGACCCAATCGTCAGCGTCACCCCTACAATGATTCCTGCGACAAATTTCTTCAAAGCGATTTCCTCCCCGGCTACCAAAATTTACATCCATATTATCACATCTTTACGCGGGCCGGGGAGAAAAGTCGCATTTTGCCTTACCTCTTTTTCGGCTTTTTGGCCTGTGCTTGCTTCTCCGCCTTGATGCGGATGTCGATCATGGCGATTAGCATCGCTTTGTGGCGCTGCGGCAGCTCCGCGAATTCCCACGGCTTGATGCCGAGCTCATGGAGGGCGTAGTAGGCGTAATTCGCCTCCCCGTCGCCCCCCTCGATCAGTTTTTTGCTGCTTCGATATCCTCGTTGATATCGCGGTCAAAGCCGCTGAGCTCTTGCGTCTTCGTGAGCAAGGCGGCGTATTCGCCGGCAAGCAGCATTTTCCGAAGCAGGACCTCAGCGCCCCTAACGCCGTAGGAGTCCTGCAGCGCCGTGTCCTTCAGGTTCGGAAACTGAACGCTCGCCGCGGCCATCTTGGCGATGAATTCCCCTTGGTCGATTTCTTGGATGGAGGAGCCGCCCGGGCCCTTCTTGACCCGGGTGCAGGCTTTCCGGATCGCCTCCGACTCATCTTGCGTCACCGCGCGCAGCTTCCACTCGATCGGTTTGCCATCCTTATCCTTGAACCGCTCGGACACCACGAACGATTCGACGATCTCCGTGGATACGTTTTGCGCGAAAAATGCGGATAATTCACTCATGGTTTATGCCTCCTGGATTAGCCCGAAACGGGCTTTTTGAATGTCTCGGGCAGTTCGACGCCGTCGAAGGTAAAGTCGATATCTTCGTCGAGCGTTTCGCTTTCCGTATCGAGCTTTGCGATGACGACACTGTCGAGGTTGACGTTTTTCAACACGACCGTCTGTGGGCCGACGCTCGATGTCTGGTCCTCGTTGGTCACCACGATATCGAAGTACGTATCGATCCCCTTCTCGATATAGTCGTACATGATTTGCCGAAACGTCGACGTGACGTAGTAGATCGTCATCGACCCGGTACCCGTCCAGCCGGTCGCCTTATGCTGCGTGCCGCGTCGGCCAAGCGTCTTGACCTCGGATTTCTCTTTCTCGATCGTGGCCTCGAGGGACTTGATGTAGAACATCTCCTCGTTGATAACCTGCCCCGAAGCGGTGGTGATCGTCGCGTACGCGCGGCCTTCTTGGCCGGAAATCGTGTCTTGCGCTCTAAGAAACGACATGTCAGTTCACCTCCACGGTCATATAGACCTTTTCGATCGAATCGACCGGCTGCACGGCGGCGTTGACGACGATCGCGTCCGTATCGTTGCCCGGCAGGACGGTGACGTCGGTCTGCACGTCGAAATTCTGGATCGCGTTGATCACGGTCATATAGACCTTTTCGATCGAATCGACCGGCTGCACGGCGGCGTTGACGACGATCGCGTCCGTATCGTTGCCCGGCAGGACGGTGACGTCGGTCTGCACGTCGAAATTCTGGATCGCGTTGACTCCTTGCAGCGTCGCCAGGTAGCCGGTGCATTCCTTCTTGAACAGGTTCCGGCCGTCGGCGTTGTTGTTCACCTTGCCAATGTAGAACGATTCGAAAATCCGCTTGAAGTCGTTGGCGATCCCGTCCAAGACGCGGATGACGCGGTTTTTGGAGAACGCTTTGCCCTTCTCCGGCGTGAAGCCGGTCAGCGTATTAATGTCCTGCTCGACGACGGCGCGGCCGTTGTTCGGGATGAACACGAACTCGCCAGCCTTCAGCGCTGCCTCGATCTGCGAGTTGGAGTACCGCGTGTCGACGTCAACGGCGTCGTTGTACGCCGCATACGTCAGCGACTCGTTCATTTCCGCTCCGGCGGTCGCCGCGGCCACCCACACGGTCGCCTGTGCCGCCGGGATCGTCGTTCCGTCCGCCAGCTTGACGCCGTTCTTCACGCTAATGACGCCTTCGTAATCGGCTGCCGGATAGTTCTCGACGACGAGCTGGATTTTACGCCCTTCGTCCTCCCGGAGCCGCTTGACGAACGAGATGTAGACGGACTTCAAAGTCGAGTCGGTCGCCGGCAGCGCCATCGTCTGGAACTCGTGCAGCTCGATCGCGGCCAAATAGTCCGAATGGTCCTGATTCGCGACCGAACCATCCGCGCCGTTTGTCAGCGGCACGCCCGCCGTCGTCGTGAGCGTCCCTGTCCCGGAGAAATCGACCCATGCATTGCTCGTCAGGCCGGCGATATTCGCGACCGTCTGCAAATCGACCTCGACGTCCGATACGAGCGTTTTGACGTCGAATTTCGCAGAATCGTCGATGTTGGTTTGGACGACGATTTTGATGTCGTTCCCGCGGAGCCCACCGTACTTGGCCGTCGCGGTCAGGCTGCCGTGTGTGGCCGTCGCCTTCGTCCCGGTATTGAGCCGGAACAACCGGACTGTCTGCGCGCGCTTGAATGCCTCGCGAATCAGCAGCATTTGCGGCGCCGTGATGTCGTAGCCGAGTACGTCCTTCAGGTCATCGCCGGCGTTGAGCGTGATGACCGTCTTCGGGGCGCCCCAGCTGAGCGACAGCGCCATCGTCATCACGCCGCGCTCCCCGACGGTGCCGAGCTGCGCCCGATTGACGAAATTGATGTAAATGCCCGGGCGGACTTTGTTCTGCGTGACCCATGTGCCTCCTGCCATCTTATCGGGCCTCCTTGTTCAAAAATTCCTTTACGACCGCACGCGCTTTTTCCAGCGTATACGGCGTCCCGTCCTGCAGCAGCGCCCGGAGGATGTCTTTCTCCTGCACGGTAAACTGCTTCGAGGCGAGAACCTGCTCCTTGCTATAGGTCGGCTCGGCCGACTCGGTTTGCTTTTTCATGGCTTGACGCTCGCCTCCTGTTCCATTTGTCCCATAAGGGGATTGCTCGGAGCCGGTCGCATGATATGGAAGTCATAATCGACGTAGAAGTGAAGCACGTCTTCGACGATCTCGTGGTTCATGCGCGTCCCCCGGACCTTCCCGCCGGCCACCGTGATGTATTCCATGATGTCGTACAACGTGGATGCGACCGCGTGGCACTCCTCGTACGTGTCCGCAAAGAAATGCACGTCGAACGAATGCGTCCGCATGTACCGGCGGCCGACCTCCCGGGTCTGATCCGCCGTCAGCAGCTTGACGAAGAAGTCCCGCAGCCGAAGCCCTTGACGGATCTCCTCGTCGTGGATCTTGCTCGCGGGGAAAGCATCGGCCAGCGCACCGACTACGCCATTACGGACGTCGTTGATCTCCATGGCCTATCCACCTTCATTCGCCCAAAATTTGTTCGAGCAGCGTCCGTTGTCGCCGCTCAAGGTACTGCGGCAGCTCGCGTTCGATCTCTTTCATCGAAATCGTCATCATGAACCGCCCTTCGACCCACTTCGTCAGATCCTCCCCGGTTCGGTGCCCGTGCTCGACGAAAGAGGCGTATTCCGTGTTGTTGAATATCTCGACGAGGTAGCCGTCCCCGATCCGCTGGATCTTCCCGACCGTCCAGTTCCGCCGCAGCTCCCCGGTGTCAACCGGCGTCCGCTTCTTGATTTTCCGCTCGGCGCGGTAGGCCATCTCGAGGAGGAAGTCGCGGATGAACATGTCCACGACGCCTCCGTCGACCGCCTTCTGAAAGCGGTCGGCCATGCGCTTCAGGGCTTCAAAATCGAAGGCCCCCCATTTCGGCATTAGGCGTACCCCTTTCGCTGCAGGCTGATTTCCTGATGCGTCGTGTACGGAAACGGCTCGCCCGCGGTCAAGGTCCAGTTTCGGGCGCCTCGTGTAAGCGTCACAACGTCGCCCTGACGGATTTCAAGCTCCGGGGATATGAACAGCTTGATCTCGTACCGGACGTCGTTCTGCGCCTCCGTCTGATCGTTCTGCGCGAGTGCGCGCATGGACATCCGGCACGGCTGATCGATATAGATCGTCTGGACCTCCTGGCGCGTGGCCCGGTTGGGTGCCTGGTACTCGACATTCCGACGGATCGTGGCCCGGTCGGTGTACAGCCGCTCGATGGCGGCGCGGTGTTTGGTTGTGTCCACGCTACCACCTCATTTTCCGGTAGGCGATCAAGCTGGATTTGTAATCAAACATGACCGACTCGATGGCGGCCAAGCTGGGCCCCGGCGGCGCCGTATTGATGACAGGTTTGATCGGTTTGACGGTCGTATCGCCGATCTGGGTTTCAAATGCCTCGACCGGGTCGGGAGGCGGGAACAGCACGGCGAGCTGCTCCGTAAAAAGAGCGCTCGCCGCCATTGCTGCCCAAGTTTGCTTCAGACCGTCGGGGACCTCGCGGTCGTGGATAAAGTTCCGAATGCCTTCCTCAACCGCGTCGATGTACAGGCCGATCAAGTCGTCATGCGTTTCGTTCTCGATTGCAAGTCCGAGGCGACGCTTCACAAGGACACGGATATCGGCTTTATTGATCGCCATCACCAGCACCGCCTTGAGCGGCCGGATCATCCCCACCCGGTGTACCTTGAGCGGCAAGCTCCGCTTCCTTCTCCGCAACCGCGGCGGCCAGCTTCTCGGGACCCATGCTATGCCAGCCGCGAATGCCAAGTTCTTTCCCGCGTTCCCGCAACGCTTCAAGCGCCGGATCGGCCACCTCCTGCTCGTCATCCTCGTCAAGAATGTCGAGATGCGAAGCGATCCGTTCGTATCCTTTACGGTCGATCTCAAACGGCTCGCCGGGGGCGAACCGCTTGCCGTTATGGCGGACCGGGATTTGTTTCGGTGTTACGACCATCGTGTTCGCCCCCTTAGATTACCTGCGCTTGGAATACTTCGTCCGCCGCCGGAAAGCTCGGCAAGGCTGTGGCGACCGCTTTCGTCCACGTGCTCACCGGATCGACGTCCTCCTCGTATACCATTGCCAAGACCTTGCCGATCATCTGCGTTTGGATCGACGGATCGCGCATCAAGCGGATTTCCTCGGCGGTAGGGCCGTAAATCGTTTCACCCAGCGGTCCTTCGGGCATCATGACGAATTTGTTTTGCGGGAAGTAGCGGAGCTGCTCGTACGAGCCGTCCGCTTTCTGCTTCCGGTACACGTCGTCGTAAATGGCGATCGTCGGGAGCTCCAGTTGGGTCAAAAGTGCGTTCAAATCGAGTCGGGTCGCGACGCGGGCTGAATTGTTGCCGAACAGCGCACCGACAACTTTCGGGTGGCGCAGCAGCGCCGCAAGTACCGCGCCGGAAGTCAGGACCCGTTTCGGTTTGGTGCCGAGCGTCGCATACCAATCCTGCATCTGCGTGATCGGGTCACTTGTCGGATCGGTCCACAAATCCGTACCGGACAGCACTTCCTTGTGGTTGTTCGGTACGCCATAGTCGATGGTCGCGGACAGACCGTTTTCGGCCAGCGTAACCGTACCGTTTGCGGTCGCCTCCATTCGCATGACTTCGACGCGTCCCCGAACGCCCGCGACCAGAACGTCGATGTCGTTGTACACTTCGCTCATGAGATACTGCTGTTCGGCTTGCGAGCGCGGATTCTCCAGCGCGATGATGTCCTTCTCCTTGAGCGGCAGCTTCCGCTTGATGAGCGCAAGCGCGAGTGCCTGCTTGCTGGCCTCACGGCTGCCGATCTCCGCCTCGGTGTCGAACGCGTGAACGCTGGCGACGACCGGGATGCGGCGAGCGCCTTTGATGAGATCGAATTCCAAGCTGTCGCGCTTGACCTCCGGGAAAAGCGCCTCTCCCAGCAGTACCGGGTATTGGCGGTTTTGCAGGTAATTCAGTACCTCGCGGTGGTTAAACAGATCCATAACACTAGGCATGGTTTGTCCTCCTTGGTCGGTCGATTACACGACCTTTTTGAATTTGATGGCCGGCATGGCCGTTTTGGCAGCTGCTGCGGGCGCTACCGGCAGGCGCGCCTCCAAAATCCAACCCTCCACCAGGACGCTGCCCGGTTGGGGACCTTCCGTGACGTCGGTATCGGTCAGCAGAATGCCGATCGCGGTCGCGTCATTCGCCGGGTACACGGTGCCGGCCGGGACGATCTTCCGCCCTTGGGCGTTCGCCGTGACGCCGGCGTCGTCTACTTGGTAGGTGAATGCGGTAAATTGGGCGCTCGCCAAGAAATTGATCTCCTGGATCGGGCCGTAGCTTTTTACGTATGGCATGGTTTCCGGTCCTCCTTAATTTAAGCCCACGGGTTATTTGCGGCCGCGGGGGCTTTTCCGCTTTCATTGGCCGACTTTGCAAAACTGGCTCCGAGCGATCCGCTTCCGTCACCCTTGTCGGTTTTGCCGTCTGCGGGGACGAAACCCTTGTAGCTTGGCGGCTTTTGCTCGACAAACAAAAAGCCCTTGCTCGTCTGTAGGGCCTTCAGCTGCTCGTCGAATCCGGCCTTCACATTGCCGTTTTCGTCAAGCTCGATTTTCGATTTGTCCAGCAAACCAGCAACGATGTCGGGGTCATGGGCTTTCCCGGCCAGCGCGAGTTTGAGCGCCGTGTTGAGGCGGAGCTCCTTCGCCTCGGATTCGTATTTCTCCTTCGCGGCCTTGTTCTCGCCCTGCAGCTTCTCGATCTGCTCCTTCAGCGCGGCGTTGTCTCCGGCCGTTTTCTTCAGCTCTTCCAGCTGCTTGTCCCGATCCTTCAAGGCGTCCTCGGCCGTCTTCTTGGCCTCGTTCACTTCCTTGAATCGATGCTCGGGTACCCACCCTTTGTAATTCGCTTCCACCCCTCCCACGATTGCCGTGATCTGCTCGTCCGTGAGCCCTTGCGCCTTCAAAAGCTGCTTCAACCATTCCATTTCTGCTCATCCTCACTTTTTGTCCCGGTTGTGTCCGGTATATTTTAGGCCCCGGAAGTCTCACCCGGGGCCCGTTCGGCCAAACAAAAAGCACCCACGCGTATTCGTGAGTGCTCCTTAATCCTTCTTCGGCTGATCGTTTTTCTCGGCGGCTTCTTTCTCTCGCTTCACATCTGTGGGCGATTTCGTGATGATGATGTCGCTAGGCTTCGCGATAAAGCGATCCAGTCGATCCTCTCTAATCGGCATCTGCAATCACCTCAACAATTAATTTGAGCCTGCCGTCTTCCTCCGACGCCTCAACAATACGGAAATGCGTCCCGGCGTCCAGCAGAAACTCGTATTCCTCATCCTTGTACTCGCTAAGCGGATTGATCGGAGCGCCACGGCTTTTCGCCGGTACTCGGATCTCCATTTGCAATAAACCGGAAAACTGCTTTTCCTCAATCATGGACGTACTCCAGAACGCCTTTTCCGTGAATTCCACGCCTACCAAGTCTTCAGCTGGGACGCCAAAAATGTTCGACCTCATGCCCCGGTAGACGGTGATGTTGTCTTTCAGCTCAAATTTGTTAATGCCTGCGCTGATATATCGCGCAAGCTCATCATACCGCTCCTGGCCACCACCATTCCGCAAATTCTCGTTGATCTCGACGTAGGAGCTGCCAGTGTATCTCACGATGGATTTTCGCTCATCTTCCGACAAGGAGTCAAGCCATGGCGGAGTCACCTTGTTTTCCCACTCTTTGAGCTCGGCAACGTTTGAGAACTTCCGGTACGATATTTGATCTATTATACCACTTTTTGGCGGGTTCGGGGAGTCCACATACTGCTTTTTCCAGTCCTCGTACTTGATGTCGCCGGGCACGAAATACGACTTGCCCTCCTCGTCGCGGGCGATCCGCTCGCCAGCGTCGATCTCCTCGTGGAAGAACGGGACGACCGTCGTCCGGCAATTGGAGTGGAACGGCGGATAATTGACGTTGACCTCTCGGTCCCGTAATTCGAACACATGGCCGTCCATGCCACGGCATATTGCGCTCGTCTTGCCGTCGAGTGTGGCGAGGATCTCGTATTTGTCCACGATGCCGTTTTCAAAGTACGCGGCCGCGGTTGCTTCGCCAACCATAAAGCTGCTTTCGGTGCGGATGAGGCGGGCCGCGTTCGACTTGGCAACGCCCATCCGCTCGGCCAGCATATCCGTCATCCGATCGGCGCTGTCGCCGCGGATGATCGACTGTGCAAGCCGGGTCCGCAGCTCGTTGACGAGTTTGTTCCGGTTCCCCCATATCCGCTTGCTGTAGTTTGAGCCAAGCCATTCCGTCGCCGTTACTTTCTCGAGGCCGTCTGGATCGAGTCGGGCGAAGGAAGCGCCGAATCCCGTTCCTTTCTGCAGCTCGTACATCGTCCGATAATACGTGTCGCTGTACACGTCTTTCAGCAGGGCCCGGGTGCCAGTCTGCTCGCCGCCCGCCAGCATTTCCGCCTGCTGTCGGATCTGGATCTGCAGCGCTTCGAGCCGCGTGATCCGCGTCCGGTAGTAGACGTTGTTCAGCATTTGCGTCCATCGGCCGTCCGCGTTGTCCTTCGCTTTTGCCGTGAACTCCTCGAGCGTCATCCGAAATTCTTTCAGCTCGCCTTTGGTCAGCAGCTTTCGCGCCTCGGCCATGCTGATCTCGTTGTTCACCGCAAAGCGGCGGTGAAACGAATCGATGTCCGCCTTGATCGTTTTCAGAGCCCGATCGTACTCGCGCTTCACCTTGGTGATGTAGGCGTCCGTCTTCTCATGCTGAAGCTTGGCGACCTGCTCGCTCCGCTGCTGCCAGTATTCGGCCGACTTCATTCTTCATCGCCTTCCGAATCAGCGCTTCCGGGTGTGGCGTACGGGTCCGGATCGGCCTCTCGCTCCTTCTTCAGCCGTTCGAGCTCGGCTTGCACATCAGTAACGAACGGATGGTTCGCGACAAGCGTTTCGTTCGAGATGATGCCGGAGCTGGACTTGATATTGTTGATCGTGTCCGTCTCGTTGATCGGGATGTCCCGGTTGAAAATAAAATCGACCTTCTCCGCACTGTAGTCGGTACCGGTCGCATTGGCGATATGGACATCGATGAACCAGCGCAGCTTTTCGAGGCTAACCTGGAACTCCGTTTCGATGGTGTTGGCGTCCATGTCGAGATCCGCATACAAGAACTTCAGCGCAATCCCGGACGGGCTGCTGCCGATCCGCTCGGACTGCGTATCGACACCCCGGCCGAACTCGTAAATGTCCTTTCGGTTTTGGGCTTGATGGGCCGTGTACGCTTCGGTGTTAATCTCGAGGCTGACCGTCGTGACGCCACCCTCCCCCTCCGTAAACACGACGCGGTATCGGTTGATATTTTCGCGGAACTCTTCCGCCGTCGTGCCGCCATAGTCCTTTACAACGTAAATGCTGTTCGGCAGATCCTCCAGATTGTTCGCGTTGTCTGACTTGCGGGCGTCGTAGTCGTCAACCAGCGTCTTAATCAAGTCGAGGAGTGACTGCTCTTCCTCGTTGTACTTGACCGGGATAAAGGGGACGCGCTTCCAGTTGAATGGCTTTTCAGTCCCGTCATTTTCTACAAGCAGGAGATGCGACGACTCCTCGCCTGCGTCGACATCTGGGATCAGCCTGCCATCAAGGACATACCGCCGGATCCCGTTCTGGTCCCACCATTCGACCTTTGTCACGTCGCTACGGTTGACACCCTCATAAGCCTCGACCTTGTAGACGCGAATGACGGCGTCCAGCTCCGTGTGCGCCTCATCGCGCCAAAACGGGATGATCTCCTGCGAACGCATTCGCTTAAAGGACAGTCGGCCCTCGTCGTCGTAGTAAACGTGTAGCCAAGCGATGCCCTTTTTGATCGCTTCCCGGCCGACGCTCTGCATGAGCTGCTGCATGGCTTGGCCGAAGTAGCCGGAAAGCAGTTCCAGGTATTGCTTATTGTCCGTCTGCACGCTCATCCGCTTGGCGAGCAAGTACCCGACTTTCTGATCGACCAGCTTTCGGTAAAACCCGTTCACGAGGCGGATGTCGGCGAGATTGGTCGCCCGGACTCGCCGCCCGGTCTTATCAATCACCGTTCGTTCGCGTTTGAGAATGGCCGTCTTGTTGCGATAATATTGGTCGCTTTCCGTCATCAGCCTGTACTCCTCGGACGATTGCCACCTGCTAATTTCGTTCTGGATGATTTGCTCCAACGTCATCGCGCTGGCCGCTCCGTCTTGGATGATTTTCACAATTTCCCGCATGGCTGGACTCATAGGGTCCCTCCTTTCTACCCGGCATTCGGAAAGTAAACGCCGCCTTTCCGCTTTACCACGCTGCGCACAAAATAACGATCCCCGTCCATCTGGTGATCGTTTTCCTTAACCGGCTTATCTTCGCCGCGCGCCGCTGCCTTCTCGTCCCAGACGTAGCTCGAAAACTCCCGGAACGTCTCTTTGCAGCAGTCGTTGTATTTGATGAGCCCCTCAACAAGCGCCGATGCGACGTCTCGTATGCCGTCCACGACATCATTGTCGGCTTTCAGCACACGGAACGCGCCGCGCTTCTTGACGGCGGCAATGAACGACGCAGCCGATGGGTCGATGATGACGGCCATGACGGGCAACTTCCCGGTGAAGGCGATAAGGTCGTCGCAATACTCCTCGTCCGTTTTCTGGCGGTTCTTGGCCCGGCCGTCGTAATGGTACTCCTTGACCTTGTACCAAATGCCTGCGCTCTTGCCCCACAGACCAAACGTGGTCGGGTTTTGCGTCCCGTAGTCGCAGCTGACGTAATACTGCGTGTACGGCCTCTCGATGGTCGGCACGACGTGCTTGCCCATGTCGAACATGTCGTATATGACGCCCTCGGCCAATACCCACAGGCCGAGGATGTAGCGCTTGTAGAAAACGCCCGAGTACATCCGACGGTAGCGCTCCCGAACCTTCTCCGACAACGACAGGTTGTCGTCCATCGTGAAGTGCAGGTGAAGCGCGTTTTTCTTCTCGAGCTGATCGAGCCATTCCACCTTGAACCAATGGTGCGGCCCGGCGGGGTTGCAGTTGAACCAGAACTTCGCCCCGTCGACCGAACAGCGTGCCGTCGCCTGGTTGACGAACGACTGCGGCATGAGCGCGACCTCGTCAAAGAACATGCCGGCGAGCGTGATCCCTTGGATCAGGTCTTGGGAGCGTTCGTCCTTGCCGCCGAACAGGAAGAAGTAGTTCGTCACCAGCCCACGGCGAATCGTCAGCATGTTCTCCGTCTGGCTGTCGTGGACGGCGTACCCGCGGGATTTGAGCATACGCTTCAGCGGCCCAATGACGTTCCGGCGAAGCGCGCCGATCGTCTTGCCCGCCATGCCGAATTGTTCGTTGACGAAGCTGTCCATCGCCCAGCAAATATAGCTGAACGACATGGCGACCGTTTTGCCGGCGCGGACGGATCCGTCGGCGATCAGGGCGTCCATGTCTCGATACGGCGATTCAGGCATCCACCAGGTTAGGACCTTAATCTGCTTGACGGAAAATGGCGACCACTTGAACGGCGCCGGTTTACGTAGCGCCTTCATCGGCCCACACCTCCGCAGCCTTGCCCTTAAGCGCCTCGAGGAAGCCGTCGTCCTCAGTCTCCCCGCCGTCGGCGCCCTTCGTCTTGGCGATCTCGACACGCAGCTTTTCGATTTGCAGCAGCCGTTCCTCGCGCAGCTCATCCGGAGGCGCTGCCCGAAGCATCTCCTCGTACTGGCGAATCATCGACGTGAGCGCGGTCATGGCCCGAGCCTGTGCGGTCAAGAAGGCGGCTTGCTTGTCCCATGCATGTTGGATCTCGTATTCGGTGCCGATGTCGAGATCCTTTTTGACGACCTTCGTTTGGTCGTCCCGATCCCGAACGAACATGATGCGCTGCGCCCGGATGATCGCCGTAAACTTGATCTGGATTTGCTCCCACAGCAGATCGAGCGGGCTCATCTGACCCGCACTGTCGTAAATCTCCCGCGTCTCCGGATCGTCCGGCAGAAACTTGCGGAATAGGCCATGCTTGATCGCATTGCCGTTTCGCTTCGGGGCCGCCCCGCCTTTGTTCCCTAACGCGTTGCGGTTGCCCCGGGGCGCGCCCCCTTTATTTGTGTGCACACTTTTATCAACGGGTGCACCCTTTTCCCGGCTCCAGCCATGTCGCTGTTTCCAACTTTTAACCGTATTGAGCGTAACGCCGTATTTCTCGGCGATCTCTTTATATTTTAATCCGGACAAATAGTCCTTCTCGGCCAACTTATGGGCTTCGGACATCTACATCACCACCACCCCCGGCGTTATGTTTGTTTTGCCGCCTTACCGCCCATCCTTTACGCACACAGGCCGCATGCAGTATTGCACGGAACCTTCGAAGCGGCCCCACACGCAACCATTGCATTTTAGCGGTTGCCGCTCTTTCAATCGCCGCGTTTCTTCTGCCTTTTCGAGACTGCACAATCGGCGTAGGAGCTCCCGTCCGGTCAATTCTTCCGTAACAGGCATCGAAATCACATCCCTAGAAAACAAAATGCCGCCAAAAATGGCGGCTATGTGAGGGGGAGAGATAACAGTATTCAAGTATTGCACAATATCATAGTATCACGTTTGTATTTTCGACAGAATGGCGGCTTTTTGGCGTGGTTTTGGTTCAGTCAAAACGGATGCCGTCGACTCCGAAGATCAAGACGGACAAGGTTTTGCAGGCTGCGTTCACGTCTTTGTATATCGTGCTCACATCGATATTGTGGCGTTCGGCCAGCTTCTCGATGGTCGTCAATTGCTCAGAAATGTAAAGCGAATGGACGATTTTATACCGCCGCGAATCCTCCGGCTGCCTCGACATTTCACACATCGCCTGATATGAATCCAAAGCCCGTTGAATAAAACGAACCATCACCAGTGTGCGTTGCTCGCTCCGTTTAATAGCCTCGACCGCGAATTCCTCATCATGCAGTTCATTCAACATCGAAGCCTCTTCGATCGCGGTAAGCTTGTTTTGCAATGTTTCGCTGTGAGCGACGAAATCACGGTAATGCTTTAGCAGCAATTTCGTATTCCGGAGCCGTTTGTCCCGTTTGACCTTTTGCTGTTTTTGCTTTTCCTTCTCGATAAACTCCATCGCCGCGGTCACAGCTGCTCGCGCAACGGCGTCAAGTTGTTCTTTGCTCAGCGATTTGCTCATTGGCCTTCGCCCTCCTCGTCTTTGAAAAATTCGCGTTCCGTTTCGTCCGTCGTGATCGCCCGCATCCCATCCCACAGCTCGCGGATCTCGTTTGCTTTCGCGATGACGGCCGCCTTCTGTTTGGGCTGCAGAACAATGTCCATCGCTTCGCCGTAATGGCGCTGCGCGGCGGCGTATGCGCGGGTATGCAGGACGTTCATCTGCCGCCAAAACTCATCGGCGGACAGGCTTTTAAATTTCTGGAAATACCGGCGTTTTTGATCTCGATTCATGTCCGGCCCTCCCTTATTCGCTCTTAATTCGATCAATCCGGGCTTTGACGGCTTGCATAAGCTCCTCCTGCCCGGTCGCCTTTCGGTTCAGCGCCTCCACCGTCTCCTCGTCCATCGTGCCCTCCGCTACCAGGCGAAGGACGACGATCCGGCGCGTCTGCCCTTGCCGATGGACCCGCGCATTCGCCTGCTGGTCCTCCTCCAGACTCCATATCTGGTCGTACCAGACAACCGTCTGGCAGCTGGACTCCTGCAGGTTCAGGCCGTGGCCGGCCGACTTCGGGTGCAGCAGCAACAGCGGGATCTCGTCGTTATTCCATGCCCGGATGTCTTCGTTGCCGTCTTTACCCTTCCGCAGCGTCCGGGCTTGTGGGAATCGCTCCTGGATGCGGGATAGGCTGTGTTTGAAGTCGTAGAACACCATGACCGGCTTCCCCTGCGCCGCCTCGACGATGTCCTCCAGCGCATCCAGCTTCGCGTCGTGGATCAGCTTGACGCCTCGCTCCTCGTCGTACACGGCGCCGGAGGCCATTTGCCGCAGTTTGTTACTCAAGACGGCCGCCGTATTGGCGACGACGTCCGCATCGGCATATGGCAACAGCAGATCGCGCTCCAGCTTCTTGTACAGCTCCCGGGACTTCTCCGACAGCTTGATCGGGACGATCCGGTCGATTCGCTCCGGAAGCTGCAACCAGTCGGAGGCTTTCATCGACACTACGATGTCTGCGATCGCCTCGTAGATTCGCTGCTCGGACTCCTTTTTCTGCTTCCAGTCATAGACGATCTGGCCGCTGCGGGCACCCGGCGTGAAATATCGATCGCGGAAGCCGGTAATCGTCTTGCCGAGGCGTTCGCCCTGATCCAACAAGTAGATTGGGGCCCAAAGGTCCATCAAACTGTTGGGTGCCGGCGTTCCGGTCAAACCGACCAAGCGGCGTATAAACGGCCGGACGCGCCGCAATGCCTTGAACCTCTTGGATTGATGATTCTTAAAGCTGCTTACCTCGTCCACCACAACCGTATCAAACGGCCATTTGCTGCCATATTCGCTGACGAGCCATTCGACGTTCTCGCGGTTTATGACCCAGATATCCGCGTCAGCTCTCAAGGCCCGGCGCCGCTGCTCCGCGCCCCCAAGCACTTTGCTGATTCGCAGATGCCGCAGATGGTCCCATTTCTCGATTTCGCGGGCCCATGTGTCCTCGGCCACCCGAAGCGGCGCGATAACCAACACCTTGTCGGCCTCGAAGTAGTCGTTCAGCAGAAGATCAATCGCGGTCAGCGTCGATACCGTCTTGCCCAAACCCATCTCGAGAAGCAAGGCGATATAAGGCGTGCCCAGAATGCGGGCTGTTGCGTACTCCTGGTATTGGTGGGGTACGAACCTCACTCCGCGTTCACCTCCGCTACGAACCGGTCGATATCCTCATCCGAATCGATCTTGTAATGATGGTGCCCCAACTTGCGAAGCTTCTGCGCCCATTTCACTTGCAGCGGCTCCAACGGCTTCCCGGGTGCCTTCATCTCGACGTATATGGTCCGGCCGCCCGGGAGGATAACGAGCCGATCAGGGACGCCGCGGTTTCCCGGCGACACCCACTTCGGCGCCAGCCCGCCGATTCGCTCGACCTCCCGGACTAGACGTCTTTCCAGTTTGGACTCTCTCATTCTGCCCTCCAGATGTTTAACGCTGTCTCACATTGCGATTTCACATGGTCGTCTTCCCATGGCGGATTTTGGTCGGTGTAGAAAAACTTTTGCAGCACTTGTACGGTTGACTTTCCGGGGCCTCGTCGACGGATCGTCTCATACCGGCGATTGAACAGTTCCTCCGTACCGTCGTCGAAAACCCGTCTTCCATACGGCAGTTCCTCCATCATGATGGACTTCGAAAGTCTCTTACTTTTTCGACCCATGCCACAGCCCCCGGTTTTGGTCAGGTTATCACACACGCACACGTATTAAGATAAAATGCGTTTAGCATAGGGGAGCCTACAAATAGCCTTTTTCTATTTCCTATGCTCCGCTATATCTACTCCCAATAGAATATTTACTGATACATCTGATACAAGGAACCGACTCCCCTTGGTGCATAAAGGCTCATGGCGTATCAGATGCCCGCCTTTTATCTGATACATGATCTGATACATCTGTTCACTCGCTGTATCAGATGTATCAGATAAGATCAGATGTGATTCTCACATATCTGTTACACTCTTTCGAACACGGTCTGCAGCCCGTAACCCGGTATGCGAGCCCGGCCTTTACGCTCCCTCCACCCCGGTATGCGGCGCAAAATGTCGCAAATCTCCCGTGCCTCCCAAGGGCGAATCGCTCCAGCTTTATTATGGAGGCACTCCACCCATATTTGAGAAGCGCAAACCCGTTTCCGTAGCTGCCCGACATCGGACGATTCTCCCCATTCATCCTCGATCGGAGTTTCCAACCATTCTTGAATGATGCCCGAACGAGGGTCGTCTTCCATATGAACGCCCTGTATCCGCTTGGCCTCCACGTCGACTTCCGGCGACAGGACAAGCTCCTCGCCGCTACGGTACGCCTGCAGCACCTCGGCCCAGACTTGGCCGATCTCGTATTCGGACAGATCGGTGAATACGCTCTTCGTCCGCCGTTCCGGTTCGATCGCCACCGGCCAGAATCGCCGGTTCCCCGTCGGGTCCTTCAAAAAGTTCCAGTTATTCGTCGTGCCGAAAAACACGCACTTCCGGGGGAAATCCGTAATCACGCGGTCATACGCGACACGGTATTTGTCGCTGCGCTTCGTGATGAATTGCTTGATCTCGTCGACCTCGGTCTTCGTCATGCCGGCCAACTCGCCGAATTCGAAGATCCACGCCGATTGCAAGTGCTCGCCCGCCTCTTTCGTGTCGAACGTCTTCAGCGAATCGCTGAACCAGCGCTGCGCCAACATTTGAATGATCGTGCTCTTGCCGGCGCCTTGCGGGCCCACCAGAACCAGCATATAGTCGAACTTGCACCCGGGCTCATACAGCCGCTTGACGGCCGCGATCAGCATTTTCCGGGTCACTTCCCGGACGTACGCCGTGTCTACGGCCCCCAGGTAGTCGACGAAAAGCCGGTCGAGCCGATGCTCCCCGTCCCACTCCTGCGCTTCCAAATATTCAATAATCGGATGAAACCTGTTCTTATGAGCGACCTCGGTAAAGGCGTTCTTGATGGTCGTCCCGGACTTGATCTCGTACGTCTTGCCGAACCAATGCTCGAGCCGGCGGTCGTCGGCCCCCAGCCACGGCTCGTAGTCCTCATGCGGCCGCTCGCGATCCCGCCACGGCAGCGCCCGCCGAACCACCTCTGTATTGCCGAACGCGTCGTACGCCAGCGCACCCTTGAACGGCCCGTTGCTGAGAATGATCTCGCAGTTCTTCGCCGTCGCCAATGGGAACCCGGTTTTCTCGTTCGTCTTCAGTTGGTCGACCCAGCTGTCGTCCCCCTCCGGCTCCTCCTCGACGTCGTCCGGCGCTTCTTCGTCGAAGTCATCCGCCAGCTCGGCCAACCGCTCACGCTTCACCTTTCCATCTTGCGTCGCAAAAGCCAGCATGGCCGTGTAGCTCGGCAGCTTCGTAATGTTCGTCGTCTCGCTCGCCCGGTCGTCCAAGCTGCCGAACTTGTGCAGCCGGACCAGGTCGAACGCGTTGACCTCCCGGCCGCTGACCGGGTCGCTCTCGTGGTGCGAATAGGCGAACGTGTCGTCGTCGTACACCACGAGGCCGCCGTAGCTGCTGGAGCCGACGAACGTGTACCGCGTCAGGCTGTCGTCGACCGGCTCGTAAACGTCCGGCAGGAACGCCTCGATCGCCTCGCTGATCGTGTAGCAGCGGCAGAACGCCCCGACGACGCCCTGCTTCCCCCGCGGGTCCTCCATCTTCTTCGCCGTCTGCCGGTGCGCCTTGTCGTCCGCGTGCCGGGGCCACTGGAGCGGATCGCGCCAATCCTCGTATTCCGCCAGTACGGCGGCCACGCTGACCGGCGCCCCCTCGTACACCTCCAGCACCGGCTCCGCGTCCTTGCTGCAGCTGGGCAAGTACATGAGGCGATGCACGTCGAACGTCGTCTTATCGAAGTAGTCGAGACCGATCTGCTCCGCCAGCTTCCGGCTGACGGCGGCGTATTCGTCCGGCGACATGGCACGATCGACAGGCGCGATCAGGCGATATTTCGGCTTCTCCGGCCGGTGACTGTGCGTGGAATAGACGACGTAGGCCGAGCCGCCCAGCACGAGCTCACAGGCGAACAGGAAGCTATCGTCGGCATGGTCGACGTCGAGCGTGATAAGCGATCGGGTGTCGACACTCTCCTTCTTCCGGCGGCCGCCGCGGACGAGTCCACCGACGAATGCGGGCCCGTCCTTGATCTTGCCGCGGGCGATATTGTGCATCTTGTCGTATTCGGCCATTGTCTCCGCCGTCCGCCGGACCTTCCGGAGCCGCTCGACGAATTCGTCCCATGAGAGGTATTCCGGCTTCCAGTTCGTGTCGCTGCGGTTCTTGCCGAAGCTGATGTCAAGTTCGATATCGTGCATGTCGCGCTGCCTCACTTCCCGTCTTTTACTTCCTTCCGAGCCGGGGAACCGCCGCCATGCCCGGACTTTGCCGCCGCCTTACCGGTCTTCCGCTTGGCGGCTGCCAGCTGCCGGATTCGGTCCCGATCCCGTTTGGATTGAATTTGCATTGCCGCTCACCCCCGAACCACTTCCAGATTGCCATTCCGGTCCTGCTTGAACGACTTCGGCCGTTTGATCCCGAGTTGCCGGAATACCAGGACACCCCGTTCGGTGCCTTCATAAACGAATTTGATCGACTGCTCGCTGGAGTCGATGCCACAGCGGTCCAAGAAATCTTCGGCGTACGTGTATCCGCGCTTATCGAATCGGTATGGGGTATGTTCGGAACCGGCCGGACTTCTGCCGATTCCGATTCGGCGATCTTGCTCGTCGAAGTAGAGGTACAGGTCATCTTTGCCGACCAACTCGAACTCCTTCTGCAGCTCCGCACTCAGACAAAGCCTGCCATGCTTATCCGCTGTCACCGCCAGCCCTTTCGATCGCTTGTCAGTCTTGCTTATTGGTAATAGCGCCCCCATCGGCGAACCCCTCCCTTAAATCACCATCTACCCGTTTAATCGTTCGGCCACCGACACCTTGCACACTTTGAACGAAATTTCTTTCTTTAAACGAAACGCAATAACATTTGAACCATTTTCCGCTTGCCGCGTGAAAGAACTTGCCGGAACCGTTGCAGAATACGCAAGTTTTGGTCATACATTTGAGCTCCCGTCATGCCATCATTTCGTCGAACGCTTCGTCCACGGCCATACGGAGGTTGTTCGCGGCGACGCGGTAATAGCTCTCCTTGAGCTCGACTCCGACGAACCGCCGGCCCATCTTGATCGCCTGGTACCCTTCCGAGCCGATCCCGGCGAACGGGCTGAAAACGACGTCCCTGGGATTACTCCAAAGCTCTACGCCGCGCGCGATGACGTCGAGCTGCAGCGGGCAAATGTGCTTCTCGTCCTTCTCGTCGCGCGCCGACCGGTATTGCAGCGTGTTGTTCGGGTTAATGTCCATCCAGACCGGCGACGCGTACTTCTGCCAGACGAAGACGGACCGCCACATCTCGAATGGCCACGGCTCCCGGCCGGATGCCCTAACCTCCGCCGCATGCTTCTCATAAGCTGCCCGGCTTACGTCCAGCCCTTCGCCGACGAATTCCTCGAATTCCCCGCTGATCGGCTCCGGATTAACGCCGGGCTTCCGCATGGTGACAAGATAATCCGGAATGCCCTGCCGGCTCATGGCGCTGTCCTTGACGATCTGCTTATGGAGAAGGCCGAGCGCCTTCGTCCGCTGCTGCGCGACGACCGGGTCCTTCCATATCACGACTTCGCTGTGGTAGATCCAGCCCTCCGCCTCGAATGCGCGAATCAGTTCTCCGCGAAAGTCCCGAATGCCGATGTACCCGTGATGCGCCTTGCTCGTCGGGAGATTCATGCAATGGAAACTAACCAACCGACCGGGAATTGTGATACGGTATAGCTCCCGGATCAGGAAACGGAAATGCTCGAAAAACTCGTCGTCGTTTCGGCAGTTCCCCATATCCCGATCGCTGTTCGAATACGTGTATAGGCTGGCGAACGGCGGCGAGAAGATCGAATAATGAATACTGTCATCCGGTAGCCCCCGGGCTACTTCCACGCAATCGCCGTTGTACAGCGCGAACTCCGGCTCGATGATTTGGTCGATTGCTTTATGCTGTGCTTGCAAATCGCTCACTCCTTAACCATGTCGGGATGAGAAGTGGTACGCGCGGCTCGTATTCGGCCACGTCGCGGCCGGCTTCCCGAATCGACTCGGACGTAATCTCTTTGGTGTACTGGACCATCTCGGCGACCATCTTCCGAAAGTCGGCTTCCTTGCGCTTGATGTTCTCGGCCGTGGCGCCCTCCCTGCTGGACGTAATCATCGTCACGTTGACCGGGCGTTTCTGGCCGAACCGGTAGCAGCGCCGGACCGCTTGAAAGACTTGTTCGAAGCTGTCCGATAACCCGACGAACGCCATGTCCGCGCAATGCTGCCAGTTTAGGCCGAACCCGGCGATGGACGGCTTCGTTACCAGGACGCGGATCTTGCCCGCGGCGAAGTCGAGCATCGCCTGTTCCTTGAACGAAGGCTTATCGGAACCCTTCACCTCCACAGCGCCAGGGATCGCGGCCGCAAGCATCTCCGATTCGATGTTTAGATCGCACCATACGAGGAATGGCCCCTCCGATGCGCTCACAAGCTCGGCGGCGGCCGCGACGCGCTCAGCTACCGTCTCCCGGCGGGCCTTCTGCCGCTGCGACAGCGTCTTCGCCGGCTCACCGCCGACGTCGATCACATGGTCGGTAATCGTGAGCGGTGGCAGGATGTACCCATCGTCCGAGTATCCGAGATCGGACGGCTTCTCCAGCACGACGCCCCAGCTTGCCACCCACCGCCAGAACGCGTCCTCGGCATGACCCTTGAGCCGCCACTTCTGCGTCTCCCCGCCGTCATGGACGAAGAACATGGACAGCATCTCCGAACGGCTCATGACGCCCAAGAACTCCGCATGATTGCCGATTTCCATGTAGTCGTTCGGCGCCGGCGTCGCCGTACAGGCCAGCCGATAAGGCGTGAAGGCGAACGATTCGATCAAGTCGGTCCGGATCTTCCCGGTAAACGACTTGAGGATGGAGCTTTCGTCCAGCACGACGCCGTCGAAGAAGACCGGTTCGAACTTGTGCAGCATTTCGTAATTCGCGATATTGAGCCCGGGCCGGACGTCGTCCTGGCTGCGGCACATCGTTATTTCGTATCCGAGCTCCGCGCCCTCGCGGACCGTCTGCGCGGCTACTGCCAGCGGCGCCAGCAGCAGCACATCGCCCCCGGTCAAGCGGTGGACGTTCATCGCCCATTCGATCTGCATGCGGCTCTTCCCGAGCCCGGTCCCGGCGAAGATCGCCGCCCGGCCCCGTCGGAGCGCCCAGCGGACGAGGTCACGCTGGAAGTCGAATAGGCTCGGGTGAAGCGCATCGCGGTCGATGGTAAAACCAGACGGCGGCATCGAGGCGCGTTTGCCATTAATGAAGGAATCGTATGATTTCATGCGAGCATCTCCTCCCACGAAAAGCGGTCGCTGCACTCAGGCACACAATGCTCCGGCAGATTTGCCCGGACCAGCGCTTCCGGAATGACCGGCGAGACGCTGTTCCCGCACTTGGCTACCTGCTCCGCCTGCGAGAACGGCTTTCCGTTGTACGTCGGGTTGATGATGTACGTTTTCGGGAAGCCCTGCGCATTGTACAGCTCTCGCGGCGTCAGCATCCTCATTCCGATGTCGACGATGACGTATGGCTCGCCGTGGATATGCACGATGACGAGGCCGAACCGGTCATGCGTCGTAACCGTGCCGAGCGGATCGCGGAGCTGCTGGCCGACGCTGGCGCCGTAATAGGCGACCATGAAGGCGTACACCGCGCCGATATGATTGCCGCCCGCCGTGATGGTGGGAACCGGGCCGTCCATCGAGCTGCCGATGTTGTCACCCCGGAACTTGATGAGATGGCTTGTGACGATCGAGTTATGGTCGACCGTTGTAATAGTCGGGAGTGGTTGGTCCATTCCTGCCCCGGGCCCGTTATAGTTCCCGCCGTAGTGCTTCGCCAGGAAGGCAGCGACCAATGCGTGCTTCCGGCCGCCAGCGGTAATCGTTCCGAGCGGTTTCTCGATGTCGAGGATCCGCGGCTGCTGCCCCTCCCGCTCTCCATACCCCATCTGAATAAGCGCGGGCGTCACCAGCATGTGCTCCGCCTTCGTCGTGATGGTCGTCAGCTGGTCGTCGACGGAATAGCTCATCCGATCGCCACCGAAGCCGGTCTGGCCGATGCGGGTAATGTACGGCGTCACGATGCCGAATCCGTTCTTCCCGGTCACCGTCTGCATCGGCTCGTCGATCCGCTGGCCCCGGAACACGTCGTCCGAGCTGTGGTTCACCTTCACCATGAACGGCGCAACGAACGGTGCCGGGTTATTAATGACGAATTTATCCAAGCCGCGCGCGATCCGGCGAAGCGTATTATCCGCAAGCGGCTTCTTCCGATCGAAGATACTCGGGCACGGAATCGACCAATCGATGATCTCGGCGGCCGTCCGCCAAGGCTTTCGCCGAAGCGCCCGCGTCGCCGGGTTATCGGGATCTCCGTGGCTTGGGTCCGGCCAGATGATCGCGCGGCCGTCGCAGCGGGCGATCATGAACAGCCGTTTGCGGGTTGTCGGCGCGCCGTAGTCGCACGCCCGGAGAATCCGCCATTCGACCTCGTACCCTTGCCGGCGCAGCGCGTTGACGAAGCTGCGGAACGTACGGCCCTTCTGCTCCTTAATCGGCTTGCCGTCCTTGCCGAGCGGGCCCCAGTCTTGAAATTCCTCGACGTTCTCCAGCATAATCACCCGGGGGCGGACCGTTGCCGCCCACCAAACTGCCACCCACGCCAAACCGCGAATGCCTTTCTCACGGGGCTTTCCGCCGCGCGCCTTGCTGTGATGCGTACAGTCCGGCGAGAGCCATAGGAGGCCGACCCGGCGCCCGGCCGCAACCGCCCGGGGATTCGACTTCCAAACGTCACTGATCCGGTGATTCGTTTCCGGGTGGTTTGCCTCGTGCATCACGATTGCAGCGGGGTCATGGTTGATCGCCTCTTCGACGCTTCGGCCTCTCGCCTTTTCCATACCGGTCGACGCGCCGCCTCCACCCGCAAAGCTGTCGACGAAGATCTCGTCTTTCCAGTATTCGGGCGCCGCCAGCACCTTTAGCCATTGCCTGCAGCTCTCCCCGACAGCTGCAGCGAGCTCGCGTTGCCGTCGCCATTTGCGTCGCTTGTTCACTTTCAGCTCCCCCCTTTCTTAAATATTTGTGCCGCCCAATCCCCTTCTCTGGTGCGTAAAGCAGCCGCCCCGCGTACCCCTGCTTGTGAGCGAGACATTAAAGGCCGAGTAGCTGCCTCCTCGAACGACATTCCCTTTTTGATTCGAAGATGGAGTGTCGCACTCTGGATACCGTTCTTTGCCGCCAAATCGAGACACCAGCGCGGAATCTTCCTGATTTGTTCCGTCGCCCGCAAAGCCTGATCCCGGATTTCCTCCGGCGTTTGTTTCGGTTTCGTCGCCGCGTCTTCCGGACTCCAGCCACGCGAAAGCCGGGAATGGAACGCGGAGAAAGAAATCCCGTTCTTCTCGGCTACCTCACGCCAATAGCTGCGGCTTTTGTCTAACCGGCGGATAGGAGTTGTAATGGCCCGTTCTTTCTTCCAGCCAAGTCCACGCACTCGGCGGTCGAGAGTTTGGTTATCAACGCCGATCGCTGCCGCTTGTGCGTATTCTTCTGGTGTTATATAGAAATAATGGCTCAAGTCCATCAGTCCTTTTGATAGAATTCACACTCGAAGCCGGCTGCCGCCAAAGGCAGCCCCGGCGCCCATTCGATCGGCCGGCCCATGATCCCAGTCACATGCTCTACGGAGCCGGTCCCGATCGGGACGTCCAGCACAACTTCGTCATGAACGTGCATCGCGATCTCGTAACCTTCTACCGCTAGCCGGTCCATCGCGACGGACAGACAGTCCCGGGCGATAGCTTGGACAAGGTTCTCGATGAGGCGGCCGCCGTACGTCCGCTGCTTCTCCCATTTCTTCTTGACCTGATCCATGCCCCAAAAACTGAGACACTCCTTCTCGAACGGCTCCTTATCTTTCGGCCTGATCGTCTCCACCTTTACGCTTGGATTGAAGTATGCGAGGCTGCGGCCGCTCGGCAGATCGGCAAACAGCATGCCCGCCTCGTAGCGGTAGCGGACGCCATGCGCCAGCTTGACGGTCGTCTTCTCCTTAACCGCCTTGACGGCGGCCTCCTCCGCTGCGTACCACAGCTTCACGATGTTCGGATTCGCCTTACGCCACTGCTTTACGAGCGCGGGATATTCGTCCGGATTGATCTCCTTTTTCGTGTCCATTGCGGCGATCGCATTCGGGCCGCCTTGGAATCCGCACGCCAATTCGGCCACTTTCCCGAACGGGCGATACATGTAATTCACATGCCCCTTGATGATCGTCTCGAAGTCAATCCCGAACATGTTGGCCGCTGTAGCTTCGTAAATCTTGCCATGCGTCCGAAAAACGATGAGCTTCCATTCCTCGTCGGCCAGCCACGAAATGACCCGTCCCTCAATTGCTGAGAAGTCGCTTACGATAAACCGGCAGCCGGGTGACGGGACGAACGCGGTCCGGATCAGCTGGGAGAGGACGAACGGCGGTGCGCCGAAAAGCATCTCCAGCAGATCGAAGTCCCCGTCGCGCAGCATTTCCCTTGCGAGCGCCAGATCATCGATCTTGTTTTGCGGGAGGTTCTGAACCTGAATGAGCCGCCCAGCCCATCGCCACGTCCGGTTTGCTCCGCAAAACTGGAGCAGCCCGCGCGCCCGGTCGTCGCTGCAGATCGTACGCGCCATGGCGTTGTACTTGTCGACGCTGGTCTTGCTCATCTCCGTCCGGAGCGTCAGCACGCGGCGCGTTTCGTCGTCTGGCGCGGCGGCCAGCAGCCCGGGCATAAACTCCTTGGACAGCCCGTCGGGCGTCTCCAGCCCGCGCTCCGCGAGCCACGCTTTGAGTTGCGTCAGACTGTTCGGATTGTCCAGCCCAGTAATCTCCTTGGCCTCCTCGACCAGCCGTTCCTCGTATTGCGCGTCGCAGGCGATCGCCTGCTGGACGAGTACCGGATCGAGGCGGACGCCGCGGTCGTTTATGCGCTGATCGAGCGCCCACAGCTTCCACTCGTGCCCCGGGACTGGGAAGCGCTCCAGCTTGCGGCGCACCTCCCGTTCGACGACGACGTCCTGCCGGTTGTACGCCTTGTACTCCTCCCACTTCTCCGGCGCATGGTGCGGATGGTTTCTGGTCCGGCCCCCGTTCGTCTTCGTCGGCTTGCAGGGGACGGCGAAATATTTAATCAGCGCCTTGCCCTTCGCGTCCTTCTCGGCGTCAAGCTTCAGCACCTTGGCGACTTCGCCGAGAGAGCCGGGCAGGCCGAGCGTCAGCGCGTGGACTGCGGTGCAGCGCCAGTACAGCGGATCGCATTCGATGCCGAATTGCCGGGCGATTGCCGTCCGCTCAAATGCCGCGTTGAAGGCCGTTTTGATGACGTCCGATCGGAGAGCGGCGAGTACGTCTTTCGGAACGGTCTCGAAGTCGGTCAGATCGACCACCGTCACCGGGTCGTCGTCGAAGGCAAAGGCGAACAACTGGATCTCGAAGTCGGGCGCCTCAACGTAGCGGTGGACGCCAGCCTTCTTGATGTCGATCGAAGAATAGGTTTCAAGGTCGATTTGGAGAACTGTCATGGGCTCCTCACCCACCTAACTTTTTGAGCAAGATCACGATCAGCACGATCCGGGCGCGAGGACCACCCTTCGCGGCGCTTCCGGGTTTTGCCGATAGGAAACCAACCGTCAGCTTTATAAATCGTGCCTTCGTGACCCTGGCCGGTACTGGAATACGAGACCAAACCCTTAATCCCCGGCATGTGTTTCCGGATGTGCTTCCGCGCAAGTGCCAGTGCTTTACTCTCGGCAAATGGCTCCGTCCCATCGATAAGATACATCCGCGTCAGCTCCAACATGGAATCTTGGTCGATGGTTCTTGCCGTGGGGCGCCCCCACATCATTGCCCCAATCCGTTCATTACTGCTGTCCAATACCCACAATCGAAGTCGGGCACCGCTTGGCGTGCATCGTAGGTAATGCCTCTCAGCAATCCATCGATCGAGCTCTTTCGAATGGCACGGTTCCAGCCTCACAGCACCTTACCCCCATGCCGACGCGGCCGCGTCGCGTTATAGCCCATTTTCACCCGGATCGCACGCTCGAGATCGATACCGAGGTGCCCGCAGGCGTCGAATATTCGAATCACAACGTCTGCCAGCTCGATAGGGATACCGCATGGCTTATTGCCATCGAAGTAAATCTCGGTCAACCCTCGGCCGTCCCTGTGATCTTCCAGCGCTTCCGAAAGCTCCGAATGCATGAGAGCGAGCATTTCGGGGAAGCTGCGAGGCTCCTCGTACCAGCCTTTGTCGATTGCGTTCTGGTGGGCTTCGCGTACAAGGGAGCCGATATCCGTATTCGGTTCATACTTGACCCAAATCTTAATGACATCTGCCATGAATAGTGCGCCCTCTTTTTCCTTTGCGGGAAGCAACTTTGCAGCTTCCACCTCGTTGTCGATTTTTTCGAACAGCCTTTGCTTATTCATCTAATGAGCGCCCTCCCGTTATTTGGATAAGAAAGGGGACCCGATGCCGAATCCCCTCACTTGCTGATTAGTTCATGAAATCGTCTTCGTCGCCGGCATCGTCGTCGAGGTCGAAATCCTCGCTTGCGAAATCGTCGTTGACGCTGCTCCGGCCGCCCAAGAAGTCGCCGTCTTGCACCTTGACCACGTTGTTCAAGCCGGCCGCGACCCCGCGATTCCCCTTTGCGTCGAACGGATAGAAGTTCAAGCTGACTTTGGCGAAGCAGCCGGAATAGACTTCCGTCGTGTCCGTGATTTCCTGAAACTTCGTTTTTCCGTCCGCCCCTTTGCCGATCGGCTTGGCAACCCCCGGCTTGTTCTTGCTCGTCGCGTTCAGGAAGTAGTGCCCTGCGTACGCCTCGTCATCCGGTCGTTCTTCGTCCCCATCGCGGAGTGGCGTTTTGCAGTTTGCCGGGATCTTGCCACCCCATTTGCTTTTGCCGAGCTCCTTCGCCGCATCGACCGCAGCTTTGATCTTCCGCAGCGTCTCTTTATCCGATTTCGGGATCAAAATCGCCGTGCTGTACTTCTCGTCGCCACCGTCAATGGATTGCGGTTCGAAGATATGGCAGTACGAGAGCCGTACTTTGCCCGTGATTACTTTCGTGGATTGATTGTCGATTGCCATATTGGATCATTCCTCCATATCGATATTTGCGAAATCAGATTCAACGCTGTTCAGCTCCGGCCGGGGGTCCGTCTCCGGCACAAGCGCCGGCTTCCCAGGCGGCTTCACGATCAGATCACCCAGCAGCTCGGTGAATTTCTTCTTCCCAACGATCGTCTTCTCGAGATCGCCCATTGCGACAAGCACCTGCGGTTTGAGAATCTTCTCCGGCTCGTATCCGGCGTCCAGCAGCCTCGCCTTGACGGCTTCTTTGTCGGTAAACTTGCGATCGCTCTTACCGGCGACAAGCTTCCATTGCGGAATGCGGACGCCTCTCTTGGCCTGCTCGAAGGCGTATTCCTCGACGTCTGCCGCCCACGATTTCAGCCGCTGGGCGATAAACAGGATCGAGCCGATTTCCTCGTTATTCAAAAGGGCTGGGTCCTGAAACTCGTGTGCCAGCGCCTTCAGGTTCTCGTCGGCGCGGGCGCGGCATGTCGCCTTGACCTTGCACCAACGGCAATGGTCACCCGGCTTGCACTCTCCTTCGCCGGCATAAGCAAGTTTGGCCGCCGGCTTGACGACCGTCTCCGCCCATTCCAGCAGCTCGCCGATCGGCATGACGTCCGTAGAAACGCTGTCGAGCCGGGGCTGGGCGATCGTCATATGTACCTCGCGGATGTCGTACAAGTAGCTGTAGCTGTACCACGCGCCGAGGCCATAAAGCCGGATTTGCGGATTGCCGACGGCGCTGACCGGCACGCCCTTGCCGTACTTCAGGTCGATTACCTCCAGCACACTGTCCGCGATCAGGACGACGTCCCCGGTCCCGCCTTGGTCCGGCGCGGTCCATTCCGAGAAGTCCAGCGGCTCCTCCAGAAGAATCACGGCGTCGGCCGACCGGGCTTTCGCGGCCATGTACCGCTCTTCGACCAGCTCGTAATATTCCTGAATGGCGCCCTCCATCTCGGGGCCATACAGCGGATTCGCCATAACAACCTTCAGCGCGTCGTCGAGCCGTTTCCGCTCGGCGGAGTTACAAGGGAGCAGTCGGCGCCGCAGCTTGATCTCGGCCAGCTCATGTGCAAGCGTCCCCTCGTCGGCATATTCGCTGCGCGTATCCGGTACGCTCTCCTGCAGCCGGGCGCTCGGCGGGCAATTGATCCATTGCGACGCCTTGGAGGCGCCGAGAAGGGAGTGCGCGCGCTCCGCGTGTGCCAATTCCGTCATGCGCCGCACCTCCGGTTCAGCTCGTCCTGGAGCATCCGCAGCTCGTTCTCGAGCCGGTCGACCTTCTCCTCTGCCTGCATGGCGCGGCGGATCGCGTAGGGCCAGCCTTCGCGCGATGCTGCAACAAATCGGGCATTGTTCTCGTAATTATGGAAATTGCCCGCTTTTTCGTCGTACATTTGGCAGATCCAAACAACTGAGCTGATTTCCCCCGGATCAACCATGGCGACGGAATCGAGTAAAGCCTCCCATTTTCCCGGAGTAGCCTCCTCACAGATCGCGAGGTCCTTTTCCAGATCGCGGGCCATTACTCGTTGCCCTCCGCTGCCAGCTTCTCAAGTTCCTTCAGGAAAGCGGTGCGCTTCTTCTCCGGCACTTCGGAAAGCGAATTGCTCTCGTATTTGGTCAGCAAAGCCTTGACGGCCTTCTTACCTTCGGCGGTCTTGCCGATTACCGCCGCTTTCTCGCGGAGCTCGATAACCGTCGGCACTTTCTCCGACTCGCTTTCCTCTTCGTCCTCATCCGCGTCGTCGGTATCAGGCGCGGAAGTCGATTTGGCGTCGGGAGCAGCGGCCGGAGCCGGGATGGATCCGGGAGCCGGTACGAGGTGCGATGCGAGAGCGGACAATTCTTTTACTGCCTCGGCGGCGTCGCCGCCGTTGATCGTGATCTGTACGGACATGTATGAGTGCCTCCTATTAATGAATGGGATGTTTACGCTTATAGGGAAAGCCGTTTTTGCAGTTTCGCAACGGTCGTGATGCAATTGTTGCAAATCAACTTGTCGGGATCGAGGTGGATCAATTCGCGATCTTCGGCGTTCCCGCAAATCGTGCAGCCGCGGGCGTACTTCTTCAGTACAATGCGTTCCCCCTCGGTGTAAACTTCGATGGCATCGCCTATTTCGATTTCGAATGCGCGGCGGAGCTCCTTCGGGATGACTATCCTTCCGAGGTCATCTACGCGGCGGACAAACCCAGTAGCTTTCATGGATGGATCTCCTTTTCAATTATTCGCCTGCCGAGATTTGACTGGCGCCGAGGTCTTCGGCCAAGTGCTGCAGCGAGCAGTAGGTGTCGCAGCCGTGCTTCCATACAATCTGGCCGGGGTATATCGGCCTTTGGCAGCTGTCGAGCATGCATTCGTCAATCGGCTGCTGCGGTTGATCTTGCGGATCCGGCAGACCGGTCGCAAAGCGATCCAGATTAGGCACGTATGTTCCTCCTTGCCGCCATTGAGCGGTTAATGGTACAATAGCGGTGTCATATTCATGTGTTTTTGGGGAAAGTCGCCTTCAGGGATAAAGGCGGCTTTTTCGTTTTTCCAAGCGGCGTACTCCAGAACCACCATCCGCTCGGGCTTCGTCAGGGAAAGCCACTCCCTCACATTCACGTGCATCGTCTCACCTCCTTCACAGGGTATACCGTTCAGTTCGCGTGCTTGGCGTAGATCGTTTTGCTGACGGAAAGGTCGAGACCGAATCGATCGACCGCGCCCATCAACGCGACCGTGTCGTCGAGGATCGGCTGCCGATGGACAAGCATTTCCGGGGTCATCTGGTTTTTCTTGAGCATCTTCGGATGACCGAACTTCGTCGATACTGCCTTGTCCGCGATGATGTTCGCTTTGATGAAGTCGGGCCGCGTCGGCTGCCGGAGCATACCGCACAGCGTCCCCATCGCTTCCCGCTGGTGCTCCTTGTCGAGCATCCGGAAGATCTGGAACGCCTCGAGCCCGGTCGATTGCCGGAGCGATTTAAGAACATCGAATACCCAATCTTGAAATGCCTCGGCTTCCGGTTTATTGCTGCGGAAAATCAATCGGTAGATACCCGGTTCGCTTACGACGAGAACTTCCTGTTCACCGCCGGGGGTATATAGTTTACATAGACCCTTTTGGGAGTCCGGCAACCCCTTTGCTTTGGCTTTTCCGTTTCCGTTAATCGCCTGTGCCGCGTTCCTGATTCCCAAAGCTTTCGTCACGTCTGCAGCTACCGCCCACCATTCACCGGGCGATTTCTCCACGAACCGGATTTCGTGTCCGAGCCATGTTTCGGTGCGGATTTTCATGGTGCGCCCTCCCTCCTCTCGGATTCTCGTAGCAGCCGAGCTTGGTACTCTAAGATATCCTCACGCCTGATTCGGCGAAGCCTACCGTCCTTGTAACTTCTGAGTACACCGGAACTAATTCTCCGATCGATGGTTGCCTTGCCCACATTTAGATAGGCGGCTGCATCAAGGACCGATAAAGTCGGTGGCAATACGTTTGTAGACGTCAAATAGGGAACCTCCTTCCCAAGTCCAATTGCATTATGTAGCCACGATAGTTAGCCAGATTTTTTCTTCGGAACAACCCTAATCTCAAGATCGAGGGCGTTACAGATCCTTTCCATGGTCTCGATGTTCCACCGACGGTTCCCGTTAAGCAGGTTGTGAACATACATTGGCGAATAACCTGCTTCACGGGCTAAATCCGAAGGATTCATTCCCCGATCGATTAACGCGTGCCGAACCGTTTTTCCGAAGTTCATTTTTGATCTCACCTCCTGAATAAATATTATCCTATTTGGATACTTTATAAAAGAATAAAAAGTATCCAAATAGGATTATTTTGAAGCAATTTAGAGGTATTTGAATAGTTTACACGGCTGAACCGGAGTTTTTCTTGAATTTTCTCCAATTTGGACACTTTTACGAGTTGTGTTTTATCCTATTAGATGATAAATTGAAAATAAAGTCTTCAATGTGAAAGGTGAGTGCTATGACCTCCCCCCATGAACGGATAAGGAAATTAAGGAGAGCAAAAGATTTGACCGGAGCAGAAGTAGCGGAGAAACTCGGGATCTCGGCTCAGTATTACTACAACATTGAAAAAGGACGGAGGGGATTAAGCGCGGAAAATGCCGTCAAGCTTGCAGATCTTTTCGATGTAACCCTAGACTACCTTTTGGGTCAATCCGTTACGGCTTTAATCGAAGATCATCTAAAGAAAAAAGGCATGACCATGAAAGAACTCTCGGAAAAAACCAATGAGCCGATTACATTACTTCAAAATTTAGATTTCGCCCCGCCTGCCCCTTGGGACTATGAGCCCAATGGGATAATCGATAAAATATCCAAGGCCTTGGGTATTGAAGGGCGAGAACTTTTCGCAGCCTTCTCCAGGCAGGAGCCACCTGCTTATGAAGGACCTCGGTCTAGCCCCGAAGAAGATTTCGCCGACGAGGTCTTCGAAGAACCGGAAACAATAGCTGCTCATCACGATGGCGAAGATTGGACGGAAGAAGAGCTTGAGGAAATTGAACGATTTAAAGAATTTGTGCGTTCGCGAAGAGAAAAGAAGAAGTGATTGGAGGAGTTGCTTGTTGCCATATGAACGGCTGCTGAGAGAAGCAGATCAACAAGGTGTAGATGTTTACGAAAGACCTTTGGCCGGCCGTCTAAAGGGGCTGTACGCCGACAATACCATTATTATTAAACGTAACATGACCTACCGGGAAAAGGGAGGAATTTTGGCGGAAGAATTAGGTCACCATTACACTTCTACCGGTAACATACTGGATCAGAAAGATATTCGGTCCAGAAAACAAGAAAAGCGAGCAAAAAGCTGGGCATACCAGCGACTCGTCCCTTTGTCGCAAATTGTACAAGCATACCATGCAAGAGTGAAGGGGCGGCACGAGATCGCCGAATTCCTATGTGTCACCGAAGATTTCCTGCAGCGGTCGATTGAACGCTACCAAGAAAAATACGGTCTTTATGTAATCCACGATGAACGCTACGCGATCTACTTCGACCCTCTTAGTGTGGTTGAAATGTTTGATTATCCGTAGTACCAGATTTTGCGATGACCCATACTTGCAGCGCAAAATAGCTGTAGGCCGGTTCATTGCGCCACAATACAGAACATATGTTCCCATTTTGATAAGAAAGGAGCTTTGTTATGCCTCGAAAAGAGACAAAAAAGAAGTCGCCTAAAGACAATAAAAAGTTACCCAAAAATGTACGTGAAAGAAACGGCCTGTACTATTACCGATACAGCATCAAGAATCCGGCTACAGGAAAACGCAAGCAAAAAGAATCTCAGGGATTCGCTACGGCCAAGGAAGCTGAAAAGGAAGGCATACGTATCCAAGCTGAAATTCTGCATGGTACTTACGTCGAAAAGGCCGGCCTTACCGTGTCTGATTGGTGTAAAGAATGGCTAAGGTGGTATTCCTCTACTGGCCAAGTGAAGGAGAGCACGGTTGCCCAGCGTACTGAAATGACAGAAATCCTAATAAATTACATTGGCGGTCTAAAGCTCCACGAAGTAACTGAGGACACCTACCAGGAAACACTTTACACGTTGGCTAATGATCATGACGATCCGTATAGCTACAATTCGATTTCTTCTTTCCACAGTTGCGCCCGCATGATCTTCTCGCGAGCCCTTCAAAAAGGGAAGATTAAGGTTGATCCTACTCAGTATGCTTTTGTCCCGAAGAAGGTAGAAACTTTCGAGGAAAGAGAAGCAGCGAAGAAGCTTCCGCGTTATTTAGAAAAGGATGAACTTAGAAGATTTCTAAATGCGGTTGAGGGCGAACAATTTCGACGTCTCTTTGAATTGCTTGCGTACACTGGATTGCGTGTAGGTGAATTAGCTGCCCTTTTTGTAACGGATTACGACGGCCGAGACATTCTGGAAATCTCCAAAAATCGATACGCTCCAAGGAGTGTAAGGACGTATAAGCTCACTTCACCAAAAACAAAATCCTCCGATCGAGTTGTCCAACTGAGTAAAAAAGCGATATCCGTTATAGAGGGACAAATAAAGTGGAGAAGAGCATTTGCATTCTCAATTGGCGAAAAGTTTTACAATGAGAGGCAATTCTTGTTCGTTTGCGAAAAGGCCTGCGCCGGATACCCGCTGCACTATAACATTATTTTAGAGCGCATGAAGGAAGCGCTGGCAAACGCCAATCTTCCGACCAGTCTGGCCCCGCACAGTTTAAGGCATACGTATACAAGCCTTATGGCAGAAGCTGGAGCCGACCTGGACACCATACAAGCTCAACTCGGCCACAGAAAAGGGAGCGACGTTACAAAAGCGATCTATCTTCATGTCACTAAGGCCCGAGAGAAACGAGACGTCGAACGTCTTGATGCACTTTTGGATGCATTGGAGTAACTATTCAGTAAACTGTGGGAAGAATGTGGGAAGACGAATCAAAAAACCGCATAATGGCGCGGTCTAAGATACCCTTTGTAATTATCGGCGCCATAAACAATTTTTTGGTAGAATAGATCTATCATGCGCTTCTGGAGGCCATCGACGACATGAAAAGCGAACGCGTAGGCATTATCGATATCGGGTCGAACTCGGTTCGGCTCGTCGTATACGAACGAATCGGAGCGGAGGCGTTCCGCGTCATCGACGAAAGCAAGGAGTCGGTGCGCCTCAGCGCCCGCATCTCGGGCGACGGCTCGATCGCGCCCGAAGACGCCGAACGGCTCGCCCGGGTGCTGAACGAATTCCGCCTGCTGTGCCGGGTTCACGGCGTCGGCCCGATCCGGGCGGTCGCGACCGCGGCCATCCGCAACGCCGCGAACGGCCGGGACGTCGCCGCGCTTCTGGAGAAGCGTACGGGGCTGTCCGTCGACATTTTGTCCGGCGAGGAGGAAGCGCGGTTCGGCTTCGTCGGGATGATCAACTCGCTCGACATCGCCGACGGCTTCCTGATCGACATCGGCGGCGGCAGCACGGAGGTGTCGCTGTTCCGCAGCCGCACGCTCGTCCGCACCGTTTCGTTCCCCTTCGGCGCGGTCAATACGGCCAAATCGCTCGCGGACGGCGGCGACGCGTCGAAGGACGGCGTGAAGCGGATCCGCGACATGGTGACGTCCGCCGCGGCCGTCGAGCCGTGGATCGCGCAGCATCCGGGATTGCCGCTCGTCGGCCTTGGAGGAACGATTCGTTCCTTGTGTAAAATCGACCAAAAGAAGAAAAAGTATGCATTCCCGCAGACGCACCGGTACGAGCTGTCCCAAGCCGATTTGAACGGCCTCGCCGACTGGCTCCCGTCCCTTCCCGTCGAGCAGCGCAAAAAGGTGGACGGGCTGTCGGACGACCGCGCCGACATTATCGTACCCGGATTAATCATCCTGCATACCCTGTTTTTGCATATGAACGCGAGAAGCTGCATCGTCAGCGGCGCGGGCTTGCGCGACGGCGTCTTCTACGAGACGGCCTTCCCGGGACGGCCCGTCCGTGCCGACGTGCTCGGCGACAGCGTATCGAACCTGCTTTCGCTCCATCCGGCCGTCTCCCGCCCTCACGTCGAGCACGTCCGCCGGCTGGCGGACCGGCTGTTCGAAGGGCTTGCGCTCGAAGCCGTCTACGGACGACGCTCCCGCGAGCTGCTGCGGACGGCCGCGATGCTGTACCGGATCGGCGTAACGGTCGACTTTTACCGATACAACAAGCATACGTTTTACTTGCTGGCGAACTCGCGCATCGACGGGCTGACCCACCGGGAATCGGTGCTCTGCGCGCTTATCGCTTCCTACAAATCGAGAAGCCGGACCCGTTCGTCGTTCGCCCCTTACAAGGAGCTGATGGAGGAGGCCGACCTCGATCTCGCCTGCCGGCTCGGCTCGCTGCTCCAGCTCGCGGTTGCGCTCGACCGAAGCGAGACGCAGCCGCTCGAGGACGTCCGGGCGCGCGTCGACAAGGCCGACCTGCGCATCGAATGGCGAAGCCGCCACGACCCGGCCATCGAGCTGCGGGAAACGGAGCGCGTCGCCGGCGAGTTCAAGAAAGTATGGGGACTCCGAGTCAAAATGTCGCCCGCCACTTCTTCCAAGTAACGATATCCATCGCTTCGAACTGGCTGCGGAACGGCGTCATCGCCGCCGCCTGCGCTTCGGCCCGCTCCGACTCTCGGACGTACTGGCCGTTCGACAGCAGCACGCGGGCCTTGACGTTGTCGTTCAGGCTGAGCCGCAAAATTTGAATCAGCATGTCCCGCAGATGCGGATCGAACACCGGGCACATGAGCTCGATGCGGCGCGTCAGGTTGCGCGTCATCCAGTCCGCGCTCGACAGCCACACCTGCGGGTCCCCGCCGTTCTCGAAGTAAAAGATGCGGGAATGCTCGAGAAACCGGTCGACGATGCTGCGCACCGTAATCGTGTCGCTCCGTCCCGCGACTCCCGGCTTCAGGCAGCAGACGCCCCGGACGATCAGGTCGATCGGCACGCCGGCTCGGGACGCGTCGTACAGCTTGTCCACCATCTCCTGGTGCGACAGCGAGTTCATCTTCGCGATGATGCGCGCCGGCTTGCCCGCCGCGGCGTTGTCCGCCTCGCGGGCGATCAGCTCGAACAGCTTCGTCTTCATGTCGGTCGGGGCGACGCCGAACGCCTGCCAATCGTGGGGAGCGGAATAGCCGGTCATTTCGTTGAACAGCACCGACGCGTCCTCGCCGATGACCGGATGCGACGTGAACAGGCCGACGTCGGTATACAGCCTCGCCGTATTGTCGTTGTAGTTCCCCGTCCCCACGTGCACGTAGCGGCGGAGGCCGTCCTGCTCCTGGCGGACGACGAGCAATATTTTCGCATGCGTCTTCAAGCCGACGAGCCCGTAGACGACGTGGCAGCCGGCCTTCTCCAGCTGTCTCGCCCACGCGATGTTCCGCTCCTCGTCGAAGCGCGCCTTCAGCTCCACGACGGCGGTCACCTGCTTGCCCGCTTCGGCCGCCTTCGCGAGCGAACGCACGATCGACGAGTTGCCGCTGACCCGGTACAGCGTCATCTTGATCGCCATCACCTGCGGGTCCTCGGACGCCTGGTCGAGAAAGTCGCTTACCGCTTCGAACGACTCGTACGGGTGATACGTCAGCACGTCGCGCGCCCGCAGCACGCCGAAGAAGTCGTCCGTCTCGTCGAATTCGCGCGGATAGACCGGTTCGAGCTTCGGGTACCGCAAATGATCGAAGCCGGGCAGCGCCAGCGCGAACCTCATCAAGTAGCTCAAATCGATCGGGCCGTCGATCTCGATCACGTTGTCTTCGATCTCGAACTCTTCCTTCAGCATCTCGAGCGCATACGGGTGGAACCCCTTTCGCACCTCGAGCCGGACGGGCGACCCCCAGCGGCGCCGCTTCAGCTCCTTCTCGATTTCCTCGAGCAAATCCTCGGCGCCTTCCTCGTCCAGCGTCAGGTCCGCGTTGCGCGTCAGCCGGAAGGGATCGACCGAGACGGGGATGTAGCCGGCGAACAGCGACTGAATATGCTCCTCGATCAAGTCCTCGAGCAGCACGTACTCCCGCTTCGCGCTGTTGGCGCGCGACGGCACCTGGACGGCCCGCGGCAAGTTCGAGGGCACCTGCACGATGGCGAAATACGGCTCCTCCTCCGGGTCGTCCCCTTCCCTCAGCAGCGTAACGGCCAAGTACAGGTGCAGGCTGTGCACGAGCGGGAACGGCCGGCTCTGGTCGACCGCCATCGGCGTCAGGACCGGGAAGACGAAGTCGTGGAAGTAGGGGTCCATCTGCTTCTTCTGGCTCGCCGTCAAGTCGTCGTAATCGGTGAAAATCAGCCCTTCCTTGGCAAGCGCCCGCGACAGCTCGCGCAGCGTCTTGTACTGCTCCTGCACCATCTTGCCGGTCCGCTTCATGATGCGGCGCAGCAGCCCTTCCGGGGTATAGCCCGTAAAGTCCTTTTTCGCGTACCCGGCCTTCAGCTGGTCGGTAATGCCCGCCACCCGCACGCTCATGAACTCGTCCAAATTCGTCGAGACGATCGACAAAAATTTGATCCGCTCGAGCAAGGGCGTCGTCGGGTCCTGCGCCTCCTCCAGCACGCGCCGGTTGAACTCGATCCAGCTCAAGTCCCGGTTGATGTAGACGGCATTCGTCATTTTCGGTTCCTGCATCGGCTTCGACACTTCGGCTTCCTCCGTGGACGGTAATCGTTGCTGCTTCTATTATCGCCGGACAATGTTAACCGGATGTTAAGCATTTGTAAAAAGTACGGGAAACCGTGTAAAGCGGCTACCGGCGGAAAAAGAAAAACGATTGGCCGTTCGCCAGCTTCCTTCGGATCCACGACGCCAGCACGCCCCGGAGCAGCGGCCGCGTAAACGGGAGCAGCAGGACGATGCCGGCGATATCCGAGAGGAAGCCCGGAGACATCAGCATCAAGCCCCCGGCGAAAATGCAGATGCCGTCCAGTATCGACTGCGTCGGCATTTGCCCCATCGACAGCTGGCGCTGGGCTTCCGCCCACACTTTGGCGGCTTCCCGCTTCGACACGTAAGCGCCGACGAAGCCGGTCAGCAGTAGAAGGCCGAACGTCTGCCAGCCGCCGATACGCTGGCCGATTTCGACGATCGCCCATATTTCCAAAGCCGGGACGACGATAAACAGCACGGCGAGCAGACGCCCCATCGTCACCCCTCCCCCAGCAGCCGGAACAGCTCCGGCGCTTCCTTGTCGATCCGGACCGGCTTCCAGTCGCGGTTCAGCCAGACGTGTCGGGTCGCTCCCTCGACGAGCAGCTCTCCTTCGGGCTCGACTCCGGACTCGGCTTCGGCGGCACGCGGCGTCGACGGCATGGCCGGCAGCAGCCGGACCTGCGATTCGAAGGCGACCGTTTTCGCGGTATAGTCGGATACCCGGGTATAGACGGCGACGACGTCGTCGTACCGGGCCGGGCGGCGGAACTTCGATTCCAGCTCGACGACGGGCAAGTACAGGCCGAGCTCCTCCGTCCGCTTGTACGGAAAGCCGCGTTCCCGGATCAGCTCGGTGCGGCCGATCTCGAACCAATTGATATAGTTGGCGTGGTAGACGACCCCCATCTGGTCCGTCTCCTGGTAGCGGACGCGGATGACGTGCGCATGCCATTTGCCGGGAAGGCGTTCGGTCGGTTTCAATGGTCATTCCTCCGTTCGTGGATCGGAGCCCCCCAGCGGGTTCCGGAACTCCGCGCTTCGTATCGTTCGCCTCCATTGTACTAAAGCGCCGGCCGTTCCTCAATTCGCGCCGACCCGTCCGTGCCCCGCGCGCCAGTCGCCGCCCGATGGACACGTTCCCGCCCGGCGTGATACGCTTGACCCGACAAAACGAACGAAGGGACGGCATTCCATCGTGAGACTGGAGAGGCTTCTCGCCATTTTGATGCTGCTGATCAACCGGAAACGGATTTCCGCCGCCGAGCTGGCGGACAAGATGGAAGTGTCCGTGCGGACCATTTATCGCGACATCGATACGCTTTGCCAAGCGGGCTTTCCGCTCGTCTCGTTCCCCGGCGTCAACGGCGGATTCGCGGTGATGGACGGGTACAAGCTCGAACGGAACGCGCTGACGTTCGACGAAATCGCCTCGGTCCTCTCGGCGCTGAAAGGGATGACCAAGGTACTCGACGACGAAAAGCTGGACGCGACGCTTGAAAAATACGCGGGGCTGCTCACGGACCGGGAGAAGGAGACGGCCCGCTTCTGGGAAGAGCGGCTCGTCATCGATACGAACCCTTGGGGGGCGGACGGCGCGGTTAAGCGGAAGGTGGCGCTCATTCGCGAAGCGCTGCAGAACGATACCGTGATCCGGTTCGCCTACACGACGGCGAACGGCGCATCCGCCGTCCGCGAGGTGGAGCCGATGACGCTGCTGCTGCAGGGCATCACGTGGTACGTGTACGGCTACTGTCTGCTGCGGGGCGACTTCCGGCTGTTCCGGCTGTCACGGCTGTCGCAGCTCGAGAGGACCGACCGCCGGTTCGTCCGCCGGGAGCATCCTCCGATGAGCGAGGCCGACTGGGACCGGCTATGGCATACGAACGCGACGACCGTCACGTTTACGCTCCGCTTCCGTCCGGAAGCGCGCATGCGCGCGGAGGAGGTGTTCGGCGTCGACAAGGTGGCTGCGGACGCGGACGGCGCCGTCACCGTAACGGAGACGTATCCCGAGGACGAATGGCTCTACGGCTTCCTGCTCGGGCTCGGCGATAAGGTCGAGGTGGTGGAGCCGGCCCGGCTTCGCGGGCTGATCCGCGACCGGGCGCGGGCGATCTGGGAGCGGTACGCGGAGGACGCTTCGCCTTGAAGAAGGGGCAGGGACGCGGGGGACGCGGACCGTCCCGTGGAATGGGCGGGTCCCGCCCTCCCGGCTCACCCTGCCGTCGATCGCTGCCGCAAAAATCGCGCCACGCCGTGCTCGGCGTTCGACGCCAGCACCCCCGACGCCGCCTGCTTGACGGCTTCATGCGCGTTCGCCATCGCGTAGGCCTCGTCCGCGATTTCGAACATCGGCAAGTCGTTCAAGTTGTCGCCGAAGCAGACGACCCGCTCCGCCCCGAGCAGCCGTTTCAGCTGCAGGACGCCGTCCCGCTTCGTCGCGTTCGGATGGTTCGTCTCGAGCCAGCAGTAGCCGGGGGTATAAATGTCCGGGCCGAAATGGCACTGCAGCCCCGGCCGCTCGCGAAGCCTCGCGTACGCCTCCGTCAGCTCCTCCTCCGTTCCGATCGCGTTGATCTCCATCACCCGCTCGTCCGGAGGGAGCCGGAACGACTCCACGAGCCGAAACCGTTCGTCGCCGTTGTTCAGCCGGTCCGTCACGTAGTTCGACTCGCTCGGGTTGAACAGCCCTTTGTAGTAAATTTTGAACTCGCCCTTGCCGTTCACCGTATAGACGAATGGTCGCAAGCCCAGCTGCTCCAGCCCGGCGGCGACGTCCAGGGCGAGCTCCCGCTCCAGCAAATTGGCGGCGATATAGTCGCGTTCGACCGGATCGTATAGAAACACGCCGTTCATGAGCACGACGGGCAGCCGCAAGTCGAGCGGCTCCAGCAGCCGCCCCGCGGAGTCCCACGAACGCGCGGTCGCCACGGAGAACGAGCCGCCCTCCGCGATCCACGCGTTGACCGTCCGGATCGTCTCCTCGGACAGCCGCTGCCGTTCGTCCAGCAGCGTGCCGTCCAGGTCGGATACGAATAACGTTGTCATCCCTGCTCCTCCTCCATCCATCGTCTGCGTCCAGCCGACGGCCGGCGACGACGAAAAAGGCCCGCATCCTAAGATTCGGGCCTTTCGTCTGCTTACAGCACTTTCGCTTGTCCGGAGTAAATGACGCCCACCTCGGCGTACACGGACACTTCCATCCCGTCCTTGAGCAGCGACGTGGCGTTATCGACGCCCACGATGACCGGAATGCCGAGGCTCAAGCCTACGACGGCCGCGTGCGACGTAATGCCTCCCGTTTCCGTAATGACGGCCGCCGCCTTCTGGAACGCCGGGATGTATTCTTTATCCGTGGCGACCGTGACGAGAATCGAGCCTTCGGTCGTTTTGTCGAGCGCTTCCTGCGCGGACTTGGCGACGACGACTTTGCCGGTCGCCGGCTGGGTGCCGATGCCTTGTCCTTTGGCGATCATCTCGCCGACGTGATGAACCTTCATCAAGTTCGTCGTACCCGAGCGGCCTACCGGCACGCCCGCCGTAATGATGACGAGGTCGCCCAGCCGGATGTGGCCGGCCTTGATCGCGCTGTCCACCGCCAGCTGGAACATCTCGTCCGTATTGCTCGCTTCCTCGCCGCGGATCGGCTGGACGCCCCAGATGAGGCACAGCCGGCGCATCACCTGCTCGTTCGGCGTGACGGCCAAAATCGGCGACTTCGGCCGGTATTTGGATACCATGCGCGCCGTATAGCCGCTTTCGGTCGACGTGATGATCGCTTTCGCGTCCAGATCGAGCGCCGAGTTGGCGACCGCCTGGCTGATCGCCTCGGTAATCGTCACCTGCTGCGCCGAGCTTTGACGAACGAAAATTTCGCGGTACTCGAGCGCGGACTCGGCCCGCTCGGCGATGCGCGACATCGTCTGCACCGACTCGACCGGATATTTGCCCGCCGCCGTCTCGCCGGACAGCATGATCGCATCCGTCCCGTCGAAAATCGCGTTCGCGACGTCGCTCGCTTCCGCGCGGGTCGGGCGCGGGTTGCGCTGCATCGAATCGAGCATCTGGGTCGCCGTAATGACCGGCTTGCCGACATGGTTGCATTTCTTGATCATCCGCTTCTGGACGAGCGGCACTTCCTCCGCCGGAATTTCCACGCCCAAGTCGCCGCGCGCGACCATCAGGCCGTCGGACACCTCGAGAATTTCGTCGAGGTTTTGGACGCCCTCCTGGTTTTCGATTTTCGAGATGATCTGGATATGCGTCGCGTTATGCTCCTCGAGCAGCTGGCGAATTTCGAGCACGTCGGACGCCTTGCGCACGAACGAAGCGGCGATGAAATCGACGCCCTGCTGAATGCCGAAAATGATATCGTTCGCGTCCTTCTCGGTAATGCCCGGCAAGGAGATGCGGACGCCGGGAACGTTGACGCCCTTCTTGCCCTTGATCGTGCCGCCGTTGACGATCCGGCATTCGATCTCGCTGCCGCGAATGTCGACGACCGTCAAGCCGATCAGGCCGTCGTCGATCAAAATCGTCGAGCCCACATGCACGTCGCGGGGCAAATCTTTGTACGTCACGGAGATTCGCTTGTTGTCGCCGATAATGTCCTCCGTCGTCAAGACGATGTGCTCGTCCTGCACGAGCTCGTACGAATCTTCCTGCAGCTTGCCCGTACGGATTTCCGGACCTTTCGTGTCGAGCAGAATGGCGACCGTCTTGTTCAGCTCGAGGCAGGCTTGGCGAATGTTTTTGATCCGGTTGCCGTGCTCCTCGAAGTCGCCGTGGGAAAAGTTGAGCCGGGCCACGTTCATGCCGGCCGCGATCAACTGCTTCAGCGCGGGGAGCGATTCGCTGGAAGGTCCGATGGTGCATACGATTTTCGTTTTGCGCATGATGGTTCGTTTCCTCCTGAAATTCGGTTGCGTCCTGTGAAAGCCTGTTAATCAGACTTGCTCCGCGACGTCGCGGATATACGTGAATTTGCCGATTTTGCGGAATTTTTCATAACGGTCCGCGACAAGCTCGTCGCCGCTCATCGGGAGCAGCTCCTGCAGATGCTTCCAAACGATGCCCCGAAGCGTCTCCGCCTGCTCCTCCGGATTGCGGTGAGCGCCGCCGCGCGGCTCCGGCACGATCTCGTCGATCGCTTCGTACCGCAGCAAATCGTGGGCCGTAATCTTCATCGCTTCGGCCATCTCGCCCGCCCGGGAAGCGTCCTTGAACAAGATGGACGCCGCGCCTTCCGGCGAGAGAACCGAGTAAATCGCGTGCTCCAGCATGAGCACCCGGTTGCCGACGCCGAGCGCCAGCGCTCCGCCGCTGCCGCCTTCGCCGATGACGACGACGACGATCGGGACGCGGAACCGGGCCATCTCGAGCAAATTGCGGGCGATCGATTCGCCGACGCCCCGCTCCTCCGCCGTCGTGCCCGGGAACGCTCCCTTCGTATCGAGGAACGTCAAGATCGGACGGCCGAACTTGTCCGCTTGCTGCATGAGCCGAAGCGCCTTGCGGAAGCCGTCCGGATGCGGGCTGCCGAAGTTGCGGGCGATGTTGTCCTTTGTGTCTTTTCCTTTTTGATGACCGACTACGGTAACCGGAATGCCGTTGAACTTCGCGATGCCCCCGACGATCGCCAAATCGTCGCCGAAGACGCGGTCGCCGTGGAATTCGATAAAATCGGTACAAAGGCTATGGATAAAGTCCAGCGTCGTCGGACGCGACGGATGTCTTGCGATTTGCATCTTTTGGCCCGCGGTCAAGCCGCCGTACAGCTCTTCCTCCAGCTTGACGTACCGGTCCTCGAGCTTCGAAATTTCGTCGGAAAAGTCGATCTGCTTCTCCTCGCCGAACTTGCGCAGCTCGTCGATTTTCGCTTTCAGCTCCGCGAGCGGGCGTTCGAAAGGCAGTTCGTTAGCCATTCGCGATTGCCTCCTTCGTCGATGGGACCGTATGCAGCTCGAGCAGCTTCGTCAGCGTCGCGCGCATATCCTTGCGGTGGACGACCTTGTCCACCTGTCCGTGCTTCTGGTTGAACTCCGCCGTCTGGAACTCCTCCGGCAGCTTCTGGCGAATCGTCTGCTCGATGACGATCGGCCCGGCGAATCCGAACCGCGCGCCCGGCTCCGCCAAGATGATGTCGCCCAGCATCGCGAAGCTCGCGGAGACGCCGCCGTACGTCGGGTCGGTGATGACGGAGATGAACAAGCCGCCGTTGTCGCCGAACTTCGCCAGCGCGGCGCTCGTCTTGGCCATCTGCATCAAGCTGAGGATGCTTTCCTGCGTCCGGGCGCCTCCCGACGTCGAAAACACGATGAGCGGGTACCTCTTCTGCGTGGCCGTTTCGATCGCGCGCGTAATTTTTTCCCCGACGACCGAACCGAGCGTCCCTCCGAAAAAGTCGAACGACATGACCGCCACGACGACCGGAAATCCGCCGATCGTCCCTTCGCCCGTCACGACGGCATCACGAAGGCCCGTCGACTCCATCGACTTGGCCAATTTGTTGACGTAGTCGGGGAACTCCAACGGGTCTTCGGAAACCATATCGCTGTCGTATTCGAAAATGCGGCCCTCATCGAGCGTGAATTCGATCCTCTCGATCGCGTTCAGCCGGTTGTGGAAGCCGCACGACGTGCACACCTTCAAGTTTTTGCCGACTTCCTTGCTGTACTGGATCGTCCCGCATTTGGGACATTTGCTCATGATGCCTTCCGGTATTTCACGCTTCGTTTGTTCCGACGGAATCGTAGCATACTTGCGCTTCTTCTGGAAAAAATCTTTGATTGCCACGTTTACACCTCTCCAAACCGTTGTCATCCGTTCGCGGCGTTACCGGCCGCCGGCTCGCCGTGGGCGCGCAAAAGAAACGCCCGAGGCTTAACCTCCCGTCCCGTGCCGTGCCGCAAGCGAAAGCGTCATCCGTGCAAAATCGTGTTCAACACCTCTTGAACTTCCTCCAGCTCACCCTCGGGAACGAGAATTTCGAATTGGTGCTTCGATAGGCTGACAGGGCGAACTTGTACCAAAAACCCTTCGTCCGATAGTTTTTGCTTGATGCGCTCTGCGATTTTCGCGGTCGGAGCGATATAAATGACCGTCCACATACTACCAAAAACCTCCCTGACTACCGAAACGCCTCTCGTGTACAATGGATTCATGATACCATATTCCGTCTTTTACCCGCAAGGAAGCTGATGTCGAATCATGGCGACTCCTCCGCGTTCTTTTCGCCATTCTCCCCGTCGTCGCCGTATACCTTGGCGTTTTTGTTCTGATGGGCGATGCGGGCGGACGCCGCCGCGGCCAAACCGGCCACGAGATCGTCCAAAAAGACGTGGATTTGCGAGGAATGGTTGTTCAGCGTCCGGATGACGCCCGTCTTCTCCTTGTCGAGATAGCCGAAGCTGGTCAGGCCGATCATGCCGTATACGTGGACGATGCCGAGCGCGAGCGTTTCGTCGACGCCGTACAGCGACTCGTCGTTTTCCATAATTTCCTGGAGCGGTTGCGGCAGCTGCCCCCGCTCGGCCAAGACGTCCAGGGCGATGCCGGTATACAGCGTAAACTGGACCTCCCGTTTGCCGAGCACGGCCAATACGCTTTCGGCGCATTGCTCCATCGTCAGCTTATCGTTGTACGGAATTTGCAGCTTATAGACGATTTCCGCCACCTGCTCGAGCGTGACGCCGCGCTCCGCGAGCATTTGCAAAGCCAATCGGTTCGACATTCGCATCCCTCCTGTCCGGCGGAGCTTCCGGAGCCGCTTCCGAAAGTCCCGCCCGGTTGTCGGTCCGTCCGTCTTCGCGGAAGGACGGCAAAACCCCGGGCTCCCCGTCCGGGTTTTACTAAATGTATGCAGAGGGTGCGAGGAATGTTCGTTAAGATTGGAAACAAGTTTCGGAGCCGGGAGGGGCGGCGGTTTCCAAATCGTCTTACGGAGCGCTTTTCGTGGGGCACTGACGACCGCACTCGCATCCGTGCGATCCGCTTCGGCGGCCATCTACCCGTCCGCTCCAAAGGCCGCTAATTCGTCCGCTCCATGCCGCTCCATCCACCAAAACGGCTAAGCCTGCGCCATACTGCTAGTTCCGCTTACAGCCGGTGGTACTATTGAGGCTACAGGGGCTTTGGGGCTGTTGATGCTTTTTCCGCTTATGCTGCTTATGCTGTCTGGTTCTCCATTTGCTTCAGCCGTTTCACCCGATCCATGCCGGTCCATGCCGGTCCATCTGCTCCATGCCGATCCATGTTGCTCCATCTGCACCATCTGCACCATCTGCTCCATCAAGCCCATTTTCTCGTGCGCTTCAGACGCTCATTGGATATCGTCCAATCGATCGGACAGCGAAGGAGCGGATATGGGAGCTCTATTGGATTCCATTCAATAGATTTGCCTTGAACCGCCCGGAGATTGCGATCGAAGCCGATTCTACTGGATTTTTTCCAATGGGGCATCGATAGTAGGGCGTTGTCGAGCGAGCCGATTGGAAGAAATCCAATCAAACGGTGCCAAAGGGGAAGAGACGGAAAAAGAGCAAGCGGCGCGATGCCCTTGCTCTTCCTTTACACGGACGCGGCCCCGCAAGCCGGCGCCCGGCGATTACTTGACGCGCGCGGAGTCTTGCCCCATGATCTCGCCGATGCCGCGGATGAGCTCGGGCGACGGCTTCACGTTGTACGCGTCGCTCAGCGCGAGCAGCCGCTGGTCGCGCTCGTAGAACAGCACGACCGGCATCGTCCCCGCGTGCCGCTGCAGCAGCGCCTGCAGCTGGACGAGCCGCTGCGGCTGCTCGCGGTCCGCCGCGATCTTGACGAACAGCCGCTGCGCCCGCCCGGCTCCGCCGGCCGCTGCGGGCTCCGCCCGCGACGCCGCCGGCGCAGGCCGCTGCGCGGGCTCGCGCGCCGGGCGCGGCGCTGACGCCTGCGCGGGCCGTGCCGCCGCCGGCGTCGACGGCGTCGCGCGCCCGGCTGCGGCCGCTCGCGGCCCCGCGCCTGCGGCGGCCGGCACCGCGGCCCGCGCGGGCGCGCCCGGGGCGTCGCGCCGCGCTTCGCCGCGCGCGGGCGCCGGGGCGCCGCCGGCGCGTCCGCGCGGCGCGCTCTTCCACGCGCGCGCCTGCGCTGCCGCGTCGGGCGCGCCGAGCGCGAGCACGCGGTCGGCGAGCAGCTTCACGTCCTCGTCGTGATGCTGAAGCCGCGCCTTGACGAGCAGCGCGTTGCCTTTCTGCACGAGCGCGGACGCCTGCTTCCACACTTCCGGGAACAGGACGACCTCGACCTTGGCGATCCGGTTCTCCAGCTCCATGAACCCCATGGGCAGCCCCTTCTTCGTCAAAATCGGCTTGCCCGACAGCACCATGCCGGCCACGAGGACGTCGGCGTTATCGGGATAATCCGCCAGCTCGTGCAGCAGATCGGCGTCCAGCTCCTCGATCAGCGGCTCGTACTCGTCCAGCGGATGGCCGGACAAGTAAAGCCCGAGCAGCTCCCGCTCGAACTCGAGCTTCTGCATCGGGGAATACGGCTGGACGTCCGGCATCTCGATCGTCCAGTTCGTCTCCTCCGTGAAGCCGAACAGGTGGAGCTGTAAATCTTCCCGCTCCTTCTTCCACTTCTGCGCCGCTTCCACCGTCTCGTCGAGAACGGCGATATGCTGCGCGCGGTGTCCGGGAAGCGAATCCATCGCGCCGCCTTGGATGAGCGATTCGATGACCCGCTTGTTGCATACGCGCAAATCGACCCGCCGGCAAAAGTCGAGCAGGTTGGCGTACGGCCGCTCCTCACGCTCGCGGATAATCGACTCCATCGCGTGCGTGCCGACGTTCTTGATCGCCGCCAAACCGAACCGGATCGCCTTCCCTCTCGGCGTGAATTGGACGCCGCTCTCGTTGACGTCCGGGGGCAGCACCTCGATGCCCATCTTGCGGCATTCGTCGACGTATTCGGCCACCTTGCGATGGCTGCCCATGACCGAGGCGAGCATCGAAGCCATGAACGGCACCGGGTAATGCGTCTTCAAGTAAGCCGTCTGAAACGCCAGCACGCCGTAAGCCGTCGCATGCGCGCGGGGGAAGCCGTAGTCCGCGAACCGGACGATCATGTCGTACACCTTGTTGGCGTCGTCTTCCGAGTAGCCCATCTTCAGACTGCCGGCGACGAAATGCGCCCGCTGCTCGTCGAGCACTTCCCGCTTCTTTTTACTGACCGCCCGCCGCAGCAAATCCGCCTCGCCGAGCCGGAAGCCGGCCATCTTGGAGGCGATCTGCATGATCTGCTCCTGGTAGACGATAATGCCGTACGTATCCCCCAGAATCGGCTCCAGCGAAGGATGCGGGTACTCCACCTTGACGGCCCCGTGCTTCGCCTGAATATATTTCGGAATAAACTCCATCGGCCCCGGGCGGTACAATGCGTTGACCGAGATGATGTCCTCGAACTTCGACGGCTTCAGCTCCTTGAGCACCCGCCGCATCCCCGGCGACTCGAGCTGAAAAATGCCCGTCGTGTCCCCCCGGCTCAGCAGCTCGTACGTCGCCGGATCCTCGATCGATACGCGCTGGAAGTCGATCCGTTCCCCGAGCTGCTCCTCGGTCCAGCGCAGCGTCCGCTCGATGATCGACAAGTACCGCAGCCCGAGAAAGTCCATCTTCAACAGCCCGATCGACTCCAGATGCTCCATCGAATACTGCGTAAGCGTGACGCTGCCGGTCCCTTCCTGCAGCGGGACGTACTCCGTCAGCGGCTCCCGCGAGATGACGACGCCAGCCGCATGGGTCGAGGCGTGACGGGGCAAGCCCTCCACCTTCATCGCCATGTCGACGAGACGGGCCGTCGGCTCGTGCTTCCCGTACAGCTCCTTCAGGTCGGGATTGAGCCGCAGTGCGTCCTCGATCGTGACGCCGAGCTGGTTCGGAATCATTTTCGCGACACGATCGACTTCATGATAAGGCATGTTCAAGACGCGGCCGACGTCCCGCACCGCCGCCTTCGCCGCCATCGTCCCGAACGTGATGATCTGAGCGACGTGCTCCGCCCCGTACTTGTCCACGACATAGTCGATCACTTCGTCCCGCCGCTCGTCGCTGAAGTCGATGTCGATATCCGGCATCGTCACCCGCTCCGGATTGAGAAACCGTTCGAACAGAAGCCCGTACTTGATCGGATCGACGTCGGTGATGCACAGCACGTAAGCGACGAGGCTGCCCGCGGAGGAGCCCCGCCCCGGTCCGGTGACGATCCCGTTCTCGTGCGCGAACCGGATGAAGTCCCATACGATGAGGAAATAGTCCGAATACCCCATATTGCCGATGACGTCCAGCTCGTAGCGGAGCCGGTCGTCCAGCTTCGTCCGGTAGTCGGGATCGCTCCATTCCGGCAAGCCGGCGTACCGGCGCTCGAGCCCTTCCTCGCACAGCTTCCGCAAATACCGTCCCGCCGTCAATCCGTCGGGAATCGGGCGGTATTCGGGCAGGATCGAACGCCCGAACTCGAGCTCGAGCGCGCATTTCTCGGCGATGCGCACCGTGTTGTCGAGCGCCTCCGGCACGTGCGCGTACAAACGCGCCATCTCCTCCGGGCTTTTCAAATACATTTGCTCCGTATGGAACTTGAGCCGGTCCGGATCGTCGACCGTCTTGCCCGTCCCGATGCAGATGAGCACGTCCTGCATGACGTGGTCCTCCGCGTGCACGTAGTGGACGTCGTTCGTCGCGACGAGCGGTATGCCGGTTTCGCGGCTCAAGGCGATCATCGCCTGCATCACCTTTTTTTGCTCCAGCATGCCGTGATCCTGGATCTCGAGGTAAAAATCGTCGCCGAACATGCCGCGGAACCGGAGCGCCGCCGCCTTCGCCTCCTCGTGCCGGTCATACAGCAAATGCTGCGAAATTTCGCTGCCGAGGCAGGAGCTCAGGCAGACGAGCCCTTCGGCATGGGCGGCCAGCTGCTCGTGGTCGGTTCGCGGCTTGTAATGGAACCCGCGCAAATGCGCGTCCGAGCATAGCCGCATCAAATTGCGGTAGCCGGTTTTGTTTTTGGCGAGCAGGATGAGATGGTGCGTCGGCTGCTCCTGACGGGACGCCTTGGTCAGTCTGGAGCCCGTCGTCACGTACATCTCGCAGCCGATAATCGGCTTGATGCCGTGCGCCTTGCACGCCTTGTAGAACGGGATCGCCCCGTACATGACCCCGTGATCGGTCAGCGCCAGAGCGGACATGCCGAGCCGGGCGGCTTGCTCCGCCAACTTTTCGGTGCGCGCGGCACCGTCCAACAAACTGTATTCGCTATGTACGTGCAAGTGCACAAACCCGTTCAACGCATGTCCCTCCCGCGTGTTCGCCTTTTGTTCGCTTTCTCCTATTGTAGCATATTCCGCGGTGGGAAGCCCATACAATAGTGAAAGAACGGTCCGGTCAAGCCGTTGCCGGCCGGACAAGCCGCAAAGGCGCTCGTTTCCAAGCTTTGCCATGGGGGAGGTGAACCGGGTGCGGGAGTTTATGACGAATTTGGCCGTCGATTTCCTCGTCGCCTTCGGCATCGTGCTGGGGGCGTGCATGCTGGCGGGGATCGGCTCGGTGCTGACGCTGCAGGCGCCCGCTTACAAAATGCTCGACATTGCCGGGCGAATCAAAATATGGGCGATGGTGGCGGCGGTCGGAGGAACGATCGATCCGCTTCGCGTCATCGAGACGAACTTTTTGGAGGGACATTTGTCCCCCGCCTTCAAGCAGATCATGTATTTCGTCGCCGCCTTCGCCGGAGCGCACATCGGAACCGTGCTGGTCAAATGGATTTGCCAAGGGAGCGTGCAGTCTTGAGAGTGCCTTCCCTCGAGTTGATCGGCCGATGGCTGTCGGGCATCGGCCTGTTCGCCGCCGGCATGGTCGTCGGCGCCGCCGTGTACATGAGCGTCCACCAAGCGAATTTCAGCCTCCTCGTGGAACGCAATACGGTGCTGGTCGACGAGAACGACAATTTGAAGAAAGAGCTGCAAAACTTGAACAAATTCAAAAACAGCCAATCCGTCATCAAAAAGATTACGGTCCGCGTCGAGAACGGCACGTCCTCTCCTACGCCCGCGATCGATCCGATCGCCGAGCAGGAGCTGAAGCAGCAGGTGCAGAAGGTGCTCGAGCCGGTCTACGTGGGCCACAGCCTGACGCTGTTCACCTCGGGGGCCGAGGATCAGCGGACGGCCGAAATTCTCAAGCTGCGCAAAATCGTATCCCAGCCGTATACGGTCAAGGAGCACACCTACAAGGCGGAGTTCTCCAGCATGGCCATCGTGCAGACGGAGCTGATCGTCTATATCAAGGCATCCGCCTCCGCCGTCGACTCGTTCTCGTTTCATTGATTTTCCCCGGCAAATCGGCTAAAGTAGAGGGTAAAAACAAGCGGTATCGCTTGCGGCAAAGGAGTTTCACCCATGCAGTGGCTTCACGGCCTCCTACTCGTCGTATTCATCGTTTCTTTGTTCGGCACGGTTCTGTTCAGCTTCCGGTACCGCCGGCAGCAATCGCGCAAAGCCCGGGGCATCGACGCCGCCAAAATGAACATGTGCATGGGCGTCATGCTCGTCGCCATCTCGTTCATCCAACTGCTGCTGTTCACCGGCTCGTCCGTCCGGGTCATCGTCGGCGCCGTCATGCTGCTGCTCGGCCTGTTCAACCTGTTCGCCGGCATTCGCAACCACGGCCTGTATACGCGAATCAAGGAATAGCCTCCGCATGTTGAAAAGCCCTTCGCCCGCCTATGGCGGACAAAGGGCTTTTTCGCGCGGCGATCGCTTCAATCGATCGCCTGCGCCGCCAGCATCGCTTTGCAGACGAGGTTCGCGCCGTGGTAAATTTCCACGTCCACCTTGCCGTATTTCCGGCTCAGCTCGATCGCCTTCGGCCGGATCTCGATCTGGCTTTCCAGCTGGAGCGGACGGAGGAAATAAGCCGAGAAGCTTTCCAGCACGAAGTCTCCCTTCTTCTGCGTCTTGAGCGAACGGTACGCGCACTGCGTCATGAGCGTCGTGAGGACGCCCTCGGAGACGGTGCCGAGCCGGCTCGTCATTTGCGGCGTGATGACCCCGCGATACGACAGCTGCCCGTTCTCCTCCCGTACCTCCTCGAAGCCGACGACGATCAAATCCTCGAACGTCTCGCCGATTTGCGGCTGCTTCTGGATGACCTGCAGCGCCTTCAGCACGTCCTGGCGGCTGATCACCGACAGCAGCTTCCCCTTCCCGTCGACGACCGGAAGCAGCTCGATGCCTTCCCACACCATCATATGGGCGGCGGACGTGACCGACGTCTGGGGGACCGCGGTAAGCGGATTGCGCGTCATCAGCTTGTCCATCGTCTGCTCCTTCGGCGCGCCGAGCACGTCCTTCGAGGCGATCATGCCGATGACCCGGTTCCATTCGTCCACGACGGCGAACCGGCTATGGCCGGTTTCCTCCACAAGCTTCTCCCAATCCGCGACCGTGCTGCTCCCCTTCAACGTGCGCGGAGGCAGCTGCGAGGATAAGATATCCTCGACGAGCGTAATTTTTTTCTTGATCAGCCTGTCGGTGATCGCCCGGTTAATAAGCGAGGCGACGGTGAACGTATCGTAGCTCGTCGAGATGATCGGCAGTCCCCGCTCGTCCGCGAGCCGCTTCACGTCTTCGTTCGTGGCGAAGCCGCCGGTGATGAGAACGGCCGAGCCGTGCTCGAGCGCATAGCGGTGCACCTGGTACCGGTTGCCGACGATCAGCAGGCTGCCGGGCTCGATGTAGCGGGCCATCGCCTCGAGCTCCATCGCGCCGATGACGAATTTGTGAAGCGTCTTCTCCAGCCCTTCCGCTCCGCCCACCACCTGGCCGTCCACGATATTGACCACCTCGGCGAACGTCAGCTTGTCGATGTTCGTCCGCGCCTTCTTCTCCACGCGTACCGTGCCGATCCGCTCCCGGGTGCTGACGAGCCCTTGGTTTTCCGCCTCCTTGATCGCCCGATAGGCGGTCCCGTCGCTCACCTCCATCTCCTTGGCGATTTTTCGCACCGATATTTTCGTTCCGATCTTGAGCGTCTCGATATATTTCAAAATCTGTTCATGCTTCGTAGCCGATTCCTGCAGCATCTCGTCCATCCTGTTATACCCCATCCCCAACAAACTGTATGACTCTGTATGCATCCTATTATAGGCCGCCGTACCGTGCGGTGACAAGAATGCGGCGATCGCACAAAAATATCCCTTTTCAGCGAGGAAGAAAACAGGTAAATTAGTAGTGACTGGAATCGACAAATTTCTCCCATTTCCGATTCGAATCACCTATTTTCACTCCATAAAAGTGACACGATTTGGCAAGGAGGGCGTGTAAAATGGATTACGGAGCGATGACTTCTCTTTTAGGGGCGTCCGCCCTGTCCGTCCTGGCGGGGTGGGCGATTGTAAGGTTCGCCTTCGTCGTCTGGGGGATCGACCCGCGCGGTCGGTCCGCGCGGTCGGCCGGATTCGCCGTCATCCATGCCGCCGCTGTCGCCGGTATCGCTTCATTCGCCGACCTATGGGGAATTGCCGCGGGCTCCGTCGTCGCGGCCGTCGCGCTTTGCTTTGTCTTGTTCCGCTCGATCCCGCTGCGAATCCGGGTCGGTCTCGCCTCGACGGCGGCGCTGATCTTCTTCTTCCTGGACGGATATGCTTTCCCGATCGCGGCCGAGCGGCCGCTCGCCCTGCTGTTCCTCTTCCCGGCCATCGTCCTTGTACAGGCGGCTGCATCCGTCATGCGGCGCCGCGGCGTCTCGCCGGGCGTCGTCGTACTACAAACGCTCGAAAGCATGCGCCGGCGCAGCATGGTTTATTTGCTGCTGTTTCTGCTTCTTCAATGCGTGATCGTGCTTCTGTTCGTCTGGACCGTCTACGATTTCGGACGTGAGGACGCCCGGCCGGCCGCCGTCGGGCTCGTCTTCGCCTCCTGCCTGCTCGGGCTGGCCGTGCTGCTGCTCGCGGTTCGGGCCATCGCCTTGAACAAGGAGGAGACGGCAAGGGCGACCCGGGACCATTACATCGAAGACATCGGCCGGATGTATGCGACGATCCGCGAGCAGCGCCAAGACTTTATGCGGCACGCGAAAACGATCCTGAGCTGCGTCGAGCGGGACGACTTGAGCGAGCTGAAGCGCTATACCGATACGCTCGTCGGCGAAATCTCGCAAGTGAACGAGCTGCTCCGCATCGGCCATCCGGCGTTCGCCGCGTTGATTCAAGCGAAGACGGTCGTCGCCCTGAACCGGAACATCGATTTCCAATACGAATTTTCCGATCTGGACAACCTCGATATCGGGGTCAAATCGATCGATTTGGTCAAAATGGTCGGCAACCTGATCGATAACGCCTTCGACGAAGCCGCGAAATACGAACGCGAGGAGGACCGTTGGGTCGAAGTGGGCGGCTGGGTCGACCGCCGCACGCTGTACGTCACCGTGCGCAACCATGGGCGGCCGCTGGACGAGCGCCAGGTCGAGCTGCTGTTCTCGCCGGGCTTTACGACCAAACGGGACGGCCATTCCGGCCTCGGTCTCTCCATCGTGAAGGAGAGGATCGACTACTACAAAGGAACGATTCGCGTCGAAAGCAGCGAAGAGGAAGGCATTCTGTTCAAGCTGTCCATCCCGCTCGGCCCCGTCAAGGCGGCGGTGGTGTAACGATTTCGAAGCATCCATACGGAAAGGACGAATCGGATGTCCCCGCTCTCCCTTTTACTCCAAACGCTCGTCATTTCGCTGTATGCGATTCCCGCTGCAATCGTCTATACCTGTTTCAGCTTCGCCTTCTGGGGCGTGAAACTAAAGGGGCGGTTCATGCGCATCGCGGCGTTCGCCGTGCTCGTTTCGTTGGTGGGGACGTTTGAGATTACGTTGATCCCTATCTGGATGCATTTGATCTATTTCTGGCTCGTATTTATGTTTTTCTTCCAGCTCTTGTTCCTTGAACTGGACCGGAGAGACAAACTGCGGATTCCGATTTTCGCCCATCTCAATCTGAACTTGATCGAACTCGCGGCCAATTCCGTCGCTTTTTATTTTGTTTCTCAAGAAGAAGTGTTCGGCAAGTTCTGGATTCCCGCCCTATCCTTCTACCCGTTTCTGCTCGTCTATGGGCTGTTCACATGGCGGATGCACCGTAATAAAACCGCACCCGGAAAGCGCATCTTCGATTATTTGGCTAAAAACAAATATACGACATGGGTCGTTCTTGCTTCCTTATTGCAATATGCCATACTCATCCTATTTGCCGGACGATATTTGGAACTGAGTCCCTTTGATTTTCGCATTTCGATTGCAGGTATAGTGGCATGCGCGTTGGGGATCAACTTCGGGGTGCTTTTCATCTGTCTCCGTTCAATCGCATACGCGAAGGAGAACGCGGCACGAACGACCCAACTGAAGTATGCCGCGGAAATCGATACGATGTTCACCGCGTTGCGCGGCCAGCGACACGACTTCCTCAATCATGTACAAGTGATTCACTCCCTTGTTTCCCGGGAAAAAAAAGCCGAACTTCGTACCTATGCGGCCGAAATTGTCGAAGAAATCCAAGAAGCCAATGCCATCTTGGAAATCGGTCATCCGCTGCTCGCCTCGTTTCTGCAAGTCAAAAAAGACGAAGCCTACAAAAACGGCATCATCTTCGAATACGAATATATCGGGTTTGATCGGCTTGGTTTAAATGATACGACGCATGAATGGCTTGACGCTCTTGCGATCTTGATGGAAATCGCGATCCGACAGGGACCGATCCGTTTGGAAACGAAAGGTCGCTACATGGAAAACCGCATTGACGTTTCGCTCAACTGGTACGGCCCGTCCGTTTTGAATGCCGAAGCGGACAAGTATACGGAAGTAAATCAACATGTGAAAGCGATGAATACGAAACGGCTTACCGTCCGGCCGCGAAGGAACGGGTTCGATATTACGTATCGAATATGAGCGAACGTTTCTCCTCTTTACAAAATCCAGTTATATCTTCCCGGACCTTAATTTTACAGTCCGCCCCAAAAAAAATAATTATTCCGGCTTCGTGCTTGGGTCCGATCCGCTTTCGCGCTTGGATTCCAAGTACTTTTTAATTTTTTTGATATTGGCCGCCGATACGGTTGCAAATCGAGACTCGTTCGTAATATGTTCATCGAAAAAGACACGCGAAAACTCCGTATCCAATTTCGTAATTTTCTTCATGTTAATGAGGCTTCCCCTGTCGGCTACTTCATAGCCGTATTGCTCAAGGATTTTGGACATTTCCTCGAAGGTGCTAATTTGATAATAAGTCTCGTCCTCGGTGTGATAGGTAATTGTCCGATTCTCCACGCCTATATGGCAAACATCTTCCAGCAAGTCCAATTTTTCGGTGGAAATATGCTTGCCTTTCTTTTCTTTCTTGATTACAAGCATATATATTTCCATGCAATGTCCTCCAGACGAGAGTTGGAAAGTGGGCTGTTAAGATTGAGGTCTTAACAGCCGTTTAGAGATATTACTTGTTTTTCAGTTCTTGAGGGATTTGCGGGCTGTGAACCAAATAAGTGCTGTAGCTCTTCGTCGCGATATTCTTTGCCAGACGAGTCAAAATGTTGGACACTACTTTTGCCGCTGCACGTTTCATTTTATCACCCCTTTCTATGAAATGAAATTAGAGTCAAGGCCTGTACGAAAAAGGCAGCGCTCAGCAGGCTGGAAACGAAAAGAAAGTTTGTAGCTACAATCACTATGGATACGATCTTTAAAAAGGGATCATATTTTACTGGGATAAGTGTATTTCTAACTTTCGAATATGGCGCAAACCAAGCAACCAATAACAAACTCATCATAGTCAATATTAAATTGGGAATCAAAGAGAAGTCGGCATAGCTCAAACCAATGGCCATGGCTGTAGAGAAAATGACACAGTATTCCGACTTTTCAAAGTGATAGCCTCCCGAGAAGGCACGAAGTACCGCAAATGCAATGAGTATGGTAAAAATTTCGACCGTTTTGCCAAATATTAACCCGAATATGGTTGTCAGTATTAACGTAGCGAACAGGTTCAGAAGTATGCCTAAACTGTACGTCATCACTTCAACGCTCGCAGTTTCTTCCGTGTTCGCCCGTTTTATGGAAATAGCCAGTTTGTTTGCAATTGCTTCAAGCATTTTCACTATGCTCCTTTCTCAAAGACACATAGAGTAGAGCACCTAAAGAAATCGCGTTTACGATAGCGGCAATCATTAGATTGATGTGGGAATTGATAATGCTGAAGTAAATCATTCCGATCACGATTAAAGACTGTACAATAACGACTAACAATACCGCGGTTTCCTTTTTAAATTGTACTGTTCGGGAATCAAATGAGAATGCAAAACCGTATCCTTTTCTATAGAGCCACCAACTCAGACCGTACAGCAAGACATTCGTTGCAATCATAAGTATATTCGCATAGGTCAGAAAACTAGCATCGCTTGGATTATTCGATAGTGTGTACGATTGAGGCAGAAATTTCAAATGATCGAATAAAAACAAGACAACCGTTTCCAAAATAATTAACGCCATATATCCTGTAACGGCCATCAGTGCGGAAAAAAGAAATGGAATTCGGATGATTAGCCATAAAAACAAAATCATGACGAGACACATAATCAAAGGAACAATCGCCTTCAGGTCGAGAACCCTTACAAAATAAACGATGCATGCAATCGTAAAGCTAACAAATAACGTTTCTCTCCAGTAGGAAGCAAACTTGTACCTAAACACGGAATACGACAAGTATAAAATCCCCATGGCTTGCAGAGCCGTCAATACAATGTACAACGAAATGCCTACCATATCGACCCTCCCGAGTTACTACCTAATTGACCGGATCAAGTACGTCTTGTAGGTAGGATAGCAGCATCTCGATCTGTTTCTTGTAATCGATCTTTTCTTTCCCCGCCCATTGAACCGCGATGGCCAAGCCGTTCACCTGCGACCCGAAAAATCCGACGATCGCTTCTATCGGCTGCTTCGGCCGAAACTCTCCGCTGTCGATCCCTTTTTTGAAAAACTGAATCATTTCCTCGGTCCCGACATCGTAACGCCATTGGATAAAATCTTGGTTTTTCTTTTGACGCCAAGACGTCATGTTGAATTCCATCAGCGCCGGAAGCAAGCTTTTCTCATTGACGATTTCGATCTGGTGCTCGGCAAGCTTGACGAACTTCACGACCTGCTCCCAGCAGCTTTCGCTCGTCTGCTCGTACGAATCCATGTTGTCGAATTTTTGGTTGTCCATGGATTTGATCAGCTCCATGAACAGCTCGTCGGTCGTAGGGAATTGCTTCTTCAGCTCCCCGACCGGGATTCCCGCCGCCACGGCCGCATCTTCCAGCGAAGTGTGAAGAAATCCTTTCTCAACAAATAGCGGCAGCGCCGCCTGCAAAACGGACGATTTCGTATCGCTCATGACCCCTAAGTTTCCTTTTCATCAAGATTTGATACCAGATTACACCAATACTTCGACGATAATCGGCGAATCTCCTTCCAGCTGGTAAAAAAAATTATGTCCGAAGGACTATTTCTTTTTCCCGCCGTTTCCTTATCGCCGCCAGAAAATGGAGTATTATACCAAATTATTTTCGCATTGTAAATATGAATTCCAGCTACCCAACTCGGCTACTCCTTAACAAATTTATCCTTTATTCTGGAAATAACCTACCAAATGCACATTCCATGAACGCGGGAGGAATGAATGGCATGGACAACGTCGCGATCGACACCCAAAGCCTGGAAATCGCTATTCAAACCGTACTTCATCGTTATTACGCCGAGCTCGAGCTCGCGACCAAATCGGAAAACTCGGCTTTGATCCAGCAAATGGCCGGGGAAATTACACGGAGGGCGAGACAGATTCAGAACGTGACCGAAGACACCTTGGCCGTATTGGAGGAGGATAACGATGACGTATAGATCGGTAGCGCCGCAGCTGAAGTCGAGCTGCTACAACTGCCGGCATTTTCAGACGAGCGAGGATATGTTGAACGGGTTATGCTTCCACAATACGACCGATGCCGGCAAAGCCGCGATCGGGATCGGCACGTGCGGGCATTTCGCGATGAAGTGCGATACGGAATTTTCCTGGTCCCGCGTCATTCGACGGGCGCCGGAGGAAGCCGCCGCCGTGCGATAACGGCCGCGCCACTACCGTTCGGCGCGGCTCCCGTCCGTCGGGAACCGGTCCGTTGCGACAAAAAAAGGGCGAGCCCCGAAAGGCTGCCCCGCTCCTGCAAGAGCTCCGTCCGTCGGAGCTCTTTTTCGTTTCGTACCGGCTTGGCCGGATCACTTCTTCGAGCCAAGCATGCGGATTTTGCCGGCCACCCATTGCTCCCGCGTACGGCGGCTATGGTGGCGGACGCGCGCCAGCTCCCGCTTCGTCTCCTCGTCCACGCCGAGCAGCCGGTGCAGATGTGCGGCGACGACGAGCAGCGCGAACGCGATCCAGACGATGCCGAACACGGTCGGCATCGTCCATCCGCCGCCGATGTCAAGACGGGGGACGGCATAGATCAGCATCCCCAGCGCGAGACTCATGTACAAGACGCTCTTCCCATCTTTCACCGCGATCTCTCCTTGTCCCGTTACTGCTTCCATTCTATGAGACAAACCGTCGCGTTATGACCGAAAGCGGCCCATCTACCACATCTTGTATCCCGGCGAACCCGGAACGTCGCTGTGGAACATATCGATCATCGGAATCGTGTAGGCGGCCGCGATGAGAACGACGCAAACGCCGATCCATACGCCCCACCGCTCGAGCACGGCCGGCGTCCGTTCGGCCTCCTCGGCGGCTTCGCCCATCGGGTATTCGGTATGCCCTTTGGGCGCCCGCATCAAGCCGATGACGTTCGCGATCATGATGACGACGGCGACGAACAGGATCATGCCGCCGACCGCCATCGCCACATGGTACGGCATCCAGAGCACGGCGTCCGGATGGTCGCCGTACGTCGTATACGCCGTCCGGCGCGGCGAGCCGAGCAAGCCGACGGTGTGCATCGAGCCGGACATGAAGAACATGCCGACGCACCACAGTACCGTCTGGACGATTCCCCACTTGTTCATCGCCGACGTGAGCGTCCGTCCGGTGACGACCGGAATGAGCCAGTAGGCGATGCCGAAAAACGTGAGCGCCACGCTGGTCGCGACCGTCAAATGAAAGTGTCCGGTGACCCACAGCGTGTTGTGGACGACCGCGTTCATTTGATTGCTCGCGTTGATGATGCCTCCCGCACCCGCCGGAATGAAAATGAGCATCCCCATAAACGGGGCGAAGAAGCGGACGTCTTTCCACGGCAAATACCGGAACCAGCCGAACAGCCCCTTCGCGCCCTTCGACCGTCCGTACAGCTCGAACGAAGCGAACAGCGAGAATGCGGTCATCAGTGAAGGCACGATGACCATGAAGGTCAGGACGACCTGCAAATATTTCCAGAACGGGCTGATCCCCGGCTCCATAAGCTGATGATGGAACCCGACCGGAATCGAGAAGACGATGAACAGCATGAACGACAGCCGCGCCAGCGCGTCGCTGAACAGGCGTCCGCCGATGACTTTCGGGATGACGACATACCAGCACATGTAGGCCGGCAGAAGCCAGAAGTAGACGAGCGGATGGCCGAAATACCAGAACAGCGTGCGGCTCAACAGGACGTTCACGGTGTCGACCCAGCCGAACGACCACGGAATGAGCTGGAACAGCACCTCGACGGCTACGCCGATCGTGCATATTTGCCACAGGATCATCGTCGCGACCGCCATGAAGGAGAAGAGCGGCGACATGCGGCCCGGGTGCGTTTTTTTCCAATACCGGTACTGGTAAAACATGCCGTAGCCGCTAATCCAGCTGCCGACGACGACGAGCGCGAGGGCGATGTAAAAGAAAGGAGAGGCCTTCAATGGCGCGTAGAACGTATACAGGACGCTGGCCTGGTTGAGCAGGATGACGACGGTGCCGAGCGCCGTGCCGAGCCCCATCAGACAGAAGCCGATCCAGCCCATGCGGCGCGCCGTCGGAAGCAGCTGTCCGCCCAACGAATGGGAAAGCCCCGAATACAGGAAGCCGATAATGAAGAAGGTGGTGAAAATGAGCGCCATCAGCACGCCGTGCGCGGTCAGCAGCTGGTAGTAGCCGATGCCGGCCGGCAGCTCGATGGTGCCGCCCCTGACCATCCCTTGCAGCACGCCGGCGATGCCGCCGAGCAGAAGCGCCGCGAAGGCGAACAGCAGATGGGCCAGGACGAGCCGGCCGTCTTGCTTGTCGAATGGCTTCGGATGCGAAGCCGTTGTAGCCGAATGCATAGTTGTCGCCGTCCTTTCGGTTCAAGCGGAGCCAATGTCCGCCGTTAGTTCACGACGATCGTCGTTTTCATCATTTCGTGACCGATGCCGCAATATTCGTTGCACAAAATCAAATACTCGCCGGGCTTCTTGAACGTGTGCGTCGTATGGTTCACTTCGCCGGGCAGCACCATCATGTTGACGTTCGTGCCGACGATCTCGAAGCCGTGCACGACGTCGCTGCTCGTAATCGTGAAATGGACGGTGGCGCCGGCCGGCACTTCGAGCGTCGTCGGCGCATAGCCGAAGGCGAACGCGGTCATGATCGCCTCGTACTCGTTGTCCCCGATTTTGTTCAGCACGGGTTTGTCGAACGGAGCGGTCTCCGTCACTTTCGTCGGGTCGATCGCATGATGGTGGCCGCTCGGCGGCGCCATCCCCATCGAGAACGTCATGACGCCGAGTACCGTCAAGAAAACGACCAGCATCGAAAAACCGAACGCAAGCCAAATTTTTTCCAATCGATGAATGTGCATGGACGGACAGCCTCTTTTCCGTTCTTTAGTTTCGAATCAGGTACAGCGCGAATACGGCGAGCCACGTGACGAGCAAAAAGCCGCCGAGCAGCATGACCGAAGCGAACGTTCCTTTCAACGAGGGCTCTGCGTCGCGGCGCTGCTCCCGCGCTTTCGCCGGTTTGCCGGCCTCGTCGATGCGCAGTGTCGGTCGGGACATGGGAAGGACCTCCTCTCTTTCGTTCCGGCAATCGCGGTGTCAAGTACCGCTTGACTGGATACCGTCATTGTATAAGCCGCGAACCATTCTCTCTGTGATGTCCGTCACAGCCCTTGACCGGCCCACGCGAACCTTTCGCGTCCTCCGAAAAAAGCGCCCGTTTCGCCCTGTCCGCCCGCGCGAAACGCCGTCCACTCATTCACCAAGGGATATATGTCCTCATATGATGAATGTAGTCTTTTGTCTGACAAGAGAATACGCAGGATGGCGCTTCTAAAGGAGACACACCATGACCAGTACGAAATTGACGATCCATGTGCAGGGCACGAGCGGAATGTCCCAGGAGCATACCGTCGTGCTAGGAGAACGGGTGGTCCGCCAGTACAAAATACCGTCCGGCGTCAACGCCACGCTCCAATTCGGCACGTCCAAGCAGCAGGTGAAGGTCGTCTCCGCCTCTCATCTCGACGGCCTACGCATCGGCGAATCGCTCGCCCGCAAGCTCGGTTTGCACCATGGCATTCAAGTCGGCTTTCGCTACAAGGCGTCCGGCCGCACGATGACGATCGGCCCGCTGATCGGCGTCATGGTCAGCCGAATGTATCCGGGCTCTCCGGATCGCCCGTTCGGGGCGATCACCGCCTTCTGCAAAGAGCTGGTGGACGCGTGCCAGACGTTCGGCGCTTTCGTGTACTTTTTCACCGCAGACGACATTTCCGGCGGCCATTCCCACATCGAGGGATGGACGTATGCCGGCCGGTGGCGCCAATCGGATTTCCCGATCCCGGACGTCGTGTACAACCGGCTGACGACACGCAAGCTGGAAAACAAGCCGAGCGTGCAGCATTTTATGAAAGAAGTGAAGTCCCGCTACGGAACGGCCGTGTTCAACGAGAAATATTTGAACAAAACCGACGTATTCGATGCGCTCAAGCAAGATTCGGCGCTCGCCCGGCATTTGCCCGAATCGCATCTGTTCAAAAATTTCGCGATGCTCAAAGCGATGTCGGCCCGGCATCCGGTCCTGTTCCTGAAGCCGATCACCGGCAGCTTGGGCAAAGGCATCATCCGCATCAGCCGGACGTCGAACCAATCGTATACGTGCCAATTCACCAGCCTGAACGGGACGATCAAGCAGACGTTTTCGAGCATCGACGCCGTGTTCGCGGCAATCGCCGGCAAGCTGAAGCAGCGGCGCTACCAAATTCAGCAGGGGCTGACGCTCATCGAAGCCGGAGGCCGTCCGGTCGACTTCCGCGCGCTCGTGCAGCGGGGACCGGCGGGAGCTTGGGGCGTCACCTCCGTCGTGGCGCGTACCGCGGGCAGCAATCATTTCGTCTCGAACTTGGCGCGGGGCGGAACGTTGAGCCGGGTGAAGGAAGCTTTGCTTAAAACGTCGTTGAGCGCCGCGCAGCAGCGGACCGTGTCGCTCCAATTGCGCAAAGTCGCGCTCGATATCGCGAAAGGCATCGAAACGCACGTCAAAGGACATTTCGGCGAGCTCGGCGTCGACCTGGCCGTCGACACGAGCGGGAAAGTATGGCTGCTCGAAGTGAACTCCAAACCGTCCAAAAACGACGGAACGCCGCTCGCTGACGGCACGATCCGTCCGTCGGTCAAGCTGACGGTGCAATACGCCCGTTATTTGGCCGGTTTCTAGCGAAGGTGAATCCGATGAATTCGAAACCGATACGGTCACGCGAACGAACGGTCGGCATCATGGTGTGCCCCGCCGCGGGAGACCCGCCGTTTCCGGAAAAGCAATATTACAAACGGCTTTCGCTGATCGGGCAAAAGCTGGGATTGGCCGTTTTCGTGTTTTTCCCGCACCGGATCGACTGGGTGCGAAGGCGGGTCGTCGGCTACACGTATTCGGCGTCCGCCAAACGCTGGGAAAAAAAGCTGTTCCCTTTCCCTGCCGCCGTCTACGACCGGTGCTTCTACCCCAACCTGCCGACGCTCTCCGCGTACCGCGAGCCGATCCGGCGGTTAATGGCGCACCCCGACACGCGCTTTCTCGGCTACGGCCTGAAGGGCAAGTGGAACGTTCATCAAATGCTCGTGCGGGACGAAGCGCTCGAGCCGCATATCCCGGAGACGGAGCTGTTTCAAAGGTCAAGCGACCTCGTCCGTTGGCTCGAAGAGCGGGGTGAGCTGTTCCTGAAGCCGCATGGCGGCAGTCAGGGCAAAGGCGTCCTGCACGTGTCGAAGACGGCGGGAGGCTTCGCCGTTCGCGGCCGCAGCGCGAGAAACGAAGTCGTTCACGCCCGGTTCCGCTCCGAAGGCAAATTGCTCGCCTGGATTCGTTCGTTTACGGCCGGACGCAAATATTTGATTCAGCGCTATTTGACGCTGACGACCGCGGACGGAGAAGCGTTCGACATTCGCGCGCTCGTGCAAAAGAACAGCGGGGGGTGCTGGGAGCTGACCGGATTGGCGCTCCGTCGCGGAGCCCCGGGCAGCATCACGTCCAACCTGCACGGAGGCGGTCACGCCGGGGAGGCGGAGCCGTTCCTGCGGACGCTGTACGGCGAGGAAGCGGCCCGCGTCATCGCGGAAACCGTCCGAAGCGTCGCCCTGCGCGTCCCCGAGGTGCTGGAGCAGTACCACGGCCGGCTGGCGGAGCTCGGCGTCGACGTGGGCGTCGATACGGACGGCCGGGTCTGGGTGCTCGAAGCGAATTCGAAGCCCGGACGGTCGGCGTTCGCCGCGCTGTCCGACAAGCGGGTCCGCGTCGCCGCGATCCGCAATCCGATGCTGTACGCCAAACATTTGCTCGACCATCCGGTCGCGCGCCCCGGCCGCTACCCGGCTGGGCCGACCGAGCGGTAAATCGGCCGACGTTCCTCTGTCCATCCGCTTCTCGCAACCTTTTAGGAGGGTATACTTCATGAGTTTGACAACCTGTACAATCCATTTTGCGGCACGAACCGACAAGACGGTCTACGTCAGCTCCGCCCTGATGAAGTCGTTGCAGTTGACAGGCACGAAGCCGGTGACGCTCAAAATGGGCAGTAAGTCGGTAACCGCCCCGATCAAAATCGTCAAAAAAGCCGGCAACCATCTCTACTTGCCGATTGGCGTCAAAAACCAGCTGCTCGTGCCGCGAAGCGGAACGTGCATGGCCGTTTCGCACGGACCGCGCGAAATTCAGATCGGTCCGCTCGTCGGCATTTTGACGAACGCTTCGACGGCGAGCACCGCCCAGCCTTTCGGCACCCGTTCGCCGCTCCTGAAGCAATATATCAGTCCCGGGAACCGGAAATCGTTCTTCTTCGCCTTCCTGCCGTCCGACGTCAACTGGTCGGCGGAGACGGTCGTCGGCTACTTCCCGACCGCCGACGGCTGGGTGCGCAAGACGGTCCCGCTCCCCGACGTCATTTACAATCGGCTGTCCAGCCGCAAGGCCGAGAAGTCGCTGTCGATCGAAAACTTCAAGGAACGGTTCGTGCGGCGGGGAATCCCTCTGTTCAACTGGAGCTTCTTCGACAAATGGGACGTCTACAACTTGCTCGACGGCGAGAAGGAAGCGTTCAAACACGTGCCCGAATCCCACTTAAACCCCACGCCGGAGCGGGTTCGCGAGATGCTCGAGAAGCACCGGTTCGTCTACTTGAAGCCGACCGGCGGCAGTCTCGGCATCGGCATTTACCGGCTGACGTACCATCCGAAGCGCGGCTACTTCGCCCGCTTCCGGAGAGGCGGCAAAAACGTGCTGTACCGGTTTCCGCAATTTTCCGGTCTGATGAAGCTGCTGAACGCCCGCAGCGGAAGACTGCGCAATTATGTCGTCCAGCAAGGGATCCGCCTGATCGAAATCGACAGCTGTCCGATCGATTTCCGCTTCCATCTGCACAAGAACGGCCAAAACCAATGGGTTGTCGCCGGCATCGGGGCGAAGAAGGCCGGGAAAGGAAGCGTGACGACGCACGTCAAAAACGGCGGGCAGATCATGACGCCCGAGCAGGTGCTCGACCGGGTGTTCGGCAGCAAGGCGGACGCCATCCTGCAAAACGCCAAAAAAACCGCGATCGAGCTGGCCGAAGCGATCGAGCGAAACAGCAAGCATCTGCTCGGCGAGCTCGGCTTCGATATCGGCATCGACCAGAACGAGCAAATTTGGATGTTCGAGGCGAACTCCAAGCCGGGCCGGTCGATCTTCAAGCATCCGTCGCTGAAATCGCAAGGCAAAACTTCGCTTGGCCTTATTTTCGAGCACAGCCTCTATTTGGGCCGGTTCCGGGTTAGGAGGGAGGCTTAGTGGAAATCCCGTCGCAAGCCCCTCTTCACCGCCCGCTTCTCGGCATCTTGACCATGGACGATCCGGAGGAGCTGTTCCGGGGCAACCGCAGCAACTTCATCGACATCATCCGCACCGGCTCCGAGCTCGGCGTATCGGTGTGCGTCGTTACGGTCAAAGACTTGAAGCTGAAGCAAAAAAAGATGATCGGGTACGTCTACGACCCGGCGGCGAAAAAATTTTCTCCGCAGGTGATCGGCCTGCCGCACGTGCTGTACAATCGGATTCCGCTCCGGCAGGACGAATCGTCGCACGACGTGCAGCAGACGATCGCGGCGTGCATGAAGCATCCGCAAATCCGGCTGTTCAATCCGTACTTCTTCGATAAATGGTCCTTGTTCGAATGGCTGAACAAAGCGAAGACGACGTCCAAATATATTCCCTCGACCCGCAAAATGACGTCGAGTCAGGAGCTGGAAAGCTTGTTCAAGCTCCATTCGGCCGTCTACATGAAGCCGGTCAGCGGCAAAGCCGGCAAAGGCATCATGAAGGCGGAGCGACATATCGGCAAGCTGGACCGGCGGCCGGAATACTGCCTGAGCGTGCAGGAGACGAAGGGCAGCGTCGTCTACAAATACGCGAAGCTGTCGCAGCTGTGGTCGAGAATCAAGGAGGAGATCGGGCACGAGGATTATATCGCGCAGCAGGGCATTTCGCTCGTTCGGTACAAGAAGCGGCCGTTCGACCTGCGCGTTCTCGTGCAAAAAAATTATAAAGGCGAATGGGACGTCACCGGCATCGGCGCCCGTCTCGCCGGCAAGCTGAGCATTACGACGCACGTGCCGCGGGGCGGATCGATCGACGATCCGGAGAGACTGCTCGCGTCCGCGTTCGGGGCGGAAGGATGCAAGCGGATCCTGATGCGGGCGCGCAAGGCGGCGCTCGCCATCGCGAGACAGGTGGAGAAGAAATCGGGGCATATGCTGGGCGAAATGTCGATGGACCTTGGGGTGGACGTCCACGGCGGCATCTGGTTTTTCGAGGCGAATTCGAAGCCGATGAAGTTCGACGAGCCCCATATCCGCAAAAAATCGCTGGAGCGGATCGTGCATTACGCCCTGTACTTGATCCGCAGCAAGCAGGCGAAGCCGGGCGGGGCCAATGTCGTCCAAACGAATTAAGACGATACCGTCCGAACGGTTCGACGACTGCCGCGGCCGGCTGCTCCGGTTCGTCCGGGCGTACGGCGAACGGCGCATCACGGTCGAAGCGCTGCGCTGGCTCGGCGGCGTATCCGCCGCCGAGCTCGACGAGCCGCATACGGCCGTCGCGGCGGCCTTCGACGGCAAGCGGCTCGTCGGCCTCGCCTGCGCCGCCCGGCACGGCGAACGGGCCGCCTTCGTCGTCGTGCATCCGGCATGGCGAGGCGCAGGCATCGGACCGGCGCTGCTTCGCGAGCTGATCGGCCGCCTGGGGCGGCTGACCTGCGTCGTCGCCTGCGACAACACGCCCAGCATGGCGATGTGCTTCCGCGCCGGCATGACGGCGGTTCAATTGACGACAGGCGGGTCCGGGCGGCCCGCCCTCCGTTTCGTTTCCGCCGATGCGCAGGGGAGGCCCGCTTTTCCCGCAGCGGCCGGCCTAGAGGAGAGAAGGGACGACCGGGCGACGGAATCAACCATAGAAGCAGGTGAAAACGCGTTATGGCACAACCGACGCTAGGCATTATGACGTTATACTTGAGCGAACATAGCGGCGTCGAGGAACGCAGCTACTTCCGCAAGGTGATCGCCCAGGCCGAGAAGCTCGGCCTGCGGGCGGTCGTATTCACCCCGGTCGACGTCGACGCGAAAAACAAACGCATCCATGCGTACGTGTACGATACCGAGACCGGCCGATGGTCCCGGTCGTGGACCCCGTTCCCGCATCTCATCTACGACCGGTGCCGGTACCAGGATTCGGAGCGATTCCGCAAGTTCCGCCGGTTTCGGGCGACCTACACCCGGCTCGTTTATTTGAACCGGCCGATATCGAACAAGTGGGGGATGCACCAATTTCTCGCCACGTCGGCGCGCATCCGGCCCCACCTGCCCCACACTCGGGTATACAGCGAGCACGCCGATCTGACGGCGTTTATGCGCGGACGCCGTCTCGTCTACCTGAAGCCGATCAACGGAACGGGCGGACGGGGCATTCTGCGCATCGAACGCCAGTCGGGCGGCCACTATCTCGTGCAAGGCCGGGACCGCAATCGCCGCATCGTCGCGCCGAAGCTCGTCAGCGCCAAGCAGCTGCCGCTCCAGCTGGCGGCTTGGAACGTCAAGGACCGGTACTTGATCCAGCAGGGCATTCCGAGCAAGCTGCCGGATGGCCGAGTCCACGATTTCCGGCTGCTGATCCAAAAAAACGGCAGCGGCGAATGGGAAGTGACGGGCTGTGCCGGACGGGTCGGTCCGAAGATGAGCATTACGTCCAATCTGCACGGCGGAGGCCAGGCGGTGCCGATGACGGAGCTGCTCCGCCGCCGATTCGCCTCCGAGGAAAAAATCGAGGAGATTCGCAAGGCGGTCTATTCGCTCGGCTACGCGGTGGCGACGGAAGTGGAGGGGCGGTTCGGCCGGCTGTGCGAGCTCGGCATCGATATCGCCATCGACCCCGACGGCCATCCGTGGCTGCTCGAGCTGAATCCGAAGCCGGCGCGCGAGGTGTTCGCCCGCATCGGCGAGAAGGAGACGTACGAGAAGGCGATCTCCCGCCCGCTCGAATACGCGCTGTGGCTGTATAAGCAGCATTACGGCACTTCGTCGTCCCGGAGGCGATCCGGGGCCGGCAAGTCGGCCGCTTCCTCGACAAGATAAATAAACGGGTCGGACGTCTTCGGACGCCGACCCGTTTATCGTTGATTTCCGTTCCTATATATCGCGCCGCAGCGCCTTCAGCACGTCGACGCGCGTCGCCCGGACGGCGGGACGGACGCCCGACACGACCGCGACGAGCAGGCTGATCGCGACGCAGATGAGCGTCAGGCTCGGCGGAATTTCGGAGAAGCGAAGTCCTTCCGGCACGCGCCCGTCCACGAAGCTATGGACGACAAGCGGCAGCGCGAGGTTGACGGCGAAGCTGACCGCGTAGGCGACCGCCGTGCCGATCGCCGCACCCAGCAGGCCGATAAAGGCGCTCTCCAGAAGGAAGACGCTCTTGATCGTCGACGGGTGGGCGCCGATCGCTTTCATGATGCCGATATCCGGCGTCCGCTCGGTGACGGCCATCGTCATCGTGTTGTAGATGCCGATCGAGGCGATCAGGACGGCGATCGTGCCGACAAGGATGAGGCCGATCTTCATGACGAGAAAGACGGCGTTCACCTGCTCGATCTGGTCGACGATCGAGTACGTCGCGAAGTTCCGCTCCTTCAGCTTCTCGACGACGCCTTTGACGTGCTCGACCTGATCGGCGTACACCTGCACTTCGTTATACACCCTCGGCTCCCCGGGCTGCGAAGTCTTCCGTCCCTCGGTTCCGGTCTGCACGCCGTACGCCGTCTGCGTGAACGATTCGATGCGCTGCATGACCGCCTCGTCCACGTACAGCTCGTTGTCCTGGTTCCATTCGCGCCCCGGCGCCTTGCCGATGCCGACGATCGTCACGGGCACGTCGAACGTTTTCTCCTCGCTGCCGAACCGCTGTTTGACGCGGATCGTCAACGTCTGGCCGAGCAGCGCCTTCGCCTTGTCGGACAAGGCGCCGTCCGCCGGCTTCGGCGAAGGGGCGACCGGCTCGGACGATTCGGCTTGGCCTTTCTCCAGAGCCGCTTGTTCGGCGGCGGTCCGCATCGAATCGGCGAAGTGGTAGCCGACAACCGCTTCGCCGCCGTTTTGCGGCATCCGCCCACCGGCCAGCTCGAAGCCCGCCTTCGACTCCGCCGCCATGTCGGCGACGGTCGGCATCCCGATTCCTTGGCGGTCTCCGATCAGGTAGGTTGCCGGTTGGGCGACCTGGTACCGCCTCGTAACGGCTTTGACGTGGTCGACCGATTCCAGGAAGCGGATGTCGGCGTCGCCGATTTGCCGGTACGCATCCTTGTCGTCCTTGACGCCGTGCGTATCGATGACGGTCAGCAGCCGGCCACGGGTAATATCGTCTACGACCGACCGCTGGAGGCCGAAGCCTACGGAAGCGAGCACGATCAGGAACGAGCAGCCGATCGCGGTCGCGAGCACCGTCATGAAGACGCGCGAGCGGTTCTTTTTCATATTTTGCCTGACGAAGCGATATTTATCCTTTCCTTTCACAGCGAATAGCCTCCCGTCGCGTAAGAATACCCGGATTCCATGCGGCCGTCGCGGAGCGTCAGCGTCCGATGCCCGATCGAAGCCACCTGGTCGTCGTGGGTGATGATGAGAAACGTAATCGACCGCTCGCGGTTCAGCTCGCGGATCATGGCGAGCAGCGACCGTTCGTTCTCGGAATCGAGGCTGCCCGTCGGCTCGTCCGCCAAGATGACCGGGGGCTCCGTGATCAGGGCGCGGGCGATGCCGACGCGCTGCTGCTGACCGCCGGACAGCTCGCCCGGGTAATGGGAGCCGAGCGATTCGAGCCCGACCCGCTCCATGATCGCCTGCGCCCTGCGCTTGCGCTCCCGCTCGCCGACGCCCTGCAGCACGAGCGGAAGCTCGACGTTTTCGAAGGCGGTCATGCTCGGGATGAGCTGGAAGCTCTGGAAGACGAAGCCGAAATGACGGAGCCGGAAGTCGGCCCACTCGCCTTCGGACAGAGCGGTGACGTCGCGTCCCCCCACGACGATCCGGCCGGAGGTCGGACGGATATATCCGCTGATCAGGTTCAGCAGCGTCGACTTCCCGGAGCCGCTTCGCCCGACGATCGTGACGATTTCCCCTTCCTCGACGCGCATGTCGATATCGTGAAGGACGGGCACGACGCGCTCGCTCCCTTTTTTCCCTATTCGAAATTGGTGTTGGACGTTCGTTACTTCGATCATGATTCGTTCTCCTTTACGATTTCGTGGCCGCTGGATCGCCGGCCGTCCCGAGCCCGAGCTCGAGCAGCTTTTTCGCATCCGGATAGACGTCCTTGCTCGTCGAACGGAGCACGACCGCAATCACGGATTTGCCTCCCTTGGAAGCGGAAGAGACGAGGCAGTAGCCGGCTTGGTCGGTAAACCCGGTCTTGATGCCGGTGGCGCCTTCGAAATAGTGGGCGCTGCCCGGCTGCAGAAGCTGGTTCGTATTGCTCCATGCCGCCTTGGCGAAACCCCCGGCTCCGGCTGCGCCGGTCGAGGCCGTATAGTCGGTCGCCCGCACCGCTTGGCGGAACAGCTTGTTGGCCATCGCATCTTTCGCGATCAGCGCGATATCCCGCGCCGTCGTATAATGGTTCGGGTCGTGCAAGCCGCTCGCGTTGACGAACCGGGTGTTCGTCGCGCCGGCTTTTTTCGCCCGCTTGTTCATCAGCTTGGCGAACTCCCGCTGCGCTGCGTCTTCGTCCAGCTGCGGATCGCCCGCCGCCTTGCGGCCGAAGTGGACGGCGATCGTGCGCGCCGCGTCGTTGCCCGACGGCAGCAGCGCCGCCTCCACCAGGTCGTACAGCTTGAGCCGCTGGCCCGGCTTCAATCCCGCCCGGCTCTCCTCCGGGTCTTCCGGCAGCGCCTCGTCGCCGACCGTGACGAGCTCGTCCGGCTTGCCCAGCTCGAGCGCGAGCAGCGCGGTCACGATTTTCGTCGTGCTTGCAGGGTACGCCCGTTCCCGTTCGTTTTTGGCATAGATCGTTTTGCCCGTCTCCGCATCGATGACGAGCGCGTATTCGGCTTGCAGGCCGCCGGAAGCGACCGTGGATACGGCTGTGCCGACGGTGCGCTCGACGAGGCTTCGCGCTTTGGACGCGTACGGGCTGCCGGATGCCTGAAAGGCGGCGATCACAATCAAGGCGATCCCGAACGCCGCCGCCAGTCGTTTCATCGCGGTCGCTCCCTTCTCTCGTTTCATACTTCACCCAGTGTAAGGGACAATGTTTAATCGAAAGCGAAGATTTGTTTAAAAATTTCTTAACGATTCCGAAAGGTTGGTCGGCAAAGCAAAGAGACACCCTCTCGGGTGCCTCTCGTCTGGTATCGTTCGCCGGCTCCGGCGGCGGCGGTTACGGAAGGAACGTTTCGGTAAAGCTTTTCACGAGCAAAATCGGCATGGCGCCGATCGATACGAAAGCCATGAGGACGCCGAACAGAAACGACTTCAAAGCTTGAAGCGGACGCAACGCATTCATTCGAGCCACTCTCCCTTACTTCTGGAATGGTCCCTATTATACGCCGATATCGCCCGCCGAACCTTAAAGCAACATTAAAATGCGATAAAAACGGCGAACGTCATCGAACCCCCATCACAGCCTGCACGAACGCCTTCATCGCGCCGCGGTCGGTCGCCTCGATCCAGGAGCGAAGCTTCCCGGTCTCGTCCCCGAATACCCAGCCGAGCTTCTCCGCAAGCTCGTCGATATAGGCAGCCGGCCGGTCCACGGCCTCCGCCTCCATGTTCGCCACGAGCAGCCGCCAATTCCGGAGAGGCGGGCCGAACGATCGATCCGGGTACGCCTCCGCGATGCGCCGCGCGGCGTCGAACGAACGGTCGGACGCGATCGCGACGGCCGCATAGGTTCCGACGAACCGGTGGCTGCCGTCGAGCTTCATCGCCGCTTCGAAGTGTCGCTTCGCCTCCCCGAGCTTCCCCTGCTTCGCCAGCGCGGTCGCATGAATCGACCGCTCGTAGCCGGATAGCGGGTCTTCCCGCAGCGGGCCGTATTTCTCGAACAGGGCGTTATAGGCGCTCCAATCCCGCTTCTCGTAATAGGCATGAAGCAGCGCGCTTACGTAAGGATTGACGGGACGAAGCCGCACGATTTCGGACCGATACGGCAGCGCCTCGTCCTCGAACGACCGGTCGTTCAGCGCCGCCGCTTTCGTCTGCAGCAGCCGGACGATCATCCGCAGCGGATGCACGTCGTCCGGATCGTTCGCCCGAGCCCGCTTGTAGGCGGCAAGCGCTTCGTCGTAACGACGTTCGGCCACGAGCCGGTCGGCTTCCGTCAACGTCCTTTCCTTCAGCCGGAAAAACGGCAGTCGGCCGATCGACTCATCGTTCAGCCGATAGCCGCCGCTCTTGGTCAGCAGCTTGCCGTTCGCATCGTAAGCGTCCACCGTCCAGAAAAACCGGTTGCCCGGATCGGCGAACGCGAGCACCGTCGCCGGGTCGACCGACGTCCAGTCCCCGGACGTTTCGAACGAGATGCCGACGCTCAAATCGTACAGCCGCTCGACCGGCACCGCCAGCGCGTTGTCCTTCACGTGCGTGCGCAGCGGCACGCTGGTCGTCCCGTTCTGCATCTGCACGCCCGCGTTTACGGTGTAATAGGCCGCTCCCGCAACCGGCTCCCAGCGGAATTCGACCGTCTCTCCGGTTACCGTCGTCTCGTTGACGGGGGACTGCAGCTCGAGCAGCGGACGAAGCGTCACCGGAACGGTCGCGTCGTCGCCCGGCTGCAGGTCGATCCAGTCGTCGCCGCCGACAGGCCACGTCCATCCGCTGATCTGGTCGAAATCGAGCCCGAGATACAGCTGGTAGCTGCCCGGTACGACGGCTCGGAACGCAAACGCCCCGTTCTCGTCCGTCACCGTCTGGTACGGATCGCTCTCGGTGACGCTGCGGTTGACGATCGACGCCTCCCGCAAAAAAACGCCCGCATGCGCGACCGGCGTCCCGTCGCTTCGCTTGACCGCTCCCGATACGACCGACAACGAAGGCGACGGTTCGCCGGCAAGCTCCTTCAAGCGCGCCCGCAGGCGATCGGCTTCGTCGAGCGTCCGCCGATCGTCGGGACCGGCCCGCTTCGCCGTCTCGTCGACGATCCGCGCCGCCTCCTCGTAACGCTTCGCGTAGACGGCGAGTCCCGCCCGCCGCAGCGCCAGCTCGAGGCCGAACGCCGCGTTCGCGCCTTCCGGGAACCGCCGCTCCGCCCGCTCCAATTCCTCCATCGCCCGGTCGGTCCTTCCCGTAACGTGGTAGCCGTATGCGAGATGCTTGACGACGTCGGCAAGCGCCGCATCGGCGACGGGCGAGCTGTCGGCGTACCACTGCAAGTAAGGCAGCTTCTCCTCCCATCCGAACGGCTCCTCCTTCCGGGGACGGGCGCTCGTAAAGGCGGGGCCGACGTACAGGTCGAAATTGGACGCGAGCAGCCGATCCGGCGTATACCCGACCATCGTCTCGCGAACGATCGCCCGCTTCCTTTCTTCCGAAAAGGCGCCGCTCTCGAGAACGTCCGCAATCGCCTTTTTGCCGCGCAGCTCTCCGTTCGCGAGCTGCTTGCGGGCGGCGATCAGCTTCGCCTCCGGGACGACGAACCGGTCCGCCAGCGGGAGAAGCACGGCGGCGGCGACCAGCGCCATCACCGCGTGTTTAACTTTGATTTTGATTTTCAGCATCGGCTACCGCCCTCTCGAGCTCGTCTTTCCAATACGTGCTGCCGCCGGCTTCCACGAGCTGCCGGCTGCGCAGCGCCGCTCCGTCCGGATTCGACCCGTCGCCGGTATAAACGGCGAGAGCGAGAACCAATACGGCGACGAGCGCCGCGCCCGGCACGACGGGAATTTCGATGTCTTTGTTCCATATCACAAGCAGCCGATCGAACGCCGTCCGGGGAAACGCGCGCCGGAGCACCTCGTCCCGCCCCGCGAACACGACGTCCGCCAGCTCCTCGTCCAGCCGCCGCTTCACCGTTTCCTTGCCGTCATTCACCCCGCTCCTCCTCCTCTTCCAGCAGCCGTTTCAGCCGGGCTCTTCCTCTCGCCAAACGCGCCTTGATCGTATTGGCGCTGACGTTAAGCTGTCCGGCAATGTCCTGTACGCTCATTTCATTGAAATAATAAAGGGTGATCGCTTCCCGGTACGGGTAAGCGAGCTTTCGAATCGCATCGGCCAGCCGGCCATTCCGCCATTCGAGCAGCAGCCGGTCTTCCGGCCCCGGCTCGGCGTCTCCCTCCGGCATCGTCTCCAAGCCGCCGAAAGGAAGCAGCCGCCGCCAAGACCACGTCCGCAGCTTCATCCGGCACCGGTTGACGACGATTCGGGTCAGCCAGCTTTTCAGCTTGGACGGATCCTGCAAATCCCCGATTTTCGCGTAGGCGGTCAGAAACGCGTCTTGGACCGCTTCCTCCGCGGCTTGCCGGTCGCCTACAAGCAGGACGGCGGTTCGCAGCAGACCGTCGCCGTACTCCCGCATCATCTCGAGCAGTGCCGCTTCTTCTTTGTTTTTCAATCGCTCTACGACATCCAGTACGCTCCCTCCCTCCCTTACTGATGCGGCCGGCGCCGATTCGGTTGCATATTCCGAAAAAAATAGCATGTCTAGCAAACTTCCGCATAGTAATAGAACTAGAAGCTAGTACCGAAACCGAGAATCGATACGCCGAGGAGGAATGGCCGCATGAACCCGAACGCGCCCGAGCTTGTCCAATGCTTCGTCGTCAACGGCGATTTGCCGATGACCGCCGGGACGATCGCCGTCCAGGTCGCTCACGCCGCCACGACGCTGGCGCTGCAAAGCCTGCTGAACGATGCCGGGGAAGGCCGGGACCGTTTTCACGAGTGGCTGCAGACCGGCCAGAAAAAAATCGTGTTGAAAGGAAGCGAAGCGGACGTCGTTCGGTTGGCGCATACCGGCTGGCTGGCCGTTCGGACGGCCGCCGAACAGGCCGGCGTCCCCGCCGGCTCGTGGACCGTTGCGGCATTGGCGCCCATGGACAAGCGTGACGCCTTGGACCGCGCCGCGGGACTCGAGGAGCTCGGTTGATTGCATGCAAGGAGGGGCCGAAACGAAAAAACCGCCAGAAGCCGTTCGCTCTGGCGGTTACGAAACTTCGGTCGCTCCCGGCGCCCGCCGGACGGACGCCGGCGAAGCCGGCAATCTCACCTCGAACACGGTCCGGCTCCGGTCGCTTGCGACCCCGATCGTGCCGCCGTGCAGCTCGACGATTTGCTTCGCGATCGCGAGGCCGAGCCCGGAGCCGCCGGTATCGTTGGAGCGCGATTTTTCCACGCGATAAAACCGGTCGAAGATGTAAGGCAGGTCTTGCGGCGGAATCGGCTCGCCATAGTTGACGATCTCCGCCACCGCCTCTCCGCCCGCCGAACGGACGTGGACGTCGACGTAGACGCCGTCCTTGCCGTAATGGACCGCATTGGCGAGCAGGTTGTCGAATACGCGCGCCAGCTTGTCCCCGTCGGCTTCGATCATGACGTTCCGGTCGGGGAAATGGAGCCGGATTTCCATGCCCGCCCGGCCCATTTCGTATTGAAACTGGGCGGCCAGCTGGCCGATCATCTCGACCAGGTCGAGCCTCGTTTTTCGCAGCGAAAGACCGCCTCCGCTCAGCCGCGTATACTCGAACAAATCGTCGATGAGCACATGCAGCCGCTTCGACTTCTCGAAGGCGATATGGACGTAATGACGCAGCTCCACCTCGTCGCGGTACCGGTCCTGCTCGATCAGCCCGAGGTAGCCGGTAATCGACGTGAGCGGGGTGCGCAAATCGTGGGAGACGTTCGTGATGAGCTCCGTCTTCGTCCGTTCGGCCCGGCGCTCTTCCTCGATCGACGTTTTCAGCTGCTCGGACATTTTGTTCAGATTGGCGGCCAGCTCGCCCATCTCGTCGTTATAGCGGACCGGTATCCGTTCGTCGAAGCGGCCGTTCGCGATCCGCTGCACCGCCTCCGTAATGCGGACCATGTACAGAATGCGCCGCCGGGTCAGGACGAAGATATAGACGGTGAAAAAAAACGAGCCCGCCACGACCAGCAGCACCGGAATCGTGAACATGTCGGCCAAACCTTGGGCAACCCGGGTGGGAAGATTGATCCCGAGCTCCCGCAGCGCGAGCAGAACGAAGAAAACGCCGACCAGACTGAGTACCGACAGGACGATGCTGAAGATGAACAGCGCGATCAGCTTCCATCGAAGGCTGTAGAGCAGCTTAGCGATCAAATTTGTAGCCGACCCCCCATACCGTCTGGATCCATTTCTGCCCCGATTCCGACTCCAGCTTGTCCCTCAGCTTGCTGATATGAACCATGACCGTCGTATAGGTCGGCGAGTACGGCTCGTTCCAGACGTGCTCGTAGATCGCCTCCGCGCTGAAGACGCGTCCCGGGCTGCTCGCCAAGTAGTGCAGGATGCCGAATTCGATCGAGGTGAGGTGGACCGGCTTGCCGTCCACCGTGACGGTATGCGTATCCCGGTCGATCTCGAGCGAATCGAACGTGATGACGTTCGCGCCGCGGCTCCGGTTCGACTTGGCGTTCAAGCCGTACGCGCGGCGGATGAGCGATCGGACCCGCGCCAGCAGCTCGAGCGGGTTGAACGGCTTGACCATGTAGTCGTCCGCCCCCGTCATGAGCCCCATGATTTTGTCCATGTCTTCGGCTTTGGCGCTCAGCATCAGAATCGGCACGGCCCGGTCGACGCGGATTTGCCGGCAAACCTCGAGCCCGTCCAATCCCGGCATCATGACGTCGAGGATGACGAGCCGGGCGTCCTTGCGCTTCAGCAGCTCGAGCGCTTCCTTGCCGTTGTTCGCCTTCATGACGCTGTACCCTTCGTTGACCAAATAAATTTCGATCAAATTCGCGATCGACGGGTCGTCGTCGACGATTAGAATCGGTTCGTTCACAGTACGCGTCTTCCTTTCCGGTCGTCAAATGCCTTGCTGCTATCATACGCCAAATCGGACGCAGGCGGCAACCGGGGAGGTTCGAACGCCCGTTTCCCGGCCTTTTCCGATTAAACGGCTTTACGACATTTTTACTTTGATTCCCCCGATCGGTTCGATTATGATAGGAGAGTCCCGAACGGCCTCGCCCGCCTTCCAGACGCTTTTTTGGATACGTTCGTTTTGACTGACGACAATTGTCAGGGAATGTGGCGTATCCTGTAGAGGAAGGGTGAAGCCGTAATCGGTTCCCTATTTTTCGATCAAGAGGTGGATTATGGATCGCAAGCAAACGAAAATCAATTGGGTGGTCGCCGGACTGCTGCTCGGCATGTTCGTCGGCGCCCTGGACCAGACGATCGTCTCCACGGCGATGCCGACGGTCATAACGGAGCTGGGCGGCTTCGAGCATTACGTCTGGGTGTTTTCCGCCTATATGATCGCAACCGTGGTCGCTACGCCGATATTCGGCAAGCTGTCCGACATTTACGGAAGGAAGCTGTTCTTCCAGCTCGGCCTCGTCGTCTTCCTGCTCGGCTCGGTGCTTTGCGGCATTGCGAACAGCATGTTCGAGCTGATCGTCTACCGCGCCATCCAGGGGATCGGCGGCGGAGCGCTCATGCCGATCGCCTTCGCCGTCATCTTCGACATTTTCCCGCCGGAGAAGCGCGGCAAAATGAACGGCTTGTTCGGCGCCGTATTCGGTCTGTCCAGCGTATTCGGTCCGGCGCTCGGCGCGTACATAACCGACTACATCGATTGGCGCTGGGTGTTCTACATCAACTTGCCGATCGGGGCGGTCGCGCTGCTGCTCATGCATTTCGGGTATCGGGAAAAAGCGGCCCACCGCAAGCAAAAAATCGACTGGGCCGGCGCCACGACGCTCGTCGTTGCCATTCTCAGCTTTATGTTCGCGATCGAGCTGGGCGGCTCGGAAACGTACGCTTGGGGATCGTGGCAAATTATCGGGCTGTTCGTCCTGTTCGTCGTCAGCTTCGCTCTGTTCCTCGTGGCGGAACGCCGCGTCTCCGATCCGATCGTCGAGCTGAAGCTGTTCAAGAGCCGGCTGTTCACGGCGAGTCAGGCGATCGGCTTTCTGTACGGCATCATCATGGTAGCGGGCGCGACGTACATCCCGCTGTTCATCCAAGGCGTATACGGCGAATCGGCGAGCGCCGCCGGCCAGACGCTGACGCCGATGATGCTGGCGGTCGTCGCGAGCAGCATGCTCGGCGGTCCGCTGATCAACAAGCTGTCGTACCGGAGCATCATGCTCGGCTCGACCGTCATTCTAGCCGGCTCGATGGCGCTGCTCGGCACGATGACCGTCGATACGCCGCGCTGGGTCGTGACGATGTATATGGTGCTGGTCGGCTTGGGCATCGGCGTCAACTTCGTCGTCCTGAACATTTCCGTGCTGCACGGCTTGCCCGGCCAGTTCAAGGGAGCGGCCATCTCGCTCATCACGTTTTTCCGTACCGTCGGCTCGGCGCTCGGCGTCACGGTGCTCGGCGTACTGCAAAAGGTCGACTACAAGTCGCGCATCGAGGCCGTGTTCCCGGACCCGAAAATGGCGGAGCAGTTCTCCGATCCGAAAATGCTGCTCATGCCGCAAGTGCGGAGCGGCCTGCCCGCGGAAGTCGTCGGCAATGCGACGAAGGCGCTCGCCGGCTCGATCTCGTACTTGTTCTGGATCTCGATTCTCATAACGGTCGTCGGCTTCGTCTTCGTCATGATGCTGGGCCGCGCCCGGATGGAGCTGCCGTCCGAGAAAGAGAAGCAAGCGGGCGGGCTGGAGCCCGGTCCGGTCGGTCATATGTAACGGATGCGATGCGGTTCGCGTCAGTGCCTTCGGGCGCCGGCGCGGACCGTTTTTTCGTTCAAGCGCACGGCCTCTATGGTATAATAAAACCAAACCCGTCCGGAAGGAACGATCCGAATGGACCAAAGCCGAGCCACATCCAAGCTTCATCATCGGTACGATAAAGGATACAAATATTTGCTGTCGAGCAAAAAGCTGTTCCTCGAGCTTTTGCGCTCCTTCGTCCGGAAAGACTGGGTCGCTCAAGTGGAAGAATCGAACTTGATCAGCATCGACAAATCGTACGTGCTGCCCGACTTCCGCGAAAAAGAGGCGGACCTCGTCTATCAGGCGAAGCTGCGGGACCGCGACATCATTTTTTATGTGTTGATGGAGATGCAATCCACCGTCGATTTTCAGATGCCGTACCGTCTCCTGCTGTACCAGACGGAAATTTGGCGGGACGTCATGGCCAATACGGATAAAGTCGAGGCGGAGCGAAAAAAGTTCAAGCTCCCCGCCATCGTCCCGATCGTGCTGTATAACGGAGCTTCTCCTTGGACCGCCAACCGGAGCTTTCGGGAGACGTTGGACGGTCACCAAGAGTTCGGCGGCGACCTGCTCGACTTCACGTATATGCTGATTGACGTTCAGCGCTATTCGGAAGAGGAGCTGCTGCGGTTATCCAACATGATCGGCTCCGTTTTCTTGCTCGAGCAGAGCACGGATCTTGAGAAGCTGGCCGGCACTCTCCATAAACTGATGAATACGCTCCGCAAGACGCCCAAGGAGCTGCAGCAGCGGTTCGTCGTCTGGTTCGCGAATGTGCTGGGGACCCAGCTGCTGCCGGAACGTCGGCTTGAAATGGATCGTCTGTTGGAACAATGGGAGCTGAAAGGAGCGAACGACATGATGTCCAACTTGGAAAAGACGCTTGAGGAAATGGCCAAGAGAACCCACCGGAAAGGGCTGGAGCAGGGGCTGGAAAGAGGAATTGAGCAAGAGAAAACGGCCATCGCCAAAAATTTGATCGCCAAAGGGATGGACGACGACTTTATCGCGGATGTGACCGGACTTGCGAAGGAAGATATCGGCTTGCTGCGAAAAGCCGTGCATTGAGCGGTGCGCCGCACGCAAATCAAGGTACAAGCGTACGCGATCGCGCCGACATGTCGTCGGGCGTCGACCCCTAACGTACGCTTGTACCTTATTTTTGTCGCGCAGAGCCTTCGTTCCGACTACTCCGCCAGCTCGAGCAGCTGGCCGAACTCCGTGATGATCATATCCGCGCCCTCCAGCTCGCTCTCTTCGCCGAACTGCGCATAGCGGCAGCCGACGACGGGCAGGCCGTTGCCTTTGCCCGCCTCGACGTCCGAGGAGCGGTCGCCGACCATCCAAGCGGACGTCAAGCCGTGGCGCTCGACGAGCAGCTTGACCAGGTCGACCTTGGAGCGCGTCCGGTACTCGCCGGCGCTGTAGAGCCCGGTGAACAGCGGCTCCAGCCCCTTCAGCCGGATCACTTCCTTCACGTAAATCTCGAGGCCGTTGCTCGCGACGAACAGCTTGACGCCCTTCGCGTGCAGCGCCCGCAGCGTCTCCTCGACGCCCGGGTACAGCCGGCCGTCGCCCCGCTTCAATCCTTCCATCTGATAATGCAGCAGCAGCTCGTCCGCCCGGCGGCGCACCTGTTCGTCCGCATCCGGCAGCACCCTCGCCCAAATATGCTCGAGCAGCATGCCGAGCGAGCTCAAGATAAGCTCCTTCGGCGGTGTTCCTTTCGTATAAGTCCCTTCCCGCTTCAACTCGTCGAATGCGGCTTCATAAGCGGGAAGCAGCAGCGTCTCGGTTTGGAACAGCGTGCCGTCCAGATCGAACAGCATCGCTTCGGGTATAGCGCGTTTCATCGGTCCGTCCCCTTTTGCAATGGTATGTTAACGGAAATAATACCTATCAAACCACGATTCGACAACGAAAGTCAATGCAAGGAATTGTGAAGAAAATAACGGTGGTCAGGAAAATCATTTTCGTATAATATGGAAATATACAAAAATAATTTTCGCGAGCCGAGGTGAGAAGCGTTCCGACATGTCCGACTTGTTGAGATCGATCCGCGAGCGGCTGCCGCACATGAACCCGAAGGAACGGTCGCTCGCCGAATTCATCGCCGACCATCCGCAGCTCGTCGTCCGGCTCGGCATTACCGAGCTCGCCGATCAGGCGCAGACGAGCGCGGCGACCGTCTCCCGATTTTGCAAAAGCTTCCACGCCGGAGGCTTCGCCGGACTGAAAATGCAGCTCGCCACTGAGCTCGCGCAGCAGCCCCCGGCCGAATCGTATCAAGACATCGTCGCCGGCAACACGCTCGAGAGCATCGTGGCCGCGATGGAGGCGAACCATATCCGCTCCATCTCCGATACGTCGCGCCTGCTCGATCCGAAGCAGCTCGCGCGGGCGCTGGACGCGCTTCGCGGGGCGGGCCAGATCGACATTTACGGCGTCGCCACGTCCGGCGTCGTAGCCCAAGACTTTTACCAGAAGCTCGTCCGGATCGGCAAGCGCGCCAACGCCTTCTCCGACCCGCACATGCAGGTGACGTCCGCCTCCAATCTCGGTCCGTCCGACACCGCCTTCGCGATCTCGTATTCGGGCGAGACGCCGGAGACGATCGACGCGCTGCGCTGCGCCAAAGAACGCGGAGCGGTCACCGTCTCGCTGACGAAATTCGGGCCGACCACGCTGTCGTCGCTCGCGGACATCCCCCTGTATACGTCCTCGCTCGAGGAGGGAATGCGGCGGGGGGACATGGCGTCGCGCATCGCGCAGCTGCACGTCGTCGACATCCTGTTCACCGGGCTCGTCAGCGAGTCGTTCGATACGTACGTGCCGAAGCTGGAGCTCTCGTACCAGATGGTCAAAAAATACCGCAAAGAAAAAGGGAGATAGCAAGCATGAACATTTTAACGTTCCGCTCCAACGAAGAATTGAACGAAGCGGGAGCCGGCATCATTACCGGCCTCGTGCAAACGAACCCGCGGGCGGTTCTCGGGCTCGCCACCGGCGGGACCCCCGTCGGCATCTATGAGGAAATCGTCAAGACGTACCGCAAAGGCATGGTCAGCTTCAAATCGGTGACGACGTTCAACCTCGACGAATACGTCGGCATCCCGGAGGATCACCCTGAAAGCTATCATGCTTATATGAACAAGCATTTGTTCGATCACGTCGACGTCTCGCGCGAGCGGACGCACATTCCGAACGGCAACGCGCCGGAGCTGGAGCAGGAATGCGCCCGCTACAACCAGCTGCTCGACGATGCGAAGCAGATCGATCTGCAGCTGCTCGGCCTCGGCCATAACGGCCATATCGGCTTCAACGAGCCGGATCATGCGCTCGTCAGCGGCACGCACATCGTCGAGCTGAAGGACGAAACGCGCCAAGCGAACGCCCGCTTCTTCAACTCGATCGACGAGGTGCCGACACATGCGCTTACGATGGGCGTCGGGACGATTTTGAAAGCGAAAATGATTCTGCTCGTCGTTCGCGGAGCGGACAAGGCGGAAATCGTGCACCGCGCGCTCAAAGGACCGATTACGACCGAATGCCCGGCATCCTTGCTGCAGACGCATCCGCACGTCGTCGTCCTGCTCGATACCGAATCCGGGAGGCTGATCAACGCATGAGCCGAACCGTCATCGTCACGAACGCGAAAATCGTAACCGAAACGCAAGTCATCGAGAACGGCACGATCGTATGGACCGACGGCGTCATCGAATCGGTCCGGCCTTCTGCCCCGTCGGATGCAAGCACTACCGGCGCCGAAGTGATCGACGCCAAGGGCGGCTGGGTGCTGCCCGGCTTCGTCGACGTCCACGTTCACGGCGGCTACGGCGCCGACTTCATGGACGCGGAGGCCGAATCGATCGATACGATCACCCGGTTCCACGGCGGGCACGGGACGACGTCCATCGTCGCCACGACGCTGACCGGGCCGAAGGACCGGCTGTCCGACGTGCTGGCCGTCGTGAACGAATACCGGTCGAAGGATATGCCGTACGCGCAAGTCGTCGGCGTCCATCTCGAAGGACCGTTCATCAACGTCAAATATAAAGGCGCCCAAAACCCCGCCTACATCGTCCCGCCGCAAAAGGCGTGGCTGGAGGAATGGCACGCCGCCTACCCCGGGCTGATCAAGCAGCTGTCGCTCGCTCCCGAGACGGAAGGGGCGCTCGAGCTGATCGCCTGGCTGCGCGCGAACGGCATTAACGCCGCCGCCGCCCATACGGACGCGACATACGATCAGATTATGGCGGCCGCCGATGCGGGGCTGAACCAATCGGTGCATACGTTCAACGCGATGACCGGGCTGCACCACCGCAATCCCGGCACCGTAGGCGCCGTCCTGACCGACGACCGCATCAGCGCGGAGGTGATCGCCGACGGCCATCACGTCCATCCGGCCTGCATCCGGCTGCTGACGAAGGCGAAGACGAACGACAACTTGATGCTGATTACCGACGCCATGTCCGCCGCGGGACTGGAGGACGGGACGTATGACCTGGGCGGTCTCGCCGTTAACGTGAAGGACGGCGTCGCCACGCTGAAGGAAGGCAACAGCCTCGCCGGCAGCACGCTGACAATGATCGGCGCGCTCCGCTTCGCCGTCGAGCAGGTCGGCGTATCCGTCCAGCAGGCGAGCCGCTACGCGAGCGGCAACCCGGCGCGCCAGCTCGGCCTGTTCGACCGGACCGGGAGCCTGGAAGCCGGCAAGCAGGCGGACGTTCTGCTCGCGAGCCCCGAGCTCGAGCTGCAGCGCATTTGGGCCAAAGGCAACGAGATCGAGCCGTTCCGGGCTTGATACGCGAAGACACGGGGAGGAGTGCGGCCGCCGCGCCCGCCCGTCCGCAATAATTGGTTGTACCGGCCGCCGGCGGTCTGAAGCCGCGCGGCCTTTTTCGCGTCCGCCCGGGACTTGCCGCAAAACCGATTTATTGTTTTCCGGCGGGCGGATACACTATAATTTGTTAAAAAACGTCCGGCTACTCGAAGGGAAGATGCGTCCTTGGAACTGTTTCTTGCCGTACTCGTCATGCTCGCTCTGATCGGCGTCTCCAACGTGGTCAGCCGATTCGTCCCGTTCGTTCCGGTGCCGCTCGTTCAGATCGCTCTGGGCGTCGCCGCCGCGCTCTTCCCCTCGGGCATTCATCTCCCGCTCGAGCCGGAGCTGTTCTTCGTCCTGTTCATCGCCCCGCTGCTGTACAACGACGGCAAGCATACGCCGCGCGACGAGCTCTGGAAGCTGCGGGCCCCGATCCTGCTTCTGGCGGTCGGACTCGTGTTCATTACCGTCTTCACGGTCGGGTACGCGATCCATTGGATGATTCCGTCGATTCCGCTCGCCGCCGCGTTCGGGCTGGCCGCCATTTTGTCGCCGACGGACGCCGTTGCCGTCGGCGCTCTGGCCGGCCGGATCCATATGCCGAAAAGCTTGATGCGGCTGCTCGAGGGCGAAGCGCTCATGAACGACGCATCCGGTCTCGTCGCCTTCAAATTCGCCATCGCCGCAGCCGTGACCGGCGTCTTCTCGTTCCCCCGCGCGACGGCCAGCTTCTTCGTCATTTCGATCGGCGGCCTGTTGATCGGCGCGCTCCTCGCCTTCCTGATCAGCTGGCTGCGCCTCGTCCTGCGGAGAGCCGGAATGGAGGACGTGACGATGCACATGCTGGTCCAAATTTTGACGCCGTTTCTGCTCTACATGATCGCCGAGGAGCTGGGCATGTCCGGCATTTTGGCCGCGGTGGCCGGCGGGATCGTCCACGCGATCGAGCGCGACCGGGCGGAGCCGGCGATGATGAAGCTGAAGACGGTGTCCAACAACACGTGGTCGGTGCTGCTTTTTATTTTGAACGGACTCGTCTTCGTCATTTTGGGCCTGCAAATTCCGGACGTGTCCGCGACGATTTTGAAAGACCCGTCGTTCGACAACTTCCAGGTGATCGGCTACGCGGCCGTCATTTTCGCGATGCTGATGGCGCTTCGGTTCGCATGGACGTTCGCGTTTACAAGAGGGGGCCGCTTATTCGGCGGCAGCAAGGACCGTCAGGCGCCCGGCTTCAAAATGCTCGTCATGACGGCCTTTTCCGGCGTCCGGGGGGGCGGTTACGCTGGCCGGCGCCTTTTCGATTCCGCTCGTGCTCGAGGACGGCAGCCCGTTTCCGGAGCGAAGCCTGATCCTGTTTTTGGCGGCGGCCGTCATTTTGCTTTCGCTGCTGGCGGCGAGCGTCCTACTGCCCTTGCTCTCGAAGAAGAAAAAGTCGGCCGACGAGGCGGAACGGGAGGAGAGCGAGCGGCAAATCCAAATCCGGGTCATGTCGGCGGCCATCCAAGCGGTTCATCGGGAACGCAACGAAGAGAACGAAGCCGCCGTCTCCTCCGTCATCGCCGACTACAAGCAGTGGATTCATCGCATCCGCATGAAAAACGCCGACCGGAAAGCCGCCACGCATTCGCGCGAAAAAGAAAACGAGCTGCGGCTTCTCGCCCTCGCCGAAGAGCGGGAATGCGCCCGAAACTTGCTGGAGAGCGGAGAAATCAGCCGCGAGCACGCCAACCAGTTTTTCAAAACGTTGGACCAGATCGAGCTTTTGCTGGCGAACCGGCTCCATCTGTGGACGATGCTGCTGAAGCTGTTTTTCGGAAGGCTGAAGGCCGGCTTCACGCGCCGGGAGGTCGCGCTCGCGAAGCTGCCGGCGGCCGACGTCGAGGCGCTGCGCAGCATCAAGATTCGTACGTGCGAGGCGGCGATCGAGGAGGTCCGGAAAGTTCGCCGAACGGAGACGGACCGGGAAGCGGCGGACGTCATCACGCATTACAACCGCGTGCTCGACCGTCTCGCCCGCATTCCGGACGCGATGCAAAGGCGGGACAAGCGGTTCGATGAGCGGAAGAAGGAGCTTCGCTGGGTCGCCGTCCAAGCCGAACGGGACGAGGTGCAGTCGCTCTACGAGCAGGGCGTCATCACCCGCGAAACGGCGAGCAAGCTGCGCCGAATCATTCGGGAGCGGGAGGCGGCGATGTTCGAGCAGGACGAAATCGGCTGAACGAAGGAGCGTCCGGAGAAAAAATCGCGGATCGCGACGGGATTAAAAAGCCGCAGAACCGATGGTTCTGCGGCTTTTTCGCGCCTGCGCGCATGGCTGTCACCTGCGGACGTAGTCTCCCAGCAGCCGTTCCCAGCAAGCGGCGAGCTCGTCCGGGTCGGGCTGCCGCACCTCGAACAGAAACGGCCCGGCATACCCCTGCTCGGCCAACGCGCCGATCACGTCGTTCCAGCGGATGACGCCTTTCCCCGGCAGCCAATGCCGCTCGTCCACGCCGTCGTAGTCGGACATGTGGACGGTGACGATCCGCCCGGCCAGCCGCCGGATGAAATGCTCGGACCGCTCCTGCAGCAAATGGTTCACGTCGCAGCAGACGCCGAGCCGCTCGTCGGCGCCGACGAGCTCGAGCATCTCCGCGCTCGTATTGCCGAGGCACGTGCGCGGCAAGCATTCCACCGCGATGCGGACGCCCTGCCGCTCCGCTTCCGCGGCCAGCAGCGGCAGCGCCCGCTTGCATGCGGCCACCCGCGCCGGGCGCTCGTCCGCGGCGATCGGCTCCCAGCTCGGGTGCAGCACCGCCCTGCCGATGCCCCATCGCCGGGCCAGCCGGAGCAGACGGCCGTGCCGGTCCAGAACGGCGGCCCGCTCCGCATCGTCGACGACCGAGACGTCCCAAGCCGTCCCGTACGGCAGGTGCATCGTCCAGACGTCCAGCCCGATTCGGCGAGCGCGAACGACCAACGCTTCGGCGTACGCCTCGTTGTCCGGATCGAACATATCGTACGTGCTGTGCCGCCAAGCCATCTCGATGTGGCGAATGCCCGCATCGTAAAACCGGTTCAAATCGATACCGCCGTTTTTCCACGTCTCGAGGGAAAGAGAAGCCCCGATCGGCCAACGGGCCGGGTCCGACGGCGACGGCCTCGCTTCAGCCCGCGCGTCCGCCGCGGCTCCTTCGGTTCCCGAAGTCCCCCGGGGTTCCTCCCATCCCGCGGCCTTCTCTCCGGCTCCCGCAGCTTCCCTCGTCCCGACGCCGGGCAAACCACCCGGTTCGCCCGCCGCGTACATGCCGCCGCTCGCCGCTTTCCGGATTCCATCCCGCTCACGCCCCGTCTCCATGCCGTTCGTCTCCTTTCTCACCGGTGTCATTCGTAGTCCGAATAGACGATCCGCGCTTTGTAAAATGCGGCCCCTTCGCAAACCCGCTTCGACGGCGGGCCGTGGAAATCGACCGTATCCGTCGTCCATTCGTACAGGCTGCCCGCCTTCGGCACCGTACCGGCCACCCGGCCGGAGCGGAAGTTGCCCACGCTTTTCACGTGGGGCCGGCTAATTTCCCGGCACTCCGGATAGTCGGATACGAAGGCATCCGCCGATTTCACGTATTGATACACGTGCCCGACCGTGCTGACCCACAGCCGGTCCGCGTCGCCGTACACGGGCTGCAAATCGTGTCCGCCGCGAGTCGGCAGAGCCGTCCGGCTCGACTCCCGCATAACGGGCTCGGCGTCCGACCCTTCGACGGCAAGCGCGACGAGATCGTCGTCCCCGAGCGCCCACAGCACGTCCCGGCGCGGGTCCCAGACGAGCCCGTGCGCCCCGGGCAGGGCGAATTCCGCATACGCGTCCGCCTCGGGTCCCTGCGAGGAGGCGTACAGCCGCACGCGTCCGCCGGTGCTCGAGGCGACGGCGACGTTGCCGTTCGGCAGCAGCTCCGCCGAATGCGGGTTGCCCCCGACGTTCGCCGCCCAACGCTTCCGATCCGCGGACGGGAACGGGACGACGGCCGCCAGCCCCAGCGAGTCGGTCGCGACCAGCCACAGCCCGCCCCAAGCGTCGCAGCGGCGAATTTTGGCGTCCGTCGGGACGCCCCATGCGGCGATCAGCGAATCGTCGAAGCCGCCCGCCCGATCGGGCGCCCAGCTCCATCGGACGGCGTCGGCCCCGTTCCAATCCGTATCGGCCGGATCGAGCAGCACGATGCGCCCGCTCGCCTGATCCGTTCCCGCCACCAAGCCTTCCCACGTGAAGCTCATGTTCCGACATCCACTCCGTTCACTGATAGTCGGCGTTCCATACTCGCACTTTGTAAATGGCGCCGCCCTCGATCGTTCTTGTCCCGTCCGGCCGGAACAGATCGACCGTCTCCGTGCACCAGGTGTTCCGCTTGCAGACGCCCGCGGGCGACTTCGCAACGTCCGGCACCGTTTCCACTACCAGGCCCGAAGCGAAGCTCCCGATGCCTTTCACGCCGACGCGGCTGATCGCTTCATGTCCGGGAAACGCGTCGTCGAACGCGTTCGCCGACTTGACGAACTGGTACACCTTCGAACCGGTGGTGACCCATAGCCGGTCCGCGTCGCCGTACACGGGCTGCAGGTCGTGACCGTGCTTCGTCGGCAGCGCGACTTTACGGACTTCCGCAAGCTCCGGGGCCGCATCGGTTCCGCTTACCTTCAAGGCGACGAGCGAGTCCCCTCCAAGGGCCCATAACACGCCAAGCTTCGGGTCCCATTGAACGCCGTGCGCCGATGCCAGCCCGTACTCCGCATACGTCGTGACGGTATCCCCTTGCGACGAAGCATAGACGCGCACCCAGCCCCCGGTGCTGGCCGCCACGGCGATATTGCCGTTCGGAAGAAGCTCGGCGGAATGAGGGTTGCCCCCTGCATCCGCCGCCCATACTTTTCCCCCGTCGGGGTACGAAACGATCGCCGCCAATCCCCGCGAATCGGTCACCGCGACGCGGACGGCTCCGCTCTCCCCATCGTACCTCGGCTTCGCGTCCGTCGGCAATCCCCAAGCATGCTTCAGCTTCTCGAAGCCGGGAACGTCGTTGGGCGACCACGCCCACCGAACCGCCCGCTCGTCGTTCCAATCCGCGGCGTCCGTGTCGAGCACGATGATCCGGTGCGTCCCCTGATCGGTTACGGCCGCGTAACAGCACGGCATGTCGGCCGCCGACGGCCTTCCGTACATCCCGTACCAAACCGCGACGGCCGCGGCGATCGCCAGAAACGCCCCGATCCATCCGATGGCTGCGGAGCGTCTTTTCATAGACAGCCCTCTCTCCCGGTTTCCGAATGCGAATCCGAATCCGCCTTGGTCCCGTTACTTGTCCAAGCCCCGCTTTCGGATTTCGTCGTTCACTTCCTTGATCGCCTGCCGCAGCCCTTTGTTGTCGTAGCCCTTCACGATGTTCGTCCACATCGCCACCGGATCTTCCTTGCTGAGCATCACCTTGATGACGTCTTCGGTCGCGTTGATGGCGCTCAGCTTCGCTTTCGCCGGCGTATACAGCTGCTCGATGTCGAAGTTGGTCGGCACCGGCTTGAACGAGGCGACCTTCTCCTTCAACGTATCCCGCGCGACCTTCGACAGCTTCTCGCCGTAGTTGATTTTGGACGCTTCGCTGTCCTCGTATTCGAACTGCTGGTTCCAGGCGGCCAACGAACCGAACAGGTTCAGCGAAGGGTAATAGCTGCCCAGGCTTTTGTACTCGCCCTTGTCGTTTTTCTCGCGGGTCACGACGATTTTGCCGTTCTCCTTCTTGTAGTCCTTTCCTTCCAGCCCGTACTGCTTGATCGTGAAAAATTCGTCGGACTGGAGCCAGTCGTAAATTTGCAGGATGCGGTCCATTTTCTCGTCGTTCACCTTGGAGCTGAAGTACGTCTCGGACCAGAACGACGGCTCGACGTGGCGGTAGCGCGACCCGTCCTCGGCCGCCCACGACTCCGGCAAAATTTTGAACACGTCCTCGAACTTCGTATCCTTGTTGTATTTGCTCCAGGCGGCGTCCAGCTTCTTCAGCGCGTTCGGCGCGGCCTGCATCGAGATCGCCCCGACTTTGCCCTGGCCGAATTTGTCGATGCCGTCGTTCGTCTTCATGATCGCGAAGTCGGGGTCGATGGCGCCTTCCGCGAACAGCTGCCGCATTTGCACGACGACGTCCTTCATCTTCTCCGAGGCGTAGAACGGAATGTATTGCCCGTTTTCCTTCACCCAGGATGAGTTGCTCGTATGCGGAAACGTACCGGTCGCGAGCGGCAGCAGCATCGTCGTCGAGCGCAGCGTAACGCCGACCGTATCGTTTTTGCCGTTGCCGTCGGGATCGTTTTTGGCGAACGCCCTGAGCATATTCAAGTAGTCGTCGTACGTGACCGGGTCTTTCAAATTGAGCTTCTCCATCCAGTCCTTGCGGACGATCAAGGCGCGCTCGAGCGCCCACGTCTCGGGTTCGGGATACGTAAGCCGCGGGATCATGTAATAGTTCCCGTCGACCTGAAGCGACTTCGTATCCTTCAAGCTCAGCATCTTCTGCACGTTCGGATAGGGGCTCAGATCGGCCGGCAGCGGGCGGATAATCCCCTGCTTGATCCACGAGAAATAGCCTTCGGAATTGATCGTGTCGTCGCTGAATACGTCGGGAAGCTCGCCGGATGCGCTCCAGAGCTGGTATTTCTCCTTGTAGTCGGAGTAGCTGATCACTTTGTCCACGATGCGGACGTTGAACTTGCTTTCGATCATTTTGAGCAGCTCGTCGGCGTCGCGGTTCGGAAACGCCGAGCCGATGTTGAAAAACGAGAACGAAATATCCAGCTTCTTGGCGTTTTTCGCCCCTCCCGCCTGGCCGGCGTTTTCTCCCGCTCCGTTCGTGCCGGCGGACGGCTCGTCGGACCCTCCGCCGCATGCGGACAGGACGGATGCGGATACGGTCAGCGCCAGGGCGGCGTAGCCGAAACGTTTGTTGAACATGGTGCTTCCTCCCTTTTTGACACTCGTCTTTTATTTTAAGACAACTTGGTCCTAAAACCGACCTTTATTCCTTGACGGCGCCCAGCGTGACGCCCGCGGAGAAATACTTTTGCAGAAACGGGTATACCAGCATGATCGGCAGCATCGTCACGACGACGCTCGCCATCTTCAGCCCGTCCGGGTACCGCTGGCTCATCTGCGCCATCATGTTGGCGCCCATATCGTCGCGGGCCATTCGCGTCACGTCGGCCAGCATATTGCGCAGAAACAGCTGCATCGGATGCATTTTCGGATCGGTGACGAACAGCATGGCGTTGTACCACTCGTTCCAGCGGGCGACCGCATAGAACAGCGTAATGGCGGCCAGCGTCGGCTTCGAGATCGGCATGACGATGCGGAACAGCACGTAAATGTCGTTGGCCCCGTCGATTTTGGCCGACTCCTCCAAGCTCGGCGGAATCGTGTTGAACTGGTTGATCATGACGATCAGGAAAAACGTGCTGACCGCGACCGGGAAAATCATCGCCCCGTAGCTGTTGATCAGGTGCAAATTTTTGATCGTCAAGTAAAACGGGATCAGCCCTCCGCTGAACAGCATCGTAAAGACGATGCCCGCCATCATCGCTTTGCGGCCCGGCATCGCTTTTTTGGACAAGGCGTACGCGCCGCAGGTCGTGACGAGCATGTTGACGAACGTGCCGGCGGCGGTGACGACGAGCGAGTTGAACAGCGCCCGCCCCACGTAGCTGCCGTTCAGGAGCAGCTCGTAGGAGTTCAGCGTGAAGCTGGTCGGGATGAGATACAGCTGCTGCTTCACGACTTCCGCCGGGTCGGCGAACGAGGTGATGAACACGTTGTAGAACGGCAAAATCGTAACGATGGCGATCAGCATGAGCAGCGCGTGAATCGAGTAGTCGGCCCATGTATGTCGTGGCGTCATGTCCGGTCCTCCCTAATATAAGCCGTCTTGGCCGAGCCGCTTCGCCGCCCGGTTGGCGGCCGCGAGCAGGACGAAATTGACGACGGATTTGAAGAGACCGACCGCGGTCGAGGTGCCGTAGCTGTTGCCGACGGCGAACGTCCGGCGGTACACGTAAGTGTCGAGAATGTCCGCCTTCTCGTAGACGGCCGGGTTGTACAGGTTGAAAATTTGATCGAAGCCGCCGCCGCCGGAGCTCATCGTGTGGCCGATTTTCAGGATGAGCAGGATGACGACCGTGCTTTTCAGCGACGGCCATGTAATATGGATCATTTGCTGGAGCCGGTTCGCTCCGTCGATGCCGGCCGCTTCGTACAGCGCCGGATTGATGCCCGCGATGGCGGCCAAATAAATGATCGTACCCCAGCCCATATCCTTCCAGAGGCTGCTTCCGTAAATGAGGCCGCGGAAGTGCTCCGGGCTGACGAGCAGCGCCACCTTCTCGAAGCCGAGCAGATCGAGCAGCTGGTTCAGCACGCCGAACGTCCCTAGAAAGTTGACCAGGATGCCGCTGACGATGACCCAGGACAAAAAGTGCGGGAACGTATAGACGACCTGATAAAACTTTTTGAGCCCCATTCGGCGCACTTCGTTGAGCAGCAGTGCTACGACGATCGGGACCGGAAATTCGAAGACGAGCCGCCCGACGGCGATCACGATCGTATTGCGGAACGCGATCCAGAAATCGTCGAGCAGGAAAATTTCCTTGAAGTTGGCCAGGCCGACCCAGTCGCTGCCCCATATGCCTTTGGCGAAGTTGAATTCCTTGAAGGCCAGCATCAGCCCGTACAGCGGAACGTATTCGAACAAGACGTAGTAGACGAGCAGCGGAAAGACGAGGACGTACATGTACTTGTACTCGACCATTCGCTTCCATAAGCCTTTCCGTGTTGCATTCAAGCCGGTTCTCCCCCCTTTTGTAAAAGCGCTTCCAAGTCTGCTTCCAGTATAAGCGGCTCCGGACCGGCGCCATATGAACGGAGATTAGGGGGCGTATGGACGATTGTAAGATGTTCGGTTAAGGGGTTGACCTTTACGCAACGTAAAGGTGTAGCATCGGTGTACGGACAAGATGCGTCCGAACCGAAGGAGGGAACAAAATCGATGGAAATCCTAGCTATTGACACGCTGCGGGGTCAGCGCGGCGTTTTTGAAGCGAAGCCGGACGAACGGGCCGCGCTATACCGCGAACGGGTGACCGAGCCGCTTCAGCCTTTTTGGGAGACGATGCAGCGGATGATGCCGCCCGGCCGGCAACCGCCGGATTTCGTGCAGGCGATCGGCCTGTACGACCCGGCCGGAGACGCAGAAGAGGCGCTTCGTGCGCTCGACCGGCTCGAGAAGGCCGGCAGCTGGGACGCCTGCCGGGAAGCCGTCGACCGGGCCGTCCGCGCTCTCCGTCCGGCCGAACGCGGGGTAGCGCTCGACAAGCTGCTGTTCGCCGTGGCGCTCGGCGATCCGGCGAGACTGAAGCCCGTACACGGGTTTACCGGCTTCGGCGGCAATCCCGGACAAGTGATCGTCCTCGTCTGGCCGAGCGACTACAACGTCCCGCGGCTGCCGTCGATCGCGGCGCACGAGTTTCATCACAACGTCCGGCTGACGTTCGAGCCGTGGGGCCCGGAGACGACGGTTGGGCAATATATCGTCCTCGAAGGATTGGCCGAGGCGTTCGCCGCGGAATTGTACGGGGAGGATATGCTGGGACCTTGGGTGAGCGCCTTGACCGACGAACAGCACGAGGAGGTACGGCCCCGTTTCCGGGAGGCGCTTGCGGTTCAAGGGTTCAACGAGATACGCGGCTATATGTTCGGCGATCCCGCGGGGGACTTTCCGAATCCGGGCTACGAGAAAAAAGGCGTTCCGCCTTACGCCGGTTACGCCGTCGGCTATCGGGTCGTCTCGGACTATTTGCGCCGCAGCGGCAAAACGGCGGCCGAGGCGACGTACGTGCCTTGGCGGGACATCGTCGCCGAATCGCGCTATTTCGAGCGTTGAGACCGCAAATAACGTACAATTGTACCTTGATTCGGCGCCGTCGCCGTACGACGACGGCATAAAAAGCCGCCCGCCGGCTCGCCGGCGGGCGGCGTTCAATGCTGCGAGGACGGCCCCGCCCCGCGCTTCGCGCGGTATTCGGTCGGGGTCGTCCCCGTATGCTTTTTGAACGCGCGGGCGAAGTAGAAATAGTCGGCATAGCCGGCCATTTCGGCGATTTCGCTCACGGTCAGCCCGGTCGTGCCGAGCAGCAGGCAGGCGTACTCCATCCGGATGTCGGTCACATACTTCGTAAACGTGACGCGCAGCTCTTTTTTGAACAGCTGGCTTACATAGTTCGGGTGCATGTAAAACGTCTTCGAGATGTCCTGAATCGAGATCGGCTCGCGAAACCGATCGCGCACGTACCGGACGATCTGCGCGAACGTCTCCTCGCCGCCGCGCCTTCCGCCGGTCTCGCCGCCCGCACCGGCGAAGCTGTCGCCGATCTCCCGCCGGAGCCGGTCGAGCATCGCGTATACGGTTCCGAAGGCGGACGCCAGCTCGCCGAAACCGGACACGTAGCTCTCCGAACTTCCGTTCGTCGTCCGGTACAGCGACGAAAGCACCTGATTGTACAGCCGCCTCGCATGCCGGATATCGTACCGCCCCGACCGGAAGCCCGCTTCGAGCGCCGACAGCCCTCCCAGCGCCAGCTTGGCGTCTTTGCGCTCGAACCCGTCCGCGATCAGCCGCAGCGCGTTCGCATCGAGCGCGTCGGACGTCCGCTCGCCCGGCGCCTCGCCGATCTCGGCCTCGCCGCTCCCGACGAACGATCGGTACGACGCGACCGCCGCCTCCTCGATCCGTTCCCGCAACGCGCCCGGATCGGCGAACGCCGCGCCGATCCCGATCCCTTCCGCCGTCGGCAGCACCGACGCCTCCAAGCGCGCAAGCGCCCCGGCCCGATCCGCCCGGCCGATCACATAGGCGGTCGAGCCGCTGCCGATGCGCAGGGCGACGACCGGACCGCCGTCCGGCATGGCGAAGGCCGCCGCGTCCTTTCCCCGGACGACGGCGACGAACGCGCCTCCCGCTTCCCGGTCCCACCGGAAGCCGAGACGGTCGAGCAGCCGCTCGACCTCCGCTCCCGGCGGCCGGTCGCGCTCCTGCAGCAGAAGCAGCAGCTCGTGCCGCACCGCTTGCCGCCGCCGTTCCAGCGTCGTCGCCGCGACCGCCAAGAGTCCCGCGATCTCCTCGCGGTCGAACGGCTTCAGGCAATACCCCACCGCGCCGTACTGCATCGCCCGTTTCGCGTAATCGAACTCGGCGTATCCGCTCGCGACGATGCACAGCGTGTCCGATCCGGCCTCGTACAGCTTGCGGATCAGCTCGAGCCCGTTCAGGCCGGGCATCCGGATATCGATGAACGCCACATCCGGATTCAGCGACGCGATAAGCTCGTACGCCTCTACGCCGTTCTGCGCCTCGCCGACGATCGAATATCCGCTTGCCTGCCAGTCCAGCGTCCCTTTCAAGCTTTCCAAAATCCACGGCTCATCGTCGGCCAATACGACTTTATACATGATGCACCCCCTCCTTAGCCGGCAGCTTGACCGTCACCGTCGTCCCCCGGTCCGCCGCACTTTCGATCGAGACGATGCCGTACTCGCCGCCGTAGGCGAATCGGATCCGGTTGTTCACGTTGAGTATGCCGATGTGCCTCTGCGGCGCGGCGTTCAGATCGTGGGAAGACGGCGGCTCCGCCAAGCTGCGTCGGATGCCGTCCAGCATGGCCGGGTCCATGCCGGCTCCGTCGTCGGCCACCCACAGCAGCAGATCGCCTCCTTCGTCCAACCGGCAGCCGACGGTGAGACGGCATGGATGCAGGCAGGGCTCGATGCCGTGAAATACCGCATTTTCGACGAGCGGCTGCAGAATCATTTTGATCACCTTCGTTTCGCGAAGCGTTTCGTCGAACTCGTTCGCGAACTCGAACCGGTTCGCGAAGCGGACTTGCTGGATGCGGACGTACGCCTCGACCGTCTCGATCTCTTCCCGAAGCAGCACCACTTCGCCGCCCTTCACGCTGTATCGGAAAATCCGGCCGAGCGAATCGGTCATTTCGCGAATTTCCGGCACGCCTTTCGCATAGGCGATGCCTTTGATCGTTTCCAGCGTGTTGTACAAAAAGTGGGGGTTGATCTGGCTTTTCAAAAACTGCAGCTCCGCCTGCTTCTTGAGCAGCTGCAGCTCGAAAATGTGCGTCTTCGAATCGATCAGCTTCGCCGCCAAATCGTCGATTTCGTCCAGCAGCGAATTGAACTGCCGCGCCATAATCGTAATTTCCGAATACCCTTCCAGCGAAACCCGCTTGTTCTTATGGTCCAGCCCTTTGGCCCGCAAGCTGTAGATGAACGTCATGAAGGAGCGGATCGGGTACAAAATGTTGCGGCTGATCGCGATATAAAACGCGTACATGACGGCGACGAGCAGCAGCAGCATGCCGAGCAGGAGACGCTGAACGTCCTCCAGCCCGCGGAACAGCTCCTCGACCGGAAACACGCTGACGATCGTACCGCCGATCTCCGGCAGCCCCTCCTCGCGAACGACGAACGCTCCGTCCTCGCTTCGGGCGCTCTCGCCGGACGGTCCGTTCTCCTCGACCCGCTTGGCGATAGCCGGAGGGAGCGGGCGGCCGACCGTCGACGCGTCGTTGCTGATGGCGACGGCGCGATTGCGGTCGAGCACATAAAATTGGCCCGCGATCGTCTTGGACAGGCCGTCGAGCTTCGGCGCGATCGCCTGCAAATCGAGCACCATGACGGCATACCCGATCCGTTTCTCCGACGGCGCGGTCGTCCGGATGTCGTAAACCGGCACGCCGACGTACATCACGTCGCTTTTGTAATAGGGCGAGTAGTGCACGCCCGTGTAGTACGCGCTCGTCCGGAGCGGGATTTCGCCGAACGGAATGAAGTCCCGGCACCCGACGCAATTGTACGAGCTGATTCCTTCGCCCAGCAGCACGACTCCCATGATGCCCTGCTTCATCGACTGGAGATTGACGAACAGCTTCTCGATTCGGGTGTTCAGCTCGTACTGCGCGAGCCGGTCGTCCTCGAGCAAATATTGCTGGACCAAATCGTTATAGGCGATATTCGGCAAAATCCGGTTGATCGAATCGACGTTGGAGGCGACGCTCTGCTTGATCGCGGCGATCATTTCCGTCGTATAATCGGTGTTGCGCTTGTACGTGATGTTCAGGATCCGGTTGTAGCCCCACGCCGCCGTGACCGCCAGCAGAAGCAAAATCGTAATGCCGAGGCAGAGCAGCTGCACCCGGATCGAATATTTTTTCAACAATGCGAACATGCGGCTTCCCTCCGTCTTGCCGGCTCCCGCCCTGCAGCCGGCGTCGTCTCCATTGTAGTGGCCGCAATCCGATTTGTCCCGCTCAAAAAACACGCGCCTAATAAAGCGCTTGCAAATAAGTCGATCATGTTTATTATGACCGCCCCGGCTCCGCGTCGGTATGGACCCTTTCAAGAGACGATATGGACGTTTTTAAGACGGATATATCGGCCCGCTTGATCAGGAGTCTGTTGAGAAAGTCGGGGCTTTCTCGATAAGCCGGCGAAGCTGCCGATTCCATTATCGGCAGCTTCGATTTCCTTTTGTGGTTGGAATCATTCGCCACGCGCCGTTGCATGCTGCCGTCTCCACAGCCGGGCGTACAGGCCGTTCGACGACAGCAATTCGTCATAGCGGCCTTGCTCCACGATCCGCCCGTGATCCAGTACGACAATCCGATCGGCATGCTGCACGGTCTTGAGCCGGTGCGCGACGACGATTACGGTTCGGCCTTGAACAAGCCGATCGATCGCTTGTTGAATCTCCGCTTCGTTCTCGGGGTCGAGAGAAGCCGTCGCCTCGTCGAGGAGAACGATCGGCGCATTTTTCAGCATCGCCCTGGCGATGGAGATTCGCTGTTTTTCGCCGCCCGACAGCGTACAGCCGCCTTCGCCTACCATCGTGTCGTAGCCTTGCGGCAGCTTCATGATAAAATCGTGACAACAAGCAAGCCGCGCCGCTTCCTCGATTTCCTCCCGCGTGGCGTCGCTTCGTCCGAAGCGGATATTGCCTGCGATCGTATCCTGGAAAAGGTATACGTCCTGAAACACCATGGAAACTTTGCGCAGCAACGCTTCCGGATCCATGTCGCGAATATCCTCCCCGCCTATCGTCACCGTCCCCTTCTCCGGGTCGTAAAACCGGGCAATGAGCCGAAGAACGGTGCTTTTGCCGCTGCCCGAAGGGCCGACCAACGCGGTGAAGGAACCTGCCGGCATGCTGACGCTCACGTCCCGCAAAACCGATTGGTCCAGATAGCCGAACGTAACCCGCTTCAGTTCGACGTCATGACCCGCAGGGGGCTGCCGCTCTCCCGGCATGACCGGCTCCCGCAACAGCTGCACGATGCGTTCTCCTGCTTGCTCGATATAGCGAAGCTCCGCATAACCGGAGAGCGCTGCCGTCAGCGGATCGAAAATGCGGGTTCCGATGATCAGGAACGCGACGAATGTGATCACATCCAGACTTCCGCCGAGCAGCAGATGAACGCCTGCCATAACCATCAAGGTAAGACCGGCACGAACGCAGACGGTCGCGCTCAGACCGATCGGCCCCAACACCCCTTCGAGACGGACGCTCTGCCGCATCAATTCCCGGAAAGACCGTTCCAGCCGGACAAACCGCTCTCCGGTCAAGTTATACGCTTTGATCACCCGGATTCCGTTCAAATATTCTTGCAGCCGGTTTCCGGCGTCGATCTTGGCCCGCATATGCCGCGAGCTGAGTTTGCGCTGGATGCCGGATGTCAAAAGCATCAGCAGGATGGCCGCCGGCAGCGCCGCGAACAAGGAAAGCGCCAGTCGCCAGTCGAAGAAAGAGAGGCCGATCAAAGCCAGAACCGCCATGACGGCGGCCCCGATCATCTGCGGAACCAGATGGGAGATACCGTGTTCCAGCATCGCGAAATCACCCATCATCATATTGGCAAGATCGCCCGGATCCCGCTTGTTCAGATACCCTAGCGACAACTTTCGCAAATGCTCGGCCAGCCTCGACCGTCCGTCGGCCGCCGCGCTGTATGCGTCGCGGAATTGGGAACGGCTCGCGAGAATTTCACAGCCGAACAGGAGAACAAGCGACACCGCAAGCCCGGCGCACACCCACCAAAGTCGTGCCGTATCGAGCGGGAGATCGGGATGGACGAACGGGGTAAAGATCAATCTCGCCGCTTCCACCAACCATATAAAAGGAATGACGCCCGCCAGATTGGCAACAGTCGTGTAAAATATGGGTTTGATCAACGAGCGCGGATTATCCGCCGTCATGTTGCGCAGCATGCTCATATTCTGCGTCCGCCTCCCCTTTGCTCATATGCCATCGTGCGGCTTGGCGATAAGAACGCCACATGCGGCCGTACAATCCGTCAGCGGAGAGGAGGGCTTCATGCCTACCCCGCTCGACGATTGTCCCGCTTTCCATCACGAGAATTTGCTCCGCATCCCGAATGGTGGACAGTCGATGCGCGATGACGATGACCGTCTTGTTTTTCATCAACGCTTTCAACGCCAGCTGCATCTCGTACTCGTTCTCCGGGTCGGCGAACGCCGTCGCTTCATCCAGCACAAGGATGGGGGCGTTCTTCAGAATCGCTCTCGCCACGGCGATCCGCTGCTCCTCCCCGCCGGATAAGTAGACGCCTCCTTCTCCGATCGGCGTGTGATACCCTTGCGGAAGGTTCTCGATAAAAGCGTGGCACTGCGCCGCCTTCGCCGCCGCGTACACGTCTTCCTGCGGCGCGTCCGGCCGCCCGACCGCGATATTGTTGTACACGGTATCGGAAAACAAAAACGAATCTTGAAAGACGAACGCGACGGTGTTCATCAGATCGGGGGTCGCGATTTCGCGGATATCCACACCGCCGATGCGGATCGCTCCCTCGTTCGCCTCCCAGAAACGAGGCACCAGATGGGCGACGGTCGATTTGCCCGCTCCCGACGGGCCGACGAGCGCCGTCACTTCCCCCTGGCGGGCGGTAAAGGAAATGTCCGTTAGCACGGCGGCATCCGCAGGCTCCGTTCCATAGGAAAAAGAGACCCGATCGAACGAAACATCGAATGCAGCCGGCCGTCTCGGGCGTTCGGGCTCGGGTACATGCCCTTCCGCCAATATACGGTCCATGCGCCGTACGCCTTCGTGGATATCCTCGAGCGTATGAGCCAGAAACATCATTTTAAGCAGAGGAGCGGACAGGCCCGGCGCCATGACCAGGAAAAACAGCAGAACGGAGGCGAAGGCGATGCTGCCCGGATCACGGCTCCATAAAAACACGCCGACAGGCAGAACAAATACGGCAAACGAGCCGATCATCACCTTAAAAAACGAAAATCCGTTTTGAAACTGATCCGCTAATTTCACCCCGTAGTCGCGGTAGCGGATCATGTCGTGATACAATTGGCGAAACGATCGCACGGTTTGCCCGAACACCTTGACGGCCGGCATCCCCCGCACATACTGGACGGCGGAACCGTTCATCCGTTCCAGCGAATCATGGTACTGTTTGAGGTATTCTTTCGTCCTCGGCGCACCGAGCAGCGCGATCTGAACCGCAACCGCGAGGACGATCGGCACGAGGCAAACAAGTGCCAGCCAAACATTCAGCATAAACATCACGACGATCACCAAGACCGTAGTCACGATCGCTTGAACGAGATCGGGCAATTGATGAGCGATGAACGTTTCCACTTTCTCCACGTTTTGTTCCAGCGTTTTCTTTATTGCGCCTGTCGAATTGCGGCTCATCCAGCCAAGCGGAAGCTTGCCGATGTGGCTGGAAAGCTTGACCCTGAGACCGTACACGATACGAAACGCGGCGATATGCGCAGCCATTCCCCCCGCGTACATCGTGATCAAGCCGGCCGCGAAGCCGATCAAAGCGATCACGCCCCAACGGACCATCATCGCTCCGTCTGCCGAGGCCGGGGACGCCGCGTGTTCCAACAATTCCTGCAGAATGAAATAGACGGACGCGTAAGGCACCAGCATGCAAACGGCGCTAAGCGAAGAGAACAGGCCGGAGACGATCAACAGTCCGCGCTTTTCTCCGGCGATTTCCAGCAGTCGCACGATCCCTTTTTTCGTTGTCATTCTACCCCTCCCCCAAGAGCATTCGCGCACGGAACGGCCGCCGTCCCTGCAAAGCCGTCACATAAGAAGCGACGCTCCCTTGTTCATGATCTTGTACTGAAACGGAAGCACTTGCGCCATACCCGAGCAAAGCAAACCCGAAGCCGATGCCCAGAACGAATGAGGGCCCGTAAATTGAACTTGCGGCATTGGAACGAAAATCAACGAAGTGTCGCTCACTCCGGCAGGTTGACGGTCTCGCTGCCGATTTCAAACGGGGAATAGACGCCTTCGTAGACGAGGTGAGCCGACATTCCGACGGCCGCGTGGTCAAGATTGTGGCAGTGATCCATCCAGATGCCGGGATTGTCGGCGACGAACGCAACCTCATACGTTTCCCCCGGAGCCACGTTCAGCGTATCGGCGATCCACGGACTGCCCGCAACGGCCTTGCCGTTGCGACTCAACACTTGGATATGGTGACCGTGCAGATGCATCGGATGATCGTCAAAGCCGCGATTCGCGAACGACATCTTGACGAGATCGCCTTCTCGAACCTTGAACATCGGCGCATCCGGAAATACGCGGCCGTTGATCGTCTGCACGAAGGTAAACGTCCCGTTATAAAACCCTAGCCGATTGTCGAAAACAAGCTTGTAATTCCGGTCATACCGGGTACCGGGACCGAACTTCGTCCTCATAGGCGTTCCATAGGACGCGGGATCGAAGACAGACCCCTTAACGGCGTCAGGCGGCATTCCCCCATTCGATGGGCTGATCACGAGAACATTGCCGTCTTGTACAAACGGCCCGGTTTGCCGCGATAAGCCGACGGCCGTATCCGGCATCACGAACGTCACATCGGTTCGGCCTCCGGCCGCCAGCTCCAGACGGCTGTCGGACAAGTCCGCAGGCTCGTGAATGTCGGTGCCGTCAATGGCCGCCACTTGAAACGGAACGCCCGAAATATAAATCGGGGCGCGACTATTTCCCGCATTCACGAGCCTCAGTCGAACGAGCGTTCCGGGTTCCGCCGTTTTGCGCTGGAGCCGGTTCAGCTGGCCCAGGGAAACGGACGTCCCGTTCTCCGCCTGCCAGTCGTGCAAGACGACCGCCAGGTCCGCCGTTTGGCGCGGCAGCGTAGTGTCCGGCTCCACGATGAAGACGCCGTAAAGTCCCATTTGCACTTGTTTCGACGATTGCTGGTGGGAATGATACCAATTCGTCCCCGCCTGCTCGGCAATGAAACGATATACGTACTTCTCTTGCGGCATGACGGCGTCTTGCGTCATGCCCGCCACTCCGTCTTCGGCGTTCGGCACGTCCACGCCATGCCAATGGATCGTGACGCCGGCATCGATGTCTGTATTGATCAAGGTGACCTCGACCAAATCCCCTTGCTTCACCCGCAGTTCCGGACCGGGAAGCTGACCGTTGTAGGTCCAGGCTTCTTTCTTCTCGCCTGAAGGCAGCGTCATCGTCGTTTTTTTCGCTTCCAGGGTAAAAGACCGATCCGGCGTCCCGGTTCTGGGCCCGGTCAGCTCGGCGACGCTTACCGATTGCGATGCGGCGGTATCGCCTGCATGCGCGTGCTCATGGCCGGCCATGCTCATCCGGTCCGGCAGGCGGCTTGCCTGCCCTCCGAGCGTGAACCAGACGGCGGCAGTGAGCGCGACCGTCAGGAAGACTCCCGCTTTCCGGAATACCCGCACTGCCGGCGTTCCCGTTTCCGGCGAGCCGGTTGCGACGAAGCGGCGGTAGCGGCTTTTTTGGCGAATCCATAGCAGATAGACGACAGCCGCGTAAACCGACCAAACCGCGACGACCGTTCCGATTCGGAGCGGCCATGGTGCGATAAAGAGCTGCTGTACCACCGCCAAAAGCGAGCCTGTAAACAAAACCTGGACCGGAAATACCCAACCTGGCGCGGCCGCCGCCCGACGGTCCCGGGCCGAAGGCGGCTCCTTCGACGCTTGGACCGCTCCCCCCCGAATCGTCCTTGCCGCCGGAATCGAGAACAACGCGATCGCCGCGGCGGGAATCGCCAGCATCGGCAGCTGCATCGCCCATTTATCTTCGGCGAACTCCGCGCCGGACGCCGCCAGGACGACGACCGCCGCCGCTTTCACGATCAAGAGCAATCCGCCGATTCCCATCCAAATGAGCGACGACCGCATACGGGAATATAATTTGCCTTTCGTAGGCGCCCGATAGGTTCGGCTCGCATACCAAGCGGCAATCCCCGAGAAGAGGGGCAAAAGCAACGTTACCGCGAAATGAAGCAACAATCCGAGCATATCCATTTCCTCCCCGTGCTTATCTCTTTCCAAATCGGATTTCGCAACTGATGCTACGCGTCCTATGTGAACGAAATATGAATCAAATGGGAATGAATGTAAAAAAGGCGGACGGATGGTCCACCTTTTCGTTCGCTCGGGTTTTCGATTGTGTGCCGGGGTTACGTGACCGGCAGAAAGACGGTTACCGCCGTTCCTCTTCCTACGGCGCTGTCGATCTCGACCCGGCCGTTGTGCAGTTCGACGACGCGCTTGACGATCGCGAGCCCAAGCCCGCTTCCCCCCGCTTCGCGGTTGTGCGATTGATCTCCCATATAAAAACGTTCGAAGACGCGTTTGCGGTCTTCTTCGGCGATCCCGATTCCCGTATCCCGAAAGACGACGCCGATTTCGCCGTTTCCGGATTGAAGCTCGATGAAGATGTCGCCGCCCTCGGGCGTGAATTTGATGCTGTTGCCGAAAAGATTCAGCCATACTTGGCTCAGCAAGTCTTCATCCGCATGAATCGTCGTTTTCGGAAGCTCGGGATGAATATTCAATCGTTTCGCCGCCCATTGCGGCTCCGCGGCTACGACAATATGGCGCAGCTGCCGGTCAAGCCGAACGAGCGTCGGCTGGAACGGATAATGGCTCGAATCGATCGCGGCCAGCCGGAGCATGTTCTCGCTCAGTCGGGACAACCGCATGCTTTCCTGCCGGATAATGTTCAGACAGCGCAGCTGCTCGGCCTCATCAAGGCCGTCTTTCTGCAGGATGGAGACAAAACCCGAAATGGACGCCAGCGGGGTTTGAATTTCGTGGGACACGTTGGAAACGAACTCCTGCCGCATTTTTTCCACTTGACTGATCTCGTGGGCCATTTGCTGAAATTGCTTCGACAAGACGCCCAATTCATCGTTGCTCTTCGTCGAAAGAACGATATTGTAGTCTCCTTTGGCCACCTTTCGGGTCGCGGCCGTCAAAGCCTTTAAGGGCTTCACCACCACTCTCGTGAAGAGAATGAATTTGAAGCTGCCGATCGTGAGCGCAATCAAGATGAAAGCACCCGTAATGGGGAATAGGAGAACCATATCGGAGCTTTCCGGACGGATGACGAGCGCCAGCCGCTCATCCGCCGTTCGCAAAGGAAAACCCATTTGCAGGCTCATCGGCAAGGGCAAAACGGACGTGCGCCTTATGACTTCGGCGCCGTCCCGGACGAGTCGTATATCGTCATCGGTAAGGTTGGGCTTGCTTGTCAGACCGTACGCGTAGCGCAAACCGTTCCGATCGTATACCCATAGGGATACCTTCATCTTTTCGGACAACTGCTTCAGATAGCCGCCGCGCTCGGTCGGCTCCAAACGGGAATAAACATCCGCAATCAACCCGCCTCGCATCGCATACTCGTCCCGGATGGATTGCGTGACTTGGTTTTGAAACAACAATACGGTGATCGGGATGGAGAGCCCGAAACCTACCGCTAATGCAACGATAAAGATCAATAAAATTTTGAAGTTGATGCTTTTAATCATGGCTTTCCGTCTCCAATCGGTATCCGAGACCGCGAACCGTTACGATGCGAAACAGGTGGGTATGGGCGGCGAACCGCTCCCTCAGCCGCTTGATATGAACATCGACGGTCCGCTCGTCCCCGTCATGGTCGAATCCCCACACCGCTTCGATTAATTGCTCCCGCATAAAGATTTGACCGGGATAGCTTGCGAGCTGGTATAGCAGCTCGAATTCCTTGAGCGGCAAATGCCAAGTCGCGTCGCTGACCGAAACGGTTCCCCGAAGCCGGTCCAGCTTGAAGCTCCCCAAGACAATCCTTTTGTCAGCCGCGATTCGGTACCGGCGCAGCACCGCTTTGATTCGGATCACCAGCTCCTGCGGATCGAAAGGCTTGACCAGGTAATCGTCGGCGCCCAAGCCGAATCCTTTTACCTTCTGACTCGTCTCGTGCTTTACGGTAATCATGATCATGGGCAGTTCGGGGTACGAAAGCCGCAGCTCGCGGCACAAATCCCACCCGTCCATGACAGGCATCATCACATCAAGCACAACCAAATCCGCTGGCGAGCGTTCCATCTCCGCAAGCGCCTCTTTGCCGTTAACGGCTCCCCGGACACGAAATCCTTCGTGGCTTAAAACTAATAAAATCATTTCCAACATATGAGCATCATCTTCGACTACAAGAACACTTGTCACTGCATGTAGCTCCTTTTATTCGAAGTAAAGGATATACAGCCCGATGAACAAAATCGGAACTTCGCCTGCTTGAAGATCGTTGCCCCTCGTATCATACCCGTAATATGCAGCCCCCGTCTTCCAAGCGATTCGGTTCTTGTCGCTTTCAAGCACAGCCTTCCGAACGGGCGGCCTCATTTCCTTCCGCCAGACGTTGCCTGACTATGGGTCGAAGCGAGCAGGAGGAGCTGCCGCACATGGTCGTCTTCCAAAAAGTAAAACGCGAGCTTGCCTTCTTTGCGATAATTGACGAGATTCAGCTTTTTTAACGTACGCAGGTGATGGGAAGCCGTAGCGATCGAGGAGCCGATAATGTTGGCTACATCGCAGACGCACAGCTCGTTCTCCTGACACAAAGCGAACGCGGCCTTCATTCTCGTCTCGTCGGCGAGAGCCTTAAACATGTTCGCCATCACCGTTATGTCATGCTGGCTTAATAGGCTTTGAACCCGGCTCACCTTCGCTTCATCGTAGCAGTACAACTCGCATGTATCCTTTGCGGACATTCCGTATCCCACCAATCAAACAGTCATTTGAGTATAGGACGATCATACCGCTGAAACATGGAGCGGTCAAATGGGCAGAATTGCCCATTAAAAAACAGGCGATCCGTCTTCAATCGGACGCCTGTTACCGGCGATAACCGTGCTTGCATCTCGTCGAACCGTCTCGGAAACCCCGCGCGCCCGACATCATGCCCGTTTTTTTCCTTTCACCGTTCGAATCAGCATCAGGATGACGATCAGCCCGAATAGCACCGCCATTCCGATCATCGTGAAAACGCCGCTTGCGGAAAAGCCGTTGCGGGATGCCGGTCCGGGCTGGAGCGGCGACGACGGCGACGAATCGGCAACCCCATTCCCTGTCATGGGCGGATCGCTAATTTCCGTCTCCGGCTTCCTATCGGCTTGTTCGGGAAGCTGAATCGTAAAGACGACCTTCCCTTCGATCGGATGCCCGTCTCGGCCGACAATTTTCCATACGGCCGTATACTCGCCGTTCAGAAGCGGCTTATCGAGCTTGCCGCTCAACGAGCTTTTTTCGACCTTCAGATCGGCTACCCGGATCGGTTCGCCATTCGCCTGTTGAACGGACAAGCTGCTCAGCGGCTCGATCTCCGTATTGAATTCCATTTTTATTTCTTGGAGAGGACTTGTAACGGTTTCCCCGTTGGCCGGAGAAGAAGATTTGATCCCCGTATGCGCCCAGGCGTTCATCGGGGACAGAAGCAGCACGAGAGCAAAAAACAAACCGATGCTCCGTTTTTTCATTACGATCCAGCCATCCTTTCATACGGCATGCGGCGGTGCCTCCAGCAAAAGTATATCAAAGGAAGCCAACCGTCTTTGCGCCGATTCCGTACGATTTTTCGAACTTTCGTCATATGATCAGACGTTCACATGATTTCGATGTGTTACAATAGAGTGGACCGGTACCGGTCCAACATGAATGGTTGAGGTGTACCATGAGCAAACGTCACATAGGGATCGTTTCGGCCGCCTGTCTTGTCTTCCTTTTGACGGCATGCGGCAACGGCCGGCCTGCGGCGGAGCATGCCCGGCACGAGCACGGCAATGGAGACCTGCAGGAAAAAACCGCATCGGTTCAAACGCTGCCCTCGTTTCTACGGAACCAGCCCGAAGAAATGCGTACCGCCTACCGGCTGGCTGCGGAAACCGTCGACACTCTCCAATGGATTCCTTGCTACTGCGGATGCGGCGAAAGCGCCTCGCATAAGAGCAATGTCAATTGCTTTATCAAAGAAATGGGAAGCGACGGCTCGGTTACATGGGACGATCACGGCACCCGGTGCAACGTTTGTCTGGAAATTGCGGTCGTCTCTTATAAGCTGAAGGAGCAGGGGAAAGCCGCCAAAGAAATTCGGGAAACGATCGACCAAGCCTACGGTAAAGGGTACGCGAAGCCGACCCCGACGCCCATGCCCTCATAAGCCCCATACTCGATAAGCCTCTCCCGCATCGAGAGGCTTTTTTGCCGGAGATGATGACGATGTACGTTTATGTATCGGAAACGCTGCTTTATTTGTGCTTTTCTTTGGTAACGGCGGCGATCGTATTGAACTTTATTCCGGACAGCAAAAAGCCCGATATCCGGATTCCCGATACCCTGCTGTTTAACGCCGTCGTCGGAATTGCCGTCTTAGCGTTCGTACCGGTAGCCAAAAACACGATTTTCCTGACGCAGTTCGCCCAAATGAGCTTTTGGGACATACTCCCCGACGTTTTGCGGGATTTGGCTTTCGGACAGGCTTGGGTATGGATGATCGTCATAAGCACGCTATTTCTTGCCCTGCTGGCGTTCGCAAATCCGAAGACGAGCCTCTTGTATAACGCTGTAGCGGCCTGCTTTACGTTGGCTCTGCTTCTCTCCTACGGCTGGGCCAGCCATGCCGCCGGGCAGTCGGAATCGTGGGGATTTTGGGCGCAGACGCTTCATTTGTTGGCCGTATCCGTCTGGATCGGAATCATGCTGGCCGCCGGATGGTTTGCGCAACGCTCCCGGCCGTGGCTTCCATTCCTGCAATGGTTCAGCCCCGTTTCCGTCGTTTCCGTGCTCGTCGTCATCGCGGCCGGCCTGGTGATGATGGCGTATATCGTTCCGGATTACTACGATGCCTGGATCATTTCGTATGGCCAAGCGCTGCTGATCAAACATTTGTTATTCATCCCTCTGCTCGTCTTCGGATTGTTGAACGGTTTCGTACTGAAACGCAAAATCGTTGCCGATCCGGCCTTTGATCCGAGACCATGGCTTCGGGCGGAAAGCGCGTTCGCTTTTCTGATATTCGCGGTAACGGCATTTTTGGGCTTTCAGCGTCCGCCGCACGACGATCCGGAAAATCCGGAGCCGCTCACCCCCTCACCGCTGTTCGAACAACTCTATAACGGCGAAGTGCCCGACGGCATGGACGTATCGCTCGGTTGGAATATCCCAAGCGTGGGGCTGGGCGTCCTTTCCGTTGCGCTTCTGCTTCTTATGGCTGCCGCACGGCGAAAAACGCCGTGGATGACCGCATGCTTCGGTCTCCTGTTCGTAGCGGCCGCCTACTTGTCCCTTATGCTAGCCGTACGGTAAGGAAAGGCCCCTCGACCGAGAAGGGGCCTTCGACTACGCTTTCAGCCGCAGCAGCCTCATGCCGTTCAGGATGACGATCAGGGCGGCGCCGGTATCGCTTACTACCGCGATCCACAACGTCAGCCATCCCGGAAAAATAAGAAACAAGGCCGCGAATTTGACGATAAGCGAAAACCAAATATTTTGTTTGATGACTCGCAGCGTCTTGCGACTGAGCTTGATCGTAAACGGGAGCTTCTCCAAATGATCGGCCATCAGCACGATGTCGGCCGTCTCCATGGCCGTGTCGGTACCGGCTCCTCCCATGGCGATCCCGACATCCGCGGCTGCAAGCGCGGGCGCGTCGTTGATGCCGTCGCCCACCATGGCCACCTTATCGCCGCGCTGCTGCAGCTGCCGGATCGCTTCCGCTTTCTCGGCGGGCAGCAGTTCCGCCCGATAATCCGTTATTCCCGCCTGCTCGGCGATCGTTCGAGCCGTTCCCGAATGATCCCCCGTCAACATGACCGCATGCCGAATGCCCCATTCGCGTATTTCGCGGATGACGGAGGTTGTCGTTTCCCGTATCGTATCCGCTACCGCGAACGTCCCTAGGAGTCGTTCCGGCGATCCGACCAGCACGATCGTATATCCCTCGGCTTGCCGCCTCTCGATTTCCTTTTCGTCCACCGGAAGCTTCAGCTCGCGAAACCACTTTGCATTTCCGGCATAATAAACGGTCCCGTCGATCGTCGCTTGCGCCCCTTTGCCGGCAATCGCGCGATAATCCGTACCCGGACGGGCTTGCGCTCGCTTCTCGGTCGCATAGCGAACGATTGCCGCCGCAACGGGGTGCCGGGAGCGCTCCTCGATCGTCCGCGCGATCGAGAGCAGCTCGCCTTCGGACCCGTCCCGCACATCGGCTTGCACCACTTTCGGCTTGCCTTCCGTGAGTGTCCCGGTTTTATCGAATGCTGCGGCGGTCAGATGTCCGGCTTGCTCCAAGGAAGCGCCGCCCTTGATCAATACGCCGTTTTTCGCCGCATTTCCGATCGCCGATACGATGGCGACGGGGGTCGAAATGACGAGCGCGCACGGGCACGCGATGACGAGCAGCTCCAATCCTTTGTAGAGCCATTCCGTCCATGTCCCCTCTTGGAATAAAGGCGGAACGAGCATCGTCAAAAAAGCCGCCCCGAATACGACAGGGGTATACACGGAAGCAAACCGATCGACCGCCGTTTGCGCCGGCGCCTTTTTCTCCTGCGCTTCCTCGACCAAATGGATGATGCGAGCCAGGGCGGTATCGTCGTACCGCTTCGTCACGCGGACTTCCAGCGCCCCGCTTTCGCTGATCGATCCCGCGTACACGATATCGCCCGGCCCCTTTTCCAGCGGGACGGACTCTCCGGTAACGGGCGCCTGATTTACGCCGGACCGGCCGTCGATGATTTCGCCGTCAAGCGGAATGTTCTCTCCGGGCTTGACGACGATCGTATCCCCGATCCGGATCCGTTCGACCGGCTTGCGCCGAAGGCCGCCGTCGCGCTGCCGCACCCAAGCTTCGGCGGGAGCTCTGTTCATCAAGCTCCGAATCGAATTTCGAGTTTTTTCCATCGACCGATTTTGCAGCATATTCCCTAAAGCGAATAGCCAAACAACCGTTGCGCCTTCCAGCCACTCCCCGATACAGACGGCTCCGATCGCCGCGACGGTCATCAACACGTTCATGTCGAGCGACTTGCTTCTCAGCGCATGGTAAGCGCTTCTGGCGGGCTTGAAGCCGCCGGTCAGGATGGAGGCCGCGTATAAAAACGTCTGAAATTCGCTCGAGACGGAACCGAACGTTCCCAAAAATCCGAAAAGGAGAAAAACGCCCGACAAAACGGTCCACGTTTTCCGGGGATCCCGCCGGAGCGCCGCATCCTCGGCGGAGCCCGCGATCAAGGCAGCCGTATACCCGACCTTCTTGACTTCGGCGACGATCTCCTCGACGCGATTGTCGTGCTCGATGACCATTTTGCCTGTGGTGAAATGGACGCGAACTTCCTTCACGGCGGGGCTCGCCTTCAGATGGTTTTCGAGCGTCAGCGCACAAGCGCCGCAGTCCATGCCGTCAATCCGGTAAGACCGGAGCCGGTCGTTTCGCTCCGAGGCGGCCGTTTCCGGTTCCGGATCGTGGCGCGGCATGCCGCCGTCGGTCTTCGGCTTCCCACACGCTTGCCCATCGCGGTCTCCCGGTTCGCTCGTCCTGCACATGCTCTCGACCTCCTCACTTTAATGCATTATATTCTCACTTGTTCATATGAAGCGCGGAGCTTAAGGGTTCCAGCGATTGTGCCAGGCGGCGCGCATCTTCGGCCACCCATCCCATTAGGGCCGACCCTCGGCAAGATTGCCACGGAAGACCGAGAAAGAACAAGCCTTCGACCGGGCTGACGCCGTTTCGATGAATCGGGGCCCCGTTATCGTCAAACGCGGCCGGAATGCGAATCCAACGATAGTCCGATCGAAACCCGGTCGCCCATATGACGTTGTCCGCCCGTAACACGCGCCCGTCGTCAAAATGAATGCCGGTTTCGTCGGCGTTCACCGCTTTTGGGAACGAATCGATCGTGTTGTCGGCCAGCATCGTTTTTAAGTCCAAACCGTATATTTGTTCCGGCTGCTTTTTCAGCCACGCCCCCACTCCGGAATCGACGTCGGCTTTCAGCAGCCCCAGCTTGTCAAAGTACCAGAAAATGCTTTTTCCGAGCATGTAAAGCGGTTTGAAATGTAACGGCCGGCCATGGGATAGGGATACGTTCCGTTCGCGGGCCAGCTCGACGGCAATCTGCGCACCGGAATTGCCTGCACCGACAACAAGGACGTTTCCCGGCTGCAGCTGCGCCGGATTCCGGTAGGCGGCCGAGTGAAGCTGAACGACACGGTCCGGCAAGCGGCCGGCGAAAGCGGGTATCCACGGCGTATGAAACGGTCCGGTCGCGACGACGACTTGCCGGGCTGACAAATCCCCCCGGCCGGTATGCAGGGTGAACCCTCGTTCGCTTTGTTCCATGGCGATCACGTTCGTACGGTATTGGATCGGCAACGAAAAATGCCGGGCATACGCCTCCAAGTAATCGGCCGCTTCATCCTTGGAAGGCAGGCCGTTCGGTTTTCCCGGAAATGCCAAGCCGGGCAGCCCGTCGAATTGCCGAGGCGTGAACAAATGCAAGGAATCGTACCGGTTTCTCCACGTATCGCCGGTCCGTTCGTTCGCATCCACGATCAAAAACGGAATCCCTCTGTGCTTCAAATAATAGCCGATTGCAAGCCCCGCTTGTCCCCCGCCGACTACGACGACATCCGTGTGCTTCAACTGTCCCGCTCCCTCTCGATGTCCATCCCTTTCATTCAAATAAATATTTGATTATATTATATGCCAGGCCCGTTCTTTATTCAAACAGTTATTTGATTGTAGGGCTGCAAATCATAAAAAAACCGCCGAGCTTGTCGGCGGCATCCCATACGTCTATTCGGATATAGCTCCGTGGCGGCTCGTCGTTTCTTCGACCGCCTCCCGATCGCACGTTCGGCTATTCGGCGTGAAGCTCGTTCCGCTTGACCGGAAAGTACCATTCCGTCATTCCTTCGGGCTGAAGGTGCGGAGCGAATATTTCGAACCGCGGCCGATCCAGATCGAAGGGGTACAGCCTGCGATTCTCCGCACTGCAGATCGAGCTCCAGAAGTCGCCGATGTACTTCTCCTCGAACCGGAACACGATGTACTCGTCCTCCGGAATCGTGAACGCGACCGCTCCTTCCGGAACCGGACCGGCTTCGTCAACTTCAACCGCTACGATGAGGCCGTTCGGAATGACGATCAGGTGGGGGTTGTCGCTTCTTCTCGGTGAAATGTCGTGCAGACGCGCCTCCAATTCCCCGAACAGCCGCTTCTCATCCGCCGGGCCGCTCCCTTGAAACCCGACGCACCGGATCGCCCCGACCTTGGTGCGGCGCACCTCCATCATATCGCGAATATGGACGGCATCGCTCATACGATCTCCTCCTTGGCCGGACATCCGGCGTATTATTCCAATAAACGGACGAAACGGCCGGACCCATACGCATCGCCGGAACATAAAGACGGAGAGTCTCGCGACTCCCCGTCCCTCTCTTACAGAAGCGATTCGGCCATTCGGACGAGAATGTCCGGCTTCCCGATCTTTCCTTCTTCCCCCAATGCCCGCACCTGCTGCATATAGGCGCGCAGCGAGCCGTGCATCGCCTGACGCTTCCCTTCCTTCCACGCTTGCTCGGCGTGCCTCAGCTTGACCGCGAGGGCGTTCGCGAGCCCCTCCGCACCCGGCGAGTCCGGCTCGTTCAGCGCGAGCTCGGTCGCCCGGATCAGACCGGCGAAGCTGACCGCGCTTTGCTCCGCTCCGACCGATCCGGCCTCGGGAAGGCCGACGGACGTATCCTGCACGATGAATTCGTCCACGTACGCGTCCGTCCCCGATCCCGCCCCGGTGGCGAGCAGGAAATGGGTGACGACCGGTCCCGGATGGGAGGCGGGGACCCGCCCCTTGAAGTCGCCGTTCACGTAGACGTCGGCCTCGCCGGCCGGCAAATCGAAGTCGACGCGGATGTCGGACCAGACGTTCAAGGGCAGCGACGTCGCGACCGGCAGGCTGCGAAATGCGCCTTGTGCAACGGGAACCGTCCGAACCGTCATCATGTCCCGAAGCTCGTTCGCGAACGTGAAGCCCGTATCCGCGTAGCTTTGATGCACCTTCACGTAGCGCGCGTCGACGGACAGGCCGCCGATCGTAATCGCCCGGTTCGCCTTCTGGAACGTCCATCCGGTGACGAGCGTCCAATCGCCCGCGTTCGCGTCGCTGACGTAAACGGACAAATCCGCCGCCGTCAGCCGGCTCGACGCGTCGGTATCGCGAAGCGTAATCGACGTTACCGTCTCCTTCCGCCCGAGGTCGACGCCGACGCTGCGGCTTTGGTAATCGAGCGCGAACGCCCCCGCGTAGCCGAACTGGCCCAAATTGCCTGTCGTCGGGTTCGCGTCCCCGCTTATAAAGCCGGTCCTCTGCCGGCGCTCGGCCGTCTGCACCGTCAAGATGTCCCGGGTTTCGTTCGCGAACGTGAAGGCCGTGTCGGCGTACGACGAATGCACCTTGACGAACCGGGCCGCAACCGACAGGCCGCCGAGCGTAATATTGCCGTTCGACTTCGCGAACGTCCAGCCGGCGACGGGTGTCCAATCGCCCGAATTCGTATCGCTGACGTAGACGGACAAGTCGCCGGCCGTCAGCCGGTTGGCGCCGTCGTTGTCCCACAGCTTGATTTCCTCGATCGTCTCGATCCCGCCGAGATCGACGCCGACGCTGCGGCTCTTGTAGTCGAAGCCCATCATTCCCGCATAGCCGAAGCTGCCCAGGTTGCCGGACGCCGGATTCGTATCGTCGGTCAAAAAGCCGACGCGTCTGAACGGCTCCGCCGTCTTCGTTTCCATCATGTCCTGCAAGCCGTTCACGAACGTAAACGCGGTATCGCCGTAGTTTTGATGCACCTTGACGTATCTCGCCTGGACCGACAAGCCGCCTAGCGTGATCGTCCCGTTCGCCTTGCCGAACGTCCAGCCGGTGACAAGACGCCAATCTCCGTCGTTCGTCTCGCTGGCGTAGACGGACAGGTTGCTTGCCGCGATCCGGTTCGCGCCGTCGTTGTCGTACAGCTTGATCTCCGTCACCGTCTCGATGCGGCCGAGGTCGACGCCGATGCTGCGGTTTTTGTAATCGAGCGCGAACGAGCCGATATAGCCGAAGTTGCCCAAATTGCCGACGGCCGGATTCGTATCGTCCGCCGCGTAGCCGACCTTCCGCGCGTAAGCGTGCGGCGAGCTCGAATACGTCAGCGCCCCGTCGGGCGACACCCGCAGCGAGAAGGCGGTTCCCGCCGCATTCCAATGCTGCGAAAACCCTTCCTGCAGCGACATGTGCAGGCCGTTGGCGAAGCTCGCGCCATAGACGGAAAAGCGGACGCTTCCTTTGCGGACGGCGGGGAACAGCCGGGACGCCCCCGTCATCGTGATGTTGTCGACGCTATCGTACAGCCGGAGCGAGCGCGCCCCCCGCTTCGCCCGGTCGGCGCTCGTCGCGACGACGCCGGGGCTCGCCGTCTTCCACCAGTAGTCGTTTGCGAGTCGGCTGCCGTTGTCCGGAACGGTGCCGCTCCGCTCGTATTCGAAATCGTCCAGGGCGCCGTGGCTGCGGTACAAATACCGGTAAAAGTCTTCCACCAGCAGCGTGCCGGTCATCGTCCCCCCCGACCACGAAAACAAATACGCGTCGTCCCCCGCCGGCACTTTATCCGCCTCGACCGCCCGGTTCCGTTCGCCTTCCGAATGCCAGCCGGGAGCGGACAGCCGCGTCCGCCCGAGCACGTCCCGGTACCCGTGCCAGGTCGCCGTCTCGTCGCCGCTGTAGGCGACGGTCAAATTGTTGCGCTGGTAGCTGCTGCCGCCCATCGCGTTGTGCCCCGACCAGCTGAGCAGAACCGAGCCGTCCGCATCCCGGCCGAGCGCGGGGAACGTGTTCGAGCTCATAATGTCGCTGTCCTGCACGGCCGACCACGTCGTCCCGCCGTCCGTCGAGACGGACGTGCCGAGCGTCGTCTTGTCTCCCCGCTGCTGGCGGGCGTATATTTTCAGCGTCCCGTCGGCCAGCTCGACGATCGCCGTCTCGGATACGCCGCCTTCCCCTCCGCTCGACGGGATCGTCAAGTCGGAGGCGCTCTTCGTCCACGTCGCGCCGTCGTCGTCCGAATACGCGACGCCGGCCGCGAACGTGCCGTCGTTGCCGATGACGAAGCCGAACGTGACGACGAGACGGCCCGAGCTCAGCCGGATCGGGTTCGAGTACGTCACCGCATAGTTGACCGGATGGCCCAACGACGAGACCATTCCCGAGATCGGGACCGGCGTGCCGAATACCGGCTTATGTCCGGAAAATCCGGTCGATTTGACCATGTACAGGTCGGAGCGGCATACGGAGGCGTCCAAGCAGCTGTTCACGCCGTCCCATACGCCGAAGTAATGGTAGGAATAAAACACGACGTACACGGTGCCGGTAACCGGATCGACATACGCGCCTCCCGGGCTGTCGAGCGAAACGCCGGAGCGGCTTCCCGGCGACACGAACGGCTCCGGCGCCGACCACGTCCTTCCGTCGTCCAGCGAATATCTCGCGTAAATGCCCCTCGTCTTGTCGGTCTGCGCCATCAGCAGCAGCGTGCCGTCCTTCAACCGGACGGGCTTGATATTGGCCCCGAATTCGGCCGCTCCGGCAACGCCTTGCTCGGTCAGCGTCTTGTTGCCGTATTCGACCTGCAGCGCCTCCTGTCCCGCCCCGACGAAGGCGGCATCCGGGTTGCCGTAGTATAGGTACACGTTCGTCGACTCGTGCGGCTGCAGGACGGGAAGGCGAACGAAAAACCCGTCGTCGTCCATATAAAAGGGCAGTTCCCGGCCGTCCTCCCCCGCGAAGCGGACGTCGCGGAAGTCCGCCTGCAGCTTGCCCGAGGCGATCAGCGCCGGTACGCCGAGCGGCTCCTTCTCCATATAGACCGCCCGATCGTAGATCGTTTCGCCGTTCGGGTTGGTGACGGCCACCGGCTTGCGGTACAGCCAGTCGCTTCCCCCGCTAGCCGTCCACCGTCCCGGCGGCAGATCGTATACGCCGATCATCTCCTGCAGATCGGGGCCGCCATACTCCGGCGCGTTATCGTCGAAGTGTCCGTGCACCTTCACGTAGCGGGCCGTCCGCCCGAAGTTGTACAGGACGATCGTGCCGCCAAGCTTTAGAAAATCCCAGTCCGCCACCTTCGTATACGTCACGTTGTCGGCGCTCGTATAGAGCGACAAATCGCTCTTCTCCACCCGGTTCGCGGCCGAGGACGCCCGCAGCTCGATCGTATCGAACGCAGCGGCGCTTCCCAAGTCGACGCCGATGCTGTTCAAGCCGCTGTCCAGCGCGAAAGCGCCGGTCGCCCCGAACGAAGCCAGCGGACCCGCGGCGGGGTTGCGATCCCCCGAGATGAACCCCGCCACCCCCGGCAGCTTGCCCGGGCCGGTAACGCCGTTCGGGTACAGGGGGGCCGCGGCTGCGGGCAACGGCTTCGCGGCCTCGGCCAAGCCGAGCGTCGTCAAGGCGAGAACGGCGCATACCGCCAGCTTCCAAGCTTTCCGCCATATGTTCATCAACTTGTACCTCCTTATTGATCGTATTGATAATATGGTTTGACCATAAAAGATCGGGATGTCCCTTTGGCTGCTCCCCGAATCGGGCCGCATCGTCTTTTCCGGTAACGTTTCCCTTCCGGTACCGGCCGGTCCCGTTAACCGGACGAGCCGCCCGCCCTGCTCCGGTAATCGCCCGGGTTTACGCCGGTATACTGTTTGAACTTCTCGTAAAACCAGTCCATATCTTGGTAGCCGACCGCCGAAGCGACCTCGTATACCTTCATGTCCGTTCCTTCCAGCAGCTCCTTCGCCTTCTCCATCCGGACGCGGAGCACGTAGTCGTTGAACCCGATGCCGGTCTGCGCCTTGAACAGGCTGCCCAAGTAAGCGGCGTTCATGTACAGCTGCGAGGCGATGCCTTTCATGCTCACGGGCTCCCCGTAATGCTCCTTCACCCACCGCTTGACGAATTCCGCCGCGCCGGCCGGGGTATCCGGTCCCCCCTCCCGGGAGACCCCGCCCTTCTCGTCCAGCTCCCGCTTCACCGAGGCGAGCAGCCGCTCCAGCTCCTCGGCTTCCGTCGGCTTGAGCAAATAGTCCTTCACTCCGTATTGCAGCGCCGTCCGCGCATGGGCGAAATCCTCGTAGCCGCTCATGATCGCGACCGGGATGTCGGCGAACTCGCGCAAGGCGGCGATCAGCGCCATCCCGTCCATGACCGGCATCCGGATATCGGTGATTACGAGCGAATACGACCGCTCGCGCAGACGGTCGAGCGCCTGCCGGCCGTTCGACGCTTCCCCGGCTACGACGAAGCCCGTACGCTCCCAATCGAGCAGGTAGCGGATCGATTTCAGCGCTCCCGGCTCGTCGTCGACAATCAGCACGTTATACATGATGAACCTCCTTTGCCGCGAGTAAAGGGGATAACGGAACGAGAAGCGTCGCCTTGACGCCTTTTCCGGGCTCGCTTTCCAGCCGGACCCCGAACGGCTCTCCGAAGCTTCGCAGCCTTCGATGGACGTTGGACAGCCCGATGTGCCGCTCGCCGCCGTTCGAGGCGTCCTCGGAAAGCAGGAATGCTACCTCGGCCAATCGCTCCGGCCCGATTCCCGGTCCGTCGTCCTCGACGGACAGCCGCACCGCGTCTTCTTCCTCCGACGCCGTGACGGTTACCGTCGTCGCCGAGCCGTTCGGTTCGACGCCGTGGACGATCGCATTCTCGACCAGCGTCTGCAGCGACAGCTTCGGAACGTCGAGCTTGCGCAGACGATCGGGTACCTCGATCCGGTACGTCAGCCGGTCGGAATAGCGGAACGCCTGAATTTTCAAGTACGTCTCGACGATGGCGAGCTCTTCGCCGAGCGGGATCATGCCTCCGCTTTTGCCGAGCATATGGCGAAAAGACTTGGCGAGCAGGCCGACGATTTCCGCGCTCTCCCGGTCTCCCTTCTCCAACAGGCTGCCGCGAATCGAATTCAGCGTGTTGTACAAATAATGCGGGTTGATCTGGGTTTGCAGCGCGTACAGCTCGGCCTCCTTCGTCTTCAGCTGCAGCTCCTTCGCCGTCAGCTCCGATTCGTACACCTCGCGGATGAGCCGCTGCATGCGCAGCACCATGCCGTTGAACGTATGGCCGAGCAGACTCACCTCGTCCCGGCCTTCGATGCGGCGGATCGTCCGGAGACGGTCCATGTCCGTGCTCCTCATCATGGCCGCCAGCTGCCGGAGCCGCCGCGTAATGCGCCCGGACACGACGTAATTGACGACGACGAACAACGCCAGCGCGAATACGAAGAAGAGGAACGCCGTCGTCCGGATCGTTTTCGTCCGGGCTTCCAGCTCGCCGAGCGGGACGAGGGACGCGACACGTATCCCGTGCACGCTCCTGCGGGAGTCGAGCGCGCGCATCGTCGGCAAGTAGTCGATTCCCTCCGCCCGGACGACCCGCCCTCCTTCGGCGCCGAGCAGATCGGCTATCGGAACGTCTCCGTCCGCCCGAATCCCCGCCATGCTGTCCAGCACGGGGACGCCGTTCGGCATGACGACCAGAAACCGGCTTTTCTCACTCTCCTTTTTGATCAAATTGTTCAACAGCCCGGCATCCAGATCGATCTGGAGAAACAGGCAGGAACGCGGATTGAGATGGTTCAGCCGCTGCGTCAGCCGCAGCCGGTCCGGCTGGCCCGGAACGGACGTCCAGACTCTGACTGAATCCGCTTTCATTTCGCCCGACGAGCAAGCGCTCCATTCGGGAACGCCGGTCATGCCGGACAGCGGCTTGACGCTGCCGACGTGAAACGTCGCATTGTCCGAATAAAACGCGAGGTCGAGCACGTCTCTCGACGAGGTTAACGCGGCGAGCTGCGGCTTGACGTACTCCAAGTAAGCCTCGTGGGCGTCGGGGTACGAGTCGAACCGGCGAAGCAGCCGGTCCTGCAGCAGGTCGTCCATATAGACGTAATCGGCGATCTGTTCGTACGACCGGAGCAGGCTGTCCACATTTTCCGCCAGCTGGGCGACCGAATGTCCGGCGTTTTCCTTCAAGATGCCGAGTATCGACTTTCTCGCGTACGTTTCCAGAAAAAAGGTCAGGGAAGCGATCAGCACGACGACGACCGCGCCGTTCGTCCAAAATAGCTTGGTCCGTATGTTCATCCCGCTTCCCCTCCCGGCTGCCGTTTATTTCTTCAACGCTTTGTCCGTCCGCGCCAAAGACTGCTTCCATAATGCGGTGTAAGCGTCCTCCGCCTTCTTCGCGCCGTCCTTGTCGAGCTGGTCCTGCATCTGCTTCCAGAGACGCTCGAATTCCTCGTCGTTTTTGGAAAAAATGATTTTGGGCGATTCTTTCAGCCACAGCTGCTGGAGCCGCTTCATGTCGGCCCGGACGTCCTCCACGTCTCCGAGCTGGTACAGAAGCGCCGGCATAAGCTGCAGCTCCGGCAGAAAGTCGGACCATACTTCTTTCCCGTACGCCTGCAGCACTTCCTTCGTCCGCGGGTCGTACCCGGCCTTGACGGATTCCTTCGTCGTCGGCGTCGCGTAGTCGCCGTCGGCGAGCTTCGTACCGTGATCGAGATAAATCGACGTTCCCATGAAGGGCGACGCCGTCTCCTTCCATTGCAAATCCGGATTTTCGGACTTCTTCTTGTTGAATTCGGCGTTAACCGTGCGCTTGCCGTCCTTCACGTCGAAGTGGCGGCCTTCGATGCCCCAGTTGATCAAGATTTGGCCTTCGTCGGAGAATATATAGTCGAGCAGCTTGATCACTTCCTCCGGGTGCTTCGACTTTTTCGAGACGACCCAGTTCCAGTTCGAGCGGGTCATAAGCGACGTGAACGACCGGTTCGGCGCCTTGTCGTCGAACGTGATCGGGAAATACGCGTACAGATGATCGTAGTCGCCCGCGGCGCGCATCGCCTTCTCCACCTCCGGCTGCACCCACCAGGACGGGAAATAACCGGCCAGCACGCGGCCTTCGGTCACTTTTTTCGTCATGGCGTCCGCCTTCAGCGTGAAAAACTCTTTGTCCAGCATATTGGCGTTGTACAACCGGTTCAAAAACCGGTAATACCGCTTCATCTCTTCCGTCCGGTACAGCAGCTGCGCCGCGTTGTCGTCGCCGATTTTGAAGTTGCCCTGGTTGACCAGCCCGGAGGCGTCGAACGTCGGCGACGATAAATTATCTCCGCCGTTGCCGTAATAATCGAACCCGCCGAACGGAATCGTCGGCTTGCCGTCGATCGTCGGATGTTTGTCATAAAACGCTTTCAAAACGTCGAACAGCTGATCGAACGTTTTGATTTGCGGGTAGCCGGCTTCCTTCAGCACGTCGTAGCGGACGGCGAAATTCGCCTGCAGCAGCGGGGAAGGCTCCTTGGCCAGCTTCGGCGCGTACAGCGAGTAAATATGGCCGTCCGGGCTCCGGAGCAGATCGAAGTATTCGCCGTACTTCGCCTTGATGTTTGTGCCGTGCTTCTCGATCAAGTCGTCCAGCGCGATAATCGCCCCGGCTTCCCGGTACTTGTCGACGTAATCGGGCTTCAGCACGAGCGTATCCGCGGGGTAATCGCCCGAGGCGAGCCACAGGTCGAACTTCTGGTTGCGGTCCCCCGTCACGGTGACAAGATCGAACGTCGCGTTCGTGCGCCGGCTCAGCTCCTGCATGACCGGATTGTTCGGATCGAGGTTCGGGAATAGATTGCCGATTTGGATCGTCGTCGGCTCCTTCTTCCCCGTCGCTCCTCCTTCTCCCGCGGATTCGGTCTTCTTCGCGCCTTGCCCGGCGCATCCGGCTAACGCCGCGACCAGCAAAGCGGCGCTCAATACGACTGCGACCGATTTGTTCATCGTTCCACCCTTTCTTCTCTAGTATTATATCATCCGGTCGATTCCGGTCGATACCGATTTCCCGGGCGCGGTCACTCTTTGACCGCACCCAGCGTCATGCCTTTGATGAAATAGTTTTGCATGAACGGATAGACGAGCAGGATCGGGACGGTCGCCACGATCGTCATCGTCGCGCGGATCGATTGCGGCGTCGTCATCCGCATCAGGTCGGCATCGACCGTGTTGGTCGCGCCGGCGCCGATTTGCTCGGTCGACTGCATCAAAATTTTCATCAGCTCGTACTGGAGCAGCGTCAGCTTCTCGTCCGTATTGAACAAGTAATTGTCGAGCCAGGCGTTCCAATGGCCGACGGAGACGAACAGGGCGATCGTGGCGATGACCGGCAGGCTGATCGGCGCGACGACTCGCAGCAAAGTCTGGAACTCGCCCGCCCCGTCCAGCTTCGCCGACTCGATCAAGCCCGCCGGCAGCTCGTCGAAGAAGCTGCGCATGATCATGACGTGGAACGCGCCCAGCAAGCCCGGGACGATGTAGACGAGGAACGTATTCGTCAGCCCGAGCTGCTTGATCAGCAAATAGTAAGGGATTAACCCGCCGTTGACGTACATGCTGACGACGAGCACCGTATTGAGCGCCTTGCGCAGGACGAACTCCTTCCGGCTGAGCGCGTAGGCGACCATCATCGTGGCGGCGAGCGCCGCGGCCGTCCCTACAAGCGTTCGGGCGACGGACAGGCCGACGGCGGAGAACAGCCGGCGGTTTTGGAAGATGAGCGTATAATTGTCGAGCGTAAACTTCCGGGGGAACAGCGTAATGCCGCCGCGAAGCGTATCCATCGATTCGTTCAGCGATATGGCGAGCAGGTTCCAGAACGGATACAGCGTAGCCGCTCCGAGCAGCGCCAGCGCCGCATAGTTCGCCGCATCGAACGCGATCCCGCCCCGGGTTCGTTTCGTTCTCATGGGGGTATGCCTCCTCGGGGTTCGTCTATAGGACGTGGGACTGGCCGAGACGCTTCGCGGCCGTATTCACGGCAAGCACCAAGGCGATGCTGACCGCCGACTTGAACATGCTGATCGCCACGCCGTACGAGTAGTCGCCGATCGACAACGAATAGTCGAGCGCGTACAGATCGAGCACTTGGGAATAGTCCATGACCAGGCTGTTGCCGAGCAGCATTTGCGACTCGTAGCCGGTCGACACCAGCTGACCGACGGCCAGAATGAGCAGCATGATCGCGGTCGGGTACAGGCTGGGCAGCGAGATCCGCATCATTTTGCCGAACCGTCCGGCGCCGTCCACTTCGGCCGCCTCGTAAATTTCCGGATTGACGCCGGCCAGCACGGCCAAATAAATGATCGTGCTCCAGCCAAGCTCCTTCCACAATGCGGCGATCGTATGAATCGCCCAAAACCACGTTTCCTTCGCGAGAAAATAGATCGGCTCGTTCACAAGCCCGAGCCCCGTCAGCAGCTCGTTCAACGGACCGCGGTCCGGCGACAGCACGTAGACGACGATGTTCGAGAGGACGACCCACGACACGAAATGCGGAATGTAGGCGATCGTCTGAATCGTCCGCTTGAACAGCGTCGACCGTACCTCGTTCAGCAGCAGCGCCAAACCGATCGCGCCGGCGAATCCGGCCACGAGGCTCATCGCGCTCATCGCGAGCGTATTGCGGAGCACCGTATAGAAGCGATCGTCCCCGAACAGCTTGGCGAACTGGTCCAGCCCGACGAAAGGGCTTCCAAAAATGCCTTTCGGAACGGAATATTTTTGAAACGCCATGATCCAGCCCCATAGGGGCAAATAGTGAAAGACGAACAAAACGCCGACGAAAGGAACCGACATCAACAGCAGCTCGTATTGGGTCGACAGCTTTCGAAGCCACCCCCGCTTTCGTGCCGTTCGCTGCGTCTTGGCCGGCAATGTCACGCCGCTTGCTTGGCTTTCGATCGATCTCTCCTCCCCTCTTCGGTCTGGCTTTCAGTATAAGGAGATTGCGGCCGCGGGCCTATCCGGGAAAATGGAGAACAATACCGGGGAACATGCAGACGTGCGGGGCGGTCCGCGAAAAAGGCCGAACCCCCGTCGGGCGACGGGGGTTCGATTCTTTCTCGCTATGCGGCGGCTTCCGTTCAAATCAACAGCTCCAGCCATTGCTCCTTCGTCACTGCGCCGAAGTAATACGACAGATCGACGCCTTCCAGCGCGTCGCGAAGCGACGCTTCGTCATACTTGACGCCGACGAGCTTGTCCGCGAATTCGCGGGCGTCGCCTACGCCGAAGAAGTCGCCGTAGACGGCGGCTCCGGCGATTTTGCCACCCTCCACGTTCAGGCGGACGTCGTACGTGCCCGCCCCTTCGATCCGCTTCGTCTTCTGGACGTTGAAGGAGGGAGACCTGCCGTAGTTCCAATCCCAGCTCCGGTACCGTTCGTCCGCCAGCTTGCGGACCGCTTCCCAATCGGCGTCGGACAGCTTGTACTCCGGCACGTCGTTCCCGCCGAAGATCGATTCGAGCAAGGCGGTGCGGAATTGACCGATCGTCATCGGCTCGCGCAAAAATTCGGAGATGTTCGCCACCCGGCTGCGGATCGATTTGACGCCCTTCGACTGGATTTTGGCGAGGTTGACGTTCAGCGCCGATACGACGTTATCGATCTCCGAATCGAACATGAGCGTCCCGTGGCTGAACATCCGGCCCTTCGTCGAATATTGCGCGTTGCCGGATATTTTCCGTTCGCCGACCTGGATGTCGTTGCGCCCGGTCAGCTCCGCCTCGACGCCGAGCTTGCGCAGCGCCCGGACGACCGGCTCGGTAAACTTGCGGTAATTGTGGAACGACTTGCCGTCGTCGTTCGTGATGAAGCTGAAATTCAAGTTGCCGAGATCGTGGTAGACGGCACCGCCGCCGGACAGGCGCCGGACGACATGGATGCCGTTGTCCTTCACGTACGCGGCGTTGATTTCCTCGATCGTGTTCTGGTTTTTGCCGATGATGATCGAAGGCTCGTTGATGTAGAACAATAAGTAGTCCTCGTCGGCGGGAAACGTTTTGAGCGCATATTCCTCGAGCGCCAAGTTGAGCGCCGGATCGGTAATGCCGCGGTTGTCGATGAACAGCATGGCGTTCACTCCTCGGTATCGGTAACGAATGGGGCCGCAAACGGACGGCTCGATTACCACTATACCGCATCGGGGCGAAACGATCCACTTCGTCCGGCGCCGGACGGTCGGCGCGTGTAACGGCCGGCCGAAAACGCCATGTAAATGTAATGTAAATTGACACAGATTGCTTTCCAAATCGATTCAGAACGAAAAACGTAAACGAAAACGATGTATCCCGTTAGAAAACCTGACAATTCCAAATGATGATTCATGGCTGTTTGTGCTCATTTAGTCTCGAAACCATCCTTGATAACGCTTTACAAACTATAAACGGGCGTATATAATCATAATCATCGACAAATAAGCGCAAATGAGCACGGCGATCGAATGGAAAGATGCGCCGAAAGGAGGAACCGTCCCACATGCTGTTCGAAGAAGAGCGAAAGCGGAAAATCGCCGAATACGTGCAGGAGCGCGGCCGGGCGTCGGTACCGGAGCTGGCCGCCCTGTACCAAGTGTCCGAATCGACGGTCCGCCGGGATTTGCGGGATTTGGAGGAAGCGAAGCGGCTCCGGCGGACGCACGGCGGCGCGGTTGCCGTCCAGGAAGACAATGCGGAGCCATCCTTCCTCGAAAAGGAAGACCGGTTCCGCTCCGAGAAGGAAGCGATCGCGCTTAAAGCGGCGTCCAGCGTCGAGGAAGGCGACATCGTCTTCTTGGATTCGGGTACGACCACCTACTATATGGCCCAGCATCTCAAATCGTTTCAGAAGCTGACCGTCGTGACCAATTCGGTCATGATCGCGCACGAGCTTGGCCATGCGAAGCAGATCGACCTTGTCGTCGCGGGCGGCACGCTTCGGCACGAGACGCTGTCGATGGTCGGCCCCGTCGCCGATCGCGCGATCGAATCGCTCCGGGTCAACAAGCTGTTTCTCGCCATCAACGCCATCGACCGGGACGGCGGGCTGACGACGCCCCACTTGGCCGAAGCGGCGACGAAGCGGGCGATGGTCCGATCGGCCACTCAGGTGATCTTGGTGGCCGACCATAGCAAGTTCGGCAAGGTCGCCTTCGGCAAAGTCGCGGACATCTCCGACGTCCATCATTGCATTACGGACGACGGGCTGCCGGAATCCTGGATGAAGGAGCTCGAAGCGGAAGGCGTAAAAGTCACACTGGCCAGGGGGCGCGCAAGATGAACGGTTCCGTTCTCACACTCACCATGAATCCCGCCATCGACAAAACGGTAACCGTCGATCAGCTGACGTTCGGCGAATTGAACCGCATCCGTACCGTTCGGACGGACGCGGGAGGCAAAGGGATCAACGTCGCGAAGGTGCTGAAGCGCTTCGCGGTTCCGGTAACGGCTTGGGGCATCCGGGCGGGCCGCGAAGGACAGACGCTCGCGGACAAATTGGACGAATACGGCATCCCTTCCTTCTTCCTCGAATCGGACGGACAGACGCGGACGAATTTGAAGGTGGTGGACGCAAGCACGAAACGGACGACCGAGCTGAACGAGCCCGGCTTCACGCCTTCTCCCGCCGTGCTGGAACGGTTCGAGTCCGCTCTCGAGCACATGCTGAAGAACGTCCCGATCGTCGTCCTGGGAGGAAGTCTTCCTCCGGGCGTGCCCGCCGATTATTATCGCCGGCTGATCGGAACGGCGAACCGGCACGGCGTCCGGGTCATTCTCGATGCGGACGGGGAAGCGCTTGCCCGCGGCATCGAGGCGAAGCCGTTCGCCGTCAAGCCGAACATCCACGAGCTGGAGGCGCTGCTCGGCGAGCGTCTCTCGACCGACGCCGATATCGTGCGGGCGGCCGGTTCGCTGCTCGACCGAGGCGTCGAGCTCGTCCTCGTCTCCATGGGAGGAGACGGCTCGATCGCGGTCGACCGCCGCCGGGCGATCCGGGCGACGCCGTTCCCGATTACGCCGCAAAGCACTGTAGGCGCCGGAGACTCGATGGTCGCCGCCATGGCGTACAGCTTCATGAACGGCCTTTCTTTGGAGGAGACCGCGCGCTGGACGTCGGCGGCCGGGACGATTACCGCTTCGAAGTCCGGCACCGACGTTTGTACGCTCGACGAAGTGAAGCGATGCCTCGGCCTCGTTCGTTTGTCGGATATTCCGCTTCCCGTATAAAACCCACTTGAGGAGGAGAACAACATGACCCGGAAAATTGTTGCGGTTACGGCTTGCCCGACCGGCGTCGCCCACACGTACATGGCCGCCGAGTCGCTGGCCAAAGCGGCGAAAGAACGGCAAATCGAGCTGAAGGTCGAGACGCGCGGCGCCGTCGGCGTCGAGAACGAAATTACGGAAGCGGAAATCGCCGAAGCTCATGCCGTCATCCTGGCGGCCGATACCGACGTGCTCGAGTCCCGCTTCGCCGGGAAGCCGGTCGTCAAAGTTCACGTCGCGCAAGCGATCAAAGACCCGAACGGGCTGCTCGACCAGGCGCTCGCCATGAAGCCGGCCGAGCCGGCCGACGTCCCGAAGAGCCCGGAGCGGACGAAAGCCGCCCGTACCGGCCCCTACAAGCATCTCATGACCGGCGTGTCGGCGATGCTGCCGCTCGTCGTGGCGGGCGGTCTCCTCATCGCGCTGTCGTTCCTGTTCGGCATCGAAGCGTTCAAGGAGAAAGGGACGATGGCCGCCGCGCTGATGAATATCGGCGGCGGAGCCGCCTTCGCGCTCATGGTCCCGGTACTGTCCGGCTTCATCGCCTTCTCGATCGCGGAGAAGCCGGGGCTCGCCCCGGGCTTGGTCGGCGGCATGCTCGCCTCGCAGGCGGGCGCCGGATTTCTCGGCGGCATCGTCGCCGGATTTTTGGCCGGATACGTCGCCAAATGGCTCAAAGCCGGCATCAAGCTTCCGCGCAACCTCGAAGGCTTGAAGCCGATCCTGCTCATTCCGCTGATCGCCACGGCCGTGACGGGACTGCTCATGGTGTATGTAATCGGGGAGCCGGTGAAATATATAATGGACAGCTTGACCGATTGGCTGAAATCGCTCGGCTCCGCCAACGCCGTCCTCCTCGGGCTCATCCTCGGCGCCATGATGGCGTTCGACATGGGCGGCCCGCTTAATAAAGCGGCCTATACGTTCGCCGTCGGGCTCGTCGGCAGCGACGTATTCGGCCCGATGGCCGCCGTCATGGCGGCCGGCATGACGCCGCCGCTCGGCTTGTGGCTCGCGACCGTGATCGCGCCGAAGAAGTTTACGCAGGAAGAACGCGACGGCGGCAAATCGGCCGGCGTGCTCGGCCTCGCCTTCATCACCGAAGGCGCGATCCCGTTCGCGGCCGGCGACCCGTTCCGCGTCATCCCGTCCATCATGGCCGGCTCGGCCGTGACCGGCGCGCTGTCGATGCTGTTCGGCGCCACGCTTCGCGCGCCTCACGGCGGACTGTTCGTCCTCGCGATTCCGAATGCGGTCAGCCATGTCGCGCTGTACGCTCTGGCGATCGCGATCGGAACGGCGATCACCGCCCTGCTGCTTTCCCTGCTGAAAAAACGGGTAACCCCCTAAACGATATCGAAGGAGCTGGACAAGATGAACGCAACCGCCTTGCTGCACGACCAATCGATAAGGATCCCGCTGGACGCGGCCGACAAAGCTTCCGCCATCGAAGCGATGGTCGATTCGCTCGTTTCGGCCGGCGTCGTCGCCGACAAAACCGCTTATTTGGAAGCCGTGACGAACCGCGAGAAAACCGGCTCGACCGGGATCGGCTTCGGCGTGGCGATCCCCCACGGCAAATCGGCCGGCGTCAGCCGCCCGGGCCTCGCCTTCGCGAAGCTGGCGAAGCCGATCGACTGGGATTCGCTCGACGGCCAGCCCGTTACGGCCGCCTTCATGATTGCCGTCCCGGAAGAAGCGGCCGGCAACGAGCATTTGCAAATTTTGATCGCCATCTCGAGAAAATTGATCGACGAATCGTTCCGCAGCCGGCTGATGGCCGTAAGCGATCCGCAAGAGCTGATCCGCTTGATGGAAACGATTTGACGAACGGAGGGGAAACCAGATGTACAGCAAAGAAACGACGATCCGGAACGAATCCGGCTTCCATATCCGCCCGGCCCAATTGTTCGTCGAGCAAGCGGGACGCTATCAATCCAAAATCACGCTGCTGTCCAAAGCCGCAAACGCCGAGGTGGACGCCAAAAGCATCCTCGGCCTCATGACGCTCGGCCTGTCGCAGGGCAATCCGGTCGTCGTCGCCGCGGAAGGCCCGGACGAACGGGAAGCGGTCGAGTCGCTCGTCGCCTTGATCGACGGCGGCTTCGGGGAAGCGTAATGAACGGCGGCGGAAAGGCGGTGGCACCGGACATGCCGGAGACGATCATACAAGGACTGGGCGTATCGGAAGGCGTCCGGGTCGGCAAGGCGTTCGTCTACGCGCCGGCTCGGGCGATCGCGGACGACGATCGCAAGACGGACCGGCCCGAGCTCGAAACGGAGAAGCTGCGGAACGCCAAAGCGGCGAGCGTCTCCGAGCTCGAGGAGCTGGTCCTCCGGACGGCGGAGAAGCTGGGCGAAGAGCGGGCGGTCATCTTGAAAGGACAGATCAGCATGCTGAACGATCCGTCCTTTTATCCCGCGATGGAGAAGCTGATCGCGGCGGAAGGCTGGACCGCGGAGACGGCGGTGCGGAAAGTGACCGCCCAGACGGCCGCGCTGTTCGAGAGCATGGCGAACGACTACATGCGCGAGCGCGCGGCGGACGTGCGCGATATCGGCGGCAGGCTGCTCGGGAACGTCCGGGGCGACAAAGGCCGCAAGCTGAGCGACATCCGTGAGGAAGTGATCCTCGTCGCGGACGATTTGACCCCTTCCGATACGGTGCAGCTGGACAAAAGCCTCGTGCTCGGCTTCGTGACGCGAATCGGCGGGAAGACGTCGCACACGGCCATTCTGGCCAATTCGCTCGGCATCGCCGCCATCCTCGGCGCCGGAGACGGCATCGACGCGATCCGCGACGGCGATCCGCTCGCGATCGACGGGGCGACGGGAACATGCGTCATCCGCCCCGAGCCGTCCACCGTGGATGCGTACCGCGAGCGGATGGAGCGGCAGGAGGAAGCGCGCCAGCGGCTCCAAGCGTTCGCCGGACAAGAGGCGGTGACGACGGACGGCTTCCGGGTCGAGATCGCGGCCAATATCGGCACGCCGGAGGAAGCGGCCGGACTGATCGGGCGCGGAGCCGAAGCGGTCGGGCTGTACCGGACCGAATTTTTGTTCATGAGCCGCAGCGCCATGCCGGACGAGGATGAACAGTACGAAGCGTACAAAGCGGCGGCCGAAGCGATGCAAGGACGGCCGGTCGTCATCCGGACGCTGGATGTCGGCGGGGACAAGGAGCTGCCTTACTTGAGCGTTCCCCACGAGATGAATCCGTTTCTCGGCTACCGCGCCATCCGGCTCTGTCTGGACCGGCAGGACTTGTTCGTCACGCAGCTCCGCGCCATCCTGCGGGCGAGCGCTCACGGCACGATCAAGATCATGTTCCCGATGATTTCCGGCTTGGCCGAATGGCGCCGGGCGAAGGCCGTGTACGACAACGTGCGCGCCGATCTGCTTCGGGACCACGTGCCGATCGCCGACCGGATCGAGCTCGGCATCATGGTCGAAATTCCGTCGGCCGCCCTGCAGGCCGACCGGTTCGCCAAGGAAGTCGACTTTTTCAGCATCGGGACGAACGATCTGGTCCAGTATACGGTCGCTGTCGACCGGATGAACGAGCAGGTCGCCGGCCTGTACGATTACTTCCACCCCGCCGTTATCCGGCTCATCAAGCGGGTGATCGACGCCTCGGTCGAACGGGGCATCTGGACCGGGATGTGCGGCAGCATGGCCGGCGACCCGCTCGCGGCACCGCTGCTCGTCGGCCTCGGGCTTCACGAATGGAGCATGGCTCCTTCGGCCATGCAGAAGATCAAGCGCGAAGTTCGGCGGATGGATCGCGCAGCTTGCCAAGAGCTCGCGGAGCGCATCCTGGACATGGATACGCCGGAGGAAGTCCGGGACGCGCTGGAGCGATTCCAGCATCGTCTTCCCGATGGAGACACCGGACAATCGTAATAGGAAAAAGAGTCCCGCGCGGTCGCGGGACTCTTTTTCTGTTCCATCGTATCGATCTATCGTATCGATTCTATCGTATCGATTCGCCGCGCTTACCGTCCCGGCACTCTCGCCGAATCGCGCACCGTCCGGAACATCGTCTTGCGGGTGCGGCCGTTCGCGCGAACGGCGCGAAACCGGTCGAAGCCGTCGCCCATCACGTCGTGCGCGTCGCCGATCAGGACGAACGCTTCCGGGTCGGCCTCGGCGACGAGTCTTTTGAGCCGGGGAACCTCCGATTGGCGGAGCACGACCATTTGCACGCGTTTCTCCGCTCCGGAGAAGCCGCCGTTGCCGTGCAGCTCCGTCAAGCCGCGGTCGAGCCGCTCCAAAACCGACGCTTTGACGGCATCGGCACGGTCGGAGATGACGATCGCGAAGGTGGACTTTGCTCCGGCGGACTGAACGAGCGGAATCGTCTTTTTCATCGCGAACCATCCGACCAAGGCGTACAGCGCGCTTTCCGGCGAAAAGACGATCCCGCTCAGGGCGACGACGGCGAAATCGAACGCCGCGATCGTTTTGCCGGGGGCGATTCCTCTTCGCCGCTGTAAAAGGGCCGCGATGACCGAAAAGCCGCCGATCGTACCGTCCACGCGAAACAGCAGGCCGAGCCCGGCGCCGGTGACGACGCCGCCGTACAGCGCCGCGAGCAGCGGATTGGCCGTCAGCGCCGGCCAGTCGGCGGTCGCGTAGGCAAGCAGCGGCAGCAGCGCCGAGCCGTAGGCCGTTTTCAGCACGAACGATCGTCCGAGCATCCATCCTCCCGCTACGAGCAGCGCTCCGTTGATCCCCCATTGGAACAAGGCGGGCGATATCCCCGTGCACGCTTCGACGATCGTCGAAAGGCCGGGCACGCCGCCGGCGGCGATCCGGTTCGGGCGCTGCAGCAGGTTGAAGCCGATCGCGATCAACAGGCAGCCGGCCGTTACGATCATATAGGAATAAAGTTCGTTTCGAAGCTTTTGCATTCTCATGTTGCGTCACGTCCGTTTCCCCATCTCGGACAAACGCGTCCGACTGGACTGGATGATCCGATTATAAAATTCGGACGGACGAACGCGCAAGAACGCGCGTCGACGCGGATTTGCTGCCGTGCGCCTTCGCTTCTCCCCCGTAAAGCGATGCCGCAGAAGCTCTATTGGACTTCATCCAACCGAATCGCTTACGGACGCCCGGAATGGGGACTCTGTTGGAAACCATCCAATGGAATTCGGCAAAACATGCGTCCGCCGGCTTTCCGGAGACATTCGATTGGATGGAATCCAATGGACGGCCGGTTTCGCACCCGGCAGCGGTCCAGCCATTGGATAAACTCCAATCGAGATGAAGACGAGACCAAGGTTAGACCCGGTACATCCCGATCGCCAAAACAAAGAGCCCCGAAGGGCTCTACGTCAACAACCGATGCGAGGCGAAGCGTTGCGAAACCGGATGATCGAAAAATCGGCCGTCGAGGCGACGACGGTGTCGCGAAGCCGATGCAGGCACGGCATGAACCGAAGCTCGAGCGGCTCCGCCAGCAGCTTCGCGAGCAGGTCGCCGACGGGCTCCACCCGGAGCGGGACGACCGTTTCCTCCGAAACGTAATACCCGGCCGTCCCGTCCAGCAGCCGGAACGAATCGCCGGCGAACGTATAAACGTACAGCTTCGTCTCGCGGATTCGCTCCAGCCAGCCGTTCTCCACCGCGATGACTTTGCTCGCCGCCGTATCGCCGAACAGCGCGCGCCGGTCCGCTTCCGACGTCCGCTCGCCCTTCGCGTAGATGACGCGCGGACAGTCGCGCGGAAACCAATAATGCGGCGCCCGCTCCCGGTCGATCGCGTAAACGACGGGCGGCAAGCCCGGGTCTGCCGGGGCCGGCCGCGGCACGAACGCCGCAATATCCGGTTCCTCGCTATAGTGATACCGTTCGATCGCGATACCGCTCCCCTCCCCCGACACTCTCCCCGCAGGGATCACTCCACTCCGCCTTCCTCCGGCAATCGCCGGAGAATCTCGTCGACCGTCCGCTCCGCCGTCCAGTCCGACGTGTCGAGCCACAGCCCGATGCGCGGCGTCGTGCCGCGGAGCACGTCGTCCAGCATCGCCGGCGTCCAGGCGGCCCCGTAGCCTTTCTTCCCGCGCGCCGCCTCCCGCTCCGCCACGACGTCCGGCCGCGGGCAGAGCACGACGACGTGGAGCGGCCGCGTGCGGAAAAAGCCGACGAAATCGCTCAGCATCGGGCCGACCGCCACATCCTGCACGACGACGCGAAAGCCCGCTTCCCGGTACGCGTCCGCCGTCGAAGCCGCCAGCCGGTAGCGGAGCAGCAGCTGCCTCTCCGCCTCCTCCGGGACGTCCGGGCTCATCTCGACCCGCCCGTTGACGACCATTTTTCGAAACATATCCCCTCGAACATGGACGCTGCGCTCGAACCGCTCGGCAAGCAGCTGTGCGACCGTCGATTTCCCGCTCGCCATAACGCCGGTGACGAGCACGATGCCGGGTTCATCCCGCATTCCGGCCTCTATTCCGGCTTCCCTATCCATTCATCGGTTCCCTCCTTTTTACAACCAGCATAACGGAATGCGAGCGGTACCGCCAAAGGACAATATCGATATAGTCAAACAGTAGGGTCGGCACGGCCGGCCGGTATGCCGCACGCTTCCGCGGCCCGGCGGTAAATCGCGAACAGCTCCTCGCGCTCGACCCACTCGTGCTTATGCTCGAAGGTGACGTGGAAGGCGTCGTTCCGTTCGGCCAAATGCCGCAAGTAGGAAAACGCCTCCCCGAACCGGCCGTCCCCGTCGTGCGAAGCCCGGACCGGCCAATGGTGAACGAACGTATCGTCCTCGTACCGGACGTTGCTGTAATGGACCAAATAGACGGAGGGCGCCAGCCGGTCGAGCCATTCGTACGGATCGAAGCCGTCGAAAGCGCGCCGGGTCACGTCCAGTCTCGCCGTATCGACGACGAACCCGATTTCCGGGTGCCGGTCGAACATATCGATGACGATGTCCCCGTAATCGCCGAAGAAATCGTGCTCCAGGACGATGCGCTGCCCGTAGCGAAGCTGCAGCTCGGCCAGCTCGTGGAACAGCCGCTCGGAGACGTCGCGGAACGCCGTTCGGGACAGCTTGTCATAGCCGTAGCGGGCCCGCGGATCGGGCATTTTCGGGTAATATCGGCGTATGGGCGTATCGAAGACGGGAAGAAACGGATAGTGGAACAGGAGGTAATCCGCCCCGTACCGGGAAGCGAGCTCCGTCTCCGCCGCGATCCGGGCGAGCGCCTCCCGTCTCTCCGCCGCATCGGGCGAATTGACCCGCGGCAGCTCGTAGCCGCGGTCCCCCAAGATCGGACCGTGCACGCCGAATGCGACGCCTCTGCGATCGCAAAACGAGCGAAGCCGTTCCAAGCTTTCCGTATCGGCGTAATGGCATATCTCGAGCCCGTTCAGGACGTTCCCGTTATACGCGTCCCACCGGCTTTCGTCCAGCGCGTGCCACATTCCCATCTGCAATCTTCTCATCGTCTCGCTCCCCCTTGGATGGTTCCGGATAAGACAGTCCATAATAGGACGATGGGTCAACGGAAATGGTTGCAAATCGGAGTGGCGTTTGCTATGCTAGTAGTTGCCTAACTATCGTTAGTTAGAAGGAGGCGCATCCCATGACAGCCAACGCTATCAAATCCGCCGCCCTCCGGCTGTTTGCCTCACACGGCTACGAAGGCACGCCGTTGTCCGCCATCGCCAAGGAGGTCGGCATCAAGACGCCGTCGCTGTACGCGCATTTCGAGAGCAAGGAGAAGCTGTTCTTCGCCGTATACGAAGACGTGCAGGACGAGCATGCCCGGAAGCTGGAAGCGCTCATCGAATCGGTGCGCCTCGAGCCGACGGAGACGAAGCTGTATCGTATTTTATCCGAAACTTGCCGCAACTACTTGCTGGACGAAGAGAAGGCCGCTTTCTTGAAGCGGGCGATGCTGTTCCCGCCCTCCTCGCTCGCAAGCGAGCTGCAGGCGAGGTTTTTGGAGGCGGAGCGCAAGCAGTCGTCGTTTTTGCGAGGCGTATTCGAGTCGGGGATCCGCGAAGGGACGATCCGGGAGCGCGACCCGGACGATTTGCTGGCCGCCTACTACTGCCTGCTGGACGGCTCGTTCGTGCAAATGTTTTATTACGGACCGGAGCGGTTCCGGGAACGGCTCCAATCGGTATGGTCGATGTTCTGGGAAAGCGTCTCCCGCTAGAAGGAAAGTCATCATGAGAAACGGAGTGAGAAGCATGCCCTGGATTTATTTGATCGTCGCCGGATTGTTCGAAGTCGTATGGGCGATCGGGTTGAAATATACGAACGGCTTTACCCGGCTCGTGCCGAGCGTCGTAACCGTAGCGGGTATGATCGTCAGCTTCGCCATGCTGTCGCTTGCGCTCAAGTCGCTTCCGATCGGAACGGCTTATGCGATTTGGACCGGCATCGGCGCGCTCGGCACCGTCGTCGTCGGGATGCTCGTCTTCGGCGAGCCGCGAGACTGGACGCGCGTCCTGTTCCTGCTGCTCATCGTCTCGGGCATCGTCGGACTGAAGGCGACGTCCGGGCATTGATCGGGACGACATCCGGTTGAAGCCGGCCGAACCGATCCATACTAATCCGTACCGAGTCTTATCCAAGCAAGAAACGGAGATGATCGAATGGACCGCAATCCGCAGCAGGTGCCGTACGGCTACGAGCCCCCCGGGGAGACGACGAAAGGAACGCTCTTCGTCTACGACAGCTTCGATCTCGGCGACGAGGCGGACGGCCCGGCGACGGACGGCTCGCTCGGGGAGATCGGCTTGCGGCTGCTCGCCGATTGGGCGGAGCGGCGAAGCTTGTCGCGCATCGCGCTGTACGTGCCGCACGAGGAGACGTTGAAGCGGATGGGCGTCAAGTTTCCGCCGCCGATGTACAAGCGCGAGGACGCGCTTCAGGAGGCGGTCGGCCGGCTGCCGTGCGCGGTCCGGCTCGATATCGATACGTACGAGCGCAAGCGCAAAAAGTATACGCCGATGGATGTCGCGCTCCGCTATATGGCCGAACGGTACGAATCGCCTTATTTTCTCGGCTTGTCCGGGGCGTACGCGAACCGGTTCGCGTCCTATCAAGGCTTCGAGCAGTGGATACGCCAAATACGGCTCGTCGTCGCGCAGGAAGGCCGATTCGAGCCCCATCCGCTGCTGGTTAAGCACGAGAGCCGCTGGAACCGGCTCGGGGAATGAAGGAAAACCGTTGTCGTCGATGTTAGACGGGCAAGCGGGCAAAAAAGCAAAACCGGAGCGCGTCCTTCGACGTCTCCGGTTTTTCGATTGTTTACAGCTCGTTTTTCAGCAGCTCCCGGAACACCGGGGTCAGCGTATCGGCCATCCGCAGGAAGCCGAGGTCGGTCGGGTGCACGCCGTCCACGGTGCACTCGTCGTAGCTGTCGGTACCGAGCAGGACGCCGCCGTCGAAGAAATGGACGTTGGTGTCGCCGCGGCTCCGGTACGATTCCACGGTATCCATCTCGATTTGTTTCATCTCGAGACGTTTTTGCAGCAGAGCGGGCTCGAACCGTTCCCGCGCATACTGGATTTTGGACAGCACGAGTATCGGGACGTCCGGGTGCGCTTCGCGATAAATGCGGATGAATTCCGGCAGCGTCCGCCGCATCAAGTCGGTGTCGACCGCATTCGCCTCATAATCGAGCACGAGCAGGGCGGGATCTTCGATTTCCGCAATCGTACGGGCTACTTCCGGCTCGCCGCGGCCGTTGCCGGAGAAGCCGAGATTGACGAACTCGATCGGGATTCGGCGGCTGATAATGTTCGTATACGCCATGCCCGGACGGGTCGCGCAGCCGCCTTGGGTGATCGACGTCCCGTACACGATCGCTTTCTTCGCGCTTCGGTAGGGGAGCGGCTCGTACACGTCCGCGTCCGGGTCGACGCCGATCCATACTTCCTCGACTCCTTGATAAAGCGGAAAGTTGAGCGTCACATGACGTTCTTCCGCATGGGGAAAATGAAACAGCTCCGCCTCGTACGTCTGCTGCGTATGGTCGTAACGCGTCACGCCGAAAAATTGCTGGTCGCCCGGCGTCCCCAAGTAGATGTCGAACCCGCATTGGCCGGTCGCCGGCATATGGTACATGTTCGCCTTGCCCGCCAGTGCGACGCGGATCGAGAGACGGGCCGAGTTCGTCCGGAACGCGATCTGTCCTCCCGCCGTCGAATTGGCCAATTGGTCGACCGCCGTCGGCAGCGTATGCTTCGGCCGGGACGGCAATCTGCGGTACAGGCCGTCTTGGCCGAACCACGGAAAGCCGGACAGCCGGAACGGCGGGCGGTCGGGCGACAGCCAGCGCAGTCCGGCGTCCTCCGTTTGCGTCAAGCTCATGTTCGGGTCCAGCTTTTGCGCGTCGACCTGCGCGGATTTCGTTTGTTCCGCCATCGTAGCGCCTCCTTATCGGATTCGTATGTATCGAATGTCGGTTCCTTCCCGATTTTACCACAGGTAGCCGCTCGGATCGACGTTCATTTCGGATGAAAAAAAGAGAAAAGACGCCGATGTCGACGTCTTTTCCAAAATCGGTTACGCTTTCGGTTCAAGCTCCCGGCACATGACGTGGAACGACCGCGTGACGCGAAAGCCGACTTTCTTGTACAGATGCCCGGCGGGCGTCGTCTCGCCCGTCCATAAAAACCAGGCGCCGTGCAGCCCGGCGGCGCGCATCGCGCGCAGGCAGTCGTACAGCAATATTTTGCCGAGTCCCTTGCCCTGCTCCGAAGGATCGACGCCGAACGGTCCGAACCGTTCGCGGATGCCTTCATAGCCGCCGTACAGGCAAAATCCGACGAGCCGCTCGCCTTTGTACGCGACCAAGATGCTGTCGAGCGGCATGCCCCGCAGGACGCCCTCGCGGATCGCCCGTCCCCAGTCCGGATTGAACGCTTCGTTCGCGAACCGGATCAGCTCCGCCAAATCGCGGTCCTCCGCCGTCCGGAACTCGTACCCCTCCCGCGTCCGCAGACGCTTCAGCTGCACGACGTCGTCCGGCGTCTCGTAGCCGACCAGCGGCAAGTCCATCGCCACCGGCGAATACCGCCGCACGAACGATTCCTTCAGCAAAAACGCGTAACCGGCCGGATATGCGCGCTCGTCGATGCCCGGCACGATGTAATTCGGCGCATACGAGGAGAAAAACAGCTTCGTCCGGCCGTGGCCGCGCAAAAATTCGACGGCATCGCGCATCAGCACGGACGCCACGCCTTGACGCCGATGAGCCGGCGACACGAAGAAAAACGGAATCCAGCCGTTGTCCGGCTCCAGGTCGGTGCCGGCCATCGGCAGCAGGCGCCGGACGGCGTAGACGCAGCCGATCAAGGAACCGCCGTCTTCGGCGACGCGCAAGCCGGCCGGGTCGAAGTTGGCGTCCAGCAGCACCAGATTGCGGAACCGCGCGGGCGTTACGGGATCGTGCACGAGGCATTCGTTCCAAAGCTTCACTAGCTGTCTCTCGTCGCCGGGTCTATAGCTTCGATACGTGATCATGTTCGTCTTTGTCCTTTCCCTAGTTCATCCGCGTGCGCGTGCGCGCGCGGCGGCCCCAATCCGCTACAGGCAGGCGGCGGCCGTCGCGTTATGAAAGCAATGGCGCAGCCGGGCGACCGAAACGTCCCTGCCGTAATGAACCCGGTTCGTCAACAGCACCGCGAAGCAGTCCGCCGCCGGGTCCATCCACAGGCTCGTTCCGGTAAAGCCGGTGTGGCCGTAGCAGGACGGCGACAGCAGGTCGCCGGAGGCGTCCCACGGGTCGCCCTTGAGCACCCAGCCGAGGCCGCGGTTGGCGGCCAAGCCGGGCGTCGCGCAGCGGGTCGCCGCCTCGACGGCCGCCGCGCTGAGCAGCCTCCCGCTTCCGCCGATGCGGCCTTGGGCCAGCCACATCGCCGCATACTTGGCCAAGTCGGCCGCGGTCGAGAACAGGCCGGCGTGGCCGCTGGCGCCGCCGAGCGCGCCCGCGTTCTCGTCGTGCACCTCGCCCCACTTGTGGCGGCCGAGGCCGGCGTCGTATTCGGTCGCGGCGATGCGCGGCCGCAGCTCCTCCCGCGGGAGAAACCGCGTGTCGCTCATGCCGAGCGGCTCGAATACGTGCTTCCGCGCGGCGTCCGCCAGCGGTTCGCCGAACAGCTCCGACACGATTGCGCCCAGCGTGATGAAGCCGAGGTCGCTGTACACCATTTTCGTGCCCGGCTCGTATTCGAGCGGCTGGCCAAGCACGTGCGCTTTCACTTCGTCCGGCGTCCAGCCGTGCGAGTACATATCCTTATGCGACAGCAGGCCGGACGTATGCGTCAGCAGCTGCTTGACGGTAACGGCCGACTTTCCTTCGGCGGCGAACGCCGGAAGGTAGACGGCGACCGGATCGTCCAGACGCAGCCGGCCGCGGTCGACGAGCAGCAGCGCGAGCGGCAGCGTCGCGACGACCTTGGTCAGCGACGCGCAGTCGTAGATCGTGCCCGGCGCGGCCGGCAGCCTGCCGCCGTCCGGCGCCGCCGTATGCGCGACCCCGACCGCGTGCACCGCGGCTACGCGGCCGTGCCGGCCGATCGCCGCTACGCCGCCCGGCGTATCGCCTCGCGCCACCGCTTCGTCCAGCAGGCGGAATGCGTCGGCGATCCGATCCGGGTCCATGTTCGCGTCGGCGGCCGCCGACGTGTCGTATTCGTTCATTGTGCTTCGCCTCCCATCGAATCGCCGATCAGCCCGGCAGCGCCAGCTTGCCCATAATCGTCGGGACGGGAGCGCCCGTCGCCGACGGCAAATTGTTCGGAATGCCGAACAGGAAATTGTTCGCGAATACGGCGAACGCGACCGCTTCCTTCGCGTCGCTCGATATGCCGAGCGCGTCCGACGTCGTTACCGTTAGTTCCGGCAGCAAATCGCCGAGCATCGCGAGCAGCGTCTTGTTGTGCGCGCCGCCGCCCGACACGATCACCTCTTGCGCCGGCGCCGCCGGCAGCACGAACTCGCGGTAGCCTTGCGCGATCGAGCTTGCCGTGAAGGCGGTGAACGTCGCCACGATATCGGCGTCGGACAGCCCCTTCGCACGCATCCGCTCCATCCATTGCTGCGCGTACGCCTTGCCGAACAGCTCGCGTCCCGTCGTCTTCGGCGGCTTCATCGCGAAGTACGGATGGCTCATCATGTCCGCGACGACGGCGCCGTCCGGCTTCCCTCTCGCCGCCCATTGGCCGCCCGCGTCATAGCTGCGCTCGCCGTCCGACAGCGTATGGACCGCTTGGTCGATCAGCATGTTGCCCGGGCCGGTATCGAAGGCGATGACCTGCTCCGGCAGCCCGCCGGCCGGAATCGCCGCGCAGTTGCCGATGCCGCCGATGTTTTGCACGATGCGTCCTTTCGCCTCGTCGCGGAACAGAATAAAGTCCGCATACGGGACGAGCGGCGCTCCTTGCCCGCCGACGGCCATGTCGGCCGTCCGGTAATCGCCGACGACCGGCTTGCCCGTCCGCTTCGCGATGACCGACAAGTCGCCGATCTGCAGCGTCGAGCGGACGAGCGACCAATCGGATTCGTCGGCGATCGGGATGTGCCAGATCGTCTGGCCGTGCGAGCTGATCAAGTCGACGTCGGCCATCGTCAACCCCGCTTCCGCCACCGCCCGCTCCGCCGCGTCGGCGAGCACGTCGGCGATGTAGAAGTTCATGCCGCACACTTTGGCCACGTCCGAATGCTCGACGCTGCACAGCTCCTTCAGCTTCTCGCGCAGCTTGTCGTCATACGGCACCGCCGTGTAGGCGACGAGCTCCGCCTTCGTCGCGAGCCCTTGGCCCTCGACGCGGACGATCGCCGCGTCGACGCCGTCGAGCGACGTGCCGGACATGAGCCCGATAATGAGCCGGCTCGGCTTCGTTACGAGATTCGCGATCATCGTCCGTTCCCTCCGCTTCCCGCCGGATAATCCGGATGAATCGCCACCGGCGTCCGTCCTCGCGCTTCCGCCGTCCCGGCCAGCACCTTCGCCGCCGATTGCAGCGCGAGCGGCCGCGATTCGTACGTCAGCACGTACGCCGGCACGTCCGGAAACGCCTGAATGTCGTACGGGTTGCGCTGCGCCACGACGACGGGCTTGCCGCCCGATTCGAGAACGGCGCGCACGAACGCCGCCTGCTCCGGCCGGAACGACGCGTTGTACGTGCCGACGACGACTTGGCCGAACGAGCGCGCCAGCTCCGCGAGCGCGTCCGCCTGGCCGGCGACGTCGTCGAGCAGAACGGTCCGCTCCTCGACCGGGACGCCTTGCGCGGCCAGCGCCTGGCCGAGCGTCATCGGCAGGTCGACCGATTCGTCGACCTCCGACACCGCCGCCGCCTGCACGCCGATGACGAGCGTCCGCTCGCGGCGAAGCGGCAGCAGGCCGCCTTCGTTCTTGACGACCGTGACGCTCGCCTCGCTGATCCGGCGCGCTACCGCGCGATGCGCCTCGCCGCCGACGCGGCGGAACGCGTCTCCCGCGTAGTAGGCGTCGTCCGCGACCGTGGCGACGGCGTCGGCCGTCAAGCCGCGCCGCCGCTTCATCGCGAGCAGGCGCCGCACCGACGCGTCGATGCGCGCCTCGCTGATGCGCCCCGACTCGACGGCGGCGACGAGCGCGTCGATCGCCCCCTCCTGCAAGTCGTGGCGGTGGCTGATCAGGACGCAGTCCGCGCCGGCTTCGACCGCCATGACCGCCGCCTTCACCGTGCCGTAATGGTCGGCGATCGCCTTCATCTCCATGCAGTCCGTCATGATGACGCCGTCGAAGCCGAGCTCCTCGCGCAGCAGGCCGGTCAAGACGTTGCGCGACAGCGTAACCGGCACCTTGCCCGACTCGAACGCCGGGAAATAGATGTGCGACGACATGATCGCGTCGACGCCGGCCGCCACCGCCCGTTTGAACGGCGCGAGCTCGACCGCGTAAATGCGTTCCCGCGAATGCGAAATCGTCGGCAGGTCGAGATGCGAATCGACGTCCGTGTCGCCGTGTCCCGGAAAATGCTTCGCCGTCGCGGTAACTCCCGCTTCCTGCAGCCCCCGGATCGCCTGCAGCCCGTAGTCGCCCACGAGCTCCGGCGATTCGCCGTAGGAGCGGACGCCGATGACCGGATTCGCCGGATTGACGTTGACGTCCAGCACCGGCGCGTAGTTCAGATTGATGCCGAGCGCGCGCAGCTCGTCGCCGGTCACGCGCGCCGCCTCGTAAGCAGCCTCCGCCGATCCGCCGGCCGCGATCGCCATATTGCCGGGCATGAGCGCCACGCCTTCGGTGAGGCGGGCCACCATGCCGCCCTCCTGGTCGATCGCGATCGTGAGCGGCGGCAAGCCCGCTTCCATCGCGATCCGCTGCAGCTCCGCGTTCGTCGCCGCCACTTGGCGGATGTCCCGCACGTTGCGCGCGAACAGGATGACACCGCCGATGCCGCGTTCGCGGATCAGCCGGACGATCTCCTCGCTCGGCTCGTAGCCGTGAAACCCGCAGTGGACCATCTGGCCGATTTTTTGCCGCAGCGTCATCGCCGACGCGTCATACCCCGCGTCAGCCGTTGCCGCCTGTTCCCCCGGATGCTTCGTACTGTTGCCGTTCACCTGGTTTTCCTCCCGTCTCTCCCGAAGCTGGCCGCCGTCGATCAGTCGTACAGCAAATACGGAGCGCGCTCCTTTTTCCATTCGTCGGCGTCGCGTTCCCACAGCGCCACGATACGCTCCAGTCCCGCGTCGTCCAGCGCGGACGTGCGGACCAAATCGCTTCCGGTCAAATAGTCGATGAAGGGCTTGCGCCCTTCTTTGAACGGGGCGATCCATTCGAACCGCCCGTCGGACAGCTTCGCCGCCCGATGCAGCAGCCGAAGGCCCGTCTCCACGCTCCGGTACGTCTCCGTGTCGGTCACGTATAGCTGGACGCCGCTGCACAGCGCCCCTTGATGCTTCGAGAACGTCGGGGTGAAATACGTCGGCTGAAAATGGACGCCCGGCAGCGCCAGCGCGTTCATCTCCGCCGCCAGCCGTTCGCCGTCGAGCCAAGGCGCGCCCACCGTCTCGAACGGACGCGTCGTGCCCCGCCCTTCGGAAACGTTCGTGCCTTCGAACAGGCACGTTCCCGGATAGACGCGGCACGTCTCCAGCGTCGGCGTGTTCGGCGACGTCATCACCCACGGCAGCCCCGTATCGGCGAACTCCATCGTTCGGCGCCAGCCCTGCAGGCCGACGATTTTCAGATCGCACCGCCGCTCCAGCCGGTCGTTCATGTACAACGCGAACTCGCCGATCGTCATGCCGGTTCGGAACGGAATCGGCGCGATGCCGACCATCGATTCGAAGCCCGGCACCAGCTTGCCGCCCTCGCAGCAAAAACCGCCGAACGGATTCGGGCGGTCGAGAACGATCAGCGTCGTGCCGGATTCGGCGCACGCTTCCATCATATAGACGAGCGTCGTCAAATACGTAAAGAAACGGACGCCGATATCTTGAATGTCGAACAGAACGACGTCGACGTGCCCGAGCATGTCGGCCGTCGGTTTCTTGGTTTTCCCGTACAGGCTGAAGACGGGCACGCCCCAGCGGGGGTCCGTCTCGTCCTCGAACAGGACGCCCGCCTGGCGTTCGCCGCGGATGCCGTGCTCGCAGGCGAACAAGGCGGTCAGCTTGGCGTCCGTCAATGCGCCGCACAAGTCGATCGTCGATTCGAACCGGCTGTTGATGCCGGTCGGGCATGTCACCAAGCCGACCCGAGCGCCGGCGAATACCGTCTTCGCCGCTTCTTCGATCCGGTCCGCGCCGGTGCGCACGCTAGGCTGCGCCGTAATCCGATTTCCCACTTCTCCCACTCCTTCGATGGAATCAATTCCCGAGCGCCGACGCCGTCTCGAACCGGTCCCGGCCCGCAGCGCGGTCCGTCCGGGCCTCGTCCGCCGGACGGCCGCCGTCCTCGTCGTCCCGCTCCGGCTTGGCCAATACGTTGGCCGTCACTTCGTTGGCATAAATGCCGTACATCCCCAAGTACAAGGCCGCGAAGCCGATAACCGTCACGCCGAGCAGCACGGTCAAGCTGAGCAGTTGGACGAACGCGCCGATCGTATAGACGGGATGCGCGAGAAACAGCTTCACGCTGCGTCCCATCGCCGTGAATACGCCCGCTCCCTCCTGTACGACGAGCGGCAGCGCATACAGCTGCGAGACGAGCACCATCGACACGAAGTACGTCTGGAACACGGCGAGAACGAAGTAGAGCATGCCGGACTTCCCGCCGTAATACCACCAGGTCGACACGATGATCAGGATGAAGATCGAGCAGACGAAGGCGAACGCGATCGACGGCAGCGCGAATTTCCAGACGCCGGCGAACATCGCGGCCAGCCTCGGCTTCTCCCCCTTCATCATCCGATGGGTGGCGTGCAGCGCGCCGGCCGCCAGCGGCACGGCGACGAACGGCAAAAAGACGAGCGATATGCCGATCGGCAGGAAGAAGACGAACGGGACGAATACGATCGCCCCCGTCATGCTGAACAGCGCGACGGGAATAATATCCTGATAAATCCGCTTCGCCGAGCGGACGACGATTTCGCTCAATTTGCGCATCCCGTCTCCCCCTTTCTTTTGCTAAGATTGCGTTGATGGTTCACCCATAGAATAGGGAAAATAAGAGCGGAATCCCCCTCTTATTTTCGTCCGTATCGTCCTATGGAGTTCGGGTCAAAACAAAATGCGCTCTTCCGTCGCCGGATCGAAGAAATGAAGCTTGTTGCGGTCGAACACGAACGTCATCATTTGTCCGATGCGGGCCTCCGTCTCCGGATTGACGCGGGCGGTGACCATGCGGGCGCCGACGCGGAAGTACAAGAGCGTCTCCGCGCCCAAATTCTCGATAACCTGCACGTTCGACTTCATCGAGTTTTCTTTGGATACGTTCATCTTCTCGGCGAACTCTTCGCCGTAAATATGCTCCGGACGAATGCCCAGCACGACTTCCTTGCCCTCGTAGGCGCGGAGCCCTTTCACCATCGCATCCGTCAGCGCGAAGGAGGCTCCTTCGATATGAACGTTGCCGTTCTCGATGCGCGCGTCCATGAAGTTCATCGCCGGCGAGCCGATGAAGCCCGCGACGAACATGTTTTGCGGCTCGTTGTACAGCACGCCCGGCGACGCGATTTGCTGGATGCGCCCCTTGTTCATGACGACGATCCGCTCGCCCAGCGTCATCGCCTCGACCTGGTCGTGCGTGACGTAAACGATCGTCGCGCCGAGCCGCTTGTGCAGCTCGGACAGCTCGACGCGCATCTGGATGCGCAGCTTCGCGTCCAGGTTCGACAGCGGCTCGTCGAACAGGAACACTTGCGGATCGCGGACGATCGCGCGTCCGACGGCGACCCGCTGGCGCTGGCCGCCGCTCAGTTCCCGCGGCTTGCGGTCGAGCATTTCGGTCAAGCCGAGAATGTTCGAGGCGTCCATCACTTTCTTCTCGATTTCCGCCTTCGGCCGCTTCAAGTTTTTCAAGCCGAACGACAAGTTTTCCTTGATCGTCATGTGCGGATACAGCGCGTAGTCCTGGAATACCATCGCGATATCGCGATCTTTCGGATGAAGCTCGTTGACGATCCGGTCGCCGATGATGATATCGCCGCTCGATTGCCGCTCGAGACCGGCGATCATGCGCAGCGACGTCGTCTTGCCGCAGCCGGACGGGCCGACGAATACGACGAACTCTTTATCTTCGATGACGAAATTCGAGCCGGCCACCGCCGTGAACGTGCCGCGCTTTTCGTCGTGATATTCTTTGACCACATTTCTGAATTCGACTCGTGCCATTTCTAGTCCCCTCCTGTACCTGCTAACTCGTTACCCTTTGACCGCGCCGATCGTGATGCCTTGCAAGAAATATTTTTGCAGCGCGAAGAACAGAATGATCATCGGCAGCGCGCCGACCGTAGCGCCGGCCATAATCGCGCCGTAGTCGGTCGCTTCCGCGAACCGGAAGCTCGCGAGGCCGACTTGGATCGTCCGCATTTCCGTCGAACGAGTCACGAGCAGCGGCCAGAAGAAATCGTTCCAATGCGCCACGAACGTGAATATCGCCAAAACCGCCAAGCCGGGCTTCGCCATCGGCAAAATGATTTTGCGGAAAATGCCGAATTCGCTGCACGCGTCGATACGCGCGGCGTGAATGAGCGATGTCGGCAGCGTCGACATGTACTGCTTCATCAAGAAGATGTTGCCGACCGTCACGATCGACGGCAAAATGATCGCCGTATACGTATCGGCCAAATCGAATACGTTGATGACCAGCACGTACAGCGGAATGAGCGTCACCTGCGCCGGAATCATCATCGTGCTGAGCAGCACCCAGAAAATCGAGTTGCGGCCCGGAAACTTCAGCTTCGCGAACGCGTAGCCCGCCAGCGTGGCGAAGAACAGGTTCGTAACGGTAATGACGGCCGACACCAGCAGCGAGTTGAACAGCCAGCGCCAAGCTTTCGTTTTCGTGAAAAACCGTTCGTAAGGCGCGCTCGACCACAATTCCGGCCACATTTGCGGACGGAACGACGCGGACGATTGCGAATCCTGGAACGAGCCGATCACCATCCAGTACAACGGGATAATCGTAATGAGCACCCAGAGCAGCAGGACGGCGACCGCGATGCTTAAAAATACGGCTTTGGCCTGTTTCGACATGGCGACCGCCTCCTTAATATTCGATGTCCGACGAGAAGTATTTGAACTGGATGACCGAGACGAGAATGATCAGCCCGGCGAGCACGAACGACTGCGCCGAAGCGAGCCCGAAGTCGTAGAAGACGAACGCCGACTCGTAGATCAAGTACGCGATCGTCGTCGTCGCGAAGTTCGGACCTCCCGATGTCATCAAGTAGACGCTGATGAAAACCTGGAACGATGTTATGACGCCGGTAACCGCCAAGTAAAGCGTCGTCGGCTTGAGCAGCGGCCACGTAATTTTGCTGAACTTCGCCCAGCCGCTCGCGTGGTCGATGTCCGCCGCTTCATAGAGCGATTTCGGGATGCCGCCCATCGCGGCGAGATACAAGATGATGCCGCTGCCGTGAGCGCCCAAATAGCTCATCAGCATGAGGGAGAACAGCGCTTTGTTCGACTGGCCGAGCCAGACGACCGGATCGAGCCCGAACATGCCGATGACGCGGTTCATGAGACCGGAAGCGGTCGGGTCGAAAATCGCCAGCCAGACGAGCGAAATCGTAACGCCGGACGCTACCGCCGGCAAATAAAGCGACGCCTTGAAAAACGTCTGCCACGAGTTCTTCATCTGGAAAATAAAAAAAGCCAGGATGAACGTAATGGCGATGTTGACCGGCACGGTTCCGATCGTGAAGATGACCGTGTTCTTGATCGATTTCCAAAAGACGTTATCCGTGATCATGTAGGAATAGTTGTCCAACCCGATCCATTTGGACTGCATAACGTTATACTTTTGGAAGCTCATCAAAAACGCGGAAAAAACCGGGTACAGCGTAAAGACCAAAAACAACAGCACCGGGGCCAAAATGAACAGGTACGCCCAGCCGTAATCTTTCCAGAACTGGACGAACTTCGTGTTCGGCGGCTTCGGTCCCGGTATCGCTTGAACCGTATCGTTTTTCATTTTGTCCTCCTGAGAACTTTGCCGAAGGCAAAGTTACTTCGTAAGCATGAACCGAACTTTGCCGAAGGCAAAGTTACTTCGTAAGCATGAACCGAACTTTGCCGAAGGCAAAGTTACTTCGTAAGCATGAACCGAACGTTGACGAGAGTCAAAGCCGCTTCTTCTATTTTATAAGAAACGCCCCATATGCTGCCATACAGGGCGTTTCCGTTACGCTCGTTTGCAATTGAGATTAGCGCAGCATTTGCTGCCCTTTCGTTTTCAATTCTTCGGCTGCCGCTTCCGGCGTTTTCTCGCCTGCGAGCACCGCTTGGAAATTCGGCTTCTCCACTTGCTCGCGGTATTGCTTCAGCTTCGCCGCTTTGTCGACGTCGATGCTGAGCGCCACTTGCGGAGCGAGGTTTTCGCGCATTTTTTTCGATACGTTGAAGTTGATTTCCTTCGCCAGTCCTTTGCCCGCGAATTCTTTCGCTTGCGAGTTGCGTACGAACGGCAGGCACAGCTCGTTGGCGGAGTTGCCCGCTTTCGCTCCGGTCAAAGCTTCCATGACGAGGAACGTGTTTTTCTTATGCTGCTCGTTGTTCGCGCCTTTTTGCGTGAAGGCGATGTAGCCTTCGCCGCCGCCCGTCGTTACGCCGTAGCCGTTGACGGAAGGAGAGTGCGGTACCGGCAGCTGGATGTATTCGATTTTTTCGCCTTTGATTTTGCCTGCGTCGATATCTTTGTTGCGGTTCGCGATCATGACGTCGTAGTAAGGAATCGCTTTGCTGATGATGGCCGCTTGACCGGCATAGAACATTTCCGTCCGCTTCGCCGGAGCGAGCGCCACCGTTTCTTTCGGCATGTAGCCGTCTTTCACGAGCGTGCTGATAAATTTCAGAGCGTCGACGATTCTTTGGTCGTTCCAGATGAAGTTGCCTTTCGCGTCCACCGCGTCGACCAAACCGGCGTTGCGGGTTATCATGTCGAGGAAGTCGATCGACGTTCCGTCGGTCACAAGTGCATATTGCTGGCTGCCGTCAGGCAGCTTCTTGTTCAATTTCTTCGCGACTTCGAGGAATTCCGGCCAAGTCCAGCCGTTTTCCTGAATTTTTTTGTAGTCTACGCCCGCTTCGTCGAGAATGCGCTTGTTGGCTCCCCAGCCCCAGAGGGATTGGTACAACGGCAAGCCGTATTGTTTGCCGCCGAACTGCATCGTTTCGAGCGTGCCCGGCAGGAAGTCTTTCTTCGTCTCTTCCGAAACGGCCAAGTAGCTGTCGATCGGCATGGCGAGGCCCGTGCTGACGTACTGGCCGTTCATGCCGCCGAAGTACAGATCCGGAGGGCTGCCCGCGTTCAAGGCGACGTCGAATTTCTTCGGACCTTCCGCCCAGGACAAAATTTCGTACTCTACTTTAATATGCGGATATTTCGCATTGAAATCGGCGATCAATACTTTGATATCGTCTTCGTATTTCCCGTGAACCGGGTAAGTCCATACTTTAACCGTGTCGGGAGTCGTATCCTGCTTCTGCTCGGTCGCCGGGGTTTTGCCCGCTTCCGGCGTATCTCCTGACTTGCCGCAACCTGCGGCGACGGCTACGAATACGAGAACCATCGCCATGGAAAGCCACTTGCTGAATAACCTCATTTCCCGTTCCCCCTGTTCAATAATGATCAAGCGCTCGACAGCTTCCCTGCTAGTGTGCGTTACGCCCAGTATGTTATTCCATACCGTTCGAGGGAATCCTGTACAGCGGGAACCGCAGGTTCGTCCGCCTGACATCAGGAAACCTATCGATCCGCTACGATCCATAACAACCGGCGCGACCGCGCAGGACGCGGCATAGACCGGACCGGCACGCTGCCATATGGATGTTATCGCTTCCACATGAGTTTATTATAGCGCCCGCGAAATAATATTTCAATAAAAATTTAATATCAATAAATTTTGTTTTACAAACCTGACATCTTCCCGTATACTCAAATAAAATCCATCCCATGTATAAGGGGCTCCCTGTCCACGCAGCGGAGCGCCATTCGGACTGTCGGCTGTCGCCCGGCGGTCGGCCGCTTGTCCCTATATATAAGAAAAAGCGGGTGAACAGTTTGCGTTACGTAATTGGCATCGACGGAGGAGGCACGAAGACGGAAGCGCTCGTACTGGCGGAGGACGGCCGCGAATGGGGCGGTCTCGTCGTCGATTCGACGAACCCTTTCGCCGTATCGTTCGAGCAGGCGACGCGGAACATGGCCTCCTTGCTCGATAAGGCGTTTTCCATTCCCGAGCTGCGGGAGGCGACGTGCGAAGCGGTCTGTCTCGGACTGGCCGGCGTCGACACCGACGACGAGCGCGCCCGGTTCCGGAGCTTCGTCGAGCAATATCGCGACGAGCGCGGCCTCGTCTTCGAAACGTTCATGAACAACGACGCGCAGATCGCGCTGATGGCGACGCTCGGCGACGACCGCGGCATCATCGTCATATCCGGAACCGGTTCGATCGCGTTCGGCTTGACGGAGGACCGGCGAAAGTTTCGCGTCGGCGGGTGGGGTCCCCTGCTCGGCGACGAAGGAAGCGGCTACGATATCGGCGTCCGCACGCTGAAGGCGGCGATGCGCAGCCATGACGGCATCGAGCCGGCCACGCTGCTGACCGAATCGATCGTCCGGACGTACGGCTTTGCATCCGTTACCGATTTACGCACTTATATTTATCAACCGCACCTGAAAAAACACGACATCGCCAAATTCGCCGAGCTGTGCATTCGCGCCGACGAACAGGGCGACGATACGGCCGGCCGCATCCTGGACGCGGCGGCCGGCGACTTGGCCGCCTCGGCTGCGGCGCTCGTGCGCAAGGATCCTTGGTTCGAGCAATGCCGTCTCGTGACGACCGGATCGATCTTCCGACATTCCACACGCTTTGCGGACGCGTTCCGCACCGGCCTCGGCCGGCTCGCTCCGAACGTGCGGGTTATCCCGTCCGAGCGGGAGCCCGCTTACGGGGCCGCGCTTTTGGCAAGACGACAACTGCGACAATCTCAATCAAAGGGGCCATCCTCATGAGCAATTTGCTGAACGAACTGACAACCGAACAGGTGAACGAGCGGACGAAAGGAATCGACCGGCTGCCAACGGAGGAAATCGTCAAGCTGATCAACGAAGAGGATCGTCTCATCGCTGAAGCTCTTCGTTCGCTGACCCCGCAAATTGCCGCCGCCGCCGATCTGATCATCCGTTCGTTCCGCGCGGGAGGCCGGCTGTTCTACGTCGGCGCCGGCACGAGCGGCCGTCTCGGCATTCTCGACGCCAGCGAATGCCCGCCGACGTACGGAACCGATCCGTCCATGGTGCAGGGCGTCATCGCCGGCGGCTTCCGTGCCGTCAAAGACGCCGTGGAGGGCGCGGAAGACAACGCCGTGCTTGGCGCGAGCGACATGGACGAGCGCGCCGTCGGGCCGAACGATACGGTCGTCGGCATCGCCGCGAGCGGCCGTACGCCTTACGTCTTGGGCGCCATGAAGCGTGCCAAGGAGCTCGGCGCCTCCGTCGTCGGGCTGTGCAACAACCATAACACGCCGATGGCCGGCATCGCCGACCTGATGATCGAAGCGGTCGTCGGCCCCGAGGTGATCCTCGGCTCGACCCGGATGAAAGCGGGTACGGCGCAGAAGCTCGTCCTGAACACGCTGACGACGACGGCGATGATCCGGATCGGCAAAGTGTACGGCAACTTGATGGTCGACCTGCATCCGTCCAACGAGAAGCTCGTCTACCGGGCGAAACGGATTATCCGTATGGCGACCCAGGCGACGGAGGAACAGGTGGACGAGGCGTACAGGCTGTCCGGCGGCCATGTGAAAACCGCCATCGTCATGCTTCTCGCCGGCGTGGACAAGGAAGGAGCCGGCCGCCTGCTCGAGCGAAGCGGAGGCTTCGTGCGCGATGCGATCGCGACGGCGGGACGCACGGACGGTTAACGCAAAAAAATCCCGACTCTGCGCGAGTTCGGGATTTTTTGCGTTTTTGTCGCTCAGGGGATGGACGCCCGCGTCGGTCGGGTCAGATCAGCTTGATGCCGCTGATGAGAATGAGCGAAGCCATAATGGCCCGCAGCGGCTTCGCCGGCACCTTCGCCGTCAGCCCGCTGCCGATCCAGACGCCGGGCACGGAGCCGAGCAGCAGCTGGAAAGCGAGGCCGAAGTCGACGTTGCCGAAGCTGGCGTGCAGCAGACCGGCGGCCGTGACGAGCAGCAGCGCATGGGCGATGTCGGTCCCGACCAGCTTGGAAGGCGATATCGTGTACAAGTACAGCAGCGCGATCGCGAACAGCGAGCCGGAGCCGATCGAGGTAAGCCCGACGATAAAGCCGAGCACGAGGCCGATCGAGACGGTAAGCAGCTTTTTTTGCTCCAGCGGCTTGGCCTGCCAACGGTTTTCCTTCCCCCGCCGGTCGAACAGCTGCTTGGCGATCGTGAGCACCGCCACGACGATGAGCATGATGCCGAGCGCATGCCGGACGATCTGCTCCTGGTTATGGAAAAACGAATCGAACAGATGGAGCGCCACGATGGAGACGATCGCACCGGGGATGCTGCCCGCCGCCAAATAAAGGACGAGCTTGACGTCCACCGTTTTTTGCCGCATGTGACGGATCGTACCGAACAGCTTCGTGATCGAGTTGTAAAACAAGTCCGTTCCGACCGCGAGCGTCGGGTTGATGCCGACCAGCACCAAAATCGGCGTCAGCAGCGAAGCGCCGCCCACGCCGGTCAGGCCGACCAGAAAACCGACCAGCAGACCCAAGAGCGTAATGCCCCAATCCATCTCCATGCGCCCCACTCCATCCCCAATAATTCCGATAATTATACTAGGATTATAGGCGATTTTATGGCCGCTGTAAAGTATTTGTTTCCCATTTTCCGCCTTCCTTTCGGCGTACGCAACGGCGAAAACCGGGCGGAGCGCCGCTCCGCCCGGTTCCGGCCTATCGTTTCGGCCGCCGATCTTTTTTATAGGCTCGTCGCGATCCGGCTTGCGGTCCTTTCGCCGCTCAAGATGCATTCCGGGATGCCGACGCCGTAATACGAGCAGCCGGCCAGCAGGACGTTCGGATACCGTTCGGCCATTTCGTGTTCCAGCGACCGGACGATTTGCGGGTGCTGCAAATGGTAGTTCGGCATCGTATCGCGCCATTTTGTCACTTCATACGATACCGGCTCATCCGTCAAGCCGATGCTCCGCTCGATATCGCGGCGCGCCACCTCCACGAGCTGCTCCTCGGTCATGCCCCGGAGCTTCTCGTATTCGCGGCCCGCGCTTTTGTAGAACAGCCGGACGAGCAGCCGGTTTCGCTCCGACGTATGCTCCCACTTGCGGCTCGTCCACGTACAGGCGTTGCACGTCAGGTCGCCGCCGGCCACGGCGATGAAGCCCGTCCCGTCCTTGGGCAGCACGCCGTCCGGTACGTCGTAGCCGAGGTAGACGCTGATGAGGGAGCTGTTCGTGAGCCCGCCGAACAGCTCGTCCAGCTTCCCGTCGCGGAGCAGACGCTGCGCGGCCGTATGCAGCGTGCCGAGCACGACGAAGTCCGCTTCGATCGTTCCGCCGCCGGACAACGCGATTTCGTACCGGCTTCCTTTCTTCCCGATCGCTTCCGCTTTCACGCCTTTCCGGATATCGGCTTCGGCCAGCCGCTCCTCTAGCTTGTCGATCAAGACGGATACGCCCCGCTTGAACGACAAAAACTTTTTGTCGCCCGTTCCCAGAAACCGGCTCCGGTTCTCGGACAATCCGCGAATGATGCTGCCGTATTCGTTTTTATAATCGAGCAGGTAAGGAAGCGTCGAAGCGATCGTCAGCTCGTGCAGCTCGCCGGAGTAGACGCCGGACAAGACCGGGGCGATTTGCTTCTCGACAAGCTCCTTGCCGAGGAAATGCTCCAGGAACGCGCCGATCGAATCGTCCTTTGTGAACGTCTCGTTGGGCGTGTAGAAGTCTTTGAGCGCCTCCACCTTGCCCTGCGCCGAGACGAGCTCGGTCGTCGCGAGCGATTCCAGGCTGAGCGGGATGCCGAACACCGCCTCCTTCGGAATCGGCTTCAAGGCGCCGTCGGTGTATATGTAAGAAACGCCCGTCGCGTTATAGACGACTTCGTCCTGCAAGCCCAGCTCCTCCAGAAACGGGGCCACGTTCGTCTTGCGCGCGACGATCGAATCCGCCCCCGTCTCCATGACGAACTCGCCGTCGCGAACGGTTCGGATTTTGCCGCCCAGTTCGGGCTCCGCTTCCACGAGGACGATTGCCGCCTTCTTTTGGCTTACTTTTAGCGATTGTTGAAGATAGTAGGCCGTACATAGCCCGGTTATTCCCCCGCCGATGACCGCTACCGTTTTCACCGCGATTCCCCCTGCCTTGATTCGATTGCCGGAAAGTAGGATGACTCCTATATTATACGTCCAATCGCACGCCGTAACCACGATTCGGGCTGCGGCGCGGACGAGGAAAGCGGCAAGATTCATAGATCCGACAACTTTGGAGCGCTTCCGCAAGTTCCTTATAACGAATTTGCCCCTGTGCGGATCGGTATTGCCGGGATACAATGAGCTTGCACGCATACGAACGTACGAGAAGAGGGGTACTATGGAAGCCCGAAACCGAAACGATGCCGGCACTCATGCCAACGATCCGCATGCCTCCGTTGTCACCATACTAAGAGCGGCCGGATGCGTATTCGCCGAGGAGGAGGCCCGCCTGCTCGTCGCCGCGGCGCGCTCCCCGGACGAGCTGGCCGCCATGGCGGACCGGCGGGCGGCCGGCTTTCCGCTCGAGCACGTCATCGGCTGGGCGGAGTTTTGCGGGCTGCGGATCGCGGTGGATCCGGGCGTCTTCGTCCCCCGCCGCCGCTCCGAGTTTCTCGCCCGACAGGCGATCGCTCTCGCCCGGCCGGGGACGGTCGCCGTCGATTTATGCTGCGGCTCGGGCGCGTTGGGGGCCGCTCTGGCCGCCGCCGTGCGACCGATCGAGCTGCACGCCGCCGACGTCGACCCGGCCGCGGTACAGTGCGCCCGGCGCAACGTCGCCCCCTACGGAGGGCGCGTATACGAAGGCGACCTGTACGAGCCGCTGCCCGCCGCCCTGCGGGGCCGCGTCGGCATCGTGATCGCGAACGCGCCCTACGTGCCGTCGGAGGCGATCGCCCTGATGCCGCCGGAGGCCCGCCTGCATGAAGCGCTCGTCGCGCTGGACGGAGGAACGGACGGGCTGGACGTCCAGCGGCGGGTCGCGGCCGAGGCGCCCCGTTGGCTCGCGGAGGGCGGCCATCTGCTCGTCGAGACCGGCGAGCGGCAGGCGCCGCAAACCGCCGATCTTTTCGCCCGGTGCGGACTGCTCCCCCGGGTGGCCCGTTCCGACGACTGGGACGCCACGGTCGTCATCGGCACGCTCCGGAAGGCGCAGGAATCCGGCTGACCGACGCGACGCGGCCCGCCTCCCGTTGCGCGCGTCCCGCCTTCCCCTTACAATGAAAGAAAACGATTGTCGTACGGAACTCGAGGGAGGAGGGCGAGCCGGTGCAATGCGAAGTGCTCACGGCCGGTTATTCGTACCATACGAAGCCGTTTCGAACCGAAGCCTATCCCGGGCTAGACCATTACTTAATCCGCTTCCAATCGGAGGGGCGCTCCCGGGCGCTCGTCGACGGCGCCTTCGCAATTGTCGAGCCGGGCGATTTGCTGCTGTACGAGCCCGGGCAGCCGTACGAGCTGCGCGTCGACGCCGAGCGGCAGCCGTCGGGCGAGACGGCCGTGGCCAGCGGGGACTACTACTTTTTTTGCCGGGGCGAATGGCTGGAGCGATGGTGGAACGAACGCCGCCGGCCGACGAAAACGAACGTGCCGCTGCACGACACCCTGCTGGCGATTTGCCGGCAAATCGTGCTGGAGCATCAGCGCGGCCGAGGCACGTACAAGCATATCGTCGACTATTACATGCGCATCCTTTGCATGACGATGGACCGCGAAATGACCGAGCACGCCGCGGGCGCCGACGGCGCCAAGTCGTTCCTCGCCCAGCGGATGCGCAATTTCGTGGAGGAGCATGCGCTGGAGTCGTTCAAGCTGGAGGACGTGGCGCGCTGCGCCGGGCTGAGCCCGTCCCGCGCCGTCCATCTGTTCAAGGCGTGCTTCGGCCAGTCGATCATGCAGTACGCGCTGCATATCCGGCTCTCCATCGCGCGGGAGCGGATGCTGTACAGTCCGATGACGCTCGAGCAAATCGCCGAGCTGTCCGGCTTCAGCAGCTACTCGTACTTCCACCGGATATTCCGGGCGCACTACGGCGTTTCCCCGAAGCGGTACCAGCTTGGCCAACGGCGGCAGACGCCGGCGGAGGAGGACGGCGGTCCGGGGCGGGAATAGGCGCGGGCTCGGCGAATCGCGATCGGCACCGCCTATCGGGCGTCCGCGATCGGACGTTGCGCCCCCCGGAGGGCCGCCGTGCCTTCAACAAAAAGAAGAGTCCGCGCGGACTCTTCTTTTTGTTGCCCCTTAAGCCAAGCCGTTTTCTTTCATCCACCGCATGCTGTTCGCCATCGCCTCGAACGGCGGGTTTTGCGTGAAATCCTGTTCGTAGATGAGCCATTCCGCTCCGGCCTGCGTCGCCGCTTCGGCGATGGCCGGCAGGTTGACGTCGCCCGTGCCGAGCTCGACCGTCAACGGCTTGCCGTCCTCGGTCCGGCGCACGTCCTTGAAGTGAACGAGCGGCAGCCGCCCCTTGTACTTCGCGATGTACTCGACCGGATCGTAGCCGGCGAAATAAACCCAGCACGCGTCCAGCTCGACCTTGAGCGCATCCGCCGGAACCGCTCCGAACATGGCGTCCAGCGCCGTCTCTCCGTCCACCTTCTCCTCCAGCTCGAACGCGTGGTTATGGTAGCCGAATGCGATGCCCTGCTCGGCGCATTTCCGGCCGATCGACTCCAGCTCCCGGAACGTGCTCCGCCACGTCTCCGCGTCTTTGCGGTATTCGTCGCCCAAGTACGGGCACACGATGTACGAGCTGCCGATCGCTTTGTTGAAAGCGATCTCTTCGTCCAGCGCCTCCTTCAGCCGCGCAATGCCGACATGGCTGCCGATCGCCCGCAGTCCGAGCTCGTCGAGCAGCTCCTTCAGCTTGCCCGCCTCCAAGCCGCCGTATCCGGCGAACTCCACGCCGGCGAACCCTTCCGCCGCTACCCGGCGAAGCGCGCCGACGAAATCTTTCGACGTCTCGTCGCGAAGCGTATACAACTGGATCCCGACTTTCCAGGAACTCATCACCGATCACCCCATCGTAAATTTTGCTCGACTCCATCTAATCATAAACGGGTAAGCGGTGTACATGCCGAATTCGGGAAAAAGCTGGCGAATCTGGCTATAATGCAAAACGGCCCCTCTCCGATGCGCATGCATCGGAAATAGGGCCGTTCCCGTCGTCTCCGGCCGGAGAGCGACGGTCCCGCTTACGCCGAATGACGGCGAATCGCTTCGTTGATCCGCTCGCGGCAGGCGAGCAGCCAAGCGGCGTCGCGCGGGTAGACGTCGAACGTAATCGGCGCGTCGGCGCCCTGCTCCATCAGCGCGATCGTCTCGTCGCGCCCGATAAGCGATTCGAGCAGCTCGAGCGCGCGCAAATCCTGAAGCGCCTCGCGGAACACCTCGAACCGGAGCGACTCGACGGGCGCGCCGTCCTCGCCGGGGTAGACGACGAACGGGTCGCCGGCCGGAAAGGCGAAGTTGGCGTCGGTGTTCCGGTACGGATCGATCGGGAAGCGCGAATATTGCGCGTACCAGAAGTTGTAGCCCCAATGGAGGAAGCCCGCGATCCGGAACTTGTACAGCTGGAGGCCGAGCACCCGGTTGCGCGCCGAAGGCATGCTGATGAACCGGTTGGCGACTTTTTGGTACTGCGAGCAGCAGTAATACGTCCACAGTCCCGGAATGTCGTTCTCGAGAAACGGCTCGATATGGTTGCTCGCCGGAATCGGCGTCGGCACGAGCCCGCGCTCGTAAAACGCATAGTCGGACAGCGCGTCGATCGAAGGGAACTCGCCGACGAACCGCTTCAGCCAGCTGCTGGCGCTCTCGTACCACGGCAAATGGTCCAAATGCGGCTCGTCGGAGACGTGGAAGTATACCCGTTTCTCCAGCCCGTGCCGCTTGAGGAAATCGACGAGCGCCGGCAAAAATTGCGCCAAAAACCCTTTGTACTCGTCACCGGTGGCGTCGGTATCCCATCCGAAAATGCGCTTCGTCTCCCCGTCAACGGAGGCGACGATTTTGGGCGCATGCTTGGCGCCCCATTGGGTGAACAAGTGCGACAGCTCGTAATAGCGGATGCCGTTCCGGTCGCCCATGTCGACCCACCGCTTCAGCCGGTCGAAGCCGAACCGATAGCTTTCGCCGGACTTCTCGACGTCGACGAGCTGCACCGTGGGCCGTTCGCCGCCGACCTGCGTATCGAGCGGCGGGGTGAACAGCGGCGTCAGCAGCATGTTGATGCCGTGCTCGACGGCCGTCTTCACGAACCGCTCGACGATTTCCCAATGCCGCTCGCTGAATACGTCGACCCCGTAGTAGGTGGCGAGACAATCGGTATGAAACCATTCCGTGTGAATCAGCTTCTGCTCCGGCAGGACGGCGGGCAGCACGTCCAGCTCGAACGTTTCGCGGGCGAGCTCCACGCCCTCGTTCGATTCGATCACGATCGCGATCGGATACGTGCCGGGCTTCACGTCGCCGGACAAGTCGACCGTCACCCAGATCGACCGCCATTGGCCGGGGAAGCCCGTCAGTCCTTCCGACGGCTTGACCGGGAACAACGGATCGGGATACAAGCCAGGTGTTGAACGGAGCACGTTGTCGTCATGGTCGGCATAAACCGGCATTTCGGCCGGAACGAGTCCGACGGCGCGCAGCGTCACGCGCGAAGCGAGCTCCGATTCGGCGCGGGCACGCATATGCTTGATCAGCTTCGGCGCCCGGTACGCCACTTGATACGAAAACGTCTCGCGCTGCAGCGCTGAGGCCCGTCGAATGGGAGCGGCCTGCAGCTCCTCGTCGGCAAACACTTTCTCGAGCGAGCTTAACGTACGTGTAACCAAGGACAGTTCGGCGGTTGACAAGAGGGCTCCTCCTTCGAATCGGTACAGGATGAAAATGAAATGAAACAAAATGAAACGAAAAGATCGAAATCACACACAACCATCATAGCACAGCGGCGCCCGCCCCGCCAGACGGTCATGGCGTAAAATCGTCGCCGGCCGCCCGATCGCCGCCATGTGGTGCCGTATCGGAAACGAATGCCCTCTCGCCATCCCAAAAAAGGGGACGCCCGGTTTCGCCAGGCATCCCCGTCCTTCCCGTTAAGCCGCCGCTTCGCGGTCAGCGCCCGTCGACGTTCGCGATGCGGAACGCGTGGGCGCCGTTCCAGCCCAGGAACGGATACGACGTCATACGGGAGCTGCCGTCCGCCGCGATGTCCCAGCCCGGATCCGTCCGGTCCAGCACGATCAGGGTGCGTCCGCCCTCCCGGCGAATTTCCTCCACCGCGTAGCCGCGGGTCCGCCCGTCCGGATGCGTCACGACGACGTTACGCCCGGCGGCCTCCGGCGACACCTGCGCCTCGGTGACGAGCGCGTCGACCGGATCGCCCTCCAGCTTCCGCAGCACGTCGGTCACGATGCCGACGGCGGCCCCTTCCCCCGTCACCGCTTTGTCCCCTTTGCGCAGCAGCGTGCCGTCGGCCAGCACCATCTTCGTGACCTTACCGTTCTCGAGGCGAATCCATCCGTGCTTGCCGGTCAGCTCGATATCGCCGACTCTCATCGTATGCTCCGCATCGGACGCGCTCAGCACGATATCGGTCGTCGACCCGTAGCGGATGCGAAGCGCCGTATCGCCGGGCTCCGCTTGATCGGGGACCAGCTTCTCGACCGACTCGATTTTCGCGCCCCCCGACCCGACGTACGGTTCCATGACATGAACGAACGTGCTGTTCAGATCGGTGCCGCTGCGGCGGACGACGAGCTTCGGCATCCAATACTTGACCGCCTCCGTATTGATGTCCTTGGACGTGCCCGACAGCCTCGTCGCGCGAAGCGACGGCGCTTTGCCGATGAACAGCTCCTCGTCCCCTCCGTCCGTCAGTCCGAAAATGTTCAGCTTCGCCTTCTCCGCCCCGTTCTCGTACGTGTCGAGCGTAACGGTGTAGCGGCCGTCGGGAATCGGCGCCCGTTTCACGTCCTGCACGTACAGATAGCCGTAATAGTGCCCTTCGGCGGAGCCGGTGTCGTTCTCCGATTCGGGCATCGTCACCGCCGTCCCTTCCGGGAGCAAATACGGCCCGTACGGCTCCGTCGGCAGGTCGGTCCGGAACGCGCCGTCCCGGTTCGCGTCCCCTCCCAGCGTATATTCGTGCCGGCCCCCCCCGGACACCCGGAACACATCGACGACGTAGCCGTCTCCCGACCCGGCCGCCGCATCCCCGAAGCCGACGAGCCAAGACTCGCGGCTGTATTCGTCCGTCACCGGATAAGCGCTCTCCTGCCGCGCCTTTACGATCCGTACGCCGCTGTCCGCCGCGACGAACGAGTCGATATTGCCGCCGTGCTTGGCATCCTCGTTCAGCCTCATATCTTGTCCGTCGACGACGACCGTATTGTGGGCGAGCGTCGAGTTCGTCCATTTCCGGAAAAACGTATGCGTATACCCGATGTCCGGCATCAGCTCCTGCCCTTTCGCGAACAGCGTCATATTGAGCGGGTCGAGATGGTTGTGACCGTATTTCGGCACGAAGTTGAGATACATCTGCTGCTGCGTTGGGCCGGCACCGAGCGTCAGCCGGGAAATGCCCGCCCCCGGAAGCAGGTAGGAGCCGAGATCGGTGCGCGGCTGCGCCGTCTTCTCGTTCGCCCAAGTATCCTGTACGGGAACGTAGCTGCCGTTCGGGTAAGCGACGACGTGCTGCATCTGCTGGGCGTTGCCAAGCGCCGGATACGTGCCCGCCATGTCGAGATTGTCGATCCGCAGCCCGTTGCGCGCCGACGCGTAGCCCGCCGGGTCGGTCCACCCTTTCGCCTCGTTCATGCTTTGCAGAAGCCCGTTCGTCGATTGGTTATGGTATGACAGCGTCACTTCTTTCCAGAAGCCGTCGGATAGGAAGTTGTTGGCGGCGAAATCCTGCATGAGCTCCACCGCCTCGTGCATGTAGGACGGCTGCCCGGACGCCTTCGCCATCCGGACCAGGCCTAGCCACGTCGTATACTCCATGTTATGGTTCAGGACGGGAAACGAGCGTACGAAATCGAACGACGGCTTGAACATCGAGTCGACGATTTTACGCTCCACGTCGAAGCCGAGCTCTTCGCTCAGCAGCTCGAACGCGTTCGTGTGGCGTACGTCCCGGTACGCGTTGATCAAGTAGCTCATGTTCGTCATCTCGCCGGTATACCACCGATACCAGACTCCGCCCCAATAATGGTACGGCGGACCGCTCACGACCGGGTAATTCGTCCAGTAATAGTCGTTGGTCGGCAAATACCCGGCATACGCATCGGCCCAACGGTTGAGCAGCCGGGCGGCGCCGAGCGGGTCGGTCGCCGCCAGCTTGGCCGTTTCGCGCAGCGCGTAATCTTTTTGGAAATACCAGACGTGAGCCGTAAAAAAGTACCGTTTGCCTTCGGCATCCTCGTAGTAGGGGTACTCCACCGTTTCCCCCAGCCGGTTCGTCGCGGTCAGCTTCCGGGTTTCCGGGTACGCTTCGTTCGGATAAACGGTGCCGGTCGTCTTAGACACGATATGCCCGGGATCCGATGCGCTCCAGTTGTAGAGCTGGTAAGGCCGCAAGTCCGGATTTTCGGGCAATCCGGTAAAAATAAAGCCCGTCTTGTCGGGGATGAGGCCGATCAAGCTTTGCACCTGGGCCGACGCCGGCTTGCGCTCCACCCGCGTTTTCGGCCCCGGTTCGGCCGGAATCGGGTCGAGCGCCGTTCCCGACTCGATCAACGCTTCGCGGTCGAAGCCGAGCTCGAAATAATGGTACGGTCCGCCCGCTTGACGGAAGCCGACGACGAGCCGGTACCAGCCTTTCGCAAGCGGCTTCGGATGCCGGAACGCGAGGTGCGTCTCGCCGGCCCGTCGCTCGATGGCCGGATCGTCCAGCTTCGTCGTCAAGCCGTCCGGCGATATCCAGTATAGGCCGATTTCCGTTCCTTCCCGGATCGCATTCGCCTCCATCACCAGCTCCTTCGACAGGAAGTCGCGGTACGTCAGCCTCCAGTCGCGGATCGGCCAAACTTCCGAGCGGCTGCCCGGCTTATCCGGCAGTGCCGGCGGACGCGAGAAGTAGAGCGGCGCGAGGCGCGATTGGTTGAGCGCGTGCGCGACGAGATTGATCGTGTCGCCGCCCTGGTCGACGATATACGTTTGGCGGATCGGCGCCCAAGAGCTGAACGGCTTCGAGTTGACGCCGTAGTAGCGGACGACGTTCATGCTCCACGCGTCCCCCTCGTTGATCCGCTCCACGCCGAGCGATGCGAGCGGAACGGCCGCTTCCAGCCTCCAGGAAACGCCGCCTTGGCCGCGGACGAGCTCCACCTCCGCTTGCTCCAGCTCCTTCGTCCCCGCTCCCCAGTCCGTCTTGATCGGCCGACCGCCCTGGGCAAGCGGCACAAGGAGCCGGTAAACGTCGGGGCTCGGGCCGGGCGACAGCAGCAGCTCGACCGTTTCCGTTTCCGGGGCGGTCCCCGAAAGATCGTTATGTCCCTCCATTCCGATGTACAAATGGCCTTCGTCGTAAAGCACATACAGGTCGGTGTCCGCTTCGGCCGGACGATTGTCGTACATCGTGACGAAGCCGTCGGCGTGAAACGCGGTCCGCCAAACCGGCTCGTCCAGCTTCCCGTCCGTTACGGGCGCTTGAGCCGTTCGGGGCGCTACCGCCCACCGGTCCGCGTAAGCGGCGATGTCGGCGGCGTTCCGGTTCCCGGAGCCGCTTCCGCCGTCTCCGGCGCCTCCCGGGTCCCGAGCGGCCTCCGCACCCGTCGCCGCGAACAGCGATCCGACCAGCGCACATGCACATGCAGCAGCGATGCAGCGTCTAATCAATGTGTCCCACCTCCACCGTTTACGGATCGCGGGCTCGTTGTGAAAGGGGTTTCATTTTGTCGTGCGGCTTTGCCCGCGTCCTTGCTTTTATTAAAACATGTCCCGAACTTGTATTACAATAACATTTCTTGCGAAAGCGGCAATTGCAAATCCCGCTGGATGAGGCGCCGCTTGGTTTAGGGGGCGCGATCCGTGCTCGGTGACCGGTGTTCGGTGTTCGGTGTTCGGTGTTCGGTGTTCGGTGTTCGGTGTTCGGTGTTCGGTGTTCGGTGTTCGGTGCTCGGTGTTCGGTGCTCCGTGCTTGGTGCTCAAACTTGAATACCCTCTCCACTCGCAATTGGATTTCATCCAGTAGACCGATGCGGGAATGCCGGGATAGGCGGATGCAATTGGAAAAAATCCAACAAATGTTCCCACAGGTGGCTCATTTATGGGTCGAGACGATCTATCTGTTGGACAAATTCCAATACAATGCCTTCGGCCCGGCTCCAACCGGGCGATCCGTTGGATAAAATCCAATCACGGCCCTCTTCGAGCCCCTACGGTCCGTTTGGGCGCGTTCCTAGGCAAGTCCCTAGCGAGCCCAAGCGATCCGTTTGGGCACTACCAACGCAAGGCCCTCTTCGAGTCCGAGCGATATCCGTCGGATCCATCCGGCGGCGCGCTCCGATGGGGCCCCTACACCGTGCGACCGTTTCCGAAACGATTGCATTTGCCTGCTCCGAAAATCCGTTTGACAACCGGCCTCGAAATGACTATCATGTTCTAAACGAACAAATCGATGACCCGGAGAAGTAACCCGGTGCGCTTCAGCTCTCAGAGAGCCGTCCCTTGGCTGAAAGGACGGCGGCTGGCCCCGGACGAAAGACACCGGCGAGTTCCGCCCGAACGATCGGCACGGCCGATCCGGTAGGAGCGGACGTCGCCCCGCGTTACGGGGCCTAGAGCGATCGCGCCGCGTGCGCGATAACCAGGGTGGTACCGCGAGAAGCACAACCTCGTCCCTTTTCAGGGATGAGGTTTTTTTGCGTTCTCTTGCGGGTCCGCGATCGCGGCTCGGGATTTGTTCGAAAGCTGGGAATCCTCGAAAGTAGTCGGATTACGCTTCGAAGCCGCGCTTCCTATTCGAAGCGGCCTTCCGGTAATGCTCGAAGGGGCTTCCCTGCAAGGAATCGTCCCGCTTCGAGATTCAACTTCACTTTTGGGGAACTAGCAGGGGAGGTGATCGCATGGACGATGGTGACGATGATGATGACGATAACGACAACTTCGTTTGGCAAAACTTAAAATCGAATACGGGGAGTGTTTGTCATGACCATTCGTTCGTCCGAAATCCGTGTGCTTTGCTCCCGGGTTCCCGACTACCCGAACACCGCGATCACCGTACAGGGCTGGGTTCACGGCATTCGCCGCATGGGCGGGCTCGCGTTCGTCGACGTGCGCGACCGGAGCGGCGTCGTGCAGTGCGTGCTGGAAGGAGAGCTCGCCGAAACGCCGCTTAGCCTCGAGTCGGTCATCGCCGTCGAGGGCGTGGCGGTTCTTGCGCCGAAAGCGCCGCGAGGCGTCGAAATCCGCGCCGCCGGTATCGCCGTCCTGAGCGAGGCCGAAGCGCCGCTGCCGTTCGAGCTGAACAAAAAAACGTTAAGCGCAAAGCTTGAGACGATGCTCGACCACCGGACGCTGTCGCTCCGGCACCCGAAAACGCATGCGACGTTCCGGATCCAGTCCGCGCTCGCGGGAGCCTTCCGGGACTACTTGTCCGGGCAAGGCTTCACCCAAATCTTCACGCCCAAAATCGTCGCTTCCGGCACCGAAGGCGGCTCCAACCTGTTCGGCGTCGACTATTTCGAGCGGAAGGCGTATTTGGCCCAGTCGCCTCAATTTTACAAGCAAATGATGGTGGGGGCCGGCTACGAGCGCGTATTCGAGATCGCCCCCGTCTACCGGGCCGAAGAGCACAATACGTCCCGCCATTTGAACGAATACGTGTCGCTCGACGTCGAGGTCGGCTTCATCCGCTCGGAGGAGGAGCTGATGGACTTGGAGCAGCGGCTGCTCGCATACATGTTCGAGCGGGCCGCCGTCGGATGCGGCGAGGAGCTCGCCCTGCTCGGCGTCGAGGTACCCTCAATCGTCGACATCCCGCGTATGACGGTCGCCGAGGCGCAAGCCATCTTGCGGCGCAAGTACGGCAAAACGTCGCCGAAGGGCGATCTCGACCCGGAAGGAGAACGGCTCCTCTGCAAGCATGTGGCCGAAGGAAGCAAGCCGGCGCTCGTGTTTCTGACGAGATACCTAAAGGAGATTCGCCCGATGTATGCGATGCCGGCGCCGGAAGACGAATCGCTGACCGCATCGTTCGACCTGCTGTTCAACGGCCTCGAAATTACGACGGGCGGCCAGCGCATTCACGACTACGCCATGCTGACGGCATCCATGCGAAGCCGCGGGCTCGATCCGGATCGTTTCGCCGGCTACATGGACGTATTCCGCTACGGCATGCCGCCACACGGCGGGTTCGCGATCGGGCTCGAGCGCCTCACCTCCCGCCTGCTCGGCTTGCCGAACGTGCGCGAAGCGTCCGCCTTCCCGCGCGACCGAACGCGGCTGACACCGTAACGAACAGGAGTACCCGTCTCCAATTATCGGTTGACAACTCCCGCGATGGCGTGCTAGGCTCCATATGAAAACATTGGGATGCACACGTTTGCATCCGATTCGCGGGAGGGATAACGATGAAAATTGCGGCACAGCTTTACACGCTTCGCGATTTTTTGAAGACGGAGGACGATATCGCGACGACGCTGCAGCGGGTGAAGGAAATCGGCTACAACGCGGTACAGGTGTCCGGAGTCGGTCCGATCGACGACCGCAAGCTGAAGGAGCTGGCGGACCGCGCCGGTCTGCACATTTGCGCGACGCACATTCCTTACTCCGACATGGTAAACGATCTCGACGCCGTCATCGCGAAGCACAAGCTGTGGGAGTGCCGTTACGTCGGCATCGGCGGGCTTCCGGTCGAATACAGGAAGGACGCGGCGTCTTACGCCGCCTTCGCCAAGGAGGCTTCGGCCATCGCCGGACGGCTGAAGGAGGCCGGGCTCAGCTTCGTCTACCATAACCATGCGTTCGAATTCCGCAAGTTCGAGGGCGGCAAGTCTGGTATGGAAATCTTGTTCGACGAATCGGATGCATCTTCGTTCGGCTTCGAGCTGGACGTTCACTGGGTCCAGGCGGGCGGCGGAGACCCGATCGAGTGGATCCGCAAAGTGGACGGCCGGATGAAAGTGATCCATCTGAAAGACTACACCGTCACCGGCGACAGCGAGCGCCAGTTCGCCGAGGTCGGCGAAGGCAACATGAACTTCCGCGGCATTCTCGACGCCTGTAAGGAAACCGGCGTCGAATGGGGCGCCGTCGAGCAGGATACGTGCTACGGCCGCGATCCGTTCGAATGCCTCGCCGTCAGCGCGCGCAACTTGAAGGCGCTGGGCGCCGAGTTTTAATCGTTGGTTGTACCGAGAGCCGGGCTGCGAAGCTCGGCTCTTTAGTTTTCTTTTTTTGAAAACGGCATTGCCCTTGATGATCGTTCATATCATCCGATTTAGTACAAACTGTTGACAACGCCGGCATGGTTTTTGAATTTGAGCTTCCCGTCCGCCGAATCCACGAACAGAGAGCCGTTCGGTACGTTGGCCGAGACGCTTTGGTTCAGTCCGATCGGCCGGAGAAAGGTCAGATCGCCCGTCGCGTTGTTGGCCAGCTTCATGATTGGGTCCGCCCCCTTCGTCATATACGAGTGGCCGCCCGTATCGACGTATAACCCGATATATTCCGTCCCGCCGACTCCCAAGGAAAGTTTCGCATCCGTAGCCGCGGTCGGCGTGTTGACGGCGAATCTGGAATAATCCCTCACGAGACTCACATTATTGCGTAAAACGGTGTTATCGTTCGTCGCCACCGCAGTTATCGCTTTTCCCGTATCATTGAAATCGAGCTCGCGGTAAGTGCCGGAAATAAACACTTGAGCCGATTTGTCGGATGTTTGAACGCCAACAATATTGGCAGGTTTGGTGGGAAACGGGTGGTTGATCGAACAGCCGTCTATCGTAACGCCCTTGGCTCGATGAATCCAAATGGAAGCTTGCGCGTTGCTCGTCCAAAACTGACAGCCGGAGATCAGCACGCCGCAGACGAATTGATCAATTTCCGTCGATATAACCTTCCCCTGAATGTTGATATCGGCAATGCCGGCCGGGCCGTTCGATAAGTTGTTTTTCTCAAAATAACAGCCGATAAAGGAAACGGATTTTCCGCTATCCAATAAAGCCCCGTCCTTGCCGTTGTTTTGAAATTGACATCCTTGGAGCGTAATCGCCGAAGCATTGTCTGTAAGACGGAATCCGTATTCTCCGGCGTTGTCCAAAATCGTATCCCGGATCACGAAGAAATTGGAGTCGTAGCCCAGCTCGATATTCGTGGAGTTGTTTTGGATCATGCAGTTGCCGATCGTGTTCGTCCATGCCCCGGTTCCGAGCACCCCTTTCTGGAAGCCCTTGATACGGCAATTGATAATCGCTCCCTCGTGGGAGTAATGCATATGGATCCCGACAAAATTTGTAGACGAACCGTCGCATTCAATTCCCAGATCTTCAATAAAAACTCCCTGTATCCCCGCTTCCTTTGATGTGCCCGCAAGTTTAATAGCCGTATGGTCTGAATTTGGAGGAAACTTAAGAATCGATTTGTTTCTGCCCGCCCCGACCAGCCGATCGTTGGTCAGCAATTCAATTTGGGATTTAATGATGTACTGTCCCGGCGGAAAATAAACGGCGCTTTTTCCCCTCGCGGCCAAAATCGCGTTTTGTACCGCAACCGTCGCGTCCGTATCGCTACCGTCCGTCCAGTAATCCTTGACGTTGACATACCCGTCGGAAGCCGAGGTCAGCGTCGCGTTGTTGTCGCCATAAACCGAATTCGTAACGCTTTGCGCATACAAGTTGTTGTTGAGCAGGGAGCCGGCTGCAATCGCCGTTCCTGCGGCGCCAAGAGACGCCAGCAGCTTCCTGCGGCTTTTCGAGTAATGATCCGTTTTGTTAGGTTCGGTCATTTTGTTTCCCTCCGATTCAAGTTAATGAATAAATCGCATTTTTTTGATACATTATGTATTTTTCGATACAATTTGTATTTTTCCTTCTGAAATTTCGGTATCGCTTTTGTAAAAAAAGAATCTCACAGCAATGCATTAAAAAGACCGGAAGCGGTCCGAGCAAGCGACAAACGTGGCCCGTAACACTCCATGGCCAAAAGTCCGCTCACGGAGCGACTGCGGAAATGCGAGCCGTCCTTTGACCTTCGATCGCACCAAGGAAGAGGTCGACATACTCCGACAAAACATGGAGCGGAACGTCACTCCATACGAAAGGCTTCAAAGCTCCATCCTCTTACCCGGGAAGTTGGAACTTGGAAGTTGTCTTCGACTGATGGTGAAATTTAGGGAGCCGGGAGATCCTTTCTATGTAAAGCAGAATGGCTCGCAGCTTTCTTTTCTGGAGGTAGGCCATGATCGTAGACGCAACATCCACTCTTGTACTTGTTATTTCACTGGCAAAGGAGTAATCCGGACAATTCATCGTTTACAGCTCTGTGTGCGCTTTATATTCCCCCGGCCTCCAGAACACTCGTCCACACTATTATTTATCGAAGGGGAAGGCGGTTTTCCTGCAAAACAAAAAACATGCGCAGCAAGCTCCGCATGTTCCGTCCACCCTCGATCAAAACACTTTTTTCGCCTCGCGGTCTTCCTTCAAAATTTCCACCGCTTCGCGGAAGCGCAGCGAATGGATCACTTCCCGCTCGCGCAGAAATTTCAGTCCGTCCTGCAAGTCGACGTCGTCGGTCATGTCGATCAGCCATTGGTACGTCGCGCGCGCCTTCTCCTCTGCAGCGATGTCCTCATATAAATCGGCGATCGGGTCCCCTTTCGCCTGGATATAGGCCGCCGTCCAAGGGACGCCGTCCGCGTTTTGATAGAACAGCGCGTTGTCGTGGTTGACGTAATGGGGATCCAAGCCGGCCGCCTTGATCATCTCCGGCGTCGCGTCCTTCGTCAGCTTGTAAACCATCGTGGCGATCATCTCGAGGTGAGCGAACTCCTCCGTCCCGATGTCCGTCAGCAGTCCGATCACTTTATCCGGGATCGAATACCGCTGGTTTAAATACCGAAGCGCCGCCGCCAGCTCGCCGTCGGCGCCGCCGTACTGCTCGAGCAGCAGCTTCGCCATGTGCGGGTCGCACTTGCTCACTCTCACGGGATACTGCAGCTTTTTCTCATAAATCCACATGCTTGCCGTTCCTCCTCGCGCTTCGCTTCCGGCAAAGCGGGTTCGTTATCGCGCTAGCTCCTATGTGTAGGGACGGACGCGCTTCGCGCCGTGGCGCGGAGGCCGAACTCTCCGCCTATACTTGCCACGGCCACGGGGCGTCCTTCCAATCCCACGGATAGCGGCTGTAGCTATGGCCGAACTGCAGCAGCGGACCGTACTCGTTTTCGTATTCGCAGGCGATTTGCCGGCGAAGCTGCGCCATTTGGTTGAATTGCTGGATCGCCTGCAGATCGTTCGGATGCGTATCCAGATACAGCGTCAGCTCGACCAATACGAAGTCGGTCTCCTGCAGTCTGCGCAGCAAAGCGTAATAACGTTCGTCCAGTTTCTTTTCCATACCCTTACCCTCTCCTGCCTTCGTATGGACTGTAGTACGCCGGCCACAGCGTCCCCAGCTTCAACGCCTCCTGCGGGGAAAACTGCTGCAGATTGGTCGCCTGCCAGGGCATCGTGACGTTCGGCGGAACGACGTACCATTTCTCCAAAATCGGCGGGCACGGATCGAACGGGCCGACGAACGGGTAATAAACGCGCCATTGGGATTTCACCGGGACGTTCCTCCTTCTAGTGGTCAAAGCCTTTGGTGAACGATTCTGTTCTACACTATGACATTCGCCCAGCAAAGTTGTTAGGCGCGAACCCGCACAGCTTATACAAATTTGGGCGATCTCGTCCCGGAAGCCCGATATTCTCATCGAAAAATAATGAAAAACCGCCGGGGTCGCCCCCGACGGTTCGTACGAACGTTGCTCTTTACTTTTTCAAGCTGTCCCACGTTTTTTGGAAATCGTCGAACATTTGCTCTTTCGTCATTTTCTTCGCCACGTATGCCTGCATCGCGTCGGCGAACTTCTTGCTGGACGCCTCGCCGCCCGGGAATTTGAACCAGTTCCACGACAGCGTCTTGTTGTCCTTCACGTACTTCATGATGTCCGCCGCCAAAGGCCCGAGTGTCGCTTCGTCGGCCGGAATCGATTTGAACGCCGGAATGAATTTGAACTCCTGCGTGATGTATTTCTTCCCTACGTCGGACGTGACCATCCAGTTCAGGAACTTCTTCGCCTCGTCCTTGACGGCCGAGTTTTTGTTGATAACCCAGTTGTTCGGGACGCCGACCGGCAGCTTGTCGTTTGCGGCCGCGTCGTCGGAAATCGGCATCGGCAGGAAGCCGATTTTGATGTTCGGGTTCGTCTTCGAAATTTGCACCTGCGTCCAGTTGCCCTGCTGCGTCATCGCCGCCTTGCCGGTAGCGAACGTCGTCACTTGCGTATTGTAGTCCGTTTGCAGCGGGTTGGCGCCGCCGTATTTCAGCTGCAGGTCGAACAGCTTCACCCAGTTGTTGAACACGTCGTTGCCCTGGATTTTGGCCGTCCCTTTGTTCAAGCCGTCGATAAATTGATTCGGGTTCGGCTGGTAAGCGAACGGCAGGTTGACGAAGTGGTTGCCGAGCACCCACCATTCCCCGTAGCCGTTCACGAACGGCGTAATGCCTTTGTCCTGCAGCTTCTTCGCGGCCGCCTCGAGCTGCGTGAGCGTCTTCGGCAGCTCGGTGATGCCGGCCTGCGCGAACAGGTCCTTGTTGTACAGGAAGCCGTAGCCTTCCAGGTTAAGCGGTTGACCGTACAGCTTGCCGTTTTTCGTCATCGGTTCTTTCGCCGCGTCGACGAGATCGGCTACCCAAGGCTGGTCGGACAAGTCTTCGAGATGCTCGAGCCACAGATCCAGATCGGTGAAGCCGCCATTGTTGAAAATGTCCGGCTTGTCGCCGGAGCTGAACTTCGCCTTCAGCGCCGCGCCGTAGTCCGCGCCGCCGCCGACCGTGTCGATTTTGATCGTCACGCCCGGGTTGGCGTTCTCGTATTCCTTCGCCAGTTTCGCCAGCTGCTCGGCGATTTCGACCTTGAATTGGAATATTTTGATCGTCACGTTTTTATTGCCGCCGCCGCCGGCCGGCTGATTGCCTTGATTCGTGCCACCCGCTTCGTCTTTCTTGCCGCAGCCGGCGACCACGATCGACAGAAGCAGCGCGCAAATCAAGCCGAATACCGCAAAACGTTTGCTCATCTGCAGAATCCTCCCTTTTTTGTCTACTCTTAACTTCCCCTTCATTGTAGCCGGATTATACATCGGCCGAACACATACGCGAATGAACGAATAGGTGGAATTTTGTGAACCGGCTGCCGAAGCGTTCCTCCCGTCACCCTTTGACGGAGCCGGCCGTAATACCTTCGATGATGTGCCGCTGGAGCGCCAGGAAGAACAGGACGATCGGCGTCACGCTGAGCACGAGCCCCGCCAGCGCCAAATCCCACTGCTTCGTATATTGCCCGAAGAACGAATACGTCGCAAGCGGAATCGTCCGCAGCTCCGGGCTCGCCAGGATGAGCAGCGGCAGCAGGAAGTCGTTCCAGATCCACAAGCTGTTCAGCAGGACGACGGTAACCGTCATCGGCTTCAGCAGCGGGAAGACGATGCGCCAAAATACGCCGAACGGCGAGCAGCCGTCCACGACGGCGGATTCCTCCACCTCGACCGGGATCGATTTCACGAAGCCGTGATACAGAAACAGGTTAAGCGATACCCCGAACCCGAAGTAGCAAATGACGAGCCCCGGAATGCTGTCCATCAGGTTGAGCCAATCCGCGACGCGGACGAGCGGAATCATGACCGATTGGAACGGGATGACCATCGCCGAGACGAACGCCAGCAGCAGCAGCTTGTTCAGCCGGTTCGGCACGCGCACCATCCGGTAGGCGGCCATCGAGCTGATGACGACGAGCCCGACGTTGCTCGCTACCGTCACGATGAGCGAGTTCAGGAACACCTTCGGAAACTGCGTAATTTCCCAGACGCGGGAATAGTTTTCGAAGTGAAGCGATTTCGGCAAGTTCGCCGAATTGACGAGCAGATCGCCGAAGCTTTTCACCGAGTTGACGATGACGAAATAGAACGGTACGAGAAACAACAGCGCCAGCACGATGCCTACGAGCTCGAGGATCAACGTCCGGCCCGAGTATGCGCGGGTATCCATTTACGCCTCCACCTCCCGCTTCTTCGTCAAGCTGACCTGCACGATCGTCACGATCGCCACGGCGATGAAGAAAATGACCGCCTTCGCCGAGCCGAGACCGAGCCGGTTGTTGCGGAACGCGTCCTGATAAATGTTCATCGCGATCGACTCGGTGGAGCCGAACGGACCGCCTTTCGTCAGCGACATGTTCAGGTCGAACATTTTGAACGCCCACGAGATGGCGAGGAACAAACAGACGGTCACCGCCGGCATGATGAGCGGAATCGTAATTTGACGCAGCATTTGCAGCCGCGACGCCCCGTCGATACGGGCCGCCTCGATGACGTCCTTGGGCACGTTGCTCAAGGCGGCGATGTAAATGATCATCAGGTAGCCCGCCCCCTGCCAGACGCTGACGATAATAAACCCCCAGAAGCCGGTCGTCGCGTCGCCCAGCCACGGCAGCTTGAAAAATCCGATGCCGGTCATTTCGCCGATCGTGGCGAAGCCTTTAACGAAAATAAACTGCCAAATAAAGCCGAGCAGCAAGCCGCCGATGACGTTCGGCATGAAGAAAATGGTACGCAGCACGTTCCTTGTCTTCAACGCCTGCGTCAGCAGCAGCGCGAGCAGGAAGCCGAGCACGTTCGTCAACACGACGCTCGCAACCGTGAACCGCGCGGTGAAGCCGAAGGAGTGGAGAAAAGCGGTGTCTTCGGTTAAGATGGTTTTATAATTGGCGATGCCGATCCATTTGATGTCGGAGCTGACCCCGTTCCATTCGGTGAACGAATAATAGATGCTCATGACGAACGGTACCAGCACGATCAGCACGAAAGCCAATACGGCCGGACCGACGAAGACGGACTGGACGGCCCATTCGGGCGTTTTTCTGCTTCGTTTCACGCGTATCGTCCTCCTTTGCGCATTCGGATATTTCTCCTGACTTTACTTGATCTTACAAAACATTCGTCCGCCGCGGAACGGAAGTTCGTGACGTGTTAGGTGGAACTAGATGACATCGTTTGTTACAATGATGCGGAAAGCGAGATGATCCGTCTGTTCCGGACAAGCATACGCAACAAATTGATCGCCTTCCTGCTCGCCGCCGTCATCGTGCCGTTATCCACTTCGATCGTCATTACGTACGGCTACACGAAGCGGACGGTCGCGGAGGAGCGGATCGGCGTCACCTCGTCCTTGCTCGTCCAAGGCAAGGAGAACATCCGACACTATATGGATACGATTCACCAAACGACGCTGTCCGTATACAACGACAATACGCTCAATTTGATTTTGCAAACCGGCTCGACCGATTACTTGAGCGAGCAGGAGACGTACCGGGCGCTCGTCCATATGGCCAACGCGATGACCGACGTCTACCAGGTGTACTTGTACATGGACCGCCCCAAGCAGCCATACTTGATGATCAACGGCCTGTTCAAGCGGTTTCCGACCGAAGGCCCTCCGTTCCGGCCGAACCTCGGAGCGGCGGAGGTCGTCGTCGAGCCGCCTCACCCGAGCGGTACGTACGGATATCCGCAGACACCGTACATCGAGCCGGCCGTCGTCATGACGATGCACCGCAGCATCAAGCGGGTTCCCGCCTCCGAAGAAATCGGCACCCTCTCGGTCGACGTCAACATGAAGGGACTCGTCGCCATGTGCGAAAGCTTGTACGACCGCACGCGGGAGGAACTGTATATTTTGGACGACGAAGGTCGCGTCATCTACGGGCCGGACGATCGGCGTTGGGGAAACCGGATCGGCGAAGGCTGGGACGCCGAGCTGCTCTCGAGGCCGGAACCGTCCGGCAGCGTCTCGTGGAAGGGCGAACGGTTCCAAGGCATCCAAGTATACAACCGGCTCGAGACGGGATACTTGAAGTGGACGATCGTGAAGCGAATTCCGGACGACGTGCTGTACAAGCAAGCCCGCGATTTGACCCGGATCAATACGTTCGTCCTCGTCGCCTTCTCGCTGCTGTCGATCGGCGTCACGGTCGGCGTCGCCTTCCTGTTCACCGCGCCGATCAAGCGTCTGCTCGGCTACATCAGCGCCATCCAGAAGGGCGACATGAACGTGAATATCGACATGAAGCGCAAAGACGAATTCGGCATTCTCGCGGCCCGGTTCCGCTCGATGATGCAGCATATCAACAATTTGATCGTAAAGGAATACCGGCTCGAGCTCGCGAACCGGACGAATCAGCTGAAAGCGTTGCAGGCCCAAATTCACCCGCACTTCCTATATAATGCCCTGCAGTCGATCGGAACATTAGCGCTTCAGATGAACGCGCCCCACATCTACAAGCTGATCTCGGCTTTGGGGAAAATGATGCGCTACAGCATGAATACGGCGGAAACGTCGGTCCCGCTGTCCAAAGAGATCGACCATATCCGCTCGTACGTCGAGCTGCAGCGGCAGCGGTTCGACGGGAAGCTGTCGCTCGCCATCGAAGCCGACGAGGAGACGCTTCGGTCGGAAGTACCGAAAATGATGCTGCAGCCGATCGTGGAAAACTATTTCAAATATGGCTTCGATCCCGCCTCCGGCGAGGATGGCGAGCTCGTCGTCCGGTGCAGGGTCGAGGAGAACGACGCACTGGTCGTCACGGTCCGGGACAACGGGCGAGGGGCCGACCCCGAACGGCTGAACGAGGTCCGGCGGCTGCTCCGCCGGGCGGGGAAGGGCAGCGACGCCGACTCGGAGGAGCCGGACGGCGGCGGCATCGGGCTGTTGAACGTGCTGTCGCGGCTGAAGCTGGTTTACGGCGAGCGGGCGGACATGCGCATCGAAGCGGTTCAGCCGCACGGATTCGAAGTGACGTTGACGATTCCATGGAATAGAAATGAGGCCCGAGTGTGAGAGCATTAATCGTGGATGACGAAAAACACGTAAGGGATGCGATCAAGCTGCTGGTCGACTGGAGCGCCTTCGGCATCGACGACGTGCTGGAAGCGGCGGACGGCGAGTCGGCGATCGCCCTGATCGCGGAGGAGCGGCCGCAAATCGTCTATACCGACATGATGATGCCGAATACGGACGGCTTGTCGCTTCTTCGCTGGATACACGAGCATGCGCCGGAGTGCAAGACGATCGTCATCAGCGGACACGACGACTTCGAATTCGTGCGGGGCGCGGTCAAGTACGGCGGGATGGACTACCTGCTCAAGCCGATCGACGCCGGACAGCTGCACGAAATTACCGAGAAGGCGGTACAAAGCTGGAACGAGGACGAGCGGGAGCGTCTCGAATCGCAAATGCGGTCGATCCGCATGAACTCGCTGCGCCCGGTTTATCGCGACAAGCTGCTGTCGAGCCTCGTCGACGAGCCCGGCTCCTATTACGACGCGAAGGCATCGTTCGCGCAGGAGTTTCCGGAGCTCGCCGAAGGCGCCGCGTGCCGGATCGCCGTCGTCGCCGCCGATACGATGCACGGCAAGCTGCGAGACAAATTTGCCGCGCATACCGACCTGCTGCTGTTCAGCTTGACGAACATTTGCAACGAAATGATTGGCGAGCCGCGGCAAGGCTTCGCGTTCCGGTACTGGAACACCCATTATCCGATCGCGCTGCTCGTTTGGAGCCGCCCGGAGCGGCTGCCGCAGCTGCTCGAGTCGATCAACGACGGCCTGCACCGGACGTTTCAGGCGCGTGTCGAGTTCGGCGTCGGCGACGCCCACCCGTTCCCGGCCGGCGCGAAACGATCGTTCGCGGAGGCCGAGACGGCGCTCCGGCACCGCAACCTGTTGAAGCGGACGGCTTGGATTCATCCGTTCGATCCGAACGAGCCTTCGCGGTCCGCGGAGCTGCATTTCAGCGATTTCGACGATCAGGTCAGGCTCGCGATCCGCAGCGCCAGCAAGGAGAAGATCGAAGAGGCGATCCGCGGGTGGATCGAGCGGGTGCGGAGTACGAATGCGGTGACGATGGAGCATCTCGATTTGTGGAAACACGAATTCCAAGTGTTGAAGTCGCGGTGGGTGAAGGAATTTTTTCCCGGGGACGATGCGGAGAAGCGACTGCCGCTCGAATCCGCCGACCTCCCCATCCCGCTGAACGACCGCGGCGAGCTGTCGCTCGAACGGTGGCAGGAAGAGATGACCGACAGCCTCGTCCGTCTGGCCGAGCTCGTCCGCAAAGCGGCGCAGCAGGAAAACAATTTGATCTACGACATCGCCAAATACGTCCAAAGCCGTCTCGATTCCGATATCAGCGTGCAGGAGGTCGCCGCGCACTTTTATTTGAGCCGCGAATACGTATCGCGCCGGTTCAAGCAGGAGTTCGGCGAGACGATCAGCGACTTCATCCTTCGTCATCGGATGGAACGGGCGAAAACGCTGCTGCTCAACCCTTCGCTCAAAATCGCGCAGGTCGCCCACATGGTCGGCTACGACGACGAGAAATATTTCAGCAAAGTGTTCAAGAAGGCGGTCGGGGCAACACCGGCCGAGTACCGGAGGAAGCCGGGGGACTAGAGCATTTCGGAAAAACGAACGCGCGGGCCGCAAAGCCCGCGCGTTGTCGTCGGTACGATCAAAACCAAAAAATATAAATAAGGGCGGCCAGCACGAAACGGTAAATCGCGAACGGCACGAGCTTGATCCGCTGGATCAGCTTGAGGAAAAACCGGATCGACACCAGCGCGAAGACGAATGCGCTGATGAAGCCCGCGATGAAAAACGGCAGCGCCTCGGGCGTGAACGCGTCCCAATGCTTCGCGAGCGAAATGAGGCTCGCCCCGGCCATGATCGGCACGGCCATAATGAACGTAAAATCGGAGGCGGCCCGGTGGCTCATGCCGAGCAGCACGCCGCCGGATATCGTCGAGCCGGAGCGGGAAAACCCGGGCCACATGCCGAGACATTGGAACAACCCGACACCGAGCGCCTGCTTGTACGTAATTTTGTCCACCGTATCGGCGGCGGGAGTTCGAGGCCGCAGCTTGTCCGCAACGATCATGAGAACGCCGCCGAGCACGAGCCCGATCAGCACGGTTTCGACCGAGAACAAATATTCGTCGATGTAATCCTCGAACAAGACGCCGATGATGCCCGCCGGAATCAAGCCGACGATGACCTGCATCAGCTTCAGCCGCGGTCCTCGGACGGTACCCGTTCCCTTGCGCCGGCTCAAGCCGAGCAAATCGATGAACCGGCTGCGGAACACGACGAGCACGGCCAAAATCGAGCCGAGCTGAATGACGACCTTAAACGAGTTGGCCACCGAAGCGGGGAACAGCTCCTTCGAATGCAACATCATGTCGTCGACCAAAATCATGTGTCCGGTCGACGAAACCGGCGCGAACTCGGTCAACCCTTCCACGATACCCAATACGATAGCTACGAATAAGTCCCACACGTTCAACCAATGTCTCCTCCCGGAAAAAGGGCCGCCTGGCGGGCAGCCCTTCCGTTGTTCTATTCCAGCCTGATTTTGAATTGCAGCAGGCCGACCTTGCGCATTTCCTTGTAGATCATAATGACGATCGGCCCGAGGAACAGGCCGACGACGCCCATCAGCTTGAAGCCGATATAGATGCCGACAAGCGTCGGCAGCGCACCGAGTCCGATCGAGTCGCCCAATATTTTCGGCTCGACGATGCGGCGGAATATCGTAATGACGACGAACAGGGCGAGCAGCCCGAGCGCCAGCGTCGTCTCGCCCTTGACGAAAACGAACGCCGCCCACGGCACGATGACCGACCCGGTGCCCAGAATCGGCAGCACGTCCACGATCACGATCAAGAGCGCGACCGCGAGCGGGTATTCGACCCGCAGCACGAGCAGGCCGACGAGCGAGACGACGTACGTCAGCGCGCTCAGAATGACTTGGGCTCGCAGGAAGCCGAATACGGAACGGCGCAAATTGTCCATCACTTCCTCGACCTTGTCCCGCGACTTCGCTTCGAACAGGCCGAGAAATTGCGATTTCATCGTCGGCAGACTGTAGCTGACCAGATAGAGCGCCACCATGAATACGACGAACGCGACGAACAAATTCGGCAGCGCCTTGGCCGCGTTCAGGAAATATCCCGATATCCCGCCCAATATGCTGCTGATCGAATTGGTCAGCGCCGATATGCCGGACTCCAAACCGCTCTGCAGCTGTTCGGCGACGTCGGCCGGCAGCGAATTGTAAAACAGCTCGGTCCGCTCCGTCGCTTCCCGGAATACTTTGTTGAATTCGTCCAAGTAAGCCGGGGCTCGGCTCCACAGCTCCGCCAGCTGTGCGAATACGCCCGCACCGATCAAATACGCGAGCCCGAACAGCGCCAGCGTGAACAGCGTGCAGACGATCGTCGCCGAGGCGATGCGGTTGCCCCGGAACGCTCGGGCTAGCGAGGAGATGGGCTTCTCCAAAAACATCGCGATCAAGATCGCGAGCACGAAAGGCATGCCGATCGTAAACAGGCCGTATAGGACGGCGATGCCGATCCCGATTCCGACTACCATTTTCATGGACATGCGCTTTCGCCCCTTTCTATTCGATAGGTTCGACGGCGGGCTGCGCGGCCGGGCTGCGGGTAATGTTCACCCGAACGACGCGCAGCCGGTCGACCTCCGCCACTTCGAAGATGTAGCCGCCGTGCTCGACGCGGTTGCCGACGACCGGAACGCCCTCCAGCTCCTTGAACAGCCAGCCGCCGACCGAATCGACCTCATCGTCCTCGATCAGCACGTGCAGCATGTCGTGAATGTCCTCAAGCAGCATCCGTCCGTCCACCGACGTCACATCGCCGTTGATTTCCACGCTCGGCCGCCCTTCGTCGAATTCGTCCATCATCTCGCCGACGATTTCCTCCAAAATGTCGTCGATCGTCACCAAGCCGGCCGTGCCGCCGTACTCGTCGATGACGACAGCGATTTGCGACCGCTTCTTCTGCATGAGACGAAGCACGTGGCTTACTTCCATCGATTCCGGCACGGTGAGGATCGGGCGAACGAACTTCTTCACGTCCCGCTCCTCGTCCGGGTCGGCCGTCAACAAATCGGTAATGTGCACGAAGCCGACGATGCGGTCCTTGTCTCCCTTGGCCACCGGGTATCGGGTATGCTTCGCGGCGTATACGAGCTTCAGGTTGTCCTCGAGCGACAGGTCGACGTACAGACAGTCCATATCGGTACGCGGCACCATCACCTCGCGGGCGAGCCGCTCGGAAAACTCGAAGATGTTGTCGAACAGCGCCATTTCGTCCTTGTCGATATGGCCGCTCTTCGCGCTCTGGTTCATCAGGATGCGAATTTCTTCCTCCGTGTGCACTTCTTGCTCGGACGCGGGCTCGACGCCGATCGTCCGCAGCAGCCGGTTGGCCGCGCCGTTCAGCACGACGATCGCCGGCATGAACAGCTTGTAGAACCACATCAGCGGCGCGGACAGCCAGAGCGACGTCGCCTCCGACTTTTGGATGGCGAGCGATTTCGGCGCCAATTCCCCCAGCACGATATGCAAAAACGTGATGACCGCGAACGCCACGAGAAACGACACGGTATGGCTCCATACCGCATCCGCGGCGCCGAGCTTGGAAAGGACCGGCTCCACGATCAGTCTGGAGACGGCGGGCTCCCCGACCCAGCCGAGACCGAGCGAGGCGAGCGTAATGCCGAGCTGCGTCGCCGACAAGTACGCGTCGAGCCGCTTCGTCACCTTGAGGGCGTACTTCGCCCGGCCGTTTCCTTCGTTGACCAGCTGCGTCAGCCGCGACGCCCGTACCTTGACGAGCGCGAATTCCGCCGCCACGAAAAATCCGTTCAACAAGACAAGAAATAGTACGAGAGCCAAATACAGGACGAGCTCGCCCAGATGAAATTCCGTTTCCATTCGTTCACTCCCCGTCCTTAAGCCGGAGATTCCTCCTTTTTTGAGGCTTTACACCGTCGCCCGGCGCGATTTGAAATCGACGTCCCGGTAATAGGCGTCCGCCACGAGCAAATTCGGTCCGCAGCAGGCGGCCTCGTCGCAATGGCAGTTCACGCGCAGGTTGAGCGGATGGTCCAGCCACTTCGCGAAAATGGCGTCGAACGAATCCCGCTCCATGTTGCCTAGCGGCGGCAAGTCGGCAAAGTCGGTGACGTGCACGTCCCCGTTGAACAAATTCACGTTCAGCCGGTTGCGGCCGTCCGGGTCGTTGCGCACCGTCACGTTCGGCTCGCGGCGCAGCCGCCGGACGAGCTCCAAACCGTCCGGGTCGTCTCCGCAAGCGAAAAACGGCAGCGTCCCGAACAGCATCCACAGATCGCGATCCCTCTCGTCCAGCAGCCTCGTGACCGCTCCGCGAATTTGGTCGAGCGACAGCTGCGGCAAGCCGGCCGCGAACGCGCTCGGATACATCGGGTGCACCTCGTGCCGCTTGCAGCCCATTTCGACGATCAGGCGATGAATGTCCGCGATGTGTTCGTGCGTACGGAAGTTGATCATCGATTCGGCCGAGACGAACATGCCGCCCTTGCTCAGAGCGGATGCGTTGTCCATCATCCGTTCGTACATCTTGACCGCCGTCTCCCGGCCGACCGGATGGCCAGCATGCACGAACCCGACGCGGTGAAAATCGTCCGCACCCGTATAATTGAACGAGATGTGCATGACGTCCAGATAGGGCGCCATCATCTCGTACCGGGACAGGTCGAGCGTCACGTTCGAATTGATCTGCGTGCGCACGCCCCGCTCCCTGGCGTATTTCAACAGCGGCACGACGTAGTCCTTGACCGTGCTTTCCCGGTAGGACGGTTCGCCTCCGGTAATGCTGATCGTCTCGAGATGCTCGACCTCGTCGAGCCTCCGCAGCACGTCGGCGAGCGGCACGCGCGCGCCCTCGGTCATCGTGAGCGCATCTCCCACCGCGCAATGCTCGCAGCGCATATTGCATAAATTCGTCACGGTAAATTCCACGCTTGTCAAAACGTGGCGTCCGTACCTTCGCAGCGACCGGATCGGATCCCAAGGATCGTATTCGGGCGACAACGGAGGCAGGGCGACCGCCGGATCGTATCGGTTCATCTGTCCTTCCCCACCTGACTGTTCCTTATCTTTCCCATTTTACCCGATACCACTTCAAAAAGAAAACCCCGGCCCCATAAGGCCGAGGCCTTATGCGATTCCGGGATCGGAGAGCACGCCTGCTACGCGCCCGTTTCCGTCAGCTTGACGTTTCCGACGCCGACGACGATCAGCGCCAAATGCTTGGACATGTCGACCTCGTACGGGACGTCTACCGTCCGTCCGTCAGGCTCTTGGAAGATGCGTACGACCGGCCGCTGCGGGAACTGGCTGTTCACGTCGACGACGACGCCCGTCTGCCCCGTATTGAGCGTGACGGTGACGCCGAGCGGATAGATGGCGACCTTGTCGCGGAACAGCTCCACCTTGTCTTTCTCGTACAACGAATCGGCGCCCGTATACAGAATCTCCATCGCCTCGTGCGGCAGAAGGGCGGAACGGTAGACGCGGTTCGTCGTCATCGCGTCGTACGAGTCGACGAGTCCGATCCACCGGGCGAAATCGTGGATCTCCTCTCCGCGGATGCCTCTCGGATAGCCGCTTCCGTCCATCCGCTCGTGGTGCTGAAGCGCGCAGTGCGCGGACAGCAGCGGGATGTTCGGCTCGTCCTTCAGCATGCGGAAGCCGAACTCGGCATGGCGCTTCATCGCTTCGAACTCCGTTTCGTGAAGCTTGCCGGGTTTTTGCAATATGTCGAGCGGAATTTTCGTCTTCCCGACGTCGTGAAGCAGCGCGCCGAGACCGAGCGTCGTCAGGTCGCTCTGCGAATACCCGGCCGCCAAACCGAGCATCGTCGCGTAAATGCATACGTTCAACGAATGCTGGTACAAATACAAATCGGTCACGCTGATGTCCGTCAGCATAATCATGGCGCTCGGGTTTTCGCACAGGTCGTCGATGATCATCGTCAGCGCTTCCTTGAACGCCTTGCCCATGTAGGGCTGGTTGACCGCCTTGCGCGGCAGCGAGTCCATCATGATCCGCTTGAAATTCGTGCGGATGACGCCCATCGCGAAGCGTCTCGTCTCGTCGCTGATCGGATCGCGGATGACGATATCCTCGGTCAGCCGGTCTTCGATGTACAAATGCGCGACCCCGAACTGGGACAGCCGTTGAATCATGCCTTGCGTCAGCTCGACCCGTTCGCCCAGCAGCACGAGTCCTTCCTCGTTATATACTTTTTTCCCGAGCCGCATGCCGGGACGGCATTGGCTGATCGGCACTAGCCTCATACGACTTCCCACGTTTCCCCATCATTTTCTAATTCGGCGAATATAAATAATGTACTGGATAACGTTCAAAAGAGCAACAAAAAACATCAAAATTCGACAAGCTAACCAAGCTAACCTGACTGCAAAAACCGGCGTTCAACGTCTTATTCGCGACCTTATCCCGGAAAGCCGACCGTATACATGTACAGGAGCACGACCGCCGCGAGTGCGAAACGGTAATACGAAAAATAAGTCAGCTTCAGCTTGCCCACCAGCTTGATGAACGTCACGACGGCGAGAAGCGCCACGACGAACGACACGACGAAGCCGACGGCCAGGAAGCCGATATCGTCCGGCGTCATCGTACCGTAGCTTTTCAGCAGCTCGTAGCCGGTCGCCGCGCACATGACCGGAATCGCGATCAGGAACGTGAAGTCTGCGGCCGCCGCCCGGCTCGCGCCCGCCAGCATCCCGCCGGCGATCGTGGCGCCGGAGCGGGAGAAGCCCGGCCACAGCGACAAGCATTGCGCGATGCCAATGAACAACGACTGGCGGTACGTCAGCTCGTCCATGTCGGTCGCCGTTATTTTCGGCTGCTGCTTCTCGCCGACGATCATGAAGATCCCGCCCGCCACGAGGCCGATGACGACCGTTTCCGGCATGAACAGCATCTTGATCCAATCGCGGAAGACGAACGCAAGGCCGAGCGCCGGAACGATCGCAAGCGCGATATGCAGCAGGTTGATGCGCCGAGGCTTGGCCCGAGCCGCCTCGTCTCTCATCCCGAACAGCCGCAGCACGCGCCGCCAGTAAATGACCGCAACCGCCAAAATCGCGCCGAGCTGGATGACGACCTCGAACGTCTCCGCTTTGTCTCCCGTAAACCCGAGCATATTGCCCGCCAAAATCATATGGCCCGTCGACGACACGGGCAAAAATTCCGTCAAGCCTTCCACGATTCCGATGACGAACGCAACCCATAAGCTGAACATGGCTTCCTCCCGCTAAATTTGATTAAGGATTGAGACGCCCCGTCGGAGCCCCCGTCGGCTACGGCCGCACTTCAATCCATGCCGGATCGGCGCTTTGCCGGATTTCCGCGGCGTCCCGCAGCTGCGACTCCAGCACGTCCCGGATAAATTCGGGCAAATGGTAACGAACCGTCTCCCCTCGGCTCAAGGAGACGTATCCGATGCCGAACGTAAACATGTCGATCGTGCCGACCGCGTATTGGCGATCCGGCTCGAGCGGCTCCCCGTTAATCCGGATCGATCGGATTTTGCGATACGGCTCGTCTTCCGGAACGTACTCCACCCGAACGCCGGACAGGCAAAGCGTCCCGAGCGTCTTGCCGCGAAAGCCGAATCCTTTGATCGGCTTGTCGACGAACTCGTTCAGCAGCGCCTCCTCCAGCGCTTGGCGAAGCTCCGATCCGCGCAGCCGGACGAGGCACGGGTTGATCGGGGACGGGCATATTTCGAGCAGCCGAAGCCGGCTGACGGGCCCCGCCTCCAAGCTTTGCAAAATTTGTCCGGCGTTCACGACGCCGAGCTCCGCCCCCGTCCAGCGGCGAAGACCGGACGCCAGCAAATTGCCCAGCTCCGAGTCGCCTTCCGGCCGTATGCCGAGCGGCCGCTCCAGTTCGGCGACGCTCGGCTCCAGCCGCGCCCGGCTTGCGGCCGCTTCGTCGCGGATCATCGCTTCGATGCGGGAGGACGGCGGGAAATCGTCCGTATTCCAGCACGTTCCCCGCGCAAGCCGCAGCGCCCCCGTCTCCGGCTCGTACCGGAACTCCAGCTCGCCGACGTACCGTCCATGGGCGCCAGCCGCCGCTATGTAGGTATTTCCGATCCGGAGCGGCTGCTCCAGCAAATGGTGCGTATGGCTGCCGATGATGACGTCGATGCCGTCGATTCGCTCCGCCATCGCTTTGTCGTGGGAGAGGCCCAGATGAGACACGACGACCAGTACGTGGACAAGGGGGCGAAGCTGCGCTGCGAGCCGGCTCACCGTCTCATAGGGCTCCAGGACGCGCCAGCCGAGCAAGGTGTAGAAATCGGGGAAGTAGGCGGTGAGGCCGATGACGCCGACACGCAAACCGCCCCGGTCGATGATCCGGTACCGTTCCATCCATTGCGGCGGCTGCCCCGTCGTCTCATCGAGCAAATTGCCGCATACGACGGCGTAGCCGTTTCTGCTCGCGTAAGCGTTCTTCAGCTGGTCGGGAGTAAACGTCAGCCCCTCGTTATTGCCGGGAACGACGAGATCGTATCCGGTTTCGTTCAGGACCGCGATATTCGCCAGTCCGACGCTGCCTTCCGTTTCGGGGCGCATCCGATCCATATGGTCGCCGCAATCGATCGTGATCGTATCGGCCCGATCGTGCCGGCCGCGCAAACGGTCGAGTGCCTCGGCGATTCGGGGCATCCGTTCGAAATGACTGTGGATGTCGTTCGTATGGTATAAGACCAGCTTTCGTTCGTTCATGATGCGCCGCTCGCCTCCTCACACCTATCAACTTTGTATTCATTCGAGCCGGTCCCAAAAAGTTCCTGCCGGCATGTATAAAACCGGACCTGTTGCCCCATATTAGAATTTGGCTGAAGCCGATTTCCATTACATACCAAACCCACACACGAACCAGTCGCAAGGAGGAGAACAACGTATGCATTTCATCAGCCAGCACATCCAACAACAGGCGAATCAAATCGGTCACTTGACGGAGCAGCTGTTGCGGGAAGAACAACGGGTATCCAGCATCGCTTCGGGCATGGTGCGCACGGAGCAATCCAACGCGGCGCAGCTCGAGCAGCTCGCCCAACGCGAGCGCCAATCGGCCAACCAGCTTCAGCAAATGCTCCACCATACGCAGATGGTCTCGCAGCAGTTGAGCCAAATTTCGCAAATGTGCACCCAATTGAACGGCGAAGTGCAGCGTCTCATGTCCCAATTGGGTACGCATACGCAGACGCCACTCTATAACGAAATCGCCCAGCCTTCGTACACCCAGTCGTTCGTTACGCCGGCCGCTCCTTTCGGAACGTACCATCCGCAAGGAACGATTCAAAACGGCGGCATTCAATAACGACGAGCAAAGAAGCTCGGATCGCTCCCGGAAGGGAATCGAAAGCATAGATGAGCCTCCCTCATTCTATGCTTTTTTTTGCCGTCCATGCAAGGAAGTGGTACACTGGACTACAACACGAAAACCCGGGAGGTGCTCTCCTATGCAGCTTGCGATTCGGCTCTTTGCAGGGCTGTGCGACGTGTTCGGCGCTTCGACGGTTACGGTTCAGACGGACGGGAGCCCGCTTACCGGCGGCGGGCTGAAAGCCCGGCTCGCCGAGATCAAGCCGGAGGCCGCCGCCCTCATCCATTCTTCGTTCATCGCGAAAAACCAAGCCTACGCGGGCGATGACGAGCCGCTTTCCGTCGAGGATGAAATCGCCCTGATCCCGCCCGTCTCGGGCGGACAAGGCGAGCTGCCGGAAGCGGCCGGCGTCGACGTCGACGCTTCCTTAGGCTTGCATCGCGTCACGTCTCGTCCGCTGTCGATAGAGGAGACGTGTGCAAAGGTCGCGGACGACGAGCACGGTGCCGCCCTCGTCTTCGTCGGCACGACGCGGCGGACGACGTTCGGAAAGCGGACGACGCTGCTCGAATATGAAGCGTACGTCCCGATGGCGTTGAAGACGCTCGCTCAGATCGAAGACGAGATCGGCTCCCGATGGCCCGGCTCCCGTTGCGCCATCGCGCATCGGATCGGGCCCGTTCCCGTCGGAGAGACGAGCGTCGTTATCGCCGTCTCGACGCCGCACCGGGCCGATTGCTACGAGGCGAGCCGCTATGCGATCGAGCGGTTGAAGCAAATCGTGCCGATCTGGAAAAAAGAAGTATGGGACGACGGCTCCGAATGGAAAGGCCCTCAGAGCGGACCATGGAATCCGCTCGCTTCCAACGACAAAGCTCCGGACTGATCCGGAGCTTTGTCGTTTTATCCTCGTTAAGGTATGGCGTCAAGTCGCGATCCGTCTTGCAGACAAAAACGTCTTTTTCCAGTACGCGTTGTTGATGTTCGAAATTTGCACGCCGTTATCCGGCGCGGGCGAAGAGTGAATCATCAAATTGTTGCCCATGTAGATGCCGACATGCCCGACCGTTTTGTTCGTCTTGAATCGCCCCGGCACATAGAAGAACAGCAGATCGCCTTTTCGCAGCACTTTCCGGCTGACCAATACGCCTTGCCGGGCTTGCGCTCTCGCCGTACGGGGAAGACTGACCCCGTATTTGCCGTATACGTACTGCGTAAACGACGAGCAGTCGAACTTGCCGGTTTTCGAATACGGTCCGGCGCCGAACAAATATTTGATGCCCATATAGCGGCGTGCCGTCGAGATGACGCCGTTCATGTCGATGTTTTTCAGCACCGGTACCGCCTCGCCGGCCGGGTCGAGGACGACGGATGCCGATACCGCTTCGTTGTCGAGCTCCATGCCGACAGAGGCCGGCGTTTCCGTGCCTTTATACGGATCGGCGGGATCGTCCGCGAAGCTGAGCGCATCCGTCTTGCCGTCCGGCTCGGCCGGTGCGGCGATCGCCGTGCGATCGACCGTCTCCTGTGCAGGCTTGAGCGCGATTTCGCCGTCGCGCTGCTCGTACGAAATGTCCTCGCGGAACAGATCGGCCAGCGCCGATACCGGGATGTGCAGCCCGCCGTTCGCCAGCTTGGCCGGTTCCGGCATCGTCACGGCGTCGCTTTCTTTTACGGCTTGATTGCTTGCGCCCGTAAACTCGAATACCGCATCGTTATCGCCCATTCGCAGCTTGCCCGCGCTCGCGTCCCAATCCGTTTGGAAATCGAGCAGCTCGGCGAGCTTTTGCCCCGATATGAACGAGCTGCCGTCGACGGTCACGATCGGGATGCGGCCCTCGTCGGCCGTTAACATACCGGCGCTGCCGTCTCGCTGGGACTGCGTTGTCGGATGCTGCAGTTGCTGCTGCTGTTGCGAGCCCGATTCCCCGGACTGCCGGGTCGTTCCTCCGTCTTGGCGGGTGCAGGCGGTCGTGGCGGCAAGCGCCACCGTCAGAAGCGATAGTGTCAATCGGCGCGGCATATTGTTCATGATGTCGTTTCGCTCTCCTCGCGTCGTAATGGAATATACGGATAGGTTGAGGAGGAGCCGGTCGAATTATGCGATTTGGCCGGGGAGCCTGGGAATGTAAAAAGTGGTTTTGCTTATGGAACGAAAACGCACCGGCGATGGCCGATGCGTTCGTTCGTTGTACGGTTATGGCGATTCGTCTATCAATTCGACGATGGTTTGATGGTCGACCCGAATTTTTATTTTGGTATGCATATAATATTGGGGAAGGCGCAGTTCTGTCGTGTATTTGCCTGCCGAGTCCCGCTCCAATTTGAAGGGGGCCACGATCGGCTCTCGTCCCGGCAATTCTGCTTCCGCCGTAGGCCATTTTTGATATAACAGCTTCCCGTTATTGTCCTTCAGCTGTAGGGTCAATTTGATGACGCGTTCGTCGTCGACAACGTACGACTTTTCGATAGAAGCCGAGGATTCCGTTACGGATGCAAGAGTGCCCCGATCAAGCTTTCGCTTAACAACAGGATCGTTAAAGGACCAGCCGGCTGTAGCATGCCCAAGTTGGCCATATTCGTTGTTCCCCCAAACCCAAACTTGATCTTCCTCATCTACGGCCATTCCATGAAGATCCCCTACCGAAACCTGAATGAAATGTGTTCCTTCCGTTACCCGCATCGGTTGAAACCGATTGATCGCTTTTTTCAGATCGGTTCGATAGCTGACTCCCCAACTCCACACATTCCCCGCTTCGTCGATCGCCGCGCTCATTTGAGACCCTGCCGAAATGGATGTTAGTTTGGGAAGCCCCTTAACCTCGACGGCATGCAAGCTGTAGATCGTATTGCTCCCGACTCCAAGCTGACCGTTTCGGTTCAACCCCCAAGCATACAACGTACCGTTACGATCCAACGCCAAGGCGTGGTCGAAACCGGCCGAAATCGAAACGATGCCGCTTAACGGAACTGGTTTTCCTCCTACATTCTTCGTGACTTTTTGTAGTCGTCCATCGGTCTTCCCTTGATTTCCCCAAGTCCACACCTCGCCTTCCTCGGTTAAAGCGAGCGAAAATCCGAATCCAGCGGAGATCGCCGAAATGCCATCAAGAGGCTTCTTGTTATTCCCTTTTACGGGAATCGGTTTATTTCGGTTGTCGGCGGAGCCGTCTCCGAGCTGGCTATAGCGGTTGCTTCCCCAGGCCCATACGTTTCCGCCTTCGGTTAACGCCAAGGTGTGGTCGTACCCGGCCGATACGCTTCTTATGGTTTCGTTTTTTTCGAAGCGAACCGGAACCGCGGCATAGTATTCCTTCTCATCGCCTTGTCCCAGTTGCCCGGCTTTGTTCTCTCCCCACATCCATACACGCCCATCGTTATCTAAAGCCGCGCTATGAGCGTAACCGGTACTCACGAGCTTAATGTGTTCCAGTGCACCGCCGGCCTGCTTCCCCACTTGGGAAGAATGGAAAAGCCCCGGCCTCCGCCCGAACGACCAAACCGTTCCGTCCTTCTCCAGTTGAATGGAATGCATTACCCCAGCAACGACGTAAGGACTTGTATTATCTTTCTTGACTTCCGCTGCATAGACTATTTGCGAAGAAACAAGCAGCGCTATACAAATAAACAATCCTAAAACACGTTTACACATCTTACTTTCTTTGCCTCCTTCGATTATTTCCATCTACATCATTAGACTTGAAAATAACCAAAAAAGTTTCCATCTGCTGGTAATTTTCAAAAAAATAAACGGTTGACTTTCGAATTTTGTTACTCTTCTCACCGCAGTATCGAATGCTGGCACCGACAAATCACACTTTGGCCTCGCTGTTCAGCATCAAATTAACGGTACGCTCCAAAAATGTTGACGAGCTCCCAGCTTCCTCGAGTTTTCGCTATCCTTCCGCTAGATAGCGGCGTTCACTCGTCTTGTTGGTCTGGTACTCCACGCACTTGGTTGTCCGGCAATCTTCTCCAAAGTCGCTGTAATCTTATCCCAAACATATTATTTTAAGGGAATATTTGTATTAAACGACATTATTCGATGTATATTGGTTCTATTTTATCATGCCATTAAATGGAATATTAGTATAATAAACCTTGTGGAGTTGCTGGCCAGCACCTACGTTCTACCAATCATCGGAGGTGGCAATATGAGATTCAAGAAAATCTCTGTTGTATTAGTTGCTATGACCGTTCTTGCATTTGGAGCTCAAAGTGCCTTGGCTAATACAAATATTTACGAGCAAAACAACACGCAAAATAACAGCCCTTACACACCCGAACTTTTTCAAGCTGGAGGAGTACCAGGTGACACCGAACCGCGCGGATATAACAAACTTGGTACTTTGAGCAGCGTCTCCGATAACGATTACTACCTGCTCGACACAACTCAAATATTCCCTGGTACGAATATAACTGTTACCCTCGTCTCGCCATATAATGGTCCAAAATATGAGATCGCTTTGTTTACTGAAACTGGCGGTGCAGTACAAAAAGAATGGCTAGTAGATGATGAACAAATGACACAGTTTAGATTTACTGTTCAACCCAATACAAGATACATTATTCGTGTGCATACGTATGCTGATACCGTCAGTCCGTATAATTATCAACTTTCTGTTAACTAAGATATTAACGGTGAGGGTGTTCCCAAAAGTTTAACCTTGGAACACCATCAGAAGGCAGGCTGTTTTCGCTTAGCTCCTCGGTTTTAGCGTCCACAGCGGCTTTCTTGAGCAAATTTTAAGTAAGGGAGAGCCACCCGACTCACTAGACACTTTCGGTAATCCTCGGTTGTCTCTATACAGCAAAACCGGGGCTTCGGCTTCTACGCAGAGCTTTTGCCTGGCTTAGTTTTAAGCCGCAAAATCGTTCATGCTGACTTTGCGCGATCACCTGGTTTTTTCGTAAACTACGGCTTCAGCTAACAGTTTTCACAACGCCTGGGGGAGGGCTTGCGATTATAAAATGTGGTTGCCGGTATTGTATTTGCAATGTTATTGAAAATAAATTTATTATTCATTTTTCCTATTTCCGAAATGTCGAACAACAATAATGAATGGGGAGGAATCACAAGAATGAATTTGTTTAAAAAGAGCTCGTTGGTATCCGGACTACTAGCAATAATAATACTTTTAAGCTTTTCAACATCAGCGTTTGCTTATACGAAAGTTTCAGTCACGACTCCTTTCTCCGATGATCAAGCAGATCCTTCCATGTTTAATTATCAGCCTAATATCGAATGGTTCCAAGATGACACAGAGGGCGATTACTTCTCCACTTTCTGGATCAACATCTATGATGAAAACTGGAATTTGGTTTGGACTTCCGGCATTACAACTCAAAATACGTATCAAAAACTGATGTCAATCCCGGTTAATACCGCACTTCCAAGATACACGAAATTGATTGTTACCGTTGGTGTTCAAGATGGCACCGGCGAATGGGATATCGGCGGTTATCCAAAATGGATGTATTTAACTTATTAAAGTAAAAAAGGGGCGGTGAAAACTGCCCCTTTGAATTCTTTTATACTAAAAATAATAATTGAGTTTGCATAATAAAAATGCGTGCCCGGGAAACTCGGACACGCATTTTTAGAACTGCTACAAGCCTTAACCGATCGAACCTTCCATTTCGAACTTGATCAACCGGTTCATTTCGACCGCGTACTCCATCGGCAGCTCCTTCGTGAACGGCTCGATGAAGCCCATGACGATCATTTGCGTCGCTTCCGCTTCCGAAAGACCGCGGCTCATCAAGTAAAAGAGCTGGTCTTCGGACACCTTGGAGACGGTCGCTTCATGCTCGAGCGTAATGTTGTCGTTCATGATTTCGTTGTACGGAATCGTGTCCGACGTCGATTCGTTGTCGAGGATGAGCGTGTCGCACTTGATGTTCGCCTTGGAGCCTTCCGAGTTGCGTCCGAACGAAGCGAGGCCCCGGTACGTCACTTTGCCGCCGTGCTTGCTGATCGACTTGGAGACGATCGTGGACGTCGTGTCCGGCGCCAAATGAATCATTTTCGCCCCGGCGTCCTGATGCTGGCCTTTGCCCGCGACGGCAATGGACAATACCATGCCTTTCGCACCGCGTCCCTTCAAGACGACCGCCGGGTACTTCATCGTCAGCTTGGAGCCGATGTTGCCGTCGACCCATTCCATCGTCGCGTTTTCTTCGGCTACCGCGCGCTTCGTGACGAGGTTGTAAATGTTCGGCGCCCAGTTCTGGATCGTCGTATAGCGAACGCGCGAATTTTTCTTACAGATGATCTCGACGACGGCGCTATGCAGCGAGTTCGTGCTGTAGATCGGTGCCGTGCAGCCTTCGACGTAGTGAACGAAGCTGTCCTCGTCCGCGATAATAAGCGTACGCTCGAATTGGCCCATGTTTTCCGAGTTGATCCGGAAGTACGCCTGCAGCGGAATTTCGCATTTGACGCCCTTCGGCACGTAGATGAAGCTTCCGCCGGACCAGACGGCGCTGTTCAGCGCGGCGAACTTGTTATCGGCGATCGGCACGACCGTACCAAAATATTCCTTGAAAATTTCCGGATGCTCGCGAAGCGCCGTATCCGTATCGGTGAAAATGACGCCCTGCTTCTCTAGATCTTCCTGCATGCTGTGGTACACGACCTCAGACTCGTATTGCGCCGAGACGCCGGCGAGGAACTTTTGCTCCGCCTCCGGAATGCCGAGCTTGTCGAACGTGTTCTTGATTTCTTGCGGCACTTCTTCCCACGTCTTGCCTTGCTTCTCGGACGGCTTGACGTAGTACGTGATGTCGTTGAAATCGAGATCGTCCAAATTGCCGCCCCAACGCGGGAGCGCCATCTTGTTGAACTGCTCGAGCGATTTCAGGCGGAAGTCGAGCATCCATTGCGGCTCGTTTTTCATCCGGGAAATTTCGGCGACGATTTCCGGCGTCAGCCCCTTTTCCGAACGAAAGACCGCCTTATGCTCGTCGCGAAACCCGTATTTATACTCTTCCATTTCCGGCATTTGCTTCGCCATTGGTGTTCCCTCCTCTTGAAAAATGTTATCCGATGCTGTTAAAGAAATCTTCCGTATGCTTCAGCGCTTCGACGAGACGATCGATGTCGTCTTCGGTATTGTACAAGTAAAAGCTGGCCCGCGCCGTTGCATTCACGTTGAACCAGCGCATGAGCGGCTGACAGCAATGATGGCCCGCCCGGATCGCGATGCCCTCTTGGTCGATGACCGTCGCGACGTCGTGCGCGTGCACGTCTTTCAGGTTGAACGTGACAAGTCCGGTACGGTTGTCCCGCGGACCGTACAGCGTCAACCCGTGGATTTGCGACAGCCGTTCATAGGCATACTTCGCCAAATGCGTATCGTGCTCGTGAATGCGGTCCATGCCGATGTCGGTCAAGAAATCGATCGCCGCACCCAGCCCGACGGCGCCCGCAATGATCGGCGTACCGCCCTCGAATTTGTACGGAAGCTCCTTGAATGTCGACTCGTACAAGTCGACACGGTCGATCATCTCGCCGCCGAACTCGATCGGCTCCATATTCTCGAGCAGTTCTTTCTTCCCGTAGAGTGCCCCGATTCCGGTCGGTCCGCACATCTTATGACCGGAAAACGCGTAAAAGTCGCAATCCAATTGCTGCACGTCAACCTTCATGTGCGGCGTGCTCTGCGCGCCGTCCACGAGCATGACCGCCCCGTGTCGATGGGCGATCGCGGCGATGTCCTTTACCGGATTCGTCACGCCGAGCACGTTCGACACATACATGACGGCGACAATCTTCGTCTTGTCCGTAATCGTCTTCTCCGCATCGGCCAAGTCGATCGTTCCGTTCGGCTGCAGCGGAATATATTTCAGCGTAGCGCCGGTCGCTTTCGCGACCTGCTGCCACGGAATGAGATTGCTGTGGTGCTCCATCGGCGTCAGGACGATCTCGTCGCCCTCGCCGCAAACGGAGCGGGCGTAGCCCGACGCGACCAGGTTGATCGCCGTCGTCGTGCCTCGCGTAAAGACGATTTCCTCGCGGTGACGTGCGTTCAGGAAAGCGGCCACCTTATCACGGGCGCCTTCGTAAGCGTCGGTCGCCCGGGAACCAAGCGTATGGACGCCGCGGTGGACGTTCGAATGGTCCCACTCGTAATAATGCTTGATCGCCTCGATGACGGAACGCGGCTTCTGCGAGCTCGCCCCGCTGTCCAGATAGACGAGCGGATGCCCGTTCACTTCCTGCTGCAAAATCGGAAACTGGTCGCGAATTTCGGCTCCGAGGCTGCTCATTGTCCGAGCTTCCCTTCGACGAGCGTTTGAAGCTGCTTCTGCACGTTTTCGAGCGGAATTTCGTTGATGACCGGCGCCAAAAAGCCGTAAACGACCAGCTTATGCGCGTCCGCCTTCGAAATGCCGCGGGACATCAAATAGTACATATGCTCCGGGTTCACCTGGCCGACGCTGGCCGCATGGCCGGCTTTGACGTCGTCCTCGTCGATGAGCAGAATCGGGTTGGCGTCGCCGCGCGCTTTCGGGCTCAGCATGAGGACCCGTTCCGTTTGCTGGCCGTTTGCGCCCGTCGCGCCCTTCTCGATTTTCGTAATGCCGTTGATGATCGCCGTCGCTTCGTCTTTCATGACCGCGCGGGTAATCATGTCGCTCGGCGTGTTTTTGCCGAAATGATTCGCTCTCGTCGTCAAGTTCAGCTTCTGGTCGGCGCGTCCGACGGAGATGACCTTCGCGTCCGAGCTCGAGCCGTTGCCGCGGTGCTGCGTGCTCGTATCCGCCATCGCATTCCCGCTGTTCAGCTCGCCGACGATCCATTCGACGCGCGCGTCGTTGTCCAGAACGGCGCGGCGGTACGTCAGGCCCGTGGAGCCTTTGCCCAAGTTGTTCACTGTCGCGAACTGGACGCGGGAGCCCGGCTTCGCGATCACTTCGACGATGCCGTTATGGACGAATTCTTTGCCGTCGTCAGACAGATAGTTGTCGACATAAACGACCGAGCTGTTCGACTCGGCGACGACCAGCACGTGCGGCGCAAACGTCGCGGACGGATCGTCCGACAAGAAAATCGCCTGCAGCGGCATCTTCACTTCAACGTTGCGGGGAACGTACAGAAACACTCCGCCGTTCCAAAGAGCGGCGTGCAGCGCCGTAAGACGGTTCTCGTCCGCTTTTACCGCAGTCATGAAATGCTTCTGCACCAGCTCGCCGTGTTCGCGAACGGCCGTTTCCAAGTCGGTGAAGATGACGCCCTGCTTCGCCAGCTCCTCGTCGACATGCTTCCAGACGACGCCGGAGTCGCGCTGCACGATCAGATTGACCGGGGCGGCATCTTCGCCGAGCAGCCGTTTGGCCGCTTCCGGCAGCTGCTCGAGCTTTTGCAGCGGAGCCGGCGTTTTATAAGTACCGTAGGAATCGAGATTCCAACGGTCGATTCTCGTTTTTTCCAATTTGGGCAGCTCCAACGAACCGGCCAATTCCAAAGCGTTCAAGCGAAGTTCGGTCATCCACGAGGGTTCGTTCCTGCTCTTGGACAAGTCGGCTACGGAATTGCGGTCGATGGGAAGAACGGTTTGAGAACTCATGTCTATTCCTCCTAGCCGGATAATGGTTAATTAATCTTGGCCGACCGTCTCGTCCACGATGCCAAGCTCTTCTTTGACCCAATCGTAGCCTTCCGCTTCGAGCTTTTCCGCCAATTCCGGACCGCCCGACTTCACGATGCGGCCTTGCATCATGACGTGAACGAAATCCGGCTTGATGTAGTTCAGCAGCCGCTGGTAGTGGGTGATGATCAGGAAGCCCCGTTCCGGGCTGCGCATCGCATTGACGCCGGCTGCGACGATTTTGAGCGCATCGATGTCGAGGCCGGAGTCGATCTCGTCAAGGATGACGATTTTCGGGTCGAGCAGCATCATTTGCAAAATTTCGTTCCGCTTCTTCTCCCCGCCGGAAAACCCTTCGTTCAAATAACGGTGCGCGAATTCCGGGTTCATCTCGAGCTCTTTCATCTTGCCTTCCATTTGACGGATGAACTTGATAAGCGAAATTTCGTTGCCTTCGCCGCGGCGCGCATTGATGGCGCTGCGCAGGAAGTCGGCGTTCGTTACGCCGGGAATTTCGCTCGGATATTGCATCGCGAGGAACAGGCCCGCGCGGGCGCGCTCATCTACGTCCATCTCGAGCAAATCTTCGCCGTCCAACGTGGCGGTGCCCGCCGTCACTTCGTATTTCGGGTGCCCCATCAAAGCGGATGCGAGCGTACTTTTGCCCGTTCCGTTCGGTCCCATGATGGCGTGCACTTCGCCGCCGTTCATTTCGAGATGGATTCCTTTCAAAATTTCTTTGTCCTCGATCGTTGCTTTCAAGCCGTCTATGACGAATTTTGGCGCGTTTGACATGTGCTTCCCTCCGACTGCTCATCTTATATTTTAGAATAATTCTAAACTAGTGAATAGTATAAAGTGATTCTCATTGATTCTCAACAATTAATTTTATTATACTTCACACCCTAAAATCAATAAAGGGCTATCTGGTCTATTTTGAAACTTTTTCGTTTAAAAAGTGAGCAAACGCGCGATCTGCTCGGCTTCCTTTGCGAACGTTTCGTCGTCCAATACCGGCCGTCTAGTCCCCGGAACGAAATCTCCCTCGATCCGGATCCATGATTTACAGCCCGAGTACGTGTCGACGATCGGCACCCGCACCGGCTCGTCCAGCTTGTATACCCGCAGCAGCAGGACGTGCAGCGGTTTTTGCCGCTTCCATTTCAATCGTTCCTCCGCGAATCGGTCCGTCCAAATGTGGTGGTCCCGAATCCGGTCAAGCCGTTCTTGGTCCGTTACTTCGAGGTCCGCGGCAACCTCCGCATAACAGCGGATTTCGGCATGTGCGGCATCCGGGCTCCAACCGGCCAGCGTTTCGTCCAGGCCCTCCTGCTCCTCGTCCTTCAACAACTCCCGCCTCTGGTGCTCGTACGTCGGGTACAGCCAGAACGCCGGGCTCTCCAGCCTGAATTCTCGGGTCTCCTCGACGATTCCGCCCTTGCGCATCAAAACGATTTGCTTGCCCCGCTCGAGCGCGCGGATCGCCGAAGCCCATTCCTTCAGCGCCACCGGCTCCGTATTCGGCATCGTTCGCCCACCTCCGTCGAACCCATTATACGATTGTCAGGGAAAACAAAGCAAACGGGACGCCGCATAAATCGCCCCGAAAAACCGATGCTAGTAAAGCAATCGTGCATGTATTGCCGACAACCGACCGCGAAAGGAGGGGACAAACATGAGAGAAGGATTGGTGCCCACCGTTCTCGGTACGGCCGTTACCGCATCGGGCGTCGCGCTGCGAGGCAAATTCCCGGCCGTCGGCTGGGGCGTCGTCGGCTTCGGGCTCGCCCATATCGTGCTTGGGGCGATCGATTTGGTCGAACACCGGAAGTAGTCCAAGACAAAATAAAAAGGAAGCGGGCGATCCGATACGATAGCCCGCTTCTTCATTATTGTTACGTTATTCATACTTTAATCGAGCGAAGAGTCGAGCATCCACGCCTGTTTCTCCAACTCGGCCTGCATGCCGGTCAGCATATCCGCCGTCGTATGGTCGCCGGCCTCCTCCGACAGCTCGATGCCTTCGCGAAGCTCGCCGATCATCGTACGGAAGTCGGCCGCCAGCGTCCGGACCATATCGTCGGCGCCTTCGTGGCCCGCCGCCTCCTTCACCGATGCGATCGCGAGCATTTCCTTCATTGTCGCGATCGGCGCCCCCTGAACAGCGAGCAGACGTTCGGCAAGCTCATCCAATTGCTCGCCAACCAGCTCGTACAACTCCTGGAATTTTTGATGGAGCGGAATAAAATGCTTGCCCTTTACGAACCAATGATAATTGTGGATTTTGATGTACAGCACGCCTAGATTGGCAATTTGCTTATTGACGGCCTCGATGACCGCTTTAGACGTTGTACCGGGTTTCGTTTTCGTTGTCGTTGTCATGACTGCCAGCCTCCCTTATCGGTTTCGCTACATAGGTTACATACCCGCGGAAAACGGATTTTGAAACGTTTTTCGCTTCCTATTTTGGCTTTCCTCCGGTTCCTTTATGTAGCTCCAACTATTATGCATTATACCTATGTGTAAACTCGGTATTTTCCCGCAGGGCGAAATCGCTTATACTAAGGAAAGAGTTCGACCATTCGACGGAGGTGCGTTATGACGCAGTATCACCCGCTTTCCGAACGGGAAGCCATCGACTTCGCCAGAACGATCCCGGATTTGTTCGCGGCGGGGGCCGAGCTGTCGTGCCGCGAAATCGGCGACGGCAACCTGAATCTCGTCTTCCATATCAGCGATCCCGCGTCCGGGGCGAGCATCATTTTGAAGCAGGCGCTTCCTTACGCTAAAGTGGTAGGCGAATCGTGGCCGCTGTCGCTTGACCGCGCCCGGATCGAAAGCGAAGCGCTGCAGATCGAGGGCTCCTTGTGCCCGGATCTCGTGCCGCGCGTATACAAGTACGTCCCTGAACTCGCTCTGACCGTTATGGAAGATTTGAGCGACCATATCATCATGCGCAAAGGACTGATCGAGCGCCGGACGTATCCCGAATTCGCCGGCCATATCGGCCGCTTCCTCGCCCGAACGCTGTTCTTCACGTCGGATCTCGGCATGAACCAGCAGGAGAAGAAGGAGCGGACGAAGCAGTTCGTCAACCCCGATCTGTGCAAAATTACCGAGGACTTGATCTTCGATCATCCCTATACGAACGCAGATACGAACAGCTTCGACGAAGCGATCCGCGACGAAGCCGAGGCGCTCTGGAGCGATACGGCGCTTCACCTCGAGGTGGCCCGTCTCCGTCACGGCTTCCTGACGAAAGCGCAGGCGCTCCTGCACGGCGACCTGCATACGGGAAGCATTTTCGTCACCGAGAGCTCGACGAAGGTGATCGATCCCGAATTCGCCTACTACGGTCCGATGGGCTTCGATATCGGCGCCGTTCTCGCCAATCTGCTGCTCAACTTTGCCGGGCAGGAAGGGTGGAGCCCCGACGCGAACAGCCGTGCCGCCTATCGCGACTATTTGCTGCGGACGGCCAAAGACGTCTGGACGACGTTCGAGGCGGAATTCCGCGCCCTTTGGAACGCGCACAACGTCGATCGGATATCCGGCACGCGCGGCTTCCAGGATGTTTACGTGGAGCAGCTTTTGCAAGATACGATCGGCTACGCCGGATGCAAGATGGTGCGCCGCGTCGTCGGTCTCGCCCACGTCGCCGACATCGACACGATTCCGGATGCAGGTGCCAAGGAACGCGCGCAGCGCCTCGCGCTTGCGATCGGCAAATCGCTTATCATGCGTAACCGTCAAGCAACCTCCATCGACGAGCTGATCGACATCGCCGAAAAGGCCATTCGCTAATTCAAGCCGGAAGGAGCTACTACCATGGAAAAGATGACAACCGATGCCGCTCGATCCGGCCTTGCCGAAACGCCGCTCCAGTCAGTCGCCTGGGCGGGCGACCGCCTTGACCTGCTCGATCAGCGGCTGCTGCCCGAGCAAATCGTCTTCCTCCCTCTTACAACGGCGGAAGACGTCTGGGAAGCGATTCGCCAGCTGAAGGTGCGCGGCGCTCCCGCCATCGGCATCGCCGCCGCCTACGGCGTCTATCTCGGAGTACGGAATACGGAGGGGGATGCGGAGCAGGTTCGGGCCGAAATCGTCCGGCAGGCCGACTATTTGGCCACGTCGCGCCCGACCGCGGTGAACCTGTTCTGGGCGCTCGACCGGATGAAGGCGAAAGCCGAAGCCCTTCTGGCCGGAGGGCAGACGACTGACGCCGCCGCATTGAAGGCCGCCATGCTTGACGAGGCGAAGCAAATCCAAGCGGAGGACGAGGAAACGTGCCGCCTCATCGGCGAGCACGCGTTGACGCTTTTGCACGACGGCGTCGGCATTCTGACCCATTGCAACGCCGGCGGCCTCGCTACGGCCAAGTACGGCACGGCGCTCGCGCCGATCTACTTGGCGAAGGAACGCGGCTGGGACGTGAAAGTGTTCGCCGACGAAACGCGCCCGGTTCTGCAGGGCTCGCGGCTGACCGCGTTCGAGCTGCAGCAGGCCGGCGTCGACGTCACGCTTATTTGCGATAACATGGCGGGAATGGTGATGTCCAAAGGGTGGGTTCAAGCGGTCATCGTCGGCACGGACCGCGTAGCGGCCAACGGCGACGTCGCCAACAAGATCGGCACGTACGGCGTGGCGGTGCTCGCCAAAGCGCACGGCATCCCGTTTTACGTGGCCTGTCCGCTCTCCACGATCGACTTGAACACGCCGACCGGCGCGGAGATTCCGATCGAAGAGCGCGGCGAAGAGGAAGTGACGCACGGCTTCGGTAAGCGTACGGCACCGGCGGGGGTCAAAGTGTACAACCCGGCGTTCGACGTCACGCCCCACGAATACGTCAGCGCAATCATTACGGAGAAAGGCGTCGTGACGGCGCCTTACGGGGAAAATTTGCGGAAGCTGTTCGCGAAATAAGGTTGGTATGGGAAATCGGGTTCAACCGATTTCCCTTTTTTTGAAGATCACGAAGGGAGATATTGATCGAGGACCGCCATTAATAAATCCGACCCCATTTCATCGCTATATAGGAAATTCCTATTAGTTACAGATAAGGGTTCTTATATGCTTCAAACGGTTAACATGGACGATTTTTCCAAATATGTCCGCTTTACGAAATCGTTGTGGCCGTCATTCTAATATGCTGTTCAAGCAAAGGATGCCGATAAACGGGGAAATATTCATCGCTCATGTTTAAACACTTGGATATATGACCGTATACTTCCGGGAGATGAACCTTTCGGCCTATATAATAGTCAAGAACGGATTCAGAATTGAATGTCCGTTTAAAGCGAAACAGATTATCGTTCCCGGTATAGCCCCCGCCAAGATGCATGTACTGGTAACCTTTGTCTTTAGCCCATTGAATCGCTTCGCTAAGCAATAAGTTTACAGGAGCTAAACGTAAATATTCGCGACTTGCTCCCATTAGATGATAGTGTACATATTTGTTGTAATGCATAAACAACGATGAGGCTACTACTAGATTTCCGGCTTTCACTTCAATTAACTGTACATGTCCTTCTAGTAAACTTACCGTATTTGTGAAGAAATTTTCGCTAAAATAGTAATAACCATTGGCATGTTTGCGGTCCATTGTGGAGTAATACAGCCTAACTAGATGTTCTAATCGTTTCGGGTCAGAGAAATTAGTTGTCAGCCCTTCCTTCTTTGCTTTGCGAATCCGATTCCGGTTATCCGGGCTAAACCGTTGATTAATTTCTTGTTCGGTCCCTTCAAGACTGACATGAATCGTATTGCGCATGAAAACTGGGTTGACCGCCCGGTAATATTCGTAGTTTTTCAAGATGGGATGAAACCGTACAAACTCGGCTATTATTCTGTTTTCTTGACAATATTGTCCAAAGCGCTTTTGAAAATCTGCAAACAATCGTTCCCGTTTTTGCGGTTCCTTGATATTTGAAATAGGCCCCCCATACCCATACGGCGTAGTAATATCGTACCACTCCTCTTGCAGGTCAAGGGTACGAATAATAGGCAAATGATTAATACTTCGAAGAAGATAGGGGTAACAAATTATATTATCTCCATCTTCGTACACCGCCAATGTTGCTTTACCTTCACCATTTTTTTCGTAAATCTTACAATATTCAGCTGTGAAATAAATATCCGCTTCCGGGAGAAGAAGAATATAATGATTCCAACGTTCTTGATTATCCCCGCTAATGACCTCGAATTTCATCGTTTTTCAGACTCCTCGAAATATTCTGGCACGTTGTCGTTTATGCTCAAGTATATCCGCCCATCCGAAGTTTCTATATAAGCAGGTTCATAACCGGGAAATTGAAAAGCGCGTACAATGTTCCACCAACGCTCAGGCTCATTCGGGTCAACCTTCTTTTGTTGGAGAACCCGCTTACGGGTAAATGTTCGAACGTTTAGTTTCTTTTCCTCTATAATCTGCCGCTGAGGTACCCCGGAGCGACGTTCTTCCGCAATATCGCGCAAATACGTTTTGACGAGCTTCAACCCTGTTTCGTTACACCGATTGAATAGTCTATAAACGGTTTCTCGTTTAGAAACGGGAAATCTGCATTCTGCAAGAATATCCCCCGTATCGACTCCTTCATCCATCCAATGCAAGGTTACTCCAAAAGAGCTGGCGCCTTCCATTAGGGCAACCGCATCGCACATCGAGCCGCGTAGTTCGGGAAGAGGTGCACCGTGCAAATTGACAATGCCCAATCTGAACCTCCCCAAGTGTTTCCTTTCAAGGATCTGATGAAATCTAATGGCTAAACCGAGGTCGGCTTCAATCAACGGCAAATCATCTAACGAGAATATAGGTACCCCTAACAATGGAGCAACTTCCTGCATGTCTCTGTCCCCTGTTGCTTCTCTCCATTTAGATTTCCTTTCCCTACTGCAGATTACTCCCAACACTTCAAAATCGGGTTGCTCCAACAGCCATTCCAAACATTCGACCGCAGTTCCGATCGAACCCAGTAATACTATTTTCGTCCTTACTGAAGTATGCTCCGACACCGTATTTTTCACCTTGACCTTTCAATCAGACGTAAGAAGAGAACACCGCTCCACGTCTAAATCCGGCAACTGCCGGTTCGTTACTTCATAGTAGCCTTCCCGCTTCCACACTTTGGTTAGCGATATCAATAATATTTTTATATCTAACAAAATGGAATGATTCTCTGCATATTGCGCATCCAATTCCAATCGTTCATTCCAAGAAAGACCGTTTCTTCCCGAAATTTGAGCGAGGCCCGTTATTCCTGGACGTACAGAAAACCGCCTCTGCTCCCTTTCAGAAAAAAAAGGCAAATACCGCATTAATAACGGCCGAGGACCGACTAGACTCATTTCGCCTTTTAAGACATTTATCAATTGCGGCAATTCGTCCAAACTTGTTTTGCGAATCAGCGCACCAAACGTTGTTAAACGCTCAGCATCGCTTAATAAATTGCCTTCCGAATCGCATGCATTTGTCATAGTGCGAAATTTATATATATAGAAGGGGGTTCTGTTAAAGCCTGGACGCAATTGTTTGAAAACGATCGGGGGGCCCAGCTTGATTCGAATGAGTATAGCAATAACAACTATTAGAGGTAATAACCCGATCAGTAGTAGCAAAGACAGAGTGAGATCAAACATTCTTTTCAAAACTGTCTCCCCCATTGAGTAACGTTCTCAACTAGTTTTATTGAATGAGGATCACTGCCGGCTTGCTATAGCTAGCTGCTTTTCGAGCACTTCACGCATATAAGTCATGACATCTTCAACCAAATCTTCACGTTGCAAAGCAAAATCGATCGATGCTTTCATGAATCCGAGTTTGTCTCCAACATCGTATCGCTTACCCTCAAATCGATATGCTAGCACCTGCTGCCAACTATTTAGTTTCTTTATGGCATCGGTTAGTTGTATCTCACCACCAGCACCAGGTTCCAAAGACTCCAGCACATCGAAAATTTCGGGCCGAAGCACATACCTTCCCATAATCGCCAAATTTGAAGGGGCAGAACGGATGTCGGGTTTTTCGACAAAAGATTCAACCCCTATTACGTTTGGGCCTAATTCTCCCTGTAGCGGCGATACAATGCCGTATTTGGATACATCCTCTTCCGGTACGCTTTGGACGCCAACGACTGAAGATTGGTACCTTCGATGAACATCAAGTAATTGTTTTAAACATGGCGTTTCCGATTGTATAACATCATCGCCAAGAAGGACCGCAAACGGTTCGTTGCCGATAAAGGCTCGGGCACATCCAATTGCATGCCCGAGCCCAAGAGGTTCTTTTTGGCGAATATAGTGAATGTTGCACATTTCCGAAATACTCCGGATTTCCGCAAGCTCAGTCATTTTCCCCTTCTTCAGAAGAACATCTTCCAACTCATAAGACTTGTCAAAATGATCCTCGATAGCTCTTTTTCCACGTCCACTGATGATCATAATATCTTCGATTCCCGATGCAATTGCTTCCTCAACAATGTATTGAATGGTTGGCTTATCGACTATAGGAAGCATTTCTTTAGGCTGAGCTTTCGTTGCGGGTAAGAAACGGGTACCAAGCCCTGCAGCCGGTATTATAGCTTTCTTAACTTTCACTAGTTATTTCCCCTTCTCGGTCAATTACCTCTTGTTCCGCTACATATTTCTGCAATATGACTTTTAATCTTTCTACATACGTAGAAACGGTCTTATCTTCTTCATCACTTTCACTCTGTACGTTGGTTATAAAATCGTTTAGTTCACCGATCAAACCCTTGACGCTAGGACGCTCAAGCAATTTCATAAGTTTACAGCCCTTTTCAAACAACCGTCCAGGGACGAGAACACCCTTTCCAGGTCGTCATCGGACATATTCGTTCCGGAAGGGAGACATATGCCATTGGCGAACAGATCATCCGAAACACTTGTCTGCTCCGAATGAGCGAAATATTCATACCCCCGAAATAGAGGTTGCAAATGCATTGGCTTCCACACTGGGCGCGCCTCGATGTTATCTTGAGCTAACCGATCCACGCAATCTGCCGCGCTTATTCCGCACAGAGTGGGATCAATCGTCATAACGGTTAACCATCGGTTAGAACGCCCATTTGGCGCCTCTGGCATAAATTTTATTCCAGGGTGATCACCGAATCTGGCTTTATACTTTTCGAAAATTTGCCTTCTCGAGGCTACTCGTTCCTCAAGCGTTTGAAGTTGCCCTCTACCTATAGCCGCCAAGACATTGCTCAGCCTATAGTTGTATCCGACCTCGCTGTGCTCGTAATGTCTTGCCGGGTCTCTGGCTTGAGTGGACCAATGGCGGACTTTTTCTAGGGACGCAGTATCATCGGAAACGAGCATGCCGCCCCCAGAAGTTGTAATAATTTTATTTCCATTAAAAGAAAAAACGCCAAAATCTCCAAAAGATCCGCTTGAGCGTCCTTTATAGGAAGCACCTAATGATTCTGCGGCATCTTCTATTAAAGGAATGCCATATGCCTTGCATAATTTTGTAATCGGGTCCATCTCGGCACTTTGCCCATATAAATTGACAACAATGACGGCTTTGGGAAGTCGACCGGTTTTTACTGATTCCGAAAGCGCACGCTCAAGCGCTTGCGGGGACATATTCCATGTTCCAGGTTCGGAATCAATAAAAACCGGCAACGCTTGAAGATAAAGAATCGGATTTGCACTTGCTACGAATGTTAGTGTCGAACAGAAAACTGTATCGCCAGTGCCGACGCCCAATACTTTTAAAGCCATGTGCAAAGCTGCGGTTCCCGAGCTTAATGCTACTGCTCCTTTTGTTCCAACGTATTCAGCCATCTCGCGTTCGAAGGCATCTACGTGTGGACCGAGCGGGGCTACCCAATTCGTAGAAAATGCTTCTTTAACATATTCCACTTCCAAGTCACCTATGTGAGGCGGCGATAAATATACCTTTTTGGGCAAAAGAGACATTTGCTACTCCACTCCCTTATTTAAACTTCAGACTTCGTCGTTTTTTTTGATCAACTTCGCAGGAACTCCAACAGCCGTGCATCTGCCCGGCAAAGAGCGGACCACAACCGCTCCTGCACCCACTATAGTAAAAGGACCAATAGCCGTTCCCGGTAAAACGGTCGAATTCGAGCCGAGATAGGAGCCAAAAAAAAGCTTTACATGTCCCGATATATTCGTCCCTGGCAGCACTGTGGAAAAGTCTTCGATCACACAATCATGTCCGATCGTACAGCCGTAATGTATCAAAACATTGGCTCCGATCCTATTGTTTGGTTCGATGATTGAGTACGCTCCAACCGTTGTCCCTTCGCCAATTTCCGTATCGTCACCAATAATTGCCGTAGGATGAACCAATATGGGAAACGAAATGCTGGGATTAATGCCTAGCACCTTGTTAATAATTCGATCGCGACCAACCGAAGTGCCAATTGCACTAATCGCGTACACGTTGCGGTAATCGGTATCCCCAAGCCCCTCCAATCTTCCTAAGACAGGTAAACCGGACACCTTTTTCCCCTGTAATTCTGGATCGTCGTCAAAGAACCCGAGCAAATCCCAAACATGCTCCACTCGGTTGATATCTTTAATCAATTGAGCAATCCCTTTTCCTAGTCCTCCCGCACCTACAATTACAATTTTTTTCTTCGAATCGCTCACTTTTTAACCGCCCGCTTTTCGAGAGTTTCCCTGAAATTCCGGCATGGTCACGTGCTCCGAGTAATTAACACCTTCAGATCGGAACACCTTCATCACCGTCTTCCCAATAATATAAAGGTCCATTCCAAAAGATCTGTTATCCACATACCATACGTCCAGAGCAAATTTTTCCTCCCAGGAGAGGCTATTCCTTCCATTAATCTGAGCCCACCCTGTTATGCCGGGTCTTACTTCATGTCTACGAGCCTGTTCCTCGCTATAAAGCGAAACGTATTTCATTAACAAAGGTCTTGGGCCTACAAGACTAAGATCGCCTTTTATTACATTAAAAAGTTGCGGAAGCTCGTCGAGGCTATACTTCCGAAGGAAAATACCGAAAGGCAGTAACCGTTGTTCTTCCGGTAATAGCTCACCAGCGCTGTCGTATAGATTCGCCATCGTCCTGAATTTATAGATATTGAACGGTTTTGCATGCAGACCCGGACGAACTTGTTTGAACATAACCGGACTCCCTAATCGAATACGAACCAATAGAGCAACGATGGCCATGATTGGCCAAAGAATAAGAAGGCCCACAAGAGCGACAGTCAGATCGAACCCTCGTTTAAGTTTCATAACCACTCCATCCAATTGTCCGTTAATAAACGGTAGCTGGCTCCCGATTTTTTAGTACATGTAAATTACCAAAATGATAATGAAAAACTTTCGAATTCTCGCCGAATTCAAGACACTTCTTCGTGTCGAGAATAGTTGGTGTCCGCATACCGACTAACCATGTATCATCGATTAATCGAAATTCGTTATGATCGGCTAAGACGATAAGACAGTGGGCGTCTTCCAGTGCTTCTTCCGGAGCATGTAATCGGAAAGGACAATGGTCCGGCTGTACGTGGGGATCATGAGTCTTCACTATGTACCCTTTTTGAATAAGCAAATTTACCACTTCGATGGCCGGACTTTCCCTGATGTCATCCACATTTCCTTTGTATGTTAATCCGAAGACAGCTACCGGATGGCCTTGATAGGGCGGAACCAGCTTTTCAACTTGCTGGACCACGTATTCAGGCATCCTATTATTAATATCTCTTGCCGTCGCCATCAACTTTGACTCATTAGGCGCCTTTTCGATGATAAAGTACGGGTCGACGGCAATGCAGTGACCACCCACGCCCGGTCCCGGCGAATGTAAATTTACTCGTGGGTGTTTATTGGCAAGTTGTATAACTTCCAGCGCGTCCACTCCTACCGAAGCGGAAATTCGAGCAAGCTCGTTAGCCAATGCAATGTTAACATCCCTAAACGTATTTTCCATTAACTTTGCCATTTCGGCCGAAGCACAAGAAGTCAGGGTGATTTCACCTTGAACAAACGGTCGATAGAGCTCAGCCGCTTTTTGAGCCGATTTTATGTTAAACCCGCCGATAATGCGGTTGTTTTCTACCAGTTCCCGGAATATCCTCCCCGGTAAGACGCGTTCGGGACAGTGAGCTAGATAGATTTCTTCCCCGACATGCCAGCCGCTATTGCCTATTAGTTTCCCCACCACCTCCACCGTAGTTCCCGGAGGAATCGTGGATTCGATAATAACAGTGTCCCCTGCCTTTAAGAAAGGAAGAATTGATTTTGTTGCCGCAACGATATAATCAAGATTGGCTGAATGATCCGCATTAACAGGAGTAGGAACAGCAATCATAAACGCATCGGCATTTTCTGGAGACGTAGTTGCACGGAATGAGTGATGGGACCTAACCTCAGCGAATATCTCCAATAAATCCTTTTCTTCGATGTGTGGATTACCGTTATTCAAAGATTGAACGATATATTCGTTTGTATCCACGCCTACAACCTCAAAGCCAGATTTGGCAAACATCAAAGAAGATGGTAGACCTATATACCCCAACCCAATAACACATATTTTTTTAAACATCTCTGACTCTCTCCTCCTACATTATTGATACATAATGTGTAGTCAGGCGTCATTTCGCGAGACGATTTGTATCATCAAAGGCGAAAATAAGCCGTTTCTGTGGAATTCTTTTTCGTTACCTGTAAAAGTTCCCGCTCATATTCGAATGCAAGTGATTTGCGTGAAAAATTATTTTTGACAAAATCATACCCCTTCTCCCCAAGTTGTTTCGCGTGAGCCCTGTCTTTGTAGAGTAGCAACAACTTTTGCCTAAACTCCATGGGCGATTCCGGGTCGAAGAAATAGCCGGAATGGCTCTTTTCGACCAACTCTCGCGCAACGCCATCAATTCCAATTAGAATAGGCTTTGCACATGACATATAGTCAAAAACTTTGTTCGGGTACACTGTTTTAAATGTATCGTTTTTTTGCAAAACTGCGGTGCAAACATCCGAAGCTCGGCAAAAGTCCGGCATTACTGATTTAGGTTGTGGTGCCACAAACAAAATGTTTCGAAGCCCTTTTTCCTGCGCAACCTTTTGCAGCATTTCTTTTTCCATACCGTCTCCGACAAGCAAAAATATAACATCCTGCAAATCTTTACAAGCCTCGGCCGCATGAATCAGTGATATCAGATGGTTCGCCACACCATGTGCTCCAAAGTAAGAAACAACGAATTTGCCGTTTAATCCATACTTCTCGCGCACCCAATTGTCCGTTTCTCCAGGTTGAAACACATCTAAATCTGCGCCGTTCGGTACAAAGATAATCTTTTCATTCGGGACCCCTTTCTCCCGAACCAGCTTATCTTGAAAAGCGGGTGTAAGCACGTTGATTTTTTTGGCGAATCGATATGACCATTTCTCCACAATGTATGCAGCCCGTATAAGAAATTTATTTTTTAAAACTCCTGTATCAATAGCCGATTCTGGCCATAAATCTCGCACTTCGAACACCATCGGAACACGCTTGAACCAACTGATTAGGATGCCCGTAATACCGACAAACAAAGGAGGAGAAGTTACAATTAAAACGTCATGCCTTGGAACTTTCAGCAAACATGCAACGAACGAGGAAACTGTGAATGACATATACGCCCATAATCTTCCGGCAAAGGAACTATTGTATGCTTCCGATACATAAGTCCGATATACTGTTGTTTGCTCCGACTTTTTTTGTTTGGAGATGAACTTGCCCTTGTACTGTCTTTGCTTTTTTCCTGTCGAATAGTTCACGTTCCCTGCCACAACTGTGATTTCGTGACCCTGCTCTTCCCAATACTTCACAAACTGGTTGAATCTCAGCCCACCGGGTTCCCCGTCATCCAAAAAATACTGATGCAACAGCAGAATTTTCACCGTTTTCCCCTTTCCAAACCGTTCGATCGGCCTGATTAGCCTGCCAATCTGCTGCCTTGTTGAAAACTGTTGACGATCTTTTGCGCATTTTTGACGATATTAAAGTGTTCCGATACCCACACGCGTCCAGCAGCCCCGACCAAACGCCGTTTGTTTCGCTCATTAATTAAAAGCTCAAGGCAATCAGCCAACTGGACCTCGTTCTTTTGATCTACTAGAAATCCGGTTCCATCTGCGATCAATTCGCCAATACCACCAGTATTCGTAGAGATAACAGGAATCCCATAACCCATTGCTTCCATCAGCGAAACAGGGATCCCCTCTCGCTCCATGTCATCGGTTATAATACTGGGTAACGCAACGATATCGACTTCTTGGTTTCGATACATCGATATAATTTCATTATGAGGCACCCTACCCTTGAACAAGACTTTTCCCGCCAAGCCGTACTCCTTCACTTGCTGTTGCAAGCTTTCCTGCAAAGGGCCATCGCCCATAAGCAAACATTGAAAATCGTTTACTTTACGTTCATTCAAAATTTTGCAAGCTTCAATAAGATAACGATGTCCTTTCTTTTCTATTAAATTGGCCGGGCATGCGATGACAACCGGCTTCTCTACCTGTAACTCTGAGGGAACCCATGTTTCTTCCGGCATCCAAACTCCCATGTAGATGATCTTAATTTTATCGTTGTATCCGTCTCCGATCAGTTCGATCAGTTCTCTCTTACCATCATCCGCGATACATCTCGTGAAACAGGCTGAAGCCACTTTCTGCTGTAGCATGTTATTTTCCGCGATATCCCAACGATGAAGTGTCATGCCCCAGGGAATACCCGATAATTTTGCAATCACGTATGCTAGAGTTGCAGGTGTTGAACCCCAATGCGCGTGTATAAAACCTATGTTTCGATTACCGCAAATACGGTAAATGAACACTCCTTTTGGAACAACAGACAAATTTTTAATCGCCATTTTTATAGTCCGCGAGTGTACAATAATATCTTTCAACACTTTCCAAACCGCCAAGTTCGTCAAGAGCGAAAACGCAAAGACAAAAAGGATGCCAGGACTGATTAACGGCAGGGGGATAGAATCATCAGTCAATTCTTTTGCCTTTTCGTTGAAAACATCCTTTTCAGGGCTTCTGGGTACAATTAATACCTCGTGTCCGAGCTCTTTCAAAGCCCGGATTTCTTCTATAATGAATGTTTCCCCTTTACCCCAAGGAGTGCTCGCAGTAATGTACATCACTTTCTTATTCAAACCGTTTCCCCCTTGCGATTACAATTTACAGTGCGTAATCGTTTCCGGGCACGCCGCTACTTCCAACGCACTCTTCACGTCAAATACAATTCCTTTTCTGTCCTTCATTAATGAACCGATTTGGTCCCAGCCCATCCGCGTAAAAATCTCATGAGGGACCGCAAGTAAAACGGCATCGGATTTTTCCAGCATCTGGAATTGCATTAAAGAAAGTCCGTACTCGTGCTGAACTTCCTCTTCATCGGCCAGTGGATCGCACAACTGGATTTGCAAGCCGAATTCCCGAAGTTCCTTTACAATATCGACAACTTTGGAGTTTCGAATATCCGGTACATTTTCTTTAAAAGTAACGCCCAGAATCGTAATGATCGAACCTTGAATCGGTATACCCGATAAAATCATCTGTTTGATAAGGGAAGTGGCAATGAACGAGCCCATCGAATCGTTAATACGTCTTCCTGCCAGTATTACCTGAGGGTGGTACCCCACACTCTCGGCTTTGTAGGTTAAATAATAGGGATCGACTCCAATGCAGTGTCCTCCTACCAGCCCAGGAGTAAAAGGCAGGAAATTCCACTTCGTCTCTGCTGCCTTAAGTACCTCAGACGTTTCAATATTCAATCGATCGAAAATAATGGCCAATTCGTTCATAAGTGCAATGTTTAAATCTCTTTGCGTATTTTCGATTACCTTGGCCGCTTCTGCCACTTTAATGGACGGGGCGCGATAAACGCCCGCCTCGACAACGGAGCGGTAAACATCAGCGATTACTTGAAGTGTAGCTTCATCTTGTCCTGATACTACTTTCACTATTTTCTTGAACGTATGATTGCGGTCTCCAGGGTTGATTCTTTCGGGGGAATAGCCTACGAAGAAATCAATTCCCGCTTTTAATCCGGAGGCTTTCTCCAGTGCGGGAATACACACTTCCTCTGTTGTTCCCGGGTAAACGGTAGATTCATATACGATGATCGTACCGGGACGAAGATGGCGACCGACTGTTTCGGAAGCTTTGATCAAAGGGTTTAAGTCCGGTTTTTTTGCTTCATCAATAGGCGTCGGAACGGCGATAACGATAAAATCACATTTCGATAAATATTGCGGGTCGTTCGTATATTCTATTGCAGCGCCTTTCAACTCTTCGACGCTAACTTCCCCCGTATAATCATTTCCCTGCTTCAGGGTATTGATACGCTGCGGATTAATGTCGAATCCTACTATCGGTTGAAGTTCTCCAAACGCAACTGCAACCGGGAGCCCGACATACCCAAGGCCGACTACTCCAATCTTTCTTTTCATTTGCTAGTCACCCCGTAATATTGTGTGTACCATTCGGTAAATTTGCCGATCCCTTCACGAATAGAGGTTTTCGGTTTAAACCCGACATCTCTGATCAAATCGCCGACATCAGCAAAAGTTTCCGGGACATCCCCGGCCTGTAGTGGCAAAAACTCCATTTGTGCTTTTCGCCCTAACTTCTCTTCCAGCACTGCGATAAACTCCATCAACTCCACCGGTTGATTGTTGCCAATATTATAGAGTCGATACGGCGCATAACTTGTTCCAGGATCCGGGCTATCGCTAGACCATAGCGGATTAGGTTCGGGCTTCCTTTTTACAAGTCTTGAAATTCCCTCTACGATATCGTCGATGTAAGTAAAGTCCCTCCGCATTTTCCCGTTGTTAAATACTTGTATTGGTTCTCCACTCAATATCGATTTCGTAAATAAAAACAATGCCATATCGGGTCTGCCCCAGGGGCCATAAACGGTAAAAAAGCGAAGCCCCGTAACTGGCAGGCCGAACAAATGGCTGTAGGTATGCGCCATCAACTCATTCGATTTTTTCGTTGCCGCGTACAGACTTATAGGGTGATCAACGTTATGATGAACCGAGAACGGCATTTTTGAATTCGCTCCGTAAACCGAACTGGAAGAAGCGTAAATCAGGTGGCCACTTTTAAAATGCCTACACGCTTCCAGCACATTGATGAAACCCGTCACATTGGAATCTATGTATGCATAAGGATTTACCAAACTGTAACGAACTCCGGCTTGCGCCGCCAAATTAACTATTGTATCAGGACGATTCTCATCGAATAGTCTCATGATCCCTTCTTTATTCTCAAGATCCTCTTTTACAAATGAAAAATTGGGCTCGGCAAGTAATTGCCCGAGACGTGCTTCTTTTAAATTAACGTCATAGTAATCGTTTATATTATCAATCCCGACAACACGATAACCATCTTGAAGAAGCCGCTTCGACAGGTGAAAACCAATGAAGCCTGCCGCACCGGTAACCAGTATAGTAGTCATGTACTCCACCTCATTTTTTTGAATTTATCCACCTTGTTGTTCCAACCAAGCTTGGAACATCAGAATATCCCATAGATATCCATGCCAGTTTCTCTTGCCCGACTGATGCTCGGCCCATTTTTCTCGGATCGGTGCTACGTGCAGATACCCTTGTTTTTCCATACGCTTTTCGTCAAGCAAATGTTCGGCCCACTCTTTTAACGGCCCTCGCAGCCAAGAATCGATCGGCACGGCAAATCCTCTTTTCGGGCGATCAATTAGGCTACGTGGTACATAGCGGTAAAGGACTTGACGAAGAAGCCATTTTCCTTGTCCTTCCCGTATTTTCATGGACAATGGAAGGCGCCAAGCGAACTCTACAACTCGATGATCCAGCATAGGTATACGCGACTCAAGACTAACACCCATACCAGCCCGATCGACTTTCACCAAAATATCATCCGGCAAGTAGCTTATACTATCGAAGTACATCATTCTCTCGTAATAATCCGAGATTTGTTCCGGGATTTTGGAGTCAAAAATCGTTACCGGCTCCGTGCCCCCAATAACCACTGTTCCGGGATTTTGCCAATGAGAAACGGCCCTTCGGTAAAATCGTGTTGAGTCTCTAATTGCCAACATGTCTGCCAACGTGTACAGCTTATCGCCAAACGTGGTAATCTTCTCTCGCTTCTTCGAAATAGGAGATAGCCAACGGAGAGGGATATCCCACGATTTCCGCGGTATTGCCCGGATAACGGAGGACAATCCTCTTCGCCCTACGGAAGGTACTGTGTTCAGCCTGTTCCACAAGTGGGCCGTTTTCATGTAACGCCCGTAGCCGCCGAATAATTCGTCCCCGCCATCACCCGACAAGGAGACCGTAACATGCCGCTTTGCAAGCTGAGCTACCAAATAAGTAGGAATTTGCGAAGAATCCGAGAACGGTTCGTCATAGAGTAGCGGCAGTAGTGGGATAACCTCCATTGCCTGGCGCGGGGTTACATACATCTCGGTATGATCCGTTCCCAAATGCCGTGCTACAGCCATGGCGTGTTCTGCTTCGTTGAATCCTTCTTCGTAAAAACCTATTGTAAACGTTTTGACCGGCCGTCCACTCTGCGCCTGCATTAGCGCCACAACAGTGGAAGAGTCAACCCCACCCGACAAGAAAGCACCTAACGGAACGTCAGCTACCATTTGTTGGCGAATCGCGCCACCTAGTAAATTTTCTAAGTGGTTAATTGCTTCTTCATCGGTTCCGGTAAATATTGCCCTTTTCCCCATGTCGGCTGCCTGTTCCATCGTCCAATACTGGGTTATCCGATAGTTATGGTTTTTAATATCCAGGCAGAGCATGTGCCCCGGCGGCAGTTTATATATCGATTCGTATATCGAATAGGGAGCAGGAATGTAATTATGTCTTAAATATAGGGCAAGCGCGTTTCGGTTTATTTGGCATGAAAATCCCGTATAGGCCTTTAAAGCCTTCAATTCGGAGCCGAATATGAACGCACCTTGTACGGATCCATAATAGAGCGGTTTCTCCCCCATCCTGTCACGGATCAGATAAAGCTTACGCTCAAGGCGATCATACAAGGCGAATGAAAACATTCCCACAAACCGTTCAACGGCTGCTTGTAGCCCCCACTGCTCTATACAGGCGAGCATGATTTCCGTATCCGATCTGCCCCGAAATTTGACTACGATCTGACTGTTCAGGCTTTCTAGCTCCTGGCGTAAATCATTGAAATTATAAATTTCCCCATTAAACACGATGACATAGCGGCCACTTTGAGACATCATGGGCTGATGGCCTTCCTCAGTGAGATCAACGATTGAAAGCCTTCTATGGCCCAGTACCAACCCAACTTCGGGATCCGTCCATGCTCCTGAAGAATCGGGACCGCGATGCACGATTCGGTCCGACATCCTCTCTATCTCTACAAGGAGATGTTCGTGGGATATACCACAATTCTTTTGGACAAATCCGACAATTCCACACATCCTGCCTGCATCTCCTCCCTTCGGTCTTACATGACCGAGGAATATTGTTGGACAATCTTTTTAACTTCGAAATGATCCTTCAATTTCTGCAAGGAGCCAGGGTCTGGTTTAGAAAACCAGTCTGCTCTCCATTCCAACCGTTCTACGATGCGGCCTGCCATCCCCGTTATCTCCATAATTTCTTTCGTTCCCCCAGGGTGATTAACGACCAGTACGGGGCACTCGACAGCGATCGCTTCCAACAGCACGTTTGGCAGCCCCTCGTAGTAGGAAGGCAAAACGAATAAGTCTGCGTGTTTAAGCCAGCGATACGGATTGTTCTCGAAACCTTTAAAAACAACCCGTTCCCCAACTCCAAGCGATTCACTCAAGCTTCGAAGTTCCTGCTCTAATGGACCTACTCCCAAAATCCAGAGCATTGCGTCCGGCTTTACTTTCAATAACTCGGGCAAAGACTGAATCAATCGATGAAACCCTTTCTCCGGGTTCAACCTGCCAATGGCCAAAACATTCGTTCCAATCTTTCCATTGGTTTGGTAGGGGTTATCCGAAGAATCGGCTTGAAGATGGATCGTATCGAAATCAATTGGATTGTATATTTGCCTCATTTTTTCTTGCGGGATCAAAAAGTGATGTCCTAAGTCCTCCAACATATATCGGGATTGACAAATTATTAAATCCGCTTTTTTATACAATGTCTTATATAAAAAAGGCCATGCGAATGAATATTTACTTCGTTTGATACTTTCAGAAACGATGCTCCCTTCTCGAACGACTAACTTTGCACGAGAAAGGAAAGGTCGCAGCATAACCAAAGCGATATTCAAATAGCCGAGGGTTGAAAAAATAGTATCGGGCCGTAACCTTCTCACTAATTTCAAGAACGGAATAATCATTTGCCTGACCCTCTTGACCCCAAGATCATATATTTGAACATTGTCAGGTACCTGTGACTTGTATGAGCCTTCGAAATGGACTACCGCTAAACTGATCTCGTACTTCGAATTATCAAAGTACTTTGACAGCATCAGCAAAACGCGCTGGGCCCCTCCCCCTTCCAACGAGGGCAGAACGAACAGTATTTTTTTGCGCATATGCTTATGCACACTCCTTCTTGCTGTAACCAGAACCTGCTCCGCTTTGCGATTCCGCATAGGCCATCACGAATAAGAAAACAAGCGCAATCAGAAAAGGACGAAATAGCAGCATATCATCGTTAAAAAAGCCTTCGATGGCAGTGATGAGCAGGAAAGTCATCCCTCGGTAATCCTGCCGTTGCATGAAAAATCTAAACATTCTTAGGAGGCCAAGCGTATAAACGGCCACTCCAATAACTCCATAATCAACCCACTGCTGTAGATAAATGTTGTGAGGGCCCGCGGGACGTGAATCCGAAAACCCGGTCCCATATCCAAGTATTGGAGATTCACTTATAAGCCGCCAATACTCTACAACCAGATCAACCCTGCTGTCTTGCATAACCGCATCGTTGTCGCCGCGAACTAAAGAGAGGACATCCTGCAACCTTGTGCTATCATCTTGGTTAAAGGCAGAGACACCATTTAAAACCGATTGCCCGATAGAGAGCCCCAAAAATACAATCAAGGAAATAACTAGGAATCTCAAGGCGTTTGTCGGTTTCGTCCACGGTTTTTGGCAATATATGATTCTCGCCAAATAGATGGTCATTGATAAAACGAATAATATAAGACCACCCCGAGAATAGGTAACGAAAACTCCTAATCCTGCAGCACAACATAACGAAACATCAAACAGTTTCATACGCGACCAGTTTAAGCTCAATAACAACAACATAATGAGAGTAAACGCCCCGGTATTCGGATTAACGGCAAAACCTGCGGCCCTTCCCTCATTCTTTGTAAAACTGCCTTGCATGACATCAATCATGACGGTAGCAAAATAAATCAGAAATGCGGCAATGAATATAAACCGGACAATAGGAAGCAGGCTGCGAATCCGAGCAAACGCTAAAAAGAAAAGACATAAGAAGGCGTATAGTGCATGATAGACCCCGTTGTTTAAAAGCTCTACAGATACACCAGGGTGCAAGCAATATAGAAGGCCGATTACTGCAAACGAGTAGTAAAAAATAATAGGCTCTTTACAAAACGTAAATAGTCGAATCAATTCCTTCCCGCGATCACGAACGATATCCTTGCACAGGACATAAAAAATAACCAAAGCTGGAAGAGCCATGGCTAAATAAATCGGTGCAAGGGGCAGCATATTTCGATTGGACATATAAAAATCGGTTGAAGTTAAGAAGAACGCACAGGTGATAAAAGCATATGGTATTACAAACATGTTCACAAGATGTGTTCCCCACGTCGGGGATCCATTCAGTACAAGAGAGGCATAAGGTCGATTAGCCGGATTCATATTGGGCCCCCTTACCGGCATAACTCGCGATCCGCCCTTTATCCATCAACTCCAAGTAAAGCGATCTGTATGAATCAGCCATTGCTTGCAGGCCAAATAACGATTCAGCCCTCGTCCTCCCTCTCCATCCCATTGTTTGCCGCAGCCCGACATCTTCAATTAACCGGGACATTGCTTTCGCCAATGCAATGGAATTTTTCGGAGGCACCACAAATCCGTTGTATCCATCAATAACAGCCTCGGCATTTCCTCCGACATTCGTTACAACCATCGGTAAGGATACCGCCATGCCCTCTAGAATTGCATTCGAGAACCCTTCCTCATAGGAACTCAAAACTTGTATATCGGAAGTGTTTAAGATCTCTTCTACATTGTTGCATCCCCCCAAAAATTGGACATTGTTCGAAATCTTAAGTTCACGAGCTAAATCGGTTAAACTGTCAAGCATTCCCCTGTCCCGTCCTATAAGAAGAAATGTAAGCTTCGGATTCGATTTTAATAATTCCGCTGCCGCTTCCAGAAACTCCACATGCCCTTTGCATAATGCCAAATTTGCCACATTCGTAATGACAAGATGATCAGCAGGTATTTTAAGCTCACGCTTCCATACTTCTCGCATTCCGGGGCTAGTAGAAAATTTATTAAGATCCACTCCGTTATATACGAGCGCCAGCTTATCACGTACATATTTCTCTCGTCGAACCGTATCATTTAAAACTTCTTGAGAGTTTACGGTAATGACATCAGTGAGCAAATTAATCGCATTCTCAATTCTCTGCATCATTGGACGGCCGTTTTTGAACAATCCCAAGCTCCGCCTGCTAGTAATCGTAAACCTGATCCCGGCTAGCTTGGCCGCTATGGTACCAAATGTATTCGGCCAAAAAAGATAAGAATGGACGATTTGGGGCCGATCCTTTCTCAAGCTTTTTCTTAAATCCAAGATCAAGCGGATAACCTTCTTTATTTTTACGCCAATGCTGTCGGTAGGATCTGTCTTATAGCCGAAAGGTTTTACCTGTATGCTCATGGCTTCTACTTGTTCGGCCAATACTCCCTTGTCGTTCATACAATAAACGATAGGGTGAAATTCAGATCGATCTAGAGATTTCATTAATTCGATTAAATGCCTTTCCGCCCCTCCGGGGATGAGTGTACCGATGATATAGACAATTTTAAGCTTCTCTCCTGAGCCGTTCACTCCATACCCTCCTAGTTGCCAGAGTCGGATTCAATCCTAACCATTTGTATAGAACTGACGCAGCAGCCGTAAGAAACATGAATGAAATGACGATCCATATGAACTCTGCCAACATTCCGCTTGGAATAAATAACCGTTTAAGGAGGTAGACGAGGCCGAACAGCAATCCATTCGTTGCGAAAACCTTCATTAAAACGATCAAAGTGCGTCTGGTAAGGATACTCCCTATTTTTTTAGTCATGAAGTAATAAAGAAGGACGGTTGTTACACCCGATGTAAGAACGGTGCCGAGCGCAATCCCGTTATGTCCGTAGTGTTTCATAAAAACGAGGCTTGATCCTATATTCGTAAATAAGCCGATTAAAGAAACAAGAACCTGATATTTTGCATCTTGCAATGCATTGTAAATTCTCGCCAAAATCATGCCGCATAAAAACGAAAAGAGACCAAGTGAATATATTCCCCAAACACTAGATGTATAACGGGTGGATACCGATGTAAACTCCCCCCGTTCAAACAACAGTTTCACGATATAAGGCGAAAAATGCACGATATATACGGCTAGCGGTAACAAGATCATCCCGTACAAAGCGAAAATATCGTTTACCTTTTCCTTAAGGGTTTTAATATCGCCTCTGGACACCCATGTTGTAAAGGAACTAAGCATGGTGTTCGAAATCGTGACGATAAAGATTTGTCTTAACATCGAATCCAGTTTCTCGGCATAATTGAGCGAAGAGACTGCTCCTTCGTACAAGTTGCTCGCTAAAATCTGACCAATCATTGGACTGGCCAAACCGAAAGTGGCGCTCAACATTAGGGGGATGGTTAATAACAATGCTCTTTTTACATCGGGATTTTTAAATCGATATCCCTTTGGCAACACTATCCCTGATCTACGCAAAAATACAATTTGTATCATTGCCTCCACAGCTGTTCCAAATAATAGACTGAAACAGAGGGTATACATATCTTTTCCAGGGTCGATTGCTATATATAGAATGGAGGCAACGTAACCAAACATTGTAGAAAAAGTAGGCAAAATAAATTGATGTTTTGCGTTATACAAATTTCTTAACAGTACGACGATACAATTTAGGATCAACACAAAAATAAGAACACTGCTCAATGAGACAAGCAACAAGAAATGCTCACCTTCAAAACCGATCGGGATAGCTTTTAGAAGTTGATAGGAGCATATAGAAAAAGCGATCGCGATAACCGTCACCGACAAAGCGACGAGTAAACTAATACTCTTGTAAATCTTGAGCATTTCAAGCTCGCCATATTTATCTTTCCCCGATATGATAATGGGGATTAGAGCTCCTTGCAACGAACCCATAATGAGACCGGATATCAGCAGCGGGATAAATTGCGCTAATACAAAGACATCGTATTCCGTGTTCGTTCCATAAAAATATGCGATTACAAGATTCTTTCCAAAGCTGACCACGTTCAGAACAAATGTAAGTATCATTAGAGCAACAGTATTATTTTTGATCACTCGCATCATCCGCAGCACCAACTCTCGAATTACACTAAGGATAGATCTTTAACTTTATCCGGTTGCGAATAGGATGGGACGATCGTTTGCAGCATGCTGCGAATTATGTCGGAGTCCTGCCCAACGGTTGCTTCCATACGCTTCATTTGCTGTTCCATTTCGTTCTTGAGCAATGTCATCGGTTTCCCGATAAAAATTCGATCATGCTTTGTAGAGGTAAGTCCTTCCTCTTCCGTAAGCAACTCTTCAAAAAGTTTTTCACCGGGGCGAATTCCCGAATATGCGATCTCGATATCAACATTCGGTTCAAAGCCCGATAAGCGAATTAAATCTTTAGCCAACTCCAAAATTTTAACCGGTTCCCCCATATCAAGTATAAACACTTCACCGCCTTCCAAAAAGGCACCCGCCTGGATGACAAGTTGAACTGCTTCCGGTATCGTCATAAAGTAGCGGATCATGTCAGGATGGGTTACCGTAACGGGTCCGCCTTTTCGTATCTGCTCCTTAAATTTGGGGATAACACTGCCACGGCTTCCAAGCACATTTCCAAATCGTACAGCAGCAAATTTAGTCCGGCTGTATGTATTCAAGGATTGAATGTACATTTCTGCAACCCGCTTTGTAGTACCCATTACGCTTGTAGGATTAACCGCTTTGTCTGTCGAAATTAACACGAAACGTTCCGCTCCGTATCGATCCGCGCAATCCGCGACATTTTTTGTCCCAAACACATTATTTTTAATCGCCTCGGAGGGGTTCTTCTCCATGAGAGGAACATGCTTATGTGCCGCGGCATGAAAGACGATTTGCGGTGAAAAATTGCGGAATACGTCTTCTATTCTAGAACGATCTTGAACATCGGCAATAATCGTTTCCAACGAAAGATCCCGAAATTTTTCCCGCAATTCAGTTTCGATCGTATATATGCTATTTTCTCCATGCCCTAGGAGTAATATCTTTTTCGGCCGAAATGTAGACAGTTGGCGGCATAATTCGGAACCAATCGACCCTCCGGCACCAGTTACGAGAATTATTTTGTCTTCGATATAGTCGGCGATCCCTTGCAAATCGGTCTTGATAGGTTCCCTCCCGAGCAAATCGTCCACTTCAACATCCCTTATTTCATTAATTGTTATTTTTCCGTTTATTAAATCGCCTATTCTGGGTATTATCTTTAATTTGGCCTTAGTTAGCTTACAGGCTTCAATAATGCTCGACACATCTTTTTTCGAGGCAGACGGCAATGCTATTACGATATCTTCTATGGCGTATTGTTCAACGGCCCCAACAATATGATTTCTCCCCCCCACCACAGGTAAGCCCAATACTTGATGATGATGCTTTGCTGGATCATCATCGATAAAAGCAACCGGAGACATTTGGGCCGTTCGATCGAACATTAATTCCTTGGCGATGATCATTCCGCAATCGCCAGCCCCAATAATTAACGTCCGTCTCTGCACCTTGTTACGGGCTAGATACGAATCTCGGTAAACCCTCCAAACAAATCGCACGCCACCCATTAGCAATAGCACAGTCTGGTACATCATCAAAGTCATGGATACCGGGAACATAACGTTTGTGCAGATCGTTGCAATCGTGTAGGAAATGAGACACGCTATAGTGGAAGCCTTGAAAATAGAGACTAGCTCACCTACACTTGCATATTGCCATATCCGATTATAAAGTTTGAAACGAAACATAACTGCCGGGAATACTACCGTAGAGACAAGTAAGAACATAAACCCGTGCGACCATCTGTCCCCAATAACGTCGGTTCCCGTAACAAAGTAGGCTAAGAAAAAACCAAGCCAAACGATGGATATATCGACGCTGACAAGAAGGGCAACTCTTTTCTTGTAGTTCATCATTTCTCCTCCATTATTTCCATTCATGAAATTAAAAGAACCAGTTGGGGGTATCATCCCAAACTGGTTCTTTTAACAGCATGAGAAAAAACGGGGCATCGAACCCCTCCTCACATCACACTCTCGACGACTGGCGTCTAAGGCGTTTGGCGCCCACAGCATGACCGAGTGTCTACAGTGATAAAGGTGCAGTAGACATTACCTCCGAAAAAATCACATTCGGCCCATCTAAACCCCTGCATTAATAACTATTTTCGAGTGACCTTCTTAATTTTCGCATCATTCATGACGACTCCAAGTACCGAGGCATTTATCCGCTGTAGTACTTCTACTGCTTCTTTCGCTTTCGACTGTTTGGTCTGGTTGCATCGGATAACGAATATAGCACCGTCACATTCAGCGGCGAATAACTGGGTATCGACAGATTCCAGAACGGCAGGTGAATCAATAATTACGATATCGAATAACTGTTTTGCCCTTTCGACAATAGACTTAACTTGTAAAGTTCCGTAATCTATAGCACTTCCTGAAACATTGCCGGCTGAGAGCAAAGTCAGCTTATCGAATGACGTTTCCTGCAATGCTTCAGACCATTCAACCTCTCCGACCAACAGGTTTGCCAAACCGATATGGTTTGACCTCCCAAACAAGTTATGCAAGACAGGACGCTGCAAATCCGAATCGATCAAAAGCACGTTTTGAGATTCTCTTGCGAATGCAACAGCTATATTCATAGCAGTTGTTGTTTTACCTTCACCTCGCACAGAGGACGTAATAAGAACGCTTCGAATAGGCTCCTCCTGGCGGGAAAGACGAATCTTTAACTTGAGTGAGCGGTATGCATCCATGACTTGATTGTGCGGTACGGTATTCATTAGTAAAGCAGATTTATTGGTTGAGGCTTGCATAATGGGTTTCACCAACCTTTCGATGATTCTGCGCCCCCGATTTCAGATCATATAGATCTTTCTTTCGAATTCTAGAAATACTAGCAAGCACCGGCATTCCAAGAATCAATTCCGCCTGTTTGTCAGTCTTAATCGTATCATCAAGATACTCGATCAAAAGCACCAAGCCGGCAGATAAGAATAACGACAACGCTATGGCCATCAACATATTCAGTTGAATTTTCGGTTTGATTGGGCTTGGATTATTTCCCGGAATCGTGTCGCTTTCCAGTATCGTTACATTATCAACTTTCATAATCCGTGCGATTTCTGTTTTGAATTCACCCGCCAATGCATGTACGGCACTAACGGCTTTCTCGTAAGACCCATCCTCAATAGTCAACGTTAGCATTTGTGATTCATTGGCCGCCGTTACTTCCGTTTTAGCTATAAGTTGCTCAGTTGTCAGGTTTAATTCGGGGTGGCGTTCGACAACCTTGCTCATAATAGCGGGTGTTTTGATTATCTCTTTGTACGTAGTGACTAGCTTAATATTTGTTGTAATCGCATTTAAGTCCATTTGGGAACCTTCATTGACTACTAATCTGACACTAGCTGCATAAACAGGTTTTAAAACAAAAAATTGAATCGCTGCCGCAAATAAGCTTACGGCTAGTACGAGTGACAAAATCAACCAAATCCGCCTGCGTACTATTGAAAAATAGTCTCTCAATTCCATTTCCATCCTTACAGCCTCCTATTTTACTTGTACTGATACATTTTGTATCAATTCATGCATTAAGATTTCTTTTCTTATGCTTTTTCCCTCGTTTTGTTTCTTCTTCGTTCGCACCCTCAGATTCCATTAATTTTAATTCGAATAATATTTGGTACACTTTTTTCGGTTCGATGTCTAAATACTCCATGATGTCAAAAATATCGAGTTCGATTTTTTTTCGTTTTATCACAGGACCCTCCCCTAACTAGATCTTCGTCTAAAACGAATTTTTTTATCGTATTCACTCAATTTTCGATTCATTTTGTATCATTTTGTCTACAATGTAATATTAGATACGTATTGTATCAAAGTCAAGTCAGATTTTCTTTTTTTATTTTAAATAATAATTAATCGCTTCCGATTTAACCTTGTTTTGTAGGCATTTCAATGGGTATACTTTAACTAATTCCAGATACAGCTTGCTAGGAGGACGGATAATGGTCAGGTGTGGCGAACGAATCGCATATCTAAGGGAAAAAAGGGGACTTACACAAGAAGACTTGGCAAACAAACTAGGCATCTCGCGCGCTTCCCTTTCCCATTATGAAACAAACCGTAGAGAGCCCGACTATGAAACGCTAAACAAGATTGCAAATTTTTTTGATATTTCCTTGGATTATTTGCTTGGTCGAACGGAAAATCCGCATGTGATTCTTGATAACGAGGTTAGGGAATTTGTTGACAGTCTAGAGTTATCCGACGAAAGCATCTTGGATAAATTTTCCCTTACCATAGATGGACGTAAACTGTCCCCGGAAGAATCAAGACGGTTTATCGCGTTTGTCCGGGCGGAACGGTCGATGAAAAAGTAACCTAAGTCGCACCTTGTCATTTCGAAGTTATGTGATACAATGTATACAATATGTATCTAGGGTGGTAATCATGAACTCGAATGACAAAAAAATTAGTCGAAGAAAAGTGATTGCGAAAATGAGCGCGGCTGGCATGGCCCTTTTAGGGGCACCACTTTTAGCGGGGGCCTCCAATCTTCCTACAGCAACACAAGCATCGGCAAGGGGGGGGTTTGACGGTATTGTTAACGTTCTGGATTACGGCGCTAAAGGCGACGGTTCGTCCGACGATACCATCGCGATACAAACCGCCCTCAACTCCGGAGCTGGGAGCGTTCTTATCCCTGTCGGTGACTATAAGATCACTTCCACTATTGTTATCCCCGAGAAAGTAACACTTAGAGGAATAGGACGTTTTTCCAGGATCATCAAGTATTTTGATGGCGATATGATCCGCATGCATGATCAGGCGAAAATTCTTGAAATTGAATTGGATGGCCGAGGAAAATTTTTTGGGGGCCGTGGTGTCATTATCGATAGCGGGAGTAACCAAAAAATATTGGACAGCTCTATCGTCAATACAAGGAGCTATTGTGTGGAATACGTTCATTCAGGCGACGGCAAAATTTCCACAATAGATAAGTGTTTGATGTATACACTCACTCTATTCGAGTTGCCCGCCATTAAATTCCCAGATATGGAGGCGAATGGGGACCGGAAAATAATCTCCGTCGATTGCGGCGGTGGACTTCTAGCAAACTTTGCCGGCTGCTCTACCGTATTGGTCGTAAACTGTAATATGATTGGCGTTATTTTTACCCCAAACTCAAAAAAAGTGTCTTTAATCGGAAATCGTATTGCGGGTGGGACCGTCGGTATTAATGTGGAGATATATGGCATCAACCATACAGTCATCGGAAACATCGTCGCAACCCCGATCATCGTCAAAGCCGATAGCGGCGGTTCCGTGATCATGGGTAACGTAGCAAAGGTTATCGATGAAAGTCATGGTAAAAATAAAATCGATGTTGACACCCCTGGGCTTACCCTTATTAATAATTACGGGGGCACCCATCCCGACAGTTCAGCTATCGTTATGGGTGGAGGTGGTCAAAGCCCTAACGCAGCATCCATTTCATTTGGCGACGGTACTGGCTGGAGACTGAATATCGGGACCCGAATCAACGATCAATTCGTTCCAAAATTCGGTTTTTATGACAAGGGGGGCTTGTACTTCGAGCCGATGAATATTAATCACGTCTCGAACGGTTGCGTATTCACCGACTCAGCTGATCGCAAGCTAAAATTTAAAGACGATCGAGGTCAAGTACATGAATTGTCAGGAACTGCCATAAGATTTCAAGGGAGTAGCACCGCAACCGATCTGTTGTCGTTAAGAAACGATCTGAATTCCCTTTTGGAGAAATTAAAAGCAAGCGGTTTGATGAATAAAAGATAAAGCAACAATGACTCCAAGCATATCCCTATCGGGCCAAGCTGGAGTCATTTTGATTTACTCATGAAAATATTCGTTTAAACTATTGGCTTAATGTATTATCCCGCGGGATAGTAATGCTTGCTGCGAGAACTTTGCGGATAAGTTAGAAGCAACGTGAAATTACGGTACTCTTAGTTTATCGGTCCATTTTGTATCAATCACATTATACAATAGGTATGTGAAATAAAGGGGTTTTATTAGTACAAATTTCTCACAATTCCCCCTACATCTTTATATTTCAACTTATTATCCGCTATATCCACAAATAACGTCCCGTTAACAGCATGATAATCTTTCATTGGTTCAAAATAAAGACAACCTTTGTCAAAAAAACTAAAGAGGGGGGCAAAGGCGCCATTTTTTTTAGTTCCGATATTTAGTTTCCACCCGCTACCATCACCGAACGAAATGGATGCGGCGTTAGGGCTCTTTCCGCCTCCACCCAATACTAAGTAGGAACTGTCCATGTGAGTTGCCCCATAATTATCGTTCACCGTGACACCTGGTTGCTTATTGTCTACTTTATTGCCCCCCCCTGTTTCATCTATTATTACAGCTGAATTACCGACAACGGAGCTTCCCGAGGTACCCGCTTTTATAATGATTGGGGTTGCAGAAATATTGCCTACAATTACATGATTCGTTCCGTAAATCTCAACATTAAGCCCGACAGTTCCTCCTGCAAGTCGATTTGCAACCAAACATACTTTCTTAGATTCCGGTCTAAAAATGACCCCTATGGTATTGCAGTGGGCAACAATCGTAGTAGAACAACCGGCAAAGTCTGCTAATACGCCCCCGCCGCAATCAACAGATATCAGCTTACGATCACCATTATTTTCAGTATCAGGAAATTTAACGGCGGGCAACGTTCGACTTATCGTATACATCAGTACATCTTCAACCGTTGATATAATCCCAGCCCCAGGGTTTGTAAATTCAATACAATATCCCGCAGTATTTATAATTGTACAATCAACAATTTTCTGATTGTGACCTGAAGCAATAATAACCCCTCTTCCAGCATAAGTTGCACCTTTGCCGTCTAGTTCAAGCTCAATCAATTTTGCATCCGTACCCATTTCAATCATATCTCCATTAAAGCCTTTTAAAATTTTGGACAACCTTCCAATGCCACGCATCGTAACATTAGCCGGAACATACAGCTTGGATGTAATTTTGAAATTTCCCATGGGCACAACAATACTTCCCGCACCAGAGTTTAAAGCATTGCGAAATGCGTTTGTGTCATCGATTGAGCCGTCTCCTACTGCTCCATAATCCAAAATGTTTGCTTCCCATGCCATTCTCGGTCACCTCTTCTGCTTGATTTCCTAAACGTTAGTAATAAATATTCGCCTTTTCGTTAAAAACGAACAAAAAAAACGAGGGGTCGTCATCCCCCCGTTAAAATCCATCTTTTCTCCTAGTTTTCTTAACTCAAAGTTACGTATTTTCCGAATGTTTGATGTTTGTCGTAAGCATTTTGGCATGCATCGAAAATCAATGATACACTTATGTACTTTTCATAAAAGGATTATTCATCATCATCAATGATGGTTACGATCGCTTCGTAAGGTGCCACTAGTGCTGCTCGAGTAGACGGATTGTATAGCTTGACTTTGAACGTTTCGGTTCCCTCCGGCACATCATCGTCAATAATTGGAATTTCAATTGTCGGATCAACAGAATCTTCGCTAAAGAAAAGCCTTCCGCTCTTAGCCACATAATCCTGCCCGGCAACAGCCGTCTCGTTACAAGTGCAGTACCAGACATTTGATGGATAATCACCCCAAACGGGTAATCTAACAACTTTATCGGATTCCTTCACGGTATAGGCCGCACTCATCAATCCGATTCTGTACCTGTGGTCCTCGGGTTCATCGATCAATTTAAATAAAATTTCACTTTGACCTTCAATTACCGCTCCTCCGGTCGGATTAACAAGCTTTAGGGTAAAAAGTTCTTCCCTTTCGTCCTCCGTGTCATTGATAACGATAATCTTGACGATTTTTTCCGTCTCACCCTCGGTGAAAGTCAGCGTCTGCGGTTCAAGTCTGAAATCTTTGTCGAGAATCGCTGTTCCGCTAGCATAAACATCGACGCTTACGGTACCTTGGCCGCCGCCCAATCGTTTGACGATAATATCCTGAACCACGCCGTCTTTCTCATCGATTTCGAAGGGGGTTCCAACGCGAGCAAAGCTAATTTTACCCGGACCGGGTTGGACCGACGGAAAGCTGCGCAAACTTCCAAACTTTATAAAGACACTTGAATCCAGCATCCCGTCCCCAACATCCGCAATAGCGATTCGGATTTTATTATTTTCTCCGGCGTTTACGAACGCCGTCAACGTCATAACGCGAGTTAATCCGTCCATCTGCGTATTCAAGTTGGCGCCGTTTTCCCCTTGTTCATTATTGATAAACCACTCCGGGTGACTAGCATTGGTTCCGATCGGGTTACCGCCATTAACGGTATTGATCCCAACAGGCACATTGGTCCCCGGCACGAGTGAAGCAGGCTCCCCATTGATGAAAATCCCAAACACATCGTTGTTTGGCTGATTTACAAGTTCATTGTATGCCTCGGAAGCAAATACGTAATCCAAGCTGACCGTGTTGTATTTCGGGACAAAATTGAATTCAAGCCATTCAACGTCGGTATGTCTAACCCCTGGCCCCGAAATTTTGGCCAAAAACGGATCTATGGAAGTTGAACCTTTCCAAAAATCGGTTGATTTCCCCGTCTGATCGTTCGGCCCGGCTATGTCTTTAACCTTCCCTGTGCTAATTATTAGTCCCTGGTCGAATCCGATTATATCGCTTCCACCGTAAAAATTGCCGCAATTCAAACCGCAATTGCCCTCGAAAAAGCTGGAAGAAACGTTCTCCCCCGCCAGTTTTTGTCCCCAATAAGTGTAGTTATATAGTGGTTCCCACCCATCCTCGGCGTTATAAATCGTAAGACCTGGTTGCGTATCGTCTTGCGCCGCAACTGGAACAGCACCACCCAGCAAACCTACAAGTATCGTACCGAGCAAAATCTTGAGCCCTTTTAATGATGAAAATAACAAATCCCTCACTCCTTTTGTTTTTTTGATCCATTTTGTATCGAATTAAATATATCAAATTTTTGGACATTTGGGAATATATTCAAGTCGTTCTTCTTTGAAATGTATGAAAAAGGATGCGTCCGCATGGGAGCATCCTCGCTTGACCCTATCATCCAATGCACATTGTTCCTCACATCCGAAGCAAAGCATCCCTCCCCTTCATCCCCGGGTGAATGCCGAGCTTCTCCGCTTCGTGCGTCACCGATTCGAGTGGAGCCTCCAGCAGCTGCTCCAGCGTGCGGACGCCGACGGCGCGCCCGGCGATAATGCGCCGCTCCTTCAGTCTATCGTTCAACAGCGCGACATCGAGTGCGCCGCACATAATATACCCGTTGTCGGTCATAATGGCGATCAGCGTCGTTTTCGGCAGTTCCACCGTAATGCCGATGACGGTGCGGCCGTCGATCACGATCGGCTTCGCCTCCATCATACGCGTTCGCCCCCCTTTCGCCGAAGTTAGTACAGCATATGCACCGGGGAGCCGGAGAGTCCGAACATTCGTCAGAAAAGTCGGGCTCGATCCGAACTTTTTAAGGATCCCTGTATGGGCGATCTCCTTTTTTTGCTATACTAGGGACTACCGACTACTGACCTCGCGAATGGGGGTGAAATAATGGACCGGGAGAAGCAAGCGCCCGACAAAAAGAAGCATTTGTTCACCGTCGACATCTTGATCGAGGAGCCGACCAATTCCCTGGCATTGGCCGCCCTGCTCCGGGCGCTCAACCATCCGAACGTATCGGACTTCCGGGTCGTGCAAGGCATCGAATTCGGCAAAACGATCGAGAGGACGGTTCAAGAGAACCCGGGAAAGCCGTTCGCCATCCCGCCGAATAAAGAGGCTCCGGGCGATAAGGCCGGCGGTGCGCAGTCGCCCCAAGAGACCGTCAAGCCGTCCGGAAACGTCGGCGGCGGCAAATCCAGTCTCAGTCTGGAAAACTTGCTGGAGCACCGGGAAAAAGGAACGCTCGTCCGAATCGTCGCCGTCAAAGGCAAAGGGGTCAAGCTTAACATTCCGTGCCGCATTCTCAACTTCGATTCGGAAGCGCAGCAGTTGACGATTTATCACGTCGACGAGAAGAAGGTGTACTCGTTCAAGCTGAACGAGATCGAGGATATCATCACCGGCTGACCGGCGGACGGACCAGACAAGCCGGATTTGCGCGGAATGGATTCCTGTCCAAGCAGCGGAGCAACCGACGAATACAATGTTGGTAGCTTGGCGAAAGGAGGGAATCCTATGCAGTCTACCGTCAATCGGCAGGAAGTTAAAAAGCTGATCGGGAAGAAGATCTATGCGGTGAAGAAGGACGGGGCAGTCGTCACCGGCCTGCTGCGGGGATTGAAAGGAAACGAGTTGATCGTGGAACTGCCGAAAGGCAAGAACGTGAAGACGAAAGCGTTTTTGCCGCTCGTGCTGTTCGATTTGCTGGCGATCGGAACCGGGCCTTACGGCTACGGAGGCTATCCGGGTTACGGCTATCCGGGCTATTACGGCTACGGAGGTTACCCCGGCGGTTTCTTCTGGTAAACGATTGACGATAACAGGCCGGAAAAGCGCGAGTTCGAGCCTTCGCGTTTTTCCGGCCTGTTTGGGCTTTCGTCGGTTATTTTCGGCGCACGGCCGCCGCCAGACAGCCCCAGCCGATCAAAAACGCCACGCCGCCGAACGGCGTAATGATGCCGAGCTTTCCGATATCGGTGACGGCCATCACGTACAGGCTGCCCGAGAACAGAACGATGCCCGCCGCGAGAAACGCCCCCGAGCGCGCCACCCATTTCGATTCTCCCAGCCTGTCCGCCACAAGACCGAGCGCGATCAAACCCAACGCATGCGCGATATGATATTGGACGCCCGTCTCGTAAGCGGACATCATCGAGGCGTCCAGCTTGTCCTTCAAGCCGTGTGCCCCGAACGCCCCGAGCGCGACCGCGAGCAGCATGGCGACGGCTCCCCAGCCGACGTATTTGCGAAACATACGGCACTTCCCCTTTCCGACTAAACCACTCTCCCCTAAGCATACCGAATGTCCGTCCGCAACGCCAGCGAACATTCGGTGAACCGGCATGCGGACGCATACGCGAAAAATCCCCGTCGGCGACGGGGATTTTTGGGGGAAGGGGCGGCGATACGCGTCACTTACAGCGTCTGCTGCCCCGGCTTCCAGTTCGCCGGGCACAAGCCGCCCGCCTGCAGCGCTTGAAGCACGCGCAGCGTCTCGTCGACGCTCCGGCCGACGTTCATGTCGGTGACGACTTGGTAACGGAGCACGCCTTCCGGATCGATGATGAACAGGCCGCGATGCGCAACGCCGGTCGCATCGTCCAGCACGCCGTAAGCGCGGGCCGTCTCCTTCATGCCGTCAGCGGCCAGCGGGTAACGGATCGGGCCGATGCCGTTGCGGTCGCGCGGCGTGTCCATCCACGCGCGGTGCGTATAGACGCTGTCGACGGATACGCCGACGACGTCGCAGTCGAGATCGAGAAATTCGTCATACCGGTCGCTGAAGGCGATAATTTCGGTCGGGCACACGAACGTGAAGTCGTACGGCCAGAAAAACACGATCAGCCATTTTCCTTTGTAATCTTCCAAGCGAACGCGCTCCGCAAGCGTCTCGACGTTTTTGGTCGACGGCAGGTCGAAGCTTGGCGCGGGTTGTCCCATTTTAGCGATGGCGTGTTGTTGTACGGATGCGGTCATAAGGGAGGTTCCTCCTTGAAGTTAGGTATACTAGTCGAAAGCTGGGATCGGATAGGGGTCATGGGGTCATCCGACTGCGGCAACGGCGGCGAGCGCCTTTTTGATGCGGCTCGGGTTCAAGCCGAGAATGTGCATGTCGCCGATAACGGTGACCGGCACCGACATGAGCCCCATCGCTTCGAGCTCGCGCGCATATTCGTCGCTCGTATCGATGTTGCGCTCCTCGTAAGGGATCTCCTGGTCGGTCAAATATTGCTTCAATTGCGCGCAGTAATGGCAGTTCGTGCTCGAGTAGACGATCGCTTTGGACATCAGGTCTCTCTCCTTCATCCCGGTTATTCCGGGTTATTTGTATTGGGGCAGCACTTGCGCCCGCTTATGAATGTATTTGTCGACGGCCATAGCCGCGATTGCTCCGTCCGCCGCGGCGACGACGGCCTGCTTCACCGGCGTCCGGCGAACTTCGCCCGCGCCGAAAACACCCGGAACCGGCGACTGCATCAGCGAGTCTAGCACCATGAACCCTTCCTCGTCGAGCGGCACCTGATCGCGGATCAGCTCGGTGCCCGGCTTGCTCCCGGACAGGAAGACGAAGACGCCGTCAACCTCGACAAGCTGCTCCGTGCCGTCGGCGCGGCGCACCCGGACGCCTTGCACGTTCCGGTCGCCGACGATTTCCACCGGCTTCGTCCGGAGCATCCATTCCGTCTTCGGCAGCTCGGGAACATGGTCGACACCCTGCAGCTCGGCTCGCGGCACGATGAACACGATCCGGTCGGCGAACTTGCCGAGCGCGGCCGCTTCGTCGAGCGCCTCTTCGGAATCGCCGACGACCGCCACCGTCTTGCCTTCGAAGAAAGCGCCGTCGCAGGTGGCGCACGTGCTGACGCCTTTGCCGAGCAGCCGTTCCTCGCCGGCGATCATCCGGTTGCGTCCCTTCGACCCCGTTGCGACAATGATCGCCTTTGCTTCGAACACGCCGTCGGCGGTAAATACCGTTTTGACGTCGTCCTCGACATCGACGGCCGTGATCGTCGTCTGCAGGTATTCCGCCCCGAACGACTTCGCTTGCCGGCGAAACCGCTCCAGCAGCTCTTTGCCGGTAGACTCTCCCTCGACGCCGGGATAGTTCGCGATTTTATGAGTAAGCGCCAAGGCACCGGATTGCGGGGCTTTGTCGATGACGAGCGTCTTTAAATTCCCTCTCGCGGTATAAATGGCCGCGGACGATCCCGCGGGACCGCCGCCGATGATGATGACATCGTACATAGCCTCGCTCCTTATCCATTGGATATTGATTATCTGTTTAGAATTATTATAATTTAATACGAAATAAAGTCAATACTAATTTAGATTTATTTTAATCTGGATCGACCATGTAGATGATGCGGCTCTTGTCTTTTATACAGCCTGCAAGGAAACGGCAGCTGGCGATCTTGGCGGAGATTGTCATTTTTTGATACAAAACGCTTCGTCCTTCTTGGCAAATCGCCTTGTTTGTGATACGATACGTATCAGATATAGCAGAAAAAGACGTGACCCAGGGAGGTTAACCATGCCTAGAAAGAGGATCTTTTCGGACGAGGAACGCAGAAAAAGACATTGCGAGGCCAGCCGGAAATACCGGGAGGCGAATTTGGAAAAAGTAACCGCCTACAACAAGCAGTGGAAGATCGACAACTGGGAATATTACCGCGAGTACAACCGCGAATATTTGCGGCGCTGGCGGCAAAATAAAAAAGCCGGCCGCGTCCAAGTATAGAGAGCGCCGCCGTGCTTTCGGGACCGCTTGTTTTCGGATCGTGTGTTTTCGTGATCTGCCGTGTGCAAGCAGGAATGATACATAAAAAAGAGGCCGCCCCTAAGCGGCCTCTTCCATTATCCCCTGCCGGTTCGTTTCGCCCGCTCCCGTCACGCTCCCGAACGAATCGGCGCGCAAGCTCCGCCCCGCTCACCATACGGCTTTCCCGTGCAGCTCCCGGTACTCCTGCGGCGTCAGACCGGTATGCTTCTTAAACAGTCTCGTGAAGTAGGCCGGCGTGTCGAAGCCCGTCATTTTGCAAATGTCCTGGATCTTGTGCCGGGACGATCGCAGCAGCTCCTTCGCCTTCTCCATGCGCGCCCCGCTGATGAATTCCGACAAGCCGACTCCGGTCAACTGCTTGTACAGTCTCGACAAATAGGACGGATTCATATAAACCTTTTCCGACAGCCGGTTCAGCGACAGCTCCTCGTCCAGATGATCGTGGATGAACCGGTTGATCTTCACGACGAGCTCGTCGGAACGGTCCGACCGGTCCCGCTGCTTCTTCTCGAACAGCAGCTCCGCCGTCCGGCGCAAATTCGCCGCCGCCTCCCGCCAGCCGGCATGGAAGCGCACGTTCATGAGACGGTCCAAATCGTCCGGGGTCCACGGCTCCGGCCGGATGCCGGTCCGGTTGATCGACTTCAGCAGCAGCTGGGCGACGGCGTAATACGCCTCGGTCTGGAACGGATTGAACGGCGTCTCGCGGTCGACGGCCTCCATCACGTCGTCGAACCATTGGACGAACGCCTCGCGCTGCCCGTTCTCGAGCGCCGCCTCCGCCCGGTCGATCCGCTTCAGCAGCCGGTACAGCTTCCGCTCGGTCGCCGTGTCGACCGCCATCCGCTCGTCCGCCGGCGTCTCCCGCCCCTCCGTCAGCAGCGCCTCCCGCCCGAGCCCGAGCCCCCGGCCGAGCAGCCGCTCCAGCTCGAGCCATTGACGCCCCGCCGCCGCCCATTCCACCGGCTCCCGTCCTACGGCCAGCGACACGGTCACCTTCAGATAGCTTTTGCACGACGACTGGATGTTGTCGAGCATGCCGCCGACGAACATGGAGAGCGCACTTCCGCCGTCCCGCTCCTCCCCATCGCCTTGCCCGGCTTCCGTCTCCCCGGGCTGGACGAATACGGCGAATTTGTTGACCGAATACGCGGCGAACGCCAGTCGGCAGCGGGATAAATATTCCTCGGCAATGTTATGCACCCCGTACAGCAGCAGCGCCTTGTCCGTCCCGGACATGTCCGCATGCCAATCGTCGACGCGGCCGAGCACCAGCAGGACGGGGGCATCCGGCGACAAGCCGATGCCGAGCTCCGTGAACCGTTGGGCGCGGATGCGGTCCTTCTCCGGCACGTCGCCCTCGACAAGGTGGAGCAAATATTGCGTCTGCAGCGCGGGGAGCGCCATCCGCATTTGCCGCTTCGCCTTCTCCAGCAGCTTCTCGGCGTCCAGCTCCATCGTGATGGAGCGAACCGCCTTGTAAAACGCGTCGACGATTTTCTCGTCGCCCTCCGTCTTCAGGATAAAGTCGGCGGCCCCATGCCGAACCGCGTTATGCGCATAGGAGAAGTCGCTATATCCCGTCAGGAAAATGATCCGGCAGGCCGGCCACTGCGCGGCGATCCGCTTCTGCAGCTCGAGCCCGGACAGCTCCGGCATTTCGATGTCGGTAATGACGATATCCATCTTCGTGCGGCGAACGATCTCAAGCGCCTCCACGGCGGAATAAGCCTTGTAGAGCGTCAGTTCGACGTCGGCGACGTCCTGGAACAATTCGTATAGACCGTCCACGATTATCGGCTCGTCATCGACCACGATCATGTTCAGCACCCGGTTGCGCCTCCTTTCCTTCCAGCGCTATGGCGATTATTACCTTGAGCCCGCCCAATCCGCCCGGCGTCAAGCCGATGCCCCCCGCTTCCCCGTACTTGATCCGCAGCCGGCGGTGGACGTTGATCATCCCGGTCGTCTCCATCTCGCGATCGGAGGCGAGCAGCCGGGCGTTCAGCCGCTCCAGCTCGGCATCGTCCGGCCTCGCGCCGTTGTCCTCCACCTCGATGAGCAGCCGGTCCGTCTCCAGCACAAGTCCGATGCGCAGCCGTCCGTCGGACAGCTTGTTGCGAAACGCGTGCTGATACACGTTCTCGACGATCGGCTGAACGATCAATCTCGGCACCTTCACGGTATCGGCGATCGGAGGAATGTCCTCGAACGACGCTTGGATCCGGTTGTTGAACCGGATCGATTGGATATCGACGTAATGCTTGGCGTGGGTCAGCTCCTCGCGAAGCGGCACCTCGTCGGACGCATCCCGCGTAATGAAGCGGAAATATTCGCCCAAATGCCGGGAAAGCCTCATGACGTTGTCCGTCTCCTGCAGCTTGGCCATCCGGTATATGATGAACAGGCTGTTGTACAAAAAATGCGGGTTGATCTGGGATTGCAGCTGCCGGTATTCCGCCGCCTGCAGCCGGAAGTTCTTTTCGTACACTTCCCGGATGAGCCGATTGATTTCCGCGACCATCCCGTTGAACTGGACGAACAAATAGCCGAATTCGTCCCGGTTCGGAGACGACACCGTCACCTCCAGGTTGCCCTGCTCGACCCGGCGAAACGCGTACACGAGCTTTTTCATCGGCTGGTGAATCCATTTGAAAATCCAATAGGAGAACGCCGCGACGGCGACGATCGAGAGGCCGCACAGCACCCAAAACCAAACCCGGTACTGCTTGATCGGACCGAGCAGCTCCGACTCCTCCGCATAGGCGATCAGGGTGACGTCCAGCGCCGCGTCCCGCTCGGCGGCGACCATGTACCGCTTGCCGCCGAGCCGCAGCGAAGGCAGGGAGGAACCGGACGGGGCCGGCTCGACGCGGGACAGATGCGACTGCAGCTGCAGGCCCATCGTCTCGTCTTCGCCGCCGGCGACGATCCAGTCCCGCTTCCCGCCCGCCAGCACCGCGCCTCCGCTCCGGCCGAAGCGGAACTGGGACAGCGCCTCCCGCAAGCCGGCATCCGACAGCACGAGGGCGAGGACGAACAACGGCTCCTTCCGTCCGGACAAGATCGCCCCGTCCGGGTAGGAGAAGCCGATATGCAGCTTGCCGCGCCACGAGACGACCGGCGCGTCGGCGCGGCGCGCGGCCTCCTTCATGGCGTCGAGCCGGTCCTGCTCGATCGGCTGCACGGAGCCGTCATTGGCCGCGATCGCCCGCCCGATCGCCGGAATGAACAGGACGACGTCCTCGATGAACGCGTTGTCGCTCTGAAACTGCCGCAGCTGCCGCTGGAGCCGGACGATCGAGGCCGTCTTGTCGATCTCCGTCAATACCGGCGATTTCACCGCCAGATCGATCAAGTCCTCGTTATTGATATAGTCGCGCTGCATCCGGATCGCCCGGTTCAAGTCGGTCGCGATCAAGTTCAAATATTGCTTCGACGTGGTCGACATGGAGCGGGTAATTTCACCGCGGACGGTTTCCGCTCCCATCGCGTTCATGCCGATCGTGACCGCGAATACCGGCAGGATGATCACCAGGAAACAGACGACCAATTTCGGGTACACGGTCAACCGCTGCCACAAGCGAACGTACGATTTCATCGGCGGACACCTTCCGTTTGCGCGAAGGACGCTTTTATCTCCACTGTACCATGCGGCGGCCGGAATGAAACCTATTCTTTTACGCTGCCGAGCGTCATTCCTTTGATGAAGTAGCGCTGCAGAAACGGATAGACGAGCAGAATCGGAAGCGTCCCGACGAAAATTTGCGCCGCCTTCGACGTCCGGTCCGAAATTTCGGCAAGCTCGGTCAAATCCTGGGTCGACCGGAGCATCGAATCCATGTCGATGACGACCGTACGAAGATAGCTTTGCAGCGGATAATGGGCGGGCGAGTTCATCAGGATGAGCCCGTCGAACCACGAGTTCCAATGGCCGACGACCGTGAACAGCGTAATCGTCGCGAGCGACGGCGCGGACAACGGAACGTATATTTGCCACATCGTGCGCCAATGTCCCGCGCCGTCGATGAAGGCGGCCTCCTCCAGCTCCTTCGGCAGCCCCCGGAAAAAGTTGAGCAGCAGCACGACGTTGAAGACGTTGACGGCGCCGGGGAGGACGAGCGCCCAAATCGAATCGATCAGCCCGACGTTTTTGATCGTGATGTACCAAGGGATCAGCCCGCTGCCGATCAGCATCGTCACGACGAAGTACCAGACGTAGTACGTCCGCCACCGGAAGGCGCGCACCTCCTTGGACAGCGGATAGGCCGACACGATCGTCAGCAGCATGCCCAGGGCGGTGCCCAGCACAACCCGTTGGACGGAGACGAGCAAGGACGCCGTAAACTCTTTTTTATGCCAAACGTACGCATACGATTTCAACGTAAAGTCGACCGGCCAAAACTGGACGAAGCCGGCCGTCACGGCCGAGCTCGAGCTGAACGACACGGCCAGCACGTGCACGAGCGGCATGATGCATACGATGGACAGGACGATCAGGAACGCGTGGTTGCACACTTGGAACAGCGTCCTGCCGACGGAAGCTTTCTGGATCATGCGCGTTCACTCCCCGTAGTAGTTCGGCCGGTTTCTAAAAAATCCGGTAGCCCGCGAACCGGTAGGCGAGCCCGTATGAAAGCGAGACGAAGACGAACGAGACGAGCGACTTGAACAGCCCGACCGCCGTCGCCACGCTGTATTGGGCGTCCACCACCCCCAGTCGATAGACGAACGTGTCGAGGATGTCTCCGCTCTCGTACACTTGCGGACTGTACAGCGTGAACACTTGCTCGAAGCCGGCGTTCAATATTTGCCCCATGCTCAGCGTGCTCATGAGAACGATGATCGGCAGCATCGACGGCAGCGTCACGTGAATCGTCTGCTTCCATCGTCCGGCACCGTCGATGAGCGCCGCCTCGTACAGCATCGGATTGATTCCGGCCAGCGCGGCCAAATAGACGATCGTGCCGAAGCCGAATTCCTTCCACTCGTTCGAGACGACCAGCGTGAACGGGAACCAATCGTTGTCGCCGAGGAAGAAGATCGGCTTGACGCCCAGTCCTTGCAATAGCTGACCCACGATCCCCGTGGAAGGGGACAGCATATCGATCAGGATGCCGCCGAGAATGATCCACGACAAGAAATGAGGCAAGTAGATCAGCGTCTGGATGCCCCGCTTCAGCAGGCCGGCCCGCACCTCGTTCAGCAGCAAGGCGACCGCGATCGGAACGACAAGGCCGGCGACGATTTTCATGAAGGCGATGTACACCGTATTGAGCAGCGCCTGGAGCGTGTCGGGCAGCAGGATCAAATACCGGAAGTTGTCGAAGCCGACCCACTCGGAACGGAAAAAGCCTTTGGCCGGAATAAAATGCTGAAACGCCATGACGTTGCCGAGCATCGGCACATAGTGGAACAGGAACAGCAGCACCACCGCCGGCAGCAGCATCGCGTGCAGCGGAAGCTCCCGCTTCCAGTTGGAACGCATCGTCCCCGCCCCTTTCGTCTTAGGATGCGGGAAGGGAGAAGGGCTCCGCCCCGCTTCCTCCCCGTACGGCAACCGTTACTTGCGCGCCGCGAACGCCTCGTTGATTTCTTTCGTAATGTCGTCGCCGCCGAGTTTTTTCCAATCGCTTACGAATTTGTCGAAATCGTCGACCGGCGCGCCGAGAATAATCTTCGTAATCATCTCGTCGCTCATCTTGTCGAGCGTGCTCTTCTTCTGCACCATCGTCGGCGTCGGCGCCAAATACATTTCGTCCTTCATCACCTGGTTGTTGTTCTTGTACTTGTTGATGATCGTATAGGAGCCGTTCTCGCCGAACACCATGTCTGTTCCCCAGCTTTTCGAATCGCCTCCCTTGTATTTCAAAATCGTCTCGTACGTCCCCTTCTCCTCCGAGTTCAGCTTGGAAGCATCCTTCGTCTTGAGCGCTTCCATCACCTTGAGATGCTGGGTCAAGTTTTTGTTGGCCGCGAACAGCGTGACGGGCGGGTATTTGTGGAAGGCGAACGTCGTCCCTTCTTCGTTGGAAAATTGCGGATCGGCTTTCGCTCCCCACATTTTCTCCACGAACAGGTTCAATATCTTGATCACGGCTTCGGGATGCTTGGCGTTTTTGTTGATGCCCGTAAAGGAGGCGTTGGCGCCGGGCGCGCTGTTCTGGACGAACACCGGCTTCGCGTCGGCGGAAAAGACCGGAAACGCTTTCCACTCGGCGTTCGGATCGTTGTTCTTGTTCGCCTGCAGCGTCGTGAGCGGCGCCCAGTTCGGCCCGAAGAACAGACCGTTTTTGCCGGAGGCGACCGTCTCCTCCACCTTCTTCGTATCCTTCACGCCGAACTCCTGGTCCATCGCCCCCGCCTTGTACAGCTTCTGCAGCTCGGCGAGCGCCGCCTTCATCTCCGGCTGGATGCCGCCGAAGACGAGCTTGCCGGAGCCGTCCTTGATCCAAATGTTCGGATACGCGTGATAGGCGTTGAAGAAGCCCATCAGCCGGGGATAGCCGGTCCACAGCTCCTTGGAGGCGAGCAGGCCGACCGTATCCTTCTTGCCGTTGCCGTCCGGGTCTTGGTTCGTGAAGGCGTCCGCGATCCGGAGGACGTCTTCCATGCTGCCCGGCTCCGACAGGCCGACTTTTTTCAGCCAATCCGTGCGGATGTACAAAATCGGCGAGCTGTCGAGAAGCGAGCTCATCGTCGGGATGCCCATCAGCTTGCCTTTGACCGTGGCCGTCTCCAGGGCGAGACCGCCGTCCGACTTCAAATATTCCTTGAGCAGCGGGGAGCCGTACTGCTCGACCAGCTTCGTGATGTCCATCAGTTCGCCGTTGTCGACCAGCTGGACGAATTGGGTCGGCGAGAGCGACATGAAATCGGGCAAGTCCCCCGACGCGATCGCCACGTTCATTTTTTGGTCGTACTGCGCGCCGTTGACCGTCCACTCGTTCTTCACCTTGATGCCGAGCTCCGCTTCGATCGTGCGGGTCCAGATGTTGTTGTCGAGCGTTTCCCCGCTGCGGAACTTCAGATTCGGGTCCAATGCACGCACGGTCGATATGTCGATCGGCGGGTCGTACTTGCCGAGCGGGTCGGTATTGACCGGCGCCGCCGGGGACGGCTGTCCGGTGCCCGCCGCGTCGTCCGCTTCTTTGCCGCCGCATGCCGCGGTCAGCGCCATCGCCGCCGCCAGCATGCCGGTTAACGCTTTCCTTCGGACGGTTCTCCTCATCGTGGGTGACCTCCCTTTTTTTCAAATACGGTAACTGACTTATCTCCTATTATAAGGAGGGCCCGGATTCGAACCTATATGAATATCTTTACTTACCCGTTACGCCTTTTACGAGTTCGGAGCTTGCGGGAAAGGGCGATCGTAACGGCAAAAAGCCGACATCCGAAAATCGGATATCGGCCTGAACCGACGAGAATGTCGGCCAAATTATCAGGGTGCGGAAAGCTTGGAACAAGAAGATCGAATGCGCCCCGACTCCGTCAATACGGCTACGCGTCAGCACCCCGCATCCAGCCGCGCTCGCGCAGCTGAGCGACGGATTCACGGACGCACCGTTCGCCGTCTTCGCCGAAATATTCGAACGAGACGAACCCGTCGTAGCCTTTGGCGATCAGCGCCTCGCACAGCGACACGTTGTCGACGTCGCCCGTCAATACGGGGGTCGGCTTGCGCGTTTCCGGAGCGTCCGGCTTCCAGTCGTAATTTTTCATATGAACGTGAACGGTATCGGCGTAAAACGCCTCGAACGCCTCCAGCTGGTCCGCCCGCTCCAAGTACAGGTTGAACCCGTCGAACAGGATGCGCAGCCGCGGATGATCCGCCTCCCGCATCATGCGGCGGATCGGCTCGACGCCGTCGGCGAACGTGTTGTTGTGAAGCTCCAGCCCGAGGTCGACGCCGTACCGGTCTGCGATGTCGAGTGCTTGGCGAAGCGCCTCGAGCGCGCTCGCCCACAGCTCCTCCGCAGCGTCCCGCGACGGCACGTGGCCGACGAAGATGCGGACGAGCGGGCTGTCGAACAGCGCCGCATAGCGGGCCGCCTTCTCCACCGCCGCCAAGCTTTCCGCCCGTTCCTCATCGCTTTTGGTGAAATGCGTGTACGGGCTGATCGCCGGCACCCGCCAGCCGGCTTCGCGGATCCGCTCCGCCAAGCTTTCCGCCGACCCATGCCGTTCCGCGTATTCGTCGATATGACCGGTCCACAGCTCGACGCCGTCGAGCCCGAGCCCGCGTACGCGCTCCAGCACGTATTCGACCGGCTTGTCGCGGTTGCCCGTCGAGCAAAGACTCCATTTCATCGGACGGCCTCCCCCGCGACGTTCTGCTCCGTCCCCGTCTCGTGCGATCGGTACATCGCCTCGACGACCGCCACTACGCTGCGCGAGTAGTCCATCGAGGAGCTCGGCTCGACGCCTTCCTCGATATACCGCACCAAGTCGCGGAACTGCAGGACGAACGGCAGCTCCTCCTGCTCCACCGGAATTTCGACGTAGGCGCCGCCCTCGCTCGCCCACAGTCCTTGGCCGGTCATCAGCTTCACCATGCCGCCGGTGAAAACAAGCTCCGTCTCGTTGCGCGATACGCCTCCCGGGTAGCCGGATTGCGAAATCGTCGCCGGCACGCCGTTCGCAAGGCGAAGCCAGGCGAGACCGCTTCCCTCGATGTCGCCCTTCGCGCCGTAATGGCTGACGGCCGCCTTCACCTGCTCGACGCGGCTTCCGGTCAGCCACTGGAGCTTGTCGACCGAATGCGAGCCCAAGTTCATGAAAATGCCGCCGCCCGCCTTCGCTTTCTCGAAAAACCAGCCCGGCCGCGTATCCGCGTAATAATTCACGTGCCTCACGTCGTTGATCATGACAAGCTTGCCGTACCGGCCCTCCTCGACGATCCGTTTGGCGGCGCGGTTATGCGCGATGTAATGCTGCGTATGCCCGACCATCAGCCGCACGCCGGCGCGGCGCACCGCCGCGATGATAGCGTCGCATTCCCGGGCGTCGAGCGCCATCGGCTTCTCCAGCAGCAGATGGCAGCCCGCCTCCGCCGCATGGATCGACGCTTCCTTGTGCAGGAAGTGCGGCAGCGTGACGACCGCGATATCCGGCTTCTCCCGCTCGATCATATCCCGGTAGTCCGTATAAGCGGCGATGCCGAACCGCCCGGCTACGCTTTCGGCGCGCTCCTTCGAAATATCCGCGACCGCGACCGCGTCCAGCTCTTCCATCCGTCGAAGCGCTTCCAAATGCGAAACCGCGATCCCTCCGCCGCCGACCAATGCCACCTTGTATCCCATACGCCCCACGCTCCCCGATCTCTGGATTGCCCCCGGCCGCGCCGAGGGACCGAACGAACATCCCGACTTTCATTGTATAGGAACGGCTTCGGATGCAGCAATAACGCGGAGGGTCTTTAACTCGTCCAAAATGGCGCGGGGTCGCCGCATTACGCGGAAACCCCTTCGCTCCGTACCGCCGGAAACCGGATCGTAAACGTCGCCCCGCGGTCCGGCTCGCTCTCGACGCCGATCGTGCCGCCGTGCAGCTCGACCAGCTCTTTGACGATGGCGAGGCCGAGTCCGGTCCCTTTTTGATTTTTCGCCCGTCCCCGGTCCGCCTTGAAAAACCGGTCCCAGATAAACTCCCGGTCCGCGGGGGCGATGCCGATCCCGGTATCGGCCACGACGAAGACGACGAAGGCGCCTTCCCGCCGGGCGCCGATCCGCACGCTTCCGCGCTCGGTAAACTTGATCGCGTTGCCGACGACGTTGCTTATGATCTGCTCCAGCCGATCGTAGTCCGCGTGAATCGGAGGAAGTCCGTCCGGGCAGTCGACGTGCAGCTCCAGCCGCTTGGACGACGCGATCGTCCCGAACTTGAGCTCGACGCTTTGCAAAAACGAACGAACGTCCACCGGGTGCGGCGCAAGCCGGATTTCGCCGTTTTTCAGCTTGTCGAGCATCGTAATGTCGTCGAGCAGCCGGTTCATGTGCAGCGTCTCCTGCATCATGATGTCGTAATAAGGCTGGCGCCGCTCCTCGTCGATCAAGCCGTCCTGCAGCGCTTCCAAAAAGCCCTGCATCGCGGTCAGCGGCGTCCGCAGCTCGTGCGACACGTTGGCCAAAAAATCGGTGCGGATTTGCTCCGCCTTGCTCCGCTCCCGCTCCGTCTGCTCGAGCTTGCCGGCCATCGAGTTGATCGTCTGCGCCAAATCGCCGATTTCGTCCGTCGAATCGATCTCGATCCGCTTCGCGTAGTTGCCCATGCCGATTTCGGAGGCGGCGCGGTCGATCGCCTGCAGCGGCCGGGATATCGACCACGACAAGTAAGATACCATCGCCGTAGTGAGCAGGACGCCGATGAGCGTTCCCCAAAGAATCGTCTCGCGTATTTGACTGACCGTCTCCTGAATGCCGTTGACCGGCGAATGCAGCACGATTCCCCCGTAGATCCGGTCGTCCTTGCCCCACGGAACGGCGACCGACAGCATCGGCTGCGACAGCCCCTCGACGGCCAGCTCGCTGACCGCGGACTCGCCTGCGGCGACCTTTCTCGCGATGGATACGGCGACCGACTTGCCGATGAACACTTCGTCCTTCGTCGACGTGGCGATAATGCTGCCGTTGCGGTCGAAAATCCAAATTCGCGCGTCGAACGTCTGGTCGAAAAAAAGCAGCAGCGATTCCATCGACGCATCGGCCGCGTTCCCGTCCTGAATCGCCAGGTTCACTTTTTTCGCCTTGCGCAGCAGCTCGTTCTGGGTGCTGTCGTAGATGTAGCCTTTGGCCAGAAACGAAATGACGATGCCGACGACCCCGAGTCCGAGCAGCACCGTCAACAAATAACCGAACAGGAGACGGCGGAAAATGCTCCTGTTAATCGCCCGAAGCAGCATCGTCCGTCACCGCCTCGAATTTGTAGCCGACGCCCCACACGGTATGAATATACGCGTCCTTCATGGGCGACAGCTTCTCCCGCAGCTTCTTGATATGCACGTCGACCGTACGGATATCGCCGTAGAAATCGTACCCCCATACCTGCTCGAGCAGCTGCTCCCGGGAAAATACCGTCCCCGGCGACTTGGCGAGATGCGCGAGCAGATCGAACTCCTTCGGGCGCAGAACGCACTTCTCGCCGCCCGCGAACACTTCCCGCCGGTCCGGCCGGATCGTCAGCTCCCCGTACTCGAGCGCCGTCCGGCTCTCCTCCTCCGCCGCGGGTCTGCGCTGCATCCGGCGGAAAATCGCCTTGATCCGGGACATGAGCTCCCGCGGACTGAACGGCTTCGTCACGTAGTCGTCGGCTCCCAGCTCGAGTCCGAGCACGCGGTCGAACTCCTCGTCCTTGGCGGTGAGCATAATGATCGGGATATCCCGTTTCTTCAATATCTCGCGGCAGGCGGCGAACCCGTCCATAACCGGCATCATCACGTCGAGGATGACGATATCCGGCGCTTCCCGCTCCACGAGCTCCACGGCTTCCGCCCCGTCCCGCGCTTCCAGCAAATCGTATTGGTGGCTATGGAAAAAAAGGCGCAAAATTTCCCTTACGTTAGGGTCATCGTCGGCTACGAGCACTTTCAAACGGTTCATCGCTTAAGATCACCTCCCTCCCATTGTATTAAAAAACGGGAGGAAATATAAGTTTGATAGAATAGACAGGTTCAACCAGCCGCCGCCATCCGCCAAAAAATGGCATACCGGACCGTGCCGTCCAAACAAAAAAGACGCCGATCGACGTCTTTTCGAGGAAAGGGCTGCTGCCTTTTGGAGCGGCAGCTTCACGCCCGCATGGTCAGAAACAAAAAGCGGCCTTCATCGCTAAAGGCTAGCGAATCCGACCGCTTTCTCATCCGTTGAATGGCGGAGAACCGTTACTTCGCCGTCGTACCGGCGCTTCCCGCCGAACCGCCGGAGGAAGAATCGGTTTTGCCCGTCGAATCCGGCGCCTGCTTGCCCGCCCCTGCCGATCCGGACGTCGGGTTGCCGCCGGAAGAGCCGGAGGAAGTTCCCGTCGTGCCGGAAGTCGATCCGGAAGCCGGGCTTTTCGAATCCGAGCCCGAAGAACCGGACGAGCCGCTTCCGGCGGAGCCCGTCGACGAGCCGGAGGAACCGGTCGACCCTTTGGTGTCGGCGGAGCCGCTCGAGCCGCTCGAGCCCGTCGAGCCGGACGTTCCGGATTTCGAAGAATCCGTCGAACCTCCCGTCGAGCTGCCGCCCGGGCTGCCGGACGCCGGAGAATCGACCTTGGTGCCGCCCGTATCGCTTTTCATCGCCGGATCGGTTCCCCCGGAACATCCCGTCAGCATCGCCGCGCCGAATACCCCGACCAATAAAGCCATGGACCACTTTTTCCTCATCGAACATTCTCCTCCTTGGCGCTTTGCCGCAAGGCAAAGCTCGTTTTCGAAAGCGTGCGCTTCCGGAAATGATGGACCGCCGGACGCCGGTTGCGTCCGACACGTCTCAGTATACCGGGGAGAAATGAACAAACGATGATCGTTCCGATGACCAATTATGATCGAATTGTTAAAAAAGGATGAACGTCCGGCACCGCGTCAACGGTCCGGCACGGAGCGACCCTGCTCCAGGTCGCATTGCTCGAGCGGGACGATCTTCGTCCGCTTCGCCCACTTGTAGCCGAGCCACAGCGCCACGAACAGCGGCAGCCCGATATACGAGACGAGAAGGCCCTCCCAGTCGACCGCCCCGGCCGTAAACGCCGATACGTTCTGCCCGAGAATGACGATCGAGCAGAGCGCGAACGCGAACAGCGGGCCGAACGGAAACCATCTCGCCTTGTACGGCAGCTCGTCGAGCGATTTGCCCTGCGCCTTGAACGCCCGGCGGAACCGGTAATGGCTGATCGCGATGCCGAGCCAAATGAGGAAGCCGGACAAGCCGGAGGCGTTCAGCAGCCACGTAAACACCGCTCCCTCCCCGTACCGCGACGCGAGAAACGCGAAGCAGCCGACGACGGTCGTCGCGAGCAGGGCGAGGAGCGGCACGCCGCGCTTGTCCAGCCGCGCGAGCGGCTTCGGCGCGTAGCCTTCGTTCGCGAGCCCCCAGAGCATCCGGGTCGCCGCGTACATGGACGAGTTGCCGGCCGACAAAATCGACGACAGGATGACCGCGTTCATGATCGAAGCGGACAGCGCCAAACCGGCCTTGTCGAATACGATCGTGAACGGGCTCGACGCGACGTCGGTCAAATCCCCGCCTCCGCCGAGCGCCGGGTCGTCATACGGCAGCAGAAGGCCGATGACGCCGATCGCCAGCACGTAGAACAGCAGGATGCGCCAGAACACTTGGCGGATCGCCTTCGGCACCGTACGCCGCGGATCGTCCGTCTCGCCGGCCGCCACGCCGACCAGCTCCGAGCCGAGAAACGAGAAGCCCGCCACCATCATCGCCCCGAATACGGCGAGCCAGCCTCCGTGGAAGGGCGCATCCCCATGCGTGAAATGGGAGAAGCCGACCGGCTCCCCGCCCATAATGCCGACGATCATGAGCAGACCGACGACGATGAAGATAATGATCGTCGCCACCTTGATCATCGAGAACCAATACTCCGTCTCCCCGTAGCCTTTGACCGACAAGGCGTTCAAGAGAAACAGCAGCGCGAGGAACAGCCCGCTCCACAGCCAGGACGGGCTGTCGGGCAGCCAGTAGCCGACCGCCACCGCTCCCGCCGATATTTCCACCGCGATCGTAATCGCCCAGCTGTACCAATAGTTCCAGCCGAACGCGAAGCCGAGCGCCGGGTCCACGAACCGGGCCGCGTATGTGCTGAACGAGCCGGATACCGGCATGTACGTCGCCATTTCCCCCAGGCTCGTCATGAGAAAATAAACCATCGCGCCGATCACCGCATACGCGGCCAGCGCTCCGCCGGGTCCCGCGTCGCGGATAATCGATCCGCTTGCGAGGAACACCCCGGTGCCGATCGCGCCGCCGAGCGAAATCATCGTCAGATGGCGCGCTTTCAGTTTGCGTCGCAGCGATTCGCCGCTTGTCGTCGTTGTTCGTTTCACGTAGCTTCCGCACCTTTTCCCGAAAATGGCTATATGACCGCTATCCTATTTAACATCGGCCGCCGTCATTTTTCATCAAGAAAATGATGGAAACGCCCGGCGGCGCACGAAAAAACCTCCTCCCGGAATTGTTTCACTCCGGAAAGAGGTTCATTCTCGGCTTTCGCGCCGATTTCGACCGATTTACAGCGCCCGGACGAGCAGCCGGGTAAAATCGTCGTCGCGGTACAGCACGCTCAAGCCGTCCACCCGAACGGAACGGTCGCCGTCGCAATATTTGAAGTCGGCGATATCCGTGCTCATGTAGCGGACGAGCATCTCGTACGGTCCCGGGATGACGTGCGGCTTGCACCGCTTCCGTCCCGCGACCGCCTCCTTGACGGCTTCGCGGATTTCCGCGCGAACTTGCTGCGGCGCTTTCATGAGCGCGGCATGGCGGGCGACCGCATATTTCGTCGCGTAGACGGAGACGCCCTCGAGCTCGGCTTCCGCTTCGCGGCACGTGGCGTCGTCGCCGGTGACGAGAAGGACCGGCACGCCCCGCGCGCCGAACAGATGGCCGTCGAGCGCGATTTCGCCGACGGGCTTGCCGTTCAGCTCGACATGCTGATAAGAGGCCGAGGAGAACGTATGGTCGCGGACCGCCCGCTTCGCTCCGGCCATGCCGTGATAGCCGATCAGCATGGCGCCGTCGAACGATTCGTCGAGCCCCGGGAACCGCTCCGCGAGCGGCGAAGCTCCCATGCAATACAGCGCGCCCGGATGCAGCAGCTCCGGCACGAAGTTGTACCCGGTCGCGTGAGCGTCCTTGACGATAATTTCGGTCGCGCCCGCCTCCAGCAGCCCTTCGACGATGGCGTTCACTTCGTGCGTCAGCAGATGGCGGCCTTCCTGATAAAAATAGTCCCCGCGCTTCAATTGCTCCGGAAGGGCGATCCCCGCGATGCCCTCCATATCGACGCTGACATAAATTTTCATCCCGCTTCTCCTCCTCCAAATGCGAGCCGGCCCGGCTTATCCGGCCGTATGCTCGACGATACATTGCAGGAATTCTTGGCCGTACTTGCGGTACTTGTGCTCCCCGACGCCTTTGACCGACAGCATCTCGTCCTCGGACTGCGGCAGCATGACGCACAGCTCCCGCAGCGTCGAGTCGTGAAAGATCGTGTACGGCGGCACCCGGTCCCGCTCGGCGAACGACTTGCGAAGCTGGCGCAGCTTCTCGAACAGCGACTCGTCTCCGGCGTCCGTCGTGGAGGCGGCCGCCCGCTTCACCGGCGTCACCCGCTGGAACACTTGCGCCTTCCCTTCGAGCACCGTTTTCGCTTCGGCCGTCAGCGTCAGCACCGGATATTGGCTGTCCGTCAGCTTCATGTACCCGTCGGCCACGAGCACGTTGATCAGGTTGACGATGTCCTTCTCCTTGCGCGAGCTCATCGCCCCGTACGTCGGCAGCCGGTCGAAGCCGAACTGCCTCACCTTCGCATCGTTCGCCCCGCGCAGCACCTTCGCCGTGAGCGTAATGCCGAACCGCTGCTTCATGCGGGCGACGCACGAAAAGATTTTTTGCGCGTCGAGCGTCACGTCCGCCACCTCGCGGTCGTCCGTGCAGCTGCTGCACCTGCCGCACGCCTGCCCTTCCGGGTCTCCGAAGTAACGGACGATGTACTTCTGCAAGCATTCCGTCGTATGGCTGTACTCGACCATGCCGTGCAGGTTCCCGTACTCGATCGTCTTCCGTTCCTCGTCGCTCTCGCCCTGCTCGATCAAAAACTTTTGCGTCATGACGTCCTGCGGCGCGTACAGCAGGATGCATTCCCCGGGCTGCCCGTCGCGGCCGGCGCGGCCGGCTTCCTGATAGTACGATTCGACATTTTTGGGAATATTATAGTGAATGACGTAACGGACGTTGGACTTGTCGATTCCCATGCCGAACGCGTTCGTGGCGACCATCACCTTCAGCTCGTCGTACAGGAACAGCTCCTGGCTGCGCGCCCGCTCCTCGTCGCTCAAGCCCGCATGGTAACGTCCGGCGCGGATGCCCAGCTTGACCAAGTAGCTGCAGCACTCCTCCACCTCCCGGCGGGTGGACGCATAGACGATGCCGGAATCGCCGGCGCGATTGCGGACGTACTCGGCCAAGTAAGCCTTTTTGTCGACGCCCTTCAAGACGAAGAAGCTCAGGTTGTCCCGCGCATACCCGGTCGTCACCCGGACCGGATCGTTCATGCGCAAATGGCGGACGATGTCCTCCTTGACTTTGTCGGTCGCGGTTGCGGTGAACGCCGCTACGACCGGCCGCGGGCGAATGACGTCGAGCAGCCGGCTGATCGACATGTAGCTCGGGCGGAAGTCGTGCCCCCATTGCGAGACGCAGTGCGCCTCGTCGACGGCGACGAACGGGATGTGCAGCTCGCCGAGCAGCCGGACGAACCGATCCGATTCGAGCCGCTCGGGCGCGACGTAGACGAGCTTGTACCGGCCCGCCGCGATGTCGCGAAACCGCGCGTTCACCTCCTGCGCCGACAGCGTGCTGTTGATGAACGTCGTCGGGATGCCCGCCTGGTTGAGCGTGTCAACCTGGTCCTTCATGAGCGAGATGAGCGGCGACACGACGAGTGTAACGCCGTCCATCGCGGCGGCCGGAACCTGGTAGCAGATCGACTTGCCCGCGCCGGTCGGCATGACGCCGAGCGCGTCGCGGCCGGCCATAATGCCCGCGATCAGCTCCTCCTGCCCTTTTTTGAACGTATCGTAGCCGAAGTGCGTTTTAAGTATCGATTTCGCCTGCGCTTGCGCCTGCACTTCATGTCCCCCGCTTTCCTCGCGATTGTTCCGACTTCCACTATACCACATCCGAGTCCCTTTTTTGGCATAAAAAGTGAAGCTTCGAATCGACCTTGACAGCCGCCGGACAAGTACGGTATAGTGAACGCGAATTCAAATATGCGCGTGAAAAACGTTTGCGACGGAAGCACCGGTTCGTAAAGGCTGACAGCCTTTAGGTCCGGTGCTTTTTTTGTCGTCCGCCGTTTTTGCGCGCGCCGAGGAGGGATTCGATTGGGGAAAGGACGAGTATGGGCGGCGGCAACCGCCGCGCTGCTGGCGATCGCGACGGCGTCTCCCGTCGCATCGGCCGCTTCGTACGAGCTGTCGGCCACGGCCAAAGCCGCGTTCGACAAAATGGCCGCGAATGCGGGCGGGACGCTGCAGCAGAAGCTGACCGCGCAGTACGGCGAGCTGCTCTCGCTGCAGAGGCAGGAACGAAGCCTGGAGGAAGCCGTCAAGACGCTGCAGAAGAGCAACGACGAGGCGCTGTCGGACGTTCGCGCGCGCATCAAGCAGATCGACGCGGCCAAGCTCGAGAAGCTGAAGCAGGAGGCGGATCGGACGAAGGAGCGGTACAAGCCGCTGCTGGAGCAGTACACCGCCTTGAACAAAAGGCTGGAGGCGGCCCGGGCGATGAAAAGCAAGGAGCTGAGCGCCTTGCTCCGGCTTCAGGCCGATGCGATGAAGCCGGCCGTCCAGCTCGCCAAGCTGGACATCCAGGCGAAGGACAACGCGCTGCAAACGGCGAAGCGGAGCGTGTCCGACAAGCAGAAAGCGATCCGGGGGACGCTTGCGGGCATCGAGCCGCTCGAAGCGAAAATCCGGGCCGAGCGGGACGCCGAGAGCGCGCAAAAGAAGCAGGCGGCCGCCGATTGGAAGTCGTTCCCGCCGCACGTCAAGCAGGCCGACGCCCGAGCGGCGGCGAATACGCTCGAAGCGCTCGTCGCCCGGTACCGCCAAATGGTCGACCGCAAGGAGGCGATCCGCGGCCTGGAAACGCAAATAAGCTCCGTCATCGCCAAGGCGAAGGAGCAAATTCCCGGCTAGCCGGAAGGGAGCGTCCGTCTCCCTTCCGGCTCCGCCGAATCGAGCTGTCGCTTAACCGACGATCTCCTTGATCTTCACGTCGTTCGTCTTGCTCAAGTCGAGAAATTCGCCGCCTAGCGAGACGAGCGGACTCGTCGGGTAGTTCGCGTTGATCAGGACGATTTGGCCCCGCCGGTCGTCGGTCAATACGATGTCGCTGCCGACTTGGGCGGCCATGAGACGATGAAGGAACGTCATGCCGACGGCGGAATCGAACCGGTTGCGGACGATGTCGCCGTGAAGCTCCTTGATGACCTGATAGAACGGCATCGCCGGTCTTTGGGGCCGGTCCGACGTCATCGCAAGGTAAACGTCCGCCAGCGCTACGATTTTGGCGAACGGGTGAATGTCCGGCCCTTTCAGCCGCGCCGGATAACCGCTTCCGTCCTCCCGCTCGTGATGCTGCAGCGCGACCAGCGCGACGCGCTCGTCCACGCCCGACTGCTTCAGCAGGTCGTACCCGATGACGGTATGCTGCTTCAGGATTTCGTATTCGTGCGGCTGCAGCTCCGTCGTCTTGTGGACGAGCGCGCTCGGCAGCTTCACGGAGCCGATGTCGCACAGGCTGGCGCCCATCGTCAGCCGGGCCGTCTCGTTCTCGTCCAGCCGCAGCCACCGGCCGAGCATCGAAGCGACGAAGGCGACGCCGATGCTGTGCTTGAACCGGAAATCGCCCTCCGCCTTCAGCTCGGCGAACAGCTTGTAGATGTTGCGCTTCTGCGTCGCTTCCCGTATGGCGGGCAGAACGCTCCGTTCGACCTCCTCGATCGGAATTTTGCCCGTATCGAGGACGAGCTTCTCGATTTCCCGCATTTTGGCGTCGGCCAGCTTGGCCAGCTCGCCGGCTTCCGGATGGGCCGAGGCGATCCGCGGAGGCGGGGCGGCCGGCTTGCCCGCCTCGACGGCGCGTCCTTCGGAAGGCCCGGACTCCGTTTCGGCCGCCTGCGTCCCGGCGGCGTCGGCGGTCCGTTCGTCAGGCGTCTCGGCCCCCGTCTCGTCCTCCTGCAGCCCGGCGGAGATGTCGGCAATGTCGATGCCGAAGTTTTCCAGCTTCTCGACGTGGCTTTCGGTCAAGATCGTATCCGCGGGCACGAGCACAACGCCTTTGTCGCTCACGATGCTGTCGAGCAGTTTTTTTCCGATCAAGTCTTCGTACCGTTCGTAGCGCATGCGGGAAATTCTCCTCCTGGTAACGTGTCGGGTCGATGAAATGAAAACGATTTCAATAAGCAAAAAGCCCCGGCTTCACAAGGAAGCCAGGACGATGTAACAACCGGTTGCGAATCTCCGCCTAAGCTTCGGCAGCTCAGCCACCATCGGTTTCGCGAACCTGCAGGTCTGCCGCTTTGCGACCTTATCTTTCGATAAGTGTGCCTTTTCCGCTTTCCACTATATTCCTACCCATCATATACGATCGTCCCGATAAAATCCACCCTAATTTTGGAGATTCCGGTCGAATTTTGTTCGGAACCGGGACTTCCGGTTTATGACCGGTCATGGTCGCGCGTCGGTAGCCGTCGCCGGAGGGTGCGCAAGCTTACGAAATCGCAAGCCGATCCGCAAGCGGGTCGTAAGCTTGCGCCGGTACAATCGGATCCGTACCCGCACATTGGAAAGGATGATCCCATCGCCATGAAACGAAGCACGTTCCCGATCCGCTGCAGGTGGCTGGTCATCGCCGCGGCCGCCCTGCTGGGCGCGGAAGCGGCCACGATTCGGATTTCGAACCGGGCGTATGCCGCCGCAGATCCGTACGCGGCCGTAACCGCACATCCGACAAGCCGGACGGTCGACTTGAAGCTGAACAGCCATCCCGCGCGCTTCGAGCGGCCCGCTATCGAAATCGACGGCGTCGTATTCGCTCCGTTTCGCGACCTGTTCGAGCTGTTCCAAGGAGCCGAAGTATCGTGGGACCCGGACAAGCAGGCGGCGTCCGTCCGCATCCCCGCCCTGCAGTCGGAAATCGTCGTCGCGATCGGCAGCCGGACGGCGAGGCTGAACGGCCGCGAGCTCGGGCTCGAAGCGGACGTCCGTCTGATCGAAGGCAAGACGATGATTCCGCTGCAGCGGCTTAGCGAAGCGATGGGGGCCCGTTTGGAACGGGATCCGACCGGGTCCGCCGTCCATTTGGTCCGCAAAGGGTTGGCCAATCTGTTGAAGACGGAAGCGAGAACGGGCCGTACCGGGGAATTCCCCTCACCGTCGTCGTGGCCTTCGGCGGCCGACTGGGATTTGCAGCGGAAAATCGACTGGGTGGACCGCTTTTTGGCGGACAACCGGTTCAACGGCTCGGTACTCGTCGCAAGTGGGGAAAAAGCGCTGTTGAACAAAGGGTACGGCTTGGCGGACGACGGAGCCCCGAACGGTCCGCAGACGAAATTCCGGCTGATGTCGGTTTCGAAATCGTTTACCGCGGCGGCGATTTTGAAGCTGGAGGAGCAGGGCCGATTGAGTCTGCAGGACCCGATCGGCGCATATGCGGAAGGATTGCCCTTCGGGGATCGGGTCACGCTCCATCATTTGCTCTCGCATACGTCGGGTCTCGCCCGGGAATACGACCGTTCCCCCGATTACACGCTCGAACGGCTCGTGGCCGATTTGAGGGACGACAGCTTGGCGTTCGAACCCGGAACCGGGTACCGGTACAGCAACGCCGGCTACGCCCTGCTTGCCTACGTCATCGAGCGGGTTTCGGGGGTCTCTTACGGCGACTTTTTGCGAACGAGCCTGTTCGAGCCGCTCGGCATGACCGGGTCGGGGCAGTATCTCGCGTCGAGTCCGCCGGAGCGAATGGCCAGGGGCTATTGGGACGACGGGGAGAAGCTGCGCCCGGACGCTCCGCATTTCTCGCTTCCGGGAGGAGGCGATCTGTATTCGACGACGGAGGATTTATGGAGGTGGGAGCGGGCATTGACGGCCGGGGAAGCGCTGAGTTCCGACTCCTACGCCAAAATGACGAAGCCGAATAGCAAGTCGTACGGCTACGGGCTCCATATCGGCCGAGACGGCTCGCTGTATCACGAAGGCTCCGGCTCCGGATTTTCCGCGTTTTATTACCGGCATCCCGAGCGGGACCGGACGATTGTACTGCTCAGCAACGTGTCGGATGTGAAGATCGACGATGTAGGCTTGTCGATCGCGAAGTGGCTGCCATAACGCGACAAGAAGGCGTTTCCGGCCCGGGCGAGGTTCCCGTGCGGGAAGCGCCTTCTGCCGTATGCGGCTCGCTCCCGGTCCCCCCGCATTCTTTTTTTCAAATTTCGCCGGAACGTGATTTTTGTCACAGGCAAGCGATAATCCGCGTGTTACAGTAAAGACGTGGAAAGGAAACTACAAGCGGGCAAGAGCAGGAAAGGAAGCGATGCAGGATGCGCTACGCGAGGCAGGCATCCGGACAAACCCGAAATCGTCCGGCGGTCGGGCAATCCCGAACGGAAACGTCGCGAGCCGAGGTCGATCTGTCCCTCGATTCAATGAAGCTGCTTTTTTTCAATCGCCTTTGTGAAATTATTCACTAGTAACGTTGAAGGAGTGGTTCTCATGTTGTTCAAACTTTGGAGAGAAAACAATGTCGCCGCGATCGCCCTGTTCTTCATCCGGCTCTACATCGGTTGGGAATGGATGCACCATGGTTGGGAAAAACTGACGGGCGGCTTCGACGCCGGCGGCTTCCTCAAAAACGCGATCGCGAAGCCGGTGCTCGACAAGGCGACGAATACGGCGGTGTATCCGACCTTCACCGCGTTCCTCGAACACTTCGCCCTGCCTAACGTGAAGCTGATTAACTTCCTCATCCCGCTCGGCGAGTTTCTGGTCGGTCTCGGCCTCATCCTCGGAGCGCTGACGACCGCAGCCGCGTTCTTCGGCCTGATGATGAACTTCATGTTCCTGTTCGCCGGCACCGTAAGCACGAACCCTTGGCTCGTCCTGATCGGACTGATCGTCCTGGTCGGCGGCGCCAACGCCGGCAAATACGGCGTCGACTACTACCTGCTGCCGCTGCTGCGCAAAACGGCACGCCGTTTCAACGGCAAAAATAAAAACAAGCCGGACGCCTACCACGGCAAGCATGCTCCGCTCAACGTCTAACCCGCCGGCGTACGCGCCGGACGACGAAACCTCCGCTCCCGTCAGGGCGGAGGTTTCGTCATGCATTCGCCGGAAACGGTGCGCCGGCCTTGCTTCTTCCGCCCGGCGCGTCTACACTGAAGGAAGGAAATAGCTGCCGGGAGGAATGAGGATGCGAACGGTCGAAACGGGAGCGAGTCCCGACGATGAATTATGGCGGCGAGACGTCTACTTACGCGGAATCGAGCGCCGGCTGGACAAGCTGCGGCTGCTCAGCCTGGACGTCTTCGATACGCTGCTGCTGCGGGCGTGCGCGAGTCCGGCGGACGTTTTCGAGCGGGCGGCCGCCCGGGCGGCGAAGCGCGGACTGTTCGCGCGGCCGACGACGCCGGGCGAATTTCGCGCGCTGCGGATCGAGGCGGAACGGCGAGCGCGGGACGACGACCGGTCGGGAGCGGCCGAGACGACGCTCGAGCGGATTTACGACAAGCTGCCGGCCGCTCTCGGCGACCGGCAGGCGCTGCTGACGCTGGAGCTCGAGGCGGAGCGGGAGCTTTGCTTCGTCAATCCGAACGTGGCGTCGCTCGTCCGGCATTGCCGCAGCCGGGGCGTCGCGGTCGCGCTCGTCAGCGACATGTACTTGTCGGCACGGCAAATCGTCTCGCTGCTGACGGCGAACGGATTCGATGCGGCGACGGTCGACGCCGCGCTCGTCTCGTCCGAGCGCGGCTGCGGCAAGCGGTCGGGGCGGCTGTTCGACGCGCTGCTGGAGTCGTTTCCGGACGTGCGCGCCGACGAAATCGTCCATATCGGCGACAACGAATCGGCGGACGTCGGAGGCGCGGCGAAGCGGGGCATCGCCGCCATTCCTTATGCGGCGGTACCGGAGACGATCGACAGCCCGTTTCATTGGGAACGCGTGCGCCACGGCGCCGTGCTGCCGGAGCTGATCGCGATCCGCAAGCTGGCGGCGGCGACGCTGCCGGACGGGAACGGCGGACAAGAAGGACAGCTGGGGACAAGAGCAGAGGTAAGCGACGCGGAGAACCGGAACGGAACCGTTGACCGACACAGTGACCGGAACGGTCCGGTCGACGGTGACGGGAACGGAGGCGGAAACGCGAACGGCGACCGGAACGGCGACGAGAATGGCGGCAAGAACGGAAACGGGAACGGTCCGGTAGACGGCGAAGCCCTCTCGTTCTTCCGCCGCTTTGGCGCCGGGATGCTCGGGCCGTTCGTGCAAGGCTTTTGCGATTGGGTGCTCGACGTGTGCGCCTCCGCCGGCCGCACGGAAATTCATCCGCTGATGCGGGAAGCGCATCTGCTCGCTCCGGCGCTCGAGCAGGCCGCCCGGATGCGCGGCTTGAACGTAGCCGTCAAACCGCTGTACGTGTCCCGGCAGGCGACGATGCTGGCGGCCATGGAACGGTTCGGGGAGCACGAACGGGACAAGGTGCTCGCACTCGGTCACATTACCGCGGGCGAGGTGCTGACGATGCTCGGCGTCGGTCCGAAGGAGATGCTATCGCTTCCGCCGGAGCTCGCCGGCCGGCTGAATGACGCCGTGGCGGACTGGGACGCGGAGGACGGCCGAAGCGGTTCGGCGGTCGGGGGCGCGAATCTGCTGGACGCGTTCAAATCGTTTCTGCTCCGGGAACCGGTCCGAGTGCGGGCGGAGCAAACGATCGCCGAGCAGCGCCGGCTGCTGCTCCGGCATATCCTGGAAACGTGCGAAGCGCCGGACAAGCTCGTCACGGTCGATCTCGGCTTCAACGGCACGATTCAAGCGGCCCTCGATGCAGCCTACGCGCTCGAAGGCGTTCCCGGGCAATCGATCCATCTGCTCGCCGCAGGAACGGAAGCCGCAGTCGAACGGCTGTTTCAAGGCACGGATATCCGGCGCTGGCTCGGAACGGGCGGTGAAGAGGGCGATTTGGCGAAACGGTTCGTCCGCAGCCCCGGCTTGATCGAGGAGCTGCTGATGGGCGAATTCGGCTCGACCGTGCGGTACGAGGCCGGACCGGACGGGCGGGTGTCTCCCGTCATGGCGGAGCTGTCGCTGCCGCCGGAGCAGTTCGCCTTCAAGCGGGCTTGCCGCGAAGGCGTGTTCGTCTTTCAGCGGGCGATGGCGCATTGGCGGACGAGGAAGCCCGCCCTCGCCTACGCCGCAGCCGGAGCGGGAGCGGCGGCATGGGCGAAGCCGATGCACCGCGTGCTCGACATGCCGACGCCCGAGGAAGCCCGCCGGCTGGGCGGCCTCGTCCATCAAGACAATTTCGGCGGCGTGCAGGTCGTCACGCTGGCCGACCCGCCCCTGATCCCTTGGCGGGAGAAAGGCGTCGACTATTTGATCGATTTGGGCAGCTTCGGGCCGAAGACGGCGAACTTGTTCTGGCCGCAAGGGATCGCGACGGCGAGCGAGCCGTACCGGCTGTACGAGTCGTTTTTGCGGCTCACGGATTCGTTCGGCAGCGCGGTGACCGCGTTCCGGACGATCGACCGGCTGAAGCGGGAGCCGTACGAACGCGCCTATTTGCTCGGCGAGGGCGGCGGGTTCGCGGACCGGCTCGCGGCCGAGGCGCTGCTGCACCGGGTCCGGCTGGATGCCCGCATCCGGATCGACCTTTCGCCAAACGCGAAAAAGCCGCCCGCGGAGCTTCAAGAGGCGGTTGCCTCCGACCGGGGCGGCCACGTCTACGTCATCGGGACGTTGACGGATATCGAGGAATATAAAACGTATTTAACGGAAGCGTACGCGCAGGCACGTCCCGGGCTCGCTCCGCGAATCGTCGAGCCGCTCGCTTAATCGCGGGCGGCTTTTTCGGCGTCCGCCGCATCCGCGGCGGCGCTCGCCGCGTACCGGGACCGGAACGGCTCGCCGTCCCACACGATCGTCGTTTCGGCCTTGCGGCCCCGGACGTCGGGCTCCTCGAGCAGCAGAAAAAAGTTTTTCGTCGGCAGCTCCCCAAGCCCGTGCTTTTCCGACAGCAGGTCCAAATACGGACGCATATCCTCCAGCTGTCCGGACAGGTTGGTTCCCCCCGATTGAGCGAAGGCGTACAGGACGCCCGCCGTCGGCACCCGGACGACGTCGAACCGCTCGGATACGCGCAGGAAAAAATCCCAGTCCCAATAATGATACACCCGCTCGTCGAACGCGCCGAGCGTATCGTGCACGCTTCTCCGGTACAGGCTGCCGGAAGGGACGAACGTCGAAAACCGGCGCATCGCCTCCAAGTCGTGCCGGTAAGCGAAGGGGAGCCGGCTCGCCGCCGTACGGGCGCCGTCCTTCCAGACGAATTCGACGATCTCGGCGTCGGAATACGCCAGATCGGCGCCGCTTCGCTCGAGCTCCGCGACCATCGTCTCCATGTGCGTCGGGACGAGCAGGTCGTCGTCGTCGCAAGGCATGACGTATTCGCCCTCCGCTTCGGCGAGCGCCCGGTTGCGGGCGGCGACGTGCTTTCCGTTGCGCTCCATGTCGACGACGCGGATGTCGAGCTCCGGGTACAGTCGGACGACCGGGTCGACCGACGCCCCGTTGTCGTTCACGATGACGATTTGCAGCCGCTTGTACGTTTGGCGGCTGAGCGACTCGAGCAGCTCGCCCAGCTCGGGCAATCGGTTATATGTAGGTGTCACGACGGTGACGAGAGGCGGCATGTTCATTCCCATCCTTTCCCGTTGCGAATGTTATCGAGGTTACTTGAGCACGATCGCCGTGCGGCTGAACCCTTCCTTCGTCTTGCGCACCTCCAGCACCGCCGGGAACGCGTCCTTCAGCTCCTGCACGTGGGAGATGACCCCGATCATCCGCCCCGCCTTCTGCAAATCGACGAGCGTCGCGATCGCCTTGGCGAGCGATTCCTCGTCGAGCGAGCCGAACCCTTCGTCGATGAACATCATCTCGATCGACACGCCGCCCTGGAACGATTGGATGACGTCGGTCATGCCCAGGGCAAGGCAGAGCGACGCATTGAACTTCTCGCCGCCGGACAGCGACTTGACGTCGCGGGTTTGCCCCGTATAGGCGTCGTACACGTCGAGACCGAGGCCGCTCTGCTTGCCCCGCGTCTCGAGCCGGTCGCTGCGCTGGAGCGTAAATTGGCCGTTGGACAGCCCGGAGAGGCGGACGTTGGCGGCGTGCAGGATGTGCTCCAAATATTCGATCAGGATGTAGCGCTCGAACGAAATTTTAAGCGGGTTGTCGCCCTTCAGCATCTGGTACAAATCGAGCACCTGCGCCAGCCGGTCTTCGAGCTCGCGTACCCGCTCCTGCGCCGTCCGGATCGCCGCCTGCAGCCGCGCGGCCTCCTGCCGGTACCGGTCGGCCGTCTGCAGGTCGGCCAGCGCCCGCTCGAGCTCGGCCTTGCGCTCGGCGATCGCCGCCGTCATCGCGTCCGCGTCGGCCGGCCGCTTGCCCTCGAGCTCGCGCGCCAGCTCCGCCGTCTGCCGCTCGAGGGCGGCGAACGCCTCGCGGAACGCGTCGATGCGCCCGCGCAGCTCGAGCCGCTCCGGCTCGGCCAGCCGCGCCGCCGCGTAGTCGGCCGGCGTCGCGAAGCCGCCCTGCGCCAGCTCCTGCGCGAGCCGTTCGCCGGCTTCGCGCAGGCTCGCCTCGGCCTCCGCGAGCTGCGCGGCCATCTGCGCCTCGCTCGCCCGCTCCTCCGCAAGCCGCGTCTGCGCTTGCTGCAGCCGGCGCTGCGCCTCCTTCCAGGCGGCGGCGAGCGCGTCGAGCGCGGCCGTCTGCGCCTGCAGCCGGCGCTCGAGCTGCTCCGGCGAGCGGAGCTCCTCCGGGATGCGCTCGAGCTCCTTGTCGAGCAGCGACCGCTTCGCGGCGCTTTCCACGGCGAGCTGCTGCTGGCGCGCGAGCAGCGCGTCCTTCGCCTGCGCGAGCGCCTCGAGCGTCCGGTCGAGCTTCGCGTCGTCCTCGCGCATCGGCTGCAGCGCCGCCGCCAGCTGCTTCAGCTTGTCCGTCTCCGCGCGGAGACGCTTCCCCTCCGCCTCGACGTCCGCGTACTGCTCCGCCAAGCCGGTCGGCGCGATGCTGTGCTCGGCCAGCTCGGAGGCGCCCGCCTCCCGGCTCGAGCGGGCGGCCGCCGCCTGCGCCCGGGCGGCGCTGAACTCCTGCTCGGCGTGCCGGAGCGCCTGCTTCGCCTGCGCGAGCGCCTCGCGCGACGGCACCTCCTCGCCGACGGCCGCCTTGCTCGGATGCGACTCGCTGCCGCACACCGGGCAAGGCTTGCCGTCGTGCAGATGCGCCGCCAGCAGGCCGGCCTGCCCTTCGATCCAGAGCGCCTCGAGCCGGTCGTGCTCGGCGCGGGCCCGCTCCAGCGCGCGCTGGCCGTCCGCTTCGGCGCGGCTCCAGTCGCCGAGCCGCTTCTCCAGCTCGAGCAGCTCCTTCAGCAGCCGCGCCTTGCCGCGCAGCCGGTCCAGCGCCTCGAGCTTCTCCGGCAGCGCCGCCGTCTCCGCCTCGGCCTCGCGCAGCCGCGCCGCGCCCGCCCGCTTCGCCTCGCGCGCCTCCGCGAGCTGCGCCTCGGCCGCCGCCAGCTTCTCGCGCCCGGCCTGCTCCTCGCGGAGCAGCCGCTCCGCCTCGAGCCGCCGCGCGGCCAGCTCGCGCACCGCCGGCGCCAAGTCGCCGAGCCGCTGCAGCTCGCGCTCGGCCGCCTTGCGCTCCGACTCGCGCGCCTCCTCGGCGCGGTGCGCGGCGTCCGCTTCGGCGAGCGCGCGCTCGGCTTCGGCGGCGTCGCGCCGCTTCGCGTCGAGCCGGGCGCGCTTCGCCGCGGCGTCCTGCGCCGCCCGGGCGGCTTGCTCCGCGTACGGCTCGATGCGCGCCGCCCGCTCGGCCAGCGCGAGCCGCCGCTCGAGCTCGGCGACGCCGGCGCGCTCGAGCTCGAGCTCCGCGAGCCGCACGCGCTGCCGCTCGAGGTCCGCGAAGCGGCCGTTCAAGAGCAGCGCGTCGCGCAGCTCGGCTTCGCGCCGGTCGAGGTCGGCCGCGAGCGCCGCCTTCCGCTCCTCGCCCGTCCGGGCGAGCTCGCCGTAATAGGCGATTTCCCGCTCCAGCCCGTCCGACACCTGCGCCGCACTGTAGACCGGCTGGGCGAACGTCGCGGCCAGCTCGCTTTCGTCGCGAAGCGGCAGCGTCTCCCTGACTTGAGCCAAGTACAGGTCGGCCCGGGCGGCCGCCTCCTTGTGGGCGTCCTTCAGCTCCCGGTGCTTCGACTGAAACCGCTCCTCCAGCTTCTCGTACAGCCCGGTCCGGAAAATGCGCCGGAGAATGTCCTCCTTGTTCTCCGTATCGGACGTCAGCAGCTTGCGGAATTCGCCCTGCGGCAGCATGACGATTTGGCTGAACTGCTCCTTCGTCAGCCCGATGATCGACTCCAGCTTCGCGTTGACGTCGGTGACGTGGAACCGGTCGACGCAGGGCGTCTCCTGTCCCGACGTCGTCTCGTACAGCTCCGCCTTGCCGCCGGTCTCGTTTTTGTTCGAGCCTTTCCGGTGGGGCATTTGCCGGAAGACGCGGTACGTCCGCCGGCCGACGGCGAAATGGAAGTCGACCGCCGTATGCGTCTCGTCCTCGGCGAAATGGCTGCGCAGCACGCGCGTCTCGGCGCGGTCCTCCCCGCTCGCCGAGCCGTACAGCGCAAAGCAGATCGCGTCGAAGATCGTCGTCTTCCCCGCTCCGGTATTGCCGGAGATGACGAACAGCCTCCGGTCCTCGAGCAGCCCGAAGTCGATCGTCTCCGAGTCGCGGTACGGGCCGAACGCGGTCATCGTCAGCTTGAGCGGCTTCATACGGCCCCTCCTTCCTCGCGCAGCAATTGTTCGTATGTATCGGCAAACAGCCGCCGCTTCGCTTCGTCCAGCGGCATGCCCTTCACTTCCTCGTAAAACGCCGCGAACAGCTCGACCGGATCGGCCTCCCGGCGCCCGCGGACCGCGTTCGCCCTGTCGGATGCGGCGGCCGTTTCGAGCGCCGAGGCTGGCCGGCGCTCGACATGGAGCGCGTTCGGGTAGACGGCGCGCACTTTTTCCATCGGGAACAGCACCGGATTGTCGTTCGTCAGCGTGACGAAGACGTAATCGTCGGACGGCGCGTGCTTCTCGATCTCTTCGATCGTGCCGCTGATCCGTCGCATGTCGCGCAGCGGCTTCAGCTCCCGGCGCTCGATCGTCGCCTGCCCCGACGCGTCCAGCTCCACGACGTAAAAGCATTTCCGGTGGGACTCCTCGGACGCGGAATATTTCAACGGCGAGCCGGCGTAGCGGATATGCTCGTGCTGCACGTAATGCGCCTGGTGCAGATGGCCGAGCGCCGTGTAGTGGAACGGGCGGAAATAGTCCGCGCGCACGTGCTCCGCCCCGCCGATCGACAGCGGGCGCTCGGAATCGCTCGTATTGTTCTTCGGCTCGCCGCCCGGCGTGACGAAGGCGTGGCCGACGAAGACGTGCCTCGCCTTCGGATCCATCGCGGCCTCGATGCGCGAGACAATCGCCCGCATCGCGTCGTCGTGGGTACGGATCGTCTCGTCCCCGAGTACCGCGCGCACCTGGGCGGGGTCGGCGTACGGCACGAGATGAACGTGCACGTCGCCGTGCGCGTCGCGCAGGACGACCGGGCGCGGGTCCGCCCGCAGCTGGCCGGCGAGGTGGAGCCCTCTTCCCTCCATAATGCGCGTGGCGAAGTCGAGCCGGTCCGGGCTGTCGTGATTGCCGGATATGGCCAGCACCGGCGTATTCAGATCGACGACGAGGCGCTCGAGCAGCTCGTCCAGCAGATCGACCGCCTCGGTCGGCGGCACGGCCCGATCGTACAAATCGCCGGCGATGAGCACCGCGTCGGGCCGCTCTCGTTCGACGGTCTCGACGAGCTCGTTCAAGACGTAGCGCTGGTCCTGCGTCATGTAGACGCCGTGCACGAGCTTGCCGAGGTGCCAGTCGGCGGTATGGATAAACTTCATGCTTCTATCTTCCTTTCCGGACATTCGTTTCGCGGTAAAAGACGGTAACACTGCCCTGTGCGCGGCTCGCACAAAACGAGCCGTCTATATCCATTCGTCCCGGAACCGCGTTATTCCTGTCCGCCCGACGCAATTTCGGCGCCAGCCAATTTTTCCCCGCTATCCGCGCATTACGGGATATATGGAAAAGGACGAAGGGCAATTGCCCTTCGTCCTTCATCACCCGGCCGCATCCCGGCGTCCGATTCCCGTCCGCCTTAATGCGCCACCGTATTGTACGTCATGATCCAGATCGAACCGATGACGATCGTCAGCAGAATGATCAACCCGAGAATGAGCGCCATCAAGTTGTAGCGCGGCTTCTCCTCCTCGCGCAAATGCATGAAGTAGACGAGCTGCACGACGAACTGGAGCACCGCCGTCCCGAGCAGGACGACCATCGCGGCCGTTCCTTCGAGCACGTCGTTCAGGATGACGACGAGCGGGATGATCGTCAGCACGATCGAGAGCAGGAAGCCCGTAACGTAAGATTTCAGCGAGCCGTGATGGTGCCCGCCGCCCGATGCGCCGTGCGAGCCGTCGTGTCCGTTCGAATGAGCCGAATGGTGCTGCGCCATCTTACATCACCCCCATCAAGTAAACGATCGTGAAGACGAAAATCCAGACGACGTCGAGAAAGTGCCAATACAAGCTGATGACGTTCACCTTGCGCCGCGTCACCGGCGTAATGCCCCGCTTCGCGAGCTGAATCATGAGCGCGACCATCCAGAACAGACCGATCGATACGTGAAGCCCGTGCGTGCCGACCAGCGTATAGAAGCCGGACAGGAACGCGCTCGTGCCGATCGTCGCGCCTTCGTGCACCATCGTGACGAATTCGCTGATTTCGAGCGTGATGAACGCGAGACCGAGGGCGGCCGTTACGGCCAGCCAGCCGATCAGCCCTTTTTTGTCGCCGCGGTTCATCGACAGCACCGCCAGCCCGCTCGTGAAGCTGCTCGTCAGCAGGATGAACGTCTCGGCGATGACGCCGGGCATTTCGAACAGCTCGTGCGGCGTCGGCCCGCCGTTCGTATTGCCGTGCAGGACGATGTACGTCGCGAACAGCGTCCCGAACAAAATACAGTCGGTAATGAGAAACAGCCAAAACCCGAACGTCCGTACCGCCTCGAGATCGTGGTGGCCGTCGTGGTGATCGTGATGGCCGCCCGCCGGATGCTTGGTATGGTGCGTGTTGCCGATTGCGTTGCCCATCAGACCGTCCCCCTCAGCTCGGCTTCCGTCTTGATGACCTCTTCAGCCGGAATATAGTATTCGTTATCGTACGTAAACGAATGGACGAGCATGCATGCCGCTACGCCGATGAAGCCGGGAATCGCCATCCAGAGCCAGTCGAACACGAGGCCGAAGCCCGCGACGAACCAGAAGAACGACATGATGAACGCGATGCCCGAATTGCCCGGCATATGGATCGGCTCGACCGGCGGCTTCGGCGGAACCGGCTTGCCCTGCTCGCGAAGCTGCTTCTCCTCCCACCAGGCGTCGCGCGAATGGACGACCGGAATCGTGGCGAAGTTGTAGGCCGGCGCCGGCGAAGGAAGCGACCATTCGAGCGTGCGGCCGCCCCACGGGTCGCCCGTCGTATCGCGCTCCATAAATTTCATGCTGTGCACGATTTGCCATACTTGGAAGATGAAGCCGATTCCCATCAGGAAGCCGCCGATCGTCGAGACGAAGTTGAGCTCCCACCATCCGCTGTCCCAGCCGTAGGCGTTGACGCGGCGCGTCATCCCCATCAGTCCGAGCACGTATTGCGGCATGAAGCAGACGTAGAAGCCGATGTTCCAGAGCCAGAACGCCCACTTGCCGATTTTCTCGTTCAGCTTGAAGCCGGTCACCTTCGGCCACCAGTAGTACAGCCCCGCGAAGTAGCCGAACGCGACGCCGCCGATGAGCACCTGATGGAAGTGTGCGATCAGGAAGTAGCTGTTATGGAACTGGAAGTCCGCCGGCGCGACGGAGAGCAGCACGCCGGTCATGCCGCCGACGACGAAGCACGGGATAAACCCGATCGTCCACAGCATCGGCGTCTTGATCGTCAGACGGCCGCGGAACATCGTGAACAGCCAGTTGAACACCTTGACCCCGGTCGGGATGGCGATGATCATCGTACTGACCGCGAAAAACGCGTTGACGTTCGCGCCCGAGCCCATCGTGAAGAAGTGATGCGCCCACGTGAAGAACGACACGACGCTGATGCTCATCAGGGCGAACACCATCGATTTGTAGCCGAACAGCCGTTTTTTCGAGAACGTGGCCGTAATTTCCGAGAAAATCCCGAACGCCGGCAGGATGACGATATACACCTCGGGGTGGCCCCACATCCAGATCAGGTTGATGTACATCATCGGGTTGCCGCCGCCGTCCAGCGTGAAGAAGTGCGCCCCGAGATACCGGTCGAGGAACAGCAGCGCCAGCGTCACGGTCAAGATCGGAAACGCCAGGATGATCGTCAAGCTGCTCGACAGCACCGACCACGTAAACATCGGCATTTGCATCAGCTTCATGCCGGGGGCGCGCATTTTCAAAATCGTCGCGATAAAGTTGATCCCCGTCATCAAGCTGCCGATCCCGGATATTTGGATGCCCCATATATAGAAGTCTTGCCCGACGCCCGGACTGTGCGACATTTCCGACAGCGGCGGGTAGGCGAGCCAGCCCGCGTCCGGCGAGCCGCCGATGACGAACGACAGGTTGAACAGCATCGCGCCCCAGAAAAAGAGCCAGAAGCTGAGCGAGTTCAGAAACGGGAACGCGACGTCGCGCGCACCGATCTGCAGCGGCACGACGAGGTTGAACAAGCCGAACATGAGCGGCATCGCCATGAACAGAATCATGATGACGCCGTGCGTCGTGAACACTTGGTTGTAGTGCTCCGGCGACAAAAACTCCATATCCGGGAAAGCGAGCTGCGTCCGCATGAGCAGCGCGTCCATCCCACCCCGGAACAGCATGAGCAGCGAGGCGATGACGTACATGATGCCGATCCGCTTATGGTCGACGGTCGTCAGCCATTCGCGCCACAGCCACGTCCATTTTTTGAAATACGTCAGGACGAACAGCACCGAAGCGAGCGTCAGGACGATCGCCACGTCGGCGCCGTAAATGAGCGGGTCGCCGGTGACGAAAAATTCGGAAGCGAACTGTTTAATGTTGTCCCACATGGCCGTTGCTCCCTTCGTTCTTTTTCGATCCGGCGGTGGAGCCGCCGTCTCCTTTGGTTGGGTTCGGGTTGGACTGTCCGTGTCCGGCGTGGCCGCCGTCGTTCGATTGCGCCGGCGTTCCGCCATGGCGGTGGGATGCGGCATATTTCGTTACCGTCTGCTCGAACAGCCCCTTCGGGAACGACGAGAAGCTGCGAACCTCGGACACGCCCGGCGTCGCGAGCTGCTTGTACCCTTCCTCGGTCAAAGCGGGCTCCTTGCTCTTGACGCCCGCCACCCATTCGTCGAATTGGGCTTGCGACGTCGCTCTCGCCGTGAAGCGCATCTTCGCGAAATCTTTGCCGCTGAAATTCGCGCCCGAGCCGAAATAGTCTCCCGGCTCGTCGGCCTGCAGGTTGAGCGTCATCGCCATGCCGGACATCGTATAAATTTGCCCGCCCAGCTGCGGAATCCAGAACGAGTTCATCGGCGCGTCCGACGTCAGGACGAACTTGATCGGCTTATCCTCCGGGAACTGGACGTAGTTGACGGTCGCGATCCCCTGCTCCGGATAATAGAACAGCCATTTCCAGTCGAGCGACGTCACCTGGATCGTCAGCGGCTTCTGCTGCGCTGCCGAAGCGAGCGGCCGGGACGGCTCCAAAATATGCGTATATTTCACGGTCACGAATCCGAGAATGGCGATAATGACGATCGGAATGCCCCACCAGATCGTTTCGAGCTTCGTGTTGTGCTCCCATTCCGGCTCGTAAGCCGCTTTATGGGAAGCTCTCTCCCGATACCGCCATACGATGATGGCCGTCAGGATCAGCACCGGCACGACCACGATCAGGCACAATGCCGTCGAAATGTAAATCAGGTCGCGCTGCTGCGCGCCGACCGGTCCTTTCGGATCGAGGACGATCAGCTTGTCGCTGCAGCCGGACGCGATGAGCGTCATCGCCATCAGCGAGAGCGCGGCGAACCATCGGCGGAACGTTCGTGCATGTTTCATCTGTCTCATCTCCTCACGCTCGTGCGGGAATGTCTCTTGTCTTTACCTTACCAGAAACGGCCGTGCGTTACTGCACAGTTAACAAAGGCGTCAACGAAACGTTGAATTTCCGTAAAACATTGTTCAACGTTTCGACAAGAACGTTTCCGAGAGCGTTTGCATCTGCCAAAGGTACCGTTTTCACGGCAGTAGGCGGCTGCGGCTTGGCGAAACATGACGCATACGATCCGCGTTTTTGTTCACACTATGGTCAAAAAGAAGCAAAAAAAGAAGGCAGCCCGTGCCGCCTTCCGCTTGTTATCGTATTTCGTTATCGACTCGTTATTGCTGCTTCGCCTTCCCCGTATGGAACAAACGGATCGCGGCGCCGATCATATAGATCTGTACGCTGCCGACGAGAAAGCCGATCCCGACCATCAGCCCCAAATTGCGGTCGGAGAAATCGCTTACCTCGAACAAACAAGTGACCAGTCCGATGCACAAAGCGATCCAAGCGACTACGGTCATTACGGATGCGAGACGGTTGCCGTCCTTCACGGCCTCTTGCTGGATGGCGATCGTTTTCGTCGTCATGTCGAACACTCCTTGCGATTGTCGTCGTTACGTATATTGTAACACACTTTTCGCAATTTGTTCATCATTTCTTCAAATTTCGTTCAACAAATGGACAAAAACGGGCAAAGGAGCGGCAGCCTGCCGCTCCTCGAGTCAAAACCCCATCAAAATGCCCAATCTCGCTTCCTCCAAAGCGGGAAGCTCGTCCGTGACGACTCCGCGAATTTTCAATCCGCGAAGGACGGGCTCCAGCGTCGCGAGGACCTCCTCGCCCAAAGCCCATACTTGACGAGGCGCCGCCTGCACCCGCTCCGCCAGCTCCAGCAGCTCGTACCCGATATCCGGACGCTCCCCCCACGGCTCGAACATGCCGGCATGAAGAATTTGCCCCGAATGTCCGTCGACGATCAACAGCATAAGCGGGTAATAGGGACGTTCGCCCTCGCCGACCGGAATCGGGGCGTGGAAGAGATCGACTTCCCAATGGGTCGGGAGCTTCTGCACCGCCTTGTGCAGCCGGCCGAGCCGAAGCTCATCCACGGCGGTCGATTCCGTCCGGACCGGGGACGCCTTCCGTGCCTTCTCCTGCGGTTTAAGCCGGCGGGTCGTCCACGTCGAGACGCCTCCGCTCGTTTCCGGCACCCGGACGACATATTCGCCGTCCGGCGTCGGAAGCAGCGCGTCGGGGTTCTTCGCGTGCTGCCCGGCAAGCAGGCTCGCCTGCTCCAAAGCCGCCGTCAGGAAGACGACCTGCTCCCGGCCGGTCAAAAACCACGGGACGAAGCCCGGATCGTAGGTACGGAACATCGGCCACGCCTTCGCTCCGCGAAACTTCAGCCCGAGCTGCTTGATGATCGACGTATCTTCCTTTTCCAGCTGGTCGCGGTCTTCGAAGGAGGCCATCAGGCAGCTTTGCGCGACCATCATCTCGTCGGGTCGCAGCTCGCCGGACGCCATCCGGAGCATCCCTTTCAGCCCTTCGGTCCCCCGGTATACGTTCAGCGCGAACACCTCGCCCAATCGGCCGAGCACGCAGCAGTAACCGATTTCGCCCGTGTCCGGATGCTGGACGCCGAATACGTGCTCCTCCGTGAGCCAGTTCCAGCATTGCAGCTTCTTGAATCGGACGGCCGCATCGTAGAGGGCGGCCCACTCTTGTATCGTAGGCGGTTTGATAAGAAATCGCTCCTTGCTTTTATTTCCGAAACGGTACGGTTCGGGAGTTTTGGCGTGTATCTATACCGCCAGTATAGCACAGTTGGATTGGAGTTCGTTTATTCCATTCAACGAAAAATCCGCCGTTTCCCACGCTAGTCGTTGCGAAGGGGTAGGCGGATTTTCATACCAGTTTTAAATATAAGTCGAACGTCCGCTCGAGCGTGTCGCACACCAATGACAGGATAGAGGAAGTATCACCGGTCGTATGGGCCTCCTCCAACGCTGCGTAATATTGTGCCCGTTGCTCTTTCTCGATCACGACCGGAGGGTACCCGTTCTTCATTAATTCGAAGTTCAGAAGCAATCGGGCCGTTCTGCCGTTGCCGTCAATGAACGGGTGAATTTTTACGAAATCGCTGTGAATGACTGCGGCTCTTGCAACTGGGTGCAGTTGACCGGCCTCTTTTTCCACCCAACCTGCAAATTGTTCCATCATGAGCGGAACTTGTACGGCGTCGGGCGGAATGTGCTTGGCTCCGCTGATTAAAACATTTTCTTTTCGATACGTTCCCGCGTACTCATCGTGAATCCCTTTCAGAATGAGACGATGGATGTTTTTGATTTGCCATTCCGTAAGGGGGTCCCGCCTCCGGACGATCTCTTCTACGTACAGAATCGCTTCCTTATGGTTGATCGCCTCCAAGTGCTCCCGAATCGTTTTGCCGCCGACCGTTATGCCTTCCAAGGCAACCTTCGTTTCGGAAAGTGTCAGCGTATTACCCAATTCACGATAAGATGCTCGCGCAAGCTTCGGAGAGTATGAACCGGCAAAGGTCTTTTTTGATCCAATAAATTCTTTTTCCTGTCCACTTGTTCGAACATACTTCTCCCCCTTTTAACTTTCTTCTCCCATTATATCATCGGAATAAAAGGTGCACACCTTCCCAATCTCGGCATGCATCTTTTTGGGCTAGCTATCGCTTCCTCCGGATGCCCTGCCGATGAGCCCAGCCCGCTTCGACCGAAATCGGCTGAAAGCGGGCCAACTCCTTCGTCATAAAGGGCCGCGCGTTCCGGCTTCCCTTTGTAAACGACGCGTCCTTGAAGGTCTATATCGGCGAATCCGCGACTCAAGGCTGATATCATCCCGTTCCGCGCCGCCTTGTCCAGCGCGCTCCCGGATCGTGTGCAGGTACAGAGAACCAAGGGAGGTGGCATCCATGCTATGGGAAGAAGTTCGCAAGATTTAGCCTGATCCAAAAATTTCAAGCTGGATGTAGGCGCTCTTCACGAGAAGCTTGAGGTAAATGGGCTTCTCGGATTAGATTTGCTTATGGCGGCAAACGTCATATTAAATCTTTCAGAGCTAACTATGTATTCAGCCGACGATAAGGAATAGGATTGCCGAAATGCAGCAGCCCACTAATAAGCCCCCAAAATTCCCCGCTTGTCCCGTTCACATATCCCCCTCCCTGCTGAATATATTGATAACAAGCTATCTTTTTCCCATTGCCCCGATACTCCTGAACGTCCATGCGCATGACGCGCGGGAGCGCAGCAACCGAAGCAGGGAGGTGCCGCATCATGACAAAACCGCTTTTCATCGTGTCCCGGGAAGACTGGTCGCTCCACCGCAAAGGGTACCAGGACCAAACCCGCCACCAGCAAAAAGTGCGCGAAGCGATCAAGCAAAACTTGCCCGACCTCGTCACCGAAGAAAATATCGTGACGTCCCACAACAAACAAATTATCAAGGTTCCGATCCGCAGCCTGGACGAATACCGGTTCCGCTTCAATTACAATAAAAGCAAGCATGTCGGCCAGGGCGACGGCGACAGCCAGGTCGGTGACGTGCTCGGCGTCGATCCGTCCGCGGCGAACCCGGGGAAAGGCGAAGGAGCCGGCGACCAGCCGGGCGACGATTATTTCGAAGCCGAAGTGAGCATGGAGGAGCTGCAGTCGATGCTGTTCGAGGAGCTGGAGCTGCCTTACATGGAGCAGAAGCAGAAAGACAATCTCCAGATCGAAGACATTCAGTTCAACGACATCCGCAAGAAGGGGATCATGTCCAACATCGACAAGAAGCGGACCATTCTCGAAAACTTGCGCCGCAACGCGAATGCGGGCAACCCGGGCATCCACGGCATATCGCCGGACGATCTTCGCTTCAAGACGTGGGACGAAGTCGTCGTGCCGCATTCGAACGCCCTCATTCTCGCCATGATGGATACGTCCGGGTCGATGGGCAGCTTCGAGAAATATATCGCCCGCAGCTTCTTTTTCTGGATGACGCGGTTTTTGCGGACGAAATACGAGAAAGTCGAAATCGTCTTCATCGCGCACCATACGGAAGCGCGGGAAGTGTCCGAGGAAGAATTTTTCACGAAAGGCGAAAGCGGCGGCACGATCTGCTCGTCCGCCTACCAGAAGGCGCTCGAAATCATCGACCGCCGGTACCCGTCCTCGCACTACAACATTTATCCGTTCCACTTCTCCGACGGCGACAATTTGACGTCCGACAACGAGCGGTGCGTCAAGCTGATCGAGAAGCTGCTCGAGCGGTGCAACATGTTCGGCTACGGCGAGGTGAACCAGTACAACCGGAGCAGCACGCTCATGTCGGCGTACCGCCACATCCAGTACCCTCGCTTCCAGCACTGCGTCATTCGCGAGAAAGGCGAAGTGTACAAAGCGCTCAAGACGTTTTTCTCGAAAGCGAAAGAGGGGTGACGAGCCTATGCATCCGGACGAAATCAAAGACTTGGAACGGGCGATCGACGAAATTACGGAAATCGCGGTCGGGTTCGGGCTCGACTTTTACCCGATGCGCTACGAGATTTGCCCCGCCGACATCATCTACACGTTCGGCGCCTACGGCATGCCGACCCGGTTCAGCCATTGGAGCTTCGGCAAGACGTTTCACCGCATGAAAATGCAGTACGATTTCGGGCTCAGCAAAATATACGAGCTCGTCATCAACTCGAATCCGTGCTACGCGTTTCTGCTCGACGGCAACTCGCTCATCCAGAACAAGCTGATCGTGGCGCACGTGCTCGCGCACTGCGACTTTTTCAAGAACAACGTCCGCTTCTCCCGGACGAACCGCAACATGGTGGAGAGCATGTCGGCCACCGCCGAGCGGGTCCGCGAATACGAGCTCATCCACGGGACGGAGGCGGTCGAGACGTTTCTCGACGCCGTGCTGGCGATTCAGGAGCACGTCGATCCGACGCTCGTCAAGCCGTACTACGGCGACAAGGAGCGGCGGGAAGCCGAAGCGAAAAGCCGGAGCAAGCCGCCGTCTGCCAAGCCCGGCAAAACCGGCTACGAAGATTTGTGGGAGCTGGGCGAGGACGCCGGCTCCCAATCGGAGCGCGACGAAGGCCCGAAGAAGTTTCCGCCCCAGCCGGAAAAAGATTTGCTCTTCTTCCTGGAGGAGCATTCCCCGGTGCTGGAGGATTGGCAGCGCGACATCATGACGATGCTGCGCGACGAGATGCTGTACTTCTGGCCGCAGCTGGAGACGAAGATCATGAACGAAGGCTGGGCTTCGTACTGGCACCAGCGCATCGTGCGGGAGCTCGATCTGACGAGCGAGGAGACGATCGAATACGCCAAGCTGAACAGCGGCGTCGTCCAGCCGTCGCGGCACAGCCTGAACCCGTACTACCTCGGGCTGAAAATATTCGAGGACATCGAGAAGCGGTGGGATAACCCGTCCGAGGAGGACCGCCGGAGGTTCGGACGCGAGCCCGGGCGCGGCCGCGAGAAAATGTTCGAGGTGCGCGAGTTCGACTCCGACACGTCGTTCATCCGCAACTACTTGACGAAGGAGCTCGTCGAGGACCTCGATTTGTACGTGTTCGAGAAGAAAGGGCCGGAATGGAAAATTACCGACAAGACGTGGGAGTCGGTCCGCGACCAGCTCGTCTATTCCCGCATCAACGGCGGCTTCCCGGTGCTGCACGTCACGGACGGCAACCATGCGAACGGCGGCGAGCTGTACTTGAAGCACGCGTTCGAGGGCATCGAGCTGGACGTGAAATATTTGGAGAAAACGCTGCCGTACGTGCAGCGGCTGTGGGGCCGGTCGGTCCATCTCGAAACGGTCATCGAAGACAAGGCGGTGTTGTTCACGTATGACGGCAAGAAGCAGCACCGGAAGTTTTTATGAGAGAGAGTTATTTATTGAATCCAATCCTTTATGAAAAAAATGACGATTGGACGACGGTATAAAGGAACTGTTTCGCCCATTGGTTATTCCGAGACCGCGATTTGGCGGTCCTTTTTGTTTCTATTGGACTTTGTCCAATCGCAGGACGTTGACGGGAGGCGAATCCGATCCGCGATTGGATTTCATCCAACGGATTTGCTCGAAAAGGACCGAATCCGCTAGGTCGCGGGCGATTCTATTGGATCGTTTCCAATAGAGCGCTTACTGGGGCGTATGCGCGGGGGCTTCTGTTGGATAGAATCCAATGGAAACGGTCCGAGGCGGGCGCTCCCTCCCCCTTCAACTTGTGCCGGATACCGTCCGCGGATGGTATGACCGGAAGCACGGAATCGAATAACTATGATTGGAAAATGATAGAAGCCGGCTTATAATAAAACCACTCCGCCCCATGGGCGAAACCATACCGAAAGGAGCCTTCCCGAATGAATATCGAGATCGACCGGCAGGGCGATTCCACGGTGGCGCTCGTGAACAGCCCCGAGCTCGTCATCGGCGACGTGGCGGCGGCGCTTGATTTGATGGCCGAGGTGGGGGTTGTGCACGGCTGCGACAAGATCGTTCTCCGGCAGTCGAATTTGTCCGAGGACTTCTTCGAACTGAAAACCGGGCTCGCCGGCGACATCCTGCAAAAGTATACGAACTACGGCGTCAAGCTGGCGGTCGTCGGCACGTTTGACGGGTACGGCAGCAAAAGCTTGAACGATTTCATCTACGAATGCAATCAGGGGAATCGGTTCTTCTTCGTATCCGACACGCAGCAGGCGATACAGGCGCTTCACGGGGTCCGCTGAGCCGGTCTTATATAACGACCGCTTCTCGTCGAAACGACCTCCCTCTTCCCCTTCACCCTCTACCCGACGCCAGCTTCAGCTCCCGCTTCGGAGCCGGGGCCGCCGCTTCCGCCGCCCCGGACTCGGCAGCCTGCTGCTTCGCGTACAGCTCCTTATAATAGCCGTCCAGCTCGAGCAGCTCGCGGTGGCTCCCGCTTTCGACGATCTCGCCGTCCTTCAGGACGAAGATCCGATCGGCCTCCGTCACGGTGGAGAGCCGGTGGGCGATCATGACGACCGTCTTGCCGCGGTCGAGACCGCGGATCGATTCCTGCACGAGCTTCTCGCTTTCGTTGTCGAGAGCGCTGGTCGCCTCGTCGAGCAGCAGGATCGCCGGGTTTTTCAGAAAGACGCGGGCGAGCGAGATCCGCTGCCTTTGGCCGCCCGACAGCTTGACGCCCCGCTCTCCGATCTCCGTATCGTAGCCGTTCGGCAGCGAACGGATGAACTCGTGGGCGAACGCCTTCTTCGCCGCGGCCTCGATCTCCTCGTCGGCCGCCTCCGGCTTCGCCATCCGGATATTGTCCTTTACGGACGAGCTGTACAGAAACCCGTCCTGCGTCACGATCCCCATATGCCGGCGTAATCCGGCCATCGAATAATCCTTGATGTTCGCGCCGTCGATCCGGATTTCGCCGCGGTCGGCATCGTACATCCGGGTGAGCAGCTGCAAAATCGTGCTTTTGCCGCCGCCGCTGCCTCCGACGAACGCATAGGTCTTGCCCTTCTCCAGCGTAAACGAGACGTCCTTGAGCACGTCGCGGCCGCCGTCGTAGCCGAAGAAAACATGCTCGAACCGGACCGCGTCGGCGAACTCGCGCCATTCCCGCGGCCGGTCGCTCTCGCGGACCGTAACGGGCGTGTCGAAGAAGTCGAACACGCGCTGCATCGCCACGCTCCCTTCGGCAATCGCCGGAAACGCCTGGACGAGAGCCGCGACGGGGCTTCGCATCCGGTCCGCATACGCGAAAAACGCGACCAGGCTGCCGAGCGTCAAGCTGCCGTCGATGACATACAAGCACCCGACCGCCACGACGAGAAACGGCGTCAAATCGCTCAGTACGTTGACGGCGGACAGCGACAGCGCATTGACGGCGGCGTGCTTGTCCGTCAGCTTCTCGTAGCGCTCCAGATGGCGCTCGAACGCTTCCCGGTCCCGCCGCTCGGACGCGAACAGCCGGGACAGCAGCGCGCCCTGGATATGCTCGGTCACGAATCCGCTCAGCGCGGACCGCTCCTGCATCATGAGCCGCGTCGTGCGCTTCAGCTTTTTCGAGAGGACGTGCGCGAGCGCGAATTGGAAGCCGACGAGCAGCACGGCGAGCAGCGTCAGCTTCGCGTTCATGGTCAGCATGGCGCCGACGACGAACAACAGGACGATCAGCTCGATCCAGACGTTGGAGAAGACGGCCGTCAGGAACCCTTTCATTTTCTCGATATCGTCGATGACCCGCGTCCCGATCTCCCCGCTCTTATGGCGCGCGAAGTAGCTTGCATCGAGGTCGTGCACTTTGCGGAAGGCGTCCTTGCGCATCGCCGCGACGATTTTGTTGTTGCCCTTGTGCATGAACAGCTGCCTCATATATTCCATGGGGCCGCGGACAGCGAAGAACACGACGATCATCAATAACGCGATGACGAGCAGCTGCTCCGTTTTGTCGGCGGGGGACATGGCGTCGTTCCGGAGCAGGCCGTCGAACAAATATTTGAACACGAGCGGTACGGACAGCGGGATGAGGAAGCGGAACAAGCTCCCGACGAACCCCCAGACGTACAGCTTCTTCACTTGATTCGCGTAGGGCCAAAACCGTTTGAACGCGTTCATCGAACTCCCTCTTTCTTTCGCTAACGATTGGTCTATACCCATCGTAGCGCGAGGGGAGGCGCCGCAACGCGCAAACGGAGGCCGTCCGGGCGCAAATGAACGCAGGCCCGAGCGCAAAAGATTGCGTTCCGCGCGCAAACGTCGCCACGTCGGGACGGCAGTCCGCGAAATCCCCCTCGGGCCGCAACGTCCTATTTATTGAAACGACGGGCAGTAGAGATCGACTATATCCAATAAATCCCTGAAAGCGGCCCCACTGCGTTATATGATTAAGAAAAGGAATCATTGGCGCGGGGCTTGGGAGCGTTACCTCGTACAGCAGCGGAAAAACATGCTTGTGGATGATCAATCGGGGAATTTCATGCGCCATATGGATCAAACCGGAGGATACAAAAAATGAACAACCATGAGGAAAGGTTAGTAAAACCCGAAATACTGGCGCTTGTTTTGCGTAACATGCTCGGCAAGACGATCATCCGCGCAGATTATCGGCTCAAGGAGCTGCAAGGCGGGACGGTAGGGGATGTTCGGCTTGTAACGGGCGTGGTTGAAACCTCCGATGGCGAAAACTTGCCGTATAAGGTGGTATGGAAAACACAGAAAAAATTCGAGCGGTACGGGGATCCGGATTCATGGCGAAGGGAATACGACCTCTATGCATCGGATTTCAAAAAGGTTTTCTTCGACTCGTTCCGTTGTCCGGAATGCTATCACGCCGAAATAAATGACGATGAGATTCAACTGTGGATGGAATATATCGACGGTGTGTCAGGCTTGCAGCTGACCTCGGAAATGCAAGAACGTATAGCCGAGGAATTGGGGCGGTTTCAAGGCAGGCTATACGCCGAACGACCCGACGTAGTGCACAATCTGTCCAATTTAAGCAAGGTGGAGTTTACGAAAAACGGCTATATGCGGTATCGGTCATGGAACGTTTTGCATGATTACATACGCTCCGATGACTGCGACATTCCGAAGCATCTGTGCAGCATGCTCATAGATATGGATCATCACGCGGACGAAATATTCGGTCGCATTGAAAAGCTGCCGATCGTGCTTTGCCACAGAGATTTTTGGGTGGCAAATCTTTTCTATACGGACCGTACGATCGTCCTGATCGATTGGGATACCGCCGGATGGGGGTACATGGGCGAGGATATCGCGAGTTTAATCGCGGATGAAGCGGACGTCCGCCATATGCTTGAAAACTACCAAACATGCATTCCGGCATATTACAGAGGCTTCTCGGAATATGCGGATGTGTTCCCGATCACCGATCATTGTATTTATGAACTCATCCTTGCTATGTTCGGTTACAGGCTTGTGGAGCGGTATCAATTCGCCGAATCGCCCGAAGATAAATCCATGCACCTGAATGCTTTGCAAAAAATCCATGAGATAGGTAATATGTAGCTCATCACGGAAGCATTCCTTATGGCGGTGGGGTGGGGTTACCTATGAATTCTATTCTAACAATTATAGAAAAGCTAAAGTTGAACGTCTGGAATGTGGAAGATGTTCCGGAGTCGTTTAGCTCCGATGTATATAAACTTACGCTTGCCGGTGGAGAAAACGTCTTTGTAAAAATTCCGTTTAACAAGGATAAATTATTCCGTGAATTTCAGATGCTTGAAACGTTAAAGGGGGTACTGCCTGTCCCTAAGGTATTGGACATTTGGTACGGGGATGAAAGCACTACCGGAGCATTGCTTCTTGCGGCCATTCAAGGCATGCCTTGTACAGGGGTCATGGACGAGAAGCTCTCTTATCAAATCGGCATGTATCTTGCTATGCTCCATGAGTTCAAGACTCCCGGGTACGGTTACCATGAAGCCGACGGTTTTAAGCTGCTTGACCAAAATGATTGGAGATTATATATCAAACGTAATTTTGAAAATTGGAAAGAGCCGTGCCAAGAGATTCTCGACCCAAACTTGTATGAAAGATGTATTCTTCACTTTGACGAAGCTTTCTCTGCTTTACCGGATCCTGACGGCCCCTGCATCGTTCACATGGATTTTAGACCCGGTAACATATTGGTGAATGGGAACGAGGTTGCCGGCATTATCGATTTCGAGAGTGCCCGCGGCGGATCGTCGGAAATCGATTTTACAAAAGTCAATCGATATATTTGGGAAGTCCATCCGGGAACAAAGCTGCCGTTCATTGAAGGGTATCGATCGATTCGACCTATGTTGGCTCTGGAAAGCGTGCTGCCGTTTTATGATATTTACGATGCTTTCAGCGCAATTGTATGGTGTAAAAACAGAGGTATCGAAAAAAATCAAACGTTCCTTCGGGAAAATATGATGACTTTAAGGAAGTCGGTGGGTTATTGAGTCTAGTCGCTTACAGCCAAAATTAGACGGTCTCAGTCCCATGGATTTCGGGTCTAAGGCCGCCTAAATACTGAATAAAAGTGGAGCAGTTGCGGCGGCGTATTGCATGCCCGGCATCCGACGGATTTTGCTGCCCGTTAACTCGCTTGGCCTTGTTCGGCTTCCTTCGTTTTTTGTTTGGATGACCAAACGGCATAACCCATGCCGATATAGGCGACTCCCCAAAGGAAAGCGACGATTTTCTCGAACATTGGAACTACTCCCACCGGCAGCATGGCGATAAGAACTATACACGCCCATTTCGGAAGGATACCGGCTTTGAGACTGGCGATCGGGAAAAGCAGCAGCCCCAGCATGCCGGTTGCGATCTCAAAACCTTTGACCACCCCCCATTCCCATGGCGACACATGAAGCATGGATGACCAGACGGTACAAGTTACCAAGATTAGACCGAGCTCCAACAGAGCGAACGAAATAAATCCAAATTTCCCCGATTCCTTCACTTGCGCCAAGTAAAGCCCGAATGTGCCGAATACCATGAGAATGTTCGCGATGAAAGCGCAAATCAACTCCTGGTTACTGTCCCCGCCCCAAATGTAGGATGAGGGCGTCATCCCTATTCTGCTAATCCCGCCAATCATGGCGACAAATGCAAACCACCTTACCGCTTTTTCAATCGTCATGTTTATCCCCCGCTTCCTCGCATCTTATTCGATTCCGCCTTCCTTCGATCGCAAAGGCGACAGGAACAATGTAACAACGAAGATATCCCGTCGTCATGATTGTTCCTCCCGACCCGGCCGGGAAGAAAAATCCCGACCGGCCGGGAATTGTTCCCTTTCTCATTCAAAGAATGGGGGCTATAGTAAAAAAAGATGGCATTTATTCTTGCGAAGGGAAAGGTAATGATTCTGTGAAGAATAGATGGCGAGTAAGCTCTTGGGTCATTTTGATTTGCCGGCATACGGTATGGCCGATGTTCGCTCTGCTCTCATTGGTTATTTTCGCAATCTCGGTATGGAACGGTTATTCTCTTCATCAGAACGCCTGCACGGACGCGGAGTGGTGCTCCAATATCTTTTATCTGACAGCCGCCCAGATCGCCCTGTTAAATCAAATCGGCTTGCCGGTTTCGTTCTATAGCGGAGTGATGGGCGGGTTCGCCTCCTTATCGTTCGCGAGTTTTTTCTCCGTCAGCTGGATTCTCTATCGTTATGGATCGAAAGATCCCGTCTGTTATACGACTTCCATCTTGCTTATGGCAACAGGCTCCGCATTCACGAGTGACGGATCCGTCTTGGAAGCTTGGCCTCTTGCGGTTCGCGCATTCGAATTTCAAGATATGTTGTTCGGCTTGTCCTATTTGCTGCTCTTCTTGTATCCTGATGGCGTCTTTGCTCCGCGCTGGACGAAGTACTTTGCCATATACGGATTATTTTTCGCGTTATCCACCTATATCGCTCCGTCAACGGTGCTCGATATGTCGACGTGGCCTCTCACGATTCGGGTCATTCAAAGCTCCCTCCTGTTCGCGCTGATCGTGTATTCGCAGATATACCGTTATAACCGGAGTTTTTCGGCGGAGCAGCGTCAACGAACGATATGGTTCGTCGGGAGCATCGCGTTGTACCTGTTGGGATCGACGCTTATGGTCGCAGTCGGGACCCATCCCGTCGCCAAAATATTCCTATGGGGAGTTATGAATATCGGCTTATTATCGATCCCCTTCTCCGTAGCGCTCACCATCATCGAGCAGAGAAACCGCACGATGGTACCCGCATTCAATAGATCCATCGTATATGCGGTACTTAGCTTCACGATTGTTTCCGTATATGCGCTCGCGACGGGAACGATCGGTGCCGTATTCCAGACGGCCGACAATTGGCTGATCTCCCTGCTGATGATCGGAGTTATCGTGATGGTGCTGCAACCGCTTCGGGATAAGGTGCAGGATGCCGTCAACCGGCTCATATACGGCTTGCGCGAGGAACCCTATCGGGTTGTCTCGAATTTGATTCAGCAGTTGGAGGCGGTAGTGTCCAATCAATCCGTCTTGCCTCTCGTATTGAAGACGTTAGCTCAAGCTCTAAGACTACCCTATGCGGCGATAAGGAATGAGCGCGATGGTCCGGACACGCTACTAGCATCCTACGGCATGCCGGATCCCGGATGCGTGGAGATTCCGTTGTCGATTCAAGGCGAGCCTGTCGGAACATTGATGCTTGGCACATCCGCTATTCATAACATTATCCCTCCGGGCAAACGGTACTTGCTCGATGATATAACCCGACAGATGGCGATTGCCACCCGGACGGCTCTATTGTCGAGCGAACTCCAGCGTTCGAGAGAACAGCTCGTCAGCGCGAGAGAAGAAGAGAGACGCCGCCTGAGGCGCGACCTGCATGACGGACTCGGCTCCAATCTGGCCAGCATCAGCATGAAGCTGGCCATAACGATCGATCAGTGCGATAACCAGTCGCCAAAAGTGGTATCGACGCTCTTGGACATACAGCATCAATTGGATGGGGCGATCGCGGACATCCGACAACTCGTATATGCGCTTCGTCCGCCTTCTCTGGACGAATTCGGGCTGCTCTTCTCCCTTCGAGAGCTGGCGGCGCAATTGCAACAAGCGAACTTTCGTATTGTATTCCAATCTCCCGAGTCGCTTCCTCCGCTAATAGCGGCGGTAGAAGTAGCCGTCTATCGGATCGTTCAGGAAGCGATTACGAACGCCCTGAAGCATTCCCAAGGCAGCGTTTGCCATATCCGGCTGAGCGTGGACGAGGTACTACGAATCGAAATTTCGGACGATGGAATCGGTGTATCCGAATCTTCCAGAAAGGGAGTCGGCATTCGCTCGATGCGCGAACGAGCGGAGGAATTGAACGGACGGTTCACGATGAATGATTCGGCGTATCCGGGAACACAGATCGAGATCGAATTTCCGTTATTTTCTCAAATGAAATCGGACTAAGGAGGCTTCTAGCGGTGGAGAAAATGAGACTATTAATAGCTGATGACCACCCCCTCTTCCGGGAAGGGATCATCGCCGTGCTTCAAGGATACGAGGGTTTGGAGGTCGTGGGGGAAGCCGAAACCGGGGATGAATCCATTCGTTTGGCCGAATCGTTGCAGCCGGATTTGATCTTGATGGACATCAGCATGCCCGGCGTCAACGGAATCGAAGCCACCCGTCAAATAATCGCAACTAGCCCGCATATCCGAATTCTGATTCTGACGATGTTCGATGACGATAATTCCGTCTTCTCGGCGATCCGGGCGGGCGCTCGCGGCTATTTGCTCAAGGGAGCCAAACCTAAGGAGATTCTCCGCGCTCTTGTCGCCGTCGCAGACGGGGAGGCTATATTCAGCCCTGGAATCGCCAGCAAGATGATGTATTATTTCGATACGCTTCAGCGTCCTCCGCAAAAAGAAATATTCCCGGGATTGACCGTCAGGGAGACTGAAATACTGGAGCAGTTGGCCAAGGGGAAAACGATGGCCGATCTTGCCCTTTCTTTTCAACTCAGCTTAAAGACGGTCCGCAATCACGTATCGAACATCTTGAACAAACTGCAAGTCGTCGACCGTGCCCAAGCCATTCTGCTGGCGCGAGAAGCCGGGCTCGGTAAAGTTACGGAAGGAGCTGAGTACAACTGAAAGAAAAAGACGAGCCGCATGGAAGACGAACAAAAAATCCTCCCCGCCCGAGCCGCCGGCAGACCGTTCGGGACGGTTGGCCGATGGCGCCTGGCGGAGAAGATCCGCGGGTGGAACCGGTGCGTTGTTACGATTAAGGAACGTTGACGACGAAGGACGCCGTGAACACTTCGCCGTGCCGCTGGAACTGCGCCCATATTTTGTAGATGCCGCTCTTCGGGAACGTCGTCTCGAACAGCGCCTCGGGCCCCGTCCCCTGCCCTTCCTCGGCATGGACGTGCACGTACCGCTCGCCGTCCTCGGTCAGCACGACCACGTGTCCGATGGCGCCCAAGTAAGGCTCCAGGTCGGTGACCGGCCGGCCGGTCCGTTCGTCCGCGATGGAGAACGCCAGCGTCGTCTCTTTGTTGGCTGCGAGCCCGTCGACGGTCAGCTTCACCCGATTGCCCGCGAACGTCTTGTCCAGTACCGCGTCCGGGAAGACGGGCACCGGCGCCGCGCTCGCCCCGTCGAGCTTCACCCACGCCATCTTCGTCATCGTATCGCCTCCGGTCGGCTTGAAGTCGGCGATGAGCCGGTAATCGCCGCCGGAAGGGAAGTCGTTCGCGATTTCGAACGCGCCGTTTCCTTTGTACTCGGGGTGGATATGGTTGAAGTACGACAAATCTTTGCTGATCACCATCAGGTGAAGCAGCTTCTCGTGATTCGTCTCGAACGACTCGATCGGCTTGCCGTCCTTCCCCTCGATCGCGACCCGGATCGTCCGCCGGCCGCCGGCGGAGTCCGACGGTCCGGCCTCGCCGACCGTCCATTCCGCTTTCACCTCGTCCGACAAAATCCGAGCGCTCGGCGCCGATATTTCCTCTTTGTCCCAAGAAGGCTCCGTGCCGCACCCGGACAACATCGGCAGCAGCAGCAAAGGTCCCATGACCGAAATCCACAGCTTCATTTTACTCATAGCGCAGCGCCTCGCTTAATCGGGTTTTGGCCGCTCTGGAAGCCGGTGCGAAGCTGGAGGCGAGGCTGACCGCGACGCCGAACAGCGCGATGATCGCCACAATCGTCCAGGATACGCCGAACCGGTACGTCAACGCGTTGACCTCCAGAAACGTCGATGTCATATAGATCAGCAGGATGCCGAACAGGCAGCCGACGATCGTCGCCGCGAGACCGATGCCGAGCCCTTCCGCGATTACCATGCCGACCACTTGCCGGCGCGTGACGCCGACGGCCCGCATCATCCCGAGCTCGCGAACCCGCTCCATAATGTTCATGAGCAGCGTGTTCGTAATGCCGATGCCCGAGATGACGATCGACAGGACGACGAGTCCGTTGATGATCGAGAACGAGCCGGTAAACGTGGCGCCGACGATGGACACCCAGTCCTCGGGTCCGAACATCTCCTCGATCCGCTCGCCGAATTGCTCGAACACGCGCTCCCGCAGCTGCACCGGCGTGATGGAATCGTCCTTGATGACGAGGGCGTTCCGCTCGTACTTCAGCCCGAAGCTGTCCCGGAACGTCTCCTCCTCGAGAAAGGCGCCGAATCCGCTGTTCTTCATCGTATCGACGACGGCGGCCACCTTGAAATCCCGCATCCCCTGCTTCGTTTCGAGCCGCACCGTCTCGCCGATGCGTCCTCCCCAAATGTTGAAGGCGATTTTGTCCAGCACGATTTCGTCCTTCGCCAGCCGGCCGATCAGCTCGCCGCGTGTCTGCCCCGTTGCGGCGAACAGAGGAAACCGGTCGATCCATTCCGCTCCCACGCCGTAGACCGGGAGCTTCCGCTTCTGGCCGTTCAGACTCCATATCGCGCCGTGCAGCGGGTACGTCTGCGCGTCCGCCACGCCGTCGATCGCTCGGATCCGCTCCAGGTCGGTTTTCTCGATATGATGGAGCTCGACGTCCAGATTGCCCCCGTAGGAAGCGTAGATGATGCGTTCGTACGTTTGCAGCAGCGCCGAGTTCAACGAGCTCATCAGCACGATCATCGCGATGCCCATGCACAAAATGACGGACGTCATCGCCGTGCGCGCCGGATTCCGCTTCAGGTTGCGGGCCGCCATGGCGCCGCCGAAGCCGAATGCCGACCGGTACACCGGTCCGAGCAGAGCGACGAATGCGCGGAACAGAAACGGGAACACGAGCGCGACGCCGGTCAGCAGCGGAACGAGCAAGAGCAGATGCTTGATGAAGAAGGCGGAACCGATCAGCACGACGCCGAGAGGCGCCTGCCATATCCGGAACGGCCTCGGCCCCGTACCGGCTCCGCTTTCTTTGAGCGCGCCGATGACGCTCGTCCTGCCCGCCTGCCGCATCGGGTACAGCGAAGCCGCGACCGGCACGAGCAAGCCGGCCAGCGTCGCGACGGCCAACCCTTTGGCCAGCGTCATGCCGCTGTCGTCGTGCACGCTGAAGATGAGGAAAATGACCGTTTTGAGCCCGATCGCGAGCCCGTAGCCGGCGATCAGCCCGACCGCCGTTCCGGCCGCCGCCAGCAGAAGTGCCTCGATCAGCACGAATGCCCGCAATTGCTCGGGCGTGTAGCCGATCGTTTTGAGCGCGGCGAATTCGTTCCTTCTCTCTTTGACGCCTACGTAAAACGAATTGAACATGATGAACGCGCTCAGGGCGATACCGAGAAAGCCGGCCAAGTACAAGGCGAGGAAAAACGTGTCCACTCCTTGGAAAAACTCGTCGAAGTCGAGCACGATCGGCTGCGCGAAGATGCCGTCATGCGATTTCGCAAACGCGTCGATCCGCTGCCCGAAGGCGTCCGCATCGGCGTTCGGGTCCAGCTTGATCTGCACCCCGTCGATTTGCCCCGGCATGCCGAACCATTCCTGCAGGACGGGAAGAGGGACGGCCACCGACCAAGGGTGGTACTTCGCCATCGTCCAGCTGGACGGTCCCATCAGCTCGACCGTATAGCGGACGATAGCCGATACGGGAATCGTACGGACGCCGTCGTCCGTGTTGAACGCGATCGTATCGCCGACATCGACGCGCCAGACGCGCGCCGTCCGGTCCGTGATGACGGCCCCTTCGCCCGTCAAGCTCCCCTTCACCGTCTTGAAGCCGGTCAGCGGCGTATCGAGCCGGCTGTAGCCGGTCAGATCGACCCGCTTCTGGATCGCAGAAATGTCCTCCCGCTCCAGATGCAGCTTCGTATTCTTCTCCGCGACCGCGATCGCGATCGTCCCGTCCAGCTTCGCGGCGGCTTCCCGGAAGATCTGCTCCGAAAAATACGCCTCGGTGCCGAGCAGCTGGTAATCCGCCTTGCCGAACGCGGCCTTCAAGTAGAGCGGAAACACCTTTTTCGCGGAATCGACGGATGCGATGACCGCGAACGTGGAGGCGACCCCGATAACGATCGACAGGAAGGTGAGCAGCGTCCGGAGCTTGCGGCGCTTCAAATTGCGCCAAGCGATCGACCATACGTTCACGTCCGTTCCCCCCCGTCCCGTTCATCCCGCACGACCTGACCGTCCCGGATCGTGATGATCCGGTCCGCCGCCGCCGCCGCGTGCGGGTCGTGCGTCACCATCACGACGGTGATGCGCTCCTCCTTGTTCAAGCGCGACAGCAGCTGCAAAATACTTTCGCCGTTGCTCCGGTCCAGGTTGCCGGTCGGCTCGTCCGCCAGCAGAAGGCCGGGCTTCATCGCGAGCGCCCGCGCGATCGCCACGCGCTGCTGCTGGCCGCCGCTCAGCTGCGACGGGAAATGGTGCTCCTTGTCCTCGAGCCGGACGTCCTGCAGCAGCTCGCGCACTCGCGCGCGGATATCGGCTTTGGACGCTTTGTTGGCCGCCATGGCGAGCCCGACGTTTTCCGCCACGGTCATCATCGGCAGCAGCTGGTAGTTTTGGAACACGAAGCCGACCTTCGTCCGCCGAAACAGCGTCCGCTCCTTCTCGTTCAGCTCGTTCAGCCGGACGCCGTCCACGGCCACCGTGCCGCCGCTCGGCAGATCGAGACCGCCGATCAGCTGCAGCAGCGTGCTTTTGCCGGAGCCGCTCGGCCCCATGATGGCGATGAACTCCCCTTTCCCGATATGAATGTCGGCCGGCTTCAGCGCCGTGAACGGACCGGCCTCCAAGGCGAACACTTTCGATACTTGCTCCAGTTGGATCATGCGATTGTCGTCCTCTCTTTCGGTTATGAACCCATCATAAGGCAGACCGGAAAAGGAGAACGCGCAAACGGAGACGACCGTCCCGCAAAAATTTGCGGACGGCGCGCAACCGCCGCCACACGAAAAAGAAACAAGCCCCTCGCACCGTGCGAGGGGCTTGCCTTCCAAACCGATAGCGGACGGCCCACGGGCATGCCTCCGCTTGCGAAAGAACGGCAAGCTTACTTGGACGTCCCCGCTCCGCCGTTCCCGACGCCGGCGCTTACGGTTTCGCCTTGTTGCGGGTTCACGCCGCCCTCCCACCGGACGCGAATCGCTTTGCCCGCGAACAGGTCGGAGCTGTCGGAAACTTGGACATGCAGATGAGGCTCGCTGGAGTTGCCGGAATTGCCGCATAAGCCGACCACTTGGCCCTTGGTTACGCTGTCGCCGACCTTGACCGTGGCGGAGCCGGTCTTCAGGTGGGCGAGGAAGCTGAATTCGCCGTTGCCGTGATCGATGACCACGACGTTGCCGGCCGGCTGCTCGGCGTTCATGGCGCCTACCGGCACGTTGTCGGCGATGTCGTTGACGACATGGACAACCGTTCCGTCCTGCGGCGATACGACTTTTTGGCCGTAAGCGTAGTAGCTTTCGTTCTTGCTCGGGTCTCCCTTATAGGAATAACCGTCCTTGACCTGCACGAAATCGTAGGCGTACCGCTGGCTCTCCACCGCATAATGGTAGTTGGCGAGCACGTTCTCCCCGCCCCAGAAGACGTACCAGTCTCCCTGAAACGGCAGCCGGTAGGCCAGCTTGGTTAACGTCGAGTCCGTCTTCGGGAAGCTCTGCAACGGGACGAATTGCATGGAGGCGATGGTGTCATTCGCATCCGTCGCGAGCTTCAGCCCCGTCTTCCCGTCCTGGCTCATTTGCGCGAGATACAGGCTGCCGTTCAGCGGCAGGCTCGACACCGTCTTCCAGGCGCTCACTCCTTTGGCGGCGGTCGTGACGGCTTCGCGGAATTGATCCCCTGTCACATGTTTTTGAAAATCCGCGCTCAATTGCCGGTACACCCGTTCGATCTCGCCGTCCAGCAGAGCTTGCCCGACGGCTTCCGGCTTCAGGCGATCCGCCTGCATGGGTTCCGAAGGCTTCTTATTCTCCGCTCCCGCGTTCCCGGCATGTTCCGCCCCGCCGTGGGGCGGTGTGCCGGCACTGCCGGTTTCCCCGGTTCCCCCGCTCCCGCAACCCGTCAGCATAACGGTAAGCGCGATCAGGGCCAATATCGTTTTTCTCATGGGATTGGACAGCCCCTTCCTCGAGTGTGTTAAGGGTTATTGTAAAGGATGAGCCTTATGCGCGGAAAAACGGAAGCTTACCGCAGACTTAATTTCAAGGAAACCAAAATTAAGGTTCCGGTAAGGTTGCGCTTCTTCGCAAGCCGGCGGAACATGATAGAATAAAGAAAAAAGCGGCGGAGGAGCGAGGAAAAGCGTGAACGAGGCGGCCATTTTGCTGGTGGATGACGAGCAGGCGATCCTTCAATTGCTGGAGACGGTGCTCCGCAAGGAAGGCTTCCGGTCCGTCGACAAGGCCGGGACGGCCGAGGCGGCCCTCGCGGCTTGCAGGAGCAAAGCGTACGATTTGATCGTCCTGGACGTCATGCTGCCGGATATGAGCGGGGTTGAAGCTTGTTCGATGATTAGGCGGCTATCGGAGGCGCCGATTTTGTTTCTGAGCGCGCGGGCGACCGATCTGGACAAACTGACAGGCTTTGCGGTCGGAGGGGACGACTATGTCACCAAGCCGTTCAATCCGCTCGAAGTCGTCGCCCGGATCCGATCGCTGCTGCGGCGCACGCTGAGGGTCGGTGCGGCCGCGGGAGCGACCGGCCTACCGGTGCACGATTTCGGACGGTTCCAAGTTTATGAGGCGTCCGCCGAGCTGTGGGTGGAGGGCGTGCAGGTCGCCTGCCCGTCGCTTGTTTTCCAATTGCTGCTGTTTTTGTGCAGGCATCCGAACCGAATATTCACGAAGAGCGAGCTGTACGAGCGGGTTTGGGGCGAGAGCAGCATTTGCGACGACAATACGGTCATGGTGCATATTCGCAAAATTCGCGAGAGAATCGAGGCCGATCCGGGTCAGCCGGAATATTTGCTCAACGTGCGCGGTCTGGGCTACAAACTGGCCGGCAGGAGGGCCGTCCCATGAACGTCAGATGGCGGCTTACGCTGCGGCTGATCGGATGGTTGGCCGCGCTGGGGCTTGTCTTGCTGCTGCTCGCCGCCGGCGCGTTCGGTTGGATCAGTCAAAGATTGCTGCAGATCGAAGCCGGCCGGAATTTCGCAAGCGCCGGCCTGCAACGGCTGCTGCAGACGATGGTGGTAAAGGACGGGAAGCTGCATTTCGACCCCGGGCTGTTGGAGCAGGTCCGGCAAAGCGGAGGGTGGCTGCAGCTTCTCGACGGCGAAGGCCGGGTGACGGAGGCCTTCTTCACTCCGCCGGACGTGCCGGACCGTTACGGACCGGGCGAATTGACGGCGTATTGGCTCGGGAAGGAGCCGTTCCCGTACTCGCTTTACTTGTGGATTCAAGAAAAGGACGGAGTTACCTATACGCTGCTGTACGGCATGAGCGATCCGGACGAACGGCTTCTGGAGTCGATGGCGGCACAAGGGGTGCTGCAGGGCGACAAGGTCGTGTTGCCCGAGAGGCTGAAGGCCGGGCTTGAGCGGAACGGCTCTTGGCTTCAAGTGCTCGATGCCGACGGTACGGAGCGGGCCGCCTTCAACAAACCGGAGGGGGCGCTCAGCCGCTATTCTCCTCAGGAGCTGGCGCTGCGATCGATCTATCCCGACCGTTACGGGACCAAGCTGGTGGTGCACTTTGACGCCGATTCCGGTAGAACATGGGCGCTAAGTGCGCCTTTGCCCGGCAACGAGCCGGGCCGACACCCCGTCTTTCCCCCGGAAATCCGGGCGCTCGCCGTAGGAATCGGCGCACTCGCTCTGTCCGTCCTGCTCGTTCTGCTGGTCGTCTCGTACTGGTTCGGCCACCGGATCGGTTCGCCGCTCCTCCATATGATGAAGTGGCTGCGCGCGCTGGACGAAAGCCGCTACGCGGAGCCCGCCGGACCGGACGGCAGGCCGAGGAGCCGCAACCGCCGCGGCAAGCGGAAGGCCAACTACCGCATGTACGACGAGGTCCTTCATTCGTTCGAATCGCTGTCGGAGACGCTCCGCCGCAACGAACGGCTGCGCGCGGAGACGGAACGGATGCGGGACGAATGGATCGCAGGCGTGTCGCACGATTTGAAGACGCCGCTCTCCTCGATCCGAGGCTATGCGCATATGCTGGAAACCGACGCTTACGACTGGTCGCCGCAAGAGGTGCGTTCGTTCGCGCGCATCGTACTGGACAAGGCGCAGCACATGGACGGGCTGATCAACGATCTGGCGTTGACGTATCGGCTTCGCAGCGGCGGGCAGGCCCCGGAGCTGGAGACGGTCGATCTCAACGAATTTATGGCGGAAGCGGTCCGGGAAGCGTCCAGCCACCCTCGGTTCGAGCAGAGCCGGATCCGGTTCTCGCCTGCAGACAGACCGGCTCCGCTCGTCGTTTACAAGCCGTGGCTTCAGCGGATCACCGACAATCTGGTCGCCAATGCGCTGCTGCACAACGGGGAGGGGACGACGCTTACCGTGTCCGTCCGGAGCGACGAGCAAGGGGCCGTCACCGTCGCATTCGAAGACGACGGCGAGGGCATGGACGAAGCGACGAAGGCGAGGCTGTTCGATCGCTATTACCGCGGGACGGATTCCGAGAGCCGGGGGGAGGGGACGGGACTGGGCATGGCGATCAGCAAGGCGCTGACCGAGGCGCTGGGCGGCACGATCGAAGTGGAGTCCGACCCGGGCCGCGGCACGGCTATTCGGGTTCTGTTTCCATCCGCGCGCTCGCGCGGCTTGTAGGCGTTCGACCGTCCAGGCCCTTCAAATAGAAAAAAAGAACCGGCTCGCGCCGGTCCTATCCGTTCAATACAGCTCCTCCGCCGGCAAAATGCCCAGCGCCTTCGCCTTCTTGATCACCTCGACCCGCGAGGAGACGTGCAGCTTCTGGAACAGCTCGGTCAAGCTGTACTCCAAGGAGCGCTGGCTGATCATGAGCGTCTTGGAAATATCCTTGTTGCTCTTCCCCTTCGCAAGCTCCCGCAGCAGCTTGTCCTCGTCGGCCGTAATCGTCGTCTTCTCCCGTTCCGACTCCCCGTGCACGACGATCTCCTGGCGCCGCAGCTGCTTGAGCAGCTGCATCGGGACGATCGCCTCCTTCCGCGCCGCGCAGCGGACGGCCTGGACGAGCTGCTCGCGCGTGGACGTCTTGGCGATGAAGCCGGATACGCCCGATTCCATCAACAAATTGAAATGAGGCGCGATCTCGAACCCGGAATAGATGAGAATGACGGCATCGGGCACATATTCGAGCACTTTGCGCGTCAAATCGGCGCCGTTCATGTTCGGCATGTACAGATCGAACAGGATGACGTCGAACTTTTTAAGCCGCACCAGATCCGGCACCAAGTAAACGTCCGTTTCGATCGTCACGTTCATGTCCGGCTCGGACTCGATCAGCATTTTCGTCCCTTCGACGACCGACCGGTGATCGTCAACCAGCAAAATGTCCATAACGCTCCCCTTTCGACTGCGATACGATCGGCAACGATATTTCGACGCGGAACCCGTGCCCCGGAGCCGAGTCCAGCCTCATCTCCCCTTCCAGGCTGAGCACCCGCTTCTCGATGCCCGCGAGGCCCATATGGGCGAACGAGCCTTCGTACGCGGCCACGTCCATCCCGACCCCGTCGTCCGCATACGCGAACAGGAGACGGCCGTCCCGGCTCGAAAGCGACATCGTCACCTTGCTCGCGCCGGAATGCTTGCCCGCGTTGTTCAACAGCTCCTGCACGATCCGGTACACGCCGAGAATGTGCTCCTCCTGGAGCGGAAGCGGAATGTCGGCCGGCTCCGCCGCGAATTCGATCTCGTAGTTGGCGAACATGCGGGCGTAAGCGAACAAGCTTTTCAACGATTCCACGAGCCCCATTTTCAGCAGAAACGGCGGCCGCAGCTCGTTGCAGGTGATGCGGATTTGGTGTATCGCGTCCAACAGCCCTTCCTCGATCCGCACCAGCTCGCGCTTCGTCTCCTCGTCGAAGGCGCGGGCCGAGCGCAGCGATTCCAGCTTGCGGTACCAGATGATGAGGTCCTGCAGCACCGTGTCGTGCAGGTCGCCCGACAGCGCGGCCCGCTCCTTCTCGGACAAGCGGAACAGCAGCCGCAGCATCCATTTCGGCGTCTCGTCGTTCGTCACCATCTCTTCCAGCCGCTTCATCAAATCCTCGATCAATTGCAGATTGTCGTAAAGAATCGTCACGTAATGGACGGCCGTCTCCAGCCACTCCTCCTCGATCCGCAGCATCGGCCGGTCCATCGCGAGGCGCAAATGGACGGGGTGACGCTTCTTCTCCCCGATCTTGATCCGAATGTCTCCCGGCTGCTCCGAGGGGAGCTCCGGCCCGCCCGGCGCCTCCTCGATCGCGGCTCGGGACGCCGGCAGCACGGCCCGAACCTCGTCGAGCAGCCGGTTTTCCAGCTCGGACACCTTCATGACGTTGGCCAAGTCGTTCGAGAACCGGTTCAAGCTTTGCTGGAGCGTCTTGTAGCGCTCCTCGCTCTCGATCAGCTCCCGCTCCTCCCGCTTCCGCTCCGTGATGTCCTTGACGATGCCGTGGATGCCGTTCAGCTCCCCGAACAGAAATATCGGGACGAACGTAATGCTGACGATCTTCTCTCCGCGGCCGGCCGCGAGCCGGCATTCGATGTCCGCCGGCTCGCGGCGCTGCATGACGCCGAACAGCGCCTCATAGACGGTCGAATGATCTTCGTCCTTAATGAGACCCAGGAAGCACCGGTCGGTCAGCTTGTCCAGCTCGATGCCGGTGATCTGCTCGAAGGACCGGTTGGCGTTGACGAAATAAAACCCGTCCAGCTCGATCGAGAAGACGCCGTCCAGGTTGTTCTCGAACAGCGATTTGTACCGCTGCTCGCTCTCCTCCAGCGCGTCCTCGGACCGCTTTTTCTCCGTCACGTCCATCAGGATGCCGTCGATCCGTTCGACCTGTCCCGAACGGTCCAGATACGGATGAATAATGAGCCGCCCCCACCGCGTCTCGCCTTCGACATGAATCATCCGGATCGTCCGGGTGACCGGCATTCCCCGGTCGAGCTTGGCTTTCACTTCGCCCATCAGGACGGCGTTGTCGTCGGGATGGATATGGTCGTGCAGCCGAATCGGCTGAACCATAATTTCCTCCTTCGGCATGCCGATGATGTTCACCATACTGTCCGAGCAGAACCGGTACTTGGCAAAATCTTTGTCGGTCGACCAAACCGCCGCGTTCACGTTGTCCAAAATATTTTCGAGCAGCTGCTCCGCCTGCTTCCGCTCGGTCACGTCCCTCGCGACCGCCACGACGCAGCGGACGTTCCCGTTGTCGTCCAGCACCGGCTTGACCCGGGCTTCGACGTAGACGAGGTGCCCCGACGCGTGAAACAGCCGGTATTCCAAATCGACCGGCCGATTCGAACGGACGACCTCGGCATGGGCCGCACGCACGCGGTCCCGGTCTTCGGGATGAAGAGGGGCGAACGCGTCCGTCCCTTCGTATTGTTCGATATCGTAGCCGGACAGCGCCCGGATCGACGGAGAGACGAAGCGGACGACCGCGTCGTTGTCGACCAGGACGATGGTGTCCGACGTATGCTCGGCCACAATGCGGTATTTGTCTTCGATTCGCAATTCCATGGAAAGCTCTCCTTGCCGCAAGTAATGAGTAATGGCGAGTCGCCGTTCCCAATGCAACTCCATTATACCGGATGCGGCGACAAGGAGGCGCGCAAAAAAATGGCGGGCTCCCGCAAAATCGGGGCGCCTCGCCGCGGACGCGCGGCCGGCCGGACGCGCGAACGGAAACAGGCCCTCTTCGTCGAAGAGGACCGTTTGCGCTGTCGTCGTCCGTTTGCCGTCGGGGTGCGCTTACCGGTTCATCGGCTTACCGACGCGCCGGAATCGTTGCGGGCCGGGGAAACGTTCAATTTGCCCGCCCAAATGCAGTAGCCCATTCCTACGTATGCGAGTCCCCAGAAGAAGGCGAAATATTTGTTGTCCTCGACCGGCAGGAAAGCGCCCAAGATCATCAGGACGAGCAAGCCCGCCACCCAGCGGGGAAACACGTTCGCGCGGAACGTGAGCACGGCGAACACGAGCGTGCCGCCCATAAGGCCGACCATGTTCAACAGCCGGGACACGGACACGAACGCGCCTTCCGGGATGACGCTCGGGTCGCCCGTGGCGAACGCGGACCAGACCATCGCCGTCGTGACGATATTGCCGATGATGATCGCGAGCGTCGTCGCGAAGCCGATCCATCCCGTTTCCCTCGCTTGCACCATGTACGTGGCGATCGTCCCCACCGACATGAGCACGCAGGCGATGAAGCCGAACGTCAGCTCCTGTGGGCTGTCCGTTCCCCATACGATCGAGGTCGGCGTCATGCCGATCCGCGCCACGCCGGCCAGCAAGCAGATCATGCCCAGCGCTTTGACCAATTGCGTTCCGTTCATTTCGTTCATCCTCCCTATTGTATCGAGCCGATGCGCTTATCGTAACCGGAGGGACACTCCCGCCGCCAGAGAACGGAATCCCGTTGGGCCGAGAATATTCGGCGTCCCGATCCGGGAAAGGCGGGAACGGGATCGGGAAGCGCGCCGGGAATATCGTCCCTTCCTATGTTCAACGCGCCGGGGAGGAAGCTATAATAAGAAGAATCGGCTAATGATGCGGAAGGATGGAACCATGGAACGATTGCAACCGAACGAACGATTGTCCCCCCCGCCGGAAAAAGGAAGGAGGCCGGACCTGCCGGTCTTATCCTCATCAAGAGGATCGGCTTGGGGGCGGATCGCCCTGCAGGTGCTGGTCGTCGTCTTCGCCCTGATTACGGCTTCGCTGTATGTCGGCAGCATCCCGTCCTATTACGCGGAGCTCGTCTCCACTTGCCTTTCGCACGGCTGCGGCAATTTGGTTCCGGCGATGCCTTTGCCGGAGGGCGGATGGCCGCTCGAGACGTACGCTCTCTTATTCGTCCTCATCGACGTCGGGTTTACGTTCGCCTTTTACGTTTGCTCCGCGATTTTGCTGTGGAAAGGGTTCCGGGAGCCGGTCGCGCTGCTCGCCGCGCTCGCCATGGTCGCTTTCGGAACGTCGTTTCCTTCGCTCGCCTTCGTCGCTTCCGGCGGCTCCGGCTTCGACCATCTTTGGTTTTCGGTCGTCTCGATGCTGGGGTGGATTACGATTTCGCTCTTGTTCTTCGTGTTTCCCGACGGCCGCTTCGTGCCGCGATGGTCCCGCCTCATCTTCGCGGTGATCGCGACGGTATCCGCCGCGAATTTGGCCTATGGCGGCTCCATGTGGGAGGCGTTGGACATCCCCGCGTACCTTCAATTGGGGTGGTACGTTTCGTCTACCCTGGTGCTCATCTATTCGCAGGTGTACCGGTTCCGCCGCCTGTCCTCCCCGGCGGAGCGGCAGCAGACGAAATGGGTCGTATTCGGCGTTTCGATCGGCTTCATCGGCTTCATCGGCATGAGCATGCTGTTCGATCCGCAGTTCCACGACGGTTCCGCGCCGACGTACGTCTATCTGAACGCCGTGCTCAATGCGGCGCTGACGGCGATTCCCGTTACGCTTACGCTCGCCGTCACGCGAAGAAGGCTGTGGGACATCGATCCGCTGGTCAACCGTACGCTCGTCTACGCGGCGCTGACCGTCGCGGTCGTGCTGCTGTATACGCTTGCGGTGCTGTACTTGGGACAGCTGTTCCAAACCAAAAACCGGTTCGTCGAGTCGCTGCTCGCCTCCGCCGTCGTCGCCGTCGCGTTCGCTCCGCTCAAGGAGTGGCTGCAGCGCCACGTCAACCGGCTCATGAAGGGCCGGCATGACGACCCTTACGGCGTCCTGCTCGATCTCGGCAATCAGCTGATCCGTCCGCTGCCGCCGGACGCCATGCTGGGAGCCGTCGTCCGGACGGTGAAGACGGCGCTTCGGCTGCCCTATACGGGAATCGCTCTCGGCGTAGGCGGTCACGAGACGATGGTCGCCTCCGAGGGAGAGCCGGTCGACGATCCGCATACGTTTCCGATCATACATCGGGGCGAAGAAGTCGGAACGCTCTATCTCGCCAGCCGCTCGCCGGGAGAAGCGTTCTCGTCCGAGGACGGCAAGCTGCTCGACGTCCTGCTGCGACAGGCGGGGCCGATCGTCGAAAACGTCAACATGACGCTCGGCATGCAGCTGCTCGTCCGCGACTTGCAGGAATCGCGGGAGAAGCTCGTCTTGGCCCGCGAGGAGGAGCGCCGGCAAATCCGCAACAATTTGCACGACGATCTCGCCCCGAGGCTGGCCGCGCTGGCGCTGAACGCGGCGACGGCCCAAAAGTACGTCGCGAAGGAGCCCGCGGCGGCGATCGAAATGCTGTCCGACCTGAGGCAGATGATCCGCTCCACCGTCGAAGAAATTCGCACGCTCGTTCACGAGCTTCGTCCCCCCGCGCTGGATGAACTGGGGCTTGTCGGCGCTCTCCAAATCCGGATCGACGAGCTGAACAAAGCTTCGCTGTCCCCGTCCGGCGAACGGCGGCCCGATGCTCTGCACATCCGGCTGCTCACCCCGACTCCGCTTCCGTCCTTGCCGGCGGCGGTGGAAGTGGCCGTGTACCGCATCGTGACCGAATCGTTGGCGAACGTCGTCAAGCACGCCAAAGCGACGTCCTGCACCGTACGTCTGGACGTCTCGGCGGGCAAGGAGCTTGCGGTTGAAATCGCCGATAACGGCACCGGCATTCCCGCCCGCTCGCAGCCGGCGGGCGGAGCCGGAGGCATCGGACTCGGCTCGATCCGGGAGCGGGCGGCCGAGCTGGGCGGCCAATGCTCGATCGAGCGCATGGAGCAAGGCGGAACGCGCGTTTCCGCCAGTTTTCCCTTATAGAAAGGAGCGTACCCCGTTGAACATCATTATTGCGGACGACCATCCTCTGTTTCGGAAAGGGGTTCGAAACTTGCTCGGCACGACCGACGATCTGAACGTCGTCGGCGAAGCTTCGTCGGGCGACGAAGCGCTGGAGCTGACCGAAGCGCTTCAGCCGGATTTGGTGCTGATGGACATCCGGATGCCCGGCGCGAACGGAATCGAGGTAACCCGGCAAATCCGCCAAGCTTACCCGCACATCGAAGTGCTCATCCTGACCATGTTTCGAGACGATCAATCCGTCTTCACCGCGATGCAGGCCGGGGCGAAAGGCTACGTGCTCAAGGACGCGGACGAGGACGAGCTGCTTCAGTCCATCCGGATGGTCGGCAGCGGCCGAGCCGTGTTCAGCTCCGACATCGCGGAGCGGATGATCCGCTTCTTCTCCGCGCCGGCGCCCGCCGATCCGGCCAAGTACCCGGAGCTGTCGGAGCTGACGAAGCGCGAGCTGGAAATATTGGAGCGCATCGCCGCGGGGGACAGCAACGCGCAGATTAGCGCGCGGCTGCACATCAGCGTCAAAACGGTCGCGAACAACGTCTCCAATCTGCTGAACAAGCTTCAGGTCGCCGACCGCAACGAGGCCGCCAAGCTGCTGCAGCGCATCCGGGACGAGTAGCCGCGGCGGCGGGCCGCCGCTCCGCTTCAATCCGACAACAAGCTGCCTCGAATATACGTTCGGGCCAGGAAAACGATGGGGCGCCCTTGGGCCCATTGCGGGAGCGGCGCAAATTTAGTATGGTTAACGTGGTGTAAAGGAGATTGCCAGACCGGAAAGGGGCACGGAACGCTTGTCCGCACGAAAAGTGTATATGGCCGTATTGGTCGCGGCGACCGCGGCTATTATTTTTGCGATTACGCGGGTGGAAAATTGGGGCGTGCTGTGCATGCTCGTGCTGGCGCTCGCCTTGATCGGCACCCGCAAGGACGCCAAGGCGATCAGCTGGGGGCGGTTCATGCCGCTCGGCCTCGTCGTGCTGTTTCTTTTTTTCCTCATCTATAACTATGCGAACCCGATGTGGCACCGCGTCGTCGCGTACCAGACGTCCAGCCTCCACCATATCTTCAATTGGAACGAAACGTTCAATGCGATCCCGTTCAACGACGCTTCGTTGTTCCGGATATGGCAGCCGGAATGGCTGACCCGGTATTTCCAATGGGTGTATAATTACGGCTTCGCGCTGTCGTATTGGATATGCGTCATCCGCGCGTTTTTCACGAAGGACGTGCAAAAGTTCGGACGGTACTCGCTTGCCGGCTACTTGCTGCAGGTTCCGCTCATTTTGCCGTTCTACAACATTATTCTGCTGCAGGAAGTCTGGTTCGTGCAGGGCACGCCGGACTTGCTCGAACGGGCGCTGACGCCGGAGCAGCAGTTCTCCACCGCGATGAACTGCTTCCCGAGCATGCACACGTCGATCGCCTTCGCCGGCCTGCTGCTCTCCCTGCGCGAGAAGAGCGCCTGGTACCGCTGGTGGATCGGGACGTACTGCGTCTCCATCATCGTATCGACGATGTATCTGAAGATCCATTGGGTCATCGACGTGTTCGCCGGCATGGCGTTCGCTTACGGCTGCGTCAAGCTGGCCGATTGGATCGTCGGCTCGCGCGCGTACGGCGCCTTCGCCGCACGGTTCGAGTCGTGGGGCGGCCGCCTGCAGGACCGGTTCGTCGCGAAGCGCGCGGCGAAGGCGCAGCCGATCGACATCCGCCTCGACGATTGAGGCTCTGCCGAAGCCGAAACAGCCAGCCGAAAGCCGCTCCGTCGGGCGGCTTTTTTCGCTTGCCGAAGCGGCTCCAGCAAGGCCGGACACCGGTTTCCCGGCTCCGGTCCCATTTGATTTCCAGCCTCCGAAACGTTATGATAGGGGCCATAGAGAGAGCCATCTAGCAAAACTTGGATAGTTGGAGGAGAACTCATGTTGGCAACGACAGTACAACCGCCCGTGCTCGGCATCGTCGTTCCTTGCTACAACGAGGAAGAGGTGCTGCCCGAAACGGTGCGGCGGCTGACGGACGTGCTCGACCGCCTCGTCCGCGAGAAGCTCGTAGCCGCGGGCAGCTTCATGCTGTTCGTCGACGACGGCAGCCGCGACAGGACGTGGGAGCTGATCGAGTCGTACCGCCGCACGAATCCGCGCGTAGCCGGGCTGAAGCTCGCCCGCAACGCCGGACACCAAAGCGCGCTGCTTGCCGGGCTGCACCGCGCCCGTCTGACGGCCGACTGCGCCGTGTCGATCGACGCCGACCTGCAGGACGACCCGGAGGCGATTCGCGAATTCGTCGTCAAGTACCGCGAAGGCTTCGACATCGTCTACGGCATCCGGCAAAGCCGCGCCACCGACACCGCCTTCAAGCGCGGAACGGCGCAAATGTTCTACAAGCTGCTGAGCCGGCTCGGCGCCAAAATCGAATACAATCACGCCGACTACCGGCTCATGAGCCGGCGCGCGCTCGACCAGCTCGAACGGTTCAAGGAAGTGAACTTGTTCCTTCGCGGCATCGTGCCGATGATCGGCTTCAAGTCGGCGCGCGTCTACTTCGACCGCCACGAGCGGTTCGCCGGCGAATCGAAATATCCGCTCAAAAAAATGCTGTCGTTCGCCTGGGACGGCATCACGTCGCTCAGCGTAACCCCGATCCGGCTCGTAACGGCGGCAGGCTTCGCCCTGTTCCTGCTCAGCGTCATCGCCGGGCTGTACGCCGTCGTGCAGAAGCTGGCGGGCAATACCGTCACCGGCTGGGCGTCGCTTATGGTGTCCGTCTGGTTCGTCGGGGGCATCCAGCTGATCAGTCTCGGCCTTATCGGGGAATACATAGGCAAAATATACAAGGAAGTGAAGCGCCGTCCGCTCTACATTATCGAGAAGGACGCCCGAGCCGAAGCGGAATCGGGGAACGGCGCGGCGGCGGACGGGGACGGCTTCCGCGACGAATCGGCGGAAGGAGCCGGACGCGTCCTCGGCCGGGAGTACGGACGATGAACCCGCTCGCCTGGATCGACCGGTCGTTTCTTCGATTTTTGCTGGTCGGGGTGTTCAATACGCTCGTCGGCCTTTCCGTCATCGCCCTTCTGCTTCACGTGGCCGGAGCGGGTTACTGGGCGTCCACGTTTATCGGCAACGGCGTCGGAGCGCTCGTCAGCTACGCCTTGAACAAACGGTTCACGTTCCGCTCGGACGCGAGCGTCGGCCGCAGCCTGTGGAGGTATCTTACCGTTACCGTCGTCTGCTACGGACTTTCTTACGGCGTCGGGCTCCTCGGCGGAAAGCTGCTCTCCGCGCTGCTTCCGGCCTTCCCGGAGTCCCGCATCCACGATGCCGCGGCGCTGCTCGGAACCGGGCTGTACACGATAGCGAATTATGCGGGGCACAAATATTTTACTTTCCGGACGGTACGAACCGTCTCGGGACAGGCAGGTGAATCGTCATCATGAAATTCAGACCGGGCACCGGCTTTTGGACGATGGTGGCCGCCGTCGCCGTTTTCGTCTACGTGCTGATGGTGCGCCCGATCGCAGGCATCGCGGACAACGGCGACTTTCTGCGCATCATGACGTCCGCCGGGCTCGATTACTTGGACCCGAATCTTTCTTACGAGGACAAATATTTCGGTTACTTCATCCGCGAGTTCAAGCTGACGTCGATCGGCATCGGTGGCTACGTCTCGACCCAAGTGCCGCTCGTCATTGTGGCGACTTGGCTGAACCGGCTCGTCTTCGACACGACCGTCTTCGATATGCGCTCGATGGCGCTCGTCTACAGTCCGCTGCTGTTGGCCGCCTTCTACGCGGTCATGCGGTTTCACCGGCATTTGCCGCTCGTCTCGCGCATCGCGCTCGGACTCGCGCTCGTCTTCGTCTTCGCCGACATCGGCTATATCGGCTACTTCAACTCGCTGTTCGGCGAGCCGGTCTCCTTCGTCTTCCTGCTGCTGACCGTCGCTCTGGCGCTCGGTCTCGCCCAGTCGGACAAGCCGTCGCGGAAGCTGCTGGTCGCTTTTTTCGTCTGCGCGATCTTCCTGACCGGCTCCAAAGTCCAGAATGCGCCCGTCGGCATTCTGCTCGCCCTGCTCGGCATCCGCTTCCTTCGGCATCGCGGCGATTCGGCTTGGCGCAAAACGGTAATCGGCTTCTCCGCCTTCCTCGCCGTCGGCTCGCTCGCCATGTACGTGCTCGCGCCGAAGCAGCTGAAGGAGATCAACATGTACCAGACGGTGTTTTACGGCGTGGTCAAAGATTCGCCGACGCCGGAGCGCGATCTGGAGGAGCTCGGCGTCCCGAAGGAGCTGGCCGTCTTGGCCGGGACGAACTTCTTCACGCCGAATACGCCGATCCCGCAGCGGGATCCGCGGCTGTACGAGTCGTTTTACAACCATATGAGCCATGCGAAAATCGCGCTGTTTTACTTGAAGCATCCGGTCCGTCTCGTCCAGAAGCTCGAGATCGCCGCCGAGAACGGCATGACGATCCGCCCGTATTACTTGGGCACGTACGAGAAAAGCGAAGGGATGCCGCGCGGCGCCGTGTCCGACAAGTTCGGCTGGTGGAGCGAGACGAAGCGGACCGTCCTGCCGAATACGCTCTGGTTTCTCGTCCCGTTCTGCCTCCTCTTCTATGCGGTACTCTGGGTATCGCATCGAAGGGCGGACGGACTCGGGGGCAAGTTATACGCCGAGACGTTCGCCGTCGTCGGACTCATCGGCATCGTCGCGTTCCTCATCCCGGTCATCGGCGACGGAGAGGCCGATCTGAGCAAGCATCTGTTCCTGTTCAACGTCTGCTTCGACGTGATGTTCGCCGCCAGCGTGCTGTGGATCGTCCATCGCGCCGTATCGGCGTTCGGGGCCAAGCGCGGCATCGGAAGCGGGCGGCTCTGAATAACGGCAAAAAAACGTCCTTCCGCCTTGTGGGCGGAAGGACGTTTTTCGGTTGGCGCGCATCGTGCCGCGCTCGCTTACGACGCCGCGGCCGCATGCCGGTCTTTCGGCAGCAGCACGGCCAGCACGCCGAGCAGCGGCAAGTAGGCGCACAGCTTCATGATGTACGCGATGCTCGTCGCGTCGGCGATCCAGCCGAGCACGACGGAGCCGAGACCGCCGAGACCGAACGCGAGGCCGAAGAACAGTCCCGAGATGAGGCCGACGTTGCCGGGCAGCAGCTCCTGCGCATAGACGACGATGATCGAGAAAGCCGACGAAAGCACGAAACCGGCGAAAACGCACAGCACTCCCGACCAGAACAGGTCGGCGTACGGCAGCGCAATCGAGAACGGCGCCGTACCGAAGATAGAGAGCCAAATGATGTTGCGGCGCCCGAACCGGTCCGCGAGCGGGCCGCCGAAAAACGTCCCTGCCGCCGACGCGACGAGGAACGCGAACAGAAACCATTGCGCGTGCTCGACCGTCACGCCGTAATCGTGGATCAAGTAAAACGAATAAAAGCTCGTAATGCTCGACATGTATACGTGCTTCGAAAAGACGAGGAACACGAGAATGACGATCGCGAAGACGATTCGGGCTCGGGAGAGCGACATCACCCGCTCCCCGGCCGACGCCGTCCCGCGCTTCGCCGGCGCCCGTCTGGCCGCCTGCTCCCGCTTGTACCAGCCGGCCACGTAATATTGAATCGCGATTCCCGCCAGCGCCACGAACGTAAACCAGATGACGCCGAACTGGCCGAGCGGCACGAACAGCACCGCCGTCATGATCGGTCCGAGTGAGCTGCCGATATTGCCGCCGACCTGGAATATCGACTGGGCGAGCCCGCGCTTGCTGCCCGCGGCCATATACGCGACGCGCGACGATTCGGGATGAAACACCGCGGAGCCGATCCCCATCGCGATGACGGCGAGCAGGATCGTGGCGAAGTTCGGTGCAAGCGCCAGCATGACGACGCCGACCAGCGTGAAGCAGACGCCGGCGGGCAAAATATACGGCCGAGGCCGGATATCGGCGTACGTCCCGACGACCGGCTGCAAAATCGAGGCGGTCATGTTCATCGCGAACGCGATCAGGCCGATCTGCTTATAAGACAGCTGCAGCGAATCTTTCAGGATCGGGAACAGCGCCGATACGGTCGACTGCATCGAATCGTTCAGCAAATGAACGATGCTGATGGCGAACAAAATCGGAAAAACGGTATTCGCGACGGGGGCCGTCGCTTGGATAGCGGGTCTTGCCACGTTGTCATCTCCTCCGGGTCGATTGAAATGGATAAAAGCCGCCTTCCCCTTGACGGGAAAAACGGCTTTGCCTTCCGTCGGCGATTCGCCCCGCGCGCGTCAGACGCGAATGTCGAGACGCCCGCCCAAATGCGGCTGAACGCTTTGCTGCAGCATCTGCACGAGCTGGGCGCCTTGCGCTTCGGCGTTTTCCTTCGCTTTGTCGAGAAGCCGGATGCCGACCTGCAGCGGAAGATCGCTCTGCTTGAATTGGGTGAAGGCGGCGCTTAACGAGCCTACGTCCATGGAAAGCTCCTCCTCGCGGATCAATCGGATGTCTAACCGATCATACCACGTTTTGCTCCGGACGAACAGCCCCGTATCGCCATCCCGGAGTTGGGCGACACTGTTACCAGCCCGAACCGAAAGGAGAGTTGAATCATGACCCGTGAAGGCGTCACCGATACGGAACGCGCGGTGCTATGGTCACGCGGCGAAGCGAAAGCGCCGGCGAAAGCCGACGCGCCCCCCTTCTACCCGCCCCGCTCCCGTCGCACCCGCAAAAAGACCGGTTTCTGGGCGAAATGGCTGAAATGAAGCTGCGGCGAGCGAGCCGGCCGCCTCGCCCCCGTCAATCGCCTTTTCGCTTCGTCTGATTTACCGTACCGATTCGGCGGATCGTCACCTTCGCCTCCACGCTGATCTTGGCACGCATGAACAGACGGTCCCCCGTTTCCCAGTCGGATTTGATCGTTTTCCAGACGCCGTAATGGTTGCGTCTCAAGTAAGCGTTCAAGCCGGCGACATCCGCCTTATATTCGTTTTGCAGCTTTTTGATCGCATTCGTGACGAGCCGCTCGATCTCTTGGGCGACGCTTTCCTCCATGTCGCCCAGCGTCCCGTTCTTCAACAGATCGAGCGACTCGAGCGATTCGCCGATCAAGCCTTCCGTCTCGATGGATATCCGAAACCGGGGCTGGCGAATATCGGACAGATCGGCGGAAATGCTCCGCTTGCTGTTCTGGATGTCGTACACGATGGCGTCGGACTTCGCCTTCGCCTTGATGACGCCCCCCCGCACCTGGTTGGTAACGAAATTGAGCCCGATCGCCTCCTCTTCGTCCAGAAATCCGACCAGCACGTTCGTCCCGCCCTGGATGACCGCCGCTCCGGCGACGGCCGCCTCGACCGAATTGGACTGAACGCTTTGCAGCGCATAGCTTTCGCGCCGCAGAAAATGCTCGTGGATGTCGCCGATCTTCGTCTCCGGAATCATCCGGGACGTTTTGCGCACGTTTTCCGTTACCGAATTCAAGTACATGACCGGCAGCTTTTCGTTCGGCGGACGTACGTCCAGCACCGAGGCCGCCTCGCTTCTCGATATCATGATTTTGACGCCCCGGCGCATTTCATGGTCCCGCAAAAAAAAGTCGAGCACGTCGGTTAACATCGCTTTGCTTCTCGCCACTTTTTCGGAGATGATGATCATTTTCAAATGCTCGAAGTAAGGACTGCGGCTGACCCGGGAGGCGAACTCGCGCGAGATGACGTCCATCGAATCCCCGACCGACGACACGTTGTAAAACGCGGCCGAGCTTCCTCCGCCCCCTCCGCCGCCGCTTCCGCCCTTGCCTCCGTACTGGAGCGAGCCCGGCGAGACGAATTGATACGTCGCCTTGAACCGGCGGTCTCCGTGCACTTTGCTGAGCGCGGTCTGCTCCTTCTCCGCCTCGCTCCCCTTCTCGTCCGGCAGGTCGATGGCGACCCCGATGACGAATCCCCGCTCGTTGATTTCGACGCGATCCCAACAGCCGGTGCAGAAGACGACAAGCCCGACGGCGGCGACAAGCCGCATAACCGTTCGCTTACCCATGGTTCTTCACCCCGCGCACGATCGCGATCGCGTATAGGATGACCGGAATGAGGCCGACCGCGACCACCCCGACGTAGCTGACCGAATCGCTGAGCGTCGCCACCTCCTTGGCGTCCTCCGGGATCATCGAGATGATGTAGCAGACCGTCGCCACCGAAATCGCCCACATCTGCTTCGTCCCTTTCGGCACGAGGGCGTGCAGCGCCATGGACGCGATGTCGAGCGTCATGAAGGACGAATTGAAAATCGTCATCATCCAGATCGTAAAAAACAGCGATTCGAACCGCTCGAAAAATTCGCCCGGCACCTCGATGCCTTTAGCCAGCTCGACGGTGGGGTAGATGACCGAAGCCGTCACCTCGTTCGAGAACGAGGCGATGACGATCAAGTAGATCGCCAAGTAAAGCAAGAGCGGGAGGAAAACCCCGATGGCGGCCGATTTGGGCGCTTTGTCCGGCTTCATGAGCATCGGCGCGTAGAACAGCACGACCTCGAACCCGAACAGGGAGAAAACGCATTCCTTGCTCCCCGATAAAATTCCGGGCAGCGGCGTGACGAATAACGGCTTCAGGTGCTCCCAATGCATCGTAGGCAGGCTCATGAACATGACGACGCCGACGATGGCCGTGACGAACGGAAAAAAAAGCAAATTCAACCGGATGAGACCGATCCGCGAGCCGCACACCGCATAGACGACGATGAGTACGAAGGCGAGCGCAAGCACCTCGACCGGCGTCCGGTCGAACATGTACTCCCGCAAGATGCTCGAAATCGCCCGCACTTCGTAAGACAAGAAGAGAAGGAAGTAGATGCAGACGAGCACATGGATGACGGCGGCCACCGGCTTCGTGGCGATTTTGGCGCTGTATTCGAAGAACGAAATGCCGGGAAACCGGGCGGCCAGCTTGCCGAGCGTCCACGCCAAAGCGATCGCCGACACGCCCGCGATCAGGATCGAGATCCAGCCGTCGGACGAGCTCGTCGACTGGGCGATCAGCCGGGGCAACGACAAAATGCCGACTCCCATAATCATGGAGCTGACGGTAATGAACAGCTCGGTATCGCTGATCCGCTCGTCCCCATAACGAAAAGAATCCAATCGTTCTGCCATAATGCCCCTCCTTTACCGGTAGTATCCCCGGGGGAGGGCGATCTAACTCATACAGGGCGCTCGGAATCGGACGGCGAACAGAAAGAGACCCGCAACAACGGGTCGCGGGTCTAAACGTTATATATGAAAAAAGGGGGTCGAGATTTATTATAGACAGGCAACGTTAAAGGAAGATGAAAACTATATTTCATTTTTGTTACAAAAAGCGATCGGGAGCCGTTCTTCCGTCCCCGAAGCATCCCGGGGAGGCGTCATTCGGCGTCCCGACAAGCGAGATCGAGCCGCATTTTGACGGTCGTCAGCGCATGACCGTAGAACAGCTCCTGCGTCTCGCCTACGATCCGGAACTTCCTCGCGTCGTAGAACGCCCGGCCGTTCCGGTTCGAACGCTCCACGTTCACGAACAGCCGCTTCGTCCCCGCCAGCCGGCCGATTCCTTCGGCCAGCAGCATGGAGCCGACTCCGGTCCTCTGCGCGTCGGGCATGATATAGATCGCGCCGAGCTCCGCTTCCTCCGGGTCGCGCCGCGATTCGAAGAAGTTGGCGAACCCGACGATCCCCCTCTCCGACTCGGCCACAAGCAGCAGCGAGCCCCCCATTCGGCGCTTCAGCGCCTCGTCCGAGTAGAACGCGTCGAGAAAGCGCGTCCGCACCGGCTCCGGGATCACGCCCGCGTAAGTCGCGTGCCACGTCGTACGGGCGACCCGCCGGACGTCCGCGATATCGGCCTCCTGCATCGTACGGATCGATACGGCCATTCGTTCCACCCCGTTTCCTCTATGGCAACAGTGTACCAGACGGCGGAACGTTTGATAAGACCGGCTCAGCCTTTCCCCGCGCCCGGAACCGGAATTCGCAGCAGCCGTCGGATCGTCGCGAGCAGCGCGATATTAATGGCGTATACCGCGATGTAGACGATGAACGACCATTCCAGACGCCACCGGTTGTATTGGAATGTCCCGGCCTTGTCGGCCATCCATTCGAGCCCGGTCGTCAAGGCGGCCCAGCCCAGCACGAACAGGACGAGCGTCCATCCCCGAGGCTTGTGGCGGTCGTAATAATGGAGGGCGATGTAGGCGACGGGCGGATACGAGATGAAGTAAATCGCCAAGTCCATATATTCGAACCGCGGCGAATCGTTGACGTCGTACAGGTCGAGAGGCTTAACGCCGATCGTGAAATCGACCGACACGCCCAAAAAAATGTTGAACAGCAGAATAAAACCGGTCACGAACAACGGAAACCGATTCGGGAGCCATAACGCGTACAAGATGACGAACAAGGCGCTGATCAACACAAACCATTCGTTCGCGTCAAAGGCGACGGCCGGAAACAAAATCATGGCGGACACACGCTTTCCTGATCAAATGGCGGCAAACCGCATACATCGCAAAGACGGCCCCGGCAATCGTCATCCATTCCAGAATCGAGTATGCGAAGGGCCAACGGACGAAGCGGATCAAGCCCAGCTTGGCGAGCAGCGCCTCTACGCCGGTCCAGACGCCGAAGCCGAGCGCCCCCGCCGTCACCCTCGCGGCGAGCGAGAGCCGGGCGTCCGCTCCTATTCGGACGAGCCATACGAAGAGGGCGGGCATCAGCACGTCCCGGTTGACCGCCAACATCCAGAAGCCGACGCCTTCGTCCGTCGCTTCCTTCCATCGCAAGCAGAAGGCGACGATGACGAACGATTGCTGCACGATAACCGAGGCGGCCATGAACAGCGCGGCCGCTTCGAGCGGATGAAGCACGCTTTTCGTCCGAACGAGCGACAGCAGAGCCGCAATTCCCGCAATCGCCATTACGACGAGATAAACGGACATATCGTTCCCTCCCCGGGACGGTCTGTCTCCATTGTTTCCCAAACGGCGTTCGCGAATACAACGCCCGTTCGACAGCATTCGCACGGAAGAAAATGAAACGATTGGCGAAGTCCGACCGTATTACGGAAAAACGGCAGCGGCAGAGGACGGAACGGAGGGGCGAGGACGATGCGGAACCGGATCGGGAAACGGTTGGAAGGAATACAGGCGGCGGCGGGTATCGCCCTGCAGCGATTGCGGGAAGCGGCGTTGGACCGGCCGCTGCGCCCCGGCGCCGCAATCGGCGGACGCTATCGCGTCGAGCGCGTGCTCGGCATCGGGAGCTACGGCATCAGCTACTTGTGCGCCGACCTTCACGACGAGGGTGCGCCGTGTGTCGTCAAGCAGGTAAAGCCGAGCAAGCGCGGCGGACGCAAAGGGAAGCCGATCTTCGAGCGGGAAGCGGCGACGCTCGCGGCACTCGACCATCCGGGCGTGCCGAAGCTGCTGGGGCGTTTTCGGGAGCGGCGGGATTTATTCCTCGTCATGGAATACAAGCGGGGACGGAATTTGGAGGACGTCCTGTTCGCGGACGAGCGAACCTTCGCGCTGCCGGAAGCTCTGCGGCTCTTGCGACGGCTGTCGGACATCGTCGCCTACGTGCACCGTGCCGGCTTCGTGCACCGGGATATCCGGATTCCGAACGTCATGCTGAGGGAGGACGGCACGCTGGCGCTGATCGATTTCGGGCTCGCATGTCCGGTATCGGACGAACCCGTCGACGGAGAAGAGACGGAACGATACGCCGAGGAGAAGCGGATTCGGCGGGAGCCTGTCGCGGCCAGCGATTTTTACGCGCTCGGTCATTTCCTGCTGTTTTTGTTGTATGCGGAGTTCGAGCCGAAAGAGAATGAGCCGGAACGCGGCTGGGAGGAGGAGCTGGACCTCCCGTCCGGCGTACGCCGCTTCATTCGCCGGCTGCTGCAACTCGACGAGCCGTTCGGCGATATCGGAGAGGTCGTCCGGGAGCTGGACCGGCTGATCGAACAAACGCCCGCGAAGCCGGAATAACCGGTCGCGGGCGTTTTCGATCGTCAAGGCGGCCGCCCGCCCGGGCGAAGCCGCCGCGAACGGGGCGCCGATCCGGCTCTAACCTACAAGCCCGCCCGTTCGCGAAGCGACGCAATGTGCGCCGTATGGTGTTTGCCGTGCCAGGCGTACAATCCCAACGTATAGTCGAGCCGCAGCGTCCTCCCCGTCTCGGGGTGGACGAACGTGCGGGCGAAATCGGCGTCGTCCATCGCTCTCAGCAGGATCGCCCATCGTTCGTGAAGCGCCCCGATCAGTGTGAGCGATACGCCGACCGGCGCCCGAAAGCCGTCCTCGAGCAGCGCCCATCTTCCTTCGGCGTAGGGCTTGATCGTCGGATTATCCTCGGTCAGCGCGAGCTTGAATCGCGCATAGCTTTGCATATGACTGTCCGCCACATGGTGCACGACTTGGCGGACGGTCCACCCGCCCTCGCGGTAAGGGGTGTCGAGTCCGTCTTCGTCCAGCCCGCCGACCGCGGCCGCGAGCCGGTCCGGCAGGACGGCGATGTCATCGATCCAAGCCGCCCTCCGGGAGGGGGGCGCGTCTCCCTCCCATACGAATTTGCCGATCGGATAGCGCCGTTCGTCCATCGTTACTCGCTCCCTTCCTCCTTGCGTCTGATCGGGCAGTAGACGAGAACTTCGTTGTCCTCGTCGTCCGGGTCGAGCAGCTTCGTCCGCTCCCCGTATCGTTCGAAGTAATACGTGACGTCGTCATAGACGTATCCGTTCTCCCGCATCCACCGGCTCGTCGCATCGTACGCTTCGACCTTGCGCTTCTCCGGTCCCCGGTAGACGGCCTCCGCATACAAATGCGGCACGAGATGGAGATGCACCATCCCGTGAGGAACGTTCGCGATAGGGTCGACTTCCAAGCATACGTAAAAGTCGAGCGGACCGGGGTTCCCCTTATAATTCGGAGGCGAAACGCCATAGACGGTGCCGGGATCGTTCACATTGCGGATGTCCTCCCGCCGTCTCAGCAGATCGACATAAGCTTGGCGTACCGGGGCGCCCAGCCCGCTCATCGTTCCGGAAGCCCGGATGCCGACGACGGTAAAGGCGGGCATCTGTACGGCACGAATGTTCATCGTAAGTCCCACTCGCTCCTTGTTTTCCTTCCCCAAGAAAGTAACGGACGAGCGAGCCGGTTCCTTACACCATGAAAATCAAACGTCCGCCGCGCAGCGGAAGCCGATGTTGCCCGACGAGCTGTCGGGCGTATTGGCGCTGCGTGCCGCCACTCGGTACCGGTTGCAATACGACTTGTGGCACAGGTACGAGCCTCCGCGCATGCTGCGCCGGTCGCCGGAGACGGGACCCATCGGGTCGACCGGCGGGCCTTCCGCGTAATACGTGGCGCCGAACCAGTCGGCCGTCCACTCCCAAACGTTGCCCGATACGTTGTACAGGCCGTAGCCGTTCGGCTCGAATGAACGGGCCGGAGCGGTGCCCGCGTAGCCGTCGCGCTTCGTATTGTGCTCGGGGAACGTCCCCTGCCAAATGTTGCACATATGCTTGCCTTCCGGTGTCAGCTCGTTGCCCCAAGGGTAAACGTTGCGGTCCAGCCCTCCGCGCGCGGCATATTCCCATTCCGCTTCGGTCGGCAGCCGCTTTCCGGCCCAGCGGCAGTAGGCCGCCGCATCGTTCCACGTCACGTGCACGACCGGGTGGTCCATCCGGTCCTCGATCGTCGAGCCCGGCCCTTCCGGCTGGTGCCAGAAGGCGCCCTTCACTCCGAGCCACCAGGGCGTCCCTTGGACGCGTCCCATCAGGAACGGGGCTTGCCTCGGCGTCAAAAACGATTCGAACACGTACGACCAGCCGAACTTCTCCGCTTCGGTTTTGTAGCCGGTCTGCTTGACGAACTCGGCGAACCGTTCGTTCGTAACGGTACAGACGTCGATGTAGAACGGGCTCAGCGTCACTTCCCGGACCGGCCCTTCGCCGTCCGCCGGAAAGCCGTCCTTGCCGCTGTTGCCCATCCAGAACGTGCCCCCGGGGACGAGGACCATGCCGTCCCGTCGAGCGGCGATACCGGACCCGGACGAACAGTCGGCCGCCGTCGGCTCCTCCGATGCGATTGGCTCGATCCGGCCGTGCCGGACGTCGCCGATCGTCGATCGACTCGCGGAGCCGCAGCAATGGTTCGAATGTTCCGTCAACGCTATCCCCTCTTTTGCCGTGAAATGTCCGCTTTCGTCCATTTTATATAAAACGGCGGGGGCGTACAACGAAAATCGGTTCGACTCCGTTATTGGGCGAGCCGGACGATCGCGCTCTGGACATGCTCGGCATAGCGGACCGCTTCCTTGCCCAAATCGGCCTCCGACGGGCTGTAGGAGACGAACGAAGGGAGGAACGTGCCGTTGCATCGGGTCAGCGTAGCTTGGATCGGCCTCATACGAGCCATTCAGGTCCGGATGCGCCACGATCGCCATTATTCTCAAAGCCGGTCACCTCACCGTTTCCGCAGGATGTTATCGCTACTGCACACCCTCATTATTGGGGAGGTTTCCGGCCTTGAAAATTACGCATTTTTTTCGTACCTGGCCCTGCGAACCGTACCATTGGACGGTTTCCGGCTTTCCGCGGCATGGGAAATCGTGCCGAATAGGCGTCGGTCGGTCCGCCTTGCTAGCTTTTGAACGATAGTCCGTTTTCCTGCAAAGCCTTCCTAAGGATCGGCAGCGATTTGGGCCCCATGCCGTGAAATTGCAAAATGTCTTTTTCACTATAGGTGGAAAGCCGCTGCAAAGTAGTGATGCCGTTGTGCTCGAGCGCCCGTCTGGCCGGTGCCGCAAGCAGGGAAAGAAATTCGCTCTCGGGCTTGCTTGCTTGCATGTCCTGATCTCCCTCTCTCTATTCTTCCTTCGAGCCCCCGTCGGTGCCCGTTCTTTTAAGTATAATACGCGCATTCGCGACAAATTTCTTACGGATTGCCGATTCCGCCGGTTGGGCTGCCGGTCGGCGCCGCTCCTTTTCTTTTCAAGCCCGGTGGGAACATGTAAAATAAGGGTACTGCGTTTCGACATTCCGCAGCGTTATGCTGCCGGCGATAGGAGCAACCCACGATGTACCCAACATTGGAAGCATGCGTCAACGACCTGGAACGGCACGGCCATCTCGTTCGAATCCGGGAAGAGGTGGATCCCGATTTGGAAATGGCCGCGGTTCATCTGCGGGTTTTCGAGGCGGGCGGTCCGGCCCTTTTGTTCGAGAACGTGAAGGGATCGCGGTACCGGGCCGTTTCGAACCTGTTCGGGACGCTCGAGCGGAGCAAGTATATATTCCGGCAAACGTGGCAATCGACGCAAAATGTCATCGCCCTGCGCAACGACCCGATGAAAGCGTTGAAGCAGCCGTTTCGGCATGTCCGCGCGGCGCTGGCGGCGACGAAGGCGCTGCCGCTCCGCCAGGGGGGCGGCGCTTCCGGCTTCGAGGAAATCGCGATAACCGATCTGCCGCTGATCAAGCATTGGCCGATGGATGGGGGCGCGTTCGTCACGCTGCCGCAAGTATACACCGAAGACCCGGACAAGCCGGGCGTCATGAACGCCAATTTGGGCATGTACCGGGTGCAGCTGACGGGAAACGACTATGCGACGAACGAGGAAATCGGCCTGCACTACCAAATCCACCGGGGTATCGGCATCCACCAGCATAAGGCGAACCGCAAGGGCGAGCCGCTCCGCGCGAGCATCTTTGTCGGCGGACCGCCTTCCCATACGCTTTCGGCCGTCATGCCGCTGCCGGAAGGGTTAAGCGAGCTGACGTTCGCCGGCTTGCTGGCGGGCCGCCGGTTCCGGTACAGCTATGCGGACGGCTTCTGCATCAGCCTCGACGCCGACTTCGTCATTACGGGCGAGATTCACCCCGGCGAGACGAAGCCGGAAGGGCCGTTCGGCGACCATCTCGGCTACTACAGCCTCGTCCATCCGTTTCCGGTGCTTCGCGTCCGGAAGGTGTACGCGAAGCGCAACGCGATCTGGCCGTTTACCGTCGTCGGCCGGCCGCCGCAGGAGGATACGGCGTTCGGGGCGCTGATCCACGAATTGACCGGCGACGCCGTCAAGCAGGAGGTGCCCGGCGTGAAGGAGGTTCACGCCGTCGACGCCGCGGGCGTCCACCCGCTGCTGTTCGCGATCGGCAGCGAGCGGTACACCCCTTATACCGAGGTGAAGCAGCCGGCCGAGCTGCTGACGATCGCGAACCGGATTCTCGGGACGGGCCAATTGAGCCTTGCCAAATATTTGTTCATCGCCGCTGAGGAGAACGAGCCGCTCAGCACGCATCGCGAAGCGGAGTTTCTCCGGTACGTGCTGGAGCGGATCGACCTGAGGCGCGATGTTCATTTCCAGACGAACACGACGATCGACACGCTGGATTATTCCGGGACCGGCATCAACCAAGGCAGCAAGGTCGTTTTCGCCGCCTGCGGCGGCAAGAAGCGCGAGCTTTGCACCGACGTGCCGGCGCAGCTGGCCGGTCTGCGGGATTACGGCAACCCCGTCCTCGTCCTGCCGGGAATCGTCGCGCTGGAGGGACCGGCCTTCGTCGGCTACGCCGAAGCCGAGCGGCAGCTGCGCGAGCTGACGGACGCGATCGGCGCTCGCGGGGCGATGCCGGAATGCCCGTTGATCGTGCTCTGCGACGACAGCTCGTTCGTCGGCGCGTCGCTGGCCAACTTCCTGTGGGCGACCTTTACGCGGAGCAATCCGTCGCACGATATTTACGGGGTGAACGGCGGGTACGCGTTCAAGCATTGGGGCTGCGACAACGTCGTCATCGACGCCCGGACGAAGCCGCATCACGCCCCTCCGCTCGTTCCCGACCCCGCGGTCGAGAAGCGCATCGATCGGCTGTTCGCCTCCGGCGGAAGCTTGAGCGGCGTGCGCTGACGGCGTCGCACCGAGGTCAATCGTGCCTCGAGCGCGGGTGCTGCCCCAGACGTTGCAAAACGGCTTGACCGGGCGTTAGGCCGAGCTGCTTCAACGCCATCAGAACGGCGCCCGCTACGGGAGAGAAGACCGGCGGCACAAGCCGGTAGCGCTTGTTGTTGCCGGTCTTCAAGGCGGAAGTGAGCTGTCGTTGGAAATAGTCGCTGTTGACGACGCTGCCGATTAAAGCGACGGCGACCTCGGAGCCGGAGAACCGGGACGCTACAATTTCCACGCCCACCACAATCTGATGGACGGCGCGGTCGCATACGGTGCGGGCCAACCGGCTGCCGCCCATCGCCGCTTCGGTAATCGCCGGAGCCAGCTGCGCAAACTTGCGATTGCGTTCCCGCCGATCGGCGACGAAGCCTTGCAGCGCAAGCTGCGTCAGCTCCTCGACGGAGGGAGCCTCCCAGAAGCGAAGCATCTCGTCCACCAAGTCCTGGTCGCTGTCGTCGACGTTGCCCGCCAGCAGCTCGAAGGTCGCGTCATAGCTCAAGAACCGCGCCGCACTGGCGGCGTAATGATGCGCGTCGTAATTGCGAATCGCTCTTCCATTCTCGTTCATGGCAAAAATAATCGAGCCGGTGCCGGAAATGACGATAATGCCCGGCTCCGACAGAAGGGCTCCGCTGTGCGCCACGACGGCGTCGTTCACGTGCTGCTTCGGGCAATCCAGTCCGTCCAGCGCGGTCATCGGCAGCACCCACTCCAGATCGGATTCGGAATCGAGCCCGGCCATCCCCGCCGTCAGCGCCATGACTTCGCTTATGTCCCGACCCGCCTGCAGCAGGGCTTCCTCGAGCGCTTCGCGCACGTTTTGCATCGCCTGCAAATCTTTGCGAATAGAGGAAGCGCCTTTCTCGACGTAAGCCAGCACATTCCCCTCGCAATCCGCCACCATCACCCGGGTATGCGTGCCGCCGCCGTCCATTCCGATTACAACCCCGCTTGTATTCCGTTCCGCCATCCCATTCACTCCCCAGCATTCGTTATAAAGCCGATTCAAAAGGATTCCAAAGCCAGACGACAACTTTTACGGCAGCCCAATCGTCTACCATATAGCCATCATACCATTGGGGGGTTTCCTGAGCGAAGAGAAACGGTCACGCTGCTAGGTTGTTATTCGGCATGTCCGTCTTCGGCAAAGCCGGCCGCCCCACGAGCGACCAACCTGCCGAAACGTCTTGAATCGCGCCATGTCGTACCTAAATAGGGAACGGCAAACGAAGAATAAAAGAGGGAGGGAACGGCCGTGAGCAATCCCCGGCACGACTCAAAAGGTTCTTCCGCATGGGTCGATCACATACCCGCCATCTGGTTTGAGCCGCATCGAGTCGACGATGCGCGTCGGCGGCTCATCATCGTTCTTCATCATCTGGGCGGCACCAAAGAAACCACCGTCCCCTATTTGCAGGACTTGGCCGCGGACGGTTTTGTTGCCCTGAGCCTCGATGCTTTCCAGCACGGACAGCGGGGAACGGAATCGTCAAAGGATGTAGCTGCGCGGGTATTCGGAAACTTCAGGCGCCACATGTGGCCGATTCTCGGCCAGACGGCGCTGGATACGCTTCGAGTGATCGACTGGGCTCTGGCGTCCCTTAACGTCGAACCCGACATGGATTTGGCCGGCATTTCGATGGGCGGCATGGAGCATCTGGATGTCCGGGACCGCGAGCGCTGGTGGCCCGATTGCAAGCGGTGGTTGGTACGACCGTAAACACCGCGATGAATCGGCCCCTCCGGTCGGTCCCGTCCGATGTGGTTACCCGCTCTTTAAAACGCGTAGATGCGCGCCTCATGCGGACGAAGCGTGGCCGATACGATCGACTCGCTCCCTTCCACATCCGCGTAATTCGCGAGTACGAGCGTTTTGTTCGAATCGGAGTAGCCTTCCGGCAGCGCGAACGGCGTTTCGTGATCGGCATGGTTCAGGAGGACGAGCCAGCGCGTGTCATCCAGCGAGCGCGAATAAACGTAAAGATGCGGATCTCCCGCGGACAAATCCCGGTAGTCCCCGTACACCATGACGGGATGCCGCTTGCGCAGGGCGATCAGCCTTTGGTAATACCGGTAGATGGAATCCGGACGGGCGATATCCCGCGCCGCATTGATTTCCTTGTAATTCGGATTGACTTTGATCCAAGGCGTACCGGTCGTAAACCCGGCGTTCGGCGAGTCGTCCCACTGCATCGGCGTGCGGGAGTTGTCGCGGCTTAGCGGGAGCAGGCTTTCGAACGCTTCCCGCGGATCCCGGCCTTTGCCCACTTCCTCGGCATACCGGTTTTTCATCGCGATGTCGTCGTAATCGTCGATCGAGGGGAAGCGGACGCCGGTCATCCCGATCTCCTCGCCTTGATAGACGTAAGGCGTGCCCGGAAGCGTGTGCACCATCGTAGCCAGCAGCTTGGCCGATTCGACGCGGTACCGGCCGTCGTTGCCGTACCGGGTCACTTGGCGGGTATGGTCGTGGTTGTTCAAAAACTGCGAGTTCCACCCTTTTCCTTTCAAGCCTTCGTACCAGCGGGTCTGGATGTCCTTGAACCGGAGCATGTCCCAGGTCCGCATCTCGTCGGCCACTTCGAAATGAAACAGCGTATGCAGCTCGTGCCGGTCCTCGCCGACATACTTCAAGCCTTCCTCGGGCGTGACGAACGCCGCCTCGCCGACGGTCACAATGTCGTAATGCCGCAGCACCTTCTCGTTCATTTCCTTCAAGTAGGCGTGCAGGCCCGGATTGTTGGTCAAATAGCGGATATCGTGCGGGTCGGCGGCGTCCGGGTACCCTTCCGGCTTCGCGAGCAGCGCGATGGCGTCCAAGCGGAAGCCGTCGATTCCTTTATCGAGCCAAAACCGCATCATGTCGTACACGGCTTCCCGCACCTCGGGATTGGCCCAGTTCAAATCGGGCTGCTCCGCCGCGAACGAATGAAAATAATATTGCCCGGTGCGCTCGTCCCGCTCCCAAGCCGACGGGGAGAAGTAAGACCGCCAGTTGTTCGGCTCCTTACCGTCCTTCGCGTCCTTCCATATGTACCAGTCCCGCTTCGCGCTGTCTCTCGACGAACGGGATTCCGCGAACCAGGGATGCTCGCTCGACGTATGGTTGACGACAAGGTCCATGATCAGCTTCATGCCCCGGCTGTGCACGTTCCGAAGCAGCGTCTCCCATGTGCCGATCGTCCCCGCTTTCGCCATGATCGCGTTGTAATCGGAAATGTCGTAGCCGTTATCTTGATCCGGCGATTCATAGACCGGATTCAGCCATATGATGTCGACGCCGAGCTCTTGAATATGGTCGAGCTTGTCGATCAGTCCTTGCAAATCCCCGTAGCCGTCGCCGTCCGAATCCATGAAGCTGCGCCAATATACTTGATACACGACCGCTTCCTTCCACCAGGTACGTTTCATGTCGACACTCCGTTCCGGATTTTTTGAAAAGCTTTTCAAAAACAGAATACCGCCATCTTACCGGAAAACGGCGAATTTGAAAAGCGGATTTTTCGACTTCGGTTTGATTTTCACCCGCAATCGCTTATAATTTTCAAAGAATCCATTCGGAGATGAGGCGAACAACGGGTGAACCCCACGATTCATGATGTCGCGCGACAGGCGAACGTATCGATCTCGACCGTCTCGCGGGTCGTCAATCAACCGCTCGCGGTGCGCAAGGAGAAGCGGGACCGGGTGCTGCAGGCGATCGAGCAGCTCGGCTACGAGCCGAATCCGTTCGCGTCCGGCTTGCGGGACAGGGCGACGAAGACGATTGCCGCGATGATCCCCGATATTACGAATCCGTTTTATGCGGAGCTGTTTCGCGGCATCGAGGATATCGCCCGCGAGCAGAAAAACAACGTGATCATTTGCAACACCGACCAGGATGAAGCGCGATTTTTGGAATATATGAGCTACTTCAAAAAAAAGAAAATCGACGGGCTCATCTTCGTGAGCGCGGCGGTAACGGATGCCCACCATGCGACGTTCGCGGAGCTGCAGGTTCCGGTCGTGCTGGCGGCGACGGACGGCGAACGGTTCGGCTTGCCGTACGTGAAGGTGAACGATTATGCGGCCGCTTCCGACGCCGCCTCGTTTCTGATCAAGAACGGCCATCGGTCGATCGGCGTCATCAGCGGACCGGCGGACGACCCGATCGCCGGCATCCCGCGCCTGGCGGGGTTTCGCGATGCGTTAGCGGCGTACGGCCTGCCGCATGGCGCGAATGCGGTCGCGTACGGGACGTACGACTTCGACAGCGGCTACGAGGCGATGCGCAAGCTGTACGGCACGATGCCGGAGCTGACCGCCGTCTTCGCGGCGAGCGACGCGATGGCGCTCGGCGCGATGGCGTTTTTGCAGCGGCGGGGCATGGAGGTGCCGAGGCAAATTTCGATCATCGGCTTCGACAATATCAGCCTGTCCCGGATGGTCACACCGGCGCTTACGACCGTCGCCCAGCCCGTGTACGAGATCGGGAAGCAAGCGGCCGCCATGCTGTTTCGCCGGATCGGAAACCCGCAGGACGAAGCGCAAAGCCTCGTGCTCGGGCACGAAATCGTCGTACGCGACACGGTGTGGAACCGGAACTGAACGGCCGTCTTCCACACCTTTCAAGTTGACCGCTCGCGGCAGCTTGCCTATAATGTTCACATGGAAATGAAAAGCTTTTCAGAATATCCGAGATTGCGAGGCGTCCCGCTGAGCAGTCTTTTTTTCACCCTATTTGCGCCGACGAGGAGAAGCCCCCATGTGGATCAAAAAAAGCTTGTTCGCCAAACTGCTGCTCGGCATGCTGATCGCCGCCGTCATCCCGTTCTCGCTGTCCAACATCGTCTCGTACAGCACGACGTCCGAAGGCATCGAGCAAAACGTGATCGAGCTGAACCAAAAAACGATGAGCCTCGGCACCGATCATATCAAACGGTATTTGCAGGAGCTGACGCTCGATTCGGTCGCCTATTACCAAGATAACGCGCTGATGAACAACCTGCGCAGAACGGCGGCGTCCCCCCTGCTGCTCGTGCAAATCCGGGAGCAGCTGAACCAGCTGTACGGAGGCCGTTCCGAGATGCGCGCCGTCCGCTACATCAACGCCAAAATCAACCAAACGTTCACGCTCCAGGACAACGTCGGACTCGGCGCGAACATCTCCTTCACCGACATCGTCCTACCGGAGCGGTACGGCGACTGGGACGAAAGCAGCGAATTCGAAGTGACCCGGATCGGCGAAGAACAAGTATTGGCGCTGCACCGCCCGCTCGTCGATTACCCGTCGTCCGACGTACTGGGATTGACCTCGCTCTACGTCGGCACGGATAAGATCGCGTCGCTCATGAGCCCGCTTTCGGATTCGTCCAAAGGGGAGGTCACCTTCTTGTACATCCGGAACGCGAGCTTGCTGTACAGCTCCGCGGACGACGGAGCGCCGCCGGCGGCCGCGGATATCGATCTGGCGGCGTTTGCGGGGGACGACGGTGCGGTGGACGGCCGTTACGACGGCCGGCGAGGGATTTATATTTACCAAAAGGACCGTTACAAAGATTTGCCGCTTACGATGGTCAAATTCGTACCGAAGGAAACGATCAACGAATCGGCCAACGAAATGCTCAACCGGGTGCTGCTCATTCAGCTGGTCGCCATCGCCTTCGTCATCCTGCTCGCCGCCGCGCTGTCCTTCATGACGATCGCCCCGATCAAACGGCTGCTGCGGATGATCGGGCAAGTCGAATCGGGCAACTACAAGATGGAGCCGACGAGCGGCAACGCGGACGAATTGGGCGTGCTCGAGCAGCGGTTTCGGACGATGATCCGAAATTTGGACGAGCTCGTCATCCGCGAATATCGCGGCAAGCTGGAAATTTCGACGGCTCGGCTCAAAATGCTGCAGGCTCAAATCAACCCCCACTTCCTCTACAATACGCTCCAGTCGATCGGGACGCTCGCCTTGCGCCACGGCGTGAACGAGATCAGCGATAAAATAACGGAGCTCGGCTCCATTATGCGCTACAGCATGGATTTGAAGACGGAGACCGTTCCATTGTCCGGCGAAATCCGGCACGTCGAAAACTATTTGTCGCTGCAAAAAGGCCGATTCAAGCACAAGCTGTCGTACGCGTTGTCCTGTCCACCGGAGGCGCTGGGCGTGCTTGTGCCCAAAATGATATTGCAGCCGCTCGTCGAAAACAGCATCGTCCACGGCATCGAGCAGGGCAGCGGCTCCGGCACGCTGCATATCGGGATCGAGCGGACCGACGATTCGCTCCATATCCGCGTCATCGATAACGGCAAGGGAATGGACCCCGACGCCGTTCGGCGAATCAAGGACGAATACGCGGCCGCCCAGCCTTATCGCGAGGATCGGGGCATCGGGCTGATGAACGTGCTGTACCGGCTGCAGCTATATTACGGCGAACGCTTCCGCTGGGACATCGAGAGCGAGCCGTACGAATCGACGACGATATCGCTTCACATTGCCGCAGACCGTCTGCAAGGGGGAGAATCGGATGAACGTATTGATCGTGGATGACGAAGATCATGTACGGGAAGGGATTACGCTGGCCGTCGATTGGGCCAAGTTCGGAGTCGACCGGCTGCTGTACGCCGAGAACGGCGAACAGGCGTTGGCACTTGCCGTCGAGCATCGCCCGGCCGTCATCTTCTGCGACATGAGCATGCCGGGCATGGACGGCGCGGAGCTGCTGCAGCGGCTGCGACGGCACGATCCCTCCGCGCAGCTGATCGTCGTCAGCGGCTACGATCATTTCAGCTATACGCATGCCGCGCTGCTTGCCAAAGGGATCGATTACTTGCTCAAGCCGTTTCGAACATCCGACCTCGAGCAGGCGCTCGGGCGGGCCGTCGCCGAATGGAAGCGGCACATGAGCCAGTTCGAAAAACAGATCGAGGACGGCGATAAGCTTCGCCGGGCGGACGCGTTGATGGACGAGCAGAAGCTGGCCGGCTATTTCAAAGGCGAAATCGTCTTCAACGAAGACATTCGCCGTCTGTTCGCGAGACGGGGACTGCCGCTCGAACGCCTGGAGGCCGCGCTTTATTTGCCGATCAACCGGTCGGAGCTGCTTCACGATCGTTTTCGCGGCGATACGGAGCTGCTCGCCTTCTCGCTGAACAATATCGCGCACGACATCTTGAACCGTTACGGCGCCCATTATTTATGCAGGCTCGACGAGCACCAGTGGCTGCTGCTTACCGTACCCGAGGATCCGAACGGTGCGGGCCGGCACCGCTATCATGCGGAGAAAGTGGCGGCGGCGTGGCGGGAGACGCTCGGTCTTCATGCGCTTCTCGGGCGGCACGAAGGACACGTCGCGGCCGACCGTCTGGACGACGCGATCGCCGGCGCGCGGTCCGATTTGCTGCGGCATGACGTGCTTCACGGCGATACCCGGCCGGCGGGCTCCCCCTCGACGGACAAGCTGCCCCGTCTGACCGACCAGCAGCTGGTGCTCGAGACGGCGCTGAAGCGCAAAGACAAAGCGCTGGCCGGCCGGGCGATCCGTTCGTTTACCGGACAGCTCCGCGCGCTGGGCTCCTTGCGGCTGAAGGAGCTGCAGGGCTTCACTCACGAGGCGAACCTGCTGCTGGAGAAAATGAGCCGCACGCCGCAGGCGGAAACGAAGCTGGCCAACCGGACGATGCCGTTGTGGATCGGCCATTTCGACGAATGGGAGCGGGTGTTGATCGGGTTATGGGAAACGTTGATCGACGAGAGCGGCGAAGAAACGCCGGACCGCAGCGTGGAAGCGATTCGCGATTACATCGCCGACCATTACCAGGACGACCTTTCGCTGACGACGCTCGCCGCCGTCTTCAACTTCAACCCGTGGTACATCTCGCGAAGGTTCAAGGAGCTGTACGGAACGACCGTCATCACCTACTTGACGGAGCTGCGCATCGATAAGGCGAAGTCGCTGCTTACGCAGACGAACATGAGCGTGTCGGAGATGGCCGGCAAGCTCGGATATGCGGACGAAAACTACTTCGGCAAAGTGTTCAAGAAGCAAACCGGCTTGTCGCCGCTCCAGTTTCGCAAAGAGCGCCGGGACGGATGACAGGTCCCGATTTTCCCTTTTCGGGTCAATATATTCTCTTCCGAACGCCGGAGCCGGTCGGTAGACTTATAGAGGAATCAGACAATCGACTTGGGGGAATGACGATGACCAGCTCAGGCAAAAAGACGTTCGCGAAAATAGCCGCGCCTTTGATCTCCGCCGCCTTGCTCGCGTCGATCGCGGCCGGCTGCGCCGGTGGAACCGAAAGCGGCGCGAGCAAAGACGCGGGCGGCAAAGCGCCGGCTGAAAAAGTGACCATCAAGCTGCTGCAAAACAAAATCGAAATCACCGACAAGGTGAAAGCGATGGTCGCCGATTACACCGCGCAGCATCCGAACGTCAACATCGAGGTTCAAATCGTTAAAGATTACAACACGCTGCTCAAAACGCGCTTCGCCGCGGGGGACGCTCCCGACATTTTCACGACGGCGGGCTACAGCGCCATGGCCTCCTGGTCGGAGACGCTGCTCGACCTGTCGAACGAGCCCTGGATGCAAAAGGTTTCCCCGATGACGGTGGAAGGCATGACGTTCGACGGCAAGAAGCTCGGCTTCCCGATGGCGTTCGAAGGCTTCGGCATCGTCTACAACAAAGATTTGTTCGCGAAGGCCGGCATCGACAAAACGCCGACGACGCTCTCCGAGCTGAAACTGACGGCGGAGAAGCTGAAGGCGGCCGGCATTCAGCCGTATAAGGAAGCGTACCAGGAGACGTTCCCGCTCTACCACCTGTTGAACCTGGGCTTCGCGTACGAGAAAGACCCGGCCGCCTCGCTCGCCAAGCTGCAAAAGGGCGAAATGAAGCTGAAGGACCTTGCGAATCTGAACGCGGTGTTCGACGTTCTCGATATCGGCATGACCTACGGCAAAGGGCAAGAATCGCTCGGGGTCAGCTACGACAGCCAGGTTTCCGATTTCGCCAACGGCAAAATCGCCATGATCAGCAACGGCGTATGGACGATCGATCCGATTCAGAAGGTCAATCCGAACGTCAACATGGGCATGTTCGCGCTACCGCTGACCGACAATGCCGGCGAAACGAAAATGCCCGTATCGGTTCCCGGCTATTACGTCATCAACAACAAGTCCAAGCATATCGAGGAGTGCAAAGCGTTCTTGAGCTGGCTGCACGACAACGGACAAAAATATTTGGTCGATTCGTTCAAGTTCATTCCGGCGTTTACCGATTTGACCACGACGAAGGAGCTCGGGCCTCTGGCCGTGGACATGGCCCCGTACGTGACGAACGGCAAGGCGATCCCGTGGACGCAAAACGCTTGGCCGGTCGGCTACAAGGAGGATTCCCCGAAACGTCTGCAGGCGTACATCGGCGGGCAGACGAACCGGGAGCAGACGATCGCCGAGCTGCAAAAGGATTGGGATAACCGCATCAAGAAATAACGGCTCACGTAAACGGGTTCCCGCGAAATCGGAGGCGGGAGCCCGTTCTCATTCTTCGTTACATTATTCGAACGGAAAGGGGATGTGGACGTGAGTACGAAAAGCAGGCAATTCCTCACCTATACGGCCTTTGTCGCCCCCGCGGTCCTTTTTTTTGCGCTGATCATCTTGATTCCGTTAATCCGGGCGCTCGTGTTCTCCTTTCAGGATTGGAACGGCATCAGCAGCCACATTCGGTGGGCCGGCTTGGACAACTATAAACGGCTGCTGCATGACGCCGATTTCGGCAAGTCGCTGCTGTTTACGTTCCGGTATGTGGCGGTTACGACCATCCTGTTTAATGCGAGCGGGTTTTTGCTCGCACTCGCCCTGAACGTCGCTTTGAAATCGCGCCATGCGCTGCGCGCGGGCTTCTTCATCCCGCATGTGATCGGCTCGGTCATTATCGGCTTCATCTGGCAGTTCATTATCGTTCAGCTGTTCGGCGAAATCGGGAAGGCGACCGGCTGGGCGCTGTTCGGCAAAAATTGGCTCAGCCTGCCGGACTACGCCTTCTGGTCGATCGTCATCGTCGCCGTCTGGCACTCGGCGGGCTATTTCATGGTCATTTACTTGGCGGCGCTGCAGGGTGTGCCGCAGGACATGCTGAAAGCCGCGGAAATCGACGGAGCGGGGCCGTTCCGCCGGCTGTGGAGCGTCACGCTGCCGCTCATCCGCCCGGCCATGACGATCTGCCTGTTCCTCGCCATCTCCAGCAGCTTCAAGGCGTTCGACCTGAACTTCTCGCTCACCAAGGGCGGTCCGTTCGGCACGACGGAGTCGCTCGCTTTGCAAATTTATTCGGACGCCTTCGTGAAAAACTTGTTCACCTACGGGGCGACCAAGGCCGTCGTTTTCTTTATCGTGCTCGCCGGCATTACGCTGGTACAGGTCGGGGTCATGAAACGCAAGGAGGTGGAGCTGTGAGAAACGAATCGCGGTACGGCTTGGGCAAGCTCGGCTTGGAAGCGGTCATGATCGTGCTGGCCGCCCTGTTTTTGTTCCCGCTGTATATCACGATCGTCAGCGGGTTCAAAAGCTTCAATGAAATCGTCGAATCGGCGTGGGCGCTGCCGGACAAGCTGGACTGGCACAATTACGCGACCGTCTGGAAGCAAATCCAGTTTCCCGGCGTGTTCATGAATTCGTTGATCGTCACGGTCGCATCGGTCGTCCTCATCCTGCTGATGAGCGCCGCAGCCGCTTACCAATTGGTCCGGCGTCCGGGCATCGTCAGCACCGTCATCTTCTTCGCCGTGCTTTCCTCGATGATCATTCCGTTTCAGACGCTGATGATTCCGCTCGTGAAGATGGCGAAAGATTTGCGGCTCATCGACTCGCTGTACGGACTGATTTTGGTTTACTGCGGCTTCGGCATTCCGCTTGCGCTGTTTTTGTACCACGGGTTTATCAAAGGCGTTCCCCGCGAATTGGAGGAAGCGGCCCAGATCGACGGCTGCGGCCCGTTCGGCGTCTTCTTCCGCATTTTGCTGCCGCTGATGAAGCCGATTACGTCGACGATCGCCATTTTGCATACGCTGTGGATTTGGAACGATTTTTTGCTGCCGCTCATCATGCTTACCTCGGCGAAAAACAAGACGATCCCGCTTGCGTCCTCGATCTATTTCGGCGAGTATAACAATGAGTGGGGGCTCGCGATGGCGGCGCTGACGTTTGCGATCGTGCCGGTCGTCGTTTTTTTCCTGGTCATGCAAAAGTATATTATTCAAGGGATTACGGCCGGAGCGGTGAAAGGATAAGCGCCCGCCGCATCCGCGATCTGACGAAAGAGGAGGGTTGGGGATGAGAATCGTCATTCTCGGTGATTTTCATTTGAGGCCGGAAGATTACGAGCAGACCCGGGCGGCGATGGAGGATGTCGCAGCCTGCAAGCCGGACTTGATCGTCCCGCTGGGCGACTTCGGCAGCCAAGGGAAGATCGGCAGCATCGCCGGTCTCGAGGAGTCGGAGCCGTTTTTGCGGCTGCCGGGCGTTCCGCTGCGGCCGATACTGGGCAATCACGATTTGGAGCTCGAGTCCGGCAACGGGAAGCAGCCGAAAGGCACGATGCGGGAACGGTTTCTTCGCATGTTCCAGCTCGATCGGCCGTACGGCGTACTCGAGTACGACGACATTCGGCTGTTCTTCGCCTCGACGGAGCCGCAGCGTCCGGATTCGTGCTACGACGTCCAGGAGGTGTTCGCCACCGACGAGCAGTTCGCCTGGCTGTCGGCTAAGCTGAAGGAACGGCCGGGGGTGCCCGTCATCTTTTTCACGCACGCTCCTCCGGTCGGGTCCGGGCTGCGCACGGTGCCCCGCGTCCATGTCCGGTCGACGAACGCGTACTTGGACGAGAATCACGATCCTTACCGATGGTACCGGTTGTTCCGGCATAGCCCGGAAATCGTCCTATGGTTTTCCGCCCACTATCACTTGAGCCACATCCATCCGGACTCCAGCACGTACCGGTTCGGCACCCGCTTCTTTATTACCGGCGTGCACGGGGCCGGGTTCACCCGCGACGGGATGCGGCAGTCGCGAATCGTGGACATCGGGGAGCAGTCGGTTGCGGTCCGTACGCTCGACCATATCAAGCGGGCGGTAACCGACGAAGGCGGCTGGCGTCACGAGGGACCGCTTCGCTCGTTGATCGCGAAGCCGGGCGTATCGCTGTCACGCGTCGGCTCGTTCCCGGTCGGCGAAGCGCCGGCCATCCGCGGCGGCATCGTGCCCTTGTCGCCGGATCGATGCCTCGTTTCGACGGAGGACGGGTTCACCTGGGAGGCCGAGCCGGAGGTCGAAGCCGTGTTCGGCACGTGCCATATCGGCCCGGCGTTGACGGCGGTCGGCGCCTCGGAGGAGCGGATCTGGTTCGCTTGGGGCCGCTCGGTCGGCTGCAGCGACCGCCGCAGCCCTTGGCGGTTCGTGCGCGCCGCGAACGGGGATTGGCCGTTCGTGAAGCGGCAGCTCGAGGAGGAAGCAGACGCCATGGCCGTACGGCCGGAAGGCGGTGCGTGGGTGGCCGCCGGTCCGGATTTGTGGAAGGTCGTCCCGGAGCACGGCGCCTTATCGGCGGCGCGGATGGTGCGGCTCCCGGAGCGAAGCGTCGGCTTGACGGCGGACGGCTCCTTCGTCTGGTCGGTCGCCGACTCCGGCACCGTTTACCGCTATGAAGAAGGACAGCCGGCTTTTCAACCGGTAATGGAGGGCGTGCGGGCCTGGGATTCGTGGAGAGGGTTTTGCGCGGCGATTACGATCGGGAACGGCGGGACGACGCTGCTGTCGGCGGACGGGCTAACCCGTTATGCGGTAAGTTTGCCCGCCCCGCTCCGCGAAGACGACGGCGGGAGCCTGCAGGTCGTCTGCCTCGGTAACCACCACTTGTTGGCGCTCGTCGGCGGCCAAGTCTATTTCGCCATCGCTAACCGTCAAATCGTAAGCAAGCTCGACACGACCGACGGCTATGCCGCCGCAGTATCGCGAGCGTATGCGGTGGAACGGGACGGCACGTGTCGTACGTTCTACCTTTCGGTACGCCACGACGATCCGGTCGTGCGGCCGACGCTGCAGCTGTGGGAGGCAAGCCTCCATGACTAGACGGGGCGAATGACTATGGACACCATCGATCATCACATTTGGACGATTACGCATGGCGAGCTTATCGCAAGATTGATGTTGTCCGCCGTATTGGGCGGCCTCATCGGTATCGAGAGAGAGTGGAGCAACCATGCGGCCGGCTTTCGCACGCACATTCTCGTCTGCCTCGGCTCGACGACGATCATGCTGCTGTCCGTTTACGGCTTTTCCGAATTCGTCGACGAGCCGAACGTGAGGGTGGATCCGGCCCGTCTGGCGGCTCAGGTCATCAGCGGGATCGGATTTCTCGGCGCGGGGGCGATTATGCGGAACGGAAACGTCATCAAAGGATTGACGACGGCCGCTTCGGTCTGGGTCGTGGCCGCTATCGGCTTGTGCGTGGGCGCGGGCTTTTTTACCGGGGCTCTGATCAGCACCTTGCTGGTGCTCGTCAGCTTGTTTTTGCTGAACAAGCTGGAGAAGCGCCATATCAAGGACCGCCGCAATCGCGAGCTGGAGCTGGAAATGGTCGATCAGGCCGGCACGCTCGGGCAAATCGCTTCGTTGCTGGGGGATCACGACGTCCGCATCGTGCATATCAAGATCGTCCCCGGTTCGTCCGCCGACCATCCGCCGAGCGTTGTCGTGCAGCTGACCGTGCAAGTGAAGCGGCAGCAGAAATTCATGGAGGCGATCGGGCGGATTTCGGCTTGCCCGAACATCCTTTCGCTTACCTCCGGGAGCTTGCCGGCCGCAAGCTCGGCGGGCTGAACGAGAGGAGCCGGGGTGACCGTCTCGCTTGGGCCCCATATAGAACGGCTGCGGCTCCTTCCTGGAGACGCAGCCGTTCTTTCGCTGCCGGCCGTCAGGCCGGAAACGGGATAAAAACAAGCCTCATAAAGCCGTCCTCGTCCACCTCTTGCTCGACAAAACCGGCTTTTCGAAAACAGCGGATGCTGGCGATATTGTCCGGCTCTATGCCGGCTTCCCATCGCCGCACGGCCGTAAGCTCGGGGCGCTGCAGCAAGGCGGCGAGCATCCGGCTGCCGTACCCTCTGCCGCGCAGCCCGGGATTGACGAGAAGACTGACGTACGCCGTACCGTCCGCCTCCGTCTCCGCATCGATCTGACCTACGGGCTGTCCGGACTCGTATACGATCCATGCATAGTAATCGGGGTTTTGCAGCACGAATGGAAGCCACCGCTCCAGAGGCAGCATCCCGCTCAACCGCCGCAACGCCTCGGGATCCTGAAACCACTGCTTCAAAAGGGCTAGACCTTCCTGCTCAAGCCGAACGAATTCCAAAACGTTTCCTCCTCCTTGCGCGGAACTTCCTCTCTTTCGCTTCCCCCGGGTCTTACCGCTATTCGTAATGCGAAGCTTCGTAAATATCCGCCGTAACGGCGATCGCCACGAGAAACACGGTCATCAGGATGAGCGCATAACCGACCCATCGCATGCCCGGAGCGGATTTCGCTCGGGCGGCCAAAAGCGCCCCCGCTCCGATCAGCAGCGCGATTACGATCCCGAAATGGATCATAGGCTTCCTCCTCCCGTTCGTTCCCGTTTCTAAGCTAGACGTTTCCGAAGCCCGCAAGGTTTCACGGTATCGTCCCCATTTCGCAACCCGAGCGGTTCCAGCTTCCGGATCATCAGGAAACTGGTAGCAGAACCTCCTGCATCATGGTATACTGAAATCAATAACGTCGAATCGATTGGAGGTCTGGCTCCATGAACAGGAGAACCGATACGCACGAGACGCCCACCTTTAATTCGGTGACCGAGCATTACAGAACCGTTATGGGCGTCCCGTCCGCCAAAGTCGACATGAAGTCGATGCCGCGCCCGCTACAGCTGTTCGGTTACGGCGTCGCCGCCGTCATGGCGGTTTGCACCGCCGCCTTCCTCGCGATGTACGTCTCGCAATTTTTTTGAGCGCGCTCAGTTCAGCCGGTGAACGATTTCGTACGCGTTCCCGCAAGGGTCTCCGAATTAAACCGATCGTATGTCGGGCTGATCGGGAACGGCTGCGGGCCGTTATGCGTCCGCCGTTCCCGCCATCTCCCGAAGCGACGCAATCGCGCCCTCCCACTTCGCCAGCATTCGCTCCCGCTCGAACAAGTCCGACAAGTTTTCTTGGTGGAAGCTGACCGTCGTTCGATCCGGCGACGAGGACATCAGCCGGATTTGCAGCGTGGACGGCTTGTCCCATTCCGGCAGCTTCCACGTCAGCCGGAGCTGCTCGTACGGCTTGTACACCCGCATCGTGCCGGTCGTCCCTTCGGCCGACTCGAACGGTACGCCCGCCGCCCACTCCGGGGGGGCGAGCTCGCCGATCCACAGCTTCAAGCCTTCCCGGGACATCAGCAGCTCCCACACCCGTTCCCTCGCGATCGGCAGCGTGCGCCGGACCCCCATCTGGAACCCGGTCGACGCGGTTCGTCCGACCGGCTTGCGCCCCCAACGTTCGCCCAGCGCGGCGGCGAGCAATCTCGCCCACGCATCCTCCGTCCCGTGCTCGTCCCGGATATGTCCGGCGAGCCGTTCGTCGGACCAGGACGGGTCCGCCTCCTTCGCCAGCATCGTCAACCATTCGTCCAAGCTTTTGCCCGTCGCCTCCGCGAGCGCTTCCTTCGATATGCCGTTCGTCATCGTCTGCCCCTCCACCATTCGTTCGTAATGGCTTTATTATACAAAAACTCCACTGACAGCTGCGGCCAGTGAAGTTCAGATCGTGCGATAATAGTCCGCCAACGCCTCCGCGACGCCTCTCATCGCCTCCTTCAGCTCCGGCGGCTCCACGCCCGTAATCGAGCCTCCGTACGTCAGCAGCGCGTAAGGAACGCGGGAATAAACGGTGTGCGCCGGCAGCCGGAAGGTGGCACCGTCCCGCCGGCGTTCGACGAGACCGCCGCCGAACAGCCAATTCGCGCACAGGTCGGCGATCGCCTGCGGCTTTCCTTCGAGGCGTACCGTCACGTATTCGTCGCTCCGCTCCGGATCGGGCCGCAGCCCCGCCATGAAAAAATCGCGGGCCGAGAACCCCGCCGGACGCTCGAACGTTCCGCCGGCTTCCGCGCACGCGCGAATCCGGTCCGCGCGGAAGCTGCGGATGTCGCCGCGCAGGCGGCAGTAGCCGACAACGTACCAGCCGCTCTTCCAATGGACGAGACCGTAAGGGTCGATATCGCGGCTCGTCACGTCGTCGTCGTAGCCGGCTTGATACGCGATCGACAGCGTCCGTCCTTCGGCCGTTGCCCGCTCCAGCTGCCGCAGCAGTGCGCCCATCGAGTCGTCGACGGGCGGATGAATGACGTCGAGTCCGGCTTCGTGCCGCTCGATCGCCTCCTGCTGCTCCTCGTTCGCATACCGCTTCAGCTTGACGATCGCCCGCTCCAGCGCCTCGCCATGCGGGTAGCCGGCTTCCTGGGCGAAAACGGACGCGTGCACGAGCGCCTTCTGCTCGTCCGCATCGAAGAACAGCGGCGCCCCGTCGAGCGGCTGCAGCAAGCTGTACCCTCCGTTGTGGCCGGCGTCGGCGACGATCGGCACGCCGCTCGCGCACAAGGCGTCGATGCACCGGTATACGGTGCGGACGTGAATTTCCAGCTCCTCGGCGATCTGCTTCGCCGTAATCCGCTTCCCCGAACGGAGCAGCCACAAGATCGCAATCATGTTGTCCGCCTTCGACAAAGGTCGTCCCGCTCCTTTCCGCAACCGTCGGTCTCTTGCGTCTATTGTATACCGACGAAGCCGCGGCGGCAAAATCCGGACACGGAACAAGCGGGGAAGATGACCTCTCCCCCGCCCTCCCCCCTCCGCTTCCTACGCCTCGGGCCGCTCCTCCTTGCCGCTCGCGCAGGAACGGATGATCGCCTCCGCCACCGCGATGCCGTGCACCGCGTCCGCGAACGATACGTACGACGGAGCCGTCCCGCCGGCCGCGCAATCGCACAGGTAGGTCAGCTGCTCGCGCAAGGCGCCGGTCGAGGTCCCGTTTCGCGTATGATGGATGGAATAGTCCGGGGTCGCGCGCCCGCGCGCGTCGAGCAGCTGCATGTCGGAGCCGCCGTTCGCGAATTGCGCGGTGCCGTTCGCGCCGATCACCTCGATCGAGTCGTTCATGACGATTCCCGCTTCGTCCGGCGTCATCCAGTTGCTGTGGAGAAAGGCGAGCGTCCCGTTCTCGAACTCCAGGCACGACCATAAAATATCCGGAACGACTTCGTCATGCACCGCTTTCCCGTACGCCTTGACCGTCCGGACCCGGCTGCCCGCATACCAAATCGCCAGATCGAGATCGTGCACGGTGAGCTCGAACACCGTATGCGTCCGCTTGTACGTCCGGAACATGCTCTTCGTCCGGGCCCGCTTCAAATACATGCTGTGAGGCGCACCGATCCGTCCCGAGACGATCGCTTCGCGAATGTCCGCGTACCGCGGCTCGAACCGCAGCAGATGGCCCGGCACGATAAACTTCCCCCGCTCCTCCGCCGTTCGCTGCATCTCGATCGCTTCCGCCAGCTTCGTCGTAACCGGCTTCTCCACCAGCACATGCTTGCCCGACCGGAGCGCCTCTATGGCGGGAGCAAAATGCTCGCTCTCGAACGTCGCGATGCTCACCAGCTCGATATCGTCGCGGGCGAGCAGCTCCTCGCTGTTCGTGTACGCGTGGGCGATCGAGTACCGGTCCGCCAGCTCCCGGACCCTCTCTTCGTTCCGGTCGCAGATGGCGACGACTTCGGCCTGCGGCATCGAGCGAAACGCTTCCAAATGACAGCCGCCCCAACTGCCGAGCCCGATAATGCCGACTTTCGTTTTGCGCATGTTCGTTTTCGCTCCTTCTCGTTCGGATGGACGGGCAATTCAATTCCGTTTCTATATTATATATAATCTATGCAATAGAATTATATCGCCGGTCGTGCCCCGATTCAACCCTTTTTCGATGGAACCTTTGTTCCGTGGAAATGGGCCTAAAGGTTTTCACTTTGTCCGGAAGGGGCGGTTGTGTTTGGCTACGATCTGCGGTAGGAAGCTGGAACCGGGGGGTCCTCCGCTCCGCCGGGTACCCGCGGTTGCACAGCGTTGCGCAGCAAAAAGACCCAATGGAACGGGCGGTCTCCCTGTTCGCTTGGGTCTTTAACACTTACTCAATCGTTGCATGATCGCTTTGACGGGCAGAAGAGGAAGAAGTCCTTAAACTGTCCAAGCAATCCTTGGACAACCTTCGCAAGCTCGTTCCACCCGTCCGCCGCCGCTTACCCGTCCGCCTCCAGCACGGCGGCCATCCGCTCAAGCGCTTCAACGCCCTGCATCTCCGCCGCTCTCGCCCGCTCCAGCATACGAGCCGAAGCCTCCGCCACTTCCGGATCGTTCGGACTTCCGCCCTGCGGAAACGGGAACTGCTCCGCAAAAGGCCGCAGCGCCGCCTCCACTTCCTCATAGTGACCGGCCGCCTGCGCGCTCAACCGCCGGATCTCTTGCTCCAGCGCACCGTCTCCGGCCCAAGTCCGGTCCAGCTCCCGCAAAAACCGGGCCGCATAAACACGGGCGTCCCAATAACACTTGGCGCAATAGGCGTTGCCGAACGGATCGGCCGTCCGGTCCTTGAATGTCTGGATCCAGGCGTCGTAAGCATCGAGCCCGTTTTTGTAGACGCCCGGCTGCGGAATCGAGTTGATCTCTTCCATGCGGGCGTGCTCGATCGCCAGTTTAAGCGCTCCTCGCAGCAGAGAATGGCGGTCCGGACGTTCGAGGGACGGTTCAATCGTCAGAACGAACAGCTCGCTCACCTGCCCCCGGCCAAGCTTGGCGTAAGGCAGCGTCCCGTCCTTCGCCGGGTCCCGCGCGGACAACAGCTGCTGATCGTCATCATATCCGTAAATGATACCGAACTCGGCGACGAACAAGTCCCATGCGATCGCCGGTATTCCACGGTCGATGGAGCGCTGTACCGCTTCCAGCGCCTCGGTCAGCTCCTCCGCGCTCGGGGGGGTGAGCGTCGGACCTCCATATGTCTTGGTCCCATACCCCAGCACGTTCATCATGCGCGGCAGGAGCACCGGCCAGTCGTAACCGCAAGGTCCGCCGACGTCGGCGGCGGGGATGCCGATCTTGAGGCGGAACGCATGGCTCGTATAACCCATGATTTCGGTCAAGCTGTAACGCTTCTCGTCCGGGTATTGGAGAGCCGCATGGATCGCTTGGGCCGGCGTGCACCATGTCATTTCAAATCGAGTGGACGTTTGTGACATCGGAAAAGTCACTCCTTCGGTAGTCAGTATCCGGTCGGCTTCGGCAAAATCTTTTTGGAGGGCAGCTTCAGCTCGCGGCGTTTCTGGACGTGCGCATTTAAATAAACGCGCAGCCGTTCCATCTGCACTTTGTGCCTCGTGCGATAGATGAAATTGTACACGTTGCCGGTCGTCGTGCCGAACAGATCGGCGATTTCCGGCGGCGACAGCTCCCGGAAAAAGTAAGCCTCGAAAATGTTCCGTTCCCTTGGGCTGAGACAGCGCAGCAGCTCTCCGATTCCGACGATCATCTCCTTCTTCACGACCAGATGCGCCGGGTCGGACAACTGCTGCGAACGGCTCTCCGTACGCGAAGCCAAATGCCGGATTATGCTGTCGACGCTGTCGCATTCGACCTGCGGCTCCTGCCCGTCCCGGATCATGCGATAAGAGGCGAACGGTTTCTCCTTCGCATACGGGCCGCCCCGCCTCAGCTTCATGTACGCCTGATTGCGCACAATCTTCTGGAGCCACGGCAAAAAGCGCGACGTATCCATCAAGCTGCCGAGATGCAAAAAAGCGCGGATCAACGCATCTTGCACGACGTCCTCGGCCATATGGTCGTCGTTCGTCAGCTTCCGGGCAAGGCCGTACGCCCTGGTCCGGTACCGGCGGACCAGCTCGCTGAACGCTTCGGCGTCGCCATCCCGGGCGCGCCTGACCGTCTCGTCCTCGCCGCAATCTGCGGCGGTTTCCCGCACGTCGCGAACTTCCATCTTCCCTCCCCCTTCGGCTTGTAACCGGTCTATCCTTAGGGATGCCAACCGATCTCCGAATCTCACACATTGGATAAAAAAAGATTCTAAACGAAGTCTTGGACACGATGCCTGACCCTTGCGTAAGCGGAACCTTTTTCTTTCGAGAAGAACGCACTCAGCTTCGCTGAAAACTTATACTATCTTTATTCTTAAGGCTATGTTAATCTTTGTTGTCGATTTATCATTAAGCTAACGGCAGAATAGTTAAAAAGCTTTCGCGAATACCCTACATATGGATTTACGAGTATACAAAACAAGTACCAATCTAGGTACACGGAGGGAAAATATGCTATACGGACAACGAGTAACATTAAGGCGTGTTGTTGAAGAAGATTGGGAAAAGCGATATGAATGGCTGTCCGATCCCGTAGTTAACCGAACGTTACCGTCAGGAAGTGGTATGCCCCTAACACCGGAAGTGGTCAGAGAACGTACACGGAAGTACGCACAAACAGATCTATCCTCTGTCTATTTTACCATAATAAAAGAAGACGGCATCCCGATTGGCAATACCCAATTGTTTAATATCCATCCTTGGTCCAAGCATGCTGAATTTGGTATTTGGATTGGGGACAAAACGGTATGGGGGCAAGGTTATGCTACAGAAGCGACAGGTGTTGTCCTGGATTTTGCATTCGAGCGTTTAAACCTTCATAAAGTGTATTTGACGGTAGATGCTGATAATCCTGGTGCTATTCGGAGTTATGAAAAGGCTGGTTTCAATAAGGATGGCATACTAAGAGACGAAGTCTATAAAAATGGTCAATATGTCGATCGTATAATGATGAGTATTTTGAAGCATGAATACTTAAAAACTATCTAGTTGTTCCAAATAACAAAGCATATAGGAAGACCATTCAGGAAGAAACTACGAAAGATAGTGTGCTTTCTCGAAAAATTGCATGTTAAGCTAACGGGTACGACAGTTCAATCACCACCTTTGAGGTGGTTGTTTTCTTTCGCTCAAAAATGAACATTCAACGACAACTAACCATTCTTAAAAAAAAGCCCGCCGGTCGTATGCCGGCAGGCTCGCTTCCGATGGTCAGCTCGAGTGGCTTTTCCATTTCTTGCGGTAATACGTATGACCGTGCTGGTTATGATGGTAGTTCGGGTGCTGGCCGTGATTCGGATATTGCGGGGGATGCCCGTACTGCTGCTTATGGTAGTCGCTGCTGCTGTAGTGTACGTGTTGGCGCTTATGATAATCGCTGCTGCTGTAGTGACCGTGACGGCGCTTGGACCCGAGAGCGGAATGCAACGCATCCTTCAATAGCTTCTTGAACATGAATCGCGTCCTCCTTCGCGTTTGTTGTTAAGTAATACGTAACCGCGAAAAGGAGGTTTCAAACCGGCCGCAATTTAGCGAGCCCGTTTCTCCGAATGGGCGGCCGCGACGCTCCAGTCCTCCGGCGTCAGCTGGTTCAGCTGCCACAGCGCCACGCCGCGCAGGCCGAACGATTGCGCGAGCCGGATCTTCTTCCCGATGCTCTCCGCGTCCTCGTACCAGAGCAGGTGCGAGCCCCTGTCGTCCGTAAACGTGATCCGTTCCAGGAAGTAGGGCAGCGCCTGCTCCGTGCGGGTATTCGGATCGGCCAGCCGCTTCTCGACCGCATCGATTGCCGGCGACGGGAAAAAGTCCACGGTGCCGTCCGGCTTCGTCGTCCATTGGTTCGCCTGCTTGGAAATGCCGAGGAGCAGCTTGCCCGGCGGAATGTCGAGCAGCGCTTCCTTGACCGTCATGCCGACGAGCGGCAGCGGCGCGGAAGGCAGCCCGCTCGCCGCATGCGTGAAATCGTACGCCATCAGGACGACCCGGTCGGCCAGCTCGCCGATCGCCTTGTAGTCGTAGCCGGCGTAATAGTCGGACGGCGGCACCGCAACCGTCAGAGACGCGTTCCCGATCGCCGCCTTCAGCTCGCGCAGCAGCTCCGTGTACGGCTCCCGCTGCGTCGGCTCGGTCAGCCCTTCGAAGTCGATGCATACGCCGGCGAACCCGTACGCGGGGTCGGCCAGCGTCTCCCTCACGGAGGCGACGAACGCCGCGCGCGCCGGCTTGTCCTGCAAAAAGTCGGCCAGCTTCTGCTGCTTCGTATTGGCGAACACCATGAGCCGCTTCGCCGTCTTGGACCGGTCGGCCGCCTGCAGCACGTCCTTCCAATCGGCCGGCAGCGTCAACGCCGCCTTGGCGGTACCGGAACCGCCCCCGGCGTATTCCAGCTTCGCCCAGTCGAAGATCGCCTCCCCGGCGGCCGAGAAGCGGGCCGTATCCTTGTACGGGCCGCCCGCCGAATAAAAGGCGGCGATCTCGAGCGGCGTTTCCGCGGTCCGTACGCCGATCATCCGCTCGACGATGGCCGCCGCCTCGCGCCGGGTCAGCGCGTCCTTCGGCCGGAATAACCCCAGGTCGTCCCCGAGCATGACGCCCGAGGCGACCGTCCGGTACGCGTACGGCGCGAGGCGCGGCTCGATATCCGCGGCGTCGCCGAACGGTACTTTGTCGCGCGTCGTTGTCCATTCCGTCTGGAGCCAGCGCGTCCGCTCCTCCGGCTTCGCGTCCGCCAGCAGCGCCGCGCCCGCCAATGCGGCCACCTCCTCGCGCGTCATCCCCTTATCCGGTCCGAACGCGCCGTCCCGTACGAGCGTATCGAGCCATCCGGCCTCATGGGCTCGCCGAATCGGCTCGTACGACCACCGGTCGGCCCCGACGTCGGCCAACGGCGCCGCGCCGGCGGCTCCCCCGGCTTGCGGCCGCGGCGGCACCGCCTCGACGAGCAGCTTGACGAACGCCTCCCGGGAGAGCGCCGCGTCCGGGCGAAACGTCCCGTCCTCGTAGCCGTCCACGATTTTCATGGACGACAGCGTATATACCGACGGTGCGGCCCAATCGCCGACCGCCATATCCGAATACGTCTTCAATCGGGCGTCGTAGGCGAACGACTGCCCCGCTCCGCCGATCGTCAGCAGCAGCGCCGTTCCGAGGGCTGCCGCTACCCGTTTCCCATACCGTTTCAAGTCTCATCCTCTCCTTTTCCGTTCCGATAAGGGTTATCCGGATTCTAGCAACACTGCTATGAATCTAGTATATCACACCGAAAAAAAGAAGCCCTCCCCCGCCTTGCGGCGAAGGAAGACTTCGGACTCAAATCGCGACCGGCTGCAGACGGCCGATCGGCCCTTGCGGGTCGGCGATGTCGACGATGTCGCCGTACGGGATCGGGAACGCATACGGCGTATATTCGTAGAGCCGGTAATAGACGACCAGCTCGTTCGGCGTCAAGTAATAGTCTTGTTCCGGGCCCACGCCCCTGAAATCGGCGATGTCGGAGACGGGCACTTCCCTCTCCTCGATTTCGCGTTTCAAGATTGCGTCGATCGTGTCTTTGTATTCGCTCCCTTCGGGGAACAAATCGCCGAACCGGTACGCGTTCCCGTTCCACAAGTCCATCGTCAACGACCGCTGCACCGTCAGTCCGTGCGCGGCGCCCTTCGAATAGGCGTCATTGCGGAATACGATGCTGATCAAGCCGTTTCCGTTCAGCCTCGTCTCGTAGCCGCCGGTCATCTCCTTGGTCGGGTCCTGCACGTAACCCTGGTCCCGGATCAGCCCGTACGTCAAGTCGAGAATCCGGTCGTTCATCGCCGTCTGCGCTTTCCGGTTCGGCAAGCCGGACAGCTGCGGGTAGCGGATTTGCAGCCTCGGCTTGATCATCACCTTCTTCGATACGATTGCGGATAAATCGCGGAATTCCATCGTTCTCCCCTCCTTCCCGCGGATACTCGCCTACTTATACCCATATTCGGCGGCGGGAAAAAGGTGCGGGGACCGATGACGTTTTTTCGGGAAGCTTCACAAAAAATAGACTTCCCCCAACGAAAAGTCTACGTCCGTTTATATTCCTGGCAGGCGAGACACGTGCCGACGTCCACGCAGGTCGGATGAGTGGCTCCGGTAAATTTGGTGCAGTAGATCGGCGTTTTGAACTCCACGTTCGAGGAGATCAGGGAGCAATACTTGCAGTTGCCGATCAGCTCGACGGTCAGCCGGTGCAAATCGGTTTTCAGCTGCATCACTTCGTTCATCAATCGTCACCTCCAGTCGCGTCCCGAACGCAAAGAAGACGCCGCCCAGAAGCGACGTCCGTCCAGCCGACGATAACGGTGCCGTTATGGGCAACCCGGCTGTCTTGGCCGAGAGCGGCTGTAGACCCGTGGCTTTGCGTCCCCGTCTTTCGATCGGGTTTGCCTTTTTTCCTAATCTTGCACACGTTTGTAAGACTATAGTACCCCATTTTCCGCATTCCATTAATAGGTATATGGTCCTATTTCATGACTAAAGGCATATACGCCGTCACCCGCAGCCGCCAATAATCGAGCACCCACTCTCCGTCGCGGAACAGATACGGCTTCGCCGCCTCGGCCGTCTTCCCGTAAGCCTCCCGCTTCCGCGCCTCGTCGAGCCCTTCGAAGAACGCCGTTCCGAACATGTCGAGCCAATGCGCGAGTCCCCGCTCGCCGTCCCCCATCGCGACCTGACGCGGAAAATGGAGCGCGTACCCGACTCGGAACCCTTCCGCCTCGAGCAGCGCGGCGTATTCGCCCACGCTTGGAAAATACCACGGGTTGCGCGCCGCCGCGTCGACCACGCCGAACGCGGGCAGCGCCTCGTTCAGCGCCCGGACGATGCCGGCCACGTTGCCCTTGCCCCCGAACTCCGCCACGAACCGTCCGCCCGGCTTCAGCGCTTCGCGGACGCTGCGGATGACGTCCGCCGGCTTCTTCATCCAATGCAGCGCCGCGTTGGAGAATACCGCGTCGAACGTCCGGTCCGTCCGGTACGACTGCGCGTCCGCCACCTCGAACGTCAAGTCCGGGTATTTCGTCTTCGCCTTTGCGACCATGTCCGGCGAAAAATCGATTCCGTGCGGAATCGCCCCCCGGTCCGCCAGCTCCCGGCACAAGTCGCCGGTGCCGCAGCCGATGTCCAGCACCGACTCGCCCGGTTGCGCGTCGAGCAGGTCGACGACCGACTTGCCGTACTCCGAGACGAAGCCGATTTTCGTATCGTACAATTCCGCGTTCCACGAATGATTCATGCGCTCACAACCTTTCCTCTTCTTGATTCCGATTGTGAGGCATGACCGGCTCATTCGTCCAATATATAGATTCGATATTCGTGATAGTTAACGCCTATAACTTCGATCCGTTCAGCAGCGCCTCCAGCTTGCCGCGAAGCGCCTCCCCCGTCCGCGTCATCGGAAGCCGCACCGCGTCGGAGCGGATCAGGCCGCCCAGCTGAAGCGCCGTCTTCACCGGCGCCGGGTTCGGCTCCGCGAACAGCAGCCGGATGAGCGGGACGAGCTCGTCGAACGCCGCCTTCGCCTCCGTCCAGCGGCCTTTGGCGAACGATTCGTACGTTTTGACGAACCGGTGCGTCCGGACGTGAGCCGATGCGAGCATGCCGCCGGCCGCCCCGCAGCACAGCGCCGCGAAGAAATACAGATCGTCGCCGCACAGCAGCGCCTTCTCCGTCCGTCCGCCAAGCTCGATGAAGTGGCGGATGCCGCCGGAGCTTTCCTTGATGCCGGCCACCGCTTCGAGCTCGAGAACGGCGGCGATGTCGTCCGGAGTCAGCTCCAGCCCGGTCCGGTACGGAATATGGTAGGCGACGATCGGAAGCCCGGCGTCTCCGACCCGCTTGTAATGCTCGAGGACGCCGGCCGCCGAAGGCCGGTTGTAGTACGGCGTGACGACGAGCGCCCCGTCCGCGCCGAGCTGTCTCGCCCGCTTCGTCAGCATGACCGCGGTTCGCGTATCGTTCGAGCCCGTGCCGACGATAACCGGCACGGACCGCTCGCCTCGAACCTCCAGCGCGATTTCCGTCATCCGGCGCACCTCCTCCCACCGGACGGCCGGACTTTCGCCCGTCGTGCCGTTGACGACGATCCCGTGCACCCGCTGCTCCAGCACCGCGTGGACGACGTTGCGGAAGCTTTCCGCATCCAGCTTTCGATCGGGCGTAAACGGAGCGACGACGGGGACGAAGACGCCTTTCAATCGTTCAGCCAACATGATGAACCCCTCCCTGGCATGAATGCCGGCATCGCCTGCCGTTGCAACGGCTATTGCAGCGGCGGCCGCGACCGGCTGTGCATCCAATGTACCATAGCGAATCCGATCGGAGTTAGCTATAATATTCGATAACATCAATCGGAAAAACCGATCGAATCCGCGCGCAAGGAGGTAACGCCGATGGACATCGCGCTTATGAGAACGTTCCGCGAAACGGCGCGGCAGCTGAATATGACCCGCGCGGCCGACGCGCTCGGCTACGCGCAATCGAGCGTAACGGCGCAAATCCGGAAGCTGGAGCAGGAGTACGGCGTCCCGTTGTTCGAGCGCGACGGACGCGGCATCCGGCTGACCGCGGGCGGACGCCAGCTGCTCGCGTACGCCGACCGGTTCCTCGACCTGGCCGAGGAATCGAAGCAAGCCGTATCGGCGGAGACGGCCGGCGCGCTCGCGATCGGCACGACCGAATCGATGGCGGCGTTTTATTTGCCGCCGTACGTTCGGCGGATGAAGCTGGCGTTTCCGCAAACCGAGCTGCTGCTGCAAACCGGGAACGAGACGGAGGTGCTCCAAGGGGTGAAGCGGGGCGAATACGACGTGGGCGTCCTGCTCGAGCGCAAATGCCCGGATCCCGAGCTCGTCTGCGTCACGCTGCGCGAGGAGCCGCTTGTCCTCGTCGCCCGCCCGGACCACCCGCTCGCCGGGGCGGCCGAAGTCGTGCCGGGCGACTTCGCCGTTCACGCCTGGGTCGCCCCCGAGCGAAGCTGCGCCTACCGCAACGCGCTCGTCGGGCTGCTCGCCGATTGCGGCGTACGGCCGCAGCTATCGTGCGAGCTCGGCAGCGTCGAGGCGATCAAGCGCTGCGTCCTCCACGGGCTCGGCCTGTCGCTGCTGCCCGCCGGCGCCGTGGAGGCGGAGCTCGCCGACGGCCGGCTCGTCCCGCTGCCGTTCTCGCACCCGGAGCTGCGCTTCTTCGTCCAGCTCGTCTATCCCGCCGGGCGATGGGTGTCGCGCACGCTGACGGCGTTCGTCGACCTGCTGCGGGACGTCAGCCCTCCAGCAGCTTCTTCAGCCGGCCCGGATAGTCCGTAATGATGCCGGAGACGCCGAACTCGATCATCTGCCGCATCGTCTCCTCCGCATTCACCGTCCAAGGGTAGACGGCGAGACCGCGCTCCTTCGCCTCTCGAACCGCCTCGCCGGTCAGCTTGCTCCATTGCGGATGAAGCGAATAGAGCGGCTGGTCGATGAGGTCGGCCATCCGGTAATGCTTCGCGATGCCGATGCTGTACAGCTGGCCGATGCGAATATTCGGCTCCAGCGATTTCAGCAGCTCCAGGCTGACGAAATCGAACGAAGAGACGAACACGCTGTCTAGCCGGTTTTTGCGGTGCAGCAGCTTCAGCAGCGCCGGCTCGGTCTCCCCGCCGTACGAGCCTTTGATCTCGACGTTGATCTGCACCTCCGGCGAAACGAGGTCGAGCACTTCCTCCAGCAGCGGGACGCGCTCCCCCGCATACTTCTCGTGAAACCAACGGCCCGCGTCCGCCTTCTTCAGCTCGTCGACGGTCATGTCGCGGATGACGCCCTTGCTGTCCGTCGTCCGGTCCAGCGTCCCGTCGTGGCAGACGATCACTTCGCCGTCCTTGGACAGGTGGACGTCCAGCTCGATGCCCGTGCAGCCTTGCTCCAGGCCGAGCTTGAAGGCGGCGAGCGTATTTTCCGGCGCTTCCCCGGCCGCTCCCCGGTGCGCGATAATCATAAGGCTGTCGTTCGTTTTCATCGTTTCATCGTCCTTTCGGCAAGTTGTAGGGTCTCGGGATCGTGTCATCTATGTACGAAAAAAGACCGTAGAAACCCGCTCGCCCCCGGAGCGCAAGCTTCCCGCACACGGCGAAAAACAAGCGTCCGTCGGCCTCTCGGGTATTCTCTCGGTCTCCGAACCCAATCGGTCGTTACGCTTTCGGTCTCGATGTCCGCCTTCATCGCGGCTTTGTCGCGGCTCAGTCCGCCCACAGCTCCGGCGCTCCGACGGATACGGCCAGCGCGCCCGCCTTCAGTCCGTCGTCGATTTCCTGCCGGTTGCCGACCAGTCCGCCGGCGATAATCGGCAGCGGCGTCATATTCGTCATCTCGCGGATAATGCGCGGCATAATGCCCGGCATCACCTCGATCGCGTCGGGGTTGCTCTGCTCCACCGCCTTGATGCCTCGCAGCACGGCGTTGCGGTCGATCAGGAAGATGCGCTGGATGGCGAGCAGGCCGCTGTCCTTCGCCGCCTTTACGATGCTGCTCTTCGTGGAAATGATGCCGGTCGGCCGCACATGCTTCGCGACGTAGGCGACGCCCCCCCGGTCCGCGGCGATCCCCTCGATAAACTCCATATGCAAAAACACGTGCTTGCCCGCCTGCTTCACCTTCTCGGTCAGCTCGTGCACGTTCATGAGCGAGCCGGTCAGCAAAAACACGACGTTCACTTGCCCGCGCAGAGCGGCGTCCAAGTCCGCTTCCTTCTGTACGGCGGCAATCGTCTGATGCTCGACGATATCGACTATCGGGTACATGTGGCGCTCCTCCATAACGAACAGGCTTCTCCCATTATAGCACGGAACGCGGGCCGGAAGGGCTACAGGTCGGCAATTTTCGCGATGCTGGGCAAAATCGTGCGCGGCCGGTCCGGTCCCCGCTCGGCCATCTCCCGCGTCCCGACGCCGGTAAGCACGAGCACCGAATGCATGCCCGCTTCGTTGGCCATCCGGATATCGGTTTCGAGACGGTCTCCGATCACGTAGCAGTCGCCGTAATCGAGACCCATATGCTCGACCGCCGCTTCGGCGGCGATACGCGACGGCTTGCCGACGACGACGACCGCCGGCTTCCCGAGCGCCGTTTCCAGAGCCGCGATGAACGTGCCCGTATCCGGCAGCTGGCCGTCCTCGAGCGGGCAAGTCGCGTCCGGGTTGGAGGCGATGATGGGCACTCCCTTGAGCGCCGCCTGGAACAGCGCGTTCAGCTTGTCGTAGGTGAACTGGCGGTCCCACGACAAGACGACGACCGACGCGTCCTCCGACTTGTCGGTACAGACGATGCCGTGGGCCGCAAGCTCTTCGCGGATCGGCTCCTCGCCGATGACGTAGACCGTTTCGCCGGGCTTCATCGTCTTGCGCAGGTGCCGGGCTACGATCAGCGACGAATTGAGCACGTCGTCCACCCCGGTCGGGATGCCCATCTTCGTCAGCTTGTTCGCATAAGACAAACGGGTGGCGATCGGCTTGTTCGACAAAAATACGACTTTATCGCCGCGGCTCCGCAGCTTGGCGATCGACTCCGCCGCTCCCTCGATCATCCGTTCCCCCAAATAAACCGTGCCGTCCAAATCGAAAATGTATCCGCGCAACTGTCGGCTCCTCCTTCTCCATCCCCATCGATACGGCCGCGGATGGACAAAAGAAAAACCCTTATCCATGGTAAACACGCCTTCGCGTGGGCGAAGGCCGTGCATACGGATAAGGGTTACTCCTGTTCTCAAACCTGACCGTTCTATGCAGTTGCTATGAATTATAGAGGCGGGGCGCTTCTTTGTCAACGGCCGATATCGTCCGGACAGCCGCCGCCATCCGCTTCCTCGTATCGGTCCGCGATCGCCGCGACATACCGCCGCAGCGCCTCGATCAATTCGGGCGGGTCCAGCAGCGTCGCGGCCGGTCCGAAGCCGACGATATGGCGCAACGCCGCCTCGACCGTATAGTAGCGTACCGACACCTGCAGCGTTCCGTCCGGAGCGGCCGTTACCCGCTCCTCCCCGAATTCGTCCAGCACGCTCGCCTTGAGCTCGGGCCGAAAGCGCAGCTGCGCCGTGATGCCGGGCGGAACGGAAGCTTGCCGTCGGTCCTTGTCCACGTCATGAATCGTCAGCTCTCGCCGTACGAACGTGTCCGGCCGGATCGCGAGGCCGCTCATTCGCGACAGACGGAACACCCGCAGCGCCTCCCGCATCCGGCAGTAGCCCCACAAGTTCCACCCGTTTCCTCGGAGGTACAGCCCCATCGGTTCGACCGTCCGCACCGTTTCCGCGCCCCGATGGTCCGTGTAAGCGAATTCCGCAACCTTGCCGTCGCGGATGGCCAAGTACAGCCGGCGCAGCTTGTCCTTGTCGGCCGGACGCGCGGCCTGGTTGAAATCAAGAGCCGAGGAGGACGGCGCCCGCTCGGGCATCAACGAGCCGATCCGGTCGAGGAGACGCGTCAGCCCGGCCGGGTCGGTCACCGCTTGAACGCCGTTCAGCGCGTGATAGATGGCGACGAAATCGTCGATCGACAACACCTGCTTGTCCAGCCGGTAGCCGGGCATAATCTCGTAGCCGCCCTCCGGGCCCAAGCAGGCATAGACGGGAATACCCGCCTGGTTGATCGCCTCGATGTCCCGGTAGATCGTGCGCAGCGACACCTCGAACCGCTCGGCCAATTCGGCGGCGCCCACTCTCTTGCTGCTCAGCAAAGCCATCGTGATGGCCAGCAGCCGATCCAGCCTCATGCGAACTCCTCCCTCCCTCCGCGAATGAGGATATATTCCCGATTCATACCAAGCCTCCGTCCACCCGGATGTTTTGCCCCGTCACCCAGCCTGCGCGCGGATCGACGAGCAGCAGGACGACGTCGGCTATATCCGCGGGCGTGCCCAGCCGTCCGAGCGCCGTGAGATGCCGGAGACCGGCCAAGTCCTCCTCCCGGACGCCGCTTCGCAGCATGTCCGTATCGGTCGGGCCGGGCGAAATCGTATTGACCGTAATGCCGCGCCGGCCGAATTCGCGCGAGGCGACCCGGCCGAATTGCTCGACGGCCGCTTTGCTCGCGGCGTACACCGCCTCGCCCGGCGAAGGCCACGCGGTGCCCACGCTGGAGATGTTCACGATGCGGCCGCCGTCGCGCATGCGCACTTCTCCCCGCTGCATCATGAAGAAGGTGCCTTTCGCGTTGACGTTCATGACCCGGTCGTACGCTTCCGGCGTCGTATGACGAATATCCGCGTGATCGATCACCCCGGCGTTGTTGACCAGCACGTCGAGAAACGGCTCCGGCCCGGAGCCGAAATGCCGCGACGCCCGCTCCAGCATGTCGTCCGGCTCGCCGATGTCGGTCAGCCGGCACCGTTCCGCGAATACGTCCCGGCCGCTTGCCCGAAGCTCGCGTTCCAGACCGCGCGCCGCGTCCTCCTCCTTCTCGTAAGTAAACACGACCCGATAGCCGTTAGCGGCCAAGCGTCGCACGATTTCCCGGCCGATTCCCCGGGATCCCCCCGTCACGATCGCATTCCGGGCCGGGGTCTCCGCCCGGCTGCCGGCATCCGTCTCTTTTTCGTTCCCGTACGCGTCGGTCGTCATACCGATCGAACCTCCTTCACTATGAACAAAGTCGGTTCCAGTATAAACAAGAGAGCCTGACAACGGATTGTCAGGCTCTCGAACGCGTATGGAAAAAATTCGTTCACTCGCCCTTCCCGGCGGACGCGGAAGCGTACTGGTTCATCAGCTTTTCGATGTCGACCCCGTTGATGGTCAAGCCCTTGATGTCGCAGTTCTCCAGCTTCACGTTCGTAAACGAGCAGTCGGCAAACCGTCCTTCTTCGAAATTGCAATGGACGAATTGGACGCCCTGCTTGTTGAAGTCGACTTCCGGTTGGCTCGGATTGCCGTACCCGACATATTGGATCCGGGCCCCGCCCCATTGAGCGCCGTCGATATGCAGCTCGCTCAAATTGGCGTCCGAGATCGCCAGTCCCGTCATGTTGACGTCCTGCAGTCGAACGCCGCTGACGTCGCAGCAGGTGATTTCCGTTCCGCTCAGCTTGCAGCAGTTGAAGTTCGATTCGCTTACATCGGCATTTTTTACGGTTAAGCGGACTTTCTCGTTTTCCACCTTCAATCGAATCACCCCGGCATAAGGATACGTCCCGTTTCCAGTTTAATCCACCGGCAGGTTATCCGCAAGCGGCGTCCGGGAACCCCCATCCCTCCTATCCTGACTTGCTTGGGGAAGATGGAGTGGCTCTTCATACGGTTTATCGAATGCTCCTTTCGTTTACTCGCAATTCAGCTGCAACCAGTCGCGCATCCCGCAGCAAATAGTCTGCTGCCGCTTCCGATATATGCTTTCCGCGCTGCGCTTCCACCTGCTGGATGAACGCCTGAATCTGCCCATGCTCCAGCTTCTTCATTAAGCTGTTGGAAATGCCGTGATTGTTGATCGAATCGTCCGCCGTAAATACCGTCACCATCTGCTTGAGTGTTTCAATATCGGCATAGGTCGTAAAGGTCAACGTGGCCGTAGCGGTATTCCCCGCCAAATCGGTCGACATCACTACGAACGTATGGGTACCCGGCGCGATCGTATAAAGCGGGATCGTTGTTCCCGGCACATAGACGGTCCCATCCAGGGTCACCGTCGTCTTGCTCTCATCGACTCCGGACATATTGTCGCTCAGGGCAACCTGTACCGACAGCTCTCCGGAATTGCCGAGCGTGCTTCCGTCCGCAAGACCGGTTATGGAGATCGTCGGTGCAGCGGTGTCGATAGACTTCACCAGCCCGACCCAGTCCAAATTACTCGCGCCAATGACGTTCCACATTTTGAGCTGCACAGGTCCTGCCGGTAAATAAGTCGCGGTGCGGACCGTCGCCGCTCTCCATTCTTGCGGGGCGGCTCCAAAGCTCGGCGTGCTTGGCGCTTCAACGGAATACAGTTCGGAGCCGAACTGAATCGACCGCTTGATGTTGCCGCCGTTTAACTCCCAGCCCCCTACATATTTCAAGGCAACATCGTAGTACCCGGCTTCGGGAACATGCAGGTCCCACGTAATGGTCTGGCCGGGATTAACCCATCCGTTTACGCCTTTACCTCCTGATAGAAACGGTCTCGTGTTATAAACAACTATACCCGGGTCCGCATGGCTGAAGCTTTCCGCTTCCGCAAATACGTCCAGCTTCGCTTTCACCGCCTCGAAATCTGACGTGACGTCTATTGGATGAAGCTCTGCGGGATAAAGGACCGTCTCTTGAACGGCATGCTTCGGCGTTATGCCGCCAGCTGATTGATAGCCCTTGCTGACGATTCGGACATAACGGGCCAGTCCCCTGTCGAAGACAACATCTTCCACTTGATCGGTTTTGCCGCCGCTTACGCCGCTATAAACCGTTTTCCATGCGGTTCCGTCTAGCGATAATTGCAGTTCAAACACAACATGCCGTTCATACCCTTTGTACCAGGCAATACCGACCTTGTCGACCACTTTCACTGTTCCTAGATCATATTGAATCCAGGCCTGCTCGCCTGTTGCACTCCAGTACGTATCGGGTTTCCCATCGATTGTCGTTTCGCCGGAGTATGGAACCCCCGTGCTGTCGGTGACCGCCGTAAGTCCGTAATTGGTAGTCGGCTTGAGGGTAGTCAGTGCAGCATTTCTGAAAAACTCGTCCCATTGGGTCGTTCCCCACTGTGCGATTTCGATCAAGTCCAAGGGAACATAGAGAATATTCTGGAGAAGCGCAACCGGCGCTTTCAACTCTTTGGTCCCGGCATCCGTGACCACTTGGCTGCTGCCGGCCGTGATGCTCACCGCTTTGCCGAGCTTGATCGCGGAAACGGTCCCCGTCTGCACGTCGCCTTCCAACCGGACACCAAGCGGCGCCAGCACCTCTTGAGCCGGAACCATCAGCGTATTGCCGACGAATTTGGGCTGATTCGTCAACCCAACCGTTTTTCCGTCAACCGTAACCGATATTGGAATATTGATTTCCGGCATCGGAATGTTTGGCACAACAGGCGCCTCCGGCATCGTGCGGACCGCAGATCGAGTTAACGTATACGTTCCCGCATCTCCTTGGAAATACAAGATGCCTTTGTCGGCAAGGACTTCGTATTGTACTGCGGACGGCTGGGAGCCCTGCCGCTGCACGGTCCAGTAGCCTGCCGCCAGATCCGTAACGAGTACATACAAGCCGCTGTCCGAACCAGGAATTTCAAATATTAATTCATCGTTGACCGGTTGACCGTCCTTCGCAAATAACACCACCCGATCGGATATTTGAGCCCCGACCACTTTGTCTCCATTGATTTGTTCGACAGCTAAAGGAGCCGGTCCCCCCTCGGAATCCGATACCTGCATCACGTTCAGGAACGTATCCGTCGCAGCCGGTTGGCTGGGCGAAATCTCGATCCGCCAGGAGCCCGGCTCGGCCGCCACCCCTGCACTTTTCGGAGCGTTCGGGTAATTGGTCCCGTTTACGATGAATTCTCGGCCCGGGCCGCCCTCTTTTCGAATATCCGCCGCATTGCCGGAGGGCAGCAGTGTCGTATTGACCAGCTTTCCATTATAGCCGCCCTTCTCATTCTTCATCACTTGGGTGTTACCCGTGAGCTCAGGCTCCTCGATACTATGCAGCAGCCACGTTTTCTTGAAATCGGGCTGCGCAGCGGAAACCCTGTCAAACACAAGCAGGGCGGCGGGATGAACATTATTTTTCAGATTAAGAAACACCATGGAGCGTTTGTAGTCCGTTACTTTGCTCGTGTACGCTTTGGTCAGATCTCCTTTAATGTACGAAAAATCCGGCGTCGCGGCATCCGAGCCGACGGCTTGATTCAGCACCCTGGCGACCTCGTAGCCTTTGGCCGGATTCAGCAGCTCGGCAAGCGTGGCCGCCTCCCCCAAATTATTGGGAAACCGCTGACCGCCGTCATTCTCGAAGCTCCTGGCGCCGGAACGGAATTGCTCGTTAGGGTCGTTCACCAGCATCGCGTTATGGGCAATGGTCCGCTTATGGTAATTAAAGTCGTGATCGCTGGCATACCCCCCCTTGGTTCCTTCGTAAACCCCGCTCGGGATGGCTAATGCGCCTTTATAATAGAGTTGAAAGCTGCCTGCGTCCTCATGGGCATGATTCACAAAATTGTATGTTCCGATATTCATCTCGGCCACGACACTATTGGAATTTACGCTGCCTTCCCAGTTCGTGCGGGCGATCATCGAGCCGTGCGGATAACCGAAGAACCTTGTAAGCGGTAAATCCCTTTCGCTCTTGGCAAGGACATCGAGGTCGGGATCGTTAAACAAGACCATATAAATGGGGTCTATTGCAGCGCCGTAATTGACTTGCCGTACAAACTCATTGCGCAAATAGGGATCTTTGTAGTACGCAGACGATAAGAATATCGTTAAAGGGCTGTCCTTGAAGTATTGCCCGGGTGCGGTAAACAAGCTCGTGAAATCGTCGCCTCTTCTTAATAATTGACCGTCCGGTCGTCTGGCGTATAACCAGCTGTACGGCACATATTGCTGCTTGGGCGAAAATACGTTGCCGTATCCGAGACGGTCGAACAGCCATAACGCGTTAAGATCCCACTGAAAGCGAAAGAGGCCGTAGGAATTCCCTTGCGATGTCATGCCGGACTCATATTCAAAATTGCGTACAGGTACGAATTCATCGAAAAATCTTCCGGCCGCAATTTCATACAAATTCGGATTTTCATCATAGGAAGCGATTCCGAAAGAAAGCAGATCGCGAAGCAGCTGCGCTTCCGATCCGTGACCGGTGACGGCTCCTTGGCCGAGCGGCGGATAGCCGATTTCCATTTGTTTTCCGATTTGGGCCACCATTAGACGGATAGTCAGTCGCTGATCGTCGTTCATTAGCGGATAACACCAGTCATAGACGAGCGCTGCTGTAAAAATGATTTCGCCGATCTCCCGCGAATCGGAAGGAAAAATACCGGCGGCAAAATAATGAAGCAGCTGATTGACAGCCTTATGGCCTGCGGTAATGTTGCCATCGATGAGATATAGCAGCGCATTCGATTTAACAACTGTTGGGTTCAGCGTTCCGACAACTACGTCTGTTCCAGCGTTAGCGACGACCCTTTGCCACACCGCGGGCATCGTACCTTTCGTCAAATTTTCCTTTATTTTGGGGATATGCTCACTCCGTACGAATACCCGGGGATGGACATGAGCGGGAGGCGTAATCGCCGGCTTGTTATATGGATTCGGATAGATGGTTTCAGCCGGCGCAGCGTCCGCTGCCGCAGACTGGTCCACAACAGAAAATCCACCTGTCGCACTTATCATCAAAGTAAAAAGTAAGGTCCACACAAGAAAAAGGTTCGACTTACGATTTCGAATCATAATCACACCTCATTGTAGCAGATTGTATTCAAAGCTTGCTGAATGAACGACTTCATCTGGGCGTGCTCCAGCTTTTTCATTAAACGATTGGAAATGCCGTGACTGCCATTCCAACGAACCGGCGGGCGGCATCGAGGTTGGCGTTGCCGTCGGTGTGGCCGTTAGCGTTACAGAAGGCGAAGCGGACGGCGTAACCGTCGGCGTCGGCACCGGATCTGCAGCCGTCAAGGACGCTTGGTCGATGATCACATCGGCCGTACCCGCCCTTGGGGTCGACAGCTCCAGTTGAACAGCGATCGTGCCGCTCCCCAGCTCGAATCCGCGGTTAACGACCAGCCCCGATCCCATCATGGGATCCGTACCGGCGGCACCAACGAGCGGAACGGAGAACACACTCATAGTTCCGCTGAGTATATCGCGGCTGCGGTTGTACGGGTAATGCTCCACTTCCATTTACGATTGGTTAATCATTTTTCGCCTCCTGGTTTTGTGGTATAACGCTTCTATTCACCCCCCCTTTCAGTAGCTCACTCGGCTGATCGTCAGCACAATGGTCTGAACGATGGCCGAAAATACCGCCTCGTTTTCAGTCGTCTCATCGCATTCGTGATTACGCTTTCACAATAGTGATTCGATGATATTTCCACTGTGCCCATTCCTTCACGTTCATCATAGAAAGGATTCGATCCCGTCGTAAATAACCGAATTTTAAGCTCTTTTACTTTTTTATATCTACCTGGGAAAAAGACCATAATCCGCATTTTCGCATGCTCGGCTATGGCGATTGGGTCGCCGTTCAATGCCTTCCAATTTCAGCGTATCGGGTGGATTGGGCACGCCGACCTTCGGCGAGAATGTCGCCCGGCGTCAGCTTCGTCCCCGGTCCGTCGATTCCCATATTCGACTCGAACGTCATGCTCAATGCGAGCGCTTTGACCTACGGGGGGCAACCAGGCCAGCGATATCCGTTTCTCGCGAAATCAGGTAAGCGCTTATGGAAAGGAAGCACCGCGTACTTCGCGTACGCGGTGCTTCGCGGCCCTGCTTCCTTCACTCTCGTTATCTCACCGTAACCGTCACCTTGTCGCTCGCCGCCACCCCGGCCGCATTGATCGGTTCGGCCTTGTATCGATAGGCGCCTGGAGCTCTTCCCGTTATCGCCGTACTGGCCGTCTGCGCGCCGGGCGTCCTGGCGGCAAGCTGCTGCGTATCGACCGGCACGCCGTTCTCGTACAGTTTGTACATCGTACCGTTCGTCTTCGGCGTCCCGTCCGCCAGCCGCTTCGTATCGATCGCCGTGCCGTTCTCATACAGCGTATAGCTCGTGCCGTTCTGTCCCCACCACAGGTTCATCGTCACCTCGTAGTTCCCGTCCTGCAGACCGTATGCATGCCCGCTATTGCCGGACAGCACCGCTTGCCCCGGCGCTGCGGCCGCCAGCGGCACAAGACTGGCATGAGCCGCTTGCAGATTGGCCGCAGCAGCGTCTCTTGCTCCTGCGTCTTGGACGCCGCCTCGATGACGGCAATCGCCTGCGCGAGGGGAACGAATCGCAGCTCACGAACCTGATTCGCAAAGTGTTTGCCAAGCGGGAAGGGAAAACGCTGTCGGCCGCCGCATGGCTGGAGTTCGGCAGAAACGTGATCGGCAAGATCAAGGGTGAAGCGTCTCCGCTTGTGATCGCGCCCGGGCGGCTGCAGGACATGTTCCACCAGGCGGAGAAGAAAACGCAGCAATGCGTCACGGCCGAAGACCTTGAGCGGAAGAAAAAACCGGGATGAAATCGTGGACTGTATCAATGAAACCCGGATTATGAAAGCGACGACGCGCTCGCCGACCACAAGCTGAAAATCACCGGAAAAGAGCATGGTGAACACGATCAACAACATGATCGGCTCGGGATCTGGAACACTTTCTTCAGTTTTCCGCAATCATATCTTTCGGGATCAGGTAACGGTTCAGTGCTTTCCCCCACATATGGGACCGTTTTAACGCGATTGGGCGGACACGTGCAGCGCTAACGGACATCACGGAGGCTGTCGTGAAAAATCACCTGCAATCGCACGATTTGCGCCAAATCACGGCCATTGGAGGAGAGATCGGATGGTTGGGTGTGGCTTGGCAATAGAACGAAACGTTGTGCGGCGGTGCGGTGTAGTGGCGCTGGTGCGAGGCGATTCGGCGGTGAGCGGGGTGGTGCGACGAGGTGCGGCGGCGCGGTGCGGCGGCGCGGTGCGGTGGCGCTGGTACGATGCGAGTCGGCGATGTGCGATGCGGTGCTGCCCAAAAGGGGGCGGCTTTAGCCCGCATAGGCGGGCCCCCCTTAACCGCCCGCCCCCTTGTCCCCCATTCCCTTCGCTTCGGCGGGGGGGATGCCCCAATGTTTGCGGAACACGCGGGTGAAATAGCTGAAGTCGCGATACCCGAGCATCGCGGCCGTCTCGGATACTTTCATCCCTTCGTTCAGCCACTGCATCGCCAGCTTCATCTTGCGCTCGACGATGTAGGCGGTGAACGACTGCCCCATATGCTGCTTGAACAGGCGGGATAAGTACGACGGGTTGATGAACAGCTTGTCGGCCGCCTCATGCAGCCCGATATCCTCGTGAATGCCCGAGTCGACGAATTCAATCATCGCCGTCACCAGCGCGTGCCGGCTTGTCGTCTTGCGCTCGTTCACGTACCGGGTGATGCTGTCGACCGTTCCGTGCAGCCACTCCACGATTCTCTCCTTCGACAGCCGCTCGGGCAACCGGCGGAAATACGCATATTGTTCCCCCAGCACCTCCGCCAGCGGCCATCCGTGAGTCTGGATGCTGCGCAGGATCAAGGCGCTCAGAAACATGACGTTCTCGTACACCTCGTCGGGCGTCTGCGCCCGATCGATGGCCCGAACGACCCAGCGGTCGACGACTTCGATCGCTTTATCCCGCTGCCCCGATTCCAGCGCGTATGACAGCAGCTTCTCCATCTCCGCATCGATCGGCACGGCTGTTTGCGGATGCGGTGCGTCACGAAACGGAATGACGATGTCGCGCCCGTGCACGACTCTCTCCTTCAGCGCCAAACCGGCCTGGCGATAGGAGGCGCCTGCCGCTTCCTTCTCATATACGGGGCGGCCGATGCCGGCGCTCGCGGTCACCTTCATATACTCTTTAAACACCGTCAGCAGCTTGGCCGTATGCTGCTGGACATCGGCCATAAAGCCATTCTCCGCCCGTTCGTTCCATTCGGCTTCCAACGGGGCGGTAAACACGAGGACCGCCGTACCGTCATAGTCGGGAAATAGGAGGCAGGGCACCCGATCGAGCAGCTCCTCCGCCAGACCAAGCAGCGTAACTTGGAGCAGCGGCGCGTCATCGGCGGTGAACCGCTTCTCCCCCGGGGGCAGCGGATCGATATCGACGACAACGACCGTATACGCAGTCCGGTCCGGGAGCTCGATCATCAGTTCCCGGCTTCTCCGCTCCAACTCCCATCCCGCATACTTGCCGGCCATCCAGCTCTGGCAGAACAGATCCTGCAGACGGGGCAGATGTTCTGCCCATTTCCGCTGCATTCGCTCCTGATTGTACAGCGTCTCCAACTCGGTGCGAATCCTCTCCCGCGCCTCGAGCACGGCTTTCAGCACTTCGGGATTTCCAGCCGGCTTGAGCAAATATTTCACTACATTCAAGTCGATCGCCGACTGCGCGTATTTGAAGTCGTCGTGTCCGCTCAACACGACAATCTTGACAAGAGGGTCCTCCTGCGTAATGTGCCTGGCCAAGGACAATCCGTCCAGCTCCGCAATCTGGATATCGAGCAGCACGATATTCGGCTTCGTCCGCTCGAACAAACGCAAAGCATCAACGCCGTTGTCCGCCGTAGCGACGACATCAATGCCGTGCTCCTCCCACGGAATGTTGCGAGCGATGTTGTTCAAAAGCCGCAGCTCATCCTCCACGATCATCAGATTCATCCGCCGCACCTCCTATCGGTATCCAGAGAATGACCGATGTCCCCTCATTCTCTCTGCTATCGATCTCCAATTCCGCCCGATCGCCATAATACAGCTTCAGCCTCGCCTTCACGTTCCACAGCCCGTACAATTCCGTTCTCGGCTTCTGCTCTTGAAGCAGACCCTTCACCGCATGGATGGACAGCTTGCCAAGCTCCGACCGAATATACTCGAGTCTCTCGGGATCGAGTCCCTTGCCGTTATCCGCCACCTCCATCCGCAGCATATCGCCCTCCAGCCGAATATCGATTCGGACCTCGCCGCCCTTCGCCTTCTTCTCCAGTCCATGCAGGATGGCATTCTCCACAAGCGGCTGAAGCAGCAGCTTCAAGACGGGAATCGGCTTGCACGCCTCCTCGACATTCACTTGCACGGCCAGCTTGTCAACGAACCGCAGCTGCTGGACGCGCAAGTAATATTGCAGATGCTGGACGGTCTCTCCTACCGTAAACTCCTCCTGCCCCTTGCTCAGGCTGAGCCGGAAAAACTTCGACAAGTTCAGCGCCATCTCCCCGATCTCATCGGCGCCGTAATTCTCGGCCATACTGTACATCGTGTCGAGGGTATTATAGAGGAAGTGCGGATTAATTTGCGATTGAAGCACACGAAGCTCCGCCTTCAGGCGAAGCAGCTGCTGCTCGTATATATTTTCGATAAGATGCTTCTGCTCTTGCGCCATCTGGTTGAATGCGTTCATCAGGTAGCCGAACTCGTCCTCTCGTTTGCCCGGCAGGCTCGTATCCAGCTTCCCGACTCTCAGTTGCTTCATCCCGTGGGCGAGTGAAGAAAGCGGTGCGGCAATGCCACGATAGACGACCCACGAGATCATCAAGGTCAACAGGAAACTGACGCCGATGATCGCATAAGTGATCATCCGCAGCTTGTCCGACTCCGCATAGATCGCGTCCGCCGGCTTCACCATCACGATCGACCAGCCCGACTGCGGCGAACGGTATTGAACGACCAGCTCCTCCTTGCCCGTACGCTCCGACTTGCCCACTGTCATCATGCGCGAATCGTCCTCCCGCTCGGGCAGATCCTCAAGAGACGCCGTCCCCGCCAACACCCTTCCGTCCTCGGCAAGAAGATATGCCCTTTCTTCCGGACCGCTCACCAGCTTGCCTAGTTCCCGTGCTAAACGGGCTCTTCCGACCGTAATCATTACAACATGAGTCACCTTGACTCCAAAAGGATCAACCGGGCGAAGCAGCGTGACGCTGCCTGGATGGAACGCCGGGTCCAGCTGCTGGTAGCTATCGAACTCCCCTTCACGCGGGAGCAGTAGTATACTCTTGCCGCCTCTGCCCAACACTTCTAAATACCATCGCTGCTTCTGATATCCTTCCACCTGACGGCTTCCGTATTGGGAAGAAATCATCGTGTTCGAGAACGAGTGGTAGATAGCCAGCTGTGACAAATTTCCATTGGCCGCAGAGGTGCTCGACAGCTGATTGAGCACCTTCTGGAAATTTAGCGTCAATCTTTCGGTCAGCCGCGTGTCCTCAAGCTTAAGAAGATCTATGATATTATCATCGTCCGCGATCGACATGGACAGCATATCGATATTTTGCATCATCATATCGAATGAATCTACCGCGGAGGCGAGCGTAACGAGAATTTGCTCGTTCACCTTCACCTCCAGATTGCGCTGCGACCGGAAGCCGGCATAGACGCTGATGGCCACAAGCGGGATCAGAATGATGAGAAAATAACTCGTCAACCGCAGCTGCACCGATTGCTTGAAATTGCGGACTAGCCGTCTCATGTCCATTCCGACCTTTCGGGATCGTTTCACGTGCTGATTCTCACATTATCTACCATTCCCTGCCGCTTGAGTAGCAGTATTTGCGAGAATTTATCCCTTGATCGCCCCGATCAACATGCCTTTGATGAAGTATTTCTGCAGGAACGGATACGCAACCAGCACCGGCAGGATGGTCACGACAACCGTCGCCATCCTCACCGTCTCCGGCGGCAGCTGGGCCACCTGCATCGAATTGATCGACAGCTCCTGGCTGACGCTTGGCGTTTGGATCATATTGCGCAGCACGACCTGCATCGGGTACAGCTCCCGGTCCGTAATATAGATGATGCCCTTGAAATATTCGTTCCAGTAGCTGACGCCGTAGAACAGTCCGACCGTAGCCAGGATCGGCGCCGACAGCGGCAGCACGATCCGGATCAAGGTCGAGATGTCGCTGCAGCCGTCAACACGGGCCGCCTCCTCCACCTCCTGCGGGAGGCCTTCGAAATACGTCTTCATAATTAGAAAATTAAACGTCGACACGGCGCCAGGTATGATCAGCGCCCACATCGTATTGTAAATACCCAACTCCCGGACGACGAGATACAACGGAATAATACCGCCGCTAAACAGCATCGTAAACACGATGGCCATAAGAATCGCGCTGCGCCCCGGAACCGATTTCTTGGACAACGGATAGGCAAGCAGTGTGGTTACGGCTAAGCTCAACAACGTACCAATCACCGTCACCTTAATGGTAAGGAGCAAGGTATCCGGAATGCGTTCGCTTGAGAATATTTCTTGATAGGCCAGCAGCGTCATCTTGGCCGGCAGCACGATAAACCCTCCATTGCGCAAAACTTCGGTATACGGCGTCACCGACATGATAAAGACATAATACACCGGGAACAGCGTAGCAAGCGCGAACAGCGCCAATACCGTATAGTTCGCGGCGTCCGCCACGCGCTCTGATCTTGTTTTGTGAATGACGAAAGACATGATATGCACCTCCCATAAGCAGAATTACCAGATGCCCGAACCGCCGGCCTTCTTGGCGATCTTGTTCGCGGTCAGAACCAGGATCAGCGCAATGACCGACTTGAACACACCGGTTGCCGCCGTCAGCGTGAAATCGAGCTTCTCCAGCAGGTTGCGGAATACCCATGTATCGATAATATCGCCTACCTCGTAGACGGTTGCATTCAGATAAATATACACCTGATCGAATCCGGCATCCAGAATGTTGCCGACCCGGAGTATCAAGAGCAAGATGAACACTTCGCGGATGCCCGGCAGCGTTATGTGCCACAGCTGTCTCCAACGGCTTGCCCCGTCAACTACAGCCGCTTCGTACAGCTCGTGATTAATGGAAGCAAGAGCGGCCAGGTAGATAATCGCGCCGAACCCCGTGTTTTTCCAGAGGTCTGTGATAATCAGCAGCGACCGGAAGAAATCTTGATCCGCCATCAGATTCAGATCGCCCCAGCCCATATCCCGCACGAGACCGGTAATAAGTCCAGATCCAGGGGCCAGGAACGAGAACGTGAGCCCATATACGATCACCCACGATAAGAAGTACGGTCCGTACGTAACCGTCTGAACGAATCGCTTGAACCATTGTGAACGAATTTCATTCAGCATCAAGGCCAGCAGCACGTCCGGCAGCATGTTAAACAGAATCCGGTATACGCTGATGACCAGCGTGTTTTTCATGATTTTATAGAAATCCGGGTTGTTAAAAATGATCTTGAAGTTGTCGAAGCCGACCCACTCGCTCCCCCATACGCCCTTCATCAGATTGAAATCCTGGAATGCGACGAGTATGCCGATCATTGGCAAGTAATGAAACAGCAAATAATAAAGCAAACCCGGCGCCATCATCAAGTAAAACCAACGGCTTCGGTAGATGCTTCTCCATTTCAACCTACTATTCAGCTGGCTCGCCGTCTTGGCGGTCATTGTCGTCTGCATCTTTCTTCCTCCTCCAAAAAGCAGAAGGGAACCCGCCGGCCTACTATCGCCGCCGGTTCCCTTCATGACCACTTGACTTGTTGTCGAGCCGTTATTTGAAAGCGTTCAGCTTCGTACCCTTAATGACTTCGTTGAGCTGATCCGTGTAGTACTGGAAGATTTCCCGACCGCGGAACTTCGTCATCAGCTCCTCGCGGTATTGCGGCCACTTGGCCGCGCTCTTATCCTCGAAGATCATGAGGACGTGCAGGCGGTTCATCTCCTTGCGGAAATCTCCAATCGCAATACCTTGAGGCGGAACGAGATTAACCGGCGGAAGCGCATCATGCTTCGGATATGCGGAAATCGTCTTCAGGATCGCTGCGTCGCGGGCCGACACACGCGGATCGACCACTTCAAATCCGAGAACGGCCGGCTCTTCCGGTGTAAAGGCGCGGTAAATGCCCAGCCAGTTGCCTTGCTTCGTAATATCATTCTCGTAAGTGTCCGAAATCAGCTCGATCTTTTTACCGGACCGCTTGTAATGCTTGCCTTCTTGGCCGTAGTGCGTCAGCAGATAGCCCTCTTCGCCGGTAAGCCAGTTAAGCACTTCGATCGAACGTTTGATGTTGTCCGGCTTCTTCTCGGCGACGAGCTTGCCGGCGAGAATCGTGTCTGTCGGGACGCCGTTCTTCCAGATCGCCTTAGCTTCCGGGAACGGGTTGAACGGCTGCCAGTCGGCTTTTGGGTTGATCGCTTTCGATTTGCCTTGCACACTGCTGGCTACTCCCTCGAAAGCAGCCGTTTTGTCGCCGCTGAAGAAAATACCGGCCTTGCCTTGCGCAGCCTTATCCAGATGCGCGGGATATTTCTGGAGGAACCAGTCCGGATCGATGATACCTTCGTTGTTCATGTCGATGATGCCCTGAACGACCTTCTGTACGCCAAGATCGGTCCGGTTGTCGACGAACGAATTGTTTGCGATCTGGAAGTCGGCGACAAAGCCGTTAGCCATCCATTGCGGGAATTCGAAGTTAAGACCTGTTCCGCCTGCCGACGTTGTGAACCCGTACGTATCCTTCTTGCCGTTGCCGTCCGGGTCATCGTTCGTGAACTTGCGCATCACGTCCAGCATTTCGGCATAACTCTTCGGTTTCTGCAAGTTCAGCTTGTCAAGCCAATCCTGGCGAATATAGTAGGCGGCGTACCCGTTGCGGAAGAACGGCAGGAGCGCCCGGTTGAACTTGACGCCTTTCATCTGGAAGGAATCGAGCTCTTCCTCTTTCACCCACTTGTAGTAGTTCGGCATCGTCTCCTTCGAAATGTATGGCGTAAGGTCGGCGAGCAAGCCGTCGTTGGAATATTTCTGCGATTCCGCCCCGCCGGCTATGAAGATGTCGGGTACGTCGCCGCCCGCCAGCATGACGTTCAGCTTGTTGTTGTAGTCGTTGCCCAGGCTCATATATTCGATCTTCAGATCGACATTGAACTTCTCCTCAATTGCCTTCTTGACGAAGTCTTTGTCCGCAGAAGGCAGTGTCGCGTTGGCGAATTCCGACCCCAACGGCACCATCCAGCGCAGGCTGATCTTCGGCTGCGCCGATGCCGAAGGACTGCCGCTGCCTTCCGGCTTGTTTGACGATTCCGTCGTCTTGGAACCGCTGTCACTGCAAGCCGTCGTCATCGCGAACGAGGCGGCCAGCAGGAGAACCGTTGATTTTTTCATGTTGAACACCCTTTCTCTGTCTGCATCTTGATAATATGCGGGCGATGCTTGCAAGAGCGTGCACGTCCGCCCCCCTATTTTTGCTTGCCGTAAGCGTTCATTCCGCTAGCTTCGATTATCGCGGATGCTGGCAATTAATCATAGGGGAGTACTTTGACATTCGGGAAGCACTTTTTTGACTTTTGTGGCGGGTTAGAGGGATACCGGGCGAAGAATGCCGGGGGGCGGGGCAAGCTGCTGCGGGGCGATGGACAAGGCGTGCTGCGGAATAAACCGGAACGGCGAGGTCATAACGGATTACGGCGGCGTTTATGTGGAGCGGACGATCGTCCTGCCGGCCGCCGTAAAGCCGGATCGCATGGCGGCGGTATGGATCGGTGCGGACGGCCGCTTCCGCTTCGTACCCGCGGACGTATCGGGCGGCGCCGAATCGCCGGCAGTCGGCAGTGCTCCCGGTTGTATTCTTCCATGCCGTCCGTCATTTCGACGACCAGTCCGCCCGGATTGCGAATCAGGAGAGGCAGTGCGAAGCGGCTCGTGGTGAGGTGCGTGTCGACCGCGAGACGGAGCATGCGAAGCCCTTTGTCCAGATCATGCTCCCAGACGGGAACGTACCACTCCGTCAAATATTCCGAGCCGAGCTCCGGAGGCTGCAGCCGTGCCGGCGAATACGGACTGCACCGTTTTGTCGCGGTTAAAGTTTTGCCGTCTTTCGCAAAAACCTGACATGAAGCACTTTCTTTTCAGTTTGCTTCCAGTCGATTGCGCTAATCTATAAGTAATTTCAGTGGAAGCGACCCGGAAAGCGAGTGACAAGAAACGGATGATAAAACGTGGATTGGCTATATTGTTGGTGCCGGCGATCATCGTCTTCATTTGGGCTGCGGCCGCCGCCGCTAGCCCGACGGACAATTGGAGCGTCAGGCCGTCGCCGGCCGGCAGTCTTCTCATGGGAGTCGCATACGGAGACGGCCTATATGTGGCAGTCGGATCGGGCGGAACGATCCTGACATCCGGCCATGGAGCCGCCTGGACTTTGCAACATTCAAACACGAATGCGGATTTCAACGGCGTTGCCTTCGGAAACGGCACGTATGTGGCTGTCGGCAGCGCCGGCACGATCCTGACATCCGGTGACGGCATCCATTGGACGCCCCGCCCCTCGAATACGGAAAACTCGCTGAACGGCGTCGCCTACGGCAGCGGCGTTTTTACGGCTGTGGGGATGAACGGGACGATCTTGACTTCAGCCGACGGCGTGAGCTGGGTGAACCGATCAAGCGGCTCCGCGGATTTTTATTCAAGCGTTATTTACGCCAAAGGGCTGTTCCTGATAGCGGGCTTCATGCCCACACTGGTCAGCTCCGACGCCGGCAATACTTGGACGGCAAGCAACGGGAACTTTTTCAGCAGCATTGCATACGGCAACGGCATGTTCGTAGCGACCGGGTTTATGGGGTTTGCCACCTCCGGCGACGGGGTCCATTGGGAATCGCTTGGATGGAGCCCCAACGATCCGGTGAACGTCATCGTTTACGGCAACGGGACCTTTGTCGCGGCCGGGGGCAACGGCTCGGTGCTGACTTCAAGCGACGGCGCGAACTGGACCGGCCGTACGAGCGGAACCGCCGCTTCTCTGTTCGGCGCGGCCTATTACAACGGTACGTTTCTTGCGGTTGGCCAATCCGGAACGATTATTCGAGCGGCCGGCCATATCCTGAACTATGACGGCAACGGCGCCGCGGGCGGAAGCGCGCCGACGGACAGCGGCTCGTATGCCGACGGAGCGGCCGTCACGGTGCTCGGCAACCAAGGCAATCTGACGAAGCCGGGACTCGTATTCGCAGGCTGGAACACGGAGCCGGACGGGAGCGGAACGAGGTACGCCGAAGGCGATGCTTATCCCATCGGTTCCGCCGACGCGACGCTGTATGCGGAATGGGTGAGCGGCAATTCCTATCTCGCGGGCTTATCCGTGGACCGGGGACGGCTGTCTCCCGCATTTGCGCCTTCGACTATGAATTACGTCGTCCATGTTGGATATGCGGTGACGAGCTTGGAGCTGTCTCTCGCGACGAGCGAGCCGACCCAGACGGTGACGGTAACGGGAGCCGTGTACGATTCATCGACGGGGTCATACCGCGCTTCCGGCTTGCAGCCGGGGCCCAATCCGATTCGGATCGAAGTCGTCGCGCAAAGCGGGGCGTCGGTCGCGTACGAGGTCGTGATCGACCGCGCAGCCGTGCTGAGCGCCAACGCGGACTTGAGCGGCCTCTCCTTGTCGGTAGGCGCGATTCCCGACTTTGCGCCGGATCAAACGGAATATGTCGTCGATGTAGGAAACGAAGTGTCCGGTCTCGTCGTAAGCGCGACGGCCTCCGACGTCAATGCGGCCGTCAGCGTCAACGGCCAGCCGGAGGCCGTCGGCGAAGCGAGCGGGGAAGTCGCCCTGAACGTAGGCGATAACGCGGTCCGCATCGAAGTGACGGCACAGGACGGAACGAAGAAAACGTACACGATTACCGTGAGACGGGCGGCCAGCGGCAACGCGGACTTGAGCGGCTTGACGCTGTCGAGCGGCTTCCTGAATCCCGGCTTCCGGCCGGAAATATCCGACTACACGGCCATCGTGGCGAATGACGTATCCGGTCTGGCCGTAACGGCGACCTCCGCCGAACCCTCCGCGGAGCTGACCGTTAACGGAATACCGGTCCGTAGCGGTCAGGACAGCGAGATTATCCCGCTCCATGTCGGCTATAATACGATCGCGGTCAACGTAACGGCACCGGATCGTACCGTCCGGTCGTACCGGGTAACCGTGTTCCGCGACGCGATGCCGATGCTCGGGGAGTCGTGGCAAGCGATGGGCGACACGAGCGATTTTCCTGCCGACCCGACCGCAGGCGAGCCGTTCTTGTTTGTCGACAGGGGGACACCCTACGTTGCCTACCCGTCACAGGAGGACGACGATCGGATTGTCGTCAGGACCTTCGACGGACTGAACTGGGTGACGCTGGGCGAAACGGCAATGCCGGGCTTGACCGGCAATCCTTCGCTGCATGTCGATCGGGGAACGACCTATTTGGCTTATACGGCTTCGGACCAATCGCTGACCGTCAGCCAATACGACGGAACCGGCTGGATGCCGATCGGCGACGTGTTATGGGGGTCTTCTCCGTCCCTCGCCATGGACAACGGGATTCTCTACATCGCTTATTTGGATTTGGAAAACAAACTGACGGTAAAGCAATATGAACATGCAAGTTGGACTCCCGTCGGCGGCGCCGTCTCGTCGGGCCGGGCGAGCCGTCCGTCGTTGAATGTACAAGACGGAACGTTTTACTTGGCTTATTCGGACGTCGACAACGGCGAGAAGGTTGCGGTGAAGACGTTGGACGGCACGGACTGGGTGCCCGTCGGCACCGGGGCATTTCCGGACGGTTCCGGTCATTCCTTCACTTTGGACGCGGACCATGGGAGGCCGTACGTGGCCTTTTCCGATCCGGCAAGTCCGAATCATGCCGTCGTCATGACGCATGAAGGGGACAAGTGGACGCAGGTTGGGGCCGAGCTTTCGACGAGTTCCGTTGCGATGAGCGTCGTGGACGGAATCCCCTATGTCGCTTTGTCGGACCCGAGCCGTTCGGGCAGCGCCACGCTTTTCAAGTACGATGCATTCGAATGGACGCAGGTGGGCGAAGCCGGTTTTACGGAACCGTCCGCACAGAAGATGACGCTCGTTTTCTATAAGGGAACGCCTTATTTGGCCTACAGGGACGGAGCGGGCAAGCTCGGGGTGGAGAGCTTCGTCGCTCCCCCTCCGAGTCTCGATGCGGACATATCCGATCACGATCCCGAACATCCGATTGAGCTGACGTTCGAGGACGATGCAAATTGGCGAGAGTCGATCGTTTCCGTTCTGGACGGATCGACCCGGCTTGTCGAAGGGACCGACTACACGATCGGCAGCGGATCGATTACGTTTGCCCCCGGCAAGCTTGGAGCGGGCGAGCATGTCCTGACGATATCGGCGAGCGGGTATGCCAATGCGGTTGTCGGCCAAACGGTATTGGCTTTCCCTCCGGTTCTGGCGGCAGACGATACGGACAATGACGTCGCCAATCCGATCGCGATCTCGTTTCCACCCGATGCGGCTTGGCGCAGCGCGATCTTATCGGTTCAGGTAGGGGGAGTCGCGCTTCCCTTTACCGGGTATTTTCTGTTCGAGGACGACCGAATCCTGTTCTATGCAGGCACGTTGGCGGCAGGGGAACATATCGTTGCGGTGTCCGCCGCCGGGTATCGGGATGCCGTGGTCACCCAGTTTGTATACAAAGCCGCTCCGATCCTGTCCGCCGACGCGACGGACAACGACACGGCGCACCCGATTACGATTACGTTCGGCGACAACGCGGACTGGCGCGATGCCATCGCGGAGGTCAAGGCGGACTCGGTCGCGCTGGAGGAAGGAACCGACTATACGATCGGGGACGGGACGATAACGATCCGCGCGGGCAGGCTTGCGGCCGGCGATCACGTCATTGCGATTGCGGCGCCGGGATATTTCACGAGAGAGGTAAGCCAGTTCGTGTACGGGGTCCCTCCGGCTTGGAAGGCGAATGAAACGTACGACGTCGCCCGGCCGATTGCACTGGCGTTCGCGGACGATGCCGCTTGGCGCGATGCGATTACGGCGATTCGGGTGAGAAGGGCGCTCGGGGTGGAAGAGACGTCGCTTGTCGAAGGCGTCGATTACACGATCGGTGCCGGCGCCATTACGATCTTTGCCGGCAAGATTCCGTCGGGCGAGCATGTCGTTACGGTGACGGCATCCGGGTATTACGATGCGGAGGCAAGCTTGCTCGTCCTTGATTTCCCTCCGGTCTTGACGGCGGATACGACCGACAACGACATCGATCATCCGATCGTCGTGACGTTTCCGGACGATCTCCGATGGCGCGGCAGGATGGCGTCCGTAAAGGCCGGTGCGACCGTATTGGAAGAAGGAACCGATTATTTGGTCGAAGCCGGCACGATCACCTTTTATAAGGGCAAGCTTCCGGCCGGCGAACTTGTCATTACAGTAACGTCGTGGGGGTATTACGATGCCCGGCTGGACCAGATCGTATATGCATTTCCCCCGGCCTTGACGGCGGATGCGACGGACAACGACGCCGCGCATCCGATCACGCTGACGTTCGCGGACGATGCCGCATGGCGGGATGCGATCACGGCGGTTCGGGCAGGGGCGAAGACGCTCGCGGAAGGGACCGATTATACGATCGGCGAAGGCGCGATCACGTTCGGCGCGGGCGCGCTTCCGGCGGGCGAACATGCGATTGCGGTGTCGGCAGCGGGATATTACGATGCGGAAGCAAGCCAGTTCGTCTATGCGATCCCTCCGGCTTTGACGGCGGATACGACGGACAACGACGCCGCGCATCCGATTACGCTGTCGTTCGCGGACGACGCCGCATGGCGGGAGGCGATCGCGGCGGTTCGAGCAGGGACGAAGACGCTCGAAGAAGGAACCGATTATACGATCGGCGAAGGCGCGATTACGGTCGAGGCGGGCACGCTTCCGGCAGGCGAGTCTGTCCTGACGGTAGAGGCCGAAGGATACCGCGATGCGGTTGCGGGTCAGTTCGTCTATGCGGTCCCTCCGACTTTGACGCCGGATGTGACGGACAACGACGCCGCGCATCCGATTACGCTGTCGTTCGCGGACGATGCCGCATGGCGGGATGCGATCGCGGCGGTTCAAGCAGGGGCGAAGACGCTTGCGGAAGGAACCGATTATGCGATCGGCGAAGGCGCGATCACGTTCGGCGCGGGCACGCTTCCGGCTGGCGAGTCTGTCGTTACGGTAAAGGCTGATGGATACCGCGATGCGGTCGCGAGTCAGTTCGTCTATGCGATCCCTCCGCTCTTGGCGGCGGATGCGACGGACAACGACGCCGCGCATCCGATTACGCTGACGTTCGCGGACGATGCCGCATGGCGGAATGCGATCACGGCGGTTCGGGCAGGGGCGAAGACGCTCGCGGAAGGGACCGATTATACGATCGGCGAAGGCGCGATCACGTTCGGCGCGGGCGCGCTTCCGGCGGGCGAACATGCGATTGCGGTGTCGGCAGCGGGATATTACGATGCGGAAGCAAGCCAGTTCGTCTATGCGATCCCTCCGCACTTGACGGCGGATGCGACGGACAACGACGTTGCCCATCCGGTTACACTGTCGTTCGCGGACGATCCCGCATGGCGGGATGCGATCGCGGCGGTTCGAGCAGGGACGAAGACGCTCGAAGAAGGGACCGATTATACGATCGACGAAGGCGCGATCACGTTCGGCGCCGGCACGCTTCCGGCAGGCGAGTCTGTCCTGACGGTAGAGGCCGAAGGATACCGCGATGCGGTTGCGGGTCAGTTCGTCTATGCGATCCCTCCGGCTTTGACGGCGGATGTGACGGACAACGACGCCGCGCATCCGATTACGCTGTCGTTCGCGGACGATGCCGCATGGCGGGATGCGATCGCGGCGGTTCAAGCAGGGGCGAAGACGCTTGCGGAAGGAACCGATTATGCGATCGGCGAAGGCGCGATCACGTTCGGCGCGGGCACGCTTCCGGCTGGCGAGTCTGTCGTTACGGTAAAGGCTGATGGATACCGCGATGCGGTCGCGAGTCAGTTCGTCTATGCGATCCCTCCGCTCTTGGCGGCGGATGCGACGGACAACAACTTCGCGCATCCGATTACGCTGACGTTCGCGGACGATGCCGCATGGCGGGATGCGATCACGGTCGTGAAGATCGATTCGACCATATTCGCGGAAGGAACGGATTATACAATCCGTGAAGGAAGCCTCACGATCGCCGCTCGCAGGCTGACGCCGGGAACCCACACGGTTGCCGTCGTGGCGAACGGCTTTCTGGATGCGACGACGGTCCAACCGATCGGGCAATCGAATATTTCGAACTTGACCGGGTTGATTGTCAGTACGGGGGCGTTGAACGAGACATTCGATGCGAATACGCTCGACTACACGCAACGTGTCGCGCACGATATCGAAAGCTTGACTGTAACGCCGACGGCCGAAGATGCCGATGCCGTCATTACGGTGAACGGAACCCCCGTCGCCGGCGGCGAGGCCAGCGCGCCGATTGCGCTTGACGATGGCGAGAATACGGTTACGCTCGTCGTTACGGCGCCCGACGGCTCGACGAAGACCTACCGAATCCGGGTCACCCGGGCACCGAGCGGCAATGCGGAATTGGGCGGGTTGACGCTGTCCACGGGTACGTTGAATCCCGGCTTTGCCCCCGGGATCTTCCGCTACGAGGCCAACGTGGCGAATGGCGTAACCGGTCTTACCGTAACGGTAACCGCGTCGGATCGCGGCGCTACGATAACGATTGACGGCCGTCAGGCCGTTAGCGGGGTGCCGAGCGAACCTGTCGGTCTCGATGTGGGCAGGAACGAAATCATCATTGAAGTAACGGCCAAGGACGGCAGCAAAAATTCGTATACGATCATCGTAAATCGGGCATCCGGCAGCGGCGGCGTCGGGGGCTGGGGTGCCGTTCCGCCGGTTCCGAGCGGTCCGACGATCTCGCGCAACGGACGGTTGACGCTTTCAGCCGGGCAGCAGGGCGAAGTAAGCTTGGGGGACGAGATCAAGGTAACCATTCCGGCCGGGGCTTCGACCAAAGAACTGACCGTCTCGATCGACAAAGTGCCGAACTTCGGCGATCCTGTGACGGGAGAAGCCGTTTTGGCAAGCCAAGTCTACGAGATCTTGAAAAATTTCCCTGTGAACTTCGACAAGCCGGTACGGCTGTCCATTCGATTCGATCCGTCCGGTTTGAAGAGCAGCCAGAGGGCCGTCTTAAGCTATTTCGACGAAGCCGATGAACGATGGGTGGAAATCGGCGGTGTGGCGGACGGAACCTATATCGCGGCGGAAGTGAATCACTTTACGAAGTTTGCCTTGCTTGCCGTAGGGCCGTCGGACGACAAGCCGACGAATCCGTCCCCGGAATTCGCCGACGTTGCCGGCCATTGGGCGGAGGCCCGCATCGCGCAAGCCGCGCAAGCCGGCATCGTGTCGGGCTATCCGGACGGTTCGTTCAAGCCGAATGCCGCGGTGACGCGCGCGGAATTTACTGTCATGCTGGCAAGAGCATGGAAGCTCCAGGATGAAGCTCGCAGCTTGCCTTTCTCCGATTCGCAGCAGATCGGGGCGTGGGCAAGAGCATCCGTCGCACAAGCGGTGGCGAGCGGCATCATCGAAGGGTTTGACGACGGAAGCTTTCGTCCCGACGCGGAGATCACCCGGGCCGAGGTGGCCGTCATGATCGCAAAGGCGCTGAAGCTGCCGATCGACCCGAACGTCTCTACGTCCTTCGCGGATGATCAGGCGATCCCGACGTGGGCGAAGGGCGCGCTTGCCGCATTGGCGAAGAGGGGCGTCATGAACGGTAAAGGGGCGAACGAATTCGATCCGGCCGGCAAGGCAACGAGAGCGGAAGCCGTTACGGTTTTGCTGAATATGCAGGAGTAAGATCCAGGGACGTGCGCTGTTCGTACGTTTCAGACTGTCGAGCAAGTGTCGGCAGTCTGATTTTTTGTCGTTTCGTTTTATCACGACACCGCGTTAATATAATATAATATCTGGCCTTGTTCCCACCTTTGAACGACTGTCCAGAAAACCCAGAAATCTAGGCACGGCCCGTTCAAGACCGCGAGTAATTTTTATCCAAGGTGGAGACCTTATCTTTGTCGATACCGCAGTACATTCAGGAGGCGAGACGTTAGCGATGCAAGAACAGATGGAACGGAAGGTCCGGCTCTATAAAGACGAAATCGGCCATTGGAGCGAAACGATGCCGAACGTGGCGAACGCGTATCACGCGTTTACGGGAGAATGCTTCGAAGAAGGCGCGCTCGATGCGCGGACGAAGCAGCTCATCGCGCTCGGCATCGGAATGTTCGCGAACAACGAGGTGTGCACGTATTACCACGTCCGGGAGGCGCTGCACAAGGGTGCGTCGCCCGAGCAAGTGATGGAGACGGTAGCGGTCGCCGCGGCGATCGGCGGCGGGCACGTCTTGTCGCAAGGCGTCACCCGCGTCCAAAAGGCGCTGGACGGAGCGACGACGCTTCCGCAATAAACGCAGCAAGGAACCCGAAGCGCGTGCCGCTCCGGGTTTTTTGTCGGGATGAAGTCGATCCCGTATTCGTGCGCCCCATATATTCTCGATTAACCTTTACTCCTCTTCCGCTTGATCGAGTCGCCGGAACGACCTTGTCTTTTTACGGGCCTTCGTACCAAGCTTGATTTGACGCGCGATCGTTAGTCCGATGAGATAAGCCGGAGCCGACGTATTGCCGTCAACGGTGAAGGGAATGATCGAATCGTCCGCAACCACCAAGTCCTTTACGCCATGCACGTGTCCCCGGCGATCGACAACGCCGCCCCGGCTAAGCGGAGCCATGCGAAGCGAGCCTTGCTGATGGTGATTATGGTCGAAATTTTCCTTAATGAACGCCTCGAGCTCGGAGTCGTTATCGATCGTATCCAGTGAAGGCGAGAGAAGACGATACGCGGGATCGACGGATTCCAATTGTTCCGCAATTGGTTTGATATAGATCCTGTAAATCTTTTTTATCGCTTCCAGATCGCTAGGATCGTCTAAAAACCCTTCGTCCGCAAGAACGATTTGGAGCGGGTCATCGCTCTGAATGGTTATCGAGCCCCGGCTTTTGGGCTGCAAATAAAGAATCGCAATCGATAACGTGTCTTCCGAAGGGATACCGATCAGTTGGACCCCCCGGCGGTTCGGGTTGGCATCACCGGTCGGATCGGGCAGGAAAGCGCCGCCTGTGAATAAGGCGTTCGGGTCGGAGTTCGCCGGGGTATCGTTTTTATTGACGCTAAATACGGCGAAATTAAGCGTATGGTTACGGAGATGTTTACCCACGTTCGGATTGTCGAATAAAACCGGAATACCCGCCTTCCGGAGAAGCGAAGCGGGTCCGATGCCGGAAAGCATCAATAACTGGGCGCTATTGATGCCTGCGGACACAATGATTGTTTTGCGGCAGTAGGCGCGAACGCAATTTCCCTCCCTTAGAAATTCAACGCCGATAGCCCTTCTTTTCGAAAACAGAACGCGAAGTGCTGTAGATTTGTACAATACGCGCAGCTTACGACCGTTCACGCCGCGTCCGGCTGCATTCACAATATCGCCCGAGAGAAAGGCGGTGGACGAGCTTTCCCGACGACCGTTCGGTTGTTGGTACAGTTGCCAGCGGGTAAACGGGCCGAGTGGCGTATCGGGATCGTTATAGTCGACAATTTCTTGAAATCCCGTTGCCCGTTCTATGGCCGTAACCAGCTTTTCCGCCATAGCGGACGGGTTGACCGGCGCTTGCCGGATATCGATACGGCCATGAAAACCGCGAGCGTCCGGATTGCCGGTTATTCCGTTGTAGTTCTCCAGCTGCTTGAACCGGTTGATCGCGAGCTCCGGCGACCAGATCGGCCCCAGCAATCTTTCCCAATCTCTGAAAACGGCCGACGTCGGTCTTACATATTGTTCGGTATTAATAGAAGAACCGCCTCCGGAAAGGCGTCCCGTCGTCCATTCAAAGCTGCGATCGTCCACTTCCTTCTGGGGTACGCCTTCGCCTTGCCAGAAGTACTGCGGAAAAAAACGTTCCTCAAGCTCCAGTGCGAAGGAGGAGTCCTTGATCGGAGCATCGTTATTTTTATTTTCCCCTGCTTCCAGTACAAGAACGGATGCTTTGCGATCGTCTGACAGCGTTTTGGCGATGACAGCTCCGGCCGGACCGGTTCCGATCACGATGTAATCGAATACCCATTTCTCGTTCCCCTGCACATGATTCATCCCGATGATCTCCCTCGTTTCTTAATGTCTGTCTTGGGCTAATGTAGTGTATTGCTTTCGGGGATCGATGGTGTCGGGTTTTTACGTAAAGAAGAGCGAACCTCCCCTTGGAAGCCCGCTCCTGGAATGTTCTCGAATGGCCTTAACCCAAGAAGGCTATAGACCGCTTCGTTTTCCTTGCAAATGCGATGGGATTGTCGATGGACTCCCAGTGAATATACATTAATCGGGGATTGTCATTCAACCAGTGATTGTGAAGAGCCGTTACCTTGATGCCGTTTCTTTGAAGATTACGGATCAGCCGGTTCGCCTGATTCTGAAAAAGGGCGGTTTCGCCTAAACAAAGCGCTCGCCCCGACTTGTCAAGGGATTCGAACGAAAACAATTGGTACCGAACCAATGGCGAAGTCGTGCGTCTTCCCAAAATGGTCGCATTCAGTCTTCTGGCCCGGCTGACAAAACAAACGGGCCCCGGATCGATTTCATGCTCCCCGCCCAATATTCTCGAGAATTGGTTGCATAATCTGATAAATTGCGGACTTGCCTTCACATTTGCCATCGTTTACCTCCTCATGGTTTTGAAACATCGTATTATCGACCAGAGGAAGCGGGCTATGCGAATACCCAATATACCGGCACTTTTTTGTCACAGCTTGTGCTCACGACGCCGGATTCGATTCCGATTTCGATATCGCTGCCGCTCGGAAGTCGGTTGTTCGTTCTCGTGCTAGCTCCCGTCCCTGTGGAGAAACGCGGAGAGCATTTCCTCTTTCAACGGCTCCAAAGGGAAATCGTCCGGGTACGTGGCGTACATCAGCATCATGCCGTGAAGCGCGGTCGAGAAATGGAGCGATCGCATCTGGGGATCGGGGACACCCATCCGCCGGAATATATCGACCTGGAATTGAAATTGCCGGGCCATCTCGTCCTTGAGCGATTGGCTGGAGGCGGATACGACCTCGTCGTTCTCCGGGTGCGTTTGCAGATGCAAGTAAAACCGATAGACGCGCGGCCGCTGCTGTACGTTCCTCAGCGCATGGTCGGCGATATGCGCCAGCTGCTCGGCCGGGGTCGGCTTCCTCATCGCTTCCTCCATCACCCGTACGATTTCCTCGATTCGGCCCGCGATTAATTCCTTCAGGAGATCGGCTTTTCCCGCAAAATAGTTGTACATTAGACCTTTGGAAATGCCCGCACGCTTCGCCACATCCTCGATGGACGCCGCATGGTAGCCCTTCTCGATAAAGACCTCGATCGCCGCCGTTCGTATGTTTTCTTTCGCCTGCTGCCGGATTCGGTCATTTTCCTCGCGTGTTCGAGGCATAGGTGCGCCCTCCCCGATCTGATCATTTCGTTATCATCATGATAAGGAAGACTGAACGGCTAGTCAATCACTCGCAACAACCCTCTTTACCCCTTCTCTCGAAGATCGCGTATGTTCCTTATCTTCTCGACCCATGCCTTATCCAACAAACGGGGAAATAAACGATTGATACGCCAAGCCCACTTCACATTAGCCGGGAAGATGATGATATCTTGATTTTTCAAAACGCCGTTCAATATGGTGGCAACCGCCTTTTGGGTGTCCATTGCTTTTACCGGCAAGCTTGCGACCAGCTTTTCATTTTTAACGTTTGCTACTGTCATGTTCTTGTATATATTGGTTTGAACATGCCCTGGACATACGGTACTTACTTTCACGCCCAAATCCAACCCTTCATGACGCAGCGACAGCGAAAGGCCCATCACGGCATGCTTGCTTGCGCAATATGGCGTATTTCCCGGCTGCGGCATTAAGCCTGTTGCGGACGCGGTGTTGATGATATGACCGAAGCCCTGCTTCGCCATGACTTGATAAGCATATATCGATCCGTACAGAACGCCGTTAAAATTAATACCCATGACTTTCTCCCATTGCTCGAACGTCAAATCACGCACGTCACCGCCTATAGCGATTCCTGCATTGTTAAACATGTAGTCGATCCGACCATAGTTTGAAACCGTGTCTTCGATCAGCCTTTTCACTTCTTGTTCGCCGGATACATCGACCGCCCTATGGTCCGCTTTGCCGCCATTTTGTTTAATGGCGGCCGCAACATTCCTTGCGTTTCCCTCATGAATATCGGCAACAATCACAATGGCGCCTCGGTTGGCAAGTTCCTCGCAAAGAGCCCTTCCTATTCCCGCACCTCCGCCGGTAATAACGGCTACTTTTTCTTGAAAACGGTTCATGAACAAAGCCTCCATCGTGTGTAATTGCGCCATGTCTAACTTCGTTTATCGGCGAAAATCATATACGGTCGGTCGCAAAAAAACGCGTGAGACTGATGAGCTTATCGGGATTCAAAACGGCATAAATGTTCACAATCCGATTATGTTGAATATCAAAACAAATCGTAGCAAAGAGCTGCTTGCCTGCAAAAAATACCAATCCGGGCTGCGCATTTATTTCCCGAAGCGTATAAGAGAAATCGGCAGGGAACTCCGGCAAAATACCGATAAAGAAACGGGCGATTCGATCATGGCCGAACAGCGGACGCAAGGGGGCTCTCACTTTGCCTCCTCCATCCATATAGAGAATCGTGTCCGAAGTTAACGTTTCAAGCAGCTTTTTCATATCCCCATCCAAAAGGGCTTGTGCAAACGATTCGATCAGATGGGTCGTATTCCGCTGCATGCCCGCGTTCATTGGAGGAATGTCTCCCAAGCTCCTTTTGGCTCGACGGAAAATTTGCCTGCAGTTCGCACTGCTTTTGTCGACGATCTTCGCTATTTCCTCATATTCGTATTGAAGGACTTCTCGCAACAGGAATACGACCCGCTCGGTCCAGGAAAGCTGTTGAATCAGGAACAAGTATGCCATCGAAATGGTTTCTTTTCGTATATATCCTTCCAAAGGGTCGGTTTGTCCGTTACCCTCACTCATGATCGGTTCCGGAAGCCAAGGTCCGACGTATGCTTCCCGATGCCTGCTTTGCGCCCGCAATCGATCGATGCACCGGTTGCTTACACTTCTGAACAAATATGACTTCACATTCTTAACCAGATCGGATGGAACCTTTTCTATCGAAAGAAACGTTTCTTGAATGATATCTTCGGCATCCATCATACTGCCCATCATGCGATAAGCAAAAGAAAGGAGCGATGGTCTCAAACTTTTATAGAGCTCTTCCACCTCAACCGTATGCAAGCCCTCCTTTGTGGTTATAGTCTCGGAGGATCTCCTCGGAAGCCCGCCTTGCGCTGGCAAAAACGGCATCAACCAACACTTCCCCTTGACCCGTCCAATCTCCGGAAACATACAGTCCACGCACCTCCGGAACGGATGGACCATAGCGTCTGCCGATTCGATCCATGGAATCAAAGTCATGGGCGACCGTCATTTTCGGCAGGAACTGCCTTGCGACAAGTTCCTTTTGCCATCCCGGTTGTATGAAGTCCAAAGCCCGCTCCAATTGACTTTCGTCGTTTTGGGGATGATCCGAGCCAAAGCCAATATCCTTGCACACATGAATAATGGCGGAGCCATCCTCACTTGCATCGGAAATGACGGAAGGGGTACTAATAAAGATCGGTTGATCCAAGAAGAAGGTAAAATGGCGTTTTGGATCATCGGTGTAGGGCAGCCTGCGCAGAGCGACATCGAGACAAGCGGCATAGATCGGTTTCGCCCGATCCCGCCATTCCTTAAGCGATGTTTGCTCCGCGTTGGTAACGAGCTTGCAGGCTTCTCCCGGTCCTGCCGCGACAACGACATTGGGGACCTCCAACGTTTCGCCATCACTAAACCGGATTTGCCTTACTCTACCGTCATGCTCAATCGCGGATACGCCTTTTCGGTTCCATATTGTAACACCTGCGCGGATAGCCTCTTGCCGAAGACGTTCAACCAGTTGGCCCCAACCTTGATCTACATATAGGACTTGGTTCCCTTTAAATACAAGCTGCAATCTTCGGACTGCAGGAGCAGCCAAGAGGATTTCAGGGTAAGGTACAAACGTATTGGTTCTACAGACGGCGTAAATGAGGCGTCTGATCGTGGGATCGCGGATTTCTTTTTCCACCCATTCCCGAAAACTGATCGGTGGTAGAGCGTTTGTATCGATTTTGGCTAGTTTTCCCACAAATGAAACGATTTCCAGCTTGGCGGAAGCGGATAACAAGTTAGAGGTAACAATCGAGAAAGGATTTCCGGGTAAGGGGTAAAGCTTATCATTCCACACGATGCCGCCTTTTGCAGGCACAGTCGCTCCTTTAACCGGGATTCTCAGTTCGTTTAGTACCTCTTCGGCGGCCCCGCCTTTATAAAGCGCATGAAGACCCAAATTCAGCATGGCCCCATTCTTTTTTACCGTAGCGGAACGGCCGCCCAATTGATTTGCTCTTTCCGACAAAACTACGGATAAACCCGCTTTTGCCAAATAAATAGAGCTGGTTAGTCCGGAAAGCCCTCCGCCGATTACCGCTGCATCATAGTGTCTCATCCCTATCTCCTCCCTCTTTTTATGAATAAGACGATCGGGAGGGATGGAGTTGTGACAAACACCTCGGGACGGAACGCCTAGAAAAAGCTTAATTTATCGACAAAGTCAAACACGATGGCGGCTGTAAAAATCGCAGTAACGAGAATGGTAAATAACGAGAAAATCAGCGTGCCGCGTTTCAAAGCAGGAAGCGAAACGTCTCTCGCTTGTGCATAATGCGCTGCCGACAAGCCGGATAATACGCCCATGATGAAGAACCAGGGTTGGTAAACGAACAAGTCCCATAAGGCATCGATACGCAAATCCACTTCACCGGTAAATGTCGGCATTTTCAAGTCGATGAGGCCTGCCAAATAGAGGACTCTTGTAAGGATTCCGGCCGCTCCATGAGCGATTAAAAAGACAGAGCAGAGAAGGGTGGGGAATAACAGAAATCCTCGGCAGACCGTAGCTCCGCCGATCCATGGAATCCATAAAGGGACAGCCTTCCCCCAAGGTTTAACGAGTCCTAACAAGACGAAGCCGCACAACATAATCACGACACCCACGACATAGCTCGCTTTATAGATGCCGCCAGTGGTATCGACAATCGGGGCCGAAAGACCGATTGTTCCTCCCGCGGCCTGATAGAATCGGACAAAGACCGCATACAGGAGAGCCCAGACGCAACCCGCATAAGCCGCCCATCCTGACGTCTTTGTAAAGCGCACGTAGGCTTTCCAACCATTAGGCAACGACGAATCAAGATTGGGATCCATCCCTTAGCACCCTCTACTTTTGTTTTGGCGACCGATGAATGAATAAGAGCCACGCTTGAGGCAAGCCAAGCCAAAAACCCGAAGACGGCATCACGATAACTCCGATCAAGCAGATGGCCAATAGCATCCATCCGAGAGAAACAGGCGGGGCCATCCGTTTCTTTTTCATTAGCCAATCCACCGTGTGGCCAAGAGCAATCAACATGAAGCCGAGCATCAAGTACCAGAAAGCGGTAGAGCGATCCCATTGCCCGTTCCCCACCGTATCCCATAGACCCTCGGCAACCATCGGCCGCAGTTGCTCCATGAATCCGATTAGCCCCAAGACCGTATGAATCAGTCCGGTCAGCATAAGCGTCAGCCCGATCTGACGTTTGATTCCGCTCACCATCTATTCCTCATCCTCCCGATTTATTGAAATATTTTTCGTGCACATACTTGCCTTGCCGACGCCGCCCTTCCTCGTACAGATGATGATTCTCATGTCCACCCCCCTCTTTTAGTACGAATTCGTAGTAATTACAAAAAAAGAAGAACCCGGTTACAATCAGTCATCCTCGATCTTGATCTTAACCGGGCGGTTCTTCGTCCTGGAAAACGTTGAGGGCCTGGAACGAAAGTAGCGTCAATTGCTCTATTTCCTCCGGCGTAAATGCTGCCCCCAACTGGCTCGGCTTTCCCAAGTGATGATCGTCTTCTCGGTCCATGCCCTAGGCCAAAATATGGAACGCTTGCTGTAGTTCCCTGTAAAGTTTCACCAGATCTTGCTCCTTGACAGGCGGAAGGAGATGTTGACTTCCCACATGGAGACTGTAAAAGATAAGCGCCGCAGTACGAGCACGTTCACGGTCTTTGTAGAGAAGGAATATCATCTCTTCCAGATAATCGACCCGCCTCTGATCAATTCGCTGCTGGTAAGATTGCACGAATGGTTCTATTAACGCCCAAGCGCGCACAGCCACCTCCAATTTTTGGTCCCGGCGTATCGACTTCTCCATGACATATTCGAACTTATCAAGGGGTGAAAGCTGTTGTTCCGCGAACTCAATGGTCTTCAATGTCCTTTCATTTTCATACAGAGAAAGCAGACTTTCTTTATAGTCCTGCCAATTTTTAAAATGATGGTAAAATGCTCCTTTGGTTACCTTTAACCGTCCGGTGAGCGTTTCAATGGTGAGGGAGCCGGCCCCCTCTTCGGATAAAATTGTAAAACCTTCCTCCAGCCACTTTTGTTTCTTATTTGTTTCCATTCAAAGAACTCCCTCCAAAAATCCCCCTTCCGTTAGGATACCATACGGTATGGTATGTTTCAATATTTGGATATACTACCGACGGATCGTAACGCAAATGAACCCGGAGCGCTCCGCTTCGGGTTTGTTCGTTCGGATGGATCTCGGGCTCCCGCCCGCTAACGGGGCTCGTCCGGCTTCGATACGTTTTGCTCGATCCATCGCTGAATCTCGTGCTTGAGCTTGCTGTTCTCGCGATACGAGATTGTGGCATATTTGCTTTTATTTGTAACCGGGGCCTCAAAAAAAACGAGCGCCTGCTCGAAGTCGTAATGCTTGATTTTGTTCACGTTCACCAGGTTCGTCCGGTCCAGCTTGCGGAACCCGAAGCGCTCCATCACCTTCTCCATGTTCGAAAGAATCGGAAGCACCGGATAAAACTGCTCCTCCGCCGTATGAAGGATGACCGTCCGATCCCAGGACTGAATCGCCACGACGTCCTCGAAGTCGAGCTCGATCCATTCGGTATCGTTGTTCGGATCCCGCGTGACGATCATTTTCATAACGTTCCTCCATGTGAGAAGCGGGCCACCGGGCAGGAACTCCGGCAGCCCCGTGATGATTTACTTTCTTAATTCTTCAGGTACTTCGGGACGGTGGAGGCCGAATGGTGATGCCGTTTGTACGAAATAACGAGCAATTCCTTGCAACGTATTCGACAACATGCTTGCAATTGTGCGTTTCATAGACTCACCTCCTTTTTAAACGGGAAAATAAGTAACAATCCTTGAGCGAAGAAAAGGATGGCGAATGCCGATGACTGGATAAAAAAATTGCTTCCGACGATCACGATAGAAGCCATCTTCATTAAAGGGAAAAACTTTTCCGGCATACGTGCATAGCCCTTGATATTGGCGGGGGCAAGGATTGCAATGAGAAATAATCCGATTATAGTCAAAAGGATGATTAGATTTTTAGAGAGAACAAAGTGAGCCGGAGTAGCTGTAATCACAGTTGTTGCAATCATACAGAGAACGGGGGAACGAAAGTGGAACCCTCCTGAAAATGCTCGGAGAAGTGTAAAGGCACATATTGTTAGAGACGTCCAATAGAACGCATCCGTTACGAGTCCAATTGCTAGTGAAGCTGCAACAGGGATAGTAAAATTTATTACGATAATAAGAGCGTACTTCATAACAGCTACGCTCACCGTTCCCCTCGAATCTGCTTTTTTTATGGAAACGGCAACCTTTTCAGCCAATGCTTCTATCACCGGCATCATCCTTTTTCTGTGCTAAATACAACAGAAGTCCTAGTATAACAGACATAGCCATCAATAAAAATACAGGAACGCCCTTGCTAAACACTAGATAGTTTGAAAATGAAATAACGGCGTATCCGATCAAAATTAATACTAAAAGCCGAAAGTTAATCCCTTTTATGATGACGTTTGCATATTCGCTGAATGGAACAAAAATGTACCCGATACGATACCGGAACAGAAACCAAGCTAGTAAGCCGGTAGCCCCTACTGAAATACTTTGAGTTATATACGCATATAGAGTGTTTGGAATCATTTCGTCCAAGGATACGCCTATCGATTGCGCAATAAGATACAAAAGCAGCTGCAGAAATAAATATCCTAAATAACCGTAAACCGTCATCAAAGCTGCGTAGAAGTACTGAACCCGAAACATTTGCCACAAAAAGATAAATACGATCGGGGGCTGGAGAAAGGTTGCAAGTACCCGCAAATTCAATACATCAAATACAAAGTACGAGATCAACGCAAGAAGTACTGAGGAAAACAGCAATTGCCACTTATACCCCTTCAGCTCGAATCGGAACATCGCGAAGGTCAGGACGATCAACGCCAGCCACTCCAAAGCGGAGAACAAGAGAAACAAGAAAATAGTCATACGGCGCTTCTCCCAATTCGTGTCAATAGGACATCCTATTTATTACCATCATTATACTACCAAAATATTCAAATAGGGTAGACGAATTTTGGAAACGGTTCCGATTTTTTATCGAATATTCGTGAAGAAGCGGCCGACCTCCTATTTTTTGTCACAAGACGAAAAAGAACGGTCAAAACGACCGCCTCTCATTCGACATCGCTTACGCGACGAAAAGAACCCCGCAACCGAAAACGCCGCACCGGTCGTCCCGGTGCGGCGTACTTCCGTGTCATCCTAGTATCGCGCCAAGTAGCGCTCGATCTCCCAGCCGTGAACGGCCGCGGCGTACTCGTCGGCCTCCCGCCGCTTCGCGCTCGCGTACGTCTCGCACACGGCGTCGCCGAGCGTCTCGCGGACGAGCGGGTCGGCCATCATCGCCTCCACCGCCTCGTGCAAATCGCGCGGATAGCGGCCGATCCGCGCATCGCGCCGCTCGGTGTCGCTCATGTCGTGGATGTTGCCGACGACCTCGGCGGGCGGCTCGATCCGCGACGCGATCCCTTCGAGCCCCGCCCGCAGCATGACGGCGAGCACGAGGTACGGATTCGCCGCCGGATCGGGCGTGCGCAGCTCGACCCGCGTGCCGGCGCCCCGCGAGGACGGGACGCGGACGAGCGCGGACCGGTTGCTCGACGACCAGGCGATGTGCGTCGGCGCCTCGTAGCCCGGCAGCAGACGCTTGTACGAATTGACGATCGGATTGGCGATCGCCGCCATTCCTTGCGCGTGGCGCAGCAGGCCGCCGATGTACCGGCGGGCCGTCTCGCTCAGGCCGTCCGGCCGCGAAGCGTCGAAGAAGGCGTTGCTCCCGTCGCGGCGCTGCAGCGACTGGTTGCAATGCATCGCGTTGCCGTTCTGCCCGGCGAACGGCTTCGGCATGAACGACGCGTGCAAGCCGTGCCGATGCGCGACCTGCTTGACGATTTGCCGGAACGTCATCCATCGGTCGGCGGCGGTCATCGCGTCCCCGTACTTGAAGTCGATCTCGTGCTGGCCCGGCGCCACCTCGTGATGGGCCGCCTCCAGCCGGAAGCCTTGCCGCCGCAGCGCGGCGACGATGTCCAGCCGAGCCCGCTCGCCGCGATCCGACGGCCCTCCGTCGAAATATCCGGCCCGGTCGTGCACGACATGGATCGGCTCCCCCCGGTCGTCCGTCTCGAACAGAAAAAACTCTCCCTCGATGCCGACGTTCAGCGTATAGCCGAGCTTCTCCGCTTCCCGCAGCGCCCGCTTCAGAATCGTGCGCGAGCAGCACGCCGCGGGCTCGCCGTCGGCGTCCAGCACGTCGCAATACGCATAAGCGACGCCCCGCTCCTCCGGAACGGCAGGCTCGAACCGGATCGTCTCCGGGTCCGGCAGGAGGAGCAGCTCCGACCGCTCCACGCGGGCGAACCCGGGCACCGACGAGCCGTCGAACATCGTCTTCCCCGCCAGAGCCGAGTCGAATTCGTCGCGATGGACGTAGACCGTTTTGATCGCCCCGAACAGATCGGCGAATTGCAGCCCCAGCAGCTCGGCCCCCCGTTTCCCGAGCCGCTCCCGAACGTCTTCGAGCCGGCTTTTCGCGTCCGCGACGCCCGCGCCCGTCATTTCGACACCTTTTCCGCCCGCTTGCGGGGGACGTCGGGCAGCTCGTTGACGGAGACGACGGCGTCCGTCTTCTTGACCGGCTGGACCCAATAGTTTTCGTTGCCCGGCAAGTCGTCGAACCAGGCCGCGTCTTTGGGGCAGTCGAGCACCATGAATTTGCCGTATTTCCCTTCGCGGGATTGATGGTATTTCAAATACGCCTTGCCGTTCTCGATCGCGAGTATTTCCACTTTGCCCGACGTATGGCTCATCGACAGGCGGACCCGCTTGCCGAGACCGGACGTCTTCGCCTTCGCCTGCTCCACGATCCGGTATACCCGCTCGAGCGGCAGCACGAAATCGCGGTTGCCGGCCACGGGACGGTTGATGAAGAAATAGTACGGCGTGACGCCGGCCCAGGACAGACGGTCGAGCAGCTCGGCCAGCACGTCGGGGTCGTCGTTGATCCCTTTCAGGACGGGCGTCTGATTGACGACGATCGCGCCCGCTTCGTGCAGGGCGTCGAACGCCCGCTTCGCCTCGGGGGTTATTTCGCGCGGATGATTGATATGAGCCATGACGTAGATGCGCCGATCGGGCGTGGAATGTTCCCGGATCATGGCGAGCAGCTCCTCGTCCTCGTAGATGCGCATCGGATTGAAAACGGGCAATTTGGAGCCGAACCGGATAATTTTCACGTGCTCGATGGCGCGCAGCCGCTCCACGATCATGCGCAGCTTCGGCGTCGCCAGGATGAGCGAGTCGCCCCCGGTCAGCAGCACGTTGTTGATTTCCGGATGGGCGGCGATATACGTCAAGCCGGGCTCGACGTCGGACATCGCCTCCTTCACGTCGTTGCGGAACAGCCGCTTGCGGAAGCAGTAGCGGCAGTAGGCGCCGCACACCTCCGACACGATCAGGAGCGCCGTCGTCGCATACTTGTGCTGGCAGCCCGGCACGGCGTAGTTCGTGTCCTCGTCGGACGCGTCCCACCGGCCGTACTCCATCAGTTCCCCCTCGTTCGGAATGACCAGCTTTTTTATCGGATCGCCGGGATCGTCCCAGTCGATCAAGTTCAAATAATACTCGTTCACCCGAAACACGAATTTCTCCGTGATCGCTTTCAGGCGCCCTCTCTCCTTCTCCGGGATTTGCGTCAGCTTGTCGATGTCCGTGATGTACCTCGGCTGAGCCATTCGCATTCCTCCTTCAGTGGGGATGTCGGCGTCGATGACGACCTATTGGTTTAGTTTACCGTAATCGTCCCGATCGGAAAAACCGGCTCAGCCCCGGGAATGCCCCGGAATCGGCGCTCCCGGACGCTGAGGGGAGGTGACCCCGCGAATATGGCAATATCCTTCCATATCCTTCCGTATGCTATGGAAAAACCATTTTGAAAAAGAGGCGTCGTTATGGTATTGTATGCGCTTCCAATTGGTAATTGTTTTCTTTCTTCCGAAACGGATGAACATCGGGAAGGAGTTTGGTCGTCCGCCGAAGAATGAATACGGTCATGATGACAAAACGTAGAGCGTTTCTTACCGTACTTTTCTTTTTCGCCGCCTTGATCGTCGTCCGGCTCGTCTGGGTCGACTTGCTGGCTCCGCCTAACCACCCGCACGCCGTACGGGGCGTGCTCGACTTGCGCGGCTGGGATGTCAAATCCGGCCCCGCCATCACGTTGAACGGCGAATGGGAATTTTACCCCAACGCGTTGATTGGGCAAACCGAAGGCGCCCCCGCTCCGTCCGGAGACGGCTCCACCTTGATCCGGGTTCCGGGAAAGTGGAATCGCTCCATGAACCCGGAGCCGTCCGCTTACGGCTACGGCTCCTACCGCCTCCGCGTCCAGGTGGATGCGGACCCCGAAACGACCTACGGCATCCGGATGCCGATCGTGCGCTCGGCGTCCGAGCTGTACGTCAACGGACGTCTGGTCGCGAACCAAGGCGAACCGGCGGCCGACAAGGAGCGGTACACCGCCCGAAACGTCCCTTACTCCGCTTATTTCACCGCGGACTCCGGCGTCATCGAGATCGTCGTCCAGGTCGCCAACTACGATAACGGCAAACGGGGCGGCATTACGGAAACGGTCAAATTCGGCAACGCCGAAGCCGTTAACCGGGACGTGTGGGTATCCGTCATTTTGCAATTGATCGTCGTCGTCGTTCTGTCCATGCATGCCGTCTATGCCATCGTCCTGTATGCGCTCGGCGCCCGGCAGACGGCGTTGTTCGTCTTCTTTTCGCTGGTCGTCTGCGCGATGGTCATGACGTTGACGGACGACGACAAGCTGCTTATGGTATGGCTGCCGTTCATCGATTACGGCTGGTCGATCAAGCTGCAGCTGCTGTCGGTCGTGGGAGTAGGCGCGAATCTGCTGCTGTTCGCAAGGCATTTGATGCCCGAATACGCGCGCCTGCGCTGGTTCCGCTGGCTTCTGATCGGCTGCGCGGCCGAAGCCGCCTCCGTCGTGCTATTGCCGATCCGTATCACGCTGCAAGCGCTCATCGTCTACTTTGGCTCCCTGATTGTGATCACTCTCGTCTTTCTGGCGCTCACGCTGCGCATTGCGGTGACGAAGGATAAGGACGCCCTGTTTTTATCGCTCGGCTTGACCGCCGTATTCGCAAGCGTCTTGGGCGGGATGTATAAAGCGACTCTCGAAGCCGGGTACTACCCGGTCGATTTGGTCGTCGCGTTCGTCGCGTTCGCCACGTTCTGGTTCCGGCGCTACTTCCGCGCCTCCTCCGAAGCCCATAAGCTGGCCGAAGAGCTGCAAAGGGCGGACAAGCTGAAGGACGATTTCTTGGCCAATACGTCCCACGAGCTGCGCAACCCGCTTCACGGCATGATCAATATCGCGCAATCCGTTCTGGACAGCGGAATCCCGGACCCGAACCGGCACAAGGAAAGCATGGAGCTGCTCATTTCCGTCGGCAAACGGATGTCGTTTCTGTTGAACGACCTGCTCGATTTGAAGGTGCTGCAGGACGAGCGCATCCGTCTCCATACCGGAGCCGTCCGCGTTCAGTCCGTCGCGACCGGCGTCATCGACATGCTCCGGTTCATGACGGCGGGCAAGCCGATCCGCATCGTGCAATCGATTCCGGACGGCTTCCCCGCCGTCGTCGCCGACGAGAACCGGCTCGCGCAAATTTTGTTCAACCTGCTCCACAATGCGGTCAAATTTACGAATGAAGGGACCGTCGCGATCCGGGCCGAGCTGGAGGATGGACGGGCCGTCGTCGTCGTCGAGGATACGGGGATCGGGATGGACGCGGAGACGGCGCGAACCGCCTTCGTCCGCTACGGGCAAGGAGACACGGGTGCCGCGGGCGCCGGGGGGCTGGGACTGGGGCTCAGCATTTGCCAGCAGCTGGTGGAGCTGCACGGGGGCGAGCTGACGGCCGACTCCGTTCCGGGCAAAGGGTCGGCGTTCCGCTTTCCGCTGCCGTTGGCCGCCGAGGAAGACCGTCTCCGCGACGGGACTCCGCCGGTATGGCCGCCGTCCGCCGAGACGGCGGCCGCCGCGGTCGCCGCTCCCGCGGAACGTAAGGGCGGGCCCGATGCACCGGATGCGACGGAGCCGTCGGAAGCGCCCGATATGCCCGACGCGGATCGTCCCCGCGTTCTCGTCGTCGACGACGATCCGGTCAACCTGCACATTATCCGCCGCCTCCTGCCGCCGAACCGTTACCGGGTCACCACGGCGGGCGGCGCCCAGGAAGCGCTGGCGATGCTGGACGGACGGGAATGGGACTTGGTCGTCTCCGACGTCATGATGCCGCATATGTCCGGCTACGAATTGACCCGGGCCGTCCGGGAGAGATACGGCATGTCGGAGCTGCCGGTGCTGCTGCTGACCGCCCGCAATCGGCCGGAGGACATCGACGCCGGGTTCCGGTCGGGCGCCAACGACTACGTCACGAAGCCCGTGGACGCGAAGGAGCTGCGTGCCCGTGCGAAGGCGTTGACCGACTTGAAACGGTCCGTCCGGGAACGGCTTCGCATGGAGGCGGCATGGCTGCAGGCGCAAATCCAGCCGCACTTCCTGTTCAACACGCTCAATTCGATCGCGGCGCTCAGCCATATCGATCCCGATAAAATGCGCGCGCTGCTCGAAGTGTTCGGCCGGTACTTGCGGGCCAGCTTCGACTTCCGCAACGTGGATCGTCTCGTTCCCTTCCAGCACGAGCTCAATCTGGTCCGCTCGTACGTCTACATCGAGAAGGAACGGTTCGGAAACCGGCTCCAAGTCGTATGGGAAGCCGACGAAGACCTATTCCTGCAAGTCCCGCCCCTCTCGATCCAGCCGCTCGTCGAAAACGCGATCCGGCACGGCATCCTGCGGCGCAATCGGGGAGGGACCGTCCATATCCGGGTCACTCCAAACGACGGCTATGCGGAAATATCCGTAAGGGACGACGGCGTAGGGATCGGCGAGGAAAAGCTGGCGACGCTGCTCGACAAGCGTACCGGCGGCGGCCGCTTAGGTGTCGGCCTGCCGAACATCGACCGGCGCTTGAAGCAGCTGTATGGCAGAGGGCTGCACATTCGCAGCGTTCCCGATCAAGGTACTGTCGTCAAGTTTACCGTAACCACATAGCAGCCCGGACGGACGGTGTCCTAAATCGAACCGCCCCGAGGAGACGTTCGTTTCCGTCTCCCGGGGCGGTTCGGGCTTTCAACCTTCCGATCTCATTCCTCTTCCTCGTCGAGCAAAATAACGTCGAGCACGGTCAGCTTGCCCGATTCGATGACGATCTCGCGGGCTAACGGCTGCTTGCCTTCCAGCGAGAAGCGGACGACGTACGTGCCCGGCGCCAGGTCCGCTACGTCGTAGCGCCCCCTCCGGTTCGTGATGACCATCCGCAGCATCGTCCGAGACGGGTCGAGCACGCGTACCATGACGTTGAACAGCGGGTTGCGGCGCTGGTCCCGTACGGTTCCGGTCAGCGCGCCCGGCGCCGGATCGAGCCGGAACGTCTCGACGACCGATTGCCCCGCGGCGTCGAGACGCCGGACGATGCCGGCCGAGCCGAACGTCGGAGCCGACACCGTCACGGTTACGGCCGCGCCCCGCGGCAAGCCGACGATGCGGTAAAAGCCGACTCCGTCCGAAACCGCCGTCGCGATCGGCGTATGGTTCGCATCGAGCACCTGCACGACCGCCCCGGCGACCGGATTCCGGTTGTCCGTATGGGTGGGACTCATCCACATCCTAGGAGCAGGGAGACAATCCTGACAGGTATAGCCGCCATCGGCAATTTGTCCCGAAACGACGGACGAGAACGCCAAGAAGCCCACGCAGGAGGCGAGAGCGGAGACGAACGGCGCATCCGGGCGCGGGAGCGGCGGTATTTCCCGATCAGCCCGCCCGCTTCCCTTCCCGTTTTTTCCGGAGAAGAGCGATCACGAGCAGCAGCACGGGGATGAGCAGGCGCACGGTCAGCGCGTAAAAAGCGAAAGAAGTCCCCAAAAAACGGGACAGCGTCTGAAAATCCGGAGCAACCCAGACGCTCAGCACGATCAGCAGAAGGCCGATCGGAAACACGAGCGTCTTGTACTCGTCCAGCCCGAGCCATTGGGCGGTCCCGATTACGACGACATAGTAGTGCATGGCGATCTGGACGAAGACGCCCAAAATCCAAATCGCCATCACGAACGTCTCGACATGCTCGATAAAACCGGCCAAGCTGATTTGCCGCACCGCAATCATCAACGGATAAGTGAGATCGGCCGTTATTTCCCCGAACAAAAACAGAGCGGTCAAATTCGAAACGATCATCGTCAGCATCACCGCAACGACCGAAATTATCCCCCACTTCCTTCCTTTGTCCTTGTCCTTTATAAACGGATACAAGAAGAAAAGAGCGAAAAAGGAGGAAAACCAGTCCATCGGCGAAGCGGCTCCTTTGACGACAGGCCCGATTCCCCGTTCAAGAACGGGCAGCACATGCTCCGGCTTCATTTGCGGCAGCAACAAAGCCGCGACGGCCAAAATCATCGCCACCAAAAGCGTCATAAACGTTTCGGAGCACCTGCCCACCACCTCCAGGCCGGATCGAACCGCAACCGCGCAGACGAAAACGGTACAAGCGATAATGACGACCATCGGCGTCCTTAGATAAAAATTGCCGACGACAAATTCGCCGTACTGCCTGACGACAACACCGCCGAGATGCAAATAAAAAAACAGGAAAACGAAGCCGAGCGCTTTTCCCGGAATGCGCCCGACAATATCGATGCTGTATTCCATCACCGTCTTGTTCGGATATAAGGCTTCCAGCCGACCGGCGATAAGCACGAGAAACAAGCCGACCGGCGAAGCGATGAGCGGCACCAGCCATAAATCTTGTTCGGCGTGCTTCGCCGTAATGGCCGGAAGAAGCACGACTCCGGTCACGATCGGCATCGCGTAAAGCATCATCGCCATTTGAAATGCCGATATTTTCCCTCGTTCGATCATAGCGGCGATCCCCTCTCTTCACGATCGTCGATGCCTTCCGTCGGTTCGACTCATTCCAACGTTTTCCCGAGCGCGGCGAAAATCGAATCGATCAGTTGGGTAGGTCCAGGGAGCTTCGGATCGAAAGCAAGCCATACCCCCAGCCCCCAGCCCAGCGCCGTCATCGCCGCAAACGCCGCTCGTTGTTTGGGCGGCATCCGGGACCATCGCGGCCAGTCCCACAAAAAGACGGCGGCGGCAAGAAGCGTTATCCCCCACATCGCTCCAAGCTTCATTCGGCTTGCACCTCGTCGTTCGGTCGGACCGCTCCGGAGGATGAAAGCCCGTGTCTTTCGATTTTGACCTTCACGACGGCAGTCGCTTGGACGTGCGGAAACTGCTCGTCCCAGCGGTCCTTGACCTTGTTCCATTCCTTCGGATAACGGCGATGGAACGCTTGCGAGAAGCCGAGAACGTCGGCATTCATTTTTTGCAGCTTCTCGATCGCGCCCGTCATTCTCCTTTCGATCTGGTCGTTGAAGTCTTGTTCCAGACGGCCGGCCAACAACGGGTTGCCGAAATCGACGTTTGTCGTGTTTTGCAGGATATCGCCCTGCGCCTCGCTTTCGACGGTAATCGCCCACTTGCCGTCTTCGATGCGCGGAACCAGCTTCGTCCGGCTTCGGACGAGCCTGACGGTCACGTCGCCCCGCTCCGTTCTCGTCGGCGTTACGGTTACGGTCGCCAGCTCGATCTCGTCTCTGACCCACATCGCTCCGCGCATCGTCGCGACGTCGATATAGCCGATCAGCTTATCGTTCTTCAATACGCCCGCCCCCGTCATGAAAGGAATTTTGCCCGAATCGCCCGCTTTTTCTTCGGATTGCGACAACTGTACGAGCGGGAGAATGGCTCCCCTTGCGCTGCCGGCCAACATTCGGGTCAGATTGATGATGCTGACTTGAACTCCCAGATGAATATCGGCCAGCTTCCCCATCGTCTGAGCCGTATTCCCTTCCAGCGGGACCGGCAGCGTCAGCAATGGCTTGGCCTTGCCCTTCACGATGAAAACGTCCGCCTTGTCCCTGATTTCCGGACTCCGCAGGAGAAAGTCCATATGCTCGCGGAGCCCTTTCGATGCGACCGCTTCGCCGATGACAAACACTTCGCCGTGTCCCCAAAAAATTTGCCGCGGCAGCTTCTCCTGCAGCTTGGACATGGCATCCGCCATCGTGGAGCCGACCGCGGACCGGACGACGAACGCTCCCGCTCCTCCGCCGCTCCCTCCGCTCATTTGCCCGACCTGCCCTCCGCCTCCCGCGGTTCGGGGGTTATAGACTTGAACGGACAGCTCGATGTTTTGTTCGTCCGCCTGATCGATCGCCGCCGCCATCACGACCGCCAATTCGTTGACCTCCCGGCTGTCCCAGCAGCCGGCCAGCAGCACGGCCGCCGCCAACAGGACGGCGATCGGCGCCGTCGCCGCCCTTTTCGACGAAAGCGAAACCTCGCTCACGCGCGTCACATCCGTTCCTCTCCTTTCGGCGGTTCCGGCTTTTGACCCGCCGGCAGCCGTCTTTTGTTTCTTTTGACGTACAGGCTCGGTCTGGATCGCATCATCCAATGCGGGGCCCGAATCAGCACGTCCTTCAGTTCGCTGCCGCTCAACGGCGCGACCGGGGACAAGTACGGGACGCCGAACGAGCGCAGCGAGCATAAATGGACGTAGATCAGAATAAATCCGAGCGTCAAGCCGAGCAAGCCGAGAAAACCCGAGAGCAGCATGATCGGAAACCGGAGCATCCGCAACGCGATTCCGCCCGAGTACTGCGGGAGGAGAAACGAGGCGATTCCCGTAATCGCGACGACCATGACCATCGGCGAAGAGACGAGTCCCGCCGCCGTCGCCGCCTGGCCGATTACGAGCGCTCCGACGATGCTGACGGCAGCGCCCACCTGCTTCGGCAGCCGAACGCCCGCCTCGCGCAAACCTTCGAACGTAATCTCCATAAGCATCGCTTCCGCCAATGCGGGGAACGGAATCTCCTCGCGGGATCGCACAAGCGTGAGCAGCAGGCGGGACGGAATCATCTCCTGATGGAACGTGACGACGGCAACGTATAGGGAAGGGGCTAGCAGCGCGACGAGCACGAAGAAATATCGCAGCCAACGGATGACGGAACCGATCAAGAAGCGCTGGTAATAATCCTCCGGCGACTGCAGGATCGTGGTAAACGTTGTCGGCGCGATCAGCACGAACGGACTTCCGTCGACCATGACGAGCACGCGCCCTTCGAGCAGAGCGGCGGTGGCCACGTCGGGCCGTTCCGTCGTCGACAGCTGCGGAAACGGGGAAAACGGATTGTCCTCGATCAGCTCCTCGATATAATTGCTTTCCAAAATGCCGTCGATCTCGATCCGTTCGATCCGTGCGGAGACTTCCGCGATCAAGGCCGGTTCGGCGATTCCATCGACATAAGCGAGCGCCACCTTCGTTTGCGTATAAGCTCCGATTTGAATCGTTTTCAATTTAAGCCGGTAGCTTTTTATTCTTCTACGGAGCATGGACGTGTTGACCCGTATCGTTTCCGTAAAGCCTTCGCGGGGACCGCGCACAACCGATTCCGCCATCGGTTCCTCGACGCTCCGCTTCTCCCACTTGGCCAGCCCGAATGCCGTCCCCGCGTCGCTATGATCGACTAGAACGACAGGGCTGCCGTCGAAAATTTGGCTATTCAGCTCCGCCATCGTTCGAACCCCGGACGTCTGCGCGACGCTGGCCGTTTCGTCGACGGGGACGGTCCGGCCCTTATCCCCGTTCTTGTCCGCGTCCGCCGCATCCGTTCTCATTAACGGCGCCAATATATGCTGGTCGATGAGCCCGGTATCGGACAACCCTTCGATATAAACAAGCACGGCATCGGTAACGCCGCCGATGCGGAACCGACGGATGACGATGTCCGAGCAGTCTTGATAGAGAGCGTCCAACATGGCCAAGTTGAGTTCCAATCGCTCCGATATTCGATACTTCTCCGGATCGGGAGCCGACGTATCGAGCTCGGGCTTTTCACGTTCGGACGTTTGTGTCATCGCTTATCCCTGTACCTGCCCTTATTTCGGATTGTGCCCCTATTTTTGGCAACGACACCGGAATTTATCCTTGGCTTTGGCGCATCGCCGCCTTCGGCCGCAAGAAAAAGGCCAACCGGGCATCTCCGGTTGACCGAGGACGAAAAAGCCCCCGCAGTCGGCGGAGGCGAAGACGCTAACGGGACGTCGGGCGCGGGCCGCCTGCGCCCGGCGGACGTTACCGGTTCAGCAGGCTGCCGACGTAGCGCAGCATTTCGTTGGCGCAGACGGGGCAGTAGCCGTGCTCGTCGATGAGCCGTTTCGTCACCTCGTTGATTTTTTTCAGCTGGTTCTCGTCCGGCGTTTTCGTCGACGTCGTAATTTTGACGATATCTTTCAGATCCGAGAACAGCTTCTTCTCGATCGCTTCGCGCAGCCGTTCGTGGCTGTTGTAGTCGAACTTTTTCCCTTTGCGCGAATAGGTCGACATGCGGATGAGAATTTCTTCGCGGAACGACTTCTTCGCGTTTTCGGAAATGCCGATCTGCTCCTCGATCGACCGCATCAGCCTTTCGTCCGGATCAAGCTCCTCTCCCGTCAACGGGTCGCGGATCTTTTGCCAGTTGCAGTACGCTTCGACGTTGTCGAGGTAATTGTCGAACAGCGTCTTCGCCGACTCCTCGTACGAGTAGACGAACGCCTTCTGGATTTCCTTCTTCGCCAGCTCGTCGTATTCCTTGCGAGCGATCCCTATGTAGTTCAGGTATCGCTCGCGCTCCTCCTTCGTAATCGACGGATGCTGATCGAGCCCGTCCTTGATCGCCCGCAGCACGTCGAGCGCATTGATGCACTGCAAATCTTGGCGGATCAGGGCGCTCGAAATCCGGTTGATGATATACCGCGGATCGACGCCGGACATGCCCTCCTCGGCGTATTCGCTCTGCATCTCCTTCAGATCGGCGTCCTTGAAGCCCTCAATCGATTCGCCGTCGTACATTTTCATTTTTTTCAGCAGGTCCATGCCCTGCTTCTTCGTTTCCTTCAGGCGGGTCAGAATCGAGAAGATGGCCGCGGTTTTCAGCGCGTGGGGCGCGATATGAATATGCTTCATGTCGCTTTGGCCGATCAGCTTCGCGTAAATTTTTTCTTCCTCGGACACTTTCAGGTTGTACGGGACCGGCATGACGATCATCCGCGATTGGAGCGCTTCGTTCTTCTTGTTGGCGATGAACGACTTGTACTCCGATTCGTTCGTATGGGCCACGATCAATTCGTCCGCAGAGATGAGCGCGAAGCGGCCCGCCTTGAAGTTGCCTTCCTGCGTAAGCGACAGCAGGTTCCATAGAAACTTCTCGTCGCATTTCAGCATTTCCTGGAACTCCATAAGCCCGCGGTTCGCCTTGTTCAGCTCGCCGTCGAACCGGTAGGCGCGCGGGTCCGACTCCGAGCCGAATTCCGTAATGGTGGAAAAATCGATGCTTCCGGTCAAGTCGGCGATATCCTGCGACTTCGGATCGGACGGGCTGAACGTACCGATGCCGACCCGCTCTTCCTCGGACAGCAGCACGCGCTCGACGAGCACGTCTTCGATTTTGCCGCCGTACTCGGTTTTCACCCGCATCTGGCACGCGGGGCACAGACTCCCCTCGATCCGGACGCCGAGCGCCTTCTCGACCTCGGGGCGCAGCTCCGTCGGTACGAGATGAAGCGGCTCCTCGTGCATCGGGCAGCCCTTGATCCCGTACAGCGCCCCCTCGTCCGAGCGCGAATACCGCTCCAGCCCCCGCTTGAGCATCGTTACGATGGTCGACTTGCCGCCGCTGACCGGCCCCATCAGCAGCAGGATCCGCTTGCGCACGTCGAGACGTCTCGCGGCGGAATGGAAATATTCTTCGACCAGCTTCTCGAGCGTCCGGTCCAGCCCGAACATATCCTGCTCGAAAAACCGGTATCGGCGCTGCCCGTTCTCCTCCGTGATGCCGTGCCATGCGATCATATCGTACACACGCGCATGCGCGGTCTTGGCTACGCTCGGATTTTGCCTGACGATTTCGACATATTCGGCGAATGTACCGGTCCAGGACGCTTTTTCCTGTTCCTGGCGGTGCTCCGTAATTCGTTTGAAAATATCCATGGTAACCTCCTTTCATCTGCACGCGTCAAGACGGTTCCCTTCCGAAGGTCGACTTAGGATTTCATGCGCCTGCTTAGCGACTTTGAAGCGTATTACATCCATATGCGCCAGCCGAATATTAATTGCCGGAAAATTTTAGCCGGAACGTCCGCGAAGCCGTTGAAAATCCGTTGAAAGCGGGCGATTCAAGACCGCGGAGAGCCGCATATGGTATAATACTGTCAATTAACCTCACAAGGAGAAAAGTACGTGGCGATCCGCACCGAAACCGAATTGTACGAACCCGTCAAAAGGTATATGGAGGCGCTCGGCTACGAGGTGCGCGGCGAGGTGCACCATTGCGATTTGGTGGCGGTGCGCGGCGACGAGCCGCCCGTCATCGTCGAGCTGAAGCGGACGTTCAACCTGCCGCTGCTCGTGCAGGGGCTGGACCGGCTGTCCCAATCGGACAACGTATACGTCGCCGTCGAGATGCCGGAGACCGGACGGGCGCCCCATCAGCTGAAATGGTCGGACTTGTCCCGCCTGTGCCGCCGTCTCGGCCTCGGCCTCATGACCGTCCGATTCTACAAGAGGCGCAAGCCGGCCGTGGACGTCGTCTGCGACCCGGTGCCGTACGCACCCAAGCCGAGCAAGCTGAAGTCGACCCGGCTGCTCCACGAGTTCCGCGAGCGGAGCGGCGACTACAACGTAGGCGGCAGCACGCGGCGCAAGCTCGTCACCGCTTACCGGGAGAAGGCGCTGGAGCTGGCGGTCCAGCTGAAGCTGCACGGCAGCCTGTCTCCCCGCAAGCTGCGCGAGCTGACCGGCAACGCGAAGGCGGCGGATTTGCTGCAAAAAAACTATTACCGCTGGTTCGAGAGAGCCGAGCGCGGCATTTATCGGCTTACGCCGCTTGGCGAGCAGGCGTTGGAGCAATACAGCCACGTCTGGCAGGGGAAGCGATCCTCGGATCGTCCCGCCGGCGCGCGGGATTCGGGCTGACCGCCGGCCGGGCGGCGGGGGACGCCGCGCGTGTCCGCTCCATCCCGCAAAGACCGCCGCCGATTGCAGGATTAGCAGGAATGTTTGGACCGGAATCGGGATACGAATAATAGTAGATTCCAAACGATGGAAAATCGGTTCCGAATGCGGGGGTATGGGTCCATGAACGTTCGCCATGGCGCGACCGGTCGATTGCGTTTGCGGGGATGCGCCGCCCCGCTGCTCGCCGTCCTGGTGGCGATTGTAGGCGCGGGATGCGCGGAAGGCCGCCCGGAGAGCCTGCTCCGGGTACAGACGGCGGAGCAGATCGCGGCGCGGGAGCGAAGCGCGGCGGCGGAGGAAGGGCCTGCGGCTCCGGCCGCGGGAACGGCTTCATCCGCGGCCGCGGATGATAGCGGTTACAAGCGGGAGGCGACCGCGAGCGATTCGGGCGTGCCGGCGGCGGACAAGCCGGCCGGCTCCGGCGGGACGGCGCCCGCGAGCGCGGAGCCGGCTGCGGCAGGCGGCGACGGTGCGCCAGCGGGGCGCGCGGCGGCGGCTGGCGGCGGCGGGGCGCCAGCGGGGAGCGCGGCGGCGGCAGGCGGCGACGGGGCGCCAGCGGGGGCCGGGAGCGCGCCGGTGGCCGCGCCCGCCGCCGAGCCGGCCGCGCAAGCGGCGGCGGCCGACACGGGGGCGAGGCGTCCGCCGAAGAAGCCGGCCTTTTCGATCCCCGTCCTCAACTACCACAGCATCGGCGTCGAGCCGGACAACAACGCCGTTCTCGACCCGAAGAAGCTGGAGGAGCAGATGGCGTACTTGGCCGACAACGGCTATACGACGCTGACGCTCGGACAGTTCGTCGACATCTGGGACGGCAAGGCGGAGGCGCCGGACAAGGCGGTGCTGCTGACGTTCGACGACGGCTACGCGGACAATTATACGGAAGCAATGCCGATTCTCGCCAAGCACGGGTTCCGCGCGACGATGTTCGTCTCCCCGGGCATGGTCGGCCAGGACGGCTATTACGCCGACTGGGATCAAATCCGCGCCATGCGCGACGCAGGCTGGGACATCCAGCCGCACGGCATGACGCATCCGTATTTGCACAAGCTGCCGGCGGAGGAGCAGCGCAAGGAGATCGCCGGCTCGATCGAGGCGCTGAAGCGGGAGACCGGCATCGACGCCGTCGCGTTCTGCTATCCGTACGGCATGCGCAACAAAGAAACGCTCAAGCTGCTCGCCGAGTACGGCGTCCGGTTCGCGTTCACGATCGATCAGGGAAAAACCGAGCCGTCCCAGCAGCCGCTTCAGCTCAAACGGCTGTTCGTCGGCGGCAAGGACAGCTTGCAGACGTTCGTCAAGAAGCTGCAATAGCCGGCTTCATTGGATTTTATCCAATGAAGCAGAGTCGCGGAGACGGCTCAGCGTCTCGCCATTGGATGTTGTCCAACCGATTTCGCCGAATCGGCCGAAAAGGGCCGATCGAAGCCGATTTCATTGGACAATATCCAATGAGGCGCGTTCTCCTCGCCCGGGCCGCGCTCATCTGTTGGATCCAATCCAACAGGACGAGCCGGCGCCGGCCGCCGATCGGCTGTCCGCAGCCCGAAGCCCCGTCTTCGCGCAAAAATAAGGACGTCCACCCCCCAACGGGGAACGGACGTCCTTATTTGCGTCGACGGTGCTCCGTCATCCGCTTCTCCATCTGCAGGATCGCCGCTTCCGGCGAGCTCGCGTTCTTGATCGCCTTGAACGCCTCGAACTCCGCGATTTCCCGCAAGTCGCGGAAATCGTCGGAGAAGTAGACCGGCTTCGCCTCCTCCGCCAAACGGACGAAAAACCGCCGCGTCCGCTGTCCGGCGAAAAACGGCTGCGGCTCGTCGTACATCGGATCGTCGTACGCCTCCTTGAGCGCCGGGAACAAGTACGCGCGGCGGAACATGTTGTTCACCGTCTCGGCTTCGCCGAGCATGTAGTCGATGAACGCCCACGCCGCGCGCTTGTTCGTCGACAGCCGCGACACGCCGAGGTACGAGCCGCCGGCCTCCGCCGCCCGGGAGCCGCCCGGCCGCCACGCCGGCATTTTCGCCACGCCCCACAGGCCCGAGCTGTCCGGCGCGACCTCCTGCAGCGTCCCGCCCATCCAGACGGCCTCCAGGACGGTGGCGACGTAGCCCTTTTGCAGCGCCTCGTTGTACGGACGCGTCCCCGGCTCCGCGCTGAGCGTAATGCCGGAGTCGTTCATCTCGATCAGCTTCTTGAGCGCCGACAGCGCGAGCGGGCTGTTGATCGTCACCCGGTTGGCCTTGTCGAGATAAAGCGTTCCTTCCTGCGACAGCATATATTCGAACATCGTCGTTATGCCGACGCCCGATTCGAGCGGCAGCGCATTCATGTACGCGCCGGTTTTTTCCTTGATGATTTTGCCGACCCGCAAATAATCGTCCCATGTCGCCAGCAGCTCGGAGACGCCGTCCGGATCGGACGGAAAGCCCGCCCGCTCGAACACGTCCCGCCGATAAAACAGCCCGACCGGTCCCGAATCCCACGGCATCGCGTAATACTTCCCGTCGCGGGTCACGTCGGGCCATTTCGTGTCGACGATTTTGCGCCGGTTCGGCCGGATCATTGAGGTCAAGTCGTGCAGCGCCCCGATCTCGATATATTGCCCGACGTACGGCTCGGGAATCGCGGCGACGTCCGGGGCACCCGTATTCGACGCGTTGGCGAGCAAAAACCGCTTGTACGCGTCGTCGTTCGACAGCATGACCGTGTGCACCCGGACGTTCGGGTATTTGCGGAGGAAGCCGTCGATTTCCGGCATCATTGCCTTCATGGCGTGCTCCCACGCCCAGACGGTAATATCGCCGCCGATATCGCCGGCGTCGCCCGCTTCCGTCCGGTCGCCCCGCTCCGCGGAAGGGCCGGGATTCGCGGAACGATCGCCGCCCGCCCACGCGGCGAACACGATGACGAGCGCGAGCGCCGCCGTCGCCAGCACGGCCGTTCTCCGTTTGATCCGCGACATGCGATCCCTCCCGTTGCCGAGGTTATTTCGATCCGGTCAAAGCGATCCCTTGAATGAACGAACGTTGGAAGATGAGGAAAATGACGAGCATCGGCCAAACCGCAAGCAGCGTGCCGGCCATCAGGACCGGATAGTTCGTCGTATGCTCCCCGCGCAGCAGCGACAATCCGACGGACAGCGGCAGCTTGTCGGGGGAATTATTGACGATCATCGGCCACAGGAAGTCGTTCCATGACCACAGTATGACAAAGATGGCGAGCGCGATCAAGCCGTTCTTGGCGAGCGGCAGCATGATCTGCCAGTAGATGCGGAAATGGTTGCAGCCGTCGATCTTGGCCGCCTCCTCGAGCTCCTTCGGCAAGCTCATGAAAAACTGCCGCAGCAAAAACGTCCCGAACGCGCTGAACAACCCGGGCACGATAAGCGCCGTCAACGAGTTGAGCCAGCCGAAATGCTTCATGAGCATATATTGCGGGATAATGAACACCTGCCCCGGCACCATCAGGACGGACAGCGCCATGACGAACAAGACGTTGCGGCCGGGAAAATCGATCCGGGCGAACGCGTAGGCGGCCATCGAGCAGAGCAGCAGCTGGCCGGCCGTCTTGGCGACCGTCGTCACGATCGTGTTGAAATAAAACGTCATGAACGGCAGCAGCGCCGTCGCGTCGTGAAAGTTTTTCCATTGCGGATTTTTCGGGAACAGCACCGGCGGTACTTGAGTCGACTCGCCCATCGTCATGAAGGCGGTCAGCACCATCCAGACGAAGGGCACGAGCATCGCGAGCGCCCCCAAGCCGAGCGCGACATGGACAAGCGCATGGCCGGAACCTCTGCGGCGGTTCGTTCGAATTTCGGCGTTCATGGGGAAGCCTCCTTCATTCGTAATGGACCCATTTGCGCTGCATGCGCATTTGCACGACCGTGACGGTCAGGATGATGGCGAACAGCACGGTCGCCACCGTCGCGGCGTATCCTTTTTCCGACATCAGAAACGCGTATTTATAGAACAAATAGACGACCGTCTGCGTCGCTTCGATGCCGATCTCGCCCACCATCATGTAGATGACGTCGAACAGCTGGAACGCGGAAATGAGCGACATGACCGATACGAAGAAAATCGTCGGCGTGAGCAGCGGCAGCGTAATGCGGAAAAACTGCGTGGCCGTGCCGGCCCCGTCGATTTCGGCCGCCTCGTAATATTGCGCGCCGATCCCCTGCAGCCCGGACAGGAACAGGATGATGTTGTTGCCGAGGCTGCTCCAGATGATGACGAGCACGACCGAATAAAGCGCGATGTCCGGGTCGGTCAGCCACCCCGGTCCCTTGATGCCGATCAGGCTGAGCAAGTAGTTGATGAGCCCGTAGTCGGCGTTGTACAGCCACCGCCATACCATCGCGACCGCCGCCGGCATCGTGATGACCGGCAGGAAGTAGATGACGCGATACAGCGTCTGGCCGCGGATTTTACGGTTGAGCAGCACCGCGAACAGGATGGCGACGGCGATGCCCGGCGGCACGGTCAGCAGCACGTACAGCACCGTATTGCGCAGCGCCTTGTAAAATTGAACGTCCCGGAACAGCGCCCTGTAATTGTCCAGCCCGGTCCACGTATAGTTGCCGAAGCTGCCCCAATCGGTAAACGTGTAATAGACCGTCTGGATGACCGGCCAGACGTAAAAGAGCGCCAGCCCGAGCACGACGGGCGCCACCATGACGTATCCCCACACCAGATCCTGCACGGCATAACGGCCGATTTTGCGCATGGACCCTCCTCCTCGTTAGGTTGCTAAGCGTTCGTCCGGCGAATCCGCCCGTTCGCGGGCGCAGCGCCGGCCACCGCCGTTTTCCAAAAAAGGCCCTGTCTGCACAGGGCCTTTCCCGCGAGGCGCTTCGGACTACTTCTCCTGCGCCAAAAACTCGTTCATCTTCGTCGCGACCTGCTTGGCGGCGTCCTCGATTTTCAGCTCGCCGGTCCACGCCTTCTTGAAATATTCGGTTTCGAGGTTGTTCCACTTCGACGTATCCTTCGATACCGGATACGGCTTCGAGTACGACAGCATGTCGATGTACACCTGCAGGTTGAACTGCGGGGTCGACTTCACCCACGTCGTCTGCGTGCCGTTGAACGCCGGGATGACGGTGCCCGTCTTGGCCAAAATTTCGGCCGCTTCCTTCGAGCCGAGGAAGCTGACGAACGTCCACGCCTCCTTCGGATTTTTCGTCTTCGCCGAAATGACGTTGGCGAGCCCGTGAATGACGACGCCCTGCTGCTTCTGCTTCGGCAGCGCCGCCACGTCGACTTTATCCTTCGTAAATTCGTTCTTCGCGAATTCGATCGCGTTCCATGAGCCGGCCCACAGCATCGCCACCTTGCCCGATTCGAACAGCTTGATCGGCGTCGTGTCGGTCATCTGCGCGAGCGTCGGCGACACTTTATGGACATGGATCAGGTCGGTCCAGAACTTGAGCCCCGCGATCGCCTCCGGACTGTCGTAGCCGGACTTCTTCTTGTCGTCGGAGATGACGCCGCCGCCCGCTTGGATAATCGTGTTGTAGTACGCCTCCTGCGAGTTCATGTCGGCGGCGATGCCCCACACGCCTTTGCCCGGGTTGGTCAGCTTTTTCGCCGCCTCGACGACCGCGTTCCAGTCCCAATTGCCGTCCGGGTATTTCACGCCGGCTTCGTCGAACATTTTTTTGTTGTACCACATGCCGACCGTGTCGAAATCTTTCGGGATGCCGTACAGCTTCCCGCCGACCGTGTACAGGTTGACGAGCGATTCCGGGTAATTTTTCAGATCGAGTCCGCTCGCCTTCACCTGGTCGCCGATCGCCATGAGCATGCCGTTGGAGGCGTATTTCACGATGTTCGGGCCGTTCATCCAGAGAACGTCCGGCAGCGTCCCGCCGATCGCGGCGGTCTCCATCTTCTGCCAATATTCTTTGCCGCTCGGGGTCAGCTCGATTTTCACGTCGATGTTCGGCTGCTTTTCCTTGAACTTCTTGATGATCTCCTCCATCGCCGGCACTTGGTTTTTGTCCCACAGCGCGTACGACAGCGTCACCTGCTTGGCGGGCGCCTCCGTTTTCGCGGGAGCGGAATCGGCGGGCTTCGCCCCTCCCGACGACGGGTTTGCGCCGCCGGATCCTCCCGAACATCCTGCCGCGGCGAGCGCGAATGCGGCCATGACGGCCATGCTCCGTTTTTTCATCGCGTGTCCCCCTTACGAAATATGATCCTGCATACGTTTATGATAGCGCTTTCCACCTCCGGATTCCCATGACCTGGATTCGCCGGTTCGTTCACATCGTTCGGCAGTATCGCGCCTGTCCGGATGAGGCGCGTTCGTGTCGCCGTCGCGGAGGTGGATTCGATTCGGCTCGATGTGGACTTTTTTCCGCGGGCATCGGGCGGGCATCCGCCACCCTCAGACGCCGTTCCGCTTCGGCTGCACGGCGCGGGTCCGGTATTCGGACGGCGCCAGCTCCGTATGGTTTTTGAACACCCGGCCGAAGTAGCGGAAGTCGGCGAAGCCGACCCGTTCGGCGATTTCCGTCATCGTCATATTCGTTTGCAGCATAAGCATTTTCGCCCGCTCGACGCGGATCTCGTTCAAATACCGGGTGAAGTTGCGGCCGGTTTCGGCCTTGAACAGCTCGGACAAGTACGTCTTGTTCACGTAGAAATGTTTCGCCGTCTGCTCGAGCGTAATTTTGTCCGCATATTGCTCGTTCAAGTAGGCGACGATGTCGCGGACGAGCTTCCGCCCGCTCTTCTCGTGCTTGCTCCGGAGAAACGCGATATAGTCGCCGCAGTACGCCGACAGGCGGCGCCTCGTCCGGTCCCGGTTCCAGCCGGCGTCGAACGACTCCTCGTCGAACGGCGGGAAGCGGCCCGCCTCGCCGCTCTCCAGCACGATCAGGTTGACGGCGGACACCGCCTTCGCCAAGCACGCCCGCGCCGCCTGCGGCGTGCACCGGTCCTCGCTCAGCATGGCGAACGCCTCGTCGACGGCCGCCGCCGTCTCCTCCTCCTTCGCGTAGGGGAGCGAGGCGGCGAGCCGCTTCCGCAGCGTCGCCGCGAACCGGTGCGACAGCGCCTCGTCCTCCTCCGGCGGCCGCTGCGGCCCGGGCTCCCCCGCGAAGACGATCCGCTCCGCCTCCGGCCGGAACACGCACCGGGCGGCCGCCCGCTTGGCCGCCTTGTAGGCGGCGATGAGCCGGTCGGCGGACTGCTCCGGCTCGCTTACGCCGAACCGGACGCCGAGCTTCAGGAACGTCTCCGCGCCGGCCGCGATGCGCATCAGCTTCGCGCTTACCCGCTCCTCGAACCGGCGGGCCGGCTCTTCCGCCCCCCGGTCGAAGACGAGGACGAACTCGTCCGGCTCCAGCTTGAAGAAGTCGAAGTCGCGCTCCTCCGCGGCGATTTCGCCGAGCATGTTGACGACGGAATAGCCGACGAGCAGCTTGCCGTCCGAGCCGTAGCGCGGCAGCGCCTCCCGCATGTTCAGCTCCATGACCGCGACCCCGTACCGGTCGAACGACGTCCGGACCGAGATCGATTTCGCCGTTTCGACGATTTCCCACGCCATATACATATGGGACAAAATGTCGCGAAAAAATCCTTCGATCTTGTACCGCTCCCCCGACGGGACGTGCGGCTGCATCCGCTTGTCCGCGCTGCGGCTGCCGATCATCTCCTGGATGACCCGGCCGATGCAGGCGGTCATATCCTCCGGCCGCACGGTCATCTTCAGCACGTAGTCGGACGCGCCGAGCATGAACGCCTCCTTCACGTACTCGAATTCATCGATGCAGCTGAGGACGATGAACCGGCAGTCCGGATTGCGCTCCTTCGCCCGCTTGATCAGCTCGATGCCGTCCATGACCGGCATTTTGATGTCCGTGACGATCAGGTCGGGCCGCCACTCGTCCCAGCGGTCGAGCACCTCTTGGCCGTGGAACGCCTCCTCGACGCGCGTCGCGTTCAGCGCGCCCCAGTCGACCGAATGCTTGATGCCGTAGCGGACGATCGCTTCGTCGTCGACGATGACGATAGTGAACATAACATCCCCCCAAAAAGTGACGTGATCCTCCGCTGCCTATTCCGATTCCTTTCCGGGGACCCCGAAACCTTTCCCCCAAAAAGTGACGTGATCCTTCCGTACCCGGCTTGCGCCTAATCCGCCTGCTTGTCCGGCCCGCCCGTTCCGGGGAACGACTTGGGCAGACGAAGCGTCACGACGGTGCCCTCGCCCTTCGCGCTGCGCATCGACAGTCCGTACCGCTCGCCGAAAAACAGCTTGATCCGCTTGTCCACGTTCGTCAGGCCGACCCGCTCCCGCGCCCCCGACGGTCCGTGGAGGTCGACATCGTCCGTGCCGACGCCGTCGTCGGAGACGGTGACGACGACTTCGTGATCCGTCTCCTTCGCCGCGACGCGGATGCGCCCCGGGCCGTTCTTCGGCAGCATGCCGTGGAAGATCGCGTTTTCGACGATCGGCTGGATCGTCAGCTTCGCGATCGGCCGGTCGTACACCGCCTCGTCGATGTCGTACTCGACCTCGAACTTGCCGCCGTGCACGAGCGATTGGATATGGACGTACTGCTTCAGGTAGCCCGTCTCCTCCCAGATCGTCACGATCGGCTGGTCGAGCCGGAAGGCGCCTACGAGAATTTCGTTCATCGACGTAATCATGTCGAACACCGGCTCGCTTCGCCCCATCCGGGCCAGCCAGCGAACATGGTTCAACGTATTATATATGAAGTGCGGGTTGATCTGCGACTGCAGCGCCCGCAGCTCCGCCTTCCGCTGCCGCTCGCGCTCGAGCTCGATATGGTCGAGCGAATCCTGCAAGCGGCGGATCATCCGGTTGAAGCTGGCGACGAGGAAGCCGACCTCGTCCTTCCATTCCTTCTTCGTCCGGTACGGGACGAGCGCCTCGTTGCTCACCGTGCGCATGAACAGCGACAGCCGGACGATCGGGCGCAAAAACCGGTACGACAGCAGAAAGCCGAACCCGATCGAGACGACAAGCATGACGAAGCTGATCAGGGCGAGCGTGCTGCGGATCGCCGATACGTCCTTGAGCAGCGCCTTCTCCGGGATGACGGCCGCGATCGTCAGCGGGGCGTCGCGGTCGCCGCCGGCGCGGATGTACAGGTGGCCGTCGTCGGCCGACCGGCTCGCCGCTTGCGCGTCGAGCGACCCGAGCTTCTCCGCGAAAGGAGCGGCGCCGGAATCGGAGCTGTAGACGAGCCGCAAATTCCGGTCGAGAATGAGGATGCGCTCGTCATACTTCTGCACGTCCTTCTCGACGATTTTGGCGATCCGGTCGGCGCGCACCGTGACGATCACTTCGCCCTCCACTTGATTGCGCTGCATGTTTTTCACCTTCCGCCCGACGAACAGCACCTCCTCGCCGGACCGCGCCGTATTCAGAATGAAGTCCGGCGTGCCGACCGGAGAGACGACCAGCTCGCCGTCGCTCGCCTTGATCCGCTGGAAAATGTCCGATTGAAGCAGCTTCTCGTGGTCGATCGACGACGTTCCCGCCACCTGCAAATAATTGTTGACGACGAATACGTCGCTGATGAAATCGCGCCCGGTCATGAACGTATCGAACGAGGCGCGCATCTCGTACCGGCTCACGTTGTCCGCGAGTCTCGCCGTCAAATCTTGGTCGAAAAATTGCGAAATCGTCAAATAATCGATATCCTGCATGTAAAAATCGAGCTCGTTGTTCATCGACCGGATATAATCCTGGGCGTAGTACATCGTATTTTTTTTGATCAGCGAGCCGGTCAGCGCACTTCCCGCCAGCGTCACGAACAGCAGAATGATACCGTTTGCAACAAAAAAATAAAGCGCCAGCCGCACCGCCATATTGCGGCTCGGCAGCCATTTCCCCATCGGCCCCCACCCCAGTCGCCGCGGCCTTTCGCATCGTAAGCGCTTGCCGCGTCATGCCCTTATTGTAACGGCAAAACGGCGCCCCCCGCCAGAGGGACGCCATGGAAACGGCCCGAGCCATGCGCTCGCGGGCCAAATATCCGCGCCGCCGACAACCCCGGTGCGCTTGCCCCGCGACAGACGCCGCCGCGTTCTTCCATCCGCTCCCCGCTTGTAATATGACTGGGCCTGTGTCAAACTTATTCGTGATTCCATACGGCCCTCATCATAAGAAAGGGATGGCGTTCATGTATTTCAAGCAGCTTCTCGCGGCAATCCCGCTGTTCGAGCGGATCGAATTGCGCCGGGATTCCGGTACCGTCGATTGTCCGGCGAACGTGTACGCGTTGATCGCGGTACGGAGCGGCCATATTACGATCGCTCCCCCGGACCGCGAGCCGGTCGTTTGCGTGCAAGGCTATGCGTGCCACCCCGACTTCGGCCCGTACACGATCCAGATCCCGAAAACGAAACAAGCCGAATACGCCGTCGTCTATTATCGCATGGCCGCGGAATGCGGCGATTGGACGCTGACGGGGCCGCTTGCGACGATGAGCGAGGTTAAAATCCGCTATATGCTGGACGAGCTGATCCGCACGACCGAAGACGACCACTCGGGCTCCGAGGATGAACAGGCGGCCCGGCAATTTCGGATGCGCATGATGTTGGAGCGAATGTTATACATTTTCCTGTACGAATCCCGGATGAGGCAGGCGGACAAATCGTCGGTCGAATCGATCGGCGAGACGCTCTCTTACATGAACGAGCATTACATGCTGAAGCTGACGCTGCCGATGATGGCCCGGCGTGCCGGCATGAGCGAAGGACACTACACCGTGCTGTTCAAAAAGCTGACCGGCACTACGATGACAGCCTATTTGCGCCGGCTGCGCATCGAGAAAGCGATGGAGATATTCCGGCAAACCGCGCTGCCGGCCAAAGAGATCGCGCAAACGGTCGGATTTTCCGACTACTTCCATTTCAGCCGCGTCTTCAAGCAAGAAACGGGGCGGTCGCCGAGCGAATTCCAGAAGAGCTTATCGGAAATCTAAAAATATAACATGCCGAATCTAAAAATTGGACATGTTCCCCGCAAACGGATGAAGCTACAATACTACTGATTGATAATAATAATCATTTTCAGGGGGAACATGTACATGCAGCATCGATGGAACCGCGCACTCGGCTTGTTTTTATTCCTCGTCTTGGCGATAAATCTTACCGCTTGCAGCCCGTCCGCGGGAGGCTCTTCCGAATCCGTAAAAGGCGGTGGACCCGCTCCGGCACAAGCTCCGGCCCCGGGTGGCGGCGGCATAACGGTACAGGACGCGCAAGGCACCTTGGAGCTCCCGAAGAAGCCGGAACGCATCGTCGCGATGGAGTTCAGTTTCACCGACATGCTCGTCACGCTCGGCGTCGTACCGGTCGGTGTCGCCGACGACGGCAGTCCGGAGCTGTTTATGGATTCGGTCAAAAGCCGGCTGGCGACCTACACCTCCGTCGGCTCCCGCTACGAGCCGAACATCGAGCTGATCAGCTCGCTGAAGCCCGATCTCATCATCGTCGACATCAACAAGCATAAAAACGCGCTCAAACCATTGAAGGCGATCGCCCCGGTTCTCGTACTCGACGATTTTCAGGCCGATTACGACCAGATGCTCCGCAATTACGGCATTGTGGCGAAGGCGGTCGGCAAAGAAGAGGAAGCGAAAAAACGTCTCGCCGAGCACGAAACGATCATGAACGAAGCGAAGCAAAAAATAAGCAAGACGAAGCTGACCGTTTTGCCGGCCGTCGTCAACCCGAAAGGTTTTTACGCCCATTCCGACCATTCCTACTCCGGTTCGCTGCTGGCCAAGCTCGGCTTCACCGACCCGGTCAAGCACGAGACGGCTTATCCGCAGCTGACGCTGGAGCAGCTCGTCGAAACGAATCCGCAGGTGCTGTTCCTGATGCCGACCGAGAAGGAAACGATCGTGAATCAATGGCAGTCGAATCCGCTGTGGAACAAAATCGACGCCGTCGCGGCCAAAAAAGTGTTTACCGTGGAGCGGCGCGACTGGTCGCTATCCCGCGGACTGCTCGGCTCGGAGAAGATGGCGGCCGATATCGTGAAAGTGTTGGGAGAGTAACCGAATGGGAACTATCGTCCGACAGGAGAGGCGGAGCCGGGCGCCGTTTCCGCTCCTCCCGATCGGCTTATCGGCAGCGCTATTGGCGTTCGGGCTCGTGTGCAGCTTGAAATGGGGACAGGCGCCCGTCTCTTGGCGCACGCTGTACGAGGCGCTAACGTATCAGGGCACCGGCAAAGCTCATCTGTATATCCAAACGCTCCGTCTGCCCCGCGCGCTGACGGCCTGCATCGTCGGGACGATGCTCGCGCTATCCGGACTGCTGGCGCAGCTGGCGACGAAAAATCCGCTCGCTTCCCCGCACATTTTCGGCATCAACGCCGGGGCGTCGCTTGCCGTCGTCATCGGACTCGTCGTCTCGGACCGCTTCTCGGCGACGGCATCGACGTTGTTCGCCTTCGTCGGAGCGGCGGCAGGCGCCCTCCTGATCGGGTCGCTCGCCCGCGGCGGAAGCCGGCAGCACGTTCGGCTGGCGCTCGCGGGCATTACGATTCATTTCCTGCTGTCGTCCTTGACCGAAGGGATCGTTATTTTGAATCAGCATTCGACGGATAGCGTGTTGTTTTGGCTGGTCGGCTCGGTCAGTCAGGCGGAATGGCTAGAAGTGCGGACGATTTTGCCGTTTTTCGCGGGAAGCCTGCTCGTCTTCGCCTTCATGCTGCCCTCGTTCCGGCTGCTGCTCGTCGAGGACGAGCTTGCGGCCGGGCTGGGTCAGCGGGTCGCCGTCGTCCGAGCCGTCAGCGTGCTGCTCGTGGTCGTCATGGCCGGATCGGCGGTGGCGATCTGCGGACCGATCGGCTTCGTCTGCCTGATCGTCCCTCATATCGCCCGCATGCTCGTCGGCGGCAGCTTGTACGTTCTCGCTCCGCTGACCGCGCTTCTCGGAGGCGTCATGCTCGTGTATGCCGACTTCGCCAGCCGGTTTATCGCCTTCCCGTTCGAATCGCCGGTCGGGATCGTGACGTCGGCTCTAGGCGCGCCGTTCTTCGTCTATTTGGCCCGCCGAAAAGGCGGTGCGGGGCGATGAAGAAGGCGCTTACGCTGCCCGTCGCATTCGTCGCGATGATCGTTTTGGCCGTGCTGTCCGTTCGAGCGGGAGCCGTTTCCGTTTCGTTCCGCGACATCGGCGCGATTATGCTGCAACAGGACAGCCCGTTTCAGTTTATCGTCGTTCACGTTCGGCTGCCGCGGGTCGTCGTCGCCATTTTGGCCGGGTCCGGACTGGCCGTCGGGGGCGTCATCCTGCAAAGCCTGGTGCGAAACCCGCTGGCCAGTCCGGACGTGATCGGCATGACGAAAGGCGCCGGCTTCGCAGCCGCCGCCGTCATCTACTTGTTCCCCGGCTCTCCGGGCTATGTGCTGCCCGCCGCCGCATTCGCCGGGGCGCTCGGTGCGTTCGGCCTGCTGGCGCTGCTCAGCCGAAGGCTCTCCCTAAGCCCGGCCGCACTGGCGCTCGTCGGCATCGCCGTCGGAGCCGTATTCCAGGCCGGCATCCAATATCTAATCGTCCGCCATCCGGCCGATCTCAATATGGCGCTGCTATGGCTTTCCGGAAGCTTGTGGGGACGCGGCTGGGCGGATGCGCTTTCGCTTCTGCCGTGGCTCGCCGTTCTGCTGCCCGTCGCTTGGCTGAACAGTGCGAAGCTGGACATTTTCCGGCTCGGGGACGAGACGGGCGCCTCGCTCGGAATCGGCGTCGTACGCCAGCGGTTCTGGCTCATGCTGCTCGCCGTCGCATTGGCCGGCATCTCCGTATCCGCGGTCGGCGCAATCGGCTTCGTCGGCCTGCTCGCTCCGCATATCGCCCGCAGCTTGGTCGGCGGCCGCCACCGGCTGCTTATGCCGCTCGCTTTGCTCATCGGAGCCGATCTGATGCTGCTCGGCGACGGGATCGGCCGAATCGTCGCGATTCCGCGCGAAGTGCCGGTCGGTATTATGGCGGCCGTCATCGGCGCCCCTTACTTCGTCTATTTGCTGCGCAAGGAACGCCGCCTGGGCCGTTGACCCGCACGCACGCGGAAAAGCCCCGAAGCGGCCATCGGAAAAGAGCCGTTACACGCCGCTTCCGGCCGCAGTCGGCCTCGCTTCCGCCGGGGCTTCTTCGCCCATCCGCAGCAGCGCCTTGTGCATCCAGATCGCCGCCTGAATCCCTTCGCCCATCGCGATCGCCACCTGCTCCGAATGGACGCCGACATCGCCGGCCGCCCACAAGTTCGGCACGGTCGTCATCTTCGTCCGCGCGTCGGTCATGATATGACCGTTCTCGTGGCGCTCCGCGCCGAGCTGGCCGGCCAGCCCGGACCGCACCTCATTGCCGCCGAAGGCGATAAAGCCGCGATCCGCCCAAATGTCGCCGCCGCCGGCCAGCTTCACGCCCTGAAACTCGCCGTCGTTCGATTCGAGCACGTCCGCGATCGCCTCGTTGACGACGACGATGTCGCGCTCGCGCAGCTTCTTCGCCAAATCCGGACGGATCGGCTGCCGTTCGTGGTTGACGAAGACGAGGTCGGCCGTCATCGCCGACAAGACCATCGCCATTCCCGCCCCGGTGTCCCCCGAGCCCATCACGATCGTCTTCCGGTTGCGCACCTCGTGTCCGTCGCAATCCGGGCAGACGTACACCGTTTTCCCGAGACACGGCACGAGACCCGGCAAATCGGGGAACCGGTCGACGATGCCGGTCGCGAGCAGCACCGTCTTCGCCTCGTATGCGCCGCCGTCGCGGCCGACCAGCTCGAACGTGTCGCCGCGTCGCGATGCGCTCACGATCTCGTCCTTCACGAATCGGACGCCCGTCCGCTCCGCGTGCGTCCGGCCGAGCCGGCGCAGCTCGTCGCCGGAAATGCCGTCCGGCCATCCGAGCACGTTATGATACGAACGGCACAGCGTGGAGCGCCCGTCCGCCTTGTCCGCGACGAGCGCCGAATGGCCGTAACGGCCGATTTGAATGGCGGCTTGCAAGCCGGCGATGCCGCCGCCCACGATCAAGCAATCGTAAACCGTCATGATGTCCCTCCTTTTCACCGGCGCCTCGATTCGACTATCTTCGCTAGTTTTGTCTCCTCGCCCGAAACTCATTCCGCCGTCACCTCCCTCATTCTGGCATTTTTCTTATAGAATTGGTAAAATGGTAGAAATGCGTCGAATCGCTTTCGACATACGCCCCCAATGGCGGTTCCCATTGTCGAACTTGTATGATAAAATGACAACGCCGTCTAACCCGCCCTGATTGGAATTCCAAATCAAGTAAAGGACGGAGCCCATCATGATCGCTTTAATCGCTGTTCATGAACGGCGGCTGCGCAAAAAAATACGGTCTTCGGCGGATTGGGCCGAAGCCGGCTTCGAAGACGTCATCGAAGCGGAGAACGAGCCGGCCGCGCTCGCCGCCATGCGCAAGCACAAACCGGAGCTGCTTATCGCCGACTGGGGCTTGTTCGGGGACGAAAGTCCCGAATCGCTCGGCCGGCTGCAAGCCGTCGTTCCGTCGTGCAAAACGATCGTCGTCACCGATTCCCGGGACAAAAGCCGGCTGCGCGAAGCGGTGAAATGGGGCGTAAGCGACCTATTGCTGCTGCCGTTCGACCGCAAGCAGCTGAACGAATCGGTGCGGAACGCCGCCGAGCTATGGAAGCGCGACGAACGAAGCCGCGTCCGCGACCGGGACCGGACCGTCGAGGTCGACCGGATGAAGCGGCTGTACCGGGACAAGCTGCTGTCGGACCTGCTGTCCGATGCGTCCCGGAACGATACCGTCACGTCCGCGCTCGCCCGCGAATTTCCCGAGCTTCACGAAGCCCGGTCGTACCGGATCGCCATTCTCAGTCTCGATACGATAAGTCTTTCGGTGCGCGATAAATTCGCCTTCCAGACGGACTTGTTGTTTTTTTCTTTATTAAACGTTTGCGGCGACTTTTTGCAGGTTGACAGCGCCGGCATCGCCTTCCGTCCTTGGAACAGCGACCGCGAGCTCGTGCTGCTGCTGACGAACCGGCCGGAGAACGCCGTGCCGCTCCTGTCCGCGATGCACAAGGCGATCGAGCGGCAGCTCGAAACCCGGATCGACATCGGCATCGGCACGACGGTCCGCTCGACGGAGCAGCTCCCGCAATCTTACAAGGAAGCGGCGCAGGCGCTGCGCAAGCGCAATCTGCTCGAGGAAGGCGGATGGATTCACCAATACGACGGCAGCGAGAAGCCGACGGCGGACAAGCTGCATTTCGCCGACTTCGAGGAGGACGTCCGGCTCGCCGTCCGAAGCGGCAAGCCGGAACGAATCCGGGCCGCCGTCAGCTCGTGGATTCAGGCGGTCCGGAAGCTGGACCGGATTACGGTCGACCAGGTCGAGCTGTGGCGTCACGAATACAACGTCGTCAAGGAACGGTGGCAGCAGTTTTTTTTCCAGGACGGGACGACGCCGAGCTTGCAGCTGCCTTCGGAGAAAAGCGCCTTCCTCGTCCCGATGGACGACCGGGGCAAGCTGTCGATCACGCTCTGGCAGACCGAATTGACGGAGAGCCTGCTGCGGCTCGCCAAGCGTCTGGAAGACCGCCCCTCCTCCCGAGGCGGCGTGGCGATGAGCGAGGTGGAGTCGTATTTGCGCCACAACTATCATCGCGATTTGACGCTGCAGGATATCGCCGACCGGTTTTATTTGAGCCGCGAGCATATTTCTAGAAAATTTAAGCAACATTTCGGCGAAAATTTCGTCGATACATTATGTCGAATCCGGTTGGACAAGGCGTGCGCGCTGCTGTCGAACCCGCAGCTGAAAATCGCCGAGGTCGCCCAGCTTGTCGGCTACCAGGACGAAAAATATTTCAGCAAAGTGTTCAAGAAGCGCAAAGGCTTGTCGCCGAACGCTTTTCGGAAATTGTCGAAATTGAGGTGAACCGCATGAGTACGCCGATCGAAGCGAACGCCAACCCGCCCGTCGCCTCCGCACGAAGCGCCAAGTCGGCCAAATCCGTCAAAACGTCGAAAAAATCGTACTTGATCTTCTTCTTCAGCTGGTTTCTATTGATCGCCACCGGCGTGTTGGGCACGATGCTGTATACGGAGCATTTGAAAACCCGGCTGAGCGAGCAGCTGGCGAGCCAAACCGAGGCGCAGCTGCAGGCGATGCAGGCGCAATACCAGCAGCAGCTCGACCAGCTGAAGGCGAGCGTCACGACCGACATCGCCAACCTGCAGACGAAGGTCGACTCGTTCAACGAGCTGCTCGCCTTCACGAAGGACAGCGCCAATACGAAAACCGACAACAGCAACCAGCTGTACACCCAGCTCGCGGAAGTGAAGAAGAAGCTGGACGAATTGAAGCAAAACCTGGATGTGTTGAAATGACGGTACGCGAAATCAACCGGTTTTTCCTTCTGGCGTGCGCCCCGTTCATCGGGCTGTTCCTTTGGCTCGCCGCGGCCGGCTTCACGTTGGACATGCCGGCCGTCGACTTCGTGCCGAAGCTGGAGCCGTTCGCCGTCTCCGAGCAGGCGAAGCCGGTCGAGCAAGGGCTCGAGCAGGCGAAGGCGAACGCTGCCGCCACCCGGAGCACGGTGGAGAAGTTTTACCAGCTGTACGAGCAAAGCTCGAAGGATATGGCGTCGATGCTGGCGCAAGCGACCGCCCAAGCGGCCCGCCCGGCGCAAATATTCGACAACCGGATCGCCGCCGTGCTCGGCAAGCCGACCCGGACCGTGTCCTCGGCCAACATCGATATGCGCCTGTACCAGTTCTCGGACCCGAACTACAAAGGCTACGCGCTGAAAGTCGATTTGAAGTCGGACAAAGCGATGAAGATGGTGCTCGGCAAAGACAAGGTCGGCGGCTCCGAGACGACGCTCGCCGCGGCGAACCGGTACGGCGCGATCGCCGGAATCAACGCCGGCGGGTTCGCCGACGGGGACGACGGCAAGCGGTATCCGCTCAGCACGACGGTGCTCGGCGGGAAGTACGTTTACGGCTTCGAGCCGTCGTTCGAAAACTTGGCGTTCGTCGGGCTCAGTACCGACCGCAAGCTGATCGGCGGCAAATTTTCGCGGCAGGAGGATCTGGACAAGCTGAAGCCGTCCTTCGGCGCGACGTTCGTCCCGATTCTGCTCAAGGGCGGCGTCAAGCAGCAAATTCCGTCGCAATGGCTCAACTCGCCGCGCCGCGCGCCGCGTACCGTCGTCGGCAACTTCGGCAACGACCAGCTCATCTTCCTCGTCGCGGACGGCTACGACGAGCGCGGAGGCTCGGGCGCCACGCTGCCCGAGATGCAGGACAAGCTGTCCGCCATGCGCGTCGTCGACGCGTACAACTTGGACGGCGGCGGCTCCTCGTCTCTCGTCTTCGAGGGCAAGACGATCAACCATCCTTCGGACGGCCGGCTCCGCCCGCTGCCGACGCACTTTTTGTTTTTCAAGTAACGAGCCCGCGTCATATTTTGTTCACATATTCGTCCGTTTTCTTTTTCCGGCCTTTTGGGTATAATAGCCTTAGTTTGTTTCGGAATCCTACTGGAGGTGCACCTCGACATGTCCATTTTCGCTTCTAGCACGTTCTGGCTTGTCATGGTCGTATTTACGCTTTTCGTCACTGCGATCTGCACGGCTTCTTATAACGAAGATAAAACCAAAGGGCTGTAATACGCCATCATCGACGAGCGGCCGCTCGTTCCGTACTTCGCGTACGGGACGGAGCGGCTTTTGGCGTTTATCGGGGGTCTGTGGGTCTATCGAAGCCCTCTTCGTTCAAGCTTCCTTTCGTCGCCCGTTCGACCCGATACAGCGCGCATTCGGCGGAAACGTCCGTCTCTTCGCCCGTCGTCAAATCCTTCAGCCGGACGCGGCCGGCCGCCGCCTCGTCCTCGCCGACGATGACGACGAACCGGACGCCCTGGGCGGACGCCGCGGCGAGGGCGCGCTTCAGCTTCCGGCCCGCGCTTTCGATGCCCGCACGCACGCCGGCGCTGCGGAACAGCGCCGCCGCCCGCAGCGTGTCGGCCAACGTATCGCCGAGCGGGACGAACCGGACGGCGGGACGCTCGTCCCGGGTGCCCCGTTCGCGGTACAGCTCGAGAATGGCGTCCAAGCCGAATGAGAGCCCGACCGCGGGAACGGCCCCTTCCCCGTCCGCGGCCAGCGTGCCGATCATCGCGTCGTACCGCCCTCCGCTCGCGACGCTGGAACGGAGCGAGCCGTCGGCCGCGAACCATTCATAGACGGTCCCGGTATAGAACGACAGCCCTCGCGATAAGAACGGATCGAACGCGCATACTTCGTCCAGTCCGACGGCATCGATCAGTTTCTCCAGCCGCCGCACCTCCCGCGTTCCCGGCGTATCCGCCAGCCCGTATCGCCGCACGAGGCTCTCGAAGTCCGCCGCTCCGCCGTTCCCGTTCCCGTAGGCGCTCTCGATCCAAGCGGCGATACGCCCGATCGTCTCGCCCGCCAGCCCGATGCCGCCAAGCTCGGCCGCCACGTCGTCCGCGCCGATCTTGTCCAGCTTATCCAGCGCCAGCATGACGGCCGGCGCGTCCGCTTCATCCACGCCGAGGCGCGACAGCAGCTCGCCGAGAAACCGGCGGTTGTTCCACCGGCAGACGGCGCCGATGCCGAGCTCGCGGAAGGCGCCGGCCGCCAGCAGCATCAGCTCCGCTTCCGCCTCGGGCCCTTCGACGCCGGCCACGTCCGCGTCGCACTGGGTAAACTCGCGCAGCCGCCCGCGCTTCACCGGCCCGTCCCGGAACACTTTGCCGATCTCGTACCGGCGGTACGGCCTCGGCAAGCCGGGGGTCGCGGCGACGACTTTGGCGAACGGCACGGTCAGGTCGTACCGCAAGCCGAGCTGACGGCCGCCCTGGTCCGACAGGACGTACATCTCCTTTACGATCTCTTCGCCTCCCGCGTACTTGGACGTAAGCAGCGTCCGCTCGTTCAGGACGGGCGTCTCCATCGGCTCGAAGTCGTACAGCGCGAACTGCCTCTCCAGCACGCCGCGGATCCGGTTGCGCAGCCGTTGCTCCTCGCCCCGGTAATCGGTCGTTCCTTTTACGTTTCCCATGTGCAGCGCTCCTTTTCGAATCGAATAGAAAATAAAAAACGCGCCGGACCTCTTGGTCCCGCGCGCTTCGTATGCCGCAGGGAGGCCAACGCGAACAGCGCCAGCCCGCCCCGATGTTTTCGAAAGGCGTGCTAACGCTTCGTGCGATGATGAAGTTGTGCGAACGGACCGAATCGACTCACGGCGTCCGCCTCCTTCTTCTGCGTAATTGGTGTTTATTATAGCCGACTTGAATCCGCCGCGCAACCGGACTTTCCTATGCAAAAGAAAAAAACATTGCCGGCCGACACGCCTGCAATGCTTCGGTTGAAAACGTCCCGATCGGTTCCCGCGAGCCTTGCAACCGCATGCGTGAAGCGGTTACAATCGCACCTGCGTCATCTCTCTCAAGCAATTCGTGCAAATATGCTTCTCTCTGTACTCCGTTACCCCGTTCATGTCTCCGCAAAACACGCATTTGGGGCGATACCGCTCCAGCAAGATATGATCGCCGGATACCAGAATTTCCACGGGGTCCCCTTCGTTCATCCGGTATCGCTTGCGCAGCGATTTGGGCAGGACGATGCGGCCCAGTTGGTCCACCTTCCGTACGACGCCTGCAGGTCTCATCTCGACTCACCTCGCTTTTTTCCATGAAAGTAGCCGGTTTCCACGCATATGTTCCACTTCCAACATTATGAATTCGCCGGATTTCTACAAATTCCTGCAAGGAAAAAAGCGTTTTCGTCAACTCGACCGCGTAATGTTGGCGTTGCGGCTTCCCTTTATGTCAGCCCCAGGAAGCCGTTCTGGCGAAGCCCCTCGAACAGGACGATCGCCGCCGAATTGGACAGGTTGAGCGATCGGACCGCGTCCGTCATCGGCATCCGGATGCACGTCTCCCGGTTGGCCTCGATGAGTTCCGGCGGCAGCCCTTTCGTTTCTTTGCCGAATACGAACACGTCGCCGTCCTCGTAGCGGAATTCCGTATAAAGCCGCTGCGCCTTCGTCGTCGCGAAGAAAAACCGGCGGTCCGCCAAGGCGGCGCGCAGCTCCCCGAACGAATCGTAATAGTTCACGTCGACCGAATGCCAATAATCGAGCCCGGCCCGCTTGAGCGTCTTGTCGTCCGTGCGGAAGCCGAGCGGGCGGACGAGATGGAGCGGCGTACCGGTAGCGGCGCACGTGCGGGCGATATTGCCGGTGTTGGCGGGAATTTCGGGTTCGACCAGTACGATATGGAAAGACACGTTAAACGTTCACCTCGCTGATGTTGTAGCGCCTCGTCTTGTCTTGCACGTTACCCATTATACATGAACCGGGACGAAAATTTTAACATCCAGTTTACGAAACATTAATCTTGTCATGATCTACGGAGGCGATAATAGGACCATATGATTCGCAGGAAGGGAGACGACGATGAACAAGAAGAAAATTTTGGTCGTAGACGACGAACCTTCGATCTCCATGCTCATCGATTTCAACCTCAAATTGGTCGGTTACGACGTACAGTGCGTATACGACGGGGAAGCCGTCTTTGATGTCATTCCGCAATTTCGTCCCGATTTGATCGTGCTCGACCTGATGCTCCCGAAGCTGGACGGCATCCAGGTATGCAAGCGGCTGCGCGAGCAGAACAATCTCGTGCCGATCATCATGCTGACGGCGCTGCAGGATTTGTCGGACAAAATCGCCGGGCTCGACAACGGCGCGGACGATTATATGACGAAGCCGTTCAGCCCGCAGGAGCTCATCTCGCGCATCCAGGCGATTATGCGCCGCACGGGCGCCCTGCCGACGGCCGAGCCGGAATCGATGCAAATCGGCCCGATCCGCATTTTGCCCGAACAGCGCGAAGTGACGCTGAACGGCGAATCGATCGAGCTGACGCCGAAGGAGTTCGAGCTGCTCTTGTTTTTGTGCAAGCACCGCGGCAAAGTGCTGAGCCGCCAGCAGCTGCTGCACGGCGTATGGGACTATCACTTCATCGGCGACACGCGCATCGTCGACGTCCATATCAGCCATCTGCGCGACAAAATCGAGAAAAACGCCCGCAATCCGGAATATATCGTTACGATCCGCAACGTCGGCTACAAGCTGACCGAGCCGGTCGTGAAGGAATCGCTGGCGTAAACGCGGCATCGTCCGGCCGATTATCCGGCCGGAGGGCGATAAACGGGAAAGCCGGGGGCTCTTACGGGAGTCCCCCGGCTTGTTCGCGTTCGGAGCGCGTTCCCGGGCGAAGCCGCCCCGGCGAATGCCGTTACAGCCGGAAGCTGCTCTCGAGATGCTCCAGCGCCTCGTCGATCGTATCGATATAATCGGCTTCCGGATGCTCGGAGCAGAACAGATGCGACGAGATGACCGTTCCGGTAATGGCGCCGGCGTAGGTCAGCACCGACAAGTCGCTGCCGCTTCGCCCGAGCCGGCCGCCGATCAACTCGGCGAGCATGCCGACGGACTGCGTCGTATTGTTCAGCATCGCCGCCCGCAGCTCGGGATACGCCATCGTGAGCGACATCCGCTCCCGGATCGCGCGCCGTTCCTCGTCCGGGATGAGCGCGGCGCTCGTCTTGATCGCCTCGCGGAACGCCCGGATCGGGGTCAGCTCCGGCGGCTGGGCCCGGAACGCTTCGATCAGCATCGGGTCGAAATCGTCCTCCGTGACGAGCGCTTCCTTCGTCGGGAAATACCGGAATAGTGTGCTCGGCGATACGTCGGACGCGTCGGCGATCTGCTCGATCGTCGTCTCGTGGTAGCCCTGCTCGCGGAACAGCCGCAGCGCGTTTTGCTGAATCGTCGATTTCGTCTTTGCTTTTTTTCGTTCGCGAAGCCCGGGCTTCGTTCGGTCGTCTGCGGTCACATGCCACGCCTCCCGCTCGCTATGACTGGTGGTTGTATCCAGTGTACCGTATTTCCCGGGCTTCGGACAACGTTACAGGCCGATCTCCTTCGATGCGCCGGCAGCGGAGGAACCGTTCGGCAAAAACGCCAGCGCCAGCAGCATGCCGACGACGGCGATCCCCCCGCATATCCACAGCATCATCCCCATCCCGTGCACGAACGACTCCCGGACGGAGGCGAGCAGCGGCTCCGCCGCCGCCCGCCGCGCGACGGCCAGACCGGCGGCGGCGCTTTGGCGGACCGTCTGCGCGATCGATTCGGGCAGCCCGGTTACGTCCACGCTCCCGCGATAGCTCGCGTTCAACGCGGCGCCGAGCAGCGCCACCCCGAACGAGCCTCCGACCTGGCGCATCGCCATGATAAGAGCCGAGCCGACGCCGCTTCGCTCCGCGGACAGCTCGCCCAGCGCGGCGTCCATCGTGGTCGGCATCGCCAAGCCGAGGCCGATGCCGGCCGCCGTCATCCAGAGAGCGGCGAAGCCGTAGCCGCTGTCCGTCCCCGTCGCGGCTCCCGCCGCCAGCGCGGCCGCCAGCGCGAGAAAGCCGGTCGCGGCGACGAGCTTGGCCCCCATCTTCGGAATTAGGCCGTCCGCCGATTTCGCCCCGACGATCAGCCCGCCGATCAGCGGCAGCAGCCGCAGTCCGGTGCCGAGTGCATCGGCCCCCTGCACCGCTTGAAAATATTGCGGCATCGCGAACAGCAAGCCGAAAATCGCGAACGATACCGTCGTCGCGAGGATCGTCCCCCACGTAAACCGGGCCGAACGAAACAGCGACAGATCGACCAGACCATGGGCGGTCCGGCGCTGCCAAAGGACAAATACGGCGAGCACCGCTACACCCGCCGCCATCGAGGCGAGCGCGGCCGTATCGGACCAGCCGCGCTCGCCGGCGCGGATGACGCCGTACGTGACGGCGACGAGACCGAGGCTCGACGTCAGCACGCCGAAGACGTCCATGCGCGAACGGGCTTGGCTGCGGGATTCCGGCATGAGCGCGCCTACGGCGACGATCGCAATCGCGATGAGGGGCACGTTGATCAGGAATACCGCCCCCCACTCGTAATGCTTCAGCAGCCAGCCGCCGGCGATCGGGCCGAGCGGGATGCCGAGCATGTTCGCCGAAGCCCATACCATCATCGCCTTCGTCCGCTCCGCCCCTTCGAACAGGACGGGGAGAATGGACATCGAGAGCGGGATGAGGAACGCCGCCCCGAGCCCGAGGAAGGCGCGCATCGCGATCAGCATATCGGGCGTGCCGGAATAGGCGCATGCGGCCGAAGCCGCACCGAACAGGGCGAGGGCGACGAGCAGCAGCCTCTTGCGGCCGAACCGGTCGCCCAGCATGCCGGCCGGGAGCAGAACGGCGGCCAGCACGAGATTGTACGAGTCGACGATCCATTGCAGCTCGCTCGTCGAGGCGGCCAATTCGGTCGCCAGCGTCGGCAGCGCCACGTTCAAAATCGTCATGTCGAGCCCGACCGCGAGCAGGCCGAAGCTGAGGGCGCCGAGCACCCACCATTTGCGCGTATCGTTCGTACGCATCGAGCATTCCACCTTTCGAACCGTTAAACGGTCAATATAGTGGAAGTTTATATAAAATGAAAGTAACTGTCAAGTTATATTGAATGTCATAATTTATCGTGAAAACGTACCGATAGATTTCCTCCGATCCGTCGGACGGTTGTAGTACACTAAGAAAAACGTCTCCCGACAGCAGGTTAAACCCGACCTGCCGGGAGAACCCATCCCTTGCAAGGAGTGAAGCCGAATGGCATGGAGCGAGCTGCGCAGAATACCGAATGCCTACAATGACGAAATCCGGCAAATCGACGAGACGATGATTTCGCTTCTCGTCGAACGGAGAACGAAAACCGGGGGAAAACGGTTTTTCCCCGAGCCCGACGTACTGGAGCAATGGAGCGAGCGGTTCGGATTGGACGCCGCGCAGCTCGGCCTGCTGCTCCATCTTTGGAACGAAGGCGCCCGTCCGGCCGTCCCGTCCGACAAGGGGGCGCTGCTCGGCGTGCTGCCCCTCATGAAGAAAACGTGCGCCGACGGCTGCGAGTACGTGCTCACCCACGCCATGCAGTTCGAGCACGTCAGTGTCGTCGAGCTCGATATCGCGATCGACCGGACGGGGACGGACGCGGAGCGGCTGCATTTGAAGCCGCAGCTCCAGCTCGTCGTACTCGGCGATCGCGAATACTCCGTCTCGCGGCAAGGCGCGCGCGGAGGCGGGGGAACGGCGCACCTGACGTTCCGCGTCTCGCCTCCCCTGCCCGACCCGATCGGGGACGTCCGTTTCACGCTCGTGCCGATGGCGATGCAGCTTCATTCGGAGCCGAAGGAGCTGGTGCTGGACAAGCAGGTCGACTTCGGCTGAGCTTGTTCCGCCCCTGCCGCCACGACCGTCCCGACCTTGCGCCGGGGCGGTCGTTTCCGTTTGGTAACCGAAAAGAATAAGTCGGTTTCAATCTTTTTCCGTCCGATTTCGTCTTAAAGAATCGAGGTGGTCCACATGCCCGACGATCGGGAGCTGATCGAAGAAATCGCGAACGGGAGCCAAGCCGCGATGGAGGTGTTGACGAGACGGCATTACAAGTCGGTTTACGCGTTCGTGTACCGCAAAGTCGGAGACAAGGAAACCGCGTACGATTTGACCCAAGACATCTTTATCAAAGTCATCCGGAGCATCGGGTCGTATTCGGGCAAAGGAAGCTTCCGAAGCTGGCTGTTCTCGATCGCCGTCAACCATTGCCGCGACTACTGGGGAAGCGCGGACTACAGGCAAGCCGCCCGCCGATCCGAGCTGCTTCCCGACACCTTGGAGAGCGAGCAGAAAAGCGTCCCTTACATTTTCGAACGGAAAGAGACGAGAGAACGCATCGTATCGGCCGTGAACAGCCTGCCCGAGCGCCAGAGGGAGGCGCTGATCCTGAAATATTTCCACCAGATGAAAATCAAAGACATCGCCGAAGCGACCGGAGCCGGCGTGCCGACCGTGAAATCGAGGCTGAAGCAGGGACTCGAGAAAATCGCCAAGCTGTGGGAGAAAGGTGAGGAAGATGAGCAGCGAAAAACGAAGAAGCGTTAGGGCCTATTACGATCCGGATGCCGATCGGGAGCTGGACGAGCTCCTCCGGAGGTCGGAGGATGCGCTGGACGAATACGACGTGGAGTATCCGGACGAAGCCGATATGATGCGGACGATCGACGCGCTTCGGCCGTACGTCCCGGCCAAGGAAAGCTTGCGCCAAAGCGCCGCCTCCTCTCCCCTGTCCTCCTTGTGGAAGCGGGCTTTGCACGAAATGGCGTACATGAGCGCGGCGTTTTGGGTCCCGAACGCGCTGCTGTTCCTCATCGGACTCGCCGCCGTCTTCGCAGCCGAACTCAATCCGTACGCGGTCATGCTGCTGCTGGCGCCGATTCCGACCGTTAGCGGCTTATGGGAAGTATGGAAAAGCGGTTATAAAGGGATGGCCGAGCTCGAGATGTCGTTCAAGTACAGCTTACAGGAAATCGTCCTGGCGAAAATGATCGGAATCGGCGCGTTCAATCTGGCGATGAACATCGTGCTAACGTGCGGATTTACTTTCATCGTGCCCGGCGTTTGGTTGTGGAAATTGATTTTGTACTGGATTACGCCGTTCGCGGTCATCGCAGCCGTCTCCTTCACGGCCGCGAGCCGGTTCCGGCGCGGATATGCGGTGACGGCGGGGCTGTCGGCTTGGGTCGCGACGGGCGGTCTGCTCGGGCAAACCCGCTTCGTCGAACGGCTCGAAAGCGTTCCTCCGGCCGTCTATGCGGCGATCGCCCTTCTGGCCGCAATCGTGCTCGCCGTCCAGATCAACCGCATGTACAAAGGGGGTGTCGCTTATGAGGTTGACTATCGATAACGTGTCCAAAACGTTCGGAAGCCGCCGCGCCTTGATCGGCATCGATTCGGAAATGACGCCGGGCGTATACGGCATATTGGGGGCGAACGGCTCCGGGAAAACGACGCTGATGCGCATCTTGGCCGGCGTCATGAAGCCGAGCTCGGGCTGCGTGCGGCTCGACGGCCAGCCGATCGACCGGCTGAACGAGCGATACCGGGAGCGGATCGGCTATTTGCCGCAGCATGCGGGCCTGTACGACGGCTTCTCCGCCGAGAAATTTCTGAGCTATATCGCCGCCCTCAAAGGGCTGTCGAAAGCGGAGACGCCGCGAAAGGTCGACGAAGCGCTCGAGCTCGTCGGACTGCGCGATTACCGCAAGCAAAAGGTCGGCTCCTTCTCCGGAGGCATGAAGCGGCGCGTCGGCATCGCGCAGGCGCTGCTGAACGACCCGGACATCCTGATCGTGGACGAGCCGACGGCGGGGCTCGACCCGAAGGAACGAATCCGGTTCCGCAACCTGCTCTCCCGAATATCCGACGACCGGATCGTCCTGCTGTCCACGCATATCGTATCCGATATCGAGCTGATCGCCAATGAAATCGTCGTCCTGAAGGAAGGCCGTCTGCTGGCGAAGGAGACGCCGCTTCAATTGCTGCGAAGCTTGGAACGCCGCGTATGGTCGGCCGTCGTCGACGAGCCGGACATGATCCGGCTCCAATCCGGGTACAAGGTCGGATCGATCGTCCGCGTCGAGAACCGGTTCCGACTGAGGCTGATCGGCGATTCGAAGCCTCACGAAGCCGCCGTTCCCGAGACGCCGAGCTTGGAGGATTTGTACTTGTCTATATTCGACGAGGAGGGCGACGCATCGTGCGGCTGCTGACCTACGAATTGTACAAAACGTTCCGGCCGGCCGTCGTGCTCGTCTCGTTGGCCGTCCTGCTGACCATGTCCGCTTTCGCCCTGGGTTACCCGTTTTCGGCCGAATCCGAGAAACGGGCGTACGACGAATGGGGAGGGCCGCTGACCGAGGAAAAAGTCCGAAAGGCGGGTGACGAGGCCGCCGAACTGTTGCGAAAGCGCGGGCGGGACGACGAGAGCGTTCTCTCCGAGAGCGAGCTTCTCCGGTTAAGCGTATACCGGCACATCGCGCTGGCGCAATCGCTCGAACGCGACACCGCGGACCGGCTCCGCGAGCTCGAGGTCGATACCGGCAAGGCGGCCGGCCTGGAGAAACGCATGCGGGAACGAATCGGACCGCCATCGATCGCCTACCATACGGGTCCGGCCCAGACGGTCGGCTTCGTCGAATTCGGCTCGTACGTCGTCCTCGGGGCGATGGTGCTGATCGGATTGGCTCCGATGTATACGAGGGAGTACGCCTCCGGCGTCGATCATTATTTGTTAAGCTCGAAAAAAGGCAGGGGAGCCGCGGTTTGGGCCAAGCTGGGCGCTTCGCTGCTGTACACGGCCATCGTCGTCGCCGTATGGGAAGCGTTCAACGTCGTCTGGAACGTTGTCCGGCACGGCCGTGAAGGCTGGGATACGCCGATCCAGCTGCTGATGCAGCATAGCGAGGTGCCGTATGCCGATTCGCCGTACGCGCTCACGCTGCTTCAATACCATTTCATTCAGCTGGCGGTTCATTTGGCGGGAGCGATCGGCTTCTCGATCTTCGTCGTGCTCGTCTCCTCCGTCTGCCGAAGCTCGCTGGTTTCGTTCGTCGTCAGCGGTGCCGTGTTCGCCGTGCCGATCTTTCTGGAGCATGCGCCATGGTTCGCCGCGATCAAGCCGTTCACGTATTCCTCGATGCTGCGGGTCCAATTTTTATTCGACGGCTTCAAAGCGGTCCCCCTGTTCGGGTATCCGGTGCTGTACCCCGTCTTCGCCGTAATTCTGATCATCGTCACGACCTTGCTGTGCGTCGCGGCGCTTTTCCGGATCATGAAGCAGAAGGAAGCGGCCGCGTAATTCGCGCTCATGCAAAAAAAAGCCGCGTTTCCGCGGCTTTTCCCCTTTACACGTTCAATAAAAGCAAAATGATCGACATCATGCTGAAGCAGACGTTGACGAGCCATAAAAACGCGACGACCTGCTTCGGCTTCATGCCCGTGGACAGCAGCCGGTAATGCGCCTGGCTGGCGTCGGCCTGATAAATCGGCTTGCCTTGGCGGAGCCGGCGGAAGACGACGAACAGGTTGTCGAAGATCGGCACGCCGAGCGCCAGGATCGGGATGAACAGCGACAGGACGGTCGCCTGCTTGAACGCTCCGTCGAGCGCGATTACGCCGAGGATGAAGCCGAAAAATGTCGCGCCCGCATCGCCCATGAACACTTTGGCCGGCGCCTTGTTGTAGCGCAAGTAACCGATCGCGATCGCGACGACGATGATCGCCATCATGGCCGAGCCGGACTGGCCCTTCGCCATGGCGACGATGAACAGCGTGCCCGCGGATATCGCGGACAGTCCCCCGGCAAGCCCGTCCATGCCGTCGGAGAAGTTGATGACGGTCGTGACGCCGAATATCCACGTGACGGTCAGCACCAGCTGCAGCCACTCCGGCAAAATCACTTCCTGCCCCGTAAACGGATTGGAAAAGCCGTAAAACACGATGCCCGATTTGTACACGATATAAGCGGCGGCCACTTGGACGACGAATTTGGGCAGCGCCGGAAATTCTTTGCGGTGCGTCTTGTACCAGTCGTCGACGGTGCCGATGGCGAGCACGAGGAACGAGCCGGCCAAAATCGCCGCGGTCTGGGCGAGGTCCTCGCGGACGAACAGCAGAAACGAAACGACGAAGCCGATGAAGATCGCGATGCCGGCCGTCAGCGGGATCGGCTCGCGATGAATTTTGCGCTCGCTGTCCTCGCGGGGCTTGTCCACGAAGCCGATGCGGAAGGCGAGCTTCCGAAGCGGCGGGATGAGCGCGTAGACGATGACGAAAGCGACGATAAACGACAGGACGTACTGGATACGGTTCCCCTCCCGAATCATAACGCCATTTCGTTTCATGACGTTAACGGTTTACAGCGTCAATTCCAAGTATAGCAAACGAAAGCGGTTCCGGCCAATCAATCGCCGGGCTCCCGCAGAAGCGGATCGTACATCATGATCGCGCGGTTTTCCGTCACGTACTCGTCCGCCACGCATTCTCCCGCCGCATTGTACGCCTTGCGGCCTATCGTATTGTGGCGTACGTATTTCCCCCACGGCTCGAGCGTAATCGCATGGTCCTTCTCGTATATCTCGTATCGGTACGGGGGCGCGATATCCGTCCGCCATTCCCCGCTCAAGTGCGTTTCGTCGAGCACGAGCCGCAGCTGATACGGCCGATCCGTCGGATTATGGATCTGCAAATCGATATAATTAAAGGAGCACGTCGCTCCGCTGCCGAACGGCTGCGTCCGCGACGCGTCCGGGAACACGTCGTAGCTGTGGCGATGCCGTTCGACGACGCGAAGCGGCGTATGGAGCGTCATCCAATAGATGAGGTTGGACAGCTGACACAGCCCTCCTCCGACGCCGGACCGGAACGTGCCGTAGAACAGCACCATCCCTTCGAGATAGCCTTTCCGGCGCGTCGGCTTGCCGATCAGCCTCCAGTACGAGAACGTCTCGCCCGGGCGGACGACGATGCCGTCGAGCCGCTTCAACGCGATGGACAGGTTGTGCGCTTTGTTGCGCTGCATCCACATGTCGACGTCGCGCAGCCGCCGGTAGATGGGGGTGCTGTGGCGAAACACGACGCAGGGCAGCGGAACGCTCTCCCGCACGGAGGCGTAGCTCCGCGCGCTGCGCCACCATTCGGCGTACCGCCGCAGCCGGTAATATCGCGCGCCGAGCCATATGCGCAAGGGCGATCTCGGTATCGGCTTCATCGGACATCCCTCCGGCTATTCCGCTTCGGAAAACGGAATGCGAATCCTCTATTGGTGGTAGACGACGAAGCGCCCGCGCGGGTTCAAGCCGGCAACGGAGAACCCTCTTTTTTTAATCCCATTCTAATCCTGACAACCAAGATGTCATAATCGATGCACTATACTTTCGAATAGACGGAGAAAGGCGAGGGACGACAAGATGAGACTCGATCGCATGCTCGGCATTACGATGGAATTGCTGACGAACAAGCGGGTAACGGCCGCACAGCTGGCGGCCCGGTTCGAGGTTTCCGTGCGCACAATCTACCGGGACGTGGAGCTGATCAATCAAGCCGGCATTCCCGTCGCGTCGTTTGCGGGCGCGGACGGCGGCTTCGAGCTGATGGACGGTTTCTTCTTGACCAAGCAGCATTTCTCCGTCGAGGACTTCTCGGTCATCTACCATTTGCTGAAGAGCATGGATGGAGCCGCCGGAGGCGCCTTCGCCGCGGTAAGGCGCAAGCTCGGCAGCCTGCATCCGGCTCTGACGAATGGAGGAAGCGCCGAAACCGTTTTATTCGATTTAAGCACGACGGAGAGCGAGAAGGCGGTCGTGCAGCCGCTCTGCGAAGCGATCCGACAAACGAACCCGATTGCCTTCTCCTATACGAGCGCTAACGGCACGGTTTCGCACAGGCAAGTGGAGCCTCTCCGCCTTTACTGGGGGCGCGGAGCCTGGTATTTGGAGGGGTACTGTCTGACGCGCCACGCGAAGCGGTTGTTTCGCCTATCCCGCATGGCGGAGCTTCAAGTATCCGGGGAAACGTTTCGGCCGAGGGAGGCGTTCGACGAGCCCCCTCAAGAACAGCCGCAGGGGACGCCGCTTCATCTGCGCTTCGACCGGAACGCCCAACCCCGGGTGTTCGAGCAGTTTCCGGGCGAATGCGTCGATCAGGGCACCCACATCGACGTGCACACGATTTTTTATCAAAAAGAGTACGCGCTCTCCGTCGTGTTAAGCTACGGGGCGAAGGTGGAGATCGTGTCTCCCGAAGAGCTGAAGGGCGATTTATTGCAAACGATAGCCGACATTCAACAACGTTATCGAACATGACGAACGGAGGAAGCGTATCATGACCATTTTGGTAACAGGAGCCACGGGAACGGTCGGACGGCACGTCGCGGAGCAGCTCGTTCGAAGAGGACTCCCGACGAGGGCGCTGTCGCGCAATCCGGCGCAAGCGAGACTGCCGGAGGGGCTCGACGTCGCGGCGGGCAATTTGAATGTGCCGGAAACGATTCGAGACGCTTTGCAAGGAGTGACGTCGCTGTATTTGATCTTGTCCAGCGATAACGCGAACGCCGACTTGCAAACCGATCTCAAAATCGTCGAAATGGCCGAGGAGGCCGGCGTGCGGCGTATCGTCGCCTTGCTGGACTATGAAGGAAACCCTATCGAGCAAGCTTTGAAGCAGAGCGGCTTGGAGTGGACGCTGCTCAAGCCCGTCGAATTCATGGCCAACGCGCTGGCGGATTGGCGGGAATCGATCCGGACGGAGGGCGTCGTCCGCGAGCCGTTCGGTCATGCGTTGAGCGCCCGGGTGCACGAAGCGGATATCGCCGCCGTCGCCGTCGAGGCGCTGACGGGAGACGGCCATCACGGCCAAAGCTACTATATCACGGGGCCGGAGGCTCTATCCCGCGTGGACGCCGTCAACATGATTGCCGAAGCAATCGGCAAGGAGATCCGGTTCGAGGAATGGACGGAGGAGCAGGCCAGGAGCCGGTGGAAGGAGCAGGGGTACGGCGAGGCCGATATCGAGTTTTTCGTCGCAATGGGGAAAAACCCTCCCGAGATCGGCTACTCGGTGCTGCCTACCGTGGAGCGAGTGACCGGCAGGCCGGCCAAAACGTTCGCCGAATGGGCGGCGGAGCATAAACGCGACTTTATGTAAATCTCGCCCCGAAAGGAGGAGGCCGCACATGTCTTATGCGATCGAAGCGAGGGACCTCCGAAAGTCCTTCGGCGGCGTCGAGGCGGCGAAAGGAATTCGTCTGCAGGTCGAACAGGGCGAGCTGTTCGCCCTGCTCGGGCCGAACGGCGCCGGGAAAACGACGACCGTCCATATGCTCTCCACGCTCCTGAAGCCGGACGGAGGAACCGCACGGGTAGCCGGCTACGACGTCGTGAAGGAAGCGCGGGACGTCCGGAAGCGAATCAGCGTCACCGGGCAGTTCGCCGCCCTGGACGATCGATTGACGGGCTTGGACAATTTGTTCCTTATCGGCAGACTGTACGGCTATTCCAAAAAAGAAGCGCGATCGTTAGCCGAGGAGCTCATCGCATCGTTCGGGCTGGAGGAGGCCGGGCACCGCGCCGTCGACACTTATTCCGGGGGCATGCGGCGGCGGCTGGATATCGCCGCGAGCGTCGTCCATCGGCCCGAGCTGCTGTTCTTGGACGAGCCTACGACGGGACTGGATCCCGAAAGCCGCATGCAGGTATGGGAGACGGTCCGGCTGCTCTTGAAGCTCGGCACGACGGTGGTGTTAACGACCCAATACTTGGAGGAGGCCGATCGGCTCGCCGACCGGGTCGCCGTCCTGCATCGCGGAACTGTCATTGCCGAAGGGACGCCCGATCAACTGAAAGCTTCCATCGGAAGCAAAACGCTGTCGATCCGGCTGACCGAGCTTCGCGACGGCGAACAAGAAACGATCGACAGGCTGCTGGCGAACGAATACCAACTGACCGCCTGCCCGGATGCCGATCCGCTCGTCTATAAAATACCCGCCCCGGAAGCCGATATGGCCGTTCATATCCTTCATAAGCTGGTCGAGCACGGCGTCCCGGTCGGCCGGTTTTCGCTCGACGAGCCGACTCTTGACGAGGCGTTCCTCGCCTTAATCCGCTCGGGGCGGCGAGAGGAGGACGCTACATGAACGCGGGCCGTCAACACCAAACGGAAGCCATATTGCGGGGAAGATCCGCACCCGGAAGCCCGAGCGCTTGGAGCGCGACGACGGCGTTCCTCTGGAGATCGCTTCGGCACGCGAAAAGTCAATCGTTCGATTTCGTCCTGGAAGTCGTCGTCTCCCCCGTCCTGATGCTGCTGATTTTTACCGTTTTGTTCGGCGGGGCCGTCGCCGGGTCGACGGAAGCGTACATTCCCTATTTGCTGCCGGGCGTGCTCGTATTGACGGTCGTACCCATGACCGTCTATAGCGGCACCTCGATTTGTTCGGATATCGCCAAAGGGGTGTACAATCGGTTTCGAACGATGCCGTTCTGGCAGCCCGCCTCCGTGCTCGGCCTTGTCGTCGCGGACGGATTGCGGTACGTCGTCGCCTTGCTGGCGGCTTTCGGCGCGGGGCTGCTGCTGGGCTTTCGTCCGGAAGGCGGCATGGCGGGAGCCGTTTTGTCGATGCTGTTTATCGTCCTGTTCGCCTTCAGCGCGAGCTGGATCTTTTCCGCGATCGGCGTCATGGCCGCCCGCCCCGAGACGGTATCGGGATCGAGCATGATCGTCGTGTACCCGCTCCTGTTCGCCAGCAATATTCTGGTCGATTCGGCCACCATGCCGCCATGGATCGGACGGATCGTCGATTGGAATCCGGTCAGCGTGGCGGTGTCCGCGGCGAGAGGCTTGATGGCCGGAACGGCGAGCGCTTCCGTCGTAGCGGCGGGCATCGGCGTCTGCTTGCTGTTCGTCGCCGTTTTCGCCCCGCTCACATTTTACTTGTACTTGACCAAAAAGCAATAAAACCAAGGGGATGTTCGTGTCGAACGTCTGCGACACAGCATCCCCTTGACCGCTTCCGATGGATCAATCGCAAGGCAGTTGCACCGTAAACCGGGTGCCGCGACCAACCTCGCTTTGTACCGAAATGAAGCCTTGATGCGCCTCGACAAATTCTTTTGCAATCGCAAGCCCCAAACCCATGCCGCCCGTATGACGGGAACGCGATTCTTCAACGCGATAAAAACGGTCGAACAGGAAGGGGAGTTGCTCCGCCGGGATACCGACTCCGGTATCCTCAATATCGACGACCGCCAATCGCGACCCGTCCCGGGACCGATCCGTCATCCGGATCGAAATGCTTCCCCCGGACGGGGTATACCGCACGGCATTGGTCAACACATTATAAAATACTTGCGTAATCCGGTTCGGATCGACGAACGCCATCGTTTTTTGAGCGGGATACGACCGAACGATGCCGATCTTTCGTTCATCCGCTTCCGGCTTTACCCTATCGATAATCCGATCCAGCAAGGGGACCAGATCGGTCGGGGATCGGTCCAACCGCAATTTGCCCGCCTCGGCCAGCGTTAGCTGGTGGAGATCGTCGACAAGCATGGATAAACGGATCACTTCATCCTGTATAGGCAGCAAGGTTTCCGGAGGAACGTCCCGCCCCCCCTCCTGTATGACCTCCAGCTTGCATTGAATATTGGAAAGCGGCGTCCTAAGCTCATGCGCCACATCGGCCGTCAAATTTTTGCGTACTTCTTCCGCTCGCAATAACTGCTGCGCCATATGATTGAGCGTTTCGGTCACTTTCCCGAATTCATCTCTTGTTGTCACGGGAATGCGAATGCGAAGGTCTCCCGCCGCTATTTTTTGTATGGCGGGGATGAGGCGGTTCAGGGGCTGCGTTAACCTCCTGGTTAACCATACGCCGAGAAGCAGTGCAACGATTCCGGTCAAGATCGGTACCCTGAAACTCGAGGTGCGCATGGAGTCCAGAATATGCGTCTTAATCAAGTAACCTTCGGTCGTTTCCCACCTATCGGCATAAACCGTGCCGACCGTCTTTCCGTTTACAAGGACCGTATTCCGTTTCCCCTGCCCGATCAACGACCCGGGGTCGCCCGATCCCGTATAGAACAAGAGGCTGCCATCGGGAGACAATAGAGCGATCTCGCGTTGATCCGGACTCCGCTGCTCCAGCTCGTCCGACAGCTTCATGTCCTCTATGCCTTCCCAGGAGTTGTCATGCTCTTTATAGTAGCTTTCAAACGGCCATGTCGTTTTTTCTTTGAAGTAATCTTCAAACCGGTTTTTTAAGTATCCGTGGGTCGCCCCGAAGTAACCGAGCGTGACGAAAAGAACCAGGACCGCCATCGCTCCGAACAGCTTATCTCCGATGCACCACCGCACGTTCATAGCTTGTCACCGAATCGATAACCGAATCCGAACACGGTTTGAATATAGGTCGGAACCGCCGGATCGCTCTCGATCTTTTTCCGCAAATTGCTGATATGGGAATCGATCGTGCGCTCGTAGTTGATGAAATCGTTTTCCATGACCGATTTCATCAGCTGAAGCCGGCTGAATACAATACCGGGTTTGGCGGCCAACGTCATCAATAATTTGTATTCCGTCGGCGTAAGAACAATTTCCGCGCCATCCTTCAAAACTTGGCATTTCGATTCGATAAGCGTCAAGTCTCCCCTTACCATCGTCTGAATTTCTTCGGATTTCCCCTGAATGCGGCGCAATACGGAACGGATTCTGGCCGCCAGCTCTCTCAAGCTATAAGGCTTTGTCATGTAATCGTCGGCCCCGATTTCCAGCCCGATAATTTTGTCCGTTTCCTCCGTTTTGGCCGTCAGCATGATGATTCCGTAAGACCCCATGGACCGAAGTTCGCGGCAAACGTCAAGGCCGCTCATTCCCGGAAGCATCCAGTCCAGCACGACCAAAGCCGGACGCTCCGTCCGTGCTGCAGTCAGCGCTTCCAAGCCCGTCGTGGCGCACACGATCCGGAACCCTTCATTTTGCAAATAGGAAGCCGTCGCCTCGAGCATTTTCACTTCATCGTCTACCAGAAGTAAAGTTGTTTCCATCCGAATCTCGCTTCTTTCCGCCGTTTTTTACTCGTATTATAGCTTAATTTTTATGCAAAAAAGCAATCGCCATGAAAAAAGGATACGATCTCCACAAGTCCTTGACACGGGCTTGATAAACTACGTTTAGCGCACGGGAGGAACGCCTCTCATTCCCATCATTTAGAGGAGGAACAGACCTATGAACATGAAGCTCGTTTCATTCGCAATCCTTTGTACACTTCTGCTTGTGCCGACGATTGCCTTTGCCGAAGCGACCGACGGTACTGTCGGATACGGATTTACCCCAGGGCGACTCAGAGCCATTGCGGCCGCGGTGGTGGGGCTGATCAGCGTGGTCGTCGGCGGGCTGTCGCTGGCCCGCTCCGCCGGTCGTTGGGGTGCCGGAAGCGGGCGAGCCGGCGCCTTCGCCGCCGCGGGACTGGGGCTGATCGGCATCGTCCTCGCCGGGCTGCATCTGGCCAACTCCACCGGCGGTTTCGGCACCGGCAACGGACGGGCCGGGGCCATCGTGGCCATCGTGCTGGGAATGATCGGCATGATCGTCGCCGGGTTCGCCGTGCTCCGCTCCCGCCGCACCGGCTGACTTGGATTTTGAAACCGGGGAATGGAAACGGTAAGGAGGAGAAAAAATGGCCCCTGTTCGGGTACGTTACATCGTCGACGATGTTGATGCGACTATCGCATTTTATACACGGTATCTTGACTTCATGGTCACGGCACATCCCGCACCCGGCTTTGCCGTTTTGCAGCGGGGCGGCTTGAATCTTCTCGTGAATGCCAAAAACGGTCCGGGCGGCGCGGTTCAAGCCATGCCGGACGGGCGAAAGCCGGAGCCCGGCGGCTGGAATCGAATTCAAATCGAGGTCGATGACCTTGGCGGTTTAGTCGATACCTTGCGTCGAGCCGGGTTACGTTTCCGCAATGATATGGTCGCAGGTTTTGGCGGCAAGCAGATCTTACTGGAGGACCCTTCGGGTAATCCTATCGAGCTCTTCGAGCCGCCGGGTACATGAACCTTGTTTCGTTCGAAGGGAGGGTTGCTGCCACCATTCGATAACGCAAAGGGTATACGAAAAAGCTCTTTCGAACCGGAGTTCGAAAGAGCTTTTCGTTTGCCGCGGACGATAGCCGCGCTTATTTCCGGACCGGAATGACGACGGCGACGCTCCATGCCGTCTTCGTGCCGTATTGCGCCCGGACCGTGACGACGCCCGCCTTGTGCGCGCGGAGCGTGCCCGACGCGTCGACCGACGCGACGGACGGGTCGCTGCTCGTATACGTCACGCCTTCCGTCGGCTGCCGGACGGTGCCGTCCCAATAACGCGCCGTTACGGACAGCTGGGCCGTCTCGCCCGCCTTCAACGGCTTCACCGGCGGCATGGTCAGCACGAGAATCGACGACGTCACCTGAACGTCGGCGGATGCCGAGAAGCCGTTCCACGCGGCGGTGACGGTCGTCCCTCCCCGATCGAGCGCCGTCACGACGCCGTTCAAGTCGACCGTGGCGACGGACGGCTTCGAGCTCGCGAACGCGACGCCCGATCCGGCCGGCAGCGGGACGGTGCCGCCGTCCGAGTAAACCGCCCGTACGACCGTAGCCGTCCGGTCGCCCTCCTTCATCGGTGCGATCGGATCGATCCGGATGCCGACGAGCTTCGGGCTCACCTGCAGCTCGTAGCTCGCCCGCTGCCCTTGATAAGCGGCCGCAATCTCCGTCGTGCCCGGCTGAAGCGCCGTCACGACGCCGTTCCCGTCGACGGAGGCGACCTGCGGGTTCGAGCTCGTGTAGACCGCGCCGTACGTCACCCGCGTAACCGTACCGTCGGCGTATACCGCGTTCAGCACCGACGCTTTCGTCTCCCCGACGATCATCGGAGCCAGGCCGTCCAGCCGCAAGCCGGTAAACGGCGGATCGATCCGGACGTCGAACGTCGCCGTCCGTCCTTGATACGTCGCGCTAATCGTCGCCGTGCCGTAGCCGCTCGCCGTCACGAGGCCGGACCCCGAGACGCCGGCCGCTTGCGGATTGCCGCTTGTGAACGTGACGCCCGCCGTTATTTTGCCGCTGCTGCCGTCCGAGTAGAGCGCCGTAACCGTCGCCTGCTTCGACTCGCCCGGCTTCATCGCCGCGGCCAAGCCGTCGATACGGATGCCGGTCAGCTCGAGCTTCGGTCCGTTGATCGGCACCAGCGACATGCCGTTGTAATACGCGTCGAGAATCCGGTCGAAGCTCCAGCCTTTGCCGCCGAGCATCGACGCGCCGTATTGGCTCATCCCGACGCCGTGGCCGTTGCCTCCGCCGTAGAACGTCACGCCGGTAACGGCGCCGCTCGCGTCCTTCGCCAAGTCGAACGTGAAGAACGCGGAGTACAGAATGCTCGGGTTGCGAAGCGTCCCCGCCGGATCGTAATCCGTCGAGCCGCCCTTCGCCCGGTAAGCGAGCACGTCGGCCCCGCCGGTGTACGTCTTGCTCGGACGGATCGTGAAGCGGATGTTGTACTCCTTGACGATCTTGTACGTGCCGGTCGTGCCTTCGACGACCAGCTCCGTAATATTGCCGCCTTGCCCACGGCCCGCCACGTACATGTTCTTCAGCGTTCCGATGCCCGCCGCCGGAATCGGCTTGCTGACGAAGCCGCCGTCGTCCGCGCGGGTCAGGATGAACAGCGGATCGGCGGCATACCGGCCCGCCAAGTTCGCATTGATCGTCTTCTCCAGCTCCGCCCGGCTGAGCGATACTTTCCAGCGGAAGTACAGCGATTCGGAATCGTAGCCGGTATGCGACAGCGTCTTGTAAAATGCGTTCAGCTGCGCTTCGTCGTGCGTATCGAGCTGAAGCAGCTTCGACGGATCGGCCGGATCGTACGTATAGCTGCGCCCCGTCAAATACGGCACCGGCGTGCCCGGGAACGCATTCGTTCCGCTGTCCGCCCATACCTCGTGCTTCGAAGCCCCGAAGCCGCCCGACGTCGAGTAAAATCTCGCGTCGACGAGCCCGCCTCCGCTGCGCATGATGAGACCGGACGTTTCGTTGACCGCCTGCGTCGTCAAGTCGAATTCGGCCTGGTTGTTGTACACTTGGCTGAGCGTGCTGTCGTCGATATGGAAGCCTTTGTCGGCGAACCGGCTGCTTTCGTAGTCGGTGAGCGCGTACGTGCGCGCCGCGACCGCCTGCGCCTTCAGCGCCTCCAGTCCGAACGACACCGGCATTTCGCTCGGCACGACCTGGTACAAGTATTGCTCCATCCCGACTTCGTTCACGACGCGAAGCTTGTCGCGGGAAGGCGACAGCGTCAGCTCGAGCGTCCCCCGGTACTGAGGCTTGCCGTGAGCCCGGGTAATCGACGCGATCTGGACGAGCCCCGCTTCGGCCGCCGCCGCTGCGTAGAGCCGGTTCGCGGTCCGGTACAGCTCCGCGCCGCCGGACGTCACTTTCAGTTGTCCCGCTTCCGGCGTCAGCACGACCGGCGTATCGGCCGGGACGTCGAACGTGCGGCCTGCGATTTTGTCGGTCAGCCGGATACCGGAAACCGACCGGAGCTCGACCGACGGATGATCGATCTGCGTCATGTCGGCGATGTTGCTGATGTCTTTGCGGATGCCGACGCGCATGCCGTCGACCGGCGTCTCGCCGTCGATCAGCAGCTTGTACACTTGGCCCGCCTTGTTCCGGTATGCGGATACGTTGGTCGCCCCGACCATGACGTCGCCGAGCGTCGCCTGCCGCGTAACGCCGTTCGCCGTTTGGAAGACGACGAGTCCCGGAGACAGCGGCAGCGAGCCGGTCAGCTCCGGCTCGATCGTGCGGGCGGCCGTGTCCTTGGCCATGATTTTCTCGCGGATGGACGGCGCTTCATACGGCGCCACTTGCAGCGCAACCGACGCGGACTTGCCGCCGTAAACCGCCTTGACGACCGTCTGCCCTTCGCCGAGCGCCGTCACGATGCCGCCCGCGGAGACGACCGCGACGTTCGCATCCTCCGTCGAATACGCCACGCCGCTCGAGATCGGCACGCGGGTGCCGTCGATCAGCACGTAGCTGGTCGTCGCCTGCAGCGCGTCGCCTACGCTCATCGGCGTCAAGCCGGACAGCTCCAGCTCCTCGCCGGCGGGCGCGTCGACGACTTGGATCGTCGTTTGCGCTTCCCGATTGCCGGCCTTCACCGTAATCGCCGCCGTGCCGGCCGCCTTCGCCTTTACGACGCCTTGACCGTCGACCTCGGCTACCGCCGGATCGCTCGACACCCATTCCGTCTTGAACGGCGCGCCGACCGGAAGCGTGATCGGCTCGTTCGTGCTCGTCATGAACTTGCCGTCCGCGACGAGCGCCGCTTGCCCGCCGATGCCAAGCTTCGCCGGAGCGTTCCGGAACGAAATCGATTCGAGCAGCGGGACGACGTCCCACTCGACCGACGCATCGTCGATGCGGACGTTCAAATAATGATAGAAGCCGCCCTTCTCCGCCGGAATGTGCGTATATTTGCCGCCTCCGCCGGAGATGACGTAGTCGACGCCCTGGACTTTCTTATGCAAGTACGCGTGCAGGTCGCCGCTGAACACGACCACGTTCGTATCCGGGTGCGAGCTCTTGAAGCCGCCGAGCAGGTCGTAAAATTTTTGCGCTTCGACGGGATCGTTGAACCCGTGCCCGGTTTTGAAATCTTCGCCCTCCGCGCTGATCTCGTCCGGCGGCACGTGCATGAAGACGAACACGTTGCGCTGCTCCGTCGATTCGAGCACTTGGGCGAGCCACGGCCATTGCGAGGCGTCCGAGCCGGTAATCGTGTTGTTCGCCGAGTCGAGGCCGATGATCCGGGTATTGCCGTAGTCGTACAGATAAGTCGGCTCGCCGAACGTCCGCTGGTAGTTGAGGCGGGAGCCGGTGCCGGAAATTTCGTGGTTGCCGATGCTGACCACGTAAGGCGCGTCGAACAGGTTCATGTTCTGCACCGCCGTCGCGTAGTTCGCCGCCGTATCGTTCTCCACGATGTCGCCGGTGTAGCCGATCAGCTCCGACGATTCGGCGTTGATCCGGTTGATCTGCTCCCGGAGCAGGATGTCCGCCGCCGTCTGGCCTTGGCCGGCCGTGTAATAGCCGCCGTCGCCGATGACGCTCATCTGGAACTTGTTCGGATCGGCCGGCTGGCCGAGCGGCGCGCCGACCGTGAAGCTCCATGCGATCGAAGCGGCGTTGCCCGCCTTGTCCGCGGCGGTCGCCTTCACCGCGTGCGTTGAATTCGGCTGCAGCTTGGCGGGAGCCGTGTAGTACAGCGTGCCGCTCGCCTCGTCGTACTCGTGCGGCACGACCGCTCCGTCCAGCTCGAGCGCCAGCTTCGTCGGATCGACGCCGGTGTAGCCGTCGGTCGCCTTCACCGCCAGCCGCGGCTGCTCGGTGCGCGTCGTGATGCCGTCCATCGGCGCGATCACGGCCAGCGACGGCGCTTCCGTATCCGGTCCCGTATAGACGGTGAAGCTCCATGCCGCATTCGGCACGGCCGGGTTGCCCGCCTTGTCGGAGGCGTCGACCGCGACCGCGTACGTTCCGTCCGCGAGGGCGGCCGCCGGCGTGTAGGAGACTTTGCCGCTCGCGGCATCGTAGAGATGCGGTACGACCGTCCCGTTCAGCTTCATGACGATCAAGCCCGGATCGACGCCTTGTCCTTCGTCGGCGACGCGCAGGGAAATTTCCGGCCGATTCGTATACACCTTCGCGTTCGGAGCGGGAGCGAGGCCCGAGAACGCCGGTCCTTCGAGATCTTCCCCGATATCGCTGTACACCGCCCGCAGCTGGTCGAAATAAACCGCTCCGGCGTTTTTGTTCGCGTTGCTCGTCTCGACGACGTATACTTGCGTCAGCCGGAGCGGAAGCGCCATTCCCGTCGGGATGTCGGCGGTTACGTACTTCCAGCCCGTCCAGTTCAATTCTCCGGTGCCGGTAAAATCGATCGGCTTCTTCGTCCCGGTTCCGTCCTGCACTTGGCCGCGCAGCCAATGCTTATTGCCGTCCCCGTACACCCAGACGCCGATCTTCGTCGGGTAATCCTCGATCGGCTTGCCGGCCGCGCCGGCGGCGTCCTTGAAGTTCATATAGGCGGCGGACGTCCCGATCGTCCCCGTGAAATCGTACGACAGCTTCGCCGCGTGCGTGCCGTACCGGACCGGGTTCGGACGGCTCGTCAAGTCGAGCTTGACCGAGTTCGCTCTCGCCGAAGAAACCGCGATGTCCGACAGCTCCTCGAAATCTTCCAGCACGATCGGCGGCTTGCCGACGTTCACGGACGCCTCCGCCTGAACGTTTCCGTACGATGCTTTCACTTTGCCTGCCACCACCTGATTCGTTGCGGTCAGCACGCCCGCAGCGGACAACGTGCCGATGCCGCCTTCCGCGCTCCACGTCAGCCGCTCCGGCGATACGATCAGCTCGCGGCCCTCCGCGTCGAACGCGCGGGCGACGAACGTCTGCGTCGCACCCGGGTTGACGACCGCCGGGCTCGGCGACAGCGTCAGCCGGGCGACCGCCGTCACGACGTCGACCGCCACTTGCGCCGATACGGTGCCGGAGCGAACCGTCACGCTGCCGGTACCCGGCGCGGCGGCCGCGGCGAACGTCCCGTCGCCCGCGATCGTCCCGATCGCCGCATCCGCCTGCCAGACGAGCGAGGCGGCGTCGACCGGGACGCCGTTATACGAGGCGTCCTGCCCTTTCGCGCCGAATCGGACCGTGCTGCCCGCGACGACGCGGATCGGGCCTTTCGGCTGCGGCACGAGCGTCGCCAGCTCCGTCACCGGCGCGGTCGACACGACGGCGAGCGAGTTCGAATTGGCGCGCTCGTAGCCGTCCGACGGCGAATTGACGACGGAAATTTCCGTATCCCCGGGGAGGCGGACCGCATACGTCGTCGAGCCGCCGCCGTCGACGTTGATCGCCTTCTCCATGCCGAGCTCCTCCAAGTAACGCGCCCCTTCGGACAGCGTTACCCCGTCGCTGTATGTCGGCTGACGGCCGTCGAACGTCAGCACATACAGCTTGCCGGCCTTCGCCGCGACGAACGTGCGCGGATGGCGGTCGTTGTCCGCCAGCGCCTCCGGCGTCGCCGCGCCGTTCTCGACGAGCATGACGCCGCCCGACACCGCTTGGACGGCGTCGTTCAGCCCTTTGTCGAAGCCGAGGCGGAACGTCAGCGTGCGCCCGACCGCCGCGTTCGCGCGCAGCCAGTCGGCGTCCGCTCCCGCTGCGGACAGAACGAGCTTGCCCGGCGGAATCGCGCTGTTGCCCGCCTCCGCGACCGATTCGACCACGGCCTCGATCGGACGATCGAGCTCGAGCTTCGCCCCCGCGGCGGGCGCGAGCACAAGCTCGACGCCGCCCGCCGCCGATTTCGTCGTGGCGCTGAACTTGTCCGAGTACAGCACCATTTGCCCGGAGGCGGCACGCACCCGGTTAACGCCGGCGAGCGGCTTCGTCGCGCCGCCGGCCGCGGTCACCGTGCCGGAGAACGCGATGCTTTTCTCGATCGCGAACGTTCCGTCCGCCTTGACGGACAATGCCGAACGCGTCGTCGGCGGAGCGGTGATCAGCTCGCCGTTCGTCACTTGCAGCCCGACCGGAATGCCGGCATAGGCGGGATCGGTATTGTAAAAGTCCATATTGAACGCGCCTACGACCCGGTGCCCGTCGCGGTCGATTTGCTTCGCCTGGTTGCGAACCGTATCGAGCGCCACGACCTTGCCTTTCGGCGACGTCGTCTCGAGCCGGATGACCGGATTCGCCGGGTCGATCTCCAGCATGTTCACTTCTTCGACATGCCCTCCGCCCGCAAGCGTCATCGACGTATGGCGGACGCCGGGCGCCACGACGAAACCGTCCTGCCGGACGACCGTGAAGCCCGACGGCTCCGACGCCGCGTACGCCGGCGTTCCGAAAGCGGCGAGACAGCTCCCCGCCAGCAGCGCGACGGCAAGGGCGGCGTGAACGTTTTTGCGGACCGCAGCCATGGTCACTTTCAATTCAAATCCCTCCTCGTTTGTTTATGAATCCGTTTACATTCTGATGCGGACGATTGTGCGGCGTCCGGCGCGAAGTACGGGGCACCTCCTTTCGACAACTGAAACAAAATTTCATCAATTACTCATAAAAAAGTTTATATTGTTTCCAAAAACTTGTACATAGCGAACGGTGTCTTTATTTGTTGAACGATGAAACGTTTTGGTAAAAACGATCGGGGAATTAACGAAAGTAAATATCGGATCGACATTCGATTTGCTACAATCGGATCTTGAAACGAAGAAGCGCAAAGGAGGAACCCGCATTTGAAAGTGGGCAGAGCCATCGTGATGACGCTTGCGGCCGCCGCTATCGCAGGTTCGTTCGGTCCGATCGCGAAGCGGGCGGAGGCGGCTGCACCGCTGAAGGTGAAGACGGTCAACGACGTCTTGGAGCTTCGGGTCGACGGCAATCGGATCGTCTATGCGGATAACGTATCGACGGGCACCCGTAACGTTTACGTCTACGACTTGACCCGTTCGGAGGAGCGGCTGATCGCGGGCCCCTCGGCGGCCGATAGGCCGGTTCTGTCGGGAAACCGGGTCGTCTGGACGGAGCATTCGCTGATGTGGACCGCCGATCTGAGCGAGCCGAGTCCGACGCCGCGCCGCCTGACCGATCGGACGGTAAGCTCGGAATTTTTTCCCGATATCGACGGAACGAAGGTGGTTTACTGGAACTTTACGGGCCCCGAAAAGGAAATGCGCTTGTACGATTTGGCCTCTTCGACGGACACCCTGATAGCGGAAAACACCAACGGCATGCCGAAAATAGACGGCGACCGCGTCGCGTGGATCGCCTCCGTCACCGGCGGTGCCGCGATCTATCTGTACGACGCAACGGCTCAAACCGTCGTGCCGATCGTGACGAATTCGTCGAATATGCGAAATCTCGAACTATCCGGCGATCGGATCGTTTGGGAGGACGAACGCAACGGCAACCCGGACATTTATATGTACGATTTGTCCTCGCATACCGAAACCAGGATCACGAACAACGCCTCGATCCAGCAAAAGCCGTCCATATTCGGCGACAAGATCGTGTGGGAAGACCGGCGGGGAGGCAACCCGGACGTCTATATGTACGACCTGACGGCCCGGAAGGAATACAGGCTGATCGCGACCAACGCCAGCGAGATGATTCCGTTTATCGACGGGGATAAGATCGTTTGGCTCGACTACCGGTACTTGACCAGCGATATTTACGCGTATACGTATCGCCCGCCGATTGCGGCGGACGGCTCCATCGCCACGAACGAGGATACGCCGTACAGCGGAACGCTCTCCGCCGCCGACCCCGACGGCGATAGTTTGACGTACCAGATCTCGTCGAACGGCGCAAAGGGAACGGCCGTCATCACGAATCCGGCGACGGGGGCATTCACGTACACGCCGTCCCCGGACATGAACGGCACCGACTCGTTTACGTTTACGGCAAAAGACGGCATCGCCGAGTCGAATGCCGCCGTCGTCTCCGTCACGATTCATCCGGTCCAGGACGCCCCGACGATTACGGACGTGCCGGACCAGACGATCGACGAGGACGGCGCGACCGCCGCTCTGCCGATTACGATCGGGGACGCGGAGTCCGACGCCGCCGCGTTGACGCTGACGGCCGCTTCGAGCAACCCGGCGCTCGTTCCGCCCGGCGGCATCGTGCTCGGCGGGTCCGGCGCTTCTCGGACCGTCAAGGTGACGCCCGCGGCCAACGCCTCCGGCACCGCGACGATCACGCTGACCGTGAGCGACGGGACGCTGACCGCGACGGACTCGTTCGTCGTTACGGTTAATCCCGTCAACGACCCGCCGACGATTTCCAACGTCGCCGATCTGACGATCGACGAGGACGGCGCGACCGCCTCGATCCCGTTCACCGTCGGTGACGTCGACGACGATCCGGACTCCTTGACTATCGCGATCGAATCCGATCAGGCCGAGTTGCTCCCCGTAACCGGCATCGTCTACGGCGGCAGCGGCCCGGATCGAACGTTGAAGCTGACTCCGGCGATCGGCCGGTCCGGGAGCGCCCGGGTTACCGTCCGCGTCGGCGACGGCAAGTCGGAGGCGGCCGCCTCGTTCGTCTTGACCGTAACGGCCGCGCCGAGACCGGTCGCCGTCACGTCCTCCGTTTACGGCGGCAGTTTCGGAGCCGGCCGGACTGTTCCGATCGAAGTCGAGTTCAGCGAAGCCGTCGATGTGGCGGGCGTTCCTTTATTGAAGCTGGAAACCGGCGAAACGGACCGCTACGCGATTTACGATACCGGAAGCGGCACCGAGACGCTAACCTTCGTCTATACGGTCGTGCCGGGCGACGACTCGATGCGCCTTGACTATGCCGGGGCGGACGCCTTGGAGCGAAACGGCGGCTCGATCGCCGGGACCGAACGGCACGATGCGGCCAAGCTCACGCTTCCCTCGCCGGGCTCGGCCGGATCGCTCGGAGCCGGGAGCTCGATCGTCATCGATACGACGCCTCCGGAAGCGCCGACGTTCGATGCCGACGTAACGGGCCCGACGAATCAAAGCGTGACGGTCACCGTGTACTACCCGGCCGACGCAGTGCTTCGGCAGTACCGCTTCGATACCGATCCCGAGGGCGTATACCGGTCCGGCGGCGCGACCGTCACCGAGACCGTTTACGGCAACGTCGCACTCTTCGCCAGGGCCCGGGACGAGGCCGGCAATTGGAGTGCGGAAGCCGGTTACCGGGTCGGCAACATCGATCTGGATTCGCCCTTACCGCCGGTCATTACCGCCTTCCCGACGACAGTAACGAACGGGACGGTGACGCTGTCGGTTTATTATCCGGCCGATGCGGCGACCCGGCTGTACAAAGTCGGATCGACCGGACCGTACCAAGATTATGCCGGACCGGTTGTCCTGACGGAGAACGATACGTTGTTCGCCGTAGGAGCGGATGCCGCCGGCAATCGGAGCGGGGAGGTCAGCCTCACCGTCGGGAACATCGACCGCCTGCCGCCGCGCGGCACGATCGCGATCAACGGCGGAGCGGCCGCAACCGCCGATCCCCGCGTATCGGTCGCCGCCGCCGCGACGGACGAAGGAGTCGCGGGCTTGGATGCGATCCGTTTGTCCGAGGACGGCGTCCACTGGGGCGATTGGGAGGCGCTCCGGCCGGCGAGGGAGATGACGTTATCCGCCGGCGACGGCACGCGGACGGTATACGCGCAATTCCGGGATGCCGCCGGCAACGTAAGCGGGCCGGCTTCCGCCTCCATCCTGCTGGATACCCGAGCGATGAACGATTTATCCGCGCTCGTCCTGACCGGCGCGGACCTTCGCCCCGGCTTCCACCGCATGCAGACGGCGTATACGGCGGAAACGCCCTACGACGTCCCGACCGTAACGGTCTCCGCAGCGGCGGCAAGCGACTTGGCCCGGATCGCGATCCAGGGGCGGCAAGCGGAAAACGGCGAAGCCAGGACGATCGCCTTGACGGAAGGAAGCAACGAAATTCGCTTGGACGTGTCGAGCGAGTATGCGGAGCCCAAAACGTATCGGATCACGATTATCCGCAATGCGAAGCCCGAACCCGCCCCCGAACCCGATCCCGAATCCGCTCCCGAATCCGATCCTTCAGACGGAATCGGATCGGAAAACGGCACGCCGGCCGGCGGTTCTTCGGGCGCGTCGCCCGGATTACCCGGCACCGGAGCCGGCAGCAATCCTCCGTCCGTGCCGGGAGGCTCCGCCGGCGTTCCGGAAAGCCCGGCCGAACCGGAAAAAGCGGCGTACGCCCAAGGCTACGAGGACGGCACGTTCCGGCCGGACCGGCCGCTTACCCGGGCGGAAGGAGCCGCCATGCTGGCCCGCCTTCTCGGCGAAAACGATGCGGCGGCCCCGCCGGCCGTCTTCACGGATACGTCCGGACATTGGGCGCGGCCGTTCATCGAGCGGCTCGTCCGGGAACGGATCACCGACGGTTACGAGGACGGCACGTTCCGGCCCGATCGGCCGTTGACGAGGGCCGAGCTCGTGGCAATCCTCGTCAAGTACCGGAAATGGCCGCTGGCGGAAGCCGCCCAAACCTTCGGTGACCTGAACGGGCATTGGGCCGCCCCTTACGTGGCGACCGCCCGGCAAGCCGGACTCGTGGACGGCTACGGGGACGGTACGTTCCGGCCGGATTCGGCTATCACCCGCGCGGAGATGGTCGTCATCCTGAACCGGATGCTCGGCCGCAAGCCGATGCCGGCAAGCCAATCCGCCTGGACGGACGTGTCCGCCGACCACTGGGCGGCCGGCGACATCGCATCCGCCTCGCAGCCCGCCCCCTGATACGCTCGATACGAAAACCGCGGTACCGGATCGACCGGCACCGCGGTTTTCGCCATTCGAAGGACGTTTCTAGATGATAATTTGGAAAGCTTCCACATTACATCCCATACCTTTAACAATGAGTACGTTTTTTTCTTCATCGCTGCCCAGTACTTTAAAGGTCACTTCGGCCGGACGTTTTAGGCTTATATAATATGTTCCCGGCGGCACTTCTTCGCCATCCGATCCGGTATGATCCCAGCTGGCTGCCGCGCTAAATCCGAAATTGCTCGGAATGACTCCGGAAAGCGGCGGCAGCGGGCGGCTGTACACGACTTGGCCTGACTCATCTTTAACTTCAAAAGTTAACTCTATCGGTTCTACCGTAATATCGTCCGGCATCAGGTTATGGACTCGAAATGTAAAATGGTACGTATCGGTCGTGCTGTCGGCGTTCCGGGTTTGACTAGGCATGATGTAGAACGGGAAGTGGTTCGGCCTGCAAATGTCTTGGCTCTTGGGGAACACCGTTTCCGTCGGTTCCAGCGTCCATTGAATCGGAGCTGCCCCCTGAATAATATCGATCTTGTGCACGCCGGTTTCGTCCGACGGAGGCACGTATTCGACCGTCGCCCCCATGTTCTCCGCAAACGTACGAAGCGGAACGTAAGCCTTGTCGTTGTAGTTGAGAATGCCGTCTTCGCCCGTCCCGTCGATTGTTCGGCTTCCATTTCCATCATGAATCGTAACCGTACTCGGAAACAGCACTCCATAGACCGCACGCGAAGGGACTCCCGCCGTTAAGACCAGGAGCGCAAGGCAGCTAAGAAACCCGGACATCCATTTTTTCACTTTTTTACACATCCTTTCTTCCCCCTCATTATGACGAATAAGAACGCGATTTGGGTGCAGAAAGAACGTCTTCCCTATCTTAAAAAACGCCCGGCCAACGCAAAAAAAGCCGGGAATGAACGGAAGGGCGGGCTCCGTTATCCCCGGGCAAAAAAGTAAATCTCAAAAGCCCCTTAGCTTGAACGGGCATAATACGGACTTCCGCAATCCGCTTTCGCCCCCGTCCCCCCGTCAAGCCGGGGAGCGTTCCTCCCGGCCGGCGGCGCTGCGCCGCAGCGTGCCGCTCTGCGCATAGAACGCCTCGATCGCCCGGCGCTCCTCCGGCGTGAATTGCGTCAACGGCCGGCGCACGGTCGGAGTCGCGATGACGCCTTGCAAATAGAGCACAAGCTTCTCGTAAGGGATGACGTCATAGCGCAGCATGTGCGCGATGACCGCGTTCGCTTCCGTCTGCGCCTCGCGAACGGACGACCAGTCCCCTCCCGCCATGTCGCGGTAAAAACTCGCGAACAAATCCGGCATCATGTTGAACGTGCTGCCGATCGCCCCGTCCGCCCCCATCAGGCCGCCTCCGGCGAACACTTCGTCGTGGCCGTTCCAGATCAGGAAATCGTCGCCGCAGCGCGCCCGGATTTGCTGCAGCTCGAACAGGTTGAGCGAGGTAAACTTGACGCCGATGCAGGAAGGGCGGCTTGCCATATCCTCGTAAAAATCGAGCGAAAGCTGCACCCCCGTCGCCCCCGGGAAATGGTACACGATCATCGGAAGCGGCGTCGCGGCCATGATCGTCTCGTAATGGTCGCGAATTTGCTTCATCGACGCCTTGTAGTAGAACGGGACGACCGCGGAAACCGCGTCGGCGCCCGCCCGTTCCGCGTGCCGCGCCAGCCGGACGCTGTCCGACGTGCCGATGCACCCCACGTGAGCGACGATCGCGGCCTGCTCGCCCGCCGCCTCCTCGACGACCGTCTCGAGCACGCCCATTCGCTCCTCGACTGTCAGAAGAAACGCCTCTCCCGTGCTGCCGCCCACATAAAAGCGGCGAATGCCGCGATCGAGCTGGTGCCGGACGAGCCGGCGGAGCGACTCCGCATCGACCGTCCCCCGTTCGTCCATCGGCGTCAGCAGCGCCGTCATCATGCCTTTGAATTTCTCGTTATGCCGCGATGTTGTCATGGTCATCCATCCCTCTCCCGGCTCGAATCCGGTCTTGGTCTATATCCTCACTCCGAACGGTCGTGCGGGACGGCGACAATCGCCGTGCCGACCGCTTGAAGTCCCGCGTTGTCGGTCGCTTCGTACACGATCTCGTACGTGCGCCCCGCTCCGTTCCCCGCCCGCTCGGCGCGAAGCCGGAATTCCCGGTCGTCCGTGCCGTACGCCGCGTCCGACACCGCCGTCTCGTCCGGCTCGCTCCCCGCGATCGAGACGAGCTTGACGGACGCCACGCCGGAGGCGCCGTCCTCCGCCTCGACGGCCATCGCGACCGGCACGAGCTTCCCGTTCGGCGGCCACAGCACCGCGCGGTCGGGCACGACGCGAATGGCCGGCGCCGTTTTGTCGATGCGCACCGTCACGGTACGAACCGGCTCCGCGTTGCCCGCCCGGTCGACGCTCCGGTAGTCGATCGCGGTCGCTCCCTCTGCGGCGACCGCAATCGGGCCCTCGTACGCCGTCCACGCTCCGCCGTTCAGCCGGTACTCCGTCCGGGCGACGCCGGACCGGTCGTCCGTGGCGGACAACGCGACCGTGACGTCGCCGACGTACCAGCCGTTCGCCCCTCCCGGCTCGTCGGGGGTGACGGCCGCCTCCGTAGCCGGAGGCACCGCATCGCCGCCACCCTCATACAGCTTCAGCGATTCCCCCGCGGTCAACGCGTTCCGGTACAGCCGAAAATCGTCCATATAGCCGTACCAATCGCGATTCCCGACCGTCCCTTTGTCGAACCCGACGAGCGGAGGCAATGCCGCGTTCGTCACGTTCATCTGTGCCCCGTCGTAGCGGACCGAGGTTGCCGCCAGCCTGCCGTTCACGTAAATTTTGTTGACCGACCCGTCGCGGACCGCCGCCAGGTGCGTCCAGACGCCCGCTTTGACGAGCCCGGCCGGCGTGGCCACGCCTACCTCGCTTCCGGACGGCAGCCCGGACATGTTCATGCGGACCGCGCCGTTTTTCTCGACGGCGAACCACCATTGCGGCAGCCCTCTCCCCGCTTGGCCGTACCAATACACGATGTGCCGCTGCTGGACGAGCGCCTCGGGCTTCACCCAGACCGAGAGCGAGAAATCGCCGGCGCCGGGGTGCAAATCCTCCTCGTTCGCGATCTCCACGGACGCCCGCTGCCCGTTCAAATACAACGCCGCTCCCGCCAGGCCGGCACCGGCCCGGATTTCCGCTCCCGCGCCGAGCAGCCCCGCATGTCCGCCGCCGGTCAAATCCGGCACGGCGCCGTCCGCTCCCGCCGCTTCGAAAGTCCAATGCAGCTTCAGCTCCGGCCGCTCCCGCGTCCGGTCGAGCCGGATCGCGTACGTACGGACGCGCGGCCCGAGCTTCGCCTGCACCGAGATCGCGTCCAAGCCGCCGAGCGCGACGGTCGTCGCCGTACCGGCCGGCGCCGGCTTTCCGTTTACCGCGACGACCGTTTCACCGCGCGCCGTCACCGACGTAACCGTCAGCTCCTCGACGTCGCGGTACAGCTCGAGACGGTATTCCCCGATGTCGCCCCGGAATACGGGTGATAGCTCGCCCTCGGAGAAGACGAGGTCGTCCAGGTCCGGCTCGACGGTCGACATCCATTCGAGATTGAACGAGGCGAACATGATTTTGTCGTATGCGGTGTACATTCCCCCTTCGAACAGCAGGCCGACGTTCCCGTCGGGCAGGACGGTCAGGGACGAATAAGCCGCGTTTCCCCGGTAAGCCGTCTTCGACACCGTCCACGTCCGGCCGTCGTCGTAGCTGATCCGCACCGTCATCGTCGTCCGCTTGCCGGTTTCGGCCGGGTTCGCGAACAGCAGCATCCGGTCGCCGGCCGCGTTGTCGGCGGGCTTGTAGCGGACGATGCTCGCTTCGCAAATCGGGTCGATCAGCACCGGATCGTACGCGATCGGCGACCAGGTCGCCCCCTGATCGGCGCTCGTGACGACGGCGCGCCGTTTCAGCTCCTGGTTTTTCGACAACCGGTCGTTGCGCATGAGCGTGCCGTCGGTCAGCTCGACGACGGTCGCCTCGTTCAGCCCGTCGGGCAGCCGACCGCTCTCGTACCACGTCGCGCCATGATCGTCGCTTTGGATGTTGCGGCCGATCGCCGGAATGACGAGCCGGCCTTTCGCCGGGCCGTGCCTCAGCTGGATGCCGATGCCCGGTCCCGTGGCGTCCCATCGCGTATCCGGCCGCTGCACCTCCGCGAACCGGTTCGCCGGAGCGGACCATGTCGCGCCGTCGTCATCGCTGTACGCGCTCCAGACGGTACGGACGCCGCGGCTCGTCCCGTTGTTGATCTCCTCGATCGTGTCGTCGCCGTAATTGTGGGTCAGAAACAGCCAGACGCGCCCCGTCTCCTCGTCCTGCACCGCCGTCGGATTGCCGCACGTATCGGTCCCCATGTCGCAGACGACCTGCATCGGCTGCCACGTGCGTCCTCCGTCGAAGCTCCGCTTCAGCACCGTATCGATATCGCCCGTGTCGGAGGCGCTGTTCCGGCGCCCTTCGGCGAACGCCAGCACCGTTCCCGAGCGGGTCGTCAAGACGGACGGAATGCGAAACGTATGGTAGCCTTCCGTCCCCGCCACGTACAGATCGGTCGATTCGTAAACCGGCTCCGCCCCTGCCGACGCCGACGCTTCGGCCAAGCGATCTCCCCCCGTCCACGATAATGGCGCCGCGACCAGCGCAAGCAGCGCCGCGGCAAGCAGCCTTCGTTTGCCCACTCGCCTCATGCCCCTTTCTTTCCCGCCGCAGCGGTTGATCCGTTAACGTCCATCGACGTACCGGGCCAGCGTCATCCGTTCGTACGGACGCTCCTCCCCGCATTCGTACAGGCATAGGATGGAGCCGTCCTTCGCCACCGCCAAATCCGAATACGCCGCCGGCCCTTCGTGCAGCACCCGCTGCACGGTCCAGCTCCGGCCGCCGTCCGCGCTCGCCCGGACAGTCAGCCGCTCCCGCTTCTCCGAGGCGGGGTTGGCGAACAGCAAGCCTCCCCGCCCGTCCTCGATGACGCTGCCCTGGCAAACCGGTTCGACGAGCGCCTCGTCCAGCTCGATGGGCGACCACGTCAAGCCGCCGTCCAAGCTCCTCGACACGGCTCGGCGGTTGCGCCCGTGGTAGCTGCGCATGTTCAGGTACACCGTGCCGTCCGGCAGCTCGGCGAGCGCGCATTCGTTCGTATAAGCGCCGACGATGCCGCCGATCCGCCACGTTCCGCCGTGATCGTCGCTGTAAATGACGTGCGCCGTATACGGGCCCGACGTCCCCGTCTCCGGGTCCAATACCGCATGGTTGCACGGCACGATCAGCCGGCCGCTTCGCAGCTGCGCCGCGTGGCACGGTCCGGTCGCGTACCACGTCCACCCCGGCCGCTTCACGTCCGCCGTGATGTCCCGCGGCGCCGTCCACGTCAAGCCGTCGTCGTCGCTGCGCATGACGAGCACGTCCCGGGATTTCGTTCCCGCCAAAATGTCCTTCTCGTGGCCGTCCTCCGCGTTGCGGCACAAAAGCAGCCAAATCGTCCCCGTCTCCCGGTCTTGGACGGCGCACGGGTTGCCGATCGTATTCGCGCCGTCGTCGGCGATCCGGGTCCACGGCCCCCAAGTCGCGCCGTGGTCCGCGCTGCGGCGCAAGACGATGTCGATGTCGCCGGCGTCGCCGGCCCCGTTGCGGCGCGCCTCGCAGAAGGCGAGCACCGTCCCCTCGCGGGTGACGAGCAGCGACGGGATGCGGTACGTGTGGTACCCGTGCTCCCCGGCCGCAAATAAGTCCTGTTTCGTCATCACGATTTCCTAACTCCCCTTCCGTTCGCGGTCACCCCTTGACGGAGCCGACCATCATGCCTTTGACGAAATATTTTTGAATAAACGGGTACACGCACAAAATCGGCAGCGTGCTGACGATAATGACCGCCGACTTCAAAGCGGCCGCCGGCGGAGGGTCGCGGATATACTCCACCTGCGTCTCGTCGTGGATCAGACCGGTCAGCAAAATGTTGCGCATGACGACCTGGATCGGCAGCTTGCTCTGGTCGTTGATGTAGATGGATGCGCCGAACCAGTCGTTCCAATGATGGACCGCGTAGAACAGACCGATCGTGGCGATCGCCGGCATCGACAGCGGGACGACGATTTTCCGCAGGATGACCGCGGGGGACGCGCCGTCGATAATCGCCGACTCCTCCAGCTCCTCCGGCAGCGTCATGAAAAAGTTGCGCATGATGAACAAGTTCCACGCGCTGATCAATCCCGGCACGATCAGCACCCACAGCGTATCCTTCAGACCGAGCTTGTCGATGAGCATGTAGTTCGGGATGAGGCCGCCGTGGAAAATCATCGTCAGAAAAACGATCAGCACGAGCCCGTTCCGGCCCGGCAGCGCGCGGCGGGACAGCCCGTATGCGAGCGTCGCGGTAAACAGCAGATTGAGAAACGTGCCGACGACGACCCGGAATAGCGTCACCTTGTAGGCGTTGTAGATGATCATGCCGCGGTTCAGCAGCATTTCGTAGGCGCCGAAGTCGATCTTCTCCGGCACGAGCACGAACGCCCCCCGCCGCATCGATTCCTCCGCGCTCAGAAACGAAGTGGAGAACACCGCCAGAAACGGGATCAGGAACAGAAGCGACAGCACCGTCAGCAGCGCGGCGTTGAAGACGTCGAACGTCCGCTCGCCTGCGGTAGGTTTCCACGCGCTCATCGTTGACCCCCTTCTACCAGATTCCCGTCTGGTTCATTTTTTTGGCGATGTAGTTGGCGCCCAGAATGAGCAGCATGGCGAGCACGTTTTTGAACAGGCCGACCGCCGTCGCGAACGAGTAGTTGAGCTGCGTCAGCCCTTCGCGGTACACGTACGTGTCGATGATGTCCGCCACTTCGTAGACGGCCGGCGAGTAGAGCAGCAGCACCTTCTCGAAGCCGGCGTTCAGCAGGCCGCCGATCGACAGGATGAGCATGATGACGAGCACCGGCGTAATGCCCGGCAGCGTAATGTGCCAAGCCTGCCGCACGCGTCCGGCTCCGTCCATCCGGGCCGCCTCGTACAAGCCGGGATCGATTCCCGTCATCGCCGCCAAGTACAGGATGCTGCCCCAGCCGATCGACTGCCAGACGTGGGAGATGACGAGCACGCCGCGGAAGTAGGCGGGATCGCCGAGGAAATGGATCGGTTCTCCGCCGAAGCGGACGATGATCGCGTTGATCAGCCCTCCGTCGGTCGACAGCACCATCATCGCCAGCCCGGCCACGACGACGGTCGAGATGAAGTGGGGCAAATACGAGATCGTCTGAACGATCCGCTTGAACGCGACGCGGCGCACTTCGTTCAGCAGCAGCGCGAGCAGCACGGACGCCGGGAAGCTGAAGAACAGCTTGTAGAAGCTGATCAGCAGCGTATTGCGCATGACGTTCCAGAAGTAATACGAATTCCAAAATCGGACGAAATGCTTGAACCCGACCCATTCGTTCGTAAAAATCGCACCGACGCCCTCGAACGGCGAAATGTCCTTGAACGCGATCAGGACGCCGAACATCGGGATGTAGTCGAAGACGACGAAGTAGAGCATGCCGGGCAATATCAGCGCGTAATAAAACCGGTTCAGCTTGACGGCCGCAAGCCATCTCCGCTTCGCGGCGCGGCGGGCCGGGACGGGTTCGGTCAAGGCAGCGTCGGACACGTTCGGTCGCTCCTCCTTTCGCAGGCCGGGTGCGCGGACGGACGGCGGATCCCGGGCGGCTTGACGCCGTCGCGGCCCGCCGCCGTCATCCTCCCGGCGGCAATCGTGTCAGCCCGCTACTTTTTCAGCGCATGGTATTGGCGCGTATATTCCGCGATCCATTTGTCGAGCCCCGCCTTGTACAGCTGGTCGATATACTTGTCGAATTCGGCGATCGGCCGCGCCCCCGTCACGAACTTGACCAGCTCCTCGCTCCGCAGCCGGTCGAGATCGCCGAGCGTCGGGATGTTTTCCTTCAGCGCGTTTTTGTCGTACATGATTTTGGCGTCCATCGGCATTTTCGCCACGCTCAAGTTCAGCGCTTCCTTCGTCAAATAGTCGGCGTGCATTTTTTTGACCGGATCCTGGAACGCGTACTTCAGCTCCGTCGCCGTACCGAGCGATACCATGTACTCGCCCGCGTACGTAATGTCCTTGCTCGTCATCTCGATCTCGAACTTGCTGTCGCCGATATATTTCCAGTTCGTGCCGAACGCGGCCGTCAGCGAGTTGGTCGGGATGTCCTGGTATTGGTGGTTGATGAACTTCATGACCGCATCCGGATGCTTCGCCTTCTTCGTGATGACCATGGACGTCGTGCTGGACGGGGACGCCGTCATCAGCTTGCCCTTCGGTCCTTGGATGCCGCGGATGATTTCGTAGTTCGCGTCGGCCGGAAGGTTCGGCTTGATCTGCGGAAACAGCAGCGTAATGCGCGAATACCACATCGACGACGTGCCGACCCGGTTCGTCTTGAGCAGCTCGAGCGGATCGAACTTGGCGAACGCCTCTTTGTAGATGTAGCCTTTCTGGTACCAATCGGCCATTTTGGCGACGAACTCCTTGAACCCCGGAGCGAGCTCGGCCGGCTTCACCTTTCCGTCGGCCGGATCGACCCAATTGCTGTTGCCGTTGTCGAGGTAGCCGCCCATGAAGGCGTTTTTGATCCCGTTCAGGTCGGTCATCATCGGAATGGTGTCGTCTTTGCCGTTGCCGTCCGGGTCTTTTTCCTTGAACGCCTTCAGCACGGCCTCCAGCTCGTCGACCGTCTTCGGCATCGCAAGGCCGAGCTTCTTCAGCCAATCGGAGCGGACCCAGATCGGGTAATGGACGGCGGGCTCGCCGCGCGGAATGCCCCATATGTTCCCGTTCTTGTCGGTCATGTACTCCCACGCCTCGGCGGGCCACGCTTTCTTCACGTCCTGCCCGTATTTGTCCAGCAAGTCGTTGAGCGGAATAATCGCCCCTTTGGACGCATACTGGTCCCAGTTGCCCTGGAACGTGTCGATTTCGTCGCCGGAGCCGAGAAGCAGGTTCAGCTTTTCGGCCTCGGAGCCTTTCGGCGGCACGATGGCGATCGGCTCGATGCCGAGCTTCTCCATGTACATCTTTTTCATCTCTTCGAGCTTTTCCGGCACGCTGCCCTCCGGCTTTTGGTTCAGCGCCCCCGTATTTTGGTAGATGTAAATTTTGGGCGGCGCCTTGCTTTCGTTCCCCTTCGCTTCGTTCGTCGTCCCCGGAGCCCCCGAGCCGGAGCCGGAGCATGCCGCGAGCGCGACCGCGGCCAGCGCGGCGACGGCAGCCGCGCCGGCAACTTTGTTGGCCATACGTGTTCCTCCCTCGATTGGCGAAATGACGAGGCGGCTTTCGGCGCCTCGATGCAGCCCCTACGTTAGCACGGGATGAAAGCGTTTTAAATCATAAGGATTTTACATTCGTACTGCGATTTCTATTTGTCAAAAATGAAGCATGCTTGCATCGGCCCGAGTTCCGCCGGAGAGCGGCGGGAAGCGGGACGTCTCAGGAGCCGTACAACTTTTTATACTCGCCCGGCGTGACGCCCATCGATTCCTTGAACACCTTGATGAAATAGTAGGAGCTGTTGTAGCCGACCCGCCTGCCGATCTCGTTGATTTTCAGGCCGGTTTCGGCGAGCAGCAGCTCCTTGCTCCGCTCGATGCGCACCCGCTTCAAGTAGTCGACGAACGGCTGCCCGGTCATCTGCTTGAACAGCCGGCTAATATAGGCCGGGTTCAAATTGAGCCGCTCCGCGACCGAATTCAGCGACAAATCTTGGCCGTAGTCGCGTTCGATCATGTCGATCACCTTCGCGATATGCTGGTTGCCCTTGGCGCTCATCTCTCCTTCGAAATAGGCGGTCGTCAAAATGATGAGCCGGCGGAACCACCGCCCGATTTTGTCCATCGAATCGAGATCGAGCAGCTCGCGGTACGGATTCGAGCCGTCGCCGAGGACGGCGCGCACGTCCGCTCCGAGCTGGTGGTAGCCGAGGATGATCGCGGTCAGAAGCTGGACGAACAGCGGCTGAATCCGGTTATAGTGCAGCTTGCCCTTGTACGCGTCGATCTCGGCGACGAACGCGTCGAACGCCTGCAGCGCTTCGTCCGTTCTCGCCGTCTTCAGAAAGCCGAGCAGCGCCTCCTCCTTGAGCGCCGGGTAGCGGAAATCGCTCGCCTCGTCGAGCCGGATGTCGTCGATCGAGATGACGTGCCCGCTGCCGTACAGCATCCGGTATTTCAGCGCCTCCAAGGCGTCTTCGTACGCCTGGGGCAAATCGGCGATCGTAGGGCAAATCCGGCCGATCCCCATCGTCCACGCGCCGCCCGATTCGCGGTTCACGTCGTCTAGCAGCCGTTGGGCGAGCCGGAACAGCTGCTGGCGGTCGATGCCGCCGCAGCCGATCACCACCGCGATCGTCTCCCTCCCGGCGTCGATCGCGGCGTACGGCATGTCGAGCGCCTCGCATTGGCGGATCGCCTCCATCGCGAGAAGCTTGGACAGCCCGCCCGTGCGGCGGTCCGCATCCGTTTCGCGAGGGGCGCCGGATTCCGCCGCCAGCGCCAATACGGCGAGATGGCGCGAATCGAGCCGCACGCCCAAGTACGCCATCGTTTCCTCGATGTCCCCGACCGTCATCGAATGCCGGTGCAGCAGCGAAAGCTTGAACTGCTCCCGGTGAAACGGCAAGCTTTCGGCCAGCTTCTCCTTGTAGTAGTCCCGCTCGTCCATCGTCGATTGCACGAAACGGCCGATCGTGCCGATCTCGTCGCCCGTCTCCCCCCGGCGGTCGGATTCGGCCGTTTTCCCGACGCCCGCCAGCGCCTTGAGCCGCGATATCGGGCGGTACAGCGTTCGGGACGACAAGTAGGCGAACGCGATCGACAGCGCGAACACGACGATCGCGGATAGGACGATCGTACGCTTGATCGAAGCGGTCCCCTTAGTAAGCGCTTTCATATCCGATACGTTGAAAAACGTCCAGCCGAGCGTCGCGGAAGCGGAATGGCTGATCCGCTTTTGCCCGCCGCCGACCTCGGCCGCATACGTGCCGGTTTTGCCGATCGCCCCTTCGACGTCCGGCAGGAGCTCGCCGATCGGCCTGTGCAAATGGCTGCCGTCGCCGTGGAACAAAAGGCGCCCCGCCGAAGACGCCACGTAAATGTCGTCCCCGTCGTTCAGCTTGTTGACGATTTCGGCGTACATTTTGGAGGCGTCTAGGTTGACGATGAGCGCGTCGCCGCTCTTTTGCAGCTTGTAGACGACGGTCAGCAAGCTTTTTTCGCCGCCCCGGTACGGCTTCGCCATCCGCGTATCCATGACGACCGGATTCGGCGCCGGGTCGTTCAGCGCCTCCCGCCAGCCCGTATCGTAAAAATCGTCCGGCGCAAACTGCCGGTAGACGCCGTCCTGCTCCGCGGCGATGACGAGACGCTTGGCGCCGTCGTAAAAAAAGATCGATTCCACGAACTCGTTGGACAGCTTGAACGATATCATCGTCTGGAACGCATTCGTCTTCGTCGCCAAGTAACTGTAGAGGGTAGCCAGATCCTCCTTCGGAATTTCCCCTTGGATGCTTTCGTAGTACAAGCCGTTCGGGAAATGCTCGAAATCTTGTACGGCCTGACTGAGCGCCAGCTGCCTCGCGTTCTCGCGAATCCGGTTCAGCACGATCTCGACGGCGTTGATCGTCTGGTGCAAATATTGCAGCTTCACCGTCCCCGTCTCCTTCTCGAGCGTGTGCGACACTTTGGAGTAGGCGACGATATTGGACAGCAGGTTCGGAATGACGGCGATCAGCGCCGTCGCCGTAATGAGCTTCATGAAAAACGTACGCCGCCCGATCCGGGCCCACCGGGCGAACGTCCCTTTGCTTTTCCACATGCAAATAGCCTCCTTTCCGTTTGCGCGCAAGCTCGGCCGCGCAGCGGACCTCCGACGCGAGCCCTCCCGCACCTTGCCGGTCCGACCCCTTCCTTTGCTTTAAGTCGCGGCGGAGCTTCCGCGAACGATCAGCTCGGGCTGCAGCACGACCGTCCGGCTCCCGTCGAGCGCTCCGTCGAGCAGCAGCCGGGCCGCCTGCGCCCCCATTTCGTACGTCGGGAATTTGACCGAGGTGAGCGGCACGGGCATCGTGTCGCAAATGTTCGTATTGTCGCAGCCGACGACGCGGATGTCCTTGCCGACCGAAAGCCCCGCCTCCCGCGCGGCGTCGCAAGCCCCTTTGGCGATCCCGTCGTTGAAGCAGAACAGGCCGTCCGGCTTCTCCGCACCGCGCAGCATCCGCAGCGCGCTTTCATATCCTTCCCCCGCCGGCTCGAACGTCGGCTCGAACGCCACCCATTCCCCGCGCACCGGGACGTTCGCTTCCGCCAACGCGCACACGAAGCCTTGGTACCGTTCCGAGGAAGCCGAGTAAACCGGGCGCGATATGTAACCGATCCGTTCGCAGCCGTTCGCGAGCAAATGCTTCGCGGCGATATACCCGGCGTAAAAGTTGTTGGAGATGACCCGGGGCGCCTGGATGCCCTCCAGCATCCGGTGGCAGAAGACGAACGGAACGCCCGCCGCCTGCAGCTCGTAAAAAGGCGACATGTCGACCGTACCGGTAATGGCCGGCACGACGACGATGCCGTCCACGCCGGTATCGATCAGCTTGCGCAGATGGCGCGTCTGCTTGGGGTAATCGTTGTCGGTATGGCAGACGATCAGATTGACGTCGCCCTCGCTCGCCACGTCGCTTACGCCGCGCAGGATGCCGGGGTAAATATAGTGCAGGATGTCGGGGATGAGCAGTCCCCACGTACGCCCCGCCGCGCCGCTCCCTTGGTTCAGACCGGCCGCATCGGACACGTAGGTGCCGCTGCCGTCGCGTGCGTACAGCACGCCTTCCCCGATCAGCTCCGATACCGCCCGCTCGATCGTCGTCCGGGCCGCTTGATACGTTTCGGACAAAACCGTCCGCGACGGAAGCCGGTCGTGCGGCTTCAGGGAGGCGATATGCTCGAGCAGCATCCGCTTGACCTGTATGTAACGCAAAGAACCGATACTCATGGTAACCACCGCCGTCCTTAAATCTGTATGACAGACTGTAACCAGTCATACTAATTATCATAGCGCAACGGTCCAATTTGTTCCATATCGAATTTGGAAAAGGCAAAACCCCCTCGAACGTTTGTTTCGTTCGAAGGGGTTTTGCCTTTGAGGAATGGACGCTTACTCGCGACGCCCCGGAATGACGACGACGACGCTCCAAGCGTTCCTGCCTCCATATTCGGCGCGAACGGTCGTCACGCCCTTGCGATGGGCTTGGACGAGTCCGGTCGCATCGACGGTCGCGACCGACGGATCGTCGCTCGTATACGAGACGCCGTCCATCGGCGTTCGGGTCGACCCGTCCCGGTAGCGGACCGTTACCGAAGCCCGCTCCTCCCCGCCTTCGCGGATCGGATGGACCGGTTGGAGGTGCAGGAACAAAATCGACGTCGTCACCTTCACGGTCGCGGTCGCCGACATGCCGTTCCACGTCGCTTCAATCGTCGTTTCGCCTTGTCCGCGTGCCGTAACCGATCCGTCCGGGCCGACCGTCGCCACACTCGGATCGGCGCTCGCATACGCGACTCCCGCCGTCAGCGGATGCTTCGTGCCGTCCGAGTAGACCGCCTGCACGACAGCGGTCGTCCGGTCGCCTTCCTTCATCGGCGCGAACGGCGCCAGCTCGATGCCGGTCACCGTCGCCGGCGAGAACCGGACCGTATACGTTTGCCGTCCGGCGCCGAAGGCCGACTCGACTTGGACGGCCGCCTCGCCGGGCACGTACGTCGCCTGCCTAACGGTTACCGCCGATTTCGCCGATTGCGGCACGGCGGCGACGGTCGGAGGCGTCGTCGTGCCGTACGGTACCGGCACGTCATATTCGAGGACGTCCGGCGAGAAGCCGGCAAGCGGGACGCCGTCGAGGCTCAGCTCCTTCAACCGGCTGCCGTCGACGGAGACGACCGCAAGCTTCTCCGATTCGGCGACGCGGCCGTCCGGAAACGTCACCTTCACCCATACGTTAGCCGTCCCGTGCCCGGTGCCCGTCATCGTACCGTCCTGTCCGACGGAGACGACGTCCGGCCGGTCGGAGACGTATTCGAGCGTCAGCGACGATACGTTGCGCGTCCGCCGCCCCTTTTCCAGAAGCGCTTCGGGGTACAGTGCCGCCCTCTGGCCCTTCTCGAGTTCCACGGACGACGCCGTCAGCTCGATACCGCCCGTATAGCCGGCCGTCAGCCCCGGATCGGCGTATTGGATCAGATGCGTGCCGCGAAGGAAGTAGAAACGGCCGAAATCGTCCTGCGCCAGCCCCGTCCGGGCGTCGCCGTTCAATACGGTCAGCTGCTTCGTCGACGCGTCGATCCGGAAGAACGAATGGGCGCTGTTCAACAGCCCGTACACGTTCCCGTCCGTGCCGATCGACAGCTCGGCGTTGCGCCATTCACGGCCGCCGGCGTAAGGGAACTTTTGCTCCCGGTACGTCACGGTGCGCGTCTGCGGATCGAAGACGAACAGCGTTCCGTTAGCGAAGCCCCACACGTAGCCGTCGGGACCGACAAGCAAGCCGGATATCGCCGTTGCGCCGGGCACCGGCACCGTCTCGTACGTTTTGGCGCGGGAGGCGACGTCGAAGACGAACAGCTTCGCCTCCGTCTCCGGCGGAGGATCCTGGCTGCCGAGGCCGCCGTATATCGTCGTGCCCCCGTACAGGCTTCCGTCCTTGTACGCAAGCGACAGCACCGATTGGTTCGGCACGACGTTTTTGAACGTTTGCGTCTGTCCCGACGCCGTGTCGTACAGCGAAAGCGCCCCTTCGACCGAGCCGTACGCGGCGACCGTGCCGATCGCGATCAGCTTCTCGCGCTCCAGACCGAGCACGGCGTAAGGGCGCTCCTGGCCGTCGGCGACGAGGCTTGTCAGCTTCGCCGCTTTGCGAGCAACCGGATCGAATTCGTACAGCTGCGCCTCCGGATAGACACCCGCGTACACCTTATCGCCGAGCGTGCCGAAGCCTTCCACCTGGCTCAGTCCCGGCGTCTTGATCGTCATACCCGTCACCGGGTTGTAGGAAGAGATGCCGCCGCCCGTCAAGTAGCCGCCGACATGGACGGTGCCGTCGGGGCCGTTGACGACCGCGTTCAACGTTTTCGGCGCGCCGGGCAGGGCGAGGCGGACGTTTTTCAGCTTCCCCGTCTCGAGGCTATACTTGAAAAAGCCGCCGCCGTTGCCGGCGAGGCCGACGAGCGAGTAGCCGGGGAGCTCGGGATCTTTCAGCTGCGCGAATCCGTACGATACGCCGGTGCTGGATGCTTTGACCCCGAGCCCTTTTGCCGTATTCGTATCCAGATCGTACTCCATCAGCTCGGCGTTGTACGTGTAATACACCTTGTTCGCGATCGGCGACTTGCCCGACGGGGAACGCGAGATCATCGGCACTTCGGCCAAAACCGCGTTCGTCGCCGTATCGATCGCGAGCATCGTCTTCGCTTTCTCCTTGCGGACGAACAACGTATGGCCGGCGAGATTCATATCGTACAGGAACGGCTCCCCGGCGCGATGCTCGGGCGGCAGTACGCTGCGCTTGCTCCCGGTCGCGAGGTCGTACTCGATCAGGTAGCCGTGCGACCCGGTGCCCGCATACAGCACGTTCCGGTCCGGCTCGTAAGCGAGGCCGCGGACGTACAGCTCGCCCTCCTGCATGACGCCGAAATCGGTGAAGGCGTTCGTCGACGGATCGTACTCGAACACTTTGCCGTTCGGGTACGTACCCCCGTACATTTTGCCGTTCGGGCCGGGAATGAGGCCGTAGACGTAGCCGCCGCCGACCGCCCGGCCGACATTGACGAGCGTCTCCGTCGCCGGCTCGAACCGGTACAACAGGCCGTTGCCGTACGTGCCGATGTAAACGTTTCCAAACGTGTCCACAGCTTGGGACCATGAGCCGCCCGCGTTCGGCAGCTCCATCGTCCGGATCACCTTCTCCTCGTCGATATCGACGGTGACGAAGATGGCCGGGTCCGCCTGCACGACCGTATACATGACGTTGCGGCCGTTCTCGACGCCGAACGCCGACGTCATGACGGTGACGACGCCGGTGATCGGCGTGCCCAGATCGGTTACGATCGCCCCTCCTTCCTGAGCGCCGGCGCTCCGGACGAAGCCGGGCGTGCCGAACAGCAGCGCGATTGCGACGACAAGCGTCAGCCAACGGGATTTCAACACAATCACTCCTCTATGGGAAAGATAGGTAAAATACCGGTATATATACCGGTATACAAAACGTACTACCGGGGCCTTGCTCCGTCAATGCGACGAAAGTCCCGTAGCTTGCCGGAAAACGGGCCGATTAGGCAGAAGTTTGTCGAAGTCGGGATTTTTCCAGTACGGGAGGGCGATTGGCACGGCATTGCCTAAAATAGCGTACGTTCGTAAGCTATTCGGCACGGGCGGCGGGATTTCGGGGCAATAAGGTCCGATTCGTACGGTATTCCGCTCAACGAGGCCGAAGGGCGGGGGGTATCCCCCCCGCCCCTCCTCTACTTCGCGCCACGAACGCCCGGCTCTTCTCGGGCGAGCAGCGGCTCGATCCGCCTGCACGCCTCGCCCGGGCTTTCCAGGTTGGACCACAGCAATACGAGCTCGCGCTGCAGCATATCGATCTTGTCTTGGGCGACGCCCAGCTCGTTCAGCGAGCGCGCATGCGGCACGACGTCCCGGAACGCGCCGTAATGCTTCGGGTGGACGTCGGGGTTCCACAGCGACTCGTCCTCCGCCACCGAAGCGCGTGCCGGCAGCGTACAGCCCTCGCGCTTGATGACGGCTTGAGCCTCCCGGCCGAGCATGAATTCGGCGAACGTTCTCGCCAGCTTCTCCTGATCGGTGCCGCTTCGGATCGCGAGCCCTCCGCCGATGAGCGTCGTCCCCTTCGTCCGGTTGCCCGGCACGACCGGCAGCACGTCCCAGTTCATGCCGTTATGCCGAAACTCGCTCATGAAATAATAGGTGCTGAGCACGACGGCCACCTTGTTGCGGATGAACAAATCTTCCACGAGCCGCGTGCTGCCGTGAATCGAGATCGGCGACACTTGATGCTTGTACATCAGGTCGAGGCAAAACTGGAACGCCTCCTCCGTCCGCTCCCCCGCAAACGACGGCGTCGACCCGTCCTCCTCGTAGAAGGCGCCGCCGTTCTGCAGCAAAAACGAAGACCACCGGTTGCCCGATATGGAAAACCCGAAGCCGTATTGCTGCTTGTTCCCCTGCTCGTCGGCGAGCGTATACCGCTGCGCCAGCGCAAGCAAGTCGTCCCAATCGTCCAGCCGCACCGAAGCGGGATCGGGAATCAGCTCCGTATTGTAGCAGTACACGACCGGCGAAAACACGAGCGGCACCGCCTTCAACCGCGCTCCTTCCGTAAACATGCGCAGCACGCCCGGGTAGACGTCCTCCGCTCCGTCCCATTCGTCCGGGGCGCTCGACAGCAGCGCGTCCAGCTTGCCCGCCTGACCGATCTGACGCAAATGAAACTCCGACACGAGCACCACGTCCGGCGCTTGCTCGCCCTCGAACGAATGCAGCACGCTCGCCACGTAATTCGCCGTCGGAAGAACGGCCAGCTCGACCTTCACGTGGGGATACGCTTGCTCGAACAGCCGGATCGTCTTATGCAAAATCGGGATTTCGTACGACTCGGAGAAACAGGCGACCTTCAGCGGCCGCTTCTCGTACTTGCGCTCCGGCTGGCGCACCCGGTTGCCCTTGCCGGGCATTTTCTCGATCAGACCGTCCGCCTCGAGCTCGGCCAGCACCCGGCGAACCGATGTCCGGCTCAAATTGTACCGTTCGCCGAGCGTCACTTCCGACAGCAAAAATTCGCCCGGGCGAATGGCGCCGCTTAAAATTTCGCCTCTTATTTCGTTGCGGAATAATGCGTATCGTCCCTCGAATTCGTTACGTTTCTTCAGCAAAGCGACCGCTCCTACGCCTTCGATTGTTTCCCTTCAGTATACCATGGGAGACTAGGCTTGGAAACGCGGTGCGGAGTCGGCCGACCGGGCGATCCCGGCGGAGAAAAGGCGACCCGTGTCGCCCACTCGTGACGAGCCGACTACTTTTATCCGTCCAAGGTTCCTGTTTTTCCCCGAAGCCTTCATAGTATGATTGTTCATTGTTGGCAAAATTCCGATACGGATGGAGGATCACGATGAACGGAACTCAAATTGGCTGCAAAATTCTCGTCAGTTCGCTCGCGATCGCGTTGACGATCGGCACGGCCGCCCGCGGCGCATCGGCTGCGGATACCGCCTTCATCAACCGGATGGCCGAGCAGTATGCGGCTTTCGAGCAAAAGCATCGGGAGCAGTACGACGGCTACCTCAAAAACGAAAAAAAGATGTACGATACGTACCGCAATCAGATGCTGTCGGTCTACAACGAGCTGCTGCGGCTCGCCCGCGCGGATCTGGACGAAATGACGGCCCTTCTGGATAACGACATCCGGCAGCTGAAGCTAAGCTACAAGGAAAACAGCGACGCCTTCCGCACTTACGCGCGAATGGCGGACAAAGACCGGGCCGGAGAGCCGATGGATCTGTACGAGGACACGATGGACCCGGACAACGCCGGGAGCCCGATGGACGTGTTCGAGGATAGTCTCGATCCCGATTCGGCAGGCGAAGCGATGGATCTGTATGCGGACGAGATCGATCCCGATTCGGCAGGCAGCGCACTCGATGCGTACGAGGACGACGTCGATCCCGACTCGGCGGGCGGCATCATGGACCGCTTCGAGGACGAATCGTCGGTCGACTCGGCAGGCAGCGTCATGGATCGTTACGAGGACGGGGATATAACGAAGAACGAAGCCGAGCGGCGGATGGCCGAAGCGTTGGCCAAAGCGGAAGCGGATATGAGCAAGCGGATCGGCGATACCCGCCAAGCCGTCCAAAACCGCAAAAACAGCTCGCTGCAAGCGATTCGCGACGCCTGGCTGAACGCCAAAAACGCGATCGTCCGCCAGCGCGAGAAGACGATCGCCGATCTGTCCGCGGCCCGCGAGAAGCTGACTGGAACGGGCATCTCGTTCAAACCGCTCGTACCGGACAACTGGATTACGGTTATCGTGAACGGAGACTACATGATTTTCGAGCAGCCCCCGGTTATCGTGAGCGGCAACACGCTCGTCCCGATGCGCGCCATTTTCGAAAAGCTCGGTGCCGAGGTGTCTTGGGACCCCGACCGTCAAGCGGTCACGGCCAAGAAGGAAGGAACGACCGTCTGGCTGCAGATCGACAACAGTATCGCCAAAGTCGGAAATCGGGATCAATCGCTGGAGGTTTCCCCCCGCATCATGAACGGATCGACGATGGTGCCGCTGCGGTTCGTCGGCGAAGCGCTCGGGGCGGACGTGAAATGGGACGACAGCCTCAAAACGGTTACGATCGCGTCCGCTTCGCAGTAAAGGACGCGCTTTGGCTAGCGACATCAAAACGGGACTTGATGCATGACTTGCATCTGTCCCGTTTTTCCATTCCAACGCATAACCGATGTATAAGTCATCTCCCTTGCGGGACGCTAAAGCTTATACGAAAATAGAAATCCAACGCCGGCGTTGGATCTCCAACCCTTGAACCCCTAGGAAAACGTTTGTCGGATATTCGTAAGCTGCTCATCCATCGTATGCAGCGTCTCGGCGATCCGGACTTGCTGGTTGATCCGATCCAGCAGTGCGGCGGTTTCCGACAGTTGATTTTCCAGCTCTCGAACCAAGTCGTGTTCGAGCTTGTTCTCGGACCGCTCCAATTGCTGCAGCATTCCGTCGATCGTGATGGGCCGACTATCGGGAGCGGGTTTGGGCGTAGGAATAATGGCGATAACGGGTTCCGCGGTGGGCGATCGCACGGCAGATGCGGTAAACCCTAACGCTTCATGCTTGGCCTCTGCTTGCTTCTTATCCTTCGAGGCCATGTACGGATTGGCCGTGACCGCCGCCGCTTCCTTTTGGGGCGGTTGCGCCGGCCGGACCGGCGGTGCGACCCTGCTTCCGATTTCTATAGGATGCCGTTCTTCCGCGGCCTCCATTCCGAAACGGTGATCGTTCGCGGCGGGCTTCAGAGCCGAAGCCTGCGTACCGTTATCGAAATCTTGATCGATCGTTCGGGTGATACTCCTCCAAGCGATCATCCCCAACACGACGATCGCAACCAGAATCAAACCGGTAATGATCACGGGAACACCCCTTTCGTTCGGATGATAAAAAGAGGGTTACGTATAACGCAACCCGTCATGTCTCGGTTATTGTTGAATGGAGCTGGTCGTCGTATTGAACTGGTTTTGCATGCCTTGCTTATTCGTCGACGAATATTGTTGGCTGATTTGCTCCGTTTGTTGTTGCGACTGTTGAACAAGCTGCTGCATTTGATTCAGCATTTGGAACGATTGTACGGTTTGGTTCGCCTGCGCCAACGTTTGGGCAGCTTGTTGAATCGATTGCTGCAGCTGATTCATCGCCTGTTTTTGCTGGCTTTGAATTTGGCGGCTGAACTGGTTCATTTGGTCGACGAGGTGGCTGATTTGCTGCTGGTTTTGGGAAGAGCCGGTGAAGCTGCTTTGCTGAGGCTGAACCCCGGACAGAATTTTTTGCATTTCTTTCAGTTGGTTTTCCAAGGGGGACAGCTCGTTGGCGATTTCGACCTTGACGGAATCGGCAATTTCTTCCGCAATCGCCGATTGCGTAACCGTAACGGCTTTAGTCGCTTCTTCTTTTTTCAATGTCATGGCAGTGAATTCTCCTTTAAGGAAGTGTATTGGACAACGGAACTAGTTTGTCCGGGCCATGGGGATGTATGCTTGGGTGTTCTTGTAAGACCGTACGACTTCCCACAACTTTTCCGGCCGCTCATCGTCTATTCCTTTGCTAATGATTTCCTTTCGATCGAACGGAGGAATCGGAATGAGGAGATGGAACCGGAAAGTTTGGCTCGTTGGCGGGTGCGTGACGGGGATTGCGTTCTGTGCGGCATTGGCGCTTCAATCGCTTCCCGCTTCGGAGAACGGCGGAACGGAAAGGACACGGACGGAGCAAGCGGAGGACGGCGAAGCGGCTCGCCCCGTCGCGAACGAAGCGGTCTGGGAGGAGGCGCTCCTCTGGAGCGAGGCATCCGGCGCATTTTCTTCCCACGCCGACACCCCCGTGGTCGTGCTGCGGACGGATGACCTAATGCTCTTCGTCCGAAACGGCGAGCTTCGGTATGCCCGCAAAGGGGCCGATCAAGGCGTGCTGATGCATTTTCCCGAAAAGCTGCAAGTAACACGATGGCCGGGAGACCGCGGCCTGCTGCTCGGAGGAACGCCCGAAGCCGCTCCGGCGGCGGGTCAAACGCTCATCCACTCGTGGACCTATATTCCTCTCCCTCTGGAAAAAGAGAACCCGGCGGCATCCGTTCGGACGATGGGTCCGACCGATTTTGCGCCTGCCGAGGCGGTCCGGGTCCGTGCGATCGAAAACCCGCTGCGGCTCTTGATTCAAACCCGGTCGTCGGGCGAACGGAACGAGTACATGCTGACACCCGGCTCGGACACGGTACGCTATGTGAGCTCCATCCTCCCTCCGGAACGGGACCTCCCCGATCGGATTGTTCCGCAAACGCACGATGACCGGATTACCCCGCTTGTTCCCGACCGATCGATTTCTGGGCCGGCGCAGCCGATTTATAGCTTCCGCAGCGAAGACGGAACGTTGCTGTATCAAACCGAGCCTTCCGAGAGCGCGGCGTTCTATCCAGGCCTCGCTTACGATTCCTCCGTTAGAGTAGCGGCGGAAAAGGCGGGCGAGGAACGGTTCGCCGTGCTGTTGAAATCCGATGCCGGTGCGACGTATATGGCCTCTCCCGGAGAGTCTTGGCTGTACCCTTGGCATGCGGAGCTGAGTACCCCGGGCTGGGTGGCGCTCAACAAACATTCGCTGTACCGTCTGACCGAATCCCGGCTCGAAACGGCAGCCTACCGATTCGTTCGCGGAGGAGCGGAGCTCCATATGTCCGCTTTGCCGCTGGAGGATCTGACGTATGTAGGGCGAACGGGCACCCGGCTCGAATTCGCCGGGACGAAGGACGGGGGCGGCGTTTTCCTGTCGCTCCACGACTTGTCCAACCTGCAAACACCCGAGCCCCGGACGGCGGACTTGTCCATTCGCGCCCAATTGGACGGCGTGCCGATCCCGTCGGAACCGGCGGCCCCCGCTCCGTACTTCGAAGAACGCCGTGTCCCCTTCTCCAAATTCGATCCCGATCGATGGCCCTCCACCCTGCCCGCCGGCTTGACGGAGGAACTCGACAAGCTTAGAGATATGGGAAGCGGCGACGCCATGAGCAGCACGACCTTTTACGAGCATAGCGGCACTTGGTACGTGCTGGAGTACGACCGGCTATCCCGCTTCGTTCCGGAGCGCGAGCCGTTGAAGCGGCTCGAATTCGTCGCGAGACTCCCGGTCGGCGTATCCTGCTCCGTCAGCAACTACAGCGTCTGCAGAACCGCGGAACGTTTCCTGCAGGCGTCCGGTCATTGGTTTGTGGCGGATACGTACAAGGATCGTCTCTTGAAGCTGAACGACCGTTTCGAAATCGTCGGCGAAACGAATGTGCCGCTCCCCACTTCCGTCTTACTTGACGAGGGCGGCGGGTTATCGGTCGAGGCGCTTGACGGGACGTACCGGTTCGACCTCGAGCTCCGTCTCGACGGCAAGCGGGAGCGCGGCTTCACCGCCGTACCGGCCGGTTCGGACACCGTCGCCTCCCTGTTCCCCTCCGCGTACTGGGAAGACGCGAGCACCGGGCTTCTCTGGTACTACGAGTCCGGCTATCTGCATCAATATCGCAGCGATACGAAAACGGTGCGCTCTACTTATGCGGGCCATCTGGAAAATGCGCGCGGGGCGTTTCGAATCGTGCCCTACCGCGATCGCGTGCTCGCCTTCTCGGATCATCTCCTGCTGCAGTTTCGCCGGGCGGACGGCCGTTTCCTTCGTGCGTTCCGCTTCGACCGCGCGGAGCCCGACGGCATTTACGATACTTCTCCCACGGGCGAAAACAGCTTCGTCCTCGATCAACAGAAAAGCCGCTTGTACTTGGTGCAGGGGTACCGCATTTTGGACATCGACCTCGAATCGGGAACGGTTCGGGAGCTGTTCCGCCAAGACCACGCCGAGTTGGGCCGGATCGTGCTCGATCGGGACCGCCTGCTGTTCACCCTGCAGCCCGGCGGAAGATGGGCCGGGATGCAGCATGACGACCCCGGCCTCGCGAACGAATTGATCCGTCTGGACCTCGGTACCGGACGCACCGCACGTTACGGCATTCCCGATTCCTATTATTCCGGCCGTATAAGCGGCGACGGCTTGATCTTGAGCCTGTTCGAGCCGGCCGGATCCGGACGCGCGCCGGAGCTGCGCATACCGCTCGACCGACTGGAGCTGCGGTAACGCCGGGATACCTGCTGAAAAAAATCGGAATGCCGGCGAACCGAAATGTCCCCTGCTCCATCTAATGCCAAAAGCTGCCGTCCATCTGGATCGGCAGCTTTCGGTCTTCGTTCGCAACGTCGGCAATATCGTCCGCGCGGCTTACCGAATAAGCCGTTTCAAGGCACGAGCCGGTACAGCTCCGTTCCGACTACATAGTACAAATGCCCGTAATCGTCCTCGGCCAAAAACTTGCCCCCGTCGTCCCGGATCGTCTCGATACGGCGGCCGGCCGGGTCGAAGCGGAAGACGTACCGGCCTCCGACCGTCCCGTACAGCCTCCCGTCGGCCGCTTCCAGCAGCGTCGCGTCGCGCCAGACGAACCGCTCGCCGTACTTGACGTCGGGGAACGCTTCCTCGAAATGGACGAACGTCCGCGACTGCGGGTCGAAGCCGAACAGGTATCCCTCGGCCATCCCCCACAGCAGGCCGCCGGTCGCCCAAGCGAGCGCGGTTACCGCCTTCAAGCCCGGCACCGGCAGCGAAAGGACGGCGAATTCCCGCGTCGCGGAGTCGAACCGGAGCAGCTTCGCCTCCGTCTCGCTCGGCTCGATGCCGATGCCGCCCCAAATCGACGAGCCCGCGTAGACGATGCCGTCCCGGCACGCGAGCGCGATCAGGCTCTGGTTCGGCACCGCATGCCGGTAAAAGTCGAACGTACCGCTCGCCGGGTCGTACACGGTCAAGGCGCCGCCCAGCTTGCCGTAGCCGGATACCGTCCCGACGTACAGCTTCCCTCCGTCGGCCGCCATCCCGAACGGCCGGTCCTGCTCCTCATCCTTCAGCGCGAACAGCAGACGGGGGTTGTCTCCTCCCCGGTCCGCCGTCCACGGCTTCCCGGGATCGTATTCGTACAGCCGCGCGCCCGGGTATACGCCGAAATACAGCTTGCCGTCCAGCTCGGCCATGTTCTCCGACTGCATCACCCCGCGCCGCTGCACCGTCTCGTCGTCCCGCATCGGCGTGTAGACGCCGTGGCCGCCGACAAGAAAGCCGCTCGTGTACAGGCGAGAATCGGGACCGTGCACGATGCTGACCAGGTTGGCCGGCGCTTCCGGGAACGACAGCTCCAACGAAGCGAGCTTGCCGGTTGCGGCGTTATACTTCGTCAGCCGCGTCCTTCCGTTCGCCGATCCGATCCCGACAAGCGTATACCCGGGGAAATTCGTCTGATCGTCCAGACGGACGACGAACTGGTCGAGCGTCATCGCGTCGGCGACGCCCGTCGGCTCGGAGCGCCGGGCCGCCACGTCGTAGCGCCACAGTCCCCCGCTGCCGCCGTAGTAGACGCCGCCGTCGTATTCCGGGGAGACGCCGAGCGAATGAACGCCGTCGATCGTCGCCTCCACGGCAGGAAGGCCGCTCTCGTCGCCCTCCAAGCCGCAGACGTACGTCCGGCAGCTCGGGGTCGCCCGGACGAACAATTTGCCGGCCGCCACGTTGACGTCGTAGACGAACTGCTCGCCGCGCAGCTCCTCCGCCAGCCAATCGGTCACCGCGCCCGTCCGCGCATCGAGCCGCTTCAAGGACGCGTGCGAGCCGATGCCGGCATACACCGCGCCCCGCTCCGCGTCGAACGCGACGTCGCGCACGTAGCTCTCCCCCGGCTGCAGCGGAGCCGGCCCGAGCTGCGCGAACCCTTCGTCCGGCGAGTAGCGGAACAGCATGGCGCCCGGGTACGTGCCGCCGTAGATTTCGCTGCCGGCGCCGGCCGCCAAGCCGTAGACGAACATTTCGCCCTCGCGCGGCTTGCCGACCACGGTTATGTCCGGCTCGCCCGGCACGTACCGGTACAGCAGGCCGTTCTCGTACGAGCCGGCATAGACGGAGCCGTCGTTGGCCGCGACGGCCGACCAGCCGCCCGCCGCGCCCGGCAGCTCCCAGACGCCGACGGTCGAGCCGTCGTTCGGGTCGATCGCGACGAGCCGGGCGCAGCAGCCGGCGGAGCCGTCGGCCACCGCATAGACGGTGGCGCGGCCCGCCGCATCCCGGCCGACCGCGGCGGCGTGGATCGTCGCGTTCGTCACCTGCGCGCCGAGCGCCGTATGCTTGGCCGTGACGCGGACGTCGCCGAACCGGACGTCGCCGCCGGCCGGCAGCGGGTCCGCGCGGAGGACGACGGCGAGCGCGGCCGTCCCCTCGGGCGCCGTCGCAGCCGCGGCGATCGTCCGCCAGCCGCCGTCGGCCATGCCGGCGCCCGCACGCATCGGCGGCACAGCGGCCGCCTCCGCCGCGAGCGGCCGGCCCGCGCCGTCGTAGAAGCGCAGCGCCACGGCGCCGCCGGTATCGCGCTCCGGCCTGCACGCCGCGTAGGCGTAGTACGTCCGGCCCGGACCCGCAGGCACGCGAGCGCTCTCGGCGAACGTGCCGGCACCGCCGCCGGTCGCCGCTTCGTCCGCCGCGAGCCGCAGCGCCCGGCCGGCCGGCGCTCCCGCCTCCGCCTCCGCGCCGACGACGGTCGCGCTCTTTTCCCCGCCCGGTACGGTCCAGCCGGTCAACCCTTCCTCGAATCTTGCGTTCGGGACGATCGTATCTCCCGCCGCCGCTGCATGCCGCATGGCGCAACTCCTCCTTCGCGCTAACGCCCCTAGCTTGCCATCGGAGCGCCGCTTCAACTTGGTACTCCCGTTTCTTGCCGTCATATGATACAATACAGACAAGTTATATACCTGATTAAACGTTTTGTCAACGACGATCGCAGGCCGGTATTCGACGATTGCCCATTCCGCTTTCCAATGAAGAGGAGGGAATTCGATTGGCCCTGTTTCCCCAGTATCAGGACGCCACCGCCGACGACCGATTTTTGGTCGGCCAGCAAAAGGGACGGCTCCCGTTCTACATTTCGTGCCACCAGCCCCGTTCCCATTACCCGATGCACTATCACGACTTCGCCGAGCTGTCCTTCGTCGTCGAAGGCAGCGGCTCCGAATCGATCAACGGCGTCGCGCACCCTATGCGCTGCGGCACGATGTCGCTCCTGCTGCCTCACCACATCCACGAGATCCGCAGCGATCCGGGCGCCCCGCTCAAGCTGTACAGCTGCATGTTCGACATCGGCATTTTGTCCGGCAGCGCGTACGAATCGCATATCGCCCGATGGATTCATCAAGTCGGCACGGAGCTGCCTTCCTGGCACCATTTCGAAGGCGAGCGCTTGAAAGCGGTTACCACTTTGCTCGACCAAATCACCCTGGAATACAAGGAAAGCCGGCTCGGACGCGACGCCATCCTGCGGGGCAAGCTGATCGAAGCGATCACCCTGTTTCTTCGCGCTCTTCTCGACCGGGGCGACCCGACTCCCTCCCGGAAAAGCCCGACGAGTCCGCGCGTCTGGAACATTTTGCGCTACATTCATCTCCACTTCAACGAGCCGATAAGCCTGAACTCCGTTTCGTCCCACTTCGGCCTGCACGCTTCCTACATCAGCCGGATGTTCAAGGAACAGACGGGCAAAACCGTCAACGACTACATGCACGCGCTGCGCATCGCCCGTTCCACCACGCTGCTTCTGACCAGCTCCATGTCCATTTCCGACATTTGCCTCGAGGTCGGCTACGACAATTACCGGACGTTCGCCCGCGTCTTCCGCGAGCATCACGGCATGTCGCCGTCCGAGTACCGGATGTCGCGAAGCGCCGCGCCGGACGTGCGTCCGCGATAGGCGGAGTCCCTGCCGTCCGATCGCCCGCGAACAAAAAGACCGCCCCGCAGCCCTGAAGCCGCGAGGCGGTCGTTCTTAACGAAAAGCGTCGGTTCCTTTCAGCCGTTGCGCTGCCGGAAGTCGTTCATGAAATCGGCCAGCGCCTTGCAGCTTTCGTACGGGACCGCATTGTAGGTCGACGCGCGCAGATGGCCGACGTCGCGGTGTCCTTTCAGCCCGACGAAGCCCTGCTTCTCCGACTCCTGGATGAACCGCTTCTCCAGCTCCTCGCTGCCGAGCGCGAACGTAATGTTCATGATGGAGCGGCTGCCCGGCTCGACCAAGCCGCGGTAGAACCCGCCGCTGCCGTCGATGGCGTCGTAGATCAGCTTCGTCTTGTCGCGGTTCATCCGCTCCATCGCCTCGAGTCCGCCGTGCGACTTGATCCATTTCAGCACGAGGTTCACGATGTAGACCGAATAGACCGGCGGCGTGTTGTACAGCGATTTGCTCTTCGCGTGCGTATCGTAGCGAAGCATCGTCGGCACGTGCTTCGGCGAAGCCTGCAGCAGCTCGTCGCGCGCGATGACGACGGTGACGCCGGACGGGCCGAGATTTTTTTGCGCTCCCGCGTAGATGAAATCGAACTTCGACACGTCGATCGGCCGGCACATGATGTCGCTCGACAAGTCGCCGATCAGCGGTACGGACCCCGTATCCGGGTAAGCCGCATACTGGGAGCCCGCGATCGTCTCGTTCGACGTGATGTGGACGTAGGCCGCGTCCGGACGCACCTCGATGTCGCCAGGCGCCGGAATGGCGCGGAATCCGCTCGCTTCGCCGCTGGCCGCGACATAGATCTCGCCGAACCCTTTCGCTTCCTTCGCCGCCTTGTCCGCCCAGCTGCCGGTCAGCACGTAGCCGGCCGCCGTACCCGGCTTCAGGAAGTTCATCGGGATCATCGCGAACTGCGTGCTTGCGCCCCCTTGCAGGAACAGCACCTGGTAGCCGTCCGGAACGCCGAGCAGCTCCTTGACAAGCGACTGCGATTCGTCGTTCACCTGCTCGTACTCTTTGCTGCGATGGGAAATTTCCATGATCGACATGCCGATTCCGCGGAAGTCGACGAACTCCTCCTGCGCTTGCTGAAGCACCTCGAGCGGCAGCGCGGCCGGCCCGGCGTTGAAATTGTAAGCCCGCTTCGTCATCGTCCAATTCCTCTTTTCCGATTGTGTAATATGGCTATGATAGCAGTATTCGCCTAGCCGTTCAATATGATCGGGGGAATTTGTCCGAAATCCGTCCAAAAATGCGCCGCTCCGCCGCGGCCGTCCGGACGCGCCTTCTCCACCTCCGTCCGCCCGTTCCCGCCATTTGGAGTTTTCCGGAAAAAACGGTAATATGGGGACAGCGAGGTGAAGCGCACGATGGTGCACAATACGCAGGACGAACATCCGAGGCTGTTCGTCGCCGTCCCGATTCCGTCCGGGCTGAAGGCGCAAGTCGCGGCCGCGGCGAACGGGTTGAAAAAAACGTTGCCTTTCAAAAAATGGGTCCACCCCGACGATTTGCACATTACGCTCAAATTTCTCGGCGAAGTCGTCCCGTCGTCGGTCGCCGCCGTCGAGGCGGAGCTCGAGCGCATCGCCGCCCGGAGCACGCCGTTCCCGCTGCGGCTGCAAGGCGCCGGCACGTTCGGCGCGCCGATGGCGCCCCGCATCCTATGGGTCGGCCTCGCCGGCAAGCTGCAGGCGCTGCGCGACCTGCAGGCCGACGTCGAGCGCCAGCTGGCGCCGCTCGGCTATCCGACCGAGGATCGGCCGTACTCGCCGCACGTGACGCTCGCGCGCCAATATGCGGGCGGCGCGCCGGCGCGCAAGGACGCGGTCCGCGGCTTGTTCCCCGCGGACGCGGAGCCGCCGCTCGAGTGGGCGGCCGACCGGATTGTGCTGTACCGCAGCCATCTCGGCCGCACGCCGATGTACGAGCCGGTGCGCACGATCGCGTTTCACGCGGGAGGCTGACGGCCCGACAGCCAAAAACGACCGCCAACCGGCGGTCGTTTTTCGTGCGCTATTTCTTCCGCAGCTTCAAGTAAGACGCCTTGTACTCCGCCATGATGCTGTCCCCGCCGGCCTTTCTCCATTTGGCGATTTCATCCTGGTAGCCGGCCTCGTCGATTTTGCCCATGATGAATTTCGTCTGGGCGTCGTTCATTTGCTGCTCCAGCTCTTGGCCGCGCTCGGAGAACGTCGCCGACGTCAGCGTCAGCGCCGGGTTCGAGACGATATACTTGATGCCGTCCGACTCCATCTTCGTCCCCTTCTCCCCGATCGGCACATCCTTGAGCGGAGCGACGTTGTACCCTTCGAGCACGGGCAAATTGTCGCGGTACGGCTTCACCTCGCGCTGGAACGCATTGAAGCCGTCGCCGATAAATTCGGTCCGGTTGTCGGCCGTCTTGGCGAAATGCGTCCCCTCGATGCCGCGCAGAAGCAGCGTCGACATATCGGGATCCATCAGCTTGTCGAGAAACGCGAGCACCCGCTTCAGCTCCGCCTCCGACTTGACGGACGATTTCGGAATGACGAGGAAGCCGTTGTTGCCGTTCTCCGACGAAATCCGGACGCCCTGCGGACCTTCGAAGCTCGCCACGTCGACGACCGCCGACGGCGCCGTCTTGCTCAGCCGGTCCTGCTGGCTTTTGCCGTTCGTCGCCACGGCGAACCGGACCCCCACACGGCTCGTGTCGAACAGCTTCTCCGCCTCGGTCGCGTCGAGCACGGCGAAGTCCTGGTTGATCAGCTTCTCCTCGTACAGCTTGCGGAACAGCTTCAGGACGTCGACGAACTCCTTCGTCATGAATTCAGGCGTGAAGTTGGCGTCCTTGTCGACGCCCCACTTGTTCACTCCGCCCATCGCCACGGCGAGCCGGGTCAGCATCGAAGCGGCGCCCTGATTGTACGTCTTGTTCAAAACGATGCCGTACGTGTCGTTTTTGCCGTTCTGGTCCGGATCGCTCTGCGTAAGCTTCTTCAGCGTATCGTACCAGCCGTCGATGCTCTTCGGCACCGTCAAGCCGAGCCGGTCGAACCAGTCCTTGCGGTACACGATCGCCCCGCGCCCCATGTTGCGGTACAGCGGCACCCCGTACACTTTGCCTTCCACCGAAATGTTTTGGAAAAATTGCTCGTTTTGGGCGCTTAAGTTTTTATACGATGAAAGCAGCGGCCCGATTTCCCAAAACAGCTGCGACTCGATCGCGTTGACGACGTTCGGCGTCTGGTTTACCTTCAGCAGCTTGGGCATTTCGTTCGACGCCAGCATGACGTTCACTTTGTCGTTGAAGGCCGCGCTCGGAATCCATTGAATGTCCAGCTTCGTATTCGTGTACTTCTCGATCGCTTGCTCGACGGCGTTGCCCTTCGCCGGAATGTCGCCCACCTGGGCGATCGCGATGCTGAGCGGAAGCGGGGCTTCCGGCGCGGACGACGCGGCCGTCCCCCCTCCGTCCGTCCCCGACGTGCTCCCGCAAGCCGCGGTCAGCAGCGAAACCGCGACGACAGCCGACGAAATGGTGGCGAGCTTCTTCTTGTTCATGGAACCGCCCTCCCGAAATGCGCGCCAGACGGCGCGGAATGTTAGCCTTTCACGGAGCCGAGCATGACCCCTTTGGCGAAATGCTTTTGCAAAAACGGGTAAATCGCGATGATCGGCAAGGTGGCGAAGACGATGACCGCCATCTTGATCGTGAGCGGCTGAATGTACATCTCCTCGATGCTCGTGTCGCCGATCCGGCTGCTGGCGTTGATGACGATTTCCCGGAGAAGCACCTGCACCGGCCATTTGCCGCTGTCGTTAATGTACATGACCGCCTGGAAGTACCGGTTCCAATGGTCGACCGCATAGAACAGCCCGAACGTCGCGATCGCCGGCAGCGAGAGCGGCAGCACGATCCGGATCAGGATGCCGACGTCGTTGCAGCCGTCGATTTTCGCCGAATCCTCCAGCCCTTCGGGCATTTGCTGGAAAAAGTTTTTGAGCACGATCAAATTGAAGGCGCTGATCGCGGTCGGAATCATGAGCGACCAAAGCGTATCGATCATATGCAGCGACTTGACGACGTAATACGTCGGAATGAGCCCGCCGCCGAACAGCATCGTGAAGACGATGCCGAGCATCATCCATTTCCGCCCCCGCAGGTGGCGCCGGGACAACGGATACGCGAGCAGCGACGTCAGCGTCAAATTGATGAGCGTGCCGAGCGCGGTTACGTAGACGGAGACGCCCATGCTGCGGACGAGCGTGTTCGTGGAGAAAATATATTCGTACGCCGCCAGCGAGAATTCCTTGGGGTACAAAATGAATCCGCCCTGCGCGACGATGTGCGGGGCCGTGAACGAGACGGCCAGCACGTACAGAAACGGGACGATGCAGACGAGCGCCGCCAGGACGAGCAGCGTGCCGTTGATCCAATCGAACAGCCGGTTGCCCCACGTTTTGTCGTACGTCATGACTTCCACTCCTTTCGCCGCCGGTTAGTAGATGCCTTCTTCCCCGAACCGTTTCGCCAGCCAATTGCCGGAGACGACGAGCAGGAGGCCGACGGCCGACTTGAACAGCCCCACCGCCGCGCTGTAGCTGTACTGGCCTTGGGTAAGCCCTTTCACATACACGTACGTATCGAACACTTCCCCGACCTCGCGATTCGTCGCCGTCAGCATGAGGAAAATATGCTCGAAGCCGGAATCCAGAAAGCTGCCGAGCCGCAAAATGAACAAAATGACGATCGTGCTGCGAATCGCCGGAAGCGTAATGTGCCACAGCTGCCTCCATCTTCCCGCGCCGTCCATGCGCGCCGCCTCGTACAGCTGCAAATCGACGCCGGCCAGCGCGGCGAGGAAGATGATCGTTCCCCAGCCGACCTCCTTCCAGATCGTCTGGCTGACGATCATCGGCCGGAACCATTCCGGCTCGAGCAGGAACGGGATTTTCTCGCCCGTCGCGGCATACAGCAGCTCGTTGACCGCTCCGCCCTCGGTCGTGAACAGCATGTAGAAAATGCCGACGACGACGACCCACGATACGAAGTGGGGCACATAGACGAGCGTCTGGACGAACCGCTTGAATTTTTCCCGCCGCACCTCGTTCAGCATAAGCGCCAGCACGATCGGCAGCGGGAAGAAGAAGACGAGATTGTACACCGCGAGCACGAACGTGTTGCGGAACAGCGTCCAAAACTGCTCCTCGCCGAAAAAGCGCTGAAAATGCTTCAAGCCGACGAACGGACTGTTCAGGAAGCCGAGATGCGGCTTGAAATCCTGGAACGCCATGACGATGCCGTACATCGGAACGTATTTGAAGACGAGGAAGTAGACGATGCCCGGCAGCGCCATCGCATACAGCCAGCGATCCTTGACCAAATCGTTCAACCATGCCGATCGGCCGGACGCTTCCCGCAAACGCCTCGCATTCGCGTCGGTTGGCGCCATCATGAGAGCCCTCCTTTCGGTTTCGATAAGGCGTTGCCTTCGCGTCCATTATCGCCCCTTCGCTCGGAACAGGATAGGCACCGAATGCAACCCGTTTCGGCCGCCGCCCGGAACGCCGCCTGCCATGCGGGCCGCCGCCGAGGGCGTATACCGTTCTTAACCCGGCGTACTCCGGATATAACCTAGCGCTCGCGGAACGCAAAAAGGCCTTCGCGGGAAAGGCCGGGCTTGGGAGCGCCCGCCGCGAAGGCCGTGCGTGCATGCATGCGGTTATGGCTGGCGGCATCGTTCCCGGTACTGCCCGGGCGTCATCCCGACGACTTTGCGGAAGATGCGGATGAACGCCGTCGTATTCGAATAGTTCAGCTTCTCCGCGATTTCCGACAGCCGCAGCGTCGTCGTCTCCAGCCATTCCTTGGCCACGTTCATCCGGTATTCGGCCAAGTAGTCGCTGAACGTGACGCCCCTTTCCTTTTTGAACACGCGGCTCAAATAGACGGGGTGAAAGTGAAGCTCCTCGGCGATCCCCTCCAGCGTAATATCCCGGTCGTACCGTTCCTCGACGAGCCGGACGATCCGAGCGACGATGCCGACGCCCTGCGACTCGGCTTGCCGGTTCAGAAAGTCGACGATCGGTCCGAGCAGGTCGCGCTTGAACCATTCCGCGATATCGTCGGGCGTGCTCCGTTTCATCAGCTGCCGGTACGATCCGCGCTCGCCCAGCACCTCGTGCACGTGCCCGCCGCTCTCCTGGACGACCTGATACAGCCGCGCCACGAGCTGCATGAGCAGGATCGGATACTCGTTCGCGCCTATGTGCCGCTCCGCGATTTCCGTCATATAGTCGTCGAACAGCGGCACCGCCTTGCCCGGATCGTCCGACTTGAGCGCTTTCGCCAGCCGCTCCTCGGCCGCCTTCAGCTGGGCGAACGCCGCGGCGGCGGCTCCGCCCCGCTCGGTCCGCACGTCGCCGTAATGGACGATGATGCCGCCGCCCCACAAGAGACGGCTGTTCAGCGCCTCGAGCCCTTCCCGATAAGCGCGGACCGCCTCCGTCGGCTTCGCGAACGGCCGACTGACGCCGATGCTGACCTGCACCTGCAAATATTCGTACACCTTCGCCCGAATGTGCTCGGCGTACCGGTGAACGTACGACCGCAGCTCGGCTTCGTCCTCCAGCTCGCTCGTGATCAGCGTCACCTGCGACTGGTCCAGCAGGACGGGGCTGAACCGATGTCCGGACGGCACAAGCTCCGACACCATATTGTGAATCGCGAACAGCAGCAGCTCCTTGTCCTCCTCGCGGTAGCGGGTATCGTGCAGCGTGTCGATCTGCAGCGTCAGCACCGCGAGCCGCTTCCAGCCGGACGGGAAACCGTACAGCTCGCTTCGGTAGGCGAAATCCCGCTCCGACAGCTGGCCGGCGAACAGCTTCAGCATCAAAAATTCGTTCAGCTGCGTAAACTGCCCCTGCATCTGCTGCTTCATCTGCTGTCCGGTGCTGAACAGCGTCCGAAACCGCTCCTCCATCGAGCTGAATTCGTCCCGGCCCCCCGTCTCGCCGATTTGGACCGCTTTCGTAAACTCGGCCAAGCGGCGGATCGGCGAATACATCCGTCTGCTGGCCAGCAGCGCCAAAATGCCGACGACGGCGAGAATGGCGCTGCAGACGACGACCGTCGCGACGGCGATTTTGCGGGTTTGCCGCGTCAGCTGCTCGAGCGACACTTCCGATACGTAGATGAGGCCGTTATAGGCGGAGCCGCGATACGAAAAGATCGTCTTCCTCCCCCCGACTTCCTCGGTCAGGAAGCCGGTCGAAGCTCCGGGCCGGGAGACGGCTTCGGCGATCCGCCTGTTGATCCGCTCGTATTCGCCGTCCGGGTCGTCCAGCATATTCAAAAAGTCGGCTCCTTCGCGGCTGAGCGCATACACCTCGCCCGTTCGCTCCGGGTCCGCCGCCAGCAGCGAACGGAAGCCGGATTTCAGCATTTCGATGATCAAAAACCCTTTCGGCTGCTGCGTGAACGGCAAAATCGGCAGCTTATACACCATCCGAATCGTATCCGCGCCCCCGTCCGCTCCGACGCCCGCCGCCATTTCGCCGCTCCCGCCCGAGCCCGCGATCGGTTCGATATCCCAGAACAGGTTGTTCGGCCGCTTCGCGTATTGCTCCAATTGCCGGGCAAGGGGAGACTGCGCCAGCGGCGTCACGGACGTAAAGCTCATGACCCAGTCGTGCTCGGTCCCGACCAAATAGCCGCCGCTCATGCCGGAAAGCGTTTGCAAATTGTACAAGCCCGTATACAGGTTGCGCACCCTCGTGAAGTCGGTCACGTCGAGCGGACCGTTCAGCGCGGCCGTCACCTGCGGCGAATTGGCGTACTGCATCGCGGTCAGCTCCAGCGTCTTCATCATCTGCTCCACGCGCATTTGCGTCTGCAGCAGCACTTGGCCGGTGCTGATCTTCATCTTCTGCTCGACGTCTCCCGACGCGGTATAGTACGAGTACAGGCCGAGCGCCAGAACGGGCACCGCGCCGATCAAAACGCCGAACGCGAGCAGCAGCTTCATGTAGCGAGGGACGGTTCGGACTCGGTCTCTCCAGCGAGCGAACATACGGGGACGATCACCCTTTTCCTCGAAATGGCGCCGCTTCCGCGGAAGCCGGGCCGTTTTCTTTCAACTTAACACTGCCTTCCTCCTTTTGCAATATGTTCCCGCAAAGCGGGGGCACCCGCATCGGCGGGCGCCCTTCCGTCTCACAGCATCTGCAGCCCGATCGCCCGGCGCACGTCGGCGATCGTCCGCCCGGCCGCCTCCTTCGCCTTGTCCCGCCCGAGCCGCAGTGCGTCCAGCGCGTCCGCTTCGCCGATCGACCCCTTCCGCCTGCGGAACGGCTCGACGATGCCGCTCAAGCGTTCGGCCAGCCGCTTCTTGCAGTCGATGCAGCCGATCCGGGCTTCGCAGCACGATGCCGCGATCTCCTCCCGCTCGGCTTCGCCGGTAAAAAACGTATGCAGCCGGAACACGTTGCAGCCGTCCTCCGTCGGATGCCCCGGCTGATGCCGGTACGCTCTCAGCGGGTCGGACAGCGCGCGGCGCGTCTTCTCCTCCACCGTCCGCTCGTCGTCGCCCAGCCCGATGCACGCGGCCGGGTCGTCCGACTTGCTCATCTTGCCCTGCCCCGACAGCGACGGAATACGCGCGGCGTTCCCGACGAGCGGCTGCGGCTCCGGCAGCAAGTCGCCGTACAGCTGGTTGAATCGGCGGGCGATCGCGCGCGCGACCTCCAAATGGACGAGCTGGTCTTCGCCGACCATGACGAGCTCGGTCCGGACGAGGAAAATGTCCGCGGCCATCAGGACGGGATAGCCGACAAGCCCGTAGTTGACGTTATCCGGGTGGCGCTTCGCCTTATCCTTGAACGTCGGCACCCGCAGCAGCTCCCCGAGCGGCATGACCATGCTCAAGTATGCGTGCAGCTCGCACACCTCCGCCGCGACCGACGATTGCGCGTACAGCGTGCACCGCTCCGGGTCCAGTCCCGCGGCCAAATAGTTCCGCGCCGTCTCGACGACGAGGCCGCGCAAGCCGTCCGGCTTCGGATGCGTCGTCAGCGAATGGACGTCCGCGATGAAATATCGCGCGTCGTACCGCTCCTGCAGCTCGACGAGCCCTTTCAGCGCGCCGTAATAATTGCCGATATGCAGCTCTCCCGTCGGGCGGATGCCCGACACCAATCCCGTTCTAATCATCGAAATCCCTCCATTTGAATATTCGAACGTTTCTTCCGATCGTCCATGTCTTTCCGCCTTCGCGCCACCAACCGTCGCTCATCGCGACCACGCTCCTTTCCCGCTCGTATTCGCCCCGCGAATAAAAAAAGGGCTCCCCGTCCTTTTCCGTTCGAAAAGGACGGGAAGACCCGCGGTGCCACCTTCATTAGTCCGCGCGCGAACGCGAACTCTCTTGGATCCGGTACGGAGTCGGGCGATCCCGCCGCTTCCTCGATACCGTGCCCCTTGATAACGGACGGGCGTCCCGCCGGAGCCTACGGCTTCCCGATACAAGCGTCGTGACGACGCCGTCGGAACGTTCGGTCCGGTCGCTCGGAAGTCCATTCGGCATGCCGTCCGCACCGGTTCGCACCATCCACCGGCTCTCTGACGCTTTCGCCATGCGTACTCCTCTTCTTCATCGCGTGCCATCTATGCAGTCGAGATGGGATTCATTATAGCGCCGTCCCGCCGTTTCAGCAAGCCCGGCTTCGTTTTCGCGCCGTTTTTCCGCCCGCGGCCCGAAAGGCGTCGAACCGCAAAACTTTTCCCCGATTCTTGACGTCTAATGGATGTTCGGACACAATAGTACTATTGACTTCGGAAACGGGTGAATTCCAACTGCCATGAAAGCCGTCAAATACGTCATCGTTTACTTGATCGCACTCCAGTTCCTTTTTCCTTACGCTTTTAAGCTCTCCGACGTATACCATAACCGGATGGACTATACGCTCATGCTGAACAACAACAACATGCACGACATCGACGCCGTCCTCGAGCAGGTGAAGCGGGATATCGACCGGCACGACCCGACCGACTATATCGTCATGCTCGGCGATTCGGTGTTTTACGGCAGCCCGGGCAGCTCGGACCAGGCGGTCAACGTCTTCCTCCAGCAAAAGCCGGGAGCGCCGGCGATCTACAACCTCTCGTTCCCGGCGATGCAGATCGGCGACTTTTACACGATGCTGCTCAAGCTGGACAAGTTCGGCATTTCGACGGACCGGCTGCTGTTCAATATCCGGTACGCTTCGTTCGTCCCGCGGAATCCCGGTCCCCGCTCCGTCTTCTGGCTCGGCAACGATTTGCGCAAGCTCGACCATGAGGCGTACGAGCATGTGCTGCCGCAGCTGAAGGCTTCCGACTTCAAGACGCCGGAAGATCCGTATCAATATTTCCAGCGGGCGCTTCACGAAGATTGGCTGCCGCATTTGTCGCTCATGCGGTACAAAGATTACGTGCGCCAAGATTTGCAGCACCTGTGGCTGAAAGTGCGCGGCAAGCCGATTCCGAGCGACGCGCTCGACGATTCGCGCACCTGGCACGTCAAGAAGGCATGGCAGGAATCGCAGGGCATCGATTACGGCCGGTTTCTCCAAGACCCGCAGCTGATCGCGAGCTTCTCGGACAAGCCTCTCGATTTGTCGGAGAACAATTGGGACGTCTACTTCCTGAACAAAATGCTCGAGCACCAAAAGGGCAAAAAGACATGGGTCGTCCTGAGCGGAACGAACCACGACCTGATGAAGGAAGCCGTCGAGAAGCCGGGCTACAAAGCGAATCTGCAAGCGATCGACCGGATGATGGCGGGCAAGGACGTCGTCTACGTCAACCTGGAAGGCGTAATGGCGGGCGATTACTTCTCCGACCATACCCACTTCACGCCGGAAGGCAACGCCAAGCTGGCCGACGTGCTGTGGCCGTACTTGCAGAAGTAACGAATAGAAGTTGAACAGAAGAAACATCGAGGAAAAGCCAACTTCTATAGATTTCGAACGGATAGGAGAACGACGATGCTCTTTCATACTCCCGAGTTTATAACGCTCATGATCGTCTCGCTCGTGCTGTTCTACGCGCTGCCGCGCTGGCGCATCCCGATGCTGACCGTGGCGAACATGATCTTCTACGTCGTCGCGGGCGTAGGCAACCTGATCCTTTTCCTCGCGATGACGGCCTTTACGTACTACTGCTCGAAAGGAATGCGCGGCCCTTACGCCCGCTTCCTGCTCTGGTTTTCGATTATCGTCAACGTCGCGAACTTGGTCTTCTTCAAATATACGACGTTTTTGATCCGCTCGGCGGAAAATTGGACGGGCGTCAAGCTGCTGACGGAAAACTCGTTTCTGCTGAAAATCGTCCTGCCGATCGGCATTTCGTTTTACACGTTCCAGATGATCGCCTACCTCGTCGACGTGTACAAGAAGAAATGGGAGCCCGCCCAGTCGGTGTTCCACTTCTGGGTGTTCATCTCGTTTTTCGCCCATCTCGTCGCCGGACCGATCATGCGCGGACGGGAGTTTATGCCGCAGATCGACAATTTGGCGAAAATCCGCTACAGCGCCGCCAACTTCCGGCTCGGAGCGTTTTTCCTGTCGCTCGGCATATTCAAGAAGGTCGTGCTGGCCGACTACTTGACGCCCCACGTCGATCAATTTTTCGCGCATACGTCGACGATGACGGGGGCCGAAGGATGGGTGGCGGCTTACTTGTTCGCCTTCCAAATTTTCTTCGACTTCTCGGCGTACAGCGAGATGGCGCTCGGCATCGCCTACTTTTTCGGCATGGAGCTGGCGGTCAACTTCCGGACGCCTTACTTGAGCACGAATCCGACGGAGTTTTGGCGCCGCTGGCACATTACGCTGTCCAACTGGATCAAGGATTACATCTACATCCCGCTCGGCGGCTCGCGCAAAGGCGAGGTTCGCCAATACACGAACCTGTTCATCGCGATGACAGTGTCCGGCATTTGGCACGGCGCCTCGTGGACGTTCGTGGCGTGGGGAATGTTTTACGGCGCGCTCGCGACGGTGCACAAAATTTATCTCGTCGTAAAAGAAAAGCTCGGCCTCGGGTTTCTCGACAAAAGCCGCATTTATCACGTTATCGCGATCATCGTCTTCTTCCATATTACCTGCATCGCCTGGGTGCTGTTCCGGGTGAACGGGCTGCACAACGCGCTGTCGCTGATCAAGCGGATGCTGTCGCCGCAGGCGTTCCACTTCGCCGGGCTGTATATGTACTTGGCGGTCGCGGTCGGCTTGTTCGCGCTTCATATCGTCGAGCATTTCCTGCAAAAGCATCGCACCGGCCTGTCGGCTTGGTGGCACCGCTACTTCCCTGCCCCGGTCCGGGCGCTGCTGTACACGGCCGTCGCCGCCATCCTCATCCTCGCGCTGCGGGGGGAGCAGAACACGTTTATTTACTTCCAGTTCTAAGAACGGGCGTCCGAGCCCTTGGCAGCGATTAAATCGCAAAATAAAAAGAGTCCCTTGCGGACTCTTCGGATTGTCGAGAAAGATGGCAAAGAGACGAAGCTTAGGAAGGCATGAGGCAGCGGAATGCGCTCCACTTCCGTTAAACTCGAGTTCTTCTTTTGAATCTAGCGGTTTGAACTCGATTTTAAAGCGATTGCTTCCGAAGCAAGCAATGCTAGCGCATTGCTCTCAAGTCAGCCGCCTCGCTTTCCGCACATCTCCGCTGCCCCATTTAGGGATTCATCTTTCTTTTTGGACTTTCTCGACAGCCTCAAGAGTCCCTTGCGGACTCTTTTTGTTTTGGAGAACCATTCCGACCCTTACGGCTCCGTCAACTGCGTGCGAAGACGCTCCCACAGTTCATCCTCGTCGATCATATCCGCCCAATACGCCTTGAGCTCCCGGAATAAGCTCGCAATCATCGTCACCGGAATGTTCAGGTCCCGATGGGTGCGATAGGAGAACAGCATTTCCCGATACAGCGAATGGCGGCTCGGCAATTGGGGATTGCCGCTCTCGGCGCCGGAATGCGCATCCCGGAAAGCGGGAACGCCGAACGTATGCCGCCGGATCATCCGTTGAGCATGGCGGGACGACAAATAGTCGACCAGCAAATGCGCTTCCTGCTTATGCTTCGAATCGGCGTTGACTCCGGCCGCGATCGCGATGGCCATCGTGCGCGGCTCGGCGATGAACGGAACCGGCGAAACATCGTAATCGAGGCTCGTTTGCTTCCATTCGTTCAATCCCAAGTAGCTCGTCAGAACCATCGACAGCTTGCCGTCCAAAAACATCTGATTGATATCGTTATTGCCTTCCGACCAATACAGCGGGAACACGTTCCGGTTATGGATGATCTCCTTGCACAAGCGGATGCCCTCCATAAGCCGGGTGCCGCGGAAATCCCGGATCCGGCCGTTCTCCCATTGGAAGCCTTCCCCGCTCTGAAGCAAAAAAAGCGGCCACCGGTTCAGCGCCGGGAGATGAAAACAAAAGCCGTAATGGCCGCTTTCCGTCAGCTTCCGCGCGTGGAGCATCAGGTCGCTCCATCTCCAGCCGCCGTTCGGCTCCTGCAGCCCGCATTCGACAAAATGGTTTTTGTTGTAACAAAGGACGACCGGTCCGAACACGAGCGGCTGCGCAGCCAGACGCTCCCCATGCGTGAACCAGTCGCGTAAAAACGGATAAATCTCCTCTTTGGCCGGCACCGATTCCAGCATGCCGGCCCGTTCCCGTTCAACCATGGCCCGGAACTGATATTCATTGAGGAGCAGGACGTCGTTCGGCGCTTCCGCGAAACCCGGATTATCGTCAACCGTACGGATCGTTACGGTGATCGACGGATAGCTCGTCCGGAAGTCCGCCAATAACGCTTCCAAGTAAACATCGCGCACCGAATTCGGATTGCAGAGCACCGTCAAGGCGACCGGGGCGGTTCTGAATCTCACGCGGTTGCCGACCCTCGGAATTTTGTCGATCCAGCCTTCCTCGACGAGCGTATCGAGACCTTTGCGCACGGAATTGTTGCTCAAGCCGAATCGCTCCGCCAGCATTTTTTCCGACGGCAAATATTGCAGCGCCTCATAACGCCCGGTAGAAATTTCATGCTTCAGCGCCTGAATCATCTCATCCATCAGCTTCTTGAACTCGTCAGCCTTCTTCTTCATGCTCGAACTCTCTCCCGGTTCCTCGTATAACCCTCATTATATCATGTTCCGGCCGCTCGTATATTCTCTCCGTCCGTCGTGGTTCATAAATATCGATTTATCAGGGTTGTTTTCCCATATAAATCAGTTATATCATACAAAAAGAAAGAAATACAATCAATCTGATTGATTAAATGTACACTTGTAATTCAAATAATGAAAAACATGCTATTTACAAATGAACCACCATGCGGTACGATTTGAATGAAAATGATGGTTACTCTTTAAACAGAATGGAGGAATCGTTTTGAACTTCGGTTTTGTTCGCCGCAAACTCCCGCTACGGGCAACGCTACTTTTGCCGATCGCCTTTCTGATCGCCTTTCCGCCCTTCCACAAGCCCGCTTCCGCCGCCGATCTCCGGTTCGACAATTACAGCTTCGAACAGGATTTGACCGGATGGACGCCGGTGATCGACAAGGACAACGGGAACGACCGGGACGAAAAAGGCAGCGGAGCCCGGATTACGAACGAACAGTCCCGCGACGGACAGTATAGCGTCCGGATCGACGATACCAAAAAGTCGCGGGCCGTCGGCCTGGAAAGCGGGAAGCTGGCCGTCGAAGCCGGCGCCGGTTATGTGGCGTTCGCGGATGTGAAAGCCGAGAAAGGAACGGCCGAGCTCCATCTCCGTTTCTATGACGCCGGCGGGCAATTGTTGAACGGGACCCATACCGCGGCCGAACCGGCACCCGACTGGAAGACGATTCAAGCGAGCATGACCGCGCCTGCCGGGGCCGCCTTCGCCGCAGTCCTTCTCTACTCCGGTAAAGAAAATGAAGGAACGGCTTATTGGGACCATATCCGGTTTACCAAGGACTTCACGAATCTCGGCGCACAGGTCGGGACGTCTGCGCCTCTCGGCTCCACCTTCGGAATAGGCGAAAACCAGAACAGCATTTATTCCGTCATTACGGGGAACGCTACCGATTTGCCTATCATGCAAGTTATCGATGCCGATACTGAAAGCGTATCCAAGGCGATCCCGCTCCCCGCGTCGAACGCCAACCCGACCGGCGCATGGGGCGCGGCGACCGCGTCGGACGGCACCGTCTACTTCGGAGCCTACCAGAACGGCAAAATGTATAAGTATGTACCGGGAGACACGGCGATAACCGATCTCGGCCTGCCGCTGCCGAACCAGCAGTTCGTTTGGGACCTCGCGGCGGGCAAGGACGGGAAAGTATACGGCGGCACTTACGACGACGCCGGGTTTTTCCAATACGATCCGTCCGCCGGCTTCACTCGAATCGGCAGCATGCCCATTTACGATGCTCCGGGGCAAAACATTCAATATTTGCGCTCACTGGCGCACGACGCCGAACGCAACGTCTCCTATTTGGCCGTCGGCGCCAATGCGTCCGTCATTCGGTACGATCATGCGACCGGCAGCAAAACGGATATTTTGCCGGCAAAGTATAAAACGACACCGCTGGCCGGGGCGGTCGAATTCGAGGGCGATCGCGTGTTCGTTTCGCTTGGCGGCTATATCGTCGTCCTGAACGTCCAGACGAATCCGGACGGATCCGTCACAGCCACGGAGGAGGCGGGCATTTCGGGGACCACCCCCCGCGTGTCGCCGGAGCGCGACGGCGGCGTCTATTTCATTAAGAACGGCAAGCTGGCTCGCTATGACATCGCGTCGCGAACCTTTACCACGCTGGAGCATACGGTTCCGGGCCGGGTTCAACGCTTCGGCTGGATCACCTTGAAGGATCAGGCGGCTTATCCGGGCGAAACGCTTGTTGCGGTCGCTTCCACGAATAATGAAACGTACCTGATGAAATACAACCCGCAAAACGGATCGTTCCGCATGGCCAGGGTGGAGGGCGCTCCGCGCATACCGGGCGCTATTAACAGCATCGGCACGGGGCCGGACGGAAACATTTATACGAGCGCTTTCCAATACGGCGGTTTGGGCGTCTATCGTCCGTTCGCCGGAGACGCCAACGACAACCAGCCGGAATACGTATACGCCCCGATCAACCAGATCGACAAAATGGCGTCTTACAACGGCAAGCTGTATCTCGGCGTCTATCCCGGCGGAAACTTGTTCGAATACGATCCGAACGAGCCTTGGAACCCCGGCGTCAATCCGAAAAGCCGCATCAGCACCTCCGGATACGGCCAGGATCGGCCGAAATCGATCGCCTACGGAGACAATCGGGTATTCATGGGGAGTACGGGGATCACCAATGAGCGAAAAGGGGCCTTGTCCGTTTACGATTACGAGACGGGCGTCACGACCGTTCATAAAGACATCGTAACGGACCAGAGCGTTACCGCGCTCGTCTACCATAACGGGCTTGTGTACGGGGGCTCTTCGATACGGGGCGGGTATTCGAGCATTCCGACGCAAACCGAAGCGAAGCTGTTCATCTACGATCCGGAAACGAAGACGAAAACGGCGGAGCTCCGTCTGCCGACCAAATCGAACGGCGATAAGCCGACCGCGATCACGGAGCTGGAAGTCGTTGACGGCAACCTGTGGGGCTTCGCCGAAGGCTACTTGTTCGTATTCAACCCGGAGAGTCGAACGTTCGACTATTTCGAGGAAAAATTCCCCGACGTGCGGTACCCGGGAGGGGCGTATCGGGATGCCGACCTGGTGACGGTCGATAAGGATCCGAACTCCGTCTACGGAACGATCGGCAACAAATATTTGTTCAAAATCGATCGAGCGGACAAAGCGGTGACCATCCTTCAATCGGACGGGGCGGACATGCTGACCGCCGACCGCCTCGGGAACCTGTATTACAAGCATAACGATCGCGAGCTTTGGCGTTATTCCTTTTAATTTGGGTCCATTTACGAGTCCCCTTTTCTCAAAGGGGATTTTTTTTCCATCATGGACCGTTCATAGAACAGGCCGACCAGAAAGGAACGTGAAGTCTCATGCCGCTGATCCGAATGCTCGGTCGCGTTTCCTTGTTCCGGCGTACCGGATTTAAACAAAAGATGTTTCTGTACATGCTGCTCACAAGCACCGTTCCGGTGCTACTGCTCGGCTTCGCCGCCTCGTCGATCGCCTCGCGCACCGTGCAGGCCGAGGTGGACCGCAACCATCAAATCATTTTGCGGCAAATGCAATACCAGATCGACGATATGGTGAAGAGGCTCGATCAAGCCGCGGTGCAGCTCGCGAACAACATTCTGATCGAGAACGCGGTCAAGCGGGGGCCAAGCCTTCAGCATAACGGAGAAGCCCTGAATATGGCCGAGACGATATTGCGGCAGCGCAATTTTTCGGATCTCGGCATTCATATTTATTTGTTTTTTTCAACCACGACAAAGTCTTCTCCACGAAAGACCGGCTGATCGACGCGGCCGAATTTCCGTTCTCGAAATGGGCGGGACAAGTGCAATTCCGCTATAACGCGATGACGCTCATTCCTCCGAACACGTACCCGCAGCAGGAGGAGCTCCTTGTCGCAAGGCCGGTGCCGATGTTTTACGAGGGCAAGCCGGACGGCATGATCATTACGCAGCTGGATCGGGAGAAAGTCGCCGAGATGTTCGATCAGGCGAAGCTCGGGGAAAACCGAAAGCTGCTAGTTCTGGACCAGCGCGGCACGATCGTGATGAGCGAGCGGGATCAGGAGATCGGCGGAACCATTACGACGACGTCGGAGCTGTACTCGTTCTGGCAATCGCCGGAGTCGTTCGACTCGCCTCTCGTGCTGGGAGGCGTCCCGTATCATTTGTCGCTGCAGCGGTCGGCGCTGACGGGATGGACCTATATTGCGATGACGCCCATGGAGCAGCTGAACGGGAAATCGGACCATATCCGCTCCATGACGTGGGGAATCGTCGCAATCGTTATCGCCGTATGGATGGTCGTGGCCTTGATCGGGTCGAACCGGCTGTACACGCCCATTCGCCGCATTACGAGCAAGCTGTCGGCCGACTCGCTTCCTTCGCCGGACGACGGCCTCGCGGCCATCGACTCGTATATCGACAATATGGCCCGTACGAATAATACGCTGAAGCTGCAAATCGACCAGCTGTCGCCCCGATTCAAGGAATCGGTGTGCCTGGCCTTGCTTCGCGGGGAGACGGGGGACCTGGACCTCCCGCTTGCGGCGAAGCAGGCGGGGCTTCCCGGCGCCGGCCAAACGTTTTACGTTTGCATAGCGGATATCGACGAATACGCTTCGTTCCAAAGCTTGTACGGGGACCGCGACCGGTCTCTGCTCCGGTACGCGCTGCGCAAGCTGATCGAGGAGCTGTTCGCCGGGCTCGGGGCGATGACGGTCGTACCGTCGCCGGGACAGGTCGCGACCATTATCGGCTTTGACCGAAGTAACGGCGACGGCCTCGAGGCGTTGCAAGAAATCGGCGCGCAAGTCATCGAGAAGGTACGCGCTTATTTCGCTTTTACGGTGACCGTCGCCGTCAGCGGACCGCATGCCGGGTACGCCGGCATTCATGACGCTTATCGGGAAGCGAACGGCCTGCTCGGGTACCGGCTGCTGCTGGGGCATTCGCAATGGATCGACCCGGGCTCGATCGCGCCGGATTTGACGGTTTCCCGGTCGGCGACGCTGCGGCACATCAAATCGATCGTCGAAAGCTTATCCGCCGGCGACCTCGAGGAGGCGCGTGCCCGCCTTTCCGAATTGAAGCATATCGTCCCGCAGCAGGTGCCGAACTCGGAAACGGTGCTCGGGCAGTTCGCTTTTTTGCTCGGGGAGCTTGAATTTTTGATGCAAAGCTTGGGCAAGGACACCTCGTCCTTATTCGAGAAGGACCCTTACCGTCAGCTGTACGGGATGACGTCGCTCGACGAAATTGCCGACTGGTTCTCGGCGGTCATCTTCCCGATCGTGGTAGGAAATCTTCAGTCCCCGGACCGGCAGACGGCTATCGTCCATCAAGCTCTCGTCTACATTCGCGATCATGTCGAGAGCGACTTGTCGCTGCAGCGGGTAGCCGAACCGTTCGGCCTCTCCGCGTCCCATTTCAGCAAAGTGTTCAAAGAAGTAACCGGCCATAATTTCGTCGATTATGTCATCGAATACCGGATGAAGGTTGCGATGGAATGGCTCGCGCACACCGACATTCCGATCAAAGAAATGGCGGAAAGGCTGCGCTACACGAATGTGCAAAACTTCTCGCGGACGTTCAAGCAGGTGACCGGCATGCCGCCGGGGCAGTACCGGAGCAAATTCGGGTTTCACGACGAAAGCCCCGTATAGGGGCTTTGTCATTTATCGCTGCGGTTTTATCATTTTCCGGGAAAGCGTGCGAAAAAACTGATTATTGCGCAATAAAATCGCGGAATGCGAAAGTAAAGCGGAAGCGGCGGGAAACGTTTCCACGGTTTCGGTTTCGTACCCCGAGTCATCCAACGAGAGGAGAAATACGATATGGAAGCTAGGACGGCGGACAACCTCACAGCGTCCGCAAGGGCGCCGGTCCGCAAAACGTGGTGGGCCCGCACCCGAAAAAAATGGTGGCAGGACCGCTATCTGTTTTTGATCGCCTTGCCGGGCGTCTTGTTTTTTATCGTGTACAAGTATGTGCCGATGTTCGGGCTGTCGCTCGCCTTCATCGATTACAATCCGTTTCTCGGCATCTGGGAAAGCGAATGGGTCGGAATGGCTCACTTCAGCCGGATTTTCGACAGTCCGGAAATCAACCGGGTGTTGTGGAACACGCTGGTCATCTCCTTCCTGCAAATCGCGTTCGCCTTTCCGATTCCGATTGTGCTGGCGATTATGCTGAATGAAGTGCGCAATCAACTATACAAGCGCTTCTTGCAATCGATCATTTATTTGCCGCACTTTTTGTCTTGGGTCGTCGTCGTCGGCATCTGCTTTATCTTTTTGCGGGGCGAAGGGATCATTAACGGGGTTTTGAAGGGCTTCGGCATGGGACCGTTCCCGTTTTTGTCCGATCCCGCCCTGTTCAAGCCGTTGATCGTCGCCCAGGTCATTTGGAAGGAAGCGGGCTGGGGCACGATTATTTTCCTCGCGGCGCTTGCCGGCGTCAATCCCGAACAGTATGAAGCGGCCATGATCGACGGAGCGAACCGGTTTCGCCAAATCTGGCACGTTACGCTTCCCGCCATTCGCAGCACGATCGTCATCCTGCTTATTTTGCGGCTCGGCAACGTCCTGGACTCGGGCTTCGAGCAAATCTTCCTCATGCTGAATCCGTTCAACCGCGAGACGGGCGAGGTGCTCGACACTTACGTGTATTTAAAAGGGATCGAGCAATCGGACTACAGCTTCGCGACCGCCGTCGGTTTGTTTAAAGGGCTTGTCGGCCTCGTGCTCGTCATAGCGGCGAATCAGCTGGCCAAGAAATTCGGCGAGGAAGGCGTGTATTGATTCCCCGCCCATCCATCCAAGGAGGTTCCGCAGCATGAAGCATCGGACGTTCGCCGACCGGGTGTTCGACTGGACCAATAGCTTGGCGCTCCTGTTGATCGCCGCGGTTATGCTCGTTCCTTTCCTGTACGTGTTCTCGATTTCGTTTACGACGTATAAGGAATTTTTGCAAAACGATTTCATTTTGCTCCCGAAAACGTGGACGATCGAGGCGTATCAGTTCATTTTCGAGTCGTCCTCCTTCGTCCGCTCGTTGTGGCTGACGGCTGTCATTACGATCGTAGGCACGCTCGTCAATATCGCGATGACGGCCTCGCTCGCCTATTCACTCTCCCGGAATATGTGGGGCCGCGGCACGTTGATGTTTATGGTGTTGTTTACGATGCTGTTCTCCGCCGGGATGATCCCTACCTACATCGTCGTGAAGGAGACGGGATTGCTCGATTCGATCTGGTCGCTCATCCTTCCGGTCGCGATCAGCCCGTTTTATCTGATCGTCATGCGCCAATTTTTCATGGGCATCCCGAACGAGCTGACGGAGGCGGCCGTCATTGACGGCGCGAACGACCTGCAAATCATTTGGAAGGTCATTACCCCGTTGTCGAAGCCGGCCTTGGCCGCTTTCGGGCTGTTCTACGCCGTATCGCATTGGAACAACTACTTTACGGGAGTGCTCTACTTGAACGACCCGGCCAAATGGCCGATACAGGTCATCCTGCGGCAAATCGTAACGAAAAACGAAGCGACGGCTACGCTCGCCAACGCTCAGGCGCTGCTGGAAAACCCGCCGCCGGCGGAGACGATCCAGATGGCCGCCATCCTTGTCGCCACGGTACCGATTCTGATCGTGTATCCGTTTCTGCAAAAGCATTTTGCCAAGGGGGTGATGCTCGGATCGGTGAAAGGATAGGGCGCACCGTTATTCGCCCGCCGGGCACGCGTCCCGCTTGACACGAATCGTTTGACGGCAACAACTTCCATCATTCGAAAGGGGTAACTGCACACATGACCAAAACACGTTGGGTATCGCTTGGAATGGCCGCCGTCCTGGCAGCCGGAACCGTCGCATGCTCCAAAGCCGAGGAGCCGAACAAAGAAACGCCGGGAAGCGGTACGGCCGCTCCTTCGGGTTCCGCCGATGCGAACAAGAAGTTCACGGTAACCGCCTTCAAGTATTTTTACGGCAACCCGCCTCCGGCCGACGGCAAAGGGCTGCAAATGATCAACGAAAAATTCAATATCGACTATAAGCCGAACATGGTCGTGCAGTCGGACTACCTGCAAAAGCTTAGCGCGATCATCGCTTCGGGAGACATTCCGGACATCATCGCCATGGAAGGGCCGGACTCCAATTTCTACAAGTGGGCCAAGCAAGGCGCCTTCCTGCCGCTCAACGATTTTATCCAGCAATACCCGTCGTTTAAGCTCGTCCCCGACAACGTGCTGAAGACCTTCTCCGTCGGCGGCAAAATCTATGCGTTTCCCGGCTATTATCCGCTCACTTATACGCTCACGCCGATGATTCGCCAAGATTGGCTGGATAACCTCAACCTGAAGATGCCGACGAACTACGAGGAGCTGAAGCAGGTCGCGATCGCTTTCACGAAAAACGACCCCGATAAAAACGGCAAGCACGACACGTACGGTCTCGCCATGAGCTTGAACATCAATCCGCAGTACGCGATGGGCGCATACTGGGACTTGGGCGCCTGGTATCACAAGGACGCGCAGGGCCAGCTCATCCCGGGCTTCATCTCGGAGGCGCGCAAAAACCATATTCAATGGATGGCCGACTTGTTCAAGGAAGGCGCCATTTCGAAGGACTTCGCGCTGATGAACTGGGCGCAGGCGAACAAGGAGTTTTATTCCGGCAAAGCGGGTATTTTTATCGGCACCCCGCGCGGCATGAACCAGGATTATATGAAAGGGCTCGTGGACACGAACCCGAACGCGAAGCTGGAAATGATCCCCGCCTTTCAAGCGCCGGACGGCTCCCAAGGATTCGGCTCCAGCAACGGCTATTACGGGATGATCATGCTGAGCGCGAAGCTGAAGGATCAGCCCGACAAAGTCAAGCGCATTCTCGAAATGATCGATTTCGGCCGCAAGTTTTACGCCGCGGATCAGCGCACGAAGGACAACCCGGATTTCGACTGGATTAACGGTATACACGGGCAAGGCTACGTCCTCGAGGACGGTGTGGTCAAAAAGGAAAGCGCGGAAAAGGGGCTGGCTCCTTCCGTCTACTTGCCGGAGACGAACCCGTGGGCGCCGAGCGACGCGGCCAACGAATATTCGAAGACGTACAAGGTGCCGCTGCTGCAGGAAATCGCGGCCAAAGCGGAAAAGATGCATGCGGAGCAAAAGCATTACATGAATCCGGGCGCCTCGGTCTTTTCGGAAACGAGAGCTTCCAAAGGCTCCGAGCTGGACAAAAAGCTGTACGAGGAGCAAACGAGAATGATTGTCGGAGACAAGCCGGTCAGCGATTGGGACAAAATGGTGAAGGAGTATATGGATAACGGCGGCGCTCAAATCATCAAGGAAGTCAACGACGCGATGAAAGCCGAGAACGTGAAAGGCGAGTGGAAATAATCCGCTTCCGGCGCGAGCCGGGAAGAGAGGGTTGAATCGCCGAGAGGGGCGAGGGAACGCGCACGGAGTTTACGCGCTTCCCTCGCCCCTCGTCTTCCACCGCTTCCTCTCTTCCCCCGGCTCGCTTCTTTACACCGTCGCCGTCCGCGCGAATCCCCTACTCCAATCGCTTCCGGTACTCGCTCGGCGTAAGCCCCGTGTACTTCTTGAACATCCGGTTGAACGACGTGATGTTCTGGTAGCCGACCGCCTTGGCGGCGTCGTGGATTTTGATCCGTTCGTCGGCGAGCAGGCTCGTCGCTTTGGCGATCCGGGTTTCGTTGATGTAGTCCACGATGTTTTTGCCCGTCTTCCCTTTGAAGTAAGAGGACAAGTACCCGCTGCTCATCTTCAGCTTGTCGGCCAAGACGTCCAAATAAATGTCCTCGGACAAATGCTCGTGAATGTAATCGATGACGAACGACGTCACCGGATGCTTCTCCTCCTTCTTCTCCTTGACCGCTTCCGCCGTCCGCTTCACCCAGTCGAGCAGCAGAACCTCCAGCTCGGCCATCGTGGCGCATTGATGGACGCTGTCCTCCGCCTTGTCCAGGATCGCCTCCAAGGCGTCCGGGTCCAGCGGATACGGGGTCGTCGCGTTCCGGATTTTGCCCGGCACCGATTCGGCAAACCGCAGCATGACGGCGGCCGTCGGCTCCTTGGCGCGCCACTTCGCGAACAGGCGATCCATCAGGGCGACAAGCTGCGGCACGTTCCCCTCCTTCAAATTCACCTCGAATTCCTTCTCCTGGTCCGGCGAAAAGCCGATCGCCGGCTGCTTCTCGGCACGTTTTCGAATCATTTGCGTCTCGTCGACGAGCAGCCGCTCTCCGATCAGCTCCTGCGCTTCCTCGTACGCGGCGGTAAGCTGGGCCGATTCCGAATAGACCGAGGTGACCGCGATCGTCACGATGCCGTATTGGCGATCATGATCGAACGCTTCCTTCATTTGCTCGAGCAAGCCGATCAAGTCCGTCGGGGAGCCCGTAAAGACGAGGCTCAAAATTTGGTCGCGCTCGATTTGAAACGTCAGCGAATCCGGATAAACCGGCTTGAGCTTCCGGTCGATATACGTTTTCGCATAATAAACCCACTGCTCCATCGAGGGAGGCAAGCCGACGCCGCCTCGGGCGGGATGAATGTGGAACAACAAAAACACGAACGGCTTATCGGCGAAATCGAGAGTCGTGGCATCGCTTTCATGATTGTGTATCGCCTTCAAACGATTCATGAACGACAGCTGCTTCCGGATCAGCTGCGTGCCGCGAATTTCGTCGCTAATGATCGCGAACTCCTTGATCTTCGACCGGTACGGGAAGGGGTCGTTCATCCGGCGAATCGACTCGATCACTTTTTTTAACGGATTGTTGATGCGCGCGGCGAACAAAATCGCGATGACGATGCTGAGCGCTATAGCCGCCGCCGTCGTGGCGATGAGGGTGATGTTCAGCCGGGTTTGGCTCGCGATCCGTTCGACGGGAATGCGGGAGACGTACTTGTAGCCCGTTCCTTCGCCGGTCGTGTAAAAATAATATTTTCCGTTCTCGATGAACTCGCCGCCCCCTGCCGGGAAATCGCCCCGGTCTTTGGCCGGCTCCTGTCCGGAGCTCTTGAACAGCGTACGCCCGGCTTCGTCGTAGACGACGAAGTCTTGATGGACGCCTTGCCGGAACGCCTCGTACATCTTGAGGGCGTCGAGGAAAACGATCATGTAAAAATCTTGAATGTCCGGATTTTTGATCACGATCGGAATCATCTCGCCCAACGGCTGAGGCTTGCCGCGGAAAATCGCGCTGGTGATGACGGCGGCGGGAAAGACGCGGTACGAGTACGGTTCGTCGAACTGCTCGTTCCAGAAGTCAAGCGTGTATACCCCGCTTTTGTAAAAGACGTTGAACATCGCCTCGGCGTCCGTGCTCGTTCCCTTCTCGATCACCAGTCCGTTCCGCTTCGAATACAGCACGATGTTGTCGATGAACAAATACGGGTTGGACACCCATGTCGCGATTTCCCGCACGACGTCGGGAAAATTGGCGTAGTGCGGGGACGTCCGCAGCCGCTGCACTTCTTCGCTGAAATAATACAAATACATTTGCTTTTTGATCAGGTCGAGATGCTTCTCGTAGCTGGCTCTCGTATTGTCGAGCATCAGCGTGTTGTATTTCACGATCTCTTGCCGGACGCTGCGCTTGGAAACCGACATGGAGTACATCGTCAAAGAAGCCAGCAGAAGAATGATGATGAGAAATCCCGCAACGAGCCGTGCAAACAGCGAATTCGACTGGTTTCGGATGAAAAGGATCGGTTGAATATATTTCATACAACCCCCACTTTACTGAATCGCGAATCAGCATCGCCTCGACACGCGGCCGACCGTATTCCCATCTTAACAAACGGGTAAGGCGGCGTAAATCGGCGCCGGGCCGGCGCCATTAGAAAAGGACAGGCCGCCCGTTCCGATCGCCCTGTCCCTTCCTCGCGCTCCGCCGATTCCTTCCGTCTACCTGGGCGTCAGCCTGCGGTAATGGTCCGGCGTCACGCGGCCCAGCAATTCTTCTCCCTTCGCGAAGCGATGCAGCTCGTCGACGATGAAGTCGCACAGCCGGCGCTTCAGCAGGCCGTGAAACCCGCCGATATGCGGTACGCAGAGCGCGTTCGGCAGCGACAGCAGCTCGTGGTCCGGCGGCAGCGGCTCGCGGTCGAATACGTCGAGCGTCGCGTAGATCCGGCCTTTGCGCAGCTCCTCCGTCAACGCCCGCTCCTGCACGATCGCGCCGCGCGCCGTATTGACGAGGAGCGCGCCGTCGCGCAGCCGCGACAGCTGCTCCGCGCCGATCATCCCCTCCGTACGCGGCGTCCACGAGCTGTGGATCGAGACGATATCGCTCCGCTCGAACAGCTCGTTCAGCCCGCACAGCTCGACGCCCTGCTCCGCCGCTTCATCGGGCGGACAGTAGCCCGAATATAGCAGGATGCGGACGCCGAACGGCTTCAGCATCTTGATGACGTGCTTCGAAATTTCGCCGTAGCCGACCAAGCCGACGACCCGGCCCGTCAAGCCAAGCACCGTGTCGCGGAAAGGAACGCTCCATTCCCCGCGCTTGAGCCGGGCGGCGTTCCCCGCCAAGTCCCATGCACCCGCCAGCATGAGCGATACGGTGCACTCGGCGGTCGAGAGCGCCAGCACGCCGTTCGCCGACGTGACGGCGATCGGTGTGGCGAATACGTCCTCCCGGACGATCGACGCGACGCTGCCGGCTCCGTGGCCGATGACCTTCAACCGTTCCGCCCGCGCAAGCGCCTCGGGGGTAAAAAGCGGCGATCCCCACGAGGTGATGCAGGCGTCGTATTCGCCGATTCGCTCGGCCAAATCGTCGCTCGTGAACGGCTCTCCCGCGGTGACGAAGTCGACCTCGGAGAACGTCGCCAGCTTGATCGTCACGGATTCCGGCCACAGCAGCTCGCGCAATCCGGGATCGGCGATCGCAACCAATGTTTTCATGATGCGGGCCTCCTCTCTTTTCCGAAATGATATTTCCGCTCCGGCAGTCCCGCGCAAGAGCCTTTATGCGCTCGCGGTCGGTTCCGCGCGCGTCTTTTTGACCGACGCCGTTACGGTTGCCAGAACGAGCAGACAGCCGCTTACGATCATGCCGACCGTCGGAACGTTGCCGAGCACGATGTAATCGAAGACGGCCGTTATAAAAGGCTCCAGACAAAACACGATCGAGACGACGACCGGCGACAGCTTCCGCTGGCCGAACGACTGCAGCAGATTGGAGACGATGGAGACGATGACGATCATATACGCGATCCCCGCCATCGTAGAGACGTCCGCCGGCACCGCATGAACGGCCAGCCAGCCGGAATGGAATATGCCGTAATACGCAACGACCAAGGCGAAGTAAAACGCCGTTCCCGCCACGGTCAAAAAAGAAACTTGGACGACCGATACCCGCTCCCGCTGCAGCAGCTGGTTCATGATCACGATCGTGTACGCATAGCCGATCATGCCGATCAGCGCCAAGCCGTCTCCCAGCTGAAGCGTCAGCTTGTAAGGCTCGATCAAAAACGTGATCGCGCCCAGCGAGATGCCGATCGCCACCTTCTCTCGCAGATGAATGGGCGTTCGGTAGTGGATATACTGCAGCAGCGGCACGACGCCGATGATCAGGCTGTTGATGACGACGATTCGGGTCGGCGTCGTATACTGAACGGCATAGATCGAGAAGAAGCTTAATATGAAGTTGGCCAGCCCGAGCCGAAACAGGCCGACGGACCACAGCCGCCATTTCATGCCCCGGACGGATTTGTAAAAAACGACGGCGTAGATCGCGGTCACGAGCGCATAGCGCCAAAATTGAAACAGATCTTTCGGATACGCGGCGGTCGAATCCTTCATCACGATATAAGAAAAGCCCCAGATGACCACCGTTACAAGCAAACATAGATGCGCCATGGCACGCCTCGATTCACACCGTATTGCCCCCCGTTGTTCCGTAAATCCGAACCGGACCCGTCAAGCCGCAGGAACGCAGCATGAAGTCCGGCATATACGACAAGCCCGACGGTGAAACGAACACCGGTCCAGCCAGTCGGGCTCGGCCTCGCCTCGCGAAGCGGACCGAGCAGGTTGCGGGGGCTGCCGACTACTTCGATCCCGATCCGGTCGAATCCTTCCTCGAGGCTGCCGATAAATCGTCCGGACCGGGGCTCGCCGCGGGATGGCGTGCTCGTGCTTTCACCCTTTCACCGATCCGATCATGACGCCTTTGACGAAATGCTTCTGGATGAACGGATAAACGAGCAAAATCGGCAGCGTCCCGACGAGAATGACGGCATACTTCAACGACTCCAGCACGATCGGCTTGTCGCCCATCACGGTCGTCACGGTCGTGTCCGTAAGCTGGCCGATCAGGACGATGTTGCGGATCGTCACCTGAAGCGGATACAGGCTCGCATCCCGCAAATAGATCAGCGCGGAGAAGAAGTTGCCCCAGATGGCCACGGCATAAAACAACCCGATCGTCAGCATGACGGGCTTCGACAGCGGAAGCACGACCCGGAGCAAAATGCCGAGGTCCGACAACCCGTCGATTTTGCCGGCCTCCTCGAGCTCCCGCGGAATGCCTTGGAAAAACGTCCGCATGACGATCAAATAATACGAGGAGACGAGGCCCGGCAGCACCATCGCCCAGATCGTATCCAGCAGGCCGTAGCTGCGGACGACGAGGTACGTCGGGATCATGCCTCCGGAGAACAGCATCGTGAACACGATCAGCAGCATGAACGTTTTGCCGAACACGAGGTTCCGTCTGGACAGCGGATACGCTCCCATCGTCGTGAACAGCAGCGAAAGCGACGTCCCCAGGACGACGTAGAGGATCGTGTTTTTATACCCGATCAAGATGCGCTCGTCCTTCAAAACGGACGCATAGGCGTCGAAGTGGATGCCCTTCGGCCAGATGGAGATCCGGTTGCCGGTTACGTATTCCGGGGAGCTCACGGATACGGCCGCCATATGGAGGAACGGGAACAGCATGACGCACACGACGACGGCCATCAGCACGACGTTGACGATATCGAACAGATTCCATTTCGCTCTCATAGACTGCCCTCCTCTACCACAAGCTCGTCTCCCCTAGCCGGCGGCTGATCTGATTGCTCGCGTAGACGAGCAGGAAGCCGATGACCCCCATGAACAAGTCGATCGCCGTCGCATAGCTGAATCCCCCCTGCAAAATGCCGACCCGGTATACATATGTGGAGATGACGTCCGACGTATCGTACGTGGCCGGATTGGACAGCAGGAACACCTTCTCGAAGCCGATTTCGAGAATATTGCCGATTTCCAATATGAACATGATTACGATCGTCGTCGCGATGCCGGGCAGCGTGACGTGCCGCGTCTGCTTCCACCGGCCGGCGCCGTCCATCTTCGCCGCCTCGTATAGCTGCGGATCGACGGTCGTCATGGCGGCCAAATAAATGATGGAGCCCCAACCCACATGCTGCCATACTTCCGAGCCGACGTAGACGGTGCGGAACCATTCCGCCTCCTGCAAAAAATTGACGGCCGGAAACCCGAGCGCTTGGATCGCATGGTTGATCCATCCTCTGCTCGGCGACAGCAGCATGACGATCATGCTCGAGACGACGACGGTGGACAAGAAGTGCGGAAGATAGCTGATCGTCTGTACGAACCGCTTGTATAGCGAGCTCCGCAGCTCGTTCAGCAGAAGCGCCAGCACGATCGGCGCGGGAAAGCCGAACAGCAGCTTGTATCCCCCGAGCAGCACCGTATTTTTGATAATGACGAGCGCATCGCGGTTTTGGAAAAACAGGGTGTAATATTTCAGTCCGACCCACGCGCTTTCGCCGATTCCTTTGAACAGATTGTAGTCCTTGAACGAGATGACGATCCCGAACATCGGCACGTACCGGAACAGGACGTAATAGACGAGCACGGGCGCCAGCAGCAGGACGAACGTCCGGTCTCGCTTCAATTGGCTTAAGATGGATGTCTTCAATACCGGTTCTCCTTCCGGAAGCGACAGGGCCGAGCGGACCGTCCGCGTACGGTCCGTCCGGCCTCTCGCCGTCGTAGCGCTGGCGCTCCTACTTCTTGATGTTCCGCTTCAGCCGATCCAGCCCGATCTGGTACGCGTCGATCAGCTTCTGCGAGCCGAGCCTGTTCAGTTCGGCGAGGAAGGCGTCCCACTGCGACATGGGGGTCTCGCCCATTATGAACTTGGCGACGGAGCTCTCGTAATATTTATTCACTTGCTCCTCCGTCATCGCGATCGCGCTCTTTTCTTCATTCGTCAGAGGCGGCAGCGCGTTGATGACGGGGAAGTGATACTTCGCCGCTTCCGTGAACGAATACCGTTCGTTGTCGTTGCTGAGCGACATCGACGCTTCGAAGTCGGCCCATCCGTAGGCGCCGGCCGTCAAGATGCCCATTTCCTTGCGCAGGTCGTTCGGCTCTTTGAACTGCGGCAAAAATTTCCGTATGCCGTTCTCGATCGTGTACGTTTCGCCTTCTTTCCCCCAGCTCAGAAGGTCTCTCCCTTCCTTCGAGTAGATGAAGTCGAGATAGCGAAGCGCGGCGTCCAAATTTTTCGTCTTCGAGGAGACGGCGAAGCCGAATTCCTCGTAATCCGCCTTCGCGATATACGCCTTGTCGCCGTAGCCGAGCGGAGGCGGCATAAATTTCAGGTGCGCGCCGTTCTGAAGCTGCGAGTTCATAATTTCGATCTGCCCGATGAACTGGATCGTCATGAACGACTTGCCCGTCGCGATGAACTGCGTCCACGCTTTGTAGTCCATCGAGAGCCAATCCGGCGGAATCAAGCCTTCCTTATACAATTTGTTCAGGTACTCGATCAATTTTTTGAACCCCGGATCGGTGACGCCGTGCTTGATCTTGCCGGTCGCCTTGTCCTCGAAGAAGCCGGGATAAACGCCGAACGCCGGGCCGAAGCTTCTGAGCGTGCCTACGCCGTGGCGGAAGACGAACGGATAGCTGTCGGGATACAGCTGCTTCAGCTTCTTCGCCGTTTCGTACACCTCGTCCCACGTCTTCGGCTCTTGGAGCGAATGCTTCTTGAAAATATCGTCGCGGTAAAACCAGACGACCTGATTGCCCGACCCCGCCCCGTCGTTCAGCACATGGTACATTTCTCCTCCGGGCGACGTCATCCGTTGGGCGACTTCGGGCTTCGCGGCCAGAAACGCTTTCAGGTTGGGCATTTTGTCCAAATGCTTGGACAGATCGAGGAAAGCGCCTTGCGGCCCGTACTTCTGGGCGTCCGCCGGGAACACGGAGAACAGGTCGGGCATATCGCCCGACGAGATCGCCAGCGCCATCGATTCCGGACCCGTTTGCGTCTCCTGCTGGATCGTAATGTTCGTTTGTTCTTTGATCCATTTCCAGACGGCCCAATCTTTCTTGACCGGCCATGCCGGCGAATTCTCGGTCAAGATGCGCAAGGTCGCCGCCGGCGCCTTCGATTCGCCCGTCGACGAGCCCGGATTCGGCGTATTCGTCGAACCGGCCGTATCGCCCCCTTTGCCCGCACATCCCGCGACAAGCGCGGCGATCAGCGTGAAGATCAATACCCCGTGACCCGCTTTGCTTTTTCGTCTCAAGCTGCATGCACCATCCCTTATTTTTGACTGTCGATCGGGAACCTGCTCTTACGCCGTAATCGCTTTCAGCTGCGGGCTCCCTTCCGTACCGTCATCATAAGGCATTGCCGTCGACAGGGTAAATGAACGGTCCTTCCGGACTTGCAACTTCCTTTCGTTTTTCTGAGAAAAGTATCAGCTTCCGCAAAAACGCCCATCCGATTTCGCCGCCCCCGTATAGGATAAGGAAAACGCCCTTTTCGGGAAAGAATCGGATTTTTCGATGATCTCCTGATTTATCGCGATTCGGACGAATCGTGAAGCAGTGAAAAATACGATGATACCCGAATGCGTCCGCATTATGGTTTAATAGGGATAATGGAGTTTGCCGGAACTAATCCCGAGGTGAGCAACGATGCCGGAAGAGAAATCCCCCTCGTCGGGCGCGTCGGCCGGATTCCGATTCAAGGAATACACGTCGTCGCTGTTCGTTCGATTATTGTTCAGTTTTTTGATCGTGATCGCCTTGCTGGTTTCGTTCATTTTATATTCCGTCGTGTTTTACAGAGGGAGCGTCAAGGACGAGATCATAAAGTACAACACGCTCAACCTGCAAAAGACGACGGAAAATTACGAAAACCTGATCGCCACGATCCGCAGCTCGGTACTGACCTTTTCCTTGGAGCTGCAGGAAGATCCCGGACAAAGGGTCAATTATTTGAATGCGATCTCAACGATGCAGAAGCTGCAGCTCGTGTTGTCCAACCGGTCGTTATACTTGGATAACATCGTTCTCCTGTATGAAAAGACCGGCTTCGCTTTGGAAAAAAGCCGCGGAGCCGACATCGACGTCATGTTCGAACGGTATTACAACAGTCCCGATTACGATCCGGCTTTCTGGAACCGCCAATTCGGCGAGCCGTTCAAGTTCCGGGTGCTGCCCGCCTCTCTTTTCGCGGAGTCGGATGCGAAGAACCGTTCGGACGAGCGGACGCTGCTGCCGATTATCGTCAAGAACGAGCAGCTTTCGAACTTTTATATGATTGCCATGGCGGACGCGGATTCGATTTACGCCGAGCTGCATCGGTCGAACAGCGGGAACTTTTATATATTGGACGAAAGCAATCGGCCCTTATATGCTTCCCCCCGCTCCGGTCCGAGCTCCTTTCCTCCGTTCGCCGAACCGTCCGGGTATGTCGTCAAGGATAACGTCTACTACTTCTATATGAAAGGCGCGAACGGCCTGACGTATCTGAACGTCGTTCCGGATACGACCATTTCGAGCCAGGTCCGCTGGAATTTCTCGTTCGTGCTGCTGCTCGTCTTGACCGTCGCCATTAGCGTGGCCGCTTCTTTCCTGCTGAGCGCGCGCCTCAATTCGCCCGTGAAGCGGATTATCGAGGCGATCCAGAGGTGGAACGCCCCCATGCCGTGGGACAGCGGCGGAATCAAGGAATTCGATGTGATCCACGACAAAATCAGCGACATTTTGAAGTCGAGCCGGGATATCCGCCAGGACATATCCGACAAAGAGTCGCTGCTGCGGTATTACGCGTATTCCAACGCGTTGAAGAACATCCGGCACGATCAAGGGGGCGGCACGTCCTGGCTCCCGGCGGATCGTCCCTTCGTGCTGCTGCTGTTTCGGGTCGAGTACAAGCCGATGCTGCGTCAGGTCGAGGTGGAGGAGGATCGCGCCACCTCGTTCATCCGGGAATATATCGGCCGGATTATCGCGCAATCGTATGCCGACTCCTTGACCTTCCAGATGGAGAAGGATCAAATCTTGTCGATCGTCTTCACGGAGCCCGACGATCCGGGCGTCGGCCGCACGCTGGAGCAAATTCGCCGCATGCTCGATGCGGAGCGGGAGTATTGCTTCCTGACGATAGCGGCATCGGGCGGCACGGACGATTGGAACGAAGCTTACGAGATCGGGCTCGAGAAGCTCAAGCGAAGAACGTTCAACGACGAGACGCAGCTTATAGCGGAGACTGTGGAGCAAGACGAGGAACTGCTCCTCTCCCCGTCCCAGGAAGCGGAATTGGACGCCAACCTGTACGGCGGGAACGACGCTTTCGTGCTCCAGCTGGTCCGACGGGTGCTCGGCAAAATGAAGAAGCGCGATCAAAGCGCGCAAGGCGTCCTGCAATTCGCCGAATCGATCATACTTCGCACGCAGAAAAGCTTGCAGCAGCGCCATCTCGATCCGGCGCCCGCGCGACATGCGCTCGCCGAATTGCCGAAATGCCACACCTACGAGCAGCTGGACGCGCTGCTGGCGTCGATGATCCGGCACGCGTCGCTTCTCGTCCGGGAGGTCAAAGAGAAGCGCGACCATATCATTCAATTCGTCTACGACTATCTCGAGAACAACTACGACAAAGATATTACGCTGGACCTGGTCGCGGACAAGCTGAACATCTCGCGCAGCTACTTGTCCTCGTATTTCAAGGAAAAAACCGGCACGTACTTCGTCGACTACGTCAATTCCGTCCGGATCGAACAGGCGAAGAAGCTGCTGCTGAAGCCGGATATCCGCATTCAGGACGCCGCGTTGTCCGTCGGCTACCAGAACATCAACTCCTTCAATCGGATGTTCAAGAAATTTACGGGCGTCACGCCCAGCGAATTTCGCAAAGACAAGCTGGTGTAACCGTGTCGCGGCTATATATGCAAAGCCGAAAAACCTCCGTCGTTCACTCGAAAGAATGATCGACGAAGGTTTTGTTTTTTACCTGCGCGCTACGGTATCGATTCATCAGCCCGGGTAACAATCGACTTCGACTCTTGCCGGCTATTTCTTCGCTTTTATTCGATCCAATCCGGTCTGGTAGACGCCGAGAAGCTTCTGCAGACCCATTTTATCCAGCTCGCTCACGTATGCGTCCCATTGCGACAGCGGCGTTTCTCCCAAAATGAATTTGGTCACGGACGTTTTGTAATATTTTTCGATCTGGTCCTGCAAGGCGGAGATGGACATGCTCTCTTCCGGCTTCAACGGCGGCAGCACCTCCACGATCGGGAACCGGTATTTCTCCGCTTCCTGATAAGAGTAGCGTTCGTTGTCGTTGCTGAGCGACATCATCGCCTCGTAATCGAACAGTCCGTACGTTCCGGCCGTCATGATGCCCGCTTCCTTGCGCAAGTCGACGGGCGTTTTGAATTGGGGCAGCAGTTTGCGTTTGCCGTTTTCGTACGTGTACGTTTCGCCTTCTTTCCCCCAGCTGAGAATGTCCTTCCCCTCTTTGGAATAAGCGAAATCGAGGAAACGCAGCACGGCGTCCAATTTTTTGGTCTTGGACGATACGCCGAAGCCGAACACCTCGATGTCGCCCTTCGGCAAGTAAGGCTTGCTGCCTTTTCCGAGAGGAGGCGGCATGAATTTCAGATGGGCTCCGTTTTTCAGCTCCGCGTTCATCGTTTCGATCTGGCCGATATATTGAACCGTAATGAACGACTTGTTCGTCGTGATGAATTGCGTCCACGACTTATAATCCATGGAAAGCCAATCCGGCGGAATGAGACCTTCCTTGTTGAATTTGTACAAATATTCGATCAACGTTTTGAAGCCCGGATCGGTCGCGCCGTACTTCATTTTGCCGGTATTCATATCCTCGTGGAACGACGGGTAAATGCCGAACGACGGGGCGAACGTAGACATCGTACCCAAGCCGTGGCGGAAGACGAACGGGTAGCTGTCCGGGTACAGCTGCTTCAGCTTCTTCGCCGTCTCGTACAATTCGTCCCACGTTTTCGGCTCCTGCAGGTTGTGCTGCTTGAATATATCGTCGCGGTAAAACCAGACCATCTGGTTGCTGACGCCGGAGCCGTCGTTCAGCAGCTGGAACATTTCCCCGTCCGGCGACGTCATCCGTTGAGCGACATCCGGTCTGGAGGCGAGAAACGCTTTTACGTTGGGCATTTTGTCCAAATGTTTGGATAAGTCGAGAAAAGCGCCTTGCGGCCCGTACTTCTGGGCATCGCCGGGGAAGATGGAGAACAGGTCCGGCATATCGCCCGACGCGATCGCAAGCGCCATCGATTCCGGCCCCGTCTGCGTCTCCTGCACCATCGTGATGTTCGTTTTTTCCTTCACCCATCTCCACACGGCCCAATCCTTTTGCACCGGCCATGCCGACGCCAGCTCCGTCAAGATGCGAAGAGTCGCCGGCTCCGGCTTCTTGGCCGTTGCCGATGTGCCCGGCGGCGAGTCGGCTTGGGATGCGTCCTGCTGCGGCTCCGTTTTGGCTCCCGCACCGGAGCATCCCGCAAGCAGCGCCGTTACGAGAACGAGCGCAAGCGCCCCAACCTTTTGTCGCTTCCTTCGGTTCAATGAAATCCCCATCCCTTCGTTTGGATTTGGTTCGAGTCTCCGAGCAGCTAACGTCCGAAGGCCATGTATCCGCTTACAGTTAGTTCTCGCCTCCTCATACCGTCATCATAAGGCGTGCAGCGGAATCCGGTAAATAAACGGAACCGTTGAACATGCAATTCCTTTCCGTTTTTCTGATAAAACGATCAGGTTCTGAAAAAACGATCAGGTGCGGCTCCCCTCTTCCACCTGCCCGCCTCATCCGCGCGGGCGGCGGCATTCGGCGCGAGCCGGGAAGAGAGACTGTATCGCCGAGAGGGGCGAGAGAAAGCAGCGCAGCGTTTACGTGCCTCATTTGAAATCGCGTCCCTGCCTTCCTCCCATTCCGAGGGACGTGATTTCAACGGGAGGCCGGCGCGCTTTTCTCGCTCCTCGCCTTTCCGCGCTTCCTCTCTTCCCTTCGCTCCCGAGCGTCGCCGTACGCGCGCTCCCCCTTTCACAATTTCCCACAATCTTCTCATCTTTTCCCCTCAATCGTCCGGTACATTGATCGTGTAGGCTCCCTGGCCTGTCCCCACGATCCGATAGGAGGATGAACGGATGAAACGGTTGAACGGTTGGAAAAAAACGATGCTGCCCGCCGCACTGGCACTCGCCTTGATCATACCGGCGGCCGCGTACGCCGCCGAACAGAGCGGCCAAAGCGACGGCTCCGGCTCGGCCCCGAGCGCGGACAGCTCCGCACCCGCACAGCCCGGCGGCAAAGCCCGCTTCGGCAAAGGGCACGGCGGCTTCGACCATCGCGGACCGGGTGGCTTCGGCGGCGGGACGTTGTCGAAGACGATCGGCGACAAGCAGGTGAACCAGCGCAAATATATGGAGCTGCTTGCCGAGAAATACGCCCCGGACACGTTGGCCGATTGGCAAGCCGCCCTCGATCGGCAGGAAGCGCTCGGCGAAGAGCTGAAGGCGCTGCTGCAGGACCAAGGCGTGCACGACGCGCTCAAGGCGCAAAAGGAAGAGCTGCAGCAGCAATGGAAGACAAAACGGGACGAGCTGAAGCAGAAGCTCGAGAACGGGGAAATCACGAAGGAGCAGCTGCGCGAGCAAGCGAAGGACGGCTCGTTGCCGTTCGGCCGTGGCATCAAGGGCGGCGTTTGGGAAGGCGACGCCGCGGAGCTCCAGGATGCGCGGACGCACCGCCAAGAGCTGACGGACGCGATCAAAGCGGATAACGCTGACGGAATCCGCGCCGCACTCGCGAACGTACTCGGCGACGTGAAGCAGGCGAACGACGCGATCGCCGCCAAAATCGCCGAGCTGAAGCCGAAGGCGACCGGCCAGACGGTGCAGCCGAAAGCTCCGAAGCAGTCGCAACCCGACGCGCAAGCGCAAAGCCCAGCGAAAACGCAAAGCTGGAAAGCGCAAAAAGCGAACGCTTCCTCCGCAAGCACCGTTTGACGGAAGCGCAGCCTAACAAACCGCCGCCGATGTGCCGGCCGGCTATCCGAGAGACGCCCGCGGGCGTCTCTTTTTCGTATGTCGGGTGGTATAATAGCGATTGTAGGCAACGTCATGAGAAGGAAGAAGGAGGAGCAGCCGTGTCGTATCGCATCCATCTCGTGGAGGACGAAAGCAACTTGAATCAAGTGTTGACCACCTACTTGCGCAAGGAAGGCTGGGACGTCCGCAGCTTCCCGAACGGCGAGTCGGCGCGTGCCGCCATCGGCGACCGGCCTCACTTGTGGATACTCGATATCATGCTGCCGGACGTGGACGGCTTCCAGCTGATCCGCGAAATCAAGCTCGATTCGCCCGCCATCCCGGTCATTTTCATCTCCGCGCGCGACGCCGACCTGGACCGGGTCATCGGCCTCGAGATGGGCAGCGACGACTACTTGGCCAAGCCGTTCCTGCCCCGCGAGCTCGTCATCCGCACGCGCAAGCTGCTGGAGCGCATTTACGCCCTGCCTCCGGTCGGAACGCCGCCGGCAGCGGGCATCTCCGTTCCTCCTTATCGGATCGACGAGACGAGACGGCTCGTGTACCGGAACGACGACGAAATCGAGCTGACGTCGAAGGAGTTCGATTTCGTCCTGTTTCTGGCGCAAAACCGCGGGCAAGCGTTCTCCCGAGAGCAAATGCTCAACCGGATCTGGGGCGAAGATTATTTCGGCACCGACCGCGTCGTCGACGATCTCGTCCGCCGCATCCGCAAAAAACTGCCCGAGCTTCGGCTCGAAACGATATACGGGTACGGGTACCGGATGGTGCAGGCGTGAAAAACAAGCCTTTGTTCGTCCAAATCTGGCTCGTCGTCACGGCCGTTACGACCGGCATCGGCTTGCTGCTGCTGGCGGTCATTCCGCTGTTTCTGGGCAATTATTTTACGAGGGAAATTTACAGCACGATCGAGGACGCGCAAAACTCGCTCTTCGCCGGAAGGCAGAAGGACCGGTTCGCCGACCGGTGGCTCGAAGGCCCGCCCGCGTTCGAGCGCGACCAGGAGCAGCAAAACATCCGCACCGTCCGTCACGTGCTCATGACCGAGGAAGGCAAAATGACGCCGAATCTCGCCACGTTCCCGGCCGAATTCCGCCAACGGCTCGTCGCGCAAGCGCGTTCGCAAACGGTGCAGGTGCAGCGCTACGACGCCGGATGGAGCGACGAAAAAATTTATTACATGATCCGCATGGAGACGTATCGCGGGAGCAAGCTGTACATCGTCTCCTACATGTGGGACGCCCACCGGAACAAGCTGGTGAAGGAGCTGTCGTCCCGCCTCTTTCTGATTTTGGGCCTCGTGCTGCTGTTCAGCTGGATGCCGGCGCTCTGGCTCGCCAAATATTTGTCGAACCCGCTCGTCAAGCTGGAACGCTACGTCCGGCATATCGCCGACCGTAGGTGGGACGAACCGCTCGACCTGAGCCGCAAAGACGAAATCGGCCGATTGGCGGCGGCGATGGAGCGGACGCGTGCGCAGCTGCTGCGCCAGGACGAGACGCAGCAGTCGCTGCTCCAGCACATTTCCCACGAGCTGAAGACGCCCGTCATGGTCATCCGCAGCTATGCGCAGTCGATTCAGGACGGCATCTACCCGAAGGGCGATTTGGAGACGTCCGTCGAAGTGATCGATCAAGAGGCGGAGCGTCTCGGCAACCGGATTCGGGCGCTGCTCTATTTGACGAAGCTGGACTATTTGTCCGCGCACGAACCGCCCTCCCGCGATACGGTCCGCTTCGACCGGCTCGTCGAGGAGGTCGTCGACCGGCTGCGGTGGCAGCGTCCGGAGCTCGATTGGAAGCTGCGCCTCGAGCCGCTGTCGATTACGGGAGACCGGGAGCAGTGGACGATCGCGCTGGAAAATGTACTGGACAACCAAATCCGCTACGCCGCTTCCGTCATAACGGTAACCGTCGAGGACGGGGGACCGGATGGCGGGGCGGGGGCGATTGCGATCGGCAACGACGGCCCGCCGATCGAGCCGGACATGCTGGGCGAGCTGTTCGGCCGGTTCCGCAAAGGCCGCAAAGGCGAGTTCGGCCTCGGGCTCGCCATCGTCAAGCGGATCGCCGGACTCCATCAAGCCTCCGTCCGCGCGGCCAACGTACCGGGAGGCGTCGAATTCCGCATCGAATTCGGGCACCCGCACCGGTCCGAGGCTCGCTAAACCATTTCGCCCGACTAGCCGTACGGCGAACAAGCAAATCTCCGGCCCGACGCCCGGCTTGCTTGTTCGCGTTTCGCGGATTGCCCAAAGGCTTGAACACCATTCGCACAATCAGCGAAAAAAAAGCCCGAGGACGAATCCGGGGCTCCCGATACATGCAGAGGTCAAATTTGATTTTCGATCGACGAGCAGTATTGTTTGATTTTCGACAGCTCGTTGCGGATCGCTTCATCGGTCGTCATGTTTTGCAGCTTGTTGCAGCTTTCGACGATTTTCTGCGCATGCTCCTTCACTTGATGGCTGGCCATTCGCGTTTCACCTCCTGCAATTTCCACCTTCTAGGATGCTCCGTTCGCTCGCCCTCTATGCGGCTTTCGCCGACATAAACAGCAGCGGGACCGCATATATTTCATTTCATAAATCGGACATAAAGTTGTCCCCGATCCGCCATAACCGGCGCCTCTCCGCTACGGGCAAGCGAGGTATAATGGAATTAAGCAAGGAGGGATCAGGATGGAAGCCATGAACAGTGTCCAAGAGCAGACGACGACGGGAACGACCGCTTTCGATCCGTTTTACGTGGAGTTCAAGCACGCCGCCCATTTGCCCCAGTGGCTGAAGCTGCAGCACGAGGTCCGCGCCGGGCTGGAGAAACTGATGGCCGAATCGGTCCGCGTCGTACCTCCGGTCGAGCTCGCCGCGCGACTGGACGCGCTCAACGACCGCATCGCCGCTTACAACGACCATGTCCCCAACGTTTATTTGCGAAAGCCGGCGCTGACCCCCGCCAATTGGACGGATCAGTACGAGAGCTGGCAATAATTCGGCAGTCTGTATAGAAAAAAGCGTCGAGGCCGCCTCGACGTTTTTTGTTTTGGAGCGTGCAATAAGGCAGAGTGCGGATCGCAAGGGGTGGAATAACGTCGCATATAGGAAAAGCCCTCCGGGTCGTTCCCGGAGGGCGTAACGAACGATTCGCTTACTTTTTGTACCCGCTCGTCGACAGAATGGTCGAGATTCGGCTCGCCGCGTCGGACTTGATCCGGCTAAGCTCTTCCTTTGTCGTCTTCTTGTCGTTGCGGGCGGCGAAGTCGATGCTCTGGTTCATCGAAGCGACCAGCTTGTCGAGCAGCTCCTGACGGTTCATCCCGGACGCCTGCACGAGGGTTTGGCCCGAAGCCAAGGCGTCCAAGATGTCGCTGTCCTTCCGGTCGGCCAAGGACGCCACATGGCTGACGATGAACGACAAATCGCGTTCCACGACTTTTTCATAGTCGACTTCCGGTGTGTTATGGGCGATGTCGTCATAACCGCTCGTCGAGATGATCGTCGAAATCTTGCTCGCCGCTTCCGATTTGATCTTGCTCAGCTCTTCCGGGGTCGTCGACTTGTCGTTGCGCGCCGAGAAGTCGATGCCCTGGTTCATCGTCTCGACGAGACGGTTCATCAGCTCTTCGCGCTTCAGCCCGGAAATTTCGGCCAAACTTCTGCCTTGCCGGAGCGATTCCCGGACCGAGTCGTCCGTCCGATCCGCGATCGAGGCTACTTGTCCGACCAAGGTAGCGAGCCCGCGCTCCACGACTTTGGCGTAATCCGGCTTCGGAAACCGAAGGGACGTATCGTCATAGCCGCTTGTCGAGATTATCGTCGAAATTTTGTCGGCCGCCTCCGATTTGATTTTGGCCAATTCCTCCGACGTAGTCAGCTTGTCGTTGCGAGCGGCGAAATCGATGCTTTGATTCAGCGATCCTATCAATTTATTGTACAGTTCTTCGCGATTTAGTCCCGAAGCTTCCACAAGCGTTTTGCCTTGGCGAAGCGAATCCCGGATCGCCGATTCCGAACGATCGGCGTACGCCGACACGCTGACGACCAGCGTCGACAAGTTGTTGGAGACGATTTTGGCGTAGTCCGGTTTCGTCGCGTTGCGCTTCAAATCGTCATAGCCGCTCGTCGTGATGATGGTCGAGATTTGGCTTGCCGCTTCCGATTTGATCCGATTCAACTCTTCCGCCGTAACGGACTTGTCGCCGCGCGCCGCGAAATCGATGCTTTGATTCATCGATTCGACGAGCTTTTCCAGCAGCTCCCGGCTGGTCATTCCGGACACCTTCACCAAATCGTCCCCGCGGGCGAGCGATTCCCGGACCGAGCTGTCGTCCCGGCCGGCGAGCGAAGCTACATGCCCGACGATATACGTCAAGTTGCGCTCCACGACCGCCTTATAATCGACCTGACTTACAACCGACGTCTCCGATGCGTAAACCGTTCCTCCGATGCCGGACAAGCTGCCTCCAAGCAATACCGCCGCGGCCAAGCCTCCGATAACGATTCCTTTCCTTGCCAATTTCAATGGTTTCATGTTTGTTCTCCATCCTATCTTTTTTTATCTATATTGTTCTCTCTCCGTTATTCATTGTAGGAAATATTTGCTTCTCCCAAATCGGACCCGCGAACGTTTTTCGAGCCGGACTTTAGTCGAGGTCGTTCTCGGACCTCCGTCATAGCCCATGCCGAAGAGCCCCTGCCCGAATGGGCAAGGGCTCTTCCTTATCAGGCAAGAGGCACGTCAGAAACGCCTCTTACTCGTTCTCCGAAGCCGGGGTATCCGCCTGCCGTTCGGCGACGGCCTCCTTCGCTTCGTTCACGTCCATCTGGTCCGGATACAAGGCGTTCACGTATTGGACCGTATCCGCATACTGCAGCAGCGTCCGGCCGAACGTCTCGGCGTTGTCGTACGCTTCGCTCTCCGGCAAGTCGGCGTCGTCGCCGGACGAATCGCGGAACGCCTCCGGTTCGGCGGCCATGCCGGCGTCCGCTTCGGTCGCCGCCTCCCGCTCGTCGGCGTAATGGTCGAGATCGGACATGGGGAAATCGCTCCTTTTGCTCCGTAATGTACGTACTGGTTATCGTGCGCCAACCGGAGACGGACTATGCGGCGGGAGCCGCCGAAAGACGACAAAACCCCCGGCAGGAAGCCGGGGGCGGTCAGAGCGGGATATTAGCAATCGAAGTACAGCGAATATTCTTGCGGGTGAATGCGGATGCTGACCGACTTCGCTTCGCCGCGCTTGTATTCGATGTAGTTGTTGATGAAGTCTTTCGTGAACACGCCGCCTTGCGTCAAGAACTCGTTGTCCGCTTCCAGCGCGTCGAGCGCTTCGTCGAGCGTGCCCGGTACGCTGCGGATTTCGTTCTTCTCGGCGTCCGACAGCTCGTAAATGTTCGTGTCGAACGGTCCGAAGCCCAGCTTGCGCGGGTCGATCTTGTTCTTGATGCCGTCCAAGCCGGCGAGCAGCATAGCCGCGAACGCGAGGTACGGGTTGGCCGTCGAGTCCGGCGTACGGAACTCGATGCGGCAGCCTTTCGGCGTAACGGCCGCGATCGGAATCCGAACCGCCGCGGAACGGTTGCCTTTCGAGAACACGAGGTTGACCGGAGCTTCGTAGCCCGGAACGAGACGCTTGAACGAGTTCGTGCTCGGGTTCGTGATGGCGATCAGCGCCGGAGCGTGGTGCAGAATGCCGCCGATATAGTAGAGCGCCATTTCGCTCAGGTTCGCGTAGCCGCCTTTTTCATAGAACAGCGGAATGTCGCCGTTGAAAATCGATTGGTGAACGTGCATGCCCGAGCCGTTGTCGCCGAACAGAGGCTTCGGCATGAACGTCGCGACTTTGCCGTATTGGCGAGCCGTGTTGTGCACGATATATTTGTATTTCAGCAGGTTGTCGGCCGTTTTGGTCAGCGTGTCGAAACGGAAGTTGATTTCCGCCTGGCCCGCCGTCGCCACCTCGTGATGGTGACGCTCGATGCGCAAGCCCGCTTCCGCCATCAAGCGGCACATTTCGCTGCGGATGTCTTGCTGCGAGTCCATCGGAGCGACCGGCACGTAGCCGCCTTTGACCGGCACTTTGAAGCCGAGGTTGCCGCCCTCTTCCTTGCGGCCGGAATTCCAAGCCGCTTCTTCCGAGTCGACTTCGAAGTACGATTTGTTCATGCCGTTTTCGAAGCGAACGTCGTCGAAGATGAAAAATTCGGATTCCGGAGCGAAGAAGGCAGTCGTGCCGACACCGGATTGCTGCAAATATTCTTCAGCCTTTTGGGCGATCGAACGCGGGTCGCGCTCGTAGCGTTCGCCGTCCGGCGTATGGATGTTGCACATAATGATCAACGTCGGATGAGCGGTGAACGGATCGACATAAGCCGTCTCCGTGTCCGGCATCATAACCATGTCGGACTCTTCGATTCCGCGGAAGCCCGGGATGGAGGAACCGTCAAACGCCACTCCGTTTTCGAAAGTAGCCTCGTCCACCTCGCTGGCCGGCAAGCTGATATGCTGCGCTTTACCCGACAATCCGACAAACCGGAAATCGACCCACTCGATGTTTTTTTCTTTGATCAGATCGAGCACACTTTGGACAGACATGTTTAAATCCTCCCATTTCCGAACATTCACCGCATTTTGGACGATCATTGTTCAAGTTTTTGAATGATATGGCCCTATTATATAGCCGCTCGAAACGCTGGTCAATACTTATGTAAGGTATTTTTTGCGGCCATGTCAGGTATTCTTACACACTTCACAATTTCGACATAAATCGAGTAAAAGCCAAAAGAAGCCCCGCCTAGTGCGGCGGAGCTTCCGTGCGATACCGCCCGATTTTGTCGAATCAGGCGTGAATCGGCGTCTTTTTCGTTTCGAACGTTTTGCCGCACAGCGGCGCCAGCTTCTCGAGGTCTTGCAGCAAATTGGCGAACTGGTCCGGGAACAGCGACTGTACGCCGTCTCCGGTCATCGAATTGTCCGGATCCGTATGCATTTCGACGATCAACCCGTCCGCACCGGCGGCGACGGACGCTTTGCACATCGTCTCCACGAGCTCGCGGCGGCCCGTACCGTGGCTCGGGTCGGAAATAACCGGCAAGTGGCTCAGCTGGTGCAGCACCGGAATGGCCGCCAAGTCCAGCGTGTTGCGCGTGTACGTCTCGAATGTTCGGATTCCGCGCTCGCAGAGCATGACGTTCGGGTTGCCGCCCGCCAAAATGTATTCCGCCGCGTTCAAAAATTCGTCGTAGGTGGCGCTGAACCCGCGCTTGAGCAATACCGGCGTCTGGATCGTGCCGAGCTTGCGGAGCAGGTCGAAGTTTTGCATGTTGCGCGTTCCGACCTGAAGAATGTCGGCATGCTCGGCGCAGACGTCGACGTACTCCGGCGTCATAACCTCGGTGATCGTCAGAAGCCCGTGCTTTTTGCCCGCTTCGGCCATCATCTCGAGTCCTTCCACGCCGACGCCCTGGAAGCTGTAAGGACCGGTTCTCGGCTTGAACGCGCCCCCGCGCAGCACCTGCCCGCCGGCCGCCTTCACGAGCCGGGCGATCTCGTCGATCTGTTCGGGGGATTCGACCGCGCACGGTCCGCCCATCACGACGAGCTCGCGTCCGCCGATCTCGACGCCCTTGATGTTGATAACCGTATTGTCCGGATGGAAATCGCGGCTCGCCAGCTTGTAGGACTTCGAAATTTTGATCACGTTCTCGATGCCCGACATTTGGCGAAGCTGCTCGGCCAGCTTCGGATCGGCCTTGCCGATAATGCCGATGACGGTACGGTCCGTTCCTTTGGACACATGCGCTTGCACGCCATGCTTCTCGATATGATGGACGATTTCGGCGATACGCTCGTCGGAAATGTTGTTGGACGTTACGGCGATCATGAAGGACCACTCTCCCTTTCGTATTCGACGGCCGGCCATGCGGCCGCTTGTCTTCTTAGCTTAGACGCTTCAACGCGTATACGCTTTTAAGCTTTTATGCTTTTAACCGATAAAGTAACTATAAAGGATACGCCCTCCTGCGTCAATCCCTATTTTTCACAAAAAAAACGAACGACGCCCTCGGGACCGGCCCGGGGCGTCATTCGTACGATCGGTTCGTTTGGTTCAGGACGAGCTGCTCCCGCCGGATACGCCGCTTCTCGCTGCGCCGCCGCGTATACAGCTGAAGCAGCGACCGGATCGGCACATAGACGAGCAGCCCCATCAGCGCGCCGTCGACCATCCCTCCGGCAATCAGCTTCGCGTTGACGTAAAACATTTTCTCCAGCCAATGCGGCAAAAACGAAATCCATTCGTTAAACCGTTCGGGCACGATCAGCGCGCCGACCCTGGCGTTGACGAAGGCGAGCGGGATGTAGATGATTTTGCCGAAGACGAAGCCGATGAGGGCGCCGGCCAGACTCGCCCGGAACAAATAGCAGAGAGGGAAAATGAGGAAAAACGCCAAGCCGAACGTGGGCAGCGTAAACATCTCCACCGCGAGACCGATGGAAAAGCCCGCGGCTACTTTCGCGGCGCCGCCCTTGGCCCGGGAAAGCAGAACGTACTTGTACTTGAACCACCGGGCCGCTCCTCGGGCCGCCTGATAAAGGCGTGGTTGTTTGTCGGTTCTGGCTGGTCGTTTGGCTTGTACCGGCACGGTTCCTCATCCTATTCTTTTGAAAGTGCTTTGACCGGCGGAAGCAGCTTGCTCTTGTTGACGGTACGCCGAATTTCCCACGTCTCCGGACGATCCGGATCGAATTGCTCCAGATAGGCGATGACTTCCTTCGTAATCGGCGTCGGCGTCGAGGCGCCCGATGTGACGCCCACCTTCCCGACACCCGTCAGCCATTCCCGGCGTATCTCGGTCACGTCCGCGACACGGTACGCCTTCGTGCCCGCGATCTCCTCCGACACTTGAGCGAGCCGGTTCGAATTGTTGCTCCTCGGGTCGCCGACGACGATGACGAGGTCGACTTCCTTCGCCTGCTCCGCCACCGCCTCCTGCCGCACTTGCGTCGCCAAGCAAATTTCGTTGTGGATTTCCGCGGAAGGGAACTTGGCGATAAGCCGGCTCATGATATGCCGGATATCCCACTGGCTCATCGTCGTCTGGTTTGTAATGACGATCCGGTCCGTCTCGAGCTCCAGCTTGTCGATCTCCTCTTCCTTCTCGATCAGATGAACGTGGTCCGGAGCGATGCCGATCGCGCCTTCCGGCTCGGGATGGCCCTTCTTGCCGATATAGACGATCTCGTAGCCCGCCTCCGTCTTCTCCCGGATCAGGTCGTGCGTCTTCGTAACGTCCGGGCAAGTGGCGTCGACGACGGTCAACCCTTTCTCCCGGGCGCGGCGGCGCACCTCCGGCGATACGCCGTGGGCGGTGAAAATAACCGTTCCCTTATCGATGCGGTCCAGAATGTCGAGACGGTTGTCGCCGTCAAGCGTAATGATGCCCTCGTCCTCGAACGCGTCGGTCACATGACTATTATGCACAATCATTCCCAAAATATAGATAGGCCGCGGCAGATCGAGGTTGCGCGCCGTCTGCCGGGCCAGCACCATCGCGTCCACGACGCCGTAGCAATATCCTCTGGGCGATATTTTCAATACGTCCATCGCTTATCGCCTCTTTCCCTAATCGGATCGTTCTTTGTCGAAAAATCCGTATTCTACTCATTATACCGCATTCCGACCGACGGGGAAAGGGAATCGCCGCTGACGGGCAGCCAGACGACGAACGTCGTCCCTTCCTCCTTGCGCGTCTTCACTTCGATCGAGCCGCCGTGCTGGTCGATAATCCATTTGGCGATCGACAGGCCGAGGCCGGTTCCCGCCTTTTTGCCGCGCGACGGGTCCGCTCGGTAAAACCGCTCGAAAATGTGCGGAATTTCGTCCTTGTCCATCCCGATCCCCGTGTCGCTTACGCGAATCCCGACTTGGCGGCCGGAACGGAGCGCGTCGACGCGCACTTCGCCCTCGTCCGTATACTTGAACGCGTTCTCGATCAGGATGAACAGCAGCTGCTGCAAATAATCTTTGTTGCCGTACACCTCGACGCCATCCAGAGCCCCCAAATCTCCCGCGATCCAATCCGCCGTACGGGGCAAAAATTGCGCCCGCCGCACCACTTCCTCCACGAGCGGCTTCAGCTCGACCGCTTCCTTCGTCATCGTGAAGCCGGCGTCCGCCCTGGCGAGCGACAGCATATCGTTGACAAGCCGGCTCATCCGCTCCGCTTCCGAGGCGATGTCGTGCATCGCTTCGAGCGACAGCTCGACGGTGCCATCCTTCATCGCCGGTTCGGCGCGTTCTCCCTCCGAGGCGCCCTTCTCCAGCGCCGCGGCCGGCTTCCATATTTTCTCGAGCAAATCGACGTTGCCGCGGATCGTCGTCAGCGGCGTGCGCAGCTCGTGCGAGGCGTCCGAAACGAACCGCCGCTGGGCGCGGTACGCGTCGTCAAGCCCGGTGTACATCGCCTGGATGCGCGACAGCATGCCGTTGATCGTATCGGTCAGCCGGCCGATCTCGTCGTTCGGTCCTTCGTAATCGATCCGCTTGTCGAGGTCGGCGCTTTTCTCGATCGTATTGGCCGCTTCGATGACGTTCTCGATCGGCTGCAGCGCCTTGCGCGACAAAAACCAGCCGGCCGAAGCGGCGAGGAAAATCGAAAACAGCGCGACCAAAAACAGGATGAGCCGCAAATTATGAAGAAACTGCTCGACGTCCTCGAGCGGCGTCGCCACCTGCAGCACGCCGACGAGCCCCCCTTCCAGCACGAGCGGGTAATAGTACATAAGCAGATTGAAATCGTTGACCGGAATCGTCTCGAACGAATCTTCGCCCTGCAGGGCGAGGTTGATATGCTCGTCGGTCCAAGGCAGGTTGCTCTTCAGGTTGCTCGACCGCTTCACCTGTCCTTGAATCGAAATGCTTTGCATGTAAATCCCCGTCGACTTGAACTCCCGCAAATCCGGCAGCGAGAAAAAGATGCCGCCGAACCCTTTGATTTCGCGGTTCACCTCCTGCGCCTGAACGGCCAGCTCGTTCCGCAGGTCGTTATGCATCTTATACGAAAAAAACGTATAGAGACCGACGCCGAAGACGAGAAACGTCACGGCCAATATCCCGGTATACCAGAGCGTCAAGCGAAGCCGTATCGACATCCGTCATTCCCCTCTCAGCACGTAGCCCGCCCCGCGGACCGTCTGAATGATCCGCTTGCCGCCTTTCTCCTCCAGCTTTTGGCGCAGCAGCGCGATGTACACTTCGAGCACGTTCGATTCGCCGCTGTAGTCGTAGCCCCAAATTTTCTCCATAATCGTATCGCGCGACAGCACGCGCTTCGGATTGAGCATGAACAGGTGGAGCAGCTCGAATTCCTTCGTCGTCAGCTCGATCGAATGGCCGGCGCGAAATACTTCGCGCGTGTCGAGGTCGAGCGTCAATTCCTCGTATTGGATCCGGTTCGTTTTCATCTCTGCGGCGGCGTCGCCCCGCCGGCGAAGCAGCGACCGGACGCGGGCGAGCAGCTCCTCGAGCGCGAACGGCTTGACGAGATAGTCGTCGGCGCCCAAATCGAGCCCCCTCACCCGGTCGGCGACCTCGTCCTTCGCCGTCAGCATCAGGATCGGCACCGAGCTGCCGCCCTCGCGTACGCGCCGGCACACTTCCCAGCCGTCCATTTGCGGCATCATGACGTCCAAAATGAGCAAATTCGGCTCCATCGCCATCATCTGCTTCAGCCCTTCCGCGCCGTTGCCCGCGGTCGTAACGGAATAGCCTTCGAATGCCAGCGACCGCCGCAGCATCGATGTGATTTTATCGTCGTCGTCGATGACGAGAATATGTTCTCTCAACCCGTTCAAGCCTCCCCTAGAGCGAAAATGAGCTTCTTGGATAATCGTAATATAGGTCCGGAACGGACGCAACCGAAGCCCGCACGCCGGACCAGCAGGTCCGGAACGGACGCAACCGAAGACAAAAAAGGAAAGCAGCGAAACGCCCGAGCGTTCCGGTCTGCTTTCCTCCCCGCATCATGACGATGACCGTCATTTCTTGTTCATATCGCCGATGATGACCGCCGTCGTCACTTTGGAGCCGTTGCGGACGACCGTCAGCGTGACTTTGTCGCCGACCTTCATGCTTTTGATTTTGTCGCGGAACGCTTCCGTATCCTTGATCTTCTCGCCGTTCACCTCGGTGATGACGTCATACGGCTGGAGATCGGCCTTGGACGCCGGGCTGCCCTGTACGACGGAAGCGACTACCGTACCTTCCGCGTTGTCCAGCTTCAAGTCTTTGACGAGCTCCTCGGGTACGTCCTGGATGTTGACGCCGATATAAGGAAGCGGAATTTTGACGTTGTTCTTCAAGTTTTCCAGAACGGACGTTACCGTGCTGGTCGGAATCGCGAAGCCGATCCCTTGCGCCTGCGCGCTGACCGCGGTATTGATCCCGATCACTTGGCCGTTCAGGTTGAGCAGCGGTCCGCCGGAGTTGCCCGGGTTGATCGAGGCGTCCGTTTGCAGCAGATGCTGGTATTCGCGAGTGCCTTGATTGTCGGGAATGTCGATCGGACGCTCCTTCGCGCTCAGCACGCCCACCGTCACCGTATGGTCGAAGCCGTACGGGTTGCCGATCGCGACGACCCAATCGCCTACGTTGATGTCGTCCGAGCTGCCCATCTCGAGCATGGAGAAGTCTTTGTCCTTCTTCTCGATTTTGAGCACCGCCAAGTCCAGGCTGTACTCCGAGCCGAGCAGCTTCGCCTTGAACGGCTCCGCATACCCCTGCACTTCGACTTCGATTTCGTCGGCGCCGTTGATGACGTGCTCGTTCGTCAAAATGTAGCCTTCCTTATCGAAAATGAAGCCGGAGCCCATCCCCGCCGACTGGCGCTGGCTTCCGTTATTGTTCGGCGTCTGCTGACGCTGGCCGTCGCCGAAGAAGAAGTTGAAAATATCGGAGTTCATGCCGCTTCTCGACCGGTTGGACGATTTCACGTACGTATTGATCTTGACGACGGCCGGGCTCGCGTTATTGACGATTTGCGAAATGTTGCCCGGACGGACGACCGAGTCGAGCGCCGCCGTCGTGACACCGCCGTTGCCGCCGCTGCCGTTCGCCTTCGAAACCGACCCGGAGACGGCGCCGTTGTTCGTCGCCATCGCGCCGGCGTCGCCGAACAGGTTCATTTTGTCCGATGCGAACATCAGGCTGCCGACGACGACGGCTCCGGCCAAAAACGTGGCCATGTACGATTTGAGCGGATTCGATTTTTTCTTCGCATTGTTATAGTCCCACTGAGCGGCCGTCTGCTGCTGCAGCTGCCGGTCCGCCTCGGACGAATAGCCGTAATACGGACGCACCGGGCGCGGCGACGTAATTTCGACCTGCGACGTCCCCTGGTCCGACGAAGCCGTCGTCGTCTCGCTCGACTGCTCGTCTTGAATCGAAGACTTGAACGGCCCGTACGAGTAATAGTAGGACGGCTTCTCCGTCTTGTCCGTCTGCTCTTCGCGAGCGTCCCGCCGTTCGTTTCCGTTGTCGTCCTGCTGCGGTTTAAAGAAATCGCTGTAATCGCGTTTGTTGTTATCCATACGAAATCTCCTCCTCCGGTTTGTTTCTCCCAGACGCTTCGTGTGCGCGCCGTCGTTCTATGTCTCTATCTTGCACGCCGAACCTTAAACGAACATTAAAACAATCTGAATCGTTCCTAAAATGTCGGAGGAGGCGGATGGATTCTTCAATTCGCGCGGAAAAAAAACGGGCCCGCCCGTCAGGCGAGCCCCCGCTCCACTTGCCGCAGCAGCTCCGTCCCGCGGTTTACCCAATGCTCTTCCACGTCGGCGTCCTTGTCGACCGGGTCCTGAAACTGGTCGACCAAAGCTCCGTACGTGCGCGGAACGGCTTCCGCGTCCAGCCCTTCGTTATACAGATGCTTCAGCACATACGGCTGGCCGAATTGGATCTGCGTCCCCGTATTCGTCGATTCCCCGCCCTCGAGCCGGCCTCGGATCACTTCGAACGGCAGCCGCAGCCACACTTTATTCGCCTCGTCCAATGCGCGGTCGAAGCTGCCGTGATCGTAGTCCCAATTGCCCCCGAGCGTAAAGCCGAACCGCTGCGCATAGTCCTTGAACCGGTCGAATTCGTCGGTACGGTTCTCCAAAACGGATTGTATCGGTTTCATGGCGTACTCCTTCGCTTTTTCCAATAGCTTGGGCCAATCGCGCCGATTTTATCCCCGTTCCTCAAGCGCCGGTCTTGCCGCTCCAGCCTTTGCGGTGGGCGTAAATGGCCAGCTGCGTCCGGTCCTCCGCCTCGCACTTCATGAGCAGGTTGCTCACATGGGTTTTGACCGTCTTGATGCTGATATGCAGCTCGTCGGCGATATCTTTGTTCGACTTGCCGTCGGCGATCAGAAGCAGCACCTCCATCTCCCGGCTCGTCAGCCCTTCGCCGTCGTCCTGCCCCGATTGGGTCGACCGCTGCCGCAATCCCCTCGTCAACGCTTGCGACACCTCGGCGTTCATCACCTGCAAGCCGCGGTGCGAGCTGCGGATGACGTGGGCCAATTCGTCGGAGGAGACCGTCTTCAGGACGTAGGTGACCGCTCCGGCTTCGACCGCCTGAAGCACCTTCTCGTCCTCCAGGAAGCTGGTCAGCAGAATGACCTTCACGTGCGGATAAAGCCGAGCGACTTCGCGGGTCGTCTCGACGCCGTCCATCAGCGGCATCATCAAGTCCATCAAAATAATGTCGGGCAGCTTCTCGGAGCCGCCCCGCTCCAGCATGTCCAGCGCGTCCTTGCCGTTCGCCGCTTCGCCGACGACGACGAAATCGCCCTCCATCGACAAATACGTTTTCAATCCGAGCCTGACCATATCGTGATCGTCCACGATCATGATTTTCATCGCCGTTTCCATTACGAACGCTCCTGTTCCTCGGGCGGATTCGGATTCGGTTTCGCTTCCTTCGCCGCCGCAAATTTCGGTATGCTCACCTTGAGCCGGGTGCCGGCCCCGGACTTGCTCCGCACGTCCATGTCGCCCCCCAGCTTCTGCGCGCGCTCCCGCATCGTCGACAATCCGTACGAATTGGCGCGCGCCTGATCGGTATGGAAGCCGAGGCCGTCGTCGTTGATTTGCAGCACATACTGGTTGCCGTTGTCGTGAAGCGACAAGGCGACGTGTTTGGCCGACGCATGCTTGACGACGTTGGCCATTCCTTCCTGCACGATCAGGAACAGCTGATGCTCGATACCGTCGGACAGCGGGCCGTTCAAGCGAATATCCATCGACCCTTGCAGCCCGTTTTGCCGGCAATAGTCGGGGAACCATTTGTCGAGCGCCTCGGACAGCCTTCTCCCCTCCAGCTCAATCGGTCTCAGCTGGGCGATCATGCTGCGCAGCTGCTTCTGTGTCAGGTTGGACATCGTGACGAGCTGCTCGAGGATCGGTCCCGCCGCCTCCGTCTGCCCCCGCTCCATCATCTTCGCCAGCGACGACGCGGACATATGGATCGCGAACATTTGCTGGCTGACCGTATCGTGCAAGTCCCGTGCCAGCCGCTTCCGCTCCTCGATGACGGCCGCTTCGTTGGACTGCGCCTGGAGCATGACGTTCTCCTCGCCGACTTGCTGGAGCAGCATGATTCTCCTCTCGAGCGAGGACGCCATCTCGTTGAAATCTTCGTATATACGGTCGAATGGATCCATCCCCAAGGGACGGACCCGTTCTCCCAAATTGCCGCTCGCCAGCTGCAGGATGGCCAAGTGCAGGGCGTCGATTTTTCGTTGAAGCTGCGTAACGATCATATAAACGATGACGAGGCCGGCCACGACGAGCGCGACCACGTATTCGACCCACATGCCGTTCTCGCTCAGCGCCTCCCGCCAGTAAATCCAGCCGAGCGCGAAGCCGCCGATGACGACGGCGAGCGCGCCCAGGAAGTAGGTGAGCAGCTGCCACTTGATATTGATCGATCTGCTGAGCTTGTTCATCCGACCCGCTTCACCCGCACATCGCCGATAAACATGCTCACTTGGATCCGGATGCGCTTCTCCGCTTCATGGTACTGCGGGGACTCCGCCCGCATGTTGCGGAACAGCCCCCCCTCCCACCGGTCGAATACGCTCATGTCGCCGAGAAAAGCCGAAGCCTGAACGCTGACGTCGAGCTGGACGTCGTTCGGCACATATACTTTCACGTCGCCAATGAACGCCGATACGGTGATCGTGGTTTCTCCGTACGGGATGTTCGCCCGGGTCAAATCGATCTCCGTGTCCCCGATGAAGTGGGAGACGTTGAGCGGCCGCAGCTCCCAATAATCCCGGCCGATTCGCAGGTCGCCGATGAAATTGTGCCGGTTGTCCACATCGCACGACGAATGGCCGCTATAGCCGTGCTTATATTGCTTCCATTCGTGCTTGAACTCGTGCTTCCATTCGCGCTTTCGCCGCTTCCATTCCTGCTTCGCCTCGTGCCACTGCTCGCGGTGGCCGTTCCAATGCGGCCGCTCGGGCGGCGGTGGCGGCGGCGGAGGCGTCAGCGGCGGTTCGCCGCCGAACGGTGCGTCCGGACCTTTCCCGTTCACGCCTTCGTCCGGGCCCATACCGATCGTACCGTCAACCCCGCTCGAGTACGGCTGCCAATCTTTCGGCGTATAAGGCTTCTGAGGAGGCTTCGGGCGGAACAGCATCCGGAAGCCGAACAAGATCAGGACGACGGGAATCGCGAATTTGAACAAATCGTCGATGCCGAAATCCGGAATCCAGCCGAAATTGTTGTTCAAGAACGCGAGGCCGAGGCCGATCATCAGCAGCCCCCATATGAATCCGCCGCCGTGCCGGTGATGGCGCTGCGCGAACAAGCCTTGCAGACCGATCGCGATCAGGACGACCGGCCAGAAGTGCGAGACGATGTACCCGAGATCGACGTCGATGACGTCGGTCTGGTTCAGCAAAAAGACGATGCCGATCCCGATCAGCACGAAGCCGCCGATCGACTTGCCCCAAAAATCGTTTCTCATCGTAAATTCCTCCAGCGATGGGCCTTAAAGCCCGTTTCCGTACTTTCATTGTAGAGGATGCGGCGCAAGAAACAAAGAGTCGGCGGATTGATTCGTCCCTCGGTCTCGAGACGGAGGAGGAAGCGCGACCCGGAATCCGCGACATAACGGCAAAAAGCCGCACCATCCGTCCGGATGTGCAGCTTTTTGCCGCGGAAACGTTTGACAGGCCGGCTTCGCCCCGCTTACGGCTTCGCGTACGTTCCTTTCACGAACCGATACGTCCACTCGTACGTTTCGCGAGCGACCGGATCGGTGCTCGTCGCCGCGCGCAGGAACGTGTCGCCGCCTTGATAATACGCCATGAAGGCGTCCGTCATGTAGCCGTAGTCGATGCCGCCGTTCAAATAGGCGAGATAGCGGCCGCGCCAGACGTCGCCGTCCGAAGTCGGGGCGCCCGGCTTGACGATGCCTTCGTGGGTTTCGATCTCGATGCCCATGCCGTAACGCTTCGCATAGCTGGCCGCCTCCGTAATGCGCGAGTCCGGCGTCGTCGTCGTGAAGAAGTAGTTCGGCTGCAGCACGGCGGCGTCGAAGCCGAGTTCCTTCCACTGATAAAACCGGTTGGCGTCGAAGAACGGGATCCAGAAAAACTTCTTGTTTTCGCCGTGGACGAGATCGCTCGTATACCGGATCAAGTCTTCCTCGTGGGAGGAGCTCAAGCTTACCTTCTCGCTAAGCCAATACATCGCCGCCAGCTCGAGGTTGGAGTAAGCCCCTTGGTCCCACAGCTCCATCGCTTTGTCGATATACCATTTGACGGCCTTCTGCTTATTCGCATACGCCTGCTCGTGGCCGACGACCGCGTAGTCGAAGTTTTCCGACACGCCGTCCCCGTCCACGTCGCCGAACTGCGATTGCTTGACGGCCGGGTACGGGATCATGAGCGACACCTTCACTTTATGCGACGGGTCGCCGAGCTTTTGAGCCGTCTCCTTCGCAGCCTCGTTCAACTGCTGCATGTCGCCTTCGGCGGCGAACGTCTTGTTCAAATACCATTCCCAGTCCTCCTTGTTGGAAGGAGTCCCGCTTTCCATAAAGCTGCGCTTGGACGGCGCGTTCAGGCCGAGATACAGGACGCCGTCGAAAAACCAGTCCTTCGGCTGCCGATTCGCGTCGACGTAGCTGATATACGGCACGATGGCGTCCTTCATCCAGTCGCCGAAACCGTTTGCATACCAGCCGTTATAAAGCAGCACGAGGTCGTGGATGCCGGCCGTCGCTTCCCCGGCTTTCAAGTAACCCGGCTCGGCAACCGGCTTGTCGCTATCCTTCGGCAAATGCTTGGCAGAATGCGCCTTGCCGTTGACGCCCCAAATTTCGATTTCGTCGACGAACACCCAGACGTCGGTCGTGAACTCGACTTTCACGTACCGGGCCGTCACCATCGTCGCGTTCGGATTGCCTCGCGGCAAGCCGTCGACCGCTCCGTCCCAGACGTAATCCTGCTTGAGCGGCTGCGGGCCGGTTTCGTACAGCGGAATCGAGCTGTTGATGTCGGCGAGCGTCCCCCATTCTTCCCCGTCTTCGGATACGAGTACGCGAACCTTTTGCGGAAAATGAATGCCCGCCGCCGTATCCTGCATGAAATGCGCCTTCACCTTGGATACGGACTGCACCTGACCCAAATCGAACGAAACGGTGCGCTGCATGCCGCGGAGATGCGCCTGCCATTTCGGATCCGAATAGGCGTTGCCCGCATATTGGCCGTCCGTCAGCTCGTTCCCCGAATCCGGATAGCTCGCCGAAGGCGGCGCGGACAGCTGGTAGGAGAGACCCGCAGCCAAATTGACAGGAGCGGGGTCCGCCGGAGGAGCCGCGTACGCGGCGGGGATAGCCGTCAACGTCAGAGCGGCGGCGGCGGCCAGAGAAATAAAGCGCTTTCTAAAAGGCATCAACTTCACTCCTTAACGTGATATGACTGACATTGTGGATATTCGCACTCTTCTGAACTTTTCCTCCTTTCCGACATCGACGTAACGGATATAATCTCCATAACGTGACTTTCGTCCCATCCCCCGTGCACGACGGGACATGAAGACGGCAAAAAAGGGAGCCCGATCAGGCTCCCTTCCGTTTCCGTTCGACTCTTATCGTTATTCGCGGTTGGCGTTTTGGTTCGCATTGTTTTGCGCCGCGTTGTTTTTGTTGGCGCGAGCGGCTACTTCTTCGGCAAATTCAGCGTTGTTCTGCTGATTTTTGTTTTTGTTCTTCGCCATGTCGATCACCTCCACATGACGTATTATTTGACGGGGTCGTCGCTTTTATGTAAGGCTCCCGGGACCGGACGCTACTCGGGCTTCAAATACGGGTCGGTCAGCATGGCCCTCAGCTGCTCCTTGCCGCGGTGGATGCGCGCTTTGACCGTACCGAGCGGCAGCTCCATCTTGTCGGCGATTTCCTTGTCCTTCATGTCGTATACGAATTTGTACGTGAGAATATGTCTCGTTTTGTCGTCGAGCTTGCCGATTTCCTCGAAAATGATGTTACGGATTACCCGTTCCTCGACGCCCTCGCTCGACACGAGCGACAGACCGTTTTCTTCCGAAAGCGACACGGCGACCTTGCGCTTGAGCATGTTGTAGGCGGTGTTCGTCGCGATCACCTTGGCCCACTGGATCAGCTTGTCCCGTTCGCGAAGCGTATCGAGCTTGCGCAATATTTTGACCCACGATTCCTGAACCGCATCCATCGCTTCGCTCTTGTTGCGCATAATCGAATAGGTGACGATGAACATTTGCTTGTACACGTCGAGCAGCAACGCCTCTTGCTCGTCCCGGGTTTCGGAGTCGGTATGAATCAAACTCGTCCACATCAAGCTCATCTCCTAGAAAATAGGAATTTTCCCACTCGCATGAATGCGCTTTCCATATGGAACATTTTAGCATATCGGCGTCGAAAAAAAAAGAAACCAATGGTCCCGGGTCGACAAACCGGTCCATCGGTTTCCTTGATCGCTATAGGCCCAACGAACTAAGCTCGGCCGCCTGCACCGGGGACCATATTTCGTCCCACTTGCGCAGCGTATCCTCGGATACGCGGCCGTTGCCCATCCGGACGACGAACACGTTCACGGTTCGCTTGCCCCATTCCTTGTACACTTGATCCTTCGTGGCGAAATACAGGTCGATCTTGTTGCCCTTGATCGCCGAGCCGGTATCGGCCACGATCCCGTAGCCATAACCGGGAATGTAGAGAATCGTCCCCATCGGAAAAACTTTCGGGTCGGCCGCGATCGTGGACAGAACGCCTTTTCGCGCCTTTACGCCGGAGGACGTAATGCCGTATTGCGGATGCCCGGGATGCTTGCCCGTCGATTCGACGCCCGCATAGTAGCCGGTTGCGGTCACCTCGACCGAGCCGACAAATTGCGAGACGTCATCGTGAAGCACCGGATATTTTTTATTTTTTTCGATCAGCTCTTGGCGGGATTTGATTTTCGATAGCCGCTGGGCGACCGTCTCGCGGGCGGCCGGTTCGGTAACGTCGGCATTGCGGCTTTCGGGCAGCCGGCCCAGCACCGTTTCCGTCGCTTTGGCATGAACGCCCGACGATTGGCTCGTTTCCGTCTTCCCGGAAAGGGCGAATCGGGCGTCCGAGCGGCTGGACATCGGTCCGAGCACGGTCAAGCAGGCGACGAACAGCAGCGCCGTACCGAATTTTTTGGATCGACAAATCGTCGATAATAACATGGTTGGGCTAACCTCCCTATTCAGGAGGATTCCCCGAAACCCGGTATCGTATACGGTTCGCCGCAAGCTTGGCTTAAACCTTCAACCGAATGTCTTCCAGCATCATCGCCTGCACCTCATCGAGTCCGTAACGCCCGACGTCGCCTTCGCCGCGCTTCCGGACGGACGCCGTGCCGGCTTTCTCCTCCTGCTCGCCGACGATGAGCATGTACGGCGTCTTGCGAAGCTGCGCCTCGCGGATTTTGTAGCCGAGCTTCTCGTCCCGCAAATCGGCATCGGCCCGGATGCCGGCCGACCGGAGCTGCTTCTTCGTCCGCACGGCGTATTCGGCGAACTTGTCGGATACCGGGAGAACCGTCGCCTGCACCGGGGACAGCCATATCGGGAACGCACCGGCATAATGCTCCGTCAAAATGCCGACGAACCGGTCGATCGAGCCGTACACGGCGCGGTGGATGACGACCGGACGCGCTTTCCGGTTCGACTCGTCGACGTAGGACAACTCGAACTTCTCCGGCATCTGGAAGTCCAATTGAATCGTGCCGCACTGCCAGCTTCGCTTGATCGCGTCGCGAATATGGAAATCGATCTTCGGGCCGTAAAACGCGCCGTCCCCTTCGTTAAGCCGGAACGGAACGCCCCGTTCGACAAGCACGCTGCGCAGCGCATTCTCCGCCTGCTCCCACAGCTCCTCGGCCCCCATCGACTGCTCCGGCCTCGTGGACAGCTCGATTTTGTATTCGAAGCCGAACACCTTGTACATCCGGTCGATCAAATCGATCGTCCTGCCGATCTCCTCCTCGATCTGATCGGGACGGACGAACAGATGCGCGTCGTCCTGGCAAAACGTGCGCACCCGCATCATGCCGCTCAACGCGCCCGAATATTCGTGCCGGTGCACCTGCCCGAATTCCGCCAGCCGGATCGGCAGCTCCCGGTACGAGCGAATGCGGTTTTTGAAAATGAGCATATGTCCGGGACAGTTCATCGGCTTCAGGGCGAACGGGACGTCGTCCACCTCGCTGAAGTACATATTCTCGTGGTAATGTTCCCAATGCCCCGACTCCTCCCACAGCCGCCGATTCATCATGAACGGCGTGCGCACTTCCTCGTAGTCGTGCTCCGCGAGCATTTGGCGCGAAAATTGCTCCAGCTCGTTGCGGATCGTCATGCCGTTCGGCAAGTAGAAGGGCATGCCCGGCGCTTCCTCCGAGAATAGGAACAGCTCCTGCTCCTTGCCGATTTTCCGGTGGTCCCGCTTCTTCGCTTCCTCGAGCCGGGCGATATGATCGTCCAGCTCCGGCTTGCTTGCGAACGCCGTCCCGTACAGCCGCTGCAGCATTTTATTGTTCGAATCCCCGCGCCAGTAAGCGCCCGCCACGCTCATCAGCTTGAAGGCGCGAAGACGGCCCGTCGACGGCACGTGCGGTCCCCGGCACAAATCGGCGAATTCGCCCTGCTCGTAGATCGAAAGGACCGCGTCCTCCGGCAAATCGCGGATCAGCTCCAGCTTGAGCGGCTCCTCCGCTTCCTCGAACCGTCTCAAAGCTTCTTCGCGGCTTACTTCCCGCCGCTCGATCGGCCAATTTTCCGCGACGATCCTCTCCATCTCCCGCTCGATCTTGCCGAGATCGTCGGCCGATAGCGGCTGCTCGACATCGACGTCGTAATAAAACCCGTCCTCGATAACCGGGCCGATGCCGAGCTTGACGGCTTTGCCGCCGTACAGCCGCTTGATCGCCTGCGCCGTCAGATGCGCCGCGCTATGCCGGTACAGCCCGAGCGCTTCGGGCGAGTCGGGCATGACGATCTCGACGTCGGCGTCCCGATGCAACCGATGGCTCAAGTCGACGAGAACGCCGTCCACCTTGGCGGCAAGACCGTTTTTCTTGACGCCGCTTCCGAGCGACGCCGCCACCTCCCGAACCGAAATTCCCGCTTCGAACGATTTGAGCGCCCCATCGGGCAAACGAATATGAATGGACATGGTGAAAACCTCCTGATTTTATGAAAATGTTGAGCGAAAAAACGGTATTATAGGATACGGGTGTATACTATCCGAAATCGAATAACAGGCCGCCAACAAAAAACGCCCGTCCCCGCAAAGGGACGAGCGTGCTCGTGATTCCACCCTACTTCGTCTTCGCCGGCAAACCCGGCGAAAACCTCATGGCATCCGATAACGGGGATGATCCGGCGCAAGCTCATGCGGTTCGCTCGCCACGGTCCGTAAGTCGGTCCCCGGCGCCCGGTTCGCATGCGCGGCTCTCGAAGCGGTAAGCCGCCGGCCCGTCGCTTGAGGGGCTTTCACCTGTCCCCCTCTCTCTGGGAAGCCGTACCGGCGCTCGTGTCTTCGGTCGATGCCTTTGTTCGATTTGAGAGTAAACTATAACTTAGAACGTCATACCGTTCTGGAGCGAATGTCTTCCGTAATCATCGACACGACGTCGTTCGTCGCATGCGCGCCGATGTCGCCTTGGCCGCGCTTGCGGACGGACAGCGTGCCGTTGTTCACTTCGTTCTCGCCGACGACGAGCATGTACGGCGTCTTCTCGAGCTGCGCCTCGCGAATTTTGTAGCCGAGCTTCTCGTTGCGCAGGTCGGCTTCGGCGCGAATGCCGGCCGCCAGCAGCTTCTCGACCGTCTGCTTCGCATAGTCGTCGAATTTGTCCGAAACCGGAATGACGACCGCCTGCACCGGCGACAGCCACGTCGGCAGCGCACCGGCGAAATTTTCGAGCAGGAACGCGGTCATCCGCTCCATCGTGCTGATAATGCCGCGGTGAATGACGACCGGACGGTGCTTGTTGCCGTCTTCGCCGATATATTCGAGACCGAACCGCTCCGGCAGCAGGAAGTCGAGCTGCGCGGTGGACAGCGTCTCTTCCTTTTTCAGCGCCGTCTTGATCTGGACGTCGAGCTTCGGTCCGTAGAACGCCGCTTCGCCTTCCGCCTCGTAGTACGGCAAGTTCATCTCCTCGACGACTTCCTTCAGCATGCGCTGGGACATTTCCCACATGGCGTCGTCCGGGAAATATTTTTCCGTATCGTTGGGGTCGCGGTACGACAACCGGAACCGGTATTCCTTGATGCCGAAATCCTCGTACACTTGGCGAATCAGACCGATCACGCGGGCGAATTCGTCCTTGATCTGGTCCGGCCGGCAAAAGATGTGCGCGTCGTTCAGCGTCATGGCGCGAACGCGGTGCAGGCCGGTCAGCGCGCCGGACATCTCGTACCGGTGCATCGTGCCGAGCTCGGCGACGCGGATCGGCAAATCGCGGTAGCTGCGCAGGTCGCTCTTGTAAATCATCATATGGTGCGGACAGTTCATCGGACGGAGGACGAGCTCCTCGTTATCCATCTCCATTTTCGGGAACATGTCTTCCTGGTAATGCTCCCAGTGGCCGGATATTTTATACAGCTCGACGCTGCCGAGCACCGGCGTGTAGACGTGATGATAGCCGAGCGATTCTTCCAGATCGACGATGTAGCGCTCCATCAGGCGGCGCAGCTTCGCCCCCTTGGGCAGCCAAAGCGGCAGCCCTTGGCCGACTTCCTTGGAGAAGGTGAACATTTTCAAATCTTTGCCGATCCGGCGATGGTCGCGCTTCTTCGCTTCCTCCAGCAGCACGAGGTGCTCGTCCAGCTGCGCCTTCTTCGGGAACGCGGTCCCGTATATGCGCTGCAGCATCTTGTTCTTCGAATCGCCGCGCCAGTAGGCGCCCGCCACGCTCAGCAGCTTGAACGCCTTGATCCGTCCCGTCGACGGCAGATGCGGTCCGCGGCACAGGTCGAAAAACTCGCCCTGATCGTAAATCGAGATGACCGCGTCCTGCGGCAAATCGCGGATCAGCTCCAGCTTGAGCGGATCGTCCAGCTCGGTGAAGATGCGCACCGCTTCCTCGCGGCTCACTTCGCGCCGGGTAATCGGCAAGTTCTCCTGCGTAATCTTCTCCATTTCCTTCTCGATCTTCTCGAGATCTTCCGACGACAGCGGCTGCTCCAGATCGACGTCGTAATAGAAGCCGTCCTCGATAACCGGACCGATGCCGAGCTTCACCGCCTTGTCGCCGTAAATCCGCTTGAGCGCCTGCGCCATCAAGTGCGCCGTGCTATGGCGGTACACTTCGAGCCCGTCCGCCGAGTCGAGGGTGACGATCTCCACCTTCGCGTCGGACGCAAGCTTATGGTTCAAATCGACGACTTTCCCGTCCACCTTGCCGGCGATCGCGTTCTTCTTCAACCCTTGGCTGATCGAGCCGGCCACGTCTTCGATCGTCGCTCCCGCTTCGTATTCTCTGACCGCCCCGTCGGGCAGCGTTACTTTCACCGTCATGTCGATAAGCCTCCCGTAAAGAATCTGAATACAAACAAAAAACACGCCCAATCCCGATAAGGGACGAGCGTGATGTTCTCGTGGTTCCACCCTGATTCGTTCCGCCGAACGCCGAAGCGCGGCAAAACCTCATTGGCATCCGATAACGGGGATGAAGCGTGCGGCGTCTACTGCCGGCGAGTTCGCATACGCGAATCGCGGGTTCGAGCCCAAGCTGCAAAGGGGTAAATCCGCTGTTTGAACAGAAGGAGATTGCAGCACGTGTCTCCTCTCTCTGGACAGTCTCGCAGGGATTCGTGTCTTTGGTCGTCGCTTGTATCGATGATTGTGACAACATAATACCGCAACGCCGGTGCGGTGTCAAGGATACAGCTGGTCTTTGTTTTTGCCGGTCAGCACCGTGCCGCATACTTTGCAGTACGTGCATACTCGGGCCCGGTTCTCGAAAATTTGCAGAATCGTCTTGATCACCTGCTCCTCCGGCTCTCGCGTGTGGATGACGATTTGCTGGGGAGACACGGAGATGAGCGTACTGACGATCATGTCCTCGAAATTGATTTCCTTGTCGAGCAGCTCGACCGTGAAGCCTTCGAATTGGTCCGTATCGATCGGCTTCATCTGATCGTTATACATCGTAAATTCGTTGCCGCCGCGGTGCATCAGATGGGCGACCGGAATTTTCGTTTCCTGGATATAGACGAAATATTTCAGGAGCGAAATGAATTCCTGGTACTGCTGGTCCATAATGTATTCGTCGATGGCGTATTCCGCCACCTCGCACAGCTCGTTCATGTAATCGGCGAGCCTGAACCGGATGAAGCCGATCAAATTCAAGCCGTTATGCTCCTCGAGGTAGGCCGTCAGCGCATCGGCGATTTTGTTCTGACGGCGCTGCCGCGGCTTCGGCATATCGGCGGACGGCTCCGGCTGGTTCAGCACTTGCCGGCAATACTGCTCGATCGAAGCGACCTCGGCTTCGTCGTCGTAATGATACTGCCCTACGACAATATCCCGCAGCAGCTTCCGCTCCATTTCGTCCAGCACGTAAGCGGCCACCGTCTCCGCAGCCGACCGGATGACCGGCGTTCCCGACACGTTCAACTGAAATTCGGGCAAAGCCGCCACACAGCGCAAGACCGTATGCGACTTGTACGCATCGCATTCGAACCGGACCGGATGCCCGGCTGTATGTAAGTCCCGGGCGGCGAGCGACAGCCTCACGTACAGCTTGTCGGCATAAGACGCCCATTCTTTCGGCAAGGTCAAGGCGAACAGTTCCATCGGACACCACTCCTTTCGTTACGCACGGGTGATGGAAAGCTCCTTTCTACAAGTATATGGCCCCATCCGACCCAATATACAAACAACTATTTGGCACCGACCGCGCCCCCCGCCCCCCGCATAAAACGGGTCAAACGGGATCGTTTCGTTGTATAATAAGGAAACGGGAATGCAAACGGACTATCACGAGTACGATAACGGAATCGAAACGATTTGGAGGATGATGGAACGGATGGCGCAAGCGGAATTGCTTTTCGACGCCAAAGCGGCGCTCGGGGAAGGCCCGTGCTGGGACGAGCGGGACGGTCTGCTCTATTGGGTCGATATCGACGGAAAAACGCTGCACGCATTTGACGCGGATGCGCGCAAGGCGGCGTTCGCCAGGACGTTCGACCGCAAAATCGGAGCGGCGGTGCCGCGGAAGTCCGGGGGGTTCGTGTTGGCGATGGAGGACGGCTTTTACGGTTACGACCCTGCGAGCGACCGGCTCGAGGCGCTGGGCAATCCGGCCGGACGGAAGCCGGGAACCCGGTTCAACGACGGCAAATGCGACGCGGCCGGACGGTTCTGGGCCGGGACGATGGCGATGGACGGGACGCCGCGACAGGGTGCCTTGTATTGCCTCGAGACGGACGGCACGATCCGTACCGTGCTGGAGGACGTATCGTGCTCGAACGGACTGGATTGGAGTCCGGACAATCGGACGATGTATTATATCGATTCGCCTACGAAACGGGTTCAGGCGTTCGATTACGACTTGGCGTCGGGCTCCCTCTCCAATCCGCGGGTCGTCGTCGAAGTGACGGAGCCGGGGGCGGTGCCGGACGGCATGTCTTGCGACGCCGAGGGCATGATCTGGGTCGCGCTGTGGGACGGCTACGGGATCCGGAGATGGAACCCGCACACCGGGGAACGGCTGCTCGCCGTCGAGGTGCCGGCGGCCCAATCGAGCTCGTGCACGTTCGGAGGCGCGAACCGGGACCGGCTGTTCATCACGTCGGCGCGGACCGGCATCCCCGAATCGGAGCTGGCCAAGCAGCCATTCGCGGGCGGCCTGTTCGTCTTCGAGGCCGGCGTCTGCGGGCAGCCGACCCGTGCGTTCGGCGGCTAAACGCAAGCATAACGGCAGTCCGATGCGGATCGATCGTCCCCGCTTCGGTCTGCCGTTTTTTTTCGCATGCTGAGCCGGCCGACCCGGCGCTCCGCCTGGCGTCCCGCTTAAAAACGAACGGCTTCGGCCACACTAATGCCGATCGGGAGGTGTGCCGAATGCCGTCTTTTGTTCCTTATGCCGTCTTGATACTCGTCATGTTGACGAGCTTGATTACGATTCTCGCGCATTTCCGCGACTACCGGCTTTTTCTTATATTTCTCGCCTATTCCGGGATGATTTACGTCTTCGAATATGCGATCGTCGTCTTGATGAACGGCTATTCCTACTACCCGAATCTTCTTCCGATCCGCTACTTGGACAACTTGCTCGGATCGATCTTCTCCAATCTGCTGGCCGTTCCGGTCATCGCCCTGTTCATCGCCGTTTACCGGCTGGGGAACCGTTGGATTTTGTTGTTCGCCCTGCTCTTGAGCGGGGTCGAATGGCTGTTTGAACGTATGGGGGTCTACGAGACCTATTGGTGGAAAGTCCCTTACACGACGGCGGCGCTTCTGTTCTTCTTCTGGCTGGCGCGATGCTGGATCGTTTGGCTTCAGCGGGGCAACCGCGCGATCCGATACGTCACCTTGGTCATGTATTCGTCCAGTCTGATCGATACGCTGGTATTCGTGCTGATCGCAGGCGGAGTTCGTCTGTTCCGCGTCGGCGTCTTCGACGATCCTTACCGGGACGACGTATTCGTATCCGCCCTTTTCGGCTTCTTCAAGGCGCTGCTTCTTGCCGGCGCCGTATATTGGACCGACGGGATCCGCTGGATCGCCGCCGCCCTCGCGGCCATCTTCGCGATCCAGATCGTCCTGATCCGGTGCGATATATTGCATGTGTTTGTTCCGTATTGGCTCTATTTTCTTATGTACGCGCCGTGCTGCTTCTTCGTCGCCTGGCTGATCGCCATCGGCAAACGTTCCTTGAACGATTGGTCGGCTTTTCCCTCGAGACGATAACAAAAAAAACCGGACGACTTCAACGGAAATCGTCCGGAGGGTATGAGGGCGGTACCGCTCAGTTCTGCATGACAAAATCGTTCTCGACCTTCTCGTTCGCATCGTCGAACACGCGCAAAATGTCGTAGCGCGTATTGCGCTGAGCCGGAATTTTGCCTGCTTGGCGAATCAAATCGAGCGTCGAGGAGATGTTCACCTTATGCGTCGTGCCCGCAGCGGAGACGACGTTCTCCTCGATCATCGTGCTGCCGAAGTCGTTGCACCCGTATTGAAGCGACAGCTTGCCGACCTCCGGCCCCATCGTCACCCACGACGACTGGAAGTTCGGAATGTTGTCGAGCATGAGGCGGCTGATCGCGACGTTTTTCAAATAATCGTCCGGTCCGAGCTTCTCCGCCTTCAAGTTCGTATTGTCCGGCTGGAACGTCCACGAGATGAACGCGAGGAAGCCCGGAGACGCATAGCCGTTGCGAATGCATTCGTCCTGGGCGTCGCGTACGCGCAGCAGATGGAGCACCCGCTCCTCCATCAGCTCGCCGAAGCCGATGACCATCGTCGCCGTCGTGCTCATGCCGATCCGGTGCGCCGTCTTCATGACGTCCATCCACTCCGTCCAGCTGCCTTTCAGCCGGCTGATCTTGCGGCGCGTCCGGTCGTCCAATATTTCGCCTCCGCCGCCCGGCAGCGAGTCGAGTCCCGCTTCGTGAATCGCCCGGATGACTTCCTCGAGCGACAAGCCCTCGGACACTTCCTTCATCTTCCATATTTCCGCCGGCGAAAACGAGTGCATCGTGATGCTCGGGAACCGTTTCTTGATTTCGCGCAGCAAGTTCGTGTAATAGCTGAACGGCAAGTTCGGGTTCGTCCCGCCCTGCATCAAAATTTCCGTTCCCCCGACGTCGATCGTCTCCTGGATTTTGCGGAAAATCGTCTCGTCCGGAAGCACGTAGCCTTCCTTCGAGCCCGGCGGCCGGTAAAACGCGCAAAACCGGCAGTACACGTCGCAAATATTCGTATAGTTAACGTTCCGGCCGATGACGAACGTCGTGACCGGCTCCGGATGAAATTTCTGCATGATCCGATTGGCGGCCGCGCCCATCTTCTCGATTTCGTCGGAGTCGTACAGCGCCAGGCCGTCCTCCAAGTCCAGTCGTTGCCCCGCGATCGCTTTGTCCAATATGCGGTCGATCCGGCTCATCCCCATCACTCCTTCGACTAATTCTTTTCAATCGTACCACATCGGAAGCGGGAAAAACAGTGAACGAATCGGGAACGCCCCGAGCCATAGAGAGCGATTCCTTTCCGACGTAAAGAAAACCGCCCCCGGCACGGCGCGTTGGCGTCGCGGGCGGGGACGGCTTCGAGCGTTGCCGATTACTGGGATAGCCGGCTAATCGCTTTATTGGAACGGCTTCAATTGCTTGTCGGCCGTGCGTACGGCGTTGATTTGATCGACGTACGCTTGGAAAATCTCTCTGCCTTTGTATTTCGTCATCAGCTCTTCGCGGTACTTCGGCCAATTGGAAGCGTCTTTGTCGTCGAACAGGACGACGTTTTGCAGACGGGCCATTTCCTTGCGGAAGTCGCCGATGTTCATGCCTTGCGGCGGCGCCAGCGCGACCGGCTCGCCCTTATGCTTCGGAATCGCCTCGACGAATTTGAGCACGGCGCGGTCGCGGTCGGAGACGCGCGGGTCGATGATCTCGAGACCCAATGCGGACGGATCGTCGAAGTTCGTGAAGAACTTCCAGATGTCCAGGAAGCTGCCGTTCTTCGTGACGTCCGCTTCGTATGCCGCGGGATCGATCGTAATTTTTTTGCCTTCCTTCTTGTAATGCTTGCCTTCAAGACCGTAGTGGGTCATCAGGTAGCCTTCTTCGCTGGCGAGCCAGTCGAGAATTTCCACGGACCGTTTGATCTTGTCCGGCGATTTCTCGGCAATCGTCTTGGAGAACAGAAACGGACTGGCTCCGCCGGTCGTGCCTTGCTTCCATCCGTAAGGCTGGTTCGCGAACGGGAAGATCGGCTGCCAATCGGCTTTCGGATCGAGCTGCTTCGCGCGGCTTTGGACGCTGGACGGCACCGATTCGAGAGCGATGTTTTTGTCCGTCGACCAGATGACGCCGACTTTGCCTTGCGCCGCTTTATCGAAATGCTGCGGCGATTTGTTGACGAACCAGTCCGGATCGACGACGCCTTCCTTGATCATGTCCTTGACGTCCTGAAGCACTTGCTGCACCTTCGGGTGAGTCTGCGTTTCCACAAACTCCAGGTTTTTGTCGTCGATCATGAAGTCGGCGACGAGACCGTTGTTGATCCAAGCCGGGAAGTCAAGTGGCAGCCTGTTGCCCGCCGCTGCGGCCGAAAAACCGTACGTATCCTTCTTGCCGTTGCCGTCCGGGTCTTCGTTCGTGAACTTGCGCATCGCGTTCATCAGTTCTTCGTACGATTTCGGCGGCTGCAGGCCGAACTTGTCGAGCCAGTCTTTGCGGATATAGAACGAGCCGTACGTGTTGCGCTGGAACGGCATCAGCGAGCGGGCGTGCTTGATCCCTTTCAGCTGATAGTTTTTGAGCTCGTCCTCGGTGACCCACTTGAAGTAGTTCGGCATCGTCTCCTTGTTCACGAAGGCGCTCTGGTCCGCAAGCAGACCGTCTACCGCAAACTTCTGGCTCGCCGCGCCGTTGGACAAAAACATGTCGGGGTGATCGCCGCTCGTCAAAATGACGTTGATCTTGTTGTCGTAATCCGCGCCGAACGGCAAATATTCAAGCTTCAGGGAGACATTGAATTTCTCTTCGATCGTTTTCTTGACGAAATCTTTGTCCGCCGAAGGCAAATTCGCATTAGGCGGCGAGAAGACGAACCAGCGCAAATCGAGCTTCTGCTTCGTAGCGGTGCCCGAATTTCCCGTCGTTCCGCCCGCTTCGGGAGTGTTCGTCTCTTCCTTCTTGCCGCAGGCGGTCAACACCATCGTGCCCGCGATGACGACAGCCCCCAACACTTTCAACGTTTTCATGGCTTTTTCCTCCGTTCTGCTCCTAACGGCTTCCGGCAATCGCTTCCGCTTTCCCCGTGATCCCCTTGTCGTTCCATAGGCTACCCGTTCGCTTGCTGCTGTCGGCCGACCACGCCCGTGCTGCCATTCCGGCCCGCCTCACCTCCCGATCGATTCTCCCGGTTCGCCCTGCCGACGCTCGCGGCAACCGCTTACAATACGTTCGCGGCACCTCGGCGACGGACCGGGTTTTCTAAGCCAGCACGTGCAGGTTGCGCAAATCGACTTCCCCTTCGAGCGGCTGGCCGGCGAGAAACCGTCCGACCTCCTCGACGGCGTGACGTCCCATCCGCTGCTTGCCGTTGTTGACGGCTCCCGCAATGTGAGGGATGAGGATGACGTTGGGCAGCGTCCGGAACGGATGGTCCGCGCTCGGAGGCTCCTGATCGGTGACGTCGATGCAGGCGGTAAATCGTCCTTTGGCCAGCTCGGCCGCCAAATCGTCCTCGTCGATCAAGCTTCCTCTCGCCGTATTGATCAGCACGGCGTCGTCCTTCATGCGAGAGAACGCCTGCCGGTTGAACATGCGGTCCGTCTCCGGAATCGAAGGAGCGTGAATCGAGATGACGTCCGACATGTCAAGCAGCTCCGCAAACTCGACCTTGCGGCAGCCGAGCACGGCCGCCTGCTCCTCGGATACAATCGGATCGTACAACAGGATATCCACCTCGAACTGCCGCAGCAGCCGGATGTAATGCCGACCGGCTTTGCCGGCGCCGACGACGCCGATCGTAAGGCCGTACAGTTCGCGAATAAGCTCCTTGCCTTCCTCCCACAACCCTTGCCGGGTGCTTTGCGACAGCTGCCACATCCGCTTGAGCGACGCGATCGTCAGTCCGAGCGCGGTTTCCGCGACCCCGATGCCGAGCGCTTCGTTGGCGCTGCTGACCCGGATGCCCCGGTCGATCAGCTCCGGCGTCACCACGTATTTCACCGTACCGGCCGCATGCGCGACCAGCTTCAGCCGGCTCGCCTCGCGTAACACTTCGGCGTCGAACGCGGGACAGCCCCAGGACGTAATGGCGATGTCCGCATCGCGAATCATTTCGGCGACCCGCTCCTTCGACGGTTTGCCGGGCGACGAGTTGACGATGAGCTCCCCGAATTGGCGCAGCCGGTCCAAATGCTTCGCGGTAAAAATCCCTTGCCAAATATCGGAGCCGGGTATCAAAGCGATTCGTTTCATGTTGTCCCTGCTTTCTGTTACCTTCGGTTAACTCATAAGTAACTCTAATTCATTTTCATAATAGCGAATGTAAGCGGTTTTTGTCAACAGAAAACCGTTTTCACATCCATTTATTAACTTTTATCTGACTCATAAAATTCATTTTGGTAGTTACGGCCGATTTCGTCCGTCGCCCCCCTCTCCCCTAAGATCCCCGGCACCCGCGCCGAACGGGAGAATAACAAAAAAAGCCGGCCCCCGTTAGGGAGACCGGCTTACGCGTCGGACGCTGCGTCGCGCCGCCGTTGTCGAATCTCGTTCAATACGTTCTCGATATTGGAGCAAACCGTCCGCTCCGACTCGAGCCCGGCCCAAAACAGCTTCAGCTCGTTCATAATGGCCGGCAGCATGTCCATCGTCACGTTCAAATCCGTATGCAGCCGGTACGTCGGCACGATATCCCGGTGCATCGGGTAGCGCAGCGGACGGAACATCGCCTCCTCGCCGATCCATTCGGCGGCGGGCTTCGACGCCGGAATGCTCAGCGTGCGCTGACGGATGTCGAGCTGGGACCGGTACGAGGCGATGAAGTCGACGAACGTTTGCGCTGCCTCCTTCTGCTCGGACTTCGCGTTGATGCCGAGCCCGATGGCGAGAAGAAGCGTCTTCGGACTGTCGTTGGAAGGGAGCGGCGCGATGTCGTAGTCGAATTCGGCTTTTTTCAACGCGTTCAAACCGAAGTACGTCGTCAAAATCATCGAAACCTTCTCCTGCACAAACAGCTTCTCCGCATCCGCTTCCTCGTAAAACAGCGGCGTACCGCTCTGTCCCAGCACGACGTCGCGGCACAGCCGGAACGCGTCCATCCACGGCGTGCCGGCGATGCGCACCGGCTCCTCCTCCGGCGGCAGCTTCATGCCGCTTTGCAGCAAAAACACCGGCCACCGGTTGAGCGACAGCGGGAAGAAGTAAAACCCGTACCGTTCGTTCGGAACGGCCAGCCGCTCCGACGCCTGCCGCAGCTCGTCCCACGTCCAGCCGCTGTCCGGCTCGAGCAAGCCTTTCTGCCGGAAATGATCGCGGTTGTAGCACAGGACGACCGGCGAGAAGATAAACGGCTGGACGTACAGCCGCCCTTCGAAGGTAAACGCTTTGTTCAGAAACGGATACGTATCGCCGTTCGGTTGGCGCTCTTCGAGCAGATGGAGGCAGCCGGCTTCGATCATCTGGCGATAGTTCGCCACGTTCACCGTCACGACGTCCATAATGCCCGCTTCGAGCGCCTGACGCATGCTGACGAAATGATCGAAGATGATCGTCTCGACGCGAATGCGGGGGTACTGCTTATGAAACATCGACACCAGCGTGCCGAGATCGGCCTCCTCGATCGTCGTCCGGTAGCAGCCGAACCGGATCGTAATCGAATTGTCGTCCGATACGCCGGCGATCCGATTGCCCACCTTCGGGATTTTCTCGATCAGCCCTTCGGAGACGAGCACGTCCAAGCATTGGCGGACCGACTTGTTGCTGATGCTGAACAGCTTGCCGAGCTCCCGTTCGGACGGCAGGAAATCGCCGACCTTTCTTTTCCCCGATATGACCTCGTCGCGGATCGACCGGATCATCTCGTCCATCCGCTTCGACAGCGACGCCCGGCTCGGTCTGTTCGCCATGTCCATTCTACCTTTCCGGCCGTGCGGACACGGCTCCAAGAATAAGGGTCCCCCTCGGACGGGCGGTCCGTTACGGGCTCGCTCCGACCTTCGGGGGACCTTGTCGTTCAGGCGCTGCCCAATTGGCGCTGCGCGATAATTTTCTCCTTCAGCTTCTGCAGCTGGTATCGCTCTTCCTCATACAGGAGCGGGGCGGGCTTGGCGAAATAAAACCCTTGTCCCATCCGCACCCGATGCTCGAACAGCACGTTCGCCTCCTCGGGACGCTCGACGCCTTCGGCGATGACCTGGCAATTGATATGCTCGGCCATGAACAGAATCGTCCGAAGCATCACCTGCTTCGACGTGATCCGGTCGATATCCCGGATGAGCGACCGGTCGATCTTCACCATATCGGGGCCGATCTCGGAAATCGAATGGAGGCTCGCGAAGCCTGAGCCGGCGTCGTCGACGGCGAAGCGGAAGCCGAGCGAACGGTACTCCCGCAAAATATCGGACAGGTGGGCGTAATTGTCGATGCGGTGCCGCTCCGTAATTTCCAGGACCACTTGTCCCGGCTCCGTCTGCGGAAACTGCTCCATCGTCTGGCGCAGCACTTCGAGAAACGACCGCTGGGCGAGCGAGACGGCCGTCACGTTCAAAAACACCGTCTCCTTCAGACCGCGGCGCTCCATTTCCCGGAACGCTTTTTTGAACACGAGCATCTCGAGCTTAGCGAGAAGATCGGCTTGATACGCATACTCGAACAGCTCGTCGGGGAAATGAAACGGCGTGTTCTGGGGACCGCGCGTCAAAAACTCCCAGCCGGATACTTCCCCGGTTTCGAGGTTCATGATCGGCTGCGCCAGCACGCGAATATCTTCCTCGCGGATCAAATCGAGGAGCCGCAAATGCGCGGAGCAAAAATCGGGCGGGAGCCGCCGGTGCGCGACCGACGCCGCGTACTGGGCGGCGCTGCGGATCGCCGTCGTCGTATCGGCGATGTCCGGGGAGATGAAGCTGCAGCCGACGACGAACCGGAACGGCGCGCTCCACGTCGCTTCGTATACCGCGGCGAGGCGCCGCTCCAGCTCGAGCCGCAGCTGTTGGGACATTTTATGGATAACGTCGTAATCGAGCAATTCGTTCGTCGATAAAAACAACACGTATTCGTCGTGGTCATGCTTCGCCCCGATAATGTCGGATTCGCGGAAAAACTGCGGAAGCACGGCGACGATGGCGCTTCGGATCGATTGCTCCAAACGGCGGAGGCAATCGGCCGGATACGTTTCCGTCATGGGCAGCGCCCCTTCGAGCTTGAGCAGCAGGACGGCGCATTTGTTCCCGTTCCGGCGGGACTGGTCGACAAGGGACAATACCGGATCGCGCAGCGTAAAGGACGGGGGGAAATATTTCAGCATTCGATCGGGAAGCGGCAGGCTGAATACGGTTTTCAGATGCTGCTTGATGTTTTGCACGAGAGTCATAGAGGTCCCCCAAAAAGTTGTTCGCCTGCGTAGGTTCCGGTCGAATCTTGTATCCAACACTGCTATATTATCACAATTTTCCTGCGAAATACAGTAGCGGCGCCGCTTGTCGGCGACGGGAGCAAAAGCGGAAGCGGGCGAAATCCAGTTCCGGCACGGCCAAGAGAGCACGCGCCCGACCCGAACGCGCCGGCAACGCGGGAAGCCCCTTTCCGGACGAAAGGGGCTTCCCGCGAGCCGCTGCCGCCGACCGCTTAGGCGAGCTCGGCCTGCGCCGCGTCGAACGCGTTCGACAAGTCGGCGATCAGGTCGTCGACGTGCTCGATGCCGACGGAGAAGCGCAGCAGCCGGTCGTCGACGCCGACCTGCCGGCGGATGTCTTCGGGAATATCGGCGTGCGTCTGCACCGCCGGATACGTCATGAGCGATTCGACGCCGCCCAAGCTTTCCGCGAAGGCGATCAGCCGGATGTGGCGCAAAATCGGCTCGATCGTGCGGGCGTCCTTCATGCGGAACGAGAATATGCCCGTGTTGCCCGACGATTGGCGGCTCTGGATATCGTGGCCCGGATGGCCGGGCAGCGCCGGGTAAAACACCTGCTCGACCATCGGATGCCCGAGCAAAAACTGCGCGATGGCCGTCGCGTTGGCTTGATGCCGTTCCATCCGCAGCGCCAGCGTCTTCATGCCGCGCATGAGCAGCCACGAATCCTGCGGGTTGAGCACGGCGCCGATCGAATTGTGCAGAAACGCCATCTGCTCGGACAGCTCCTTGCCCTTCGTGACGATGAGACCGGCCAGCACGTCGTTATGGCCGCCCAAATATTTCGTCGCGCTATGGACGACGATGTCGGCCCCGAGCTCGATCGGGCGTTGAAAAAACGGCGTAAGCAGCGTATTGTCGACGATCGCGACGTAGCCCTTCGCCTTCGCCCAGCCGCATACTTTCTCCAGATCGGTAATCATCATGAGCGGGTTCGTCGGCGTCTCGACGACGATCGCTTTCGTATTCGGACGGCTGGCGCTCTCGAGGGCGTCCATGTCGTTCGTATCGACGTAAGTCGCCGTCACGCCGAAGCGGGACATGATCTTCTCGATCAGCCGGTATGTACCGCCGTACAGGTCCAGCGAGACGAGCAGATGATCGCCCTGGCCGAACAGCGCGAAAACGGTTTGCAGCGCGGCCATCCCGGTGCTGCAGGCGAAGCCGGCGTCGCCCGATTCGAGCTCCGCGATCGCCTGCTCGAGTACGGCGCGCGTCGGGTTTTTCGTACGCGAGTAGTCGAAGCCGGTGCTTTGTCCGAGCCGCGGATGGCGGAACGCGGTCGCTTGGTAGATCGGGAAACTGACGGCGCCCGTGACCGGCTCCGATTGGGAGCCGATTTGCGCCAAACGGCTTTCGATTTTCATAGTGTGACAATCCTCCTCGGGATAATAGGGTTTATGTCAAAAAGGAGCCGCACGGAGGCGGCCGGAGCCGGGCATGGTGCGGGAGAAGCGTACGAATGTACCTTATTGGGCGCGCGGCCCGCCTGTTTCGGCGAAATGACGTACATTCGTACCTTATCCGGGCCATGTATGCGATACAGCCTGCCGGGGCACGGGGAGCCGGGCGGGACCGCTCACAGCCCCGCTCCGTACGTCAGCCACTCCTCGTTCTCGCGCTTTTCGTTTCGTGCGGCGGGGTCGAACGGCGTCTCCTGGTAGACGTAATAGTTGAGCCAGTTGGAGAACAGCAGGTTCGCATGCGCTCTCCACGTGACGAGCGGCGGCCGGGTCGGGTCGTTATTCGGGAAATAGTTGCGCGGCACGTCGATCTCGAGACCTTTGGCCACGTCGCGGTCGTACTCCCATTTTAACGTACACGAATCGTATTCGGAATGGCCGGTTACGAAAATATGCTTGCCGTCCTTCGTCGCGACCAGGTATACGCCGGCTTCCTCGGACTCGGACAAAATTTCCAGCTCGGGCACCTTCTCGATATCTTCCTTGCGCACTTCCGTATGGCGCGACTGCGGCACGAAGAACACCTCGTCGAACCCGCGCAGCAGCTTCACGTGCTTCGCCGTCGTCGTATGCGGGAAGACGCCGAAAATTTTGCTCTCGACCGGATATTTCGGCACGCCGAAATGATGGTACAGACCGGCCTGCGACGCCCAGCAAATATACATCGTCGACGTGACGTTCGTCTTCGTCCAATCCATGATCTGCTGCAGCTCGGACCAATAGTTCACGTCCTCGAACTCCATCTGCTCCACCGGCGCGCCGGTAATGATCATGCCGTCGAAGTAATCGTCCTTCACGTCCTCGAACGTTTTGTAGAACGTATTCAGATGCTCGGCGCTCGTATTTTTGGACGTATGCGATTTCGGGTGAAGCAGCACGAATTCGACTTGCAGCGGCGTGTTGCCGATCAGGCGCAAAATTTGCGTTTCCGTCGTTTCCTTCGTCGGCATCAGGTTCAGTATCGCTATTTTCAGAGGACGAATATCTTGGTGGAACGCCACCGTTTCGTCCATCACGAATATGTTCTCCTCGATGAGCACTTCTTTTGCAGGCAAATGGTCCGGTACTTTGATCGGCATCTCGATCACTCCTCGTCGAAAAATTAAAAGGCCTTTCTCCGGAACAGGAGAAAGGCCACCGCTTCGCGCTCGCATGTCCTCTCTCATCTCCCAGAAACGGTTGTTGCTCGTTCCCGCAAGAATTAGCACCGTGCACTTCCGTCATAAAACGGAACTGTCGGTTGCCGGGCTTCATAGGGCTAGTCCCTCCACCTACTCTTGATAAGAGTTTCAAAGCTATTCGGTTATGTTAGTTATTAATGTAGCCGATCCCGGCGATTTCGTCAAGATGGATTCGGCTGGATGCCTTTCGGCCCCCTCATCTTGCCCGGACGGCCCCTTCAGCCACCGGTCGAGGAACGCATACGCGAGCCCGCGGATTTCCGGCGGAAAATCGTGTCCCCCCGCGGTCATGTACGCTTGGAACCGGTCCCCCGCGCCGAGAAACCGGTACAGCTCGTCGAGCTCCGCCATGCAGGCGCCGACGGCTTGCCAATGCGGGAAGATGCGGTCGTTTTGGCCGTAATAGTGAAACGCCGGCACGGGCGCCGCCAGGGCGGCGATCTCGTGAAACTCGAACGGCACCTCGTAGCGGCTCAAATGGCCGGATATGCGGGGAAGATGCGTATACCAATCGCGCTCGCCCCAGTGGGTCGGTTGACGATCGCCGTAGAACGGACTGAAACCGCAGCTGCTGACGTACGCCCGGATGCGAGAATCGAGGCCGGCGAGGAAATAGGCGTTGTAGCCGCCGAACGAATGACCGATCGCCCCGATCCGGTCCGCGTCGACGCCGTCAAGCGAGCGGAGCAGATCGACCCCCTGGATGTGATCGATCGCGTTTTTGCCCACCGTCGACCAATCCGGATGCCGCTCGTAGAACGGCATGCTTCGGAAGCTTTGCAGCCCCGGGTAAATCCGTTCCCCGGCCGTCAGCGCATCGGGCGCCAGCACGACGTAGCCTCGCGACACGAGCTCGACGCCGTATCCCCGATTCGCGCGGCCGTTCGGCACGGCGACGTCGGCTTTGCCGGACTCGTGCGTCGGATGAAGCGCCAGTAGTCCCGGCCGGCGGCCGTCCGCGCCGGCCCCGCCGACGGATTCGTCCGGCAGCAGCAGGAAGGCGCTCACCTTGTCGCCGTATACCGTATCGTAGACGAGACGAATCCGCGTATGGTCCGCCTCCTTCGCTTCGTCCAGCACCTCGTACGATACGGGAACGCGGTCGGGAACGCCTCCGATCTCATCGAGCCATACCCGTTCGATCTCCTTTCGCCGGTCGTGCCAGCTCTCCGCGTTCTCCAAACCGTCCGTCAGCTTCGGAAGTCCGTTCCGATTCAAATCAAGCAAGTTGTAGCTCATCGCAGTATGTCTCTCCCCACTGTAGTCTGTCGATTTCGTTTCGCGCATCCGCCTATCCGATCGATTCGCCCGACCGTCCGGCCTTCGCCGCAGCCGCGCCGTCTATTGCGCGCGGCCGGCTCCGGCGCTCCGCAGCTTCAGCTTCCCGACGGCGCCGCGGACCGCAATCGGCTCGTTCGCCTCCAAGCGGACGACCTCCGGGCGGCCGTATTTTTCGAACATGAACCCGTCCGGCGCCTCCGCCACTTCGTACAAGCCCGGCATGCCGGGCAACATGCCCCACGCTACGGCAGCCCCGTCGATGTCGCGATGCGCCCGCAGCGTTACCGTCCCGGGCACGCCGTCGATCTCCGTCTCCATGACGACGGGATCGAGCGGCTCCGACACGGGCGCTCCGTCCAGCTTGAACGACCGTTCCCCCTTCTCGACCCGGAGCGTCAACCTGTCGCCTTCCGTCCGCCAATGCACGCCGCGCAGCCCCATCGCCTCCGCCGCCTCTCCTCCGCAGGGGATTTCCGCTTCGCCCACCCGTTCGCGAAGCTTCGTAACGCCCGGCGCATGCAGCACGACCTGCGTATCGGCCGCTCCCGAGACCGACAGCTGGCCGTCCCCGAAGGCGACGGTCGCCGGCTTCGCGCTTTCCGCGAGCGTCACGCCGTTCTTGACGAGCTTGGTTCCCTGTACGAGCAAGACCGAGTCGCCCCTGACCGCCGCGGCCACTCCGTCGAACCGGACGTCGCCGGCATCGACTTCCCCGCCGTCCGTCATCCTTACGTAAACCGCGGTCCCGTCCGCGAACGTCAGCTTCCTGTAGTCGCCGCAGTCTTCCGACCGCACCGCCCCCGGGCTTTCGCCGCGCCGGTGCACCTCCATCGTCGCGACGAACGCGACCGCATTCGTCCTGGGCGATAGAAACGCCGCATGACGCTGCTCTTCGTGCTCGTAAGCTCCGGTCGGCTTCACTTCGCTTCCGTCCGCGGCCCGATACTTCGTGTCGACCGTCGTCCGCAAACCCGCCGGAGCATGGAAGTCGACCTTGAGCGCCGCCCTTCCCTTGACGATCGCGGCGCCGGCCCCGTCCTCGTCGATCGTCAATTCCTCCTCGGCATGCAGGCGCCATTCGAACTCCGAGCCGCCCGGCTTGGCGGTTCGGAGCTTGTCGACGACGACGAACGTTCCGGGTCGAAGGAACAGCACATGGCGGTCCGCTTGGGCGAGCTCGCCCTTATAGGCCGCCGCCGCGTCGCCGGACACCGCATCGAAAGCCGGATGCGTGACGAAGCCGGCGATGCGTCCTTTCGCATCGATATCGTTGACCGACTGCCCGTTTTTCCCGTCGAAGGTAATCGCGTTGGAAGCGAACGTCTGCTTCGTATACCGGGCATGGTGCTTGCTGTGATAATAGTCGTAGTAGCCGCTGTCGATGGCGAGCGGCTCCCCGAATGCGTTCAGGATGAACCCGTTCTGGCTCGCGTGGCTGTGATTGTAGCTGCCGTACGGACTGGACTTGAAGTAAAGCGATACCCGGTCGGGATCGTACAGCTCCGAATGCATGGCGACGAGCCCCACGTCCTTGAACCACCTCGATTTGGGCAGGTCGACGGGAGGTCTGGCGTCCAGATCCGGGTCCCCGTAAAAATAGTTGTACAGCTCCGCCCCCGGCGGCTGGCCGATCGCCCGCGACGCCCATTTCAAGCGGGGATCGCCGTACACGGCGGACAGCCGGTTCAGCATGCTGACGCTGGGCGAGCCGGGCTTGTATTCGCTGTCGTCCCCGAATACCCCCTTCGGGCTGTTATGCGGAAAGGCGTAGAGCGGGTACAGCCCCTCGTGGCGGGAATACGCCTTGTCATACAGATTGAAGCCGCTCGAGCTGAGCAGGACGTCCATGAACTCCTTGCCGAACATCGAGGACCATTGCCAATAGCCCGTTCCTTGCGACCAGCCTCCGTCTTCTCCGCCCCATGGCGGCAGCAAATTGATGTAAGCCGGCACGATATCGCGATACCAAGCCTCGGCCTCCGGGATGTCGTGAAGCAAGGCCGTGGCGATAATGCCGATATACCCGAACGCGGTCCACCCGTGGGAATCGTACGGATTCCGGTTGATCGGATGGGTTTGCAAAATGTCCCGGAGCATCGTCTCCGTGCGGGTCTTGATCATGGCTTGCACGTCCCGCCTCTCGTCCGGGGTCAGCAGGTCGAACAGCCAGTCGTAAGCCATCGCGGAGCGGTAGGCGATCGCCCGATGCACCTGGTCGTGGACCGCGTAGCTCGTAGCGCCGTCCGGATTCCAAGAGACGATGTTCATCAGCTGGGCCTTCGCGCTTCTCCCGATGTCAGGCAATCCGCCGATCAGATAGACGAAAGCCGCATCCAGCATCCGGTCGACGGCCCCTTCGGAATAGGCGCGCAGCGTTCGCTGGGCGTACACGTAATCGGGGTCGCCGTGAGGATGCGTCACCGGAAAAGGGAACGTCGGTTCGGCAGGCGGCGGATCGCCCAAGCGCGACGTCACGGACTCGAGCTTGGCCCGGTAGACCGCCGCTCCGACCGTCCGCGACAATCCGCGGAAATCGTCCAGCGTATCGGCATTCGTCCAAATCCGCGGATGGCCGCTGCGGACGGCTCCCATAATCCGAGAAACCGGCGGAACCGGGAAGGGCACGCTCCGCTCCGCGATCCGGAACTTCCGGCTGTCGCTCCAGCCCGACCATCCGCCGTCCGGACGGCGATACTTGACGCGCCAATACCAGATTCCTTCTTCGAACGTGTGCGGGAAATTGTATACGTTCGCCGTCAGCCTGTCGTTCTCGTGGACGACATCGGTTCCCGCCGAATCGCGGCTCACCTGAAGGCGGTAAAGGTCCGCGTCGGCTATATAGGGCCAGCTGAAATCGGGCGGATTTTGCGTCGTAACGAGCGAGTCGATCGGCCGAAACGGCATATTCAGTCCCGACAGCACCGCGGAAGGCCATTCGGCGTCCCCCGCAAGGGCCGCGGCAGATTCGTGGAACGGGTCGTTGCCCGGAAGTCCGGTAACCGGCATGAGGGTCAGTCCTTTCTTAAGCGCATCTTACTTCGTCCTGCTTTTCGCTTTCTCCACTTCCTGCTTCAGCAATTCGTCCGTCTTCCGCAGCGCCGAGTTGACGTCCGTCTTCCCGAGCGCCGCGTCCAGAAACGAATTTCGCAAAATCGTATCGGCGACGTTCGTCTCGATGACCGTCATTCCTTTCGCGCGCACGGGACGGAGCGGAGCGAACTCGTAGTAGCCGACGGCCTTCATGTTTTTGTCCTTGTAGACGGGGCTGTCTTGGCCGAGCACGCTCATCATGTCCTTGTTGTTCACGGTCGGCAGGAAGCCGTTGCGGGCGTCCGTCATTTGCACCTCGTCGCTCAGCATTTCCATAATGACCTGGAACGCCTCTTCCTTGTGCTTGCTCTGCTTCGTGATCATCAGATAGCCCGGCGGGAACGTGCCGATCTTCTTCGGCGCGCCTTCGATGATCGGGATCGATACCATGTCCCAGTTTTTCAGCATGCTGAGATCGAGGTACGGGGAGTAAATGTCGGCGTGAATCGCCACCGTCCCTTTCTGGAACATGGCCCCCTCCTCGGCAAGCGTCGGCCGGATTTCGTTGTTCGGGATTTGATAGAATCGGATGTAGTTGTCGAACATTTTTTTCCACGTATCGAAGCTGGACAATTCGTCCTTTTCCGGATCGAGCGTGGACAGCGAATATTCGTTGTACGTGAAGAAGGTCGCGACGTTGGCGGAAAATCCCCGGTAAGCGACCCCGTCCTCCACGCGGGTCATCTTCCTCGCGATATCGTAAATCTCGTCCCAGGTCATGCCGTCCTTCAAGTAAGGCTGGCCGAATTTGTCGAACAAATCCTTGTTGTAATAAAGCACCCGCGAGAAGAACGGGGAGACGGGGAGTCCGTACAGCTCGCCGTTCTGGGAGGTCAGATCGATGAAGCCCTTCAAGTAAATCGGATTAAACCGGCTCAGGTCGTAATTGTACTTCTTGACCAATTCGCGCATGTCGTATTCGAGCCCCAGATTCAAATAATTGCTTTGCACCGTGCTGGAAATGTTGCGGATGATGTCGGGAATGTCGCCGCTCGCGACATAATCCTGGATGGTGGTTCCTTTTCCGTTCGACGGCATCCAGACCAGCTTGATGTGCGGGAACTTGCTTTGCAACACGTTCTTGAACCTTTTGTTGAATTCCTCCTCCGACACGCCTCCCGCATGAATTTTCAGCTCGATCGGCTCCCGCGGCTTTTCCGCCGTTTTGGGCGAGGGGTTCGGGGAATCGGCGCCTTCGCCGGCCGTACCGGCGCCGCCTCCTCCGCAAGCGGCCAGCAGAAGGAGCAGTATCAAGCCGACCAAGCCGGCCAACGTCGATTTGCGTTTGATCATGTTCGATTCGACCATCCTTTTCGATAAAGTATTGGTTCATTCGGCGATCCCGTTCCGGGATGCGGCTGCGAATCCGGACATCAGTAAGCGCTTACCACCCCTTTTGCCATGCAGATCGAAGCATCCCCCTTGATGAGCTCCATCCTAACCGGAAACTTTTTTCTGATACTTATCTAATATTTATTGTTCAAAATTAAATATATGTAAGGAAGAAGTAACAGTCAAATAATATTTTCCGTTACAGATCAGTTTTAAAAAAACGGTCGTTTTGAACGAAATTTATAATGTTTTTGATATTTATCTAGTATTTAAATAGATGAACACTGCTTTCGATATGAATCAATTTTGTTTGACATGCTGGACGCCATCTACTATGATCAATAATTATAAGTCATAAAGGGATGATCCACTTATGTCGCGAAAGCCTAGCCGTAAGACGTTCCGCCCCCGGCTGGACGAGATGGTCTCGTCGATTCGCAACGGCATTATGGCCGGCGCCATCGAACCGGATCACTATTTGCCTTCGGAGAAGCAGCTCGCCGAGCAATACGGGCTGAGCGTCCAGTCCGTGCGCAAAGGGCTCGACCTGCTCGTCGGCGACGGATTGATCGTGAAAATTCCGAAGATCGGCAGCAAAGTCGTCGACCCCGCGGACAAAGGCGCGGTCACGATCCGTTTGGGGTACTTGCCGACCATTCCGGACGACGCGGACATTCATACGCTGATCGCCATGTTCCGGGAGGAGCATCCGAACATTCACGTCCAAGCCGTGCCGATCGCCGGCTATTCGTACGACCATATCATGCCTTACCTCGACAGCGGCATGCTGGACGTCGTTACCTTGAATTATGAAAACTTCATGCAATTTTCCGAAAACGGCAGCCTGGACGAGCTGGAGCCGCTCGACCGGCAGCAGGACATCTACCCCTTCCTGTCCGACTCGTTCACGGAGAACGGCCGGCTGCGAATTCAGCCTTTCGTCTTTTCGCCGCTCATTTTATGCTACAATCGGGACCATTTCGCGCGCCTCGGGCTGCAGGAGCCGAACAGCAGCTGGAGCTGGCAGCGGTTAAGCGAATGCGCCGCCGACTTGTCCATTCCGAACGAGCGCGTAGGCTTCCATTGTTATTTTTCCACGCTGAATCGGGCCGCCGTCCTGCTCATGCAGATGGGGAAATCGTTCGAGCGCGCTGACGACGGCCGTCTGAAGCTGTCCGGCACTCGCATGATGGAAGCGATCCGATTCAGCCGGGATCTGTACAAGGATATGCCGCTGCTGCCGAACAGCCTGATGAATTGGGAGACGCAGAAGATCGACATGTTCCGTCAAGGCAAGCTGTCCATGGCGATTACGAGCTACTTCACCTTGAATCATTTTCGCGATACCGATCTGGACTACGACATCGCGCCGATCCCTCATTTCGGCGAGCCTCTCACGACGCTCATCGTAATCGGCATGGCCGTGAACCGGCGGTCCAAAAACAAGGAGGCCGCCAAAAAGCTGATCGATTTCGTCACTTCGCCGAAAGCCCAGCTGACGATCCGGCAAAACACGTGCAGTCTCCCCGCCCGGGTCGCCGCGGCGGAATGGAGAGGCCCGGAAAACGCCGCCGTCAACCGGCCGTCCCGCTTCGCCATGTTCCGCGAAATTATGCCGAGCTTCCGTCTGCTCGACGATTTGAACGTCAAGGACAGCGAGCTGCGCAAGCTGGTCGGCGAGCTTCGGCTGTATTGGGCCGGTCTGGGCAGTGAAGAGAAGCTGTGCGCCGAGATGGAAGCGATGCACCGTCCCTCGGAAGACGGCGCCGTTTCCGCGTCGCCCTCCTGATGCCCGATCGGACCGCCGATCGGAGAGGCGCCGTTTCCGGGCAACCGCTCGCGGCGGCGCTCCGCTTCCGCTTCGGCTTTGAACCGCTCGTTTCGACGTGCATATGCTGTAATAGGCCGGTTGCGATCGCGTTTGCGTTTACGGCTCCGACGCGACGCCTTCCCGCTCCTTGGGGCGAAAAGCTCGCGGGTATCTTGTGCGTTTGGCGCACGAGGCGTTATACTAGACGAGAATTGACTTGTCCCGCCGGCAGGCGGGACGAACGAATGTTGCGAACAGAAGGGGTGAACGATGCATGGACGGGGACCGACCCAGACCGACAACGAATCAACTGCATAGCCGGGAACGGCGGTCGGAGCTTGACCCCGGTGCGTCGCGCCTTCCGGTCCTACGCCCCGCGTAGCCGGACTGCCCTCTGTCGTTCCCTCTAGCTAAAGCGGATCGTTTGCTGCGTCTTGCGGCCATTTCCTGCGATGATGGGCCTGCGCAAGCAAGCGTCTTTGGGCATGGCGTTCGTCTTCGGACGTGCGATGTCTTATTGGCGCTTCCAGCGAAAAAACGCATGGCGACATTTCCCGGTTCCGGGGAACACTGCTAAGGGGTGAGACAGATGAAGGTACGTCTGGTTCAAAACGGGTTGTTTACGCCAGTCGAGGATATCGCCGCGGCGCTCGTGCCGCCGGCCAACGGCTTTTATTGGATCGACGCCAGCGTCGAGGATTTGGAGATGCTGCAGCCGCTGTTCCAGCTGCACGACCTCGCCGTCGAGGACAGCTTGACCGAGGAAGAGCAGCGGCCGAAGATCGAGCTGTACGACACGCACTATTTTATCGTCATCAACAGCATCCGGTTCGACGACGAGGAAATTTTCCTGCGCGCCTTGAACATTTTCTTGTTCAAGCATGCCATCATCACCGTCACCCGGCAAAAAATCAACGAAATCCGCTCGATCAAGCCGGTGCTGTGGGAGGAAGAGGTCAACTCGGCCGACCGGTTTTTGTACCATCTCGTCGACATGGTCGTGGACAATTACTTTATCGTCGGCGACCGGATCGAAGCGAAGATCGAATCGCTCGAGGAAGACATCCTCATGCATACGAAGAAATCGCACCTGAACGAAATTATCGGGCTGCGAAGCGAAATATTGTGGCTGAAGAAGATGCTCGTGCCGCAGCGCGACGTCATCTGGGCGTTGAATAAAAAAGAGCTTCGCCTGATCGACGACCAGCTGCAAAAATATTTCGGCGACATTCACGAGAATGCGGTGAAAATTACGGAAACGTTCGAGACGTTCCGCGACTTGATGGGCAACTTGCGCGAGGCGTACCAGTCGAGCCTGTCGAACCGCGCCAACGAAATCATGCGCATCTTCACCGCACTGACGACGATTTTCATGCCGATGACGATCATTACCGGCATTTACGGCATGAACTTCGACTATATGCCGGAGCTGAAGTCGCCCCACGGCTATTATTTGATTCTCGGCATCATGCTGGCCGTCGGCTTGTCGATGACGATTTTTTTCAAGAAAAAGGATTGGTTTTGACCGGCTCGAACGAAGAGGCCGCCCCGCTATCGGAATGTCCGACGGCGAGGCGGCCTTCGTCTGCCTCCATGTTTATTCGTACAGCTCGAGCTCCCAGAACGAGCTGCCGTAGGGCGTCGCCCTCGTCGTGCACAGCAGCTTCACGTACCGCGCGCTTGCCGGCGGGAACGTAATCGTCTCCGTTCCTCCGCCGCCGGAAGTCGTCGAGTAGACGGTCGTATAGGTCGAATCGTCCGTCGACACTTGGATCGAATACGCCGTATCGTACGCCGCCTCCCAATCGATGACCGCTTTGCTTACGGTGCGCACGGAGCCGAGGTCGACCTTGTACCATTCGTTGTTCGCGTAGGCGCTGCCCCAACGGGACCAAGGCTTGCCGTCCACGGAGAGTCCGGCGTATGCCGCGTTGCTGGAGGCGGTCGCCGGCTTGTTCAGCGCCAAGTTTTCCGGCAGGTGGGCGCGGAGAATCGGCGCCAGCAGGCCGGCCGCCTTCGCGTGGCCGGCGTCCGACGGATGGACGCCGTCGGCGAAATCGGCGCCGGAGAGCCAGCCGGTCGTGTCGACGTAATGGACGTTCGCGTCGCCCGCGGCGATCCGGTCGTTCACGGCGGCGAGCGTGGGCGCCGCCTTGTACCCGCCGAACGTGCGCATGACGAGGATGGCCGCGTCCGGCAGCTTGGCGCGGATCCCCTGCAAAAACGCCGAATATGTCGCTTGGAAGTCGGCGTCCGTCACTTGGAAGGCCCGGTCGTTCGTGCCGAGATTGATTACGACGACGTCCGGCGTATAGGTCGTGAAGTCCCAATCCGGCAGGACGGTGCCGTACGTCGCCTCGCGGACCGTCTTCGTCTTGAAATAGTGGCTGCTCATCCCGACCGGATTCGGCGAGTAGCATTGGATGCCGTTTTGGAGACAGACGCCGGGATAGGCGACCTGCGTATGGTCGGCGTTGACCGCTTCGGCGGCGAGCCAGGCGAAGCCGGATACCGCGCCCTTCGTGTTCTGATAGGCGGCCGTTATCGAATCGCCGACGAACTCGATCAGCCTCGGGCGGACCGAAGGCTGTACGGTCGTCGCTCCGGCGTCGAGCACGAGCCCCTGGAACGACATGACGTCGTACTGGGCGTACGTCGTCGCCACCCGCAGCGTATGCACGCCTCCCGATAACGGGGTCGGCGTCAGATTGACGGTGCCGTTCGCGCTCGGGTACGCCGTGTCCGGGCCGTTGTCGATGCTCACCTGCAGGTTGACCGGACCGCCCAGCTTGATTTTCACTGTCGTGCCGGTGAAGTTGACCTTGAAGTAGGCGCCGCCGTAATAGCTTTTGTAGACGGTCGGCGCGCTCGTATCCCACCGCCCGTAGTAACGGATGTTCGGGTCTCCGGGCGTACCGTCGCCCGCCGTCGCGCCCGCCGAACGCGGCAGGAAGAAGCTTGACGCCGCGGTCAGAAGCAGAAGCGCCGCAAGCATCAGCAAGCCGATTCGGCCGGTCGGTCTGGGAAGAAACATGATGGATCGCCTCCTTAACATAATGGATTGCAAGCCAGTCCCTCTCGTAAGCGCTTGCACAGTTCGGTTCGGCCAGCGTCTCGCCGTTCCGGCGGACCGCTCCCGTCGATCCCTCGCTCTCTTCCTCCCTCCTTTCCGGTCGTTCCGTGGCGGAACTTGATTCCATTGTATAAGCGGGCCGGAGACGGCGGCTATACACTTCCATGACGATCGATAGCAGTTTCATGACCGAATGGCGGCTCGGCCGCGTCCGTCGGCGGCGACGCCAAGAAAGAGGCCCTTCGGCCTCTTTCTTCGGTTGCATCACGCTTACGCCTGGCTCGCCTCGATCGCCTGCCGCAGATCGTCGATAATGTCGACGATCGATTCCGTGCCGACCGACAGCCGGATCAGACCCGGCGACACGCCGGCCGCTTCCTGCTCGGCGGCGGTCAGCTGCTGATGCGTCGTGCTGGCCGGATGAATGATGAGCGACTTGGAGTCGCCGACGTTCGCCAAGTGCGAGAACAGCTTGACGCTGTCGATCAGCTTGCGGCCGGCGTCGACGCCGCCCTTGATGCCGAACGTCAAAATGGCGCCTTGGCCTTTGGGCAAATATTTTTGCGCGAGGGCGTAGGACGGGTGGTTGTCCAAGCCCGGATAGCTGACCCATTCGACCGCGTCGTGGCTTTGCAGGAAGCGCGCGACCTCCAGCGCATTGGCGCTGTGCCGTTCCAGCCGCAGGTGAAGCGTCTCCAGCCCTTGCAGCAGCAGGAACGAATTGAACGGCGCGAGCGAAGCGCCCAGATCGCGCAGCAGCTGGACGCGGGCCTTGACGATGTAGGCGACCGGTCCGACCGCCTCCGTGTAGACGACGCCGTGGTAGCTCGGATCGGGCTCGGTCAGGCCGGGAAATTTGCCGCTCGCTTTCCAGTCGAATCGGCCGGAGTCGACGATGACGCCGCCGATCGACGTGCCGTGGCCGCCGATGAACTTGGTGGCGGAATGGACGACGATGTCCGCCCCGTAATCGATCGGGCGAAGCAGATAAGGGCTCGGGAACGTGTTGTCGACGATGAGCGGGATGCCGTTCTCGTGGGCGATCCGGGCGACCGCCTCGACGTCCAGCACGTCGCCGCGCGGATTGCCGATCGTCTCCGCGTACAGCGCCTTCGTCTTCGGCGTGATGGCGGCGCGGAACTGTTCGGGATCGGACGAATCGACGAATTTTACCGTAATGCCCAGCTTCGGCAGCGTCGTGCCGAACAAGTTGTACGTCCCGCCGTACAGGCTCGTCGACGAGACGATCTCGTCGCCGGCGCCCGCGATGTTCAGAATCGCGTACGAGATCGCGGCCTGGCCGGAAGCGACGGCCAATGCCGCCGCGCCGTTTTCAAGCGCGGCGATCCGGTTCTCGAACACGTCGGACGTCGGGTTCATGATGCGCGAGTAAATGTTGCCGAACTCCTTGAGCGCGAACAAGTTCGCCGCATGCTCCGAGTCGCGGAAGCCGTACGAGGTCGTCTGGTAAATCGGCACCGCCCGGGCGTTGGTCGCCGGATCGAGCGTTTGGCCCGCATGGATGGCGAGCGTTTCGGGCTGCAGAGCTTTCGGTTGTTGGGACATGGTCATTCCTCCTCGTCGTAATGGAAGGGCGCGTTATGCCCGCCGTCATGGCCGCGAACCGTAAAAAAAGGCGCCCGAGCCGCAAGCTTCGCGCTGCGGCAAGGACGCCTTCGGTAGACCGATCGGCAATATCCTATAATTTCAATAGGTTTAATTGTATTAATCCGTATCTTACCAGCAGCCGATCGTCCCGTCAACGTTTTTTTCGCGCCGTTCCGCGCGCTTACGCCGACTGCTCCGGCAGCGGCTCGCCTTCGTTCGCGCCGGCGACCGTCTCGGCCGCAGCCGCCTTCGCTTTCCGGTAGCGGATGCGCAGCAGCCTCAGCCACTCGTACGCGCGTCCGAGCGCCTCCTCGTCCAGCTTCTTCTCGTCGTACAGCTTTCGCAGGACGGGGCGCAGAAACCGGTCGCCCGCCGTCCCGAACGCGTTCCACGCTTTATCCACGATCTCGTCCGGCACGCTCGCCAGCTCCGCCGCGATCAGCGGCTCCAGCTCGCAGCCTTCCTTGTCCAGCTCTTCCAGCCAGGTGAGGAGCTCCCGCCTGCCGAGCCCGGACTCCGGCTCCAGCTCGGCCAGCGTCCGTCCTTCCGCGATCGCCTCGAGCAGCTTCCGCTTCAGCTCCTGCTTTGCGGTCTCGCCCTGAAGCCGCTGCTCCCGCCGCTCGCGCATCCATTGCTCGACGTGCGCCGTGTCGACCTCCTCCGCCACCCAATCGAGCGGAAACGATACGTTCCGGTTCGCCTCGCCGGTCAAAGCGAGAATCGCGGCACCGTACGACGCGGCCTTCTGCTCGCCGAAGCCGGGAATGTGCCGCAGCTCCTCCTCCGTCTGCGGGACGAATGCGCTGATCATCTTGAGCATCCGGTTCGAGGCGATGATGAACGGCGACTTCCCTTCGCGCGCCGCCTGTCCGTTACGCCACTTGCGAAGCGCCTCGTACAGCGCCTCGTCCGTATGGTGCTCGCCGTAATATTCCAGCTTCCGGACGAGGATCGACCGGCCCGCCCCCGCGGAATCCCGCTCCCCTGCGAAATCGACGACGGGGCGGAAGCCGGCCAGCCGCTTCTCCGCCACGCGTCCGCGGAATTCGGCGATCATGTCGTTCCAAGCCGAGCCGGCGTACCAGCTCTCCTGGACCGATCGTCCTTCTCCGTCCGGCTGGTGCCACCATACCCGCCACTCTCCGAACTCCTCGGCGATGGACACTTGCGCCGTCACGGCTCCTTCTTGCCCGTCCGCCTTCTCGAAGCTGTTCAAAAACACGAGATTCATCCCATACTCCCCTTTCGCATTTGGACGGCAACGACGAAAAGCACCTCTCCCACGCAAGCGTGAAAGAGGTGCTTCCTCCGGCCGATATTCGATACTTCCTCATATTACCATATTTCGGCGACGGTTACAACTGCAGGAAGCGACATTTTTCGTCCGTCCGGATTTGTAGTACAATAAGGCCAACGAATTCGGAGGTATGCTCGATGAAGTCATGGTCCGGTCGGCGCTTGGGCGGCTTGACGCCGACGCAATTCATTATCGTCTCTTATTTGGTCGCGACCGCCGTTTCGACCGTTCTTCTGCTGCTGCCGCTCAGCTTGAAGCCCGGCGTCCGCCTCGCGCCCGTGGACGCGCTGTTCACCGCCGTCAGCGGCATCAGCGTGACGGGGCTCGGCGTGATCGGCGTCGCCGATACGTTCAGCGTATTCGGCACGTTCGTCCTGCTCGGCGTCATGCAGTTCGGCGGCATCGGCATCATGACGCTGGGCACGTTTCTTTGGCTGCTTCTCGGCCGCAACATTACGCTGTCGTACCGCAGGCTCATCATGGTCGACCAGAACCGGTACAACTTGTCCGGCGTCGTCCAGCTGATGCGTTCCATCCTGCTGCTGGCGTTGTCGTTCGAGGCGGCGGGCACCGTCGTGCTCGGCGTCTACTTCCGGCTGGCCGGCTATAGCGACGGCTGGCTGCAGTCGTTCTATTACGGCTTGTTCCATTCCGTATCCGCCTATACGAACGCCGGCTTCGACCTGTTCGGCGATTCGATGCTGTCGTTCGCCGAGGATTATTTCGTCCAGTCCGTTACGATGGTTTTGCTCATATTGGGCGCGATCGGCTTTCCGGTACTGCTGGAGGTAAGGGAGTACGTTCGGGCGCGCAAGAAAGGATTCCGCTTCTCGCTGTACGCCAAAGTGACGGTGACGACGTTCTTCCTGCTCGTCGTCGCGGGTGCGGTCGGCATCTGGATCGTCGAATCCGACTCGGCGTTCGCCGGCATGCCGTGGCATCAAAAGCTGTTCTTCTCGCTGTTCAATTCCGTCACGACGCGCAGCGGCGGCTTGGCGACGATGGACGTCAACGAATTCACGGGTCCGACCCAGATGCTCATGTCGATCCTGATGTTCATCGGAGCGAGCCCGTCCAGCGTCGGGGGCGGCATTCGGACGACGACGTTCGCCGTCATGATCTTGACCTTGATCACGTTCGCGACCGGGCGCAGCGAGGTGCGGGTGTTCCGCCGCTCCGTCGGACAGGAGGACGTGACGAAAAGCTTCGTCGTCTTCACCTTCGCCGCGATGCTCGTCGTCACGAGCGTCCTGCTGCTCGACGCATTGGAACGGGAGCATTACGCGCTCGACAAAATCATCTTCGAGGTATGCTCCGCCTTCGGAACGTCCGGGCTGTCGACCGGCATAACCGGCGACTTGTCGGTTGCCGGGAAGGCGCTGCTCTCCGTCCTCATGTTCATCGGCCGGATCGGCATCCTGTCGCTGCTGCTCATGTTCCGGATGAAGCGAAGGGCGGAGAAATACCACTTCCCGCGGGAGGACCTCATTATCGGTTAACCGGCCGCACGCTAACCGGCCTGTCGAAGCTTCGCTTATTCCTGCTCGAGCTTCCACGTCCGCGCGGTGTCGAGCAGCTCCTCCCGGGCCGCCTCCGCGTCCCCCGTCACGATCCCGGTCCACGCATAAGCGCGCTTCCGGTCGGCGCGTTCGGGCTCGTCGTCCAGCACGACGAGCCAGTATTCCCGCATGACGGCATCCGATTGCGCGGCGGCGGGCGGCGTCCGCTTCACTTCCGCGAAAGTCGCTTTGCCGACCGGGAGGTCCATCTCCCGCCGCTCGACGATCTCCGCATGGTTGCCGACCGCCTCCCGGATCGGATCCGGCCCGTTCGCCACGCCGAGACGCTGCAATTGCAGGCGGACGTCGCTCCCTTCGTAGACGCCGTCGAAATCGGTCAAGACGACGCCGTCCGGCAGCCGCACGGACTGATGTTTCCAATTGTGCAGGAACGACGACACGCGCCAGCCGTCCTCGTCTTCGGAGACGACGACCGGGAACGGCTCGATGTCGGTCCACGGCACTTCCTTGTCGATATCGGTGGACGATCGGTAGTCGAACCGGACTTGAAACGCGACCGAGCCGTCCTCCCGTTTCGTCCCGCCTTCGATCCGGTACCGCTCGAGCCATGGGCTCGACGTTCCCGTCACCCAATTGGCCGCCTCGAACGACTTGCGGTTCAGCTCGCGGAGCCGCGGCGACAGCATCGCGTATTCCAGCGCCCCGAATTGGAAATTGTTCACGAATTTGACGACGCCGAGGCGGCGGCGGTTTACGCGCGACGCCCTTTTGCCGTCCGGAGCGCGTTCATGTATAATCGGAGTAACGACACAACGATGACGGAGGCCGCGCATGTCCGCGAATTCATTCGATTTTTTGTACGACCATACGGAAGAAACGAAAACCCGGTTCGTCTGCTTCATCTCCCCCTCGCTCGAGCGCTTCGACTTGGCGGTGACGACGACCAGCCGGTTTTACGGCAAAACGCTCGTAACCGACATCCAGTCGGGCCGGACGGCGATCCTTGGCCCCGACGATCTGGACGAACCCGGCTATTTGGAGCACGTGTACCGGTTGTCCGAGGAAGCGGCCGACGAGCTTCGCCAATTTCTCGTCGAGGTCGTCGGCATGGTCAATTTCACCGATATTTGACGCTGCCGGCATGATCGGCACATAAGAAAGACCCTCCCGAGGCACACTGGTACAAACGTGTCCGACAGGAGGGTTTTGACATGTCCGAAAACGAATACGCAAACGCAAATGAAAACAAAACGCCGCGCAACGGCGGCGAAGGCTTCCTTGAGGAGCGCCGGAGCGACTACACCGATCTGGCCACCGTCGAATCGCAGCGCAACGACTTGACCGCGGAGGAATTTCCCGAAGGCCCGTACGGGTCCAGCCTGCTGACCGAATCGCTCGGCAAAAGCACGCCGTGGCGCGAGGATCAGCGGCCGCCCAACTCGTTCAATTACGAAAACCGGGAGCTCCACGAAGGGCTCAACCGGGGCGGCTACCCGGCCGATCATAACACGCACGACGAGTCGCACGACGAATATCCGACCGACAGCGATTGAACGGCCTTCTTACGGCCGGCCTCGACGAGCCCGCCCCCCGTATCCGAAGGGGCGGGCTTTTCGCTTTCGCACGCACTCCGCGACGCCGTCCGTGCTTATTCGGTCTGTTCCGGCGAAGTAAGCCGCCTCTGCGGAAAAAAGCCGTAAAACGCGGCGATTCCCGCCAGCAGAACGGCGCTCGCCCCCACCGTCACGGAAGGGTCGTACGTGCCGGCCACCCATCCGCCGACGACGGGGCCGATCATGACGCCGATCCCTTCGATGCTGGACAGGACGCCCCAGCCGGTTCCCTTCTGATCGTCCGGCACGAAGGAAGCCAGCAGCGCGTTCCACGACGGGAGCACGACGGCGTAAGACAGACCGAGAACGGCGGCGAGCAGCATGGAGGGGACGAGTCCCGACGACGAGAGCAGCAGGAACAGCGCCGCGGCCAGGCCGGCGAAGCCGACGACCAGAAAGCGCCGGTGGCCCCACCGGTCGGACAGCCGTCCCATCGGAATAAGCCCGACCGCCGTCGCCGCCCCTCCGACGATCAGGACGAGCGAATAGCCGGAGTAATCGAGACCCATATTGTCCGTCGCGAACGTCGGCAGCACGGGGACGAGCAGACCGGCGGCCGCGGTCTGCAGCACCATGCCCGGCACGAGCGGCTTCATCGCCGCCAGCTTGCCGCCCAGCTGCGCCAGCTGTTCGCGCAGCGGCACCGACCGGGCGGAAATGCCTCGGCGAACGTTCCAGCCCAGCGCGACCGCCCAGCCGAACGCGAGCAATCCGCCCAGCACGCCGAACGAGACGCCGTAGCCCCGGTCGAGCAAAAATCCCATGACGACGGGCCCCGCTCCCAGGCTGGCCAGCCATACGGTATAAATCGATCCCATCTGGGAAGCGCGGTTGTCCTCGCGCACCTCGCTCATGCACAGCAGCCAAATCGGCGACACGCCGATGCCGATCAAAATCGCGCCGACGACGAGCATCCACGGCTGCTGGCCGAAAAACGCCGTCAGCAGCCCGGCCCCGGTCGTACCGAACGCCGCATGCAGCATCAGGCGCGACGAGAACCGGTCGACCAAGTAGCCGGCCGCCGCCTTCACCGCCGTATCGGCGACGTAATGGATCGATACGGCGAGGCCGACGGCCGCGACGGAGACGCCGAGACGGCCGGCCGCATACGCCGGCAGGAACGAGATCAGAAACGCGCTTCGCACGAACTCCATGACGAACAGAACGGCGGCAAGCCGCACGAATGGCGGCAGCGCCGCCGCCGACGGGCGCTTGAACGAGGATGACGGCATCATGTGAACCTCCCGACCTTTCCGAAGCGATTGGAAGAGCGGGCCGCAACCTCCGGGGCCGGTCCGGCGTCGCGACCGATCGAGCGCGTAATTTCTTCGACGATCGTTTCGGCCGCGCAACCGGACGGTACGGTGCGATTCGGGATCGCTTCCGGCGGCCCGACCTCTTCGTTATCCAATATATCCGACGTTTGTTCGAGCAGATCGCGAATCGTGTAAGAAATGCGCGCCAGCCCTTTGCCCGCCAAGTAGAGCGCGTTTTCCTTCTCCTGTCCGGGAATGGGCCGGTGGACGACGATCGGGATGCCGATCTGCAGCGCTTCGGACAACGTGACGCCGCCCGCCTTCGTGACGAGGCACGACGACCGGCGCATCAGCTCGTCGATCCGCTCCACGTAGCCGCGCACGTCCACGTCCGGCTCGCGGGCGAATGCCGCCTCGAGCTCCCGCCGGAGCGTTTCGTTGCGGCCGCAGACGACGGTCGTTTTCGTGCCGGGCAGCTCCGACAGCCGCCTCGCGATTTCCCGGATGCGCCTCGGCATGCCGAGCGCCCCCGCCATAATCAGGACGGAGCGCTCGCGCTCGGCCGGACGGCCTTCGCCGTAAAACGTTTCGCGGATCGGGATCCCCGTAACCGCGATGCGGCTCTCGGGGACCGACCGGCGGATCATCTCGCGCTTCAGGTCGTCGGTCGCCACGAAGAACCGGTCCGGCGTCGTGCTGAGCCACCGGTTGTGCAGCGTAAAGTCGGTAATGACCGTATAGGTCGGAATGCGCATCCCCCGCATCCGGATATATTCGAACGCGCCCCCGAACGGAAACGTGGCGACGAGCGCGTCGGGGCGCAGCGTGCGCATGACCGCCGCCAGCTTGCGGACGCCCCACGAGCCGAGCCATTTGGCCAGAAAGCCGTCCTGCTTCATTTCCCGCGTCCGGTAATAGCTCCAGCCGTAATAGTCGAGGCCGATTTCCGACAAGGCGGTGCTGCGGGCGTATAAAAAACCGGCGAACGCGTTCATCGTCGGATGCCCTTCCCGGAACAAATCGACGATGACCGCGTCGCGACAGCCGTAGTCGGCGAATTTGCGCTGCAGCGTCCGCGATACTTGCGCATGCCCTTCGCCGAAGCCGGCGCTGAGCAGCACGATTCTCGGACCAGTTCGCATCGGTCGTCTCCTCCTTACATGCAATGCCGCCGACGTTCGCGTCAGCCGATCAAGGACATGGCCGCGGCCGAAACCGCCGAGCCGATCAGACACCCGGCCATGCAATCCGACGGGTAATGAAGACCCAAGTACATGCGCGATAAGCCGACCGCCGCCGCCAACGGAACGACCAGCAGCGAAAGCCAGCCGGACGCGAGCGCGAACGGGACGACGACCGAGAAGGCGGCGGTCGTGTGGCCGGACGGAAACGACGGGTCCTTCAGCGGGTTCGGTCCCGTCACGACGCCGCCGATCGCCATATAGGGCCGGAGCCGGTCGACCTTGCGCTTGACGATCGCCGCCACGATGTGGCTGGCCGCCAGGGAGAGCAGGCTGATCCGTCCGACCGTCCGCCAAGGCTCCGGCGCGAGCAGCGCCACGGACAGCGTAAAGGCGATCGTGAACGTCGCCCCGCCCAGATGGGTCAGCCACCCGAACAGCCGGTCCAGCGCCGTATGCCGAATCCGGAAGTGACACCAGCGGAACAGCTTGCGGTCCCATTCGCGAAGCCGCGGAATCCATCGTCTCATCATCGGCCGTCCTTTCTGTTCATCCGTTTCTTTTGGTTTTTATCATACCGGAAACCGCTTTTTCGCAAACCGGACTTAATGGCGGTTTTGATCCAAGACCAAAGTCCAGTGGCGAGCCGGATCGCCTTTTCGCGCCCTCGAAGTCATCCGGTATGCAGCAATTTCCCCGCCGCACTCGAACATGGCTTCCCGTGTTCAAAAGGTCCCCGTCCGGAAACGCGTCGTCGCTTATCCCGCGCGCTTGGATTTTAACCAACGGCCGAAACGCATCGCGTGACGAAATCGGCCTACTATTGGATTTTATCCAACAAAAATACACTTCATAGCCCATGTGAACGGATTGGGGGCGAATTCGTTGGATTTTTTCCAACGGGGCTCCCTTTTCCGGGACAGTGCATGCACAGCTATTGGACTCGCTCCAATGGAGCGGCCCAAGACGGGCTATAGATGGGGCATGGGACGACGGGAAACGGGCATGCCTCCCCATCCGGCCTCCGCTTGAGCGCCCGTGTTCCGGCATATGCAAGCCCGCACCGCACCCTGCCGCCATTTCGCCCAAGCCAAACGGGCGCCTCCTGCCGCGGTCGTGCGCGGCGGGCCGACGTAAAAAGAGCGGAAGCCGTCTGGCGGCCCCGCTCTCTTGTCGTTTATTCCTGGATCTGCTTGAGCATGCCCCGGTAAATGCCGGGCGCCGAGCCTTCGATCGGGATCGCGCCGATCGTCTTCGCATAAAACTCGGTCGGGCCCGCCCCGCCGATGACGGCGTAGCCGTACCCTTCGTCGTACATCGCCTGCATGCAGGCGAGCAGCAGCGCCTTGCCGACGCCTTTGCCGCGCATGTCGGGATGGACGCCCGTCGGGCCGAAAAAGTTTTTGAGCGTCGCTTCGTAGCAGCCGAAGCCGACGAGCCGCTCGCCTTCCGTGGCGATGAAGCACGATACCGGCCGGCGGCTGAACGCCACGTCGCATTCGCTCTCCCAATGGGCGCTGAAGTTGCGGCGCACCCAGTCGAGCACGATGTGCTTCTCGGGCGCAAGGCCGCGGCGGATGACGATCCCCGCGTCGGCCAGCTCGCGGATGAGCGGCTTGGAATCGGGCAGTTCGTACAGTTTGACGAGCATATCCGGCATGATGAAACTCCTCCTCGAAGTTCGATAATGGATGGATAACAACATATGTACTCGGGCGAACTTGCGGGCCGCGGTCGCGCGCCGCGGCGCGGACGGCGCGATAAGGTCCGGCCGTCAGCCGATCTGCTGGGCGAGCCCCTTGAACTCCAGCTCCTCGAACTTTGCCCGCAGCCGCAGCAAATCCGGCGCCCAAACGCAGTCGTCGATCGGGCAGCTGACCGGCGTGTCGCAGCGGATCGTCGCCAAATCCCGCGAAAGGTGGAGCATGTCGAGCGACGCCTCGATCTTCTTCCGGACGCTCGCGGTCAACGAGTCGAGGTTGGCGAGAATGCCGTCGATGTCGCCGTATTCGGCGAGCAGCTTGAGCGCCGTCTTCTCCCCGATGCCTTTGACGCCCGGGTAATTGTCGCTCGTATCCCCGGTGAGCCCCTTCAGCTCGATGATTTGGCGCGGCGTCAACCCCCGCTCCTCGAGCAGCGCCGCCTCGTCGTACACGGCGTAATTGGACGCGCCCTTCTTCATGATGACGACGTGCACCCGCTCGGAGACGACCTGCAGCAAGTCGTGGTCGCCGGTCAGCACGAAGACGTGCGCTTCCTCCTCCGCGTAATGCCGCGCGAGCGTTCCGATGCAGTCGTCCGCCTCGTAGCCGCGGATGCCGACGTTCGGCACGCCGAAGCTGTCGACGACTTCCTTGACGAGGTCGAACTGCGGAATCAGGTCGTCCGGGGGCGATTCCCGGTTCCCTTTGTAATCGGCGTACTGCTCGGTGCGGAACGTCGTGCTCCCCATGTCCCAGCAGCAGACGACGTGCGTCGGGCGGAACCGTTTGACGGCGTCCATCATATATTTGACGAACCCGTGCACCGCATTGGTCGGCAATCCGGCGCTCGTTCTTTTGATATACCCGCTGTACGAACTGGCATAATAGGCGCGGAACAGCAGCGCCATGCCGTCGACGAGCAGAACGATACGTTTGCTGGTCATCGGTACTCTCCTCGTTCTCCCATTTTCTCTCCGCCATTATAGCACACTATCGGACGATGCGGACGGGGGCGGAATGACGATTTTATCCGGGAAATGTTGACTGGGCCGGCTTGCAAATTCATGCGTGCATCTTGGGCGACGCTGTGATATAGTACATAGGAACAGCCGAAGAAGAAAATCCGGCATGCGGCATTCGCCGCCCGGGAGAGGTTCGCGAACTCCCTCTATAAAAAACTAAGGACAAACGTGCCCGAAGGGTGTCGTTTATTTGTCGCTGTAGTTTTCGATAGCCTCGTTCGCCCGTCCTCTCGTTCTCTTCTCGAAATCGGCCTTGCGCCGGAGAAAAGAAAGGGGATTTTTTCATGTCCGCAGGAAGAACCGGAGAAGAGCTGAAGGACGTCAGCCATTTGGGAAGCCAAGGGACCGTCTACACGTTCTCGTATAACCCGCAGCTGCTGGAGTCGTTCGACAACAAGCATCCGGACCGCGATTACTTCGTCAAATTCAATTGCCCCGAATTCACGAGCCTATGCCCCGTGACGGGCCAGCCCGATTTCGCGACGCTGTACATCTCGTACATCCCCGACCGGAAAATGGTCGAAAGCAAGTCGCTCAAGCTGTACTTGTTCAGCTTCCGCAACCACGGCGACTTCCACGAGGACTGCGTCAACATCATCATGAACGATCTGATCGCCCTGATGGAGCCCCGCTACATCGAGGTATGGGGCAAATTTACGCCGCGCGGCGGCATTTCCATCGACCCGTACTGCAACTGGGGACGCCCCGGCACAAAATACGAAGCGATGGCCGAGCACCGGCTGCTGAACCACGACATGTATCCGGAACGCGTCGACAACCGATAAGGAGGACGGAATCGCCATGAACCGTAACGCATTGCTGATCGCCTTGTACTTGCTGTCCATCGTCTGTGCCAACGTCGTCACGGCTTCGTTCGCGCCCATGAAAATCGGAGCGATGATCGTCCCGATGGGCTCCCTGCTCATCGGCGCGACGTTCGTCCTCCGCGACTTCGTGCAGCGGGCGGTCGGACGGAAGAAGACGTACGCCGCCATCGCCGCCGCCATGCTGCTGTCGCTCGCCACCTCGTACGTCCTCGGGGACACGCTCTGGATCGTCTTCGCCTCGGCCGTCACGTTTCTCGTCTCCGAGACGACCGACACCGAGCTGTACACGCGGCTGAAGCTGCCGATGTCGCTCAAGGTGCTGTACAGCGGACTCGTCGGCGGCATCGTCGACAGCGCCCTGTTCGTCGTCATCGGCCTGTCCCCGCTCGGCGCCGGCTTCCTCCCTTGGGAGGCGGTCGGGTACGCGATCGTCGGGCAGGTGCTGATCAAGACGGCGATGCAGTGTCTCGGTGCGGCGGGGATCGCCGTCCTGACGCGGCCCGGCCGGTCGGCCGACGCTTGAGCCGGATCGCCGCACGATAACCGAAAGCCCCGCCGCCGCATCGCAACGATGCGGACCGGCGGGGCTTTTCGGCTGCGGCGCGCAAGCGGCGCGGCGGCGGACGGCGGTCGTTACGCCCAGCTGTCCAGCAAAAACTGCGCCAGCTCGCCCGGCCGGATCGGGTCGCCCGAATGCCGGAGCTCGAACCGTTTGCCGAGCTCGTCGTATTTTTTCTTCAGCATATAACCGTGCATCGGATGATGGATGACGACGCCGACGGGGGCGTCCGCCGGAATGAACGGCCCGTCCAGCGGGTAGTCGTACGCCATGAACGCGGGAGGCGCCGCCTCCGACATGAAGTTGATCGCCGAGGCCGCCTCGGCGAGACGGAGCGTCTCGGGCCGGTACAGGTCGTCCGTCGAGGCGACGCCGTAAAACAGCGCCAAATTCGGCTGAATGTGCGGCCCTTCGTAGATGCCCTCGTAAAACCGCTGGTCCTTCGACACCTGCGTGCCGAAGCCGACGAACGCGGATACGGCGGACGACGTCCGCTCGACCGGGTCGGAGCTGTCCGGGTCGGCCAGATCGCCCTTGAGCGCGTTCCACAGCGCGATATGGCCGCCGGCCGACGAGCCCGCCGACGCGATCCGCGCCGGATCGATCCCCCACTCCGGCGCCATGTGGCGGACGAATTGGAGCGCCCGCGTCCCGTCCTCCATCGGAGCCGGGAACGGGTCGGTCGTAATGAAGCGGTAATTGGCCGTCACGACCGAGATTCCCGCCTGTATGCATTCCTTCATGAGCGCCGTCGGCACGACCGCCGCTTTGTCCCCGCTTACGTACCCGCCTCCGTGAAAGAAAACGACCGCGGGAGACGGCTCGCCCTCCTTCCCGACCGCGTACACGTCGAGCACGTTGCGTTCGTGCGGGCCGTAGGCTATGTCCTTCCATTCTCGAACCTGCATTCGTCCGATCCACCTTTCCCCAAGTTGAACTATGTCCACCTTACCGGAAACGGGCGGCCGAGCGCAACCTTTTGTCCGCGATTGTCACACATCGTCCATCGGCAGGCCGTTCTCCGGCTCGGGCTGTCCGATTAACCGGTTTTTCCGGTATTCGCCTGGCGGCACGCCCGTCATTTTCTTGAACATGCGGATGAACGAGGTGACGTTGCGGTATCCGATCCGCTCGCTGATGTCCTGCACGCTCCAGTCGGTCCCGGCGAGCATCTCCTTCGCCTTGCGGATGCGGACGGCGTTGATATGCTCGCTGAAGTTGGCGCCCGTCTTCTCCTTGATGAAGACGGACAAGTAGGCGACCGACAAGTTCAGCTTGTCCGCGAGCAGATCGAGCGACGCGTCGTCGGCGAACCGGTTCTCCACGTAATCCATGACGAAGGCGATGACCGGATCCCGCTCCTCCTTCCGGGCCAGGACGATCGCCGCCGCCGTGCGGAACAGGTCCGCGTACAGCGTCTTGAACTGGTCCGGCGAGAAGCATTCCGCAAGCCGCGCCAGATGAAGCTCGCGCAGCGAGGCGGCGTCGGCGCTCCCGTACGGCTCCAGCATCTTCGCCACTCGGGCGATGACGCCCTCCGCCAGCTGCCGGAACTGGGCGAGTCCGGCTTCCTTACGGTCCATCTGATCGATCATCCGGTCCATGAACGTCCGGCAAAACGCGTCGTTCCCCGCCTGCAGGTTCGCATACAGCTCCCGCTCCTGCGGCACCGCGAGCACGAACGGAACGGGGGCGCCGCGATGCTCGCGAACGACCTGGCTTTCGTCGAGCGGTCTCGCCTGGCGCACCATCTCGAGCACTTGCCGGTACGCCTCGTTGAATTTGCCCGAGCCGTCGTGCACGTCGCCGACGGCGATCGTCGCCAGCACGTATGCCTTGTCGCGGTCCAAAATCGTCTTCAGCGCCGCGAGCGTATCGTCCAGATGATCCGGATAGCCTCCGCCGCGGACGATCGTCAAAATTTGATTGTTCTCGATCTGGAACGTATGCGAGGACGGCATCTTCTCGCTCATGAGCACGTTGACGTACTCGTGGATGTAATACGCCATCCGGTCCGTCCGCATGCCGCTGTCGGCCGCCGGCTTCGATTTGAAATGAAGCTGGTACAGCACGACGAAAAACGGCTCGTCGATCTCGGCGATATCTTTCCACTCGTTGATATTGGACGTAATCGCTTTCAGCTTGTTGATGTAGCCGAAGCTGGCGAGCAGCGACCGTTTGCCGAGCAGCTCCCGGTGAATCGCCTCCTTCTCCTTCATGAGCTCGCGAATGTTTTGATGAATCAGGTCGAACTCGCGGATCGCGCTTTGCAGCTTGACCGGCTCGCGGCGGAGAATGGACGTGACGATCTGCTTCACCGGCCGGTTGATTTGCCGGCTGAACAGCACGGAGGCGGCGATGCCGATGACGACCGATACGGCGAAGACGACGAGCAGCGTCAAGCTCGCGTTGCGCACCCGGGACGCGATATTGGCGTACGGCACCGCCGTGACGTAGGTGAGCCGGGAGCCCGTCCCTCGCTCGACGAAATAATAATAGTCGCCGGCCAAAACGTAGCTCCGCCCCTGCTCGAAGGCGGGGATATCCCCGACGCCGAGCTTGTCCGAGGAACGGTACAGCAGCGAGCCGTCCTCCTTCAGCAAGAAGAACAGCCGGCTGTCCTCCGTTCCGTAGAACGCTTCCTGCATCGCCTTCGCGTCGAGCAGCGCGATCGCTTGAACGTTCGACGACGGCATCCGGAACGAGAACGGGATGAGCCGGACGTCGGATGCCGCGTTCAGCGACGAGACGGTAAACGTCGCCTCCGGGTGCAGCTCGTAATGGCCGGCTCCTCCGAACCGCTCCTTCCAATAGGCGATCGGGTAGGCGGCACTGGCGTAAAATTTCCCGAACATCATCTCCGCGCCGACCGTGCCCTCCTTCTCGACGACCAGCGAGTGGGAATCGTAGTAAAGCAGCAGGTTGTTCAAATAAAACATCGGGTTGTACGCCTCCGAGCGAACCCGCTTCAGCACGTCCGACGCCTTCCAGTATTCGACGTCCGCCTCCGGCTTCGTGAGCAGCTGACGGTTGAAGGCGACGGCGTTTTCGTCGTGATACAGATCGAAGAGCAGCGTCTTGATCCGGTCGAAATGGGTTTCGTACCGTTCCGCCGTATTTTGCAGCATGAGCCGGTTATATTGGATGATTTCGTTTTGCACGCCCCGGTTGAACAAATGGACGGACAACGCGTTGAAGACGGAGAACAGCAGGATGATGCCGAGAAAGCTGAAAAAGATTTTGAAAACGAGCGTCTGCCGGTTCGGTATGACCCATTTCAAGGCTGCCCTGCTCCCTTACCTGTAAATTTCGCCCCGCGGCCGGGACGGGAAGGCTTTCGACGAAGCGTTTTCATTGTACCGGAGTTTCGGATTTCGAAAAACATGCACTTTTTTATAATCTTATCTTCTTTTTAGGCGGGCCAATGAGCCGCTAGAGAGCCAAACAACGGTAAATTCCGCTCGCGCCCCCGCTCTGGTATGCTCCGGGAAGAACAGACGAAAGCGGGTGAAGTGAGGCCTTGTCGAAGCAAGCTTCCGTTCCGGCCGCGGCGACGGACCCGGGCGGCCGGCCGCGGCGTTCCGCGGCTTGGATGCGGGTACGCCGCAATTGGGATTTGTATGTGCTGCTGCTGCCGGTAATCGCGTTTTTCATCGTATTCGAGTACGTGCCGATGTACGGGGTCCAGATCGCCTTCAAAAACTTCGTGGCGACGAAAGGCGTTTGGGGGAGTCCCTGGGTCGGGCTCCGGCATTTCGAGCGTTTTTTCGAGAGCTACTACTTTTGGCGGCTGCTCCTCAACACGCTCGGCATCGGACTGTACCAGCTGATCGTGGGGTTTCCGGTCCCGATCGTGCTGGCGCTGCTCATCAACGAAGTGCGCTCCCGGACGTTCAGCCGGTTCGTACAGACGGTGACGTACGCGCCGCACTTTTTGTCCACGGTCGTCATGGTCGGCCTAATCCTCATCTTCCTGTCGCCGGAGACCGGCCTGCTGAACCGGATCGTCGCCGCGGTGCGCGGGGAGCCGATTCCGTTCCTGACCGAGCCGGCCTGGTTCAAGAGCGTCTACGTGCTGTCCGGCGTCTGGCAGCAGATGGGCTGGAGCTCGATCATCTACTTGGCCGCGCTGACGGGCATCGATCCTCAGCTGCACGAGGCGGCCCGCGTCGACGGCGCGAACCGGTGGCGGCGCATTTGGCACATCAACTTGCCGGGCATCATGCCGACGGTGACGATTCTGCTCATCCTGAACATGGGCTCCCTGCTCGGCGTCGGCTTCGAGAAGGTGTATCTGATGCAAAACCCGCTCAACATGCCGGCGTCGGACGTCATCGCCACGCACGTGTACCGCAAAGGGATTATCGACGGTCAGTACAGCTACTCGGCGGCTGTCGGGCTGTTCAACTCGGTCGTCAATTTCGTTCTGCTCGTGGCCGTGAACCGGATCGCGCGCAAGGCGAACGACACCAGCTTATGGTAACGGAAAGGAGGAGCGAACCGTGACTAACCGGAGCACCGGCGACAAGCTGTTCGACGGGTTCGTCTATGCCGCTTTGGCGCTCTTGTGCGTCATCGTGCTGTACCCGCTGCTGTTCGTGCTGTCGGCGTCGATCAGCAGCCCGGAGGCGGTCATGCGCGGCGAGGTATGGCTGTGGCCCAAAGGCTTCACGTGGGTCGGCTACGCGAACATTTTCCGCAACGACGACATCTTGACCGGCTATATCAACACGATCGTCTACACGCTGGTCGGCACCGCGATCAACCTCGCGATGTCCGTCGCGGCCGCCTACCCGCTGTCGCGCAAAGATTTGGCCGGTCGCGGCGTCATATCCGCGATGATGGTGTTTACGATGTTTTTCAGCGGCGGCATGGTGCCGACGTACTTGCTCGTCAAGCAGCTCGGCATGCTCAACTCGATGTGGGCGCTCATCATTCCGAGCGCCGTGTCGGTGTACAACGTGCTGATCATGCGCACGTTTTTCCAGAACGCCATCCCGTACGAAATGCAGGAGGCGGCGTCGATCGACGGCTGCTCCAACCTCGGCACGCTCGTGCGCATCGTGCTGCCCCTGTCGCTGCCGATCGTGGCGGTCATGGTGCTGTTTTACAGCGTCGGCCATTGGAACGCGTACTTCAACGCCCTCATGTATTTGACCGACCGCGACAAATATCCGCTGCAGCTGTTTTTGCGGGAGATCCTGATCCAGGGGCAGATGCAGGAGATGCTCGGCGTCGGCGACGAGTCCCACGCCCGGACCGTCATGGAAGGCGAAGCGATCAAGTATGCGGTCGTCGTCGTGGCCAATTTGCCGGTGCTGCTGCTGTATCCGTTCCTGCAAAAATATTTCGTCAAAGGCGTCATGATCGGGGCGGTCAAGGGGTAAAAAAACGATACAATAAAGATGGGGAGGACGATCGACGATGAAAAAGACGAAATGGGTGCCCGCGGCTCTTGTTGCCGCGATGGCCGGCAGCTTGCTGGCGGCGTGCGGAACGGACGGCGGGGATGCGACGGCCGGCGACGGGGACGGGGCGAGCAAAGGCGAAGTCGCCAATTTGAACGCCGCGGGCATGCCGATCGTAAAGGAACCGATCTCGCTCACGTTTTTCACCGGAAAAGCGGCCACCAACGGCAACAACTTCGAAGAAACGCTCGTCTGGAAGCAGTATGCGAAAATGACGAACGTGAACGTGACGTTCCAGCTCGTGCCGTTCGAAAATTTGACCGAGAAGCGCAATCTGGCGCTGGCCGGCGGCGACTACCCGGACGCGTTCTATTCCGCCCGCGTCCCGGCGTCCGACCTGATGAAATACGGGGCGCAGGGCACGTTCGTCAAGCTGAACGACCTGATCGACAAGTACGCGCCGAACTTCAAGAAGCTGCTGGAGAAGTACCCGGATTTGAAAAAAGGATTGACGATGCCGGACGGCCATATTTATTCGTTCCCGTCGTTTTACAGCCCGGAGTTCATGCCGATGCTGATCGGTACGCCGCTGTGGGTGAAGAAGGATTGGCTCGAGAAGCTGAACATGAAGGAGCCGGAGACGACCGAGGAGCTGTACCGCTATTTGAAGGCGGTCAAGACGACCGATCTGAACGGCAACGGACAAGCCGACGAAATCCCGTACGCCGGGAGCGGCATCAATCCGCTGATCGAGCAGCTGCGCGGCGCCTGGGGGTTCGGCAACCGCGGCTTGGGCCACAAGTTCGTCGACGTCGACCCGAAGACGAACGAGCTGCGCTTCTTCCGCACCGACCCGGCTTACAAGGAAGTGATCGAGTACGTCCGCAAGCTGTACACGGAGGGGCTGATCGACAAGGAGATTTTCACGGTCAAGACGGCCGCCCTGTATGCGAAAGGACAAACCGGCGTGTTCGGCGCCACGATCAACCCGAATCCGATGACCCAGCTGAACCAGCCGAACTATGTCGGCCTCGGCGCCCTGAAAGGGCCGCACGGCGACCAGCTTTACTCCCACGTGAAGGTGCCGGCGGTATGGCCGGGAGCGTTCGTCATTACCGACAAGAACAAGCATCCCGAGGCGACCGTCCGGTGGATCGACCATTTCTTCGGCGACGAGGGCGCGACGTTTTATTTCATGGGCGTCGAGGGCGAAACGTACCGCAAAACGGCCGACGGCAAGCTGGAGTACGTGGAGGCGATCACGAAAAACCCGGAAGGCTTGACGATGGACCAGGCGCTCGCCAAGTATATCACCTGGCTCGGGGGCAGCTATCCGGGCTACGTGCAGGAGAAATATTTCAAAGGCTCCGAGACGCTGCCCGAATCGATCGCCGTCGGCAAAAAAGCGGAGAAGCACCAAGTGCCGGAGCTGTGGAACAGCTTCAACTTCACCGAGGAGGAGTCCGAGTTCCGCTCTACCGTCGGCGCCGACATCGAGACGTATATCGGCGAGACGGAGGCGAAGTTCATCACCGGCTCGCTGCCGATGTCCGAATGGGACAAATATGTGGCGACCGTGCAGAAGATGGGTGTCGACGAGTATATGAACGTGTACAAGAAATCGTACGAGCGCTACAAAAACAGCAAGTGACCGTCTACGGCTTCTGGCCGTCCATGGCGGGAGTTGCGGCCCTGCCGCACTCCCGCTCTTATTTTTGACAGTCCCGATTTTCGTTAAACAGCTGCACGAGTTTTGCAGCCGGCGCCACCGCCGTTTCTATCCGAACTCCATACCAAGTTATGTTTCAAAATTTACGCTTCCGAATCCATGAGACCGATGAATTCCCGGATCGGCTGTCGTCTATAGAAACGAAGGCACAAATGAACACAAACTAATTTGACGAAGAGGTGTTTTGAAAATGGCGTTAATGTCCGCATTCACGAGCTTCAACCTGCCTGTTAAAAACGTAGAACAATCGAAAGCGTTCTTTACCGGACTCGGATTCGAGCTCAACCCGCAATTCCCCGATAACGAAAATTCGGTAGCCATCGTGATCGGCGACAACCTGCAGGTCATGCTGATCAATCAAGCATTCTTTAATACGCTCACGGAGAAGGAATCCGTCGATACGAGCAAATATGCGCAGATGACGATCGCATTGGCCTTCGAGAGCCGGGAAAAGGTCGATGAAATCGTGAATACCGCGGTCTCCTTGGGCGGGAAATTGCACGCTGAGCCTGAAGAGCACGGGTTCATGTATCATTGGGGCTTCGTGGACTTGGACGGCCATCTGTGGGCCATTAACTGCATGAACATGGATGCGGCACAAGGTTGAGGCTGACGGGGAGCACGCTCGTACTAGGGTTCAAATAGAAAGACGCCGGGCATCTTTCCCGGCGTCTTCTTCGATGATTAGTTTTGTTCGGTATAGGCTTTGAAATTGTCCATGATCGCTTGCCAGCCTGCTTGCTGGAACTCGACGGGATTGGAGCTTTCCGCGTCGAACGTTTCAATGACCTTCGTCTCATTCCCTTGATCGACGAAAGTAATATCCACTCTTCTTCCGTCTTCCATGGTGTAGCCGATCGCCTCATGCCGGCTCACGACATCGTAGACGCCGCCAAAATCAAAGCCCATGCTGCCATCCTTCGCTTCCATCCGTGTCAGAAACTTGCCGCCGACCCGCAGATCGTTCTCGGCTCTCGGCGCATGCCATTCCTCGGACGCTTGATTCCACTTCGTGATGTGAGCCGGCTCGGTCCAATAGCGCCATACCTTCTCGACAGGGGCTTGAATGACGGCTTGCACGGTTACTTTTGTCGGTTGACTCGATTCCATGTTAAATAGACACCTCTCTCATGATATTCGTCGTTTGGTTACGCTCAATGATATAGACGTAAGTCCATGACGAAATTCATCGGTCCATTCGCTCTGGCAGCCCAAATCGCGAAAATAATGGCGTATGAATGAAGTTTTGAACGTGCAGGATTTGATTTTCTCTGGCTTCGATAACGTGGATGCCCCAAGGTACCAGACCGGAGCCCTCTTTATCCGGCATATACTGGGCCAACGCCGGATAACCGCCATTTACCGTAATGGGCACAAATCGCGAACCTTCGCAATGCCAGCGAGTAAGCGAATAGAAGGCGGCCAAATCTTCCTTGCCGCGGATCCACATCTCGAAGGGCGGCATCGACATGCAGCCTTCCTCGTGGAACAACGCGACGAGCGCAGCAATATCGAATTGCTCGAAGGCCTCCACATACCGGGACAGCAGCTGCTGCTCCGGTTGAACGTCCATGCTGCTGAGCTCATCCGAGCGAAGCTGCGCCCGGTCCATCGTCTCTCGGGCTCTTTGCAAGGCGCTGTTCACCGCTGCCGGCGACATCGCCAACGTTTCCGCGATCTGCTTGGAGGACCATTCAAATACATCCTTCAAAATGAGTACTGCGCGCTGCCGCGGAGGCAAGGTCTGCAGGAGAGCGATGAAGCACAGTTGAAGGGTGTCTCTGCGGACGAGCCGATCCTCCGGATTGCCCCCAAAGTCGGGAGACGGCCAGATCCAGGCAGAGTCCGGCAGCGTGTCGCGCGGCTCGACGATGGCGACGGCCGGGTCGAACAGGTCAACGGGAAGGGCGCGGCGTTTGGATTGTCTCAGCTTGTCCAAGCACAGGTTGGAGGCAATCCGATACACCCAGGTTTTAAACGAGGAATCCTGTCTGAACGTGCTCCAGCTCTGCCAGACCCGAATACTCGTCTCCTGAACGGCATCGTCCGCATCGTCCATGGAGCCTAGCATTCGGTAACAGAACGAGGTTAAGCCCGGCTTCAAGCTTGCAAATAATGCTTCGTCAAATGCAGTCTCGTTCATCGCGGCCTCCCTTAACGATCTCCCCGAAGGGCGGTACCTTCATTATATGCAATGAAGCGGACAGCCTCAATCTGAATAAATAGGCAGGATTACGGGTTCATTTATCATGGGCCGGGGATAACGAACAGCATCAACGTGAAAATAAAAATCCAAGGTCGCTGAGCGCATATGCTTTGTCCAATCGAAGCCTGTGTATATCCGATATCGCATATGGTTTCCATTGCGATTTCCATGAGCATAGGTTTGATTTTGTATTAGGCGATACGGGCACCAGTACCATTAAAAATAAAATTCGACGAGTCCAATTGAAATTGGATATATAATCACTATATTGGTTTGAAGCTATCAAGACATGACGGACAGCCGGCACGCAAGCCGGCTGTCCGTTCGTCATTGCAGCGGAATATAGACGTTCATCCTCATCGCGTCGGGGTACGAGGAGCGCATGACGTCGGTCACCTCGAAGTCCGGACCGTCCGTCCGTTCGTAGTTCGAGTTCGGCAGCCAGGTGCCGTAGACGTATTCCCGCGTGCGCCGCACCGTGTCGGCGTCCCCGTTCGCCCGGAACACCGCGTAGGTGCCGCCCGGAATGACGAAGCCGCACAGCGCCGGGTCCAGATCGGCGCCGATCTCGCTCACCTGCTCGCCGACGATGAACGAGAAGCCGCCGTCGTCCGCGAACTTGCACGCTATGCCGTACGCCATGTCGGGAGCGGCCCGATTCGGAATGCGCAAAAAATAGCCTTGCTGCCCGAAATCGAAATAAAACCCCGGTATGTCCGCGTATTGCTTTCCTTCCTCCAGCGTCGTCCGGTATTCCCGGCCCGCGATCGCGATCGGGTCCAGACGGACGATATCCGGTTTGTCCACGTTCATGCCCTCCCTTTCGGCGTGACGATGCCGTTCGAGGAAATCGATTTTTCGTCGCGGGACGAAGCCTGTCTCCCCCGCCCTGCGGAATTCGCCCGGAGGCAAGCCCGCGAACTGCTCGAAAGCTCGGGTGAACGCCTCCTGCGAGCCGTACCCGCACGCCACCGCGATATCGAGAATGCCGGTGTCCGTCCCCCTTAACTGCGCCGCCGCCTCGGTCAGCCTCCTATGACGGATGTAGCCGCGCACCGTGAACCCCGTAATCGCCTGAAACAGCCGTTGAAAGTGAAACGACGAGAAGCCGGCCGCCGCGGCGATGTCGGCGATTTCCAGCTCGTCGTGCAGCCGTCGCTCGATATGGTCGACGGCGTTCTGCATGCTGCGGTAATAATCCAAGCGGCGCTCCTCCATTCTGTTTCGTCATCCGTCTTCCCATTGTACCGGAAAGCGGTGCCCTCGTTTTGATCGATCGTGCGCGGTTGTCCCGGAAAGAGAATTCAAAAAAACAGAAATAAGATGGAGAAATATTTTATACATATAAGATAAACAACCTGAATCGATTCGAAAAGGGAGGCAGTCCACAATGCGCGCATTCCGAAAAATCGGGCTCTCGCTGGCCGCTACGGCCGCCTTGATGTCCGGCGTACTCGCCGGCTGCGGCGGCGGAAAGGACGGGGCGGACGGCGGCGCCGGCTCGAAGGTCGTCGTCTGGTATTTGTGGGGAGGACCCGAAGGGCAGGCGCTTGACGCGGTCATCCAAGATTTCAACAAAAGCCAGAGCCAATACGTGGTCGAAGGGCTCTCCGTCCCCGACGAGCAGAAGATCAAGGTGGCGATCGCCGGCGGCAACGGCCCGGACTTGACCGACTCGTTCAGCGCCAACGTCGCGCCTTACGCCGAGCAGGGCATCGCGCTGCCGCTCGACGAGTTCATCGCGCGCGACAAGTACGACATGAACGACTTCCTGCCGGCCGCCGTCGAATCCGGCAAGTATAAGGGCAAGACGTACGCGCTGCCGCTGAACGTTTCGTTCTCCATGATGTACTACAACAAGAAGCTGCTGGCCGAGGCCGGCTTTACGGAGCCGCCCAAGACGAGCAAGGAGCTGATGGACGTCGTCGTGAAGACGACGAAGACGAGGCCGGACGGGACGATCGACGTGCTCGGCTCGCCCCAGTACCCGTCGGACAAATTTTTGTTCGGCCCGCTCGCCTACGGCTTCGGTACGAACTGGGTCAACAAGGACGCGACGCAATTTACGTTCGACGCCCCCAGCACGCTTGAAGCGTTCCGCTTCATCTACGACTACAACAAGAAGTTCGGCGCGGACAACGTGAAGCGCATGCAGGGCTCGGGCAAGTGGCTCGACCCGAACGATCCGTTCTTCATGGGCAAGCAGGCGATCCGCTTCGACGGCCCGTGGATGTCCGCGCAGATGAAGAGCAAGAACATCCAGGTCGACTACGGCATCGCCCCGCTCCCGTACTTGGACGGCAAGCCCGAAATGGCGGGCGGCGGCGAGAACAGCTCCTCCGTGTTCTACATCGCCAAAACCGCGAAAAACAAAGAAGGCGCTTGGGCGTTCATGAAGTTCCTGTACGAGCCGAAAAATTTGGCCAAATTTTTGTCCGTCCTCGGCAACGTCCCGGCCAAAAAGTCGGCGCTCGACGACCCGGCCATGAAAAGCGTCCCGGACTTCGACAAAATTATGGAGCTGAGCAAAAGCCCGAACCTCCGCTCGACGCCGAACTACGCGAAGCAAATCGACTTCGGCAAAGTGCTCGAGGACGAATTGGATCAAGTGACCTTCCTGAAAAAGACGCCGGAGGAGGCGCTCAAGTCGCTGACCGAGCGGACGAAGGATTTGTTGAAGTAAGCCGCGGCGGCGTGCACTCGCGGGCTCGTCGCGGCCGGCGGGTGCCCGCGGCCGGCGACGTGGGGCCGAGCGGCGGCAGGCGGGTGCGAGCGTCCCTTCTCCCCCCGCCGCTCCCGCACCGCAGCCGCGTTTTTCCGGGGCCGCGGCCGCATATAACGTACAAATGCACACTATTCCGGCGAACGAGCGCAACTTTCGGCCAAATAAGGTACATTTGTACACTATTCCACCGCCGCGGCCGCTTTTTCCGGTTCCGTAAACGCATATAACGTACAAATGTACACTATTCCGGCGAATGGGCGTCACTTCCGGTCAAATAAGGTACATTTGTACACTATTCCACCGCCGCAGCCGCATTTTTCGGGGGCGCGGCCGCGCCCCTTTCGCTTTCAAAGCGCCCCCGACGCCGGGGGCTCCATTTTCCGCACAAGGGAGGCGATGACGTTGCGTACGAAAGCGAACTGGACGGGGCTGCTGTTCTCCGCCCCGTTTATACTCGGCTTTCTCGCGTTCACCCTGTACCCGGTCGGCGCCTCGCTCGTATACAGCTTCTCCGAGTTCAACCTGTTCAAAGGCGCGACCTGGGTCGGTCTGGACAACTACAAATGGGCGCTGCAGGAAAAGGAAGTCCGGATCAGCATCCTGAACACGCTGTACATGGTCGTGCTGGCGACGCCCGCGACGCTGATCGTCGGCCTGCTGCTCGCCCAGCTGCTCAACCTGAAGGTGCGCGGCCAATCGGTATACCGGACGCTGTTCTATGTGCCGTCGATCGTCCCGGCCATCGCGACGTCGCTCGTCTGGATGTGGGTGCTGAACCCGCAAAGCGGCATGATCAACACCGCGCTTCAATGGATCGGCATCAAAGGGCCGAACTGGCTGCTCGACCCGGCTTGGACGAAGCCGTCGCTCATCCTGATGGGCGCCTGGGGAGCCGGCGGGGTCATGATCATTTTCCTAGCCGCGCTGCAGGACGTGCCCAAAAGCTTGTACGAGTCGGCCGAGATCGACGGCGCCGGACCGGTCCGCAAGTTTTTCCGCATCACCGTTCCGTGCATTTCGCCGATTATCCTGTTCCAGCTCATCATGAGCCTGATCGCGTATTTCCAATATTTCGCCCAGGCGTTCATGCTCGCGTCGCTGTCCAATTCCGGCGCCAACCAGACGATGGCGGGACCCGGCAAATCGCTGCTGTTCTACGCCATCCTGCTGTACCGCGAAGCGTTCGTCGATTTCCGGATGGGCCATGCGAGCGCGATGGCGTGGATCTTGTTCCTGCTGTCGTCGATCGTGACGCTCGTCGTATTCCGCACATCCAACCGCTGGGTTACATACGGAGGCGATTAACGTGGACGTTCGAAAATCGTTGCCGTACAGGCTGCTCGCCCACGCCTGTCTCGTCTTGTGCAGTCTCGTCTTCATCTCGCCGATGATTTGGCTATTGCTCACGTCGCTCAAAACCGACAAGGAGCTGTACACGAACCCGCCGGTCATCGTGCCCAAGTCGCTCCATTGGCAAAATTACGCCGACGTCTTCCGCCAAATCGATTTTCTCGGCATGACGTGGAACACGTTTCTCGTCTCGGCGCTATGCGTCGTCGGCATCCTGCTGTCGGCGCCGCTCGTCGCGTTCGCCTGCTCCCATATCGACTGGGTCGGCAAAAAGCCGCTGTTCGTCGTCGTCATCGCGACGCTCCTGCTTCCGTATCAGGTGACGATGATTCCGACCTACATCGTCTGGAACAAGCTGGAGCTGATCGGCACGTACGTGCCGCTCGTCCTCCCCGCGTTCCTGAGCGCCGGAGCGGGCTACTACGTATTCATGCTGCGGCAGTTTTTCATGACGCTGCCGTCGTCGCTGTTCCAGGCGGCCCGCATCGACGGCGCCTCGGACTTCCGCATATATTGGCAAATCCTGCTGCCGCTCTGCAAGCCGGTCATCGCGACCGTCGCCGTCTTCGTCTTTCTCGGCGCGTGGTCCGACTTCCTCGGCCCGCTGCTGTATTTGAACGACCAGGCGCAATATACGCTGTCGCTCGGCCTGTACGCGTTCATGCAGACGAATTACGTCATGTGGGAAAAGCTGATGGCCGCCTCGGCGATGTTCACGCTGCCGATCGTCGTCCTGTTTTTCTTCGCGCAAAAGCAGTTCATCGAAGGCATTACGCTTACCGGCATCAAAGGGTAGCCGCATCTAGCGAAAAGCCCTCGCGGCAAGGCCGTGAGGGCTTTTCGCTTGCCGGTCAAGCGTACAGCTCGGACCGCGCGATTTTGCGAACCTTCAGCCGGGACAGGCAGATGCCGTCTTCCGCTTCCCCCGCACAATAGGCGAGCAGCACCGCATCCCGGGTAAAATGGATCGTGACGTAGCAGCAGCCGTTGCCGTCCTCCTCCCGCTCCGCGGCGAAATGGCCGCTCCACGTGTTCCCTTCGTCGCGGCTGATCGCCCCGACCAGCGGCGTTCTCCCCCAGCTGTGCTTCTCGATCCGGCGCGTATTGTACGCCGGAATCGGGTTCCAGACGGCGAGCAAATGGCCGGTCGCCGGGTCCCGCTTCATCGACAGCGGCGAGCAGGGCGACGAGAACGCCGACGGCATCGGCGCGCTCCACGATTCGCCGCCGTCATGAGAGAACGTCTCGTACTGGCATCCCAGATCGGTGCGCGCCCAGCCCCAGAGCGCGCCTCCCGCCAGCTCGATCAAGCCCGGCTCCTGCATGTCGCTCCGCGAATTCGGCGCCCCGATCGAGCAAAAGTTTCTCGCCTCGCGCCAGTTGGCGCCGTCGTCGTCGGACAGGAAGAAGAACGTAACCGCCCTTCCGTCGAACGACCCCCACTCGGTTTCGCTGCTTCCTTTCATCCGGTGCAGGCCCGCGGGCGCGACAAGCCGGCCGGACGACAGCCGGACGACCCGGTCGTTGTTCGTCACGTAATATCCTTTGCCCGGCACGCAGCACACGGGCTCGCTCCAGGAGTTCCCCTCGTCGGCCGAACGGCGCAGATGGAGCCGCATATCGTGCCAGCCGTAGCGAATCAAGTAGAACATGCCGATGTCGCCGTTGTTCAATCGCAGCAGCGACACGCTCATGATATTGATCGCATCGTGGTCTTCCGGCCGCGCCACGATCTCGTCGTCGGACCACGTGTCCCCTCCGTCGGACGAATATCGCGCCGCGATGCACGCCTTCGCGTCGTCGTGGGCGGAATCCCCATTGAAGCGGCTGTAGGCGAACAGCAGCCGCCCGTCGCTCAGCTCGAGGAAGGCGCCCTCGCTGTTTCTCGGGTTTCCGGCGCCCGGGCGCAAATCCAATACGATCGTTCCTTTTCGTTCCATCGTTTCTCCACTCCTAACGGTTGATTATCCTTTCAAGGAGCCGGTCAGCACCCCTTTGACGAAATGCTTTTGCAAAAACGGGTACACGCACAAAATCGGCAGCGTCGTCACGACGATCATCGCCCCCCGCAAGCTTTGCGCGGTCGGCTTGTTCGCCACGCCGTTCAGCATCTCCGCATCCAGATCCTGGCTGGAAAACGACAGCACGATCCGGCGAAGCAGCACCTGAACCGGCATCAGGTTCGGGTCGTTGACGTAAATCGTCGCATCGAACCATGCGTTCCAATGGCCGACCGCGTAAAACAAGCCGATCGTCGCGAACGTGGGCAGGCTGAGCGGGAAGACGATGCGCGCCAGCACCGCGATCGGGCTCGCACCGTCGAGCGTGGCCGATTCGATCAAGCTTTCGGGAATTTGGCCGAAAAAGTTTTTCATGATCAGCATATTCCAGGCGCTGATCAGCCCAGGCACGATCATGACCCAGAACGTATCGGTCAAATGCAAAAACTTGAGCAGCAGGTAGGTCGGGATGAGCCCGCCGCCGAACAGCATCGTAATGAATACGAGCGTGATGAGAACGTTGCGTCCCGGCATCTCTTTGCGGGACAACCCGTAAGCGAGCATGGCCGTGAAGACCAGATTCAGAAGCGTGCCCACGACGACTCTCAAAATCGTGACGCCGTACGCGTGATACAGCATCGAGCCTTCGGACAGCAACACCCGGTAAGCGCTGAAGTCGAGCTTCTCCGGCACGAGAATGAAGTTGCCCCTGCGGATCAGCTCGCTTTCCCCGACGAACGACGTGGATACGATCGCCAGAAAAGGAACGATGAACGCGAGCGACAGCAAGCCGAGCAGCGCATAATTGAATGCTTGGAACGCCGCTTCGCCGCCTCGCGGACGGCTTTGCGCGATTTTCGCCGACATGCTACCAGATCCCCTCCTGGCCGAATTTTTTCGCCAAATAGTTGGAGCCCACGACGAGGACGAGCGCGATGACCGACTTGAACAGGCCGACCGCGGACGCGTACGAGTAATTCACCTCGACCAGCCCTTTGCGGTACACGTACGTATCGATAATATCCGCCACTTCGTATACGGGCGGCGAGTACAGCAGGAAAATTTGCTCGAACCCGGCATCCATCACGTGGCCGATCGACAAAATGAGCAAAATGACGGCGATGGGGCGGATGCCGGGCAGCGTAATGTGCCATGTCTGCCTCAGCCGTCCCGCCCCGTCGACTTTGGCGGCCTCGTACAGCTGCTGGTCGACGCCGGCGATCGCGGCCAAATAGATGATCGTGCTCCACCCGACCTCCTTCCATATGCCGGACACGACGAGCACCGAGCGGAAGTAGGCGGGGTCGGTCAAAAACGGGATCGGCTCGAGGCCGAACGACTGCAGCAGCCCTTTGGCGAAGCCGTCGTCGGCGCTCAGCAGGGCGGTCAGCAAGCCGGCCACGATGACCATCGACAGGAAATGGGGCAAGTACGAAATCGTCTGGACGACCCGCTTGAACAAGCCGTGCCGCACCTCGTTGATGAGCAGCGCCAGCACGATCGGGGCCGGGAACCCGAACAAGATCCGATACAAGCTGATCAGAATCGTATTGCCCATAATGTCCCAGAAATAATACGATGACGCAAAATCGCGAAAATGCTTCAAGCCCACCCATTCGGAGGAGAAAATGCCCTTCAGCCCTTCGAACGGCGCGACTTGCTTGAACGCGATGATGACGCCGTACATCGGACCGTAATGAAACACAAGAAAGTACAGCATGCCCGGAATGACGAGCGCATAATGCAGCTTGTGCTTCCGGATCATGCGCAGCGCATTCCCGTTCAGCGCGAATCACCTCCGTCACGTTTCTTTGGTCTGCGCGGGCGCAAGCCGGCCGGAGCGGGGCGCCGGCCGAGGCGCCCGATCCCGGCCGATCCCGCACCGGCTACTTGCCTTTGACGCGGTTATACTCGGCGGTATACGCCTCGATCCACTTGTCCAGCCCGGCTTTGTACAGCTCGTCGACGAACTTGTCGTACTCGCCCATCGGTCTCGCCCCGGTGATGAACTTGATCGTTTCCTGCTCGATCATGCGGGCGATGTCCCCGGAGGTCGGCACTTTGTCGTTCAGCGCTTTCGTGTCGAACTTGTACTCGACGTCCGCGAGAGCCGACGTCTTCACCCGCTTCATGTCGGTCAAATAGTTGCGGATGAAATCGAATTGCGGTCCGAACGACGGATCGTTCTTCTCGTACTGCACCGTGTAAGCGAACGTAAGCCCGGGGACGAGGTCGCCCATATAGTCCGTATTCAAGCCCTCAATGATCCGCTTCGCTTTGTCCGCGTACTTCCAGTGCTTGCCCTCGATGCCGAAAAACAGCGTAAAGTAGTTCTCGATATCGGCGTGCACCCAGTCGATCAGCTTGACCGCCGCCTCCGGGTTTTTCGCGTTTTTGTTGATCATGATGCCGCCCGTGCTTACTCCGCCCAGCGTGGTCAAGTTGCCGTTCGGCCCTTTCAGCTCCGCGGCGACGGCGTACTTGGCTTCCGGTACGTTCTGCCTCAGCAAATGCTCGTTCGCGGTTATGGTCGTATTCCACACGATGCCGGAGGCGACGCGGTTTTGCTTGACCAGCTCGATTTGGCGCGTCCGGTTGGAGGAGAACGCCTCCTTGAACATGTACCCTTTCTTGTACCAGTCGGACATTTTGGCAAGAAAGTCGCGATAGCCCGGATGAAGCTGGGGCGGCTTCACCTTGCCGTCCTTGTCGACCCAGTTGCCGAAGCCGGTGTCCATAAATCCGGCGGCGAACCCTCCGTGCAGGGAGGCGAGGTCGGTCAAGAGCGGAATCGTCTGCCCGGAGCCGGCCGGGTCCCGGTCCTTGAACGCCTTCAGCACCGCCTCGTATTCGTCGATCGTCTTCGGCATCGACAGTCCGAGCTTGGCGAGCCAATCTTCCCGGACGAGTACGCCGTTTCCGGCGACGGGAGCGCCGGTCGGGATCGCCCATATGCGTCCGTCCGCCGTCGTCAGCGCATCCCAGGACTGCTTCCATTGCTCCGGCCACAGCTTGCGGATGTTCGCTCCGTACCGGTCCAGCAAATCGCCGATCGGCCGGGCGGCGCCGTTCGCCTGATGGACCGCCATCGAGCCGGCGAAAATATCGAGCGGCTCGTTGGAACCGAGAAGCACGTTCAATTTGTCCGCTTCCGATCCTTTGGGCGGAATGATCGGCACGATTTCGATGCCGATTTTGTCCATGACGACCTTCTTGACCTCCTCGACCGCTTCCGGCTTGCTGACCGTATTGGTGTTGGCCAAATTGCCGAAGTTGGCGTACACGTACACCTTCTCGATTTTTTGGGCCGTCCCCGGATCGGTTCCGTTCCCGCCGTCCCCGTCGCCGGACGAACAGCCGACGACGCCCGCCGTCAGCAAGATCGCCGCCGAGGCCGACAGCCCCCATTTGTTGTTGCGCATGCCGCATCCCCTTTCGTAACCGTTTGCAAGACAGCCGCCGGTTCGCGTCCCTTCCGCCCGTTCGGCGTCCTGTGATGGCAAGTATACGCCGGGGAGAGGACGGAACGGAATGCCGCACCCGTCACCCGCACCCCTTTCCGATGACAAATGTCATCATTCGGGTACGCCCCTCATCGTTGCGGTACGGTGCCGGCTTCCGCCTTCATACGCCGCCCCTCGCTTTCCGGTATTCGCCGGGCGTCATGCCGACGCATTCGCGGAACAGCTTGATGAAGTAGTCGCTTTTCAAGTAGCCGACCCGTTCGCCGATTTCTTTGATTTTCAAGTCGGTTTCGAGCAGCAGCTCCTTCCCGCGCTCCAGGCGCGCCCGCGTCAAATAGTCGGAAAACGTCTGTCCGCTGTGCTCCTTGAAAATGCGGCTCAAATAAGACGGATTCAGCCGAAGCCGGTCGGCGATCTGGACGAGCGAGACCGGCCGGTCCAGCTCGTCGCGGATGATCGAGACGGCCTGCTCGACGTACCGGTTGTTCTTCTCGCGGAAGGCGCTGCCGACGCCCGAGGCGAGCGCCGCCGTCAGCTTCCGCAGCCAGGCCACCGCTTCCTGCAGGTCTTCCCGGCGAAGCAGCTCCGCGTACAGGTTCGTCTTCTCCCCCGCCAGAGCGGACAGATCGATGCTCATCCGGTCGGCGGTCGCCACGAGCGAGCCGAGCAGCCTCATGAGCGCGTACTGGATTTGCCGGACGTGCACCCTTCCCTTGGCGCCGCATACGTCCTTGACGATTTGGTCCAGCACGCGTCCCGCCTGTTCCGCGTCGCCGTTCGCGACGTACGTGTTCAACGATTCTTCCTTGTCGGACGGGTAATGGAAAGCCGCGGTTCCGTCCAGCCGGACGTCTTCGATATAGATCACTTCGCCCGTCCCGACCATCCCGCGGTACCGGAGCGCCTCCAGCGCCTCGCCGTAAGCCCGGGGCAGCTCCCCGACGTCCCCGCACGGTTTGCCGATGCCGACGGAGCAGCCCGCTTTCGTCCGTTCCCCGATCGTGCGAATCCATCCCCCGGCGCATTCGAACAAGGCGGACATTTCGTCGGCCGGACAGTTGACGATGACGGCGAACGTGCCGTCCGCGATCTCGCTGACGATCCGCTTCCAATGGCCAGGCAGCCCCTCGCCGATCGAATCGGCGATCCGGACTTTGTCCATGCTCTCCGTCTCCGCATCGGCCGTTCGCCCCTCCGCCCGTTCCAGCGATACGACCAGGACGATCAGCCGCTCCAATTCGATATCGAAGCCGAGATAGCCGAGACGCTCCGCGACGTCGTCGCGCTTGTAGCCGTTCGGACGAAGCAGGGAGCGGACGAACGTTTCCTTATAGGCCGGGAGGCTCTCCCTCAACCGGTGGCGCAAGCTCCGCCGGTCCGTGAACGCTCCCTCCAAGCTGCTGCGGATGACGTGCCACTCGCCCGTCGTCCCGCTCTCGTACCGATCGTCCGAGCTTTTGATAAACTGGAGCATGCGCCCGATCGGCGCGTACAAATTCCGAGCCAGCAGCAGCGCGAACATGCAGGCCGCGGCGGCGAGCAAGCAGCCGTACAGCACGATCACCCGCTTCGCCTGCGCGACGCTTCCGTACCATTCGTTCAACGGGGACGCCGAGACGAACGTCCAGCCGAGCTTCTCCGACTTGACCCGCGTCACGAGCAGCCGCTCCCCGTCCACCCGCTCCTCGTAGGAGCTTTCCCCGCCGACTTGGCTCGCCGACCGTTCCGGGCCGCCGCCGAGCCGGACGTTCATCGGATTGGCCGGGTCGTACAGCATCGGCGTTCCTCCCGAAGAAAGAACGATGAACGGACGGTCCGCAACGGTGCCCGACCGGCGCACGAGGCTTTCGTAGATTTTGTCCGCGTCGAGATTGATGACGAGCACGTTGCCGTCGATCGACGTTTTGTAGACGAGGGGGATGACGTTCAAGGAGGTGCCCTCCGCCGTAGTCGCCCGGCGCATATCGAGTATCATCGGCAGTGCCGGATCGGTGCGCGAAAACCGATTCCATTCCTTGTCGTAGAAACGGTCCGGCTCGAACACGAGCAGATCGGACGTCAGAATCAGCTTCTTGACGCTGTCGAAGTAATAGACCGAGTAGATGAAATCGTTGGACAGCTTCAGCGCGCGCATGTTGCTGAGCGCCTGCTTCTTCCCGCGCAAATACGCCTCCAAGGCGGGCAAATCCTCGTCGTGCAGCGCCCCCGTCAACGTCTCGTAATACGAGCCTCGGGGAAACTGCTCGAACTGCCTCATCGTCGTCCCTTCCAGCGTCAATTGGCGGAAGCTGCTGCCGATCTGGTCGATCATCATTTCCATCGCGTTGGCCGTCTGGCTCAAATAAATGCCGTTCGCCCGGCGAAGCTCCTGCTGGACGGTCGATTTGACGTTATGGTAGTACACGACGCTGGTCGCGGTCAGGGGCAAGAGCGACAGGAGCAGCGCGACGACGACGACTTTGAAGTAGAAATGGCGCGATCGGACGGTTCGGAACCATTTCAGACGCGTGGACATGGGCGTCACCTCGAATCGATATTGATGTAAGCGATTACAATAAAAAGAAAACTTTCTTTGTCTTGCTATCTTTTTATGCCAAACCGCTTTTATCTATACTATGGTTCGACCAAATAGCGCATTACACCACTAGCGTATCCGATCCGTCCGGAACAATCAACCGGTTATTGCAAACAAGTAACGTATACTTCCGTTCGTCTTCCAAAACCAAGAGCCCGCCCTCGGCCTGAGTACGATTCAGACCGGGGCGGGCTTCTATGCCTGCGCGCGTTATTCGATGCGCACCGCCAACCGCTGCGCCAGAAGGCAAAGCTCCGCCGCCTTGAACGCATGGTCCTGCGTCATGGCGATTTCGGTGCGGTTCAGGCAGTCGAGAATGAGCTCCCCGAAAAACGGATAGCCCACTTGGCCGCTCAGCGCGAAGCGGAATTCCCCTTCGCGGTTGACCAAGTAAAGCTGGTCGCCCTGCGGATCGCGCGCAATGTCGATATATTTCCGCAGCTCGATATAGCCGTCCGTACCTTGGATGATCGTCCTTCCGTCCCCCCAGGTGCCGAGTCCGTCCGGGGAAAGCCAATCGACGCGGAAGTAGCCGGTCGCTCCGTTGTCCATCCGCAACAACGCATCGCCGAAATCCTCCAGCTCGGGGTATACCGTCTTGACGCTGTAGTTCGCGACCCGGCTTGCGACGACGGTCGCATCCTTCGCCCCCGTAAAGTGCAGCATCTGCTCGATCTGATGGCTGCCGATGTCGCAGAGGATGCCTCCGTAGCGCTCCCGGCGAAAAAACCAATCCGGCCGCGACGCGGCATTCAGCTTGTGCGGACCGAAGCCGGCCACGCTTACGACCCGGCCGATCGCGCCTCGTGCGATCAGCTCGGAGGCGTATACGGCGCTCTCCACGTGCAGACGTTCGCTGTAATAGACCATATATTTGCGTCCGGTCGCCCGAACCGCCGCCTTGGCCGCCTCGAGCTGCTCCAGCGAAGTAAACGGCGCTTTATCGGTGAAGTAATCTTTGCCGGCCTCCATCGCCCTCACGCCGAGCGGCCCCCGCTCGTTCGGTACCGCGGCGGCCGCGATCAGCCGGATCGACGGATCGTTCAGCACCTCGTCCAGCGATGCGGCGGCACGCGCCGAAGGGAATCGCTCGCGAAAACGCGATACTTTATCGGGATCCGGGTCGTAAACCGCGACGATGTCTCCGCCGGCCTCCTTCAAGCCGTTGCACATGCCGTAGATGTGCCCGTGATCCAGATGGACCGCCGCGAACGGAAACTCTCCTTTGGAAACGACCGGGTTCGGCTTCCCTTTCGGCGCGTAATGCATGCCGTCTTTCCGTGCTGCCATCGTTATGCCTCCGATCGTAGTCGCAATAGTAGTGTGCAAGACGAGACTGTTAGTCGTCCCGCCCAACCGGTCCGAGATCGAACATGTACGGCGTGAGCGGCTGCAGCAGCGCCATTTCCGATTCCGGCGCCGTGCCTTCGATCAGCTCGGCTTCGGGTACCGCGGGCCGGCCCCGGTCCAGGATGACGACGGAGATCGCCGTCTCCGTATCGTTCACCGCGCTTAGCAGCCTCCGTCCTTGCCAGACGGCGGTTCTCCATTCGACGCCGTAAACCGGCCGGCCCGTCTCCGCTTCGACGAGCATCGTCCCGCACAGCCCGGCGCTCGCAAGCTGCGGGAGAAGCCGGTCGCGGATGTGCGGCGCCGTCGGCGAATCGGACGGCAGCACAACCGCCCGGCCGAACAAGGCGCTCCGCTGCTCGTCGGGCAGCGGCCGATCATGCTGGTCCTTCCGCAGGGTGCCGTCTCCGATGACGACGACGGTGCCCGCGCCTTTTTCGACATACGCGCACAGTCCGCTTAACGTCTCCGGAAGCACATGCGTGGCGGCCGGAACGATCACGAAATCGTATCGTTCCGCCATTCCTTGCGCGACTTGCCGCTCCGAGAGGAAGCCGACCTTCACCCCGCTGAACGAGACGGCTTCGTACGCGTTCAGGCAGGCGGCCGGGTAGGCCGTCGAATAGACGGACGACGGAACCGCGTACAAGATGGCCACGCGCGTTTCCGCGTTCTGGAACGCGGTCACCTCCCGGGCGAGCCGGTTCAGGTCGTGGTTCGTCCTGCCGATCGCCGCCACCACGTCGGGTCTGTGCAGGACGCTTCCTTCCTTATCGTCCGTCGTGTCGTACGTCCGCTCCCATACCCAGATCGTCGTGGCGCTTTTGCCGTGCAGGGGCCCCTGCCAGAGCATCGCCCTTACATGCTCCGCATGGCCGGGAACATACCGCTGATCGCCGTCCGGGATGATATGATGCTCGGAATTAAAGACGGGAGCGGGTTTCATCGAAACCTGCAAATCGTAAAAGCTCATTTCCTTCGCGAACCCTCTGGCGCCTTCGCCCAAGTAGTTCCAGTTGTCGTTCCCGTTAATCTGGCTGAATGCGGAGAACGCCTCGATGTCGATTCCCCAGCCGAGGCTGCCCTGCGGGTCTCCCATAATTTTGGCGTGAACGGGCAGGTCGGGCGCGATGCTCCGGATGATCCCGGCCATCCACCGGTGCCATTCCGCGAATAGCTCCTGATTGAAGACGATCCAATCGTACGATATCGGAGCGGCGCCGACGCCGGGCGGCATCGGCACTTCTTCGAAGGAGGCGTAGGACGTCCCGTAGATCCGGTTCAGCTCGGCGATCCGCCCCTCGTACAGCCGCTGCAAATAACGATGCCAGGCCGGCAAGTAGTACGGATCTTTGTTCGTCTGATATACCGGCTCGTTCGTCAGCGTCACGCTGTGCAGCGAGCGGAAATCTTTGACCTGCGGAATGATCGTCCGCAGGAACTCCCCCACGATTCGGCGGGCGATCGGATGATCGATTTTGTAGAGCAGGCTGTGGCTGCATATCGAAGCGAGCTCCGGCCATTTGCGCAACGCCCAATCGGGAAAATAGTGCGGCGACAGCAGCAGGTTGACGGCAACGTCGTGCCGTTCGGCCTGCGCCAGCACGCGGACGATGTCGGCTTCGATTTCGGCCGTGCTGATCCCGTAATCGTCGTCCGGGGAGTCGGAACGACCGCCCGGATCGCCGCCCTGCTCCTTCTCCACGATGACGCTGCGCGGTCCGATTTCGATTTGAACGATGTTGGCGCCCAAATCTTGAAACTTCGGCATATCGGCGCGAACTTGGCCGAAATGGCCGTAGCCGTTAAAGAAAATCGGCTGCACCGTCTCCGTTCCGGTGCTTCGGGTCACGGTTCTGCCTACGAAGGCGCAGCCGTCGATCGCCGGCCGTCCGGTTGCGTAGCGGGGCACCGCTTTCGCGATTTTGGCGCCGGACAAATAATCGCTCAAGCTCCGGCAAGCCTCCCCGTGAAGCTTCTCCAGCTGTTCCGCCACATAGCGGGCCCGCCTCAGCCGGCCATGGCGGACATCGTCCTTGCCGTACGGAACGAAATCGCGAATGACCGCGGCGTGAATGCGCTCGTAGTCGACGGCGATCCCCTTCGCCTCGCATGCGGCCAGCAGCCGCTCCAGCTCCGGAAGCTTCGAGCCGGCTGCGTCCAGCCGGTCGAGCAGCGCTTCGGGGCGGTGCGGAACCTCGATCGTCGACGCCGCCCGCCTCGACGCGCCGCCGGCGGCCGTCAGCCGGAAGTCGAGCGTGTACGTGCCGGGCTCGACCGGCTCCAGCTCGAATCGCATGGCAAGGACCGATCGGGCCGGAACCGTCAAGTCCCGTACGAGGCCGAGCAGCCCGGATTCGAGCCGGTACGAAGCGGGGCGGTCGCTTATGTTCGGTACAACCAGCGTATAGGCGGTCGGCACGCCGGGCTGCGCTTCTTCCGGTCCTTCCGTCCAGACGGTCCACGGATCCAGCGCCGGGATGAGGTGAAGCCGGCCGTGCCGGCCGGGATCCTTCTCCCTCCCGAAGCCGGGCGTCCATTCGATCCAGCCGCGCCTTCTGCCCCCGTCGTTATCGTTGATCAGCAGGGCGAACGTCATGGAACCTTCCGGCGGCGGACCGGAGAATATCGCCTTCCAGGGCATTTTGACCGTATAGACGGTTTCGTCCCCGGTTCGGGTCGTCCGGGACTCGATCGCTTCCGGCCCGGACGTTCCGCTTCCCTGCTTCCATTGCGCAACGCGCGCGCCGTCCGACGCGCAGTTGAAGCCGAAATCGGGGCCGTACACGCCGTTCTCGCTGAAGGCGATCTGGATGCTGTCCCCCCGCCACATATCGCTGCCTTCCACCGGGACGTGGACGTCGTCCCGCACGCGGGCCGCCCAATACAAATGGCCGCTGTCGTAGGCAAACCGAATATCGGCCGACAGATCGCCCTCGCCTTTCCAGCCGTCCATGACGACCTGGGATGGGAAGGACGGCAGCCGGAAGCCGGCGCATCCCTCCCATCCGGCAAACGTGCCGTCGATCGTCAGGCTCCCGGGCCCCGCTTCCAGCACCGGCACGTGCCGGTAGGGCGAGGGACGGTGCCTGAACGACTCCCAATCGTAAACCGTTTCTTCGATACAGTCGGGGCGCAGGCGCGGGAATTCCGCTTCTGAACGGACGCGGGGCGTTCCCGCGTCGCTTCGGGATGTGTCGGACATGCCATTATCCTCCTGAACGTTCTGGATCCGGATCGCCGATGCCGGCGGACCCGTCTTTTCCCGCATGGCCGTTAAAGCGCTGCGGCGGAATGCGCAGCACGGGCTCGCCGGTCATGCTTCCGCCGCTCCATACTTGGAGCGAAACCGTTTCCGCCGCCGGACCGGTTTCCTGCGGGACATTTACCTGTAGGAGAACCGTATATTCGCTTCCTTGTCCGTCTCGGGCGGCCGCGAGCACGAACCGGTCGTTCCCGCTCCGCGCCGTCCGAACCGGACCGTCGCCGTCGAGACGCAAGCCTCCTCGCGGCTGGCGAATGGATATGCTGCCTTTCCATTCGCCCCGCTCGTCGAATCGGCCGTTGATGTGCAGCCGGACGCCCGAATCGCGGAACGTCCCGTTCATTTGAAGCGGACCGGCGCCGCTCTCGTAAACGGCGGCCGTTACCGCCGCCGTTTGGGCCGTCCGGTAATAGCCGTTCGGCGCCAGCTCCGCGGCGATTTCGTATACCCCCGGCGGCAGCCGGAGGTCAGCCTCCGCCGTGCCGGTTGCGTCGGTCGCGTACGATGGATTCGCGGCGGCGGCGTACGGCGTCTTCGTACCGTCCGCGCTCACCGTCCGAATCGCAAAGCGTACGGGCAGTCCGTCCAGCCGTCCGGGCTCCCCGTCCGGCTCCGGCAGCACCTGCGCGGCCAGCTTCGCGACGCCCGACGAATCCGCCAGCAGCATGCCGGTGTAGCGAATGGACGCCGCTTCCTTGCCGACGACGACCGTTCCTGCCGCCTCCGCCGCGGCATAGGGGCGGTCCGGCGGCGGCGAGTACCGTGCGGTAACGTCCCATGTCTGTGTCTCGTTCCCCGCGCTTATGCCGTGTTCCGCGCGATAGCGGAGAATAGCCGTTCCGTCCTCCCCGGTAACGGCGCTTCCTTCGAAGGAAACGCCGGGGATGGCATAGGTGATCGTCTCCCCTGCGACGGGATTCCCCTGCCTGTCGGTCAATCGTGCTGCAAGCGGCACGGTATCGCTGTACGAGCCGGATGCAGACTGCAGCTCGAGCGTCGTGCCGGCCTTCACAACGTCGCCCAGGTCGAACAAATACGGCGTCTCCGGCTTCAGAACGAGCGGGCCCGGGCTTGCCGGCACCCCTTCGATCAGCTCGGATACCGGCGTCAGTCGGCTCCCGTCCCGGTAAACCGATGCCGTTACCGGCGTATTGGACATATTCGTGGCGCTAAGCAGCGTGCGGCCTTCGTACTCGGCGGTTCTCCATTCGACCCCGTAAGCCGGCCGGCCCGTCGCCTCGTCGATCAGACGCAGACGCGCCAGCCCTTCCCGCTCGAGGACCGGAAGCAGCGCCGAGCGGATTTGCGGCGCCGACGCGCCCTCTTCGACCAGAACCGAACCGCCGATGACGTCCGCCACGTCCGTGGCGGAGGAAGGCCGGCTGCGCTCGTCGCGTTGAAGCGAGCGAGCGCCGACGACGAGCACGCTTCCGCCCTGCGCCTGGAACGCCTTGATGGCCTGCACCGTCTCCGGCTTCACGTGCGTCGCACCGGGGACGATCAACACTTTGTATCGGCTCCACAGGCCCTCGGCCATTTGCTTCTCCGTGATGAACGCCGCCTTCTCGCCCGTGAAGGATAGCGCCTCGTACGCCTGAAGCATCGTCTGGTGGGCGGATCCGGGGTTGTAAATCAGGGACGGTACGGCATACAGAATCGCCGCGTGCGGCTCCGCGTTCTGCAGGGCGACGACCTCCCGCGCCAGCCGGTTCAGGTCGAGGCCGGTTCGTCCGACGGCGGCAACCGATTCCGGACGATGCAGAATGCCCCCCGCCGCGCTGCTTTCGTCGTCATATGTCCGTTCCCAGATCCAGAGGGTGGACGCGCTTTTGCCGTGCAGGGCGCCCTGCCACAGCACCGAACGGATATGGGTCCCGTATTCGGGCCCGTACCGCCCGTCGCCGTCCTCGATCACGTGATGCTCGGAATTGTATACCGGCGCTTCGCGCAGCGAAGCCTGCAAATCGTAGAAGCTCAGCTCCTTCATATAAGCGGAAATGCCGCCGCCGATAAAATTCCAGCTGTCGTTGCCGCTTATGTCCGCGAACCCGGCCAACGCCTCGATATCGATCCCGTACTGGGGGCTTTTGTCGAAATGCCCCATGATTTTCGCGTGCACGGGCAGTGATGGCGCGATGTCGTGAATGATGCCCGCCATCCATTCGTGCCATCCGGTAAACAGCTCGCCGTTGAACATCGCCCAATCGTAGCCGGCGGGCGTCGGTTCCGCCCCTTGCGGCATCGGCACATCGTCGAACGACGCGTAGGAGGCGCCGTGGATGCGGTTCAGCTCGGCCAGATCGTCACCGTACGTACGGCTCAAGTAGCGGTGCCATTCCGGCAAATTATAGTCGTCCATATGCGAGTGATACTGCGGCTCGTTCGTCAGCGTTACGCTGTGGAGCGACGGGTGGTCCTTGACGAGCGGAATGACCGCGCGCAAATACGCTTCGATGATCTTCCTCGCCATCGGATGATCGAAAACGAAATCGAGATCCGGGCCGTATGCCGCGGACGTTCCGCTCTTCAGCTCCGGATACCTTTTGTACGCCCAATCCGGGAAATAGTGCGGCGATAGAAGCAGGTTGACGGCGATGTCATGCCGCTCCGCCCGCTCGAGCGTGTAGACGATATCGTTCTCGACCGCCGCGGTGGATACGATGTACTCGGTGCCCGGCGCCGCGTTCTCGAAGCCCGGGGTGAGGAGCAAATTGTTGTCGCTGCCCCGCTCGGTCATGCTGAGATCGTCGACCCATACCGTTCCGGCGTTCTCGGACAAAACGGTGAATGTGTAAAACGTTTCGTCCGGTCCCGTCGTATAGTCGGCGGTAACCTGCGTCCAATCGTACGTGCCGCTCGGGAACGGAGTCCGCTGCTTCCAGCCCGCGCCTCCGGGGAACCAGACGTCCTTCGCGTTGTCGCCTTTCACCCATGCCCGGAACGTATAGGTCGTGTTCGGCTTGACGGCCACGCGCTGCATCACGTTCACATAGACGTCGTTCTGCCTGGGAGTCCGGTTCGCAATCTTCAACGAACGTTCCCCCGAATGTCGTTCCGTATCGACGACCTCCACATCGGCGTCGACGCCTTTGTTTTTATTCACGCTGAACGCGTTGTCCGGGGAAAAGACGACGTGGCGCGGACCGATCTCGATCTGGATCATGTTGGCGCCGAAATCCTGGAAGTGCGGAATGTCTCGGCGCACCTGGCTGAAATGGCCGTATCCGTTGAAAAAGATCGGACGTTCTTCGGCCTTGTAAGTGCTTCGGACGACCGTATCGCCGACGAAGGCGTACCGGTTCAGCTCGGGACGGCCGGTCACGTAGCGGGGGGCGGCCTTCGCCGTCCGGGCTCCGGACAAGTAGTCGCGCAGCCCGCGCTCCGCCTCATCGTACAGCCGTTCCAGCTGATCGACGACATAGGCGGCACGGTCGAGCTCCCCGTTGGCGATATCGGCTTTGCCGTATTCGATAAACCGGCTGACGACGGTATAAGGGACCCGCTCGTAGTCCGTCGGAATACCGGCCGCCTCGGCCTGCGCCAGCAAGCGTTGCAGCGCCGGCAGCTTGGCCGCGACCGCATCGAGTCTATCGTTCAATTCGCCTGCGAACAGCGGAACGCGCACGACCAGCTCGGTTTGTCGGGATACGCCTCCAGCGTCCGTAAGCCGGAGGTCGATCCGATTGTCGCCGGAGCGCGTGAACGTGACGGGGAACCGTTTCGCCAGCACGGAGCGGGCCGGAACGTTCAGCTGCTGCCGGAGCCCGAGAAACGCCGAGCTCCACTCGAACGTCCGCGGTTGGTCGGAATCGTTGACCGTATACAGCGTATACGGCGTACCGGCGTCGGCCTGCGCCTTCCTCGGCCCGTCCGCCCAGAACGCCCAGTCCGCGCCGCCCGCAAGCCGGTACAGCGACGCCATAGCGTCCGGGTCCTTCGCGCCGGCGATGCCCGGCGTCCATTCGATCCAGCCGCGCCGGACTTTGTCGGTATTGTCGTTGTCGTTGATGACAAGCGTGAATACGCTCCGGTCGGTCGCGGGACGCGCCTTGTAAATCGTTTCCCACGGCATCCGCACTTCGTAGACGGTTTCGTCCCCGATGCGGGCACCCGCCGCCTTTATGTGCTCGAGTCCGAGCGAGCCGCCGCTCCCGCGCGTCAATTGCACGTTCACCGTTCCGTTCATGTAGTGAAAGGTCATTTCGGGACCGTAAATGCCGTCGTCGCCGAATGCGATCTGGATGCCGTCCCCTTTCCAGATCGAGCTTCCGGAGAGCGGGTTGTGTGCGTTATCCCGGACTTTGGCCGCCCAATACAGGTTTTCGTCGTCATAGGCGAAATGAACGCGTGCGGACAGATCGTCCTCCCCGCCCCATCCGTCCGTGTACACGACCTGCGCTTCCGATGCGGGGAGGGTGAGCCCCGACAGGGAGCCCCATTCGCTCAAATCTCCGTCCAGCGTGAAGCCGTCCGCCTTCAGCACGGCGGCCTGCTTTTGCCCGCCGAACGACTGCCGGAACGAATCCCACGGCAAGACCGCTTCCTCCGGCGGCGTCGTGTCGATCGTATAGACGAACGTCTGAACGGGACTCGCGTCGTACCCCTCCTTCACGGCGTACGCCTTTACCGTAACCGGACCGTTCACGGGAATCGGCGCCGAATACGCCGTCCTCGTATCGGACGACACCGGGTCGCTTTCGTCCAGCGTATAAAAAATCCGGGCTTCCGGCGTCGCCGTCGACAGCGTAATGGCGGTGCCGGGCTTTACGGCGCCGGCCGCGGGCGACGCGGTTACCGGCGCGGTCCGGGTAGGGGCGGTAATCCGAAGATTGTCGAAGCCGTAGGAAACCCGGGCGCGCCCCTCGAGCTCGGCATAGGTCGTTTTGACATACAGGTTGATCTGCGCCGCCTTGCTCTTGATCGCGGCGGATGCCTTCGACAGATCGAATTGGACCGTGTTCCAGCGGTTGGCCGCCAATCTCGGCAGCTGGCTTTCGAGGACGGTCCCCGCGCTTCCCGACAGCTTCAGCACGAGCGGCTCCTTCGACGACGCCGTTTGCGTCGTCGGATAGACGTCCAGGGTAACCGTTCCGGCGCGGGACAGGTCCGCGACCGGAAAGTTCCAGACGTGATTCAGCCACCCTTCCGCCCCCGCCGCCGGTTCATACGTCACGAGAGACGATTGCGCCCCTTCGGTCGCCGGCCCGAACGGCTCGTTTCCGATCGTGCCGGCCGTCCCCGTCGCCTCCGTCCAGACGGTCGGATGCTCGAAGCCTTCCTGCAGCAGCGTCTCCACCGGGTCGTCGAAGCCCGGATTGCGCAGCGCGTTCGCCGGTTGGCCCGCCTCCGTCATCCGGATGTCGTCGAACCAGACGGCGTCCGCCATGCCTTCGATCACGAAGCGGAGCGTGTAGCTCGTCTCCGTCGTCGTCCGGTGCGTCACCGTCATATCCTGCCAATCGAACGTGCCGGCGGGCACGAACGTTTTGTCCGTCCAGCCCCCGCCCGTGACGCCTCCGCCGAACCAGACGCCGTTCGCCTTTACGTTCGCTCCTCTGACCTGGACCGTCCAGCTGTAATCCGTATTCGGCTTGACCGGGATCGTCTGGTAGGCGGTCAAATAAACGTTCGGCGCCTTGGCCGAATCGTTCGCGAATTTCAGCGATTGCGTGCCGTTCGCCGCTTGTCCGGCATCCAGCGCATAGTCCGCCCGGGTTAATCCGCTGTAGTAAAACGTCCAGCCGGGCACCGACCTGACGGGCGATTCCGCCGCGCGGACGGTGCCGGAGCCGAGAAGTCCCGCCGGCGTCAGGCCGGAGAGGAGAAGCAGCCAAACAAGCGTGCATGCGATCCGTTTTTTGAACAATTCGTATCCCTCCCGTAGGGTCCTCATGTCCATCTTGGTTGAAGGCGTGTCCGTCTCGGCTCACGCTCCGTATTCGTCATGGCGCAACGATCTCCAGCTTGCCGTCCTCGTAACGGACGGCGATTTTCCCCGTCGGAACCGTCATTTCCAGCCGAAACGGCGGCATCGCTTTCGGCAAATGCGGCGTGAACGACACGGTCTCCCAGCCCGGCTTGCCGGGCTTCAGGCCGACGATGTCCTCGATCAGCACGGGGATCGGCGCGCTCGCCCACGCATGGCACAGGCTCGTATTCCATTTCTGCTCCTTGCCCCACGCTTCGAAGCAGCAGGTCGCCCCTTCCCGCAGCATATTGCTCCACGAGCGCTCGTCCTCGCACGTGATCAGCTCGTAGATCAGCTCGTATTCGCCCGCCTCCGCCAGCGCCTTCAGCACGAAGTAAGCCATATAGACGCCGCAGGACAGCCTTTTCTCGCGGATGAGCCGGACGATCCCGGGGACCGCCTCCTTGTCCGCGATACCGAACAACAGCGGAAGCGCATTCGCGTGCAGCGAGCTGTGGGCGCTGCCTTCGGCGTCGACGAACAAGCCGGTTTCGCGGTTCCCGAAAGCGGCGGCAAACGATCGCCTCAGCGCCGGAAGCCGATCCCGATATGGAATACCGAGAATATCGCGAATGTCTTGAACCGCTTTCACGCAGCCGTAATAAAAAGCGTTCAGCACGTTATGGCAGCCGCCGCCCACCGGCTTCGTCAGCGGAAAGTCGTAGCCGTCCCGCATCGGCTCCGGCCAGTCGACCAGATTCCATTTCTCGTCCACCCGCTCCAGCAAGCCGTCGGCCCGCGCTTACCGGCCGAAATATTCGAGAACGCCCTCGGCGTACGGATGCATCTCCCGCACGAAGTCGAGATCGCCGCTGTACCGGTAATACGTCAGCAGCTGCATCGGCCATTGGCACGAAAAATCGGCGATTTCCTGCATGAAGCTGCCCGGCGCGACCGCGAGAAGCCCGGGACAGACGGCGGACGACAGCGCGAAGTCGCGAATCGCTTTCTTGAACAGCCTCGAATCGCCGCTGATATACAAATGCGAATGGCCGATCACGGTGGTGTCGCCCGCATATTGCCCCTTCTCGCGGGTCGGGCAATCGACGAACGTCTCTTGGGCGCAGTTGAGCACGCCGTTGCGGCAAATGTCCCAAATCCCGTTCAAGAGGGGGCTGGACGATTCGAAACGGGAAGCTTCCGGGCCGAGCGGATAGAGGCGGACGACCGCCGCGAAGCTTGACGCGTCGATCGCGCTCTCCGGACCGATCACTTCCGCGTATCGAAACGCCTTATAGTCGTAAAACTCCGGCTCCTCCCCGGCGCGCCCCGACAATGTCCACTCCTCCCGATACCGGCAGTTGCAGCGCATCTCGTAACGGACCGCTCCGCCGTCCGCGGCCAGCTCCTCGCCGCATCGGATGTCGATCCGGTCCCCGGTTGCCCCGTTCGCCCGCATCGTGAATTGGCCGGTTATTTCCCGCCCGAAGTCGATCAAGTAACGGCCTGCGCCGAGCTTCCGGACTTGCGCCGGGTACGCCCGCGTCACCGCGACGGTCGGCGTCGGCTGCTCCACCAGCGTATAGCCGGGCTGCCGATTCACGACCGCGGCCGGCCACGACGAATCGTCATAATCCGGTTCCTTCCAGCCGTGGCGCCGGAGCCGGCCGTCGATCCGCTCGAGCAGCTGCGTATCGTTGCCGGTCGTCTCCGCCTCTCCGCCGCCGTATTCGAACGTCCGCACCCATTTCCAGGATTCGTCGCTCGCCAGCACCGTCCGGCCGTCGACCTCCAGCTCCGCGATCATCCCCTGCCGCAAATCGCCGCTGTTCAGCGCGCGATTGACGTACCCCATGTAAAACACGTGGACGGCGATCGCGTTCCGCCCCGGCCGCAGCCAACCCGTCACATCGATCCGGTTGTAGGGATAATGAAACGGGTACCCTTGCGCCGGTCCCTGCGCGGCGAATTCGCCGTTCACGTACAGCTTGTAGTAATCGTCGGCGGTGATGTCCAGGTACGCTTCGGCCGGCGAACGCTCCAGCTCGAGCGTTTTCCGGATCAGCATATGATGGTTTTTCAGATCGGCCGGATGCTCCATGGGTCCCGCGTCCGCCAGCTCCTTGCGAAGCGGCGAAACCGGCTCGAACCGTAGAAAGGCGGGGTCCGTAATCCATTTCGCGGTCCATCGCTTCGTCATGAATGTTCCCTCCTCCGCCGCGGGCCGATCGGCGAAGGGAAAGAACGCGGGCGTCTTTCCCTTCGCCGGGCGCCCTTACTGGGACTGCTTGGCCACCGTATCCCACAGGTCCTTCATCAGGAACGAAGAGTCCTTCTTGTTTTTGTACCAGTCGATCATGAAGTCGTCGATCTGTTTGCCGCCGGCTTTTTCCCACGTCGACAGGACGTCCTTGTACGCCTGCTCGACCGAATAGCTTTCGCCCCTCAGCACCGATTTCAGCCAAATGTCGTTGATGTCCTTGCTGACCGTGTTCATCGTCGTCTGCATCTCTTTCGGCAGTGTCGGCATATGCTCGCCGAGCGTGACGGTCCGGTACTGCTTGTTCGGATCCATGTACAGCTTTTTCGCCTTGCCGAACATGTCCAATCCCGCCTTCTGCTCCGGAACGCTCGGGTTGTATTGCGTCTCGTAAGCCGCGCATTTCGGGTCGAGCAGGTGCGAATACGATTGGGCGAAATCGCCGGCCCACGACACTTCGGTCTTCGTCTTCTCGGGGTCGATCGGCTGCGGGCAGCCTCGTTCGTTCAGCTTGTAGTGGGTGCCTTCGAGACCGAAGCGCAGCGTGCGGCCGGTCGAGAGACGATCGATGAAGTCGATGTACTTGATGGCCGCGACCGGATCCTTCGTCTTGGCGTTGATCGCGGTTGTCGCCTGAATCGGGTTTTGCAGCTCGGGGACGTATTCGCCCGCCGGACTTTTCGGCAGGGCGATCGGCTCGACGATCGCGCCCGGCGCCGCTTTTTTCAACGTCTGCATGTCCGTCACCGAAAAGTCGAACCAGCTGCTTACGAAAACGGGATAAATGCCGATTTTGCCGTTCAGGAAATCCTGCCTCGCCTTGGTCCCGTTTTTGTCGTTGGCGAAGTCTTTGTCGACGATGTTTTCGTCGTACAGCCGCTTCTTGAACTCGACGGCGGCTCTCGTATTCTCGAACGCGCGGCTCGGCAGGCCGTTGACGAGCCCGTAGCTGGAGCCGGGACTGCCGAACATGCCGTCGATGACGTTCTCCGACCGCCAGCTGAGCGCCATTCCGTACGTATCTTTCTTCCCGTTGCCGTCCGGATCCCGCTCGGCAAACGCTTTCGCAACCTGGTAAAGCTCCTCCGTCGTCTTCGGTACCTGCAAATTGAGGGCATTCAGCCAATCCGTCCGGATGAACATCGCGTTGAGCGGAATGGTCGTCAAGACGCGGCCGATTTTGTATATTTTCCCGTCCGGGCCCGTCGTCACTTTCTTCAAGGCCGGGTAATCTTTCAACAGCTGCTTGTACTCGACGCTATGCTTGTCGATCAGCTCGTCGAGCGGCATCAGCTGCTTCTGGTCGATCAGCGGGTTGAGAATGTTCGGATCGAATTCGTTCACGATATCCGGCGCACTTTGCGAAGCGAACAGCACGTTCCACTTTTGCCCCGGGTCGGTTCTCGGAATCGGCACGAAGGTCGCGTTCGCCGGGCCGTTCTCGTTGATCCATTTCGTCCATCGGTTGCTCTCGATTTTCCCTTCGGAAGCCGGCACGTTGCCCCGGTCGTACACCGAAACCGTAATATCGCCTTTTTTCGCCGGCGTGCCGGCCGCGGAACTTCCTCCCGGGTCGGCGGATTCGGCCGGATCCTTCCCGCCTCCCGAGCAGGCCGTCACAAGCGCCGCCGCTGCTACTGCTGCCAATGAAACGTACAACCATCTTTTCATTCGCGGTTGTGCCCCTTTCGATCATGAAGGTTGGTTTGCATACCCCTTGCCCCTTGCCGATTTTCTACAGATTACCATACTTCCGATCCCCGGCATCACCCCCTCTGTCGGTCCGTCGATCATCCTTTCACCGAACCGATCATCACGCCTTTCACGAAATATTTCTGCACGAACGGATACGCGATCAGCATCGGAGCGACCAGCACGACGATGCCGGCCGACTTGATGCCCTCCTCCACCACGTGCGCCTGCTCATCCGGCTGAACGAGCATGCTTTGCTGCAAGGCGCTCTGGTTTTTGATCATTTGCTGGACGAGCACGGACAAGTTCTGCATCGTCGAGTCGTTGATATAGATCAGCATGCTGAAGAAGACGTTCCAGTAGGCGACACCGTAAAACAACGTCAGTGTGGCGATGACCGGCAGCGAGATCGGCAGCAGCACCCGGACGAGCAAGCGCACTTCCCCGCAGCCGTCGATGCGCGCGGCATCCTCGATTTCCGAAGGGATCTGCTCGAAGTACGTGCGCAAAATCAGCATATTGTACGTGCTGACGAGGCCCGGCAGCCAGATCGCCCAGTACGTGTCGACGAGACCGAGAGCTTGCACGGTCAAGTAGGTCGGAATAAGCCCGCCGGAAAAAATCATGGTGAAAATCATCGCCAGCGTCAACGTCTTCCGTGCGTAAAACGATTGCCGCGATAACGGATAGGCGGCCAATATCGTCGCGGTCATGCTGAGCGCGATCCCGACCAGGGTAATGACGACGCTGTTCCAGAACGATCGGACGATGGATGTGCCGCTTGCAAGCAGCTTGTAGGTGTCCAGGCTGAATTCGACCGGCCAGAGGCCGACCTTGCCGGTTTGGATCGCCTCCGGGCTGCTGAACGACAGGGACAGCAGATGCAGCAGCGGAAACAGGCAGGAGCAGGCCAGCAAGGTCAAGAGGATATAGTTGACGGCATAAAACAGTCGTTCGCCGGGCGATGCGCGCATATCGATTCCTCCACGTTTTTCTTTTCGCTTCGCTGGGGGTCGTGCCTAGTCAGAACAATCCCCGCTGATACCGTCTTGCGATGCCGTTCACGGTGACGAGCAGGATGAACGAGACGACGGATTCGAACAGTCCCATCGCCGTCGTGAGGCTGAACTGCGCTCCCTGCAGGCCGACCCGGTAAATGTACGTGCTGATGACCTCGGATACGTCCTTGACCGCCGCGTTTTGCAATATAAACACTTGATCGAAGCCGACCTCCATCACCCGGCCCATCGACAAAATAAAAAGCAGAACCATCGTGGGGGCGATGCCCGGAAGCGTAATATGGATCGTTTGCTTCCATTTGCCCGCTCCGTCGATGTTGGCGGATTCGTAAAGCGACGGGTCGATCGCGGACATGGCCGCCATATAGATAATGGCGTTGAACCCCATGTCCTTCCAGATGCCGGAGCCGATGAAGATGGAAATCCAGGAGGCTTCGTTGTACAAAAACGGCACCGGCTCGTCGGCGATCCCATCCAGCCATCGGTTGATCGTACCCTCGATGCCGAAGATCGCGACGACGATGCCGCCGACGATCACCCACGAGAAAAAGTGCGGCAAATAGACGAGCGTCTGGACGATTCGCTTGAACCACATGCGGCGAACTTCGTGGAACAGAATCGCCAGCGCGATCGGGAACGGAAAGCCGACGAAAATGTGCAGCAAGCTTAGCAGCAGCGTATTGCGGATAATCATGACCGTATTGGGGTTGTCGAACAGCTTGTAAAAGTTGTCCAAACCGACCCAAGGGCTGCGGAATACGCCGTCGAAAAAATTGTAGTCTTTGAAGGCGATGACGGCCCCGACCATCGGCGCATACTTGAAGATCAAGTAAAACAGGATGACGGGAATAAACATGATAAGAAGCGGGGCGTTTTGCTTGAATCGTTTTCGGGCCGCCCGCTTGCCCGAATGGGCGATCATGGCGGCTGCTTCGTTCGTTTCGGCGATACTGCTCATCGGCATCTCCCTCTCCTGCGGCTGATCTGAGGCCACTATACGTCGTGCCGGCCGGCCGCGGCAATCGCCCGTTTTCCCCCGGATCAACGTATTTCCCGCCACAAGCCCGGAGAAGAAAAAAAGAACCGTGCGGCGGATGCGCACGATTCGCGACGATCGGTTCGGCCCGATCCCTATTCGGTTTAGACCCGATCCCTATAATGGAGTCCATCAACAAAAATCCGCATCAGGCTTTTCCCTGCACCTGCTTGCGATAATCGCCGGGCGTCAGCCCGACCTGCTTCTTGAACGAACGGATGAACGTATTCGGATGCAGGTAGCCGACCCGCAGCGTGATGTCCTGAATCGATTCGTCCGACTGTGCGATCAGCTCCTTGGCGCGTTCGATCCGGATCTGGGACAAGTAATCGATGAAGTTGACGCCCATCTCTTCCTTGAACAGCCGGCTGACCGTCTTGCCGTGAATGCCGAACGCTTCGCTCAAGTGCTGCAGCGACAAGTCCGGATTGTCGTAGTGCTCGCCCAGATAAGCGCGCATGTCCTGCACCAGCTTGTAGCTGCTCCGTGCCGACCGGATGTCGGACATCCGATCGGACAATCGCTCGAACACCGCTCGCAGCTTATGCTCCAGCTCGTCGATCGTCTCCCATTCCGCGGCCGCTTCTTCCAGCTTCGCCGCGCCTTCCCGCGTCCACGCCTCGTGAAGCTCGGACGGCAGCTCCATCAATTCTTTCTGCAGGAAAAACGCCATATAGCTGATCAGGTTCGTCATTTCGTCGCGGGAGTAGAGCCCTCCTCGCACCTCGGCGAACATGCGGTCGAAGCTTCCCGTCCATTCGGCGCCGCCGGTTCGGAGCGCGACGGCCAATTCGCGAATATGCTGAAGCGGATTGATCGAGCGGTGCTTGTCCGGCGTCTGAATTTGCCAGTAGCCGATCACCGGAGGCGCCCCGAGGGCGGGCTGGTAGGCAAGCGCTTCCCTCGCTTCGCCGTAAGACTCGTGAACCTGCTCGGCTCGGCGGACGGCGGATCCGATGCCCACGGATATACCGAAGTGAAGGTGCTGCACCGTCCAGCGGATCAAGTCGTCGGCCAGCTGTTTCACCCGTTCCTCCGGGGAACCGCCCGCCGCCGTTTCGGGGATCATGACGGCGACGGCCAGCCGGTCGTTCGTCATCCATTCCGCCCAACAGAACGCGCCGCCGGATTCCGACAATTCTTTGACGACGCTCGTCAGCACGAACTTGAGCAGGCTTTGATCGTGACGGGAATACGTATCGGTGAACGAATGATACTTGTTGATTTTGACCGTACAGACGACGAACTCGGCGAACGAATGCGGCAGCTCCAGGCTCTCCATTTCCCGGCGCCATTCTTCCGGCTTCAGCGGGCGTTCGCCCTCCAGCCATTCGGCGAAAAACGTTTTGCGCCGGTAGTACAAATTCTCCTCGTGCTGCCGCTGGAACACCTCGGCTTGATCCAGCAAGCTTTCCAGCGCGGAACCGATGATCTTGAATTCGTCGTCCGACTCCTTCTTGAACAGCTCCGTCTGCTTCTGCTCGGCAAAATACCGGATGCGGTCGACGATCGATTGCACCGGCTTGTAATTTTTTCGGGTCACGAGCACGATCCAGACGAGTCCGAGCAGAAAAAACGCCAGGCAGACGAGTATCCAATACTTCGAAAGCGTGGACACGATCCGGAACAAATTGCCGTTCACGACACCGTTGCGCACATTCCAGCCCAAATAGTCGGACCGGTACTCCGTCTTCAAAAATCCGTCCTCGTGCTCCTCCACATAGACGGGATGGCCGTCCCGGTCGTGAATGGCGATCCGGTTGCTCGGGATCGAGCTCGTCATCGACTTCACGAGCTTGGCGACCGATTCCGCCCGCACGTTGACGATAATCAGTCCGTCCGTACCCGTGAACAGCGGCGTGTAGCGGACAAGCGAGATCAGCTCGGCCGGCTCGTCGCCGGAGAAGCCTTTGCGGACGGTCATCCACGGCCGGTTCAGCGACAGCTGGCCCAGCGCTTCCAGAATGACCTTCTGGTCGTTGAACTGCTCGATCGAAAACACCGCGTACGGCGTCAAAACGGTCCCGTCCGCATGGCGGTACAAATAAATGGAATCGATCAGCGGCATGGCGGTCATCATCGTCTTCAGCTTGGTGCCCGGCTGCACCATCGAATAAAATCGATCCTCGCGCAAGCTTTTTTTGAAAAAGTCCATCATCGTATCGTCGGCCGCGATTTCGCCCGATACGAGATTGTCGATTTGCCGAAATTCGTTGTCCAGCGATTGAAGCAGCTGCTCCGCGAATAGTCGGTTGGACTCCACCGCCGTTTTGCGCGAAACGTCCCCGAGCGCCATCAGCAGCGTAATCATGATGAGCGGTATAATAAACAGAAGGATGGAAATGTATGAAAGCACCCATCGGTGAAACCACGTTTTCTTAAGCGAATAGGTTCCAGTCATCCCGCTTCTCCTTTGTCGGGTCGTCCCGATTGACGGGCTCGCTCTCCCGCTTGCCGTTCAGGCCTTCCTAGTCCGTATCCGTGGCCGCCAATACGGCCAGCGTGCGTCCGTCCGGGCGCAGGGCGACGATGCCGACGTCCCACGCGACTTGGCGAAACCACGGCGTCGGCGCCTCGAAATACGACCAATGGCAGCCTTCGATCCGCTCGATCGCGGAAGGAATATCCGCATCGTCGGGGACGCCGGCCAGCGCCATAGCCGATCGCCACGCGTCGAGCCGCCCGTAGGCGTTATGTCCCCCGCTGCTGTAGGCGCCTCCGTTGGCCGCCGCCCCGTATAGAAAGACGAACATGCGGTCGGCCGGCAGCGGCCGAAGCAGCACCGTCTCCGGCGCGGCCCCGTGCAGGCTTGCCAAGCCGAGCCGCAGCAGCAGCCCGGGCGTCACATGCTCGGGCTCGAAGCGGTCTGCGAACTCGAACACGGCAGCCTCCGATCTCCCGTTCGACCGTTCGCGCCAGTTTCGTACGGCCGCCTCCATACGCTCCGCTTCTTCGGCCGTATGGATGCTGCGGAAAGCGGCGGGCATGATTGCCGTCCGCTCGGCCAGCCCCCTCGCCGCTTCCCGATCCGTCTTCCCTGCGCGCCGTATAGGGCCGAAAGGGGTGGAATGTCCCCCGCTGCCGTCCGGGCCATACAGCCGGAGCGGAAGATCCCGCTCCAGCATCGTAACCCGCAGCGGAAGCCGGCTCAACGGGTGTCCCGCCTCCTGCAGCTTCTCGCGAATTCGCCGCACCGCGGCATGGCTTTCGTCGGCCTTCCCCCTGACCGCCATCTCGCACAGGAGAAGCGCGGAAGCCTCGAACGGCACCCGTTCGTTCCCGGCGGCGCGATCCAGCAGGCGATGCAGCTCGTCGGACGGCCGGTTATCCGCGATGACGGCCATGAAATACGGGAGGTCGTACAGCGCCGCATTTCTCGGAAAGGCCGAATCCGCACCGCGTCTTTCCGTCAACAGGCGGACTACCCAAGCCAGCGCGTCCGACTCGGCGGCAAGCTGCACCGCGTACAGATCGAGACGGTCCAAGACATGATTCACCTGGTTCCAGTGCCTCGGATCGGAGGGGCGTACATGTGCCTCCGCCCATTCGACGGACCGGAGCAGCAACCCGCCGTCACCCCGTTCCGACCATCGCTTCGCGATTCCGTACAGCTCGCCGGTTACGGATTCTTGGTAGCCGCTCTCGGCCAGCTCCGTCAGCTTTTGCCGAAACCGCTCGAACTCTTGGCGCTCCCCGGCTTGATCCGATTTCTCTTTCATGAAGCTTCCCTCCCGTGATGAACCGGCTTATGCCCGTTCGCCGCTCTCCGCTCCCCGTCCGGTCCGCTCTTTCTCGGACTTTGCGGAAGGAGTCTCCCCGATCAAGCCGTAAAAAAACAGCTCCATCAGCATGTCGATACGGCGATGCGGCCGTTCGGCATCGGTGGCCCCCCATAATCGCCCCAGCTCGTTTTTGTACATGTTGAAATAAACCGCCGTCGTCTCGTCCGACAAACCGTCGCGGATAAATCCTTCCCGTTTGCCGAGGGCCGCGTATTTCATGAAAAAATCGCGAACCTTCCCTTCGCCGTACGTCTCCAGCAGCTGCGTCAGCCGCCCCCGATCGGCGAACGGAGCTGTCGGCATCGCCTCCGCCAGCAGCTTCACGTTCGCCGCCTCCGCCAGCATAATCTCCCTCGTTTTCTCGGGAAACGAAAGGTCCGAATCGAGAATGCTCTCGTACCGCTCCAGCTGCTTGTCCATCCAGTCCGCCATCATGTCGAGATACAGCTGTTCCTTCGTACCGAAATAGTTGTAAATGGTGGCGGGGGAAACGTTCGCCTGCCGGGCGATTTCGTTTACGCTGACCTTGTGGAAGCCGAATTTCGAAAACAACGGGAACGAAGCCGTGAAAATCTTATCGACCTTCGCCTGCTTCCGCCGTTCGTAGCCGTCCATAACCTCACCTCGTCCACAGTAAGTGTAGCCGAAGTTTTGGAGTCGTTCAATGGGAACAGTATAAAACCTATTGAACTTGCCGGGACGACCGTGTCATAATAGTTATGGAGTCGATTGATATTTTTACTACAAAACTTGATGCATGCAATCGGAGAGGAAGTGGAAGCTTGAAGGCGATTCGAATCCCCGCTTTTTTGCATGACGTGTTCGGGGAGAGACAGACGGCCGGCGCCTTGGCGGCCGTCCTGCTGTTCGGCGGGGCGATGACGGCCGCGTCGTACGGCGCTTATCCCGGACTTGTCGACGGCGTAGCGTTCTGGCGCGGAGCGTTGGCCTTGCTGCTCGCCTTCGACATCTTCGCCGGATGCGTCGCCAACTTCACCGCCTCGACCAGCAACTTCTATGCGGAACGCCACACGAACCGCCTCGTCTTCATCGCGGTCCATATCCATCTTCCGCTTGTCGCATGGCTGTTGAACGCCGGTATCGGATTTGCGGTCGGGGTATGGGCGTATACGATCGGCGGCGCATTCATCGTGAACGGGCTGATCGGCCGACCGTCGCAGCGGTTCGTCGCAGGCGTTCTGCTGTCCGTCGGATTGGGAGGGATGCTCCTGCTGCCGGACGTCGATCCTTTCTTGCGAACGGTCGGTCTGTTCTTCATGGTCAAAGTGATGTACGCGTTCGCGGTCGATCATTACGGAAGGGCGTCGGCGGAAAGGATAAAGGGGGATGAACGCGATGTCGTATCGGGCGGTCGGGCCCGACGGGAAGGATAAGCACCTTCGAATCGCTTCGGTACGAGCGTACGGGGCGGTGACGACGTACGGGGAGCGGTCGAGAACGGAAAAAATGCTCGGCGGCTGCATCGTGAAAAAGCCGCGAGCGGGCGCGTTTCGGGGCGTATAAGTGCTGGTTTGTTTTCTCTTATCCCGCTGGCGTTCCGGTTCCGCCGCGCGTCCTGCGGCAGTTGAACGCGTACATGCGGCTCACCCTCCGGCGTCCCCGCCCGCCGCAAGCCGCAAAACGCCGTAAGGGCTGCAGCAGTCAGCATCCGCCGATCTGCCGCAGCCCTTACGGCGTGGAGGACTCACTTCCTTTTGCTCGCGCCGGAGAGCAGCATCTCCGTCTGCAGCTCGAGCTGCTTCTCCAGCGAGATCAAATCGCCCGCCGCGAATTGGTCGATGTTCAGCCGGTAGACGCGGCCGTTCTTCACGGCCGGCAGTGACTTCCACAGCTCGGAGTTCATGATGTCCTCCGCGCGCTTGTCTCCGCCGTCCGCCGCATAGACCGAGACGAACATGTGGTCGGCGGCGTACTGGGGCAGCGTCTCCAACGACATGTCCAAGCCCGAGCTGCCCCGCTTCCTGACGATGTCCTTCAACGAATCCGGCGGGCGGTAGCCCAGACTCGTATACAGGTTGCGCGTCCCGCGTCCGAAGCTTTCGCTGACCGCCCAGAAGCTCTTCGCCCATATTTCGTATACGCCGACCGTTTCGCCCGGGGCGACGACGCCCTCCAGTTTTTTCTTCGCCTCGGCCACTTTGCTTTCGAAATGAGCGATCGCCGCCTCCGCTTCCTTCGATTTGCCCAGCAAATCGCCGAAATCGCGGAGCTCCTCGTACACGTCCTTTTGCCCCCAAGGAATGACGATGGTCGGCGCGATTTTGGAGAACTGCTCATAGTTTTTGTCCGAGGGACGGATAATGAGGTCCGGCTCCAGCGAAGCGATCGCCTCAAGCGCGGAGGCGTCGTCCCCGATATCGACGATGCCTTCTATCCGGTCTTTCAGAAAATATTGCTTCATGGAAGCGCCGCCGGCTCCCACCGGCTTGACGCCGAGCGTAAGCAAATGTCCCAAATATTGCGTGGCGACAATTCTTTCGGGTTGCGCCGGTATTTCGATCACGCCCTTAATCGTCTCGTACTTGCGCGTCGCGCCCCCCGAATCGCCGCTTGAATTTGCCGATTGTTCCGGCCCGCCGTCTCCTTCCGGTCGCTCCGTTCCGCAACCGGCATCCAGAAGCAGCAATACGGCGATCAGCAGACCGGACATCCATGTTCGAAGTTGCACATGCTCGCCTCCAGTTGGTATTGATAATCATTATCATTCAATACGATAACAATCATCCCGTCCGGCGTCTATTTCCGAATATGGGACGTTCCATGGACTTTTGTAAGAAGCCGCGTCTGCACCTCGAGCTGAAGCTCCAGCGCAAGCGGATCGCCATGCTTGAACAGCTCCAAGTCGACCGGATAGACGTTACCGTTCCGAACGGCCGGCTGCGCCATCCACGGCTCGCTGGACAACACTTCCCTCGCCCATTGCTCGCCTCCCCTTTCGTTCCATACCGTAACAAAAATGCGATCGGGCGCGTACGCTTCGAGCTCGTCCGGCGACAGTTCGAGGCCGACGCCCGGATTCAATACGTACGGAGCCAGTTTCTCGGGCGGAGCGAAGCCGAGCGTTTTGTACAGATTGCGCACGCCTCTTCCGTAACCGATATTGACGGCCCAAATGCGCCCGGCCCATATTTCGTAGACGGCCGCGGTTTCCCCGGGGCCGATAACGGCCGACAATCGGCGCGCGGCCGCCTCCTCCTTCTCGGCGAAAGCGTCGATCCAGACTTGCGCTTCCTTCTCTCGGCCGAGCAGCTGTCCCAAATACCGAAGCTCGTCCAGGACGTCCGCCTCTCCCCACGGGATGGAGACGGTCGGCGCGATTCGGGAATAAGGCTCGCCGTTCGGACTCGACGTCAAGATCATATCCGGTTGGAGCGCGGCGATCCGATCCAGCGACCGGGGCGTGCCGATGTCGGCGACTCCACGCAGCCGATCCCGGTATGGGACGCCCTGCAGCAGCTTCGCGGTCGTGGCGACGGGCGTCACGCCGAGCGCGAGCAGATGCCCGACGTATTGCAGCGCGACGATTCGCTTCGGACGGTTCGCGTAGACGCTCGGCGGTACGCCGACAACCTGCTTGAATTTCCGGCTCAGGTACAAGCCGTCCCGATAACCGACATCGTGCGCGATCCGGTCGAGGCTTCGGCCGGGCCGCAGCAACAGTTCTTCCTTCGCCCGGGCGATCCGGATCTTCGACAAGTAGTCCAAAAAACCCGAACCGGTCGCTTTCTTGAACGCCGCGGAGAAATATTCCGGCGTCAACCCGACGCGCTCCGCCAGCTCGGCGCGCGTAACCGGCTCCCGGTAATGCCGCTCCACGTAATCGATCGCGTATTGGATTCGGCCGTCCGGCTCATCTTCCGGCGCCGGCTTCGGCTGCCTCAGCACGTAATGAAGCCATAGCGCGAATTCCGCCTCGAGGCGCAAGCCGTTCCCCTCCCCGCCTCGCTCCCACAGCCGCGCGAGCTGCCCGGCCGACGTCTGGGCGGCATCCGAAACGGCGGACGGGACGATTCCGGACGGTGCGATCGGGTCGAGTTTTTTCACATACGTGCGCTTGCACGGGCCGTCCTCCGCCAATTCCCACACTTCGAATCGAACCCAAAATAAGTCGAGCAAGCCCGCGGAATCGGTGCGCGCATCGATCGTAGAGCCGGGAGGACAATAAACGACCGTCTTGCCCTTTAGTCTGCAGCGGCTTCCGCCGCAGTAGAGGTAGCCGCTCCCCTCCGATACGATCGCGTATATGTGGGCATCCGCATAGGTCCCATACATGTTTTCCGCGGCATCCAATCGTACCCCTTGCACCTGTTTCAACGCGTAAAGTACCGAATCCGACGGCAGCATCCGATCCCCTTCTCCGCTATGCATCAATTAACTGAGAACAATTCTCAATTAATTCGATTGTATCGGAAACGGAAAAAGCTCGTCAACCACGTCGTCGGTCCATCCCCTATCAGCGGATGCTGATTTGAGGTGTGGGATGGCGTCAATGATTACCAGTACATAAAAATAATAAACGATTTAGCAATTCGGCCATTCCCCAATGACGGGAGTATGGGTTTTGCCCTTCCCCGTACTGTTCAGTCCAGAAAATGTCCAAAAAGTAAAACAAGATTTTAAAGGGAAAAAGCTAAAAGACGTTGAAGAAACGTTCCAGATGCACAACGATGATAGGACTTCGACGTAGGTACTCAATGAGGGACAAGACATGGTGATGAAGACCTCTTTTACAGCTGAGACGGAATTCTGGGGAAGATAAATGCATTCTTATCATCGGACAAAAGGAGTTGGATGAAAAAAATGATCTTCTTTAAATTCTTCGTGCCGATACTATCTCTTCTACTATTGGTATCCTGTCAAGAGAAAGGCTCAATTGTTGATGCCACTAGTACTCAGAAACCTGAAAAATTATATGACAGTAAGAGTCTGCCTGCAAATCATGTCGTTTTTGAGTTTCGGAACGACACCATGCAAAGGGATTTTACATTTCCTCTGAATGTAGTAGCTGACAAAGACTTTTATAAAAACAATCCGGTCCAGCGAGGCGATATTGTACTTGTCGAGCTACCTGAAGATATGGCGAAGCAAAATAAAAACGTTCCTGAAGAATCTCTCCATATCGAACGAAAACAACTTCTCCGTGTAGTTGGATTACCAGGAGAAACCATTGATATCCGAAAAGGACAAGTCTTTATCAACGATCGAAAATTGGATACCTTTTACGGTAGGGAGTATACGGGGGGAGTCCAAGCAGAGGGTAATGAGGCATTCAGTATGCCTAAACCCGTTGTTGTCCCGACAAAGCAATATTTCCTCCTTGCAGACCAATGGTCAAGGAGCGCGTACAGCAGTATCCGGACCTCAACATATGACGAGAGTGTTATACAAGGAAAAGTAGTTGGTTATATGAGATGAATATCACTACGATGCCATACCGATAGACCTCAAACTGGGGTCTATTTTATTTTTCACTGTTTTCTTCAATTCCCTTGCTATTTGAAGAAAAACTGTCCTAATCACTAGGATGCAGCCGCAGCGACGACCTGGCCAGTGTGCGGCCGACTAAAGTTGTATTCGGTCGGGCCGGGACTTGTACATTAGCAATCCATGAGAAACCGGTCATGCTGTTGGATGATAACATGTAGACATAAAGGAGGCTGTACATGGAACGGGTAAACCTGATGATGAATGTACAAGAAAACCAGGGGGGAGAGTCAGTCGCATGGCAAAGATCGTTTACGCATTGAACCAGTCTCTGGACGGGTTCGTCGACCACGACCACCCGGCATTCCAGCCCGACCCCGTGCTATTCCGTCATTTCATCGACGACGTGCGCGGCCTGGCGGGCATCCTGTACGGGCGCCGCATGTACGAGACGATGCGGTATTGGGACGGAGACCATATTGAATGGGATGCGCCGGAACGGGAATACGCAGCGGCGTGGCAAAGCAAACCGAAGTGGGTGGTGTCGAGGACGTTAACATCCGTCGGTCCGAACGCTTCTCTGATCGAGGGCGACCTGGCCGCGGCCATACGCGGGCTGAAGGCTCAGCATGAAGGGGAGATTGAAGTTGCCGGGCCGGAGCTGGCGCACAGTCTAACGGAGCTCGGTCTCGTCGATGAGTATCGACTCTATCTCCATCCGGTCGTGCTCGGTCACGGCAAGCCGTTCTTCGCCGGTCCGCGGCCGCCGCTGCGCCTCGCGGCAAGCGATCGAATTGGCGGGCAGGTGATCAGGTTGACCTACGTTCCGGCTTAGAGTTAGTGGTGCGGCTGACCCGGCGGCCTAAAGGGATACGTTAGTTCAACAAATACGGTCACTTGCATCCGGGAGCCCCGGCGGGCGGGATTGAAGCGGATCGCCCGGCGACAAACGAAGCCATGCAGGGCTTTCATTAGACCTTATCCCATTTTATATCTCATGGCTCTCTTTGGACTTTCTCAGCAAGTTAAGGGGACCTATCGGCCCCCTCTTCTTCGTTATAATCTGTCTACGAAATGCGCCGTCACTCCGAAGCGTCGCGGTACAGCTCGACTTCCTTCAGCTCGACGCCGCCCGGACCGCTGCGGTGCGTGAACATGAGCTTCACGTAGCGCTTATGCTGCATCGGTACGGCGATGTCGTCCGTCCCGCCGTCTCCGTCCTTGTCGTGCACGATGTTGTCGAAGGTTACGCCGTCGTCGGACACTTGGATTTTATACTTCGTCGAATACGTGTCGCCCCACTTCAGCAGCACGCGGTCGAACGAGCGGCTTTCGCCGAGATCGAGAACGATCCATTCCGAGTTTTTCGCGTCTCCCGTCCAGCCGCCGAACAGCTTGCCGTCGGTCAACGCATCCGTTCCCGCGTACACCGAAGCCGTTACCGTCGCTTGGCGGGCCAGGTTCGTTTGGTCACGGATGATGCGGGCCGCCATGGCGGTGTAGGCGGACTGGTTGTTGTACCAGGTCCAAGGATGCCCCTTGTCCAAATATTTCGCCTTCACGCTCTCGATATACGCGTCGACCCGCTCCCGATCCCCCATCTTCGCGGCCACGTAAGCAAGGTTCGCCCACGGGAACTGCGTCGTGTTGTTCAACGTTTGCCATTCCGGCCAATAAAGGTTGAACGCGTCGTACAAGCTCCGCGCCCGGTTCGCCGCGGGATCGATGACGCCGTTCAAAATCGGCCACATTTGGCCCGTGGAATCGGGGTAGAACTTGCTCCAGCTCGTCGTGGTCGACGGATTCGTGTAGTAGTAATGCTTGTACTTGTCCTGCGCGGACATCCAGAGCGTCTCGAGCCCCGCTCCGACCTCCGCCTGCTTCCCGGCGTAGTAGGCGGCTTTGACGGCGTCCCCGAACACGTACTCCTCGAGCCAGGCCGCCGCGCCGAGCCCTTCGTGCACCTCGGTGTTGTCCATCAAGTATTTGATCTTGTAGTTCATCTTCGCCCACGTCAAGCCGTCCGGCTGCTGGGTGGCCAGCGCCGCCCCCGCGATCCGCTCCAGCAAGGTCCGGTTCTGCACGAGGAAGGTGCGGTCGCCTCCCGCCTCCGCGTATTTGCGCGCCAGCATCAGGAACGTCGCGGCGGACGAATCGGACGAATCGTAATTGGCCGTCGAATACTCCTCCCCCGTCGCCCGGTCGATGTAATACACGTACATCGTCGCGTCCACGCCGAGATTGTCGGGAGCGTTCAAATGATCGAAATACCACTGCATCCAACGTTTGGCCGCGTCCAGATGGTCGGGAGTCGGATGCTCCAGCATGCCGACGGCGGCCATATTGGCGAAATACGGCTCCACTTTGTAGACGTATTTGCCTTCCCATAACCCGACCGCGTTGAACGACATGATCATCGCCCCGGAGGGCAGCTGCTGGTCGGCGATCCACTCGGCCTCGCTCTCCACGATCGCCGAATAGTCGACGGCCGCGTAAGCCGTACCGGCGGAGCCGGCGAGCATGGCGCCGGCGAGTCCGGCCAGCGCCCATCTTTTCATCTTCATCATCGTATCTCCTCCTTGAATTTAGAACGGATCGTAATACACGCCCGCTTCCCATATGGAAGCTTTGGCGGAGCCGGACGCCCGGGTCGTGAGCAGCAGCTTGACGTACCGGGCGTTCGCCGCGGCGAAGCGGATATCGTCCATGCCGCCGTCGCCCGTCGTCGTCGAATAAACGGTCGTGTAGGCGACGTCGTCATCGGACAGCTGGATCGAATAAGCGATGTCGTAGCCGGCGCGCAGCCAGTCGATCGCGACCCGGTTGATCGTCTTCATGGAGCCGAGGTCGATTCGGTACCATTGGTTGTCGGACGCCGCGCTCTCCCAGCGCGACGTCACGCTGCCGTCGACGGCTTGGGAAGCCGTGCCGCCGTTGCTGGAGGCGGTGGCGCTCCCGCCGAGCGCGAGATTCGGCCCCTCGGAGGCGTAGACTTCGACTTCCTTCAAGCTTGCCCCTCCGCTGCCGGACCGGTGCGTCAGCAGCAGCTTGACGTATCGCTTGCTCTGGACGGCCGTGTCGATCTCGTCGGTACCGCCGTCGCCGGCCGATTCGGTGTGGACGTCCGCGAACGTCACGCCGTCGTCCGACACCTGCACCTTGTACTGGTCGGCGTAATCCGCGTCCCATTTCAGGACGAGCCGGTTGAACGACCGCGGCGAGCCTAGATCGATCCGCACCCACTCGGCATTCGTCGCCGCTCCCGTCCAGTCGTTCAGCAGATCGCCGTCGGTCAGGCGGGAGGCGTCGGCCGCGTTCGATGAAGCGGTTACATGTTGCTGGTAGGCGATATTCGTCTTGTTTCGCATCAGCTTCGCCGCCCGAATCGCGAACCCGGATTGGTTGTTGTACCACGGATACGGATGATTGTTTTCGAAAAAGTTCGAGCGGGCGCTGGCCATGAAATTGTCCACCCGGCTCCGGTCGTCCAGCATCGCGGCGGCGAGCGTCAAGTTCGACCACGGGAAGCCGGTCGGGTTGTTCATCGAGGACCAGCCGGGATGGTAATCGTTAAACGTATCGTACAGGTCGGAAGCTCGGGAAGAAGCGGGAGAGAGGGCGCCGAACATCATCGGCCACAGCTGGGACGTCGCGTCCGCGTAGAAGGTCGTCCAATTGGTGGAAACGGACGGGCTGGTGTAATAGTAATGCTTGTACTTGCCGAAAGTCGGCTGCCAGAGCAGCGTTTCGATGCCGGTCTGCACGCTCGCCTGCCGGGCCGCGTAGTCCGCCGCCTTGGCGGCATCGCCGAACACGTTCGTTTCGAGCCAGGCGATGCTGCCGAAGCCGTCGTACACTTCGGCGTTGTCCATCAAATATTTGATCCGGTAATCCGGCTTCGCCCACGTCAGGCCGTCGCTTTGCTGATTGTCGATCATGACGTCGGCGATCGTCTCGATCGCGGACCGGTTTGCGTTCAAGTACGCCGTGTCGCCGCCGGCTTCGGCGTATTTTTTCAGCACGCTCATGAAGGTGGCCGAGTAGGAGTCGGTGGAGTCGTACTTGCCGCAATGCACTTCCGTGCCGTCGCTTACCTTGGCATAATGGACGTAGACGGTGCCGTCCAGCCCGTTGTAGTCGGGCGCATTGGCATGTCCGACGTACCAGCCGATCCAATCCTTGGCGGTCTGCAGATTGGCCGCGCTCGGATGCTCCAGCATGCCGAGAACGGCGAGATTCGCTTGGTACGGCTCGATTTTGTAATAATCGTCGCCGGAGCCGGTCGTGCAGACGCCGCCTGCGACCGTCATTTTGACCTTGGCCGTGCGCGACGACACGATCGCGCCCGACGGCTGCGCGAGGCCGGCGATATACGCCGCCTCGTTCTCGATGATGCGGGAATAGTCGACCGCGGCCGAAGCCGCGACCGGGCAGCCGAGCAGCAATGCCGCCGCGGCCGCCGTGCCGGCGAATCGTTTCTTCATGCGAATCGTCCCCTTTTCAGGTGGGATAATGAATTTCGGCCTTACTGGCGCTCGATTCGTAGATGCCGCACAGTATCTTCATCATCTCCACTCCGTCCTCCACCGGACTGATCGTCTCCGTCCGTCCCAGGCACGCGTCCACGAAATGGTCGATCTCGTTTTGAAACCCGTTGTTCGGATCGAACGTCAGGCTCGAAATTTGAGGCGTCGCATTCAGGATCGTATCGTATCTCTCGGTGACCAGGGACAGCTCCGGCTCCAGCTCCAACCCTCCTTTCTCGCCGTACAGCTTGACGGTCAGCTCCTCCTGCTTCGCGTGAAGCGAGAAGCTGACGTCGACGACGAGGGATGCCCCGTTCTCGAAGCGGACGATGGCGTTCGCCATGTCCTCCACCGTGTTGCGGCCCGGATCGTAATCCGACGACCGGTAGGATTGAAAGTTCCGCACATGGGAACGGTTCCCCAGCTTGACGTACGTGTTGCCGCTGACGGACTTCACCTTCGGCTTGCCCATCAAATACCAGCACAGATCGATGACGTGGACGCCGAGATCGATGAGCGGCCCGCCGCCGGACTTCTCCCGGTCCGCGAACCAGCCGCCGGGATTGCCGAGACGGCGAATACACGACGCTTTGGCATAGTAGATTTCGCCCAGCTCGCCGCCGTCGACGAATCGCTTGGCGACGATCGCGTTCGTGCCGAACCGGCGCACGTAGCCGACCTGCAGCGTCTTGCCGCTGCGCTTCGCCGCCCGCTCGATCGCGAGCGCCTCGTCCACCGTCATGCACAGCGGCTTGATGACGAGCGCGTGCTTGCCGGCGTCCATGGCGGCGATGCTCATCTCCGCGTGGAAGCAGTTCCACGTGCAAATGCTGACGGCGTCGAGCGCCGGGTCGGCGAGCATGTCGCGGTAGTCGGTATAGACGTGCGGGATTCGGTACTTCTCCGCCTTGTCCCGCGCCCGCCGCTCGTTCAGGTCGCATACGGCGTACAGCTCGGCGTGCGGGTTGTTCGCGTACGCGCGCAAATGCGTATCGGAGATCATGCCGGTGCCGATCATGCCTACTCGCAGCTTGTGGTCCATCGGTTCATCCGCTCCTTTAGCTTGTTATGGGCCCGGGAGGGCCGAGTCGGAGGTGCGCCCCAAGGGCCCCCGCTCACCCCACGATCCCCGTCCGCTCGATGCTCTTCATGAAATACCGCTGCAGCTCCAAGTAAAGGAGCAGCACCGGCAGCAGCACGAGCACGCACGCCGCCATGACGGTCGCCTGGTCGGGAATCGCCGTCGCCCCGCCGCTCATCGTGTTGATGCTTTGGCCGAGCAGCGGAAGCATCATCGGCAGCGTAAACTTGGCGTTGTCGACCAAATAGATCGACGGCTCGAAGAAGTCGTTCCAATGCCAGACGAGCGACAGGATGCCGGAGACGAGCAGCGCCGGCACGACGATCGGCAGCACGATGCGCACGAAAATGCCGACAGAGCCGCAGCCGTCCACCCGCGCCGCGTCCTCGAGCTCGTGCGGCAAATTGCGGAAAAACTGCCGGAAGATGAAGATGAACAGCGCCCCCCGCAGCCCGTGAGCGAAAAAGCTCGGCACGACCATCGGCAAGTACGTGTTGATCCAATCCAGCTGTTTGAACTGGATAAACAGCGGAATGATGATCGTCTGCGGCGGCACGATCATCGTGAACATCGCCAGCCCGAACAACATTTCTCGCCCCGGGAATTGGAATCGCGCAAAGCCGTAGCCGACGATCGAGCACGAGATCAGCTGGCCCGCCACGCCGAGCAGCGACAAGACCGCCGTATTTTTCAAATAAGGCAAGTAGTGCAGAGCCGCGTACGCATTGAAGTAGCTGTCCAGATTGATCGACTTCGGTATCCAGAAGACGGTCGGATCGACCAAATCCGTTACGGACTTGAACGACGTGGAGAGCATATACAGGAACGGGTACAGGAAGACGAAGGACAAGCCGATCAAGTACAAGTAGACGATCGCCCGGTAACCGAGCCCGAACACCCGGCGCATCCGGCCCATCCCGTTGTCCGCCAGCCGGCCCCGGCCCCCCGCTCGCCGGAGAAGCCGCGCGGCCGCCGTTTCCTTTTCCCGTCCGGGTAACCCGACCCGCTGTTCCATCGATAGGCACCTCCTTGACTTGAGTAAGGATCGAGCTTTCACCGTTCGCCGATGTAGACGACTTTCTTGCGCGTGAACGCGATGACGAGCACGACGAGCACGAAGACGAACAGGAAGTAGATCCAGCCGAGCGCCGACGCGTAGCCGAGCTCGATTTTGCTGAAGGCGGTATATTTGATATAGATCATCATGACGTTGCGCAGATCGGTAAACGAATCGACGAGCGTGAAAATCGCGTTCAGCAGCAAAATCGGCGTCATGAGCGGGAACGTAATTTTCCAAAACATTTCCCACGGCGTCGCTCCGTCGCACTTCGCCGACTCGTACAGCGAGTCGGAAATGCCCTGCAAGCCCGCGACGAACAGCAGGATGGGAATGCCCGTTTTCCAAAACGCCACGGTCAGCGTCCGGAGCACGTCGGACAGCGCCTCGGCCAGCTCCGGCGGCAAGTACGCCGCGACCGCGTCCGGGATCGCCAGCCCGCCGACCGCCTGGATTTGTCCGCCCCCGTCGCCCCCGGCCAGCTGCGTCATCGCCGCCTGCATCGGGTCCGCCTGCAGCCCGAGCAGCTGCTGCATGACGAACCCGCTGCCGATCAGCACCGGCAAAAAAAACGCGCCGCGAAAAAACAGCTTTCCCCTTACGTCCTGGTTGAGCATCGACGCGATAAAAAACGAAAACGACAGGATGAGCGGAATCTCGATCAGCGACGTCCGGATCGCATGCACGAAAAACGGCACGAACTGCGTATCCTTCAAAAACGCCCGCGTATAATTGTCCCACCCCACGAACGTCATCCTCAGCTCGGATACGTTGTTGATCGACTGGAAGCTCATGTAGAGCGACATCGCGAGCGGATAGACGAGGAAGGCGAGAAACCCGACGAACCAAGGCGAGATGAACAGATAGCCGCTCCACATTTTGCGCGTTTCCAATCCGACCTTAACCCTCGGCCTCCTCATCGTCCTCCTCCTCCTCCCCGGAACACTTCGTAGCTTTGCGGTCCGACCGCGATATCGCCCGACCGGTAGGCGGTTTTGCCGTAATTGACGACCGTCCGGACGCCGGACTCGTAAACCGTCTCGTAGACGCCCTCGGCCAGCCTCCGGTGGCCGGTCATCGGCTGCGCCCAGACGTCGCCGAGCTTCGTCTGCAGCTCCTTGTAGAGTCGCACGACCTCCGGCTCCCATTCGTCGAACGCCGAGCTGAACAGCTCGTTGTACCGCGTATACCGCAGCGGCTCCGGGCCGATCGCGGTCAGCTCGAAGTAAGGCATGCCGCCGTATTCGACCCATTTCAGCACGTGCTCCTTCGCATCGTAGTGCAAATTGTGCGGGATGTCGTCGCTGTACGGGACGTAGCCGTGCAGCACGAGCTGGACGAAAGGTACCGACTCGTCCGTGTACACGTAGCCCGAGCTGCGCATCGGGATGCCGGACAGCCGGTCCGCCGCCCGAAACGCGTAGCCGTTGCCGCCTCGGACCGCCGTCTTGCCGGACATGGAGCGCGCCTTGTCGATCAGCGCCATCCACCGTTCCGCCGACTGCCCGCGCGTCAGCCGGGCCCGGTCGTTGTAGTCGTTCACGACCGTCTCTCCGAGCCGGGCGAACTCGACGCCCGCTCCGTAGCCGGCCAGCTCGCCGCCGTCGGCTTCGAATCGCGCGTACGCCTGCGCCGCGTTCATCAGGAAGCGCGTGCCGAAATCGTTCGTCACCGGCAGCCGGTTCGGCGCCTTCACCGAATCGCGCTGCTCGGAGAAGCCGGGGTTGCCGGAGCGCGCATCGAGCAGGTTCACGCTTAGGAACAGGTCGTGCCCGTTGTCCCGGGCGAACGCCGACAGCTCCCGCAGCCCGGCCACCCCGCCCAGCTCCTTGGAGGCGCCGAACCGGTCCGGGACGATGCCGTAGCCGTCCGCCATCCAGCCGCGCGCGACGACGCTCATCGAGCGGACGCCGGCGCTTTGCAGCCGCTCCAGCATCCGCTTCGCCTGGGCGAAGTCGGTCGCCTTCACGAGCCGGTCGCGCAGCACCCGCTCCTCCTTCACCCCCATGAACAGGTCGAGTGCAAGCGGCAGCGGGGCGCCCGGACGAATGCGCCGGACAAGCTTGCCGCTATCGAGCAAGTAGCTCCGGTACGCCGCCGCCATGTCGGCGTATTCGGTCCGGCCCGGCTGCAGGAAGACGTAGTCGAGCGCGAAATCGGAGCCGGACCGCTCGCGCTCTACGTTCAGCACGCTCTGGTCTTTGCGGATCGCGGCCGAGAACGAGCGCCGGAACGTCCATTCCGCGGACACCCGGTTCAAGTTGACGACGTACCCGCTCGGGTAAAAATTGACGTTCGCGTCGTATTCGCCGCCGGTCATGTAGGCGACGAACGCCGCCCCGTTCTTCCGGACGCCGAACACGGGCAGGTAGGCGTTCTCCTCGCCCTCCCGGCCGGCCGTCACGCCGTCGTCGGGACCGTACACGCGGGCCGAATACGGCTTCGTATACGTCGGGTGCGACGGTTTGAACGTCGTGATGGCCCCGCTTCCGTCGGGATACAGCACGTATCCGTCGTCCTCGTCCGTGCCCGCGCCGAAATTCGGCAGCGGCTCGAGCGAGACGAGCACGACGCGCCCCGTCTCGCGGACGGAGGCGTCGGGGACGGCGACGCGCAGCTTGTCGCCGTCGAGCGTATAATCGATCGCGAAGCCGACGCCGTAAGCGGCGTACTCGTACGCGAACCGGACGCCGCCCGGGATTCGCTCCATCGCCGTCTTCGGCGCGTTCGCGACGGAATTCGTGCGGATCAGCTCGTGGATCGGCCGGCCCGTATCGGCGAACGTAACGTTGAACGCCGCCTTCGCCCCGTCCTTCAGCAGCTGGCTGCCGCCGAGCTTGTCGCCGGGCGCGTCGGAGGCGGACATCCAAACCGCCCCCGTCGCGGCGTCCTTCACCGCGATGTTCGACGTGACGGGGTCGGCGTAGAGCGCAAGCCGGGACGTCTCCGCCACCTTCGCGTACGCGGCCAAGTCGCCGAGCCGGGCGAGCGCCTCTTTGCCGGCGGGCGAGCTTTGCGCTCCGGCGAGGCCGCCGGCCGCCGCCTTTTGCGGCTCGTAGCGCTCCATCGCGAGCAGAAACGCGACGAACCCGGCCATGACGGCGGCCCAGACGACGAGACGAATCGTCATGCGCGCTTTTCGCATCGGTTGATCACCTCCCGGTTTTGTGCGTTGAATAGTCGGCTGCCGCTAGCGCGATCGTTCACCGTTACGGGCGGCGTCATGCGCTTCGTACGTACAGCTCCACGTACAGCTCCCGGAAAAAGCCGACCACATGGTCGAGCAGCATATAGAACAGAACGGCCGCAGCCATCAGCACCATCATCGTGAACAGGGCGACGAGGATGACGCCGACCGTCCGGAACACCGTGTAATCGTTCAGCGTCATAATCTGAACGAACAGAACATACCCCGCCCAGAGCAGGAACAGCCATTCGATTCCGCGCAGCAGCCCCTTCTCCTCGAGCGTCAGCACATTGCTGAGCAGCGTTACGAGCAGCTGGCCCACCCAGTAAGGAAGCAGCACGTAGGCGGACGCGGCGATCGTCTGCTTGAACGTCGATTCCCCGTCGAGGACGGTCGTCGTCGCCCACAGCGCCACGACGCCGGCGGCGATCGGCACGATCGTCTGCGCCGTCTCCAGCACGAGATTGGCGAACTCCGGACGCGTCTGGGCGAAATGGAAGCCGGTCGCGTAAATTTCGACGAAGCGGACGGCAACGACGCAGCCGAACAGGAGCAGCGCCGCGGGCAGCGAGGGCGCCGTCTGGATGCGCGCGAACGCCTCGCGCGGGTAGAAGACGAGCAGCGCGGCCTGCGACAGCGGCGTGCCGGCGGACGGCGACGACGCGAGGCGTCCCGCGTAGCCGCGCAGCCGGACGGCCGCGTAATACGCGGCGGCGAGCAGCAGCGCGCATCCGGCGGCGATCCAGCCGAACTGCCGCCGGAGCAGCTCGTGGCGCCAGCCGCCGAACGCCTTCGAGTAGTTCGCCGCGTCCTCGCCGAGCTTCAGCTGCACCATCGCTTCGCTCCACTTCTCCCGCTTCAGCAGCGCCTTGCCGACTCCGCGGTGGGCGAGCATGTAGTTGGCGTTCATCGCGAGCACCTCGTTCCAGGGCTCGAGTGCCTCCTCGTAGCGGCCTTCGTGGTACAGGGCGCTCGCCTCGTGAACGAGCGACGCGAACGCGTTCGGCCGGAGCACCTGCACTTGGCCGAGGGCGCGGTCGAGCACGTACAAGAGCCCTTCCGAATCGAGCGCGACGCTGACCGGCTCCTGGAAATAGCCGTTTTGCTGGCCGCCGCCGCCGAAGGCGAGCAGCATGTTGCCCTCCTGGTCGTACTGGTACAGCTTTTTGTGCCGCGAATCGACGGCGGTCAGCACGCCGTTCGGGGCGACCGCCAAATCGACGAGGTTGGCCGACGTCCGGAGACCGGCGCCGGATTGGCTGTATTCGCCGTACGTCTTGGCCGGGTACGTGTTCGTGCCGAGCAGGTTGAACCGCTTGATCTCCTCCGTCGTCGTGTTGCCGATGACGGTGTACAGATGCCCTTCCTTCGGGTCGACGACGACGCTGCGGTGGTTCGGCGGTACTTTTTTGCCCGATGCGTCGCGCTGGTCCTTCGTCGCGAAGACGCGGACGATCCAATCCTTCAGATCGAACTTGAGCTTGTTCGGCGCGATATAGCCCTGGAACGCGCCCGTGCTGTCCATGACGATCAGCCCGTGGTAGTCGTTGCCGCTTTGCACGTACAGGTTGCCCCGCTTGTCGAGCGCCACGTTGACCGGCTGGTACGGAAAATCGGCGTCGAGCAGATCGGACTTCGGCGCCGCGAACGTCTCGATCGGCTTGCCTTCGGGCGACAAATGGACGATGCGCGCATTGTTCGTATCCGCCACGTACAGATGGCCGTCGTCGTCGACGAACAATCCTTTCGGAGCGGCGAGCCCGAGCCGGTCCTCCTTCGTGCCGAACACCCGCAGCACGTTGCCCCATTTGTCCATCTGCACGACGCGGTTATGGTCCGTATCGGCCACATACAGCCGGTCTTGGGCGTCGATGACGAGCTCCGCCGGGTTTTTGAACGCGCCCGCGCCGCCGGCCGGCACGAGCACGCGTTCGACCGAATAGCCGAGCGGCGTCGGCATCGCGAACCCGTTGCCGTCGATCACGTAGCCTTCGGGCGGCGCCGCGGCGGCGGGGGCCGGGAAGACGGCGGCCGCCGCCGCGAGCGCGAGCAGCAGCGGCGCGAGCCGCAGCGCCGCCCGTCTCATTTTCGTTCGAAAGCGGTGCAATGTTTTCATCCGGATTCCCATCCTATGCCTCTATGACTTGATGCCCGAGTGGGCCATCGTGTCCATCACCTGCCGCTGCAAAATCATGAACAGGACGATCGTCGGGACGATCGAGACGAACGCGCCCGCCGCCGCGGCGCCCATCCGTCCGACCGCGCCGTTCGATATGCCGGCCAGGGCGAGCGGCAGCGTCTTCATCGTTTCGCTGGTCGTGTAGATGAGCGGCGAGAAGTAGTCGTTCCAGTCGGCGATGAAGGTGAAAATGACGACGGTCATCCAAGCCGGCTTGACGACCGGCATGACGATGCGCCAAAACGTCGTCCATTCGTTCGCCCCGTCCGTCCGCGCCGCCTCCAGCATCGGCTCCGGCAGCTGGTCCATGAACTGCTTCATCAGGAAGAAGCTGTACGGCACCGCGAGCTTCGGCAGGATGAGCGCCCAATACGTATTCACCATGTGCAGCCCCGAGATGACGAAGTACGTCGGGATTTGCGTCACCTGCGGCGAGAACATGAGCGCGGCGACGATGACGGCGAACAGGAGGCCCGAGCCCGGCAGCTTGTAGCGCGAAATGATGAACGCGCCCATCGCGCAAATGACGACCGTGCCGGCGACGGCGACGACGGTGATGAACACGCTGTTGAACAAATACCGCGTGAACGGCACGAGCAGACTGTCGGTCGCGATCAGCAGGTCGGTAAAGTTCCGAAGCGTCGGCTTCATGACGAAAAAGCGCGGCGGGTACAGGAACAGCTCGTCGAGCGGCTTGAACGCCGTCGAGATGACGTAGACGATCGGCGCGGCCGTCAGCGCGACCAGGACGAGCATGACGGCGTGCAGCGCGACGGCCGGGACGTAACGCGTAGCTTTCACGGACAAGCCCCTCCTTTACATGTCGTTCGACGAGAACAGCCGCATGCAGACGCGGCCGAGCACGAGAGTGAGCAGGAACAGAAACACTGCGACGGCGGAAGCGTAGCCGAGCTCGAACCGGATGAACGCGTAGTCGTATAGATGCGCGACGATCGTATGCGCCGCGTAGTTCGGGCTCGGCATGCCGACGAGCACCTTGGCGATGTCGAACACCGCGAACGAAGCGACGATCGCGTTCACCGCGCCGAACAGCAGCTGCGGCTTCATGAGCGGCAGCGTCAGCAGCCGCAGCTCCTGGAACTTGCCGCGGATGCCGTCGATCGCCCCGGCCTCGTACAGCTCGCCGGGCACGTTGCGAAGCCCCGCGAGGAAGACGAGGAAGCCCGAGCCCATGCTCATCCAGAGCGAGACGAACATGACGACCGGCATCATCGTATCGGGGTGCGCGAGCCAGATGAACGGCCGGTCCTCGAGACCGAGCTTCAGCATCAGCGAGTTGAGCAGGCCGTACCGGTCGCCGGAGAAGATATACATCCAGACGACCGACAGCGCGACCGAGCTCGTAATCGAAGGCGCGTAAAACCCGAGCGCGAAGACGTTGCTGAATTTCAGGTTGTTGATGATCCACGCGAACAAAAACGAAATCAAATAGCTGAGCGGCCCGGTCACGACCGCGAAGGCGAACGTGTTCTTGATCGCCGTCAAAAACACGTCGTCCTCCAGAAACAGCGTCCGGTAGTTGGCGAGCCCGACCCATCGGGGCGGCTGCAGCATGTTGTACGACGTGAAGCTCAAGCCGATCGACCAAAAGACGGGCACGATCGTGAACGCGACGAACAGCAGCAAAAACGGGGCGAGCATCGCATAGCGGAGTCCGTTGCGGCGGAGATGCGCCGCGACGGGAGACCGGAGCCTCGCCCGGACGGGCGGACGGCCGACGGCCGGTTGAAGAGCGTCATTCGTCGACGTCGAGCTCCCTTTCATGTCATCCGCCCTCCTTCCTGCCGCTTCCGGGTCCGGCCCGTTCCCCCGGCTTCGTCCCGGCGTCCGCTTCCCCGTATTCCTCGCGCTTCAGCTTCAGCTCCTTGTCGATTTCCTTGACGGCGTCCTCGAGCGACTCCCGCGGGTTTTGCCCCGACAGGACGACGCGGTTCCATGCGTTGTTCAGATGCCTGCCGGTGAAATAGCCGCCCAGCACGACCGGCTGCTCGCGGAACCACCGCCACATCTCCTCGAAGGCGGCCAAATCCTCCTTGCGCCACGGCAGCTCTCGGAACGCCTCGACGTTGGCCGTATTCCACCGCGCCTCGACGCCGAGCAGCGACTCGAGCTCCTGCCCGAACTGCACTTGGGTATCCTTGCTCATCCACCATTTCAAAAATTGCCACGACTCCTCCTGACGCTCCGACTGCTTGAAGATGAGCGCCGCCTTGAGCGCGCCTCCGGCCGTCCGGTCGATCGTGCCGTCCGGCCGCTTCGTGCCCGGCGCGGGGGCGATCGCCCATCGTCCGGCCAGCTCCGGCGCCGCCGTCGCCAGCTGCACGTAATGCTGGTAGCCGGCGAGACCGATCGGCATTTTGTCGGCGCGCATCCGGCTGAAAAAGTCGGCCTGGATCGGAATGCCGTAATTCGTATACAGGTCGGTCCATTTCTTGAACGCCTGGTACGCCTCGGGTGAAGACAACCCCGATTCCGCGCCGTCCGGGCTGTAATAGCTGCCGCCCTGCTGGTACAGGAACGGGTCGAACGAAGCCGGGACGTACGCGTCCATGCCGTTGCGCTGCAGCGCCGGCAGCATCGACAGCAGGTCGTCCCACGTATCCGGGATGCCGAGGCCGAGCTCCGCCAGCAAATCTTTGCGGTAAAACAGGACGTTGAAGTCTTGCGTCTCCGGCAGCGCGTAGTCGCCGCCGTCGTAGCGGAACGGGATGAGCGCGCCGGGCAGGAAGCGGGACGCCGTCTCCCGGTAATCGGCGAACCGGTTCAGGTCGACGACCGCGTCGCGGAACGCGAACTCCGCGGGCAGCGTGCCGTCCACGCCGACGGCGACGTCCGGCGCCTGGCCGGAGCTGAGCGCGAGCAGAAGCGTGTTGACGTGCCCGACCCCCAGCTGCCCGGCCGGAATCGTATTGACGTTGACCCCAATGCCGGTTTCCGGCGTGAAGCTTTCGTCCGCCAGCTCCTTGACGAGCTGGGCCCATTCCCTGCCGTTGCCGACCCATACGTCGATCGACGCCCGTTCGGTGCCGTCCGGCGCGTCGCCGATCCGGTCGTAATTTTTCGTGAACGACCGCCAAAAGTTTTTGAGCATGACGGCCCCCCGCTGCAGCGCGTTCGATTCGACCTTCGGCTTCTTCGCCCCGGCCGGGGCGATCCAGAAGTAGTCGAGCACGAGCGGCGAGTCGCCGAGACCGAGCAGCCAGTTGCCCAGCTTCGTCTGCCCGGCGGCGAGCTCCTCGAGCTGGCCCGGGATGCGGTCCGGGTTCGCCGCCATGTCGCGGAACTGGTCCTTCAGTCCGGCCAGACTGTTCACGATGGCCGGCGTCCGCCCCGTCAGCGCGCGCAGCTTCTCCATCTGCTCGCCGAGCTCGCCCTCGATCCGGTTCAGATCGGCCAGCAGGTTCGGGATGCGCTTCTCCAGCTCGTACCGGTAGTTCGGGTCCGGCGTCGAGCCGGTCACCATCTGGATGCGGCGGATCAGGTCGGCGATGCCGCGGATCGAGCCGTTCATCGACTCGATGATGTCGCTGTAGGGGCCGGTCTGGACGGTCATCCGGATCGTGTGCGTCCCTTCGGTCAGATGGAACCAGTAGGCGCCGTCGTCCGGCTTCCCCGGACCGCCGGGACCGGCCGGGTCGTCGTGACCGCCCGGTCCGCCCAGCACGTCCATGCGCCAATCCCGGTCGTACGAGAACCGGTATTGCTCGAGCTCCCGGAACGGCACTTTGCCGTCGATCTCGATTTTCCGGTAGACGGGCAGCCCGTCGCCCCACCATTGCCCCGCCTTCAGGCCGATCCGGTACAAGCCGGTTTCCGGCACCTCGAACGTCCAGCCGATCTGCTGGCCGCCCTTGCGCCACCGCCAGCCGCCCATGACGTTCAGCCGCTGGTAGCCGTCGGCCTTCGGCTCGACGAGCGGGTCCGAATTCGACTCGCGGCGCAAAGCCGGATCGGTCTTGTACGCGGCGTTCTCGGCCTGCACCTTGATCGCCGTCTTCGCCGTAGGGGCGCCTCCGGCGGCGGCCTCGTATCGCTTCCTCGCCTCCGCATAGGAGGGGATCGGCTCCGGCGATACGAGCGCGACGCTCGCCAGCGCGACCGGCTCCCGCAGCTTCGTCAGCCGGACGGTCCGCTTGCCCTGCGCGAAAGGAAACCGAAGCGGCTCCGCGTACTTCCCCCCGCCGTCCCCCATGCGGACCGTCTCCCAGCGAGCGGCCTCGACCTGCTTCGGCCGGACGTCGTCGCCCTGATCGTTTACCGTCGGCTCCCCGGCGTCGGTCCAAAACCGCGGCAGGATGAGCCGCTGCGCTTCGTTGAACGGATAGGTGCCGTCGATCCGCACGCTGCGCTCGATCGGCGCCCGGGTCCCCCCGACCGCGTAGTACGTCAGCTCCAGCTCGTACAAGCCGGTTTGCGGAACGTCGAACGTCCATTCGATCCAATCGGTCCCGTCGCCCCACAGTAGCGCCGGCTCGTTCCGGCCGCCGATGCCGCTCTTGCGCTCCGGCGGACCGGAAGCGGTCCCTGCCTCGGCCGGGGCGCCCGGCGGCGCGGATGCCGGGGCGGCCGAGGCGCCGAAGGCGCTGTACGACACCGCCGGCAGCTCGATCCGCAAGCCGCTCGTCGGGCGCGCCCCGGCCGCCTCGAGCTTTTGCAGCGCCTGCGGGTAAGCGGGCAGCTGATCCTCCGTATACGTGTCGAAAGCGATCGGCTTGAGCGTGTTCGCGCTGCGGTATTTCTCGGCCAGCGTCCGGTTACCCGAACCGACCGAACCGAGCGGACCGGCCGGACCGTTCGCCGCGCCGTCCGCAGCCGACGGCACGGAAGCCGTCCCGGCCAGCAAGCAGGCCGCGAGCGCGGCCGCCGCCGCCGCTTTCCGGCGTCTCGGGTGCAGCGCCATGGCCTTCTCCTCCTTCCCGGGAAAGACGTTTCCCGTTGGTCCGTTACTTATGCTGCTCGACGAGCGGCTTCATTTTGTCCGCGATCGTCTTGGCCGCGACCTCCGGACTGACTTTGCCGCCGAACACTTCGCTCGTGCCCTGGACGATCGCCTTCTGATAATCCTCGGTGAACGGGATGGAAGGGAACGTGACGACGTTTTTATGCTTCGACGCCTCGAAATACTCCTTGAAGCCCGGCACGTCCTTGAACGCCGGTTCGTCCATCGCCTTCGGCGTCGTCGGCAGGTTGCCGATCGCGGCGTCGAATTTGGCCATATTTTTCGGCTGCATGAACCAGTTGATGAATTCCCACGCCTCGTCCGGGTGTTTGGCGCCCTTCGGAATGTACAGGGTGCTCGCATTGACGACGGCGCTTCCCCGCTTATCCGGCGTTTCGGCGTCGTACGGCATCGGGGCGATGCCGTAGTTGAAGTTGGCCGGCGCGTTGTTTTTGATCATCGTGCCGTACCATTCGCCCGCGGACACCATCGCGTACTTGCCGACGAAGAACGGATCGTCCGGCTTGCCGTTTTGCCCGAACGTCTTGTAGAACGCGTTCAGCTTCTCCAGTCCGCCGACTTTTTGGTGCAGGTTGTTCATGAACGTCAGCGCTTTGATGAAGCCCGGCGATTGGGGCGAAATTTCCTGCTTGGCGAAGTCGTAGAAGCCGCCGCCGAACATATACGCGTAATGGTAAATGTCCAGGTTCGGGTTGATCGCGAGCCGCTTGATTTCGCCGCTCGGCTCGATGACGTTCAGCTTGTCGTAATACTCCTCGAGCTGCTGCACCGTCTCGGGCGGCTTGTCGTAGCCGGCCTGCGCGAGAATGTCCTTGTTGTAGAACAGCATGCGGATATGCATCGCGAGCGGCATCGCGTACGTGACGCCCTTGTACTGCGTCTGCTGAATGGCGGCCGGGATGAAATCCGACGCCTTCAGACCGGTTTTTTGCATGTACGAATCGAGCGGCGTCATGGCGCCCTGGATGCCCCAGGCGGCGCTGTTGTAGCCGAAATTGTTGGCGACGTCGGGCGGGCTCCCCCCGGTAATGGCCGTCAGCTGCTTCTTCTGGTCCGTCTCGAGCGTGCCCTTCACGACGATCCGGTCCTGGCTCGCGTTGAAGTCGGCGATCGCCTTCTCCATCGCTTCCCCTTCCGCCCCCCGCCAGCTGTACCAGAAGCTGATCTCGACCTTCTCCTTCGGCGCCTCCGTCTTCGGCGCCGTCGTACCGGGCGCCGGCGGCTCCGCCGTCTTGCCGCCGCTTCCGCCGGACGAGCAGCCGACGAGAGCGGCGAGGCACATCGTAACGACGGCCAGCCCTTTCCACTTGATCGATCCGATTGCTTGCATAGCTTCGACCTCCCTTATGGTTGAAAAAAAATGACGCTACACGGCATGAATGACCGGCCACGCCAGCTCGACGCCCCGGGCGGCCAGCAGCCGCCGGAATTCGGCCAGCTCCTCCGCGCCGTTGCGGACGTCGCGCGGCTTCGCGCCGCGGCTCAAGCAGTGCGCCGCCAGCGCGCCGGCCGCTTCCCCGACGTTCCACTCGACCGGGTGGAGCCGGTAGCAGCCGTTCGTAATGTGCGTCGTGCCGATGTTTTTGCAGGCGGGAAGCACGTTGTCCACCCGCTGCGGGATGAGGCTGCCGAGCGGAATTTGGAACGGCAGGCTGGAGATGTCGATATAATTGCGCCCGCCCGTGCTCGGGTGCAGGTCGATCCGGTAGCAGCCGACGCCGATCGAATCGGGATACGTCTCCGCCGCCGGGGACGCGGCGGCCGAGCCGTTCGGGCCGCTTGACCCGCCGCCGCGGCATTCCTTGGACAAATGCTGCTCCAGCACGGTGAATTCCGCCCGGATGCGCCGCGATTCGCGGATGTAAGGCGCCTTCGCGAGCCCGTCCTCGGTGCCGACGACGTCCGGGCGAAGCCGCAGCCCGCGGTAGCCGGCTTTGCCGTCCGGGCGAGGCGCCTCGGTCTGCATCCAGTAGAGCAGCGACAGGCTGAGCTGCTTCGCCCGCTCCAGGTGCGCCGTCCGCTCCTCCTCCGGCACGTCGATGACCGGGCCGAGCCAGTAGTCGTTTTGCGGCCAATTGACGAGTGTAATGTCGCTGTCGTACGTGCCGGGGGCGAAATGCTCCTTCGCCGCGATGCGGCGGTACAGCCAAAGCGACGCGCCGCCCTCCCCCGGGAACAGCCCGTACCGGCGGGGCTCGAGCGTGATCGGGTTGCTGCCGGTCCAGCTCAGCAGCGGCCCGGGCCAAAACGGCGGCCGGTAGTCCCGCCAAAACGCGTAGTCGCGCGGCCGGTCGATCGTATGGTCCTCGCCCTCGCGGTAATCCATCGCGAAGCAGTACGTGAAGCCTTGCATATCGTCCGGCCGGGCGTCGCCCTCCAGCGCGTGCGGCTCGCCGGTATCCCGCCGAGACTCCGCGCCGGCGACGTACTCGACGCCGGCGATCGGCAGCAGGTCGCCGCATTCGGTCGCGTCGAGGAAGTAGGCCGCCGCGATGTCGATCCGGTCGCCCGTCTCGAGCGAGCGGACCGTCACCGCCGTCACGGCGTCGCCCCGGACCGCCGCCGCGACCGGGACGTGCCGGTGCAGCAGGCGCACCCGGCCGGCGTGCACGTGCGGCGCGAGCATCTCGTGCAGCACGGCGAGCGCCGCGCGCGGCTCGTGGCACAGCCGGCTGACGCCGCCGCCGCCGGGGTTCAGGTCGGGCCGCGCCCGCGCCTCCGGCGTCAGCGGGAAGTGCCGGCGGTAGTACGCCCGGACGCCTTCCCGGAACCGCCGGTACGTCCGCGTGCAGCCGAACGATTCGATCCACGGATGCTCGTCGGGCGGCACCGCCTGGCTCGTCAGCTGACCGCCGATCCAGTCCGTCTCCTCGGTCATGACGACCGTTCGGCCCATCTCCGCCGCCGCCAGCGCCGCCGCGCACCCGCCGGTGCCGCCGCCGATGACCGCCACGTCGGCGTACAGTTCTTTGTGCATCTCGTTCAGCGCTCCTTTACGCGTAGGCCGCCGCCATGCGCTCGAAATTGGCATAGCTGCGGCGGATGCCTTCGACGTCGCTGCCGAGCCCTTCGTACTCCAGCACGAGCCGCCCCCGATACCCGGAGTCGGCCAGCAGCCGGAGCACCGCCGGCAGATCGGCATCGCCTTCTCCGGCCGGGACGCCTTCGTATACCCGACCGGAAAGCGATTTGTACCGGCCGCCCTCCCGCTCCTGGAAATCTTTGAAGTGGACGTGCCCGACGAGCGGGAGCAGCGCTTTCGCCGCCTCCGTCGGGCGCTCGTCGACGAGCAGGAAGTTGCCGGTGTCGAACGTCGAGCGCAGCGCCGGAGAGCCGACCCGGTCGATGATTTCCTTCACCTGCTCGCCGCGGCCGGCCAGCTTGCCGTGGTTTTCCAGACATAGCGTGACGCCCGCTTGCCCGGCTTCGTCCGCGGCCCGCTTCAGGCCGTCCACGATCCACCGCAGCGCGTCCCGGTATTCGATGCCGTCGGCCAAGTTGCCGGAGAATACGCGCATGACGTTCGTGCCGAGCCTCCGCGCCACGGGAATGTCATCCGTAATTTTGCGCAAGCCCGCCTCCCGCTCTTCCGGGTTCAGGCTGACGAGGTTGTTGGACACCGCGTAGCTGACCACCTCGATGCCGTTCTCGCGGGCGGTGTCGGCCGTCTCGTCGAGCTCGGCGTCGACGTCTTTCCAGAAATGGGCGAGCAGCTCCACCCGGAGCCACCCTTCCGTCTTGCAAAACCGCAGCCAATCGGCGGCGCTCCAGCCTTTCTCGCGGACCGTGCGGTGCATGCTGTACATGCTGAGCGACAATTCCATGTCGTCATACGCCCCTCTCTTCGTCTTCGGCCGACGGAGTCGCCGGTCGGTTGCACCCGCGCTGCATACGGCCTTGATCCGATTCGAGTTCATTATAGGATGCGGGGAGGGACGTTCCTAGACAACATCGATGACCTTTTGTTGAGCTTTCATGACCTACGTCGGAAGCCGGGAGCGCGATTAACGGCACACGTATTCAACGCCGCGAATAAAACGAAAAAGACACGGGCGTCCCCGTGTCCGTTTCTTGCCGTATGGCCCCACTCCTCGCGAACCGGCATCCTTGCGGCCCGCCCGCCGAACGCCCTGATTCGCGTATTCGATCCTGAAGCGGCAACGGTTTAGCCCATACCTCTTTCGCCGCATCAATCGCTCCCTCACACCGCTCCGTCTTTCGTCGGGCAGCCGTAGCCTCAAACCCGCTGCGCGCCGAAATTGTGCTTGATTTCGCCCGGCGATACGCCCCAATATTTGCGGAACACCTTCGTGAAATAGCTGACGTGCCCGTAGCCCGTCATGGCGGCCGCGTCGTACACCTTTACGCCCCGTGCGAGCGCCGCCTTGGCGCACTCCATCTTCCGCTCGAGCACGTACGCCGAAAACGTCTTGCCCGTCTCCTGCTTGAACAGCCGGCTCAAATACGACGAGTTGACGAAAATCCGGTCGGCGACGTCGTACAGGTTGAGCTCCTTGTCGATTTCCGCCTCGATCAGCGCAAGCACCGTCCGGACCGTCTGATGGCCGCCCGTCTTCCGCCGGGATTCGGCGTACCGGGCGAAGCCGCGGACGATCCGGCCGAGCCATTCCCGAATTTGCGACTTCTCCGTCAATCTCTGCAAGCCGTGAAAAAACGCGTAGTCGTCGCCCGCGACCTCCTTGAGCGGCCAGCCGTGCTGGTGCGCGGTGCGCACGAACAGGCTGCCCGCGAGCAGCAGCCGTTCGCGCACCTCCTCCGCCGAGCCGGCCCGCTCCATCCGCTCGTCCCACCACGCGTCCAGCGCGGACGCCGCCCGCTCGAACTCGCCCGTCTCGAGCGCCGTCTCGAGCGCCTTGAAGGCGGACGGCGCCTCCGCATCGGCGGGCGAGTCCGCCGATGGCTCGCGGAACGGAATCGCGAGGCCCGGCCCGAGCGCCGCCCGTTCGCTCAGCGCGCTTCTCGCCTCGCGGTACAGCCGCTGCACCAGCAGCGCCGAATCCGCGCAGCCGCTTATGCCCGCGCTGGCCGTTACCTTGAGGCACTCCTTCACGTTCGTCAGCACTTTCACGAGCTGCAAATGGACGCGCAGCGTGAAGGCGTCCGGCGGCTCGTCGGCCGAAGCCGAGAAGAGGACGACCGTCGCCCCTTCCGCATCGGGGAACAGACGGCACGACGCCCCTTGCAAAAACTCCTTGGCGATGCATTCGACGGAAAACCGCAGCAGCGACACGTCCTGCTGCAAAAACCGCGTCTCTCCCTCGAGCAGCGGATCGATGTCGAGAACGGCCGCGATATGCCGTCCCTCCTCGGCGAACAGGTCGAGCTGAACGTCCCTGCCTTTTTGCTCCATTTCCCACGAAGCGTACTTGCCGGCGAGACAGTTTTGCCAAAACAGCTCCTGCAGCCGCGGCAAATGGTCGTTCCACTTCCGCATGAGCGCCTCGCGCCCGTGCACCTCGTCGAGCCGGTCTCGCAGCTGCTCCGCCGCTTCGCGCACCGCCTCCATGATCTCCTGCTTGCCGGCCGGCTTGAGCAAATATTTGACGACGCCGTATTCGAGCGCCCGCTGCGCGTATTCGAAGCTGTCGTGGCCGCTCAGCACGATGACCTTGAGCGGCATGCCGCTCTCGCGGATGCGCCGGGCGAGCTCCAAGCCGTCCATGTCCGGCATTTGGATGTCCACGATCGCGATGTCCGGCATCTTCTGCTCCATGAGGCGAAGCGCCTCGTGACCGTTCGAGGCCGTGCCGATCACCTCGAAGCCGTACTCCTCCCACGGCATATGGACGGCCAAGCTGTTGCGAAGCCGCGCCTCGTCTTCGACGACCATAATGTTCACGCCGATTCCCCTCCCTCTGTCTGCCGTTCGCTCCCGTCCGCCTCCTGGTCCTCGCACGCCGCCAGCGGAAGCAGCAGCACGATCGAGGTGCCCGTCCCCGGCGCGCTGTCGATCCGGCACGACGCCTCGTCGCCGTAGACGATTTTCACGCGGGCGACGACGTTGCGCAGGCCGAACAAATCTTTCGCCCGGTTCGGATCGAAAGGCGACAGCACCGTGTTGTCGGTCGTGACCGCCCCGATTTCCCGGCGGATATAGGCGAGCCGGTCGGCGGACATGCCGACGCCGTTGTCCTCCACCCCGAGCGCCAGGTACGGCCCCTCGATCCGTGCGGATATCGTCAGCGTGCCGCCGAGCGGCGCTTTCTCGAGACCGTGCAAAATCGCGTTTTCCGCCAGCGGCTGCAGCAGAAGCCGGAGCACCCGCAATCGTTTTGCCGCCTCGTCGATCCGGTATTCGACCGTGAAATGGTATTGAAACCGCAGCTCCTGCACCCGGATGTAATGGTTCAAATGCTCGATCGTTTCCGCCACGGTGACCGTGTCCCGCCCTTTTTGCAAGCTCAGTCGAAAAAACTTCGACAAATGGTACACCATCTCCCCGATCTCCTCCGCCTCGTATTCCTGGGCCGTCCAATAAATCGAATCGAGCGTGTTGTACAGGAAATGCGGATTGATCTGCGACTGCAAAAACTTGAGCTCCGCCTTGGACAGCTGCAGCTGCTGCTCGTAATGGTCGCGGATGAGCGCCCGCTGGTCGTGGGCCATCTGGTTGAACGATTCCGTCACGTAGCCGAGTTCGTCCTTTCGCCGGTTGGCGAGCGTTACGTTCAAATTGCCGAGGCGAATTTGCTTCATGCCGAACGACAAGCTTTTGAGCGGCGAGGCGATGCCGCTGTACACCATCCACGAAATCCAAAACGCGAGCACGACGCTGATCGCGATTATGGTGAACGTGAACAGCTGGAGCTGGCGGTTTTCCTTATACAGCTCCGATTCGGGCTGCAGCGTGACGAGCGACCAGTGCGTCTGGGCCGACCGCACCTTCACCGCGAGCATCGTCTCGCCGCCGCCGGGCACGTCGGCCCGGGCGGTCACGGCCGCCTCGTCCTCCCCCTCCCACAAGTTCGGCCGCAGCGGGGCGTGCTCGGGATCGGTGCCGACGACGAGCCGGTTGTCGTGGTCGTATAAGTACGCCCGCGTATGGGCGGAAGGCAGCGAGGAGGCGATCAGCTTGAGCAGCGACTCTTTTTTGATGCCGAGAATGATGAAGTTCGGAAAGGCGGACCGGTTGTACACGTTCATGCTGCGGATCAAATAAACGCCGTCCTTGGCGAACACGTACTCGCCCCGTATCGGATAGGCGTTCTCGGACGGGAGGTGCAAATAGCTGAAGCCGTTCTGGTACGCCGCGTTCCGGTACCACGACTCGAGAGACGCGTCCTTCAGCCGGACGCCGCCGAAGCGGGACGACAGCAGCGTATCCGACGGGGAATGCAGCACCGACACCTGGTACAGCAAATTGTTCAGCGCCACGATTTCCGACAAATCGCCGATCAGCTCCCCGAAGTTGACGACCGACTCGACCGACAGCTCCGGCCCGGCCGCGGCCAGCCAGCCGTTCACCGCTTGGTTGCGCGTCAGCAGGTTGGAGATTTCCTCCATGTTGCGCATCGTCAAGTCGATGTAATCGATGGCGGACAGAAGCGAGCTTTTCGTCCGCTCGACCGTTTTGCGCTCCAAAATTTGGTGCGACCGGATGTTCGCGAACAAGCTGACCGCCACGAGCGGGACGAGAATCAGCAAAAAATGGACGGTCAGCCTCACCTGAATATGACGGGTGAAGGCGTCGTACGCCCAAGCCCACAATCGTTTCATGACCCCGTTACCGCCCCCCGCCGTATGCCGTCCGCTTCGCGAACCATTCGTTCGCCTCGTCGGTCATGTCCCGGCCGCCTTCGCGGTACCATCGTTCCGCGAACCGGTCGAACGCGTCGAGCGGGTCGACGCCCGTCACGATTCTCGTAAACGCGCTCTCCTGCATCGCGAGCAGATTGGCGCCGTGCATCGTCATCGCCGGCGTAGGCGGACCGTTGAACCGGTTGCGGATCAAGTTTTGCGAAATGCGCTCGAGGTTGTCGGACAGCCGGAACTGGACGCCGAGCGAATCGAGCCGTTCGCGGTCGACCGCCGGGTCGGCCGCATCGGCGAGCGCGCCGTAAATGCCGCGGTAGCTTTGCCGGTTATGCTCCTCGAAATTGGTGACGAGCTTGTCGCCGCGGCGCGTCCATACCTGGTTCTCGAACCCGAGGTTGAGCGTCTTGTAGCCGTCGCCGACGATGAAATTGAGCAGCTTGACGACCGCCTCCGGATGCTTGCTCGTCGCGGGCACGACGTTGAACATGCGGGCGACGGCGTTGTCGGCGACACCGTGGCGGCCGTCCGGACCTACCGGGTAATCGAGCGGGATCCATTCCGCCTTCGGGTCCGCTTTCCGGCTCGCCTCGATCGGGCCGCGCGTGTCGTACCAGACGGCGGAGAACAGGCCGGCTCGCCCGTTCACGATTTTCTCTTCCAGCGAAGCCAGCTTGTTCAGCGGGAATTCGGGATCGATCGCCCCTTCCCGGTACAAGTCGGCCATGAAGCGCAGCGCTTCCTTCGTTTCGGGCAGCACGCCGGAGTATACGAGCTTCCCTTCGCGCTCGTACCACGCGTTCATTTGCGTGCCGAAGGCGCCCAGCAGCGGGGCGGTGCGCACGAGGCCGCTGCCGATCAGCAGCCCGACCGTATCGTTCCGCCCGTTGCCGTCGGGATCGTCCCGCGCGAACCGGCGCATCACCTCCGCATATTCGGCGATCGTCCTCGGCGGCTGCAGGCCGAGCCGGTCGAGCCAATCTTTGCGGACGTACATGATTTCGTTGCCGCGCACCGAGTTCAAGCTCGGCACGGCGTAGATGCTGCCCTCGAAGCGGACGAGATCCCACGCTTCCGGCGGGATCCGCTTTTTCAAGTCGGGGCCGTACCGGTCGATATAGTCGTCGAGCGGCAGCAGCGCGTTCCGCTTCACGTAATCGGCGACCCAGGCGTTGCTCGTCGTGTTGACGAGATCGGGCATCTTCGACGATTCCATGATGACGTTCAGCTGCTCGTTGTAGCCGTCCTCGAGCGGAAGCTTGACGGTTACGTCGAGCCCGGTGCGGCTTTCGATGAAATCGAGGTACGGATTATGGTTCTCGTCGTAGCCGTCGGGGAACGAATAGTAGGCGCCCAAGGCCACGATCGTGATCGCCTCCCGGCTTGGGTCGGCGCGGCCTCTCCCTTCCGTCTTGGCGTCCGGCAGCGCGCCCATGAAGCCGTAGACCGCCGCCGCAGCGACGGCCGTGCTGAGCCCGATGCCGATCGCGGCGTACAGGCTGGATCTGGTTGCGAGCGGGGAGCTCGGCTGCTTCGGCTGCTGCTCGTTCAAGCGGGTTCGCCCCTTCCCTTTTCCGACGGGTGGCGGTTGTGGTTCGAAAGCCGTGCGGATTCCTTTCCATTGTAAAAGGAAACGCTTTCAACAGAACAGAAACTTTGATGACATCTTGTTGCACTTCGATGACCCGTTACTTCCATTGTAGGCGATGGCGGCTCGGAGCGACAAGAGAAAACGGCGGGCGATGCGGCAGCGGGGGGGGGGTGAAACGAGCGAAGCGAAGGCGGACGGGCAAATTCGTGTACGTTCGTGACTGCCTGCGGCTCCGTCGGAACCAGCGGATCGCGCCGCACGCTCCCCGGCCGGACTACGCAAAAAAGCCGCCTCCCGTCGCGGAAAGCGGCACCCAAGCCAAAGCCGGCCCGGCCGGTTTAGCCGATTGATTATGAACCCCGTTAACGGGTTCGACAACTTCCGAACGCTGCCCCGCTCCCTTTCGATACGCCGTTACGCCCGTATGCCCCGTTCATGCAAAAAAAGACCGATTCGACGCACCGCTTCCGCCAGCTTTTCCTCCTCCTGGACGAGCGCGATCCGTACGAACCCTTCTCCCTGCTCGCCGAACGCGTCTCCCGGAATTACGACAACGCCTGCGGATAACAAAATTTCCCGGGAAATTTGTCGAGATGTCCAACCCGCCGGAATCGGCGCCCAGACGAACATCGTCGCTTTCGGCCGCGGCACGTCCCAGCCCGCCTCGCGCAGCCCGTCGACGACGATGTCCCGCCTTCTTTCGTATATGGAGGCGACCTCCCAGCCGGAGCCGGCCATATGATCCTCCAAGGCGACGATGCCGGCTTCCTGCACGGCGGAAAATACGCCGTAATCGATGTTCGACTTCAGCGTCCGCAGCGCTCCGACCGCCTCCGCGTTGCCGACAAGAAAGGCGATGCGGCAGCCGGCCATATTGAAGCTCTTCGACAGCGAATGGAATTCGACGGCGATTTCCTTCGCGCCGGGCACCTCCAGCACGCTTCTCGGCCGAAAGCCGTCGAACGCCATCTCGGAGTATGCCGCATCGTGGACGACGAGCAGCTCCCGTTCGCGCGCATAATCGACAAGCCGTTCGTAGAAGTCGAAATCCGCTACCGCCGACAGCGGATTGCTCGGATAGTTGAGCAAAATAAACTTGGCGCGGGCCGCCGTCTCCTCCGGAATTTCGTCGAGACGGGGCAGGAAGCCGTTCTCCGCGCGCAGCGGCAGCAAGTAAGGAGTCACGCCCGCCAATGCGAGACCCGCCGAGTAGATCGGATAGCCCGGATCGGGCACGATGGCGGTATCGCCGGGGTCGGCGACGGCCATCGCCAGATGGGCCAGCCCGTCCTGCGATCCCATCAGTGTCGTCACTTCCGTTTCGGGGTCGAGCTCGACGCCGAAGCGGAACCGGTACCACCGGGCGACGGCGTCGCGAAACCGCGGCGTTCCTTCCGACGTCGGGTAGCCGTACTGCTTCGGATCGCGCACCGCCTTCGTCAGCGCTTCCATGACCTTGGCCGAAGGCGGCCGATCGGGGCTGCCGATGCCGAGGTCGATCATCTCGTGTCCCCGAGCAGCCGCTTCTTGCTTCCATCCCGCCACCTCGGCGAAAATAGCCGACCCCAATCGTTGAAGTCGGCCTGATTTCATCGGTTTCATCGCCTATTTCCCCACCTTAACGTTTGATCCCATTAACCGTTAGCGTCATTTTCGAAGCGCATGGAAAAAGCCGCCCTGCGACGCCATCAATCCTTCCACGATGTCGAGCATGACGAACAGGACGACGGCCAGCACGCCGTAGCCGATGCCGAACTTCCAGCGCACGCGGCTCGGCACGGTATAATAGTCCGCATTCTCGTGCGGCTCGTAATCGATCTGGTAGCGGAGGACGAGCGTCTTTGGCGTATGCTGCCACCGTCGTTCGACCTTCGTCCCGACGACCGAGCGGATGAGCCCTTGCTCGAGCAGCTTTACCGTTTTGACCGCGCCCGCTTCCTCCCAGACGATGTCGATGTACTGGTGTCCGTCCAAGTCCGAATACGTGCGGAACGGCAGCTCTCCGCCCTCGCGAAACGTCTGCAGCATCCAGCGATCCCCCGGAATGTCGCCGAACGGCACCTCGATTTTGCCCCAGACGGAGTAGTCCGCCGGCTTTCCCCGGTGCATGACGTATTTCGAGAACAAGTCCCAGACGAACAGCGCCCACAGCACGAAAAACAGCACCGAGCGCAAATGGATCGCCGCGAACAAGCCGCCGGCGGCCCCCGCGACCCACAGCCAGCGCGTCACGGTGGAAGCGATGCGCCCCCCGTCGAGCGGATGGATCGGAAGCAGATTGATCAGATTGATCGTGAAGCCGATATAAGCGATCGCGTAAAAGAGCGGGTTATCGGCCGCCAAGCCGATCAGAAACGCGACGATGGCGCCGATCGTCCCGACGAGCGGACCGCCCAGCGCCACATAAGCTTCCGTCTCCGCGTCCCGCGGGTTGCGCTTGAGCATGATCAGCGCCCCGAGAAACGGGATGAAGAACGGGGCCGTCACCGGAATGCCCTTATGGCGAGCCGCCGCGACGTGTCCCAGCTCGTGGACGAGCACCATAACCGTCACGCCCAGCGCGAACTCCCATTGATAAAACCACGTATAGACGGCCGTGGCGGCGGCCATGCTGAGCAGCGCCCCGCTTTTTTTGCCGAGCTGCAAAAACTTGAGCAGCGCCTTCACCCGGGCAAGGAAAAAGACGCCGAGCGCCCCCGGCGTCCACCGATCGTCTCTCGCTTGTTTCGTTTGTCGCCTCAACCGCGTTCGGCCTCCTTTCCCGTCCCCGAATCCCGGCGGCCGCAAGGGCCGTCCGATGCGCGTTCAACCTCCGCTGCGGTTCCAGACGCGTTCGTACTCGTCTTCCTTGTAGCCAACCGTCACCCGCTCCCCGTCATAGACGATCGGGCGCTTGATCAGCCTGCCGTTGGACGCGAGCAGCGCAATCATCTCGGCCTCGCTCATCCCCGGCAGCTTGTCCTTCAGCTGCATTTCTTTATACACTTCGCCCGACGTATTGAAAAACTTTTTGATGCCGAGTCCGCTCTTGGCGATGATCTCGGCGAGCTTTTCGCCGGTCGGCGGCGTCTCGAACACGTTGACGGTCTCGTCGGGCTTGACGCCCTTGCGTTCCAGCGATTTCAGGGCGTCCCGGCACGTGCTGCATTTCGGGTACCCGTAAAACGTCGTATGTACGCTCATGATGTCCTTCCTCCTATCCGTCCGAAAGCGGAACGTTACACGCAGCCGAGCTCCGCTTCGAATGCAAACATTTCCTATTATACATGAAAAGTCGCTGCAAAAAAGTGGCGCCTCACACAAAATCGCCGTTTCCGGCGGATAAAAACGGGCGGAACTTGAAAAAGTAAGCAGGAAAGAGACTGAAAGCCGCTTCCGGGCCACTGTCCCCGGAAACGGCCGTTATTCGGGAGGTATACGCTTTGAATCGAAAAGCTGCAAGCGCGGCCGCCGCCGTCCTTCTGCTGGCCGCTTTCGCGGTCGGCTGCGGACGGGAGCGGGAAGACCCTAGCATCAAGGCGCAAAACGACCCCCAGGGCGGCGCCGGCAACAAGCTGCACAAGGGCGATCTTCACTCCAAGTAACCGCCGCTCCCGCTGCCGCCGCGCCTCAGCAGGTCGAGCCAGCGCGCCATGTCGTCGGGCAGCGGCGCTTCGAAGGCGACGGGGCGCCCGTCGGCGGGATGCGCGAAGGCGAGCCGCGCGGCGTGAAGCGCATGACGGTCGAGGGGTTCCCCCGCGACCGTCTTTTCGCGTTCGGGGCTGACGCCGTACATCGCGTCGCCGAGCAGCGGGTGTCCGATATGGTTCATATGGACCCGGATTTGATGCGTCCGTCCCGTCTCCAGCCGCAGCCGGACGAACGTCGCCGCCTCGCCGAGCCTTTCCAGCACCTCGTAATGGGTGACGGACGGATAGCCGCTCGGCGTGACGATCCGGACGTGGGGGGATGCCGGGTCGCGGTCGATCGGTTCGTCGACGGTGCCGCTGTCTTCCCGAACACGGCCGTGCACAATCGCCACGTACGTTTTGTCCACCCCGTTCGCCTGCATCTGCGCGGAAATATGCTGATGCGCGTACGGGGTTTTCGCGATGGCGAGCACGCCCGACGTTTCGCGGTCGAGCCGGTGCACCGGACGGAACCGCACCTTTCGCCCGGCTTGCCGCCAATGAAACACGACGGCGTTGGCGATCGTATTCATATAGTGCCCGTGCGTCGGATGAACGATCATGCCCGCCGCCTTGTTTACGATCAGCAGCTGGTCGTCCTCGTGCAGGATGTCGATCGGGATGTCCTGCGGCAAAATGTCGTCGGACTCCTCCTCCTGCATCCGGATTTCCACGACGTCGCCGGAACGGACGCGGGACGTCGTATACCGCCGCTCGCCGTTGACGGTAATCCCTTCGGCCGTCAGCTTCAGACGGGACAGCAGCTTCCGGGACAGCTTCATCCGGTCGTGGAGAATCGTCTTCAGCATGATGCCGTCCTCGGCGGGCGGCACGACGTACGAAAGCGGCTCGTAATACCCGGTCATCGCTGCTTGCGGCGGAACACTTCGGGGCTTCGCTCGTATTCGACGTCCGGCTCGCCTTCGCGGAAGTTCGCCGTGCGTGCGGCCGTGAAGAAAAAGTCGGACAGCCGGTTCAAATAACGGCGCACCTCTTCATTGATGTCCGCCTGCTTGGACAGCGTCACGACCCGGCGTTCCGCCCGCCGGCATACGGTGCGGCACACATGGAGGAGCGAGGAGGCCGTCGACCCGCCCGGCAAAATAAAGCGGGTAATGTCCGGCGTTTCCGCGTCGTACTTGTCGATCCACGTCTCCAGCCGGTCGACCATGTCGGCCGTCACCTTGTACGGACGAAGCTCCGGCTTGAGCAGCGCGAGATCGGAGCCGCAGTCGAACAGCTCGTGCTGGATCAGCTGCAGGTCGGCCTTCATGTCGGCCAGCTTGTCGCTCGTCATGACGCTGATCGCCTGACCGACGAAGCAGTTCAGCTCGTCGGTCGTGCCGTACGCCTCCACGCGTACGTCGTCCTTGTCGACGCGCCCGCCGATGACGCCCGTTTGGCCTTTGTCGCCCGTTCGCGTATAAATTTTCATGCGTCCCGTCCCCTTTCGTTATCCCCGTTAATCATCACATAAATCCGCTCCATATCCAAATGGCTCCGTACATGATCCGCCAACCGGTCGAACGCCGCCTCGCGTCTGCTTCGAAACTTCAGCTCGCCCGGGAGCGGCGCCCAGCCTTTATCCGCGCGAATCCGATTGATCCACGCCCGCCGCAGCCCGTCGTTGTGCAGTATGCCGTGCATGTACGTCCCCCATACTTTTCCGTCGGGCGATACGGCGCCGTCCTCGTGATACGAAGCGGGCTCGTCCGGCGCGTCGTGCACGCGGATCGAGAACGGCCTCGCCACCGGCTCGACGAACGTCGTGCGGCCCATATGAATTTCGTAGCCCTCGACGGCGAGCGTTCCGACCTCGGGCCATTCGGCGACGCCCGTGACCAGTTCGGTCCGCTTGTCCGGCGTAAACGTCGTCACCGACGGGAACAGGCCGATGCCCGGCAGCTCTTCCGTGTCCGATTCGATCCGGTCGGGGTCGAGCAGCCGGCGCCCGAGCATCTGGTAGCCCGCGCAAATGCCGAGCAGCCGCCCGCCGCCCGCGACATACCGGCGAACGCTCGCCTCCAGTCCGGTCGAGCGCAAATAGGTCAAATCGTCGACCGTATTTTTGCTTCCCGGAATGATGACCGCGTCGGGCTCGCCCCATTCGGACAAGGAGGAGACGTAGCGGGCGTGAACGTCCGGCTCCTCGAAGAGCGGGTCGAAGTCGGTAAAGTTGGACAGGCGCGGCAGACGCAGGATCGCGATGTCCACTTGGCCGTCGCGCTTCGGCGCACCCGTCCCCTTCTTCGCGTCGAGCGAAGCCGAGTCTTCGTCCTCCAGCCCGAGCTCGGGCAAGTACGGGATGACGCCGAGCACCGGCTTGCCGGTCCGCCGCTCCAGCCAGTCGAGCCCGGGCTTCAGCAGCGAGACGTCGCCGCGGAACTTGTTGATGACGAACCCTTTGACCCGGTCGCGCTCCTCCGGGGTCAAAATGTCCAGCGTCCCGACCAGCGACGCGAAGACGCCGCCCCGGTCGATGTCGGCGATCAGCACGACGGGCGCATCGGCCCAGCCGGCCAGTCGCATGTTGACGATGTCGCGGTCTTTCAAATTGATCTCGGCCGGGCTGCCCGCCCCCTCGATGACGACGACGTCGTACCGGCTCCGCAGCCGAGCGAGCGCGTCCTTGACGATTTGCTCGGCCTCGCCCAAGTATGTTTCCCGGTAGGAGCGGGCGTCGTAATCGCGAAGCGGCTTGCCGTGGACGACGACTTGGGACACCATGTCCTTTTTCGGCTTGAGCAAAATCGGGTTCATGTCCGTCGTCGCGGCGATGCGGCAGGCGTCCGCCTGCATCCCTTGCGCCCGGCCGATTTCTTTGCCGTCCGGGGTGACGTACGAGTTGAGCGACATGTTCTGCGACTTGAACGGCGCCACCCTGCGGCCGTCCTGCAGCAAAATGCGGCACAGCGCCGTTGTCAGGATGCTCTTGCCCGCATCGGACGAGGTGCCTTGGAACATGATCGTCGGCGCGAGAGCCGGAGCGGCATCTTCCGAGTCGGCCGCATTCCCCGAATGGTCCCGAACGCCCGCGTCGGTCCCTTCCTCCGGCGCTTTCGCGCTCCGGACTTCTCCCGTCATCGCTTGCCGCAGCTTCGCGAGCATCGTCTCGTTCTCGGCGCGAAGCCTTATCGCCAGCCGGAAGTACGATTCGTCCAAGCCCGGAAACAGCGAGGCGTCGCGGATGAGAACGCCCGCTTCGCCCATGCGCCGCTGCAGCGTCTTGACGTCGAGGCCGATTGAGGCCGGAATCGAGACGAGCAGGAAGTTGACGTCGCTTTCGAAGACGCGCAGCCCGAGCTCCAGCAGCCGCTCCGTCAGCCAAGGCCGTTCCTCGGCCAGCCAGAGGCGCGTCCGATCCGCATACGCCGTCTCGCCGAATGCGGCTTGTCCGATCCATTGCGCGATCGCGTTGACGCTCCACGGCACCTGCAGCTCGGCCAGCTTGCGGATCGCCTCGGGGCGGGCGACCATGAAGCCGAGCCGGACGCCCGGGACGGCGTAAAACTTCGTCATCGACCGGATGACGTACAGCCCGTCCGTCTCCGCGGCATGACGGATAAGGCTTACTCGGCCTTCGTCCGGGACGAAATCGACGAACGCCTCGTCGACGACGAGCCGGACGTTGTCGCGGACGAGACGCAGCAGCAGCTCGCGGTCGGCAAGCCGCCCCGTCGGGTTGTTCGGATGGCCGAGCACGAGCAGATCGGCCCGCGCCGCCGCTTCGCGAAGCGTCTCCTCGCGCAGGGCGAAGCCGTCCTCGGCGGACAGCGGAACGTCGACGACGTCGCCGCCGATTTTCCGCACCGCCTCCTCGTATTCGGAGAAGGACGGCCGCGCCAGCGCAACGCTGCGCGGAGCGAGCACGCGGACGGACAAATCGATCAGCTCGGCCGCGCCGTTGCCGACGAGCACGCTCTCCTCCGGGATGCCGTAAGCCGCCGCGATCGCGCGCCTCAATCCGCGGACCGCCGGGTCCGGATACCGGGCCAGCTCCCGCCACCGTTCGGCCAACAGCCGGCCAACGGCGTCCGGCGGGCCGAACGGATTCATATTCGAGCTGAAGTCGAGAAATCCGCCCGCCGGCCGGCCGTATAACGTCTCCGCCGTCGTCAAATCTCCGCCGTGCCCGTACTGTTCCAACATCCCGTTTCCCCCTCGTATCCATGCTTTTCCACCCGCCGGACCGAGAATAACGTACGTTTGTACGCTAGTCCGACGATTGTACGCCAGTCTGACAATTGTACGCTAGCCCGACGACTCGCGGCCGCCCTACCGGCTTCCCGCCGCGACGGCCGCGAGCAGCAGCGCGCACTCGAGCAGCTCGATCAGCGCGCCGTACGTGTCGCCGGTCAAGCCGCCCAGCTTGCGCGCCATCGACCGCGCCAGCCAATAGCCGAGCAGCCCGCTCAGCGCGGCGAAGCCGACGGCGTACCCGACCGCGGCCACCCACGGGAAGCCGCACGCGAGCAGCGCGGCCACGCTGACCGCCGCCGCCCAGACGGTCGCCGTCCTCGCTTCCGACCGGGTCACCGCCGCGAACAGAGCGCCGAGCCCCTGGCCTTCCCTCGCATACGGCCAGCCCGCGATCGCCCAGACGGCGAACCAGCGGCTCCACACCGGGGCCGCGATCAGCAGCCCGAGCCACCGGTCCGGCGCCGGGACGATCGTCAGCAGCAGCGCAAACTTCAGCAGCAGCAGCAGCACGCCGGCGACGACGCCCATCGCGCCGACGCGGCTGTCCTTCATGATCTCGAGCATCCGCTCGCGCGACCGATGACTGAGCAAGCCGTCGGCCGTATCCATCAGCCCGTCGAGGTGGAGCGCGCCGGTCGCGGCCACCCAGACGCCGAGCGCGAGGACGGACGCCGGGGCCGGCGGCACGACCCGCCCGAGCAGCCATGCGCTGCCCGCGACCAGCAGCCCGACGGCCAGACCCGCGATCGGGTAATACGCCGCGCTGCGGCGGAACAGGTCGTTCGTATAGTCCAGCGATACCCGCACCGGCAGCCGCGTCAAAAACTGAAGCGCCGCCAAGCACGCCTTCCATTCCGTCATCCAGCCGCCGCGGCGGCGATCGCTATCGCGCATAAGAGCCCTCCCGCCACCAGATAGCTTACCCCATAGCATATTCGGGTCGCGAGGACAATATCTCCCCGTCCCTTCGCGCGCAGCGGCCAGCCCATCCTCGCCCGGTCGCTCACGACGTCGCCGTACCGGTTCAAGCCGCCGAGCTCGATGCCGATCGCCCCCGCGACCGCCGATTCCGGAATGCCGCTGTTCGGGCTCGGATGCAGCGACGCGAACGCGACGATCGACTTCGCCGCCCGCACCGCCGACAGCCCCCTGCCAAAGCAGCAGACGACGACGATGAAGAGGCCGGTCAAGCGGGCCGGCACGTAGTTCAGCACGTCGTCGAACCGGGCCGACGCCCAGCCGAAATACCGGTACTTGTCGTTGCGGTAGCCGACCATCGAATCGAGCGTGTTCGCCGCCCGGTACAGCATCGCCAGCGGCGCGCCGCCGAGCAGCGCGAAGACGACCGGCGACACGAACGCGTCGACCGTATTCTCCGCCACGGTCTCGACGGTGGCGCGGACGATTTCCGGCTCATCGAGCTTCGTCGTATCGCGGCCGACGATGTAGCCGACATATTTCCGCGCATTCGGCAGGTCGCCTTCGGCCAGCGGCCGGAATACTTGCATCGCCGCGTCCTTCAACCCTTTGACGGCGATCGTCGTCGAGATGAACCATACGTTCGCGGCGTACCCGAGCCACGGGTGAATCCAGCGGCAGACGAGCACGACGCCCAGCAGAACGGAAAAAGCCGCCCCGACCGTCAATACGGTCAAAGCGACGCCCGAAAGCCGCACCCGCGCCCGCACCCGTCCCGCCTCCGCGGACGCCGCCGGCTCCCCGCGGCGCAGCGCCGCCTCGAGCCGGGCGATCAGCCTCCCGATCAGCACGACCGGGTGGGTCGGCCACCGCGGATCGCCGACGAGCCAGTCCACGGCGATGGCCGCGACGATCATCCAAGCCGTTTCTTGCCAAGTATACAGCAGCATCGCCGTTTCCCTCCCGTCCCGTTAATCGAACCGGAAAGCGAGCCGCTTCAACTCCACGGGAATGCCGCTCGTCACGAGAAACACTTCCCCGCACGCTTCCGCGACGCGCTGGTTCATCCGTCCCGCCAAGTCGCGGTAAACCCGGCCGAGCTTGTACTCCGGCACGATGCCGCTGCCGACCTCGTTCGTCACGAGCAGCACCGTGCCCGGGTATTCGCGAACCGCCGCGGCCAGCTCCTCCACCCGATCCCCGACCGTCCGCTCCATGTCCGACTCGCTCTCATGGCGAAGCACCCAATTGGACAGCCACAGCGTCAGGCAGTCGATCAGGACGGCTTCGCCGTCGGCCGGCGCGTGCCGCCGCAACCATCCGGCGATGTGGAGCGGCTCCTCGATCGTCCGCCACGGAAACCCCGAATCGTCCCGCCGTTTCCGGTGCAGCGAAAGCCGCTCCTCCATCTCCGCATCGAACGCTTGCGCGGTGGCGATATAAACGCCGCATTTCGCCAGATGGGCCGCATACCGTTCCGCGAACGAGCTTTTCCCGCTGCGCGCCCCGCCCGTTACCATAATCCGCATCGCGCACGCCTCCTCGCCTCTGCCTTCCGCGAAACCGCCGGTCAATTCTCCGAAACCCCGGCGCTTTCGAACGTCGCCATCTCGTTCATCAGCTTGACGGCCGCTTCCACGATCGGGAACGCCATGACGGCTCCCGTCCCTTCGCCCAGCCGCATATCCATTTGCAGGATCGGCTTCAGCCCGATATGCTCCAGCAGCAGCCGGTGCCCCTGCTCGTGCGACAAATGCGACGGCACCATGTACCCCTTCGACAGCGGCGCGATGCGCGACGCCACGAGCGCCGCCGCGGACGAGATGAAGCCGTCCACGACGACCGGGCACCGGTTCGCCGCCGCGCCGAGAATGACGCCGACGAGACCGGCGATCTCGAGCCCGCCGACCTTCGCCAGCGCATCGATCGGATCGCCGGCGTCCGGCCGGTTCGCCTCGAGCGCGCGGCGGACGACGTCGCGCTTGCGCCGGAGCGCCTCGTCGCCGATGCCCGTCCCGCGCCCGACGGCCGTCTCGACGTCCGCTCCCGTCAGCGCGACGACCAGCGCCGCGCTCGGCGTCGTGTTGCCGATGCCCATCTCGCCGGTCGCGAACATCCGGTACCCGTCCCCGGCCAAGCCTTCGACGATCTCGATGCCCGCCTCGACGGCCCGCACCGCTTCCTCGCGCGTCATCGCCGGACCGGACGCCATGTTCGCCGTGCCGTACTTGACTTTGCGGACGACGAGATCCGGATGGCTCAAGTCGGCGTTGACGCCGATATCGACGCAGACGACGTCCGCGCCGACGTGCCGCGACAGCACGTTGACCGCCGCGCCGCCGTTCAGGAAATTCAGCACCATCTGCGGCGTCACCTCCGCCGGAAAGGCGCTCACCCCTTCCGCGCATACGCCGTGATCGCCGGCCATGACGACGACCGCCTTGCGCGACAAATCCGGGTTCAGCAAGCCCGTAACGCCCGCCGCCTGCCGGGCGATCTCCTCCAGGCGGCCCAAGCTGCCGGGCGGCTTCGTCAGCCGGTCCAGCCGATGCTCGGCGTCGCGCATCGCGCCTTCGTCCAGCGCGCGGATGCGGCCGACCGTTTGCTCCAATACGGATCGCGATTCGTTCATCTTTTCCCCGCTCCTTCCTTTATTTTACACGGTAAACGTCCCCGCCGTCTGCCTGTCCTCGTCGCTGTCCTCCCGGCCGCCTCCCGACGGGTACGAGCCCGGCTGCAGCAGCAGCTGCGGCGCCCCCGTCACCGGATGGGCCGTCACGATCGGCTCCGTCTCGTACACCTCGGCGATCAGACCGCGCTCGAGCACCTCCCACGGCGTGCCGAGCTTGGCGATGCGCCCGCGATGGACGAGCAGCAGCCGGTCGCAATATTGCGCCGCCAAGTTCAGGTCGTGCAGCACCGCGACGACGGTCAGCCGCTCGTCCTGCTGCCACTTGCGGACCGTATCCATCATCTGCATCTGGTAGCCGATGTCGAGATAGGTCGTCGGCTCGTCCAGCAGCAGCAGCCGCGGCTGCTGCGCCATCACCTTGCCGAGCGCGACGCGCTGGCGCTCCCCGCCGCTCAAATGCTCGAGCGTGCGCGATGCGAACGGCGCAAGCCGCAGCTTCTCGACGATGCCGTCGATCAAAGCGGCGCTGTCCGCCGGCTCTTCGCCGAGCCAGTTCTGGAACGGGAACCGGCCCATCTCCAACACTTCGCGCACCGTGAAGCCGACCGGCGGCAGCGCATCCTGCTGCAGCACGGCGAGCCAACGGGCGAGCTCCTTGCGCGCATAAGACGCGATCGGCTTGCCGTCGAGCCGGATGTCCCCCGCATCGGGCGTCTCCACGCCGGAGACGAGCTTCAGCAGCGTCGACTTGCCGCTGCCGTTCGGCCCGATAATGCCGAGCGTCTCGCCCCGCGCCACCGAAAACGAAATCCCGTCCAGCACGCGCCGGCCTTCGAACGATTTCGACAGTCCCTTCACCTCGATCATACGATCAACCTTTCACCATCTTCTTTTGTCTCGATAGCAAATAAGCGAAAAACGGCGCGCCGAGAAACGCGGTGACGACGCCGAGCGGAATTTCCGTCGGGCTGAGCACCATGCGGGCGAGCGTGTCGGCCCACAGCACGTAGATGCCGCCGAACAGCAGCGACAGCGGCACGAGCAGCCGGTAGTCCGGCCCGACCATCATCCGCACGAGATGCGGCGTGATGAGTCCGACGAAGCCGATGACCCCGCATACCGACACGGCCGCCGCCGTCAAGATCGTCGAGACGATCAGCACGATCCGCTTCGTCCGGTCGACCTTCACGCCCAGATGCGCCGCATGCCGCTCCCCGAGCGCGAACAGGTTCAGCGATCGCCCGTACGCAACAAGCACGACCGCCCCGACCGCCAAATACGGCAGGACGACCGTCGTATACGGCCATCCGCGAAGGGCGAGGCTGCCCATCAGCCAAAAAATGATTTCATTGACGACCTTATTCGCCGACAGCGACACCATGAACGAAACGATCGCGCTCAAGAAAGCGGAGACGACCGTGCCGGACAAGATGACCGTCTCCGTCCGGAACCGCCCCTGCACGCCGGCCAGCCGGAAGACGATCCACAGCGTGACGAGCCCGGTCATGAAGGCGACGATCGGAATCGTCCACATGCCGAACACGACATATTGGAGCCCGAACAGGATGAGAAACGCCGCTCCGACCGACGCGCCCGAGGCGACCCCGAGCGTGTACGGATCGGCGAGCGGGTTGCGCAGCACGCCTTGAAAGCCGGCCCCGGCAACCGACAGCGAAGCGCCGATCAGCACGCCGAGCACGATGCGCGGCAGCCGCACCTTCATGATGATCTGCTCGGAGGACTCCGGCCACGTGACCGGTATCCCGTCCCCGACGAGCGGCACGCGGTGCAGCAAAATGCGCCATACGTGAGGGATCGGAATGTGCGCCGAGCCGAGCGACAGGCTGACGACGACGGAAACAAGAAGGAGCAGCAAGCCCGCCGCTCCCCACATCAGCAGTTTCCGTTTCATGCTACTTCACCAGATCCGGATAGATGCTTTTGGCCATTTCGGCCAACGCCTTCGTAATGCGCGGTCCCGGACGCGACAGCAGATTGTCGTCGAGCCCGATAACCTTGTTCGCCTGGATCGCGGCGATCTTATCCCAGCCCGAGCGGCCGCGGATCGTCTTCTCCAAATCCGGAACCGCCTTGGCGAAGAAAATGACGTCCGGGTTCGACTGGATGACCTTCTCCTCGCTGATCTGCTTCCAGCCCTCCAGATCGGAGGCGACGTTCACGCCGCCGGCGAGCGTGATCAAGTCGTCCATGAACTCGCCCCTGCCGACGGTCCAGCCCGGCGAAAATTCGATGTACACGTTTTTCCTCTGCTCGGGCTTGAGCGACTTCAGAGCGTCGACGACCTGCTGCTTTTCCTTCCGCATCTGCTCGGCGATCTTCTCCGCCTGCTCCTGCGTATCCGTAATTTGGCCGAACAGCAGCACGCGCTCGATCGCCTGATCGACCGTCTTCGGGTTCGTCTGGAACAAGTTCATCTTCAGCTCGTTCAGCTTGTTCACCGAGTTTTTGTTCAAGGACAAGCCCGCGAATACGACGTCCGGATTCGCCGCGATGATCGCTTCCGGATTGCCCTGCAAATTGCCCATCTTCGGCTTGCTCTTCGCCTCCTCGGGATAGTCGTCCAAATTGGAGACGCCGACGATCTTGTTCCCGAGGCCGAGCGCGAACAGCACCTCCGTCTCCGTCGGCGACAGCGAGACGATCCGCTCCGGCGCCTTCGCGAACGTAAACTCCTTGCCGGAGCTGTCCTTCACCGTGAACGGGTACGTCGTCCGCTTGGACGCCGCCTCCTTCCCCGTCTTGGCGTCGCCGGCCGCTTGGGCCGGATCTTTTACGACCCCGCCGTTATCCTTGTTCGTGCCGCACGCGGCGACCGAAATCGCGAGCGCCGCCGTCAGCAGCGCCGTTCCCCATTTTCTCAACACGTCTGGAACCTCCCCTGCAAATGACCGAAAAAATAGCCCTCGCCTTCGATACGGCAGCACAACGGAAAAACCCCCATCCTCGGCGGGACGGGGGCGCAGCGAACGCGGGCAATCGTACGGCAATGGCACGAAAGGGACTTGCATTCCCGAATTAGCCGGTTCCTTTTCCTCGAAGGAAACTGGAGCTGTACGCGAACAGGCAGGTCTCCTGACTCCCGGATGCGCATCGTTGCCGCGCCGCCTCCTCGCCTTCCCGTCCGGTACGGACAGTGGCGTTACGAGTTGGCTTCCGGTTCACAGTGGCGGGACCGTGTCGGAATCGCACCGACTTCCCTTTTAACCCGAGCGTCGAACGCTGCGGGCACCTGTTCCGCTTATCGTCGTATACATGTCGAAGGCTTACGGACAAGCATCATGCTTACGGATCGATTATAGGCCAAATCCGACCGTCTGACAATAGGCCGCGCCCCGGAACGCGCCGCTGGACGACGCGCCCCGCACCGTATTACAATACGGGGGAAAGCTCGCGGACCCCATCGATCGCCGCTTCAGGCTGGAGGAGAGACCATGGCCCCGTTCCCCGAATATCAGGACGCGCTCGCCGCGGCGAATTTGAAAAAAGGGCAGCTTCCGTTCTACATCAAGCTGAATACGATTCATCGGATGACCCGCCTTCACCACCACGACTTCGCGGAGCTGTCGCTCGTCGTCGAAGGGCGCGGCACCGAAATCGTCAACGGGAAGGCTCACGAGATGAGACCCGGGGCGGCGACGTTTTTGCTCCCGCATCACGTGCACGAAATCTATAGCGAGCCCGGACGGCCGATCCGGCTGTACAGCTGCATGTTCGACTTGAGCGTGCTGTTCGGCCCGCAAGCCGACGACGAGCTCGGCAGCCTGCTGCTGCAGGCCGGCGACGCGCTGCCGTCGTTCAACCAGCTGGACGAACGGCAGACGGCGGAGATGAAGGACGTCTGCGCCAAGCTGCTGCGGGAATATGCCGAGTCGAACGTCGCCCGGAACAGCTACATGCGGACGAAGCTCGTCGAGGCGCTGCTGCTGTACGTCCGCTCCCACGCCCCGGCGCTCGCCGATCGGGCGGAACGAGCCGCACCGGATGGACACCGGCCGATTTGGGACATCGTGCAGTACGTGCATACCCATTACTTGAACCGGCTGACCTTGGACGACTTGGCCGAACGGTTCGGTTCGAGCGTATCCGGCATCAGCCGGTCGTTCAAGGAGGCGCTCGGCCTGAACTTCCTCGACTACGTCCACGCGCTGCGCGTCCGCCGGGCGACCGGCCTGCTCGCCACGACCGGCATGACGGTTCAGGACATCGCCGAGGACGTCGGCTTCGACTCGTACCGGACGTTCTCCCGCGTCTTCAAGCAGCTGAAGGGCGTCACGCCGAGCGAATTCCGCCGCGGCTACCGGGAAAGCTTGGCGCGGGAAGACGGCGAGCCGGGCGCCGGCGACATCGGCGGGAGCGAACGGAAATAAGCGAAGCCGCAGGCGAAAGGGCCGGCGGCTTCTTGTTGTTCCGTTAGACGGCCGAATATCGGCGCGGCCGGCGCTGCAGCAAAAAAAACGGCCGCGCATCGCTGCACGGCCGTCCTCGTATCGCGTTCCGTTCTTACCGTTCCGCCATCGCCTTCAACACCTGCTTCGCCTTCTCCTGCTCCTTCACCCGGACCGTAATGAAGGCGAACACTTCCTCGCCCTTATAGCCCGCATCCTTGAGCAGCTTCGAGTCTTTGAGCGGAATGCCGATGAGCTTGTCGTTATGCACGCCCTCGGGGAAATCTTCCTTCTTCAACACGTCGTCGAGCGGCACGAAGCCGTCGTCCTTCTTGAAGTTGTCGAACTGCTCCTTCGGCAGCACGAACACGCCGTGATCGCCGGCGGCCAGCTCGACGATCATTTTTTGCAGCTCGAACATCGGGCTGACGCTCACGTCCACGGTCGGCGCCTCGCCCACCTTGGCCTGCAGCGCCGTCTTGAGCTCGTCCTGCTTGTTGAACGGCGAATTTTGCGGGAACATCATGAATACCGACACGTCCGCCTTCGGCCCACCGCATGCGGCCGTCACGGCGACAAGCAACGCAAGAACCGCCGCGGCGACGCCGATTTTCCACGATCTCGCTTTCATCTGGTTCTCCCCTCCGAGTGCGCTCCTGACTCTTTTGATGTCTATATGATACCACGGGAGCGGAGACAAACGAAAGTTTACGTTCGCGCCGGACCGATCCGCATCAGCTTACGACGAATTTGCCGATTCCGTCCTTCACCCGGTCCGCCGTCTGTCTCACATCTTCGGAGGAGGCCGCCAAGGCGTCCATCGTCTCCACCTGACGCTCGACCGCGGAGGCGATTTCCTGGGCGTTGCGCGACGACTGCTCCGCCGCCCGCGCCAGCTCCTCCATCGTCGCCGCCATTTCCTCGGAGCTTGCGGAGAGCTGCTCCGTCGCGGCGGACACTTCCTCGACCTGGGCGGTGATGCTGTTCATCGCCTTCGCGATCCGGTCGAAGCCTTCATGCGCCTGATGGACGATTTCCGCTCCGCTTAACGCTTTTTGCGCCCCGATCGTCATGCTCTCGGCAATTTCTCCGGTCACCTCGTTCGTGCCGCGGATCAGCTCGGCGATTTCTTCGGACGACGCCCGCGTCTGCTCGGCCAGCTTGCGGATTTCTCCGGCGACAACGGCGAAGCCGCGGCCGTGCTCGCCCGCCCGGGCCGCCTCGATCGAGGCGTTGAGCGACAGCAAATTCGTCTGCCCGGCGATTTCGCTTATAATATCGACGATGCCCTGGATATCCGAGGAGCGCTCCAGCAGCAGACGAAGCTTCTCCGCCGCGAGCTGGACGCTTTCGTTGATGCTCTCCTTCTGCGCGACGGTCTGCGCCATCAGCTGCCGGTTGGAGTCCGTCTCCGCCGATACGCCCATCACGTGCTCCGTGACGTCGCCCGCGGACTGTGCGATCCGTTGGACCGCGACCGCCATTTCCTCGATCGCCCGCTTCGCTTCCTCCGTGCTTTGCAGCTGCGTCTCGCCGTTCGCCGCGATTTCCTGGATACGCCCCGCGATCGATTGGGCGGCGCTCAAGCTTTGACCGGAGCCGTCGCGCATCGTATGGGAAGAGGCGACGACTTCCTGCGTGGAGCTTCGGATTTCCTGCAGCAGCGTGGAGACGCTTCTCAGCATCTCGTTGAAATTGTGCTTGAGCCGACCGAACTCGTCCTTTCTCGTCACCACCATCTGGAACGAGAAATCGCCGCCGGCCGCCCGCTGCGTCGCCGCCGTCAGCTCCTTGAAGGGCGCCAGCTGCCGGACGATGATATACCAGATCAGGCAGGAGAACAGCAAGCCGAGCACGAGGGCGATGCCGACCGACTCCAGCACCTTGTTGCGGAGCACCTTCTGGACTTCCCCGTATGTAAAGTCGAGCCCGAATATCGCGATTACTTTGCCGTTCGCGTCGGTAATGCGGGACAGCGTGCTGATGAACGTGCCGTTCGAATCGGTATACGAATCCGTAAGGACGACGTCCGACTTGTCCAAGCCGGAGACGGCTTTCATGAAGATGTCGTTCAGCTCGTAATCGCTATTGGACGGGAGCGCTTCGGCCAGCTTCGTATTCGATGCGAGCATCTTCAAGTACGTCTTGCCGTCCCGCTGGACCGAGTCCGGAAAAAACAAGTAAGCGTTTTCCACCAACTCCTGCCCGACCATCGAATCGAGAACGCTGACCACCGTGCCGGCGTCCGTGTCGTTCTTCACGTTCCCTCCGGCCTTCAGCTTGTCCTCCGTCGCCGCCACGAAGCTGCCGACGAGCGTGGCCGTCAAATCGTTCGTCTCATGGATCGTAACCATCGTATCCATGTGCTGAGCGCGCTGGGAAACGTACGAAATATAAGCCGCACACAGCGAGAAGACGATCAGAATGCAAAAGATCATGATGGTCAGCTTGCGGGAAACGCTTCGAGTTACCGTGTTGAGCATGAAGGCGACCCTTCCTTTTCCGTTAGTATGAATGGCAAATTCCAGTAAATTGGAATCTCCACTTCATGATAGCACGACGGGTCGAATTTTGTAAATTGAAATAGAACAGTGTCGAACTCCTGGAATCGATCCCCTTGAACGTAAAAAAGGACCAGGTTGCCCTAGTCCTTGCACGAGACTTTCATATACTCGTTGATCTTGGCGTCCAGCATCCGGCTAATTGCGACGACCGGATCGGAGGTCAGCGATTCGCATTCCAGAAAGGCGTCTTCCATTTTTCGGCGCAAGCTCGTAATCTCATCTTCCAAAGAAACCGCAGCGACCGCTGCGCCGGATCGGGACTTCCGTCTGACGCGGTGAGGCCAATGTACCGTTCGGACCGGTTCGGTGACGCCGCCGTCAAGCAGCATGTCGCCCTGTCCGTAATCCAAAACCATCAAGCCAATCCCTCCCTTTCGACGAATCTTTGCAGACGCTCGCCACAAGCCAGCGAGTTGCCTCCATTATACCAAAAATGCTGGAAAATGGGTATCTGTTTTCCATTCGTCTCAGGGACTTCGGTCACGCTTCCGCCTTCACCTTGCGGATAAACCCGTCTATGCGCTCCAACGCCTCCTGAAGCTGTGCGACGGAAGTCGCATACGAGCATCGGATGTAGCCTTCTCCGCCGAGACCGAACACGTGGCCGGCGACGGTCGCCACCTTGCCTTCGCGGAGCAGCCGCTCGCAAAACTGGTCGGACGTCAGACCGGTGGACTTGATCGAAGGAAACGCGTAGAAGGCGCCTTGCGGCTCGTGGCATTCGAGACCGATGTCGCGGAAGCCCTTCACGACGAGACGGCGGCGCTGGTTATACGACTCGACCATCCGGTCCTTTTCCTCGAGTCCCCGGGTCAGCGCTTCGTGAGCCGCCACCTGGCCCATGACCGGCGCGCACATGACGGTGTATTGATGAATTTTCAGCATCGCGGCGATCAGCTCCGGATGTCCGCACGCGTAGCCCATCCGCCAGCCGGTCATCGCGAACGCCTTGGAAAACCCGCTGACCAAAATGGTGCGGTCCTTCATGCCGGGCAGCGAGGCGATGGACACGTGCTTGATCCCGTACGTCAGCTCGGCGTATATTTCGTCCGTAATGACGAGCAGGTCGTGCTCCTGGGCGATTTGAACGATCGGCAGCAAGTCCTCGTACGTCATGACCCCGCCGGTCGGATTGCTCGGGTAGCACAGGATGAGCACCTTCGACTTCGGCGTCAGCTTGGCGCGAAGCGCTTCGGGCTTCAGCTTGAAGTTGTCCTCGGCGAACGTCTCGATGCCGACCGGCGTCCCTCCCGACAGCGTCGTAATCGGGGCGTACGGAATGTAGCACGGCTCGGGCACGAGCACCTCGTCGCCGGGGCTGATGAAGGAGCGCAGCGCCAAGTCGATCGCTTCGCTGCCGCCGATCGTCACGATAATTTCGTTTTTCGGCTCGTAGGTGACGGCGAACTGGTTATGCAAATATTCCGCGATCGCCTCGCGCAGCTCCGGCAGTCCGGCGTTCGGCGTGTACGTCGTCCGGCCGCGCTCGAGCGAGGAGACGGCCGCGTCGCGGATATGCCAAGGCGTCACGAAATCCGGCTCGCCTACGCCGAGGGAGATGATCTCTTTGTTGCCGCTGGCCAGGTCGAAATATTTCCGAATGCCCGAAGGCGGAATCGAGCGCACTTGCGGATTCAAAAAACGGTTCATCGATTGGGAATCGCGGGCTTGTTCCGTTTGTAACGGTTCCTGTTTGATCATCGGAATCTTCCTTTATGAATTTATGGGGAAATGTGCATCCGGTAATCTTCGACATGATCCTCGAAGATGATGCCGTCCTGCTTATATTTTTTAAGGATGAAATGCGTTTTCGTGGAAAGGACGCTTTCGATCGGCGACAGCTTGCTCGATACGAACGAAGCGACTTCCTTCAAGTTTTTGCCCTCGATCTCGACCAGCAGGTCGTAGGCGCCGGACATCAAGTAAACCGACTTCACTTCGGGGTGGAGATAGATGCGTTCGGCAATCGCGTCAAAGCCGCGGCCGCGTTCCGGAGTAATTTGCACCTCGATCAGCGCGGTCACCTTCTCGTCGTCGACCTTGCTCCAGTTGACGACGGTGGCGTATTTGACGATGATATGGTCCGCCTCCATCTCCTTGATCGCTCGCCGTACCTCGTCGACTTCCACGCCAAGCATCGTGGCCACCAGCTCCGGGGTCCGACGCGCGTCCTCCTTCAGCAATTCAAGCACCTTCAGCTTCAATTCGTCCATCTCCAAGTGTACCTCCCGTACGATTGGCGGATATCGCCCCGCAAACATGACAATCAACGTTATGTAAAACGTTAAAACCACTATACAACAATTCGGGGGCGAAGCAAAGCAAAATAAGCCGGAGTTCGGGCGCCCGCTCCTATGGGTTGACCCTTTATTCTATGCGGCCGGACACGAAAAAAACACGGGAGCGAAAACGTCCCGTGCCTTCGATCTCGTATCCGGTTATCGGCTCCGCCGCGTTCAGGCCCGCTTCGCCGTCAGGCGTGGGCGGGATGCGCCGCCTTGCGGCTCTTCAGCAGCTTGAAAATGGTGCCGACGATGTCGCGGCTCCGGTAGTCCGGCAGTACGACGATATCGAGCCGGCCGTCGATCTCCTCGCCGGAGGCGCCGCCTTCCACAAACCGTCCGAGCCCGACGAGCTCGTCGCGGTCGTATGCCGAGACGAACCGGCACCGCTCCCGGCCGACGTCGAAAAAGCGGTTCACGTCCCAATGACCCTCGAGCCCGCTTGCTTCTATTAAAGCCGCCACTTGATCTTTGGCCGGCAACGTATTGTCAAACGCGATTTTCATGTGCGCTCACCTCGTTAATAATCATACATCATAATGTATTTTTATGCAACGAAAGTGTGAATCATTCCCCCGCCCGATTTCGCACGGCTTGGACGGCCCGTCACTTCGGTTCTCTTATACCGTCGCCACTCGAACGCAAAAGAAGCCGCCCCCGTTGCGGCGGGTGGCGGCTCTTTCTTCGGCCGGCCGGCCGGCTATCGGCGGCAAGCCATCAGCAGATTGCCGTCCGGGTCGCGAAAGGCGAACCAGTGGTCGTCCATCGTTTCGGTCACGAGCTCGACGCCTTTGTCCTGCATATACCGGTAGGCGGCATGCAGGTCGTCGGTCAGGAACATAAAGGCCGGCGTCCGGAAAGTCGGCGGTCCGCCCGGTTCGTCGCCGCCCCACATCGGCATCTTGTCGAGAACGAGGCCCGGGCCCTCCATCGGCAGGGGGCACAAATGGCCGAAGTGGATTTCCGCCCGCTCCGCGGGCAAATTCAACATCTCGCAATACCAATCTCGCGCTTTCTCGATATCCCGGACCGGTACGAATACGCTGCCGATCCGGCTCAAAAACGGGCTGGACATCTCGGTTCTCCTCCAGGACGGTCGATTGAGATTGAGGTCTCGCCTTAATCAACGGTATCGCCGGCCGATTCCTTACGGAAGTACGGAAAAAAGAATGCTTGCTGCCGGATCGCCCCATGCGGCAGCACCGCATGCACGCCCTTGACGCCGTTCACGATTTGCGTCACCCGCAAATCGACGACGAGGCTCGCCAAGGCGAGCGCCTCCTTCCGCCCGTACCCGTACCGCTCGCCCATCGGGTCGAGCATCCCTTCCAGTGCAAGCGCCGCCGCTTCCTCCAAGCTTTCGTGAAAGCCGAACGTCAGCCACCCGGACGCCGTCTCGGCTCGAGGCATGCGCGGCCGGACGTCGTCGCGGCGGTCGTCCCTCCTCGTCTAGGCCAACTGTCGGCTTGCACCTACAAGCCCGCATCGTCTCCCGGCCCCAGCGCAAGCCTTCCGATGTACGTCAGCGCCTCGGGCTCCAGCCCGTCGGCCGCACCGTCGAGAATGCGCCGGACGCCGTCCAGCGTGTCGGCGAGCGGCGTCCATTCCCCGGGGCGGTTCGTGAACGGCTCCGCCACGTAGAACGGCTGGGACAAAAACGCCTCCAGCCGTTCGCCCTGCCGGTAGGCGGTCTGCTCCGCCTCCGGAATGCGCCCGGCCCCCCAAGCCCGGGCGAGCGCGCGCAGCTCGCGATAACGGCGCAGCGTCTTCCGGGCGCGCTGCTGGACCGTCAAATGAGCCGCCTCCAGCTGGGCGCCCTCCAGCACCGTGGACGTCGAGCCGACCGGGTCGACGGCCGGGAACAGATGCCGCGCGGCCAGATCGGCGTCGAACTTCCACAGCGTATCGAGCGGGCCGTACGGCACGTCCTCGTCCATCGACTCCCCGCGCGTGTCGACGAGCACGATCGTAACCGGCCGGGCGCCGGCCTCCCGCAGCCGCTCGCGAAGCGTCTGCAGCTCGCCCGACAAGACGACCTCGCGGTCCGCCCCGAGCAGCACGTCGCGGGAATCGCGGGCGGCGCATACGGCCGCGTACGTCTCCTCCATCGACGCGCATACCGCTTCCGCCTCCCGCACCGCGTCTTCGACGCCCGCGCTCTCTTCCTTCGGCCGCCACAGCACGGTCGCATAGCCGCGCTGCCGGCCGATGCGGCGGAACAGCTCGGCCAGCAGCACCAGCTGGCCCATGCCCGGCCGCGCCACCGCGCCGGCGGTCCCTCCCCGGACGAGAGGCGCGAACAGATCGAGCGCCTTGATGCCCGTCTCCAGTACGCCCGCGCCGGCTCCGCGAATGACGAGTTCGTCCATCGTACAGCCCGCCAAGGCGGCGAGGATGGCGACCGTGCGCACCTCGGCGCGGCCGACCGGAATTTTGCCCGTACACAGATTCGAAACGGTCGCGGGACGGAGCCCGGCCGCTTTGGCGGCGGCCGTCAAGTTCGGCACGCGGCGGCGAAGCAGCGGAACGTTCAGGTGCAAATCGTCGATCATCGGATCAACCTCCTTTGATTACTTTTAATAGTAACATTAATTACTCTATAGCGAAATACCCTTTTCCTTTATTTCACAAATCCGGCACAGTTCCCGTCTCGGCCCGTTTTTCCCGTGCCTCCCTTCCGCCCGGACGTCCGCTCCGGTATAATCGGTTTCGATCGAACCGAAATCCGGGATACCGTTCACCTATACGGAGGGAACCCTGTCATGCGCCTTCACATCCGCTACGATCACGATATTCCGGTCAACGTGTTCCGCTGGACGCCGAGCCCGGTCAAGCAGCCGCTGCACGTTCACGAAAGCTTGGAGATCGGCTGCTGCGTCTCCGGACGCGGGACGTTTTATTTCGGCAACAAAACGTACGGGGTCGGTCCCGGCGACCTGTTCATCGTCAACCATCAAGAAGAGCATATCGCGGAGTCCGATCCGGACGACCCGAGCGTCTACCTGTTCGTCAATTTCGATCCGTCGCTGCTGCTCGCCGAGGACGAGTCGCTGCTTCTGCCTTTCGCCTACAGCCCGGAGCGGTTCCAAAACCATATTCCGGCCGGCAGCCCGGCGTCCCGGTCGATCGTTCCGCTGATCGAAGCGATGCACGAGGAGCTGCAGCATAAGCGCGAAGGGTACCTGACCGCCGTCAAAAGCTTGCTGCTGCAAGCTTGCGTCGGCATTCTCCGCCATTTCGCCGGAAGCCCGGGACACCGGCTCCGCCGTCTGGAGTCCGGCACCCGACGCAAGCTCGGCCGGGCCGTCGCCTTCCTCGAGCGGCGCGACGGGAGCGGCGATATCGGGCTGAAGCAGCTTGCCGACCATCTCGGCATGACCCCGTCGGGCGCCGCGCGGTTTTGGAAGCAGACGATGGGCTACGGCTTTCACCGGTACGTCACGCTCCGCCGGATTCGCGACGCGAAGCGGGAGCTGGCGGCCACGGATCGCCCGATCGCCGACATCTGCTTCGACTGCGGGTTTCAAAGCTTGGCCACGTTTTACCGGCTGTTCAAGGAGCATGTCGGCGTGACGCCGCAGCAGTACCGGAACGAACATCCGGTTTCGGACATTTTTGAGAACGAATGAGCCGGAATTGCGAAGAAACGGCGCGGACGGCTTTCCTATAATGGAGACATCAAGCGGCGCTTGCCGCCGCGCAAGGAGGAATGACCGTGTACGATACGAACCGTTTGACTTCGCTGATCCGGCTGGAAATCGTCCAACGTCGGGAGGAAGGCTGCGACGTCGCCGGCTTCGGCGAACGGCTGGACGCCGCCGCCGGAGCGGGCCGCGATGCGCTGATGGCGCTTTATCGCGAGCTCGCGGAGCTGCCCGTCTCCCCGGACTTCCCGTTCGAGGAGCCGTCGGAGCTGGAGCCGATCCGCCGATCCCGCCCCGAAGGCCGGAGAAGCCTCGAGGCGAACGTCTCGTCGGACGAATCCGCTTGGAAGGACAAAATGTACGGCGCCTGGCTGGGTCGATGCGCCGGCTGCGCGCTAGGCAAGCCGTTCGAAACCGGCGCGTTCGTGTACGGGACCGCCGATGCGCCTCCCTGGAAGCACGTCCACCGCTGGCTGGAAGGCGCGGACGCCTGGCCGATCCGCGGCTACGTCCCGGAGACGTCCCGGGCGGCGGCCGAATTCGGCCTGAAGCTCAACCCGCAAGGCATGGACAGCACGCGCGAGCGCATCCGCTTCATGGAAACCGACGACGACATCCGCTACACCGTGCTCGCCCTGAAGCTGCTGGAGGAAAAAGGGCTCGACTGGACCTCGTGGGACATCGGCCGCCTCTGGCACCGGCTGCTGCCCGCGGGACAGACGTATACGGCCGAGTGGGCCGCCTACTTCAACGCGCTCGCGATCGATTACCCCGGCCGGGACGATGCGGACGCGGACGCGAAGCGGCATTGGGTGCGGACGCATCTGAACCCGTACCGCGAATGGATCGGAGCGCAAATCCGCGCCGACGGCTGGGCGTACGCGGCCGCGGGCCGCCCGGAGCTGGCCGCCGAGCTGGCTTGGCGCGACGCTTCGTTCTCCCACGTGAAGAACGGCATCTACGGCGCCATGTTCGTCGCCGCCATGATCGCCGCCGCCTTCGTCGTGAACGATCCGGAGGAGATCGTCCGGATCGGGCTCGGCGAAATTCCGGCCGGCAGCCGGCTAGCCCGCGATATCGCGCGGGCCGTCGACATCGCCCGCACGAGCGACGAACCGCTCGCGCTGGTCGAGCGTCTGCACGAGGCGTTCGGCCATTACCACCCGATCCATACGAACAACAACGCCGCCCTCGTGGCCGCCGCCCTTGTGTTCGGACGCGGCGATTTCGAGACGTCCATCGGCGCCGCCGTCCTCGGCGGCTGGGATACGGACTGCAACGGCGCGACCGTCGGATCGATTCTCGGTGCCTCGCTCGGCGCGTCCGGACTGCCGGCCCGTTGGACGGAGCCGCTTCGGGATACGCTCCATGCCGAGGTGCCCGGCTTCCACCCGATCCGCATATCCGAATGCGCCGACCGGACGTACGAGGTGTTCCGCCGGTTCCGGGAGACGACGACCGTGTAGCGCGGCCGCTTCGCCGATTCGATTTCCGCCCGGCCCGGACGGCCGGAGGGGCGTTGCCCGAAACGCCCCTCCTGTGCTACCATTAGGTTCTTATGGAAACGCTCGGCAGGCCGCTCCCGACCGAACGGGACGGGAGCTCGGCGAACGATCCGACGATGCCCTTCCCCCTTATGCGGCGGCGGCCGGTTGGATACACTGTAGCCAAGAAGACCGCATGGCGGACGACCAAACCGAACGGGCGAAGGAGCCGGAGGATCGAACGTGCAAAAACAAGTGAACGAAACGAACGAGAAAGCTTGGAACGAAAAGTCGTACGAAGCTTGGGTGAACCGGTACGGCCCCCCCGAAGCGGCGGCGGCCAAAATCGTGCAGGACCCGGCCGCGCGCATTCGTTCCTTTTCGCGTTATCTGGACGAGCTGGCCGGCGCGAAGATCGCGAACCTGCTCGGCTCGCACGGCCACAAGGCGGTGGCGATGGCGCTGCTCGGCGCGCGGGTGACGGTCGTCGATTTCTCCTCCGAGAATGCGGCATACGCCCTCCGGCTCGCGGAAGCGGCCGGGACGTCGATCCGCTACGTCGTTTCCGACGTGCTCGACCTGCCTCCCGGGGAGCTGAGCGGCGATTACGACGCGGTGCTGATGGAATTCGGCATCCTGCATTATTTTCTCGAACTGGCGCCGCTCGCCGCCACCGTCTCGAGGCTGCTCAAGCCCGGCGGCCGGCTCGTGCTGCAAGATTTTCACCCGGTATCGACGAAGCTGATCCGCTCGCGCGGGACGACCGCGAACATCCGCAAGCATAAAGTGACCGGCGACTACTTCGACGCCTCGCTGGAAGAAACGGACGTCGCCTACGCGAAATTCGTCCCGGAGTCCGAGCGGGCGGCTCTCCCCAAGGTGCTGCTGCGCAAATGGACGCTCGGCGAGATCGTGACCGGCTTCGCCGGCGCCGGCCTGATCGTCCGCCTGCTGGAGGAGGAGCCGAACGCCTCGTCGGACGTGTTCGACAAAGGCATTCCGAAGACGTTCACGCTTGTGGCGGAGAAGCCGTAACGGTTAACGGCGCGAACGGTTCGGCCCGTTAATCGTTAACGAGCCGAGATGAAGGAATTCGATTGGGGTTCGATGCACATTTCACGGGAGGTGGCACGCATGCGCTTGCCTTCATGCCTGATCGTGGAGCGAGGCTATCCTTTCGAGGGTGGCGCGATCATTCCGCTTAGGCATGCCGACTTGATATTGGGCCGAAAAGTCGAGTCATGGGAGCCGGATGTGGCGTTCGACAACGTCTTCGTTTCCCGGAAGCAGGCTTCCGTCTACTTCGATAACGGCGTCTACTTCATCATGGACATGGGCAGCAAGCACGGCACCGCCGTCAACGGCTGCCGGCTCGCCCCGTTCGCGCCGAGACCGCTCGGTCCGGCCGACTCGATCTCGTTCGCCAAAGGCTCGGTCGTCCTTTCGTTCTCGCCGGTCAACCTGGAGGAAACGCTCGACTCGATCCCCGCGGCGCCCGAAAGCGGCCGTCCCGCCGACGGCTATTCGCTGGATCCGGTCCGCCAGACGGTCCGGCTGCGGGACCGCGATTACCGGTTCACGGACAAGGAATTCCGGTGCGTCGAGCTGCTTCTCGGCAAAGAGCGCCAATTCGTCCCGCGGGACGAATTGATCCGCCACGTATGGCCGGAGCGGAGCGGCGAGGACGGGGGCGATTCCGCGGCGCCCGAAGAAATCAACTCGCTGCTGTACCGGATCCGCAAAAAAACGGGCCGCGCCTTCTCGATCGAAAACATCCGCGGCAAAGGCTACATCCTGCACGCGCTGCCGCCGGAAGAACGGAAGGCGGCCGGAAAAGGCGTCTCGGCTCCATGAGCCGGACGCCTTTCCTTTTCCGCGCGGCGGCGATTTCCGTCGTATCCGGCTTTTCCGGACGTTCATTCGTTACGGCTGCCGGTTCGCCTGCTGGAAAATGCGCTTCGCCTTCGGCGTCACGTACCCGCTGCCGCCCCTCCCCTTCACGTCCTCGACCATGATCGCGAGAAGCAGCTTCGGATCGGCCGCGTCGAAGCCGACGAACCAGCCGTTCTCTTGACCGTCCGCGTCCTTGCTCGCCTTCAATTCCGCCGTACCCGTCTTGCCGGCGATTGCCGCGCCGGGGACGTAGGCGCCGTGCCCGGGCCCGGCCGGGCTCGCGACCGCTTGAATCAAGTCGTTCCGCAGCAGCGCGGCCGTTTCCGGCGACATCGCGTTCGCCTTCCATACGTCCGGATGCGGCGCCCCCTCCTCCCGCGTCAACGCCGGGTAGACCATATCGCCTTCGCCCGCAACGGCGGAGAAGACGAGAGCGATATGCAGCGGCGTCATGATCACCTCGCCCTGCCCGTATCCCGTGTCGGCCAGCTGAATGTCGTTGCGGATGCCGTCGTTGGACAGCTGCGATTTCTTGAACGGATACGGAATCGGCAGCTCTTCGCCGATGCCGAATTTGGCCGCCGCCTGCGCGAAGGCCGGGGCGCCGATCCGCAGCGCCGCCTGCGCGAAATAGATGTTGTCCGAATAAGTCAGCGCATCCGTCAGCCGGACGGGGCTTTTCTCGTGAACGCGCTTGACGTAGTAGCCGCCCCACGAACGGTCCTTGCTCCAGGATAAGCCTTGGATCGGCACCGCTTCCCCGGGATCGAGCGTCTTCGCGTCCAAGCCGATGGCGGCCGTCACGAGCTTGAACGCCGAGCCGGGGGAATACCCCTTCGAGAACCGGTTCAAAAACTGCTTGCGCGGATCGCGGTTCCATTCCTCATACCGGGCGTCGGACAGTCCCCGCGCGAACGCGTTCGGGTCGTACGACGGACTGCTCACCAGCGCGAGAATGTCGCCGGAAACCGGATTGATCGCCGCCGCCGTCGCCGCGTCCTTGCGCAGCTCGTCGTAGGCGATTCGCTGCAGGTTCGCATCGACGGTCAGGCGGACCGTTTCACCGGCGGCGGGTTCCGTTTCGGCCAGGACGGCTTTTTCTTTGCCGCCTGCATCGACGATCGAGACGCGCACGCCGCTGCGGCCCCTCAGCCGATCTTCGTACAACTGCTCCAAGCCCGACTTGCCGATCCTCTCGCCCGCCGCGTAACCGCCGTCCTTCCGCTTCTCCAGCTCCTCCGCGCTGATCTCGCCTATGTATCCGGTCAGATGGGCCGCCGCCTCGCCGAGCGGATACGCGCGCACGCTTTTGCTCCGCTTGTCGACGCCGGGGATTTGCAAATAATCGCTCATCCGCTCCTCCTCGACGAACGCGATCGGGACGAACACGTCCGGCTTCACCCAGGGAGCGGCCAGCTTCCTGTCGATCTCCTCGGGCGCGATCCCGAGCAAGCCCGCCAGCTTCGCCTTGGACGTCTCGGCTTCGGCGGCCCACTTGCCCGGCACGATGCCGATTTGCGAAGCGGCTCCGTTCACGGCCAAGCCCACTCCGTTTCGGTCGACGATCTCGCCCCGCTCTCCCGGCGTCGTCTGCACCCGGACTTTATCTCCTTCGGCCATGCCCGGGAACAGAAGCGAAGGCTCCCAGGCGATTCTCCATTCCGTCCGCTTGCCGACGGCCGTCCGGCGCAGCTTCGCCCGATGGTCGAACTCGATCGGCCCCGCCACCGTATCCATCCGGACGTGATAGCCGATCTCGACTTCGTCGGCCGATTTGCCGGCATCGGGCCCGGGCGCGTCCGCCGCGACGGACAGCCGCTTCGCCTCGATGCCTTCGTATATCGTGCGGTACCGGCCGACGAAGTCCTCCTTCGCGATCGCCGCCTGCGCTTCCGGCGTCAGCCTGTCGTACATGCCCTCGAACTGCTGCCGGTCCCAAGCCGTCACATAGGCCAACAACGCGTCCTCCGGCCGCTCTTCCTTCTTCTCGCATCCGCCCAGCGCCGCCGCGAGCAGCAGCAGCGCCAAGGGGACGTATCGACGTATCGTTCGGATCGCTCGCATCTTGCGTCTTTTTCGCCTATTTCGCATCGCTGCGCTTCCCCCTTGACCGAATATACGGCGGCGGAGGAGAAGGAGCCGATCGGACGAAGCACCATCGATCGTCCTCCCCGTTCCGCCGGTTTTTATCATAGGGCAGCACAGGGAACCGTTCAATGGAACGACCGTCACAGCGGGATGACAAATCGATAAGAAAAGCTTCTGATCGAAGCCTTTCGACGCGGTACATTCGTGTTTTCTTGGTACAGAATGTCGCATTCGCTTTTTGCAAAGTTACACTTTCCGTAGCGTCAAGAAAAAAACACCCTCCTGGGGAGGGTGCCGGACGAAGCAAGGGAACGCTTGGGCGGCGGAACGCGCCCCGCCGATCGTAAAGTCGGGCTCGGCCGCGTCACGAGCCGGACCGCGCCGCAAGCTCCTTCGCCTTGTTCAAATATTTGACCACCGCCAGTACGAACGTCGCACTCGACCACGTCAGCGGCGCGACGGACAGCGGGCTCCCGTCGAACGGATCGAGCTGCTCGGGCAGGACGCCCGTCTCGAGCGCCTGCCGCGTCACCCATTCGAGCGTGGCGCGCGGGGCGGCTAGCTCCTCCGGCGTGCGGGCGCATTCGATTTCCCACTCCGCCATCCACAGCGTGCAGATGATCCACGGATTGCCCGGAATCCGGTCGATATCCGACGACCGTTGGAAGTAGTAGTCGTTTTTGTACCGCGCCACGCCGCCGACCTCGGTGCGGATCGTCAGCTCCTGCCGCAAGCTCCGCATCGTGCTGACGACGCGGGGATCGTCGGCGGCGAGCACGCCGAACTCGAAGATGCCGTATACGCTGCTTTCCGGCGTCATGTCCTTCACCCACACCCCGTCCTGCCAAAACAGCCCGCGCGCGAACCGGCCGGTCTCTTCGTCCCACAAATGCTCGAGCATCCCCGACTTGACGTATTCCGCGGACTGGGCGTACCGCTCGCTCCGCTCCTGATCGCCGAACAGCGCGGAAAATTGCGCCGCCGCCTTCAAGCCGCCGTAAACCGCCGCCACGGTAAACGTGTAGATGCCGTACCGTTCCTCCCACAAATCGTAGCTCGGCTTCGGCAGCTTCAGCTCCGGCTCGATGTAGCCGCGCAAAAATTTCGCCGACTTGCGGATGAGGCTGCCGTACAGCGATTGGCACAGCTCGATGTTGCCGGACTGCCGGTAAAATTGCCAAAGCGAGAACAGCACGAGCGCCGTCTCGTCCTCCTGGATCGGCAGCTGCGCTTGACCCCCGGCGATAAACGGATGCCAGCTCGAGCCGACCGTCCCGTCCGGATTGTATTTATGATGCAGATACCCCTCCGGCGCCAGCGTCCTTTCGCAAAATGCGTAGAACGGCACGACCGTCTCGTGATACCCCGCCATCGACATCGCGTAGGCGATCAGCGCGCCGTCCCGCGGCCACATGTAGCTGTAATGATCGCGATTGTAGTTCATGATATCGGTGTCGTTGGCCGCGATGATGGCGCCGCGCGAATCGGTCTGGGTGCGGACGATGAGCAGGCTTTGCTTGAACATGGAGACGACCGGCTCCGGCAAATCGGCGTAATCCCGCTCCTCCTTGTTGGACCACCGCTGCCAGTACACTTGGACGCGGTCCAGCAGCTTGCCGGGAGCGCTGTCGCGCACGTATTGGTCGAGTCGCTTCACTTCCTCGAGCGACTCGCCGACGGACAGCCAGTAGTAGGCGACGTCCGTTCCGCCCGCGGGCAGGCGCAGCCGGAAGCCGATCGTGCTGTCGACCGAGCCTTGGGCGATCGAATTGCCCATCAGATGCCCGTCCTCGGCGTCCCTCCACGTGCCTTCCGCCTGATGGAACCGCTTCACGCCCATCGAATATTGGACGATGCCTTCGCCTCCCGCCGAGCCGTTCGCCATGAAGTAGCGGTTTTTTTTGTAGTGAAACACCGTCCGGTTGTGCGGGTAAAAGGCGGCCGTATCCCCGACCTCGGTTTCGTTGATCGCGAAGTCTTGGGTGAAAAACAGCCGGACCTCCCGCTCCGCCGCCATCCGGTTCGACACGCGAATCCGCTTCAAATAAATGTTGTCCCGCTGGTGGACGCCGTCGTTGATGTCCAGCGTCAGGCCGAGCGCCTCGTGAACGGCTCGCACTTGCGTAACGAGCGAATCGGCCACGTAGCCCGCCTCGATCGTCCATCCGTCGTCGCCGAGCCACGTGAACGCGCCGTCGGCCCATACGCCGATCCGGCAGACGTAGCCGCCCACGTGGTTCAGCTGGCCGACGTACGGGTAGTACAAATCGCGGATGCGCGTAAACCGGTCCAAATTGATCAACATGTTGCCGTTACCGACGGCGAAATGGCGAGGCATACAGTCCGGTCACCCTCTCTTCGGTAGTCTAGTGCAAGTTCGCGCGCGGTCTGGCTCCGGGAGGCTCCGGGCGAGACTCCGCCTCCGCCCCGGCTCCGGCCGGCGCCGCCGCCAGCGCGCGGTACGCCTGCGCCGTCCGCTCGGCGACGTCGCGCCAGCGGTAGCCGCGCAGCGCGAGCCGCGCCCGGCGGGCCATCCGCTCGGCGGCGTCCGGCTCGCGCAGCTGCCGGGCGATCGCCACGGCGAGCGCGGCGGCGTCGCCCGGCGGCGCCGTGCGGCCCGTCACGCCGTCGCGGACGAGCTCGGCCAGCCCGCCGCAGCCGGACGCGACGAGCGGCGCGCCGTGGCGCATCGCTTCGAGCGCGGCGAGGCCGAACGGCTCGTACAGGCTCGGCACGGCGCAGACGGCCGCCCGCTTCAGCAGCGCGACCCGCTCCCGCTCGCCGACGAAGCCGGCGAACCGCACCTTCGCGCCAAACGGCGCGGCCCGGTCGCGCAGCTCCCCGAGCAGCGGCCCCGCTCCCGCGATCGTCAGCCGGGCGGCGGGGAACTCCCGCCAGACGTGCCGCATCGCGTCGAGCAGCACGTGCACGCCTTTCTCGTAGACGAGCCGGCCGACGTAGACGACGTGCGGCCCCTCCGCTTCTCCGCCGGCTTCGCCACCCGCAACGCCGCCGTCGCCGTCGCCGTCGCCGGCACCGCCTCCGCCGAACAGCCGGTTCGGCGGCTGGCCGAGCACGCCGTTCGGGATCGTCGCGATGCGGCCGAACGGCACGCCGTACAGCGCGGCGACCTCGTCGCGCATCGCGCCGCTGCAGACGATGACGCGCCCGGCCGCGCCGCACAGCCGCCTTTCCTCGGCGGCGATGCGCCGGTGCAGCTCCGCCGTCAGCCGCCCGAAGCGGCGGCCCGGCTCGGTCGCGTGGATCGTCGCCGCGAGCGGCGCGCCGTGCCGGCGCGACAGCTCGATCGCCGCGCCGGCGACGAGCCAGTCGTGCGCGTGGACGACGTCGGCGCGGATCGCGCCCGCGTCCAGCAGCCGCGACGCGCGGCGGGCGAGCCGCACGTTCAGCGACGCCACCTCGTCCCATAGTCCGCCGGAGCGGACCGGGGACGGCGCGGCGACGCGGTGCACGTGCAGCCGGTCGCCGATGCGGGCGTACGCGGCGGCGCCGTCGGAGCGGCGCGTTACGACGTGCACCGTGTGGCCCGCGGCGGCCAAATGGAAGGCGAGCCCGCACACGGCCCGCGACAGCCCCCCGACGACGAGCGGCGGAAATTCGGAGGCGAGCATGACGACGCTCATCGCGCCGCCGGCCGGGCCCTTCCCGCTCCCGCCGCCGTCCGCCGGGACAACTCCATCCGCTTCACCGTCGACGGCCTCCCAGACGTTCAGCGCCAAATCGTGCCGGGCGTGGACGAGCGGCGCGTCGGCATAGTCCGTGTACGCCGAAAAGGCGCCCGCCGCTCCTTCCGCCGCACCGGACGCGCAATACGCATCGTCCGCCCCGCCGTCGGCACCGCAAATCGCGGTCCAACCCGCAACGGCTTCCGCCGCGGCCGCCGCCGAACCGGAGCGCGCCGTTCCCGTCGCGCCCGGCGGTTCGAACGGCACGCTCTCCGTCAACGGGACGAAGGCGCCCTCGGCGCTGACGATGCCGAATACGGCCGCATACCGGAATTCCGCCGGCAGCGCGCCGAGCCGCAGCGCGCCTTCGTCCGCCTCGGCATCCGCCGCCGTCCGGACGTCCGGACGGAAGGGGGGGACGACCGGCAGCGGACAGTCCCGATACTCGGTACGCCGCCACGCCTCGGACGCTCCGGCCGCAAGCGGCGCCCGGAGGACGCGCACCCGTTTCGGCAGCGACGCCCACGGTCCGCCGTAGTAGAGCTCCGCCATTCTCCTCGTCCGGGGGGAGATCGCCCAGCGGACGATCGCGGCCGCGGCCGCGCCCCCGCCGAGCCCCGCTTCGATTCCGATCCGGTCGTCCGCCGCCCCGGGCAAGCGAACGCGGCTCAACTCAAATCCGCTTCCGTCCGGAACGTCAAATCGGCCGTTTGCTGGACCGAACGGCCGCTCGTCATTTTGACGAAGCAGTCGTATTTATTCGAGGACGCGCCCAGCACGGAATACTCCTCCCACGAGACGGGATAGATCCGCACTTCCCCTGTCGTGAAATGAGCGATCATGCACGAGCGCTCGCGGTCGTATTCGACGTAACCGACTTGCTTCGATTCGATCGGAATGACGTCCACATCGCACACCTTCCTTATCATTGGAAATGACGGATCAATTCCCGTCTGTACCGTTCGGCCAGCTCCGCCGCCGCCTCCGGGCGTTCCCCGTGGGCGATGAGCGTGAAGCTCGGCTCGTCGGTTTCGGGCAGCAGCAGCACCCAGCCGGATTCGTCGTACACCTTGATCCCGTCCAGCAAATCGGCTCGCCCGTCCTTATGCTGCTCGGTCAACAGCCGCATGAGTCTTCCCTTCTCGTCCCACGGCACTTCCACCGACGTCCGGTGAAGCGAGAAGGCGGGCAAAAACTCGAGCAGCTGCGATACGGACAGCCGGCTTTCGATCAAGTTCCGCGCCAGCAGCCCGACGCCGAACGGCGCGTCGTACAGCGGGTGGAACGGGCTTCCCGCGGATGGCTCCAGCACCGCGCGGGAGTTCCGCTTCGTCCGGACGACGCGGTTGCCGAGCCCTTCCGCCGCCGAGTCGAGAAACGACGGCGCGCTGAGCGGCACCCCGATCGTCCGGCCGCGGAAGCATTGGAAGTAAGACATGTACAGCAGCACGTTCGCCCGTTCGTGGGGGACCGGAGCGCCCGTTTCGTCGTACAGGCGGATCGTCTGGCCGCCCGCATCGAACAGGACGCCGAAATCGATGCCCGCGCCGTTGGCGGCCGCTTCGATGCCGGCGTCGCCGAGCGCCGGATCGACGAAGGACGCCTCCCACTGAAACGCATCGGCCAACCGGGCGACGATGCGGCGGACGACCGGATCGCCGGCGATGACGGCCAGCCGGAGCGGACGGCGTTCGGTATAGCCGATCTCCGCGATCAGCCGCTTGCCGTACGAATCCGTCAAGCCGTCGACGGTTTTCGCCGCCTCGATGGATGCGGCGTCCACCCGGGAATAATCCTCTTGAACGAACGCGTTCTCGACTTTCCGCTCGACGTTTTTGCCGATCGGAAGACCGGCCGCGTCCATGCATTCGAGCCGGCAGGCGATCCGTCCGCCCGAATCGGCGCACTGCACGTGAATGCCGCCGTCGACGTCGAGCAGGGCGACCCCGTACCGGGCGACCGACGACGCGCTTTCCCCCGCGTCGGTTACCCGGACGCCGACGGCCTGCAGCGCCGGAACGAGCACCGAGCGGATGAGCCGGGCGAAGCCGTCCGCCGACGAGCTGACGGCAAGCCGCTTTCCTTTGGCCAAGCTCGCCCCGTACGCGCCGGCGAATTTCGCCGCGAATTCGGGAGTAATTTCTTCGTTCGCGAATCCGCGCACCGCTCCGTCCGCGAACAGCGGCTTCGCCGCTCCGTCGCCCCAAATGACCGAGCTGTTCAGCGTCGCGTGCTCGCGCAGCCGTTTGTGCGGCCATATTTTCACATGGGGCAGCACGTGCGTCTTCGGCCCGATCGTGCAATGGCTGCCGACGACCGCCCCGTCGCCGATGACCGATTCCGGGTAGCTGCGGATCCGGCTGCACAGCGTCGCCCCGTCGATTTCATTATTCTCCGAAATATGATTGTTATCCCAAATAATGGCTTGTCGAAGCATGCTTCCTCGTCCGACCCGGTTCCCCGAGCCGATGACGCAGTACGGGCCGATCGCCGCCGCGTCCTCGACGACCGTACCGTCCCCGATATAGGCGGGGCCGTTCCAGACGATGCCGCCGGCCGGCAGCGTCACCCCCTCCCCGACGTATACGCCGGGTGCGACCCGCCGTCCTTTGATCGCCGCCTTCACTTTGCCTTCCAGCATATCGAACTGCGTCCGGCGGTACTGCTCCATATTGCCGATGTCCGACCAGTAGCCTTCGGCGGCATAGCCGTACAGCGGCTCCCCCCGCTTCATCAGGAGCGGAAACAAATCGTTGCTGAAATCCTGCTCCTTGCCCGTCTCGACCCATTGCAGCGCCTCCGGCTCCAAGACGTAGATGCCGGTATTGACCGTGTCGCTGAACACCTCGCTCCAATCCGGCTTCTCGAGAAACCGGACGATCCGTCCCGCGTCGTCCGTCATGACGACGCCGTACTCGAGCGGCCGTTCGACCCGCGTCAGCACGATCGTCGCGAGCGCTCCCCGCCGCTCGTGAAAGTCGACCGCCCGGCTCAAGTCGAAGTCGGTCATCGCGTCGCCGCTGATGACGACGAATCGTTCGTCGAGGAAGCCGGCGGCGTTCTTCACGCTGCCCGCCGTGCCGAGCGGCGAATCCTCCTCGAAATAATGGAGCTCGACGCCGAAGTCGCGCCCGTCCCCGAAATGGCTGCGGATGGCGTCCGGCATAAACTGCATCGTGACGCCGATTTGCGTAATGCCGTGATCGCGCAGCAGCTCGATGATATATTCCATGCACGGGCGATTCAACAGCGGTACCATCGGTTTCGGAAGCTGGCAAGTGAGCGGCCGCAGCCGCGTTCCTTTGCCGCCTGCCATGATGACTGCCTTCAAGCGTTTCCCCCCTGTATCGTTTCTTTGCGATTTCCGGCGCTCCCGGCCGGTCAGACCGTCGCCTCCAGCACGGGCGCCGTCCGGTACGTCAACCGGTCGTACTGCCGCTGCACCTCGGCGGCGATCGCATCCGGGTCGTACCGTTCGCGCAGCTTCCCATAAGCGCGCGACGCCATCCGTCCCCCCGATTCCGGCGCCAGCAGCAGCTCGGTCACGTGCCAAGCGAGCGATTCGACGTGACCGGGCAGCGCCCTGTAGCCGTCGACGCCGTGCTCGACCAGCTCGGCGAGACCGCCGACGTCCGAGACGACGAGCGGCGTACGCGACGCCATCGCCTCGAGCGCCACGATGCCGAACGGCTCGTAAAGGCTCGGGAAGACGCACACGTCGGCGGCCGCGTACAGGCGCGCCTTCGTCTCGTCGTCGACGAAGCCCCAGAAGGAGGCGCGATCGCCGAGGCCGAGCTCCGCCGCCCGCCGCTCCAGCGATTCGCGCATCGGCCCCGCTCCCGCTACGACGAGCCGGGCCCCCGGCGCGCGGGCGATGATGTGCGGCATCGCCTCCAGCAGCACGTGAACGCCCTTCTCGTAGACGAGACGCCCGACGTACAAAATGATCCGATCGCTATCGGCGAACCATTGCCGTCTGGCGCTCGTGCCATCGAAAGCGAGTCTGTCCGGCGCCTCGGCGATCCGGATGCCGTTCGGCACGACGTCGACCTTGTCTTCCGGAAGCTGGAACAGCCGGACGACCTCCTCCTTCATGTAGGCGCTGCAGACGAACACGCGGCTCGCCTCGTACGTCAGCCGCCATTCGAGCCCGTGAATGCGGTGCTGCAGCTCGCCGTGCAGCTTGCCCTGCTGCCGTCCCCACTCCGTCGCATGGATCGTCGCGACGAGCGGCAGCCCGTAGCTGTGCTTCAACTCGCGCGCGGCATGGAACACCATCCAGTCGTGCGCGTGCAGCACGTCGATCCGGCCGCCGTTTTCCTTCCAGGCGACGAGATGATCGACCATCGCCAGGTTCATTTCGAACGTCCAATGATAGAAGTCGGTATCCCCCGAGCAGAGGACGGGAACCCGGTGCACGTAAACGCCGTTTTGCCGTTCGAACGCCGGCGCCCCCTCGAACGACGTCGTCACGACGTGCACCTTCTCGCCGCGCGCCGCCAGCGCCTCGGCCAGATCGGCGACGGCGCGGGACAAACCCCCGACGTATTTCGGCGGGTACTCCCAGGCGAGCATGAACGTGTTCGGACCGTCGGCGGTTTCCTTCAAGAGCCGTTCCCACTCGCGCGCGTCCGGTATGAGCGGCACGGGCGAGGCGGGCCGTACGGCGACATAGTCGCGATAGTCGGCGTCCGGGAAGCAGTCGTCCTTGCGCTCCAGCGCGTCGAGGAACGTTTCGTCCACCTTACCCGCCTCGATCATCCCGCACAGCTTGTCGAAGCAGCCGAGATGGTCCTTCGTCCGCCGGACCGCGTACTCGACGACCGTGCGGCTGTCCATGATGAACGCCCAATCGCTCCCCTGCGCGAGCAGCAGCTCCCGGACCGCCTGATTGAGCGCCCGCTTGAGCGCCGACGCCGGAAGGGCGCGGGTGCCTTCCAGATGGGCATGCCGCGTCGCGAGACGGACCATGCGTTCCTCCGCCTCGTGAAGATGCCGGTATATCCAATCGTTGTTTTCCTGCAGCCATACTTCCGACGAATGGTTCCGGCCCCAGCTCGACTCGTTCAGGCGCCCCGTATCGGCCACCGGGTACTGGCGCAAATATTCGCTCGGCGTAATCATTTTGATCGTCTGCTGGTCGTGGAATATTTTGCGGCACAGCATATCGATCCAGATCGGGCCTTCATACCACCAGTGTCCGAACAGCTCGGCGTCGTACGGCGATACGATGATCGGCAGCCGGTCGAGCCACCGGCTCCACGCTTCCGCCTGCTTCTCGCGGTTGAACAGGAAATGGCCGGCATGCTCCGCCGCCGTCTTCCGCGCCCATTCCGGATTATAGGGCTCGCGGTGCTGGCCGCGGCCGGTAATGCGGTAATATTTCATCCCCGTATTGATTCTCTCGTTCGTCGGCAGCACGTAAGGACGGATATACTCCCATTCCTCGGGGTCGTTCCAGCCGAGATCCCAGCCGATGTCGCGATAATATTCCCGGTAGTCGTAGTGCCCGGGATAGCCGTCCGTCGAGCTCCACACTTGCTCGGACGATTCCGGGTCGCGCGGGAACGCCGTCACGCCGTACGGCGTCATGAGCGGCCCGAGCAGGTTGCGGTTCGGCGCCGGCGTCGCGAACGCGACGGCGGTCGAGTCGGCGATGAAGTAATCGAGCCCTTCCATTTTCAAAATCCGGTCGATCCCGGCCGTATAGCCGCATTCGGGTAGCCATATGCCGGACGGCCTGCGGCCGAAATGCCGCTCGTACTCGCGAACCCCCGTACGGATTTGGGCGCGGATCGCCTCTTCGGTTTTCATAAGGGGCAAGTAGCCGTGCGTGGCGGCCGACGTCATGATTTCCAGCTTCCCCATGTCCTGCAGCCGGCGGAACGCCGTCATGACGTTGCGGCCGCAGCTTTCGAACCGGCTTTTCAGCAGCCGGAACTTCTCGGCGTACATCGCCGCGAGCGGATAGAAGCGCTCGTCGTCCTCGAGCCGGATCCTTTCTTTGTCCGCCAGCCCGATCAGACGGTCCAGATGGGCGGCGTACCGTTCCTGCATGAGCGAATCCGCGCACAGCGTCATCAAGGTCGGCGTGACGGACATCGTGATGCGGAAATCGACGCCGTCGTTCACGAGCCCGTCGAATACGTCGAGCAGCGGCAAGTACGTCTCCGTCATCGCCTCGTAAAACCAACGCTCCTCCATCACGTCGTCCCGGTCGAAATGCCGGATATACGGCAAGTGGGCATGAAGTACCAAGGCCAAATATCCTTTCAATTCGGGACGCGCTTTCCACCGTTTATACATCGAACCCCCCGCTTCTGGCTTTTCTCGTTTTTTCGGCTTACCGGCTAGGAATGAAATGCTCGAGATCGTAAGGCGGTATGTAGGACGTAGAATGAGAACGGGACGCCTCCGGCACGACGGCCACGATCGGCTCTCCCCAGCCGGCCGGACAATCCCGCGGCGTCCGTACCGGGTCGGAGCGAAGAAACGGCACGAATTGGCGCTCCCACGTATACACCCCGAGATCGGCCATGTAGACGGCTCCGGCGCCGAGTCCGGTCGCGTACCAGTCCTGCGCTTCCGGCGTCAGCTCGATATCGAGGACCCGGTTCGCGTTATGGCCGTTGAACGTGATGTACGTGACGTCGTACAGACGAAGCACTTTCGGCAGCTGGCTCCAGTCGCATTGAAAATGCTGCGAGGCCAGCCATTTTTTCCGATCGGTGATTTCCCAGTAAGCGTAAAGCGTGTGCGCGTCGCGCACCATCAGGCGCAGCGTGTCTTTGCGGTACGCGTCGGGCGGCTCGTAGCCCGCAAGCTGCAAAACGTCGCTCAAAACGGATCCCCCTTTCCGCATGCTCATCGTTATCCCCGATTGGGATACGAATTAGGATACGAAGCCCGTTTCCCTTTTATACCATTTGACAACCGTTCGGTTTGCACGTTTCCTTCGTCTTTCTTATACTTGGGATTGTACGACATGCGGTCTTCCTTACGCCCTTGCGGTGTTGAAAGGGGGGGACGACGGAAATGGCGGGGTGTACGCGATGTCTTATGTGGAATGTCTTGTGCTCGGCCTGCTCCATTCCGGAGCGACGTACGGGCACGCCATCGATAAAATGCTCGACCGCTGGAACGCTAGGCTGTGGACGAAAACGAACCGGGCCGCCATCTACCAGGCGCTGAAACGGATGGAGAAAAAAGGGTGGGTCGTCACCTCCCGCGAGAAGGTCGGCAATATGCCGGAGAGGACGACGTACGGACTGACCGAGGAGGGGCTTGCGGCGCTGCGGACGATGGTCGCCGACGGGCTCGCCTCTCGCGAGCTCGTCACGTTCGACTATACGGTGCCGGCCGGGCTGCTGTTCGTGCTGCCGCCGGACGTCGTCGTCCGCCAGCTCGCGATCCGGATCGAAGCCGTCCGGGGATATATCGATACGTTCGCCCGGTCCGAAGCGGAGAGCGCCGGCGCCTATATCGGCAAGCGGGCCAACATCCGCTTCCTGCACGCCTATTACCGAACGGAGCTGGAATGGCTCGAATGGTTGACCAAGGAGCTGGACAACCCGGCGAAGCCCGACTTCGGTCCAGTATCGGACTGACCCGGGGGCCGTTTCCGACCCGGCGGCGCAGCTAGTATGCTGGATACATCTTGTGCGCCGACACGTTCGGGAAAGGGGATTTCCATGCTGGTCTTGTGGGCGTTCGACGCATTCGTCGGGTGTCTGCTCGCGATGCGCGTCATTCAGGACGGAGATGGCGAAGACGATCCGGAGCTGGCCGCGCTGCGCATCCGGTCGCTGCTCATGCTCGGCGCCGTCTCGGTCGGCTGCGCCGTTTCGGGTGCCGTCGACGTGCCGGAGCGGCCGTTTCGCGCGGACGTTCATATCGTCGTATGGATTTGCGCAGCCGCCGTCGTTGCGGCCATGCTGGCTGTCACGTTGGCCCGAAGGCCCCGGTCGTCCGCCAAAGCCGCCGGAGCGTACGCGATGGAGGCGGGAGCCGCGGCAATCGCGCTCGTGCCGATGTTCGCGACGCCCGAGCTTTACCGGTTCCAGCCGTTGGTCGTGCTGGCCGGAATGGGGGGCCTGTTCGGAGGATACGTCGGCCTGCGGAACATCCGCCGGCGCCGCCGGTAATGACGGCGAAAGCCGCCGTTCGTCCGACCTTTTTTATGAGCAATTGGTATGTGATATACTAGTTTATCCAATACTAAGGGGTGCACGTTTTCATGTTCTATGTGATGTACGGAATGGACTTTCTGCTCACGCTTCTCCTCCTGATTTTCGCTTGGATCGCCGGCTCGGGCGCCGGCAAGCTCGCTTTCCGCAAGCGGGAGAAAGCGCGCCGGAAAGCGTGGATGCTGGCGATCAGCGCCGGCATCGCCCTCTTCCTCGTCGTATGCAGAATCTTATGGGCGGCCGCCATTTGGCAAAGCTTCGGCCCCCGGTTCGCGATCGACAGGCTGATCGATTCGCTGCCGCCGGTCGTCGTCCCCGCGATCGCCGTTCTTGCCTTCACCGTCCCGCGGCTGCGGGCCGTCCTCCGACAAACGGCCGAAGGCCGGTTCGACCGGCCGAACGCCGCCGCGCCCGCTCTGGTCGTGCCGGTGCAAAGCTTGGCGCTCGGCGCGGCCGCCGGCTTGTACCTCGTCTTCTTCCCGCCCGCCCCGCCTTATTGGGGAACCGGGCTCGTCATGGCCGTTCTCGTGCTTGCCGGGACCGTTCTGCTCCATCTGAAGCAGACGGGCCGGGTCCGCAAGCTCGGCGGCGAAGCCGTCGAGACGGCGGTCGGGGCGATGCGCCGGCGCCATTCGCTGGCGTCGGCCGGCCTCGCCCTCGCCGGCATCGTCGCGCTCGGCGTCTGGTGGACGGCGGCGGAGTCCACCAGCCGACTGCCGGAGCGGCTCAACATGGGCAGCCACGGCTCCGTCGACTACGGCGGCGGTCCCGTTGTCGCGCACGGCTCGGGCCACGCCGGCCACGGCGGATCGACGGCAGCCGCCGCGGCTTCGGTCCGAACCGTCAGCGTAGCCGACTTGACCGGCCCGCAGTCGGGGACGCCCGACCGCCGATTCACGCTGACCGCGCGGAAGCAGACGATCCGCAAGGCGGACGGCCGGACCGAGGAGGGATGGTCGTTCAACGGCCAAATTCCCGGTCCGGAGCTGCGCGTCGCGCAGGGCGATCTCGTCGAGGTCGTCCTCGTCAACGAGGACGTCGATCAAGGCGTCACCGTCCATTGGCACGGACTCGACGTGCCGAACGCGGAGGACGGCGTCGCCGGCTTGACGCAGGACGCCGTCCTTCCCGGCCAAACGCATACGTACCGGTTCGTGGCCGAGCAGACGGGCTCGTTCTGGTATCATTCGCACCAGCAATCGTCCGAGCAAGTGCACCGGGGGCTGTTCGGTCCGCTGACCGTCGTGCCGAAGGACGCCCCGCCGGACGTGCGGGACATCGCGGTCGTCTCGCACGACTGGGCGGTAGCCGACGGCTCGGACCGTCAGGAGGTGAAGCCGGGTACGCCCGTCCGGCTCCGCGTGACGAACCCGAGCAGCTACCCCGAGCGGTTCACGCTGACGGGCACGCCGTTTCGCGTCGCCGCGATCGACGGCACCGACGTGAACGAGCCGTCGGAGCTGACCGACTCCCTTCTGCTGCTTGCGGGAGGCGGGCGGTACGACCTCGTCTTCGCGATGCCCGACCGCCCCGTCGCGCTTCGGGCGAGCTATCGCGACCGTCCGGTCGTCGTCTTGAGTCCGGACGGCAGCGGACAGGCGCCGGAGGCGCCGGCCGTTACGACCGACTTCGACCCGGCCTCGTACGGCAAGTCGGCCGAGACGCCGTTCGGCGCGGACAGCAAGTTCGACCGCGCGTTCACGCTCGTCTTCGATTCGCATCCGTTTTCGTTTTACGACGGGACATTCAACGACGGCTTTACGATCAACGGCAAGCTGTTCCCGCATACGCCGACGCTTCTCGTTCGCGAGAACGAGCTGATCAAGACGACGTTCGTCAACCGCTCGTACATGGACCATCCGATGCATCTGCACGGCCATCATATGCTCGTGCTGAGCAAAAACGGCAAGCCGGTCACCGGCAGCCCGTGGTGGACGGACACGCTCAACGTCGCGCCCGGCGAGACGTACGAGGTCGCCTTCCGGACCGACAATCCGGGCATTTGGATGGACCATTGCCACAACCTCATCCATGCGGCGGCCGGCATGACGATGCATCTCGCCTACGAGGGCGTGACGACGCCGTTCGAGGTCGGCAGCGCCACCGTGAACCGGCCGGAATAAGCGCCCGGCCGACGCCTTGCCGCCCGTACGGTCTTCCGCCGCGACGAAAAGCCCGCCTTCCGGCCGTTAGGCCGAGAGACGGGCTTCGTTCGGTTTCGGTCGCGCAAGCGGATCGGACGCCGGTCACACCCGGATCGTCTTCCACGCGCCCTTCTTGAACCGCCGGAAAATAAGCACCGAGCGGACGAACTGGTCCGCCGCCGCGGCAAGCCAAATACCGTACAGGTCCATCCGGAACGCGTACACGAACAGCAGGCTGAGCGCCACCCGGAATCCCCACACCCCGACGAACGTCGAATACAGCGGATACCGCGTATCGCCCGCGCCGCGCAGCGCGCCGCCCAATATGAACTGCGTCGCCTGCGACACTTGGATGAAGCCCATGATGCGGATCGACAGCGCGCCCTTGTCGATAATTTCCGGCTCCGTCGTGTACAGCAGCATGATTTGCGGAGCGAACAAGATGAAGCCGACGCCGAGCAAGCCGGCGACGTACATGCCGATTTTGCGCACCTGCCAGCCGTACCGCTCCGCGAGATCCGGCTTTTGCGCCCCGAGCGCCTGGCCGACGAGCGTCGACGCCGCGATCGCGAACGCCATGCCGGGCATGAACGTCAGCCCGAAAATGCTGAAGGCGATTTGCGTCGCCGCGACCGCCATCGTCCCGAGGCTGGCCGCCACCTTGACGAAGATGAGCATGCCGAGCCGCATGACGATTTGCTCGACGGCCGACGGGAAGCCGATCTTGCAAATGCGCGCGACGATTTCCCGGTCGAAGCGGAACATATGCCGGAACGACAGGCGGACCTGGCTTTTGCCGCCGAACATGACCGCCGTCATCCAGACAGCCGCGACGAATTGCGACGCGATCGTCGCCAGGCCCGCCCCGGTCAAGCCCAATCCTTCGAAGCTCCCGATGCCGTAAATGAGCGGGAAGCCGATGACGACGACGAGAATGTTTGCGATAACATTAATCTTCATCGGCGTCCGCGTATCGCCCGCCCCGCGCATCGTCGCCGAGAACGACATCGTGATCGTCGTGAAGCCGATCGACAAAAAGACGATTTTCGCGTACGTCAGCCCGTGCGCCACCACTTCCTCGGTGCCGCCCATGAGCCTCAGCAGCTGCGCCGCATAGATCGTGCTGAACGCCATCGTGACGACCGACAGCGCGATGTTGATCAGAAACGCCTGCCCGGCCGCCCGGTTCGCCTCGTCCAGCTTGCCGGCCCCGACCGAGCGCGCGACGATGACCGTCGTCCCGACGTTCAGCGTCATGAAGATCGCGAGCAGCAGGAAGAAGGGCTGATTCGTCAGTCCGACCGTAGCTACCGCCTCGGGACTAAGCCGCCCCACCATGATCATGCTGAGCATCTGCGTGAAGTTCGTCAGCATCATCTCGACCAAGGACGGACCGGCCAGCCGCAGGATCGACTGACGGACCGCTTTTTTGTCGTCGGGATCGACGAGATACGCCTCGTCGGCCGATGCGGCCGTGGCCTCAGGTCGCGCACCCGACGCGGCCGGACCCCGTTTCTCGGTTTCCACGTTCATGATATCGCACCTTCGTTCGCTATGATGTTAGATCCATCATACCACAGATCGGCGGACACGAACGGACGAAAAACGTCGAAGGCCGCAAAAAACGGTTTTCCCGGCGGCTTCATGAAGAAGCCGCGCCGCCGCCAAGCCGGCAAGCCCCGAGCCGAAACGCCCGGGGCTTGTTTACTTATCGCCATCGCACCGGCTCATCGCTTCCCGGCCCGATCAGTAGTAAGTCTTGTCCTTCTCCGCGGAAGCGACGACGTCGATTTCGACGAGCAAATCGTAGTTCAGCTCGCAGTAGACGACCGTCCGGGCCGGATACGGCTCGCGGAAATACGTCTTGTACAAATCGTTGAAGGGCACGTACAGGCTGCGGTCCGCCAAGTAGACGGTCGCTTGCACGACGTCTCCCAGCGTCATGCCGGCCCGGGCCAGCACCTCCTCGATGTTGCGCATCGTAAAGGCCACCTGGGTATCCAAATCGGGCCCCGCTACCGTATTCGTGCTCGGGTCGATGCCCGCTTGGCCGGATACGTACAACGTTTGCCCGTTGCGCACCCCCATCGAGAAGGGCGGGCCCTTCAGCACTTCCTGCGGCGAGTATCGTTCCATGCTCCTCGTCCTCCATCCGTATTATCTATAGTCGGACCGACCGGCGATCGATCGGTCGGTCCGCGTCCCTTCACTCGCGAGCGTTCGCGCAAGCGTGCCCTTGCCCATACGGGATGCGGAGCCCGGCCGTGTCGATCGGTCGCTGCAAGTAGAGCGACGCCATGCCGGCATTGATCAGCCCCGTCGAATACAGGATGCGCTCCATCGGACACGGGGGCTCGCCGGTCGCGACGAACGTCTCGATCAGCCGCGTCAGACGCCCGAAATGGCCGAACGGACGGTCCGTCTCGCTGTTGCACCGCGCCGCCGTCACGCTCCCGTCGCCGCCGCGGAACGCATAGCCCCATTGCTCGATCAAATCGCGAAATTGGACGACGTATCCCTTGCACCCGTCGTCATATTCGACGGCAAACAAAACCGGTTCGGTCTGCGTCTCGCGCGGATGCCCCTCCGGCAGCCCGTCGTAGACGGACAGCGCCGCATGCATCAGCGCCTCCGGCCACTCTCCCCGGTCCATCGCCTCCCACACGTCCGCTCCTTCGAGCGCCCATACGCGCCGCACTCCCTTCTCTCCGCCGTCCCGCTTCTCTGCGATCGACTGGAGCACCTCGAGAGCGTGGTAGCCGTAAGCCTCGACGGACGTCGAGAAGCTGACGACGAGCCATTCCCTTGCCCCGCCGAGCAGCGAAGCGTCGTAGGCCGGCACCGGGTCCGTATGCGGAATCGACGAGCCGCCGAAAAACGGGATCCCCCTTCGCTTCAGCTGCGCGTACATCCATTCCGCCTCGTCCGGATCGTAAGACAGATGCTTGTCGGAGAATATCGGGACGCGCAGCCCCAGATCGTCGAGCGCCGCCAGCGTCTCCCGCAGCAGCCGGCAGCGCGGGTACATCTTCTGCCGCTTCTCGTTCGTCGGATAATCGCCGTGCTCGCCGATAATGAGGACCCCATCGATCGGCGAATCGAGATGCGGCGCCCGCACCGCCTCCGCGATCGTCGGGTAGATCGGCACGCCGTGACGCGCCGCCATCTCCCGGCTCATGTCGTTGTCCGGCACCTGATCGGTGTAGATCGACGCCGCCGCAAGCTCCGGCTCGTAACCGAAATCGCCGAGCAGCCGGCCTACAATGACGTCGGCGTGCGAATTGTACCGGTATTCCGTCACGATGACGGCGACCCGCTTGCGGCGACCGCCGTTCCCGTCATTCCGTCCGCTCATAGCGTCTCCTCCCCCCGCTCCATCGCCCGGATCGTCCGGACGAGCCAACCCGACACGCTGTCCGCGATCGTCTCGAGGTACAGCCGTCCTTTCCCGGCCGTCGCCAGCTTCGGCGCGTCCGTATACCCGTCGCAGCCGGTCAGCTCGCCGTGCCGGCCGACGAATGCGCCCGGCGGACCGGCGAATATCCAATCCCGCTCCGGATGGCTGTCGCCGATCCGGTCCTCGCGGACGAGCTCGGGGCGGAGCGCCATGACCGCCGCCGTCTCGAACCCGCCGGCATGTCCCGGCACCGGACCGACCTCGCTCGCGCGAATCGCGGCGAGACTTTCCCGCGCGAGCGACCAATACGAGGCCGCCGCCGTCCAGATCGGGTGCCGGACGGCGAGGTCGTTCGCGACCTGCTGCATCATCGGCTCGTTGCCGCCGTGCCCGTTCAGGAAGACGATTTTGCCGAAGCCGGCCTTGACGAGGCTTTCTCCGATGTCCCGGACGACTTGGAAATACGTCATCGGCGACAGCGAGATCGTCCCGCCGAACGACAGATGGTGCTCCGAGCAGCCGATCGGCAGGAGCGGCGCGAGCAGAACCGGCACGTCGTCCGCCGCCCGGCGAACGGACCTCTCCGCCACGTCGCCCATAATGAAGCTGTCCGTGTAGACCGGCAAATGGGGACCGTGCTGCTCCGTAGCCGCCAGCGCCACGACGACGGCGCCTCCCGACCGGGCGAACTCGCCGACCTCCTCGCGCGTATGGTCGTGCATCCAAATCGATTTCACGCTCACAGATGGTACCCCCCGTCCACCGAATAAAGCGAGCCCGTTATGTACGACGCCAAGTCCGACAGCAAAAACGCCGCCACCCGGTTCACCTCGTCGCTGCTGCCGCTTCGTCCCAACGCCGTCTCCCGGCGCATCATCTCCTGGTGCGACTCCGGCAGCGAATCGAGCCGCTCCGGCGACTTGAAGTCGCCCGGCACGAGCACGTTCGCGCGGACGCCCCGGTCCGCGTAATCGGTGGCGATGACCCGCGTCAGCTGGTTGACGCCCGCCTTGCCGGCGCCGTAGCCGAGGCAGCCCTTCTTCGGCAGATGGCCGAGGACGGACGACGTATTGACGATCGCCCCGCCTCCCGAGCGGATCAGGAGCGGCAGCGCATGTTTGCAGACGAGGAACGTGCTCGTCAGCGTGCCGCGCATCGTCCGCTCCCATTCGTCGAGCGACAGCTCGAGCGCCGGCTTCCAAATGTTCGTGTACACGTTATGGTACGTGCCGTCGAGACGGCCGAACTTGGCGTCGGCGGCGTCGACGACCATGCGCACCTGCTCCTCGTCCGTCGCGTCGGCCGTCAGGAACAGAAACCGCCCGTCGCCGTATCGCTCCAGCGCGCCCTGCAGCTCCGGCGACCGGTCGAGCGGCACGATGTCGCAGCCGACGACGTTCGCCCCGTATTCGAGAAACATCGGCACGGCGGAACGTCCCAGCATCCCCGCCGCGCCCGTAATCAGTATCGTTTTCCCTTGCAGCATAAGTCTCCAGCACTCCTTTACCGTTTCGCTCCCCGTGTATGTCCCTTATCCTTTCACCGCTCCGAGCGTCGCCCCTTCGGCGATCCGTTTCTGGAACGCCATGTAGATGAGCAGCGACGGAATCATCGCGATCGTCACGCCGGCGAACAGCGTCACCCAGTCGGCGCTGTACTGCATCTTCTGGTTCGCGTGGAACATGTTGACCCCGATCGTATATTTTTTGGCGTCGGTCAAGTAGATGAAAGGGCCCAGGAAGTCGTTATACAGATTCAAAAATTTGAAAATCGCCACTGTCACGATGCCCGGCGTCGACAGCGGCACGATGATGCGCCAAAACGTCTGGAACAACGAAGCCCCGTCGATGTACGCGCTCTCCTCCAGCTCCTTCGGCAGCGAACGCATGAACCCGCCGAGCAGCATCAAGTAAAAGACGCTTTCCCCGAGACTGTTCAGGATGATCAGTCCGGTCAAGCTGTTCGTCAAATGCAGCTCGCGCATGAGCACGTACTGCGGAATGAGCGCGTTGATGCCCGGCAGGAACAGCGACAGCATGATAAGCCCCCAGATAAACCGCCGTCCGCGGAACGTCACCCGGGTGAGCGCGTACGCGTTCAGCGTCGTCAGGAATACGCCGAGCGCGAGCCCGCCTCCGACGTAGTAGAGCGTATTGAGCACGGACCGTCCGAGCTCGTACGTCTTCCACGCCTTCGCGTAATTTTTCCATTGCAGCGCGTCCGGGAACGCCCAGATGTCTTGGAAAAACTCCCGGTTCGTCTTCAGCGACTGGTACAGCATCCAGACGATCGGCAGCAGGATCGATATCGCCCACAGCAGCAGCAGCAGCCTTAGCAGCGGGTCGAGCCAACTCCGTTTGTTGTCGATAGCCGGTCCCTCCTCTCCCGTATCCCGGTCGCGGTCAATATTCGTAGCCGTCCTTCTTCGTGTATTTGTCCACGATATACTTCGCGACGACGAGAATCGCGAACAGCAGCATGCCGATCGCCGACGCGTAGCCGTAATTGTGGCTGTCCGCGCCGAACGCCAGATTGAACATGTACAGCCCGATGACGTCGGTCGAGCCCGCGGGGCCGCCGTTCGTCAAGATGAGCACCATCTCGAACCCTTTCAGCACGCCGAGCACGAGGAACAGCGTGCTGACGTAGATGACCGGGCTGATGAGCGGAATCGTAATCCGGAACAGACGCGTCCAATGCGAGGCGCCTTCCATGACCGCCGACTCGTACAGCGACTCCGGAATCGAACGCATCGCGTTCATGAAGATGACGATGTAGAAGCCGACGCCGCCCCAGATCATCGGCGGGAGCAGCGCCCACAGCGCGGTGCTCTTCTCCCCGAGCCAGTAATATTCGCCGATCTCGATGCCGAGCAGGCGGATGAGCCCGTTCAGCAAGCCGTAGCTGCCGTCGTAGATGAACGCCCACAGCAGCGTGACGACGACCGTGGCGAGCACGTTCGGGAAGAAGAACAGCACCTTGTAAATCGACGCCTCGCGATACTTCTTGTAAATGAGCAGGTAGGCGAGACATAGCGACAGCAGCACCGTCAGCGCGGGGACGGTCAGCATGAGCAGCGCGTTGTGCCCGAGCGCCCTCCAGACGAACTTGTCTTTGATCATGTAGACGAAGTTTTCGAACCCGACGAACTTCTTCTCGGATATGCCGTCCCAGCTCAAAAACGCGTAATAGACGGACAGCAGGTTCGGATACAGCGTGAACAGCAAATATCCGGCCAGGCAAGGGCCGACGGCGAGCAGAACGAACACCCGTTTCTGCACCTTCGCCCGGGCGGTCCATCCTCTCTTCGGCGCCGCCGGAGGCCGGGCCGTTGCAGGCGAGACGGTATCGGACAAGCCGATCCCTCCTTTCCGTGTGAAAGGCGGCGGCGGGCCGGGGAAGCCCGCCTGTCTGTCGCATCCCCGGCCGCGGCCGCCGCGATCCGCTTATCGCGGGTCGAACAAGTCCGCTACTTCTTCTGCGCGTCAAGCCCTTCCTTGAACAGCTTCTCCAGCTCCTCGAGGAACGCGACCGGGTCCTTGTTGCCGAGCGCCACGTCGGGAAGCTGCTCCTTGTAAATTTTCGCTACTTGGGCGTGGGCCGGGTGAGGGTCCAGCACGACGTCCTTTTGCAGCGTTTCGAAGCGGGTTTTGTTTTTCTTCGTATATTCGAGCACCGAGCGCGGGGCGTCCTGCATTTGCTCGAGACGCTTCGGATCGTCGGCGAAATCTTTGCGGATCGGCAGGATGCCGGCGTTTTTGTTGTTGAACGCCTGCACGTCGTTCGTGAACAGCCACAGGTTGAATTCCTTCGCCCATTTCTTGTTCAGCTCGGGCTTGTTTTTCCAGATCATCATGCCGCCGGAGCCGGTGCCGTTCTGAATCCATTTCGTCTGCTCCGGCTTCGTGCCGAACGGAATGACCATGAAGCCCCATTTGAACCCGTCCGGTACCGAATCCTTCATCTCGTTCTGCACCCAGTCGCCCGTAAACACCATCGCCGCCTTATGCTGCAAAATTTGCATTTGCGACTGCGTGTGGGTGAGCGCCGACACCCCTTGCGGGAAAAAGCCTTTTTTGCCTAGCTCGGCGAGCCGTTTGTACGCCTCCACGTTTTCCGGCGCCATGTAGTTCGGCAACTTCTGGTTTTTGTAGTCGGAGAGCGCCTTGTCGAGCGTGCCGTTGATTTCCGCGAGCTCGAACCGCTTCAGCGCGAAGCCGTAATCGAGATAGGTGGCGTAAATGCCAGGGAACGTGAGCGGCACGATTCCTTTCGCCTTGATGTCGTCAAGCAGCTTGACGAATTCGTCCCACGTCTGCGGGTTTTGATTCCAGCCGTTCTTCTCGAAAAACGCCTTGTCGAAAAACAACCCCGTCGCGTAGCCCCCCATCGGCAGGTCGTACGTCTTGTTGTCGAAGCGGCGCTGGTTTTTGTACGCGCCGTCGATCAGCATGTCTTTCAGCTTCTTGCCCGGAGCGTCGGGAAGCTCGCGCTCCCACAAGTCGTCGAGCGGCTCGAATTTGCCCGCCAGGATGAGCGACGTCTTCTCGTTGTCTCCGCCCGTGAACGACGGGGAAATGATGTCGAACATGTCGTCGTCGTTGTTCGCCGCCACCTTCGTGCTGATGACGGTGTTGATCTTCGGCGAGTACGTGACGTCGAACTTGACGTTCGGGTATTTCTTCGTGAACGATTGGATCGCATTGTCGATCCATTCCCGGCCGTAGCCGTTTTCCCAAAATCCGAATTTCAGCGTCACCTTCTCGTTTTTGGGCAGTCCGTTCTCCGGGTAAACCTCCTTTTGCCCCGCGGCGCCCGCGGGATCGGACGGTTTCGCCGTGGTACCGCTTTCATCTTTGCCGCAGCCGACCGCCGCGACGGCAAACGTCAATAGCGCCGTCGCCAGCACGGAAAACGATTTCCATCGATTCATTCGCGACCCTCCATATGGTTGAAGATGCGGGACCGCAGCGGATCGGGAGACGGACTGAGACGGGCTTGCTTGAAGCGTCCCCTGCTTCCCGCTCTCATCGTAACCCGATCCAGAAATTATTTCAAGACTGTTTTTACAAGGTTGTGAATTTTATTTTTATACATGAAATCAACGAATGAATTTAGATCCTAAATCGTTATCGCCGTTAATCGTCCATGAAACAAAAAGAGCCGGAGAGACGCTCCCCGCGTCCGTCCGGTCGGCATTCAATTTTGGCAGTACACTTTGTAGCTGAGCTCGCGGCATCCTTGCCGGATCCATTCCTTCGCCCGCGCCCATAGGTCCTCCGAAATGCGGATCGTCGGGATCGAGACGCTCATCGAAGCGACGATGACGCCTTCCGGATCGTAGATCGGTCCGGCGATGCAGTGCACGTCCCCTACCGTTTCTCCGAGGTTGTAGGCGACACCTTCCTTGCGGGCCGCGTCGACCTGCTTCACCAACTCGTCCACCGTGGCGATCGTGCGCGGAGTAAGGGACTTGAGCGGCTCGCTTTCGTACAGGTCGCGGATTTCCTGCTCCGAGCAGTTGCCGAGCAATATTTTGCCGGACGCGCTGGCGTACAGGGGAAGCGTTTTCGTAAACTGACTCGTAAACCGGAGAGGCGCGGCGACGAGCTTCTCGGCGATATAGATCAGCTGGCTGCCTCCGCGGATGCCGAGGAAGACGGCCTCGTTCACATCGTCCACGATCCGCTCGGCCACCCGGTAAAACTCCGAAATGAGGCTCGTGTTGCGCATGTAGCGGGTGCGGATTTCGAATATTTTGTACCCCATCCGGAACTGCTTGCCGGACCGGTCCGTCTCCAAATAGCCGCGTTCGAGCATGTTCTGTACGAGCATGTAGGCGCTGCTCGCCGGCATTTGCAGCTTCGTCGCGATATCCGTCACGCTGTACGATTCCTGCTCCCCGGTGAACAGCTCCAAAATGTCGAATACGCGATCCGCCGACTTCACTTTGTGCGCTTGTTTTTCCAACGGCTCCAAACCTTTCGCAAAAAGATTTTCACAGATATGAATTCAGTCTATTCCACCCGGACGGGAAAATGCAAGCGAAAGTTGGGGCGAAGAGACGGAGCGGCCGGACGCCGGTTAAGGCTCTTACAAGTAATCGCTCCGCGGTTCCCAAGGTGTAAACGTCGTCGTCAGCCCGTACCGTGCGCCCGTCTCGGCGGAGCGGTAGGCGCCGAACAAAATTTCGTGCACATGAAGCTGCTGCCAGGCGGACTGAACGGTTAGACGTGTGGCGCTGCGTTGCTGTTCATCTTGTAGCCGATCGGATACGATTGGGGTTGCCGGGACATGAGCGACTCGAGCTTTGGGAAAAGCGGTACAATGACGCCGAGGCCGAAAGGAAATCGATGCCATTTCGCCGAATAAGGGAATGCCGGCCGCCGAGGGCGCCGGCTATCAGTTACTTAGCGGCAGGAGGAGAGCCCATGCCCGACCGTTCCGACCCGTCCATCCCGTCCCGTTTCCCGCATTACGATTCGTTGAGGCGATACTGCCGCATGCTGGCGGGCACTCCGTGGGACGGGGAAGATTTGCTGCACGACACCGTGCTGAAAGTGCTGAAGGCGGTCCCTTCCGAACGGCAGCGCGATCAATTGCCGCTCTCGTATTGGTTTCGGGTCGCGACCCGCACGCGGATCGATGCTTGCCGCAAGCGGAGGCTCGCCGTCGAGCCTTACGAGGACGAGCGCATGCCGGCGACGACGGGACCGGCGACGACGGCTGCGATCGATATCGCCGAAGCTATAGAACGGCTCGTCTATATGCTGCCGCCCAAGCAGGCGGCCATCCTGCTTCTCGTCGACGCGTTCCGCTTCACGACCCGGGAAACCGCCGAGCTGCTGGAACATACGAGCGACGGGGCGGTCAAGACGGCGCTCCGCCGCGCCAGGGCGAAAATCGCCGACTTCGCGGGACGCGAGACGGCTGCATCGGACCGGCGCCTGCCGGATGCGAAACGATGGATCGATCGGTTCACCGATGCGTTCCGGCGCGACGATCCGCTTGCCGTCGTTCGCGCCTATCGGGCGCTGACGGATGCCGGAATCCGCGTGGAGCGAAGGGTCGTAGCGAACCGGATCAGCTTTGCGTTCACCGATCCGGAAGGCTATTGCATCCTGCTGTCGATGAATTCCTGATTTTTTTTTCGAACGATGTTTCTTTTCGCGCATGCGATTCGTTTATCATACGCAACCATTCATTCCGAAGGGAGGTCGTGATCGAGCCGATGGGAGAGAAGGACAATCCGCTGCGGCTGAGCGGCTGGGTTCAGTTTTATCATCATGTCCGGGACGTCGATCGGGCGAAACGGTGGTATGCCGACGTAATCGGCATGGAGCCGAGCCACGAGGCGGAGCATGGAGGCGTGAAGCTCGCGTTTTTGCGCATAAGCGATTCCCGCCCGAACGTGGAGTTCGCGTTGGTCCAATCCGACAAGGAGAACCCGAAAACGCATGCCGTCCTCGACTTCCGCGTGGACGACCTGGAAGCGGCGAGAGCGCGGATCGCGGCGAAAGGCGTGGAAGTCAGCGATATTCGCCGGGTGACGGAGACGCGGCGCGACGTCGAGCTGATCGATCCGGACGGCGTTCCCGTTCTGCTGCACGAACGGGTGGAGGTCGGCGCGGCGGAAGCCAAGCCTCGCCCGGCTGACAAGGAGCGGGAGCCGGTATGAGGAACACGCCGATATTGGAGACGATCTTCTGGCAGCATGTCCGCTCGCCGGACCGAGCCTTGGACTGGTATACCGGGGTGCTCGGCTTGCGCGATACCGGCAGGCGCATCGGCGACGGCACGCCCGTGCTGGAAGTTCCCGGCCAAGGCGCCATGGCGGTCGCCCTGACGGTTACCGGCCTCGAAAACCCGAAGACGCACGGCATTCTGGATTTGCGGACGTCCGATATAGACGAGGCCCACCGGGTATTAACCTCGCGCGGGGAAAACGTTACGCCGATCGACAATATATTCGATAATTACTACGAATTTCACGTCACCGATCCGGAAGGCCATATGATCAAAATACATAGCTTCGCCGATACGGGAAGCCTCGGAGGGCATCGTCGATGACCAACCCTTTATTGAACCGCGTAGACACCATCTTCGTGCACGTGACCGACTTGGAGCGGTCGATCCGCTGGTACAGCGAATTGCTCGGCTTGGACGTGCGGGAAGGCCCCCATGCCGGTCCCATCTATACGCTGGACATGGGGCCAGGACGACCGGGACTGACGCTCGACAATCACGGTCTGGACGACGACTACCAATTCGTCCCTTCCAACCAGCCCTTGTTCAATTTGACCGCAACCGACATCGAGGCCGCCTATGAACGGGTGAAGTCGCACGGCGCCGAAATCGTGTCCGGCATCGTCCGGTTCCCCGATTTGTCGGAGTTTACGTTCAAAGACTTGGACGGCAACATCATCATGGTGTGCCAAATGCACGGGGCGTAACCCGACAAGATGACCGTCCGGCGAATGCCGCGACGGTCATCTTGTCGGAAGCGCCGGAGCGTGCCGTTTTATTTGATGTACCGGATGTTGATATCTTTCGCCGACTTCAGCTTTTCCGCCAGCGCGTCCTTCAGCTTGGAATCGTCGTTGATTTTCCAGGTGGCCGACAGCCTGCGCGTCACTTCCTCCCGCAAATTTTCGTACTTGTCCTTCTGCTTCTTGTGCTGCTTCGACAGCGAGCCCGCGTAGATGAAGGTGGAGATGCCGACCAGGACGAACAGAACCGAGGCCTTGCTTTGGGCGAAATAGTCGAGCACGTCCATCATATTGCCCCCCGCATCGCTTTGCAGCTTGAACAGCCATAACGCGATCGTCGCCGTCACGCACGCGTTGACGATCGTCACGTACACGAGCCTCGCTTTGTAATACCGCTCCTTCTCCTTGCGGGCGATCAGCTCCTTCAGCATCCGCTTCGTATCCTCGGCGACGGCCATTCGGTCGATCCATTGGATCGTCTCGTCCATACGAGCACCCCCTCCTTCGATATGTATGAGCTTGACCGGCTTTTCTTGCCGCCCGCCGCCGAAGAAACAAAAAAAGAGCCGGGGTACCGAAAGGGTACCCCGGCTTCGTTAGCCGTTTACGATCCGCGCTTTCTCACTTGGAAAGAAACGGTAGCGCCTTCGCCGGCAGCGCTCGCAATGTCCAGTCCCCTGCCAAAGATTTGGCGGAGACGGCGGTTCGTGTTCCGCAGCCCGATCCCGACGGACGGGTCGGGCGAATCGTTCGACAACCGGCGCAAAACGTCCTCGGCAAAGCCGACCCCGTCGTCCGACACCCGAATCTCGACGCAGTCGCCGCGATCTTCCGCGCGAATGTGCACGGTTCCGCCCCGACTCCGCTTCATAACGCCGTGGCGCACGCCGTTCTCCACCAAAGTCTGGATCGAGAGGGGAGGGACCGGGGTCGACAGCAGCCCCTCGGGAACGTCCCATTGTACGCGAAGCCGCTCGTTGAAGCGCGCTTGCTCGATGAACAAATAAGCGCGAACCAGCTCCAATTCCCGCTCCAGCGGCACCAAGCGCTCGAAGTTGCGGAAGTCGAAGCTCGCCCTCAAGTATTTGCCGAAGACGGAAAGCAGGGATTGCATCCGGGGCGCATCCAGCTCGCTCAAAGCGGCAATCGAATTGAGCGTATTGAACAGAAAATGCGGCTGCACCTGCGCTTGCAAAAAGGCCGCCTCCAGACGCATCCGTTCCGCGGTCGTCCGCTTCAGCTCGGTCAGCGCCCGCACCCGGTGACGCAGCTCCAATCCGTCCGCCGGCTTGGTCATGTAGTCGTTGGCCCCGGACTGGAAGCCGGCCGCGATATCTTCGGGCCGACTTCGGGCCGTCAGCAGTAGCACCGGCAACTCGGACATCGCGAATCGCCGTCGGATCATGCGGGTCAGCTCGTAGCCGGACATGCGGGGCATCATGACGTCCGTCACGACCAGATCCCACTCTTCTTCGTCGATCCGCTTGAGCGCCTCCTGCGCCGAATGGACGGCCGATACCCGGTAGCGGTGCCGGGGCAGCGTCTCTTTCAAAATGTGAAGGTTGACCGGGTCGTCGTCCACGATAAGCACGTTCGGCTTTTCCGCGTCCGCATCGACTGCCGAGTCCGCCCACGAAACACCCGGCTCTTGCTCCACCGCCGTTTGCCGCCGGGACAGCTCGCCCGGCTCCGCCGCATCGGATGGCGGACTCGCCGTCTCGCCTATTCCCTGCGCGATCGGCAACGTTAGCCGGAAGACGGACCCTTGGCCGAGTTCCGAATCCGCCTCCAGCGTCCCTCCGTGCAGTTCGGCAAGCTGCCGGCTGATACGGAGCCCGAGGCCAAGCCCGCCGCCCATAGCCGTCAGGCTGGAATCCGCCTGCTCGTACGGCAGGAACATCCGCTGCAGCATATCCCGGGCGATCCCGACCCCGGTATCCTCCACTTCCAGCACGGCCCATTCTCCGCGAACGAACCCCCTAATGGCGATATGGCCCTCAACCGTGAACTTGACCGCATTATGGAGCAGATTGAATACCATTTGCACCATCCGGTTTTCGTCGGCCATGACCGGGGGGAACGTTTCGGAAATTTCGTTGCGCAGCTCGATCGATTTCCCTTCCATCGTAAACCTTACCATATCGATGACGCCGTCTACGGCGGCTTGTACATGAACGGCGTGCGGGTGCAGCCGCACCCCGCCGCTCTGAAGCCGTTCCAGATCCAAGAGATCGTTCAGCAGCAAGGACATGCGCTTGCCGACCGTCACCAGCAGCTTCAACCGTTCCTTGGCGTCGGGGGATAGCCGTTCCTGCTCCAGCACGCTGCGCGCCATGTTGATCATCCCGTGCAGCGGATTCCGAAGCTCGTGGGACGTGTTGGCGAGAAAATCGTCCTTCTGCTTGTCCGCTTTTTTCAATTCGGCGGCCAGACGCTCCGTCTGCTGCAAATTGCGAAAATACATGCGGAACCAATAGCAGGAAAAGGCGACGAAAGCCACGATAAAATCGACCGGATAATAGTGCACGGATCGGAACGCGCCGCTGAACTGCGTCGAAATGCCCGCCATCAGGTTGACGGTCAAGCTGACGAAGGCGAGCCATAAATAGACCGCGTCGCGGTCCAGCCGCAGCGTGGCGCGCAGCAGCAGCGCCGGCGCATAGAGGAAGCCGGCGAGAAGCAGCGGGATCGTGTACAGGTCCACCCACGCTACACCGGTCGTGGGCATGAGCGCGACCGCGATCGTCAAACCCAGCACGGCGACGCCGTAGTAGCGATGCCAAGGTCTCTTCTGCAGCGCGGGGTACAGCTGCTTCATGAACAGGAGCAGCAAAGCCGTCGCCCACAAATAGCTTAACGTATAGAGCCGGAAGCTGATCCCGTACGGCACGTTCAGCCAAGCGACCAGCAGCTTGTCGTCCGAGACGAGCACGGTCAGACTGACGCAGACCATCATCAGCACGAACGTGAATAGCGCCCGCTGCCGGACGCCCATCAAGAACAGGACGGCCGCGTACAGCATATGAATCGTCAGGAAGACGCACACCAGAAGCTGCATCGCAGCCGAGAACAGCTTATGGCTCTTGACGACCGCTTCGGTTCCGAATGCGATCGATTGGAGCAGACCGCCGTTCACCGGATTGACGAAATTGGCGACATGAATCACAATGTCCACTTCCGAGCGGTCCGTCGTGAAGGCAACCGCATACGGCGTCTCGGAAGCGGAGGTGTCGTCCGCCGTCTTCCCGGGCAAGCCGCCCGCCCCCAGCTTGACGCCGTCCACGTACAGCTCGGAGGCCGCCATCGCGGGCGGCATCGCGATGGCGAACCGCTTCTCGCCCAAGGAATCGCCCAGCACAATGCGCAGCCGGTAGCTCCCGTAGCCGGTCACCCGATCCGGATCGGCGAAATGGCCTTTCCACGAGCCCGGCAAAACGGCGAAAACGTCGTCCGTCCGCGACGTTTCGTCACCCGGCCTCATCAGGAAGCGCTCGGGATAAAACCTCCACTCCCCCTCCAGCAGAATCGGACGGCTCCAGGTGACGTCGCGGAGATCCAGCACCCCCTGCGTCGCCGGCGCTCGTACGGGCGGCGAGCCGGCGAAAATCCACGCAAGCCGAACGCCGGTTAATATCAAAACGAATGCGACCGTAAGGGCAAGTAAACGTCTAGTGTCCATAGTTCAAAAGGATTCGGCAAGCCGAGCCGATATCCTTCATGAAAAAAGAGGCCGTTTAGGTCCGTTTTGACGGGTCGCATCCCGCAGCGGGCTCTAACGTTACTGCAAAAGGAAAACGCACGCAAAAAAGATACGCGGCACGCCGGGTGCACACGTATCTGAAAATGGCTATTTCACTTTAACGACGACGGTTTTGCTCGCAGTGACGCCGGCCGCATTGACCAGCTCGGCGCGGTACTCGTAGGATCCGGCCGATCGGTCCGCGATCGCCGTCACCGCCTTCTGGGCTTGGGGGGTGTGCGGCGTCAAGCTTTGCGTATCGATCAGGCGACCGTTCTCGTACAGCCGGTATTCGGTGCCGTTCGTTCCCCACCACATGTTCATCGCGATCGTATAGGCGCCGTCGCCGTCCCAATTGTCGTGGGACAGCACCGGCACGCCGGGCGCCGCGTCGGCGACCCGGACGACGTGCGGCTCGCAGGCCGTCGTGCCGAACCGGTTGACCAGCTCGCACGTGTACGTGTACGTGCCGTTAGCTTTGCCGGTCACCGTCGTCCTCGCGACCTGCGCGGCCGGGCTCTTGCCGGTCAGCGTCCGCGTATCGATCAGGACGCCATTCTCGTACAGCCGGTACACCGTGCCGTTGTTCCCCCACCACATGTTCATCGTGACGGTGTAATCTCCGTCCTTAAGACCCGTATCATGCCCGTTGTCGTCGGACAGGACGGGCTTGCCCGGCGCGCCGCTCGCGCCCGGATCCGAAGCGGCGACCTGGAACGCGTAGCTCCGCACCGTCTCGTTGCCGGCGACGTCCGTCACGCTCCCTTGCACCGTATGCGCGCCCAAGCCGAGATCGGACGCTTGGATCGGCTGAGCGGGGGCGATTTCCCGTCCGTCCAGCGTCAGCCGCTCGGAAACGACGCCGGACCCGGCATCGTCGCCGGCCAGCTCGAACGTCAGCGTGTCGGCGTCCGTCACGTCCCCGACGGGCCGGCCGGATTGCGTCAGCGCAGCGGTCGGCGCCGTCCGGTCCATCCGGATCGTGACCGACCGGACGGCCTCCGTGTTGCCGGCCGCATCGACGGAATAATAGTCGATCGTATGGACGCCGTCCGCTTCGATCGCGACCGGCTCCGTATAAGCGGCCGCCGCTCCGCCGGCGATCGCGATCCGCGTCCCGGCGACGCCCGACTTGTCGTCCGTGGCGGTCAACGCCACGGTCACCGGCCGATTGAACCAGCCGCTCTCGTTAGGCTCCCCGGACAAGGCGGCCGTCGTGACGGGCGCCGTCGTATCGGCCGCCGCGGCGAAGTCACCCGCTCCTCTCGGCTTCAGCTGGTAGACGCCCTTGAATATCGAGGCGATTCCGCGGATGGTGACGGTATCTCCTTCCCGGTAAGGGAACGAGGACTGGGTCAGCCCGGTGCGGGCGTCAACCCGGATCCGGTTGGTAACGCCGCCGCCGACCGCGTCGAATTCGAACGAGCCGGTCGGCGGTGCGCCGGCGATCGCGCCGATCTTCACGTCCCGCAGCTCCACCAGCCGTCCTTGATCGGACGCCGAAACGGCGGAAACGACAAGCGGCTCGGGAAGGGCGGCAGTGCCCGTCTTGACGATTTGGACGGGATCGGCCAGCTCGAACTCCGTATTGTACAGCGCCGTCGTCGCGGTCACCTTCACCGTATCGCCGAGATGGAACCCGCTCGCGCTCTGGAACACATAGATGCCGCCGGTCGGATCTTGCACATAAAACGACTGCCCGCCGAAAGCGCCCGGCTCCGTCGTGACGACGCCCTCCACCGTCACGAGCGTCCCTTCCGGCTTGGCGCGAGCTTCCGCGACGGCGATCGGGGCCGGGATCGGATCCGGGTCCTCCGGCAGCGGCTCGGCCGGCACGTTGGCGATCGTTACCGCCTCCGTCTTCAAGTTGCTGCCGTTTTGGCGAAGCCGCAAATTCGCGGCACCGGTCGTCCCCGGCTTCAAGCGTACGTGCAAATCGATCGACGCGTGTCCGTTGGCGTCGGACGTGACGCCGAAGGCGGAGCTGTAGCCGTAGACGGTCGGCCACGTGCCGTCCGCATTCCGGATGAGCGCGACTTGCGTGCCGCCGGTTAAGTAAATGCCGACGGTGTAACCCGAGACGGTCGTATTTTTCGGCAGATTGTCGAACACGACGCGGATTTGAAACTCCTCGGCGTTCGGCAGCTGCGCCTGATGGACGAAGCCGTACGTCGGATTGTCCGTCACCGGGGGACCGCCGTACGAGCCCGGCTTGAACGTGCCGCGGTCGTACCATTTGTACCCGGCGTTCGGCGGCGCCCAAGGCTCGGGCTTCGGCTCCGTGGAGGCGGCCGGCTCCTCGAACGGGAGCAGCGCCGTCGGCTGATCGAGCTGCTGGCCGCTTACTTCGGTCAAATTCGTGTAGCTTTCCTTTTTGGCCAGCCAATTGACGATATTGACGAGCAGCTTGCCGTCGTCCTGCTCCTTGAAGCCGTCGTAGGTCGTCTTCTTCGCTCCGGTATCCTCGCGCAAATATTTCGGCGTCGCGTCCTCCACCGGAGACGAATCGCCGATGAAGGCGGCTTTGCCCGCGTCGGCTTTGGCTACGGCCACGTAGGGCCCCTCCGCCGTGCCTCCGCCGTTATAGACGCCTTGGTCGACCGCATTCGCCCACGCCTCGTTCGTCGGCGGGAGGTAGACGATCCCTTTCGCTTTCGTCGGATCGACGATCGCCAGCGTCGAGCCCGCATGCATCGCCACGCTGGTTACGCCCGTCGTAATGCCGAACGCCTGCGCCGGATCGACGATCCGATCGGCGTTAATATCGCCCAGCGCATTATAGCGGAACCGCACGCCGAACTTCGTCGCCAGCCAGTCCGAGCTCGCGACGTCCTGCATCGCGGGCGACGCCGCCTCCTCCGCGCTCATCCCTTGGACCGGATTCGTCCAAGCGCCCCGGCGGTAGCCGTTCAGCGATTCGGAGCCGTCCCACCGGTTTTTGTTGCGGTCCGCGTTATAATGGTCGCCGATGAAGAAAATGCTGCCGCCGCCCTGCACGTACTGCTCCATCGCCTGCTGCTCGCTCGTTTTGAACGGGATGTTCGGCTCCGCCACGACGAAGACGTCGTACCCGCTCAAATCGCCAAGCGTGATCGGCGTCGTTTTCCGCAGCTCCTTCACGTCGTAGCCGTTGTCGGCCAGCCCGTTCGCGAAATCGGAAAACGCCCCGTCGATCACCCAGTCGGCGGCCCCCGCCGTCTGCGCATGCGTATTGTCGAAGAGCACCTTCTTGCCGGCATTTTCATTGACGACTCTCGCCTGAATATACGGCGCCGGATCGCTCGGCCCTTCCGCCGACACCGGCTGCCAGCCGCCGAACGCCGCCCCCTGCAACGGAACGGCGATCGCCAAAGCGAGCACGCCTTGGATCCACTTCGATTTCAACCGTGCCATCGTTCCCATCAATTCTTCCTCCCCGATTTCGGATTTTCGCTTTTCTCCTCGAGTTCCGCGCTGCCGACGTGTCTCCTGCGCTATCCTCCCTTCGGCCAAGGGCGAGCCCCTAGCAATCTTATACAATCTAGTAAACGTTCCCCGCTATTTTAACACGGGTTTCCGCCAAAAAAGTGATAGGATTTTGTAAAAAAGCCGGACGCAAAAAAAGATGATATGCTCCCCTTAAAGTAGTCAGGTGAAATAATAAAACCTGCTGCTATAAGGGGAGTTTTTTTCATGCGCCAAAAATGGAGTGCACAACAGAAGCTAGCGGTGATACAAGAAGCCGACGAGATGGGATTACAGGCAACCTCCCAAAAGTATGACATTGGAAGAACAACGCTGATTGAATGGCGAGATCGTTATGAGCAATGGGGATATGAGGGATTGGGGAACCGGACCCACAACAGAAGCTATTGCGCTGGGCTCAAGCTCCAAGCAGTCGAAGATTATCTATCCGGGGAACTATCACAAAGTCAAATTATCCGAAAGTACAAGATTGCTTGTCGTACCCAACTCCGTCGATGGATTCAGA
>NZ_QJVJ01000010.1 GCF_003217775.1 Paenibacillus flagellatus
AGGCTGGAAGCTGGCAGACCGGATGACGACGGACCTGGTCCTTGCCGCGCTGGATCAGGCTTATGAGGCTCAACGGCCACCAAAGGGCTTGCTCCACCACTCGGATCGCGGCTCGCAATATGCCTCTGACGAATACCGCGCAAGGCTAAACCAGTACAAGATGAAGGCAAGTATGAGTCGTAAAGGCAATTGTTACGATAATGCGATCATCGAGTCCTTTCACAGCGTATTGAAGAAAGAGTTTATTTACTGTACGCGCTTTAAGACCAGAGCTCAAGCGCAGCAAGAAGTTTTTTTACATGGAGTTCTTTTACAATCGCAAAAGAATTCATGGTTCTTTGGGGTATGTTTCGCCGGTTCAATTTGAAGCAAACTATTACGAAAATATCGGTTAAACTCCGTTATCCTGCGTCCACTTTCTTGACAGAGGTCCAGTTTTCCCGCTAATCATCCGTGAACGCGAGATTCGCCCAAAATAAAGGGAGGTTTTCCCACTAAATTGTTGATACGGCCCACGGAGGACCACCAATGCCGCAAACGGCGACGGCGCGCGCAACACCGGCCGGAATCGGAATAACGGGAAAAGCTCCTCTTAATTAGCCGGCTTTGGCGAGTCTTCGGCCCATTAGCCGGAATTCCTCCAGCTAATGATTACGAGAACGCCGCCATGCCCGCAAACGGCTCGGATTATCGGGAGGTTTTCCCGCTAATCATCCGTGAACGCGAGATTCGCCCGAAGTAAAGGGAGGTTTTCCCGCTAAATTGGCAGTGTGGCCACAGAGGAGTCGGAATGCCTGTAGTAGAGTCGGAATGCCGCAAACGGCGATGGCGCGCGCAACACCGGCCGGAATCGGAATAACGGGAAAAGCTCCTCTTAATTAGCCGGCTTTGGCGAGGTTTCGGCCCATTAGCCGGAATTCCTCCAGCTAATGATTACGAGAACGCCGCCATGCCCGCAAACGGTCCGGATTATCGGGAGGTTTTCCCGCTAATCATCCGTGAACGCGAGGTTCGCCCGAAGTAAAGGGAGGTTTTCCCGCTAAATTGGCGCTGCGGCATACAAGCGGGCCACCAATGCCGCAAAGGGCGACGGCGCGCGCAACACCCGCGTTCCCCGCGAAAGGAGAGCGCCGCGACCGCCCGCCGCTGCGGCAGGGGGCGAACCCGGCTCCGCCGTCTCCGCGCCCGCGCCTGCGGCAGCGCCCGCTCCGCCGTCTCCGCGTCCGCGCCTGCGGCAGCGCCAGCTCCGCCGTCTCCTGCCGTCCCCGCGCCCCTCGCTCAATCGGCCGCCCATCCCCGAACGGGAGGGCGCTTCGGCCGGATCGCGACGGTCGTGCCCTCCGCCGAGCTTTCGATCTCCTGGCGGAGGTTCATCTCCTTCAGCATGAGCGCGATGATGGTCAGGCCGAGCCCGGCTCCTTTCTCCGCCGACTCGCCGCCCATTCCGGGTCCGCGGTCGGCGATGCGAATCGAGCCCTCGTCGTCGGCCGAGACGCCGAGGTAGATGTAGCGGCCCGATTTGGCGTGGCGCAGCACGTTTTGGAAATAATTGTCCAGCACGCGCTCCAGCCATTCGGTGTCCGCCTCCCAGTAAACGGGCGCGTCCGGAAGGTCCGACTCGATATCGAATCCGGCCTGCTCGAACGCCGGATACCAGCCGGCGAACAGCGTCTTCGCCGTCCGGACGATGTCCACCTGGCGGGGACGGTACGGATACTTGCCGGACGACAGCAGCGTGTAGGAGAACAAATTCTCGATCAGCTGGCCGAGGTAGTCGATTTTGCGCTCGATCAGATCGATCGACCCGCGCCCCCGCTCCGACAACGGCTCGCCGCGCAAGCTGTACGCATGTCCGCGTATCGCCGTCAACGGCGTCCGCAAGTCGTGGGACAGCTTGGCGATCAAATCTTTGCGCAGCGCCTCCTCCTCCGCTTCCCGAAGACGGCTCCGCTCGAGCTTGCGGACCATCTGGTTGAACGTGCTTTCGAGCCGGCCGATCTCGTCGTCGTTCTGCACGTGGATCGTGCCGGGCAGCCCGTTGCCCGAATCGCTCGTCATCGCCTCCTGCAGCCGGACGAGCCTCCGGCGGATCCGGTTGAAGAAGACGAGGGAGAGGAAGAGGAAGCCGCCCAATATCGCCGCCGACCCCACCGCGAAAATTTTCGCGTAATGCTCCCGCATCCGCTGGCCTTCCGGCCGGATGTCCGCACGGTGGATCGCCAGCGTCATGAAGCCCTGCTTCGGGTCCCCGCCGATAAAGGCGACGACGGTAAACGGATCGGCATCGACCCGCTCCTTCATGAACTGCACCGTATAGCCGGGCGTCCATGCCGGGGGAATCGACGGATTGGGCGGCAGCTGCAGCCGCGTCGCCCCGGTCCGGTCGACCCAGAACAGCTCCGCCGCCGCATAGCGCTCCTTCAACCGGCGCAGCGCTTCGTCGATCGCAGCGTCCGAAGCGCCGTCCAGCCGTTTCGCTTCCTCGTGCCACAGCCGTTCGAGCTCCGTCGCATTCGGATATTTCGGCCGGGGAACGCCGCCCTCGAGCAGCTGAATCGGGGCGAAGCTGAGCAGCGTCACGATCGGCAGCGCGAACGGCACCATGACGAGCGCACTTATAATAATAAGCACATATTTCGTCAGCAGCGAACGGCTCGGATGAAACCTCATAGCCTCACCCGGTAGCCGATGCCGCGGATCGTCTCGAGAACGGCCGGCTCTCCCGGATCGATCTCGATCTTTTCCCGCAAATACCGGATATGGACCATGACCGTCTTGTCGCCTTCCATATAAGGCTCTCCCCACACCGCTTCGTAAATTTGCTCCTTCGTCAAAATCTGGTTCGGATGTCTCAAAAAGTACATGAAAATTTGCAGCTGCTTCGCCGTCAGCGCGATTTCCTCGCCCGTCCGGCCGTCGGTTACCGACTGCAAATCGGGCCGCACGATCAGATGCCCGATCCGGATTTCCTGCCCGGCCGGCTCGCCGTATCGCCGCAGCAGCACCTCGAGTCTGGCGGCAAGCTCGTCCGGATGGAACGGCTTCGTCAAATAATCGTCCGCGAATTGCAGCCCCTGCAGCTTGTCGGCCATCGACGACATGGCCGTCAGCATCAAAATCGGCGTCCGGGGAAACGCCTTCTTCAGCCGCTGGCCGATCGAGAAGCCGTCCAGCCCCGGCAGCATGACGTCCAGGACGACGATGTCGGCTTGCCTCGCCTCCTCCGCGGCGCCTTCGCCCGACAGCAGCCACCGGACGGCGTAGCCGCGCTTCTCCAAATCCTCCGACACCCACTTGCCGATATCCGGGTCGTCCTCGATATACAATACGTTTCTCATCGTTAACGCCTCTCCACTCGCGAATCGTTCGGTTCCCTACATGATAGTGGATCGCCGCCTCCGTTGAAAAGTTAAATTTCGTTTAAAGACCGGCCGTCCGCGTCATTCGTCTGTGTTAGAATGCCCCATTTTTTTCCGTTTTACGAGGCGGACGACTAGCGTGAGCCGGCTCGAATCGGACCGCTTTTATAGACATTTAATAGACTTGTCTTTTATTCCGGGGATGCCGTAAGCTTAATGTAGCAACTCCATCATTTCGTCATGCGAAGGGAGAACTTATGAGAACAATAGCGGAATTGGAAGCGAAACTGGCGGAGCCTTCGGAAGCGCTCGTGAAAGACATCGCCGCGATCGACGGGGACATCATGCTGCTCGGCATCGGCGGCAAAATGGGACCGAGCCTCGCGCGTCTGGCGCAAAATGCGCTGAAGCAAGCGGGCGTACACAAAAAAATATACGGCGCCTCGCGGTTTTCGGACAAAGAGCTGAAGGCGGAGCTTGAGGCGGACGGCATTGAGACGATCCAGGTCGACCTGCTGAACGACAGCCAGCTGCAGGCGCTGCCCGACGTCAAAAACGTCATCTACATGGCGGGCAACAAATTCGGCACGACCGGCAACGAGCATTTCACGTGGGCGATGAACTCGTACTTGCCGGGCCGGGTCGCCGAGAAATACCGGAACTCGCGCATCGTCGTGTTCTCGACGGGCAACGTGTATCCGCTTACCCCGGTCTTTTCGGGCGGTGCGACCGAATCCACCCCTCCGGGAGCGAACGGCGAGTACGGGATGTCCTGCCTCGGCCGCGAGCGCGTGTTCGAGAGCTTCTCGCACCGGTATAACATCCCGATGGCGATTTACCGGCTGAACTACGCGATCGACCTTCGCTACGGCGTCCTGCTCGAAATCGCGAGAACGGTCAAAGCCGGCAAGCCGGTCGACGTCACGATGGGCCATTTCAACGTGGTCTGGCAAGGCGACGCGAACGAATGGGCGCTCCGCTGCCTGAACGTGTGCAGCACGCCGCCCGCCGTCTTCAACATGTCCGGTCCGGAGACGCTGTCGATGCGCTGGGTGGCGCACGAATTCGCGAAGCGGTTCGGCGTCGAGGCGAACATCATCGGCCAGGAAGCGGACACGGCGCTGCTCAGCAACTGCTCCAAGGCGCATAAGACGTTCGGCTATCCGCGCGTCAGCATTCTCCAGATGATCGACTGGATCGCCGAATGGGTCGAGATCGACGGCAAAACGTGGAACAAGCCGACTCATTTCCAAGAAAGAGAGGGGAAATACTAAGAATGAGCCGCAAACCTTTAAGTCCCGAGCAAACGAAAGCGCTGCACGACGGCCTCGTCATCCCGGCCCAGCCGCTCGCGCTGACCGAGGAGCGGAAGCTGGACGAACGGCATCAGCGGGCGCTGACCCGTTACTATATCGCGGCGGGTGCGGGCGGCGTCGCCGTCGGCGTCCATTCGACGCAATTCGAAATCCGCGAGCCGCAGCATAACCTGTACGAGCCGGTGCTCCGCCTCGCCGCCGAGGAAGTCGACCGCGCGAAGCTGGACCGGCCGTTCCTGAAAGTCGCCGGCATTTGCGGGCCGACCGAGCAGGCGCTGAACGAAGCGCGCATCGCCGTCGGCCTCGGATACGACGCGGGTCTCGTCAGCATGGGCGGCCTGAAGGATTGGAGCGAGGCCGAGCATATCGAGCGGATCAAGGCGGTCGCCGAGGTGATTCCGGTCATCGGCTTCTACCTGCAGCCTTCCGTCGGCGGACGCATCTTCAGCTTCGACTTCTGGCGCCAGCTCGCCGACATCGAAGGCGTCATCGCGATCAAGATTGCGCCGTTCAACCGGTACCAGACGATCGACGTCGTCCGTGCGGTTATGTATTCGAAGCGCCGAGACGACATCGCCCTGTACACCGGCAACGACGACAACATCGTGAACGACCTGCTGACGACGTACCGGTTCCAGGTCGACGGCAAGCCGGTCGAGAAGAAGATCGTCGGCGGCCTGCTCGGCCACTGGTGCGTCTGGACGAAAAAAGCGGTCGAGCTGCTCGAGGAAGTGAAGGCGGTCCGCAACGACGCGACGCTGTCGGCCGACTGGCTGACGCGCAACATCGAGGTGACCGAGACGAACGCGGCCTTCTTCGACCCGGCGCACAATTTCGCCGGCTGCATCCCGGGCATTCACGAGGTGCTCCGCCGTCAAGGGCTCATGAAGGGGACATGGTGCTTGAACCCGCACGAGGTGCTGTCTCCGGGGCAATCGGAGGAGATCGACCGGATGTACCGCGACTACCCGCATCTGAACGACGACGAGTTCGTCAAGAAGCATTTGAACGAATGGCTTGCCGATTGATAAACGCAAAGCGGACAGTGAATTGGCGCTGTCCGTTTTTGTCCGTTTGTAATAAAATATAGAGAAGTTGAGCGTTTGCGGCGCGAATGAGGGGAATGACACATGCGATTCAAAGACGTTTTCTCGATTATCGGTCCGGCCATGGTCGGCCCGTCGAGCTCGCATACGGCCGGCGCCGTCCGGATCGGGCGAGTCGCGCGCCACATACTCGGCGATTTGCCGGAGAAGGCGGACATTCTGTTCTACGGGTCGTTCGCGGACACGTACCGCGGCCACGGCACCGATCTGGCGATCGTCGGCGGCTTGCTCGATTTCGATACCGACGATCCGCGCATTCCCTCCTCGCTTTCGATCGCCGAGCAGCTTGGGGTCGACATCGCGTTTAAGGAAGGCAAAGGACAATTCCCGCATCCGAATACGGCCAAAATCGTCGCGCGTCGCGGCGACCGGGAAACGACCGTCATCGGCGCTTCGATCGGGGGAGGAAACATCGAGGTGCTCGGCGTGAACGGCTTCGACGTCAAGTTCACCGCGATGTATCCGACGCTGATCGTGCTCCACGACGACCGGCCCGGCATGATCGCCGACGTCACCCGGGTATTGAGCCGGGAAAACGTAAACATCGGCCACATGTCGGTCGACCGGAAAGGCCGGAGCGGCGAGGCGCTGACCGTCATCGACACCGACAGCTCGCTGACGGACGACGTCGTCCGGGAAGTGGCGCAGCTCGCGACGGTGCGGGACGTCCGGCTTGTCGATTTGACGACAAACAAAGGGGGCGCTTCGCCATGAGGTTTCGGACGATGGAGCAGCTGGTCGAGCTGTGCGAACGGGAGAACAAATCGATCGGCCGTCTCATGCTGGAGGAGCAGGCCAAGGAGTCCGGCCGCGACGAGAGGGAGGAATTCCGCAAGATGGCCGAATACTACGCGATCATGAAAGAGGCGGTCCGCAAAGGACTGACCGAGGATACGACGTCCCGCAGCGGGCTGACCGGACGGGACGCCCAGCGGGTGATGCAATATATGGCCGACAACGAGACGTCCGTCGGCGACGTCGCCGCCGAGGCGATGGCCAACGCGCTCGCCGTCTCGGAGGTGAACGCCTCGATGGGACGCATCATCGCCACGCCGACGGCCGGCTCGTGCGGCATCATTCCGGGCGTGTTCGTCAGCTCGCAGAAGCGGTTCGGCTGGGACGACGACACGATGACTTACGCTCTGTTCGCGGCGGGCGCCATCGGCTTCGTCATCGCAAACAATTCGTTCGTCTCCGGCGCCGAGGGCGGCTGCCAAGCCGAAGTCGGCTCCGCGATCGGCATGGCGGCGGGCGCGATGACCGAGCTTCGCGGCGGCACGCCGGCGCAGGCGGCCCATGCCGTCGGGCTGGCTCTCAAAAACACGCTCGGGCTCATCTGCGATCCCGTCGGCGGGCTGGTGGAAATTCCGTGCATCGTCCGCAACGGCTTTGGGGCGGTGAACGCGTTGGCGGCGGCGGATATGGCGCTTGCCGGCGTCCGCAGCGTCATTCCGTCGGACGAGGTGATCCAGGTGATGCTCGAGGTCGGCTCGAGCATGCCCGAGAAGCACCGGGAGACGGCCAAGGGCGGACTGGCCCAGACGCCGACCGGCAAGAAAATTATGGACCAGCTGTACCGGAAAGGCTCGTCCAAGACGACGGCGGCCAAGCAAACCGAAACCGCGGAATAATCTATACGAGAGGCAAGGGAGGAGAACCCGATGACACAAGCGAGCTTGCTGCAGCCGCTGCTCGACTCCGGCAAACGGATGGAGGCGGAGCTGGTCGAATTCCGCCGCGACTTGCACCGCAATCCGGAGCTGAGCTTCCAAGAGTCGGAGACGGCGGCGAAGGTGGCCGAGCGGCTGCGCGCGATGGGCTACGAGGTCCGGACCGGCGTAGGCGGTCACGGGATCGTCGCCGATTTGACCGGAGCGAAGCCGGGACCGACGATCGCGCTTCGCGCCGATATGGATGCGCTTCCGATTCAGGAGGAGAGCGGCTTGCCGTACGCCTCGCAGCGTCCCGGCGTCATGCACGCGTGCGGACACGACGCGCATACGACGATGCTGCTCGGCGCGGCGCGCATCCTGCTCGGGCATAAGGACCGGATCGCGGGCAAGGTCCGCTTCCTGTTCCAGTCCGCCGAGGAGATCAACCAAGGCGCGCGGAGCATGATCGAGCAGGGGGCGCTCGACGGCGTCGACGAAATTTACGGCTTGCACAATTTGCCGACGCTCGCGGCGGGCAAGGCGGCGACCCGGTACGGCTCGCTCATGGGCTCCGTCGACCGGATCGAAATCACGCTCGAGGGCAAGGGCGGCCACGGGGCCATTCCCGACCAAAGCATCGACCCGGTCGTGGCGGCGTCCGCCATCGTCATGGGGCTGCAGTCGGCGGTCAGCCGGGAAATTTCCCCGTTCGACCCCGTCGTCCTGACGATCGGCAGCCTACAGGCGGGCGACACGTACAACGTTATCCCTCACCGCGCCTCGATGACCGGCACGATCCGGACGTTCTCCCCGCGCGTGCAGGCGTCGATGAAGGAGCGCGTCGTCCGGCTCGTCGGCCAAATCGCGGAGGCGTACCGGTGCAAGGCGGCGGTCGATTATATCGAGCTGACGCCGGTGCTCGTCGGCGACGACCGCTGCGTGGCGCACGTCGAGAGGACGATCGACGCCGCGATCGGCGCGGACAACCGGATCGAGGCGGCGCCGACGCTCGCCGGGGAAGATTTCTCGCTCTATTTGCAAAAGGTGCCCGGCTGCTTCTTCTGGCTCGGCTCCGGCCCCCGCGAAGGGGCGGAGAACGCCTACGGTCTTCACCATCCGAAGTTTCGCATCGAAGAGGAATGCTTGCCGCTCGGGGCGTCCTTGCTCGCATCCGTCGCGCTGAACCGGCTGAGCGCCGGCTGACCGGCCCGGACCGACGGGCGGGAGGCCGGACGGCCGCAACACGATTTCTCAAGTCACGTCTGGAGGCTTAAAGCTATGGCCGATACGAATACGGCACCGTACGCCAAAGGCATCGCCATCGGGATTATCGGTCCCGAGCCGCTCGTCGAGAAAATGAACCAATGCTTGAGAGGGTTTCCGTCGTTCGATCCGATCGCCCGGTCGTATTCGCGCGAGGAGGAGGCGCCCGAGCTGGCCCGGGACATTATGGACCACGTCGAGGTGATGCTGTTTTCCGGGCCCGTACCGTACCGTCTTGCGGTTCAGAAGCTGAATTTCAAAATTCCGGTGCATTACGTGCGGCTGTCCGGCACCGGCCTGTACCGGGCGCTGTTCCGGATCGGCCGAAGGCACGGACTCGAGGAAATGTCGGTCGACACCGTCTCCAAGCAGTCGGTGGAGGGGGCGTTCGAGGAGCTGGGCGAACGGTCCAAAGCGGTGGCGTATTACCCCGGCTCCGAATTCGTCTCGAAGGACGCGCTCGTCGAATTCCACGCGGAGCAGTATCGGCTCGGCAAGGCGAAGGCGGCGCTGACGGGCGTCGGCTCGGTATCGGCGGCGTTGACGGAGATGGGCATTCCGAACGAATGGGTGCTGCCGACGGATCAGGACATCATCGTCGCGCTCGAGCGGTCGCTGCTGTCGACGGAATCGCGGCGAAGCAAGGAGTCGCAAATCGTCGTCGGCTTCATCCATGTGGACGAATTCGACCGGCTGGCGAAGAAGAAGACGTCCGAGCACGAGGTGCAGCGGCTCAAGCTCGACATCCACCGGATGCTGCTCGGGTACGTCGAGTCGCTGGACGGGCATTTGACGCATATGGGCGGGAACGAATATTTGTTCATTACGACGCGCGGTATTTTCGAGCGGGAGACGGGCGGCTACAAGTCGATTCCGCTCGCCCGCGTCGTGGAGAAATATTACGGCCTGTCGCTCAGCATCGGCATCGGCTTCGGCCGCTCCGCCAACGAAGCGGGCACGCACGCGCGGCTCGCCCTGCGCAACTCCAAGGAAAGCGGTGGCGACATCTGCTTCATCGTGCGCGAGGACAAGAGCGTCATCGGACCGCTCGAGATGACGCACCCACACGAATACGACTTGTCGCTGATCGACGCGAGCCTGCTGAAGCGGGCCGAGGAGGCGGGGCTGACGTCCGGCTACTTGAGCAAGCTCGTCGCGCACGTCACCCGCTTCGGCAAGACGGATTACACGGCGCAGGAGCTGGCCACCGTGCTCGACGTGACGGTGCGGAGCACGCACCGGTTTTTGCTCGCTTGGCTCGACTCCGGCCTGATCGACATTATCGGCGAGGAGAAGGGCAAGTCGAAGGGGCGGCCGAAGCAAATTTACCGGCTGTCGTTTTTGAGCGAGCTGGTGCGGTGAGGCGGGCCGTTCCTCCAACCGTTTGCCGTTCGATCGGAGACGTCCGTTTCGATGGACTCCCGCTTGATCCGTAAACCGGCCTTTGCGGTTGAGCGTTTACCCCGCGAGGTTACTCTTCTTTCTACAATAGGGACACCCACAGCCGTTGAAAGCGAAGCGCATTCGCCGTCAACGGCTTTTTTGCCGCGTTCGGGCCGAGATTTAGAAAAAAATAGTAGAAAAAAAGATAGAAAAGTAGAGAAGATAGGACTATACTACGAATTGCCATGGGAATTTTGGCAGATTTCAGGAACAGAGGGGGATTTATGAAGCGCTCATTTCATCGGCCTTTCATGTTCATCACCTTGGTCGCTTTGCTGGCGTCCTGCTTTCCGATCGGCGGAGGGGTGCGGACGGCGCAAGCGGCGATGGCGGGACAAGGAACGCCCGCCGATCCGTTTATCGTAACGACGGCGAAGGAATTGTCGGATATCCGCAACGATTTGGCCGCCTCGTACAAGCTGGGGGCGGATATCGATCTTGCCGGCTACGACCACGATCGCGACGGGAAGGGCTGGCTGCCGATCGGCAACGATGGAGCGGCGCCCTTCACCGGGACGTTCGACGGCGGCGGACATACGATCCGCGGCTTGAAGGTGGACCGCGGGCTATCGGACTTTGCGGGGCTGTTCGGTTATGTGAAGGGCGGAACCTTGAGCAACGTCCAGCTCGGGGCCGCGGACATTCGCGGGAAAGACTTCACGGGCGGGCTGGTCGGCATGCTGGAGAACGGCGTTGTCGAAAACGCTTGCACTTCGGGAACCGTAAACGGGCAAGGGGCCGTCGGCGGTTTAGCCGGTGCGATTCGTGAAAGCACGGTATCGGGCGTATGCTCCACCTCGTCTGTGAACGGAGCTTTTGCCACGGGCGGTCTGGTCGGCAGCATGGCGGTCTCCGGTCTTATCGAGAATGCGTTCGCCTCCGGCAGCGTGACGGGCGTGACGCACGGGATCGGAGGCTTGCTCGGCGAAGGGGACGGCGCTTCGACGCTCGTCCAAATCCGCCGCGCATACGCTTCCGGCCCGGTCGCGGGAGGGACGTCCTCGGGCGGGCTGATCGGCGCCGCGTGGAACGGAACGACGGTTTCGTCTTATTGGGATGTCGGCAATCTGCCGGCAAGCGCCGGCGGAACCGGCGTCGCAACCGCGGCCATGAATGCGCAAAGCACTTACGCGGGGTGGGATTTCGCGGGCGTATGGGGGATTCGGGACGGGGAGACGACGCCGTATTTGAAGGCGTTCGCGCCGAAACTTACGGTAGAGCCTCTGTCTTCGCCCGTCTACGCCGGATCGCTGCCCGTGAAGGGGACCGTGTCGGATTTCAGCGCGGGCGAGGAGCTGTCGGTCCGGTACGACATTGTGGACGGCGGGGGAGCAACGGTTACGAGCGTAACCTACAGCGTCTATGCCTCGGGACTCGACCAGCCGATCGACCGGATGCTGCCGCTGACGGGGGTGCCGTCAGGCGCCTATTCGCTCCGGGTATCGGCGAAAGACTCCGTCCATCCGTGGTTCGAAGCCGCCCCGGTGGCCTTTACGGTCGGCAACGGGGCGCCGACGGTCACCGCGGTCGGGATCGCCGGTACGGCGCAGGTGGGCCGGACGCTGACCGGTACGTATGCGTATTCGGATCCGGAGGGCGACCCGGAAGGGGCGACCTCGTTCCGCTGGTACGCGGCGAATTCGGCGGACGGAAGGAACAGGACGCCCATTCCGGGGGCGACGGGGACGTCGCTGACGTTGACGCGGGACGAGATGAACAAGTTCATCTCGTTCGAAGTGACGCCGGCCGCCGCAACGGGTACGCCGACGGGAACGGCGACGGTCAGCGCTCCGACCGGCGCCGTGGCGACGGGGCCGGACTGGTACACGGTGGGGGCGCGCGCCTTCACGGAGGACACCGCGATCTATACCTCGCTGCAGGTTGACGGCGGCGCGCCTTACGTGGCCTTCATGGACGGCGCTCACGGCAATCGGGCATCCGTGATGACCTACCGCCAGGGCGACTGGGAATACGTGGGCGCTCCCGGTTTTACCGCGGGCTCGGCGGAGTTTCTCTCGTTGCAAATCGATAACGGGAAGCTCTACCTGGCGTTTCAAGACGAAGCCAACGGACATCGCGCGTCGGTCATGACCTACAACGGTACGGCGTGGGAGTACATCGGCGCCGCCGGGTTCAGTTCGGATCTCGCGCTGGAATTGTCGCTGGCGTTCAACAACGGCACGCCTTACGTCGGTTTTGTGGACAAGGGCTTGGGGTACAGGGCGACGGTCATGAGATTCGACGGCGGCGCTTGGGTGAACGTCGGGAGTCCGGGGTTCTCCGGGAATCAGATCGCGCTTCCTTCTTTAGCCCTGGATAACGGCACGCCGTATGTGGCCTTTCGCGATCGTGCGAATCAAAGCCGGTTAACGGTCATGAAGTACGATTCGGGTGTCTGGAGCGCCGTCGGTCCCCCGGGATTATCGGCCGACACGGTGTCGGACCTGTCCCTGGTCGTCGATAACGGCACGCCTTATGCGGCGTATATGGATAAGTCGCTCGGATGGAAGGCAACGGTTATGAAATATGACGGAGGCGCCGGTTCGTGGGTACCCGTCGGCACGCCGGGGTTCTCGACGGGCGGTGCCCAATACGTGAAGCTCTACCTGTCGAACGGGGAGCTGTATGTCGGCTACCAGGACGATATCGACGGCATCGCATTGCGGGCGACGGTCAAGAGATTCGACGGAACGTCGTGGACGGACGTCGGCAGCCCGGCCTTTTCCGAAAGCCGGACGTTCTTCAATTCATTGGTCGTCGACAACGGAACGCCTTACATGGCCTTTATGGACGACTCGAACGGGAAAAAAGCGACGGTGATGTACTTCGCCAACAACGCGGCGCCTGTCGCGGGAGGCGTCTCGATCAGCGGCACGGCGCAGGTCGGGCGGACGCTGACGGGGTTTTACGCTTACTCGGACGCGGAATACGATCGGGAAGGCGCGAGCGCGTATCGGTGGTATGCGTCGGACGACGCGGCCGGGACGAACAAGGCGGCCATCCCCGGCGCGACCGGGAAGACGTGGGTGCCGACGAGCGCTTACGAAGGCAAGTTTATCACGTTCGAGGCGATGCCGGTCGCCGCGACCGGAGCGCGGACGGGGCTGGCGGCGGAGAGCGCGCCGACCGCTGCTGTGGCGAAAGCCGATTCCGGTTCGAACTCCTCCGGCTCGTACTCCTGGTACGCGGAGGATCCCAGAGTGATCGTCTACGTAAACGATGAACCCGTACGCGCGGGCATGCGAACCCGGGAGACGGCGCAAGGGCGGACGTCGACGAAAATCGCGATCGATGCCGTCCGGCTGAAAGAAAAGCTGCGGACGGAGGGACGGAATGCGGTCGTCACGATTCCGTTCGAGCAGCCGACGGATGCGGCGATCGGCGAGCTGAACGGCGAGCTGTTCCGCGAGATCGCGGAGCTGGGGACGACCGTCGTCGTGAAGACCGCAGAAGCGTCTTACCGGCTTCCGTCCGGCTTTCTCGACGTGAACGCCTTGGCGGAGAAGGTCGGCCAAGGCGCCGAGCCCGGGAAGCTCGACGTGCAGATCGAAGTCGCCCGTCTTCCGGCCGAACGGGAGAAAGCCGCGGAAGACGCGCTCGTCCGCAGCGGTACGCCGCCCGTCTCGAAGCCTTTCGCTTTTACCGTGAGAGGCGTTTCCGGGGAACGCACGGCGGACGTGCCCGCCTTCGAACGCTACGTGGAGCGCGAGATCGCGGTAACGGCCGAGACCGGCGTTAGCCCGGCCACAACCGGCGTCGCCCTCCAAGCGGACGACACAGTCCGCCACGCGCCGACGCGGCTCGTCGACGACGCCGGCAAGCGATTCGCCAAGATCGGCAGCTTGGATAACGGCACGTTCGCCGTCGTCTCGCACCCTATGGCGTTCGTCGACGTCGCCGGCCATTGGTCGAAGCCGCTCGTGAACGACATGGGTTCGCGTCTCGTCGTTTCCGGTGTCGGCGACGACCTCTATGAGCCCGACCGGGCCGTTACCCGAGCGGAGTTCGCGGCCATCCTGACGCGGGGGCTCGGGTTGAGGACCGAAAACGCCGAGGCCGCGTTCCGAGACGTGACAGGGAACGAGTGGTATGCGGGCGAGGTCCGGACCGCCCTTTCGTTCGATTTGATCCACGGGTTCGAGGACGGGACGTTCCGTCCGCAGGAGGCGATCACCCGCGAGCAGGCGATGGAGATGATCGCGAACGCCATGCGGGTGAGCGGGCTGTCCGGGACGCTTCAACCGGCCGACCCGGGAACGGTATTGGAGCCATTCGCCGACGCCGGCTCCGTGTCGCAATGGGCCCTCGCGAGTGTGGCCGACAACGTGCACTCCGGTGTCGTAACGGGCAGAGACGGGAACAGGCTCGCGCCGAAAGCGAGCATTACCCGGGCGGAGACGGCCGTTATCGTCCGCCGGCTGTTGGAACGGTCCAAGCTGATCGGCTGAATCTTCGAAAGCCGACCGGTCCCTGAAAGGCTCCCCGACTCGAAGGGGAGCCTTTTTTGTCCCCAGAAGGTGGAGGCCCCGGGCGGAAAACGCCGAAAGCACGGCATCCGCATAAGCACGCCTGCGAAAAGGCGGGTCCGGTAGGAAGGGTGCCGCAGCGGTTAGGGGGTTCTAAATTGGGCACGGTTAAATAGGTCATATTACAGCATCATGATTCTTATGACTCCCGTATCCTGTATAGAATCGGCAAAACCTATCGGGGAGGAAGTTACCATGCCAATCATAGACCGGTATAGACTGCAGCCGAGCCCCCCCATTACGATCGACGGGCGTGAAGAAGAAACCGCGAACATCCCCCTTCAGCAAGCCCCAGGCGTGGACGCGGGCAACGTTTCGGGCTCCGTAAGGCGTCCGGACGGAACGATGATCCCGCTTGCGACGGTCAAGCTGTTCAATTCGTTGGGCGTCCCCTTCGAGCACACCAACAGCAACCCGGGCGGTCAATTCATTTTTCCGCGAATCCCCGTCGGGTCGTATTTCATTACGGCTTCCGAACCCGGCTTTCTGACGCCGCTCCGTATTCCGATATCGGTTCTCGCCAATCGGACGACGATGGTCACGATCACCATGCAGCCGGATGCGGACGCGCCGCGCGGGGCTTTTTTCGGCATCGTCAAAAATAGCGCCGACAACACCCCTATCGCCGATGCGACGGTCGAGCTATTCCAAATGGTAGCTGGAATCCCCCAGCTGATAGGCATCGTCTCGACTAACGAAACGGGCCAATATTTATTCGCCAGACTTACGGACGGCATTTATTTCATTACGGCAAGCAAGGCCGGCTTTTTGTCCAGTCAAAGCGCCCCCGTGGATTTAGCCGGCAGGGAGTTTGTTCCGCAAGACGTGATACTCCCGCCCGATCCGGACGCCAATACGGGCACGATAAGCGGCATCGTAACGGACAGCCAATCGGGGCAGCCGATCGCTCAGGCTATCGTCGCGCTTTATTCGATTGCGAACGGAACGGAAACGATCATCGATATTACAAAATCCAATGATGGCGGATTGTATTTGTTCGGGGATCTTCCGGCCGGAACCTATCGCGTCAAAGCGACGGTTCAAATCGAGGGGTGAGCCTATGGCCATGACGGACAAATATGCGCTGGAAAGCAGCGTACCGATCCAATTGCCCCCTAAAGGCCAAGCGCAGGTCGATCTGAAGCTGGAAGAGAAGCCCTATGCGATTCCCGAGTTGGAGGTGGGCTTGTGCTTTAAGATCCGGACAAAGCGCAAAGTTGTCAAAAAACGGTACCGGTATCGGCTGCCCCCCGGCCTCGTGATTCCCGGGGCCGGAAAGCCGTTGGAGGTATGCGCCTTCGAAAAGGCATGCGCAAGACGCATCCGAAGGTGCGCCCGTAAGCGATATGGCTCGGGAAGACGCGTCAAAATCTCCATGAGCGTAACCATCAAGCTGAACGCTTCCGTGATCTACCGGCAGCTTAGCCAAATCCGGAATTGACGATGGGTCGGAATCGTCAGCTCTTCTGCGGCGGGGTCCGACATTCGATGCAGAATGGAATTGTATCTATTTCCAAATTGGTCTATAATACAACATGCAATAGCGGATATGTCATACAACTTGATACCGGGAACAGGTGCCGTCCGAGGCGATGCGTTTCGGAGCGGCTTAAAAGGGAAGTTCGGTGCAATACCGACGCGGTCCCGCCACTGTAACGGAGGAGCTGGGCAGCCATTCGTGCCACTGATCGAGATTCGATCGGGAAGGCCGCTGCCCATGCGAGGATACCGGAGCCAGGAGACCTGCCTGTTCTGACAGCACTGCAGTACCTACGGGAGATAGGGAGGTGTTAGATGATCCGTCATAACGTGTTATGAAGGCGTCTTTCCCCATGCTTTGCTAGGGAGAGGCGTCTTTTTTGTTATCCGGCTTCAAGCGTCGGCCACAACTTGTTCCGGCAAGGCGCGTGAGGTGCGCCGACGCCGACCGTAAAACGAAATGAAAATGACCATCAAACGGACGAGGAGACTGCGAATATGGCAAAAAGCAGCGTATTGGGTTACCCGCGCATCGGCGCGGACCGGGAATGGAAGAAAGCGCTTGAGGCGTTCTGGGCCGGCAAGCTGGAGGAGCAAGAGCTTCACCGCCAGCTGCGGGAGATTCGTCTGAACCATCTGCGCAAGCAGCAAGCGAAGGGCATCGACCTGATTCCGGTCAACGACTTCACCTACTACGATCATGTGCTCGATACGGCCGTCATGTTCGGCATCGTGCCGAAGCGTTTCCCGTATGCGGGAGGCGCCGTGCCGCTGCCGACCTACTACGGCATTGCACGCGGGACGAAGGATGCCGCCGCCAGCGAGATGACCAAGTGGTTCAACACCAACTACCATTACATCGTTCCGGAGCTGCACGATGCGGAGCCGGTGCTGACCGAGAACCGTCCGCTGCAAGCCTACCGCGAAGCGAAGGAGAAGCTCGGCATCGAAGGCAAGCCGGTCATCCTGGGGCCGCTGACGTTTCTGAAGCTGTCCAAAGGCTATGCCGTCGGCGACACGGACCGCTGGCTCGAGCGCCTGCTTCCGCTCTACGTCCGGGTGCTGGAAGAGCTGGCCGCCGAAGGCGTCCGATGGGTCCAGCTGGATGAGCCGGTCCTCGTCACGAAGCTGTCGGCCGGCGACCTGCAACGACTGGCCGCCGCCTACCGTACGATGACGGCGGCCGTGCCCAGCCTGAACGTCATGCTGCAGACGTACTTCGAATCGATTGACAGCTACCGTGAAGTGATCGCGCTGCCGGTCCAGGGCATCGGCCTGGACTTCGTCCACGGCGCGGAGGGCAATCTGGCCTCGATTCGTTCGATCGGCTTCCCCGATGACAAGGTTCTCGGCGCCGGCGTCATCGACGGACGCGGCATCTGGCGGGCGGAGCTGGGCGACAAGCTCGCGCTGCTGGAGGAGCTGCGGGGGCTCGTATCGTCCGAGCGCCTGATCGTACAGTCGTCGTGCAGCCTGCTCCACGTTCCGGTATCGACCGAACGCGAAACCGAGCTGCCGGCGGAACTGAGGGAGGCACTCGCCTTCGCCGACGAAAAGCTGGGAGAAATTGCGCTGCTCTCCAAGGCGCTTCGCGAAGGCGCGGCGGCCGTAGCGGAGGAGCTGAAGCGGGCGGAGGCCTCGCTGCTCCCGCTCAAGACGTCGGCCGTGCGCAATCGTACGGATGTCCGGCAGGCGGTCGCAGCAGCGATGACGGCCGTCGAGCCGAAGCGAAGCAAGCCGTTCGCGGAGCGTCATGCGGCGCAGCAAGCGAGGTGGAAGCTGCCGCTCTTCCCGACGACGACGATCGGCAGCTTCCCGCAATCCGCGGAAGTGCGCAAGGCGCGTCAGCTGTGGCGCAAGGGCGAGTGGAACGACGCGCAGTATGCGACGTTTATCCGCGAACAGATCGACGCTTGGGTGAAGCTTCAGGAGGAGATCGGCCTCGACGTGCTCGTGCACGGGGAATTCGAGCGGACGGACATGGTCGAGTTTTTCGGCGAGAAGCTGGAAGGCTTCGCCTTCACCCGGCACGGCTGGGTGCAATCGTACGGCTCCCGCTGCGTGAAGCCGCCGATCATCTACGGCGACGTCGCGTTCCGCGAAGCGATGACGGTGGAGGAGACGGTTTACGCGCAGTCGCTGACCGACCGCCCGGTCAAAGGGATGTTGACGGGACCGATCACGATCTTGAACTGGTCGTTCGTCCGTGACGACCTCTCCCGGGAGCAGGTCGCCTACCAGCTGGCTTACGCGCTGAGGCAGGAGGTCGAGGCGCTGGAGAAGTCCGGCATCGGCATGATCCAGGTCGACGAGCCGGCCGTCCGCGAAGGGCTCCCGCTTCACGCGTCGGAGCACGAGGCGTACCTGGCTTGGGCGGTCAAGGCGTTCCGGATGACGACCTGCACCGTGGAGGATACGACGCAGATCCACACCCATATGTGCTACTGCGAGTTTCACGACATGATCGACTCGATCGAGGCGATGGACGCGGACGTGATCTCGATCGAGACGTCCCGCAGCCACGGCGAGATGATCCGGAGCTTCGAGGACAATACCTATAGGCTGGGCATCGGCCTCGGCGTTTACGACATTCACAGTCCGCGCATTCCGGCCGTGCGGGAGATGACGGATATGATCGACCGGGCGCTTCGCGTGCTGGATCCGAAGCTTTTCTGGATCAATCCGGACTGCGGTCTCAAGACGCGCGGACGCGAAGAGACGGTCGAGTCCTTGCGCCATATGGTCGAAGCGGCGAAGCTGGCCCGCGCGAAATACGCCTCCCTTGTATAAATAAATCTTCAAGAGGCGCCTAGAACGAACCGGAAGCATCGCGGATATCGACCGAGATGCTTCCGGTTCGTTTTTGTTCGCATCAAGAGGCTATGAAACGGAGCATTGCAGGGCCGGGATCCGAGCGTTCCGGTTTTTTTCGTATTGCTGAAAACTCTATCCGTAGATAGACGCATGCGGCCTCCCGAACGATTATTATGGTCATATAGGTCGCGCAAATAACATGGAGGTGAACCTGAATGAAGAAGCTTAACGGAACGTTACTTATCGCCGCGCTCGTTTTCGTGCTTGGCGTCGTTCAAGCGTTTGGAGTCGATGGCTTGGGAACCCGAGAATGGCTGCTTGTTGCGGCAGGAACGCTGCTTGGATTCGGCGCCGGCGCATGGCAGGCCAAGGCGGTTTCGCTAGCGCGAAAAGGACGGATCAGCAGAAGGCTGAGGACGCTTCAGGTTATTTCATCCTTTGCCGCATTATTCGCACTCAAGGCTCTGATTGCTTCGCTGATCCCTTCGCAGTTGAATCAGGGAGGACCCGCTGTTTTCCTTCAGGTGTTCTTCACCGTATTCGGGCTGCTTCTCGCAAGGGGAGTCGCCAAACGGGCTGTAGAAAATCAAAGGGCGGCCCGTTAAACTTTGTATATCCCAAGTTAAGGAGGGTGAGCCGCGGAATGGGTCCGCTTCCAGTACGTGTATTGGCTGCATGCGCGACATTTGCCATCTTCCTTCATTACATCCTTAGAAGCAATTTCAGGACGCCCGGTCCATGGTACATCGCACTCGTGCTGCTTTTGTCCTATCTGGGCTTTATCTGGCTGCGGCGAAGAGAATGGTCCATCTCGGCGTATATCGTGCTGTCGCTGATCGCCGTAGCGGGCGTGCTGGCATTGGAAAACCTCGCCCCCGCGATCGGAAACGATATCGGGCTGGGAGGCGGGTCTCTCACGTCCGGCTTGCTTTGGCCGCTGATCTGGATGTTGGCCTCCACCCCCCAGCGGCAGCTCAAATCCGGGAGCATCGTGTTTGCGGCTGTTTCCGCAGCGATTGTTTACCTCCACTTAGAGACGCAGCTGCCGTTCAGCCCATTGTTCGGGCCGACAGGTCTGTACCTCGGCGTTCGCGGGATAACCTCACTGAAAGAGAGTCATCGCATCAGTCGGCAGCATTTAGCGGAATTGAACATCGCACACGATCAGCTAAAGAGCGCGCACCAGGAGCTTCAGGAGGCGACACTCGAATCGATGAAATATGCGGCACTGTCGGAGCGCGCACGTCTTGCCCGAGATATCCATGACGGGATCGGTCATCAGTTGACTTCTCTCATCATCCAACTTCAAGCGGTTGAACTGATGCTTCCGGACGATCCTCGCCAAGCCGAACGGCAGATTCCGCTGATGCTCGACAGCGCCCGCAAAGCGATGAGCGAAATCCGGATAGCCGTTCGCGATTGGACCGAGAGCGAGAACGGAATCGGACTCATCGCGTTAAGGGGATTGGTAAGCCAAGGCGCCGCCCGTTCCGGCATCCATTTCCGAATGGAATTTGACGAAGATCAATTTGCCGACATGCCGATGTCTATCGGCATAACTCTTTTTCGCGTCCTGCAAGAGGCGCTTACCAATGTGATGAAGCATTCCGGCGCGACATCGGCGCTGATTCGTTTAGAGATGATGAACGGCTTTTGCGAAATGACGATTTCCGACAATGGACGCTATACCGGAGATGCCGATGTTCTCTCCGGCTTTGGCATCCGAACGATGAAAGTCCGCTGTGAGGCTGCTGGAGGAAGCTTGAACTTTAACGCCATACAGCCTCATGGCCTCTGCCTGCGCGTCAACCTCCCGCTCGGTCAAAGAGGGGAGGCTTCATGAACGTGCAGAATCGACAGATCAGAATCGTGCTGGCAGACGATCAGCCCGTTATTCGTCAAGGGATGCGGTATATTATCGGGTCCCAGTCCGATATGGAGGTGGTCGGGGAGGCGAGCAGCGGGGAAGAAGCGCTGTCGGTAACGGAACTCCTAAAGCCGGACCTTGTCTTGATGGATATCCGGATGCCGGGGCTCTCGGGCATTGAAGCGACACGCCTCCTTCATGCGGCCCATCCCGAGATAAAAGTTATGCTTTTGACGACTTTTGACGTTCAATCCTACGTTGTGGATGGGATTCGTGCCGGAGCGGTCGGCTACTTGCTGAAGGATGCAGAAACCCGTACGCTGCTCGACAGCATTCGATCCGCTTATCGAGGTGCCGCAATCTACCAGAGCTCTACGGCATCCAAAGCGATGGCGGAAGCCATGAAAGGGGGGGAACTTCAGGATTTTGCAAACCTAGAGACCGATGCGAACGACAGGTTTCGCGAGTCTTTAACCGAGAAAGAGCTTGACGTGCTGCAATGGATGGCATATGGTCTTCGAAACGCCGAAATCGCCCAGCGTCTCTATGTTTCGGAAGGTACGGTCAAAACGCATGTTCACCGCATCCTGGGCAAGCTTGGAGCGGCAGACCGTACACAAGCCGTCGTCCTTGCCATTCGCCAAAAAATGGTGAAGTAAATACAATCCCAATTGAACGAACAGCGATTGGAAGGCTGCCCTTTTGGCGGCCTTCTTTTTGGTGTTAAGGATATATGTTCTTGTCGTCCGACACCGCCGGATTGCGTGACGAAGCCATCCCGATATGCTCCTCAGTCGTGCGGAACTGCTGTTATCAGGACAAATTTGTTCCTGTATGTAGACAAGAATGCGGATTCCCAAGGCGGGACAGTTCCGATAAGATGGTGCTAACATGGGCATAGACTAACTATCGATCGTGACAGGGAGGGTCCCTCATGGGCGTATGGCTGAACAAGCTGCTGCCGCAAAAAATCAAACACCGGTTTTTCTTCAGCTTCGTCCTCTTCGTGCTGATTCCGCTGCTCCTGCTGCAGCTGTATTACTACCGGTCCACGGAGCGTCTGATCGTAGAGAAAATCCAGGAGCAGAGCGGGGAACAGCTGAGCCTCATGAAGTCGGAGTTCAACGAGATGACGAACATGGCGCTCCTGCAATGGATCGCGCTGGAGCGGAGCCGGGATCTGGTGAACGCCCTCCGCGAAAGCGACGGAGACGTCGACGCGCGAAGCGAGACGATCCGGGAAGCGATCGATCGCAGCCGCAGCCGCGCGATGCCGCTGAGCCGGTATCTGCACTATTCCGTAGCCGATCTGGCGGGGGTCCAGGCGAGCTCGGCCGAAGCGGAAGGAGGACAGCCGGAGCCGGGCTGGGGCGCCAAAGCGCTGGAGAAGCTGCAGGAAACGGGCGCCCCCTACAAGTGGATCCCCGGAGTGCCGAATTACTTGCCCGCCGGCTTGACGTGGAGCGGCAAGCTCCTTACCCTCATCGCGACGATCCGGGACGGGGACGCCCTCATCGGCGTGATCCGCATCAGCTTCGACTACGAGACGTGGTTGAAGGAGGCGGCCAAAAATTTCCCCGTGCTCCAAACGTACTACATCCTGGACGAGACGGGCCAAGCGCTGGCGCAAACGGAGCCGACCAGTCGAATCCGGCCCGCCGTGGTGAAGAAGTTGACGTCGGCCGCACCCAAACCCGCCTATTGGGTGGAGGAGTCGAACACGATGCTGTACGGCTCGACTTGGCTGCTGCCGGAGCGCTGGCAGATCGTCTGCGCTTTTCCGCTGCGGATCTATTTCGGCGACCTGAAGCTGCTGGAACGGCGGTTTCTCCTCACTTTTCTGGTTTTGACCGGCATTTTCATCCTGCTGACCTTATTCATCTCCGCGTCGGTGACGCGGCCGCTCAAGCTGCTCAAGAACAAGATGGAGGGCATGGTCCGGGCCGAGATGAAGACGTTCCTGCCGGAACAGGCCTATCGCGGCGAGCTGTCGGCACTGGCCCGCGCCTTCAACCGCATGGTCTCCGATATGCACCTGATGGTCGACCGGCTGAAACGCGAGGAGCGGCAGCGGGAGTCCGTACGCTTCCAGATGCTGATCAGCCAGGTGAACCCCCATTTTCTGCTCAATACGCTGAATACGTTGAAATGGCATGCGATTGACAAGGACGACCAGACGGCGGCCGATATCTGCAAGCGGCTCAGCAAGCTGCTGGAATCGAGCCTGACCGACGAAGCCGACCTCATCCATCTGCAGGACGAGATCGATCTGGTCGAAGCGTACGTGCGAATTCAGAAATTCCGCTACGACGACCGTTTCGCCGTGCAGTACGAGTACGACGAGCAGCTGCGGTACGCTCTCGTGCCCAAGCTGAGCCTGCAGCCGCTGGTGGACAACTGCATTACCCACGGGTTCCCGCGCATGGAGAAGCAGGGGATCATCCGGGTCCGGGTTTTCCGGGCGGGGGACAAGCTCGTGATGGAAGTGCAGGATAACGGACAAGGCGTGGAGGAAGCGGAGAAAAAGAAGCAAAGGCGGATTCGGAAGGGCATCGGGCTGACGAACGTCCGCGAGCGGCTGCAGCTTCTCTTCAAGCGGGAGGCGGAGCTCGAGCTGATTGCGTTGGAAGAGGGAGCCCTTGTCCGGGTCGCCTTTCCGCTGCTGCTTGCCGACCCATATCAAGCCGAAGGAGGGGACGTCCATGTGGAAACTGATCATCGCAGAAGACGAGCCGATGGTGCGCCGGACGATCCGGAATAAGGTCGACTGGGGGCGGCTCGGCTTCGAGATCGTCGCAGAAGCGGAGAACGGGGAGGATGCATTGCAGCTCATTCGGGAACACGAACCCGACCTCGTGATCGCCGATATCGTCATGCCGTTCATGGACGGGATCGAGCTGCTCAAGACGGCGCGTGCGGAAGGGCGAGAGACCCGCTTCCTGATGCTGACGTGCATGAACGAATTCGAGTATGCACGCCAAGCGCTGGAGCACGGGGCGTCCGCGTATGTGCTGAAGGCATCCATGGATATGGAATCGCTGGCGGAGGCTTTGCGGAAAATCCGACGGGAGCTGGAGAGCCGCACGGAATTGCTGGAGCTGAAATCCCGGACGAAGCTGTACGCCTACGAGCAGCTGCTGCCGCAGCTATGGGAGCGGCTGTACGCCCCTGCGAACGACGCCGGCCTCCCCGCCTCCGCCGACGCCGAGCGCGGCGAGCTCGTCGTCCGGCCGGTCGCCGGCTCGGAATACGTATGGATCGGCGTGTTCCTGAGCAGCCGCCCCGACCGCTGCCTGGAGGAGGTCGAGCGGCCGGGCTTCTCGGTCGCCGGCCCGCTCGCCGGCTTGACCGCTTATTGCCAGTCGGGCGTCACCACCGTGTTCGCCTTCGCCGGCCGGCCGCCGAAGTGGAACGGGCCCTCCGCCCTCGATCGGGGCGGCGGCGCTTCCTCCACGCTGCTTACAGGCGTCAATGGGCGCGCGGTCCCGGTCGCGGAGCTGCCGCATGCGTGGGCCCGCCTGCTGCAAGCGGCGGACCGGCTCTGGTACGACAACCGGGTCGGCGTGATATACGAGGACCTGCAGGGGCAACCGAAAGCTGCGCCGCCACAGCTTTCCTGGGTGTACGAGAAGGAGCTGCTTCGCGAATTCGAGCAGGCCAAGCTGGAGGCCTGCACCAAGACGCTGGAGGCGATGTGGGAGGAGCAGCGCCGGCTGCTGTATCCGCTCGTGCTCGTCAAGTCGGCGGCGCTGCACTTGGATCAAGTGCTGGCGCGCATAGCCGGCCGGCCCGCCATCCCGGCGCGCGAGCTGCTGGAGGCCGCCTCGTTCGCCGACATGAAGGCCCGGTTCGAACGGCGGCTCTCCCTGTATATGCATCATTATGCCACGTCCGAGGGGAGCCCGACCGACCACGAGGAAATCAACAAAATCATCGCCTATATCCGCCAAAATTACGACGCCCCCCTCACCCTCAAGTCGTTGTCTCGCTATGTGTCGATGGAGGAGCATTACGTCAGCCGGCTGTTCAAGAAAAAGGTCGGGGAGTCGCTGATCCACTATTTGCAGCAATACCGGGTCGAGAAAGCGAAGGCGCTCCTGACCGAGACGGACTTGAGCATCGGCGACGTCGGGCGCAGCGTAGGCTTCGCGAACGACAACTACTTCAATAAAATTTTCAAACGCACCACAGGGCTGACGCCGAGCGAATTCCGCAAACGGTTCCAACCGGATAAAATCGTTCCATAAACGGGACAACAATGTTCCTTAATCCCGGCTCCCGCCCCTGTTACGATAAGAGCAGAACAGCAGAGGGGGAGGAACCGAATGATCCATTCGGCCGCATACTGGAAAAAGGTTTGGGAGTTTCGCGCCATTTACTTGATGCTGCTCCCGGGGATCGTCTATTACATCGTATACAAATACGTCCCGATCTATGGGCTCGTCATCGCCTTCAAGGATTACGACATCCTGAAGGGGATCCTGGGCAGCCCTTGGGCCGACCCTTGGTACAAATACTTTCAGCAATTTTACGATTCTCCTTATTTCACTCAGCTGTTGACCAACACTTTGCTCATCTCCGTGTACAAGCTGTTGTTCGGCATGGTCCCCCCCATCGTCCTGGCCATCCTTTTGAACGAATGCCGGGTCCGGTGGCTGAAGGGGCTCGTGCAGACGCTGAGCTACATGCCCCATTTCTTGTCCTGGGTTATTATCTACGGCATCCTGATCGTGCTGCTGTCCCAGAACAGCGGTATTGTAAACCGGTGGATCGTCGAGGCCGGAGGGACCGCCATCCCGTTCCTGAGCTCGCCCGAATGGTTCCGGACCGTCCTCGTGGGCTCCGAATTGTGGCAGAACCTGGGCTGGGGCGCGATCATTTATCTGGCGGCCATGGCAGGCATCGATCCCACCTTGTACGAAGCGTCCCGCGTAGACGGGGCAAGCCGCGTGCGCATGATCTGGCACATCACGCTGCCCGGCATCCGCAACGTTGTCGTGCTGCTGCTGATTCTGCGGCTCGGCCACCTGCTGGACGCCGGCTTCGATCAGATCTACATCCTCTACAACGTCCATGTCTATCCGGTAGCCGACATTCTCGACACATGGGTATTCCGGACCGGTCTCGAGCAGTTCAATTTCAGCCTTGCTTCCGCCGTAGGTTTGTTCAAATCGCTAATCGGACTCGTGCTCGTCCTGGCTTCGAACGCGATGGCCAAACGTTGGGGGGAGAGCATATGGTAAACTCCGCCTCCGACCGTGTGTTCAGCCGGGTGTCCTATGCGATTCTGGCGATCGTCGGACTCGCGGCGGTCATTCCCATGCTGTACGTATTCTCCGTCTCTCTGACGCCCTACGGCGAAGTACTGAAAAACGGCGGGTACGTGCTGATTCCCAAATCGATTACGTTCGAGGCGTACCGGAAGCTGTTCGAAACGTCGAATATCATGCGCTCCTTCTATGTGACGATCTTCCTGACGGTCGCAGGTACGGCGGTGAACTTGACGCTGACGGCGCTGACCGCCTACGGGCTCAGCCGCAAGAAGCTGCCGATGCGCTCGCTGTTCCTGTACATGATCGTGTTCACGCTGCTCTTCAGCGGGGGCATCATCCCGACGTACTTGATCGTCAAGGCTACCGGGCTGCTCGATTCGATCTGGGCGCTCATATTGCCGAACGCGATCTCCAGCTTCAATGTGCTGCTGATGAAAAGCTTCTTCGAGAACTTGCCCGAGGAGCTGTTCGAATCGTCGCGGATGGACGGGGCTACCGAATTCCGCATTCTGTGGCAGATCGTCGTCCCGCTGTCGAAGCCTTCGCTGATCACGATCGGCTTGTTCTACGCGGTGGGGCACTGGAACCAGTTTTTCTCCGCGATCATGTACATCACCGACCGGACGCTGTATCCGCTCCAGGTGGTCGTGCGGGAGATTTTGACGATGGCGCAGCAGCCGCTGGAAAATGCGGAAAATATGGTGCCGACCGTGACGATGCAGATGAGCGCCGTCGTCGTGGCCAGCCTCCCGGTGTTTATCGTCTATCCGTTCCTGCAAAAGCATTTCACCAAGGGCATGCTGCTCGGTTCCGTGAAAGGCTGACGACGGTTGAACTTGGCGCGCCAATTTCAATACATGCAACATTCCACAGAGAGGGGCTTTCATGCAATGAATCATTGGAAGAAAGGCACGGCCGTTCTGACCGTCGCCGCCCTGACCGCTGCGCTGACAGCCGGCTGCGGCGGCAAGGGGAGCTCGAACTCGGAGGAGACGCCGGGTGCATCCGCGACCGGAACGCCGGTCAAACCGGCGGCACCCGTCCCCCTGAACGTCACGCTGACCGGGACGGGACTCCCGCCTCCGGACGCGGATGTCATCAAGCAGACGCTTGACAAGAAGCTGGGCATCGACCTGACCTTGGCTCCGCTGCAGACGTTGGACGACTACACCAAGCAAGTGCGGCTGCGCATCTCCGCCGGCAATTATCCCGATCTGTTCCAAGTATCCTACGCCGAGATGAAGGAATATGCCGACAAGGGGCTGCTGCTCGATCTGACGCCGTATTACGGCAAGGAGCTGAAGCCCGCGGCCGACTTCGTGACCTCGCTGTCCGGCGAGCTGCTGAAGAAAGCTTCCTACAACGGCAAAATGTATGCGATTCCGCGCAACGGGGACGCTCCGTTCGACGCCTATTGGATTCGCAAGGATTGGCTCGACAAGCTGGGCCTGAAGGCGCCGACGACGCTCGACGAGCTGCTCGCGGTGGCGAAGGCGTTCACCGAGAACGACCCGGACGGCAACGGCAAGAAGGACACATACGGCATTCTGGGCGGCGAGTTCGCCACGTTCGCCTCCGTGCTGGGCGCGTACGGCGTGAGCAATCCGTTCGCGGGCGCTTTCTACAAGCAAGGCGACAAGCTCGTCAACGCCTTCTACGACCCGAACATGCCGCTTGCGCTCGGCGCGATCAAGACGCTCATCGACGCGAACGTGGTCGATCCCGAGATCATGACGAACAAGTCCAACGAAATTCAGCAGAAGGCGTTCCAGGGCAAGGGCGGCATCGTCAACTACCCTTGGACCGGCTTCGCCAAGGATGAATTCATAGCCCAGATCAAGACGGTAAATCCCAAGGCGGAATGGATGACGTTCGACGCGCCCAAAGGGCCTGCGGGCCAATTCGACGGAGCGTTCGACTATGACCGGCCGGGCCGTCTGCTGGCGATACCGAAGACGCTGGAGAAGGACAAGGAGAAGCTGCAAAAGGTGTTCGACCTGATCAATTACGTCTCGTCGAAGGAAGGCAACGAGCTCGTCATGTACGGGATCGAGGGCAAGCATTATACCAAGCAGGACGGCAAGTATACGCTCACGGACCTGATGACCAAGGAAGGCGGTTACTTCTCGCTGTACCAGTTTACCGGACGTCCGAACGAATCGTACCTGGCGAACAAGTTTCCGAACCAAAAGGAAGTCAGCGCCTATGCGGCGAACGCCAAGCGGATCCGCTTGCTCGACAGCTCGGTCATTCCGCCGGACGGGTTCAATAAAGCCGACGCGGATCGCTACGCGAAGGAGGAGATGGTCAAGTTCGTCTACGGCAAACGTCCGTTGTCCGAATACCCGGCCTTCCTCAAGACGCTTGAGGAGACGTTCAAATACAAGCTCTACACGGATTCGGCCGAAAAGCAATTGAAGGAGCAAGGCTTGTTGAAATAAACGCGAAGCCAGCGATGAAGGACGATGGAGGATGACTGCGATGACGGATTTGGAGTATGACGTAATCGTCGCGGGGGGCGGGCCGGGCGGAATCGCCGCGGCCGTCGCCTCCGCGCGGCTGGGCGCGAAGACGCTGCTGATCGAGCGGTACGGGTTTCTGGGCGGGGCGGGCACCGCGATGATGGTGAACCCTTGGATGACCTATTGGGCGCACTTCTCGGACGGGAAGGAGATCCAGGTGATCAGCGGCGTGCTGCAGGAGCTCGTCGAGCGGATGGAAGCGCTGGGCATGTACGGCCATCCGAAGCAGCGGACCGCGTTCGACCCGGAGGCGCTGAAGGTCGTCGCCGAGGAGCTGTGCCTGGAAGCCGGCGTTCGCCTGCTCTACCATACGTTCCTGGGCGGAGTCCGAACGGATGCGTCAGGGCGGAAGGTGGAGTCGCTGATCGTCGCCAACAAGGCGGGACTTGTGGAGCTGAAGGCGCGGCTCTTCGTCGACACGACGGGAGACGCCGACTTGGCGGCGATGGCCGGCGCGACCGTGGAGAAGGGCCGGAGCGTCGACAGTCTGATGCAGCCGATGACGCTGAACTTCCGGATGGGCGGCGTCGACGTCGACCGGATGCCGGAGCGCGCGGAAATTTCCCGCCGGTATGCAGAGGCCAAGGCCAGGGGCGAGATCGATTGCCCGCGGGAGAACGTCCTGTGGTTCTACGCGACGCAGCCGGACGTCATCCACTTCAATACGACGCGGATTCTTCGAAAGGACGCGACCGACCCGTGGGAGCTGACCGAGGCCGAGATCGAGGGACGCCGCCAAGTGCAGCAGCTCGTCAAGTTTCTGACGCGCGAGGTGGAAGGCTTCGAGCGCGCCTACCTGCAGACGACGGCGCCGCAGATCGGCGTGCGCGAGTCGCGGCGGGTGATCGGCGACTACATCCTGACCGCCGACGAGCTGCTCGCGGCTTGCAAATTCGACGACGTGATCGCGCGCGGCACGTATCCCGTCGACATTCACAATCCGAGCGGCGAAGGGACGATCATGAAGCATCTGCCGCCGGGCGAATGGTACGACATCCCGTTCCGCTGCCTGATCCCGCTCGGGCTCGACAATCTGCTCGTCGGCGGCCGTCCGGTATCGGCCACGCACGAGGCGCATTCCGCCATCCGCGTGCAGCCGATCGCGATGGCGATCGGGCAGGCGGCCGGCGCGGCGGCGGCGATCTGCGCCCGGGAGGGCCGGACGCCGAGGGAAGTGGACATTCGCAGCGTCCAGCAAGCTTTGACCAAGCAAGGCGCATCCTTGGGACTCGACACACGTGCATTCTGACATCCTACTTGATTAGGAGGAATCACTAATGGAGAACCGCAATGGAAGCAACGGAGAGAATGGGGAGAAGCCGGGCGGAGAGCATCGGGTCGGCGAACGGTCGGGCGGCTTCGAGGGGCGGGAGGGCAAGGCAATCTCCCGGCGCAAGCTGCTCGTCTCGCTGGGCATGGCCGGCGCCGCGGTCGCGGCGGGCTCGCTGGTCAATGGCTCGGGGGCGTTCGCGAATGGATCGGACAGCGTAACCGAATCGGTGTACGGCAAGGGCAAGGGGAAGGGCAAAGACAAAGGCAAGAAGGGCAAGGACGACGGGTTGGACGATCCTTGCTGTTCCTTGGACGAGTTCGTCCTCAACACGACGATTGCCGAGCTGCGTGTCGCCACGACGGCGAACGCGGACCATGTCTACTATGTGCGCGATCTCGGTCAGCAGGGGCATTTCCGCTACGACCCGACGGACACGGCGTCGGCGGACAATACGGGCACCGTGCTCGTGTCCGCGGCGGGGCTCCGGTTCAAGCGTATTTACGCCGAAGCCTTGAACGTGAAATGGTTCGGCGCCAAGGGTGACGGCGTGACCGACGACGCGGCCGCGATCCAGCTCGCCGTCGATACGGCGCAGGGCCGGGGCGATACGCTGTTTTTCCCGACGGCGGACTATATGATCGCCGCGCCGATCTCGATCGGCAGCTCGAAGAAGCCGATCCGCATCGTCGGCGACGGGTTTCAGAAGGGCTCCTGGATTCGCGCCCACTCGTCCGTGTCGCCGACGAACCCGCTTAAGGCCGCGTTCCTATTCGACGACACGAAGGTCGCGGAGCGGTTCGAATTTTCGGACATCGTCATCCAGGGCGAGACCGGCAAGTTCGAATACGGCATCTACACCAAGATGATCTCCCACTCCCTGTTCCGCCGCATCCGGATCGTGCAGACGAAGGTCGCCGCGCTGGCCATCGGCTATGGCTGGAGCAACGATATCGAGACCTGCGAGTTCTCCTACAATTTAGGCGACGGCATCCTGTTCGCCGCCGACAATGTCAACATGCTTAACGTAGTCAACACGAAGCTGTTCCTAAACAATGGCATCGCCATCAACATGGCGAACAACTCGCTCGGCGTCCGGATCAACGGCTGCACCATCGAGAAAAACAAAGTGTGCGGCATCTATACGAAGATGCTCAATACGCCGCTTGACGTCACCGACTGCTACTTCGAGAACAACGGGGAGGCGGGCTATCAGCTGACGAACCCGAACCGGCTCGTGCGCACGTGCATCCTCATCAACGGCAATACGGCGGCCGGCGTCGTGGCCAACGCGTACCCGACCAGCACGGTCAGGATCAACAACAACATCGTGTCGGTTTCGTCCGACGAGTCGTTCGTGACCTGCTACTCGGCCGGCTCCAGCCTGGAGGTCGCGAGCAATACGTTCGTCCGGTACAAGACGCCGGCGGCAGCCTATGCGGTGCTGCGAACGGGGACGAGCAAGACCGGCCTGGGCGCCCGCGTGAACCATGCCCGGATCTACGGCAACGGAGTCTGGGACAATCACAAGTCGGCGCTGACGCTCCGGCCGCTCTGGGTCGAGGATTTGGCTGCGTCCGCCAGCCTGCTGCACACGGCGTGGATCCAGGGGGTGCCCGAGCTGGACTACGCGCCGCCCGCGGGCTCCTATACGTCCGTACTCGGCGGAGGCGGCGGCACGTATACGCTGTCCGCGACGGTCAAGTTCAACGGCCAGGACGTCTACGAATTGGCGGGCGCCGCCAATACCGACGTGTTCGGCTATACGATCGATCTGGCCGACTACCCGCGGCTCGCCGGCAAATACGTCTACATCGCCTTCTACGCCAAGCCTTCGGCAGCCGGTACCGGCGCCGCCGCCTATACGAGCCAGCTGGGGATGAGCACGACGGCGTACCCGGCCGATACGAGCTGGCGGCTGATCAGCTATGTGGACCTGATGCCGGCGAGCGGCACGGTCGCGTTCGGGCTGCGCAAAATATCCGGCTCGGCCGGCACGACCTTGTACGTCTCGCAGCCGGTGCTGAAGGAAGTCGGCGCACCGACGAACAGCTTCGTGGAAAGCTGAATCCGGGGCACCAAGAGAGAATAAAGGCAGGAGAGACCGATGGCAGAGAAACAAACATATATTCGGCAAACGAAAACGCCGCTTCGGGTCGTGATCGTGGGCGCGGGCAACCGCAGCTTGACCTATGCCTCCTACGCACTCACGCATCCGGAGGAGCTGCAGGTCGTCGCGGTCGTCGATCCCGACGGGCTGCGGTGCAATCGGCTGGCCGACCTGCACGGCGTCGCGCCTGACCGGCGGTACGCGAGCCTGGCCGCCTTGTTCGCGGACGGGCGGATCGCCGACGCCGCGATCAACGGCACGATGGATGCGCTGCACGTCCCGACCAGCCTGCCGCTCTTGGAGGCCGGGTACGATATCCTGCTCGAGAAGCCGATCGGCATCTCGAAGGAGGAGATTCTCGTCCTGCTGGATGCGGCCCGCCTCCATGACCGGAAGGTCATGATCTGCCACGTACTGCGGTATGCGCCCTATTATCGGGAAATTCGCCGGCGGATTGCCGACGGGGTCATCGGGGATATCCTGAATATCCAGACGGGCGAGCATGTGAGCTACCACCACATGGCGGCCGCTTTCGTCCGCGGCAAGTGGGGCAGCAAGGAGCAAGGCGGCTCCTCGATGCTGATGGCCAAATGCTGTCATGACATGGACCTGATCACATGGCTGAAAAGCGGGATCCCGCCGGTCCGGGTGACGAGCAGCGGGAGCCTGAGCTTCTTCCGCAGCGAGCGGGCACCCGCCGGATCGGGAACACGCTGCCTGGCCGATTGCGCCATCGAAGCGAGCTGCGATTATTCGGCCCGCAAGCATTACATCGACCAAGGCCGGTGGGGGCCATACGTGTGGAGGTCGATCGAACACTTGGGAACGGAGCCGACGACGGAGCAGAAGCTGGAGTCGCTGCGCACGGACAATCCGTATGGCCGCTGCGTCTGGCGCTGCGACAACGACGTGGTCGACCACCAGTCCGTCGTGATTGAATTCGCGGACGGGTCTACGGCGACCCATACCCTGATCGGCAACACGGCCAAGCCGTGCCGGACGCTGCATATCGTCGGCACGAAGGGCGAGATCAACGGCGTCATGGAGGACGGCTTCTTCACGGTTCGCCATCCCGATCCCCGGGCCGGCCATGAATTCACCGAAGAGCGGGTGCGCCTGAACGTGTCCATGGACATGCACGGCGGCGGGGATCTGCGGCTGGTCGAGGATTTCATCCGCTGCTGCCGGGGCGAAGCCCCTTCGCTCTCCACGACGTCGCTGGACGACTCGATCTACGGGCACTTGCTCGGGTTTGGCGCGGATCAGGCGATGGAAGAAGGCGTCTGGGTGACGCTGGAGCGCCTGGAGTCGTAAGCCGGTGGCCGGTACCCAATAGGAGTAAAATGGGGTTGTACTAGGTTTGAATAGATTCGTCGGACGACCGGCACACAACGTTGGCATAGTAGGTGCCGGGCGTGGAAATCGGCTTCTTGTTCGCAACACGGAAGAGGAAATTTGCCGCATGCTGGGCGCACCCGAGGCTTTCGTGAAAGAAATGATCACGGAATACCGGATCGGGCAGACTTGCTCAACAAACGGGCATAAAGAACGGCCGATTAAACGGGCTCATGCAAGGTAGGATTGAAACAATCCGGCCGTGGCTGCCGCCTATGATGATGGGGCGGTACATGCCTAAATGAAAAGAGTCCTTCCGGATCTTCTCCGGAGGACTCTCTTCGCGTTCCGTAGACGGCCGGACGCCTTACGGCTTGTCTTGCAGAATGCGGACGAGCACCGCGACGGCTTCCGCTCTCGTGGCCATGCTGGACGGCTCGAACCGGTTGTTGGAGCGGCCCTCGACGATCCCTTCCCGTTCCGCTTTCGCCACAAACCCTTTCGCCCAGAACGGAATGTCCGCATCGTCCGCGAACGATGTCGCCGTGATGGCGGCGGACAGCTTCCAGCCGCGGATCAGCATGGTGACCATTTCCGCTCGGTTGATCTTCACGTTCGGGCGGAGCGTCACGTCCTCGTAGCCCACGATAATGCCCGCTTGGACAGCGGCGGCCAATTCGGCTTCCGCCCAGCCGGGAATGTCGTCCCGGTCCTTGAACGAATCGAGGACGGCGGCATCTCCCGATTTCGGCAGCTTCATCGCCCGCGCGACCATCAGCGCGAACTGCAGCCTCGTCACTTCATCGTCCGGCAGGAACTTGTCGCTCGAAGGGCCTTGCACCACGCAAAGCTCCGAAGCCGATTCGATGTGCGATTTCGCCCAATGGTTTTGGATATCCGTCCAGGTGAGCTTCGTACAAGCGGCTCCGCCCGACTGTCCCGGTGGTTTGTCCGGATCCGGCTTATCTACGGGATTGCCGGGAGTCGTCGACGTCGATCCGCCTCCGCCACTTCCGCCGCCGTTGCCGGTATCCGCGCCCCCGTTTCCGTCTGTCTCTCCTTCATTGCCCGGCGATGTCGAAGCCGTGTCCTGACGGGTCACTTCAACCGTGTATGTCTTTTTCGTCACGCCGTCTTCCGCCGTTATCGTTACCTCAATCTTGTTATACCCGACGTTCAGCGGAATCGCCTGCGATGCCGTCCCGCTCGTTACCGGCGTTCCGTTTACGGTCACCGTCGCCATCGGATCGTAGACGGTCGCCGTGACCGTCAAGCTGTATACGCTGTTCGTCACTGTAGCCGTGTAGTTCGTCGTACCTCGGTGGAACCCCGGCGACAGTTCGCCCGGCGATAGTGTCAGGTTGATCAGGTCCGCATTGCTGCTCGCCGAGACGGTTACGGTGCTGGCCGCCGTTCGCCCATCCGCCGTAGTCGCGGCGATGGTCGTCGTTCCCGGCGTATGGCCCGGCGTGACATAACCGTACCCGTCGACCGTCGCGATCGACGAATCGTAGGTCGCCCACGTCACGCTTGGGGTCGTGCCGTCGTCCGGATCAAAGCGCGCTGTGAGCTGCGCGCCGCTTCCGCCCTTGACCAGACTCAACTGCGACGGCGTAACCGCCAAGTCATTCACGGTGTAAGTGACGGTCAGCTTGGGTCCGAAGGTCAGGTGCTCGTCTGAATAATAGCGTCGAACCCAATTCCCCGACGAGAAATGCTCGGATCGCAACACAATCCCATCGTTCGGCACGACTCCATCGATCCATTGCTGCGTCAGGCCGGTCAAATCAAACTGTGTTTTCGAGGCCGTATCAAAACCGTTGACCCGCTGCGATAAGACAGGATCGGGGTCAAACGCCGACGCACTGTTCCACGTAATCGTGTTTTCGTCCCAGGCGCCCATAACCCGATAAACAGCAACCGTTGCGCTAACGTTATTTCTGTTAAATGCGGAACTCATCGAGGTCAATTCCAAAGTGGCGTTCGTGAGGGTCGCATCGGGCGGTATTGACGAAAGATCGAATTGGATGTACGGTCTTACCTCATTTGTGTCGTTCCCGAGGGTTAACTGGGACGTATTGTAATATAAGTCGGGTATTTGTCTGGTAACGGCTTGTCCTTGCACGGCCGTAGGATAGCTGGCACTATTCTGAACCACCACCGTCTTCGATGTCGCCGCCGCAGATGCCGCGTCAGGGAACATCAGCATTGAGCCAAGAGAAAAAAATGCGAGCAGTCCACTGAGAAAGGCGGAAATGTTGCGTTTGCGGAAACGACTTCGGTTACGTAGTGAAGTTGGCATGTTCTTAATCCTCCAATGGTATGACGTATGTTGTGACTGTGCGAACCGGGAACGGATGCCAACCGATCTTCCGCGGCAACGGCTCAGACGATGAATTCCTTATTCAGGGATAACTCCCCTTTCCTTAATCGCTAGTTGGCGACGTTCCACCTCCTCTAAACCTTCTTCCCGGGTTTCAAGGCCGGAGTGTTTTTTTGAACGCAAAAAACCTCCGCCTGACCGACGGAGGTTCATCCGCCGTTTCGAGCAGCTGGCTGGCATCGCGGATACAACTCCGCCTTAGCCCCTGTAGCTTTGCGTCCCCGCTTTTCAACGGGTTTGCCTTTGTTTCCAACGGTTCGATAGATTGTTACAAATGTTGACAATTGCAACTATAACAACATCTGTTACCTTTTGGTATAGGTCAACCGAAGCTTGTAAATTCCCCCAATTGGGAAAAAGCTACTGTCCAAGCGATAAGGGGTTCAGCCAAGGATGGCCGTTTTACGGTTGGGATCGGCTGCCTTCCATTGTTTTTATGCCGGCTGGAGAGGGTTAAACTCGTTTTTCATTCCAACTTGAAAAAAGATGACTCGTCAAGTAAATATTTGTCGATTTTTGTAGGAAAAAAGAAATTATTGTTTTTTTTGAAGGAGCGGAACGGCGACGGATTTTCTCTGTCCGTGGGAGGGCCGTCGTTTTCGGCGTGACGGCGAAGGAATGGATGCCTTCCGCTTTCGCCAGAGCCGAAGACCCGAACAGCGGCGGGCGGGTAGGATTTTTCCGAAAATAGGCAATCATCTAAGCGCTGCCACACATGGACACATACCATGATGAACGGGAACTAGGCGCGAAATCGCAAAGGAATACCCGTTCCATTACGGCAAGCATGAAAGGTGCGAAGCATACAGATGATCTCACGGGCTGTTTTTGATGTAGATGTTGTCCCCGATTTTGCAAATCAAGCATTGTTGGTTGCGGGCTGCGGAGGCTCGCCATTGCCTACTTTTACGGTGCCCGATGGTAATGTTGTCCTGCGACGGGGGAAGGCGAAAGCAAGGGTTTCCCTAACCAACAGCGATTCTTCCGAATGCATCGATAATCGAATCGAGGTGGGGGTAGCGACTGCGCGAACGTTAGGCTTGATCAATAAGAGGCGCTACAATGTGCGGTTTGACTCGGTCGAACGAAGCATTTCTTTTTTTCGAAAACCGGTGTCGCGTACTTCGATCGCCACTAGAATTGGCAGCACAGTCGTTGAAATAAATACGAATGGCGACAGGACCGTCACTCGGATCAAGGACAATGAAATACACGTTTCGGCGATCGGCGTAGTATTACTCGGAATTCTCAAGAATCAGCTGCTATTGAAGCGCGGAGTTGTAACGAAAAGGGTTCGACTTCAAGCAGGCTCGGACATATTTGTTGAGCCGTTCATTCAAGTAACTCCCAACACGGCGAACATGTTTGGCTTGGTTGAAGAGGACACTCCGGTAGCCTTTAACCAAATCAGCTCGGTCCTTCGCATACATCCCGGCAAGTAAGCAGCGCCTCCGGATAACGGCTTTCCGGACCGGAAACTTATTTTAGTTGGAGGGAGCAACAAGGTATGGCATGTTCATGTATACAGGGTCAATTACGTCGAAATCCAAGGATCGCGTGCGCAGGTTCAAACGGCGACGTACTCCGCTGCCAAAAACTGATTTCCGGAATAAAGCGGCAAATCAACAGTCGACTATTGTTATTAAGAACGCTTGTAGGTGCAAAAAGCGCGAGCGGAAGCTGTAACCCTCGGGGGTGCAAGGTTTCCTTTCAGGGACAAAGTCGCCCCGGTCCAAACGTGCAGGTAGCCAGACTGAAGCGGGAGGTCATTCGTCTACTCCAACGCTTATTAAAAATAGTTGGCGCAAAGTTCGTTGATATCAGCTGTTCTCGCACAACGTGTGGGGAATTCGTATTTAATGATCGGATTTGATGAAAACAAGAAGGACGTGACGACTTTGAAAAAGGCTGTAAAAACCAAGCGTCTAATGGTTGCCCGCAAGAAAACAGTCGAACGGGAAATACAGACTCTAGCGAAAATGATTGGCACCCAAAATGTTGGAATCACTTGTTTTAAAGTAAACGGGAAATTCAGATGCTTCTTTCGTTTCGGACCACAGCCAGGTTAAAAAAGGAAGGGATCCATTTGAAAAAAATAAAAGGAAAACCACTCGTATGCCAGCAAGTCATAGCCCGGAAAAGACAGATCATCCGAAGAAAGCTTGAAGCCCTATCGAAAATTTTGGGCGAAGATCTTGTATTTGTCAGATGTTCTCCAGTAAACGGCAAGTTAAGATGCACGTTTACTTTCCGGCATTCCAATGGAGGAGAGGAAACCGGCTAAGAAACCGCAAGAAAAGCCTCCGTCCAAGCATTCTCAGGAATGCATGGACGGAGGCTTGCGTCATCGTGGAACCTTTATCCCTGCCGGTTAGGGCTTGTCCTGCAGGATGCGGACGAGCACCGCGACGGCTTCCGCTCTCGTGGCCGTGCTGGCCGGCTCGAACCGGTTGCCGGAGCGGCCCTCGATAATGCCTTCCTGCGCCGCTTTCGCAACAAACCCTTTCGCCCAAGCCGGAATGTCCGCATCGTCCGTGAACGATGTCGCCGTGATGGCGGCGGACATCTTCCAACCGCGGATCAGCATGGTGACCATTTCCGCGCGGTTGATCTTCACGTTCGGACGGAGCGTCTCGTCCTCGTAGCCTTCGATGATGCCCGCTCGGATCGCCGCGGCCAGTTCGGCTTCGGCCCAGCCGGGGATCTCATTCCGATCCTCGAACGATTCGAGGACGGCGGCTTCTCCCGATTTCTGCAGCTTCATCGCCCTTGCGACCATAAGCGCGAACTGCAGTCTTGTCACCTCGTCGTCCGGCAGGAACTTGTCACTTGAAGGACCCTGTACCACGCAAAGCTCCGATGCCGATTCGATGTCCGATTTCGCCCAATGGTTTTGAATATCCGTCCAGGTGAGCTTCGTACAAGCCGCCTCACCCGGCTGTTCCGATGGTTTCTCCGTTTCCGGTTTCTCCGTATCCGGTTTATCTGCGGAATGATCGGGAGTCGTCGAACCGCCGCTGCCGCTGTTGTTGCCGGTGTCCGCGCTCCCGTTTCCGTCTGTCTCTCCTTCATTCTCCGGCGATGTCGATGCCGTGTCCTGACGGGTCACGTCGACCGTGTATGTCTTTTTCGTCAGCCCGTCTTCCGCCGTTACCGTTACCTCAATTTTGTTGGACCCGACGTTCAGCGGAATCGCCTGCGATGCCGTCCCGCTCGTTACCGGCGTGCCGTTCACCGTCACCGTCGCCATCGGATCGTAGACGGTCGCCGTGACCGTCAAGCTGTATACGCTGTTCGTCACCGTAGCCGTATAGCTCGTCGTTCCGCTAAGGAATGTCGGCGTCAGTGTGCCTTGCGACAGCGTCAGGTTGCTCAGGTCGGCGTTGCTGCTCGCTGCTTCACGAGTTACCGTCACCTTATACGTCTTCTCCGTGCCGTCTAGTGCCGTCACCTTCACCGTGACCTCGTTATCCCCGACATTCAGCGGAATCGAATGCGACGGCATGCCGCTCGCCGTTACGTTTCCGTTCACCGTCACCGTCGCGGTCGCGTCCGCCACGGCCGGCGTGACCGTCAGGCCGTATACGCTGTTCGCCACGGTAGCCGTATAGCTTGTCGTCGCGCTGTCGAAGCCTGGCGCCAATGTGCCTTGCGACAGCGTCAGATTGCTCAAATTGGCGTTTGGCTCGGACACCGTTACCGTACTCGTATCCGAGTAGTTCCCGTCCTCCGTCGTTGCGGTAATGATCGCCGTACCCGGGGCAACCGGCGTGACGACGCCGTTCGCATCCACCGTCGCGACGGCGGTGTTGGACGACGTCCATTGAATATTTTTATTGGAAGCATCCGTGGGGTGCACATTTGCGTTCAGTTGTCCGGTGCTTCCTCCCCATACAAGCGACAGGGAGTCCGGCGTCACGCTCACCCCCGTAACGGGCTCATACGAATAGGTAACGGTCAACTTGGGACGATTTTGCGCTGTTGTATGCTCTTCAGAGTAAATAGCTCTAGTCCAGTCGCCGGTCCATTCCCCCACTTGCAACATGAGCCCGTAATTGGTAGAGGTTCCATCGATCCATTGCTGAACAAGATTGGTTAGATCCAACGAGAACTTGGTACCGATCCCGTAGCCGTTGATCGATTGTGTGGAAACAGGAGTCGGATCATAGATCGCAGCCGCTACCGAATTGTTCCACTTAATTTGGCTTTCGTCCCAGTCGGTAATGACCTTATAAACAGCTATTGGTGCACTTGCATTTGGGCTGCCGTTGCCAAATATACCATTGGTTAATTCCAGACTGGCGTTTGTGATCATCGAGCCTTGCGGTATGGAGGAGAGGTTGTAATAAAAAAACGGTACTAGATCAGTGAGCGAGTGTCCGCGAAGCCCCAGGAAAGTAAGATTACCATAATTGTCGTCAGCAGAATCGCTCTTGACGTGAGCGCTCTTCATGTCCGTGTATCCGTCAAGACCATACTGAAACACCTTCGTCACCGGCGTGGAAGCCGCAGAAGCCGGACCCGGGAATGCTATCAACCCCGTAAGTACAGAAATAACCAAGGCCATGCTAAGCACAGCCGAAATCAATGGCCGAAACGGCCGCAGTCGAGGGCCTGTCCGCATTTTGCATACCTCCTGTCGAATTCCGTGTGAGAGAGCGGGGGCATCGCGAAAAACGCATTTCCGATCCGTTCGGCACGACTGTCTTCCAGCCGGCGCCCCCGTTTTGTTCCATTCATCATCGCCTCGTGCTTATCAAGTTCGGTGCCCCCGGGAAGACGAGGCAATCCTGGTCGATTATGATTTCACCTCCTTTCAATGTCTGTCGTTCAACCGCGAAAATGACCGTTTACCCCTCCGCTTCGCGTTTTTGACGAACAAAAAAACTCCGCCCGGCAGCATACGCATGCAAACAGACGGAGCTTCATCCGCCGTTTCGGGCAGCTGGCTGGCAATAGCGGGAAAAGTTCCGCCTTAGCCCCTGTAGCTTTGCGTCCCCGCCTTTCGACGGGTTTGCCATGGTCCAACGGTTCGATACATTGTTACAAATGTTGACAATTCAAACTATAACAACATTTGTTATCTTTTGGTATAGGTCTGCGGAAGCCTATAAATTATTCCATTTAGGAAAAACCGACTGCCCGGCGAAAGGGAGGCTCGGCCATGGAAGGCCGTTTCGCGGCGGGAACCGTTCTCTTTAGGCTAGCCGGAGAGCGTCATATCCGTTTCTCCTCCCATCTGGCAAAAAGAATGCTGATCAAGCGAGGGTTTGTCGATTTTTGTAGAATGCATTTTTTGGCCCCGAGGCTCTTGCCGCTCGATGGCATCATGGATTGTACCCGGAACGCCAACGCCAAGAATAGGTCCATGACCTCAACCGGCACGGCGATCCACGGTTATCGTAAGAGAAAATGGAACGCGGGACCTATCGATTTCCGCTGGAAAACGCCGTATATTCAGCATAGATCGACCGGTTCCAATGCTGACAAAATCATACTTCGTACGACAATAGCAAACCCACTGAAAAGTGGCGACGCAAAGCTTCAGGGGCTAAGGCGGTCATCTTTTGCCGCTATGCCAGCCAGCTGCCGAATACGACGGATGCCTCCGTCTACTTTCCTATTGAGTCAGACGGGGGTTTTTTTGTTCAAACGACCCAATACAGCGTGACGAAAAGGAGGCGACGAATCCAAGGAGCTTGGTGCGAGACCGACCGGAATCCGAGGAACGGATCCGACAACGACGATCAGGATCGAAAGGGGAATGTCCTTATGCATCCATACTTGGCCCCGTGCCGCATCGTGGAGTTGATCAACCCGTACGAGCAATGGCGCGACCCGCTCGTTCGCGAGCTGTTCGAGAAGACGACGACACTCAAGTTCGAAAGCTACAGGAAAAAATATCCGGCAGGCGTCATCCCGACCGATGCCGTCAGCTGGTTTTGCGATCATCTGTTGGTCTGCCGGGAGCACGGAGGCCGATTGCAGCCGATCCTGGGCTTCCAGCGCGCGACGATGGAGCGTTACCGCAGGCACTACCACCCCTTCACTCCGCTGGCGATGTGCGAGGGCGCCCGGGATTCCCGGCATATCACGGCGATGAAGAAACTGGCGGCCCAATTTGCCGGTCACCCGCATCTGCTTTCGTATACGGGTTCTTTTGCGGTCGCCCCCGGGTTTCGTACGGACCGGACATTGACGGAAGAGCTCGTCCGGCTGATGGTCGTCCTGCACTATTTTGTCCATAGGGAAGCAGGGGAAGGGCATGAGATCGTCACCGGCCCGACGATCCGCTCCGGACTGGATACGCTTCTGCTCGATTTCGGGTTCTTCCCGCTCGTGGAGCCGAAAGACGAGCACGATAAAGCGGCTTTGCCGGTAAGTTCCTTCGACGGTGAAGAAGTCCGGATCGTGCGTTGCCGGGAGTTCAACCGGGATTTGGTGCAGCTGGCCGAGCCCTATCGGTCGATGTGGGCGAACCGGCTGGTGCTTCACGGCCATACGGGCTTGGAAGGCATGCCGGGGGAGAGCTTGGTGCGGGCGCACGGCTGAACAACCGGTCGCGGTGCGGCCGGCGCTTCCTTGTTCGCCGGGACGGCTGCAAACATCGAAAAATAATGGCAAACCGATCGAAAGAAAAGGCAATAATTCCGTCCCCCTTCTTGGTATAGTGATACTAGGAACGTGCGGCACGCCAAGCCGCCGGACAATACGAACAAGGAGGTGCGTTCGATGCCGAACGCATTGAGAATCGGAATCATCGGGCTGGACACGTCTCACGTGACCGCCTTCACCCAGCTGCTGAACGACTCGTCGCAGCCGTATCACGTACCGGGCGGACAAGTCGTCGTCGCCTATCCGGGCGGCTCGCCGGACTTCGAGCTGAGCATCTCCCGCGTCGCGGGCTTTACCGACAAGCTGCGGGACGAATACGGCGTGGCCATCGTCGACTCCGTCGAAGCGGTAGCCGAGGCGAGCGACGCCATTTTGCTGGAATCGGTGGACGGCCGCGTACACCTTGAGCAGTTCGCGAAAATCGCCCCGTACGGCAAGCCGGTGTTCATCGACAAGCCGCTCGCGGTCGAATCCGGCCATGCGAAGCAAATCGCCGAGCTGGCCGCGAAGCATAACGTGCCCGTCATGAGCACGTCCGCGCTCCGGTTCGCCGAAGGGCTGACGGACGTGCTGGCCGACGGCGAGAATGGCGCGATCATCGGCGTGGACGCCTACGGTCCGATGGCGATCCAGCCGACGCAGCCGGGCTTTTTCTGGTACGGCATCCATACGGTCGAAATGGTGTTCGCGGTGCTCGGCAAAGACTGCATCGACGTCACCGTCACGACGAACGACGACCACGACTTGATCGTCGGCCGTTGGGCGGACGGCCGCATCGCCACCGTGCGCGGCAACCGGAAAGGCAACAACGCCTTCGGCGCGCTCGTCCATCGCGAGAAGGGAAGCCGGTTCGTCGACGTCTACTCGAACCCGAAGCCTTACTACGCAAGCTTGCTCGAGCGAATCGTGCCGATGTTCCGGGGCGAAGGCGCCGCGATCGACTTCGCGGAGACGCTGCAGGTGATCCGCTTCATCGAAGCGGCGAACGAGAGCCGCGCCAGCGGCAAAACGGTGGCGCTGTAACGAGCGGCCGCGATTAGGAAGGGTGTGCGACCGGGCGAAAGCGGGACGGAAACGGGCGGGCGTCGAACCGCCGCGGCCTCGTCCCGTTCCGCTGCGCCTTTCGCACGCAGCCCGACGGAGAAAGGGGAACGTTCCGATCATGAGCTATTCGCTGGAACGATTGAACCGCGAAGGCGTGCCGAAGCTGCTCGACGGCATCGCCGACGCGACCGCTTGGGAAGCGAAGCGGAGCGCGATCGAGGAACGGTGGCTGGCGTTCATCGGGGGACTTCCCGAGCGGGTGCCGCTGCGCTATGACGTGCTGGCGGAGACGGAGGAGGAGCGGCATACGCGTATCCATCTCCGCTACGATTCGGTCGACGGCGACCTTGTAACCGCTTACCTGCTGGTGCCGAAGCGGAAGCCGTCGGCGTCGAGCGGCGGCAGGCTGCCGGCCATCATGGCGCTTCACCAGACGGCGAACGAAGGCAAGGCGGAAATTTGCCTGCCGACCGGCACGGCCAACCGGCGGTACGGCTTGGAGCTCGCCGATCGCGGCTACGTCGTGCTGGCGCCCGATACGATCACGGCGGGCGAGCGCGTGTACGAGGGGGCCGCCCCGTTCCGGACGGCTCCCTTCTACGAGCGATACCCGGCCTGGACGGCCGTCGGCAAAATGATCGCCGATCATCGGCAAGGCGTCGACCTGCTCGCCTCGCTCGACTGCGTCGACGCGGACCGGATCGGCGCGATCGGCCATTCGCTCGGCGGCTACAACGCGATCTTCCTCGCCGGCGCCGACGAGCGGATTCGCGCCGTCGTCTCGAGCTGCGGCTTCGCCACGTTCGCGGGCGATCCGAACCCGAACCGATGGGGACGGCGCGACTGGTTCTCGCATATTCCGGCCCTCACCGACGAGCTGGAGCGGGGGACCGTTCCGTTCGAATGGCACGAGATCGCCGCTCTCGCCGCGCCGACGCCGCTGTTCAACTGGAGCGGACAGGCGGACGCGATCTTCCCGCATTGGGAGCCGATCGCCGAGGCGATGCGCGACCTGCACGGGCTGTACGCCCGGCTGGGCGCGCCGGAGCGGATGCTGTCGCTCGACGGCACGAGCGGACACGACTTCCCGGGGCCGGTGCGGGCGGCGGCGTACGATTTTCTGGACCGCTGGCTCGCACGGGAGGAAGATTAGACGGATTCGTCCCGAACGTATCTTTCGCTTGTAAAACGCTTCCTCTCCGGGATAAAATGGGCATAAACAAGCGCACGCGTCCCGGTTGGAGGTTACGCATGGCGATCAAATGGATCGACTTGTCCCGCAATCAGATCGACATCTACGAGCAAAAGCATATGGGCGGCCATCTCGTAAGCGACCACCATCATCAAATTCATCAGCTGCTGTTCGTGCTCGAGGGGGAAGGCCGCCTGCGGCTCGAAGGCGCCGCGCACGGGCTCTCCGGCAACGACGCCGTGCTGATCGCGCCGTACGCGGTCCACTCCGTCATGTCCGACTCGAAGCTGACGCTGCTCGTGCTCGCCTTCGACGAATCGGCGCTCGACCCGGAGGTCGCCGAGCAGCTGCTCCGCGGCCCGTTCCGCCATTCGGTCGTGCTGAAGCCGTCGCTGTTCGCGGGCAGCGAGCTCCGGCAGCATTTGCGGAGGATGCTGTTCGAGCAGTCCAAAGGGCCGTCGGCGCTCACCCGGCTTTCGCTCAAAATCCATCTGTCGCACATTTTGCTCGTGCTGGCCCGATCGGCCGAGGCGCCGCAGGCCGCCGCGGACTCGAACCGGCTCCGCGCGGACAAAATCCGCCACTACATCGACATGCACTACTACGAGCCGCTCACCGCCGGCGACCTCGCCGCGAAGCTCGGCATCAGCACGCGGTACGTCAACAACATTTTCAAGGAACGGTACGACCGGACGCCGATGCAGTATTTGACCGAGGTGCGCATCCGGGTCGCCCAGAAGCTGCTCGCGGAGACGGGCAAGGACATCATCTCGATCGGCTTCGAGGTCGGGTACGACTCGGTGTCGACGTTTTACCGGACGTTCAAGGCGGTGGCGGACATGTCGCCGAAAAAATACAGGGAGCTGCATCCCGACCGTTCCGAGGAGTGAGCGCGGAACGGTTTTTTTCTGTTCCGAAAGTAAGAATCGCATTCCCGGACTCGTAAGAAACCGGTCGGCCTTCCGTTTTACAATGGCGGTAGAAACGGAAAGGAGCCATGATCCATGACAGTACACAATATCGGTATCATTATGAACGGGGTAACCGGACGGATGGGGACGAACCAGCACCTGATCCGGTCCATCCTGGCCATTCGCAAGCAGGGAGGCGTCGCCCTGCCGAACGGGGACGTCATCATGCCGGACCCGATTCTCGTCGGCCGCCAGGAGAGCAAGCTGCAATCGCTCGCCGAGACGCACGGCGTCGAACGGTGGAGCACGGATCTCGAGGCGTGCCTCGCCGACCCGTACAACGAAATTTACTTCGACAGCCAGACGACGGTGCGCCGCGCGGAAAGCGTGAAGCAGGCGATCGCTGCGGGCAAGCACATTTACTGCGAGAAGCCGACGGCCGTCGATCTCGACGGATCGCTTGAGCTGGCCAAGCTGGCGCGGCAGGCCGGCGTGAAGAACGGCGTCGTGCAGGACAAATTGTTCCTGCCGGGGATGCTCAAGCTGAAGCGGCTCGTCGATTCCGGCTTTTTCGGACGCATCCTGTCCGTCCGGATGGAATTCGGCTACTGGGTGTTCGAGGGCGATTGGCAGCCGGGGCAGCGGCCGTCGTGGAACTACCGCAAAGAGGACGGCGGCGGCATCATCGTCGACATGTTCGCGCATTGGCGTTACGTGCTGGACAATTTGTTCGGGGAAGTGAAGGCGGTATCGTGCCTCGCCGCGACCCATATTCCGAACCGCGTGGACGAGCAGGGTCGCCCGTACGCGTGTACGGCGGACGACGCCGCGTATGCGACGTTCGAGCTGGAGGGCGGCATTATCGTCCAGGCGAACTCGTCGTGGACGGTGCGCGTCGACCGCGACGACCTGCTGACCGTCACCGTCGACGGGACGGAGGGCAGCGCCGTGGCGGGCTTGCGCGACTGCAAGGTGCAGCACCGCGTCAACACGCCGAAGCCGGTCTGGAATCCGGACATCCCGAACCCGTTCAAGTTCCGCGAGCAGTGGGTGCCGGTGCCGGAAAACCAGACGTACGACAATGCGTTCAAGGTGCAGTGGGAAATGTTCCTGAAGCACGTCGTCGTCGACGCCCCGTTCCCGTGGGATTTGCTCGAGGGCGCGAAAGGAACCCAGTTGGCCGATCTCGGCTTGCAGTCGTGGCGCGAGCGCCGGTGGATCGACGTGCCGAAGCTCGGACTGTAACGGGGAGGGACGGACGATGACGATCAAGCTGACGCTCCCCCGGGCCGGGGGGACGCTGTACGATTATACGCTCGCTCCGGCCGGAGCCGCGTTCGACGTCCCGGCGAAGCCGTTCGCCGGCCGGATCGCCTTCTCGGCGGCGCACGTCGTGTGCGATCCGTTCGCGGACGCCGATCCGCTCCATCACGCTCAGATCGATTGGGAAGGCACGCTCGCGTACCGCCGCCATCTGTGGTCGCTCGGCCTCGCCGTGGCGGAGGCGATGGACACCGCCCAGCGCGGCATGGGGCTCGACTGGCACCGCGCGAAGGAGCTCATCCGCCGCTCGATCGCCGAGGCGAAGGCGGTCGGCGGCCGGATCGCCTGCGGCGCCGGCACGGACCATCTCGCGCCGGGGCCGAACGTGACGCTGGCCGACGTCGAAGCCGCCTACGAGGAGCAGGTCGGGTTCGTCGAGGGCGAGGGCGGCCAGGTCATCCTGATGGCGAGCCGGGCGCTCGCCGCGTGCGCCGCCGGCCCCGACGATTACGAGCGCGTATACGGGCGCATTTTGCGCCAGACGAAGCGGCCGGTCATCCTGCACTGGCTCGGCGACATGTTCGACCCGGCGCTGGCCGGCTACTGGGGGTACCGCGACGATCCGGACGCGGCGATGGACGTCTGTCTGCGCGTCATCCGGGCGAACGCGGACAAAGTCGACGGCATCAAAATTTCGCTGCTCGACGCGGACAAAGAAATCAGGATGCGCCGGCTGCTGCCGGAAGGCGTCAAGATGTATACGGGCGACGATTTCAACTATCCCGAGCTTATCCGTGGCGACGATCAAGGCTACAGCCACGCGCTGCTCGGCATATTCGACGCGATCGCGCCGGCCGCGGCGGCGGCGCTGCACGCGCTGGACGCCGGCGACCTCGACCGGTACGAGGCGATTATGGGACCGACCGTCCCGCTGTCGCGGCATATTTTCCAAAAGCCGACGTACGCCTATAAGACCGGCATCGTGTTCATGGCTTATTTGAACGGCAAGCAAAATCATTTCCGGATGATCGGCGGGGCGGAAGGAGCGCGCTCGATCGTCCATCTCGCCGAGCTGTTCGTCCTGGCCGACCGGGCGGGCTTGCTCGCCGATCCGGAGCTGGCCGCCGAGCGGATGAACCGGGCGCTGGCGCTGGCGGGCGTCCGATAGGACGAGGGACGATAGGAGGAGCGAAGCGATGGAACCGTTGCACAACTTCGACAGGCTAAGCTTGAACCAAATTACGACCGACCGGCTGAACATGCGGGAGGCGGTCGACTGCTGCGTCCGCGCCGGCGTGCCGTGGATCGCCCTATGGCGGCACAAGGTCGCCGAGGCGGGCCTCGCCGCAAGCCGCCGTCTCGTCCGCGACGCCGGCTTGCGCGTCTCGAGCCTGTGCCGCGGCGGCTACTTCCCGGCGGCGACGGCGGAGGAGCGCAAGGCGCGGCTCGACGACAACCGCCGCGCCGTCGAGGAGGCGGCCGAGCTCGGCACCGACACGCTCGTGCTCGTCTGCGGCCCGGCGCCGGACCGCGACATCGACTACGCGCGGCGGACGGTCGCCGAGGCGATCGCGGAGCTCGCGCCGTTCGCGCGCTCGCACGGCGTGAAGCTCGGCATCGAGCCGCTGCACCCGATGTACGCCGCCGAGCGGTCCGTCGTCAATACGATGGCGCAGGCGCTCGCGCTCGCCGAGCCGTTCGCGCCGGACGACGTCGGCGTCGTCGTCGACGCGTTCCACGTCTGGTGGGACCCCGAGCTGTACGCCCAGATCGAGCGGGCGAAAGGCCGCATCCTCGGCTTCCACGTGTCGGACTGGATCGTGCCGGTACCCGATCTGCTTATGGGCCGGGGCATGATGGGCGACGGCGTCATCGAGCTGCGGCGGATGCGCCACGCGGTCGAGGCGGCCGGCTACGCCGGACCGATCGAGGTGGAAATTTTCAATCGGCAAGTATGGGATATGCCGGGAGACGAGGCGCTTTCCTTGATCAAGGATCGTTACCTGAAGCATGTATGACGATACGCCCGAGGAGGATACGGGAGTGGACGGAAAACGTTGCAAAGCGCTGCTGATCGGCATCGGAGGTTTCGGCAAAATTCACGCGAACATGATGAAGGAGTTGGCCGGCGACAGCAAGCTCGACATCGTCGCCTTTGCGGAAATCCGGCCCGAGGCGTACCCCGAGACGTACGCCGGGCTGACCGCCGCCGGAGCGGCGCACTACGCCGACTACGAGCGGATGCTCGCCGAGCACCCGGAGGCGGACTTCGCGGCGATCGCCACGCCGATCGCCGCGCATAAGACGATGGTCATCCGGGCGCTGCGCATGGGCTTTCACGTGCTGGTCGAGAAGCCGCCGGCCGTCACCGTTCAAGATCTCGACGAGATGATCGCCGTTCGGCGGGAGAGCGGAAAACGGTGCCAGGTCAACTTTCAAAATACGTCCGGCCGTGCGTTTCGCCATTTGCTCGAGCGGATCGGCGAAGGCGCGCTCGGGACGGTGAAGCACGTCACCGGGGTCGGCATGTGGAACCGGACGCGCAGCTACTACGAGCGGACGCGCTGGGCCGGGAAGCTGATGTGCGACGGCGAATACGTGCTGGACGGCACGATCAACAACCCGCTCGCGCATTTGCTTCACAACAGTCTGATCGTCGCCGGGGGCGGAGACGCGTCGCGAGCGGCGCCCGTGCGGGTGCAGGCCGAGCTGTACCATGCGAACGATATCGAAGGCGACGACACGTCTTGCGTCCGGATCGAGACGGCGAGCGGCGCGGACGTCCATTTCTACGGGACGATGTGCCACGACAACTACGAATCGCCCTATATCGCGGTGTCGGGGACGGAAGGCGAGGCGTTGTGGGATTACCAGAACAATTTGACGATCCGCAACCGCGACGGGGAAACGGTGCTGTCGTTCGGCCAGGAGGAGCTCGTCCGCAACATGTACGTGAACTTGATCGAGGCGATTCGGGACGACGGCTTGCCGCTCTATGCACCGCTCGAGCATACGCGCAGCTTCGTCGCCGCCTCCAACGGCGCCTTCGAATCGTCCGGCGCGATACGCGCCATCCCGTCCCCGCATTACCGCCAGATGGGCGAAGGGGGAGGCGCGTCGAGGCACCTTCCCGATCTGTCCGAGCGGATGAAGGACGCGGCCGGGAAGCGGCTGCTGTTCTCGGAATACGGGTTCCCGTGGGCGGTGCCTACGAAGCCGTTCCCGATGGACGGCTACGTCCGGTTCGAGCTTCCGGCCGGGATGAGGACGTGAAGCCGACGGCGCACGAGGCTAGCCAAGCGTCAAACCGCAAGGTACAGGAAAGGCCGCCCCGGAGGGCGGCCCTTTTCGCATGCTTATGAATCAGTCTTCGATCGTCGACAAGTCGCCGGTCGGCAGGCCGAGCTCCCACGCTTTCAGGACGCGGCGCATAATTTTGCCGCTGCGCGTCTTCGGCAGCTTATCCTTGAACTCGATCTCGCGAGGAGACGCGTGCGCGGACAGCCCTTCCTTGACGAACTTGGCGATGTCGGCTTTCAGCTCGTCGCTCGGCTCGTAGCCGGCGCGTAGCGAGATGAACGCCTTGATGATTTCCCCGCGAAGCGGGTCCGGCTTGCCGATGACGCCCGCTTCCGCGACCGCCGGATGCTCGACGAGCTTGCTCTCCACCTCGAACGGCCCGACGCGCTCGCCGGACGTGTTGATGACGTCGTCGACGCGGCCTTGGAACCAGAAGTAGCCGTCTTCGTCCATGTAGGCGGAGTCGCCGGAGACGTACCAGCCCTGCAGGCGGAAATACTCCTCGTATTTCGCCGGGTTGTTCCAAATTTTGCGCATCATCGAAGGCCATGGCGTCTTGATCGCCAGGTTGCCCATCCGGTTCGGCGGCAGCACGTTGCCGTTGTCGTCGACGATCGCGGCGTCCGTGCCCGGAATCGGCTTGCCCATCGAGCCCGGCTTGATGTCCATGCTCGGGTAGTTGCAGATGAGCTGGCCGCCCGTCTCCGTCATCCACCACGTGTCGTGAATGCGCTGGTTGTACACTTTCAGCCCCCAGCGGACGACTTCCGGGTTAAGCGGTTCACCTACGCTAAGCACGTGGCGCAGGCTGCTCAGGTCGAACTGCTTCACCGTATCGTCGCCGGCGCCCATCAGCATCCGGAACGCGGTCGGCGCGCTGTACCATACCGTCACCTTATAGCGCTGAATCGTGCCGTACCAGTCCTGCGGGCTGAACCGTCCGCCGCGGATGACGTTGGTCGCCCGGTTCAGGAACGGAGCGAATACGCCGTAGCTCGTGCCCGTTACCCAGCCCGGGTCGGCGGTACACCAGTACACGTCGCTGTCTTTCAGGTCGAGTACGATGCGGCCCGTATAATAATGTTGGATCATGGCGTTATGAACGTGAAGCACGCCTTTCGGCTTGCCCGTCGAGCCGGACGTGTAGTGCAGGATGAGCCCGTCCTCGCGGTCGACCCACTCGATCGCAAGCTCGTCGGAGGCTTGCGCCATCTCGGCCTTGAAATCGACTTGTCCGGCGCCGAGCTGCAGATCGTCCCCGACGAGGATGACATGCTTCAGGCTAGGCAGGTCGGCTACCGGCACGCGCGAGAGCAGCGCCGGCGTCGTGACGATGGCGACGGCTTGGCTGTCGTCGAGACGGTCGCGCACCGCTTGCTCCATGAACGCCTCGAACAGCGGGCCGACGATCGCGCCGATCTTGATCGTGCCGAGCAGCGCGTAGTACAGCTCCGGCGAGCGGGGCATGAAGATGAAGACGCGGTCGCCCTTTTGCACGCCGAGCTTGCGCAGCACGTTGCCGAATTTGTTCGAATTCGCTTTCATTTGCCCGTAAGTGACGGCTTCGTCGCGGTTCGCGTCGCTGTAATAGAGCGCCACCTTATCCGCATAGCCGGCTTCGACGTGGCGGTCGATCGCCTCGTAAGCCATATTCACTTTGCCCGTGGCATACCAGGAAAACTGCTTCTCCACCTCGGCCCAGTCGAACGATTGACGGGCTTCTTCGTAGCTGGGCAGGTTCGCATCCGTTGCGGTCGCTTTGACGATATCCGCTTGATTGTCCATAACGTAGGTCCTCCTGAATGGGTAAAATCGATGAAACGCTTTCACGGCTGCGAGGGGTCGCAGTCGGCTATCCACAAAACTCCCAAAATATTATAGCACATCGTTCGGGGCTTAGGTATGCGAATTTTCAAATATTGGACAACGTCCGCGTTGCGAAAAGATGTCCTTAAATCGTAAGGACATGCTCGGGAGCCGAAGCACCCTTCAAAAAACGATCTAAAACGGAACAAAACGATCGCAAAAATCACTAAAGTGATTGAAACGATCAAACCGTTTGATTATACTTAACGTATGAGCGGTTCGGGTTTTGCCGGAACCGCATGACAAAGGAGTGGATCATCATGTCCAGCACGTTCGGTCAATTGACTTATCCGGAAATTTCCGCCCAAGCGGAGGCGCTCGCCGCCGCATTCAAGCAGCTTGAAGCGCAAAAGGAATGGGTGACCCGCTTTATCGGCAACCCGGCGTTCGACGAAGTGATCTTCATCGGCTCGGGATCGTCGTACTACCAGGCGCAAACGATGGCGGCCACGTACAAAAAGTGGGTCGGCCGTCCGGCCTCCGCGCACCCGTCCTCGGAAATTTATTTGTTCCGCGACGCGGCCGCGGTGCCGGGCCGCAACTATTTGCTCGTCGGCGTCTCGCGCTCGGGCGAGTCGACCGAAGTGATTCTGGCGCTCGAATCGGTCAAGGGCGTGGCGGGCTGGACGACGTGCGGCATTACGTGCCACGAGGACAGCAAGATGGCGCAGATGACCGAATGTCTCGTCTCCCCGCTCGGGAAGGAAAAAAGTACCGTCATGACGAAATCGTTAAGCAGCATGACGTTCATGATGCAGGCGGCGGCGGCGCTCGCCTCGGGCAAGCCGGAGCTGTGGGCGGAAGCGGCGCGGGTCGTCGAGGCCGACGCGGACGTCGTGAAGGCGGCCGATTCGTTCGCGAAGTCGTTCGTGCAGGAGCATGACCTGCACAAGTTCATTTACTTGGGCATGGGCGCTTACTACGGCCTTTCGCAGGAAGCGTGCCTGAAGATCAAGGAAATGTCGTACGTATGGACGGAAAGCTTCGGCACGCTCGAATTCCGCCACGGTCCGAAATCGATCGTCGAGCCGGGCACGCTCGTCTGCCTGCTGCTGTCGGAGACGGCCCGCTCGTACGAGCTGAAGGTCGCCGAGGAGATGAAGGCCTACGGGGCGACGGTTCTCGTCGTGACGGCGTACAAGGGCGACGACACCGCGTTCGCGGACGCGGTATTCGAGGTGGGCGGCCGCGAGCTGAGCGACGAAGCGCGCAGCGTGCTTTATTTGCCGGCGCTTCAATATATCGGCTTCTATACGGCGCTCAAGAAAGGCGTCGACCCGGATCATCCGCGCAATTTGACCCAAGTCGTCAAAATTTGACGGGATCGCATTCGCGCGACCGGACGGCGCTGCCGCGCTGCACGCGGGCTTTACGATCGTAAAGCCCGGCACATGCTTACGAAGCGAGCTTTGCTCTGCAAAGCAAAGCTCATCAGGAGGAACCTCAATGAGCCATTTCATCGGAGTCGACATCGGCGGAACGAACATCGTATTCGGCCTGCTGGACGACGAGCTGAACCTGCTGCGCAAATCGAAGAAGCCGACGGGAGCGGCGAACGGCGTCGATTACGTCCTCAACCTGATCGCGTCGACGATCGACGAGCTGCTCGCGGAGCAAGGACTTTCCCGCGCCGACCTCGGTGCGGTCGGCATGGGCAACCCCGGCTTCGTCGATCCGGAGCGCGGCGTGGCGCTGTCGTCCGCGAACCTGAAATGGGAAAACGTGCCGGTCGCCGAGAAGCTCGGCGGGCTGCTGGGCGGCATCCCCGTCTTCATCGACAACGACGTCAAAATGTATACGTACGGGGAAGCGGCGCGGGGAGCCGGCCGCGGCTACAAGCACGTCCTGGGCGTCACGCTCGGCACCGGCATCGCCGCGGCGATGGTGAACGAGGGAAAGCTGTATTACGGCAGCGGCTTTCTCGCCGGCGAGCTCGGGCACGTGCCGATGGAAGGCGAGAGCGCCCTGTGCGGCTGCGGCATGCGCGGCTGTCTGGAGACGATCGCTTCGGCGACGGGCATCGCCCGCATCGCGAGAGAGCGGCTCGAGCGGGGAGAGGCGAGCGTCCTCGGCGAATGGTTCCCGGGCGAGCGGATCCGCGACATCACGGCGGCCGACGTATCGCGCGCCTATGACGCGGGCGACGCGCTGGCGGCGGACGTGCTCCGCTTCGTCGGCGTCAAGCTGGCGATCGGGCTGGCGTGGGCGATCACGCTGTGGAGCCCGGACGTCGTCGTCATCGGCGGCGGCGCGGCGAATGCGGGGGAGCGGCTGCTCGCTCCGATGCGGGAGGCGCTGATGCCGCTCATCCTGCCGATGTACCGCAACCGCGTCGTCATCAAGCCGGCCGAGATGAACGACGACGCGGGCGTCGTCGGCAGCGCGGCCTTCGCCCGATCTCGCGCGGGCCTGTGACCTTCGCTTCGTTCCCGGGCGATGCTATCGAATTGGAAAGCAGCTTGCCGGCCGGACATCCGGTCGCAGGCTGCTTTTGCTTTTTTTCGTCGGCCGCGGAAAGGGGGCGGCGCGAAAGGAGGCCCGCCTCGGCGGAACGGTTCGTTCCGGCCGCGAGGGGCCCGGGCATCGGCGACCGTAACTTCATATGTCCGGCGAATTTACAAACCATGTTACGTAAGGTAGAATAGGTGTAATGAACATGTATTGGAGCGGAATCTATTGCTGCGGAGAAGAAACCTGTTTCAGGAGCGTTACAATCATTTTTTGACTGAGTTGAAGAATGAAATATTGAGCGGCGGGTTGAAGCCGGGCGAATTTATTTTGCCCGAGAACACGTTGAGCGAGAAATATAAAATCAGCCGCGTCTCCGTTCGCAAAGTGCTGGCGCAGCTCGTGGACGAAGGGCTGATCGAGAAAATCGCGGGGAAGGGCAACCGGGTGAAGACGCCCGGCGACGAGGTCGTCCGGCAGACGATTACGATGACGTGGTTCTCGCAATCGTACGAGCAGGACGTGCTGCAGTCGATCATCCGGCGGTACGAGGAAACCCACCCCTACGTCAAGGTCGAGCTTTTGATCTTGCCGGCGGAGCAGTACGCGACGAGGCTCGCCGACATGATCGAGCAGGGGACGGGGCCGGATCTGTTTTTCCTATCGGACGCCCACTTCCGTCATTTGACCGAGCTCGGCAAGCTCGATCTGTTCGAGCCGTACCGGCCCGACAGCTTGCAGCCGGAGCGCGACAGCTACCGGAAGCTGTTCGATCTGTTCACGTACGGCGACAAGCAGCCGACCGTCCCGATTCATTTCTCGCCGATCGTCATTTGCTATAACAAGGATATGTTCGAGCAGGCCGGCATCACCGGCGAGGATCCGGTCCGGACGTGGGACGATCTGCTCGAGGTGGCGCACAAGTGCACGAAAGGCTCGAACGAGGAAGGCATGGTCGAGCAATACGGCTTCTGCTTCTCGTCGGCGATCAACCGGTGGCCGTCCTTCCTGCTGCAAAACGACGGGACCGTCCGCAGCGAAGACCGGAAGCGCTCCGTATTCGCGAACGAACGGAACGTCGAGGCGCTGCAGTTTTGCAACGATTTGATGTACAAGCACCAAGTGTCGCCGGTATATTCCCATTCCAGCAGCTATTTGGCGGAGCACATGTTCAAGAAGAAGCGGTGCGCGATGATCCTGTCGACGTACTACTTCATGAACGAATTCCGCGGCATGGATTTGCGGTGGGACGTGCTGCCCGTGCCGGCCAACCGGCGCAAGGCGACGCTGCTCATCGGCGGCTCGCTCGGCATCAACAAATATAGCGACAAAATCAAAGTGGCGCAAAGCTTCATCGATTACATGGTCGGCGAAGAAGCGCAGACGATGCTCAAAAAAGCCGGCTGCACCATCCCGGTGCTGCGTTCGGTCGCCGAGGACAATTCGCTGCTCGATCCGAACATCCATCCCGACCATTACAATTCGTTCATCGACGCGCTCCATCACAGCTATTCGCTTCAGGAGCTCGGCATGACGAACGAGATCATCTCCATCATGTACGACGAGCTGATCGCGCTGTGGGCCAACATGGAGACGAGCGAGACCGTATGCCGCCGCATCGAGGAGCGGATCAACCGGAAGCTCGAGGAGCAGGAAGGCGCGTAAGCTCGCCTTCGCTACCCGTTCGTCCGCGTTAGGAATAACATAAACGCATGAAGAAGGCTGCCCCGAAGGGCAGCCTTTTCCGCGCGGCGGCGGGTCGTGCCGGCCGTTCGGCCGGCCGTCACTTGGCCGCCTTGCGCTTGCTCGCGTATTGCGCGTATACGATTTCGCCCGTGTCCAGCTTGCGGAGCTCGTCCGGCGTCCAGCCGGCCAGCTTGTTGTTGCCCTTCACTCCGGTCAGCTTGATCCGGTACTTCGACTCCAGGTACCGATACAGCTCCGGCATATCGGCTTCCGTCAGCTCCTTCAGCTTCTTCTTGCCCTTCAGCTGGCCAAGCAGGATGCCGATCGTCTCGGCGGCCAAGCCGGTGTTCGGCTGGATGCGGGCGCTGCCGTAGGCGATCGCGGAGGCGCCGACGTTTTTGCCGGCCATGATGACGTTGTCGTATTTTTTGAGCAGGAAGCTGCGCAGCGGCATGCCGTACTTGTCCGGACGCCCCATCTCGATGCCCCACTTGTTGACGCTCGTTCCTTGCAGGTCGAGCGGGTACCCCGCGATGCTCACGTTGTCCCAGAACATGTTCGCCCCGAGCATATCCGACGGCTTCAGCACGTACTCCGTCTCGTAATGGTTGTATTCGCGTATGTACAAATAGTCGGGGAACCCGTTCAGCTCCGCCTTCTCCCAGCCGACGATCGACTTGCGGAAATGGTCGAGGATGAGCGGCATTTCCTTCTTCCCGAGCTCCATCGCCTCGTTCACCGATTTCGGATCGGCCGGATCGACCGTGTAGATCAGAAACGCGTTGATCAGCACTTCGCCGTCCCGCTGGTTCACCGCGTTCAGTCCGCGCAGAAACACCCGGTCGTTCGTCGGCTTGTACGCGTTGGTCATGCCGGTCAGCCCGATCGCGAAGCTGTCGTTCACGTAGCCGCCGCCGTACTTCTTGTTCCGCTGCTCGGCGGTCAACCCGTTGAAATGGGTGGAGAACGTTTTCCAGTCGACGTTTTTGAACTTCATCATCATGCCCGCGCTCATATACTCGACCTTGTCCGGATGGCCGTAAAACCCCTCCAAGCCGGGAAGCCGGGTGACGTTCAGCCTCGAGGCGAAGGCGGCGTAATCGGTGTTTTCCACCCAATAAGACGCTTCGATCCGCTTCGCGACGCCGTCCTTTATCTTGTAGTCGACCGAGGCGACCGTCGAATCCGCGGAGCCGCCTGCGGGCGGCAATGTTTTGACGTCGGCGATCGAGATGCCCGTCTCGATCGGAATGTCGCGGCGCAGCTCGTCGAAGTAGCGGACGTATTCGTCTTTTTTGCGGATTTTCGCGCTCTTGAAGCCGTCGAACAGCTGCTTGATCCGTCCCTGCACGAGCGAACGGCCTTGATCGTCCTTCGTCTCGTCCAGAAACAGCATCTCGCCTTCGAGCACTTGCCCGCCCAGCTTGTCGCGGGGCTCGAGCACCTTCACCTTCAACCCTTCGTCCGCCGCAGCTCTCGCGAGGTACATGCCCTCGAATTCCGAGCCGAAGACGACGACGTCGACGCGCTCCGTCTCGATTTTCGGTTCGGGCGGGGGAGACGGCTTCGTGTCGACGGCCGTCGGCGTCTTCGACGGTCCGCCGCCGGGCTGCGCCGATTGTTCGGCGACGGAAGCTCCGCCGTCGGGGGACGTTTCGCCTCCGCCGCCCCGAAGCGCCCATACGGCGACAAGGACGGCCAGGATCGCCGCGAACGCGGCGCCGGCGATGATCGTGTTGCGGTTGAAGCGCATGCGTAAACTCCTTTCTGCCTTGTCGAATCATTCCTAAGTCTATCATTTTTCCTATCACCCCCACAAACGATTTTGCCGGGTCGAATGGATTTATCAGTACCGGGAACCCTTCGCGAAGGTTCAGGACTCAGGCGCGCATGAGTCTTTACCCGAATCGAGCTACATACAACACGAACCGACATCGAACGATTCCAATAATCGATCATGGGGAGAGGAAGAAGAACATGAAACGAGTGCTGAAACAGGCGGTTGTTACGACGATGACGCTGGCTATGGTAGTAGGAGGCGCCGCATCGGCGTTCGCCGATTCGAAGGGGAAGGGCAACGACAAATGGAACGACCGCGGCAACGGCTGGAAAACCGAGTCGAAAAACAACGGCAACAACGGCGGCAACGGCAACAAATTCAACATCATTATCAACTTCAACGACCTGAACGGCGGCGACGTCGAATGGGCGCTTAAAAATATCGCCAGCTTGGCGTCGAAACGCGTATTCGAAGGCTACGAGGACGGCACGTTCAAGCCGAGAAGCACGGTCAGCCGCATCGAGGCGATCACCGCGGCGGTCCGCCTGATGGGACTGCGCGAGCAGGCCGAATCGCAGGCCGAAATGAGCACGGACCTCAACTTCAAGGATGCCGACAAAATCGAGAAGCAGTATCCGTGGGCGGTCGGCTACGTAGCGGTAGCGGCCGAAAACGACCTGTTCTCCGAGGCGGACGCTTCCGTTCAGCCGGAGAAGGCGGCGGATCGCCTGTGGGCGACGACGCTGCTCGTGAAGGCGCTGAAGCTGGACGCCGAAGCGAAGGCGAAAATGAACACGAAGCTGACGTTCAAGGACGCCGACCAAATTCCGGCAGGCTCCGTCGGCTACGTGGCGGTAGCGGTCGAACGCGGTCTCGTCAACGGCTTCGAAAACAATACGTTCCGTCCGAACGAGCCGGTTACGCGGGCCCAGCTGGCGGCGCTGCTCGACCGTACGAGCGACCAGATGCCGGATCAGGAGCAAAACGTCGTAACGGGCACCGTAGCCGCGGCCGTGACGGGCAACGCGCTCGTCTTGACGAAGGGCGGAACCAGCACGACGGTTGCGCTCGATCCGAACGCGTTCATTTTCCGCAACGGCGTGCGGGTCGCGCTCGGCGCCATCCAAGTCGGCGACGAAGTGCGCGTCAAAACGTTCAATAACGTCGGCATCTACGTCGAAGTGACGAAAATGGCGACGCCCGCCGTCGACTTCACCGTGAGCGGCCGGTTGTACTCGCTCGAGTGGAACCAAGGCAAAATCAGCAAAATCGGCGTAAATACGGCCGTGTACGGCTCGACGACGCCGACGCTTCAATACTACAACGTCGATCCGAACTACACGGTGATCGGCAACGCGGCGCTTCTCGTCTACGATCATAATATCGAAGTGAAAGGCCGCAACCAAGTCGTCACGTCGATCGAAATCAAGTAACCTGCACGATAGATACCGAAGCACGGTCCGGACGCAACCGTTCGGGCGGAGGAGAAACGAAAAGGTTGGAACGGCGGAAGAGCCGCTTCGCAGGCCGATCGGGCTTGCGGGGCGGCTCTTGGCCGTCTGCCCCGACGGGCCGCTTCGCTGCCGCATGCGGTTGACAAGGGAAGCGTCGCATGCTAATATACCGATTAAATAGATAGGAATAATATAATATCGGCCCGACCGGACGTCCGGAGGCTCCTGCGAACCCGATTGCCACGGCCGGTTCGCGGGGGCCTTTCGTTTATGGCCGGCGGCCGATGCGGGGAGGGAATCGAGATGCGCAACAACGGCGCCGTTCGGCCCGCCGAGGCGGTTGCGGATCCGGCTGCGGATCGAGCGGCCGATCCGGAAGAGGCCGCCCACTATCCCGACCATCGCTTCGTCCGGCTCTGCTTCGAGCGGCACGGCTTGAACAAGGGGATTTACAATGCGATTGACGAATGGTTTTACGACCGGGGATGGACGGATATCGCCGAGAGAAGGAAGCTCATTTTGCGCTTTCTCGAGCAGACCGACCCGAAGCGGGACGATTCCGAATTCGCGGCTCGCCGGTTTTTGAAGTTCGGCAAAGGCCAGCTGGTCCATACGCTGGAAAAGTTTGCGCGTCATGCGCCCGCTCCGGCCGGAATCGTCAAGCGGCCGGCAGCGGACGCTTGAAGAAAGCGACGATCCGTCCTCCCGCCGGGACGACGGATACGAGCTGCCAGCCGTAGCGTCCCCAGTGGGACAACGCGTCGTCCAACGACCAGCTGTGCGTCTGGCCGTCGTCGTCCTCGCCGCGCAGGCAATCGCCGATCGACACGTCCGTCGCGTATTCCCACCCGGCTTCTCCCGGCGCGAAGCGGAAGTCGTCCGGGAGCGGCTGCCGTTCGGTCGGAAGGTCCCATCGGACGCGTACGGAGGCGTCGGACAGCGCGGCGACGATGCGTTCCCGCTCCGTCTCTTCCAGGGCGAACAGTCGCGGTGCCCGGGGGACATGAAACGCCCGGTGCGAATGGTACACCTGCAGCACCATCGTGCCGATCGGCGCGCCTTCGCCGTCTTTGACGACGTACCAGACGCACCGCTCCCTCTCCTCCGGAGGCCCCCAATTTTCCACGGAATCGTTCCGATTGAAGCCTCCTTTCACGATATAGCCCTCCGCGGTCAATTGCTCGAACACCGGCGCCATGAACTGCTGGATCCAGACGCCGTAGGCGCGGTCTCCGTACTGCGCGAACAAGCCCGCCAGCTCCTCTCGACGTTCCTCTAACACGGATTTCCAAGAAACGGACATGACGGTTCGGAGCTTTCGAACGACGGAATCGAATACAGGTTGAGTCATAACAACATCTCCTTTTAATTTAACATTGTTAAATTTAATTTAATACCGTTAGATTAATCCGATATGATATAATTGTCAACAAAAAAATATCGGGGTGACGACGTGGCCAGAAGAAGAATTCATCGTCCGTCTGAGGAACGGGACGAGGGACGCGAGGAGCCGCTCCATACGCCGCTCGACCGGTCGCGCATCGTGAACGCGGCGCTTGCGGTGCTGCAGGCCGAAGGGCTGGAGCGGATCAGCATGAGGAACATCGCGGAGCATCTCGGGGTTAAGGCGGCCGCCCTGTATTATCACGTGAAGGACAAGGAGCAGCTGCTTCATCTGCTGGCGGAGAAGATCGGCTCGGAAACGGAGCTTCCCGGCGAAGAGCTGCCGTGGCGGGAGCGGCTTTCGCAATGGGCGTTCGGCTTCCGCGGGACGCTGCACCGGTACCGGGACGCCGCCGCGATCATGGGGGCGACGATCGCGGCGGGCCCGAGCCGGCTCGACCATATCGAATTTTTGTTTCGAACGTTGAGCGAGGCGGGGTTCCGGGACGAGCACGTCCCGTGGCTTGCCGCCATGCTGAAAAACTACGTGACCGGCTTCGCCGACGAGGAGGCGCGGCTTGCCGACCGGGCGCGGCGGGAGGAGACGAATGCGGACGGACTGGCCGACGCTTACGCCGGGAAGTTCCGGGCGCTCGCGCCGGACCGGTACCCGCATATGATCCGGCTCGCGTCCCGCACGACGGCGGTCGAATGGGAGCGCGAATTCCGGTTCGGGCTCGACGTCTTGCTCGACGGCTTCGAGGCGAAGCGGCCGGTCCGCTCCGACTAGTCGACGCCGTCCCGAATCTTGACCGAACAAAAAAAGGTACAAATGTACGTTATTTCGCCGAAAACTCGCGTTTTCGCTCCGAATAGCGTACACATGTACCTTTTTGTTAGGCATGGCGGGATTTACTTCGCCGTTACTTTCTCCACATCTTTCACGCCGGCGTAAATCGAATCGAACAGCTCCCCCAGATGCTCGACCTCGATGCACGAGAAGGCGACGCGCAGATCGGTTTCGCCGAGAGCGATCGTACCGATGCCGTATTGGTCGAGCAGGTGGACGCGGAGCGTCTCGGCGTCGACCGTCTTCAGCTTCAGACACATGAAGTAGCCCGAGTTGAACGGATAGTACGTCCAGGCGTCATCGAACTTGCCGCTGTCGAGCAGCTGCTTCGTCCGGTTGGCGCGGGCTTTCATGATCTCGAACTTCTCCTTGCGCTGCGCCTCGAAGTCCGGCGATTGCAGCGCGCGCAGGACGAACGTCTGCGACGGGTGCGGCCCGCTCGAAATGGTCGCGCGGATAATGCCGACCGTCTTCTGCTCGAGCGCGCTCAGCAGCTTCTCGCTCTCCGCCGCGTACGTGATGAAGCCGACGCGGAAGCCCCAGACGAACTCTTCCTTCGTCGCTCCGTCGACCTTCACCGGCAAAATGCGCGGATGGATGCCGGCCAGCTGGCCGAACAGCGATTCGTGCAGCGAATCCTCGAAGAACAGGCTGAAGTAGGCGTCGTCGGTGACGGCTACGATGTTGATGCCGGCTTCGGCACCGGCGAGCAGCGCGGCGACGATCTCGTTGCCTTCCTCCGCGTTCGGCGTATAGCCGGTCGGGTTGTTCGGGAAGTTCAGCACGACGATCGCCTTGCCCTTGCTCTTCTGCGCCAGCACCGCTTCGCGCAGCGCCTTCGCGTTGAACCGGTCGTTCTCGTCGTACAGCGGGAAGTTGACGATGTTCGCGCCGCGGCGGACGTTGAAGCACAGCTCGTAATTCTCCCAGTTTTTGTCCGGGAAAATGACCGCGTCGCCCTCGTCCGCGAACAGGTCGGCGACGATGCTGAGACCGTGCGTCAGCGCGTTCGTCACGACCGGATTGCCGTATGTTTTCCCTTGCAGCGAAGGGTTCTCGATCAGCATTTTATCGCGCCAAGCTTTGCGCAGCTCGGGCTTGCCTTCCGGCGGCGCGTACGGGTAAATGTCTTTCGGGTCGTAGGCGCTCAGCGTTTCCTGGATCGCCTTCAGATGCATCGGCTTGCCCTGCTCGAGCGCGATGCCGATCGTGGCGTTGAACTTTTTCGCCTTCGCCTTCGCTTCGGCCGATTGGCTCAAGATGCCTTCCTTCGGGAAATAAATCGCTTTGCCGAGTCCCGACAGCATGTCGAATACGTGACGGTTTTCCTGCTCGATCGTTGCGTTCAGTTGTTTTACCAAATCGTTCATGGGGTCCATCCTTCCAAACCGCGATAATGGTCACTGCAGCAAGTGTCGCCTTATTATACCATTTCGCTCCGGGGGAGTCACCCGTCGATTCCGCGCCTTCGCGGCCGCCTGCCGCCGCCTGCGGACGCATACTCCGTTTCCTTGCGCGGCAAGGCCGGATAGCCGGATTATTGCTTGTTCAGGACGAGCTCCAGCCGGACGGTCAAGTCGTTTTGCGTATCGAGGACGACGGCGTGCGGGTTTTTCATCCCGAAGTCGGCGAACGTGACGACCGTCTGCCCCGACAGCTTCAAGGCTCCTTGCTCGTACAACGCATTGGAGTCGAACGTCACTTCCTTCTCGATGCCCCGGACGGTCAGCTTGCCCTTCAGCTTGAACGGAGCGACCGCGCCTTCCTTCCATTCGGCGGGCAGTCCTTCGAACGACGTCGCTTGGAACGTCGCGGTCGGGTGGGCGGACGCCTGCAAATAATCGTCGCCCTTGACGTGGCCGTCGCGCTGGCCGTTGCCGGAGCTGAGCGAACTGATATCCACCTCGCCCTTGCCCTGCATGCGGGACGGATCGGCCGTATCGACGATCCATTCGCCCTTTACCTTGTCGCCGACGAAGTTGACCGTTTCTTTCGACGTCGTAACGGAAAAATACACTTTGGACGCGTCGGTCGTCGCCCACGTCCCGTTCAACTGCTGCGGCTGCACCGAAGCGGACCCCGCCGCGGCGGCGCCGCCCGCGCCGGAGGCTTGTCCGGCCGCCGGGATGACCTGCTCGATCTCCACATGGTTGCCGGCGTAATAGTCGTACGCCGCATAGCCGCCGACGAGCAGCGCGACGGCCAGACCCGACGACAGCAGGACGGTTTTTCGTTTTTGGTTCGATTTCGATTTCATTATGGTTCCCTCCGGTTTCCTATGTCTATTTGGGGTTCGGACGAGATCAGTGTACCAATGTTCGATGTCGAGAATATGTCGGCTCGCTGAAAAAATAAGGAAATCGGCCATCATTTGACGGATGAGCCGTCTGCTGGTATACAATGAGGGCAAGGACAAGCGGAAAGGATGGGGCGGATGCGGACGGTACTGCTGGTCGAAGACGAAGAGGCGATTGCGCGCGTGCTGGCCGCTTACTTGAAGCGGGCCGGCTTCTCCGTGGAGCGCGCCTGGGACGGGGAGGAGGCGCTGCGGCTGTTCGACGCCGGAACGCCGGACATCGTCCTGCTGGACGTCATGCTGCCGGAAACGGACGGGTGGGAGGTGCTGCGGCGAATCCGCGAGCGGAGCAGCTGCCCGATCATCATGGTGACGGCCAAAGGCGACATTCAAGACCGGCTGGAAGGGCTGAACCGGGGGGCGGACGACTATATGTCGAAGCCGTTCGTGCCCGAGGAGGTCGTCGCCCGCGTCCAGGCGGTGCTGCGCAGGCCGGCGCGCTGGATCGAGGGCGGGGATATGCGACACTTCGGCCGCCTGTCGGTCGACTTCGCGGCCCGCCGCGTCTGTCTGAACGGGGCGGAGGTGCAGCTCAGCCCGCGCGACATGTCGCTTTTTCTGTTTTTGGCCGAATATCCGAACCGTACGTTTACGCGCGAGCAGCTGATCGAGCAAGTATGGGGGATCGATTACGACGGCAGCGACAGAGCGGTCGATTTATCCATCAAGCGATTGCGTCAGGCGCTCTCCCATTGGCCGGCCGGCGAAGGGGAGATCCGGACGCTGCGGGGAACGGGGTATCAGTTTTGGGTGGGCGAATGAAGTCGACTTCGATTTTGTCGTATTGGACGTACCGGTATTTGCTTATCTTGTGCGTCGGCCTCGTGCTGGTCGCGACGGCGGCGGCCGTCTGGGTGCGCCAGACGACGATGGACAGCCGGATGCGGATGACCGGGCTGCTGGCGCAGGAAATCGCCGAACGGGTATCGTCCGAAGGAAGCTCGCCGGTCATTCCCGAGTCGCTGGACGCGTTGATCGAGAAGCGCAAACGGTTTTTCAACCTGAGCGACGAGCTGTGCGTGACGATTACCGGCAACGGCGGCGTGCTGCTGTACGCCGATCGGGCGATGTCGCCCGGCGAGCTGCGCAGCCGGCTGACCGAGGATTTGTCGGAATCGGCGGACGACGACTACGTGACCGTGTCGTCTCCGGTCGTCAACAAGGCGGGAGCGACGATCGGCCACGTCACGCTGCTGCAGTCCAAGAAGGCGCTGACGTTCATTCCGAACGAAAACCGGCTGCTCGCCGTCCTGCTGACCGGGCTCGCCGCGCTGGGCTGGCTGACGATCTACCTGCTGTCGCGCAAGCTGTCGCGGCCGATCCGGCAAGTGGCGGAGGCGGCCAGACAAGTGAGCCAAGGGCGGTACGACGTCCGGCTCGAGGGCGAATGGCGCGAACGCGAAATCGGCGAGCTCGTCGGGTCGTTCAAGCATATGGCGGCGCGGCTGAAGCAGTTGGAGGACTGGCGGGCGCTCATGCTGGCCGGACTGACGCACGAGCTGAAGACGCCCGTCACGTCGGTCAAAGGGCTCATCCACGCCGTCCGGGAACGGGTCGTCGACGGCCAGGAGGCGGACGAGTTTCTCGATATCGCCTTGAAGGAGACGGGGCGGCTGCAAAGCATGGTGTCCGATCTGCTCGATTACAACGCGCTCGCTTCGGGCTTCGTCAAGGTGCGGCGCGACGAGCTGAACGCGACGGCGCTCGTCGCGGAAATCGTCCACCAGTGGAACGTGATGCAGGACGGCGAAGAGACGGCCGCCGTGCCGGAGCTGCCGGAGGCGAACGTCCCCGTCGCCGGCGACGCTTTGCGCATCCAGCAAATCGTCGTCAACCTGCTGAACAACGCGAAGGACGCTCGGGTGCCCGGGCGCCCGCTGCGCATCGCCGTCGGCCTGCGCCGGGAAGCGGGCGGCGTCGAGGTGGTCGTCTCCGACAACGGGCAGGGCATACCGGAGGAGGAACGGGGGCTCGTGTTCGAGCGATTTTTCCGCGGGGAGCGGAAGCGCGACAAGGTGCGGGGACTCGGCTTGGGGCTGACGTTCAGCCGGATGCTGGCGTGCGCGATGGACGGCGACCTGCGGCTCGTGAGCAGCTCGGCGGAGGGGACCGTATTCGCGCTGCGCCTGCCGGCCGGGGGCCGTTAAGCGCGGGCGGTAAGGAGCGGGCAGGGCGCGCGCCACTTTGCGGCGGTGCCCGCCGGCGTGAGCGAAAAGCGCGCATCTTTTGCGGCGATGCCCGCAGGCTCGCGGGGGCGGCCTTCCCTTCGCCGCCGACGTTCCCGTTAGCAGGCGCCCTTCCCTCGGGTAGGCGGAAAAATCGGGGTTGGAAGAACGGGCGCTGGTGTGGTAATCTGGATATGGGCTTTTCCGTCTCAAAATTTAAACGTTTAAATTAAAGACGGACGTCATCATCATCGTCAATCGAAGAGGAGGAGCTTGTACGTGGAAATTCGGTTCGCATCCCATCCGCAAGACGTCAAGCAGTACGATACCGACCGTCTCAGAAAGCAATTCATGATCGAAACGGTGTTCGTTCCGGGCGAAATTCGTCACGTATACAGCCATGTGGAACGGTTCGTCATCGGCGGGGCGGTTCCGCTCCAAGAGCCGCTTCGTCTCGAAACGGACAAATCGGCCATCGGCGTCGACTATTTCCTGCAGCGGCGGGAGATCGGCATCATCAACGTCGGACCGGCCGGCTACGTGACCGTCGACGGCACGGAGTACGAGCTCGGGACGAAGGACGGCTTGTACGTCGGCATGGGCAACAAGGACGTGACGTTCCGCAGCGCCGACCCGTCCAACCCGGCGCGCTTCTATATGCTGTCCACGACGGCGCATACGTCGTACCCGACCGCGAAGGTCGGCATCGAGCAGGCGGAGCCGGTCCATCTCGGCAGCCTCGCGCAGTCGAACGAGCGGACGATCTACAAATATTTCCACGCCCAAGGCGTGCAGACGTGCCAGCTTGTCATGGGCATGACGCTGCTCAAGCCGAACAATATGTGGAACACGATGCCGAGCCATACGCACAACCGCCGGGCGGAAGTGTACTTCTACTTCGACATGCCGGACGACGGCGTCGTCTTCCATCTGATGGGCGAGCCGACCGAAACCCGCCATCTCGTCGTCCGCAACGAGCAGGCGATCATCTCGCCGACGTGGTCGATCCACTCGGGCGTCGGGACGAGCAACTACACGTTCATCTGGGGCATGGGCGGCGAAAATCTGGACTACACGGACATGGACCCGGTCCCGATGAAAGAGCTGAAATAACGATCGGCGCAAGCCGAACGAAACGAATCCCCGTACGGAGCAGAGCGGGCCCGCAAAGCCGCCTCGCGCCGCCGGGGATTTTTCGTTTGCCCGCCGCGCCTAGCGCGGTACCGGACGGGAATGCGGGACGGAGCGTTCGCGGGCCGAAAAACGTCCGCCGCACTCATGCCGCTTCCGATGCCGCCATAGTTATGTATAGAATGGGTCGCCGACGCCAATACCAACATAATAAAGGACGGGAATTCCCGACGGCCGTGCGGTTTGTACCGGTCCTATCCGGCATTTGCGGGTCGATAGGGCGGTAGCCGCGGTTATCGCTGCCATCGACAATCGGTTACGATTTTCTTTTTTTCATGGGATCGGTTACAATGAATGGACACTGTCACTTTATGGCTGTCGCCGAGTTTCTGGGCGGGAAGGGGGACGTATGAATCCGAAACTTAGAGCCGCCGGTGTGATGATCCGCGATTTCGAAGCGGGGGACCCCCGGTACGGAACCGAACGGCAAGTGCTGGTGCAATGCGACGAGGACGAATCGTTTTACCGGTTTGCCGGCGGAACGGTGGAATATGGAGAGACCGCCTCCGAGGCGATCGTGCGCGAATTTATGGAGGAATACGATCTGGAGGTTCGCGTCGGGCCGCTGATGGCGGTGAACGAGCATTTTTTCCAATATTACGGCAAGGAGCATCATCAGGTGACGCTGATTCATCTGTGCGAGCTGGAGCATACGAACGACATTCCGGAGCCGCTCTGGCACAAGGAGCATTCGTCGGTCAAGCTCGTCTGGCGCACACTGTCCCAGCTCAAGCGGCGGCCGGTTTATCCGGAAGGCATATTCGCCCTGCTGGACAAAGATGCGCCCCCGATCGCCCACTTGGTGACCGGGAGAGGCCCCAGGTAAGCCGGCGTAAAGGTTGAAGCGGTTAGGCACTTCTATTCGTAGTCAAAGACGGCGTTCGCAGGCGGCATTCGCGAAGGAGGAGAGAGGCTCCGGCGATGCGGGCTTGCGGAACGCCCCGGTTGACTCCGGATAAGAGGATCTAACCGCTTCTTTATTGTTTCTCGGCGCTTGCGAGGGCGAAGAATCCGCTATCAGTCGAACGGGCAGCGGCCCGAGTAGCGCTCCATCAGTCCGGCGGTTTCGAGGTCGGCTTCGGCTCCGCGGCGCTTCAGGCCCCCGCACACTTGCTCGAACCGTGCGTCGTTCAAATGTTGGCCGAAGGCGAACTTGGCGGTCGTCGAAACGGCGTCGAGGCGCAGCACGGCTACCCCTTCCAGCCTCGGCTTGTAAGCCGGATCCGCCGGATCGATCGGATCGTATCCGCCTTCCGGCTGCAGCTTGCGCATGAGCGCCCCGAGCGCCTCGGCTTTTTCCGCCGGGTCTTCGACCGGCACGATCCGCCCCCGGATGAGGACGGACTTGAAGTAGGCCGTCGCCGGGCAGGCGAGCTTCGGATCGCTGAAATACGACGGTACGATCGCGTATTCCTTGCTGACGCTGAAGGCAACGTTGCCGCTTTCGCGGATCGCGTCCATTTTGTGCCCGACCTTGCTGCCGTGCAGGTAGACGCTTCCCTCGTGGTACACGTAATTGATCGGGACGGCGTACGGCCACTCTTCCCCCCGCATGGCCAGCGTCCCATAGCTCATCTCGGACAGAAACGATCCGATTTCCTCCTCGGACGTCATTTCGTAGGCCGCTCTTCTCATCGGCTCGCGCTCCTTCCGGCCCCTCGATGGGGCATGTGCTTATCCCGTCGTCCAGGCGGGATTTCTGCTATAATAGTCGAAAAGGTGGCTGCGGAAAAGTGCCAATTTCGATGCAAACGAGTAGGCCATTCGGTGCGACCGACGTTAAAGGGAAGCGAGGGGGGAACCGGACATGACCGATTTTCATGTGCCGTTCCTGTCTTATTCGGAACGGTATCCGCTCAAATACGAGGCGCTGTACCACGCCATCAAAGATTCGATCGCGGACGGCAAGCTCGAGTACGGCGCCAAGCTGCCGTCCAGCCGGGAGCTCGGGAAGCTGTACGCGCTGTCGCGAGGCATCGTCAGCCAGGTGTACGACATGCTCGCCTCGGAAGGCTACGTCGAGAGCGAGGTCGGACGGGGCACCTACGTGGCGTACCGCCGCGACCGGATGCCCGCCGCGGACGAGGGCGGCGGCCGGGAGTGCGATTTGTCGGCATGGGGGCGGCGAATCGCCGCGGAGCCGCCGCACCCGTCCCCGGAGCCGAAGGCGCCGATTGAATTCGCGATCGGCTACGGCGACAAGTCGTTGTTTCCGACGACGGCGTGGAACCGGGCGCTGTACGCGCAAGTGCGGCGGATGGGCGACGTCTCCGACGGCGACGTCTTCGCGGCGGAAGGGCACGAGCCGCTCCGCGAGGCGGTCGGCCGCCACCTTCGCCGGGTGCGGGGCATTCGCGCGGACGCGTCGTCCGTCGCAATCGTGAACGGGTCGATGCAGGCGATCGGGCTGCTGACCCAGTTGCTTGTCGAGCCGGGGGCGCCGGTCGTCGTCGAGAACCCGTGCTACTCCGGCTTTTTGTCGGCGATCGCGGCGGCCGGCGGGCGTCCCGTCGCGGCGGAGACGGACGAGCACGGGATCGTGCCGTCCGATTGGGACGCCAAGCTGCTGTTCGTGACGCCGAGCCGGCAGTTTCCGACCGGCGCGGTGCTCGGTCTGGAGCGGCGCCAGCGGCTGCTCGCCTGGGCGGCGGAACGGGGGGCGATCGTCGTCGAGGACGACTACGACAGCGAGTTCCGCCACCGCGGACGGCCGATCGAGCCGCTGAAGGCGCTCGACCGCGACGACCGCGTCGTCTACGTCGGCACGTTCACGCGGACGATGATGCATCATTTCCGCATCGGCTACGCGGTGCTGCCCGCCCGGCTCCGGGAGCCGTTTCTGCGCGCGAAGCGGCTGTTCGAGCCGCACCCGGCGTCGATTCTCGAGCAGCGGGCGCTCGCCGCCTTCATGAACGGCGGCGAGTACGAGCGGCATTTGCGCCGTCTGGGCCGCGTCTACAGCCGCAAGTTCGAGCTGCTCCGCGGCTTGCTCGCGAGCGAGCTGGCGGGCGCGTTCGCGCCGGTGCCGTCCGACGCCGGGCTGCACGTGTTCGCCCGGTGGCGCGGCTCGGCGGAGTCGTACGGCGCGTTCCGCCGGGACTGCTTCGACGCGGGTGTCGCGTGGTCGGACGGGAGCCGCTACTACGCGGAGCGTCCCGTCGCGTCCGCCTGCTTCGGCTTCGCGCATTTGAGCGAGGCGGACATCGCGGAGGGCGTGAGGCGGATGCGCGAGGCTTGGGAGCGGCGCGGATAGCGTCGGGGAAAGCGGCCCGAAAACCGAACAAAAGCCCCGCCCCGGCGCGAAATCACGTACAACCGTACGCTATTTCGCCGGGAACGGGGCTTTTTCGCCGCACGGCACCGGCACGGCACGACGCCGGGCTTACTTCGCGTGCAGCCGGCCGAGCGCTTCGCCCATCTTCACCTTCGAGCCGACCGCCAAGTCCGGACGGGGCTCGAAAATGCCGTTCTCGGTCAGCAGGACGACCGTCGAGCCGAACTCGAAATAGGCGAGGTCGCCCCCGCGCTCGAGCCGGTCGGGCAGCGGCTCGACGTAGCGGATGCTGCTGACGTTCATCGCGCCGACCTTGACGACGGCGATTTCGCCGAACTCGTGATCGATATACGTAATAAGCCGCTCGTTGCGGCTGAGTACCCGCTTCATATGGCGCAAGCCGAAATCGTTCACGGGGTAAACCTTGCCCTTCACGTGCTCCTTCTCGAGCACGTTCCCCGTCGCCGGCGAGTGGATGCGGTGGTAGTCCGTCGGGCTCAAATACAGCACGAAAAAGAACCCGTTCCGGTAATTGACCGTTCTCGGGGACCGGTTGAGCAGCTCCTCCACGGTGTAGCTCTGGCCCTTGACGTCCAGCATCGTCCCGGCTTGGATCGCCCCCATCCCGGTAATGAGCGCGTCGACCGGACTGAGCAGCGCGTCCGGGGCTTCGTCGAGCGGACGCAAGCCGGGCTTCAACCGCCGGGTGAAAAATTCGTTCAGCGTCCGGTATTCCCCGATCGCTTTCTCCGCATCCTCCAATCGGATGCCGTACGATTTGGCGAATTGGGGGATGAGCAGACGGCTGGCCCCCGATCGGGCGAAAGCGCCGGTGATGCGGGATATCCATTTGCGCGAGGATAGCTCGGTCATGAGTCGAAATAACGGTTTCATTCTCGCCCACCTTACGAAAGTAATCCCCGGGTCGGGGCATGATCTATTCTATTATCTTGACACATCGCCGCCCGCAACGCAACTGGGGCTCCCGCCATTGGCGCGCAACAAAAAAAAGCAGCCGATCAGCTGCCGGCGGCGGCGTCCGGGCGCTCCGGCCGTTTCCCGCTCCGTTTATACTCTTGGCACGACAAGCAGGTGGCGGCGTTCACCAGCACCGGGATGGCGCAGCCGGAATATTTGACGCAGTGAACCGGCGTTTTGTCGTCGGGGTCTTGGGATATTTGCACGCAAAAACGGCAGCCGGCGATCAGTTGCTGCGTGACGTTCAGCATCGTCTGCTTCAATCGAACGGTATCGTCCATGCGCAAAAGGCTCCTTCGAAAATTCGGTCGCGGCCAAACGGCTTCGAAGCCGACGATCGGCAAGCCGCGGCAAGGCCACGTTAATAGTACCATACCGGCGAAGCGATTGTCACTATTTGGAAAACGGCCCGATGTCTCCCGCAAACGGCATCATTGACAATCGCCCGAATCGTGTTAATATAAATGTGTCACTAGGGGAGCCCGTCGGGGCTGAGATTGGATGCGCGCATCCTAGACCCTTCGAACCTGATCTGGATGATACCAGCGTAGGGAAGTGGGACACCTGACCTTTCGAAACGATATCGTTCCTTTCGAATGCGCGTCCACCTCTATGGGGTGGACTTTTTTTATTGTCAGCGGTCCGCGAGCTCGAACCCGGGGACAAATTCCGTTAACAGGAGAGGATCCACATGCCTTCCAGCACCAAAGCGCCGAAAGGGTTGAAGCTGACCGACATTTTGGTCACCGTCGTCATCGCCGTCGTGTTCGGCCTGATTTACCGCATATGGGGGCCCGTGTACGACATCGTCAAAATCGTCGGCCTCCAGGCCGAGCAGCTGACGTACGGCGTATGGTACATCGCCGCCACGGTCGCGTTTCTCATCATCCGCAAGCCGGGCGTCGCCTTGCTGGCGGAGGTGGCGGCCGCGCTGTTCGAAATGCTGATCGGCTCGCACTACAGCGTCGAGTCGCTGACGTACGGCATCGCGCAAGGCATCGGCGCGGAAATCGTGTTCGCTTTGTTCGCTTACCGCTCTTATTCGCTCGCGACGACGTGCCTGGCCGGAATCGGGGCGGCCGCCGGCTCGCTCGCCATGGACTGGTACAAAGGGTATCTCGTCGAATTGGCGGGCTGGAACTTGACGCTGTACTTCGTCTTCCGGCTGATCAGCGCCCTCGTCATAACCGGCGGCGTCGCTTATTATCTGGTCAAGGCGCTCGAGGCGACGGGCGTCACCCGGATCGTCCGCCCGGTATCGGAAGCGGACCGGCGCTCGCTGCACGATTGATTAACGAACGGAGGGGACGCTCATGGAAACGGCGGCGGGAGTCGAACGGTTGAGGCTGAAATTTCCCGGCGCGCCGGCGCTCACATTCCGGGATTTGACCTTCTCCGTCCGGAGAGGGGAACGCGTGCTGCTGCTCGGTCCGAGCGGCTGCGGCAAGTCGACGCTGCTGCAGGTGCTGACCGGCCTCATTCCGGAGGCGATCGACGTGCCGATCGCCGCCGATTCGATTCGGGTGCCGGACAAATGGGCGTACGTGTTCCAAGACCCGGACACGCAGTTTTGCATGCCGTTCGTGGACGAGGAGCTGGCGTTCGTGCTGGAAAACCTGCTCGTCCCGCGCGCCGACATGCCGCGGCGGATGGAGGCGCTGCTCGAGCGGGTCGGCCTTCGTCTCGACCGGCTGCATACGCCGATCGCGTCGCTGTCGCAAGGGATGAAGCAGCGGCTGGCCATCGCGTCCGCTCTCGCGCTCGAGCCGGACGTCCTGTTCGTCGACGAGCCGACCTCGCTGCTCGATCCCGAAGGGACGAAGCAGGTGTGGGAGACGATCCGCGAAGCCGGAGCCGGCCGAACGGTCGTCATCGTCGAGCACAAGATCGACGAAATCGTCGATTACGTCGACCGCGTCGTCCTGTTCAACCGGTCCGGCGAAATCACGGCGGACGGCCCGGCCCGGGACGTGTTCGCCGAGCAGGCGGACCGGCTCGTCGAGGACGGCATCTGGTATCCCGGCGTGTGGGACGATTACGTCCGAAGCGGCCGTTTTCCCGCTCGCGAGCGGGTAACCGCCGACGGGGCGGCACGGCCGGAGACGCCGCTCGTCCGGCTGAACCGGTTCGCCGTATGCCGGGGAAAGGACACGAAGCTGCGGGTCGAAGCGGCGGACATCCGCGCCGGGGAATGGATCGCCGTCGTCGGTCCGAACGGGGCGGGGAAAAGCACGCTGCTGCTCGGCCTCATGCAGCTGCTCAGGACGGAAGGCGAATATGCGCTGAACGGGCGACCGGCGGGAAGCGATCGGAGATTGTCCGACGAAATCGCCTTCGTGTTCCAAAATCCGGAGTTTCAATTCGTGACGAACTCCGTCTACGACGAAATCGCGTTCTCGCTGCGGCAGGACAAACGGCCGGAAGCCGAGGTCGAGGCGAAGACGGCGGAGCTGCTTGCCGCCTTCGACTTGGCGGACCGCCGGGACCATCATCCGTTCCAGCTGTCGCTAGGTCAAAAGCGCCGGCTCAGCGTCGCGTCCGCGATCGTGAAGGAGCAGCGCATTCTGCTGCTCGACGAGCCGACGTTCGGCCAGGACGCCCGCAGCACGTTCGCGCTGCTGGAGAAGCTGGAGAGCTGGCGCCGGCGCGGCACCGCGATCGTCATGGTGACGCACGACCCGGATATCGTGAGCCGGTTCGCGACGCGCGTCTGGGACGTAAGCGGCGGGGAGCTGCGCGCGGACCGGTCGCCGGAGCAATGGAAGGCCGCATTCGACGCGGCTCAGCCGGCGGGTCGCGATCGACGCGAGCCGGGACGCGTGCGGGAGGAGGAGCCGGAGCCATGCCGATAACGTTCGCGTACCGGGAAACGTGGCTGCATCGCGTCAATCCGACCTTGAAGCTGGCGCTGTGCCTCGCCTGGTTCGTCCTCGTCCTGTTCACGCACAATCCGAGCGTCATGGCGAACATGACCGCCGTCTCGCTGCTCGCGCTGGCGGCGTGGAGCGGCCATCCGGCCAAACGGCTCGCGCTGTACGTGCTGCCGGCGGTCATTCTGTTCGTCTCGTCGTCCACCTCCATGATTTTTTACGGCAAAGGGGAGACGACGTGGTGGGAATGGGGACTGATCCACGTTACGAAGGAAAGCTTTTATCGCGGCGTGCAGGTCGGCTTGAAGTCGTTATGCTTCGCGTTCGTCGGCTTGGCGTTCGCGCTGACGACGCGGCCGGTGCTGCTGTTCTATTCGCTCATGCAGCAGTGCAAGGTGCCGCCGAAATACGCCTACGGCTTCATGGCCGCCATGCGGCTGCTGCCGATGATGGCCGACGAGGTTCAGACGCTCCGCCACGCGCTGGCGGTACGGGGCGTCGGCCGGGAGCGGGGGCCGAAGGGCTGGTACCGCAAGGCGAAAGCGTACGCAGTGCCGATGCTCGCCCAGAGCATACGCCGCGCCCAACGGATCGCGGTGGCGATGGAGGCGAAGCGGTTCGCGGGAAGCGGCCGGCGAACGTACTATTACGAGGTCGGCTTCGGACCGGCGGACGCCGCGTTCGCCGCCGGCGCGCTGGCGGCCATCGCGCTCGCTTACTTGGCCGGCGTGCAGTGGCCGTACGTGGACGTGACCGACGTCCGATAAGTCGATGACGAAGGAGAGAGGACGATGTTATTTTCGAAACGGCTGCGGGAAGCGGCGGATGCGAGCTGGGAGGCCAGCTTCGCGCATCCGTTCGTCACCGGGATCGCCGACGGCGGCTTGCCGCTCGACCGGTTCAAGTTTTACGTGCTGAACGACGCCTATTACTTGTCCTGCTTCGCGCAGGTGCAGGCGCTCGGGGCGGCGAAGGCGCCGGATTTGCACACGGCGAACCGGATGGCCGCCCACGTGCAGGGGACGTACGGCGCGGAGCTGTCGCTGCACGAGAAGTTTTCCAAGCTGCTCGGCATTACGGACGAGGAGCGCAGCGCCTTCAAGCCGGCGCCGACCGCCTACGCGTACACGTCGCACTTGTTCCGCGCGGCGTATACCGGCCATCTGGGCGATATCGTGGCGGCCATTTTGCCGTGCTATTGGCTGTACTACGAAATCGGCGAACGGCTGAAAGGCTCGACGCCCGACGAGCCGATATACCGCGAATGGATCGCCGCCTACGGAGGCGAATGGTTCGGAGAGCTCGTGCGCGAGCAGATCGACCGGGTGGACGACATCGCGGACAAGGTGACCGAGTCGGACCGGGAACGGATGCTGTCGCATTTCGTGATCAGCAGCCGGTACGAGCTTCAGTTTTGGGAGATGGCGTACCGCAAGGAGCAATGGCCGGCGTAACGGTCCTCCATGAAAGCACGCTTCCGGACGAACGGGTATGGGCAAGGGCGCTTCTGCCGATGATGAAGGCAGAGGCGGTGATGAAGCATGAAAACGTTGATCGCGATCGGTACGATTGTCGGTCCCTTCGCGTTCGTCCTCCTGCGCTGGACGTCCGCCAAGCTGAGAACGGCGCTCGACGCGCTCGGCGTCGTCAGCGCTTTCGGGTTCGGCCTGCTGTCGGCGTTCGCCGTGGCCGACATCCGGGCGCACGGTACCGTATACGCGACGGAAGTGCACAAGCTGTTCGACAACCCGGCGTTTTTGGCGTTCGCCGGCTATTTGGGGCTGTATATGCTGTACCGGCTGCTGTGGAGCGCTTTCGCGTCGTTTCGCGAAGGCGCCCGCTAGCCGGCCTATCGTCAACGGAAACGAAGAAAAGAGTCCGACGCATCGAAGCATCGATGCGCGGACTCTTTTTTCGCCGTTGCGGTCGTACAAGCCGCCTCCCGCGAATACAATAGTACGGACATCGGCAGCGCTCTCGATCCGACTATCGGAAATCCGCGCCGCGGGAGGGAACAGGTTGAGCGTATTTTGGAGTTATCTCCTATTGGGTTTGTCGCTGGCCGCGCCGATCGGGCCGATCAACGCGGCCCAAATCCGCACGGGCATCCGATCCGGATTCGTCCAGGCGTGGCTCGTCGGACTCGGCGCGATGGCGGCGGACGTCCTGTACATGCTGCTCGTCTACATGGGCGTCGTCCATTTCATCGACATCGCGTTCATGAAGACGTTTCTATGGCTGTTCGGCTGCTTCGTGCTCGTCTATACGGGCGTCGAAACGCTCGTCGCCGCCGGACGGCTCCACGAAGGGGACGGGACGCGAAGCGACGGGACGAGCCTCCGATCGTTCTCCTCCGGCTTCGTCCTGTCGGCGACCAATCCGCTGACCGTACTGTTCTGGCTCGGCATTTACGGTTCGGTATTGGCGGAATCGGCGGCCAGCCTCGTGCCGGGCAAGCTGCTGCTGTACAGCCTGGCGATCGTGCTCGGCATCCTGCTGTGGGATTTGTTCATGGCGGGCACCGCTTCCGGGTTCCGGCGGCTGCTCAGCCCCCGGTTTTTAACGATCGTCTCGATCGTGTCCGGGCTGTCGCTTCTCGTCTTCGGCGCCTACTTCGGGCTGGAAGCTTTCCGAGCTTTGTTCGGCTAAAAACGAAACTCGCAGCCGGGGGTTCCAATCGGGCACGAAGGCGGCCCGGACGCCGCCGGCGGAGCCGGCCTCGCTGCGCTTCCACCGCTTCCGCATGATCAGGGCGACAAGCCCGATCGCCGCCGCGAACGCCAAGCTGACGAAGAAGCCGGGCCGGCTCGTCGGATGAAGCGTCGTGCCGGCGACGGCCAGGACGATCGCCGCCAGGCCGGTGTACCGGATCGCACGGAACGGGCCGGACGGGCGGACGAGCCTGCCGGCCGACAGCAGGATGAACAGCCAATTGTACAGCAGCATGAGCCCGGCCGCCGTCGTCACGACGACATAGACGGACTCGGGGATGAGGAACGCCGCCGTCACCGAGGCCGCCATTCCTCCGGTCGTCAAGGCGAGCGCGAGCACGGGAATGCGCCTGCGCCCCATCCTCCGGGCGAACGGACGCGGGGCGTCGCGATCCTCGGCGAGCGTCACGATCATGCCGGTTACCGCGAACATCGAGGCGATCATCGTGGAGAAGCCGGCGACGATCAAGATCGCATTGAACGCATGCGGTACGTACGGCAGGCCGAAGCCGCCCAGAGCGACGGCGAACGGACTTTGCTTCTCGGGAAACGTCCCCGGCGCCACGAGCGTCACGACGAGCGCGATCGAGCCGGCGTACAGAACGGCGAGCGTACCGAGCATGAACCGGCCGGCTTTGGGCGCTTCCTCCGGGTTTCGCAGCCGGTTGGCCATCAGGCCCATAATCTCGATGCCGCCAAACGCGTAAAACGCAAAAATCAGCGAGGACCACGTACCGAGCGCGCCGGCCGGAAACAGCGCCGCCGACGTCGCCGGGAACGCAGGGGGACGAGCCCCTCCGCCGAACGTCCCGAACAGCGCCAGCCCGGCCAAGACGAGAAACAGGGCGATGGCGGACAGCTTCACGACGGCGAACAGATGCTCCAGCCGTTCGAACCCTTTCGTCCCGGTCAGCATGACGAGAAGGGCGAGCGACGCATACGCCGCCGCGAACGTCCACATCGGCCACCCCGGCAGCCACAGCCGCGTGAACAGCGACAGCGCGGTCAGCTGGCTGCCCATAATGAGCAGCTCCGAGCAGCCGTACACCCATCCGACGCTGAAGCCGGCCCATCGTCCGAACGCCCGCTTCGCGTACGTCCGGAACGAGCCTTTCGCCGGCTCGGCGGCCGTCATTTTCGCCAGGGCGTCGTAAACCGCATACGTGCCGGCGGCCGCCAGCGCGAAGGCGAACAGGAACGAAGGCCCTCCGATCCGAAGCCCTACGCCCGACCCGAGGAAGTATCCCGTGCCGATCGTACAGGCGACCCCGAGCAGCGATAGCTGCCACCACTTCAACGGTTGCTCCGGCTTGCCGTCTTCTTTGCCTGCCACAGGTCGATCATCCTCCAACGGAATATCGGTTAACGTCAAACAAGACCAGTATCCCCAACTTTCTGGAAAATCCGCGATCGCGAAACGATCCGATGAGGGAACGAGTCCGTTGTGGTATGATAAGGACGTTTGGCGGAGAAAGAATAGAAAGGCAAAGTACCAATCGGACACCGGAGAGGAGAGCTTGGAAGGCATGAACGTGCTTATGATGATCGTGGTGCTGCTCGGGGGCGCGGCGACGGCCGTGCAGGCGGGCGTGAACGGCGTGCTGGGGCGCAAGGTGGGCACGATCGAAGGATCGTTTACTTCGTTTTTAATCGGAACGGTGGCGCTGTTCCTGGTCATGATCTTTCTCGGCAAAGGCAACGTGCTCCAAATCGTGTCGCTTCCGAAATGGCAGCTGACCGGAGGCTTGCTTGGCGCCGTATACGTCATCGGAATGGTGTTCGCCGTTCCGAAAATCGGCGTCGCTTCGGCGATGGTGGCCGTCATATCCGGGCAGCTGCTGACGAGCACGGTGCTCGATCATTTCGGGTTGATCAGCGGCAAGCCGATCCCGATCGACTGGCAGCGGGTGGCCGGGATCGTGCTGATGATCGCCGCGCTCGTGCTGTTCTATAAGAAGTGACGCAGCACCGCGTCCAATACACGATTGTAATACGCGGTCCCGTGCGGGACGAAATCGCGAACGCGCAAAAGACGGCGAACCGGCGACGGGAGGCCGTCTTTTCCCGTTTCCACGCCGATCGCCTCGACCTCGCCGGTCTGTCCGGCGAACAGCCGCGACGCTTCGGCCGCGTCGATCCGCACGAGCCCGACGACCTCGTCCGGCTGCATCGCATACGAGTCGAGGGGCTGGTCGCATGCGTACAAAAACGTATGGTAAAATTCCCGGTCGATCCACTGCGCTCCCTCCATCTCGACAGGCATGACCCCGATCGGGATCAAGTCGGCGAACGAAGCCCGCACGCCGAGCTCCTCCTCCAGCTCCCGCACCCCGTCCTCGACCGTTTCGCCGGCGAGCAGATGACCGGCGCACGTAATGTCGTACAGGTTCGGATTCGTGTCCTTGTCGGGATGGCGTTTTTGAAACAGGACCGACGGGCCTTGCGGGCCGCGCGCCACGATCCAGCATTGGAACGTCTTGTGCCAAAGCCCTCGCGCATGCGTCTCGCTTCGGCTTGCCGTGCCGATCCGGTTCATCCGTTCGTCGAATATGTCGAAAATTTCGTTCTTCATGTCGTATCCGTCTCCTGACCGATATGGTATAATCATGCAATTATAACACGAATACGGACAAGCGCGAACCGGTTCGAAGGGTGGCGGAGAGGGTGTCGGGAGCAGAGGAATCGAACGGATACGGGGAATGGAGCGGGCACGCGAACGGGAGTACGGAACCGGGCGGACGAGGCGAGGGCGGGAGGACGAGCATCGCCCTGATCGCGGCGATGGGCCGAAACCGGGTGATCGGCCGTAACAACGATATCCCGTGGCGGCTGCCGGCGGAGCAGCTTTATTTCAAGGCGGTGACGATGGGACACACGGTCGTCTCCGGAAGGAAAAACTTCGAATCGATGAAGCGCCCGCTGCCGGGCCGGCGGAACGTAGTCATGACGCGGGATCCGGCATTCGCGGCGGACGGCTGCGAGATCGTTCGTTCGGTCGAGGACGTGCTGGAGCGGTACGTTCAAGACGGGCGGTCCCCGTTGTTCATTATCGGCGGGGAGCAGCTGTACCGGCTGTTTCTGCCGCTTGCCGATACGATTTACTTGACTGTCATCGATGAAGAGTTCGAGGGGGACACGTTTTTCCCCGAATTCGATTCCGCCTTATGGGAGGAAACATCGCGAAGAACGGAACGGCGGGACGAACGGAATCCGCACGACCGCGATTACGTCGTCTACCGGCTGAGGCGCTAAGCGATCCGGTACGTCGCCCACCAGAAGCAGGTGGCGGCCTGTACGCGAAGCTCCGAGGCGTACGGGGTGAACAGGCCGATCAGCTCGTCGGCGGTGTAGTAGTTTTTGAGCACTTCGAACCGGGTACCGTCCGACAGCGTCCGCAGCTTGTACGTATCTTGCTCGCCGGTGCGCCGGACGAGCTCCCCGCCGACGCCGTCCACGTACATGTTGTCGGCCATGAAGACGACGGCGCCCGAGCCGAGACGGTCGTGCAGGCGCTGCAAAAATTCGGGCAGCCGGAGCTTGGGGACGTGGGACAGCCAGAAGTTGGCGAGGCCGGCGTCGAACGTGCCGGGAATGAGGGCCGGCTCGTACGCATCCGCCTGCCGGAAGCGGACCTTGCCCGGCGGAAGCGGCTTGGTCATCGCGATTTCGAGCGCTTCGGGCGTCAGGTCGGTCGCCGTGATCCGATCGGCGGAACGGGCCGCGCGCTCGGTCCAATAGCCGGTGCCGCAGGCGATTTCCAGCACGCTCCGCCCGCGGAGGGCGTCCCGCATGTCTTGCTCGAGATCGGCCAGCTCCTTGAGCCGGACGGGGTCGTCCCGATCGTAAACGCTTTCGTATTCTCTGGCGCGTCGGCTGTAATAATGCTGCATGGTGCCCCTCCCCGTTCGATAAAGTCGGTCCGCGGCGGCGCATCGGCGGGCCGCGGCCGTTTATCATCCTATCCCAACGACTCGGCTTGTCCAAGCTTTTCAAGCCGCATCGGGATTAAAATCTTTTGATGTTGCGGATCTCCTCGCGCTCTTGGCGCATTTTCTTCCGATATTGCATCTCCAGCCGGATCGAATAGGCGAAGCCGAGCACGCCCAGAATGACGATTCCGATAATGATTGGAGTGCTGTACGTCGTCAACACGTCAAGTCACCCCCTTCCGATTCCTACTTGTTGAAATTATTTCCATAGAACATATTTCAAATTATACACCATGTATTGAATAATCGGCAACATCATTTTGAACGAAATTTAAATCTCTTATACTGTAGGTCAGAGGTGATAGAACTCATGACTTTCGGTGCGAGATTGAAAAGCGCCAGAAACAGCAAGCGGCTCACCCAGCATCAAGTGGCCGACTCGCTCGGCCTCAACTATACGACGGTTTCCAAATACGAGAACGACAAGTCGCAGCCCGACAACGAAATCTTGCAGAAATTGGCGGCGCTGTACGACGTTTCGATAGATTGGCTGTTAACCGGCGACGCGGGCGGCGCCTCGTCCGGCGGCGCGAAATCGAAAGTGTACTTCGGCGGCGAGGTCGAGGAGCTGACGGAGGAGGAAGCGAAGCATTTGCGGGACAGCCTGGAAATGTTCCGCCTCCTGAAGGAGAAGCGGGCGAAGTACGAAAGCGGGCGTCACAACGGAAAATAGAGGAAGAGCCGGAACGATTTCGGAACCGGCGACAGGACGCATCTCCCGCCGGGGGTGCGTTTTTGCATGCGCGAAAAGCGATATGCGCACGCGAAAAGCCGGGGGACGGAGAAGTTGACGGCGCATTTGGGTCCAATTTACAATTGGATTGTACGGACAATCTTCGGCAACCCATCCTACGAACGAGAAGGAGGCGAGGCGTCGTGGCGAACGACGAAACGTTATGGAACGGCTTGGCCCGGTCGCTCGACTATTTGGAAAGCGCAAGACGCATTCTCGACAAAATCGGTACGACCCAATCGTACCCGATCGGCAAGGCGGTCGCCCTATGCGCGGAACGGATCGCGCGCGGCGGCTTGATCCATCTGTTCGGCAGCGGCCATTCGCGGATGGCGGTCGAGGAAATGTTCCCGCGGTACGGCAGCTTTCCCGGCTTTCATCCGATCGTGGAGCTTTCGCTGACGAACCACCATGCGGTCGTCGGCAGCAACGGACAGCGCCAGGCGATGTTTCTGGAAAACGTGGAGGGACTCGGGCAAACGATCGTTTCCAACTTCCGCTTCGGCCCGGACGATGCGATGATGCTGTTCTCGCACAGCGGCACGAGCTGCGTCGTCATCGATATCGCGCTCGAGATGCGCAGGCTCGGACTGCCCGTCGTCGCCGTCACGTCGCTCGAGCATAGCCGGCTCTCGGAGCCGAAGCACGGAAGCGGGCATAAGCTGTTCGAGCTGGCGGACATCGTCATCGACAACGGCGCACCGGCCGGAGACGCGATGGTCCGCATCGAAGGGCTAGACGTTCCGGTCGGACCGGGCTCGACGATCGGCAATACGGCGATCGTCAACATGATCAAGTGCGGCGTGGCGCAGCGGCTCGTCGAGCTGGGCCGTCCGCCCAGCGTCATCGCGTCGGAGCTCGTGGCGGGCCGCGAGCGGTCGAAGCGGCTGTTCGAGGCGGCGTACGACGAATTTCGCGAATCGACGCGCCGCTTGTAAACGACTACGGCGACGAAAGGAGCTGGTCCCATGCATTCGGCCCCCCCCTTCGAAACGGGCAATAGCGAATCGGCGCCGCTGTACGAGCGAATCGCGCGCGAGCTCGAGGCGGAGCTGCTGTCCGGCCGGTACCGGGCGGGCGACCGGTTCGGCACGGAGCGGGAGCTGCAGGAGCGGTTCGGCGTCAGCCGGGCGACCGTGCGCAAGGCGCTGGAAGGACTCGAGGCCGACAAGCGCATCGTGAGGGTGACGGGCAAGGGCATCGTCGTCGCGCCGTTCCGGCTCCGGGTCGAGCTGCCCGAGCTGCTCAGCTTCTCCGAGGAGATGAAGAAGCGCGGCCTCGTGCCGGGTACCCGCTTGATCGAGGCTAGAGTGAAGGAGCCGCCCGAAGAAGTCGGTTCCGAGCTCGGTTTGGCCGATCGGGAACGGGTGTTGACGCTGCGCCGCATCAGGCTCGGGAACGGAAAGCCCATCGCGTATACGGAAGCGTACGTTCCCGAAAGCGCGGGGTTGAGCGAGGCCGACGATTACGGCGGCTCGCTGTACGATCTGCTGTTCGCCGTATCCGGCCGGTGCGTGGAGGAAGCGCGGCAGACGATCGAGGCGGACGTCGCCGACGACCATTTGGCGCGTCTGCTCGACGTGAAGCCCGGCGCGGCGCTGCTCCGGTTCCGCCGGATCGGCTGCTGCGGGGACGGCCTCCCGCTCGTCTACGAGACCGGGGCCGCACGGGCGGACCGGTACTCGTACGAGATCCGGCTGAAGCGGAACGGACGGTAGGCAGGCGGCGCGTCCTCCCGAAGAGGCCGGAAGCCGCGAAACGCTTCGGCACGGCAGCGGTAAACCGCAAGGCGACTTTTAAGCCTTGCGGTTTTTTGTCATTCCCGAATGTGTCGAGGTTTGGGAAAATACGGTATTGACAAATTGACCTACACCTTGTAGTTTTATATTGACCTACACGGTGTAGGTGATAGAGGAGGGAACGCCTATGACGAAATGGCAGCGCATGTCGGAAGCGGAGAGACAGATTATGGACATCATCTGGGCCAGCGATCGTCCTCTCACGACTTCGGAAATTATCCGGAGACTGCCGGAAGAGAAAGCTTGGAAGCAAAATACGGTCATCACGTTTTTGGCCCGCTTGTCGGAGAAAGGAATCGTATCCGCCGAACGGATCGGCAAGGCGCACCATTACAAGCCGAGCGTCAACGAACAGGAATACGTCCGGCTTGAAACCAAGCAATTCGTACGGGACGTCCATAAAGGCTCCGTATTCGGCCTGGTCAGCGCCCTGTGCGACAACGGGGATTTGACGAAGGACGATATCGAAAGCCTGATGAAACGGCTGAAAGAAGAGTAGGTGAGAAGACGTGACTTTCGTTTGCTTGTCCCTGCTCGTCATGTCGGCCGTCACTTCGGCGCTGTATTTGGTTATGAAGCTTTGCGCCCGTTGGACGCATCGCTATTTCACGGCTTCGTGGCACTATTATTCGTACAATCTGCTTTATACGTTTTTGTTGATCCCTTACTTCGGCTTACTTCCGTTTTTGGGCATTAAGGTCCCGGACGCGATTCGGAACGATGCGGAGGCGCGGTACGCGGGCGAACCGGAGGTTCCTTTCGCCTCGCAAGCCGGCGACGCTTCTTCATGGCTCGATCGGGTCGATTGGCCGGATTGGCTGCCCTACATTCTTCCGTCCGGGACGATCGTCTTCATCGCGGTAATCGCGGTTCAAATGATACGGCTGCATCGCCGCTTGTTCCGGCTGTGCGAAAGAGTCGACGACCCTTCGATCGATCAAGAGCTGGAGGCGTGCGGGAAACGGCTTGGCCTGTACAAACCGATCCCGGTATACTGGTCCCCCTACGCCGGTACGCCGTTTTTGTACGGATTGTTCAAGCCGCGAATCGTATTGCCTGCCTCGATGGGGTTTGCGCCGGAGCAGTATCGTCACGTGTTTCTGCACGAATTGACGCATTATAAGCGCCGCGACATCTGGGTCAAGTTTCTGCTCCTGCTCATGAATGCGGTGCATTGGTTCAACCCGTTCGCGTATGCGGCAAGACGCGACATCGACCGATACGGCGAGCTGTCATGCGACGAAAGGCTCGTCCGGTCCATGAGCGGCAAGGAGAAGAGGCGATACTGCGAGCTGCTGCTCCAGGTGCTGTGGAACGCGGCGGATCGGAGAGACCATCTGTCCACCGCCTTCGGCAATGAACGGAAATATATGGAGAGGAGAATCGACATGATCTTGAAAAGCGAATGCTCGGGAAGAACACGGGCGGTCCGCACGCTTGCCGTCGCGACGACCTTGTCCATGGCGTTGATCGGCACGGCCGCCGTGCATGCGGCCAGCCCGAAGGCGGAACCGCAAACCGTTCAACAACCGCGAACCGCTCCGGAACCTCAAACCGCTCAAGACGCTCAAGACGTCCAGGAACCGCGTACCGCTCAACCGAACAAGCTGGCGCCTCCCGCGCCGTATCCGGGGAAGGAACGTCCTACATACGGATACAACATCAGCGTTCAGCATACGGACGGGACGATCGAAACGTACGACAAGCACGGCAACGTCACCGTGAAAACCGCGAAGGAGCTTACCTATGAGGAGCTGAAGGAACGGATCGGCAGGCTGCAGGCGGCGGGCATTTCCGTGCCGAAGCCATATTTCAAAGCGCTGAACGATTTGTTGGAGAAGCGGCCTCAAGAGCCGAAATAGAAAAAACGCTTACTGTACTATATGCCATAGGAGATGATCGATTTGAAACGGAACGGGTTGAACTATGCGGCGCTCGGCTTGCTGCTTGCGTTGGCGATCGGGAATACGGCCGACGCCGAAACCGAAAGGGTATTTTTTTGGTCGGATTCCGTGCCGAGACCGTCGTGCTACGAAGGCAAAGACGGAGAAGGCCGAGTGCTCGGCATTTCGGAGAGCGGCAAGAAGAGAGACGAGGATGATTCGAAGTGGATTATTCCGACGTGCGAGGAAGCGAAGAAAACATGGGTCGTCGTCAAGGTGAACGGCAACTATTTGCAAGTCGTCGCCGGCACGAACGCGGAGCCGTACATCGAGAACGGTCGAACGATGATTCCGCTAAGAGCCGTCGCGGATGCGTTCGGGTTCGAAATCGAGTGGGAGCCGAACGGGCAAAAAATTACGCTGACGAAGGAAAAGAAAAAGATCGTGATGCACGTCGGGAAAGCGGAAATGTCGGTCGACGGCCAACCGGCCCTGTTCGAGGAAGCGGTGCCGACGATCAAAAACGATCATACCTTTTTGCCCGCCAGACAGCTCGCCGAAATACTCGGGATTCAAGTGGAATGGGACGAAGCGAACCGAACCGCGACGTTTACCGCTCCGGCGGCGGCGACGTCGCCCTGATCCCGCATGGGCGGGAAGCGTCCGCGCCCGCGTCGTACCGTACCGTCAGCCTGACGCGATATGGCGGGACAGCTCGTCGACGAACAGCGAGGCCGCGATCGACAGCGACGCGCCCGGCGCGGAGACGACGCCGATCGACCGCTCGGGGATCGGCTCGACGGTACGGATCTCGATCAGCTCGCCGGACTCCAGCTCGCGGCGGATAAAGTCGCGGGTGACGAAGCATACCCCGATATTTTTCGCCGCGAACTCGACGAGCAGGTCGACGCTGCCGAGCTCGATGTCGGGCTCGATCTCCGCCCCGTGCGACTGCATCCACGCGCGCAGGAACGTGCGCGTCCGGCTGGACGCCGACAGCAGGACGAACGGCTGCCGCGCCAGCTCGCGCCATTCGATCGGCTTGGCGGCGAGCTCCGCGAAGGCGGGGCCGGCGGCGAAGCAGTCGCGGATCGGCCGGCTTGCCGTGATGCGGGCGCCGTCACCCGCCGGCAGATGGACGATGCCGCAGTCGACGGCGCCTTCGGCAAGCCGCTTCGCGATGTCCTCGCTCTTGCCGTGCGACAGCTGGATGCGGATGCCGGGATAGCGGGCCCGGAACGATTCGAGCAGCGGAAGCACGTAATGCTTGCACAGCGAGTCGCTTGCGCCGAGGCGCACGATGCCCGCGCCGTAGCTTTTCATCTCCCCGATTTTCCGCTCCCCGGCCTGCAGCAGCCCGAACGCCCTTTCGACGTAATCGAACAGCACCCGTCCTTCACCCGTCGGCTCCACGCCCTTGGACCGCCGGACGAGCAGCTTCGCGCCCAACTGCTCCTCCAGCTGCCGGATGGCGTAGCTGGCGCTCGGCTGCGTCATGTACAGCTCCTCCGCCGCCTTGGTCAAGCTTCCCGTCTTCACGGCCCGATAGAATACTTTGTAATGGTCCATTGCGCTCATGATATAAATCCTCTCTATGTTATGCATGGAAAACATCGATTATCTAACTATCATAATTCCCCTTATAATGAAACGCAAGGCTGTTTCTCAAGCCGTATAAGGAGGGGAGCAAGATGCAGGCATCGGATCCGGAGGCAAGATCGCCGTGGTCGTCGCTTGACGGCGTCGCGGAAGCGGAGCTTCATCCGCCGGACGCCTCGGCGGGCGGGCCGGCGGTACGGCTGGCCGCGGCCGGGAGCAAAAGCGTCACGAACCGGGTATTGCTTTTGGCGGCGATGGCCGAAGGCACATCCGTCGTTCGGAACGTGCTGAGGAGCGACGATACGTACTGGTGCATCGACGCATTGAAAAGGCTCGGCGTCCCGATCGACGTATCCGCCGACGCGGTGCGGATCGTAGGGACTGGAGGCGATTGGCCGAACCGGAGCGGAACGCTGTACGCGGGAGCGGCGGGGACGGTCGCCCGGTTTTTGCCCGGCGTACTGGCCGCGTCCGAGCGGGGCGAGTGGCGGCTCGAAGGGAGCCGGAGCTTGAGCGACCGGCCGGTCGGGCCGCTCGTCGAAGCGCTCGGCCGCATCGGGGCAGACATCCGCTGCGAAGCCGAACCGGGGCGGCTGCCGCTCGCGGTGTCGGCGAAGGGGCTGAGAGGCGGCCGGGTCGTTCTGTCCGGCGGCTTGTCCAGCCAGTTTATTAGCGGCGTTCTGATGGCGAGCCCGTATGCCGCCGGTCCGACGGAAATCGTCGTGCCCGACGGCATCGTGCAGCACGCGTACGTCGGCATAACGGTCGACCTGATGAAGCGTTTCGGCGTAACCGTCGAGCACGACGAGCGCTACGGGCGACTCGCCGTCAAGCCCGGGCGGTACGCGGCGCAAGACACGGCCGTCGAGGCGGACGCCTCCACCGCGTGCTACTACTTGGCCTTCGCCGCCTTGACCGGCCGAAGCGTCCGGGTCGACAATCTGCCGCCGGAAACGCGCCAGCCGGACGCCGGCTTCGTCCGCCTGCTGGAGCGGATGGGATGCGCCGTCGACGAGACGGGCGGAGGCGTCGAAGTGCGCGGGCCTGCCGGCGGCCGGCTGCGGGGCGGCTTCGCGGTCAGCATGAAGGAGATGTCCGACCAGACGATGACGCTCGCGGCGCTCGCCCCGTTCGCGGACGGGCCGATCGCGATCGGGGACGTCGCCCACATTCGCGGCCACGAATGCGACCGCATCGCGGCGACGTGCGAGTCGCTTCGCCGGCTAGGCATCGACGCGGAGGAGCGCCGCGACGGGTTGACGATCCGGCCGGGGACGCCGAAGCCGTCCGGCGCTCTCCCGACGTACGACGACCACCGGATGGCGATGTCGCTCGCCTTGATCGGGGCGAGGGTGCCGGGCGTCCGGCTGCTCGACCCCGGCTGCGTATCGAAGACGAACCCGCCGTTTTTCGACGAGCTGCGCCGTCTCGGCATGGGTGTCCGGCTGACGCCGAACGGCTGAGCCGGACGGTTGCGATACGCCAAAGAAGCTCTTCCGCGCGAGGCGGAGAGCTTTTTTGGGTTCGTTTCCGTTCGACGGGACGGGCGCGGACGCCGATCTAATACGAGAGCCATTCCCGGTCGAGCAAATATTTGGCATAGCCGATCGGGTTCGAATACGTGCGCTGAAACTCGTCCGGCATGCTTCCTTTTTGAAAGCTGTAACGAAGGTCGCGCCCATTGCATTCAATGAACATAGGGTAACCGTATTCCGTCAAGCCGACATCCAGCCCGATGTCGGCCAAGTGCGGCAGCTCGCCGCTCAATTGCCGGGCGACTCGCAGAGAGAACTCGCAGACGGACTGCCGTACCGTGTCCGCGTTCAACCGCGGATAAGCTTCCAACACTTTCTCGAGGGGATAGACGACGCCTCCTTGCGCCACGTTCGTGCGAAACGAGCCGCGCTTCGCGACTTTGGCCGCGATGCCGGTGACCTGCCAGTCGCCGGTGAAGTCGCGCTGCACGGACACGCGCAAGTCGAAAGGCCGTCCGAGATAAGTGGCCAGAGGGAGCAGCTGCTGCACGAGGTAGGGGCGAGCCTGCAGCTTGCGCCTTACCGCCTGCGGCAGCCGGCTCCGGAAGGCGATCGTTTTGCCGCCGCCGAGGGCGCCGCGCACGAGCCAGCCTTCCGGCGTCCGCTCGAGCTTCATGATCCCTTTGCCGATGCTGCTGCTGTTCGGCTTCAAAATAAGACTCGCATACGACTCCATCATGTCCCGCAACGCGTCGGGCGTCGCTTCGCGCGTGACCGGCAAGTGGGGCCGGAGCGAGTCGTCTTGCATGAGCAGATCGTGAATATACCCCTTTCCGTATCGATTCCATTCGTTGAATATGCGTTTTCCGTCCCGCACGAGCTCCCGAATCGCCCGCTTCGGGCGCGGGTTCGTGTACAGCGTCCGGTTATGGATGACGGCAGGAACGGGAATCCGGCATCGCCGGTAGCCGCGCTCCGTCTTCACATAAGCGTTCACAAGCGCCGAGCCGGGTCGCACGTCCTTCAGTCGGAAAAAGCATGGCGTCACGCCGTAAAGCCGGCCGGCCCGCTCGTAGCACGGCAGCGACTCGTGGCCCATGCGGCCTTCGGGGATGCCCCGAAACCACGAATCGTTGACGAGAACGCCGACATATCGATTGTCCATGGCTGCTCCTTCACCTCCCGTATACCCTATGCGCACGAGCCCGTCCGGGTCTGGACGAGTGTCGGTGGCGGCGGACAATTCCGCTAGTAGCCGCCGCCGCGTCCCTCGACGGGCGGATCCGGACGAGCCCGTCCGGCGGGTGCATAAACGTACCCGGCTTCCGCATACTAACAGGGCAAGCCGAAAGGAAGCCACTGGAAAGGAAGGTGCCGACATGGGCCGCAATCAAACCGACAACAACGGGAAACGAAAGCAGCCGGGCAACCGCGGCGATTCCGAAACCGCCCAATCCGGAACCTCGAAAACGAAATAAGGCCGCGGTGCCCCCGACGGCCGTGGTTGGCAAGAAACCGTTCGCCGGAAAAGGCGGACGGTTTTTTGCGATGCAGCGGCGAAACCGCGGTCATTTCCGCGAATTGCGCGTCCGTCCTACGTCTCGCTTAGCACCGTTCCGGTGAGCGACAAATCGTAGCCGCCGATCGCCTCGAGCTCCCGCCGGAACGGGGCGGAGCCGATAACGGAAAGGACGGCGCCGATCCAGTCGCGATTGTCCGGCGTCCGGAGCATGACGAGATCGTACCGCTCGCGGATGAGCGGGATGAAGTCGACGCCGCCGACGAGCGCGGCCGCCTTCTCGATGCCGACGCCGGCGTCGGCGTCTCCCGTGGCGACCGCCCCGGCGACGCTCACATGGTTCGTCCGCTCCAGGCGGTAGCCGTTCACGCGGTCGGCCGCGATGCCGTGCAGCCGGAGCTGCTCGTCCAGCAGCACGCGAGCGCCCGAGCCGAGCTCGCGATTGACGATCTTCACGCCGGGCCGGCCGAGGTCGGTCCACGTCCGGATCGATTTCGGATTGCCGGACCGAACGTACAGGCCGGCCATCCGGCTGACCAGATTGACGACGACGTACGGGCGCCCGGTCAGCAGCCGGCGGATATAGGGCATATTGTATTCGCCGCTGTCGCCGTCGAACAGATGAGTGCTGACGATGTCGGATTCGCCGCGGTACATCGCGACGAGGCTGTCCAGGCTGCCCGCGTGGGAGCGGAGCGGTCTTACGCCGGCGGCGGCGCTCTCGAGATGCTTCGCCAGCAAATCCAGGCTGACGTCCTGGCCCGTGATGACGAGCGGTCTGACGGCACCGGCGCCGGTCCCCGCGCGGGAGCCTCCCTCGGCGGCGGGGCGGTCGGCGGAGCCGGCCGACGCGAAGGCGGCGCCGGACTTCGCCCGGGCTTTGTACCGCTCCAGATCGGCGGCGTCGACCCGCATTTGCTTGCCTACCCGGTAGGCGGGCAGCTCGCCTTTTTTGATCAGATCGTAGACGGTCAGCTTCGATATTTTGAGCAGCTTGGCGATTTCTTCGGTCGTGTAGGACGCGTCGGCCGTCATGCGAGAATATCCCCCGATCCCTGAATAAGTTCTGTTCCCATCATACCTTGCCGGCCGGCGTCGTTCCAATACCCGTTTACAACGAATCGGATCGCTTGTATACTATCGATTAGTGCGAAACATAACCAATTATATCTAATTATATTCAAACATAACGATGCAGAGGGGCGTGGGGACATTGATTCGTTGGATTCGAACGCAGGCGGGACGTCGGAGGCGGACGGCGCTGTGGGCCGCGGCCGTGCTGGCGCTGGCCGGCTCGACCGGGTGCGGTGCCGGCGGCGATGCCGGTCGCGCGAGCACGGGGGAGGCCGCTGCGAACGGGCCCGAGCCGGTCGAGCTGCTCGTCTCGGCCGCCGCCAGCATGACGGACAGCTTGAACGAAATCAAGCGCGGCTACGAAGCGAGCGTCCCCGGCGTCCGGCTCACGTTCAATTTCGGTGCTTCGGGCGCCCTGCAGCAGCAAATCGAGCAGGGGGCGCAGGCCGATCTGTTCGTCTCCGCGTCCGAACGCAACATGAACGCGCTCGTCGATAAAGGGCTCGTGGCGGAAGCCGACCGGGAGCCGATCGTGCGCAATGAGCTTGTCGTCGTCGTTCCCGCCTCGGACAAGCTCGCATGGAGCGCCGTCGCGGACTTGTCGCGGGCGGAGGTGAAAACGGTGGCCGTCGGCATTCCCGAGAGCGTGCCGGCCGGCGCCTACGCGAAGGAAGCGCTGACCCGCGCCGGCTTGTGGGACGCGCTTCAGCCGAAGACGGTGCAGGCCAAGGACGTGCGGCAAGTGTTGACCTTCGTGGAGACGGGCAACGCCGACGCGGGCTTCGTCTATAAGACGGACGCGCTTTCGTCGGAGCGGACGAAGGTCGCGTTCGCCGTCGACCCGGCCGCCTATACGCCGGCCGTCTATCCGGCCGGAGTCGTCAAGGCGACCAAGCATCCCGACGAAAGCCGGGCGTTCTTGACCTACCTGCGAAGCAAAGCGGCGGCCGACGTCTTCGCCCGATACGGCTTCAGTCCGGTCGGGGCCGTACCCGGATCGTGAGCGGCGTGTCGTGGCCGGCATTCCTCGATCCGGTCGTACGCTCGATCCAAGTGGCGCTGCTCGCATCCGTCCTCGCCTTCGTCGCGGGCGTCGCGGCCGCCAAGCCGATGAGCCGGGCCCGCTTTCGAGGCAAGGCGCTGGTGGAGACGGTGGCGATGCTGCCGCTCGTCCTGCCGCCGACGGTCATCGGCTTCGTGCTGCTGACCGTTCTCGGACGGCGCAGTTGGCCGGGCCGGCTGGCGGAGTGGCTGTTCGACCGGCCGATCGTCTTCTCGTGGCAGGCGGCGGTCATCGCGGCGGCCGTCGTCGCGTTTCCGCTCGTCTACCAGACGGCGAAGGTCGGCTTTGCCTCGATCGACCCGGATTTGGAGGCGGCCGGCCGTTCGATGGGAGCGGGCGAATGGCAGCTGCTCCGTTACGTGACGCTGCCTTTGGCCGGCCGGGCGCTGCTCGCCGCCTACGTGCTCGGCTTCGCCCGCGCGATCGGAGAGTTCGGCGCCACGCTCATGCTCGCCGGCAACATTCCCGGCAAAACGCAGACGCTGCCGACGGCGATCTACATCGCGTCCGAGACGGGAAACGCGAGCCTGGCTTGGTGGTGGACCGGGACGATCGTGGCGTTTTCGTACGCGCTGCTTTTGCTCGTGTCGCGCAAAAACTGAATATTCCGTCCGCCCTCGCTCAAGCCCGCCGGTCGTTCCGGCGGGCTTGAGGCGCGCATACGGACGCAAAACCGGTATAGGCGGGTGTCCCGTCCGGATGTCAGCCCGCCCGGCGCCGGCATATGGTATAAGGGCCGAAAGTTTCCCGACCGTGGGTCGGGCTGGGGGAGTGACGCCTATGCCGTCGATCCGAATCATCGTCGATTTGTCGGACCGGAAGCTCCATCTGCTGCAGGACGACCGCGTCATCCGGACGTATCCCGTCGGCATCGGCAAAATGCTGTCCGCCACTCCGACGGGAACGTATACGATCGTCAACAAGCAGGCGAACCCGGGCGGACCGTATGGAGCGTTTTGGATGGGGCTGTCGAGAAAGCATTACGGCATTCACGGCACGAACGACCCGTCCTCCATCGGCAAGCGGGTGTCGAAGGGCTGTATCCGCATGCACAACCGGGACGTTCTCGAGCTGTCCCGCCAGGTGAACGTCGGGACTCCCGTCACGATCCGGAACTGACCCGTATTATAAAGGAGGTGACGCGTTTGTCCCGAATACGGATCGCGATCGTAACGCCGGGAACGTTCGCCGTGCCGTCGGGCCGCAGCAGCTCGGTCGAGCTCGTCGCCACGGAAGTGGCGGAACGGCTGGCCGAACGCGCGGACGTGACCGTCGTCGGCAAGAAAACGCGCAAGCAGCCGAGCCGCGAAGTCCGGCAAGGCGTCCGGTTCGTGCGGCCGCCCGCCAAGACGTATATCGACAAGGTCGGTCGGCTGCTCGCGCGGGAGACGCCGGACGTCATCCAGGTGGAGAATCGCCCCCGGTACGCCCGCCGGCTCAAGCGGCGATACCCGGACACGCCCGTCGTCCTCAGCTTCCATTCCACCGTATTCATGTCGAAGCCGCACATATCCGCGGCCGCGCTCCGCTCCTGTCTGAAGGCGGCGGACGCGGTCGTCGTGAACAGCGCCTTTCTAAGAGAAAGGCTGCTCGCCGCCGACCCGTCGGCCGAACCGAAAATCGTCGTCAACCATTTGGGCGTCGATACCGGAACGTTCACCTCGCGGTGGACGCCGGAAGCCGAGGCCGAGCGCAACGACATGCTGGGCCGGCTCGGGCTGCAGGGCAAAAAAATCGTCCTCTACGTAGGCCGGCTCATCCCGTCGAAAGGGGTGCACCATATCGTTCGCGCGATGCCGGCCTTGACGACGTTCGAGCCGGACGCCGTCCTGCTGGTCGTCGGGAGCGCCTTCTACGGATCCGACCGGACGACGCCGTACGTGCGCAAGCTGCGACGGCTGGCGGCGATCGTCAAGCCGCACGTCCGCTTCGTGCCGTACGTGCCGCACGGCGAAATCGCCTCCTGGTTCCGGCTGGCGGACGTCGTCGTCGTGCCGTCGGCGAGCCGGGAGGCGTTCGGCCTCGTCAACGTCGAGGCGATGGCGGCGGGCGTTCCGGTCGTCGCCACGGCGGCCGGCGGCATGACGGAAATAATCGAGCACGGCCGGACGGGACTGCTCGCGGACCCGAATCGGATCGCCGAGCAGCTCGTGGCGCACGTCGCCGCCGTTCTCGCCGATCCGGACTACGCCCGAAGCTTGGGCGAGAACGGGCAGCGCCGCGTCCGGGAAAGCTTCGCGTGGACCGCGACGGCGGATCGTCTGCACGAGCTGTACGTCCGGCTGGACGGAGCGGCCCGGGAAGCACGGGCAGCCCGGGAATCCGGCGAAGCCCGGGAAGCCCGCGAAGAAGACGCGAACCGGGCGTAACGCGACCAAGCAAAATCCCCCGAACGATGCGATTCGGCCTACGAGGCTCGTCGCGGTTCGGGGGATTTTGGCTTGTCATCGCTCGATCGTCGTCACATGTCCTCCAATTCCTTCAAGAGAATGTCCCGGCGTTCCCGGATATAATCGCGGATCAGCTCCGGCTCGGAATCGAATACGCGCAGCGGCCACTTGCGCGTATCGTCGTTGTATATGCTCGGCGCGATGCGGCTGTGCATCCGGTTCACCATCGGCATGATGCGGCTTTCCGTAAACGCGGTTCGCAGCAGCGCCCGCATCAACTCCCGGTACCGCCCGCGCACCGTCTTGTCGGATAGCAGCGCCTCGGTCAGCGCGTTGTAGCCCGTAATGCGCACGATGTCGCTCGCGCAGCGGCGGCCGTAGCAATTGCGTCCCCACGTCCCCTCGTAGTCCCAAGGAACGATACGGTATTTGCCCGTCGGCGCATGTTCGTACAGCGCGTAGTTTTGATCGAAGCCGTCGTAGTTGCCGGTCAAGACCGCTCCCGCCAGCCAGCGCAAATAGTTGTCGATATCGAGCTTGCGGTTCAAGTAGCGGGATAGCTTGGCTCCGCGGAGCCGGTGAATGGAGCGGATGAACCGCTTCAGCCGCGTGCGGGCCGCCGCTTTGCCGATGACCAGCCGGTAGCCCTCGAACAGCGTACGCTTGCGCCGGCCCGTCTCCGGACTGATCAGCGAGAAGTTGGCGCTGTCGTTGCTCGCGTAGACGAGGGAGCGGACCGCGATCTTTCTCCGGCGGAAATAGGCGCGGTTTACCGCCTCGATCAACAAGTACACCCCTTCGCTCCGACCGTTGATGTGAAGGACGCAATGTCGCGTGAACGGGCTCGGAACCCCGATCGTTTCGAGAAATTGAAACGACAGCGCGTTGCGCATCATCGAAGGATCGTCGTATTCGGCGTTGAAATGGTACGTTTTGTTGCCGACGCGTATTTCGTACGATTTTTTCGGATAGTCCCTCGTATGTCCTCCCCGATAACGGACGCGAATCGGCACCTTTTTGCCTTCGTACAGCAGCTGCGCCTTGACGAACGTCCCGTCCCATATATGCTTTTGCATCAGTTTCCGTTCGTAGGCGCCAATGACGATGTCGTATTCGGCCAATGCCATAAGTCCGTTCCGCCTTTCGTACCAGTCGAACAGCCTACCCGTATGGGTAGGCTGTTGTGGAATACGATATGCGGAGGATGCGATGAGCGCGACGGCAGGCGCCCGGTTCTCTTCATGTTTGGCTGTCTCTATCGTTTGTTTCCTGAACGAGGGTTATGCAGACTTGGCGGCCGCTTCGGGTGCCTCAGATGCAGCGGTTGCAGCGGTTACCGTGAGATCCTTTCGTACCGCGAGCGCCTCTTGTGCCATGGGTACCTTTCGTACAGCGAGTGCCCCTGGTGCCATGGGTACCTTTCGTACCGCGAGTGCCTTTGGTGCCATGGGTACCTTTCGTACCGCGAGTGCCTTTGGTGCCGCGGGTACCTTTCGTACCGCGGGTGCCTTTGGTGCCTTTGGTGCCGTGAGTACCGCGAGTGCCGTGAGAGCCGTGAGAGCCGTGCGTGCAGCGAGCTCCGCCGGAACCGTGGCTGCCGCCGTGGCCCCGTTTGCATACTTCGACCGCCGGTTCCCATTCATACAAAAGATCGGGAATTGGTTGCGCCATCGATGCTTCTCCTCCTCTCTTGCAAGGATAGTAAAGTGTATGACCTGTCCGCCGATTCGGTTCTGGTTATCCGTTGATAGAAACGAAAAATGGTAGAATGCCGCCCGGTCATTGGGACTTGGCGTGCAAACGAATCTACCGGATATATGAACCTTCCCGACACGAGTGGAAATATGGAAGAAATAGTTGTACAACCAGTACTTCTCCTTGCCGGACACATATGAATACATTACGGAAGAACTTTAAGGACGAACAGGAGGGGACGCCGGCGGAACGCCCGGTTTGGAATCGTCGATCGAAGGTTTGCCCGAATCGATCGAAAGAGTTGCAAGACTAGCAAGTTCCTTAAGACAACAAGATGAGAGGAGCAACCCGCGATGGCAGCGAATTACACGGGATACTTGATGTATTTGGTAGGAAGAGAGGTTCGCATCAACCGGGGCGGCCCCGATGCGATTACGGGACGACTCGTGGCGGTGCAGTCCGATTATTTGGTATTGAGAACGAACGAAGGCATCGTATATGTCAACGCGACGCACGTCAAAAGCATCAGCGAGACGAATAAATCGGGAGGCCGCAGCGGCTCCGGCTCGCGCATCATTCATGCGTACAGCTTCAGCGATCTGCTCCAGCGTCTCCGTTACCAGAACATCCAAATCAACCGCGGCGGACCGGAGAAAATCGAAGGATACGTCGCCGACGTCGGCCGCGACTACTTGCTGCTGTTGGTGAAAGAAGAGGTCGTCCGCATCCCGGTGTTCCACATCAAGTCGGTGAGCCTGAGCGTCCGCGGCGGCCGAAGCGGGGGCAGCCAAAGCGGAGGCAGCCAGAGCGGCGGGAACAAAAGCGGCGGCAATAAGAGCGGCAGCAACAAAAGCGGCAACAAGAGCGGGAACAAAAGCGGCAACAAGAGCGGCCACAAAAGCGGCAACAAAAGCCATGCGCGCAACAACGCGCTTGTCCGCAACCTGCTTCGCAAACGTCTCGCCTCCGTTCGCAAATCGCGTAAACCGTCCGGCAAATAAAAGGAGCCGAACCGCGGAGAACGCCGATAAGGGGGGAGGAACAGATGGTCGTCTTTCTCGTCATCACCGCAGCAGGGATCGCGCTATATCGGATCGTAAAGCCCGGGCCCCCGCAATCGGCGGACGCCGAGCCGGTACGGGGAACGGAGCTTCTCCCGTTCGGTACCGAGGTGAAGTCCAATGCCTGACTATGCCATATGGCTGACGCTCGGCGTCTTCGCGGTGACGGTGGTCCTGATGACGGTGCGACCGGGCGGCATGAACGAAGCGATTCCGACGGCGCTCGGCGGAGCGGTCCTGCTCGCGGCGGGGATCGTCCCGCTCGCGAAGCTGGCGGACGTGTTCGAAGTCGCCGGAGGCGCAGCCTTCACGATTTTGTCGGCCGTTCTGATGGCGATCGTGTTGGACGGCATCGGCGGTTTTCGGTGGGTTGCAGGCAACCTGGCGTATCGCGCCCAAGGATCGGGCTATCGGCTTTATTGGCTCGTCGTCCTGTTCTGCTTTGCGATGACTTTGTTTTTCAACAACGACGGAAGCATTCTCGTGACGACCCCGGTCATTATCCGGTTATGCGGCATGCTCGAACTGGACATGCGGCAGAAGATCCCTTACCTGCTTTCGGGGGCGCTGGTCGCTACGGCGTCGAGCGCCCCGATCGGGGTAGGCAGCTTGACGAACGTCATGTCGCTCCATTACGCCGGGCTCGATCTCGACCGGTATACGGCGTATATGCTCGTACCTTCCGTCCTCGCCATCGCGGCGATCGCGGGCACGCTTCTCGTCTGCTTCCGGCACGATATTCCGCGTTCCGTCGCCACGTTTCCGGGAGGACCGCCGACGGCGGAAAAGGTGCCTTACGGCTACCACAGCCGCATGCTCGTGGACCGGCTCGCGGACTGCCGCGAAACGACGACGCGCACGCCGCTCCATGCGCATCCGCTCCCATCCGGGAACCATTCGTTCGTCGACTGGAGACGGTTTCGGTATTGCATCGCGACGGTCGTCTTGTTCCGGGCGGGACTGTTTTTGGCGGAGGACGTCGGGATCGCCGCCGAGCTGCTGGCCCTGTGCGGCGTTCTGGCTCTGCTGGCCGCTCGCTTTTACCGGATCGGCACGGGGATAGGGGACGTTTTCGCCAGGATGTCGTGGCACGTGCTCCTGCTCGCCTTCGGCATCGCGATTATCGTCGAGGCGTTTCGCGACGCGGGAGCCGTTGCGATGCTGGCCGACCGGCTGGCGCCATATGCGAACGCCGGAGACGGACAGGCCGTCGCGGCTGCGGGCTTGACGCTTGCCGCGCTGTCGAGCGCCCTCCATCAGCTGCCGTCCGTCCTGATCGGCGCGATGTCGATGGCGGAGATGGGGTTGGACCCGCAGACGATGCAGCTCGCCTATTTCGCCGGCATGATCGGAAGCGGCATCGGGTCGCTGCTGACTCCGGCGGGAACGCTGGCTATGCTTCTGTGGATGTCCTTACTGCGCAAGCACCAAATCGCTTTTACCTGGAAGGCCTATATCAAAACGTCGATCGTCGTCATTCCCGTCGGGCTGCTCGTCGGCCTGTGCAGCTTGTACGGCTGGGCGAAGCTGATCGCCTGAAAGGAGGTATTCCATGAGCCTGTTGAACCCCATGCTCGGAAGTCGGATCAAGATCGAAATATCCGGGCGCTTCCTGCCGATCCGGGGCACGCTGATCGATATCGGAACCGACATCATCGTCGTGAACAACGGAACGCAATATTTGTACTTGCCGGTGCTGCATATCCAGAAGCTGGAGCCGGACGATTCGCTCGAGACGATCGCAGCCGCAGGCGGCGATCAGGAGCAAATGTTCGACCATACCGATATTTCGTACCGGAAAATATTGATGAACGCCAAAGGGATTTTCACCGAAGTCGGCATTACGGGCTTCCAGTCGCTGCACGGATATATTACGAGCATCATGAACGACTACTTCGTGTTCTTCTCTCCGGTGTACCGGACGGTGTACGTCTCGCTCCAGCATGTGAAGCTCATTATCCCGTATGCGCCGAACCGGACGCCCTATTACTTGAGCCGGGAACGGTTTCCGCTTCAGCCGCCCGGCATCACGCTCGCGCGGACGTTCGACCAGCAGATGAAGAAGCTGGAAGGGGAGCTGATCGCGCTCGACCTCGGCGAAAGCCCGTCCAAAATCGGACTGTTGAAATCGGTCGACAATCGGCTCGTCGAGCTGGTCGGAGCGAACGGCCAGCATCTGTACATGCACGGCGAACACGTCAAAACGATACACGTCCCGTAACGACGGGCGAAGAGTCCTCTCCGGAGGGCTCTTTTGTTTCTACATAAAGGGCCGCAAAGCCCGCCCCTTGCAAATTGGCGTTTTGGCGGATTTTAATCAAATTTTCCCTTCACAGCGTAACAATGTTATGCTAAATTAAGTAGGCGAGGAGGTACCGAAGCGGGAGCCGTTGATTGGGAGTCGTGTTATAGCAGCTGAATCCGATCGGTTGGCGCAACATTCGGTTGCCCGAGAACGGTTAGAATCTCGTAACACTGTTTTATCATAAGAAAGAATAAGATTGCGGCGCTCCGCCGGTCGTCTCCGTCCGGTCAGATCGCCGTTCGAAAAGCAGGAGGTCGAGCCATTTTGGAAATGCAGCAAAAGGGAGGCGCAGCTCCCAGTCTTTTTCGCAACGGTTTTTTGCAGACGATCTTGTTGTCCAACGTGCTGCTGCAAATCGGCATATGGGTGCGCAACTTCGCCATACTTCTCTACGTCTCGGAAACGACGGCCAAAGATCCGTACGCCATCTCGCTTATCAGCGTCGCGGAGTTCGCCCCCATCTTCGTATTCTCGTTTATCGGAGGCACGTTCGCCGATCGCTGGCGGCCGAAGCGAACGATGGTCTGGTGCGATCTGTTGTCCGCCGTATCGGTGTTCGCCGTGCTGCTGACGATCCATTTCGGTTCGTGGCACTTCGTCTACCTGGTTACGTTTATTTCGGCCATTCTGTCGCAGTTCTCGCAGCCTTCGGGCATGCGGCTGTTCAAGCGTCACGTTCCGGAGGAGCAGCTGCAGCAAGGGATGGCGCTGTTCCAGTCGATGATGGCGATCTTCATGGTGCTCGGGCCGATGCTCGGCACGTTCGTATACAGCACGTTCGGGTTGGAGACGTCGATTGCGGTTATGGGCGTCGTGTTCCTGCTTTCCGCGCTCGTCCTCGTCCGTTTGCCCAAGGATGAGCAGGAGCCGCGTACGGAGGAGGGCAAGGGCCAATTCCGCCGGGAGTTCGTCGAAGGCTTCCGGTACGTCTGGCATAGTCCGGTGCTGCGGATGCTCGGGGCCGCCTTCATTCTCGCGGGCCTCGCCGTCGGCGTCGCCCAAGCGCTCGGCTTGTTCGTCGTCACGGAGCGGCTCGGCAAAACCGAGGAGTTTCTGCAGTACATGCTGATGGTGAACGGGGCCGCCATGCTGATCGGCGGGGGCATCGTGGCCGTCTTCGCCAAGCGCGTCGCGCCGCAAATTTTGCTCGCCATCGGCATGGTGGTCGGCGCCGTGTGCACGATTCTGGTCGGCTATTCGACGAGCGTGCCGGTTACGCTGGTCGTCCAGTTCGTGAACGGTCTCGTCTTCCCGTGCATCCATATCGGCATCAGCACGATGATTTTGCAATGGTCGCACGCCTCCATCGTCGGCCGGGTGAACGGGGTGCTCAATCCGATGTTCGTCGGGATGATGGTCGTCTCCATGTCGCTCGCCGGTCCGCTGAAGGACGCGTTCTCGCTCGTCTCGATTTACGTCGGCTCGGGCCTGTTGTTTTTGTTCGGCGCCTTGATGATGATTCCGATCATGGGCCATAAAGCGCCGGAAAAGGCGCAGGCGGCCGCACCCGCACCCGCGGCCGTCCGAACGGAGCCGTAACGGCAAGCCGGTCCCTCTTCCAAGAGGCGACCGGCTTTTTTTTTGTTGTCGGGCCGGTCCCGATCCGGTTCGCGCCGGATGAGGGAATTGGGCGCGCAGATCAATTCGCGGGCGGTTGTGACCGGGTTCTGGGTATACGCATATGTTACAGATGACTATATAGCCGGCACAAAAGATGCTCCGTCGTCTAGCACCTAGCGTTTCGCCGCGAGGGAGGCCGTTTCCCGGCGGAATGCAAAGCGACATTCCCGACTCTTTTATGCCGCAACTATTTTCTGGACAAAAGAAAGGTGACCCGGATGAAAAAGAACAGGCCGAACGACGGATCGAGGCGAAAAAAGCAATCCGTACAGAGGATCTACAACGCGAACACGAACGAGCTGAGCTGGCTGGACGACGATAGAGAGAGAGTTCCCCGCAAAAGGAGATTCCAGGACGAAAGCCAGCCGGCCGTCGTCGACTCGCCGGCGCCCGAGAAGCCGGAAGAGCCGCAAACGAATATCGCCTCGGTAGCGGCGGTTTCTGCGGTCGCGATACCCGAGCCGGAAAAGGCTGAGAAGGTTGAACAGATCGAGAAGGTCGAAAAGGTCGAGAAAGTCGAGAAGGTCGAAAGAGTCGAGAAGGCCGAGCCGGCCAAGCCGGAGCCGATTCCTGCGCCGCCCGTCGAAATGTTCGCCGAGCCGGAAGACATTTCGCCGGTGCTGCTCCTGTTCGAACGCGCCCAGCACGAGAACGTCGCCGTCGTCTATACCGACGATATCGTCGACGAGGCGGTTACGAACGAGAAGATCGCGAACCGCGCGATCGACGGCACGAAGCTGAAGCCCGGCAGCATCGGCCGCGATTCGCTCGCCGACTACGCCGTGGACAACGCGAAGCTGGCGGAAGGCAGCGTAACGGCCAGCAAGCTGGCGCCTGCGTCCGTGGAGGATCGCCACATCGTGCAAAATACGATATCGGGCAAAAAGCTGAAGCCGAAGTCGATCACCGGCGACAAGCTGGTCGACAACAGCATTACGTCGGAGAAGCTGGCCGACAAGACGATCGATTCGATGAAAATCGCCGAAGGCTCGATCGAGGCGAAGCATCTGCACAGCCAATGCATCTCGACCGACCTCATCCAAGACCAGGCGATCGTCAGCGAGAAAATCAAGAGCGGCGCGATCTTGTCCATCAATTTGGCGAACGGTGCGGTCAATTCGGCCAAAATTGCCGACGGAGCCGTGCTGACGGAGAAGCTGAGGGAGGGCGCGGTCACGTCCGAGAAGCTCGGCGAATCGAGCGTCGGCACGATCCACCTGCAGAGCGGTGCCGTACTGGGGGAGCATTTGGCGGCCGGGTCGGTCGCCGCCGAACATCTGACCCCGGGAATCGTCCGGGCGGAGCATCTGACCGCGGAGTCGGTCGGCGCTCGTCATCTGCAGCCCGATTCGGTAACGGCCGCCAAGCTGGCCGCCGAATCGGTCGGGTCGTCGCAGCTGCAGCGGCATTCGGTCCAATCGTCGCACCTGACGTACGGGTCCGTACTCGAAGCGCATTTGTCGGAAGGAGCCGTCACGGCATCGAAGCTGGCGATCCGGTCCGTTACCGAAGCCGCGATCCAAAACGGCGCCGTTAGTGAAGGGAAGCTGGCGGAAGGCGCAGTGACGGAGCCGAAGATGGGCGACGGGGCGGTGAAGGCTCGCACGATCGCGGACCGGGCCGTCGAGCGGCGGCATTTGTCGCCGGGGGTGATCGGCACCGACGAGCTGGAGGCGGAATCGGTCGGCGAGACGGAGCTTGCGGAAGCGAGCGTCTCGACGGAGAAGCTGCAGAACGGCGCGGTGACGGAAGCGAAGCTGGCCAACGGGGCGGTAACGTCCGCCAAGCTGGCGCCGGGTACGGTAACGGCCGCTCATTTGGCCGACGGGGCGGTAACGGCGGAGCTGCTCGCGGACGGCTCCGTACAGTCGCGGCACATCGGGGCCGGCGCGATCGGGGCGGAGCAGCTCGGCAAGCATTCCGTCGGAGGAGAGGCGATCCAGGACTATTCGATCACATGGAACAAAATCGCGCTCGGTTCGATTACGCGAAACCATCTCGTGCAAGGGACGGTGTACACGCACCATATCGTCGACCATGCGGTGACGACGGCAAAGCTGGCGCCGGAGACGGTTTCGACCGACAAGTTGACCGACTTGGCCGTCACGAGCTCGAAGCTGGCCGAACGGAGCGTGACGGCCGCGAAGCTGACGCCGGACTCGGTGCACAGCTACCATATCGCCGAAGAGGCGGTCACGTCCGAGCATTTGGCGGCCGGATCGGTGCAGGCCGCGCATCTGGCTTACGGATCGGTCGAAACCGAGCACCTGGCCGCGGGAGCGGTATCCTCCGAAGCGCTGCGGAAAGGGGCGATCACGTCCGACAAGCTGGCGCCTTCGTCGGTGACGTCGGAGCATATCGCGAACGGTTCGATCGGAGCGGTTCATTTGCAGCGGCAATCGGTCGCGCCGGAGACGCTGCAGGACGGAGCCGTCGTCTCGTCGAAGCTGGCGCCGTCGGCCGTAACGGCGGAGCATGTGGCGAACGGGTCGATCGGGGCGGCCCATTTGCAGAAGCAGTCGGTCTCGTCGGAGACGCTGCAGGACGGATCGGTCGTTTCGTCGAAGCTGGCGGCATCGTCCGTGAGGGCGGAGCATATTGCGAACGGGTCGGTCGGGGCGTTCCATCTGCAGTGGCGGTCGGTCTCGTCGGAGACGCTGCAGGACGGCGCGATCGGACCGACGCATTTGTCGGACGAAGCGGTGACGTCCGCGAAGCTGGCGCCGAACAGCGTCGAAGCGGCCAAAATCGCGGACCGGGCCGTTACGTCCCGCCATATCGACGTCGGCGCGGTCGACGGCGACGGGATCGCCGCCGGCGCGATCGGGCCGGCACATCTCCGGCCGCGGGCGGTCGGGACGGATGCGCTCGCCGACGGATCGGTCGGAACCGACAAAGTGGCCGACGACGCGATCACCGTCGCGAAGCTGGCGGCCGGAGCCGTGACGGCCGACAAGCTCGCGCCGAACGCGGTGACCGTCGATCATTTGGCTGCGGACGCCGTATCCGGCAAACATATTCGTCACGAGGCGATCCAAGGGTTCCATATCAAGGGCGGCACGATTCGCGGCATTCATCTCGAGCCGGGCGCTATAACCGGAGACCATCTCGTCAATGACGCCGTCGGCGGCGAGAAGCTGCGTGACGGCGCCATCGCGGAACGCCATATCGGCGACGGAGCGGTTTCGACAGCCGGCCTTCAGGACGGATCGGTCACCGCGGAGAAGGTGGCGGACGGCGCGATATCGGCCGAGAAGCTGGCCGCGGGCAGTGTAGGCAGCGACCATGTCATGCCCGCTTCGCTGCTGAGCGTTCACTTGAGCGAGGGCGCGGTGACCGGCAGCCACGTCGCGCCGGAGGCGATCCGCGTCGACCATTTGGCGGACGGAGCCGTCACCGGCGAGAAGCTGGCTGCGGGCGTCGTCGGCACGGACCATTTGACGGACGGTGCGGTGACGGCGGAGAAACTGGCGGCGGAGTCGGTGTTCGGAGTCCACCTTCATAACGAGTCGATCGAATCGCGGCATTTGAGCGACCGATCGGTTGCCGAGGAGCATATCCAAGACGGCGCGATTACAAGCGCGATGCTGCAGGACGAAGCGGTAACGGGGGATAAAATCGCACCGGGCTCGGTCGGGGCCATCCACATCGCGGCCGGCAGCATTTACGGCGCCCATATTGCGACAGGCAGCGTAGTCGGACCGCATATCGCGACAGGCAGCGTGAGCGGCATGCATCTGGCGGCCGGCAGCGTCGCCGGGACGCATTTGGCGCCCGGCAGCGTAAGCGAGGAGCATCTGGCGGCCGGCGTTCTGAGCCGAGTGCGGCTCGCAGAGGGAAGCGTAAGCGGAGCGCACCTCGCAGAGGGAAGCGTGAGCGGAGCGCACCTTGCGAAAGGGAGCGTGAGCGGATCGCACCTCGCAGAGGGAAGCGTGAGCGGAGCGCACCTTGCGGAAGGAAGCGTGAGCGGAACGCACCTTGCGGAAGGAAGCGTGAGCGGAGCGCACCTTGCGGAAGGAAGCGTGAGCGGAGCGCACCTCGCAGAGGGAAGCGTGAGCGGAGCGCACCTTGCGAAAGGGAGCGTGAGCGGAGCGCACCTCGCAGAGGGAAGCGTGAGCGGAGCGCACCTTGCGAAAGGGAGCGTGAGCGGATCGCACCTCGCAGAGGGAAGCGTGAGCGGAACGCACCTTGCGGAAGGAAGCGTAAGCGGAACGCACCTTGCGGAAAGAAGCGTGAGCGGAACGCACCTTGCGGAAGGAAGCGTGAGCGGAACGCACCTTGCGGAAGGAAGCGTGAGCGGAACGCACCTTGCGGAAGGAAGCGTGAGCGGAGCGCACCTTGCGGAAGGAAGCGTGAGCGGAACGCACCTTGCGGAAGGAAGCGTGAGCGGAGCGCACCTCGCAGAGGGAAGCGTGAGCGGAGCGCACCTCGCAGAGGGAAGCGTGAGCGGGACGCACCTTGCGGAAGGAAGCGTGAGCGGAACGCACCTCGCAGAGGGAAGCGTAAGCGGGACGCACCTCGCAGAGGGAAGCGTGAGCGGAACGCACCTTGCGGAAGGAAGTGTGAGCGGAGCGCACCTTGCGAAAGGAAGCGTGAGCGGAACGCACCTCGCAGAGGGAAGCGTGAGCGGAACGCATATAGCCGAGAGGTCGATCGGCGTATCCCATTTTGCGCCGGGGACCGTTCGGGAGCTGCTGTTCCAAAGCGGCGGCGCACCGGTCGCCGACGGCAGCGTGACGTCGGCGAAGCTGGCGGCCGAAAGCGTCGGCAGCGAGCATTTGCGCCCGGGATCGGTGAAGCTGCATCACCTTGACCCCGACCTTCTGAACGCCCGCCTTGCCCGCGAGGCCGAGGAGGCGGCCGCCACCGTCCCCGCCCCGGCCGGGGAGCTCGAGGACGGATCGGTGACGGCCGCCAAGCTGGCCCCGCAAGCGGTGACGGGCGACCATGTGGCGGATGGCGCCCTATCGGCCGCCAAGCTCGATTTTCGTCCCGTAAGCTCGGTCGGCGGCATGGCCTCGGGAGCCGCTCTTCAGCAGTTCGGCATGCAGCCGTTCAAGTTCAGCGCTCTCGACGAGACGGTGGAAATCGTCGTCGAGCTGGACGCCGCCTTCGACTCGGCGATTTACGTCGTCGTAGCGATGGCAAACCATCCCGCTTGCCAGCCGATTTTGAAATCGCAAAACGGACGCCGTGCCGTCATCGAAGTGGTGCGGACGAAGTTTGTGCCGGAATTCGCCGGCATCGTCAATTGGATTGCGGCGGGAGAGAGAACGTCGCAGTAGAACGGTTCGAATCGAATACGTTTGGAAAGTCCCGGACAACGCCGCGTGGTCCGGGATTTTCCTTTTTTTACTTATACGGTTGGATTTCCTCCAATCGAATGACGAACGTAGGCCTCCTTCGGCCCCCGCCATTGGAAACGATCCAACAGACGGCCTCCACCCGCGTTCATACAGCCGAATCAGGACGATCCGATTGGATAAACTCCAATCGGCGGTCGTTTTCCGCCTTTATCGGGGTCGCGCTATTGGATGAAATCCAATGGGCTTCGTTCATCGTGCCCTTCCACGTTCTTTTGCGGCCGCAGCCGGGGCTTCCCGGCGACGGCGTCGCGTCCTCTCCCCCGGCGGACGGCCAGCCCTTTTTTCGGACAATCGGCACTTGCCCTTCCGCCGAATGCGGATTCTCATAGAATGATTGGTGAAAGCAGTCCACCCATTCGCGGAGGTGACGGTATGCCCAAGCTGCGTAACGACCGCAAGCGGCGCGCGAGCATCGAAGGGGCGCATCGGTCCGTCCGATCCCCGGAAGAGCCGGTCGTTTCGGTCATCATTCCCGTCTTCAACGAAAGGAAAACGATCGTGCCCGTGCTGCGGAACGCGGCCCGGGTCCACCCGCAAACCGAAGTGATCGTCGTCGCCAACGGGACGACGGACGGCACCTGCCGGATCGCCGAGCGGATGGGGGCGCGGGTGATCCGCTATCCCGAGCGTCTCGGCCACGACGTCGGCCGATCGATCGGCGCCCGCTATGCGAGAGGCGCCGTCCTGCTATTCACCGACGGAGACATCGTCGTTCCCGCAAGCGACATGCGGGCGCTGGCGGACGCCGTCGGGCGGGGGGTGGACGTCGCGCTGAACAGCTACTCCGGCCCAACGCGCCAAAGAGAGAACGTGCATGGCGTCGTGCTGGCGAAGCATGCGCTCAACGCGGCTTTGTCGCGGCCGGATTTGAGGGGGGCGTCGCTGACGACCATTCCGCACGCCATCAGCCGCAGCGCCCTGTCCGCGATCGGCGTCGAGTCGCTCGCCGTCCCCCCTATGGCTCAGGCGATAGCCGTGCGAAAAGGACTGCGCGTCGAGGCGGTCCGGCTGATCGACGTCGGCCGCAAAAACCCGCTTCGCCGCAGAAGAAGCCAAGGAAAAGATCCGCTCGAATCGCTCATCGTCGGCGATCATTACGAGGCGCTGCACTGGCTCGCGGCATCGGAGGGCGAGCGGGGCGGCCTCCCCGATCTCGGCCGGATGAGGGAAACGGTGAGGTGAACGCATGAGAACGAAACGATCCACTCGAAGGAGGACCCGTAACGATACGAGAAAGTCCAACGCGGCGTACGCGAGAAGAGCGATTCGCGGACGTCGAACGAAAGGCCGGGCCGGCCGCCGGCTGTCCGCGTCGGCAAGGCGCCGCCTCCGGGGCCACGCGGGCGCCCGGCGCCCGCACATCGCGTCCGGCGCCGGGCCGATGCGGGCCGCGGCCGCCTACGAGGCGGGGCGGCTGGCCGCCGCGCAGCATCCGGTGCCGCCCGGCGCCGACCCGATCCGGTGGATCGGCGGCTGCTGGAGCGACTTATGCCGCGACCGGCCGCTGCATGCGGACGGCGCCGCCTACCGTCAGGCGGCCGACCGGTTCGCCGCCGGATACGGCAGCGTCAGCGGCCACCGGACGGACGACCGCGTCCTGCTGCCGACGCGGCGGTCGGTCGCCGCGGTCGTCTGCATCATGAACGAGGAAGCGACGGTGCCGCTGATCGGGGCGCAGCTCGCCCGCCTGTCGCTCGACGAAATCGTGTTCGTCGTGAACGGCTCGAGCGACGGCAGCTTCGCCGCCGCCCGCGCCTGTCCCGGCGCCACGGTCGTGCACGTCCCCGAACGGCTCGGCCACGACGTCGGCCGGGCGATCGGAGCGAAGCAGACGCGCTCGGACATCGTGCTGTTCCTCGACGGGGACATCCCGGTCGCCGCGGAGCGGCTCGTGCCGTTCGTAGCGGCCGTCGACCGCGGAATCGACGTCGCCCTGAACGACATTTCCCCTTACGTCGGCGACTTGTCGCAGCGCGATTCGGTGACGATCGTCAAGCAGTTTCTGAACCGGGCCGTACGGCGGCCGGACCTCGACGCGAATTCGCTGACGGCCGTCCCTCACGCCTTGTCCCGCCGGGCGATCGATACGATCGGCTGCCGGACGCTCATGGTCCCGCCGCTCGCCCAAGCGAAAGCGATCCGCGCCGGACTGACGGTTCGGGCGGCGGCCAGCGTGGACGTCATCGCGCCGAACCGGGTACGCGCGCACAACGACGGCGAGCAGAGCGCCGTTTCGCGGATGATCGTCGGCGACCATGTCGAGGCGATGGCCGCGCTGCTGCGGGAAGCGGGAGATCGGCTCGGCGAGCCCGACACCACCCGCAAGCGGCACCTGCTGTCGGGGGGTGACGCGTCATGACGCTGACGAGCATCATCATTCCGACCTATAACGGCTTGTCGTATTTGGCGGATTGCATTGCGTCGATCCGCGCCTATACGACGCCGCCGTACGAAATTGTCGTCGTCGACAACGGATCGACCGACGGTACGACGGACTTTTGCCGCCGCGAGTCGCTCCGCTTCGTCTCCCTGCCCGATAACCGGGGGTTTCCCGCGGCGTGCAACACCGGACTCCGGCTCGCCTCCGGCGACCGGCTCCTGCTGCTCAACAACGACGTGATCGTCTCGCACCGGTGGCTCGACAACATGGCCGACTGTCTGGACCATGCGCGGGACGTCGGCATCGTCGGACCTTATACGAACTACGCGAGCGGCAAGCAGCGCATGATCGCGCCCTACGAGACGATCGGGCAGTACCACGAGATGGCGATCCACCTGAACGCGCCGAACCCGTACCAGTGGCTGCAGGTCGACCGGCTCGTCGGGTTCTGCTTCCTGTTCAAGCGGGAGCTGTACGAACGAATCGGCGAGCTGGACGAACGGTTCTCGCCGGGCCACTACGAGGACGACGATTACTGCTACCGCGCGAGGCTGGCCGGCTACCGGCTCATGATCGCGGGCGACACGGTCGTCCATCACCACGGCAGCGCCAGCTTCTTCAAGCAGGACGAAGGCCGTCTCGCCGCGCTCATCGACCGGAACCACCGGCTGTTCGTCGAGAAGTGGGGCGTCGATCCTCTGGCGTTCGTCTGAACGCCGTCGCGCGAACGCGCGAATTCGGCGGGCAAGCCGCAACACGAAACGGACAGGAGGAATGTTCTCGATGAAAGGCATCATTCTCGCGGGAGGGACCGGAACGCGGCTGTTTCCGCTGACGAAAATCGTCAACAAGCATATGCTGCCCGTCGGGAAATATCCGATGATTCATTACGCCGTCCAAAAGCTCCGGCAGGCGGGTATAACCGACATCCTTCTCGTGACGAGCAAGCAGTCCGCCGGTCTGTATGCGGACTACTTCGGAGGCGGGACGGAGTGGGGCGTCGACATTTCGTATAAAATCCAGGAATCGGCGGGCGGAATCGCCCAGGCGCTGGCGCAAGCCGAAACGTTCGTGCCGCCGGGCGAGAAGCTCGCCGTCCTGCTCGGCGACAACCTGTTCGCCGACTCGCTGGCCGGAGCGGCGCGCCGGTTCGCCGCCCAGCCGGAGGGGGCGATGGTCATGCTGAAGCCGGTAGACGATCCGCGCCGGTACGGCGTCCCCGTCCTCGAGGGAGGGCGGATCGCCAGAATCGTCGAGAAGCCGGCCGACCCGCCGACGAATTATTGCGTCACCGGCATTTATTTTTACGACTCCGCCGTCTTCGACATCATCCGGACCCAGCGTCCGTCCGAGCGGGGCGAGCTGGAGATTACGGACGTCAACAACGCGTACGCGGCCGCGGGGACGCTGACCCACGAGCTGTTGACCGGCTGGTGGACCGACGCCGGGACGTTCGATTCGCTGCGCGAGGCGACCGAATATGCGCTCCGGGGGGAATTGGAATGAGCCGCACGATATGGGTGACCGGAGGAATGGGGTTCATCGGCAGCAACTTCATCCTGCACATGCTGCGGGAGCATCCGGATTATACGATCGTCAACTATGACGCGCTTACGTACGCGGGCGACCCGGACAACGTGCGGGAGGCCGAGCCGAATCCGCGCTACCGGTTCGTCCGCGGCGACATTACGGACGCCGAAGCGGTAGAGGACGCGATGGAGGGGGCGGACGCCGTCGTTCATTTCGCCGCCGAATCCCATGTGGACCGTAGCATTGCGGACCCGGCCGCCTTCGTCCGTACGAACGTCCTCGGCACCCAGATGCTGCTCGAGGCGGCACGGCGGCTCGGCGTGCGGCGGTTCGTGCACGTCTCGACGGACGAAGTGTACGGCACGCTCGGGGCGACCGGCCTGTTCTCGGAGACGACGCCGCTCGCGCCGAACAGCCCGTATTCCGCCAGCAAAGCGGGCTCGGACCTGCTGGTGCGCGCCTATTACCATACGTACGGCATGGATGTCGTCACGACCCGGTGCTCGAACAACTACGGGCCGCGCCAGCATCCGGAGAAGCTGATTCCGCTCGTCATTACGCGGGCGTTGCGAAACTTGCCGATACCGGTATACGGAAACGGGCTGAACGTCCGGGATTGGCTGTACGTCGAAGACCATTGCCGGGCCGTCGACCTCGTCCTGCATCAGGGCCGCGCCGGCGAGGTATACAACATCGGCGGCGGCAACGAGCTGACGAATCTGGAAGTCGTCCGCCGGATCCTCGACGAATTGGGCAAGCCGCATTCGTTGATCGAGATGGTGCAGGACCGCCCGGGCCACGATTTGCGCTACGCCATCGACGCCTCCAAGCTGGCGTCCGAGCTGGGCTGGAGGCCGGCGCATACGTTCGAGCAAGGGCTCCGGCATACGCTGGACTGGTACCGGCAGCGGACCGCGCGAGGACGAAGCGATCCGGACGGTGCGGACCGTCCGCGCCAACACGATACCGAAGGGTGAGATTGCGATGAGAGCTGTCATCACGGGCGCCGGAGGCCAGCTCGGGCACGACCTGATCCGGGTGCTGGCCCCGGACCACCGGCTGTACGCCTATACGAAAGCCGAGCTGGACGTTACGAACATGGAACGGGTACGGGAGGCGGTGGAGGATGCGCGGCCGGACGTCATCATTCACGCGGGCGCCTACACGAACGTCGACCGGGCGGAGGGCGAGGCGGAGCACGTCTTCCAAGTGAACGCCATCGGCACCCGGAATATGGCCGTCGCCGCGCAGGCGTCGGGAGCGAAGCTCGTCTACGTCAGCACCGGCTACGTGTTCGACGGGCGGAAGAAGTCGCCCTACCACGAATTCGACCAGCCGTCTCCGATCAGCGTGTACGGCGTGTCGAAGTGGGCGGGAGAGCAGTACGTGCAAATGTTTTGCGACCGGTTTTTCATCGTTCGGACGTCTTGGCTGTACGGCTGCAGAGGAAACAACTTCGTTTCGAAAATCGTCGCGCTCGCCGAACGATCGGATTCGCTTTCGATCGTCAACGACCAATTCGGCTCCCCGACGTACTCGCTCGATTTGGCGGAGGCGATCGGCAGGCTGATGGCGACCGACCGGTACGGCATTTACCATGCGGCCAACGAAGGCGGCTGCTCCCGCCTGGACTTCGTGCAGTTCATTCTGGACGAACTGGGCATGCACGGCATCCGGCTCGTGCCGTGCAGCTCGGAGCAGTTTACGGCCGCGGCGGCGAGGCCGGCCAACTCGGTGTTCGACAGCCTCGCCTTGCGGCTGAACGGCATGCCTCCGCTGCGCGACTGGCGGACGGCGCTCCGGCTTTTCCTGAAACACGACTATCGACGGCAAGAGGTGATCGGAAATGATTGACGGAGTTGCAACGAAAACGTTGGTCCGGCACAACGACGACCGCGGGTTTTTCATGGAGCTGCTGCGCGAGGACGATGCGATGTACGGACGATTCGGGCAGGCGTCCATATCGAAATCGTTTCCGGGCGTCATCAAAGCGTTCCACTACCACAACGGCCAGGACGACATCTGGTATTTCCCGTTCGGCTACGCCCAGGTCGTCCTGCACGATATGAGGCCCGACTCGCCTACATTCCGGCAAACCGACGTGTACTACATGGGGGAGGACCAGCCGTACCTGCTCTTCATCCCCCGCGGGGTCGCCCACGGATACCGGGTGCTCGGCAACAGCCCCGCCTATCTCGTCTACTTCACGAATACCGCCTACGATCCGGCCCGGCCGGACGAATTCCGAATTCCGTTCGACGATCCGGGAATCGGCTTCGACTGGCGGACGAAAAACCGGTGACGGGGCAATCGCCCCTCGAACCGGAACCCATGGACCGGAAAGGAGTGACATGATGAAACGGAAACGAGCGAGGGTACGCAAGCCGCCTTCGACCAATCCGCCGCCGATCCATCCGCTGCAGCTGGCCGAATCAAGCGGGTGGCACGACGGGTATCGGGCCGGCTCGGAGCACGGTTATCATCACGGGCGATGCGCCGTCGTCCTCGAGAGAATTCCGCCGGATCAGGGCGTCAAGTGGGGCTTGCGCGTGCTGTACGTGCAGCCGAAGGAGGCTTTGCCTTACGTTCCCATCGACCTGGGCATCATCGACGCCTTGCGGGGGCTCGTCGCGGAGCTGGTCGTCTGCAAGCCGACCGACGACGTGGTCGGGCTGGCCGCCTCGATCCGGCCGGACGTCGTGCTGGTGCTCGATTCGATCCACTCGCTGCCGATCGAGAAGGCGAGGGCGATTCGCGAGCTCGGCATCCGCACCGCCGTCTGGTTTACCGACGATCCGTATTACACCGACGTGACGCAGCATATCGCCCCCTGCTACGACTACGTGTTTACGACCGAGCTGACCTGCGTGGCGTTTTACCGCGATCTCGGCTGCCGCGAGGTGCACTACCTGCCGTTCGGCATCAACCGGGCCGCCACGAAGCCGGTTCGGGTCGGGACGCCGTACCGGTCGGACATTTGCTTCATCGGCACCGCATACTGGAACCGCGTCGAGCTGATCGACCGCATCGCCGACTACTTGGCGGGCAAGAACACGATCATCATCGGGTATTGGTGGGATCGCCTGAAAAACTACGAGAAACTGAAGGATAAAATCAAGCTGGGCCAATGGATGTCTCCCGAGGAGACGCTGAACTATTTCAGCGGCGCCAAAATCGTCATCAACCTTCACCGTCTTCACGACGATCCGACGTTCAACCAGAACAGCCGGAACATTCCGGCCGTGTCGGTCAATCCGCGCATGTTCGAAATCGGCGGCAGCGGCGCGTTCCAGCTGACCGACATGCGCGGCGACCTGTACAACGTCTACACGCCGGGCGTCGATCTCGCCGTCTACCATTCGCCGGAGGATCTGATCGGCAAGCTCGAGCATTACCTCACGCATGAGGAGGAACGCCGGGCGATGGCCTTGAACGCGCTCGCCCGGACGGTTCGGGACCATACGTACCGCAGCCGGCTGAACCAATTGTTCGGGATCGTCGCGTCACCACAAACTGTCGGGGGGTAATCGGGATGCGCCTGCGACTAACCAAAGGCAGCAAGCGGCCCGCCGGGAAAAGGCGGGTCCGACTGACGAAACGAAAAATACGCAAAAAACAACCGCCGAACCGGGCGGCCGGCCCATCCCCCCTCTACGATCAAGGCTATGAGGCGGGCTACAGCGACGCGCTCCGGCAAACCGCCGACCATAAGAGCGACGAGGTCCGCGCCGCCTTCGGGGAAGGGTACGACAAGGGCCGGTACGAAGGCGGGGAGCGGCTGATCGAAACGCAGCTGCCCGAAGGCCACGTGCTGCCCGAAGTCGGGCTGGAGGGCGTCGTCGCCGTCGGCTTGGAGCATATGGGCCATCAATTTCTCAGGCTGACGGGCGCGGGCGAGGTGTTCGAGCGGATGGTGGAGGCGATGGACGCGCAGCGGCCGCTGGCCGTCGTCCGTCTCGGAGACGGGGAGACGCTGGCGCTTGCCCAGGAGCTCGTCATGAGCGCGGAGGAGGTGCGGCGGGCCGGGCCGTTCCTCGCCTATGCCGGCGTGGACGTGCCGGACATTCGGGCGCGCGACATGCTGGCCGACGCCGTGCGCCGGGCGGGAATCGTCGGCATCCCGATATCGCGGCAGCCGTATTTCCAGCCGCTCCTGTTCGCCGTCCTGCGCGCCCACGGCATCGACTACCGCGAGCTGACACTTACGTTTTCGACGGTGAACTACATGATGTACCTCGAAGGCTACCTGAGCCGTCTGCTGGCGGGACGAAGGGTGCTGCTCGTCGGCAATGCCGCCGAGGAGCTGGCGGCCGTGCTGGAGCGGCACGGCGTCGCCGTCGCCGGGGCGGTCGCGCCGGTCCGGGGCATCGACGACGTGCCGGCCGTCATGGAACGGATACGCGGCGCAAGCTTCGACATCGCGCTCGTCGCCGCGGGCATCCCCGCCGTCGTGCTCGCCGTGCGCATCGCCGACGAGCTGGGCAAGGTCGCGCTCGATTTCGGCCATCTGGCCAATTCGTTCGTGAAAGGGGAAGCGGTTTGGACATGAACGGAGCTACCCCGGAAGGAACCGGCGCCGCCGCGAAGCGTCGCCTCCATCCGGGGCATTTCGGGGAAGGGGGGACATGGAAGTGACCACGACATCCATCAGACGGCGCCGCCGCTTCGCCCGCTCCAAGCCGAGGCGCGGCGTCCGGAGGTCGCCCTCCGCCAAGCGGGCGTCGCTGCAGCGAGGGTATGAGCTCGGCCGGGATGCCGGGTACGCCGACGGCGTGCGCGAAGGGGCGCACCGGTTTCACGTGCCGTTCCCCGGCACGAGCATCGTCATTCCGACGTACAACCAAAAAGACTATTTGCGGCAATGCGTCGAAAGCATTTTTGCGCACACGCCCGAGCCGTTCGAATTGATCGTCGTCGACAACGGATCGGAGGACGGCACCGCGGACTACTTGCGCTCGATGGGCGGCAAGCTCCGCTACCGGCTGAACGAATCGAATCTCGGCTTCGCGGGCGCCATCAATCAAGGGCTGATGATGGCGAGAGGCGACACGCTCGTCCTGCTCAACAACGATACGGTCGTCACGGCGAACTGGCTGGCCAATCTGCTCGCCTGCGTCCGGGGGAACGACCGCGCCGGGCTCGTCGGGCCGGTGACGAACTATATCAGCGGCGAGCAGCTCATTCCGACGTCGTACGATACGATGGAGCAGATGCACGAGTTCGCCCGTACGCATAACGTCTCGAATCCCGCAGCCTGGCAGCAAACCGGCCGGCTGACCGGCTTCTGCGTCATGATGAGGCGCGACGTGTTCCAACGGCTCGGCTATTGGGACGAAGGCTTCGAGGTCGGCAACTTCGAGGACGACGATTACGGGCTGAGAACGCGGCTGCTCGGGCTCGACCTGATCATTGCGAAGGACACGTTCATCCACCATCACGGCAGCGTCAGCATCAAGTCGCTCGGTACCGGACTGGAGCGGGTGAACGAGAACAACTCGCGGTTTTTCACGGCCAAATGGACCGACATCGCCGGCTGGTTCCCGCCTTACGCCGTCCGGTCCCGGCTGGAGTCGGAGCATCCGAGCTCGCTCGACTACTTCGCGACCTGCGTCCTCGTCCGGGGCGTCGGGCCGGATGTCTACTGGGTGGAGAACGGCGTGCGCCGTCCGCTGGCGGCACCCGTACCGCTCGAGCCCGTCCGGCTGTCGCAGGTCGACGTGCGCAAATGGCCGATCGGCCCGCCCGTCTCGCCCGAGTACGTCGCGCATACGCTTCACGTTCTCGAGATGTCCGCGGTTTTGCCGATGGAAGGCATGCTCGTCAAGACGGCCGACGGCCTTACGTACCAGGTCAAGGGCGGAAAGCTGCATCGCGTCGCGAACGAATGGGCGCTTGCCGCGTGGAAGCTTCAAGGACGGCATGCGTACGCGATCACCGACGAGGAGCGGGGCCGATTCGTCGAAGGACCGCCCGTGGTGGCGCCGCCGGTCGTGCGCGCCTCCAACCTTTAGCCGAAGGAGGATGCATACCTTTGAATATTGCGTTCGATATGTTCTTTGCCAAAACCGAAGCGATGAAAAGGGGGATCGGGCGCTATTCGAAAAATTTGATCCAATCGCTCGTCATGCAGGAGCAGGATCATGCTTACTATTACTTTTACCCGGATATTGCGAAGGGCCCCGATCACGTGAACCATCAGCTTCGGCAATTTTTGGGCCGCAACCGGATCGACTTGTTCCATATCATGAGCCCGTTCTACCTGTTCCATCTTCCGCCGCATTTGTTCCAGCAGTACAAGGACGCGATGATGCACCGGGACTGGTTCGGCAAAACGCGCGTCGCCGTCACGCTGTACGACGTCATCCCGCTCGTCTTCCCCGAGCGGTACTTGACGACCGACGAGGTGCGCGCGGTCTACATGCAGGGCATCGAGCTCATCAAGTCGTGCGACGTCATCTTCGCCATATCCGAGACGACGAAGCGGGACGCCGTCCGGCTGGCCGGCATCGACCCGGATAAAATCGTCGTCGTCATGGCCGGTCTCGACCCGCACTTCGAGCCGCTCGCGCAGACGGACCGGACGGGGCTCGCCGCGCGTTACGGCATCGACAAGCCGTACGTCCTGTTTACCGGCGGCAGCGATTTCCGCAAAAATACGGACCGGCTCCTCGATGCGTTTTATCGCGCCAATCCGTTTTTCGGCAACGGCTATCAGCTCGTTCTCGCCTGCGGCGTGTCGGACGAGGAGCGGCGACGGCTCGTCGAAGCCGCGGCCGTCCGGGGCGGTGCGGACCGGCTCGTCGTAACCGGCTACGTGCCCGACGACGATTTGGTGCAGCTGTACAACGGCGCGACGGTTTTCGCATTCCCGTCGCTGTACGAAGGGTTCGGGCTGCCCGTGCTGGAGGCGATGGCGTGCGGAGCCCCCGTGCTCACCTCGAACAATTCGTCGCTTCGGGAAATCGTCGGGGACGCCGCCCGCTTGGTCGATCCCGAAAACGTCGAAGACATCGCGGCCGGCTTGATTGCGCTGCTCGCGCGGCCGGAGCTGCGCGAGGCGCTGGCGAAGGAGGGGGTCGGCCAGGCGAAGAAATTCGACTGGCAGGGCGTCGCCCGCCGCGTGATGGACGGCTACGAGTCCGTCTGCCGCCCGAAGCTGGCGCTGTTCGCCCCGGTGCGGACGGACCGGTCGGCCGCCTATTCCGCGATCGAGACGTCGCTTCCCGTATTGGCCGAGTTCGCGGATTGCGACCTGTACGTCGACGACGGATATGACGAGGCGCAATCGTCCTTGGCCGGCATGGCCGCCGTCCGCATCCGGAACTACCGGCTGTTCGAAGGGACGGCGAACGATTACGACGCGGTCGTCTACGAAGTGAACAACGAGGAAGCCAGCTTGTACATGCTCGATTTCATGAACCGGTTTCCGGGAATCGTCATCGCGGACGAGTCGAACCTGCACGACCTCGCGGACAAATGGACGATTCAGCGCAACAATTTGGAGCTGTACTTCCGCGTGCTGGAAAAAGATTACGGCACCGACACGCACCGTATCCTCGATTCCGTGCTCGGAGCCGGCACCGACCGCTCGCTCGTTCCCGTCGCCCGCTACTTTTTGGAGCGCGCGCGGGCGATCGTCGTGCACAGCGCCCATGCCGAGCGCCAGCTGCTCGCGTTGGGGGCGGATCGCGTCTCGTCCTTCGGCGCCCCGATCCGCCTGCCGGAGCCGCACATACGCTCCGGGCGGGCCGAATTCGTCTTCGCGTTGTGGGCGTCTTCGCGCGGGAACGGTCTTGAAGACGCGGCGCTGCGAAGTTTGCGCCACATGATGACGGCCGGGCACGACAACGTAAAGGTCCGGATATACGGCGCGCTCGACCCGAATCGCGAGCGCGAGCTTCGGCAGCTGGCCGCCGACCTGCAGGCGGACGCTCGCGTCGAATTCGCGAGCGGGCTGCCCGGCAACCGGTACCACGACGGTATCGGCGAGGCGGATGTCGTCCTCCAGCTTCGCAGCCCGACCAACGGGGAGACGGCCTACGCGGCGCTGGAGGCGATGGCGTACGGCGTTCCGGCGATCGTGGCGGACGCGGACGCTTATCGCGAGCTTCCCGACGGCGCGACGTTCCGGATCCCGCCCGGCGGGGACGCGGAGGAGCACGTACGGCGCGCGATGCTCGAGGCGTACGGCAGCGAGCCGCGGCGCCGGACGATGGCGGAGGAGGCGCGGCGGCACATCGCCCGGCATCACGGCGTACGGCCGTATGCGGAGCGTCTCATGGACGTCGTCCGTGAACTTCGCGACCACGCGGAAACGCCGGTCGTCCTGTGGCAGCATAAGGCGACGTACGACGGCGAGCCGCTCTATGCGGGCGCCGACGGTGCGGCCGGCCGCGCCGACGACGGGCAAGCGGCCGCCGCAGCCGCAGCCGCCGCAGCGGCGGCTGCAGAGGCAGCGGCGGCTGCGGGAAGCGGGCCGGCTGCCGGAGACGCGGTGCCCGCGGTCGTCACGCTCCGGCCCGACCGGCTGCGCAAGCGGAAACGAAGCCGCGGCGCCGTCACGTACGTTTCGTTCAACCTGGCGGAGCTGCCGCCCGGCGTGACGATCCGGGAGGCGATTCTGCATATCCCCGCCGGCAAAAATAAAACCGTCCGGGTCCATCGGATTCGCCGTCCCTGGAGCGAGGCGTCGGCGGCGAGAAGACGGCCCGTGCCGTACCGGAAGCCGATCTTTTCGGCCAAGACGAAACGGGGCGGAGAGGTCCGTTGGGACTGCACGCGGTGGGTTCGCCTATGGCAAACCGATCATGCGTCCAACCACGGGCTGTACGTTCCGATCGGAACCGATCCGGTGCTGCAGATCCGGGTACAATGACCGCGAACGGAGGATAGCGATGCTTATTTCGCAACTGTGCAAAGAAGCCGATTTCACCGCTCCTTGGTTCGCCGCCGCGTGCTCGAAGCTGCGGGAAGGGTTCCGGTACCACCGCAAATTGTGGGAGTGGTGCTACATTTACCAGGCGCTCCGCGAGCGGGGGGCGCTCATGCCGTTCAAGCGCGGGCTCGGCTTCGGCGTCGGCAAGGAGCCGCTGGCGGCCGCCTTCGCCTCGTTCGGCTGCGAGATCGTGGCGACCGACATGGACGTGGAGGCGGCCAAGGCGCAAGGCTGGGTCGACACGAACCAGCACGCGGTAGCGTTAAGCGACCTGAACGACCGGGGACTGTGCGATCCGGACCAATTCAACCACCTGGTCACGTACGAGACGGCCGACATGAACCGGATCAGCGACCGTTACATCGGCCGGTTCGATTTCACGTGGTCGTCGTGCTGCTTCGAGCATCTCGGCTCGATCGAGCACGGCAAGCAGTTCATCGTCAACCAGATGAACTGCTTGCGCCCCGGCGGCGTCGCGGTCCATACGACCGAATTCAACCTGTCGTCCAACGAACAGACGCTCGAAACGGATGTGCTCGTCCTGTACCGGCTTCGCGACATCGATTGGATGGTGCAGACGCTGAAGGCGTACGGCTACAAGGTCGACATCGACTACACGGTCGGGACCGGACCGATCGAGTCGTACGTCGACGTCCCGCCGTTCAAGCTGAACCCGCATCTGCGGCTGATGCTCGACCGATACGTATCGACCTCGGTCGGGCTCATCATCGAGAAGCCGAAATAAAGCCCGCCGGCGTGCGGTGTCGCCGCGCGCCGGGCCGGATCGCCGAATCGTGCGGGACGCCCCGTACGGTTCGGCGGCATCCGGCGGACAAGCTTCCCGGATGAAGCCGACGAAATTCCGGGTGCCGTCCGCCGTCCGCTCCTGTTATGATGGGGATACAACCATCCCAAGTGCGAAGGAGCGATCAGCGTGCGCATCCCGTTCTCCCGCCTCGTCCCCCACACGTTGAAAAACCGGCTGATCGCGGCGTTTCTCCTGCTCGTGCTGCTTCCGTTCGCCCTGTTGAACGCGTACTACTTCGGGGAAATGGAGTCGGTCATGCAGCGGAAGGCCGGCGAGCAGGACAAGCGGCAGCTCGAATCGTTGAAGCGCTCGCTTGAAGATTTTACCGGCACCTCGGTGAAGACGCTGACGCTTCTCGAGCAGGACCCGACCGTCACGGCGATATTGGCGAATCCCGGCCAGTACGATCCCTGGAACCGCCGAACCGACATCGAGGCCAAGTTTCTCAGCATCGGCAACAGCTTGTTTTTGACCGGATCGCAAGTGTATTATACGCTCCTCGACTTGCAGGGCAACCTGTACGCGTCGTATACGCCCGAGCGGCCGCTCGACTATGCGGACATGATCCGGGAGCCGTGGTACCGGGACATGCTGGAGCGCGGCGAGCGGACGATGTGGCGGACGAGCGACCCGAATTACGTGAAAAAGGACGTAAGCCGCAGCGCGTACCTCGCTTCCCTGTGCGCCGTCTTGAACGACGGCAAAACCGGCAAGCCCTACGCGCTGCTGCGCATCAGTCTCGATTACGAGCAGTGGTTCAAGCGGGAGACGGGAGGGGCGGACGGCGCCGGCAAGGAACGCGCCCTCTACTATATCGTGAACAGCCGGGGCGAGACGGTGCTGGAGTCGTCGCCGGGGCAGCGGCTGCCGCAGGCCGTCGCCGACCGGATCGCCGCCGCCGGAGGCTCGCCGGACGGAGCCGGCGTCGAGCTGCTCGACGAAGCCGGACAAGCGGCCTATACGGCATCCTACATGAAATCGCTCGATTGGTATATCGTCAAAAGCACGCCTCTCGACTTGCTGTTCGCCGAGGCGAATGCGTTGAAGCGGCGGTTTTTCCTCGTTTTCCTCGGCTTGACGCTGCTGTTCATGGCGATCACCGTCCTGCTCTCGTCCAGCGTCACGCGTCCGCTCAAGCGGCTGGAGCGCAAGATGAAGACGATGGCGGACAACGATCTGAAGGTCGCGCTTCCCGAGACCCGGGCGGTCGGCGAGGTGCTGTCGCTGACCCGAAGCTTCAACCGGATGGTGAAGGACATTCACGACCTCGTCCACCGGCTCAAGAGAGAGGAGCGGCAAAAGCAGGCCGTCCGGTTCCAGGTGCTCGTCTCCCAAATGAACCCGCACTTCCTGCTCAATACGCTCAACACGATCAAAAGCATCGCCATGAGCCGGGACGACGAGGAAACGCACGAAATATGCGTCTCGCTCGGCAAGCTGCTCGAATCGAGCCTCAATCTCGACGTCGACCTGATTCACTTGAAGGAGGAGCTGGAGCTGGTCCGCGCGTACCTGCACATCCAAAATTCCCGGTTCGGCCGCCGGTTCGAATCGGCATTCGAGCTCGACCCCCGGCTCGAATATGCGCTTGTCCCGAAATCGTCGCTCCAGCCGCTCGTGGAGAACGCCATCGTCCACGGCTTCGGCCGCTCGATGCAGTCGGGCAAAGTGACCGTACGCGCCTCCGCGGCGGACAACCGGCTCGTGCTGGAGGTCGAGGACGACGGCATCGGCTTGGAGGCGGCGGCGGCCCGGCCGAGACGGTCGGCCGGCTCCGGCATCGGCCTGTCCAATTTGCGCGAGCGGCTGCAGCTGCTCTACCAAGGCGGGGCGGAGCTGAAGCTGGCCGCCCTGGAGCGGGGGACGTCGGTCCGGATGGACATTCCGCTGCTGCTGGCTACACCCTACAGCAAGGAGGACGATCACGATGCGATCGGTTCTGTTGGTCGAGGATGAAGAACAGGCGCGCGCCTACATCAAGAAGGTGCTGGAGAAGCTGGACTGCGGCTTCGTCGTGGCGGGGGAGGCGGCAAGCGGGGCGGAGGCGCTTCCGCTCATCCGGGCCGACGCGCCGGATCTCGTCATCGCCGACATCGTCATGCCGGAGATGGACGGAGTCGAGCTGCTGAAGGCGGTCCGGGAGGAAGGGATTGACTGCCGGTTCGTCATGCTCACGTGCATGAGCGATTTCGAGTATGCGCGGCAGGCGGTCGAATACGGGGCGTCCGGCTACCTGCTCAAGCTGTCGCTGGACCCGGCGGCGCTGCGCGAGACGCTCGCCAAGATCGAGCGGGAGCTGCTGTCCCGCGACCGGCTACGCAAGCTCGACCGCTACCGCCGGGCGATCCCGGAGAAGATCGGCGACGAGCCGACCGATCATCCGGAAATCAATAAAGTGATCCGGCATATGGCCGAGCATTACGCGGAGGAGCTGTCGCTCCGGGACATGGCGGAGCTGGCTTGCATGGAGCCGACCTACTTGAGCGACCTGTTCAAGAAGAAAACCGGGTCCACCTTGACCCATTACGTTCAGAAGCTCCGGGTCGAAGCGGCCGCTTTTTACTTGCGGGAGACGGAGCTGACCGTATCCGCCGTCGGCGAAAAGGTCGGCTTCGCCAACGACAGCTATTTCATCAAAATTTTCAAGCGCTGGACGGGGTTGACCCCAAGCGATTACAGAAGGGGGGACGGCTGCGGCTGACCGCCTTCTTTTTTTCCAAAAATCGTTGCATCAGAACCCAAATTGCGTATATGCCGGCGATTCGCTCCCGGTGCTATGATGAAGCTGCAAATCGGAAAAACGTCACGACGACGAAGACGAGGGGGACTTCGATGAAGGCGAGAAAATGGGCGATCGGCGGATTGAGCGTGCTCATGGCGTGCGGCTTGGCGGTCGGCTGCGGCAAGTCCGAGCCGAACGGAGCGGCGGGCGGACAGGCGAGCCCGAACGCGGGAGGGGCGGCGTCGCCGGGCAAAACGGTGCTGCTGAAAATGTGGGGAGGCGTCCCGGCGGAATCGGGCCCGCAGGCGGTCGTGGACGCGTGGAACAAGCAAAACCCCGACATTCAGGTGACGTACGAGCGGTTCGTGAACGACGACGCCGGCAATTTGAAGCTGGATACGGCGCTGATGACGGGACAGGACGTGGACTTGTACGTCAACTATACGATGCCCCGGCTGCAGAAGCGCAAGGAGTCGGGGGCCGCACTCGACCTGAGCGCCTTCCCGGATTACAGCATCGACGAGAAGATGGGGCCGGACGCGAAGCTGTGGCAAATCGACGGGCGCTATTACGGCATGCCGACCAAGAAAAACTTGTCCTTCGTCTGGCTGAACAAGGATGCGCTGGACGAAGCCGGCCTGCCCGTTCCTCCGCTCGACTGGACGTGGGACGATATGCGCAGCTATGCGGCCAAGCTGAAGAAGGACAAGCGGTGGGGGCTTCTCGTGCACGAGTCGTCGTACATGGGCCACGTCGATGCGGCCACCGCGGCCGTCGGCTATACGAAGCCGGACGGCACGTCGAACCTGAATCATCCGCTCGCGGCCAAAGGCTTCGAGGTCATGTACGACATGATGACCAAGGACAAGTCGATGCCGACGTACGGCGAGCAAGTGACGTCGAAAATGCCGACCGATACGATGTTTTTGAAGGGAGAAGCGGCGATTTTGTACGCCGGGGAATTCATCTTCCGCAGCTCGAACAACTTGAAGGACAATCCGCGCTCGTTCAAGATCGCCTTCGCCACGCTGCCGAGGCTGTCCGCGAACGAAAACGAGTTCAAATATCCGTCCGGCCTCGGCGACGTCGTCTCGATCAACCCCAAATCCGCCAACAAGGAGGCGGCGTGGAAGTTTCTGAAATGGTACGCGGACGGCGGCATGACCCCGCTCGCCGTAGGCGGCCGGCTGCCTTCTTCGAAGGACGTCAATGCGGACGAAGCGATCAAGCTGCTGCTGAGCGGCGCCGAGTCCACCTACGATCAGGAGTCGCTCAAGAAAGTCGTCTTCGGCAAATTCCCGACGTACCAGACGACGCTGGAGCAGCAGGTGATCGACATCCGCAAGGAAGAGTACGAGAAATATTTGCTCGGCAAGCAGGACTTGAAGACGAGCTTGGACAACATGGCGAAGCGTCATAACGATTTTATCAAGCAAAATAAAAAGTAACCGGACCGGAATTGCGGGGGAGCGCTCTCGCGGAGCCTCCCTTACTGCCGGCCGGCCCGAATCGGAGGATATGCCATGGGCGGAAGCTGGATGAAGCGGCAGCGAATGACGGGGTATTTGTTCATCCTGCCCAACATGCTGGGCGTCGTCGCGTTTTTTCTGATCCCTGCCCTGTTCTCGTTGGGGCTTACGTTTACGGACTACCGGTTCGCAAACCCCGACTTCCGGTTCGTCGGGCTCGACAACTTCGCGAGGATGCTCCGGGACGAAAAGGTTGCGGACTCGATCGGCAACACGCTGCTCTACTTGACGGCGGTGCCGGTATCGATCGTCTCGGCGTTTCTGGTCGCCCTCGTGCTGAACCGGAGCGTCTACCTGAAGAGCGTGCTGCGCTCCATGTACTTCATGCCGTATATTACGAGCGGCGTCGCCGTCGGCTTCGTCTGGATGCTGCTGTTCCAGCCGACGCACGGCCCGATCAACGAATTTCTCCGGGGGATGGGCGTCTCCGATCCGCCGGGCTGGTTCGCCTCGACGGACACCGCGATGTATGCGATCAATTTCATCGCGGTATGGGCGAGTCTCGGCTACAACATGATCATCTATATGGCGGCGCTGCAGGAAATATCTCCGGAGCTGCTGGAGGCGGCCCGAATCGACGGCGCCCGGCGGTATACGCTGATCCGCCGCATCGTCTGGCCCCTGGTGAGCCCGACCACGTTCCTTCTCCTTATCACGGGGCTGATCGGCGCGATCAAATCGTTCGGGCTGATCCAGGCGATTACGCAGGGCGGGCCGGGGACGAGCACGACGGTCATGTCGCTGTACATTTACAAAACCGCCTTCAGCTACTATGAAATGGGATACGCGTCGGCCGTCTCCTGGATGCTGTTCGCCTTCGTCCTGTTCATCACGCTCGTCCAATGGGCGGGGCAAAAAAGGTGGGTGCATTATTGATGAGGCCGCGTTCCCGGGAAAGCGCCGGCAAGCTGCTCCTGACGGCCGGTATGGCCGTGCTCGGCCTGGGCATGATTTTGCCTTTCGTCTGGATGATCGGCACGTCGGTCAAGACGCCGAACGAAGTGTTCGAATACCCGATCCGCTGGTTTCCGTCCCAGCCGGAATGGAAGCACCATCTGAAAGTATGGGACGGCCCGGACGGCTTCGCCCCGTATTATTGGAACTCGATCAAGGTCGCCACGGTCAGCATGATCGGCGCGACGTTCCTGTCGGCGCTCGCCGCCTACGGCTTTTCCCGCATCGAGTTCAAGGGCCGCGACCCGCTGTTTCTGCTGTACTTGTCGATGATGATGATTCCGCCGCAAGTGCTGTTCGTCCCGAAGTTTATCCTGTTCGACCGGATCGGCATTTACAACACGCATTGGGCTTTGATTTTGCCGGGCATGTTCACGATCTTCGGGGTGTTCCTGCTGCGCCAGTTTTTCATGGCCATTCCGAAGGAGCTGACGGAATCGGCGTTTATCGACGGGGCCGGGCACGGCCGCATTTTCGTCCGGCTTATGCTGCCGCTCGCCAAGCCCGCGCTGGCGACGCTCGCCGTCATCGATTTCTCGTGGCATTGGAACGACTACGAGAACGCGCTCGTCTTCCTGACGGACCGCAAGCTGTATACGGTGCCGCTCGGCCTGCAAAATTACGTTCTCGAATTCAACGTCGACTATAACGGGATGATGGCCGCCGCCACGGCCGGCATCGTGCCGATGCTGATCGTCTTCCTGCTCGGCCAGCGCTTCATCATCCAAGGCTTGACCGGCACGGCCGTCAAAGGATAGCCGAAAACGCCCCCGCTTCGCATGCGCGAACGGGGGCGTTTCGTCGCGTGTGCCGGCGATGCCGGCCGCTCAAACGGGCGCGAGCACAAGGACCGGGACCCGAACCCGGCACGGCGAGTCGTTGTGCTTATACAGCCGGATTTCGGCGTCGCCTGCCGCGGCCGCGACCGGGATGCGCGCTTCGATCTGCGCCGTCTGGGAGAACGAATGGCTCCACAGCGTCCGGCTGCCGGATTGCGTCGACACATTGAGCGTAAAATGCCCGTGTCCGAGCACCTCCACATAGGCGCGCAGCTCGTACGTTTGCGGCGCCAGCGGCACGTACGGGCCGTAAAACGCGTAGCCCGCCCGGTCGACCGGCATCCACCCGTCGTGATCGTACCCGTGCGGGCGGATGAACGGAGGCGCGTACAGGCTGCCGACGGCTACCGGCGGGTGGTAGCGGAAATGGGCGGCCGGCTGCGGGCGCACGTCGACGTCGCCGCTTACTTTGCGCAGACGAATGACGGCGATGCCGTTGGCGAACACGTACGGGCTGTCGAACGTCGTCTCCGCGAGCGATTCCGGCCCGCACTGGATCCACACTTGGCGGGGCGCCTCGAAGTGCATATCCATGTCGAGCTTTTTGAAGTACGACAGCGTCACCGCCTCCGGCGGCAAGCCGAACCGGTCGACCAGCGAATTCAAGTAGTCGTCGCCGAATTGGATCAGCCAGCCGAGATCCATCAGCTTGCCGAACGGGACGGTAATGAGCGCCAGGCCGCCCGGCTCGAGCAAATTGTATATTTTTTGGATGGCGAAGAGAGGCGCTTCCCTGTCGCCGATTTTATTCTCCCCGTAAGCGTGCTGCCCGACGTGCTCGACGGTGGACAAGGAGACGATCCGGCTGTACTTCGTCGCGAAATCCATCAGGTCGACGTTCAGAACGCCGGGGCATTGCTCGAATTTGTCCAGCACTTGGCGGTTGGCGAGCGCCGGGTGCGGGGCGAGCAGCGGCGCGTAATACGACAGCACGTTGCCGATCTCGAGATAGGGCGCATCCGTTCCCGCCCCGCTGTCGAGCAAAAACCGGACGGCGATCGGAATTTCGACGGCGCGCTCCGAGCAGTTGTTGTAATTGATCCGGTTGTAGGCGATCGGCTTGCGGTCGAACAAAAAATAATTCATCTTTTCCAAAGTCGTCATTCCCATCGGTACGAATCCATCCCTTCTTTCCGCGGTCGAACCGGCGTATGTCTCCCGGCATTATATGCGGCTTCGGCGGAAGAGGCATGGACGAATGCGTACGCGGATCGGACGCTTCTGTGCGACGACCTAATCACGGCGAGCTGATTCGCCATATACTGTCGTAAAGCGCCCGAAAGGAGGCACCGCATCTGATGACAGGCACGGGAGTGTATTGGATGGGACCGGTATACGATATGGGCGGGTACGGCAACGTATCGCGCAACTATTTGCGCGCGCTCGAATCGGCCGGCATCCCCGTTTGCATTCATCCGATCGGAGGCGAGCATCATGCGGAGATCGGGAGCGAGACGAGGCGATGGCTGGATTCGCTGTCGACCGACCGGCTCGGTCCGCGCATCGTATGCGTCAAGCACGGGACCCCGGATTTTTTCGAGCAGCCCGTTGCCGCTCCGCCAGCGGTCAAGACGGTCGGCGTGACGCTGTTCGAGACGGACCGGCTTCCGATCGGCTGGGCGGAGCTGTGCAACCGGATGGACGAAATATGGGTGCCGACGCGGTTCAACTATGCGACCTTTTCGCAGAGCGGCGTCATCCCCTCGAAGCTGCGCATCGTGCCGTACCCGATCGACGTCACGAAATATTACCCGGGAAAACCTTATAACCGAATCGTCTTCCAGCCGCCTCTCCGATCGTTCTCCTTCCTGTACGTGTTCGGCTTCGATTTTCGCAAAGGCATCGATCTGCTGCTCCAATCGTTCTGCGACGAATTCTCCCCTTACGAAGACGTGTCGCTCGTCCTGAAAGTGTATATCCATAGCGGGTACAGCCCGGCGTTCGTCATGTCGGAAATATGCTCGCACATTCCGGCGCACCGTCTCCAATCCCAAATCGTCGTCATCGTCGAGCCGTTCGACGAAGAGCGGCTGTCCGATCTGTACTTGAGCTGCGACGCCTACGTCTCGACCGACCGGGCCGGCTGGGGCATGCCGGCGATGGAGATGATGGCGCTCGGCAAGCCGGCGATCGGCTTGAATTGGGGCGGATATACCGAATTCATGAACGAATCGAACAGCTTCCTGATCGAGCCCGAGCCCCATCTCGTCCCCGTCGACGACAAGCTGCAGCGCGACCGGCCGCACTATTACGGCAATCACTATTGGGCGGACATCCGGCCGGAGAAGGTGCGGGCGGCGATGCGGGAAGCATACGCGAACAAGAGCAAGCGGGAGCGGATCGGCAAGAAGGCCGCGTTCGACATCCATTTCGAATTTTCCCCCGAGGCGATCGGGCAAACGATCAAGCGTCTGATCGAGCAGTCGTGAGACGGTCTCGACACCCCCTAAGCGGCCGAAAGGCCGATCAGCTTATTGAGAAAGTCCAAAGAGATCCATGAGATACAAAATGGGGTAGGGGAGATGTGGAGCGCATTCCCCTGCCCTATGCCTCCCCTGCTTCATCTCTTTGCAGACTTTCTCGACAGCTAGCAGCGGCCAGTAGGCCGCTTCTTTCTTTTTGTTGGCCGGGCGGGGGTAATCGTCCATGCCTTCCGGCGGGCCCTCTCATACTATAACAATGCATTGGCGTATGCCGATATCCATCAGCCCGTATTGGGTGCCGCACGGAGGTGAACATTCGTGAAAATCGTTATCATGGCCGGCGGCAAAGGAAACCGGTTTTGGCCGAGAAGCGTGGAGGGGAAGCCGAAGCAGTTTCTCGCCCTGACGTCGGAGGAGACGATGCTCCAGCTTACGTACCGGCGGTTCGCCGAGCGGCTGCCGGCGGGCGACATTTACGTCGTTACCGCGGAGCGGTACCGGGCGCTCGTCATGGAGCAGCTGCCGGAGCTCGACGAATCGAACCTGATCTGCGAGCCGGATCAGCGCGACACGGGGCCGTGCGTCGCTTTGACGGCGCAGCGGTTTTTGCGGCTCGGGGAGGATGACGTCCTCGTCACGATGCCTTCCGATCACCATATTCCGCATATCGGCGAGCTGTTCGACGTGCTTCGCAAGGCCGAGCCGATCGCCGCGCGCGATCGTACGATCGTGACGCTCGGCATCACCCCGACCCGGCCGGAGACGAACTACGGCTACATCGAGGCGGCCGCCGACGTGTCGTTCGACGCGGCGCACCGGGTCCGTTCGTTCATCGAAAAGCCGGACATCGACAAAGCCCGCCGGCTGCTGAAGACGCCGAACGTGTATTGGAACAGCGGCATTTTCATCTGGAAGCCTTCTACGATCGCCCACTATATGCGGCAGCATCAGCCGGATATGTGGAATGCGCTGCAAGGCTCCGAGGAGGAAGTAAGGACCGCCTACGCCGATTTGCCGAAACTATCGGTCGACTACGCCATATTGGAAAAAGCCGAGCACATCTACAACATCCCCGTCCGGTTCGAGTGGGACGATCTCGGCAGCTGGACGTCGCTCGAGCGGATCCGCGAAGCGGACGCCGACGGCAACATCGTGCACGGCGACGTATACGCGACCGAATCGAAAGGCAGCATCATTTTCGCGGAAGACCGCAGGACGGTCGTCATCGGGGCGAGCGACCTCATCATCGTCTCGACGGCGGAAGGGCTTCTCGTCTGCCACAAATCGCAGGAGCACGCCATCAAATCGATGGTGCAGCGACTGGAACAACATGAAGGAGGAATGCGGGAATGAAAGCTTTGGTTACGGGGATTTCCGGCTTCGTCGGAAGCCATATGGCCGAATATTTGCTCCGGCAGGGCGTAGAGGTGGTCGGCACGATCCGCAACCGCAGCCGGATGGAGCATATTCGCCACCTGCTGAAGGACATTCGCCTCGTGGAGTGCGAGCTGCGCGATCCGTTTTCCGTCGAGACGCTGATCGACGACGTGAGGCCGGATCTCATTTTCCATCTGGCCGCGCAAAGCTTCGTGCCGACCTCGTGGAATTCCCCGATCGATACGATTCATAACAACGTCGCCGGCCAAGTGAACATTTTCGAAGCGATCCGGCGGTTCGGGCTCGATACGAAAATGCAAATCGCCTGCTCGAGCGAGGAGTACGGGCACGTCGAGGCGAACGAGGTGCCGATCAAGGAGACGAATCCGCTCCGTCCGCTCAGTCCGTATGCGATCAGCAAAGTGGCGCAGGACTATTTGGGCTACCAATATTACAAAAGCTACGGCCTTCACGTCATCCGGACGCGGACGTTCAACCATACCGGACCGCGGCGCGGGGAAAATTTCGTCACCTCCAACTTCGCGAAGCAAATCGCCGACATCGAGAAAGGCAAAAAACCGCCGGTGCTTCACGTCGGCAACCTGGAAGCGAAGCGCGACTTCACGGACGTGCGCGACGTCGTCCGGGCGTATTGGCTGGCGCTGGAGAAGGGGGAGCCGGGAGAAGACTACAACATCGCCTCCGGTACGTGCTGCACGATTGCGGAAATGCTTGCGCTTCTGCTGTCGTTCAGCAAGGAAAAGATCGAGGTGAAAACGGACCCGAGCCGGCTGCGTCCGTCCGACGTCGAAATTTTGCTGGGCGATTACGAGAAATTCCATAAGCGGACGGGGTGGAGACCGGAAATTCCGTTCGAGCAAACGATGCGCGACCTGCTCGACTATTGGCGCGCCCAACCTTAACCGGAAGCGAGGTGGCATTCATGTGGTGCATGTGCACGATCATCTCGAAAAACTATGTCGCCTTCGCCCGGACGCTCGTCGAATCGTTCTTGCAGCACCACCCCGGGGGGAAGGCGTACGTGCTGCTGGCCGACGATCCGGAAGGGCTGCCGGGCTCGCGCCAGGAGCTTTTCGAGTGGGTCGACCTGGGGGAGATCGGGCTGCCCGACGCTCCCTCGCTGAAGTTCAAATATAACGTGACGGAGTTCAATACGGCGGTGAAGCCGTTTTTCCTCGATTACTTGCTCCGTGTTCGCGGACATGACAAAATGGTCTATTTCGACCCGGACATTCTCGTGCTGCGGAACATGGACGACGTGTACCAGATGCTGGACGACACCGCCGTCATCCTGACCCCGCACATTTTGTCCCCGCTGCCGGACGACGGGAAGCGGCCGGAGGAGATCGACCTGCTGAAGGCGGGCGTCTACAATCTCGGCTTCCTCGCGATCTCCCGCTCGGCGGCGAGCGACCGGCTGCTCGGCTGGTGGAAGGAACGGCTGCGGCATTATTGCTGGCTCGAGCCGGACCGGGGCTTCCATGTGGATCAGAAATGGATGGACTTCGCCCCGGCTATGTTCGACGGCGTGTACGTGTCCCGCGATTCGGCGCTCAACGCGGCGTATTGGAACGTGCACGAGCGCAAGATCACGTACCGGGACGGCGTTTTCCACGTGAACGGCAAGCCGTTGACGTTTTATCATTTCAGCGGCTTCATGCCGGATCTGAGCGGCATCTCGCGGCATCAAAACCGGTTCGGCTGGTCGGAGACGGCCGATCTGTACCATTTGTTCCGCGTGTATGCGGCGAAGCTCGAGAAGCACGGTCTGGCCGAGACGTCCGGCTATCGGTACGCGTACGGCCGCTTCGACAACGGCTCGAAAATACCGGACGTCGTCCGGATGCTGTACCGGGCGGCCGGACCGGAGGCGAGCCGGTTCGGCGATCCGTTCCGGACGACGGACCCCGGCGGCTTCTACCGGTGGCTGCTCGCCCCGCTTGACGGGGACGGCTCCATTCCGCGGCTGCTTCACGAGATTTATCTTCGCCGCGGCGACCTGCGCAGCCTGTTCCCCGATCCGCTCGGCGCGAACCGACGCGCTTTGCTGGAATGGGGACGGCAGTACGCGCCGGCCGAGTACGGAATCGACGCCGCGGACTGGAACGCCGCGATCGATCGCGCCGTCGCCGATGGCGCCGTTGCCGAGCCGATGCCGTCGCGGCCGGCCCGTCACACCGGCATCGGCCGGCAAGGCGGCGTCAGGGGCCCGGCGGGAAGAGGGCGCCGGCGCCGGCATCGGCCGATCGTCCGGAGCCGGGCCGCGAAACGGGCGTCCGGCCGCAGGTCGCGCCGGAGACACGGGTAGAAGGGGGGCAATCCGATGAAGACGAAGGCGAAACCGAAGGCGCGGGCGAAGCGACGGAAGCCTTCCAAGCTCCGGTGGCGCGCGAGAATCGTCAAGCCGCGCGGGGGCAACAGACGGCACGCGGCCTCGCCGAAGCCGTCCGCCGCCCCGGCGGTTGCGCTCCTCGCGCCGCCGTCCGCGCCCGCGCCCGCGCAGCCAGCGGCGTCTCCCGCCGTCCCCGCAGCGGCGGCGCCGGCGATCGCGCCGGCTGCGGCAATTGCGCCGGCGAGCCCTCCGCTCCGGCCGGCGGCTCTTCCGAGCTACGCACCCGGCATCAACTTGATCGGCTACGCCCGCTTCGAGATGGGCGTCGGCGAATCGTGCCGGCTCGCGGCCGGGGCGATCCGCAGTGCGGACATCCCGTTCGGCATCGTCAACTACGAGGCGGGCAACTATGCGCGCAACGGGGACCGGTCTTGGGTGTGGAAGGAAATCGCCGCGCCGTTCTACAACGTCAACCTGTTCCATGTCAATGCGGACCAGATGTCGCTCGCCTGGCGGACGATCGGGGAGGAAACGGCACGGGGACGATACAATATCGGCTATTGGCATTGGGAGCTGCCGGAATTTCCGGACGAATACGCGGAAGGGTTCCGGCATCTGAACGAGATTTGGGTGCCGACGAAGTTCATTCAAGCGAGCGTCACCGCCAAGTCTCCGGTGCCCGTCGTGCGGATTCCGCACGGCATACGCGTCGACGTGCCCGACGGCATCAACCGGCAGACGTTCGGGCTGCCCGATCGGCTGTTCCTGTTCCTGTGCATGTACGATACGTTCAGCTTCTCCCCGCGCAAAAACCCGTTCGCCGTCATCGAGGCGTATAAGCGGGCGATTCGCCAGGAAGGATTGCCCGCCGGTCTCGTCATCAAAGTGAACAACCCGGATCCGCAGGAGGTCGCCAAGCTGCGGGAGACGTTGGCGGGAGAGCCGAACGTCTTTCTGATCGACCGGGTGCTGGGCCGGGGGGAAGCGAACGCGCTGATCCGCGCCGTCGACTGCGTCGTCTCGCTCCATCGCTCCGAAGGGTTCGGCCTGCCGCTCGCGGAGGCGATGTACTTGGGCAAGCCCGTGATCGGCACGAATTGGTCCGGCAACACCGACTTTATGGATGCGAGCAACAGCTGCGCCGTCCAGTACCGGCTCGTCCGCATAGGCCGGGACTACGGGCCGTACAAGGCGCACCAATATTGGGCGGATCCGGATTTGGAGCATGCCTCCTATTATATGTGCAAGCTGGTGCGGGACGCCCAATGGAGAGCCGAACTCGCCGCCGCCGGCCAGCGGACGATCCGCACGTACTTCTCGCCGGATGCGGTCGGGAAGGCGATACGCGAGCGGCTGGCCGGCTTGCGGCTGCTTTAACTATCCACACGGTCGGGAGCGTTCGATTATGCCTACTCTTTTGCGCAAGAAGCGGATGCGAAGAAGGCGCGCGGCTTTGCCGGGCAAGCCGAAGAGGCGGAGACGGTCGAGGGACGACGTTCGGAGAAGCACCGGCAAGTCGGCCCGCTCCCGCTCCGCCCGCAAGCGGCGGTTTTGGCCGCGGCGCGGGAGGGCCGGTGCCCGGCGAAGCCGGAATCCCGCCTTTCGCGACGTCGGACAATCGCCGGCGCCCGGGCTCGAGCTCGCCCCCGGCTTCGGCGACGCGTCCCCGGCCGCGCCGCCCGAACCGGAGTCGGTTGCGGCGGAGGACGCCCGGCGGCCGGTGGGCTTTTACGCCGGCCCCGCCGAATGGCTTCGTGCCGCCGGTCTCGAGTCGGCCGGGCATTATCGTGAATATTACGGCGGTTACCGGTACGCGTACCGGGACGCCGATTGGCTCGGCGATCCCGTGCCCCCGAACTTCCGGCCTCTCGAATCGGTGTCGGCACCCGCCTATGTCGCGACCGTTCCGAACGGGCGCCTCTGGGGGCGGGGCGGCGCCGTCATAACGGAGGACGGTCGGCTTCTATCCGACGTATCCGTCGAGTACGACGGGGATCTCGTGCTCGGGGAGCGGCATTCCGTCTTCACCCGCTGGCAGCCTTTCCCGCTGCGCCGCATCCGGGGGACGGCGGCCGTCTTGACGTTTTGCGGGAGCGAGAACTACTTCCATTGGCTGTTCGACGTGCTTCCGCGGCTGCATCTGCTCCGGCTGCACGGCGAGCCGATCGACGCGTACGTGATCAACCGGAACGGGAACCGGCCGTTTCAAGAAGAGACGCTCCGGATGCTGGGTCTCGATCCGGCCCGTATCGTCGAGACGGACGACGCCTTCCACGCGGCGGCCGATCGGCTTCTCGTGCCGTCGCTCGTCATGTGGTCCGAGTATCCGAAATGGGCGACCGACTTCGTCCGCGGCGAGCTGCTCCGATCGGCGGACGCGGAAGAGCCGCCGTCGGGCAGCGGCGTCCGGCTCTACATCAGCCGCGCCGGGGCGCAAGCCCGCCGGGTGGCGAACGAGCCGGAGGTCGTCGAGCTGCTTCAATCCCGCGGGTTCATCGTGACGGATTTGCTGTCGATGACGGTTCGGGAGCAGGTGCGTTTATTCCGCTCGGCCGAAGCGGTCGTCGCCCCGCACGGGGCGGGTCTCGCCAATTTGGCGTTTTGCCGTCCGGGAGCGAAAGTGATCGAGCTGTTCGCTCCCGACTACGTGCCCAAACATTATTGGCTGATCGGCAACCATGTCGGACTCGATTATTATTGCTGTCTCGGAGGCGGCGTGCCGCGAGCGGGAGGGCACCATCACGATCTGGTCGTCGACCCGGTCAAGCTGGCCGGAGCGTTGAAAGCGGCGGGTTTGTAACCCGCCGCTTTCGCGCGTCCATGCGTCCAATTGCGGCGCAATTGGTGAAAACGCGCAATCGGTCCTGTCCGTCGGAACATAGCATATAGGAGGTTGTTCGCTGTCAATATGCCGACAGACAAATCGAATACAAGAGGAGGATGGGCATGCGAATTTACGAAACGCTGCAGGGATTAATGCGGCTGGAAGGCGAGGAATTCGTCGCCGAAGCTTATCGGCAGCTGCTCGATCGTGAAGCCGACCCGGTCGGAATGGAGCATCATTTGAACTTGCTGTGCGGGGGGGCGACCAAAGCGAACATCATCATCGGCTTGATGCTGGGCGCGGAAGCGGCCGTCTACTACAGCCAACGGTAGAACGGGTGAAGGTGGGCCCGTCTATTGAAAATCATAAGGCCGCATTGCCGGCGTACGGCTATTTAGGCGGGCGAGCGGGGGGGAGGAGAAACGTTGAGTGTAGCCAAAACTTTGCGAACCATTTTTGATAGGAACGACGCCGACTTTATAAGGGGGCTTTACCGGGAGCTGCTGGGTTACGAGCCGTCTCCGCCGATTGCGGAATACTTCTGCAGGATGTTGGCGCTGGGCGTGCCTCGGATTATCGTATTGGCCCAAATCGCGAAAGGGGAAGAGATGGCCGTCAAGCTTTCGGAGGAAATGCCCCCGCCTGCCGGGACGTATCCGACTACATGGGACTGGGTCGCTTCCGCCTTCGCGGATCCGCTTCAGCGAAAAGCCCATTACATGGAATTCGATCTGCCTGAAACCGTCATTCGTGCGCCCATGACAGGGTTGGACCCCGCTAAGGACGCCGAAATGAAACATTTTGAGAACGTGCCCCCCGTCCCTCAATTCGTCGCCGTCGTTCCCGGAGGTCGGGTGTGGGGCGTCGGCGGCGCGGTAATTAGCCCGGATAACCGGGTTTTGATGGACCTTTCCATCGATTTCTCGCAAGCGTACCCGATCCTGCACCAAACGGGGCTGCGACCGACGGTTTACGTACCGGAAACGTTGGGAGTCGCGACTTGCTCGGCGACCGCGTTCTACTACCATTGGATGATCGACGTACTCCCTAGATTTTCGCTGCTGCGGAATAGCAACATTCCGATCGACCGGTATGTCGTTAGCCGCGGTTACCCGATGCCATTTCAGGAGGAAACGCTGAACGCGATCGGGATTACCAAGGAACTGCGCATAGAATGCAATTCCAGTACTCATATTCAAGCCGCGCGGTTGGTCGTCGCGCCGATGAACGGACACGCGGGTCATCCGCAGAAATATGCCGTCGACTTTCTTCGCGACAACGTGATGCCGCCCCTTCGCAAACCGATTCCTGGTTTTGAATATCTCTATATCTGCCGCATGAATTCGGGTCACCGAAAACTGATCAACGAGCATGAAATAAGCGGTCTCCTCCAGTCCTACGGATTTTGTCGCGTTTTCCCGGAACAGCTTTCGGTTGCCGAACAGGCGGCATTGTTCGCACAGGCCAAAGTCATAGTGGGGCCGCATGGAGGAGGGATGACAAACCTTGTCTTTGCAAGCCCCGGTACGAAAGTCGTCGAATTTTTTTCTCCGAGCTTCATTAATCCTTGCTACTGGATGATCGCCAACCATGTCGGCCTCGACTACCGCTATTTGATCGGAGAACGGATCTCCCCCGAGTTGGCGGCTCATCCGTTCGGCATCGTGGGAGAACCGATTATGGTAAATCCCGGGCAATTGGAGCGGATGATCGAAACGGTGCTGCGTGATTCGTAACGATCCATCACTATTTTACTTGCGAGGTGGGGCATGTGAACTTGGCGGATAAACGGATCGTGGTAACGGGCGGATCGGGATTTTTGGGCAGGCATGTGATCGGCTTGCTGGAAAGAAGGGGCTATGAACATCTGTTCGTTCCGCGCAGCCGGATGTACGATTTGACGAAGGAAACGGACATCGTTCGGATGCTGGAAGACGCGAAGCCGGACGTCGTCATTCATTTGGCCGCTGTCGTCGGAGGAATCGGCGCCAACCAGAAGCTTCCGGGAACGTTCTTTTACGACAATTTGATGATGGGCGTTCAGTTGATGGAGCAAAGCCGGCGATTCGGGGTGGAAAAGTTCGTCAGCATCGGTACGATTTGCTCCTATCCGAAATATACCCCGGTTCCTTTTCGGGAAAGCGACTTGTGGAACGGTTATCCGGAAGAAACGAACGCTCCGTACGGGTTGGCCAAAAAAATGATGCTCGTCCAGTCCCAAGCGTACCGGCAGCAGTTCGGGTTCAATTCCATCCATCTGCTCCCCGTTAATTTATACGGTCCGGGCGACAACTTCGACCTCGAATCCTCCCACGTCATTCCCGCAATTATTCGGAAATGCATAGAAGCGATCGATACCGGCGCGAAATCGATTACCTTGTGGGGAACCGGCCATGTGACGCGCGAGTTTCTGTATGCGGAGGACGCGGCGGAGGGGATCGTCAAAGCGACCGAGCGGTACGACTTGTCGGAACCGATGAATCTCGGATCCGGCTATGAAATATCGATTCGGGAGCTGGCCGAGATGATCCGCCGTTTGACGGGATACGAGGGCGAGATTCGATGGGACGCAGGCAAGCCGGACGGTCAGCCGCGTCGCCAGTTGGACGTCGGGATGGCGAGGGACCGGATCGGCTTCGTCGCGAAGACCGATCTCGAAACGGGTTTGAAGCAAACGATCGAATGGTACAGGCAAAACCGGGCTTAAGGAGGCGAGGGAATGAGATTTCTGAACATCATGCGGAGGCTTCTCTCGTTGGACGACGCAGACTTTATCGTCGAGCTGTACAGGGAGGCGTTAAACCGCGAACCCGATTACGTGGGCTTCGAGCATCATTTGCGCTTGCTGCGGGCGGGTGCGTCCAAAAAAGATATTGCGATCGGCATCTTGTTGGGCGGCGAAAGCGTTCAGTTATGGACGATGAACGGGTCGCCCGTCGTTACGATGTCGTGCCTCGGGCACTTGGGACGGTTCGGCAATCAGTTGTTTGAGTATTCGTTTTTGAAAATTTACGCCAAGCGCCATGGATTTCGCGTCGAGACCCCTGTTTGGATCGGCCACTATTTATTCGGACATCGGGACCCGACGATTTCGATCGAGCTTCCTCAAGTGTTCCAAACCAACTATTACGACGCATCCCAAGACCCGGTCGTATTGGCCGACCCGCCGTACCGGAATGTGGACCTATTCGGCTGCTTCCAAGTTCATACGAGCTTCCACAGACCTTACAGAGAGTACTACCGATCCTTGTTCCAACCCGTCGGTGAAGCGAAGGCGGTCGTGGAACGGGCCGCGGATCAACTGCGGATGTTAGGGAGAACCGTGGTGGCCTTTCATATTCGGCGTACCGATTATTTGCTGTTTCCTCACGTGTTCTTCGTTCCGCCCAACGACTGGTACAAGGGCTGGCTGCACCAGCATTGGCACACGCTGGACCAACCGGTTTTGTTCATCGCTACCGACGAGCCGGATACGGTTTTGCCGGACTTTGCCGAGTACAACCCCGTTACGAGCGAACGGTTGGGCGCATCGTTGCCCGTCGCACCCTACTATCCGGATTTCTATTTATTGAGCCAGAGCGACGTAATGCTGATATCCAACAGCACTTTTTCGTTTTCTGCCGCCATGATGAACGAGCGAGCGACGACATTTCTGAGACCGTCCCGTTATGCCGGACAGTTCGTTCCCTTCGACCCTTGGGACAGTGCCGTCGGCGTCGTAAGCTGAGATTAGGAGAAGAAGGAGGCAACGATTCATGGACTGGGCTCAACTGATACAACAATACGGGGTTTCCCGAAAGGGCGTCATTCACATCGGCGCTCACGAAGGCCAGGAGGTAGGGGCTTATTTGGCCTTGGGATTCGAACGAATTTTGCTCGTCGAAGCAAATCCGTTCGTCTACCAGAGGCTCTATTCGGCGGTTGGGGCTTGGCCGCAAGTACGTACGGCACATTGCGCCATTTCCAACCAAAACGGCGATGTCCGGTTGCGCGTCACGTCGTTCGACCAGAGCAGTTCGATTTTACCGTTGAAGCGTCATAAAGATATTTATCCTCATATCGACGAGGATTACCAACTGACCGTGCCGTCCAAAACGTTGGACTCGCTTCTTGCGGAAATGGGGCTGTTCGCAACGGACTTCAGTTTCATGAACGTTGACATTCAAGGGGCCGAGCTGCTTGCATTTCATGGTGCCGCCAACACGCTTCCTTACATGGAAGCGATCTGCTCCGAAGTGAACTTCGAGGAGATGTACGAAGGCTGTGCACTCGTTTCGCAAGTCGATCAATATTTGGCGCTGTTCGGGTTTCAGCGCGTCGCTACGACTTCCGTTCATCACCCCTCATGGGGCGACGCTTTTTACGCAAAAGTCGGTCACGGAGGATGACGGGTTGAATTTAGGGAGGAACGGCGGGTTGGCATTGTACGTTTTTTTAATGGGATCGAGAGATCTTTGCATTGATATTTCGATTGGGTGACGTTTACGCCGCCCGAAAACCGTCTTGAATGGGAGGATCACGCATGAGTTATGTAAATGATAAGACGATGGTGTTTGACGACCCGCATTACAATGCGATTACGGCAGCCCGGCTCGGTCATCTGGCCTCGCTACAGCTGCCTATTTACGGCAAGTCCGTCGTCGATCTCGGCTGCGGAATCGGCCGGCTTTCCGAATTTTTCGCTCTCCATGGCTGCAACGTGCTCGGGCTGGACGGCCGGGAGGACAACATCGCGCAGTTCCGGTCATTTTATCCGCATTTACGGGCCGAAGTGGCGGATTTGGAAGGAGAAGACTGGCTGAATTACGGGAAATTCGATATCGTCTTTTGTTACGGACTGCTGTACCATCTGGCCGACCCGTTCCGGTTCATTCGGAACGCCTATCAAGCATGCGGGGAGATGATGCTCATCGAAACGTGCATCACTCCGTCTTCGGAAATGATATGCAAGTTGGTTGCGGAAAACAGCTTGGATAACTCCCAGGCGCTGCACGCCGTCGGGAACAGGCCAAGTCCCTCTTACGTCGCGTTCTGTCTGAAGCGCTCGGGCTTTGCGCATGTATACACGCCCATCCATAAGCCGATGCACTCTCAATTTCACGGGGAAGGGCAATGGGGGCTCATCCGGGACATTTTCATCGCCACGAAGACGCCGCTCGCAAACGATAAGCTTTCTCTTATCGAATGACGACAATCGCCTTGCCCATCCGTTTGGAGGGCAAGGCGATTATCGTTTGACGCAAGTACCGTTCTAGACGTTGAGAGACAAAATGCCGATGCCGTGCTGGATGTAAATCGGCTGAAAGCGATGGGGGAGCTTCGTCTCCCGCATGAAGTCTTCGACCGCCGTCAAGACGCCGTTGCGGGGGCCTCCTTCGTACAGGGCGTTGTTCATGCCGTCGTTCAGCCCCCCGTGGTCGACAAGGGTTGATACGCCGCGCACCATCCCTTTCTTCGCATAGGGGTGGCGGTATTCGGCCGGAATCGATTCGGGAAAGTAGTACAAGTCCCTCCTCCCGTACGGCCAATCGATGTCGTGGATGTAGACGGTTACCGGCCGGTTGTAATGCGTTGCGGCCCACTCGATCCATTTGAGCTCGTGGTATACCGTATACCAATTATGATCGCCGTCCAGCATGACGGCGTCGAACGGACCGATATAGGGCAGCACGCTCAGGCTGGTGCCGCGGATCAGGAAGAAATGCGAGCCGTAAATGCGCTTCAATTCGTGCTCGTCGAATACGGGCGCCGGGTCGATGACGACGAGCTCCCCGCCGACCATCGCGCAATAGTCGAGAAGCGGACGGGTCAAGTGTCCGGCTTCGGAGCCGATTTCCGCGACCCGTTTCGGCTTCGTGGCGTACAAGGCGGTCCGGATGACCGATTCCCACAGATGATGCATGGCTTCCCCTCCTTCCTCCATGCATTATATGGCGGGATGTACGAGCGTGAATGAGCGGAAGGACCCGGCGGTCGAAAATGTACGCTTGGACCGTTATCGTTTGTCCATTCCATACAGGCTGCTCGGAATATGATGGTAATGTGAGAGGATTCACGATCTCATAGACAAAAGGAGGGTTCCTGAATGCCAATCGTACCTGTTCAACGTATCGTCAGCCGTACGAACAACGTAACGACCGCTCCGACCGTCGCGGAGGCCGTGGCGCTTCTGTCCGGGGGAGCCGCGAACGTCGTCGACGTCGGCAACGCCGCCGCAGGGCTGTACCCGCAGCTCGCGAAGTTCGCCGGGGACAACAACCCCGTATTCGCCTCGTCCCCGGACCCGCAGGTTCTATGGTCCCAGCCGACCTTCGTTCCGGGCGAGCGCCGCGCCTTCGCCACCGTATCGCTGCCGATTCCCGTTTTGCTGGCTTTGGGCTTGACGGCCAATTTCATCATCTCCATGGCGGTGTTCTCGGACAACGCCGTGGAAGCCCGGATCCAATCGTTCTCCAACGCCCTGCTGTCGCTCCCGATCATCCCGACGCCGAACGTGCTGAACGCCCCGCTGACGGCGGGTAACATCGCGAACCCGGACGCTTCAATGACCGTTGACAACGCCTTCCCCTATAACTGGCAAAACATCCGCTTCTACACGATTCCGGTCAACCTGTCCGGTATCGCCCTGCTGTCGAGCGTCAGCTTCCTGTTCACGTTCGACGTTCTCAACTATGTCAGCAACGGAGCGCTCAATACGGCGGGCCTGTCGTTCATCATCGACATTTACCAAGAAACGCTGGTGTAAAGCCGTTTTTGTCATCGTCCTCTCACGAGACGCATCGTCCGGTTGCCCGGACGATTTTTTTCGGATAGACGACAAAGCCGCCGGCCCATGGCCGGCGGCCTCGTCCTCGTTATCCGATAGGCCGCAGCCGATCGGAACGGGGTCTCAGCGTAAATCGTTCCACCGCGATAAACGACAGGAAGCTTGCCGCGCGGAAGCAGGCCAGGTGGCCGATGCTCCAGCCGCCGTGAAATTCCAGCACGTTCATCTTCCATAAGATAACGTCCCCGGCCAGCACGGCCAAAAGAGGAACCGCTTTCCAGTAGTTCTTGCCCGTCATGCACAGGCAAGCGATGAACAATACCGCTATCCCCGCATGATACACGAAGCCGCTGAACAGCGTGCTGTCCCGGTACAGGTTGTCCACCCAACGGACGCGAAAAAACTGTTTCTCGAACAGCATAAGCACGCTGGTCGGCGTTTGCAGAAACGTCCATGCGATCGTCCAAAGCGTTATCAAGCGCGGAGCCTTGTGCGTGCCGGCATAAACGATGGAGTACCATTTTTTCATGAGAACCATAAAAAGGAAGGTCGCCAAGCCGGTCATAAAGGTGTGCCACCAATAGTGGGAGTAGACGCCGGCTCGGACAAACACGACCTCGATCAGCATGAACGCCACGGAGAACAACCCGATCCGAAAGTAGGAAAGCTGAAAGTACATGACCGCGATCGCGACGGAAGACCATAACGCCGTATTGGCGATGATGTGCCCGATAATATTGTCGGCGAAGGGGTCGGCAAAGAGCCCCGGCTTATAAGCGTAGGCATTAAAAACGAAGAGGACGACGGCTTCCCCGATCCAGGAGCAGGCCGTGGCGAAGACGAAGTAGGGGAATAAATCGGCGTCTCCTTTCCGGAGCGCGGTGTAGACGGTAATGGCCGTTCCGATGACGATCAAACCGTAGTACCAGAATAGATGAGGCATAGTTCCCTTTCCCGATTCCGCTAATCGTGACAAGTACGGAAGCCGTACGCATAAGCGTTCCGTTTATTTCGGACGTATTGGACATTATCTCCATATTGCGGGGGCGCTCATACGTCCTTCGTTCGCCGGTAACCGAGCGGCTCGGTCCGCTCGCGTCCGTTTGACGGGAACGGTCGTTCCGGAGGCGTCAGGTGTTGCCGTTGGCTCCGATTCGCCACCGAATATCCGTCGGATCGGGCGGGCCCATGACGACGGTGCGGTCGATCGGCTTCAGCACTTCGGCGAGCTTGGCGGCGTCGACTCCATAGATTTCTTGGAACACTTCGGGAGGCGTCTTTCTTAAAATGTCGGAGCCGAAAATGACCTCGGTGGCGTTGTTGTCGAAAATAGCCAGCAGGTGAGTCTGGTCCGCAAGCGCGAACGCCCAATGCCACCATCCCATCGGGATGTACACCGTTTGGGGCGGCTTCACCCGGTAACGGAGCAGCCGCAGGCCGGACGGCTCGAGAACGGAGATTTCGGCTTCCCCCTGCACCATATAAATCAGCTCGTTCGCATTGGGGTGCCAATGCGCCTCTACGCTGTTTCCGCGGCTGAAGTACACGTCGAGCAGGCCCAGGTTTTGCTGGAGGGGCTGCTGACCGGCGAACTGCTGGAGTATGAAGTTCCGATCGTTTTTTTTGAAATAGACGGCGTTCCTCATATCGAACGATAACTGCAACGGAGCCGGTCCGTATGGTTCCCCGACGGTGGACATCCTGCGACCACGCCTTTCCGGATGGTGTAAAGGCAAACACCCATATATATGCGGGCGCGCCTGCGCGAATGCCGGCCCAAATTGGCCGGCCGTCCCGCCCGTATGGTTATCGGTCCATTCCCTTCCGCTGACGTGTACATACACTATGATGAATTCCGCCGACAGAAAGGAAGGGAACTTATGCGAACGACCCGTCGAACGTTCAGAAAGGGACTCAAGCGGGCAAGCCGGCCGAAGCGGAAAAAGCGGCTGGCCGCGCGCAGAGGGGGCTCCTCGCGCAGAAGGAAGCTTCGCTTGAGAAAAGGAACGTTCGCTTCCGGCCGCAAGCGGCAAAAAGCGCGCAGAGGCAAATCGCGCCGCACCGGGCGGAAACGGACGAGGAAGGGCGCGTGGAGGCGCCGCCGCAGACGCGGCCGGCGCGGGAAGCGGCGCTCCCGGGCCATGGCTTCGGGTCAACCGGCAGGATCCGGGCCGACGGTGGACGATTCGATCGATTTCATCGACAATTGGCAAAACGTGACGCTGGAGCCGGCCAACGGAAGAACCCGCGGGCGGTATGAGCATAAAGCGAGCATCATCATCCCCACATACCGGCAAGTGGAGCTCGTCCGGCAATGCGTCCGCTCGATCGAGCTGACGGCGGGCGACGTTCCTTACGAGATCGTCATCGTCGACGACGGCAGCCCGCCCGACGTGCAGCAAGGCTTGGAAACGCTCGTATCCGGCCGGGTCAGGCTGATCAACAAAGCCGACAACACCGGGTACAGCAGCACCGTCAACACGGGGATCGCGGCATCGAACGGCGCCTACGTCGTCACGGTCAACAGCGATATCGTCTTCCATGAGCCGGGCTGGCTCGGCCGGATGGTGCGCACGGCCGAAGCGTCGCCCAATATCGGGATCGTCGGGGCGCGGCTGCTGTACCCGGACGGCACCGTGCAGCACGGGGGGGCGTATCCGAGCGCCAACCGGTTTTTCGACCACCGGTACCGGTTCATGCCGGGGGATTACGAGCCGGCGCAGGCGGTCGAGGACGTCGATGCGGTTACCGGCGCCTTGATGCTCGTGAAGCGCGAGCTGATCGACCAGATCGGTCCGTTCTCGGAGGAATATTATATCGCGTTCGAGGATATGGATATGTGTTACCGCGCCAAGTCGCGGGGGTGGCGAGTGATCTACTGCGGCGAGGCGGCGGCCACCCATTTGGAGGGTAAGACGAGGGGAACCGATTTCGCGACGAAAAGTCCGTTTTTGCTGGAAAAGGAAGAGCAATCCAAGCAGACGTTCTGGAGCAAATGGTCGGGCGGGTCTCCTTCGCCGTTCAGCCAAATGGAAGTCGTCTACGTGCTGGAGCTGACCGACGTCTCCGGCGGCATCAAAAACGTGTTCGAGCATGTGAACCGGCTTCACGACGCAGGCTACAAGGTGCATCTGTTCGCCCTCGGCGGGCAGCCGGGCTGGTTCCCGCTGAAAATTCCGGTGACGACGTTCCCGAATTACCGCGAGATGCTCGACCGTCTGCGGACGATGCGCGCGATCAAGGTGGCGACATGGTGGAAGACGCTGCCCGTCGTGCTCAAGAGCTGCGATGTCGCGACGGGAGGCCGAGGCTTCCCGTATTACCTCATCCAGGACGTCGAGGAGAGCTATTATCCGAACGATCCGGCGATGCAGGCCAAGGTGCACGTCACGTACCGGACGCCGGCCAATATGATAACCGTGGCGGAATGGACGACCAACCAGCTGCGCGAACGGTTCGGCAAACATCCGTACAACGTGTCGATCGCGATCGATCTGGACTTGTTCCGGCCGAACCGAACCGGTCATTACGATCCTTACCGGATATTGGCGTGCAGCCGCAAAAGCCAGCATTTGAAAGGCTTCGAGGTGACGGTCGCCGCGATGGAGGAAGTGCGCCGCCGGATCGATCGGGCGACCGCGGTCACGTTCGGACTGGAGCCGCCCGATCTGAGAGGCATCCCGAATCTGTTCATCGACCGCCCGGCCGACGCCGAAATCGCCGGGTTGTACGCCAACTGCGGCGTATTCGTGCAGACGTCGTACCACGAAGGGTTCGGCATGCCGATTCTGGAGGCGATGGCGAGCGGCGCTCCCGTCGTCACGACGCGGGCGCAGGGCAACGAGGAATTTTGCCGCGACGGCTACAACTGCATCATGGTCGAGAAGGGGGATGCGGCCGCCGTTGCCCAAGGGATCGTCAAAATGATGACGGACCCCGGCTTCGCGGCCGAGATGGCGCGCAATGCGGTCGCCACGGCGAGACGATACAACTGGTCGAGAGTGACGTTCCATCTGAACAATGCGCTGGGCGTCTACTCCGGGAATTATTATGTGTGAGGAAAGGCGGGGGCGGCTCTTGCGGGAGCCGCCTTCGCGCTTCGGCGAGCGGGCGGGAATCGGCGAAAATAGGCGGTCCGACGCTCGGGCGGGCGGACGTTTGCTCCGTTACCGTCATACAATAACGGGAGACCGAATTAGAGGGAGGAATCCTCGTGCAGGAGCATGTCTCGTCGATCATCGCGCATATGGCCAAATCGCATGCGGAGATGGCCCGCCTGCTGGAAGCGAAACGGCATTCGATCGTCAAGACCGCGCAAATGGTCGTCGTGCTCCCCAGCGAAAACCCGGGGTTCGACGGGGTGGAGGGCATTGCGAAAAATGCGATGGACGTCACGAAAAACATTACGGCCTACTTGAACGGCGTAGCCGACCTGATCGACGCGGTAGCCGACAACTTGGAAATGGTCGTGAAGGAGCTTAGCGCCTCGGAGGAGGAAGAGTAACCGCGGCCGCCGTCCGGATGGCGGCGGATCGGGAGCGGGACGAAAGGAGGACGGGGCGTTGGAACGCTCGCAATCGTTTATGCAAATGATGGAGGCCAGCGCGCGCATCCAATTCAACATTTCGCTCATCTTGGAAGCGAAGGCGTTCGAGGCGGAACGGTCGCGCGACTGGGTTTGCCTGCACGTGGCGGACGGCGCGTTCGGCGGTCACGACGAACAGCTGCAAAAATCGATCGAAATTCACGAGCAGTTCATCGAGACGATCGAAGGGCTGACGAAGCTGGAGCTGGCGCTGGCCAAAAGCTTGAAAATCGTGCTGAACAAGCAGGAGGAATCCGGCGGGGAAGGCTTCGACGGCGGAGGATTCGGCAACTTGCTCCCCATGGGCGGCGGCATGTAATGAACGATTTCCGCAGGCGGAACGAATTGATGCTCGATATGCTGGAGTCGCTGGCCCGGAGCCAGAGGGCGATCGCGAAGATGATCGAGAGCGTCGCGGACGTATCGGACGACTCGCCGAACTTCGCCAAGCAGCTGGCGGGCAACTTGCAGACGATCGGCCGGTACCAAAGGGCGGTGCTGGAGAGGCTGACCGGAATCCGGCTCACCCGCGTCGGCCGCTCCGACGGCGCCAAGCCTTGGGTGAACCGGACGGTCAAAGTCATGGCGGGAGGTACATCGGATGAAACGAAGCAGGATCGGGGCGACGGCGAAAACCTCGCGTAGAGGCGCGGGCAGGCGGCGCTCGGCCGCGGCGCCGCGCAAGCGCCGGATCCGCGCGGGCGCGGCGAACCGCAGAAAACGGAGAATACGCACGGCGAGCGGCGAGGCGGTTCAGGCGGCGTACAACCGGGCGTTCGACCAGGCGTACGACCGAGGCTACCGCGAAGGGTTCGCCAAGGGACTGGAGGACGGCCACGCGCAAGCCTACGCCGCGAATTGACGGCCGTGAGTCGGAAAAGGAAAGGCCGGTATCGCGAACGAAACGCGACACCGGCCTTGAACCGTCATATCGAAAACTTGCTGAGCGATTCCTTGAGCGAATTGGACAAGTCCTCGAGCTTCTCCGACAACCGGACGAGCCCGCCGCTGATGCTGAGCTGCTCCGAGCTGAGCGAGGCGACCTCCTCGGACGTCGCGGACGATTGCTGCGCGACCGCGCTGACGTTGCTCATCGCGTCGGAGAGCACCGCTTGCGAATCCCGGAGCTGCTGGACGGAATCGGTCACTTCCTTCAGCTGGTCGGCGAAGCCGTCCATCTGCGATTGCACCTGCTTGAATATTTCGTCGGCGTCCTTCACGGATACGATCTGCTCCTGGAAGATCGGGTACGCCTTGGACAGGACGGCGACCGTCTCCTGCATCTCGGTCTGGATGCGGTCGGTAATTTGCGCGACGACGTCGATCGATTGCTTCGACTGGTCGGCCAGCTTGCGGATTTCGTCGGCGACGACCATGAAGCCTTTGCCGGCCGCACCCGCGCGGGCCGCCTCGATTGTCGCGTTCAGCGACAAAATGTTCGTCTGCTTCGTAATGTTGTTCAGCATGTCCAATATTTTGCGGATCGAGCTCGTGCTTTCCTGAAGCTTCTCGACCTTCTCGACCATGGAACGGGTCATTTCCTCGGTCGTACCGGTTTTCGTGATCAGCTCGGACATGTACGCCGTCCCTTTGCGGCTCGCCAGCTGCACTTCGGCCGCCGCCGCTTCCATCTGCGCGTTCGCTTCGACGACGTGGTTCACCTTCTGCGTGATGCTGCCGGTCAAGTCGCTGCCGCGCTCCGCCTCGACCGCGAGGCTGGAGGCGCCGCCCGCGATTTCCTCGGTCGCCACGGCGATTTCTTTGGCCGACTGCGCCGTTTTCTTCGAGGCGTCGGACAGCTCCGCCGCCGTATCGAGCACCTCTTGGGCGGACACGGTCGTTTGCGAGACGAGGTTCGTAATCTGCTCCATCATCTGGTTGAAGCTGGCGGACAGCTGGCCGATCTCGTCCTGACGGCCGGTATCCTTCGTTCGGACGGTCAAGTTGCCGCGCGCGCCTTCCATCATCAGGTTGCGGACCGCGACGAGCGGGCGGGCGATCATCCGGATCGCCATATATCCGACCAGGACGGCCAGCAGCATCGAGACGAACACCATGACGTACATGAGGTTCGATATTTTTTTGGCGTCCTTCACGAGCTCGCCTACGGGTACGGCGCCGGCGATCAGCCATCCGGACTTCTGGATCGGATCGTACACCGTCAAGAAGTGCTCCCCGTTCTTCGTCGCGTCGAAGTTGGCCGAATCGTTGCCCGTGGAGGCGACGTTGGCGGCGACGTCGATCGCGTACTTCGATTCGATGTCGTCCGTCTTGTCGGAATAAATGACGTTGTTGTCGGCGGAAATGATCGCGATTTCGCTGCCTTCGCCGATCGAGACGACGCCGAGCGCGTCTTTCAGCGCCGTTACTTTGATTTCCACGATGAGAATGCCTTCGACGGAGCCCGACTTGATGTTGCGGAGGACGCGGCCCAGGGCGAACGAATTCGGGGACGTCACGTAGCCCGCTTTGCTCGTCGGGAGCCAGATCGCTTTGCCGTCGGCTTTTTTCACTTCTTCGAACCATGGCGCTTTGAACGTTTCGTCCTTCAACGTCGTGGTGGACCGGTATGTATCGGTTACGTCCGCTGCGAACGGTATGATATTGATGTCGGCGATTTTGGCGTTGGACAGCACGTAGCTTTTCAACCGGTTGCCGACCAGCTGCCCGGTTTGGAGCCTGTCGAATTGGGTGAGCGCCTTGTCCTTGAACTTCGTCATGTTGTCGGCGATCGTATCGTCGGACATGATCTGCACGGAGATGTTCTCCATGTTTTCGAGCAGGAAGTCGATTTTGTCCGTCGCCTGGACGATCGTCTCGTGGGAGGCGTCGGCGACCTTCGTCTTGATGACGCTTTTCGATATTTGATAGGAGAAAATCCCTACCACGAGCACCATGGCGACAATGCTGACGAAGAAAATCAACAGCAGCTTCGTGCCGACCGATTTGATCGGATTCGCCTGTTGCATCTGCTTCGCTACGCCGCGAATGTCGGTTGCGGACACGCTGCTTCTCGTTCGGTTCCATAGCTTAGACCATTGCGAGAGAAGTTTCGACAATGTCCCCTTCATAACAATCCCACCTTCAAATTTTTCGTCATGTTCGCAAGAAGCATGTACACCCATATTCGACAAGAAATCGCGTTCTCCTTTTCGAAAACGACAAAGTTCGTAGAAAAATGTTACAGATGGATCAGGTGTTGGTGGGACTTCCACCCGATATCGTTGGAAAAAGACGGGGCTTCGTAAGTCCGCGGACACAAAAAAAAGCTCCCCGGAAAAGCGGGGAGCGGGAGGCGGGCGGGAAACCGTTCAGGACAATAGGCGGATCATCCGGTCGGCGAGCGACTCGGCCGTCTCCAGGCCGGCCCAGAACAAGTCCATCTCGGCTTCGAGCTCTTCGAGCCGGCTCGAATCCTCGAACAGCTCGTGCAAAAAATAGCCGTTGTCGATTTGCCGGTTCGCGATATGAAGCGAGGCGAGATACGAGGCGTCCCACACCGTTTCGTTCACTTCCGGCAAGCAGGACAGGAAGCCGGTTTCGCGGGCGAGTCCCGTCTGCAGCTCCGGCTCGAGCGCGGTGCGCAGGAAGGAAAGGGCGAGCTCCGGGTCCTGGCAATCTTTGCGGACCATGAAGGCGTTCGAGACGAGCAGCGTCGAGCGGACCGGACCGAACGGCATCGGCGCGACCTTCGCTTCGAACGGCATGTTCTCGTTGCGCCAGCCGGCAAGCTCGATCGAGGTCGTCAGCACCATTGCCGCCTTCCCCCGCAAAAACGCGTCGAGGTTAATGCGCGAACGCCACGACTGGTACAGCGTCGCGATCCGCTGGCGGTACAGGACGTCGTGGAAAAAAGCGAGCGTGTCGACGAGCGAACGGCGGTCGGTCGTCGCGTCGAACTTGACCCCGTGCTGCAGGGCGATAACCGGCCAGCGGCTCGAATACGACGAGAGCGACAGCCCGTATACGTCGAAAATGCCGTCGCCGTCCGAATCGACGGTCAAGCGGCGGGCCGCCTCCAGCATCTCCTCCTTCGTCCAGCCGGGGTGCGGCTCCCGGACGCCGAACCGGGCGAACAGCTCCGGATTGTAGGCCAGGTAGACGGGCGAGAACGTCACGGGCACGGCCCGCTGCCCGTCGACGCCGCGAAACGGCTCGACGACGCGCGGGTACAGCGATCCGAGCAGGTCCTCGAGCCGCTCGCCGACGTCGAGGTACGCGTCGAGCCGGTCGGCCTCGGCGAAGGAGCGGTCCGTCACGAGCACGAGGTCCGGCTGCAGCCCGAGCTCGCCGCCGGACCGGAGCGAATCCCAGAAGTTCCAGCCGGGAAGGCTGAGCAGCTTCACCTCGACTTGCGGATAGCGGGCTTGGAACGCGTCGACGATCGCGCCGAGGCAGTTGTCGACGAAGTGGGACGGGGACGTCGCCACGATGCGCAGCGTCCGTTTTTCGTCGGGCGGGATGACGAGGTCGGGGGAGACGATCGTGCCTTGTCCGACCTTTTTCACGATAAGCCCTTCCTTCAGCAGCTGATCGAGCGATTTCCGCACCGACGTGCGGCTGAGGCCGTAATATTTGCACAGCTCGTTTTCGGAAAGCAAATATTCGCCGGGCTTGATGAAGCCGGACATGATTTGTTCGCGGAGAATATGGGCCAGTCGGGAATAGCGGAATTCGTTGTCGCGTCGCATGCGGGATCGTCCGTTTCGTTTGATTTGTTCCCATTATAGCGAATATTTCGCCGGCGGAGAAGCGAAACCCCCGAAATGGCGGTAAGCGGTGCGCTGAGGAGCGGAAACGATTGACGATCTTTGAAAGATACAACTATAATACAGGTGGGCGGCCGGAAACGAAAAAAAAGTAAAAACCGATCGTAAGAAAGATCAACATTTCCCGGGCCAACCTTGGTATAGTTAAAGGTGGAAATAAGCGGAGACCGCCCGGAGAGCGGGGGCCCGCAGCAGACGAAAGGGGAGGGCGTGAATCGTGGTGTTGGATCGGCTTGGCATTTTGACGGACGAAGTATATCCGGACCATTTCGCGAAATCGCTGGATTGGATCGCGGAGCAAGGGTTGAAGCATATCGAGGTGCGCGTCGTCGACGGCGTCAATATCGCGAATATGAGCGACGAGCAGGTGGCGGACGTGCGCCGGCAGGTCGAGGCGAGAGGGCTTTCGGTCAGCGCGATCGCGTCCCCGCTGTACAAGTGCGCGCTCGACCCGACGCGTCCGGTCGCGACCGGCGACGTGTTCGGACAAGCCGAGGAAAGCGTGGAGGCGCATCACGAGAAGCTGCACCGCGTCATCGCGATCGCGAAGCAGCTCGGCGCGCGGGGCATCCGCATCTTTTCGTTTTGGCGGGAGCGCGAGCCGGAGCGGTATTTCGACGACATCGTCGCGCATCTGAAGAAGGCGGCGGCCGTGGCGGAGCGGGAAGGCGTGCTGCTGCTTCAGGAGAACGAGCCGGCCTGCAACGGCGGATTCGCCGACGAGATCGGCCGGATCGTACGGGCCGTCGGTTCTCCCGCGATGAAGGCGCTGTGGGATCCGGGCAACGAGGCGTACGGCGGACGACCGGCGTTCCCCGAAGGCTACGAGGCGATTAAAGACGTTCTTGCACACGTTCACATCAAAGACGCGTACGTCCGCCCGGACGGGACGTCGCGCTGCGTGCCGGTCGGCTCCGGCACCGTCCCGTTCATCGCGCAGCTGCGCGCGCTGGCCGAGGACGGCTACGACGGCCTGTTCACGATCGAGACGCACTTCGCGCCGGAAGGCGGGACGAAGGCGGCCGGCTCGCGCATGACGCTGGACGCGTTCCGCGTGCTGGTCGCGGAGGCGTTCCCGGCGAAGTAAGCCGGCGGCTGCACGCCGAGCGAGAAGGTGGCCGATCGGGTACGCACGTACCTGATCGGGCCGAAACGGGGCGGCAAGGCGGGAAATAGGTACGAACGTACTTATTTCGGAGCCGCCTCATGCAAGAAGTCCGGCCTGGCCGGGATGAGGGAGGGAAACCGATTTGAAAACGTGGGGGTTCGGCATTATCGGCACCGGTTCGATCGCCGATTTTCATGCGGCCGCGATCAAGGAGCTCGCGAGCGGCAAGCTCGTCGCCGCGGCCAATCGGACGGAGGCGCGCGCGAAAGCGTTCGCGGACAAGGAAGGCTGCGGGTACGCGACCGACTACAAGGAGCTGCTCGCGAACCCGGACATCGACATCGTCTGCGTCACGACGTCGAGCGGCAGCCACGCCGCCATCGGGCTCGACGTGCTGAACGCGGGCAAGCACCTCGTCGTCGAGAAGCCGATCGCGATGAACACGAAGCAATCGCTCGAGCTTATCCGGGCGGCGAAGCGCAACGGCGTGACGCTGTCGGTCATCTCGCAGCGCCGCTTCGAGAAGCAGCACGTCGCCGTACGCGAGGCGCTTGACGGCGGAGCGCTCGGCAAGCTGCTGCTCGTCGAGGTGTCGCTGCCGTTTTACCGGACGCAGGCGTACTACGACAGCGCCGAATGGCGCGGAACGATCGAGCAGGACGGAGGCGCCCTCATGAACCAGGGCATTCACTCGATCGACCTGCTGCTCTGGTTCGGCGGAGCCGTCGAGACCGTCTACGGGAAAACGGCGACGCAAACGCACGACATGGAAGCCGAAGACATCGGCTTGGCGCTGCTTACGTTCAAGAACGGCGCCTTCGGCACGATCATGGCGTCGACGAGCATCCAGCCGGGCTTCCAGGCGGCTCTGAACCTGTACGGGGAAAAAGGGACGATCAAGCTCGAAGGATCGTCGATCGCGCATTGGACCGTTCCCGGCGTCGAGCAGCCGGAGCTCGGCGTTCATACGGGCTACGGCGGCGTATCCGACCCGCGCAGCATCTCGCACGTCTACCACCGGACCCAGCTCGAGAACGTCATCGAGTCGATCGAGTCCGGCAAGGAGCTGCTGCTGAAAGGGATCGACGGCTTGCGGGCCGTCCAGCTCGTCGAGGCGATCTACGAATCGTCCGCGAAAGGCGCGCCGGTCCGCATCGAAGAGGTCGCGGAATGAGCGGGGACGGCGGCGGACTGCTGCTCGGGACGGCCAAAGTCGACATCACCCCGGAGCGGCCGATTCCGCTTGCCGGGTTCGGCCACCGGAAAGGGCCGTATGCGGGCGTCAACCGAAGGCTGTACGCAAGAATCAACGTGTTCGAGCAGGCGAGAGACGGGGCGAAGCGACGCCTGCTCGTCGCCCAGGCGGATATCATATGGTGGGGCGGCGAGCGGATGGCGGGCATCCGCGAGACGCTGCGGGAGCGGTTCGGCATCGGGCCGTCCGACCTGATCCTGAGCGCCCAGCATACGCACGGCGGGCCGCAGACGAGCGCGCAATTTTGCGGCATTCTCGGGCTGCCGGACCCGTCGTACATGGACGGCCTCGAGGAAGCGCTGTATCGCGGCGTCGAGACGGCGCTGTCCGGCTTGGAGCCGGTAACGGTCGAGCGCGGGAGCGGCGAATGCCGCATCGGCGTCAACCGGCGGCTCGCCGTGGACGGCGCGATGACGATGGCGCCGAATCCGGACGGCCCGTACGATCCCGAGGTGAGCGTCATTCGCTTCCGCAAGGACAACGGCGGGGAGAAGGCCGTGTTCGTCCATTACGCCTGCCATCCGACGACGACGGGCGAAAACTTCGTCACGTCGGAATACCCGGGCGTGGCGGCGGAACGGCTTGAGGCGACGCTCGGCTGCGGGGCGGTCGTCTCGTTTCTGCAAGGCTGCACGGGCGACATTCGCCCCGCGCTCCATCGCGAGGGCAAGTTTTATTCCGGCGGCGACGCCGACGTCCGGCGGCTCGGGCGAGCGCTTGCCGACGAAGTCGAGCGCGTGCTCGACCGGCCGATGAAGCGGCTGCCGGTGACGGCGCTGTCCGGCCGTCGGCTCGTCGTGCAGCTGCCGTTCCAGGCGATGCCGACGTCGGAGCGGATCGAGGAGCGCATCGCGCAGGGCGGCCCTTTCGCGGAGTGGGGCGAGGCGATGCGTTCACGGCCGGAGCTGCTCCGGCCGGAGATCCCGTTCGAGCTGACGCGGCTCGACGTTGCGGAAGGGCTCTCCTTCCTCGCGATGGACGGCGAAGTCGTGCTCGAGTACGGCTTATACGTCAAGGCGAAATCCGGCGGCACCACGCTGCCGATGGGCTACAGCAACGGCATGATCGGCTACGTGCCGACCGCGTCCCAAATCGCGGAAGGCGGCTACGAGGCGAACGATTCCGGCATCTACTTCGCGCTGCCGGCGCCGTTCGCTCCGGAAATCGAGCCGGTGATCAAGCAGGCGATCGACGAATTGATCGGAGGAGGACGGTAAGATGAGTTTGCAGCCACAGCCCGTCAAGGCGGAAACGGTGGATTTGCTGAAGGTGAACGTTTATGCGAACCGGCGCGACTTGGGCGTCGCGGCCGGCCGCGCGGCGGCGGCCCGGATCAAGGAGCTGCTCGGCAGCAAGGAGCGCATCCGGATGATCTTCGCCGCGGCTCCGTCGCAAAACGAATTTCTCGAGACGCTGTCGTCCGATCCGGATATCGACTGGTCGCGCATTACGGCGTTCCACATGGACGAATATATCGGTCTTCCGAACGACGCGCCGCAAACGTTCAGCCGGTTTCTGACCGAGAAGCTTTTCGATAAAGTGAAGCCGGGGCGCGTGCATCTGATCGACAGCTCCAGCTCGATCGAGGCGGAGTGCGAACGGTACGGGAGCCTCATCCGGGAGGCGCCGATCGATATCGTCTGCCTCGGCATCGGCGAGAACGGCCATATCGCGTTCAACGATCCTCCCGTCGCCGATTTCGAGGATCCGTATACGATCAAGGCGGTCGAGCTGGACGACGCGTGCCGGCAGCAGCAAGTGAACGACGGCTGCTTCCCGACGTTCGGCGACGTGCCGACGCACGCGCTGACGCTTACGATTCCGACGTTGACGTCGGCTTCCTACCTGTACTGCATGGTGCCGGGTCCGACGAAACGCGCCGCCGTCCGGCGGACGCTGGACGGCGGCATTTCGACCGAATGCCCGTCGACCGTGCTGCGTCGCCATCCCGACTGCACGCTGTACGTCGACCGCGATTCGTACGGAGCGTGAGCCGATGACGAACGCGACGAACGGAATCGGAATCGGAAACGGAATCGGCAGCGCGGACGGGCGGTTCGAGCGCGTCGGGCGGCATTACGCCACCGGACTTCCGGTGCGGGTCGCCGTCCGCGCCGGCTTGATCGAGAGCGTGGAGCCCGCCGCCGGAACGGAGCGCGCGGAGGAGCTTCCCTGGATCGGGCCGGGGCTCGTCGATTTGCAAATCAACGGCTACGCCGGCGACGACTTCAACACGCTGCCGTTCGGACCGGAGCTCGTCGTCCGGGCGAGCCGGGCGCTTTGGCGGGAAGGCGTGACGTCGTACTATCCGACGGTCATTACGAATTCGCCCGAGGCGATCGAGGAGGCGGTCGGCGTCATCGCCCGCGCGTGCGAGGCGGACCCGCTGACGGACCGGACGGTGGCCGGCATCCACGTCGAAGGGCCGTTCATATCGCCGGAGGACGGCGCCAGAGGCGCGCACGGCCGGCAGTACGTCCGGGCGCCCGATTGGGAGCTGTTCGAGAAGTGGCAGCGCGCGTCGGGCGGACGAATCCGCATCTTGACGCTGTCGCCGGAATGGCCGGACAGCGCGGCGTTCATCGCCAAGTGCAGCGCGAGCGGCGTCACGGTGTCGATCGGGCATACGTCGGCGACGCCGGAGCAAATCCGCGAAGCGGTGCGCGCCGGCGCGCGCATGTCGACGCATCTCGGCAACGGCGCCCATCTGATGATGCCGCGCCATCCGAACTACATCTGGGAGCAGCTGGCGCAGGACGAGCTGTGGACGTGCGTCATCGCGGACGGCTTTCATTTGCCCGACGCGGTGCTCAAGGTCGTCTTCAAGACGAAGGGCGAGCAGGCGATGCTCGTCAGCGACGCCGTCTACTTGTGCGGCATGCCGGCCGGGGAGTACGAGACGCACGTCGGCGGCAAAGTGGTGCTGACGCCCGAGGGGCGGCTGCATACGGCGAGCAACCCGAACATATTGGCGGGCTCGGCGCAAATGCTCGTATGGGGCGTCGAGCACTTGCTGCGGCGCGGATTGGCCGACCTGAGCGGCGCTTGGGACATGTCGTCGGTCCGGCCGGCCCGGTTCATGGGGCTGGCCGCGGGACAAGGCTTGACGGCCGGCGCCCCGGCGGACTTCGTCCTGTTCGAGCGGAACCGGGACCGAATCGGGCTGCTGGAGACGGTGAAGGACGGGAAGTCGGTCTATATACGGGAGGAGAAAACGGCATGAAATTCGCGGCATTCAGCGGAGTATTGATCGATCACAGCATTCAGGAGGCGCTGCAGCTGACGAAGAAGCTCGGCTTCGACGGCATCGAGATCGCGGCGAGGGAGCCGCATTTGTCGGCGGCGACGAGCGCGCCGCGCGTCAAGGAAATCCGGACGGTCGCCGACGGCCTCGGCCTCGACATCCCGGTTATCGCGGGGTATATGGGCGGCTTCTCCACGGCGAGCGACAAGGAAAGCGAGCAGGCGTTCTCCGAATTCCAGCGCATGCTCGAGATGTCCGAAACGCTCGGCGCCTCGATGATTCGCGTCGGCTCCGGCGGGCCGAACGCGTTTCTCGCGGAGGATTACCATTATGCGAAAGCGGCGTTCTGGCTCCGCAAATGCGCGGCCGAAGCGAGAAAGCACGACAAGCGCATCGTTCTCGAAATCCATAACGTCTCGCTCGTCGAAACGGTGGAGTCGGGGCTTCGTCTGCTCGACCTCGTCGGCGAGGATAACGTCGGCCTTATTCACGACGCGGGCAACATGTACATTACGGACACCGACTACGGCCGCGACTCCGTCATCGCGCTCGGCAGGAAGATGTTCCACGTTCACGTGAAGGACGAGAAGCGCGTAGCCGAAGCGGGTTCGCCGGGGACGTTCGTCAACCGGACGAAGCACGGCGAGGAGAAGTTTTTGCAATGCCGCCTCGGCGAAGGCGAAGCCGACCATCAGCCGCTGTTCGATGCGCTGAAGGAAACCGGCTACGACGGCTGGGTGACGCTGGAGTGTCATGCGCCGTTCCCGGCGTACGAGCGGCTCGAGCACGATTTCCGGAAAGTGAAGCAGATGCTCGGACTCGCCTGACGTCCGGGATCGGCAAAGCGGGACGCACCCGGGTTTTCGACCGACGACGAACGTACGGATCGGGCCGAACCGGTGCGCTCTCGCTTTTTTTTATCGAATGGAGGAGGGGTTCGATGAAACGATTCGACTATGCGTTTCCCGACGGGAAGAAGAAAGCGGTCACGTTCAGCTACGACGACGGCAGGGAGCAAGACCGGAGGCTCGTCGCGATCTTCAACCGGTACGGCATCCGGGCGACGTTCCATCTGAATTCCGGGAAGCTCGGTGAAGACCGTTACGTTCGCGAGGACGAGGTCGAAAGCTTGTACCGGGGACACGAGGTGTCGGCGCATACCGTCACCCATCCGTTTTTGACGGAGGTGCCGGCCGAGCGAATCGCGACGGAGCTGCTGGAGGACCGGGCCAAGCTGGAGTCGCTCGTCGGTTACCCGGTCCGCGGCATGTCCTATCCGTTCGGCGCGTTCTCCCCGAGCGTCGTCAGCCTGCTCCCCGCGCTCGGCATCGTGTATGCCCGAACGACGATAAGCACGCAGCGGCTGGCGGCGTTTCCCGACGACTTTTTGCGGTGGGAGGCGACGTGCCATCATAAGGACCGGCTGGCGGAGCGGATCGAGCAGCTGATCGCGGCTCCCGAGGGACGGAATATGTCGCTTCTCTATGTATGGGGTCACAGCTACGAATTCGACAACGACGGCAACTGGGACATGATCGAGCGGGCGGCCGAACGGCTTCGGGAGCACGCGGACACCGTCTGGAGCGCAACGAACATCGAGTATTACGATTACGTCCAGGCGCTGCGGCGTCTGCAGTGCACCGTAAACGGCGACGTCGTGCACAACCCGTCGGCGCTGCCGGTGTGGATCCGGTACGGCGGCAAGGCGGTGCGAATCGGCGGCGGCGAGACGGTCCGCTTGTAGCCGGCGGCCGGCGAGGCGCAAGGTGCCGGGCGTCGACGCCGTTGCTTCAACGACGAAAAGGGCAGGTTTGTCTTAACCTGCCCTTTCGTGTCGTCTCTCTATTCCCGACGCGCTCAAAAATCGAAGTTGTCCGGGTCCGGTCCGACGCGCCGGTCGCGGTTCAACGCATCGATTCGTTCCATCTCCTCGGACGACAGCTCGAAGTCGAATATCGTTCCGTTTTCGACGATGCGCCGTTCGTGCACGGACTTGGGGATCGTAACGACGCCATGCTGCAAATCCCATCGCAAGACGACTTGCGCGACCGTTTTGCCGTGCTCGTGCGCGATGGCCTTCAACACCTCGTCCTCCAGCAGCCGCCCTTGCATGAGCGGCGACCAAGCCTCCAATTGTATGCCGTTCGCCTTCGTAAAGTCGAGCAGAGGCTTTTGCGTCAACAACGGGTGAAACTCCACTTGATTGACCATCGGCTTGATTTCGGCATCCGCCATCAAATCCTCCAGATGGTGAACTTGAAAATTGCTGACGCCGATCGCCTTGACCCTCCCGCTCTTATACAGCGTCTCCAGCGCTCTCCATGCCTCCTTATATTTCCCCGCAACGGGCCAATGAATAAGGTACAGATCCAGGTAGTCCAGCCCGAGTTTGCCCAGGCTCGCCTCATAAGCGGTCAAAGTCGATTCGTAGCCCAGATCGGCGTTCCACACCTTCGACGTGACGAAAAGCTCTTCCCGGGCCAGACCGTTCTCCGCCAAAGCTTCGCGAATTCCCGTCCCGACGCCGGTTTCGTTGCCATAGATGGCGGCGGTGTCGACGCTCCGGTATCCGTGCTTCACGGCCGCTTTCACCGCTTCGACGAGCTCGCGGCCCTCTTCGACCTGAAAAACGCCGAGACCGAGCCATGGCATCGCAATGCCGTTGTGCAGGTGGGTCGTATGTTGTACGTGTTGAGTCATGATTCGATTCCCTCCGGTTATCTTGTAGAGTTTGCAGGCTTGGATGCTCTCCCCGGCAAGCTTGCCGGAAAGAGCCGTTTTCGTTTAGTTTCGTTCAAGCTTGGCGGATACGGCGGTTAACAAGACGGCGGCGGCGACCATCAAGCCGCCGATCCAGGGCGTATGCACGAGGCCGATCCGATCGACGACGATGCCGCCGGCAAGCGCGCCGATCGCGATTCCGACATTGAACGCCGCAATATTGATCGCCGAAGCGACGTCCACGGCCGAGGGCACGTACTTTTCCGCGAGCTGCATCACGTAAAGCTGCAAGCCCGGGACGTTCATGAACGCGAACAAGCCCATGAGAAAGACGGCGGCCAGCCCGGCGACCCGGAACGGAATCATGAAGGACATCGCGACGAGAACGACCGCGTGGATGACGAACATCGAGAGCAGGGCGCGAACCGGGTTGCGGTTCGCCCATCTTCCCCCGACTTCGTTGCCGACGGCGACGGCGATTCCGTAGCCCAGCAGGACGATCCCTACCGCGCTCGGGCTGAGCTGCACCACGTCCTGCAAGATCGGGGTCAAATAAGTGAATGCTACAAAGGTGCCCCCGTAACCGAGCGCCGTAATGGCGAAGCCGATCAGCAATCGGCCGTTCGTCACCAGCCGAAGCATATCCGCAAACCGGACGGGCATCGGCGGCTTCAAATGGCGGGGAATGAGCAGGGCAATGGCGGCGATGGCGACGACGCCGAGCAGCGCCACGCCTCCGAACGTCGCTCTCCACCCGAACGTTTGTCCGATAAACGTGCCGAGCGGAACGCCGGTAACGGTCGCCACGGTTAATCCCGTGAACATGAAGGCGATCGCGCTCGCTTTTTTTTCCGGCGCCACCAGCTGGACGGCGATCGTCGATCCGATGGAGAAGAAGACGCCGTGCGAAAAGGCGGTGACGAACCGTGCGGCCAGCAGCACGGGAAAGGACGTCGACAGCGCGGCAACCGCGTTGCCCGCGATGAATAGGATCATGAGCCAGACGAGCAGCGATTTGCGGCTCATCCGATTCGTAAGGGCCGTGAGCACGGGAGCTCCGAGCGCGACCCCGATGGCGTAGCCGGAAATGAGCAAGCCGGCCGACGTAATGCCGATACTCAAGTCGCCCGCGATGGAAGCGAGCAAGCCGACCGGAACGAACTCGGTCGTTCCGATGCCGAACGCGCTTATGGCAAGGGCCATGATGGCCCATTTTCCCGATATGCCGGTCTCTTCGGTCCGAGACGCCGGCGGTGAAAAAGACGTATTCATATGCGATTTTCCTCCTTCTGGGGTAATGGCTGCCCCGTATGACGTTGTGGCTTTCGGTGCATGGGTGTTATTATAAGCGGGAACATGTTCGATTCGTAAGTACGCACTTTGAAGTAACGTAGATACTCCGAAGTGCCCTACCCTCAGAAAGGAGGCATGCGGCCATGTTCAACATTCCGGTGGAAGCGACGCTTGACGTGATCGGGGGAAAGTGGAAGGTCGTCATCTTGTGTCATTTGGACAAGGGAGAGAAGCGGACAAGCGAATTGAAGAGGCTCATTCCGGATATTACTCAAAAAATGCTCACGCAGCAGCTGCGCGAGCTGGAGGAAGACGGGGTCGTGGAGCGAAAGGTGTACGAGCAGGTTCCGCCCAAGGTCGTTTATTCGCTGACCGGGTACGGATGGACGCTCAAGCCGATTCTCGATGAAATGTGTGCGTGGGGAGAACGCCATATCGGGCAAAAAGACGGGGGCGCTCAAGTCCTCTGAACGGGTAAGAGGGCAAGCGGAGAACTTGCCGTTAAACGGAACGAAGGAGGGCGCAAGCCCTCCTTCGTCATTTACCGGGAAAGAAACCGGAGGCCGGACCGGTCGGTCAGACGTCGGCGCCGTTCAGCCGCTCGATAATCGACGGCGGCTCCTCCAAGCCGGCCCAAAACAGCTTCAGCTCGCGACCCAACGCGTCGAGCGCCTTCATCCGGATGCCGAGCTCGGCGTAGTCGGCGTAGGCGGGCACGATCTCGCGGTACAGCCGGTACCGGGAAGGGCCGGGAAGCCCTTCCTCCTCGGCCCGATCCGCCGCCGATCGATGGGCCGGAATGCTCAAGGTCGTCCGCTGGACGAACAGCTGGGACGTCTCCGACGTCAAAAACTCGACAAGCCGCCGGGCCGCTTCCTTCCGCCCGGAAAACCGGTTGATCGCGATGCCGGTCGCCAGCAGCAGCGTTTTCGGCGAGCCGGCGAACGGAAGCGGCGTCATGTCGTACCGGAACGGCACGTCCCGCAGCATGCCGAGCCCGTAGTAGGTCGTCATGATCATGGCGACCTTCTGCTGCCGGAACAGCATCTCGGCGCCGGCGTCCCTTTCGGACAAAAAAGCGGGCAGGAAGCCTTGTCCATGGAACCAATCGCGGCACGCCCGGAGAGTATCCCACAGCGCGGGGTCGTCGAACCGGTATCGTCCGCCGTCGTCTTGCCGGAACCGGTAGCCGGCCTGCAGCAGGAAAATCGGGAACCGGTTCAGCGACTCGATGTGCGCGTAAAACCCGTGGATGCCGGCACGGCTGCGGATCTCGCGCGCATTCTCGAGCAGCCGCTCCCAGCTCCAGCCGCTGTCGGGCTCCGCGATGCCGCAGCTGCGGAACACGTCCTTGTTGTAGCACAGCACGACCGGCGAGAACTGGAACGGCACCGCGTGAACCGTCCTCTCTTCGCCGAACAGACGGTTCAGGAACGGGTAATGGTCCGGATCGGACGGCTGCGGCTCCAGCATGGAGAGACTGCCGGTATCGACCATGTCCCGGTAATTCCGGTTGTTCAGCGTGAAAGCGTCCAAAAAGCCGTTGTCCAAAACCGATTTGATCGAGTGAGGATAGTTGCTGTACGGCAGCGTGACGGTTTCCACGCGAATATGCGGATACCGCTCGTAAAATCGTTCCAGCAGTCCGTTCAGGAACCGCTGCTCCTCGACGGACGCATACAGGCCGAGCCTGACGGTCGTCACGGACGGCGACGCCGGCAGCGTGACCCGGTTGCCGACGCGCGGCACTTTGGTGATCCAGCCTTCCCGGACCAGAACGTCCAACGCTTTGCGCACCGATTTTTTGCTCAAATGAAACTGTTCGCCAAGCACGATCTCGGAAGGCAGGTAGGTGCCTTCCGGGCGGATGCCGCTCACGATGTCCGTTCGCAGCTTGGCCAGCATCTCGTCCATGCGCGCTTGAAACGTTACGCGATCCGGTTTGCCGCTCATAGCCAACTCCTGACGGGGGAATGGAAAAATTCGTTAGTTCGGTTACCGTCATTATATCACAACGGCTGCCAATGGAAAGTATGTACACCACAAGGGAACCAATTTTTCGAAAAATGGACGCAAACTCGGTTGACAAGGACGCCGATTTTGCCTAATATATGCACCATAAGGGTACCAGAAATGTTCGGGCGGATGCACCGGCCGTACCCGCCATACGGAAAGGAGGAGAGGAGAACGTTTTCGCCTCATTATGAGAGCGCTTACGGCTTGTCTGCATCGAGGCGCGAACGACCTAGGCCAGGGATCGTTTCCGAAGCAAGCGACAATCGACGAGGAGGTCATCTGATGAAATTCGCCATGCCGCGCTTGGGCGCGGTTGCGCTCGGTTTATGCATCGCCGTGTCCGGCTTGGGGGCCGGATCGGCCGTCTCCGCCGCGGAGAGCAAGCTGTCGCAAAAAACGTACGGCGCTCCGCAGGAGCTGCTCATTCCGAACAACTATACGGTGGCGATCTTCAACGGCGCCGCCGGCAAGGAAGACGGCCGCAACGTGCTGTATGCGACGGCCAAAGGAAAGCCGGGTTACTTGAACGTCATCGATCTCGAAGACTACAAGCTGCTGCGAAGCATCCCGCTCGCCCCTTCGGAAAGCTCGTGGGCGCATACGATCGCTCCGGACGGCTCGCTTTACTTGGCGGCCGACGGCGGCGGCGCCAGACTGTGGCACTATTCGCCGGTCACGCACGAAGCGAAGCAGGTCGCCCAAATCGACGGGGAATCGGTGCCGAACAGCATTACGACGGATGAGCAAGGCCGCGTCTATGTGGGAACGTACCCCGGGGGCAAGGTGACGCGCTACGACCCCGCGACCAAGCAGCTGAAGGATTACGGCCGCATGATCGGCGACATCAGCCAGGAATACGTCCGCTCGATCGCCTACCAGGGCGGCAACGTCTACGCCGGAACGGCGCATCGGCAAATCGTCCGGGTAAACGTCGAGACCGGGGAGAAGACGAACATCGCCGGCTCGCTGAACGTGAAGGAAGATACGGTCTACGATTTGGATACCGTCGACGACCGTTACTTGTTCGCCCGCTATACGGACGGCAGCGGCGTTCCCGGGGAGGCGTTCATTTACGATACGCAAACCGAGGAGTGGCTGGACGTCGTCCTGGAGAACGTAACGGGACTGCACGCGACCGATTCGTTGAACGGCAAAATTTATTTCATGTCCGACAAGAAGCTGAAGACGTTCGATCTCGCGACGTATCGAGTGGAAGAGACGGGGATGGAGTACGCGAGCGGCTTCCGCGGCGCGGATTGGGTCGAATTCCCGAACAAGCCCGAGCTGCCGGGCCCCAATCTGGTCACCGTCCGCTACGACGGCGGCGCCACGATCATGAACATCGAGACGAAGCAGGTTCATCTGTATCCGCCGATCGTCCCGGGACTGCCCGGCGTCGTCAACCGGCTGCAGGCCGTCTCGCCGACGCAGGTCATTACGACCGGCTCCCAGGCCCGTTCGTCGCTCGTCGATCTGACCACCAATACGGCGAAGCCGTTCAGCATCGGCCAGGCGGACAGCGTCTATCCGATCGGCAATAAAGTATATATGGGCGTCTATCCGGAAGGCGGGCTGTACGAATTCGATCTGAACGTCGAGCCGGGCGCGGGGAATCCGAAGCGTCTCGCGGTGCTCGGCAACGACCAGGAGCGGCTCGTCCATATGTCGAGCGGCGAGGGCAAGCTGTTCATTTCCACGATCGCCAGCTACGGCAATTTGGGCGGCTCGCTCACGGTGTACGACCCGGCTACCGGCGAGACGAAGGTGCACCGCAACGTCGTCCAAAACCAAAGCGTGCTCAGCACCGCATATTTGGACGGCAAGGTGTTCGGCTCGACGACGATACGCGGAGGACTCGGCTCGACGCCGACGGAAGAGGAAGCGAAAATTTTCGTTTGGGACGTCGCCAAGGAGCAAAAACTCGCGGAGTTTCCGCTTCGCGTCCCGGGTCTCGACAAGCCGATCTTCATCGGCGACTTGTCGGCGGGACCGGACGGTTTGATCTGGGGCGCGTCGTACGAATACATTTTCGCCATCGATCCGAAGACGTACGCCGTCGTCAAAAGCAAGAAGATTTATCCGAAGCTGAATTTCAGCCAATGGGCGCACCATCCGCTCCGCTGGTCCGAGGACGGTCTGCTCTACGTGCTGTTCAACGACAAGCTGACGGTGATCGATCCGGATACGCTCGATTTCCGGACGCTCGCGACGACGGCGCGGTTCGACCTCGGCATGGACGGGAACTTGTATTTGACCGACCAGCAGACGAATACGATTTTGTACCGGATCCAGGTGGACGGCGACATTACGGAGCCGTATCCGGACGTGCCGGTTCCGGTCGCCAACGCCGGGTTCGAGCAGCCTTTGGCCGGCAGCGCCATTCCGGGCTGGAGTCCTTTGTTCGCGACGGGCAACGGCTACGGGTACGAGACGAGCGGGGAGCGAAGCTTCTCGGGAACGAAAAGCTTGAAGACGGTCGATACGCTGCGGACCGCCTCCGTCGCCGTCCAAAGCGACAAAATTCCGGTTACGCCGGGAGAGGAGTACGTCGCCGGCGTTCATCTTTATATCGAGTCGGGGCAGCCGGGCTTCATGTTCCGTTATTTCGACAAAAACAACGCCACCCTCTCGACGCTGGAAATCCATCTCGACGAATCGCGACTGGCGCAATGGCAAGAGGTGACGCTGCGCGGCAAAGCGCCGGCCAACGCCGCTTACGCCAGATTGATCGCGGTTACGTCCCGGTATAACGTCGCGACCGCGTATTACGACGACTTCTACGTGAAGGTCAAAGATCGGGTACCGCCGACTTCGGTCGTCCGCGTCAGCCCGGCCGCGAACGAGAACGGCTGGATCAACGGCGACGCGGCCGTTACGATCGAAGCGGACCGCGCGCATTCGATCGTGTATGCCGCGACCGGGGCGCAGACGATCGGGGAAACGACCGCGAAAGGAAACGCGGTGACCGTTCCGATTACGCAGGAAGGCGTCACGACGGTAACGTACGCCGCCGTCAACTTCTCGGGCGTCCGCGAAACGCCCGGAACGATCGACGTCCGGGTCGACAAAACGGCGCCGGTCGTCCAATTCTCCGGCAAGCCGGTTTACTCCGTAAGCGAAGCGGTCTATATCGGCTGTACGGCGACCGACGCGTTGTCGGGTATCAGCGGCCAACCTTGCGCGGCGCCGTTGGCGGCAGCCCCGGCGTACGCCTACGAGCCGGGCGATCATGAGGTCGCCGTAACGGCATCGGACTTGGCCGGCAACGCGGTGACCGCCACCTTCGCCTTCCGGATCGAAGTGGACTACGACGGCCTGATCGCGCTCGTCCGCCAGTTCATGGCGGCCGATCCGGGCGTGGCCGACGCGCTTGCGGTCAAGCTGCAGCAGGCGCGGGAGGCGGAGCAGCGCGGCAATGCGAACGCGAAGGCGGGCGCGCTGCGGGCGTTCGTCAATCAGGCGGAGGCGCAAAGCGGCAAGAAGTGGACGGAGGAGCAGGCGCGGATCGCCATCAAGCTGGCCTCATTCTTATAAGGGAAACGAGAGGGCTGCGGCTCGAATCGGAAAGATTCGGGCTGCAGCCTCTTTGTCTTCCGGTCATTTGGGACCGGGCGGAACGTGTGGTATAGTTGAAGGTAATGAAAACCAACGAACCGACTATCGGACAAGAAGGAGCCACTCTATGAATACGACGTTCGAATCGCTCGGGATCGGCCCCGGACTCGCCGAGGCGCTGGCCCGGCACGCCATCTCGGAGCCGTCCCCGATTCAGCGCGAGGCGATACCGGAAGCGCTCGCGGGCCGCGATCTGCTCGCCCAGTCGCAGACGGGTACGGGCAAGACGCTCGCCTACCTGCTGCCGATTCTCGAGCGGATCGATCCCGCCGAGAAGGAGCTGCAGGCGATCGTGCTGGCGCCGACCCGGGAGCTCGGCGTTCAGATCGCCGCCGAGATCGAGAAGTACGGCGGGCCGCTCGGCATTCGCGGCCAGGCGCTGATCGGCGGCGCCGCGATCAGCCGGCAGATCGAGCGGCTGCGGCTGCATCCGCATCTCGTCGTCGGCACGCCGGGACGGGTCGCGGAGCTGCTGAAAATGCGGAAGGTGAAGCTGCACCGCGTCCGGACGATCGTCATCGACGAGGCGGACCAAATGTTCGCGCTTGGCAGCGCCAAGGACGCGGAGACGATCGTCGAAGGCGCGCTGCGCGACCGCCAGCTGCTGTTCTTCTCCGCGACGATGCCGCCCGAGGTGCGGCGCATGGCCGCTCGCTGGATGCGCGAGCCGAAGACGATCGAGATCGATCCCGGCCGGCGGACGGCCGGAGGCATCGAGCATCTCGTCTTCGTCTGCGAGGAGCGCGAGAAGGTCGATACGCTGCGCCGGCTGATCCGGCTGTACGAGCCGAAGTCGGCGCTCGCCTTCGTCAACGATCTGGACGTCATCGCGGAAGTCGCCTCCAAGCTGCAGTTCGCCGGCTTGCCGGCCGAGGCGCTGTACGGCGACGCGCCGAAGCAGGAGCGGACGACGCTGCTGAACCGGTTCCGCACGGGCCGCGTCAAGACGCTGGTCGCGACCGACGTCGCGGCGCGCGGACTCGACGTCCCGGGCTTGACGCACGTCTTCCATCTGCAGCCGGCGATCGACGCCGACCACTACGTGCACCGGGCCGGGCGGACGGGCCGGATGGGGGCGAGCGGCTTCTCGATATCGATCGCGACGGAGCAGGAGATGTTCATCCTGCGCAAGTTCGAGAAGCAGCTCGGCATCGTCATCAGCCGGAAGGCGATGTACAAAGGCGCCGTCGTCGAGCCGGACGAGGCGCGCGGCGCGGGCGGCGGGACCCGGCCGGCGGCGAAAACCGGCGCCGCCGGCAAGGAGCGCGCCCGGACCGCGGCCGCCACCGCCCCGGCGAAGCCGCCCCGCCGGACGGCCGCCGCGGCAACGCCGACTCCGGCGCCGCAGCCGGACGCGCCCCCGCGCGCCGCGGCGAAGCCGCCGGCACCGGAGACGGCGCGGGCGCCGGTGCCCGCGCGCGCCAAGGCGAAGGCGGCCGAGCGCGAGCGCGACCGCAAAAACAAAGGAGCGCCGCGCTGGCTGAAGGAAAAAGCGGAGCGCGGCGGTCCGAAGCCTCAGCAGCCGTGACGCTTCCGGCCGCCGAAGAAGCGAAAGCCTAAAAAAACGCGGTGCCGGCATCCGGCACCGCGTTCGCATGGGAGGGGAGAGCTTGCTTCGCAAAACGATCAAAGCCGCGGCCGTCCTGCTCGTCATCGCCGCGCTGCTCCTGGGCGCGGCCGTCCTGTACGTGCGGCCGGCGGAAACGCTCGATCTCGCTTACGAGCCGGTGTCGGTGTCGCAAAAGCTGCTCGACATCGTCAAAACCCGCAAGCCGGAAGTGCACCTGACCGGCCGGGAGCTGAACGACCTCGTCAAGATGAAGCTGGCCGAGCGGCCGCAGCTGAACGAGCGCGTCACGATCGAAGGCGCGCGGCTCGAGCAGCGGGGTGACCGGTTGACCGCCTACGTCAACTTGAAGACGATCGCCGGCGTTCGCGTCGGGGCGGCGCTCGATTTCGCGCTGGAATGGAAGGCGCCCGAGCTCGTAGTCCGCCATACGGGGACGCGCATTCGCGACTTCACGGTCCCGCCTTCGTGGCTGACGCTGGACCCCGTCGTCGTCCCGATCGACGACAGCGCCGTTCCTCTCGTCAAGGTGAAGGCGATCGCCTTTCTCGACGACGGCGTCCGCATCGATCTCGGCTTGAAGTAGGCGCCGCTTCCTTCTGCTCATTCGAAAAAAGCTGCCGTCGCTGCTGCGACCGGCAGCTTTTTTCGTTTACCGGCTCCTTCGTTGCCGTGATGCCCGCGTTTCGGGACGGGAACATTTTCCGCCGCTCGACTGGGCGTATCGCCCTATAACCCGGGATGCAAATTTGAGGCTTAGAGGGAAGGTTTTGCACGGGGAACTCATATAGAATGAAGAGGAAAGGGAAGGGATCGGAATCGGACTGGGGGATATCGGCTGTGACAAGTTGCCATTTCCAACTATTCGGACGGTTGAACATCGTTCTCGACGGCGTGGAGCGGACGAACGACGTGTCCGGCGGCAAGAGCCGGCTTCTGCTCGCGTATATGGTGCTCGCTTACGGCTCGCCGCAAAGCCGGAAGCGAATCGCCTTCGACTTCTGGCCGGATTCGACCGATAAGCAGGCGCTGTCCAACCTGCGGAAGCTGCTTCACGATTTGCGGGAGAGCGTTCCGCAGATCGACCGGTATATTCGGGTCACCCCCGGGTATTTGGAATGGAACCGGGAGGCGGCGTTCCATTCGGACGTGCGCGAATTCGAGCGTGCGGCGCAGGGGCAGACGCTCTACGAGCTGCGCGAGGCGGAGGCGCTGTACCGCGGGGAGCTGCTGCCGGGATTTTACGAGGAATGGCTCGAGGAGAGGCGCGAATGGCTGGCACGAACGTACAGGAGCGTGCTCGAGAAGCTCGTCGCCCTGCTGGAAAGCCGGCGGGAGTACGCGTCGGCGATCGATTATGCCAACAAGCTGCTCGAACGGGACAAGTGGCGGGAGGAATCGTACCGCACGCTGATGCGGCTGCATGCGCTGAACCGAGACAAGGCGGGCGTCGCGCAGACGTACGGGCGGCTGCGGGACGTATGGGAAACCGAGCTCGGAATCGGACCGGCGGAGGAGAGCGCCCGGCTGTTCGCGACGCTCATGGAGAATGGCGGAGGGGATGACGCCGCCGGGCCAGACCCGGCCCCGTTCGTCGGCCGCAACGGCGAATGGGGCGGCTTGCTCGACGCTTGGAAGCAAGGGGCAAACGGCGGGCACGTCGTCCTGCTGAAAGGGGAGTCGGGGATCGGCAAAACCCGGCTGGCATTGGAATTCAAGGCATGGGTGGAAAGCCAGGGCGGACATACGGCCTCGGCCGGCTGCTTCCCGTCGACGGGAGCGCTGTCCTATACGCCCGTCGTCGCGTGGCTGCGCAGTCTGCCCTTGCCGCCGCAGCTGTGCCCGGTCGCGAGGTCGGAATTGTCCCGGCTGCTGCCGGATTTGCTGGAGCGTTACCCCGACCTGCCGAAGCCGGACCCCGTTCGGGAAAATTGGCAGCTGCAGCGCTGGTTCGAGGCGATCCGGCGAATGCTGCTGGCTTCGCAGCCGATGCTGCTCCTACTCGACGACATCCAATGGACCGACGGGGAGACGCTCCAGCTTCTCTCCTACTTGCTGCGCAGCGACTCCAAGGACGCGCTGCTCGTCCTGGCCACGATGCGGACGGACGAGTCGGCCCAAGATGCCGTCGCGCCGTTCTTCGCCGGGCTGCGGACCGGCCGGAAGCTGACGGAGATCGAGCTGGCGCCGCTCGGGGAGGAGGAGACGAGACGGCTCATGGCGGCGACGGTCGGCGAAGCGTTGGCGGACCGCCACGCCCCCGGATTGTATGCGCAAACCGGCGGCGTTCCGCTCTATATCGTGGAGACGCTGCGGGAATGGCAGGCGGGCGGCGCCCGGAGCGAATGCCGCCCCTCTCCGCTCGCGGCGACGGTCATCGAAAACCGGCTCGGCCGTCTCGAGCCGGACCGGCGGCAGCTCGCGATCGCGATCGCCGCTGTCGGAAGACCCGTGTCGCCGGGCTTCATGGCGGCCGTGACGGGCGCGGACGAGCGCACCGTTCTGGAAGCGATGGAGCAGCTCGCGCAGCGGAAGCTGATCCGGGAAAACGACTGCGGGGACTACGACTATACGCATGCAATCGTCAAAGAGACCGTTTACGCAACGGTTGGCGCAAGCGGCCGCCGTTTCTGCCACCGGCAAATCGCGAACGGTCTGATCGCGTTTCACCAAGATCAGCCGGAAGCCGCGGCGGCGGAAATCGCCTACCATTTCGAGCTGGCGGGCATGAAGGAGGAGGCGATCGCCTGCTACGAAACGGCCGCTGAGGCGGCGGGGAACATTCGCGCCTACGAATCGACGATCGGCTATTACCGGAAGCTGTGCGACTTGCTCCCTTCCGGCCGGCTCCCGCCCGTCCTGATGAAGCTCGGGGATGCTTGGATGATGGCGGGGAACGGGAAGGAAGCGGAGCAAGCTTACCGGCAGTGGTTCGAGCGCTTCGCCGACTCGGTCTCGGCGCGCGAGCGGTCCGTTAGCGACGTTGCGTTGGGCGATTGCCTCCGTCAGCAGGGCCGGTACGAGGAAGCGAGGCTCCATCTGGAACGGGCGCTCCGGCATTTCGAAGCGGCGGGGGATCGATCCGGCCTCGGACTCGTCTATGGCGCGCTCGGCATGCTGGATGCGGATATCGGAGACGACGATCGGGCGATCGAGCGTTTGACGGCGAAAATGCGACTCGCCGACCTCGCCGGCCGGACGCGGGACGATTGCCGGTTCTACGGCGTGGCCGCGGAGCTGCACCATATCCGGTGCCAGTACGGCCGGGCGATGCGGGTCTACAAGGAACAGCTGGGGCTGGCCATGGAGCATCGCGATCAGGAAGCTGCGGGATCCGCTCTGGACGGATTGGCGCTCCTCTATCTCGACATGGATCGGATGGAGCCGGCTTTCGGCCTGATCGCCGAACGAATCGAGCTGAGCCGGTCGGTCCGCGACCGCCGGGGCTTCGCCGCCGCCATGGGAATGCTGGGCAAGTTTTATTGGGCGCAGGGGTTCTGCGCGCAGGCGGAACCCTGCATCGCTTTCTGCCTCGAAGAGGCGGCGGCTCTTCGCGATTGGCGCATGGCCGCCGACATGCTCGTCGCGGAAGGAGGCGTCCGGATAGCGCAGCAGAGGTACGAAGAGGCTGAGCTAACGCTCGAACGGTCGATTCGCATGGCCGTGCGTCTTCGGGCCCGCCGGCTCGAATGCGAGGCGCTCTATTGGATGAGCTTGGCGAAGCAGGGCCGCAACCGTGTCGAAGGCGCGGCGGAGGCCGCCGGGGAAGGACTCGTCATCGCCGAACGTCTGAAAAGCCGCGATAGGCGGGTCCGGCTTCACGTCCGGCTGCTGCTTCTGGAGACGGAGCTCGGACGGATCGATTCCGCCGGGGCGACGGACCGGCTGCAGCGTCTGCTCCGAGCGAATCCCGGGCGGCGGGAGGAGGCGGCGATCCGTTACGCGATGTGGAAGCTGGATCCCGGATCGTCGGAGCGCCGGGCCGCGGCGCTCGCGCTGAACGAAGAGCTTGGCCGGAAGACGGGCAAAACGGAGTATATCGACCGCTGCCGCGAGCTCGGCGGAGCCGTCCGTCCCGCGGCGCCCCGCCCGCTGCCGGCGGCGGCGGCCGAGGCTCTCGAGCACCGGGCGGACCCGCCGCGCGTCCTGGAGGAGATCGATCGCGAATGCGGCTTTTTCGTTTGAAGCGCTTTTGAAGCGCTTCTTTTTTTAGGATGGAACTGAAGCCGCGGCTCGGACGCGCCGCCGGCAAACGTTCTTTTCCCAAAACGAAAGGGTGAATTCGCATTGAAGACGAATCGGAAGAAAAACAAGACGGTCGCGATCGCTTCGCTCGTCGTCGCGTTCCTCGCCACCTCCTTCGGCTCCGCTTATGCGGCCGCTCAACTGGAGCCGATCAACGCTTTTTTCAACCGGGGCGTATCGTTCGTCCTGAACGGCGAGCGCTGGCAGCCCCAAAACGAAGAAGGGCGGCCTCTCGCGGCGATCTACTACGACGGCAACAATTACTTGCCTGTCCGCGCGCTGGCCGAGGCGCTGAACATACCGATCGACTTCGATCCCGCCACCCAACACATTTACATCGGAGCGAAGCGCGCGGTGAAAACGCCGATGTTTGCCGTGCCGATGGAAATCGACCACATCTATGCCGTCCTGACGAGAGACCCGAAGGAAACGAACGTGCACGACCGGCAGTTCGGGGAAGTGTTGAAGATCGACCAATACGGAGACGTCATCCTGACGCTCGACCGCAAGTTCAAGCGGCTCGTCCTCGATGCCGCCGTCGTAAGTCCGGGCGAGCACGAGGCGGAAATTTCGCTGTACAATGCGGGGGATAAAGCGGGCAATACGGCCTCTACGGTACTGGAAATGCACAAGGTCGCTCCGGACGAAGGCATCAAGACGCTCGTCTTCGACGTGGAGGGGCTGGACAAAGTGAAGCTTCACGTGCAAAGCCACCAATTGAATCCTTATATTTACGCCAGAATTCTGGACACGTCGTTCCTCGATAACGGGGATGCGGCGGAGAAGGACGGCTCGAAAGCAACCGGAAGCAAATAAGGGATGCCGGTTCGTAGAAAGGAGACGGACGATTGGGGATGGGCAAGAAGATTTCGATTCTGATCGCCATGCTGCTGTCGCTCCACGTTCTGTGGCCGGCGCAGCCGACGTATGCCGCCAGCATTACCAGGTTTTCCGTTCACGGGGCGGGGTCCTATTTGATCGCCGGGAAAGAATATGTGCCCTTGGCGGAAAGCGACAAGGCGTGGTCGACGGCCGTCCAGCACGTCAAGTACGAATATTCGCCCGACAACGGGGCGACCTGGCGCGATCTTCCGATTGCGATGGACCCGGCGACGGGAATCGGATTTTTCAGGCTGCCGATCGATCCGCAGCTGACGTCGGCACAGCTTCGGGTCAGCGCCTATTTCTCGCCGCTCATCGGATCGAAGAGCTACTCCGAGAAGACGATCGGGCCTTACACCGTTTTGCAGCCGGCCGACCCGACCGATTTCGTAGCGGTGTCGAACGAGGACGGCACGGTCACGCTGAAGTGGACCGACCAATCGAACATGGAGTCGCATTATCGCATTACCCGCCACGGGCCCGACGGGACCAAGACGTTCCGGGTGAACGATACGGCCGGGCATATCGGCCCGCTTCAGTACGCCGACAACGGGACGAACCGGCAGAAGAGCACCATTTACGTCTATTCGTTGACCCCGGTCATCGACGGCTACGACATGCCGGACGAACTGCAGCCCGGGACGGTCAACGTCGTCGCCAAAACGAAGGCGTCGGGACCTGCAATCGGGAACGCCTTCGATCTCGGCCGTCTTCATTCGGATATCGCCCAGCTCCGCATCTCCCCCGACACGCCGGCTTTGAAGCTGGACGACAGTTTGCGCTATCTGGAGTCGTTCCGTCTGACGGCCGCCGATTTGGTAAAGGTGGGCGCGAGCGGGGTGAGGCTGAATCCGAAATCGGTGACCTTGGAAGCGGGAGCGAGCGTGTCTCTGACCGCCGCGGTGACGCCTTCCGACGCCGCGAACAAGAAGGTCGTCTGGACGAGCGACGATCCCCGGATCGCGGAAGTGGACGACACCGGCAAAGTAACGGCCAAATCGCCGGGCACGGCGCAAATCAAGGCGAAGACCGAGGACGGCGGTTTTGCGGACGTATGCCTCGTCACCGTCATCGCGAACGCGGATAAGCCGTATGTGGATCCGAAAATCGTCGCCGTCCCGGTTCAATGGCCGGATCCGAGAGCGATCGACGACATCGTCGGCAAGAGGCGGCATGACCCGGTGCCGGGAGGGGGCGGGCAGTCCGGCGACAGTCCAGGCGAGACCGGAAGCGGCACGGGGACGAAGAGCGACCCGCCCGCTTCGACCGGCTTCCCCGATACCGAGGATCACTGGGGAAGAGCGGAAATCGCAAGCGCGGTGCAGGACGGAATTGTCGACGGATACCCGGACGGCACGTTCCGCCCCAATGCGAACGTGACCCGCGCCGAATTCGCGACCATGCTCATGAAAGGGCTGAAGCCGTCGGCCGAAGGGATGCCGCTGGCGTTCGCGGACAAGGACGCGATCGGAGATTGGGCGGTCCGGCCCGTGGCGCAGGCGGTGCGGCTCGGCATCGTCAGCGGATACGAAGACGGCACGGTTCGGCCGAACGCGAATATTACCCGCGCGGAGATGATCACGATGGTCATGCGCGCCTCGGGTTTGGCGCTTGGAGAGAGACGAGAGACCGGTTATTCCGACGATGCGGACATTCCGGATTGGGCGAGATTGGCCGTCTCCACGGCCCAGGAGACCGGCATTATTATCGTCGGCGGGCTTCCGGAAGACCGATTCGCGCCGCAAACCCCTTCCATCCGGGCGGAAGCCGCGGCGGCCATCGTGCGCATGCTGGAGGTCCGCGGGATGAGCGGAGCGAAAGCGGAGTGAAAGCGGAGTGGACGGAACGGAGGAGGAGTTTGTTGCATCATCGAGTTTTCGGGAAATGGACGCTATGGACGAATTGGCTGCTCGCGGCCGCCATCGGGGCGGCGGTCGCGCTGGGAGGGCTCGCTGCGGCGAAACCGGCCCGAGCGGCGGCGGCCGAACCGATGTACGGGGAAATCAAGCTGCTTCCATATCAGCGCGCGCCCGCAGGGTGGCTGTATTGCGCCGGACAACAGCTGCCCATCGCCCAAAACACCGCGCTGTTCTCCCTGATCGGAACGACATTCGGCGGCGACGGGAAGACGACGTTCGCCGTTCCGGATTTGAGAGGCTACGAGCCGTTGGACGGGTTGGGATATTACATCGCGAACACGGGCGTATTTCCGGGCAGGGAGAACCCGTCCGGCTATACGGCTGCAGGCGAAGCGAGACTGTTTCCGTACAGCTTTTCCCCGGGGGGATGGCTGCCGGCGGACAACCGGGAGCTTTCCGTCGCGGAGAACGCGGCGCTGTTCCAGGTGCTGGGGAACGGATACGGCGGAGACGGCGCGACGACGTTCCGGCTGCCGCGGCTCGATCCCGTTGCGGACGGGATCCATTACTACATCGCGCAGGCGGGGAGCGCTGCGTTTACCGGGCAGGAGCTGCTGGCCGAGCTGGTTTCGTTTCCGCGGAAGGCGAGATTCCCCTCCAAGGGAGGCTTGAAGGCGGACGGGACCCGGCTTCCGATCAACCAGAACCAGGCGCTATTTTCATTGCTGGGCGCTACCTTCGGAGGAAGCGGCAAAACCGACTTCGCCGTTCCCGACTTGAGCAACGATCCGCAGCTGACGTACTTCGTCATGACGATCGGCATTTTCCCGAGACAGGCGGAAGGAACCGTTCCGTCCTCCCGGGCGGACGACTATGAGGCCGTCGGGAACGCCCCGCTCGCGATCGCCGCACCCGGCGTGCTCGCCAACGATTCCGGAGCGCTGTCGGTCGTGCTTGTCGACCGGCCGCAGCACGGTACGGCGACGCTGCAGGCGGACGGCTCCTTCGTGTATGTGCCGGATGCGGGATATGCGGGGGCGGACAGCTTCGCCTACAAAGCCGGCAATTCGCTCGGCAGCGGGGCGAAGACGACCGTCCGCGTGAACGTGCGCGAACCGGAGGCCGTCGACCGAACGCCGCCGGTCGTAACGGGCGTCTCCGACGGCGCGATGTATGCGGACAGCCGGATCATCGTCTTCGACGAAGGAACGGCAACGCTGGACGGCAGTCCGTTCGCAAGCGGGTCGACCGTAAGCTCGGAAGGTGCCCACACGCTGGTCGTCGCGGATGCCGCGGGGAACAGCGTTACGGTGCGATTTGCGATTAGCCCGGAGCGGGATACGCCCCCCGATCCGCGGGATGAACCGAATGGACCGGGTACGCCGGATACGGATACGCCGAATTCTCCCGATGTGCCCGGTACCCCGGCTCCGGCTGATACGCCGGACCCGTTGCCCGAACCGGGGCAGTCCCCCGCTGCGGGCGAGGAGGAACGGAAGGTCAAGCTCGGGAATACGGTCATTGCGGCCGATATCGAGCGGGGCAGGACTCCGGACGGGCGATACGCCACGAAAGCGTCGATCGGCCGCGACGCGCTCGAGCGGGCGCTCGCTTCCGCGGCGAAGCCGGCCGCCGCCTTGGAGGTGACGAGCGGCGATCCGGCGATCGAAGTCGAGCTGTCCGTTCGGGCGATTCAGGATTGGGCGGGGGGACGGACCGATGCGTTCGTGGACATTCGAACTTCCTGGGCGAGCTTCCGGCTTCCCGTCCGGCTGCTGAAGGATGCGCCGAAGGATGCGGTCGTCTCCGTCTCGATGTCTTTGGCGTCGGACCGGGCTGCCGACGAGGCCGACGAGGCGGCGGCGCGGTTGAACGCGAAGACGGTGCCGGACCGCCCGGTCGAATTCGGGCTGCGGCTGAACGGCGCGGTCGTGGAAGACTACGGCGGCGTTTATGTCGAGCGGACGATTGTTTTGCCGGGCGCCGTGAAGCCGGACCGCATCGCGGCGGTATGGATCGGTCCGGACGGCGGATTGCATTTCGCGCCTTCGGTCGTCCCGGACGGCGGCGGCTCGCCGGCCGTGACGATCCGTTCCGCTCACGGCGGCATGTATACGGTCGTCGAAGCGGATACGGCGTTTGCCGATATGCGGAGCCATTGGGCGGAAGCGGACGTGAAGCTGCTGGCGGACAAATTCGTCGTGCATGGAATATCGGTCGACGAGTTCGCCCCGGAGCGCCGAGTTACGCGCGCCGAATTTGCGGCGCTGCTCGTTCGCGCGCTCGGCCTCCGGGAACCGGCTGAGGGTCAACCGTTCTCCGACGTGGCGACGTCGGACTGGTTCGCCGGAGCGGCCGGGGCGGCGCGGAAGGCCGGTCTGGTCGACGGCTACGAGGACGGAACGTTCAGGCCGAACGAATCCGTGACCCGGGAGCAGATGGTCGCCATGATCGCGCGCGCGATGGCGGCCGGCGGCAAACCGGCGGAGGCGAACCGGGAGCGGCTCGCTCCCTTCGCGGATGCCGGCGATGTCGCGGAATGGGCGGTCGGGCCGGCCGCCCAAGCTCTGGAGGCCGGCATAGTCGCCGGCCGGGCGGACGACGCGTTCGTCCCGCGGGAGCTCGCCACCCGCGCGGAAAGCGCGGCGATGCTGAAGCGCATGCTGCGTTACTTGGGCTTTATGAATTAGAAGCGAAAGAGGGAACAGATGATCCGCGGTATGCTCAGCGGGTCGTCCGTTCCCTTTCGTTCGTTCATCCGACCGGAGTCGTCTCCGCCGGTTCGAGCAAATGGCGGATCCCTTTTCGCGCCGCCTCACGGCAACGGATCAAAAATCGGACATCGGTTCAAAAAACGTCCATATCCCGCCGCGCCGCCGCCGTTCTACAATATTGGCACGACGGCCATTGACGTCGGAGGAAGGAGGGGAGCGGAAGCGAGCCGTAGCGGAACCCCGTGAAAACATAGAGTTCGGGGGCCCTCACCGAGAACGCGGGAGCGGAAGAACATTCCATACGCAGAAGGGAGACGGATTAATGGGGAAAAAATCGGTATCGCTGGGACTTGCCCTCATCGTCGCGATGACGTGCCTGCCGCTGTCGCCGGCCCTCGGAGCCGACCGGAGCGTCGACCGGTTCATGGAAGCGGACCAAAGCTTCAACTTCGGCCTGGGCAGCTCCGATTCGCCGAACGGGGGATCTCTCGCCTGGAGCGAATCGTATTTTCTTGACGGGTACATGAATATGTACGAGGCGACCGGGCGGACGGAATGGCTCGATAAAGTCGTCGACCACGGAAACCGGATATTGGCGAACGCCGTCGACCATGACGGCGACGGGTACAAGGGGTGGGCGGAAGCCCGCTATTCGCACAACCAGCTGAAAAACGACACGTTCGCGCTGGTCGGCTCGGCGACCGGCGCGGCCGAGGCCGCGCAAAACGGCTCCTTCGAGACGGACGCCGACGCCGACGGCTTGCCCGACGGCTGGCAGCGCCAAGGCGGCCCGTCGGCGACGTACCGTTCCGTCGCGGCGGGAGACGCCTATGCGGGAAGCGCGGGGCTGATCGTGGAGAGCGACGGGGCGAACGAGAACCGCGCGGTCCAATCGATCGCCTACACGCCCTCCGCCTATTACGTGCTCGAGGTGTTCGCCGGGGTGGAGACGGAGAAGACGCAGGGCATCGTCGATGTTTTCAATACCGCCACGAACGCGGTCGTCGCTTCGGTTCGGGTGCACCACGTCGGGTTCGAGCGGTACTTGCTCAACTTCCGCGCCCCCTCGACCGGCACGCTGCAGGTCCGGCTCGGGCTGCAGGATTACGCGGCCGCGGGCTACAAAGCCCGGTTCGACGCGGTCAGCATCAAGACGCAGGCGGCGGCCGCCCCGGCCGAGCTCGCCCCGAACCGGAGCTTCGAGACGGCGTCGGGCGGAGACGCGACGCTGCCCGCCGGCTGGACGCGGGCGCCCGGGACGACGTCCGCGGACGCGTACGCCTCGACCGGCATCAACAACTATTGGGCCGGCACGAAAGCGTTCGCGATCGCCTCGAACGGAACGTCCAAAACGGCGCAGGCGACGATCGCCTATACGCCTTCGCAGTCGTACGCGCTAAGCTTCTGGGGCCGTGTATCCGACGACCGGTACCGAGGACGGCTCGAAGTGTTCAACGCGACCGACAACGTTTCCCTCGGCACCGTCGATTTCAACAACACCCGTTGGGCGCTCAAGAAGATGAAGTTCACGGCTCCGGCGGCCTCGGGCAAGACGATCGTCGTCCGGCTGCATCAGGCCGACCCGGCCGCGACGTTCGTCTCGTATTTCGACCTGCTGTCCGTAAAGCCGGTCGTTCAGACGGAAGCGGCCGGCTGGGAGCGTGCATCCCCTCTTGCGAACGCGCATATGACGAACGAGCCGGAAGCGAATCCGAACGGGGAGTGGGGACTGGAGCTCGTCCACGACGGAACGTCCGGCTCGCAAATATCGCAATATTTGCTCAATTACCGTCCGTCCAGTACGTACTCGTTTTTCATTACGGGCAAAGTGTCGCCGGGGGCGACGGGAGCGATACGCGCCTATGACGTTACGGCGGGGACGACGCTCGGCGGCACGACGTTCGCGAACAGCGACGTTTTCAAGCAAACGTCGTTCGATTTCGCAACGCCTGCGGCGGCGGGACATCAAATCCGGATGGACGTCTACTTCGCCGGCGGCGGCGCGGGCGACAAGCTGTACAGCTACGACGTGCTGGCCGGGGAGAAGTGGGAGCAGCAGGTGCACGACGCGCTCGTCGGCGGGGCGCTGCTCCGGTTCGCCGCCGCCGTGTACGGCGATTCCGGCCTGCACGCCGGCTACCTGGCGTCGGCCGACACGTTCCGGAATTTCGTCGCGGATCATCTGGTGCATAAGTACGACCCGTATTGGCGGCAAATGACGGGAACGGACGGAAGCGACAACGGCACCGGCGTCTATGTATTCCCGTCGGGCTTCGTCACGGAATGGTTCCCCGGCCGCTCGCTGCCGCCGAACATGTACTTGAGCTACGCCCGCATGCTGTACCTGCTGTACGACGCGACCGACGGCGCCGCCGCCTACGCGGCCGACCGGCCGGTGTACCGGAGCCGCGCCAACGACATGGAGCGCGCGTTCAAGAGCAAGGTCGTCCCGCACCGGCTGAACGCCGCGCTCGGGACGGATGCGTACGAGTGGAAATATTGGGACAAGCTCGGGAGCTGGGACGACGGCCATTACTATACGACCGAGGGCGAGGATTTGTCCCACGCCGGCATAACGGTGATGGGCGCGCTCGAGGCGTACCGCCGCGGTCAAGTGTTCACGGCGTCGGATATGCGGAAGTTCGCGCGGACGTTTACCGACGTCATGTGGAACGGCAGCTTGACCGATCCGGTTCTTTCCTACTACAACTTCCGCGAGCCGATCGCGACGGCGGACAAAGACCGCGCGAACCAGTTCCACCATTGGGTCGATCTGGCCGAGTTCGACCGGACCGTATGGAACGTCGCCGACGCGCTGTGCAAGGAAGAGCTCTGCTCCGCCTACTCGGCGTCCGGGGTGGCGAAATGGAGCGAGAACAAGGCGGTCAACGCCGGCTTCGAGCTCGTCTCGCCGGCGGACGGCACGCTGCCGCTATATTGGTTCCGCTGGCAGTCGACTCCGGCCACCGCATACCGGGACGACACGGCTCCCTACGCGGGAGACGGGTCCGCAACCGTCAAGACGAACGGCTCGACGTGGCAGGTGCTCGAGCAGCCGCTTCCGGGCTACGAGCCGAATACGGCCTATACGGTCACATTCAAGGGCAAGACGAACGGCATCGTCGGCGGGCGCGCCCAAGCGTACGATTATACGACGGGTACCGTGCTCGGCAGCCTGCTGTTCTCCAACACGTCATGGCAGCCGTTGTCGTTTTCGTTTACGACGCCGGCATCGTCGGGGAACAATGTCCGCATCCGGCTGTACCACAGCTCCGCCACGACGCCGAACGGCATCGCCTACTTCGACGACGTCCGGGTATTGCCGCATTTGTTCGACTCCCGCGTCCCGAACGGGAGCTTCGAGACGGCGGACCGGTTCGATCCGTCGCTGCCGCGTTATTGGAAGCGCGGGACGGCGACGGCTGCGGCGGGAGCGGCGCTCGATCCGTCCGCGTTCGTCTCCGGCGGCCGATCGCTGAAGCTGTCGACCGTCGCGGGAGGCGCCGCGCAGGAGCTCGTCTACGACTGGAAAGGGTACAAGCCCGGCGCGGGCTACAAGCTGACCGTGCAGGGCAAAACGAACGGCTCGGCGGCCGGGGGCCGCGTGAAGATCGTCGACACGTCGACGTCGGCGGTGATCGCCGAAACGCCGGTTGCGGCGACGGCCTGGACCGGCTATACCGTCACCTTCACCGCTCCGGCCGCCCACGATCGTACGCTGCGCGTCGTCGTAACGCACGACGATCCGACGGCAAGCGGCGGCGTCCTTTGGATCGACGACTTGGGCATCACGTTCCAGTAAACACCGGCGCAAAAACAAAAAAGCCCCCGAACGCCGATGCGGCATTCGGGGGCTTGCTTTCATCGGCCTTACGGGGCGAGGCCGGCGGCTTTGATCTGCTGCTCGTACGCTTCGAACAGCTTGGCGCCGTTATACTTGGTCATCAGCTCCTCGCGGTAGGCCGGCCAATGTTTGCCCGACTTGTCCTCGAACACCGCCTTGACCTGCAGCTCGCGCTGGCGTTTGCGGAACGACCCGAGGTCGAATCCGGGAGGCGGCGTTATGCTCGTGCCGATATACGGCGCGGTCGGAATGGCCGAGATCGTCTTGACGATCTCCCGGTCGCGGTCGGTCTGCCTCGGGTCGACGACGTCGAGCTTGAACGCCGCCGGCGTATTCGGCGTGAACCAATCCCAAATCGACAGCCAATCGCCCTTCTTGACGATGTCTTCCTGAATGGCGTCCGGCTTCAGCGTAATCGTGCCGCCGCTGCGGGTATAGTGCTTGTTTTCGAGCCCGTAATGGGTCAGCAGGAACCCTTCTTCGCTGGCGAGCCAATCGAGAATGGCGACGATCCGTTTCACCTTCTCCGGATGCTTCTCGACGACCGTTTTGTGAAACAGGAACGGGTTCGCCGGCGCGACTCCCGACTGCAGCGGCTGGCTGCCGAACGGCGTGAACGGCACCCAGTTGGCGTTCGGGAACAGCTGCTTCGTCTTGGCCTGCAGGCTCGTCGGATTCGAATCGAAGGCGAAATCCTTGGTCGTACCGAGCACGACCCCGACTTTTCCTTGAGCCGCTTTGTCGATATGCTGCGTCCCTTTGTTCAGAAACCAGTCCGGATCGACCAGCCCTTCGCCGATCACTTTGGCGATATCGGTCAGGACGGCTTCGTTTTTCGGATCGGTCTGCATGTCGACGAATGTGCCGTCCTTCAGCGTCGAAGGGAAGATGAGCCCGTTTTTCGGGTATTCCGGCCAATCGAAGTAAACGCCGTCGCCCTGTCCCGACATCGAGAAGCCGTACGTATCCTTCTTGCCGTTGCCGTCGGGATCGTTGTTCGTAAACGCCTGAAGCGCCTTGTAATAATCGTCGTACGTCTTCGGCACCTGCAGGCCGAGCTTGTCGAGCCAGTCTTTGCGGATGTACCACGCCCGGTAAATTTCTTTGTTGTACGGGACGGGCGCGCGGAAAAAGCCTCCGGCCAGCTGGTACCGCTTCAACGTCGTTTCGTCCACCCAATGCTTGAAATAGTTCGGCATCGTCCGCGGGCTGACGAACGGGGTCAAATCGCCGAGCAAGCCGTCGAGCGCATATTTCGAGCCGCCGTCCCCGTTGCCGTCGCGCCATACGTCGGGCGGGTCGTTGGAGGTCAAGTAGGCGTTTATTTTTTTGTTGTAATCGTCGCCCAGCATCATGTACTCGACTTGCAGCGTAACGTTGAACTTCTCCTCGATCGTTTTCTTGACGAAATCGTCCTGCCCGCCGGGAAGCTGCGCGTTACTCGGCGCGTCGACGAACAGGCGCAGCGCGAGCTTCTCCTTCGTCCCGGCGGCTCCTTCCGGCACGCCCTTGCCGGCGTCGCCCGCCTGTCCGTTCTCTTCCTTCGGGCCGCAGGCCGTCAGCGATCCGGCCGCGATCGCAAGCGCCGCCAATGCGTTCCATGTCCGTGTCCGTGTCCGTGTCCGTTTCAATTCGTTCAACCCCTCTACTGTCGTTTCGGCTTCCGCCGCACGTGTGGCCTTTTCATCGTAGCCGGGATGCGTCCGTTTGCAAATAGAGCGTTTTTGCCGGATGAATCATTTTTTGAATCCGGCTGATCGTGGTTGACGGTGGCCCGGAGCGTGCGGAATAATGAAGAAAACGGTTGCACGGACTTTCGGACCGATGGGTCGAGGGGGAGCGCGGAATGAGGAGAAGTTGGTTCAATCGGCTGTTGTTTTCGTATTTGCCCGTGTTTTTGGCCGTGTGCGTCACGCTGCTGCTCATCACGTTCGTCAGCGTCCGTCAGCTGTCGGAGCGCTCCGCCGTCCGGTCGAACGAGGCGGTGGCGAACAACGCGCTGCAGCTGATCGAGCAGTCGCTGCGCACGATCGAGGACGCGATGTTCCACGCCGTCTCGTCGGACGCGCGCATCGCCGCCTTCTACGGAGCGGGAGACGAGTCGCTCGCGGCCTCCTACAAGGCCGCGGGGGCGCTGAACGAGCTGCAATCCCGGCTTCCGGCGCTGCATTCGCTCTATCTGTACCGGCCGGAGGACCGCACCGTACTCGGGTCCTCCGCCGTTCTCGGGTTGGACGATTTCGCCGACAAGCCGTTTTTGCAGGCGAAATTCGATGCGGATGCGCGCTACCGGTGGGGGGACCGCCGCCCGTTTGCGGAGAGTCCGCTCGCGCCCCGGCAGCCGGAGGTCATTTCGCTAGCCAAAATCGCCGACCTGCGGACGAAAGGCTTGCTCGTCGCCAACGTCGGCGTCGATACGCTGCGCGAGCTGCTCCTGCGGTCGACGGACGCGTCGTCGGGCTACTTGGAGCTCTTCGACGAGCGGGGCAGACGCATCGCATCGACGTTCGACCCTGCCGAGACGGGAGAGAGGGAGCGGAAGCGGCTCGTCGCGGCCGACATGCCGTATACCGGCTGGCGCATCGAGGCGGGCTTGCTCCGTCCCGGCCTGATCGGCTGGGTGGAGCCGGTGCTGTACGGCTCCGTATCGCTCGGCGCGCTGTGCGTCGCGGCCGGTCTCGCCTGGATCGTCTACGTCAGCCGCCGCCATTACCGGCCGATCGAATCGCTGCTGCGGCAAATCGGAACGTTCTCGCTGAAAAAAACGGTCGCCTCGGCGTCGGGCGGACGCGACGAGTTCCAGACGATCGGCCTTGCGCTGGACAGTCTATGGGACCAGTCGAACCGGTTGAGCCGGGAAAACGAAGAGAACCGGAAGTTCAAGCGGTCCCATCTGTTCCGCAGCTTGACCGAGGGGCGCGCCGACGGGGCGGCGCGAGAGGCAAGGCGGGAGGCGGAGCAGCTCGGCTTCAAGCCGGACGAAGGGCCGGCGACGGCTGTCATCGTCGAAATCGACCGGTATTTCGCGAACGTATGCCGGCACTATTCCGACCGCGACCGGCAGCTGCTGAAATATGCGCTGCAATCCGCGATCGAGGAGACGCTCGCGTCGCCGGACGCGGCCGTCTGGCCGGAGTGGGTGGCGGAGCACCGGCTCGGGGCGATCGTCTCGCATCGGGGCGATTCGTATGCCGAGCGGCGGCTGGCGGAGGGGCTGGAACGGTTTCGCGGCTGGACGGAGCGCCATCTGCCCTTCACGGTTACAATCGGCGTCGGCGCGCCGTCGGAGCGGCTCGATACGGTGTCGAGCTCGTTTCAAACGGCGAAGGAGGCGATCGGCTACAAGGTGCCCCTCGGCCTGAACCGGGTCATCCCGTTTCGGGAGCTGCCGTCGGGCGGCAGTCCGGAGATCGTACAGGAGCTGCAGCGGGTCAAGGAATTGAGCCGGACGTTCCGGATGGGGGAGCCCGAATGGACGGAGCAGCTGGCTGCGCTGCTGGAGGCGCTGCCGGACGGGCGGTTCGGCGCGGAGCAGATCAAGCATGTGCTGTTCATGCTGCTGTTCCATATCCAGCGCGAAATGATGGATATGCCGCCCGAGCTTCAGTCGGTCTGGCTGTCCGAAAGCTCGAGGATCGAGCGTTCGCTCAAGCAGGACGAGACGCTCGCGGATATCGGGGACGCGTTCCGCGAAGCGCTGGAAGCGGTAGCGGCGCGGATCGCCGAGTGGCGCGAAACGAAGATCAACCGCTCCGTCGTACAGGAAGTGAAACGGTACATCGACGAGCGGTACGCCGATCCGAACTTGTCGCTTGCGGTGCTGGGAGACGAGTTCCGGATCCATCCGACGTCGATCAGCCGCCTGTTCAAGGAGGAATACGGCGTCAAGTTCGTCGATTACGTCAATGAGGTCCGGGTCGAGCGGGCGATCGGGCTGATGGAGCAGACCGGGCTCGCGGTGCAGGACATCGCCGAGAAGGTCGGTTTCGTACACAGCCAGACGTTCATCAAAATGTTCAAAAAAATAACCGGCTTCACGCCGGGCACGTACCGGAAGGAGAAGGCCGGGGCGGGATGACGGCGAGGGCGGAGGGACGCCGGCGGCGCGGAGCGTCGGGGCATCCCTCCGTTTCCTCGTTCTCCGGTACTCGAGCGCCCAATTTCCCGTCGCTTCGACGAAAGAAGACCCGTTTCGCACCGGTCAAATAGGCCGAAAGCATCATGGAAACGCTTTCCACCGTTGCTATAGTAGACATTGTACAGACAGGTATCCCACTTGTATATATCGTATTCCGTGATGTCGTCTGTGCCAAATTTCGCAATGGGAAAGGAGCGTTATGATGAATGTTCGAAAGCGAAGAAAGACGATCGGCCTGCTCGTCGTCGCCGGGTTGTTGGCGGGCCTGCTTCCTTCGGCGGCATGGGCCGATCCGGCCTCGGACGAGCCCGCTGCGGCGATCGCGAACGGAGGGTTCGAGCAGGTCGCGGGCGGCAAGCCGGCCGGCTGGACCGGGCTGAACCCGACGTCCGTCTACGAGTCGGTGTACGAGCCCGTACACGGCGGCGCTTACGCCGTGAAGCTGACGGACGGCAGCGCCCAAGCCGGCAACGGCGTCCGCAGCAGCCGCGTCGCGGCTTCGCCGGGAAGCGTTTACAAGGCGTCGGCGTACGGCATGAACCCATCCGGCGGCTCGCAGCTGTATTTGGAGTTTTGGAACGCCGCCGACGCGCGGATCGGCGTCCAAATCGGAACGCTGCCGACCGGTCCGCAGTGGAAGCCGCTCGACGTCGTCGGGGAGGCTCCTCCGGGGACGGCATACGCCACGATGCTGTTGTACCAGCATCAGGGGAACGTGGGCGTCGCCTATTTCGACGACGCTTCCTTAACGGAACTTCCCCGGCAATTTCCGTATAACGGCGGCTTCGAGGAAGTAGCCGGAGGCAAGCCGGCCGGCTGGTCGGCTTTGGGCGCGGGAGTCGCCTATTCCTCGGTAACGTCGAACGTGTACGAGGGCGCCTACAGCGTAAGGATGGACGATCCGAGCGCCGACTCGGGGCCGGGCTTGCGCAGCGGGGCGATGCCGGTCGTGCCCGACCGGCTGTACCGGGCTTCCGTCCGCTCCTACAACGAGTCCGGCTCGTCGCAGCTGTACATGGAGTTCTGGAACTCGGCGAACGTCCGCATCGAGACGAAAATCGCGACGAATTCCGCGGTCGGGTCGTGGAACCCGATCTCGATCGAAAGCTACGCGCCGGCGGGAGCGGCGTATGCGACGCTGCTGCTGTACCAGCATAAGGCGAACGTCGGCACCGCCTACTTCGACGGGGCTTCGTTCGGGGAGGTGCCGCCCGAGCCGGTCCGGGAATTTCCGCTCGTGACGGCGAGCCATCCCCGGCTGTATTTCACGCCGGACGATGTGCCCGCCCTGAAGGCGAGAGCGGCCGATACGGCGAGCGCCCCGTTCGGCTCGACCGGCAAGCAGCTTTGGGACGCGATCCGAAGCAACGCCGACCTGTACATGACGGAGACGAGCTTCTCGCTGTCGTATTACGGCGGCAAAATCGTCACCTATCCGCTGCCGCCGGTGCAGCCGGGACCGATCCCGAACCCGCCGGGCTTCGACTCCCCGTATCCGTACTGGACCGCGATGTCGAAGGCGGTGCAGGACCGGCTCGAGGCGCTCAGCCTGGCGTACACGGTTACCGGCGACACCGCTTATGCCGACAAGGCGAGGCAATATTTGCTGTCCGTCGCCGGCTGGAACGCCTGGACCGATCCGACTTACCCGTGCGGCGGCTTTACGTGTCTCGATACGGCGCATTTGACGTTCGGGACGAGTATGGCGTTCGACCTGCTGTACGACCGGCTGACCGACCAGGAACGGACGCTCGTCATGAACGCGCTGGAGACGAAGGGCCTGCTTCCGCTTTATAAGGACGCCAGAAGCAAAATCGACCACAACATCCAGTCGCTGCGCGTATCCGCGCTCGGCAGCGGCGCCGCCGTCCTGCTCGGCCACAGTCCGAACGCGAACGCGTACTTGACGCGCGCGATGGATTACTACAGGTGGTATCTGGACGAGCGGATGTCGTCGGGCAAGCAGGAAGGGATGCTGTACACGAGCTACGCGACCGACAACATGATCAAGGCGTTCGATCATATCGACCGCGTGACGGGCGTTCGCGAGCTGGCCGAGCATCCGTTTCTGAACGACTTCCTCGTCCGCTGGGCCGTCTATGCGCTGGCTCCGGGCGGCACGGGGTTGGCCAACTTCTCCGACGCCAGCGCGGCCAACTACTTCGGCTTGACGATGAACGTCCTGAACGCCTGGCTGAGCAACGGGCAGGCAGGCTGGTACTTGAAAGAGACGAAATCGGCCGTAGGCGGCGTCGACGGGTTTCTGTACTTCCGCCCGGACGCGGTCGTGACGCCTCCGGACGCGTGGCCGGCTTCGACCGCGCTGGACGAGAACGGATGGGCGCTGCTCCGCAGCGGGTGGGAGGACGACGATGTCCTGTTCGCCATGGTCGCGAACGGGTCGAATCTCGGCCACAACCATTACGACCAGAACAGCTTCCAAATCGCGACGAACCGGACGTGGATCGCCTCCGACCCGGGGTATCAAGATTACGTCGCGGGTCCGGTCAACGATTTCACGGTTCGGCTCGGCCACAGCACGATTCAAGTCGACGGCAAAGGACAAAGCCTGCTTGGCAACGGTACGTTGACGAAAGGGCTGCTCGCCCCGACGTACGACTACGTGAAAGGCTCCGCCGCGGGCGCTTACGCCAACCCGAAGCTGACGAAGTTCGACCGGCACGTCGTTTATTTGAAGCCGGACACGTTCGTCCTGCTCGACGACCTTCAGGCGGATGCACCGCATGTGTACGACTGGGTGTTGTACAGCGGCGGACTGAAATCGTTCGAGATCGACGGGCAGCCGGCGGCGGCCGGCGTGACGACGCCCGGCAACGAGCTGTACTTGCAGGGAGGCGCGGCGGAGCTTGCGGCCAAGTTTTTGGGCGATTCGCCGCTTCCGATGACGGTCTCCCGCTACCCGGGCGCCGAATCGTACGGCTATTTCACGAAAGTCGGCAGCGGGGCCCCGACGGACGCGCACCGGTTCTTGACGGTGATGAAGACGCGGCCGTACGAGCTGAAAGGGCTGTACGACGAATCGACGCTGCTGCCCCTGACCGACAGCTCCGGCCGCGAGGCGAAGCTCGTCCAGGCGAACGGCAGTACGGTCATCTTCTACCGCGGCGCCGCGGCGGGCGACTACATGACGGTGACGGTCGACGTGCCGGAGACGGGAACGTACGAGCTGCAAAGCCATTTCCTGCAATCCCCGCTGTACGGCATCGTGCAAGCGTTCGTGGACGGCCAGCCGGTCGGCGGCGCCTATGACGGCTACGCGCCGAACGTAACGGGTCCGGTCACGTTCGAGCACGGCGAAGTCGTCTTGACGGCCGGACCGCATACGATCCGCTACGAGGTGACGGGCAAAAACGCCCAGTCCGGCAACTATTTTATCGGCCTGGATGCGATCCGGCTGCTGACGGCCGGCGCCGGCGAGCCGGAGAAGCTGGCGGTGGAGGCCGAATACGCCGCCGGCACGAACGGCGTCGGCGCGATCGTCGGTCGCGGCGACGGAAGCGGCGTTCGCGACGAGGTCGCCTTCCGGACCGGAGACGGAACGTACGCCGTCGGACGGGCGTCGGGCGACGCCGAGCAATCGGTCGTCAGCCTTGACGGCGGCGACGCCGTCGTCGGCTTCAAAATGACGCGCGGCACCGAGCTTCGTGCCGACGGCGCCGTGCTGCTGGCGGGCGGCTCGCCGTTCAGCGCCGCCTTCGACACGGACGCCGCCACGACGGATACGTACGGCGTCGTCGAGACGCCGGCCGCCCAGACGATCGGCCTCCGTGCGCCGGCGGACGCGATCGTCGTCGTCGACGGGGCGCCTCTCGCTCCCGGCGCGTATACGGTCGACGCCGCGGCCGGCACGATCGGCATCCCGCTGGACGCCGGCCGCCACGACGTACGCATCGTTTCCGCGTACGGTCGGGTCGAGGCGAGCGTCGGGGCGTGGGAAATCGGGGAGCCCGCCTCCGCGCAGCTGACGAACTTCGCGCGGCAGGCGGAGCATCAATGGAGCAAGGGGGCGGTCGACCGGGCCGTCTTCCATCTGGAAAAGCTGCTCGATCATTTGGATACCCCGGCGATTCGCCGCTCCGTCCCGGAGCCGGCCATCGCGGAGCTGAAGGAAGCCGTCGGCGGCGTGTTGACCCTCCTTCGGCAGCTTTAAGGACATGGCGAAAGCCGGGCGTTCGCGCCCGGCTTTTTGTGCATGCTCGTCTTCATCAAGCCTTAACGCGCGTTCAGCCGGCATTCCGCCTGCCGCGGCGAAGCCGCTGACCGAAGGTTCGTCGTTCTTCTTCGGCGGCCGGACGCCGCGGACGCTCGTCTGCGAAGAAAAACCCGTCGCATCGAATGCGGCGGGCTCGGAGGTTTACGGCACGGCCTCGATTTCCGACGGCGCGCCGTTGAATTTGTAGCCGCCGCCCCGCACCGTTACGATATAGGTCGGCTGCGCCGGATCGGGCTCGATTTTTTTGCGGATGTTGCTGATATGGACCATGACGGTCCGCGGATCGCCGATCGACGGCGATTCCCACACTTGCGTGAACAGCTGGTCGAGACTGAACACCCGGTTCGGATGCTGGGCGAGCAGCAGCAGCAGCTGGTACTCCTTCGCCGACAGCGGTACGGGCTCGCCTCTCAGCTTGACGGTGAAGCTTCTCGGCTCGATCGCGAGCTCCCCGTAACGAAGCGGCTCCTGGCCGTCCGACGACGGCTCGACGAGCATCCGGCTCCGCCGCAAATGCGCCTTCACGCGGGCGACCATCTCGCCCGGACTGAACGGCTTCGTAATATAATCGTCCCCCCCTACGCCCAAACCGAGTATTTTGTCCAAATCGTCGCTCTTGCAGCTTAAAAAGATGATCGGCGCCTTCGTCTTCTTCCGCAGCTCGAGGCACACCTCGAAGCCGTCCAAATCCGGCAGCTGAATGTCGAGAATGATCAGGTCCGGCTTCTGTTTCTCGACCATGTCGATGGCGCCGTAGCCGTCGAGCGCCGTAATCGTCTGATATCCTTCCTTGGCCAAGTAGAGGCAGATGAGTTCGCCGATTTCCGTTTCGTCGTCCACAATCAATATTTTTTCTCGTCGCATGGACTCCCCCCTGGTTTTCGTCCGACGATGCAAGCATGACTCTCTACTTATTATACCTTTTTTTTGAAAGATTTCTAGGCGATGTATGGCTCGCAAGGGACCGGCCGACTACTGCAACGTCTCTTCCCGCAACGGCCAGCGGACGAGCAGTCCGGCATGGGTCAGCCCGCCGCCGAAGCCGTACAGCAGGACCGTCTGCCCCGGCTTGAGCTTCCCTTCCGAGGCCGCGTCGGAAAGGGCGAGCGGAATCGACGCCGCCGACGTGTTGCCGTACCGGACCATGCTGACGAGCGTTTTGTCGACCGGGTAGCCGCTCTTCTCGCAAATCGACTCGACCATGCGCAGGTTGGCGCTGTGCGGCACGAACCAATCGACCGATTCCAGCGGCACGCCCGTTTCCGCGGCAAGCGCGCGCATGCCTTGCGGCACGGTTTGCACGGCCCACTTGTACACTTCCCGCCCGTTCTGCACGGCCATCTTCGTATCCTGGAGCGGCTTGCCTTGCCATTCGCTGCGGAAGCCGGTCCGGTACACGTGGATGCCGCCCGCGCCGTTCGACCCGAGGTGCGCCCCGAGGAAGACGGGAGACGCTGCGCCGTTCTCGACAAGCGCCGCTCCGGCTCCGTCGCCGAACAGGATGCAGGTGCTCCGGTCCGTATAATCGGTGATGCGCGACATCTGGTCCGCGGCGACGACGAGCACTTTGCGGTGCAGCCCGGCGGTGACGAGTCCGTTCGCCATATGGAGCGCATAGGAGAATCCCGCGCAAGTGGCGTTCAGGTCGACCGCTCCGGCCGATGCGATGTCGAACCGCGCCTGAATTTGGCAGGCGACCGAAGGGAACGGGAAGTCCGGCGTATGCGTCGCGACCAGGATCAGGTCGGCGTCGTGCACGGTGACGGCATATCGGGCCATCATGTTCTCGATCGCGGCGAAACACAGGTCGCTTGTGTATTGGTCGGGGGCGGAAATGCGCCGTTCGCGGATGCCGGTCCGCTGCACGATCCATTCGTCGTTCGTCTCGACCATGCCGGCCAAGTCGTCGTTCGTCAGCACCTTCTCGGGGACATACGCTCCGATCGCCGTTATCGTCGCCAAGCTGCGGGTCGATTGCCGTTCGTTCATCGGGAAAACCGCCTCTCCATTTAGGTGTAAAACTAAGTATTAGTATCAACTTTTAGTATCAGGTACTAAATCCAGCATAGCAGACGTTTCTTCGTTCGTCAATGCGGCGACGGTCACGACGGAAACGAATTTTATTACCCCATTTACCGGCTATGAGCGGAAGCCTGACGCGGCTTGCGCAGGAAGAGGAGAGACGAAGCCGGAGCCGGTCCGCAGCGAGGGCGAGACGGACGTTCGGGCAGGCTCCCGGAAGAATGGGCGAGCAAAAATAAGCCGTGCGAATAGCGCTTCATCCGTTATGGCATATTAGGGGTATCGCGCCGAAAATGGAGGAGTGCTACGTGAAAATGGCGATTCATCGCCGCTTCAAGAAATCGATCGTCATCGTCTTGGCTTTGGCCGTCTGCTTGTTCGGCTCGGCTCCGACAGCCGGCGCCTTCGGCAAGGGGGCGAAAGGTCCGGACGTTTATGCCGTGCAGGGGATGCTGAAGTCGCTGGGATATTTCGGCGGCATCATTACCGGATTTTACGGCCCGCAGACGGAGAGTGCGGTACGGCGGTTCCAGCAAAAGTACGGTCTTCCGGTAACGGGGGCCGTCGACGATAAGACGTTGGAATCGATTTTGTACGCTTACGCGAATATGAAAATTCCGCGTCGCGGCAGGCCCGCGCCGCCACCGACGCCCGCGCCCGCGCCTACTCCGGCACCGACGCCTACGCCTACGCCTGCGCCTACCCCGGCACCGACGCCGGAACAGCCGGAGCCCGCTCCGGGCTTGAGCGCCGAAGAGCAGCAGATGATCGATCTCGTCAACGCGGCGCGGAGAGAAGCCGGTCTCGCCCCGCTGACCGCCGACCCCAAACTGTCGGAGGTCGCCCGTCTCAAGAGCAAGGACATGGTCGAAAACAATTACTTCTCGCATCAATCGCCGACTTACGGCTCTCCGTTCGACATGATGCGGAGGTTCGGCATCGACTATTCGTCCGCGGGCGAAAATATCGCCTGCAACCAGTCCGTCCAAGCGGCCCACGAGGCGCTCATGAATTCGCCGGGCCATCGCGAGAACATTTTGAACGCCGGCTTCACCCATATCGGCGTCGGCATCGTCGACGGCGGTTCTTGCGGCAAAATGTTCACGCAGCAGTTTATCAAGAAATAGTGGAGGGAGCGGCCAGCCGCTCCCTTTCTCCCGTTCTCCCAGCGATTCGCTCCCGTCGGCAGGCATGAGCGCCGGAACGACCGCGCATCCTAACGGTGTTCGGCCATTCCCATACTGAAGACAGGAGCTGAGACGATTGGCAGCGAAAACGATTCGACTGGCGGTTCTCGCTTCGCTCGTCGCCGTAACCGCGGCCGGCTGCACCAATGCCCGGCACGAATCCAGCGGTACAAATGACGGGGCGAAGACGAGCAATTACCGGCCGTACCAATACGGCACGGGGAATACGGACGACATGCGGCTCGGTCTCGACCGCTACAGAGGGAACGATCCGGATTTGATCCGCGACGCCGACGATTTGCGCAGAGGCTTGAACCGCGATAACGGCGCTACCGGCTACGACCGGGACGGCGTCAACCGGTGGAGCGACTACCACGACCGGACGGGGGCGACCGGTACGGAAACGTACGGCGTCCACAACAACAGCACGGTCCAATCCGCCCAAGATATCGCGAGCCAGCTGACGGCCGTCGATCCGGTGCAGACGGCGAACGTGCTCGTGACGAACAACAACGCGTACGTAGCCGTGTCGACCAAAGACGGACAGGATATCGAGAAGGGCGACGTCAAGACGAGAATCGCCGACCGGGTGCAGGCGCTGCGCCCCGATATCAAAAACGTGTACGTCTCCGCGAACCCCGACTTCGTAGGGCGCGTCAACGGGTACGTCCAACAGCTGAACGCCGGCAAGCCGGTATCGGGATTTATCCATGAATTCAATACGATGGTGCAGCGGCTGTTCCCGGCTAACGCGTCCGGTTCGCGCATGAACACGTCCAACGCCGCCGACGGATTGACGACGAAAACGTCCGACGGAGCGGCCGCGGGCGGCCAAGGCGGAACGGCCGGCTCCGCTACGCCTTAACGCGGACGGCTGCGGTTCGAAGCCCCGATTCGATCTCCCGAATCGGGGCTTCTCTTTTGCGGCGCATGGAAGGATTTTCGAAACGGGGCTGGAATACGTAACAGCAAACGACGATCGATCGCCGCCTTCGGTCGAACGACGGATGGAGGGTGCCGCCGTTGAAAATCAGCATGTCCGCGAAGCTCATACTCGGCTTGTCCGTCATTATTTTGTTCTCGTGCTCGATTACGGGGTATTTGTCGTACCGGACGCATCTGCAGCTGTTCGAGGAGGAATACAGCGATCAGTATGCAAAGGCGAACGAGCAGGCGATGGCGAACCTGGAGCTGCGCATTCAGGAAATATACCGGATCTCGAATTACATCGTGTTCAACAGCGTCATCGAGAAGGTCGTCACGAAGCTGATGACGAACAAGGGAGACAACCTGTTCGAGGATTACTTGGAGCACGACGAGCTGCAAAGCCTGCTCCGGCAGGTAAAGCTCGACGCGCCGGTCATCAAAACCGTCCTCTTCTACGATTTGCAGGGGACGAACTATTATTACGGCCATATCGACGAATCGATCGGACGGCTGAACGACGAGGCGTTCCGGGACGTGATGCGCAACGTCGGTCCGTCGAACGGACAGCTGATCTGGATGCGCAAGGTGCTGCCCAGCCCGTCGGACGAAGGGAAATCGAACAACGTCATCATCGCCTCGCGCTGGATGAAGAAAGGGAAAACGCTCGAAACGTACGGCCTCCTCGTCATGATCCTAGACGAAGCGCTATTCTCCGGTCCTCTGCGCGATTTGGCGAAAGGCCGCGACGGCCGCGTCTATTTGTACGAGCAGCGAGGGCTTCCCCTGTACCAGCAAGGCGATTCGGGTCCGGCACCCGTACCGGAAGCCGACAGTCCGCCCGTCTATATCCGGCGGGAAAACGGCGGGACGAACTTGTATGCGCTTCATCGGTCGCCCATGTTTCAGTTTACGCTGTTGAGCCGCGTCTCGCTGGAAGCGTTTCAGGAGAAGAGCAAAATTTTGCTCAACATCAGCTTGTACTCCGGCTTGGGGGCGATCGCCCTGAGCTGCGTTCTGATCGCGCTGCTCAGCCGGCGTCTGCTCCGGCCGATGAAAGACCTCGTCAAGGCGATGCGAATGATGCGCGGCGGCAATTTCGACGTGCGGGTCCGTCCCCGGTCGAAGGACGAGCTCGGCTTTCTCGGCGAAAGCTTCAACGCGATGGCGGACAACGTCCGCTCGCTGATCGAGGAAGTGTATTTGCGGCAGCTGAGCGAGCGCGAAGCGGAGATGAAGGCGCTGCAGGCGCAGCTCAACCCGCATTTTTTGTACAATACGCTGAACGGCTTCTACTGGAAGCTTTATCTGCAAAACGACATGGAATCGGCCAACCTCGTCTCCGCGCTGTCAAGCCTGCTGAAATATTCGCTGGAGCGGGTGAGCAAGCGGACGACGCTGCGGGAGGAGCTGCAGCAAATCCGCAACTATTTGGACATACAGGCCGCTTTCGTCGAAAACCGATTCCAGGCCGAAATTCGCGCCGCCGACGAAGCGCTCGACTGCACGGTGCTGCGGCTCATCCTGCAGCCCGTCGTCGAAAACGCGTTCGTGCACGCGTTCCGCGACCGGGCGGCGGACAAGAAGCTCGTCATCGAGGCGTCGAGGGAAGGCGACATGCTCGTCGTCGCGATCGCCGACAACGGGTGCGGCATGACGGCCGAGCAAATCGGACGCATCCGGGAAGCGGAGCGGGCCGGGGAGAAGCCTTCGATCGGACTGCGCAGCGTCGTCCGGCGCATCGATCTGACGTACGGGGAGCCGTACGGGCTCGACATCGAGAGCGTGCCGGGGGAAGGGACGACGGTCGTGCTGCGGCTGCCGTTCGAAACGTTCGCGGCGCCGGAGAGCGCCTGACTTCAGCCAAGGAGGAGCGACATGATCGGAAAGCTGCTAATCGTGGAAGACCAGACCGTTTTCCGCAAAGGCTTGATCAAAATGATCGAAAACCATTCGCTCGGCTGGACGGTTGTCGGCGAGGCCGAAAACGGCCGAGAGGCGGTAAAGCTGCTGGACGAGCTGGAGCCGCATCTGATCTTGACCGATATCCGGATGCCGCTTATGGACGGCATACAGCTGGCGGAATACGTGCATGAGCGGAAGCGGGATATCGCCGTCGTCATTTTGACCGGCTACGAGGATTTCAAATATGCGCAGGCGGCGCTCAAGTACGGCGCCATCGACTTTTTGCTGAAGCCGTGCAACGAGCAGGTGCTGATCGAGGTGCTGAGCAAGGCGTACGACCATTTCCGCGAGGCCGAGCTTGCGAAGGAGCGGGCGCTGGCCGACCGGCGGGCGACGGAGGAGCACGCGCTTCGCTCGCTGCTGCTGCGGCTTCCCTGCGACGAGCGGCTCGTCGGCCGGGTGCGGGCCGAATATGCGGACAAGCGGGTGCGGACGATCCGGGTGGCCGATTATTTGCCGGCCGGCAAGCAGTACCGGGAGAGCGATCTGGAGCTGCTCCAGTTCGCGCTGTTCAACATCGTCACCGAGCTAGCCGGAGCGCGATCGTCCGGCTGCCGGCTCGTGGCGCTCGAGCACGACCTGTTCGCGCTTCTGACCGACGCCGGGGAGACGGAGGACGGTCTGTCCGAGGCGATCCGCGCCGCGATCCGCGACTACTTGGGCATCGACGTCGAAGTCGACGAGGGCGGCTCATTCGGGCGGCTCACGCCGATCGTCCGTCCGGCGGTCCAGACGGCGGCGGCCGGAGCTCCTTCCGCGGAGGCGACCGGGGGAAGCGCCGGCTTGCCGCACTGGGCGAGCCAGGCGAAGATCAAGGAGCTGCACACGCGGCTCGCGACCGGCATCGTGCTCGGCCGGCTCGATCAAGTGACGCGCGACATCGAGACGATCGTGTCCGGGCTGGCCGGCAGTTCGGTCGAGGACGCGAAGATCGATGCGCTCACGTTCGCGATCGCGCTCCACCAGACCGCGAATCAGCTGCTTGCGGAGACGGGCGGCGCGTTCGATTTGTCGGAGCGGATCGAGTCGCTGCAGGCGATCGCCGCGACGGAGGAGCTGGTCCGCTGGACGCGCGAGCAGGCCGACCGGTTTCTGCACCGCTTCCAGACGTGGCAGGCCGACAAGAGCAAAAACATCATTTCCAAGACGATCGAATGGCTCGACCGCCATTACATGGAGCCGTGCGGCTTGACCGAGACGGCGGAGACGTTCCATATGAGCGGCACCTACTTCAGCAAGCTGTTCAAGAAAGAGACGGGAGAAACGTTTACGAACTACGTGACGAAGGTGCGGATGGAGAAGGCGAAGATGATGCTGTGCAACACCGACATGAAGGTGTTCGAAATCGCCGCCGCCGTCGGCTACGACGACCCGAACTATTTCACGAACGTCTTCAACCGGACGCAAAACGTGTCGCCGACCGAGTTTCGCAAAATGTGCAAGTAAGCCTTCACATCCGCAGCCCAAACACTCTTCGGGAGTATGGCGCCCGGGCGGGAACTCTCCCGGGTCCCGTCCGCCCGCCATCCCCTCGCACGAACCGCCGCTCGATTCGCTCTTTCCCTCTCCTTCATATCGCACCCCCATCGGACAAAAAATTACAGATTTCCGACCGGATATTCAAGGCGACGCCGTTCGCCAAGCCCTACACTAAAAGGGCAAGGCAAACATAACGCTGCTGCTCCGCAAGCGGGCAAGAGGTGGGAGGAACTTATGATAACGGCGGAACAGAATCGGATGGGGGCGATGGCCGCAACAGAACCGAATGCCGCAGCCGGCAAGGCGCGCCGCAAGCGCAATTGGAGACGAAGCTTGCCGCTGTTCGTCATGTTCGCGCCGGCGATCGCGTACTACTTGACGTTCCGGTACGCGCCGATGGGCGGACTGATCATCGCATTCAAGGATTACAACTTCGGCGACGGCGTGTTCGGAAGCCCGTGGGTCGGCTGGGACAACTTCGAGCTGCTGTTCAATCAGGCGCAAACGGTCAACATTATCCGCAATACGCTGCTGCTCAGCGTGCTCGGCCTCGTCGTCGGCTTCCCGGTACCGATCGTGCTGGCGATTCTGATGAACGAGGTGCGGAAGTCGTGGTTCAAGCGGTCGGTGCAGACGATCGTGTACTTGCCGCACTTCCTGTCGTGGGTCATTATCGGGGGGATCGTCGTCTCGCTGTTTTCGCTCGATTCGGGCACGGTCAACCGGTGGATCGAAGCCGTCTTCGGCGAGCCGTATCCGTTTCTGTACGAGCCGGTACCGTGGATCTCGATTTTCATCGGCTCGGGCATCTGGAAGGAGATGGGGTTCAGCGCGATCATCTATTTGGCGGCGCTCACGACGATCGATCCGCATCTGTACGAGGCGGCGAACATGGACGGCGCCAACAAGTGGCGGCAAATTTGGCACATTACGCTTCCGGGCATCGCGCCGACCGTCATTTTGCTGCTCATCCTGAACATCGGCAAAGTGATGGACGTCGGCTTCGACCATGTGTTCGTCCTGCAGAACGAAGCGGTATCCGACGTCTCGAACGTCATCAGCACGTACATTTACACGTTCGGCATCCAGCGCGCGCAGTTCAGCTTGACGACCGCCATGGGCTTGTTCGAAAGCTTGGTCGGCTTCGTGCTCGTCCTCGGGGCGAACGCGATCGCGCGCCGGTTCAATCAAGGCTTATGGTGACGGGAGGGGCATCGGGATGAAATCGACGTTCGGGGAAAAAGTGTTTTACGGCTGCAACTATTTCGTCTTGTTCGCGCTCGCCATGAGCTGTCTGCTGCCGATCGTGCACATCGTCGCGCTGTCGCTGAGCGACGCCCACGCCGTCATGTCCGGGCACGTGTCGCTCTGGCCCGTCGGATGGACGCTCGAGTCGTACACCGCGCTGTTCGAAGGGACCCGCATCGTGGAGGCGTTCCGCAACAGCATCGTCATTACGATCGTCGGCGTGGCGGCGTCGATGACGTTCACGATTTTGGCGGCGTATCCGCTGTCGAGGCGGTATTTTATCGGCAGGCGGCCGTTTTTGCTCGCGATGGTGTTCACGATGATGTTCTCGGGCGGGCTCATCCCGTCGTATCTCGTCATCAAGGAGCTCGGGCTGATCAACACGTACGGCGCCATCTGGCTGCCGGCGCTGATCAATACGTACAACCTGCTCGTGCTGCGCACGTTTTTCGAGAACGTGCCGGACGAGATCGACGAGGCGGCGCGCATGGACGGCTGCGGCGAATGGCGGCTGATGGCGCAAATCATGCTGCCGCTGTCGCTGCCGGTGCTTGCCACGCTGACGCTGTTCTACGGCGTCGGCTTCTGGAATTCGTTCATGAACGTGCTCATCTACATCAACGACACGGACAAATACAACTTGACCGTGCTCGTCCAGCAAATGATCAAGAAGCAATCGCTGCTGCAGGAGCTGACGAGCGTGCAATCCGACGACCTGTCCGCGATCACGCCGGAAGGAATCAAGGCGGCGGGCATTATGGCGCTCATTATTCCGATGCTGGTCGTCTACCCGTTCCTGCAAAAATATTTCGTCAAGGGCGTCATGATCGGCGCCATCAAGGGGTAAGCAACACTTCACTTTTTGGGGGAAAATTAGGAGGGGGACATCGATGGAAGGGAAAACGATGAAACGATGGGCGCTGCCCGCGGTCGTCGCCGTCGTATCGGTCGGCGCGCTGCTGACGGCGTGCTCGGGCGACCGGAAGGAGGAGCCGGCGCAAGGAGCCGGTACGGACGCGGGGCCGAAGCCGGCGGTCAAAAAAGACATCTCCGTCACCGTCTACGAGCGCGGCCTCGTGCCGAAGAGCGAAGGGACGGTCGAGGAAAACCGCTGGACGAAATGGCTGAACGAGAAAGGGCCGGCCAACGTCAAGTTCGTCGCCGTGCCGCGCTGGGAGTCGCAGCAAAAGCTGAACGTGCTGTTCGCCTCGTCGAGCGCGCCCGATCTCATTTTCGAATACGCGCCGCATATCAAAAACCCGATCTACGACCAGAAGCAAATGATGCCGATCGGCGACCTGATCGAGAAGCACAGCACCGAATACAAAAAAATGCTCGAGCAGTACCCGGCGCTCAAAAAAGTCGGCATGAAGGCCGACGGCAAGCTGTACGAATTCGCCCGGCTGAACGAGGTGACGCCGATCCATGCGCTGTTCATCCGCGAGGACTGGCTGAAGAAGCTGAACCTGCAGGTGCCGAAGACGACCGAGGAGCTGTACCAGGTGGCCAAGGCGTTCCGCGAGCAGGATCCGGACGGCAACGGGCAAAAGGACACGTACGGCATGGCCATCAGCTTCCAATCCGGCCAAGTCGTCGACCAAATATTCCAGGCGACCCGATGGGTCGTCAAGGACGGCAAGCTGACGCGCAACTGGGACAACTTCCAGGCGGTGGCCGAATTCAAGAAGCGGCTGTTCGAGGAAGGCATCGTCGACCGCGACTACTTGAACGACAAAAACGGCGCGAAGGCGAAGCAGGACTTCGTCAACGGCAAAATCGGCATTTACCCGATTCAGGTCGCGTGGACGACGTTCGTCAACAACGACTTGGCGACGCTGAAGAAAAACGTCCCGGATGCGAAAATTACGCCGATCCCGTACCCGAAAAGCCCGGCCGGCGAATTCAACCCGGCGTTCACGAACCCGGTGCAGGCGACGGCCTTCGTCAACGCGCAGGCCAAAAATCCGGACGCCGTCGTCAAGTTCATCGATTTCCTCGTCCGCCAAGATACCGTCAACACGCTGCGCTGGGGCATCGAGGGCGAGCATTGGAAGACGGGCAAGAACGGCTGCCCGGAGCGGATCGACGCCGAGAAGTCGAAAAACGAAGTGAACTGGACGACCGACTATACGATGATGTCCTCCATCATTTTGGACAAAAAATGCGGAACGACCGAAGCGTCGTTCGATCCGTCGGTGCCGATTCAGAAGGAAGGGCTCGACATTTACAAAAAAACGTTGGAGCTGTATCTGGACACGAACAAGCCCTACGTCGAAATTACGCACCCGGAGCATATGCCGCAGCTGCCCAAAGAGATCGATACGATCTCGACGAACTTGACGAAGCCGATCGACGATCTGCTCGTGAAGGCGGTCGTGGGCGGCAAAGACTACACGCCGGCGCAGGCGATCAAGGAAGCGCAGGAGACGTGGAACAAAGGCGAAGGCAAAAAAATCGAGGATTGGTTCGCCAGCTGGTGGGAGAAAGACCGCAGCAGCGCGTTTTTGGCCAAGGACATTTACGACGTGCTGAAGCAGCAGCAGGCGGCCAAGTAACGGCGGTTCGACAAGGAACGAAGCTTGGCCGCAGCCAGGAACGATAACGACGAAGCCGACATGCCGGCCGCTCCGCAAGGACGGTCGGCATGAAGCCGTCGGATGCGGCGTCGGCGGGAGACGGAACGGACGATGCACAGACGATCGCGGCGTACGAGAATAAGACCGGCATGACACGGCACGATACGGCAAGCAAGGCACGGCACACGTTCGCTTCGATCCGTTAGCGCCGTTCGTCTTTATAGCCGACTATTCGCATCCGAACAATAAATAATGGCAAGGAGGGCTACGTAATGACATTTCGCAAACCGGCACTGCTGCTCTGTCTGGGTACGATGCTTCTGTCGACGCTGCTGCCCGGCATCGGGGCAACCGCAAGGGCGGACGGACTCGAGTCGGCAGACGGCGAAGCCGCGACGTCAACCGCGGCGGACGTGTCGACCGGGAACGAGGTTCTCGTCGACGACCTGAACGACTGGAGTAAAACGTTTTCGCATTCGCCTACGCTGACGTTCCAGACGTCCGCCGGCGGCACGTCCGATCCGAGCCGCGTGCAGCGCAGCGCGGCGGCGAACGAGAGCTTCGTCTACAAGACGGACTTCGCCATTCGCTCGTTTTCCGTAAGCGCTTACTTCAATCCCTCCGGCAAGCCGTACGAGCATATGGCGTTTTTCGTCTCGGCCGACGGGGCCGCCTATCAACCGGTCACGCCGCAGGCGATCGACCTGGGCGGCTATCCGAACGCGTTCGCCTACGAGCTGACGACGCTGCCGCCCGATACCCATTATTTGAAAATCCAATTTCGCGGCGGGCTCATCGTCAAGTCGCCCGCGATCGGCAAAGTCGTGCTGAACGGCCCGGCGTCCGTCGTCCCGAGCGTCCCGCCCGGCATCGTCGAGGCCGGGACGCCGCTCGCGCTGACGTCCGCGACGGTGTCCGCGGCCGTCTACTACACGACGGACGGCACCGATCCGCGCACGTCGCCGACGCGGACCGCGTACACGGCGCCGATCCCGATCGACGGCGCGGTCGCGGTGAAGGCGTACGCGTCGCTCGGCGACGCCGAAGGCGCGACGAGCCATACGGGCACGTTCCGCTATATCGCGAAGCGGGCGGACGACGTGCTCGTTCCCGTCTCCGAGGACGCGACGGTCGATTCCGGCTCGCCGGACGCCAACTTCGGCGCGGCCGCCCCGCTGTTCGTCAAGGCGCTGCGCAACCGCGAAGCGTATTTCAAGTTCGATCTGTCCGCGCTTGACGATCATATCGACCGGGTGACGCTGCACGTGTACGGCTTCGCGCAAGATCCTTCGCTTGCCGCGGCCAAGCTGCGCGCGTACGGCACGTCGGCCGGCTGGACGGAGTCGACGCTGACGTACAACACGAAGCCGCTGCCGAAGCCGATTCCGGCCGGCACCGAGCTCGACGAGGTCGTCCTGCCTTACGAGGAGCCGGGCTGGCTCGAGTTCGACGTATCGGATTACGTGAAAGGGCAAAAATGGGGCGGACAAAACGCCGTATCGCTCGCCATCGTGAACGCGACCGACGGCGGAACGTATTTGAACGCGAAGGAGTCGGGGGCGGCGGCGGCGTTTCTGAAGGTGACGAAGGCGGACGCGGGCGTACCGGTCGGCCTGACCGATCCGCTCGACAACTTCAGCCTCGTCCACGAACGTTCCAACGCCCGCATCGAGACGGCCGACGCGCCATACTTCGGCGGGGATACGAAGCGGATGACGCGCAACACGACGGCGCCGGGCGTTCTGATCTACAAGACGCCGTACGAGCTCCGGTCGTTCGCGGTGAGCAGCTACTTCCTGACCGGATACGCGGTCGACCATCACGCGTTCTACGCTTCGCCGGACGGCACAACGTATACCGAGATCGCGCCTTCCGTCTTCCCGAGCGGCAAGCCGGTCGCCAACTGGCAGCCGTTCGTCTATGAAAGCTTCGCGCTGCCGGCAGGGACGCATTACTTGAAGATCGAGGTGAAAGGGGCGGACAAGGCGTGGACGCCGCAGGTGTCCAAGGTGACGCTGAACAAGAACGTCGCTACCGTCGAAGCGACGCCGCCCACGGGTACGATCGGGGACGAGCCGCTCGCGGTGACGCTGTCGAGCGCGACGCCGGACGCGCAAATTTACTACAAGACGGCGTCCGATACCGAATTCAAGCTGTATACGGCACCGCTGTCGCTGTCGCAGTTCACGGCGCTGGACGCGTACGCGGCGAAGCCCGGCATGGAGCCGAGCGCGGTCAAGACGTACACGTACTACTCGACGGCCGATCTGATCGTCGACAAGTTCGGCCAAGTCATCGCCGCCTCATTCCCCGAGAAGGTGACGAGCGAGCAGCAGCTCGTCGACGACGTCGCGGCGGACGCCGCCTATTACGGCGGCATCCAGGCGCCGGATTGGGACGAATACGGGGGCTTGAAGAACAGCTCGGCGGCGTACGGCCTTGCGGCGACCGGCTTCTATAGCGTCCAGAAAACCGCGGACGGCCGCACCGTCATGGCGACGCCGGACGGCAACGCGTTTTTCAGCGTCGGCGTCAACGGCATTCAGCCGAACGATTCGTATACGAAGGTGACCGGCCGCGAGCACGTGTTCGAATGGCTGCCGGCGTACAACGGCGAATACAAGTCGGCGTTTCTGAATTCGAAGGACTATTTCTCGTTTTATTTGGCCAACCGGATCAAGAAGTACGGCGCGCCCTACAATTCCCGCTCGTTTTACGAGGACAGCCTGAACCGGCTGCGCAAATGGGGGTTCAACAGCGCGGGCGGCTGGTCGCCGACCCCTTCGGCCGTCGAGTTCGGCGTTCCGTATGTGCCGTTCCTGCCGTTGAACGACATGGAATGGGCGAAGGTGCCGGGGCTGAAAATATTCGATATTTTCGCCGAGGGGGCGGAGCAGAAGCTGGACGAGGCCTTCTCCCGCGTGCTTCCGCCGAACAAAGACAACAAGAAAATCATCGGTTATTTCCTAGGCAATGAATATCACTACCACGAATTTATCGCGAAGGTGCCGAAGCTGAAGGCGAGCGAGGCGGCCGTGAAGCGGGCGCTGGTCGACATGCTGGAGGAGAAGTACGGCACGGTCGCGGCGTTCAACGCCGCCTGGAACGCGTCGTTCGCGAGCTTCGCCGACATGGACGACTCTCCGCTGTTCATCGATACGCAGCAGGCGCAGACGGATATCGAATCGTTTCTGAAACAATATTTGGATACGTTTTACGGCACGATCGCCCGCGTCTTCCGCAAGTACGACCCGAACCATCTGCTGCTCGGGGACCGGTGGCTGACGACGCCGACGAACAACGCGAAGCTGCGCGGCTTCCTGGCCGAAGCGGCGGGCAAGTACATGGACGTCATCAGCATTAACCATTACGCCAAAAACCTCGACAAAACGATGCTCCGCCACGTGAACGAAGCGTCCGGCGGCAAGCCGGTCATGCTGACGGAATGGGGCTTCGGCACGAAGGAGCAAGGGCTGACGGCGCCGATTCTCGTCGAGAACCAGACCGAGCGCGCGCTCCGGTACCGCAACTACGTCGAAGGCGCCGCCTCGCTCGGCTTCGTCGTCGGCTCGCATTGGTTCACCTACTTGGACCAGGCGGCGACGGGCCGGTGGTCGGAAGGGTTTAACGGCGAGAAATACAACTTCGGCCTCGTCAACGTGGCGGACCGTCCGTACAAGACGTTTCTCGAAGGCGTCATGGCGACGAACCACGACATATACAGCGTCGCGCTCGGCGAACGGCCGCCGTTCTACCACGATTTCGGCGATGCGCCGAGAGAGCCGGGCAACCAGACGATCGACATCCCGCGCACCGCGTCTCCGATCCCGATCGACGGCGAGGTGAACGGGTTCCCGGCGACGGCGTCCCCCGCGACGCTGACGGTCGCGAACCGGGTGAGCGGCTCGGGCGGGGATGCGATGAAGGCCGATTACTACTTCGCCTGGGACGACGCGAAGCTGTACGTGACGGCGCAAGTGACCGATCCGACGCCGATGAAAAACCAGTACCGCAACCAGAACGTGTGGAAGGGCGACGGCGTCGAGCTGTTCGTCGGCCCGAACGATCTCGTGTCGCAGGGCGATCTGCTGTTCCTCGACAGCCAAATCATCCTGAGCGCGGGCTTGACCGACGGCCAGCCGTACGCCCACTGGTTCAATTCGAGCCGGCAAAAGCCGCTCGACATGGCCGTGAAGCCGAAGGCCGACGGCACGGGCTACGTCCTCGAGGCGGCGATCCCGTGGGAGTCGCTCAACATCGATCCCGCGGCCGGCACGAAGTTCAAGTTCGACTTCGGCTTCGACGACAGCGAGGACGGGGCGAACCGGAAGCGGCAGTGGGTCTGGAACGGCACGAGCTCGAACGCGACGAACCGCGGCCATTGGGGCAAGGCGTCGCTGACCGAAGGCGTCCCGGCGGATACGGAGCCGCCGGTTATCGCGATCGCCGGCGTCGAGGACGGCGGCAGCTACACGGGCGAAGCGGTCCCGACGGTCGCGTTCGACGACGCGGGCAGCGGCGTCCGGACGGCGTCGCTCGCGCTGGACGGCGAGCCGTGGACGTCCGGCGCGCCGGTGACGGCGAAGGGCGCGCACACGCTCGTCGCGACCGCCGAGGACGCCGCCGGCAACGTCGCGAAGAAGACGGCGACGTTCGCCGTCTACGCGCCGACGACGCTCGCCGTGGCGGACGCGTCCGGCGCGTACAGCGACGACGTCGCGCTGCGCGCCGTGCTCGCGGAAGCGGATGGCACGCCCGTCGCGGGCGCCGCGGTGGCGTTCCGAGTCGACGGCGCGGACGTCGGCGCCGCCGTCACGGACGCGAGCGGCGCGGCGTCGGTCGCGTACCGCGTCGCCGTCGGCGCGGAGGCGCCGCACGCGGTTAGCGCCGCGTACGCGCAGGACGACGCCGCGTACCGCCGCGGCAGCGAGGGCGCCGCCGCGCTCGCCGTCGCGCCGGAGCAGGCCGCGCTCGCGTACGCGGGGCCGCTGGAGGCGGTCGCCGGCTCCGGCGGCGGCGTGACGCTGGCCGCGCGCGTCGAGCAGCAGCCGGACGGCGCGCCGGGCGCGCTCGGCGGCCTGCCCGTCGCGTTCGACGTGGCGGCGTGGCGCCCGGACGGGACGCTCGCGCCCGTCGCGACGGTGACGCAGGCGGTGTACGCGGCGACCGACGCGAGCGGGACCGCGACCGCGACGGTCGCGCTGCCGGCGGGGCTGTACGCGGTGACGGCGCGGCTGCTGCCGAACGCGTACTATGCGCCGGCCGAGGCGCGGGCCGACGTCGCGGTGTCCGATGCCGCGCCCGGCGCGGCCGGCGTGTACGGGAGCTTCCCGCTCGCCTCCGGCGAAGGGGACCGTTTCTTCGGCGGCGGCGCCCGCAACGTGCACATGGCGGGCATCGCGTCCGCCGTGCGGAACGGTCCCCCGGTCGGCGCGATGCGCATTCACGCCGAGCCGAAAGGGGCGGATCTGACGGTCCGCACGTTCGATTGGCTCGTTATCGCCGGCGCCGCCGCCTTCGTCCAAGGCCGGGCTTCCTATGAAGGCGAGACGTATACGGTCCGTTATATGGCCGAAGGCCGGAACGTGACGCTGATCGTCTGGAAAGGGAGCGACACGTCCGCGATTCCCGTGTTCCGGCAAACGGGAGCGGGGCTCTCGGGCGTCGTCCGAATCAGCCGGTAAACCCGATGCGGCGGCCAGCCGGCCGCCGCCAAGACAAAGGAGAGAGACGCAACATGAACGCAATTCGACCGATTCCGCACGAACGGCTGCTGCTCGAGCGGGTCCGCCGATGGGAAGACGAGTACAACCCGGAGCTCGGGCTGCTGCGCGTGCCGTTTCACAGTCCGGGCTATCATACGACGCTGCGCGGCGTGCCGTTCGTCCACGCGACGTACCCGAACCTGATCTACGCCGTCGCGCTGCTCGATACGGGGCTGGCCGAATACGAGCGGCGGGCGTTCGGCGTGATCGAGAACGTCGTCTCGCTGCAGGATACCGACCCGGGGCGCGACACGTACGGCATATGGCCGTGGTTTTACGAGGAGCCGCTCGAGCGGATGTCGCCGCCCGACTGGAACTGGGCCGACTTTTGCGGCAAGCTGCTCGTGCAGGCCGTCTCCCGGCACGGAAACCGGATACCCGCGGAGCTGGCGGAGACGGTCAAGCGGTCGATCTTCCGGGCGTGCGACGCCATCATCAAGCGGAACGTCGGTCCGTCGTATACGAACATCGCCATCATGGGCTCGTACGTCACGCTGCTCGCCGGAGAGCTGTACGGACGCGGCGATTATGCCGAGTACGGCTTGGCCCGTCTGGAGCGGTTCGCCGACTTTACCCGCCGGCTGAACGCATTCCAGGAATACAACAGCCCGACGTACGCGGTCGTGGCGATCGTCGAGCTGTCGAAGATCGCGTCCGGTACGAGGAGCGAACGGGCGCGGGAGCTGGCCGGCGAGCTGCTCGACTTGACGTGGCGCATGGTCGCCGAGCATTTCCACCCGGCGACGGGCCAATGGTCCGGGCCGCACAGCCGGTGCTACCAAACGCTGCTCGGCGACGAAGTCAAGTCGTTTTTGCAGGTCGGAACGGACGGGGCCGTCGCACTGCTGCCGGACGACCGTCTGATCTATTCCGCCGAATGGTACAAGGCGGGCATTCGCTGCCCGGACGACTATATCGGCTACTTCCTCCGGCCGGACACGCGGACGGTGCGGCAGCTGTACGTCGACGACGAGAAGAAGGGCGTACGGAAATGGGCGACGACGCACGTGACGCCGTCCTACTCGCTCGGCACGTTCAGCCGCGAAATTACGTGGAACCAATGCCGCGACCTGCTCGCCTACATCGACAACGGCGGGGAGCCCGTTTACGTGCATCTTCGCTGCTTGAGCGACGGCTACGACTTTTCGTCCGGGCTGTTCGAGAGCGTCCAGCACGAAGGCGATGCGCTGTTCGGCGTCGGCTTCTTCACGAACGGCGGCCATACGCATCCGGTGCTGGACAAAACCGGGGGAACGCTCGAGACGGGCGATTTCCGCCTCCGGTTCGAGGTCGGCGGTCGGCTCGACGGCGTCGGCTGCACGGTCGACGGCGACACCGTCTCGATCCGGATAGGACCGCGGACGATCCGCATCCGCTCGCTGTATGCGGCGTTCGTCGAGGAGGGACAGCCGTCCCCGGCGCTGCGCTGGGAGACGGTCCGTTCCGGCGACGGCACGATCGGTCTCGACTTGACGATGTACGCCGGGCCGCGGCGGACGATCGATCTGCGCCGCGTGACGAAAGCGGGCTTCGTGTTCGCGCTGTCGATGGACGGCGCTCCGCCGGCCGACGCCGCCGTCCGCGAAACGGCCGACGGCCGCGCCGAAGCCCGCTGCACGCTAGGCGGAAGCGTGGCGGCCTTGTCCGTCGCGCTGCGCCCCGACGACGTGTAGCCGTCCGTGGCGGTGGCGCCTTGCCCCCACACGCAACGCAAGCCGGTCCCCGATGGGATCGGCTTGTTCCAGCTTTTCCTTCGCCGCGTTGCCCCCTTATCCCGCCGCTCCGGTACGAACTTACATGATAAGAGGTGACGAAACGCGATGGAAACGAAACAGTGCATCTTTTGCGGCAAGATCGTACCGGTTCAGGCGAAGGGCGAGACGTACCGCTTCGTCGGCTGCCTCTGCGCGCCCGAAAGCTCCTACAAGCTGCGCGCGGACAGCTGCGACGCTTACGCCGCGCTGCCGGTCCAGACGAAGCAGCTCCTGTTCCCGATCCTGTCCGGCTACATCCGGGAATTGACCGATTGCGACGAGCCGGTTTGCCTGTCCATTGACGATGCGGAGACGATCCGCAACTCGCCGCGCGTACCGGTAACGGTCGAAGCGAAGGCGGACAAGCTGCTCCGCTTTTTTTACCGGCGCTCGGGCGGGCCGAACGAAACGATCGTCCTGCGTCAGCTGGGCGACCATTTCAATTTGACCTATTCCCCTAACCTGCAGGAGCTCGTCCATATTATCGAGAAGCTGCGGGACGAACGGCTGATCGAGCGTACCGGCTCGGCGTTCCGGCTGACGGAGAGCGGGTGGCGCGAAGCGGCCGCCAAGGCGGAAGGGAGACGGCTGAAGCGGTGCGCCGTCGTCGTCCGTCATCGCGACGGGATGCGGGGAGAATGGGCGGAGACGGTCTTTCCCCGGCTCGAGCAGTGCGGCTTTCTTCCGAGCTACGTCGAATACACCCCGACCGGCAAGCTGGGCGACGACGCCCTGCAATCGATCGCCGACAGCAAGCTGCTCATCGCCGACTTGTCCGGCGCGAGCCCTGACGCGTATTTGGCGGCGGGCTATGCGCTCGGCCTGGACGTGCCGGTCGTGTGCACGGTGCAGCGCGGCGATGCCGATCGGCTGCCCGTGCAGTCCGGCCATCTGCGGCCGATCGTATGGGAGCAAGCGGCAGGGCTCGCGGATATGCTCCAGCATCGACTGACGGCTCCTTGACGAAAACGGCGGGTTCGGGACGCGGAAGGAATTCCGCCGTTCCGGCCTGCCGTTCTTGATTTTGGACTAGGATACGATCTTCAGTCCGATCGCCGACGCGGCGATAAGACCGATGCAGAAGACGCGCCTCCACTCCTTCGGCTCGCCGAAGGCGAACATCCCGAGCAGGGTGCCGCCTGCCGTGCCGATGCCGGTCCATACCGCGTAGGACGTTCCCATCGAGATCCGGCCCATCGCCAGCGTGAGCAGCGAAAAGCTCGACAGGAAAGCGACGGCGAGCAGGGCGTACGACTTCGGGTCGCGGAACGTCGTCACCCGTTTGATGGCGAGCACGCCGAGCACCTCGAACAAGCCCGCCGCCACGAGAGCGATCCAAGCCATTACGCCTCGCCCCCCTTCGCGTCCCCGTCCGCCGTAACGAGCTTCAACCCGATCACGCCCGCCGCCAGCGTCGAGATGAACAGCAGCTTGAGCGGATGAACCGGCTCGCCGTATACGACGATTTCCGTAACGACCGTAGCGGCCGTCCCCAATCCCGCAAACACGGCGTACACCGTTCCGACCGGCAGCTTGGCGGCCGCATCGATCAATACTTTAAAGCTGGCCAATATCAAAGCAACCGTGCCGAGCCATTCCCACCATGCGGACGCATGCTTCAGTCCGGATACCCAGACGGCCTCGAAAACGCCCCCGATCAGGAGCAGCCACCATTCCTTCTTCATGCCGATGCCACCTTCTTCCCCCACTTGTGAGATACGGGCGCAAAGCGTCCATCGATCCTAATATACGGCAATCGATCCATATCGTATAATGATAGATATTGATAGGGATATCACGAAAATCGATAGGCTTGATCGATTCGCGGCACTACAGGAGGGGTATCGATGGAATTGACCGATTTGAAGGTATTCGCCGCGGTGGCGGAGGAAGGCAGCATCTCGCGCGCCGCGGAGCGGCTCGAATACGTGCAGTCGAACGTGACGGCCCGCATCCGCAAGCTGGAAAGCGAGCTGGGCGTTCCGCTGTTTCGCCGGCATCCGAAAGGAGTCGAGCTGACCGAGAAAGGAAAAGCGTTCCGCGAGTATGCGGTGCTTATCGTGAAGCTGTCGGAGGAGGCCGCGAACGCGGTCAAGGAGACGGATGTCCCGAGCGGCCCGCTCGCCGTCGGCGTCGTCGAAACGGTTACATGCGGCAATTTCATGAACGCGTTGGCCGAGTTTCAAACCCGGTATCCCGACGTTTCGCTTTCGCTCGTGACCGGCACTTCGTCGGAGCTGTTGGCGCAAGTGCTGGACCGCCGGCTGGACGGCGCCTTCGTAACGGGGGACGTCGACTCGCCGAAAATCGTTCGCGAATACATGGAGCGGGATGAAATCGTCCTCTTGTCCGGCGGCGACCCGACGGAACCCCCGGATTTGGCGAACGTCCGTTGGGCCGTTTCGCCGGTCGGCTGTCCGTTCCGTGGCGTACTGGAGCGATGGCTTCGGGAGGAGGGCGTTCCGTTCCGGAACAAAATCGAGATCGGGTCGCTGGAGACGCTTCTGAACAGCGTCAAGGCCGGGCTTGCCTGCACGGTGCAGCCGAAGTCGGTGCTGACCGGCGCTTACGACGGGCTTATCGCGTATCCGCTGCCCGAGAAGTTCCGGTATGCGGAAACGAGTCTGATTCGCCGAGACGACCCGCTGCCGAACCGGGCGTTCGCCGCGTTTGCGGTCATGGTCCGGTCGCGCGGGCTGTAGTCCTGAAAGGTTCTGGAATGGGGGGCGGCCGGCGTCAGCTGCGCCGTCCCTCGCCGGGGAGAACGAAGGATAGGAGGCAGCGCGCGCATTTCGCTTCGTTGTTCCCGATGCTTCCGCGTCCTCGTCCAATCGCACGCCCCGCTTCGTCCGCCGCCCATTTTAACGCCGCCACCGCACCAAGAAACCGCCCCGCTCATATCATAACTTTGACTGTATCCCTACACCTTGTAACATATACAAAACCCAAGCAAGGAGGGGTGGCGATATTGAAGGGCAACGACCACAAAAACAAATTTCTTCTGACCAATCGTGAGCGCGAAGTTTTTGAACTGCTCGTCCAAGACAAAACGACAAAAGACATCGCTGGTCAGCTGTTCATCAGCGAAAAGACCGTGCGAAACCATATCTCTAACGTGATGCAGAAGCTGAACGTGAAAGGTCGATCGCAGGCGGTTGTCGAGCTGATCAAGCTTGGGGAGTTGAAAATCTGACGTTTGCCGAACCCGGCATAAACCGGCCTTCTCGCCGAATCCGCGATCCAGCGGCAGCGAGGGGGTTTTTTCTTTTAAAGGAATTTTGATCAAATGGAGCTTTCCCGTAGATAGCCAAAAAACAAGCGATGCCGGAGTTCCGGACATCGCTTGTTTTATTTTTCAAACGAACATCGCATGGTTTCAAAGTCGACCTTGCACCCGGCTCTTATCATGAAATCGATGCCCAGTTGTAGCATGCTTATCCAGTAAGGCTGAAAGGGGGGCATTCTCGAAAGGCTGCAACCTTCCCGCAACCCCCGCACTCCGTGCGGCGGCGGGGAGGTTTTTTCTTTGCGTTTACTTCCCCGATCCGTTCGCCTACAATGGGGGGGACAACGCGGCTACGGGAAGGGGAACGGTCATGAGAACGCATCTGCTCGTCGCGGACGACGATCCGCACGTTCGGGAGCTGCTTCGGTTTTTGTTCGAAAAGGAAGGCTACGTCGTTTACGAGGCGGAGGACGGCGAGCAAGCGACACGCATCTTGGAGAGCGAGACGGTCCATCTGGCGATCGTCGACGTCATGATGCCGGCGAAAGACGGCTGGGAGCTGTGCGAGGACATACGCCGGGACTACGATATTCCCGTCATGCTTCTAACGGCCAAGGCGGAGCTGCGCGACAAGGAGAAGGGGTATTCGTCCGGTACGGACGATTACGTCGTCAAGCCGTTCGAGCCGAAGGAGCTGCTGTTCCGGGCGAAGGCGCTCCTGCGTCGATACCGGATGGTGTCGGCGGACGTCATTCGCCTGAACGGCACGATTATCGACCGAACCGGCTACGAGGTGAGAATCGGCGGGAAGACCCATGTCATTCCGCTCAAGGAATTCGAGCTGCTGGCGCAGCTGGCGAGCCAGCCGGGACGCATTTTTACGAGGGAACAGCTCCTTCAGCTTTTATGGGGCAACGATTACGAAGGCGGCAGCCGGACGGTCGACGTCCATATCAAACGGTTGCGGGAGCGGTTTGCCGACGAAACCGACGATTTCGTCATCACGACGGTGCGCGGGCTCGGCTACAAGCTGGAGGTGCCGGAACGGTGAGATCGCTGTACGTCCGCATCGCCCTGACCTTCATCGGCATCTCCCTGTTGAGCGGGCTGCTGGCGCTGCTCGTCGTCAACGTCTATTACACGAACAAGCTGAAGGGGTACAGCGAGCAAAAAGTGATGAAGATGGCGAAAGAGATCCGCGAGCTCCTCGAGGGCGTTCCCGAGGCGGAATGGAACGGGCAGCTGAACCGGATCGGCAGCTTGGGCTTTCAGCTCTATGTCGTCGACGACCGGCTGAAAGGCCGAATGTACGGCTCGCCGTTCAAGCACGACCGGTTCGACCCGGAGCAGGCGCGCCGGGTATTGGCGGGAGACACGTATGACGGGCTGACGGAGCAACGCCGACTGCTGAACGTATCCGGTTATTTCGAGAACAGCATCGCGAATACGGTCGGCCTGCCCGTCCATGCGGAAGGGCGCGCTTACGCGCTGTTCGTCCGGCCGGATCTGGAGCAGCAGATCGGCGAAGTGCGCATCCTGCTGGCGGTGCTGCTCGGCTCCGCGTTCGCGTTCAGCATCGGCTTCATCGTCATCTTCACGCGTCATATCGTCAAGCCGGTCCGGACGCTGACGGAAGCGACCCGGACGATTATCGAGGGGAGGTACGACATCGGGCTGGACGTGTCGCGGCGGGACGAAATCGGCAATTTGGCGCGTCATTTCTCGCAAATGGCGCAGTCGCTCAAGCGGCTGGACGACATGAGGCAGGAATTCGTCGCGAACGTCTCGCACGAGATCGGGTCGCCGCTGACGTCGATCCAAGGCTTCGCCCGGACGATTCTCGATAACGCCGTATCGCCCGAAGAGGCGCGGCGGTATTTGGAAATCGTCGAAGAGGAAAGCAAACGGCTGTCCGGCTTGAGCCGCCAGCTGCTGACACTCGCCTCCTTGGACAAAGAGACGAACGCGGTGAAGCGGACCGCGTTCCGGCTGGACGAGCAGATCCGTCATGTGCTGCTCATGACCGAATGGCAGTGGACGGACAAAGGGCTGTCCCTCGAGCCGGACTTGCCGGAAATCGTCGTCACGGCCGATCCGGAGCTGCTCGTGCAAGTATGGTTGAACCTGATGACGAACGCCATCAAATTTTCCCGTCCGGGGGGAACGATCCGCATCCGGCTGACCGTGGACGATGCCGTAACCGTGACGGTCGAGGATACGGGCATCGGCATTCCCGCCGCCGACTTGCCGCACGTGTTCGAACGGTTTTACAAGGCGGACAAAGCGAGAAACCGCTCGCGATCCGGAAGCGGCCTGGGCTTGTCGATCGCCCGAAAAATCGTGGAGCTGCACCGCGGCACGATCCGCGTCGACAGCGAGCCCGGCGCAGGCACGACGTTCACCGTCCGATTGCCCCGATCGTAATGCTCCGTTCATCGTCCGTTCACATTCCTATCCTAAAGTGGAATCCGCAAGAGACCAATGCGGAAAGGAGTGATCGGGACGATGAATCGTATTTTTCGCTACTTGGCCCGCTTGGTCGGCAGCCCGAAAGGAGCGTGGGCGGTTGTCGCTTGCTGGGCGCTGCTCGTCGCGGCGCTCGCCTCAATCGCCCCCGGGGCGAAGCCGTACGCCGTCGGCAGCGGGGAAGGCAGCGTTCGCGGCGATACGCCGGCGGCTCGGGCAGGCCGGTTGCTGAACGAGGCATTTCCGTCGGACGACGGGCCGGTCGCGCTGCTCGTCTTCCACGGACGTGCGGCCATAACGGCGGACGAACGGGCCCGAATCGCGAACGTGAGCGAGTGGCTCGCCTCCGGCGACAAGCCGGAGCATGTCGCGAGCGCCCTGCCGTTTCACCGGCTTCCCGAGAACGTGCAGGACGGCCTATTTTCCGCGGATCGCACGACCGTTTTGCTCAATGTGGCCCTGCGGCCCGACTTGGAGTCGGATGCGATCTTCGAAACACTGCAGCAAATCCGGACGTACGCCGAACAGTCGGGAATCGGAGGGCTTCGGCTTGAAATAACGGGGCCGGCCGGCATTACGGCCGATACGATTACGCTGTTCCGGAATGCGGATCTGGTTTTGCTGCTCGCAACCGTCGGACTGATCGTGGTCCTATTGATCGCCATCTACCGCTCCCCGCTGCTGGCCGTCATGCCGCTCTTCGTCGCGGGGACGGTCTATGCGACGGTCGACCGGCTGCTCGGGCTCGCCGCGAAAAACGGATGGTTTCTCGTGGACAAGCAGGCGCTGTCGATTATGACGATCCTGCTGTTCGCCGTGCTGACGGACTATTGTCTATTCGTCGTTTCCCGCTACCGGGAAGAGCTGAAGCGAATCGGCTCGCGGTTCGACGCGATGAAGGCGGCGTTTCTCCATGTCGCGGAGCCGATCCTGTTCAGCGGCGGCACCGTGCTGCTCGCGGTAACGACGCTATTCGCGGCCGTATTCGCGCCGTACCGTCATTTTGCGCCGGTGTTTGCCGTGGCGATGGCGGTTATGATGCTGGCGGGCGTGACGCTCGTCCCGGCCGTATTCGCTCTGTTGGGGCGCAAAGCGTTCTGGCCCTTCGTTCCGAAGTTGGAGGAGCGGGAAGCGAGAACGGCCGGATTTTGGACCGGAATCGGCGACGGCGTCGTGAAAAAACCGGCGGCGATCGCGGCGGTTTTGCTGATCGTCTTGATCGTGCCGTCGCTCTCGATCGGGACGATCAAACCGTCGTTCAACTTGATGAAGTCGTTTCCCGAGACGATTTCGTCCCGCCAAGGCTTCGAATTGCTGGAGGAGCGGTTCCCGCCGGGGAAGCTTGCGCCCGTATCGGTCTTGTTGATGGCGGAGACGGACATGACCGCGGATGCGGCGTTTGTCGACAAGCTGGACCGATTGGCGTCGCGGATCGGACGGGAGGCGGGCACCGTCGCGCCCGACCTTTCGGCATGGCGGTCCCGATCGGCGGAGGAGCTGCCGGACACGCTGCTTTCGACCGACAAGCGGGCCGTCAAGCTGCAAGTGACGCTGCCGATCAACCCATACGATGCGGCCGCGCTGGACTTGCTGGAATCGCTGCGGGCCGAAAGCGGCGCGATGCTGCGGGACAGCGGCTTCGATCCGTCCCGCTTCTCGCTTCATTTCGCCGGGCAGACGGCCGAGCAGCTCGACGTGCGGACGATGAATGCGCGCGACACCGTCGTCGTCTTCTCGCTGATCGCCGGTTCGATCCTCGTCATGCTCGCTTTCCAGGCGCGCGCTATTGTGCCGGCGCTCGTCATGATGGGGACGATGCTGCTGTCGTATACGGCGACGCTCGGGCTCGGCTGGACCGTGTTCCATCACCTGATGGGGCACGATTCGATCAGTTACCGGCTGCCGATGTACACGTTCGTCTTCCTCATCGCCCTCGGCGTCGATTACAACATCATGCTCGTCTCCCGGATCCGGGAAGAAGCCCGGACGCACGAGTGGAAACGGGCGATCAGCCTGGGCGTAGCCCGCACCGGCGGCGTCATTTCGTCCGCGGGTCTCCTTCTTGCGGCCACGTTCAGCGTGCTGATGACACAGCCGCTGCAGGAGCTGTTCTTGTTCGGGATGACGATGGGGATCGGCATTCTCGTCGATACGTTTCTTGTCCGGGGCGTGCTTCTGCCGGCGATTCTATCGCTGACGCCGCGACTGCGATCCGGCGCTTCGGCTGCCGCCGATCAATCATACGGGAGGTAATCTGCGATGTTCGGATTTATGCTGTTCCTGCACCTGACGGGATTGTTTCTCTGGATCGGCGCCTTGCTCGCCGTCGTCCTCGTCCTGCCGCTTATGAAAACGCAGCTCGGCTCCGGGCCGTCCAATACGCTGGCGAAGCGGTTGATTCGCGTCGCCGGCTTCGTCGCCCATCCCGGCGCGGCCGCCGTTCTCGTCAGCGGCGTCTATATGATCCTTCAGCTTGATCTCGGGAAGGACCGGCCGCTCTGGCTCGAGGTGATGGAGAAGGGCGGCGGTACGCTCATTGTGGCCGCACTCGTCGTTACGGGCGTAATGGGGAGCTCGATCAAGAAACGGCTTTCCGCCGCAGGCGCGGGGGAAGCTCCCCGCTTGACCGGTTACGTGACGACGACAGCCGCCTTTCTCGTGCTGATCGTAGCGGTCGTCTTCGTCGTAAGCATGAAACTTTGATCTCCGGCATAGGGGAGCCGGGTTCGCCCGAATCGCGAAAGGAACTCCGACTTCCGTCGTCTGTCCCGAAGAAACGGAAATCGGAGTTCCTTTCGTTTCGCGGCATGCACCTCCGAGCCCGCCTACTTGCCCAGCGACGGCTCCCCGACGATGCTTTTGTCCCCCTGGACGTAAATCCGCAGCGCCTTCGTATCTTTGACGTCGAGCTCGAGCTCGGTGATTGTCCCCGATTTGACTTTGACGTCCTTGACCGTCACGTTGTTTTCGTCGACGATTTTCACTTGCAGGTCGTCGGTCGTCAGCGAATCGGCGGCCCATATTTTCGCCTTGAATTTGCTGTATTCGAATTCGGTGGCGATCTCCATGTTGACCGAGCGGCTGCCTCCGGTCACATAGCCGTAATCGAGCACCGTGCCGTCGGCCGTCGTCAGCTCCTCGGGCGTGCGGCTCGCCAGCCGGTAAATGCTGTTGCCGTTGTAGACGAATTCCGGCGACACTTTGATGTAGCGGGTTTCGCCCTTGGCGATTTCGCCGCCCGTCTCGCCCAAATAAGCGGTCTCGGTGTTCGGATCCCACGTCACCTGGAGGCCCGACGCCTCGGCGACCGCCCGCAGCGGCAAATACGTGGAGCCTCTGTACGTAATCGGGACGAGCTTCGTCCCGTCGTCCGGGTCAACCGGCTCGAACGATTTGCCGTTCAGCACGACCTTGATGCCGGTGTTCAAATACGCCTCGATCTCCGTCAGCGTCCCCGCCCCCATCGCGTTGAAGGAAAGGCTGACGAACAGCGCCGCGCCGAGCACGGCCGTGCCCGCTCCTTTCTGGGTCCATCTCCTTTTCATGATCCATCCTCCTCATTTCGCGCCTTGCTTTTTTCTCCATAATCACGGTAATCGTAATGCAACCGGCTTCGGGGCAACAAGCTGCCTGAAACCCATCTTTCGGCGGCGCTTTCGTGACTCGGTCACGGAACGGTCATGGCATCGGGGCGATCGGAACAAGCCGGCCGCGTGATTTCAGAAAGGCTTAAGAATTGCGCCGCACTTCTGTTAAGATTTGGCGGTTATACTGGAGGAAATGACCAAAGGGGCATATTCGATGAAAAGATGGATCGCATTCTTTATTCTGATCGGCCTGGTCCTCGTGACCGGCTGCTCCGACCGGTTCGCGTTTGCTGGCAAAAGCGAGTTTTGGAGCGTCGCTTGTTCCATCTCCCCGAAGGGGAAGACATACGAAATCCGATATATCGGAGACAAAGGAAAGACCGGCAGCGTCGTTCGGTACCAGTTCGAAAACAGCGAAAATTTCAAGGACAAGGGAGAAGCGACGCCGAAGTCGGCGTCGAAGCTGGTTATCCGGGGCAGCTCGACGCTCGACAAGCCTTACGTCGTGGAAAAGGAGTTCACCCTGCGCATCCAGTGGGACGGCGGGGAGGAAGAGATTCGTCTGACGAAGGACGAATAGCGCAAGGGTGTCCCGATCGGCCGGCGGTGTTTCGTCCGCGAAGAGGATGATGTCGCGGCGAGCCGTCGATCCAACGGCTCGGACCTTGCGTACAACGCCCGCGAAGTCGTCCTCCCATTGGATTGCATCCAATAGGGAACGACCCGGGGGACGCGTACCGGCCGTCGATTGGATTTCATCCAATGGAATCGCGTGCAAGAAGCCGAAATTCGAAAATGGCGGCAATTCTATTGGATAGGTTCCAATCGAGAGCTTCTTTTGGAGTCGAAAAGAGCCGTTCGATGGACAACATCCAATGAAGCAGACCGAAAGCGGAGCAGCGTGCCGCTTGCGCGTACCCGCATGCCGCCCGATCGACGGCTGCATCAAGGGTCGTCCCTTCCGGATCGGCGCCGGCCGGGCCGGATAGATACCGGGACCTAGATCGCGGGGCGAATTGCGCAATTTTTCCGCACGATTCGAGCCATTCCCGCTTTTTTCGCGCCATTCGTTCCTGCGGCCCGGTACGGTTGGCGGTTGTTTCGCGCTGACAGGCATGGTACATTTGTAAAAACTGGACTGTCATTTCAACCGAACGCGAGGGTGCCATGAAACGGACTGTACGGAAGGCGATACTGGCGGGCGGCGTCGCGCTCGGCGCGTTGTTGGCCGCGGCGGGGCAAGCGGATGCGGAGACGTATACGGCCCGAGTGGCCGCGGATACGCTGAACGTTCGCGCGGAGCCGGCGGGTCGTGCGCGCATCGTCGGGACGCTCGGCAAAGGCGCGAGCGTAACCGTTTCCGAGGAATCGTTCGGATGGGCCAAAGTGCAGACGGGCGGCCGAACGGGCTGGGTCGCGGCCCATTATTTGGTGAAGACGGACGTCAAGCCGGAGCCGAAAGGCGGCGCCAAAGTCGCGTCGGCAGCCGCCGGCGGCGCGTCGGCCAAAACCCGGGACGGCGTCGTCACGGCGGACAAGCTGTGGCTGCGGGAAAGTCCCGGAACGGAAGGCGAAGCGAAGCGGCTGCTGACGAAAGGGACGAAGCTGAGCATTTCGGACGACCGCAACGGCTGGATGCGGGTGCGCACGGCGGACGGCGAGACCGGCTGGGTTTCGGGACGCTACGTGGACGCGTCCGGACGCGCCGCCGCCGCGGAAACGAAGCGGGCCGGAGGCGGGCTGCGAGGCAAGCTGATCGTCGTCGACCCCGGCCACGGCGGAAGCGATCCGGGTGTCATCGGGACGACGCACGGTACGGAAGAGAAGAAGATCAACTTGAGCACCGCGAATTACGTCGCCGAAGAGCTGCGCCGCGCGGGGGCGCAGGTCGCCATGACCCGGACCGGCGACAAGGAGCAGCCCGAGCTGTCCGATCGGGCGGAAGCGAGCAACAAACGGCGGGCCGACGCCTTTGTCAGCATCCACTATAACGCCTCGCCGAAAAAAGTGTCCGGCACGCTCGTCTACTTCTATTCCGAGGCGAAGGACCGGGCGCTCGCCCACAGCATCGAAGAACGTCTGGCGAAAGACGGCGTCCTGAAAAGCAACGGCATTTCGTTCGGCGATTACCACGTGCTGAGGGAGAACGACCGCCCTTCGGTGCTGCTCGAGCTCGGGTTTTTGACCGATTCCCGCGACGAGTCGATCGTGCGCAAGGACGACTACCAGCGCAAGGCGGCCGCCGCCATCGCGGCCGGACTCGCCGACTACTTTGCCGATTGATCGGCGACCGGCATGACGCCTGGCCGCAGCTCCTCCGAGCTGCGGCTTTTTTCTTGTGCCCGAACCACCCGGCGTCTTCGGCAAGCGGCCCCGCTCGCTCGCGTTTTATGCTACACTGGAAGCAGGAGAACGACCGTTACACGGACGAAGGAGGTGCCGCCATGGCGGCGTCACTCGGCTCCTACTCCCCGACGGTGGAAATCCGATACAGCGAAGGCGGGACGGGCATGTCGTTCCACTCGCACGCGCACTTCGAGCTGTATTACTTCCACGGGGGGAAGGGCCATTATTTGATCGGGGACAAAATATTCGTCCTCTCTCCCGGCGACCTGATCCTCATGCACGGCATGACGCTGCATTGCCCGAACATGGACGCCAGCGTACCGTACCGGCGGACGACCGTTCATTTCGATCCCGCCTTCGTGAAGGCGCTTGCCGACGACAAGCCGTTCGAGGTGAACGTGCTGAAGCCGTTTTACGAGCTCAAAAATTGCCGCATCCCGCTCTCGGGCGACGTGCGGCTCGAGGTGGAGGCGCTGCTCGAGAAGATGCGGAAGCTTTCGGACGATCGGGGCAAGGTGTCCCGCGACCGGATGCTGGTCGCCTTCCTGGACTTGCTGCTGATCGTCTACGACGTGTGCGAGCAATCCGCGGATTCGGCTTCCGCCTTTCCGACGGACAAGGAGAGACACGTGCAGTCGGTCGTCGACTATTTGGAGGAGCATTACCAGGAGGACGTTCATCTGGAGCATTTGGAGGAACGGCTTCACGTGAACAAATATTATTTATCCAAGCTGTTCAAGGAAGTGACCGGCGCGACGATCTTCAATTATCTATACCATCGCCGGATCAATCAGGCGAAAATCCATTTCCTGCTCGAGCGCAGCTTGTCCGTCACCGACGTCTGCTACAAGGTCGGGTTCAAGCACCCGTCGCACTTCACCCGGATGTTCAAGCAGCGGGTCGGGGTGACGCCGGAGCAGTACAAGCGTCAAGCGGCCCGTTCATGACGCCAATGACAGTCAATTGGGCGAAACCGTTACGGCAACGACGGTAAAGTCGCCGCGGTGCTCCTATGGTAGCATGGAGGGAGCGGAAGTTGTCGTCACGGCATTCCCGCGAATATCCGGGCTTGGTCGCAAAGGAGCGGAATAAACGAATGGAACGAGTGCGAATCGGGATCGTCGGCATCGGCAATATGGGGTCGTCGCATGCCAGATATATCGCGGCGGGGGAAGTCGCGGGAGCGGAGCTGGCGGCGGTGTGCGACATTAGCGCCGACCGGCTTCGGTGGGCGAAGGAGCAGTTCGGCGAGAAGCTGCAAACGTTCGAGACGGTGGACGCGATGCTGGAGTCGGGCGCGGTGGACGCCATCCTCATCTGCAATCTTCACTTCGACCATCCCGGCACGGCCATGAAAGCGTTCGCGCGGGGCATCCACGTGCTGTGCGAGAAGCCGGCGGGCGTCTATACGAAGCAGGTGCGCGAAATGAACGAGGCGGCCGCGTCGAGCGGCGTACGCTTTGCGATGATGTTCAACCAGCGGACGAGTCCGCTTTACATCAAGCTGAAAGATTTGATCGACAGCGGCGAGCTCGGGGAAATTCGCCGGACGAACTGGATCATTACGACGTGGTACCGTCCGCAAAGCTATTACGATTCCGGACAATGGCGCGCCACCTGGGCCGGCGAGGGCGGCGGCGTGCTGCTCAACCAGTGTCCGCACCAGCTCGACCTGTGGCAGTGGACGGTCGGCATGCTGCCGTCGCGCGTGCGCGCGTTTTGCTCGTTCGGCAAATACCGCGACATCGAGGTGGAGGACGAGGTGACCGCCTACGTCGAATATCCGAACGGCGCGACGGGCGTGTTCGTCACGACGACCGGCGAGACGCCGGGAACGAACCGGCTCGAGGTGACCGGCGACCGGGGCAAAGTCGTCATCGAGGACAACAAGCTGACGTTTTGGCGGCTGCGCGTACCGGAGCCGGAGTTCAACCGCACCTTCCAAGGCACGTTCGGCCAGCCGGAATGCTGGAAAATCGACATTCCCGTCGGACCGGAACCGAAAGGGCACCGGTCGATTACGCAAAACTGGGTCGATTCGATCCGTCTCGGCACGCCGCTCGTCGCGCCGGGCGAGGAAGGCATCCGCGGACTGTCGCTGTCCAACGCGATGTACTTGTCCGCCTGGACGGACGATTGGGCCGAGCTGCCTGTCGACGAGGACAAGTTTTACGAGCTGCTGCGGCAGCGGATCGAAACGTCGCGCTATCGCAAATAAGGCTGCGGCCGCCCGCCGCACCGTGGGAGGACGTCACCGGAACGCATGTCCGGGGGCGTCCTTTTTCGCCATGGCCCGGAAGTTGGCGCGCAAAGCCTTTTTCCGGGGAGCGGAGAATGGTACAATCGATATCGGAACGCTACAGAATGGCGATAGACGGGGTGCGAGGACGAAACGATGGAACGATGGTACGAGGAGAGCTTCGGCGACGATTACTTGGTGGTGTACAAACATCGCGACGCCGCCGGGGCGTACGAGGAAGTAAGGGCGATGATCGGCTGGCTCGGGCTTCCGCCCGGAGCGTCCGTGCTCGATCTGTGCTGCGGCATGGGCCGGCATTCGCTCGCGTTGGCCGATTTCGGCTACCGGGTGACGGGCGTCGATTTGTCCGGCGTGCTGCTGGCCGAAGCCCGCAAGCGCGATACGATGCGGCGCGTCCGCTGGCTGCGGGGCGACATGCGCCGCGTTCCGGCGGAAGGGCCGTTCGACGCGGTCGTCAATCTGTTCACCTCGTTCGGCTATTTCGCCGCCGACGCGGAGAACGAGAAGGTGATCGGAGAGATCGCGCGTCTGCTCGGCCCGGGCGGCCGGTTCATCATCGATTTCCTGAACGCCGCTTACGTGGAGACGAACCTGGTCCCTTGCTCGGAGCGCGCCCAAGGACGATGCCGCATCGAGGAAAACCGGCGCGTCGAGGAAGGCTTCGTGCGCAAACGCATTCGGATCCGCGAGCCGGGCAAGCCGGTTCGCCATTACGACGAGCAAGTCAAATGCTACGGGCTGGAGCAGTTCGAGGCGATGACGGCCGCCGCCGGTCTTCGCATCGACCGCGTCTACGGCGGCTATGACGGAAGGCCGTACGAGCGGACGACGTCGCCGAGACTTATCTTGACCGGAACGAAGGAAGGAAACGTACAGCCGTGATCAAACCGATCCACATCATCAACGAGACGATCTTGCAAGTAAAAGTGCCGCTGCCGTTCCCGCTCCGGTGGGTGAACGGCTACGTCGTGCGCTCCCGCTCCGGATGGACGCTGATCGACCCGGGGCTGCATACGCCGGAGGCGGAGGAGCTGTGGAACCGCGTCATGGAGGAGCACGATTTGCCTCCGACGGCGCTGGAGAGCATCGTGCTGACCCACCACCATCCCGACCATTACGGGCTGAGCGGCTGGTTTCAGGAGCGCTCCGGCGCCCCGGTGCATCTTTCCGCCGTCGGGCGGGAGCAGACGAAGGCGCTGTGGGGCGAGGGCGAGACGATGAGCGCGAAGCTGCTGGAGCTGTTTCGCGCGCACGGCATGGACGAGCCGACGCTCGAACAGATGGCCGAGCATATGAAGGGGTTTCTTCCCCAAGTGTCGCCGCAGCCGCAGCTGACGACGATCGAGCCGGACCAGCCTTTCCGGATCGGCGACCGGACGTACCGTCCGATCGTGACGCCCGGGCATGCGGCCGGCCATTTGTGCTTTTACGACGAGGAGCGGTCGGAGCTGTTCTGCGGCGACCACGTCCTGCCGCAAATAACGCCGAACGTCGGCTACCTTCCGGGCTTCGACGACAATCCGCTCCGCTCGTATTTGCGCAGCTTGGACGACGTGAGCCGGCTCGCGGTCGACGTCGCGTATCCCGGCCACCGGGAGCCGTTTCGCACGTTCGGCGAGAGAGCGAGGGAGATCGTCCGTCACCACGAGGAACGGCTCGCGGCGATGGAGGCGAAGCTCGATTCGGCGCCTACGTCCTATGCGATGTGCCGCGCCCTGTTCGGCGACCGGCTGTCGATCCACCAACTGCGGTTCGCCTTGTCGGAGACGATCGCGCACTTGATCCATTTGCGCGACGAAGGCCGCATTCGCGAGACGAGCGACGGCGGCACGATTCGGTATGTGCGGAAATGAAGAATGCGCCCGCGAAGCGGGCGTTTTTTGTTTTTTCGGAAACCCGCGCCGAAGTTCCGGGAATGCTAAGGTTCGCGGCGCACGGAATCCGCTTGACAGGTCCATTGATACAATGTATAGTAACTTACATAAAGTAACCTACTAACAGACGAAAATAGGAGGTGTCCGCATGGTTCCTTCGCTTTTTTTGGCGCACGGCTCGCCCATGCTCGCCATCGAACAAACCGATTACACCCGATTTCTGGCCGAGCTCGCCGGCCGATTCCGGCCGAAGGCGATCGTCGTCTTCACCGCGCATTGGGAACGGCCGGTCACGACCGTCTCTTCGTCGGACGGCGTCTATGACACCATATACGATTTCGGCGGCTTCCCCGACGAGCTGTACCAAGTGACGTACCCGGCGAAAGGCTCGAGCGCCGTCGCGGAGAAAGTGAAGGAGCGGCTGCGCGGCGCCGGCATCGAGGTCGCCTCCGATACGAGCAGAGGGCTCGACCACGGGTCGTGGACGCTGCTGCACCGGATGTACCCGGAGGCGGACATCCCCGTCGTACAGGCGTCCGTCAACCCGTATTTGCCGCCCCGCGAGCAGTACAAGATCGGCGAAGCGCTGCGCGGGCTCGGGGAGGCGGACGTCCTCGTCATCGGCAGCGGCGTGACGGTGCACAATTTGCGGATTATCAAGTGGGGGCAAAAAACGGCGGAGCCGTGGGCCGTCGAGTTCGACGATTGGCTCGTCGAGCGGATGGAGAACGGGGACCTGGAGGCGCTGTTCGACTACGAGGAGCGCGCGCCGCACGCCCGTCTCGCGGTTCCCCGCGCGGAGCATTTCGTGCCGCTCTACATCGCGATGGGCGCCGGCGATCCCGGCCGCAAGCCGGAGGTCATCCACCGGAGCTACGATCTCGGCACGCTCAGCTACATGTGCCTGCAATTTTAATGAAGAGACGAAACGAAGCCCCGATTCCGGAAGTTCCGGAAACCGGGGCTTTTTGCCGCGCTTCACGCCTCGTCGATATGCTCCTGCGTCTCTTTCTCCGCCTGCTTCCGATGGGCGATGCGGCTGCTGGCCGCCGCCGCGATCGCGCCGACGATATCGTCGAGAAACGTGTGGATGTCTTTGCCGTTTTTCGTGTTCAGCCGCTTCAGGACGCCCGGCTTGCTTTTGTCGATATAGCCGAAGTTGGTGTAGCCGATGCTGCCGTACACGTTCACGATCGACAGCGACAGCACCTCGTCGCAGCCGTACAACCCCTCGTCGTTGAATATCATATCCTGCAGCGGCGGAAGCAGCCTGCCCTCCTCGGCCAGCACGTCGAGCTGAATGCCCGTCAGGATGGCGTTTTGCACCTCGCGCTTGGACAGCACCCGGTCGACGGATTCGAGACACTCCTCCATCGTCAGCTCGGGATAATAGTCCTTCTGCAGGAAGAGCACCAGCTCGCCGATTTCCCGCTTGTCGACCCCTCGTTTGGCGAGCCACTCCTCCGTCGCCTTCGCCACTTTGCGGCTGTTCAGGCTGTAAGTCACGGCGATCCCCCGTTTCGTTATCAGTTCGTATCCGGCTTCTATACATTGTTGCCAACGAACGCCCGTTTCATTAGAGATTCGAGAGACGCCGGTTCCTATGGCGCGCGGATCGGCCCGTACCGTCTCCCGGACAAAATGTAGTTATAAATGCTTGGCAGGCTCGTATACATAGTAGTACAAGATACGATGAGGAGGATTCCAATGAGACTGACGAAGTGGACGAAATGGGTCGCCATAGCCGGGGTTACCGTTGCGCTGACGTCCGGGTGCTCGCTCTTGAAATCGAAGGAAAGCGAGCAAATCGACCCACCCCCCAACGTGACCAATACGGGCGCGAAGGGCGACGACGCGGTTCCGGGCAGCGCGACCGTGCAGCAAGGGGCGCAAGTTACCGTCTATATGAAAGACAAAAACGGCAACGTCGCGCCGGTAACGGTGCGCATCCCGAAAACCGAAGCGGTCGCCCGCAAGACGCTCGAATTCATGGTGCAGGACGGGGCGGGCAAAGACGCGATTCCCGCCGGCTTTACCGGCCTGCTCCCGAAGGGCACAACCGTGAAAGGACTCGACATCAACACGACGACGAAGACGGCGACGGTCGACTTCTCGAAGGAATTCAACGCTTACGATCCGGCCGACGAGCGCAAGCTGCTTGAAGCCGTCACGTGGGCGCTGACCGGATTCCCGAACGTGAACGAGGTGCGCATCTGGGTCGAAGGCAAGGAGCTGAAGCAGATGCCGCAGGGCAAGCTGCCGATCGACGGGGCGCTCACCCGCGCGATGGGCATCAACCTCGAGCGCGACGCGGACGCCGATTTCGGCCAGACGACGCCGGTCACGCTGTATTTCCTCGCCCAGACGGACAGCCACGAGCCGTACTACGTGCCGGTCACCCGCCTGATCAAGCGGACCGACGACAAGGCGAAGGCGACGATCGAGCAGCTGATCGCCGGACCGAGCGAGAAGTCGAAGCTGTCCTCGGTCGTGGCGCCGACGGTGGAGCTGCCGAAGATCGAATCGGCGAACGGCTTGATTACGGTCAACTTCTCGGATACGCTGCTCGGTCCGGACAAGAAGGCGCCGGGCGAAGCGCTTCAAGCGATCGTGCTTTCGTTGACGGAGATGGCGGGCGACGCGAAAGTGCAAATCAAGGTGAACGACGACGTCAAAATTACGTCGACCGACAACCAGACGTACAGCAAGCCGGTATCCCGCCCGACGAACGTCAACGCGATCAAAATGTAAACGAACGAACCCCGGGAACCGAATTCCCGGGGTTTTCGCGTCCGGCCCGATCGGTGTTTCTTTTCGTTCCGGCATTTGGTAAAATGAGGTAGGCTTTCGGGTGAGAATGCCGCCGTCCTTTATCAAAAACTATACCGGTTGTGCAAAAGAAGGAACGCTCGCTTTTGCCCAATCGTGAACAATCGACGGAAGATGAATACATACGGGGGTGCCGGCATGAGAAGCGACGGAAGACGATTCGACGAGACGCGGGCGGTCACGATGACGCCGAACTATATCAAGCATGCGGAAGGCTCCGTCTTGATCGAGGTAGGGGATACGAAGGTCATTTGCACCGCCTCGATCGAGGAGAAGGTGCCGCCGTTCATGAAAGGGCAAGGACGCGGCTGGATTAACGCGGAATATTCGATGCTTCCCCGGGCGACGCAGGTGCGCAACCAGCGGGAGGCGACGAAAGGCAAAATCGGCGGCCGCACGATGGAAATTCAGCGGCTGATCGGCCGCGCGCTGCGCTCGGTCGTCAGTCTGGAGACGCTCGGCGAGCGGACGATCACGATCGACTGCGACGTTATCCAGGCGGACGGGGGGACGCGGACGACGTCGATTACGGGCTCGTTCGTCGCGCTTTGCTTCGCGATCCAGAAGCTGATGCGCGACCAGAAGCTGACGAAGTCGCCGATTACCGACTATTTGGCGTCGGTCAGCGTCGGCATCGTCAAGGACGAAACGTGCCTCGACCTGAACTACGAGGAAGACTCGCAGGCGAAAGTGGACATGAACGTGGTCATGACGGGGCAGGGCAAATTCGTCGAAGTGCAGGGGACGGGGGAGGAAGCGCCGTTCTCCCGCGAGGAGCTGAACGAGCTGCTCGCCGTAGCCGAGCAGGGGATCCAGTCGATGATCGCGAAGCAAAAAGAAATTCTCGGCCCGTTGAACGCCGTCGTCGGAACGGAAGCGAATGCGCATGCGGCCAAACGATAAGACGGAAGAGCTGATCGTCGCAACGCGCAACGCGGGCAAAACGAAAGAGTTCGCCAAGCTGTTCGAGCCGCTCGGCATCCTCGTCCGCAGCCTCAATGACTTTCCGGACGCTCCGGACATCGTGGAGGACGGCGAGACGTTCGCCGACAACGCCTGGAAGAAGGCGCGGACGATCGCGGAGGCGTACGGGCTTCCGGCGCTGGCGGACGATTCCGGCTTGTGCGTCGACCGGCTGGGCGGGCGCCCCGGCGTCTACTCCGCGAGGTACGCCGGCGAGGGGGCGACGGACGCCGACAACAACGCCAAGCTGCTCCGCGAGCTGGGCGCACTCGGCGAACCGGACGCGTTCGACCCGGCCGCGGAGGAGGCCGCCCGGCATACGGGCGTGCGGCTGCTGAGTCCGGCCCGGTTCGTCTGTGCGCTCGCGCTGGTCGACCCGGCGGAGGAGGCTCCCGTCCAAGTGGAAGGGAGCTGCGCCGGCTACGTCATCGACCGGCCGCTAGGCGAGCAAGGCTTCGGCTACGACCCGCTGTTTTTTCTGCCCGACCTCGGCGCGACGATGGCGCAGCTGCCGCTCGAGAGGAAAAACGCCGTCAGCCACCGGGCGCTGGCGCTGCGGCTTTTGCAGGAGCGGCTCGGCGAACGGATCGGGCGATAAGGGGAGGCGGGGACGGATGGCTTGGACGAGCGTCTGGTCGAACGACCGGATCGAAGTCCGGTACGACGACGGCGACCGGACGGCGATGATCGAAGTGAACGACGGCGGGCTCGTTCCCGCCTATATGACGCTCAGCTTGGAGAAAGCCGAGCTGGACGAGCTGCTTGGCGCCTTGAACCGCGTCAGGCGGCTGATGGACGAATAGGCCGATCCGGGATCGTCGCGATCACGGCAAGAAGCCTCCCGCGGGTGCATAGGCGGGAGGCTTCTTCGCGCATTCGGGCGGTTTACCGGATCGAGACGTTGTATTCCCGCAGCCACGCGTCGATTTGACCGATGTAGGCGAACAGCTGCGGACCGGACATAAGCTGCCCGAACCAGGGCAAATCCATCGTGGCCGATTCCGGCGCGGCCAGCTTGCGGAGATGGTCGACGTCGAGAAATGGCAGCACCGGCGAGGACGGGTCGTTCAAAATGTCCTGCACCCATGCGCGCGTCGCCGCCAAATAGTTCGGATTGTGCGTTTTCGGATACGGGCTTTTTTTGCGGGTGAGGACGTCGTCCGGCAAAATGCCCTTCAACGCTTTGCGCAAAATGCCTTTCTCGCGGTCGCCGGCCGTCTTGATTTCCCACGGCACGTTGAAGACGTAGTCGACGAGACGATGATCGCAATACGGCACGCGCACCTCCAGCCCGACGCCCATGCTCATCCGGTCTTTGCGGTCGAGCAGCGTCGGCATGAAGCGGGTGATGTTCAGGTACGACATTTCCCGCATGCGGCGGGCCGTACCCGTTTCTCCCGCCAAGTAGGGCACCTCGTCGAGCGCTTGCCGGTACCGTTCGTCCAGATAGTCGCGGGGACGAAGCCAATCGGCCGTTTCCTTCGACAGCAGGTCGACTCGGATGCCCGCCGACAGCGACCACGGGAACGTGTTCGCGTTCAGCGATTCGTCGCGGTGAAACCACGGGTAGCCGCCGAATATTTCGTCGGCCGCTTCCCCGGAGATGGCGACCGTCGCGCCTTTTTTGATTTCGCGGCAAAACAAATACAACGAGCCGTCCACGTCGGCCATGCCCGGCAAATCACGCGCGCGCATCGCGGCGATCAGCGAGTCGAACAGCTCCGGCGTATCGAACGTCACGTTGTGGTGCACCGTACCGAGATGACCGACCATCCGTTCGATCCACGGTGCGTCCGCATTCGGCTGGAACACGTTGGCTTTGAAATGCTTGTCGTTATCGACGTAGTCGACGGAGTAGGTGTTGACGACGCCTTGGCCGGTCCGGTTGTAATACTGGACGGCGATCGCCGTCAGCGCGCTCGAATCGAGGCCGCCCGACAGCAGCGTGCATACCGGCACGTCGGACAGAAGCTGGCGCTCCACCGTATCGATCAGCAGCTCGCGGATCCGCTCCGCCGTCGTCTCGACGTCGTCCTCGTGCGGGCGGCTCTCGAGCGCCCAATACGGCCGGGCGGATGCGCCGTTCCGGTCGACGACCATGTAATGGCCGGGCTTCAGCTCCGCCATATGCTTATAAATGCCGTGGCCGGGCGTCCGAGCCGGGCCGATGACGAATAGTTCCGCGAGCCCTTCGCGGTCGACTTCCGCCGGGAAGTCGGGGTGGGCCAATATCGCCTTCGGCTCCGACCCGAACAGAAACATGCCGTCCTTCTGCGCATAGAACAGCGGCTTGACCCCTACGCGGTCCCTCGCCAAGAACAGCTCCTCGCCGTTCCAGATCGCGAACGCGAAAATGCCGTTCAGCCGGTCCAGACACGACCGCCCCCATTCGATGAACGAAACGAGCAGCACTTCCGTATCGCAATTCGTCGTGAACGAGTAGCCCCGCTGCACGAGCTCCCGCTTCAGCTCGGGCGCGTTGTACAGCTCCCCGTTGTACACGATCGTATAATCGGTATCGCCCCGCGTCCGGGTCATCGGCTGAGCACCGTTCGCCGGATCCATGACGCTGAGTCTGCGGTGTCCGAGCGCGCAATGCCGGGAAAGCCAAGTGCCGGACGCATCTGGGCCGCGGGGAGCCATTGTTTCCGTCATGTCGACTAGCACGGACGGAAGTTGGGTCAAGTCCTTACGCCAGTCGATCCATCCCGTTATTCCGCACATCCCAAATCATCCTCTCACCAGTTAGGTCTCGTTGTCGAATTCGACACGGCAGGGAACTGTCCGTACATCCGAAGCTCCCGATTTCAAAAGAAAAACGTCTTGCGACGTCTGATCAAGGAGATAGGTTCGAAACGATACTAAAGGGTATGCGCGTGGGGAAGGAATCATGTCTGTCCGCCGGCAAACAAAAAGACCGCCCGAGGGGCGGTCCCGGTACCGGGGTACCAAGCTTCGGTTCAGACCGAGTCCGCGCTTTGAATGGCGTGCTCCCAGCTGGGGAAGTAGAACAGGGCGTTCTGCATCAGCTGCGGGTTCGTCTGCTTCACTTTTTTCTTGTTCAACGATTCGCCGCTCGTTTTCAGCCGCCGAATGTGCGACACGACGTCGGCGACGCTCATGCTGGCTTCCACGGGGTTCACCTCTTTTCAAAGGATTCCAATTCGATAGTCGTATCGTTCCCATAATTTGGTCAAAATATTCTTTCAATTCCGACTATTCGGCGGGAGGTTGCGGCTTGGCCGGTCGAGCCGTCATAAAACGGCGCATTTCATTGAATAATAGAATCGGCTTCCATAAATAAGTCGAGGAGGAATATCGTGAGAAACGCGATTCGCTTTTCGCTCAACAACAAATTCGCGATATGGATTTTGACGGCCATCGTGACCGCGGCCGGCCTGTATGCGGGCATGACGATGAAGAAGGAGACGATCCCGAACATCAACGTCCCGATTTTGACCGTCTCGGCCGTCTATCCCGGAGCGGCCCCGCAGGAGGTGGCCGACAAGCTGAGCCTGCCGCTCGAGCAGCGCATCCGCCGACTCGACGGCGTCGGCTCCGTCACCTCCACCTCGATGGAAAACGTCGCTTCCCTCGTCGTCGAATACGGCTACGGGCAATCGATGGACGACGCGGAAAACGAATTGCGTCAAGCGCTTTCTTCCTTTGTCAAGCCGGAGGGCGTGCAGGACATCGCCGTATCCCGGATTCGTCTGAACGATTTCCCCGTCGTCTCGCTTAGTCTCTCCGGCCGCGAGCAAACGTTGGAGGAGCTGACGAAGCTCGTCGAGGAGGAGCTGAAGCCGGAGCTCGAAGGCATTCCGGGGATCGGCACCGTCGGCGTCTCCGGTCAGTTCGTCCGGGAAGTGCAGCTCGATTTCGACCGGGACAAGCTGAAGGCGCTCGGCATTACCGAGGACACGGTGAAAGGATTCGTGCAAGCGTCGGCGATTCAAGTGCCTCTCGGTCTGTTCGAAATGGAAAACGCGGAGAAGACGATCGTCGTCGACGGCAACGTCGCGACGCTGGACGATTTGAAAAACGTCGCCATCCCGATCGCGCCGTCCCCCGGGGGCGCAGGCGGAACCGGTACCGGCGCCGCAGGGACGGCCGTTCCGGGCGCAGTCGCGTCTCCCGCCGGCGGAGCCGTCCCGCCGCCGGGCATCCCGACCGTCAAGCTGTCCGACCTTGCGGACGTCCGGCTCGTCGGGAAGGCGGAATCGATTTCGCGCACGAACGGCAGCGAGTCGATCGGAATCCAGGTGACCAAGTCGGCCGACGCGAACACGGTGGACGTCGTCCGGGCGGTAAAGGACGTCACCGCACGGTTCGCGAACGATCATCCGGGGCTGCAATCGCTCGTCATGCTGGACCAGGGTCAGCCGATCGAGGAATCGGTCTCCACGATGCTCGACAAAGCGCTGTTCGGCGCCCTATTCGCGGTTATCGTCATTCTGCTGTTCCTGCGCAATATCCGTACGACGCTCATCTCCGTCGTCTCGATTCCGCTGTCGCTGCTGATCGCGCTGCTTGTCCTGCGGCAGCTCGACATCACGCTCAACATCATGACGCTCGGCGCCATGACCGTCGCCATCGGCCGCGTCGTGGACGATTCGATCGTCGTCATCGAGAACAATTACCGGCGCATGGGATTGTCCGGCGAGAAGCTTTCCGGCAAGGCGCTCGTGCTGGAGGCGACCCGGGAAATGTTTCTGCCGATCTTGTCGTCCACGCTCGTCACGATCGCCGTCTTCCTGCCGCTCGGCGCCGTCAGCGGGCCGATCGGTCAGCTGTTCATGCCGTTCGCGCTGACGATCGTGTTCGCGCTGCTCGCCTCGCTGCTCGTCGCCGTGACGGTCGTCCCGGCGATGGCGCATTCCTTGTTCCGGAACGGGCTGAAGAGCAAGCGCGGTCATGGGCGCGAGGACAAGCCGGGGGCGATGGCGGGCTTGTACCGGCGCATGCTGCAGTGGTCGCTCAATCATAAAGGGCTCACATCGGTGACGGCGCTCGCGCTGCTCGCCGGCAGTCTGACGCTGGCCGGCGTCGTAGGCGTCAGCTTCCTGCCGGAGGAGGAGCAGAAGTACGCGATGATCACGTACAATCCGGGGCCGGGGCGGCGGCTGGCCGACGCGGAGGCGACGGCGCTCGAAGCGGAGAAGCTCATACTGAACCGTCCGGGCGTCACGAACTTGCAATATTCGGTCGGCGGGCCGAATCCGATGAGCGTCGGGCCGGGCAAATCGGCGTTGTTTTACGTCCAGTACGACAACGGGACGAAATCGTTCAAGGCGGAGAAGGAAGCGCTTGTCGCGGCGCTGCAAACGCTGGATCCCTCGGGCGGCTGGGGGGAGATGGATTTCGGCGGAGGCGGCTTCGGCGGCAACAAGCTTGGCCTGACCGTGTTCGGCGAATCGCCGGCGGACATCGGGCCGGCGGTCGAGCGGATCCGAAGCGAGCTGCAGGCGATGGGGCCCTTCGACAAAGTCGAGTCGAGCTTGTCCAAGACGTACGAGCAATACACGATCGTAGCCGACACGCAAAAGCTGGGCAAGCTCGGCCTGACCGCCGGCCAGCTCGCGATGAGGCTGGCACCGCCGCGCGATCGTCCGTCGTGGGCCGAGGTCAAGGTCGAAGATAAGACGTACAACGTTTACGCGAACCCGGCCCGCGACGAAATCGGCAGTCTGGCCGACATCGAGAACGCCAGGCTCGCTTCTCCGCTCGGCTTCGAAGTGCCGGTCAAGGATGTCGCGACGGTGCGCAAAGGCACGTCGCCGAATACGATTACGCACAAAAACGGCAGGCTCTACGTCGACGTAACGGCGAATATTGCCGTGAAGGACGTCGGCAAAGCGTCGGCGGACGCGCAAAAGGCCGTTGCGGCGCTCGATCTGCCGCCTGGCGTCAAGGTCGAATTCGGCGGCGTGACGGAGCAGATCGCGGATACGTTCCGCCAGCTGGGGTTGGCGATGGCCGCGGCGATCGCGATCGTGTACTTGCTGCTGGTCGTCACGTTCGGGGGCGCCTTGACGCCGTTCGCGATCTTGTTCTCGCTGCCGTTTACGGTGATCGGCGGACTGGTCGCCCTCTATCTCGCGAAGGAGACGATCAGCGCTTCGGCATTGATGGGCGCGCTCATGCTGATCGGCATCGTCGTGACGAACGCGATCGTGCTTCTCGATCGCGTCCTGCACAAGGAGCGCGAAGGGTGGAGCGTGCGCGAATCGCTGCTCGAGGCGGGGGCGACCCGGCTGCGCCCGATCTTGATGACCGCGCTCGCGACCGTCGGCGCGCTGCTGCCGCTGGCGCTCGGCTTCGAGAGCGGAAGCGGGGCTCTTATCTCGAAAGGACTCGGCGTCACCGTCATCGGCGGCCTGATCAGCTCGACGCTGCTGACGCTCGTCATCGTTCCGATCGTGTACGAGTCGTTGGCCAAGTTCCGCCGCAAGCCGCTGCACGACACGGATTCGGTATAACGCCCGCCTCCGGTAGGCGCCGCCGCTTCGCCCCGCCCCGCCCCGGTTTCCTCGTTGCGAGGGGCCGGGGTTTTTGCGCGACCCGTCCGGGAACATTTTTCGCAACGTTTCGTACCCTTCGTCGTACAACAGTGCAGGGAGGGATCGACGCATGTTTACGATGGAGGAAAAGGAATATATGCTGAGGCTGCTGGCGAAGGAAAAACGGCGAAGCTGGTTCGGACTGAGAAAAACGCCCGCCATCCACGGCAAGCTGAAGGAAAAGCTGGAGCAGATGGTTCGCAACGAGCAGGTGAACCGCAAGCATCTGTAGTCGCGCTTGCCGGCAAGCGTCCTCCGGAGCTCCGTCCGGGACGGGCGGGACGAAAAAGCGGCCGATTTCGCGATGCTTGCGATTGGATAAAGAGGAAACATCTGATACAATACGGGGAAGGCCTCCAATACGGGGGCCTCTATTTTCATGGGAGGGATTCGCATGGAGACGATTTGGATGCAGGCCGCCAGGGAGAAGCTCGGTTTGGGAGGGGAGAACTACAATGAGCCATAGTTTGCCGCTGCACGGGGCCAAGACGCAGCTGCTCCGCCAGCTCGTTTATTTCGACGAAGAGAAGACGGCCTTTTTGGATCATTATTTTCCCCTTTACGGCAAAGAACGGAGCGGCGTAGACCGGCTGTTGTCCGGCTACGTTTCCGCGTTGGAGACCATCGTGTCCGATTTCAACGAGGAGCGGCTCCATTCGGTCGTGCTGATCGGCAGCCGGGTGAGCATCCGGTACGCCGACGACGATACGGAGGAGAGCTATACGATCGTCTTCCCTGACCGGGCGGAGCCGGGCAACAACAGCATTTCGTTTTTGTCTCCGGTCGGCATGCAGCTGTTGACGAGAAAAACGGACGAAACGTGCCGGCTGGCCGTCCCGTTCGGGGAAATCGACGTGAAGATCGAATCGATCCGGTACGTGAACGGCGGATTTCGCGAAGACGGGCGCGCGTTCGGATAAATCCGGCATGCAAATCGTAACGGGGAGAGGAGGAACGGGCATGATCCAGGTGAAGGAATTCGTCGACACGGACAATTCGTATGCGGAGCATAAGGCGAACCAGTTTTTGGCGGGCTTGAAGGAAGAACAGGTCGTCAACATCTGCTACGGCTCGGTCGTCAAGTCGACGCCGTCGCGGACGGAGAGCCAGCGGAGCACGATTTTGATCGTGTACCGCACGAACGGATAAGAGGGCTGACTTGAAGGCCCGAGGAGAAGCGCACGCCGCCCTACGCTTCGACGGGCGGCGCGCTCCGCTCCGTAAGGCGCGCTGCAAGCGAGGCCACCGCCAGCCGGCATGAAATTGGCGGGAAAATTCGGACAAATCGCGCGGATATCGAATCCAAAAAAGGATGGAGCAAATCGTTGCATTTTCCGTTTCGCCGATGTTATAATGGTCAGCGTATCGCAAAAATGTCCCAGTAGCTCAGCAGGATAGAGCAACGGCCTTCTAAGCCGTCGGTCGGGGGTTCGAATCCCTCCTGGGACGTCAACCAAGCGCAAGCGGGAGCTTGCGCTTTCGTGCGTCTTGAGGGGGAGAACCCCGGGTAGGGGGAGTTCCTCGTGACGCTTGTACGCAACCAGCTTATGTGCAGCGCGTCCGGTTCATGACGCCGGCGGGCGGAAGGGCGAAAAAAAGAAGAAGCCTTGCTCGGCAAGGCTTCTTCGCGTACAGTAATGTAGGAAGCGGGTGATGGGAATCGAACCCACGCCACCAGCTTGGGAAGCTGGAGTTCTACCATTGAACTACACCCGCGTAACGGAAAAGGCAAATCTAAATATACCATACGTCCGGTTCGATGACAAGACATTTCCCGAACGAAGCGTCTCTGCCGGGCCGTTAATCGCGGAACGATTTGCGTATGCTATCGGCATGGGAATCTTTCCGCCCGATGCCGAAAACGGTCCGAAAAAGATCCACTCCGATGTAAAATTCTGTTACAATGAATGGACGTGTAACCTGTCGAAAAGGTGGTGGTCTCCATCGCATCGTCCAATCAGGATAACGTCATCTTGTTCCCGAAGACGATCGAGTATTACCAGAACGAGCTGACCCGGATGCTGGAGGGAGAGCGGTACGGCGAGGCCGTCCGGATGCTGCGGTTTTTGCTGCAATGCCGTCACGACGATCCGCAATATAAAGAAGAATGGCAGTCGCTGCTCGGCTGGCTGACCGTCACGTTTCCCGAGGAGGTGGAGGCGGCGCTCGGCGAAAATCGCCAGGACTCCGACGAAAACGGCGACGAGGAGACGGAGTCGGACATGCTCCGCCGGCACGTCCGCGCCAAGGCGGCCGGGGACTCGAAATTCACCGATAAGCTGCTCGACATGCTCGCGCCGCACGCCCCGATCGAGAAGCAGATGATGGCGCTCGAGCAGATCGCCCATTTGGACAAGCGGACGGTCGGCGAACGGCTCAAACGGTGGCTGACCGAAAGCCGGCTGCACCCGCTCGTCCAGTTTCGCGCGCTGCAGGTGCTCCGGTCGATTCAGGAGTCGGGCGAGATCGAAATCCGCAAGCTGGGCCAGACGATGAGGCTCGCCATCGCGGAAACGCCGCTTGCGTACGAGGATTACCCCGAGCGGATCCGAAGCGTGCTCGATCGGGTGCGCGAGGTCGCCGAATCGAACCAGCCGGGGATGATCGGCTTCGCCGACGAGACGTGGCGCGATTTTCTCGCTTTCGTCTACGGCACGTCCGTATACGAGGAGCTGCTGGCGGTCGACGAGACCGGCCGCGACGTCTGGGCCGCGGCGCTGCACCATACGGTGCAGGAGACGGCGTTCGGCAGCGCGGACGAAGAGGAGCTGGCCGAATGGTACGGGCTGACCGGCGCGCCGGGGAAGGCTTATCACAAGGCGCTGCAGGTGATCAAGCTGTTCGCGACCGTCTCCAATCCGGGCGACTCTTGACGGACTCGCAGCTTTAAACTTGAAATAGGGTCGCCTTATGTTATAATATAGTGGTTAAATGGCCATTTGAGAGCGTGCGATGCAAGACGACGAAAGCTTCGGGCGCGCGCGGGACCGGTAAATATTTTGGAGGGGAAAGCATAAAATGAAAGCAACTTGGGAAAAAATAGAGAAGAACAAAGTCGTTCTTAACGTGGAAGTCGAAGCGGAGCAAGTCGCTTCCGCCCTGGATCGGGCGTTCAAGAAAGTCGCCGCGAAGGCGAACATTCCGGGATTCCGCAAAGGCAAAGTGCCTCGGCAAATTTTCGAAGCGCGCTTCGGCGTCGAAAGCTTGTATCAAGACGCGTTGGATATTCTTCTCCCCGAGTCGTACGTGAAAGCGGTCGAGCAATCCGACATCGAGCCGGTCGACCGTCCGGACGTCGAAATCGAGCAATTCGGCAAAGGACAAGCCCTGATCTTCAAGGCGACCGTCATCGTCAAGCCGGAAGTGCAGCTCGGCGAGTATAAAGGTCTCGAAATTCCGAAGAAGGACGCGACCGTAACCGAGGAAGAAATCGCCGAGGAGCTGAAGCGTCTGCAGCAGCGCCACGCCGAGCTCGTCGTTCTGGAGGAAGGAACGGCCGAGCAGGGCGACGTAGCGGTTATCGACTTCGAAGGGTTCGTCGACGGCGTCGCTTTCGAAGGCGGTAAGTCGGAGAAATATTCGCTTGAGCTCGGCTCCGGCAGCTTCATCCCGGGCTTCGAGGATCAAATCGTCGGCATGTCCAAAGGCGAAGCGAAGGACATCGAAGTCACGTTCCCGGAAGAGTACCATTCCGAAGAGCTGAAAGGCAAGCCGGCCGTATTCAAGGTCGTCCTGCAGGACATCAAGCGCAAAAACTTGCCGGAGCTTGACGACGAGTTCGCGAAGGACGTCAGCGAGTTCGATACGCTCGAGGAGTTCAAGCAGGACATCGCGAAGCGCCTGCAAGAGCGCAAGGAAAAGTCGAACGAGCAGGAGCGCGAGAAAGCGGCGGTCGAGAAAGCGGCGGCCAACGCGGAAGTGGACATTCCGGACGCGATGGTGACCACGGAAGTGGATCAGATGTACCGCGAGTTCGCGAACCGTCTCCAAATGCAAGGCATGGACATCGAGATGTACTTGAAGTTCTCCGGTCAGGACGAAGCGACCGTTCGCCAGCAAATGCGCACGGACGCCGAAAGACGGGTTCGCAACAACCTCGTCGTCGAAGCGATCGCGAAAGCGGAGAACATCTCGGCCTCGGAAGAAGAAATCAACGCGGAGCTTGAGCGTCTTGCGGGCCAATACCAAAGAACGACCGACGAAATTCGGCAAATATTGGGCGCGAACGGCAATCTCGATACGCTGCAGCACGATTTGACCGTGAAAAAGACGATCGATTTCCTCGTCGAACACAGCAAAGAAGCTGCCGAGTAATCGGAAAACCGGTTCGTTCATACGAGAAGGCACGTTTGCACCTAAGCGTGCCTTTCGTTTACCCTTTGAGCCGGGCGCATCGTTCGGGAGGCGCCTACATAAATTGGGAAATGGCGGATCCATTCGTTCCCAAGTCCAAAAATGACATTGCTCCGCAAACGTGGTAAAATGAATTGAGCTTACAAAGAAATGAGGTAACGATATGGGCCTGATACCTATGGTGGTCGAGCAGGAAGCGCGCGGCGAGCGTTCGTACGACATCTATTCGCGTCTGCTGAAGGACCGCATTATTTTCTTGGGCAGCGCGATCGACGACGACGTCGCGAACCTGATTATCGCGCAGCTTCTGTTTCTGGCCGCCCAAGATTCCGAGAAAGACATCAGCCTGTATATCAATTCGCCCGGGGGCTCGGTTACGGCAGGCTTGGGCATTTACGATACGATCCAATACATCAAGCCTGACGTTTCCACGATTTGCGTCGGCATGGCCGCGAGCATGGGCTCGCTGCTGTTGACCGCCGGCGCGAAGGGCAAGCGTTTCGCCCTCCCGAACAGCGAAGTGATGATTCACCAGCCGCTGGGCGGCGTCCGGGGACAGGCGGCGGATATTAAAATCCATGCCGACTGGATCTTGAAGACGAAGCACAAGCTGAACGAGATTTACGTGCACCACACCGGCCAGCCGTACGACAAAATCGAACGCGATACCGACCGGGATAATTTCATGAGCGCCGAACAGGCCGTGGAATATGGGCTGATTGATAAAGTGATCACTCATATCAACCAACAATAGGAGGTGATCCTATGTTCAAGTTCAACGACGAAAAAGGACAGCTGAAATGCTCGTTCTGCGGCAAATCCCAAGACCAGGTGCGCAAGCTCGTAGCCGGTCCGGGCGTTTACATTTGCGACGAATGCATCGAGCTTTGCACCGAAATCGTTGAAGAAGAGCTGGGCAGCGAAGAAGAGCTGGAGCTGAAAGACGTTCCGAAGCCGAAGGACATCCGCACCATTCTCGATCAGTACGTCATCGGCCAGGAGCAAGCCAAAAAGTCGCTTTCCGTAGCGGTGTACAACCACTACAAACGGATCAACTCCCAAAGCAAGCTGGAAGACGTCGAGCTGCAAAAGAGCAACATCGTCCTGATCGGTCCGACCGGCAGCGGCAAAACGTTGCTTGCGCAAACGCTCGCCAAAATATTGAACGTGCCGTTCGCCATCGCGGACGCCACCTCGCTCACGGAAGCCGGCTACGTCGGCGAAGACGTGGAGAATATTTTGCTGAAGCTGATCCAGGCGGCCGACTACGACGTCGAGAAAGCCGAAAAAGGGATCATCTACATCGACGAAATCGACAAAGTGGCGCGCAAGTCCGAAAATCCTTCGATCACCCGCGACGTATCGGGCGAAGGGGTTCAGCAGGCGCTCCTCAAAATATTGGAAGGTACGGTTGCGTCCGTTCCTCCGCAAGGCGGCCGGAAGCACCCGCACCAAGAATTCATCCAGATCGATACGACGAACATCCTGTTCATTTGCGGCGGGGCGTTCGACGGCATCGAGCAAATCATCAAGCGCCGGATCGGCAAAAAGGTGATCGGCTTCAGCACCGAAGGCCACAAAACCGATCTGAAGCCGGGCGAATATTTGTCGCTCGTCCTGCCGGAAGATTTGCTCAAATTCGGTCTCATTCCGGAGTTCGTCGGCCGTCTGCCGGTCATCTCCACGCTCGAGCCGCTCGACGAGCCGGCGCTCGTGCGCATCTTGACCGAGCCGAAAAACGCGCTCGTGAAGCAGTACCAAAAGCTGCTGGAGATGGATAACGTCTCGCTCGAGTTTACGCCGGAAGCGCTCGACGCCATCGCGAAAGAAGCGATCAAGCGCAACACGGGAGCCCGCGGATTGCGCGCCATCATCGAAGGGATCATGCTCGACGTCATGTTCGAGGTCCCGTCCCGCGACGACGTCATCAACTGCGTCGTTACGAAGGAAGTCGTGATGGACAAAATTACGCCGGAGCTGAAAACGAAGGACGGCAAGTCCGTCCCGGCCAAGAGCAAAAAAGAAGAAAGCGCGTAACGCGCCCGAATCTATATATTGCCGATCCGTCCTCCAATCCGCCCGCAGCCCTTATCCGGCCCGGACCGGAGCGGAGGACGTTTGGCATCCATGGGAGAGTCGGTCATGTTCCATCGTACCCAAACGAGACCCGTCCGCGTCGGCAACTTGACGATCGGCGGCAGCAACGAAGTGATCATGCAGAGCATGTGTACGACGAAGACGGCGGATGTCAAGGCGACGGTAGCCGAAATTCTCCGGCTGGAGGAAGCCGGCTGCCAAATCGTGCGCGTCACCGTCAACAACAAGGAAGCGGCGGAAGCGATCAAGGAGATCAAAAAACAGATTCATATTCCGCTCGTGGCGGACATCCACTTCGACCATCGATTGGCGTTGGCGGCGATCGCCAACGGCATCGACAAGGTGCGGATCAATCCGGGCAACATCGGCCGGCGGGAAAAGGTGGAGGAAGTCGTCAAAGCGTGCAAGGAAAGGGGCATTCCGATCCGGATCGGGGTTAACGCCGGTTCGCTGGAGAAGCACCTGCTGGACAAGTACGGCTACCCGACGCCCGAGGCGATGGTGGAGAGCGCCTTGTTCCATATCGGCATTCTCGAGGAGCTCGATTTCCACGACATCATCGTATCGCTGAAGGCGTCCGACGTGCCGATGGCGATCGCCGCTTATACGCAGGCGGCCGCGAAGTTCAATTACCCGCTCCATCTCGGCATCACCGAGGCGGGGACGCTGTTCTCGGGAACGGTGAAGAGCGCGGCCGGCCTCGGCACGCTGCTTCATCTCGGCATCGGCTCGACGATCCGCATCAGCCTGAGCGCGGATCCGGTCGAGGAAATCAAGGTCGCCCGCGAGCTGCTGAAGACGTTCGGGCTCATTACGAACGCGGCGACGCTCGTCTCGTGTCCGACGTGCGGCCGTCTCGACATCGACCTGTTCTCGGTGGCGAACGAAGTGGAGCAGTACATCGAGAAGCTGAAGGTGCCGATCAAAGTATCGGTGCTCGGCTGTGCCGTCAACGGCCCCGGGGAAGCGCGGGAGGCCGATATCGGCATCGCCGGCGCCCGCGGCGAAGGGATGCTGTTCCGCTATGGGGAAATGATCCGTAAGGTGCCGGAAGCCGAGCTTGTCAGCGAGCTGAAAAAAGAAATCGACCACATCGTGGCCGAGTTCGAACGGACCGGATCGATTCCGGGCCGGCGCCATTAAGAGCCGGCCAATCAAGGATAGACGTGAAAGACGTGCAAATAGTCGAAAATGGCGGAGGCGAGAGCCTCCGTTATTTGCGTTTGCCCGTCGCGTCCGGTCAGCATCGCCCGGTCGGCCGGATTGCTGATATACCCCATCTCCACGATCACCGCCGGCGTCGGCGACCGCTTCAGCAAATAAAACGTTTTGCCTGCATAAGGCAAGCTGGAGGTGCCGTACAGCGCATTGAGCCGATCGGCGAACAGATGCGCCGCGATATAGCTGGGCTGGTTGAATTGGTACAGCACGCCGGGACCGCGCTGGGACGGCTTGGCCGCCCAATTGATATGGAGACTGACCGTCAGCTTCGGCTTAAGCGCCTCGATCAGCAGCTTCCGCTGCGCCAGGTCGCGAAGATGACGCGAGCGCGTACCGAGCCATTCGTTGTCGTCGCTCGGAGCGTAGTCCTTCGCCCGGTTAAGGGCGGTACGAATTCCCGCCTCCCGCAGACGGTCGTACAGTCGGAGGCCCATCGCCAAATTGATGTCTTTTTCCAACAGGTCGCCGTAAGACGTGCCGCCGTCGACGCCGCCGTGACCGACATCGATCAGCACGTCCACGCCGGAGATCGCCGAAGGCGGCTGCGGCGGCAGGCGAGGCTCCGCCGCTCCGACCGTTCCGACTCCCATCATCAACACACTCAACACGCACAAAACCGACACGATCCCGCGAATGCCCCATATCGAATTTCGCATCTTGACGATCCCTCGTTCCGTTTGTATTGCCGATAATCCATAGCGTGGCTCAAACATTTTCTTCCCATTCGCCGATTAACGGGTTACGAGCAGGGGAATACTACCAGTAGAAAGGCGGAAAACGTAAAAGGGTTTCGCGAAGGAGGAACGTTTCGATGAGCTTAAGCATCATCCTCATGATCATTCAGGTGTTTTTCGCCATCGTGATCGGGTTATATTTCTGGAATTTGCTGCGCAACCAGCAGACGAACCGGACCGCGGTGGACCGCGAATCGCGCAAGGAAATGGACAAGCTGCGCAAGCTGCGCTCCGTGTCGCTGACGAAGCCGCTCGCGGAGAAGACGCGGCCGACGACGATGGGCGACATTATCGGGCAGAAGGAAGGGCTGCGCGCGCTGAAGGCGGCCTTGTGCGGCCAAAACCCGCAGCACGTCATCATCTACGGTCCGCCCGGCGTCGGAAAGACGGCGGCCGCCCGCGTCGTGCTCGAGGAGGCGAAGAAAAATTCGGCTTCCCCGTTCCGGTTCGACGCCAAATTCGTCGAGATGGACGCCACGACGGCGCGGTTCGACGAGCGGGGCATCGCCGATCCGCTGATCGGCTCCGTGCACGATCCGATCTACCAGGGCGCCGGCGCGATGGGCGTGGCGGGCATTCCGCAGCCGAAGGCGGGAGCCGTGACGAAGGCCCACGGCGGCATGCTGTTTATCGACGAGATCGGTGAATTGCATCCGATCCAAATGAATAAATTATTAAAAGTGCTCGAGGACCGGAAGGTGTTTCTGGAGAGCGCGTATTACAACTCCGAGGATACGAACATTCCGGGGTACATTCACGATATTTTCCAAAACGGGCTGCCTGCCGACTTTCGCCTGGTCGGGGCGACGACGCGGACGCCGCAGGAAATTCCTCCCGCGATCCGTTCGCGTTGCATGGAAATTTTTTTCCGTCCGCTCCTTCCCGACGAAATCGGCCAGATCGCACGCAACGCGGCCTATAAAATCGGGCTGAAGGATACGCCCGCCGCGATCGAGGTCGTGCAAAAATACGCGACGAACGGACGCGAGGCGGTCAACATCATCCAGCTTGCCGCAGGCATCGCCATGACCGAGCAGCGGAGCGAGCTGACGGCCGCCGACGTCGAATGGGTCGTCAACAGCAGCCAGCTGACGCCGCGCCCGGAGAAGAAAGTGCCGGCCGAGCCGCAGATCGGCTTCGTGAACGGACTGGCCGTATACGGACCGAACATGGGCACGCTGCTCGAAATCGAAGTGACGGCGATTCCGGCCTCCGTCCCGCAAGGCGGATCGTTCACGATTACCGGCGTCGTCGACGAGGAGGAGATGGGCGGCGGTTCGAAGACGCTTCGCCGCAAAAGCATGGCGCGCGGCTCGATCGAAAACGTGCTGACCGTTCTCCGCCGGCTCGGGATGAGCCCGTACGATTACGATCTGCATATCAACTTCCCGGGCGGCATTCCGATCGACGGGCCTTCGGCGGGCGTCTCGATGGCGACCGCGATCGCTTCCGCCATTCGCCGCATTCCGATCGACAATAAGATCGCGATGACCGGCGAGGTGAGCATTCACGGCAAGGTGAAGCCGGTCGGCGGCGTCGTGGCGAAGGTCGAGGCGGCGTTCCAGGCCGGAGCGACCCGCGTCGTCATTCCGAAAGAAAACTGGCAGGAAATATTCGCCGGGCTGAACGGCGTCCAAGTCATTCCCGTCGACACGGTCGAGGAAGTGCTGCAGCACGCGCTCGGATTGCGCGTCGAAGAAGCGTCGTTCGGGGTGGCGAACGGCGCCGACGTGCTCGTCGCCTCGCCGCTGCCTTACCTGCAGGCGCGCTCCGAAGGCTGAAATAACGGATACGGACGCCGCGTCCTTCCGCTTTATACGTTTGCCGTTCCCCGGTTTCCGCCAGAACGTCGGCCGGGGAGCGGCAAATTGGTGTTTTAACCGCAGTTTTGATAAAATGATGCTTACACTGGTTTGATGACAACTTTGTGAACGCAAAGTTCAGGAGGTGCAGGAGCATGGGACCGAACAAACCGAAAGTGCGCCGCTTGCCTCTACTTCCGCTGCGGGGGCTGCTTGTATACCCGAGCATGGTGCTTCATCTGGACGTAGGCCGTGAAAAATCGGTCAAAGCGCTGGAGCAGGCGATGGTTGACGATAGCATGATTCTCCTCTGTTCGCAATCGGAGGTTAATATCGAAGAGCCGCAGAAGGACGATATTTATTTGATCGGCACGATTTCCAAAGTGCGGCAAATGCTCAAGCTGCCGAACGGAACGATCCGCGTTCTCGTCGAAGGGATCGTCCGGGCCGAAATCGTCGAATACGTGGCGAACACCGATTATTACGAAGTGACGGTGAAGGAGCTGCCGGAGCAGGAGACGACCGATTCGGAAATCGACGCGCTCATGCGCACCGTGCTCAGCCAGTTCGAGCATTACATCAACTTGTCGAAAAAGGTGACGCCCGAAACGCTCGCCGCCGTATCCGACATCGACGAGCCGGGCCGTCTGGCCGACGTCATTACGAGCCACCTGTCGCTCAAAATCAAAGACAAGCAAGAAATTCTCGAAACGGTCGAGGTGCGCGAGCGGCTCGAGAAGCTGCTCGGGTTTTTGAACAACGAACGGGAAGTGCTCGAGCTCGAACGCAAAATCAACCAGCGCGTCAAGAAGCAGATGGAAAAGACGCAGAAGGAATATTACTTGCGCGAGCAAATGAAGGCGATCCAGAAGGAGCTCGGCGAGAAGGAAGGCCGCGCGGGTGAGGCGGAGGAGCTTCGCTCCCAGCTGGAGGAAGCCGGGGTGCCGGACAAAGTGCGGGAGAAAATCGAGAAGGAGATCGACCGTCTCGAGAAAATGCCCGCGACGTCCGCCGAAGGCGCCGTCATCCGCAACTACGTCGACTGGCTGCTCGGCCTGCCGTGGTCGAAACGGACCGAGGACGATTTGGACATCAAGAAGGCCGAGCATATTTTGAACGAGGACCATTACGGCTTGGATAAGCCGAAGGAGCGGGTGCTCGAATATTTGGCCGTCCAGCAGCTCGTGCAGAAGATGAAAGGGCCCATTCTGTGCCTGGTCGGGCCGCCCGGAGTCGGCAAAACGTCGATCGCGCGATCGATCGCCCGTTCGCTCAACCGCAAATTTATCCGCATCTCGCTCGGCGGCGTCCGGGACGAAGCGGAAATTCGCGGCCATCGGCGCACGTACGTCGGAGCGATGCCGGGGCGCATTATCCAAGGGTTGAAAAACGCGGGAAGCAACAATCCGGTCATGCTGCTCGACGAGATCGACAAGATGGCGATGGATTTTCGCGGGGACCCCGCTTCGGCGCTGCTGGAAGTGCTGGATCCCGAGCAGAACAGCACTTTTAGCGATCATTATATCGAGTTGCCCTTCGATCTGTCGAACGTCATGTTCGTGACGACGGCGAATGCGGTCCATAACATTCCGCGTCCGCTGCTAGATCGGATGGAGATGCTGTACATTCCGGGGTATACGGAAATCGAGAAGCTGCAAATCGCGAAGCGTTATTTGCTGCCGAAGCAGATCAAGGACCACGGCTTGACCGAGGAACAGCTGAAGACGGACGATGCGACGCTCATGAAGGTGATCCGGGAATATACCCGCGAAGCCGGCGTCCGCAACCTCGAGCAGCAGGTGGCGAGCTTGTGCCGCAAAACGGCGAAGGAGATCGTGTCGGGCGAGAAAGAAGCGATTGCGATCACCCCGGACAACTTGAAGGACTATCTCGGTCCGGCCAAGTTCCGCGTCAATTTGGCCGATCAGGAAGACCAGGTCGGCGCCGTCAACGGGCTCGCCTGGACCGAGGTGGGCGGCGATACGCTCGTCATCGAGGTGACCGTCATGCCGGGCAGCGGCAAGCTGACGCTGACGGGGAAGCTCGGGGACGTCATGAAGGAGTCGGCGCAGGCCGCGTTCAGCTATACGCGGTCTCGGGCGGAGCAGCTTCATATTCCGCCGGATTTTCACGAGAAAAACGACATCCACGTCCATATCCCGGAAGGCGCCATTCCGAAGGACGGACCGTCCGCCGGCATTACGATGGCGACGGCGCTCATCTCCGCGCTGACGAACATTCCCGTCTCCAAGTCGGTCGCCATGACGGGAGAGATCACGCTGCGCGGGCGCGTGCTGCCGATCGGCGGGCTGAAGGAGAAGTCGCTCGCCGCGCACCGCGCGGGCGTCAAGACGATCCTCATGCCGAAAGACAACGAGAAGGATTTGCAGGACATTCCGGAAATCGTCCGCAGCGAGCTGACGTTCATTCCGGTGCACCATATGGATCAAGTGCTGGAGCATGCTCTCGTGCGGCCGGTCTCGATCGGGTAACGGGAGAGGGGAAACCAGATGCGCGTGACGCAAGCGGAATTCATAATCAGCGCGGTCGGGCCGGACCAATATCCGGCCGACGGTTTGCCGGAAATCGCGCTGGCCGGCCGTTCCAACGTCGGCAAATCGTCGCTGATCAACAAGATGATCCAGCGCAAAAATTTGGCCAGAACGAGCTCGCAGCCCGGCAAAACGCAAACGTTGAACTATTATCGGATCAACGGCGAGCTTTATTTCGTCGATTTGCCCGGATACGGCTATGCGAAAGTGTCGAAGTCGCAGCGGGAGCAATGGGGGAAGTTTATCGAGAGTTATTTGCTGAAGCGGGAGCTGCTGCGCGCGCTTCTGCTGCTCATCGATATCCGCCACCCCCCGACCCGCGACGACGTCGCCATGTACGACTGGCTCAGCCACTACGGCATCCCGGTATGCATCGTGGCGACGAAGGCGGATAAAGTGCCCCGCGGCAAATGGCAGAAGCACGTCAAAGTGATCCGGGAAACGCTGTTCGTGCGGGGCGGCGACCCGATCGTCGTCTTCTCGTCGGAGACGGGCCAGGGCAAGGACGAATTGTGGAGCCTGATCCTGGAGCGGGCCGGCAAGAGCGCTCTTGCCGGAGAAGCGGCGCCGGAGGCGGCTTCCGAAGCGGACTGAATCAGTCCGCTTTTTGCCGTCTCGCGGATGCCGTTCCGAAACCGCTAAGTTGGGGAGGATAACGGAGAGATCGATGGAACGGTTTCATTTCTCCGCGGATCGCAGCCGATTTTTCAGAATTTTGCTTGTTTTCAGCGAAAAAAAAGCAGGAATAATGACCGCCGATATAGTATAATTAATTAAGGTAAGTGGAAACGAATCCGGTCCGTTTCGGACGAAGCGGCGCGGGTTCACGGGTTTAAAAAATAGAATCGAGGGATTTTTATGGCTCAGCGGTTAGCGACGGAATATGTCAAAACCTGCTTGACTTTAACGGAAGCCGAAATGATCCAGTTCATGAAGTTGTTCGAAGAGCAAGGCGTGCATACGGAAGGCAAGGCGACCGGAGACGGAAGCCGCGAAATCGTGCTCCGGGACGATTCCGGAGAAGAAGTGGTGCTTACGTTCCTGAAGCAAGGAGATCGATACGCGTGCGAAGGCTCGTGCCGCGTCAGCGATCCGAAGCTGGCCAACTTGATCCGCAAGGCGGTGTCGCAGTTCAAGGGCGACGCGATCGTAAACCGGATTTATCCGGCTTTCACGATGAAGTATGTATACAAAAGAGGCTCCGTCGTACAAATTTCCGAGATCGTATCCGGTAAGCATAAGTTGGTTTACGAATACAAAGACACGGTCGGACAGCTCGAAAGACTGTACCGGCAGCAGCATGTGGAACAGCAAATCTCGCAGGTATACGTCCGAATCGACGAGCTGCTGGACGAACGGAACCGTTCGGAAAGCGCCGCCGGCCAACGGACCGTGGACGAACAGCTGGCGCGGCTCGCGCACAAACTGTTCGAACTGGAAGCTTGACCATCCGACCCGACACCGAAAGCAAAGAGCCGCAAGGCTCTTTTTTTGTATGGACTGAAAATCGGCCGGCTCCGCGTATCTTGTATCATCATGCGATCGGGGGGAACGTGTACATGAAATGGTTGGACATGATCCGGGAAGGGGCGTCCCGCGCCGCGGACAAAGCCCAGCGAACGGTGGAGATGACGAAAACGGCGGCGCTGATCGCCGGCAAGCGCAAGCAAATCCGCAACCTCCATACGCGGATCGGCGTCGCCGTGTACGGCGCTTACCGCGGCGGCGACTTTACGTCTTCCGGTCCGGACGTCGTCCGCTTGTCGGCGCAAATCGAAGCGCTGGAGCGCGAAATCGGGTCGCTGGAACTCGAGCTGGCTCGGCTGAACCGGGAAAAGGCTTGCGCCTGCGGCAAGCTGGTGCCGTACGGCGCCCGCTTCTGCCCCGAATGCGGCAAACGGTTCGAGACGGCGCCGGAAACGATCGACGCCGCCGTCGAGGTCGAGGCGACGCTCCGTTGCGTCCGCTGCGACGCGGAGCTCGATGCGGGGGACCGGTTTTGCCTGCGCTGCGGCTCGGATCAAAGCGAAGCGCCGCAAGGACGCCCGGAGGAGACCGCGTACCGCCACCCGAGACATGGCGAGGACGAGCGATAACGGGCGGCTCGGAAGCGACGCCGTACAAGGCCGCCCCAAAAAGTTTCGCCCGTACTCCCGTCCTAAGGCACATTTCCCCAGAGGCTCACATACGTTGAGTACGGGAATGGGAGCTGCCGCGGAAGGCAATTCGTCCCTTAACAAAAAAAACTATTGCTTTTCTGGGCGATAGATGTTATTTTTATTTTCGTTGAAAACAATATAGGAACCAGGATTCACTCAGGACATGTAATGTTGCGAGAGATTATTCCCTCGAGAAGTGAATGACGTAGGTCCTAGCGGATGAAATCCAACAATTTTATTCCTAGGAAGGGGGAACCGAAAGATGGAATACTCTACTTTCGGGAGACACGTTGCCGTCGATACTTGGGGAGCCGACTTCGAGCTGCTGAACAATGCCGAATGGCTGCAAGCGCAAATGGTCGAAGCTGCGGAGGTTTGCGGCGCAACGGTATTGTCCGTGCAGGCGAAGCAATTCGAGCCACAAGGGGCAACCGTGTTGGTTATGCTTTCGGAGAGCCACATCTCGATTCACACGTATCCTGAGAAAGGATTCGCGGCCCTGGATTGTTACACGTGCGGGGAAACCGTCGACCCGCAGGCGGCGATCGACTACCTGGTTTCGGTTCTGAAGCCGGAGCGCACTTACGCGAAGAAGCTGATTCGCGGCGTCGGCGAGATGACGGTCGAGACGCCAGTCATGAGTCAAGCGGTCTTGGCGAAATAAGAAACGTTAGTCAACAGCATTTTCATAGAGAAGACGATAACCATGGGAAACCATGGTTATTTGTTTTCGGTTCGTCCCATACAATGGAACGGGAGGCGGGTTCCATGGGACGAAAAGCGGGTTTTCGCAAAGCCGGCGTCTGGATCGTGCTGGTCGTGCTGATCGGCTGGCCGGCGTATCGCATTTACGGGTATATGACGCAGCATCCGGCCTCGTACGACGCGGCGATGCTGCTGTATCAGGTGTCGCAATTCCAGATCGAGCTGCTCAACAGCTCGCTCGCCGAAGCGGCCAAGGCGGGCGCCACCGACGAGCTCGATTCGCTTCGGGTGGCCGCCTATTCGGCTCATTACACCCACGAGCGGCTGGCGATGGCCGTCGGCGACGGGAAACTGACGCGGCTCGATTCGATCGAGCGGCTCGTGCAGGTCGTCATCCGGCTGCAAATCGGCGGCGAGCGCGCGATCAAGCCGGAGGAGAAGGAGACGCTGGCCAAGGCGTCGGCGATGTTCAAGGACATGTACGAAGGGTACGGAAAGCTTCTGTCGTCGTCCGGCAAGGTCGTCTCGTCGCAAAGCGACAAGCTCGCCAAGCTGGACGCGGAGCTCGACGAATGGCTTCAAAAGAGGCTGCTTCGGTAAGAGGAGCGGTTGAATACGGGATGGGCTTTCCGACCAGACTAGGGAAAGGATCATGCCGGACGGTTCAACATTTAGTCAAACTTTCGGCCTTCCCGGTTTGTCGAACTGTGGTATAATGGGAAAAGATTTTTGTAGGGGCTCTCGAAGGCAGGTGATTGCGATGCACATTATTGCGGTAGGTCTCAACTATCGGACGGCTCCCGTCGAAATCCGGGAACAGTTCGCTTTTGACGAATCATTGCTTCCTCTGGCGCTGCGGCGGTTGAAGGAGACGAAGAGCATACTGGAATGCGTCATCGTCAGCACGTGCAACCGGACGGAGCTGTACGCCGTCGTCGACAGGCTGTACATGTGCGGCCATTACGTCCGCAATTTCCTGGAGACGTGGTTCGGCATTCCGCGCGAGAAGATGAAGGATTACTTGTATATATACGAAGACCGGCAGGCGATCGAGCATCTGTTCCGCGTCACGGCGGGGCTCGATTCGATGGTGATCGGGGAGACGCAAATTCTCGGCCAAGTGCGCGACGCCTTCCTGAAAGCCCAGTCGGAGAAAGCGACGGGCACGCTGTTCAACATGCTGTTCAAGCAAGCGGTCACGATGGCGAAGCGGGCCCATTCGGAAACGTCGATCGGCGAAAATCCGGTGTCCGTCAGCTACGCGGCGGTCGAGCTCGGCAAGCGGATATTCGGCGATTTTCGCGGCAAGACGGTGCTGATCGTGGGTGCCGGCAAAATGAGCGAGCTGACGCTCAAGCATTTGACCGGCGGTGGCGCCGAGAAGGTCGTCGTCGTCAACCGGACGTTCGAGAAGGCGGTCGAGCTGGCCGCCAAGACGAACGGGACGGCGCGGCCGATCGAGCGTCTGGCGGACGAGCTGGCGCAAGCCGACATCGTCATCAGCTCTACGGGCGCCGCCGGCTACGTGCTGACGCGGGATATGGTGCAGCAGGCGGTACGGTCGCGCAAGCTGCGTCCGCTGTTCATGATCGACATCGCGGTGCCGAGAGACATCGATCCGGCGATCGCCGGGCTGTCGAACGTTTATTTGTACGACATCGACGATCTGGAGCTCATCGTCGAGACGAATTTGAACGAACGGCGCAAGGAAGCGGCCAAAATCGAGCTCATGATCGCGAAGGAAATCGAATCGTTCGAGCAGTGGTACAAGCTGCTCGGCGTCAGCCCCGTCATCCGGGCGCTGCAGGAAAAGTCGGCGGCGATCCACGAGGAGACGATGGCCAGCATGCTGAACAAGCTTCCCGATTTGGACGAGCGGGAAATTACGGTCATCCGCAAGCTGACGAAAAGCATGCTCAACCAGATGATGCGCGACCCGATCATGCGCGTCAAGGAGCTGGCCGGCGAACGGCGCGGCGACGAGGCGCTCGGCATGTTCACGCATCTGTTCGCCCTCGAAGAGCGGCTCCGGCTGGCGGAGGAAGAGGAGGCGGCGCAATCGGCGGCCGACAAGAAAAAGGACGCTTCATCCGAACCGGAAGAGCGCGACCGGAAGCATCGCGTCGTCGTTGCCGGCAGCGAGCTGCTGGCCGGCTCCTAAGAAGGAGCGGTTCCGATGCTGAGCAATACGTGGATTTACGATGCGATTTTGTATATATATGCCCTGAGCCTGCTGTTTTCTTTCTCCGACGTGGCGACCAAAAACCGGAGTGCAAAGCGGATGGGAACAGGGCTCCTTGCATTTGTATGGCTTCTTCAATCCGCATTTATCGTATACCGGATTCAGGAGCACCAGTACATGCCGGTGCTGACGATGTTCGAGGCGTTATTTTTTTATTCGTGGGTGCTCGTCGCCGTTTCGCTGATGATGAATTGGTTTTTGCGGCTCGATCTGCTCGTCTTTCTGGTCAACGTGGCGGGGTTCGCCATATTGGCGCTCAACTTTTTCAGCGACCCGTCGGTGACGCCGATCAGCGAGCAGTGGGAGGCGCGCGACGAGCTCGTGTTCATCCACATTACGCTGGCGATCGCCAGCTACGCGGCGTTTCTCATCGCGGCGCTGCTGTCGGGCATGTACCTGTTCATGCACCGGAAGCTGAAGGGGAAGCGGTGGTCGGCCGTCATGACGCGGTTTCCGAGCCTGGACAAAATCGAAGGCTATACATACCGCGCCGTGCTGATCGGGATTCCGCTGCTGCTGTCCTCGGTGGCGCTCGGCATCGCCAAAATCGCGCTGGACGGGGACGCCAGACTGCTGGCCGACCCGAAAGTGCTGAGCTCGTTGTTCAGCGTCGCGGTGTATGCGTTTTATTTGCAGCAGCGAATGACGGCCAAGCAGCCGGGCTTTATGCTCGCGTTTTGGAATTTGGCGGCGTTCACCGTCGTCGTCATCAATTTCTCGCTGTTCAACGTATACTCCGGGTTTCATCAATGGATATGGATGTGAGTCGGGATGCGGACGTTATATCCGATGATGGCGGATATCGCCGGCCGACCGTGCTTGATCGTAGGCGGCGGAACGGTGGCGGAGCGGAAGGCGGCCGGGCTGCTGGATGCCGGAGCGGCGGTGACGGTTGTCAGCCCGGACGTAACGCCGCGCATCGCCGCCTGGGCGGCGGAGGGCCGGCTGTCGCACATCTCGCGGGCGTATGAGTCCGCCGACGGCGAAGGAATGGCGCTCGTCTTCGCCGCGACCGACCGGCCGGACGTGAACGAGCGGGTGCATGCGGACGCGACGTCGCGCGGCCAGCCCGTCAACGTCGCGGATCGCCCGGAGCTGTGCAGCTTCGTCGTCCCGGCCGTCTGGCGGCGGGGGCATCTGCTCGTCGCCGTCTCGACGTCGGGGACGAGCCCGATGGCGTCGGCCCGGATCCGCGACCGCATCGAAGCGGCGATCGGAGACGGGATCGACGCTTTTCTCGAATTTGCCGACGAATACAGGCGGCTTGTCCAAGCGCGCGTGCCGGACCCGGCACGGCGCAAGGAGCTGCTCGGACGGCTGTTCGCGGACGAGGCGCTCGAGCTCGTCCGGGCGGGACGCTGGGATTCGATGCGGGCCCGGCTGCTGGCCGGGCTGGAGGGCGGGACGCGGATGCCTTCGGCCGCTCGCTCCGGCGAAGAACGCGAGGGCGGCGAGGCGCTCGCGCAACCAGACACGGAAGGAAGCGAATGAACATGATGCGGACGGTAAAGGTAGGAACGCGCCAAAGCGCGCTCGCCTTGACGCAAACGAATCAAGTGATCGATCGGCTGCGGCGGATCGCGGACGACGCCGGTATCGAATGCCGGTTCGAAATCCATAAAATCGTCACCCGCGGCGATCAAATATTGGACGTTACGCTGTCCAAGGTAGGCGGTAAAGGATTGTTCGTCAAGGAGATCGAGCAGGCGCTGCTTGACGGCGAAATCGACATGGCCGTTCACAGCATGAAGGATATGCCGTGGGAGCGCCAGCCCGGCCTGATCGTCGGCGCGACGCCGGAGCGGGTCGATCCGCGCGATTGCGTCGTCACCCGCGGCGGCGTTCCGCTCGCCGAGCTGCCGCGCGGCGCGCGCGTCGGCACGAGCAGCCTCCGGCGCTCGGCGCAGCTGCTCGCGTACCGACCCGACCTGAAGGTCGAGTCGATCCGCGGCAATATCGATTCGCGGCTGCGCAAGCTCGAATCGGAAGGGTTCGACGCGGTCGTGCTGGCCGCCGCCGGCTTGCACCGGATGGGCTGGAGCGACCGCATCAGCGACTACGTGTCGCCGGACGTCTGCGTGCCGGCGGTGGCGCAAGGCGCGCTCGGCATCGAATGCCGGGCCGACGACACGTTCATGCTCGACCTGCTCGGCCGGCTCGACCATGCGCCGACGGCGTTCGCCGTCCGGGCCGAGCGGCAATTTCTCGGCCGTCTGAACGGCGGCTGCCAAATTCCGATCGGCGCGTACGCGATCGTGCGCGACGAAGCCGATGGCGGACGGCTCGAGATGACGGCGATCGTCGGATCGCCGGACGGAAGCCGGCTGCTCAAGGAATGGGGACGTGGAGACGATCCCGAGGCGCTGGGCGATTTGCTCGCGGAGCGGCTGCTCGCGCAAGGGGCGGACTCGATATTGGGCGAGCTGAGAGGATGATGGCGCGGTGAAGCATGGGCGGGGGCTGGGGAAAGTCTATCTCGTTGGCGCGGGTCCGGGCGACCCGAAGCTGATTACGGTGCGCGGGCTGGAAGCGATCGAGCGGGCGGACGCCGTCGTGTACGACCGGCTGGCGAACCCGAAGCTGCTCCGGCATGCGAAGCCGGGCGCGGACAAAATTTTCGTGGGCAAGCTGCCCGATAAGCATATGATCAAGCAGGAGGAAATCAGCCGGCTGCTCGTCGACCTGGCGCTGCAGGGCAAAACGGTCACGCGGCTCAAGGGCGGCGATCCGAGCGTATTCGGCCGCGTCGGCGAGGAGGCGGAGCTGCTAGCGGAGCACGGCATCGAATTCGAGATCGTGCCCGGCATCACGTCGGCGATCGCCGTGCCGGCCTATGCCGGCATTCCGGTGACGCACCGCGATTTCACCTCCTCGTTCTCGGTCGTAACCGGCCACGAGTACCCGAACAAGACGTATTCGAACGTCAACTGGGAAAATCTCGCGAACGCGTCCGGGACGATCGTCTTCCTGATGGGCGTGGCCAATATCGGCACGATCTGCGGCGAGCTGATGGCGCACGGGCGCGATCCGGATACGCCCGGCGCCGTCATCCGGATGGGCACGTGGATGGAGCAGCGGACGGTCGTCGGCACGCTTGCCACGCTGCCGACGCTCGTGAAGGAAGCCGGCTTGCAGTCGCCGGCGATCATTATCGTCGGCGACGTCGTGAAGCTGCGCGAGAAGCTCGCCTGGTTCGAGAAGCGGCCGCTGTTCGGCAAGCGGGTGCTCGTCACCCGGGCGCGGGAGCAGGCGAGCGAGCTCGTCCGGCTCATCGAGGAGCGGGGCGGCGAGGCGGTCGAGTTCCCCGTCATCCGCATCCGGCGGCCGGAACGGGCCGAGACGGTGCGGGCCGTTGACGAGGCGCTTCGCCGGCTGGAGGAGTACGATTGGATTTTGTTCACGAGCGCAAACGGCGTCGAGTATACGTTCGAGCGAATGCGCGAGCTGCGCGTCGACGTTCGGCAAATGTACCGCGCCAAAATCGCCGCCGTCGGCCCGAAAACGCAGGAGGCGCTGGCGGCGCGCGGCTTGATCGCGGACTTGGTGCCGAACGCCGGCTTCCAAGCCGAGTCGCTGCTCGAGCTGCTGCAAAGCTTCGTGACGCCCGGGGAGCGCGTGCTGCTGCCGAAGGGCGACCTGGCCCGTCCGGTGCTGGCCGACGGGCTGCGGCGGTTCGGCGCGCACGTGACCGAGGCGGACGTGTACGAGAACGTGCCGTCTCTCGACGGCGGCGAGGAGGCGCTCGCGATGCTGCGAGCCGGCGCGGTACAGGCGGTCGCGTTCACGAGCTCGTCGACGGTGACGAACCTGCTCGAGGCGCTCCGCCGTCTCGGAGAGCCGGACCCGGTCGGCCTGCTGAACGGCGTCGGCTTATACGTCATCGGACCGGTCACGGCCAAGACGGCGGCGGAGGCGGGCCTGCGCGTGACGGCCTCGGCCGACGAAGCGACGATCGAGTCGCTCGTCGAGGCGATGGCGCGCTGACGAGGGGAACGCGGTCGGCGATTGAACCTTTTATACAACCAAGGCATCGATCTACAAACGAAAGGACGGGAACCGTCATGACTTTTCCTACTGTACGCAACCGCCGGCTTCGCGCTTCGGCCGCTCTTCGCAGCATGGTGCGGGAGACGAGCTTGTCGGCGAACGACTTCATCTATCCGTTGTTCGTAACCGAAGGAACCGGGGTGCGCGAGGAAATCGCCTCGATGCCCGGCGTCTACCATTTGTCGCTCGACCTGCTGGAGGAGGAAATCCGCGAGGTCGCTTCGCTCGGCATCCAGGCGGTGCTTCTGTTCGGCGTGCCGGATCATAAGGACGAGCTCGGCTCGGAGGCGTACGGCAACAATTCGATCGTACAGCGCGCCACGCGCAAGGTGAAGGAATGGTGCCCGGACCTGCTCGTCGTGGCCGACACGTGTCTGTGCCAGTATACGAGCCACGGCCATTGCGGCGTCATCCGGCGCGACGAGCGGACCGGCCGCGTCGACGTCGACAACGACGCGTCGCTCGAGCTGCTCGTCAAGACGGCGGTATCGCAGGCGGAGGCGGGGGCGGACATCATCGCGCCGTCGAACATGATGGACGGCTTCGTTCACGCCATTCGCGCCGGATTGGACGAGGCGGGCTTCGAGCACGTGCCGGTCATGTCCTACTCGGTCAAATACGCGTCCGCGTTCTACGGTCCGTTCCGCGACGCGGCCCATTCGACGCCGCAGTTCGGCGACCGGAAGACGTATCAGATGGACCCGGCGAACGTACGCGAAGCGGTCCGCGAGGCGGAGAGCGATGTCGCCGAAGGCGCCGACATGCTTATGGTGAAGCCGGCGCTCGCTTACATGGACGTCATCCGGCTGCTGAAGGAGCAGTTCGACCTGCCGGTCGTCGCGTACAACGTCAGCGCCGAATATTCGATGGTCAAGGCGGCCGCCATGCAAGGCTGGCTGGACGAACGAGCGATCGTGCTCGAGACGCTGCTCGGCATGAAGCGGGCGGGTGCGGACATTATCATTACGTATTTCGCCAAAGACGCGGCGCGCTGGCTGCAGCAGCGCTGACGCGACGGCGCTAGAAAACGCAAAAAGGGCTCCGCCGGTGCTTCCGGTCGAGCCCTTCGTTATGACGTCTCCGCGTTCAAGAACGGTCCCCCCAACTGTTTCTAACGTTACGGATTGCCCGAGAACATCCAGCCGCAGACGCCGATCAGCACGACGGCGCCGAAAAACCAATAGCTGAACGTGCGTACGGGCTTCGGCAGCATGCCGTACCGGCTCGCGCGGGCCTCCTCTCCGACCGTCCGGTCGCGTTCTGTATTCCTTCTTTTCACATCGTCCCTCCTCCTTTCGAAAACGTTTTCATCTCCCCTTTATTCATTAAACGCACCGGTGAGCAAAAAGTTTCAGCCATACCGGTCCGATCGCGAAATTTTCATACGGTTTTGTCAAAGTTTTGTCGGATTATGCCGGACGTATCGGTTGTTACGCCGTCCGAAATCGGGCATAATGGAAGGGGTAATGGGAGAACTTGCATCTCCGACAGCGCGGATACGAAAGAGGAGAACCGACTATGGCTTACAACGACACATTCATCCGGGCATGCCGCAAGCAGCCCGTCGACCGGCTGCCGGTCTGGTACATGCGGCAGGCGGGACGGTACGATCCGGACTACCGGAAAATCAAAGAAAAGCATTCGCTGCTCGACATATGCCGGCAGCCGGACTTGGCGGCCGAGGTAACGCTCATGCCGATCCGCAAGCTGGGCGTCGACGCGGCGATTTTGTATTCGGACATCATGAATCCGGTCGCCTCTCTCGGCATCGACTTCGATATCGTCAAAAACGTCGGCCCGGTCATAGACAATCCGATCCGGACGGCGGAAGACGTACGCAAGCTTCTGCCGATCGACGTCGAGGGCGACCTGTCGCATATTATCGAGACGATTCGCATTCTCGACCGGGAGCTGACCGTCCCGTTGATCACGTTCGCGGGGGCGCCGTTCACGATCGCCAGCTACCTGATCGAAGGCCGTCCGTCCAAAAGCTATATCCGAACGAAGGAAATGATGTACGGCGCGCCGGACGTCTGGTTCTCGCTCATGGACAAGCTCGGCGACATGGTCATTACGTATTTGAAGGCGCATATCGCGGCCGGCGCGAAGGCGGTTCAAGTGTTCGACAGCTGGGTCGGGTCGCTGGCGCCGCGCGATTTCCGGACGTTCGTGCTGCCGACGATCGCCCGCATCTTCCGCGAGCTTAGCGATTTGCCTCAGCCGAAAATTTATTTCCCCGGCGTCAGCTCGGGCGAGCTGCTCGCCGATTTGCAAGGCATCGAAGCCGACGTCATCGGCCTCGACTGGCGGGTGCCGATTCCGGAAGGCCGTCGCCGGCTGGGTGACCGGTACGCCGTGCAGGGCAATCTCGACCCGTACGTGCTGACCGCGCCGATGGACGTCATCGAGCGCCATGCGAAGGATGTCATCGACGAAGGGATCCAAAGTCCCGGCTACATTTTCAACCTCGGTCACGGCTTGTTCCCGGAAGCTTCGCTCGACAAGCTGAAATCGTTGACCGAGTTCATTCACCGGTATTCCGAAGACGCTCTCGGGCGGCTTGGGGTCGCGAAGGGAGCGAACTGAATTGGCCAAACGGAAAATCGGCGTCCTCGTCATGTCGTACGGCACGCCGGCCAGCATGGACCAGATCGAAGCCTACTATACGCACATCCGTCGCGGCTCGCCGCCTTCGCCCGAGCAGCTGAAGGCGCTCACCGACCGGTACGAGGCGATCGTCGGCGGATTTTTCCCGCTTCGCGAAAACACGAACCGCCAAGTGGAGCAGCTGGAGCTTACGTTGAATCGCGATCATTCGGACGTCGAATACAAGTGCTACCAAGGGCTGAAGCACGCATCGCCGTTCATCGAGGACGGCGTGAAGCAGATGGCCGAGGACGGCATCCGCGAGGCGGTCGGCGTCGTGCTGGCGCCTCATTACTCGGTCATGAGCGTCGGCGGCTATATCAAGCGGGCGCAGGAGGCGGCGGAGCCGCTCGGCTTGTCCATGCGGTTCGTCAAAAGCTACCATCTGCACCCGCAGCTCATCCGGGCGCTCGCCGAACGGGTCGATTCGTCGCTGGCGTCGTTCGGGGACGTTCCGAAGGAGAACGTCCGGGTCATATTCACGGCACACAGCTTGCCCGAAAAAATTGTCGAAATGGGCGACCCGTACCCGGACCAGCTGCTCGAATCGTCGAAGGCGGTGGCGGAGCGAGTCGGTATCGCGAATTGGCAGTTCGCCTGGCAAAGCGCCGGTCAGACGGCGACGCCGTGGCTCGGCCCGGATATTCTCGACGTGCTGGAGACGATTCATCGGGAAGAGGGCGTCGAAAACGTGCTGCTCTGTCCGATCGGCTTCGTCTCGGATCACCTGGAGGTGCTCTACGACATCGACATCGAGTGCAAGAAGCTGGCGGAGCACCTCGGCATGCGGCTCGAGCGGACCGCATCGCTGAACACGGACCCGCTGTACATGGAAACGCTGAGCGACGTCGTGTCCGAACGGCTGCGGCAGCCGGAATAACCGGGTAGCGGCCGCCGAGGAGGCGGCGAGAGGACGAGGAGCGAGCAAGCGGCATTCATCGGGGGACATGCGAAAGACGCGGCCATAGCGGCCGCGTCTCGTATTGGCGGAGCGAAGCGAAAGCATGCCGGCGTACGTCCGGCTGCGTCCGCGCTTAGCTTCCGGATCTTAATTTATCGAGATGGAGCGTAAATTCGTTCATCGCCACCGAAATGACGCCGCGGTCTTCGAGATCGCGCATTACCTGCATGAGCACGTTTTTTTGCACGCCGGCCATTCGCGATATTTCGTCGAAGTTGAGCGCGAGCTTCACCTGGATCGTGTGGCCTTGCCGCGAACCGTGCTTGTTGGCGAGCAGGATCAAGTTTTTGACGACGCGGGATCGCGCATCGAGGAACGTCAAGTCGTGCACGTGCTGGTTCGTGTCCCGAAGACGCTGGGCCAGCTCCTGCATGATGCAGAGCGTAATTTCGAAGTTCCACTTGAGCAGCTCGAGAAAGTTGTTCGCGCTCAGTGCGATCATGACGGAATCTTCGAGCGCCTGGGCGCTGGCCGACCGCGGCTTGCCGTCGATCAGCGAAAGCTCGCCGAAGCTGTCGCCGGACTTGAAGATGGCCAATATTTTCTCGTCGCCCGACTGGTTGGACATGTACAGCTTGACCGAGCCGGAATGGACGATATAGAAGACAGAGCCCGGCTCTTTCTCCCGGAACAGGATCGTCCCCGCCTTGAACTGCTTCTTGGTGCAGATGTCGGCAATGTAGCCGAGCTGCTTGTCGTTCAGCTTGTAAAATAGCGGTACTTGCTGAAGAAAGTCGATCATGTTCGATAAAACCTCGCTTTGCCTTATGCCATCACCTGCCTATTTTACCACACCGAAGGAGGGGATGGGAATGGCATTTCGCGAAGGGAATCTCAAGCGAAGTCAGGAGCGTGAACGTATGGCGGAACATAGTCAAGGCCGCGTCGACCGGAAATCCGCAGCGGCATTCGAGGAAGCGAAGCGGTACATTCCGGGCGGTGTCAACAGTCCGGTCCGGGCGTTCAAGTCGGTCGGCTTGACGCCCGCTTTCATAGAGCGGGGAAGCGGCTCGCGCGTCTACGACATCGACGGCAACGCGTTCATCGATTATGTCGGCTCGTGGGGGCCGCTCATCGTGGGGCACGCGCATCCGGAGGTCGTCGAGGCGATCAAGCGGACGGCGGAGAAAGGGACGAGCTTCGGCGCTCCCACGGAGCTGGAGACGGCGATGGCGAAGCTCGTCTGCGAGCGGGTGCCCTCGATCGAGGTCGTCCGAATGGTCAACTCCGGCACGGAGGCGACGATGAGCGCGCTCCGGCTGGCGAGAGGATATACGGGACGGCACAAAATTTTGAAGTTCGAAGGCTGCTATCACGGCCATGCCGATTCGCTGCTGATCAAAGCCGGCTCCGGTGTCGCCACGCTCGGCTTGCCGGATAGCCCTGGCGTCCCCGAGGGCGTCGCGGTCAACACGATAACGGTACCTTACAACGATCTGGAGTCGGTGAAGCTCGCGTTCGAGAAGTTCGGCGAAGAGATCGCCGCCGTCATCGTCGAGCCGATCGCCGGCAATATGGGCGTCGTGCCGCCGCTGCCCGGCTTTCTGCAAGGGCTGCGCGACGTGACGAGCCGGTATGGCAGCCTGCTCATCTTCGACGAGGTGATGACCGGCTTCCGCGTCGGCTTTCACTGCGCGCAAGGGCTGTTCGGCATTACGCCCGACTTGACGTGCCTCGGCAAAGTAATCGGAGGCGGCCTGCCGGTAGGCGCGTACGGCGGACGCCGCGATATTATGGAACGGATGGCGCCGAGCGGTCCGATTTACCAGGCGGGGACGCTGTCCGGCAATCCGCTGGCGATGGCGGCCGGCTATACGACGCTGAAGCTGCTGGAGCGGCCGGGGCTGTACGAGGAGCTGGAGCGCAAGTCGGCCCGGCTCGAGGAAGGGTTTTTGCGCAACGCGAAGGAGCTCGGCGTCGAATCGACGATCAACCGGGTCGGCTCGATGGTATGTCCGTTTTTCACGGCGACGAAGGTCGTCAATTACGAGACGGCCAAAACGTCCGACTTGGCGCGCTTCGGCCGCTATTTCGGCGCCCTGCTCGATTTGGGCGTCAGCGTTGCCCCGTCGCAGTTCGAAGGCATGTTCGTCTCGGCCGCGCATACCGACGAGGATATCGAGACGACGATCGGCGCGCATTACGAAGCGTTGAAACGGTCGGCGGTTTAACTTATCGAAAGACGGCATCCGTCGCTTGGCGGGCCGTCTTTTCTTATGGATTCGAACGCAAAAATGGCGGCCGCGAGGGCCGCCATTGGCGTACGTATGTATCTTATTTTGCGGTTCCGCTCGTCCCCGTAGTCGTTCCCGCGGTCGTTCCCGACGTTGTCCCGGATCCGCTTCCCGTTCCGGGCGTTGTGGTGCCCGTCCCCGTTCCCGCCGGAGGCTTCGTCGTGGTCGTTCCGCCTGTCGTCCCGCCGGTAGTGCCGCCTGTCGGAGGGAGGGTCGTCTGGCCGGTGCCGCTTCCGCCCGCTGCAGGGGGCGGCGTCGCGGTCCCCGTACCCGTTCCTGTTTCTGTTCCGGAGCTGCCGGTGCCGGTCCCGGCGGGAGGCTTCGCCGTCCCGCCGTCCGTGGCGCTACCGCCCGTACCGGTTCCGGTACCCGACGTGCCGCCGGGAGCGGTCGTGCCCGCGCCGCCTTGCCCCGTGCCGGTCGACCCCCCGCCGGTAGCGCCGCCGCCGTTCGAGGCGCCGCCCGCCGGCGTGCCGGAGCCGGACGTGCTGCCGCCGGCGTCCGGCTTCGTCGTACCGGTCGAACCGCCGCCCGTCGGCGTGCCCGAGCCTGCGCCGGTCGAGCCGGTGCCGCCGGACGTTTCCGGCGGTTTCGTGGCCGGCGGCTTCGCCGTGCCTCCGGAGGTGCCCGTTTTCGCGGGATCCTCCGTTTTGGCCGGCTCCGTCTTTTTCGGCTGGTTCGCCTGCTGTTTTTTGATCTGCTCCTGCTCTTTCAAGAAGTCCGGATGGTCGTAAGCGCCGCCCGGATCGATCGTCTGCAAACCGTCCCAGATGCGATCGACCTTGTAGCTGGCCGGATCGTCGAAGACGAGAATGCCGGAAGGCAGTCTCCGCTCGCCGTACCGGCTCGAAGGCTTCGTCACGACCTCGCCCTTGACGACGAGCTCGGACGACGCTCCGCCGTCCATCATGCCGGCGTTTACCGCGCCTTCCTTCAGCAGCAAATCCTGCACTTCCTTCAGCGTAGCGCCTACGCTGTGCGTCTGCCGGCCGTCGATGACGACGAAGATGAGCGTGCCGTCTTCCCGCTGCCCGATCGCCGTGCGCGGGGCGCGTCCCCAACCGCCGTCGCCGTTCGTAATTTGCGGATTGCCGTTGGCGATGAGCCGCGGGGCGAGAAACGAGACGGCGTCCGTCACGCCGAGCTCCCGAAGCTCGGTCAGGCTGTATTTGCCGACGACGAGCGTGCCTTCCTTCGTAAAGCCGACGATATGCTGCGCCGTATAAGCGTCGACGTCGGAATAAACCGGCTCCGAGCCGGACATAATGAGTCCGATCGGGGCGAATCCGTTGCCGAGCCCGTCCGGGTCGATGAAGCCGCCGCCGTTGATGCCGGCGACCGCGCCCGTCCGCTCCACCATCGAGCTGATGCGCTCGCCTTCGCCCGCCTTGTGCGGCACGACGACGCGAATGGACGTCGGGTCGTAGACGTAAATCATTTTGCCCTTCCAAAACTGTCCCGAAATGTCCTTCACTTCGCTGATCAATTCGTCGACGGACCGGGCTTTGCGGTTGTGCTTGATCAAGCCCATGTTCTGCTTCTCGAGCGCGGACGTTTCGGTGAACTGATGCGACATTTTGACCATATAGTCGCGCTTGTCCGCGCCGACGAATATCCAAGCCCAATCCCGGTGCTGCGTGGAAATGACGGTTTGCGCCAAAAATTCCCGGATCGACAGCCCCGGCGGCGTCAAATATAAAAAGCTGGACGTTGCGAACGTAAGAAGCGCGATCGCCAGCAGCGATTTTTTCAACCAGCTCCATCCTCCGAGCTGCCTTCTGGTTTGCGCAAGTAGCTGGATGGTCGTATTCACGCTAGTCCTCCCCCTTGATTGGTGAAACTCCCCTTTTGCCCATCAACCTCCATCATATCATAATCCCGTTTGGATTTGGATGAAGTGTTTGATAAAATAATAGGAAATACCGGTGAAAACAGGTGAAATTCAGCATGAAGCGATATTACGTGTTCGACTTCCCGTTGGAGATGTACGGGATCGGCTTGTTGTTCGGAGTCGCGCTGCTCGCGATCGTTTTCGCGGCTTATCGCAGGACGAGAAAAGCGAGAGGAAGCGGCGATTGACGGAGGTTGGACGAGGCGTCCCGATGGGGGCGCCGATACGAGTTTATGCCGGGATGATAGGGCGTAGAAGGCAAGGCGGCGGAGTATGGACCTCGTTCATGCTCCGTTTTTGTTTGCAGGAACAAGCTCGGGACGCCCGCACCGGCGTAGGAAGGAAGCCGGCTTCCCGGCGATGCGTCTCGGGACGCTGCGGCAGCGCCGGCACGAGCCCGAGCCTTAGCGGGCGCCGAGCGAACTATTTTCAAAAACCAGTCATGCTCCCCTTTCTTCGTCCATATGAATGTATAGAACGCTTCTTGTGCATGCCAACATCGGCAGGACGTTATGGAAGGAGGAGTTACGGTGAGCGAACAGCAGTCCGGTCTGCGTTTCGACATTTACGAGCGCGTTCATTTGCCGGAAGAGGTGTCCGCGATTGTGGAGCTGGACGAGGTCGAGCTTTCCCCGCAAATCCGCGTTGCCGTCGAAGGGGATCAAGCGGTGGTAAAAGGTTGTCTGCTTCTCACGGGCACGTATACGGGACAAGCGGAGGGAGACGCGCGCGAAACGAAGGCGCTCGAGCATACGATTCCGGTCGAAATTACGCTACCGATGAGCCGCATCCGCAGCGTGGAGGACATCTCCGTCGAAATCGACAATTTCGACGTCGACTTGTTGTCGGAGCGCAGTCTGAACGTGACCGGCGTTCTTTCCTTGAACGGCATCGAGATGGTATCCGGGGGCGCATCCGAGGCGTGGCGGGACGAGGAGGAAGTCGTCTTCGTCCATGAGGCGGCGCAGGCGGACGAGTCGCCGCAGTACGGCGACATTTCGCTGCCGCCGCGGCAGATGAACGTTCCCCGAGCCGGCTTCTGGGCGGAAGCGGCCGAAGAGCCGGAAGTGCCGGCGTCGGCGCATGAGGCGGAGCCGGAAACCGAGCCGGCCGTTCCCGTCGTCGCCGAAGCCGAGGCCGAGGCTGCAAGCGAGCCGGTCGTCCCCGTCTTCGCCGAGACGAGCGCGGGCCCGATCCGCGACCAGCTTCCCGAGGATACGTATGAAGACTACGAGGTGCTGGCCAATTACGACAGCTTGAAGACGGAGGGCGCCCCGGAGGAAGACGCCGTCTCCGCGGCGGAAGCGGTAGAGGCGTCGGTTCAGGAGGAGCCGGATAAAGGCGAGATGAAAATCGCCTTCGGCAGCAAAAAGGCGGAGGCCGGCCAGCCGTTCGATTTGAAGTCGTACGTCAGCAAAACCGACGAGTACCGCTTCTCGGGGCCGACCCGGGGATACCGCAACGAGCCGGCTCCTGTGCCCGCCGCCGCGCCTGTCGCCGAGACGGGCGGGGCGGACGCGCTGGAATGGAAAAACTTGTTCCTCTCCGCAAGCGAGGAGCAGCAGTTCCGCAAAGTACGGCTCTGCATCGTCCACAAAGACGATACGATCGAATCGATCGCGAAGAAGTACGACCGCAAGCCGCAAGAAATTCGGCTGTACAACGGACTGAGCGATCAGGACGTGTCGGAAGGTCAAGTGATCTACATCCCGTAACGAAAAGCTTCAAAAACGTCCCCGGCCCGCTGAAGCGGCGCCGGGGACGTTTTTGGCTTCATGGAAAGTCGGTTCAGTAGACGTTCAGCAAAAAACCGAGGTAGATGAGGAAAAGCGCGAACAAAATAAAGACGTCGAGCCCGGTGGGCAGCAGCAGCGTCCGTACGAACTGCACGCAAATGAGCGGAAAAATGACCCCTTTGACGGAATAGCGAATTTTCCACCACCATTTGTCCATGGTCGTTCACCCCGTTTCGCGAATCGGTTCCACCTGCAAAGTATGATTCGCCTCTGCTTTATGTGTATGAAGCCCCGTCCGTTGGATATGCTGATGCTATACGGAAAAACGTCAAGAAACGGAGGCGGGCCTTCGTGCCTTCGGCGGTTCATTCGATTTACCAGGCGGTTTGGATTACGCTGCTCATCGCGCTGGCCATCTACGTCGTGAAGGAAATGACGAAGCGCGATTGAGCGGCGGCCGCATTGACGCGGAACTCCAAAATGTTTAATATAGTGTATAAATGCAGCAATCGCACAACGACATTGAAAGGGAGTAGTAGGCAGCGAACCCTTCAGAGAGCGGACCGTTACACGCTGAGAGGAGCCGCAGGACGTACCTGTCGAAGTCGCCCCGGAGTCGCCGGACTTGTTCCGGCCGGCCGCAGCCGTTATCTGCTTAAAGTGTCGCGCTTTGCGCCCGGGATGCGGGCCGACGGCGCGGAATAAAGGTGGTACCACGGAAGCAAGCCTTTCGTCCTTTGCGGCGAAGGCTTTTTTTGTTTTTTTCGCTCCGCTTTTTCTCTGCGGTGGAACCAAACGGGAGGTAGTAATCATGACGGATATTCAAGAGACGAAAGCCCAGCCGTCGGTATCGATGCCGACGACGTACGATCCGAAATCGGCGGAAGCCAAATGGTACGAGTACTGGTTGAAGAACGGCGTCTTCGAGGCGGGCAAGCGCCCGGACGCGAAGCCGTATACGATCGTCATCCCGCCGCCGAACGTGACGGGGATGCTCCATATCGGCCACGCGCTGGACTGCACGCTGCAGGACATCATGATCCGGCTGAAGCGGATGCAGGGCTACGACGCCCTGTGGCTGCCGGGTATGGACCATGCGGGCATCGCCACGCAGACGAAGGTGGAGCAGAAGCTGCGCGAGGAAGGATTGTCGCGCTACGATCTGGGACGCGAGCCGTTTTTGGAGAAAGTGTGGGAGTGGAAAGACCATTACGCGAAGACGATTCGCGAGCAGTGGGCGAAAGTCGGCTTTTCCGTCGATTATTCGCGCGAGCGGTTCACGTTGGACGAGGGTTTGTCCCGCGCCGTTCGCGAGGTGTTCGTCAAGCTGTACGAGAAAGGGCTCATTTACCGGGGCAACCGGATTATCAACTGGGATCCGGCGGCGCGCACGGCGCTCTCCGACATCGAGGTCGAATATAAAGAGGTGCAGGGCGGCCTCTATCATTTGCAATATCCGCTCAAGGACGGCAGCGGCCATATCGTCGTGGCGACGACCCGTCCGGAAACGATGCTCGGCGATACGGCCGTGGCGGTTCATCCCGACGACGAGCGATACAAGCACATGATCGGCAAAACGCTCGTGCTGCCGGTCGTCGGCCGCGAAATTCCGGTTATCGCGGACGAGTACGTGGAGAAGGAGTTCGGCAGCGGCGCGGTCAAAATAACGCCGGCTCACGATCCGAACGACTTCGAGGTCGGCCAGCGCCACCAGCTGCCGCAAATTCTCGTCATGAACGAATCGGGCGTCATGAACGAGAATGCCGGCCCGTATCAGGGGCTGGACCGGTTCGAATGCCGGAAGAAGCTCGTCTCCGACTTGAAGGAGCAGGGCGTGCTGCTCAAGATCGAAGAGCACGTCCACCAGGTCGGACACAGCGAGCGAAGCGGGGCCGTCGTGGAGCCGTACTTGTCCACGCAATGGTTCGTCAGCATGAAGCCGCTCGCGGATCGGGCGATCGAAGCGCAAAAGTCGGGCCGAGGCGCCAACTTCGTTCCCGACCGGTTCGAGAGAACGTATCTGCAATGGATGGAGAACGTCCGCGATTGGTGCATCTCCCGGCAGCTGTGGTGGGGACACCGCATTCCGGCTTGGTATTGCGACGATTGCGGCGGCGTGACGGTGTCGCGCGAAGACGCGACGGCATGCTCGCATTGCGGAAGCTCCGCGCTGAAGCGGGACGAGGACGTGCTCGACACGTGGTTCAGCTCCGCCCTGTGGCCGTTCTCCACGCTCGGCTGGCCGGACCGGACGCCGGATCTGGAGCGTTATTTCCCGACGAGCCTGCTCGTCACCGGCTACGACATCATTCCGTTCTGGGTGTCGCGGATGATCTTCAGCTCGCTCGAATTTACCGGCCAAATGCCGTTCGAGGACGTGCTCATCCACGGCCTCGTCCGTGACGCGGAAGGGCGGAAGATGTCCAAGTCGCTCGGCAACGGCGTCGACCCGCTCGACGTCATCGAGAAGTACGGCGCGGATGCGATGCGCTACATGCTCTCCACGAGCAGCACGCCGGGGCAGGACCTGCGCTTCCGTTGGGAGCGGGTCGAGCAGGCGCGCAACTTCGCGAACAAAATTTGGAACGCGTCCCGCTTCGCGCTCATGAACCTGGAAGGGTTCACGGCGGCGGACATCGACCTGAGCGGCGAGCTGCGCACGGCGGACCGGTGGATTTTGCACCGGCTGAACGAAACGGCGCGCGAAGCGACCCGCCTGATGGACCAGTACGAGTTCGGCGAAACGGGACGTCAATTGTACAATTTCATCTGGGACGATCTGTGCGACTGGTATATCGAATTCGCCAAGCTGTCGCTGTACGGCGACGACGAGGCGGCGAAGAGGACGACGCAATCCGTGCTCGCTTACGTTCTCGACCGGACGCAGCGGCTCATCCACCCGTTCATGCCGTTTATCAGCGAAGAAATTTGGCAGCATCTGCCGCACGAGGGAGAGACGATCGTGCTGGCGGAATGGCCGGTGTACGACGCGAAATGGGAGGCGCCGGACGCCGTCGCCGAGATGACGCTGCTCATGGACGTCATCCGCGCGGTCCGCAACATTCGGGCCGAAGTGAACGTGCCGATGAGCAAAAAAGTCGAGCTGCTCGTCCGCGCGTCGGGCGACGATACGCTCGCCATTTTGCGCAAAAACGAAGAGTACGTCCGCCGCTTCTGCAACACGTCGAGCCTGGAAATCGCGACCGACGTGCCGAACCCGGACAAGGCGATGACGGCGGTCGTCACCGGAGCCGAGCTGTTCCTACCGTTGGCCGGGCTGATCGACATTTCCCAGGAGGTGGCCCGTCTCGAGAAAGAAGTGCAGTCGCTGAATGCGGAAGTCGAGCGCGTCGAGAAGAAGCTGGCGAACGAAGGCTTCGTCGCCAAAGCGCCGGCGAAAGTGATCGAGGAAGAAAAGGCGAAAATGCGCGATTACGCCGAGAAACGGGAAAAAGTGCTGGCCCGGCTGGCCGAGCTGAAAGGATAACCGGCTTCGCTTGAGCGGGATCGATGCCCGCAACGGGCTCGGAGGGTCGCATCGAGCCGTAAACGGTCTGCGGAGAAAGCTCCGCAGGCCGTTTTCCGGAAATGGACCGATGACCATCAATTTCACGGACCAATTTCATATATTAAAGGGATGAGACGTATGCATGGAGAAACCGATACCGCGATGCCCGCTTTCCGTACGGCGGACGAGGCGGTGGAATGGATCACGGGACGAATGAAGTTCGGCATCCGCCCGGGGATGAAGCGGATGGAAATGTTCATGGAGAAGCTGAACCATCCGGAACGGCGGCTGAAATTCATTCACGTGGCGGGGACGAACGGCAAAGGGTCGACCTGCGCCTTCCTGACGAGCACGCTCGTCTCCTGCGGCTACGACGTAGGCACGTTCACCTCGCCGTACATCGAGCGGTACCAGAACCGGATCCAGTACAACGGGCGCGACATCGACGACGAGTCGCTGCTGGCGCTGACGAACGAGCTGAAGCCGGCGTTCGACGAGATCGCCGAGTCCGAATGGGGCCCCCCGACGATGTTCGAGGTGTCGACGGCGCTCGCCCTTTTGTATTTCGCCCGGGTGACGTATCCGGATTTCGTCGTCTGGGAGACGGGACTCGGCGGACGGCTCGATTCGACGAACGTGGTGACGCCGATCGTGTCGGTCATTACGAACGTAGGGCACGATCATATGGACATTCTTGGCGACACCCTGTCGGCGGTCGCGTCGGAGAAGGCGGGCATCATCAAGCCCGGCGTGCCGGTCGTGACCGCCGTCGAGCAGCCGGAAGCGCTTGACGTCATCCGCCGGACGGCCGCCGAGCGGAAGAGCACGCTGTACGCCCTGAACGACCGGTTCCGCTTCGAGCCGGTTCGGTCCGAGCTCGACCGGCAAACGTTTCATTTCGACGGTCCGTTTCGCCGGATCGACGATGTGGACATTACGTTGAACGGGGCGCACCAGATGAAAAACGCCGCCGTCGTGCTTATGACGCTCGAGGTGCTGCGGCAATATTACGCCGTCGTGCTGGACGAGGAGCCGTTCTTCGAGGGGATGCGGTCGGCCCAATGGCCGGGCCGCCTCGAGCTGGTGAGCCGTTCGCCGCGCATGCTGCTCGACGGCGCGCACAACCCGGAAGGGGCCGAGACGCTGGCGGATGCGCTCCGTTCGATTTACCGGTACGGCAAGCTGCACATGATGATCGCCATGATGCCGACGAAGCAGCACGAAGGCGTACTGCGGCACCTGCTGCCGCTTGCCGATACGCTGATCGTGACCGAGCCCGACTTTTTCAAGAAGGCGGAGGCGGAGACGCTCGCGGAGCTGGCGCGAACGACGCTCGCGGAGCTGAACAAGACGATGGACGTCACCGTGGAACCCGACTGGAAGAAGGCGCTGCAGATGCTGATGGACCGGACCGGCTCCGACGATCTCGCCCTTGTGACGGGGACGCTCTACTTGATCTCCGACGTGCGATCCTGGATGCTGTACCGCAAAGATTCTGACAAAGGCTGGTGAGCAGGGGCGTGAATACGACGGAGCACGTGCATTTTATCGGCATCGGCGGCTACGGCATGAGCGCGATCGCCAAAGTGATGCTCGAGATGGGCTACCGGGTGTCGGGATCGGATTTGGCCGGCCAGGAGCTGACGGAGAAGCTGGCGGCCAAAGGAGCGCAAGTGTTCATCGGCCATGAAGCGAGCCACGTCCGGGGGGCGGACGTCGTCGTTTATTCGACGGCGCTGCCCAAGGACAACGTGGAAATCGCCGAGGCGCAGCGGATGAACATCCCGATTTTGCACCGGTCGCAAATGCTGGCCAGGCTGATGGAGTCCCGCAAAGGGGTAGCCGTCGCGGGAGCTCACGGCAAAACGACGACCACGTCGATGATCTCGCTCGTCATGGAGGAGTGCGGGCTCGATCCGACCTACATTATCGGCGGCGAAATCCTGAACGTGGGCAGCAACGCGAAGGCAGGCGGCGGCGACTACGTCGTCGCGGAAGCCGACGAAAGCGACGGCTCGTTTCTTCAGTACCGACCGTTGTACGCCGTCGTGACGAATATCGAAGCCGACCATCTGGAAAATTACGACGGCGACTTCGGCAAGCTGAAAAAGGCGTACGCGCAGTTTCTCGGCCAGGTGGCGCCCGGCGGCAAGGCGGTCGTCTGCACCGACGATCCGGACGTGCGGGAGGTGCTCGCCTCCGTACCGGTCGGCACGATTTCGTACGGGCTGGAGCCCGAAGCGGACTATCGGGCCGTCGACATCCGGCTCGGCGATCGCCGCGTCGCTTTCGACGTCGTGCACGAGGGCCGGATGCTCGGGACGGTCGAGCTGTCGGTGCCGGGCCGGCATAACGTGTACAACGCGCTGGCCGCGTTCATCGTCTGCCGCGAGGCGGGCGTGCCGTTCGCGGACTTCGCCCGGGCGATCAAGCTGTTCCGCGGCGCGAAGCGGCGGTTCCAGGTGCTGGCCGACGTCGGCGGCATCCTCGTCATCGACGATTACGCGCACCATCCGACGGAAATTCAGGCGACGATCAGCGCCGCGAAGGCGACGGGGAAGCGGATTATCGCGGTGTTCCAGCCGCAGCGGTACACGCGGACGTATTTTCTATTCGAGCCGTTCAGCCGGGCGTTCGGGGAGGCGGACGAGGTGATCATCGCCGACATCTACTCGCCGGCCGGGGAGCGGCAAATCGAAGGCGTCAGCTCGGAGAAGCTCGTCGAGCTGATCAGGAGCAACAGCAATGCGCGCGTCCGGCACATCTCGTCGGTGGACGAGGTGACCGAGTTTTTGCGCGGCTTCGCGGTCAGCGGCGATCTCGTGCTGACGATGGGAGCGGGCGACATTTGGAAGGCGTCGCATGCGCTCGCCAAGACGTTGAACGAACGGGAAGCGCAGCCGCCTTTGAAAGGCTGAAAGCCGGCCGCATTCGCGGATCGCCCAGGGAAAAGAGCCTGCGAGGGCTCTTTTTTGCGTTAATCGTACGGTTTCCGTCATATTGTCCCGCTTGTCCGCATACAGATGAGAACAAGCATGTTCAGGACAAGGAGTGGGCGGGGCATGAACAAGGCGAGAATTACGTACCGATTCGACGAAACGGGGAGAGAAGCGGCGCGCAAGGAGCCGAACCCGGTTATCCCTTTAACGCAAGAAGAATTTACCGTGATCGAGGACGTGCAGCCGATCCGGACGGAGGAACGGCCGCATCGGGCGGAGGAGCCCGAGGAGCATGAGGCGTGGAGCGAACGCGATTTCAGCCGCGGCCGCAGCCGCGATATCATCGACGTGCAGCCGCTCAACCAGTTCACGACCGATTTCGGGGCGTGGAGCAGCCCGTTCGACGCGGAGACGGAGCGGGTGGAGCGGGCGATCCGCGAGTCCGGCGGCGCCCGCGCGCCGGAGCGGGACGAGCGCCCCGCGCAGCCGCCGATCCGGCCGGTGCCGCACCAGCCGTATCCGATCGAGCCGCAGGAGCGGTACGACGGCGAAAGCGGCTACTACGGGACGGACGAGCGGGACGTCCCGTACCGTCGCCGCGGCGACGTCCAGCCGTTCGTCGGCCGCAGCCGGTACGAGCGGCATAACCGGACGCCGTGGCTGAAAATCGTCACGTCGGTGGCGGGTGCGGTCGGGACCGGCGTCCTGATCGGGTATTTCGTCCTGTCGATGTTCGGCGGGGACGAGACGCTGCCCGGAACGGGCGCAACCGCCGGCGCGGGCAAGCCGCCGGCGGCGGCGAACGGGTCGCCGGCAGCGGGACAGACGAAGCCGCCCGCGGCCGAGGCGGCGCCGGCGTCGTCAACGTCGGCCGCGACGGTGGCGGTCAATGTCGCGGCGCAGTCGTATACGCTGCTGCAAAACGGCGTCTTCTCGAACCAGCAGGGCGCCGACGCCGCGGCGGCGGAGCTGAAGAAGCAGGGGCTGGCCGCCTTCGTCCAGCCGTCCGACAAGTTTTACGTCTACGTCGGCATGGCGCCGAGCCGCGACGACGCGCTGGCGCTCAGCCAGCTGCTGCAGGCGAAGGAGCCGAAGACGGAGCTGTTTCTGAAGGCGGTGTCGATGCCGGCCGTCGCCAAAATCAAATGGTCCGGGACGGCCGAGCAGGCCGGTCAGGCGGAGACGTTCCTCGTCCAGAGCCGGAAGCTCGTGCAGACGATCGGAAGCTTCGCCGCCGCCCGGCTGAAGGAAGCGACGCCCGGGGCGATGGACGACGCTACGCTCGCGACGATCAAGACGGCGCATCAGGCGATGAGCGGCGCAGCCGCACCGTTCGCCGCGGGGCTCGCGCAGGAGCAGAAGGCGACGCTCGAGCGGCTCGGCACGGCGATGAGCACCGCCGTCGCGTCGATGGACGAATACAAGAAGAACGCGTCGGCCTCGTACTTGTGGCAAGCGCAAACGGCGCTCATGCAGGCCGCGTTCGCGGAGAGCGAGCTGCTGGCGGCGATCAAGGCGCCGTAATGGGGCGGCGACGCGAATGGAAGCATAGGAAAAAGCCCGCGGCTTCGCGGGCTTTTTCCTATGGGCTGCGCTCGATGCGAGCGAGGCGCGCAGCGGTTTTCCGCCGCCACGCCCGCGCGAGGGCGTCCGGCGCGCGGGGCTTGGCGTTGCGTGACGGTGAAGGTGATGCTGCTGATGCTGCTGCTGCTGCTGCTGATGCTGCTGATGCTGCTGATGCTGCTGATGCTGCTGCTGCTGATGATGATGATGATGATCCTGATGCTGATGGATGGTACTGCTGCTGATGATCCAGACACGGGCGTGCCGCATAACGGGGTTTCATACCCGCCCTGTAATTGACGGGAGTCAGCATCATATTAGCCGGAAAACCTCATGTTAATTTCGGCGGTGCTGATGCACATTCGGGCGTTAGAGGGAAAACGTCCCCCTAATTTTCGTGAATGGGCATCGATCGGAACCAATCGGCCGAAATAGAGGGAGCATTTCCGGTTAAGTTGGTAGGAGGCGGAACGTTCCGTGAATTACCGGGACGATTTCCAGCTAAATGCCGGAGAATGACGTCCCCGTGCCGGTTCCCGTTCCCGCTTACGGCGCCGCCGGGGTTGCCGCCGTACTCGGCGTGCCGCGTGCAGCCGGCGACTCGGTTTGCGAGGCGGTCTCTCCCGAAGGCGAAGGTGCCGGCGTCGCGGATGGCGACGGCGTTGCCGCCGACGGAGACGCCGCCGAGGACGTCGTCGACGGCGCCGAAGCCGCCGATGGCCCCGTCGCCGGAGCGGACTCGGCACTCGCCTCCGACGAGGACGCCGCCGAGGACGTCGGCGCCTTGTCCGCCGCGGCGTCGGGAGCCGCGGTCCTGGCGGACGCCGGCAGCGCGACGTACCGGTCGATCAGGGCGGCCATTTCGGCGCGCGTCATGCTTTTGGCCGGCGCGAACGTCTTGTCGGTCACGCCGTCGAGAATTCCTTTTTGCTTCATCCGGTAAATCGGTCCGGACGCCCAGTACGAAGCAGGGACGTCGGCGAAGTCGGTTTTGCCGGTCCAAGCCGTTTTGTTCGCGCCTTCCGACATCCGCTCCAGCAGGGCGGCCGCTTCGGCGCGGGTTACCGGCTGATCCGGGCGGACCGTGCCGTCCTCGTAGCCGTTGATGAAGCCGAGCTTGAGCGCCTGTCGGAACGTGGCGTACGCCCAGTGCGATTTCGGCAAATCCGGGAACGACGCCGCGTTCGGGACGTCCTTGCTCGGGCTTGTTCCGACCTTTTCCAGCAGCTTCGAGAAGCCGAACAGCCTGTCGCCGACGGTCAGCCATTCCGCACGCGTCATGGGCCGGTCCGGTATGTACCGGTTATCGATGCCTTCCACTATACCTTTGTCCTTCAATCGCAGGACCGCGTCGCGCGCCCAATGGTCCGCCAAGTCGGGGAAAACGGCGGGCAGCGGCAAGTAAGCGGCGATCCCGGCGGCGATCCCGTTCGCCAGCTTTTGCCGCACCGATTCGTCGGCGAGACGGGAGGCGTCGCCGGCGTTGCTCAGGAAGGCGGTTTCCACCAAAATGCTCGGCACTTGTCCCATCCGGATTACGTACGCCGCGCTCGGGACGATGCCTTTGTCGGCGAAGCCCGCTTCGGCCAAGACGTGCTCCAGCACGAGCGAGGCGAGCTTCTTGCTTTCCGGCGTCAGCGCGGCCATCGCGTCGCTGGGCGGGTAGTCTTCCTGCGGATATTGACGGTCGTAGTAAAGGACAAGCGAGCCGCCCACGCCGGAATTCGGATGCGAATTGGCGTGGACCGAGACGAACAGCGAAGGAGCCGCCGCATTCGTCCGCTCGACGCGTTCCGCGAGGCTGATGAAATCGTCGGTCGTACGCGTCAGCACGACGTCGTATCCTTGTCCGAGGAGCAATTGTTTCAGTTTCATGGCAATGTCGAAATTTACATGTTTTTCGTAAAGGCCGTTGACGCCTACCGCGCCGGGGTCCGATCCGCCGTGTCCGGCGTCGACCACGACCGTTTTGGCGGCAAACGCATGCACCGGGGCGGCCATCAGGATGGAGGCCGCCAGAAGCAGCGAGCGAAATCCGTTTCTCATCGTTGTCCAAGTCCCCTCCACCTTACATTGTACATGGAACGTCCGCGCGAAGTATGCAGGAAATATAAACCAAGCGGCGAATCGCGGAGGTCGGTCCGACCCGCTTCGACATCGTTGTCAAGCTTTGTCATTCCGTCGTATAATTAGGTCCGGATGCAGGACAAGTCGCGTACGGAGGAGAGGTCGGTGCTGAATGAAAAAAAACGCGTTCACGCTGGTTCTGTTTTTGCTGCTCGGCTTGCTGGCCGGGGCGATCGTGGCGCAGCTGCTGGAGCCGGTTTCGTGGCTCGGCTTTTTGACGAAATCGGCCGAGATCAAATGGCAGCCGAAAGCCGACCTGAGCGTCGTGAAGTACGATTTGGACATTTTGGTAAAGCTAAACGTTATCAGCCTGCTCGGCATCGCGGCGGCGATCTGGATGTATAGGCGGCTGTAGCCGCGCGAACGCATGTAGTTGAAACGGATGAAAGGGGATACCGGAATGGACCAACCCACTTTGATACTCGCCTCCGGCTCGCCGAGAAGGCAGGAGCTTATTCGCACGCTCGGCTTGCCGTACCGGATCGACGCGGCCGACGTCGACGAATCGATGCCGGAAGGGACGCCGCCGGGCACGTACGTCGAGCAGCTGTCGCTGCGCAAGGCGCGCGCCGTAATAGGACGTGCGAACGCCGGAGAGCCGGGCATCGTCATCGGCTCCGATACGGTGGTCGTCTTGGACGGCCGCATATTGGGCAAGCCCAAAGACGAGGACGACGCCTTCGCGATGCTGAGCGCGATCGAGGGGCGTGCGCATCACGTATATACGGGCATCGCCTGCATCGACGTGCGGACCGGACGGGAGCTCGTCCGCCACGAGACGACGCGCGTCACGATGAAGCCGATGGACGCGGAGCGCATCCGCCGCTATATCGCCACCCGCGAGCCGATGGACAAGGCGGGGGCGTACGCGGTGCAGGGCATCGGGGCGCTGCTCGTGGCCGGGATCGAGGGCGATTTTTTCACCGTCGTCGGCATGTCGGTTCGGCTGCTGGGCGAAATGCTGGAGGAGATGGGCGTACGGGTGCTGTGACCCGTGCGTCTTTTTTGTTGGTTGCGGCGGATTGGGTCGCTTCCTTCGTCGCCGATTGGAATTTTTCCAATGGATGGACCGGCAGGAGACGCCGGAACGGTCGGTCGTTGGATTCTATCCAATTGATTATTCCCCGATAGACCGAGGAAGCGTCATTTCACGGCGATCCATTGGATGATTTCCAATAGAGCTCCAGTTTCGGGCACCTATGAGCTTTTCGATTGGATGAAATCCAATGGAGCTTGCGCCACGTAACCGGGCAGGGGATCTGCCCGGTACGGTGCTGATTATCGAACGACGTCCGCCCCGCGCTTTCATGAGAAATACGACCGCCATTCCGCTAAGCATGGTCCATGTTCGGCGAATGAGCGGGTTTGGAATCAAACACCAACCGCCTATTGACATAACCCCCTCCAGCGACCATAATGTTAAATAATTATTAACGTTTGTGAAAACGGTTCAAATCGTTTTACAACCGAATAGGATAAACGGGTGGAGACGTCGAGAAAATCCCGGAAACCTATCCTTGCATTCGTGCGTTGCGCGGCTGGTAGGCTCCGGCATTGATCGATTTTCTTTATTTATTCGGCCATTTTACCCGGAGCCCGAAAGCCGCAGCGCCCCCAAAAACCAGCGTAAGGAAGTGCGGACCATGATTGAACAAAGCGTGTGGCAAATTTCCCATCTCGACTTGACGCTGCGGATGGTGTTGGCCGCGGTGCTCGGCGGGCTGATCGGGCTGGAGCGGGAATGGAGCAACCATGCCGCCGGGTTTCGGACGCATATTCTCGTCTGCATCGGCTCGGCCTCCATCATGCTGCTGTCGATTTACGGCTTCTCCGAATTCGCCGCCGAGCCGAACGTCCGGATGGACCCGGCGCGTCTGGCGGCGCAAGTCATCAGCGGCATCGGCTTCCTCGGGGCCGGCGCGATCATCCGCAACGGCTCGAGCATCTCCGGCTTGACGACGGCCGCGTCGGTATGGGTCGTCGCCGCGATCGGACTGTCCGTCGGGGCCGGCTTTTATTACGCCTCGGTGCTGGCGACGTTTCTCGTCCTGGTCAGCCTGTTCCTGCTGAACAAGTGGGAGAAGCATCTGCTCCGCCACCGGCGCAACCAGGAAATCGCGATCAAAATTTTCGACAAGCCCGGCAGCTTGGGGCGGATCGCGACGAAGTTCGGCGAGCAGGGCATCCAGATCAAAAACGTCGTCATGCAATCGGTCAACGATTTGTCGGACGGCGACACGGGAGCCGGCGGAACGATGGAGCTCCGCTTCACGCTCCGGACGGCGAACGCCGACAAGCTGCTGCGGGCGATCGACGACATCCTCGCGCTGCCCGACGTCATCGGGCTCGAGTCCGGCTCGCTGCCGACCGTCCGCATGTCCGCGCTGTCCGGCGGGAAGTCGGCGGCAGGCAAAGGCTAGCCGCGCCCGCGGCGTACGAACGAGACCTCCTTCTTGGACGAAGGAGGTCTTCGTTCTCCGCTACGACTCTTAGCCAGACCTCCTTCTTGGACGAAGGAGGTCTTTTTCGTGCGCTTTCATTGATTTGTATCACATTTCATTGATCCGGCAAGTAGGCGCCGCCGCCCCGCTCCCGCTACTATAAAAGCATGCGAACGACGAAACGCGAAAGGGTGGTCGACACTGAAACCAACCGCAACACCGAACGCCGGGCTCGGGCCGGCGGGGCGCGCCGGGCGATCGCGGATTTCGGCCTGGCTCCGTCAATGGGATTTGCAGCTGATGGTGCTGCCGGCGCTCGTCCTCATTCTCGTCTTCAGCTATGTTCCGATGTACGGCGTGCTGATCGCCTTCCAGGACTATTCGGTGTTCAAAGGAATGGGCGACAGCCCGTGGGTCGGTCTGAAGCATTTCAGGGCGTTCCTCGCCTCGCCGGAGCTGCCGCTCGTCATGCGCAACACGATCGTGATCAGCGGCCTGAAGCTGGCCATCGGCTTCCCGGCACCGATCGTCCTCGCGCTCATGCTGAACGAGGTGCGCAGCATGGCGTTCAAGCGCGTCGTGCAGACGGTCAGCTACTTGCCTCATTTCCTGTCGTGGGTGATCGTCGCGAACTTCGCCTTCGCGATGCTGTCGGTCGATAATGGAAGCGTTAACATGCTGCTGGAAAAGCTTCATCTGATCGACAAGCCGATCCCGTTCCTGTCGATGCCCGAACATTTCTGGGCGATTATCGTCGCGACGAACGTGTGGAAGGAAATCGGCTTCGCCTCCATCGTCTACTTGGCGGCGATCGCCGGCATCGATCCGAGCTTGTACGAAGCGGCCGCGATCGACGGCGCCAGCCGATTCCGCATGGCGTTCCAAATTACGCTGCCGTGCATCACGCCGGTCGTCACTGTCTTCTTCATCCTCGCGATCGGCAACCTGCTGAACGCGGGCTTCGAGGACCTGCTCCTGTTCAGCGCGAATCCGGCGCTGCGCGACGTGGCGGACGTTCTCGACACGTACGTGTACCGGATGGGGATCAGCTTGAACCGGTATTCGTTCGCGACGGCGGTCGGCCTGCTCAAGGCGGTCGTCAGCGTCGGTCTGCTCGTCTTGGCCAACTATTGGGCGAGACGTTCCGGCAGCAGCTTATGGTAAGGAGGGACTCGATTGAAGCCGGCCTTTGAAGACCGCATCTACTCGTTCGTCGTACACGTCCTGCTGCTGCTGCTCGCGTTCGCGACGTTTTATCCGTTCTGGAACTCGGCCGTCGTCTCGTTCAACGAAGGATTGGATACGAGCCTCGGCGGCGTCACCTTTTGGCCGCGCCAGTTTTCGCTGGAAAATTACCGGATCGTCCTGAACGACGCGCGGCTGCTGCAAGGCTTTGTCGTCTCAGCCGCCCGAACGGTCGTCGGCACGGTCTGCACGATCGGGATGACCGCGCTGTTCGCGTACGGGATGTCCCGGCGGGAGCTCATCGGGCGCGGCTATTACATGACGTTTTGCGTCGTCACGATGTATTTCAGCGGCGGTTTGATCCCGACCTACCTGCTCATCCGCAGCCTCGGCTTGTTCGATTCGTTCTGGGTGTTCATCGTCCCGTCTTTGGTCAGCGTGTGGAGCATGATCATTTTCCGGACGTTTTTCCGCGAAATTCCGGCGGGGCTGGAGGATGCGGCGCGAATCGACGGCTGCGGCTATTGGGCAACGTTTCTGCGGGTCGTGCTGCCGCTGTCCGGTCCGGTCATCGCGACGCTCTCGCTGTTCACCGCCATCGCGCATTGGAACGACTGGTTCGTCGCCTCGATCTACATCAACAACCAGGATTTGCTGCCCGTCCAAACGCTGCTCAAGCAGTCGCTCGATTCCAACATCGCATCCGAGCAGCTCGGGCAATTGGACTCGGCGGCCCAAAGCCAAGTCGCGAAACGCCAGACGTATACGACCAAGTCGCTGACGATGGCGACGATGATGGTCATCACGGTCCCGATCATTCTCGTCTATCCGTTCGTGCAGCGGTATTTCGTCAAAGGCGTCCTCGTCGGTTCGCTTAAAGAATAAGGGGGCGGACCGCATGAGGGACCGCATCCTGGCGTTTCGGACCGGGAGCCCGAAGACAGGCTTTAAAGCGATTCGCTTTAGGCATATACTCGAAATCAAGGAAGGGGTTAACCTTATGAACGTGTGGCGCAAAAAAAGCGTAACCGTGCTGGCCGCCGTCATGGCGCTCGGCACCGTCATCGCCGGCTGCTCCGGCGGCGGGGATAAAGGCGGCGCGACCGAGGAAGCGAAATCGGGCACGACCGGCTCGTCGACCGCGACGGCCGGCTCCGACAACAAGGGAGGGCCGTTCAAGCTCGGCAGCGAACCGTTCACCTTCAGCGTCTACGGCCATTATAACTGGTACACGATGCCGCCGTGGGGCAAAGATCCGTTCACGAAGGCGATCCAGGACAAGTACAAGGTCAACATTACCGCCGTCAACTCCGGGGGCAACATGGAGGCCAAGCTGAACACGATGATCGTGTCGAACGACTTGCCCGACGTCATCTGGGGCGACCGCGACCAGTTCAACCGGCTCATCGAGAACGGCCAGCTGCTGCCGCTCGATCCGTACTTGGACAAATACCCGAATTTGAAAAAATGGGCGGGCGAAGGCTTGTTGAACATGCTGCGGGCGAAGGACGGCAAGCTGTATCTGTTCCCGAACTGGTATACGAACAAGCCGATCGGCAACGCCGGCTACGTCGTCAACAAAAAAATATACGAGGCGCTCGGCAAGCCGAAGCTGGAGACGACGGACGATTTGTACGAATACTTGAAGCAGGTGAAGGCGAAGTTCCCGGACATCATCCCGTTCGAGCCGGGCCAAGCGTCGGAAGGCAAGGGCGTCGACATGCTGTTCTCGGCGTTCCGCGAAAACAATCCCGCGTCGTTCATGGGAACGCTGCGCGCCGTACCGAAGGACGGCAAGTTCACGTCGCTGTTCGCCGATCCGGTATTCAAGGAAGCGATGACGTTCGTCAACAAGCTGCACCGCGAGCAGCTGATGACCCATGACGCGCTGACGCAAAAGCTCGACCAAGTCCGGGAAAAGCTGAACACCGGCCGCGTCGCCGTCTACGCGGACATTACGGCGACCGATTACGCGGCACCCGCTCACGAGCTGCTCAAGAAAAACGACCCGAACGCCGGCTATTTCATGATATGGCCGATCCACAAGCCGGGGCTCGACAAAAACAAAATTACGGTCGCCCACTACGACCGTCTCGGCTGGAACGCGGCGGCCATTACGAAAAACGCCAAGGAGCCGGAAAAAATATTCGCCTTCTTCGACTGGATGACGAGTCCGGAAGGGATGCGCGAAATCGTCTGGGGACCGGAAGGCATGTACTGGCAGGGCGTCGACGCCGACGGACTGCCGAACTTGACCGAGAAGTTCAACAGCGATCCGGACCGTCAAAAAAATATGACCGCCACCGACAACTTCCAATTCGTCGGCAATGCGACCTATAACGATAAAATCAAGGTGAAGGCGGAGCTGTCGCTGCCGCCGGAGAAGCGGTCGTGGGCGACGCTGTATCAGGACACGATCACGTGGAAGACGCACTTGGACATTACGGCGATGCGCGGCATCGAGCCGTCTCCGGACAGCGAGGAGGGCGTCATCCGCACCCGCTGGATCGAGCTGTACAAAAAGGTGCGCGCCCAGGCGATTCTCGCCAAGAGCGAGGAGGAAGTGGCGAAAATTATCGATCAGGGCGAGAAGGACGCCCAGGCGCTCGGCTTGCCGAAGCTGCTCGATTACATGACGAAGCGCTGGAAGGAAAACGAGGAGAAGCTGAAGAAATAATGCGGCAAGCGGAAAAGGCAGGGTGTGCGCGACGACCGTCGACGCACGCCCGATTTCCGTTTCATGACGCCGCTGGAGTAGGGGGAACGGTATGTACAAGGTGCTGATCGCGGATGACGAGACGTTGGATTTGGACGGCATGAAAACGTTCATTCCGTGGAAGGAGCTCGGCATGGAAGTCGTCGGCGCGGTGACGAACGGCTTCGCCGCGCGCGAGCTGCTCGACCGGGAGCCGATCGACGTGCTCGTCACCGACGTGCACATGCCGAACATGTCCGGACTGGAGCTGGCCCGGCATGCGAGGGAGCGGCAGTCGGACGTAAAGGTCGTGTTCGTCAGCGGCTACCAAAACTTTCATTACGTCAAGGAAGCGCTCTCCTTGAAGGCGTACAGCTACGTGCTCAAGCCGATGGACGACCGGGAGCTGACCGACGCGCTCCGGCGCATCCGGGGCGATCTGGACGAGGCGAGGAAGCGCGCCGATACGGAGCGCGATATGCGGCGAAAGCTGCTGACGGCGGAGGAGCCGGCTGCGGAACGTTCGGCCGAGAGCGCGGGCGGCAAAAACGCGAACTTGATCCGCGGCATCGTCGCGTACATGAAGGACCGTCTCGACCGGCCGCTGACGCTGCGCGAGGTGGCGGACGAATTCGGTTTTTCGCCGAACTATCTCGGCCAGCTGTTCAAGGAGGCGACCGGCTCGACGTTCCACGAGCAGCTGGCGTCCATGCGGATGAAAAAAGCGGGAGAGCTGCTGCGCGACCCGAAGCTGCGCATTTACGAGGTGGCGTACCGGGTCGGCTACCGGTACATGCCGTATTTCAGCAAGCAGTTCAAGGAAACGTACCGGATGACGCCGGCCGAATTCCGCGCGCGTCCCGCCACGGGCGGGGAGCCATGATCCGCCGCGGGAAGCGTGAAGGCGAGACGGCCGCTTCGGCCGCGAAGACGCGGTATATGCCGTTCGGCTACAAGCTGATGTTCTCGTACATGGCGCTGACGCTCGTTCCCGTGCTGCTGTTCGGCTATTTCGCCAATTCGATACTCGTCGAGTCGGTGCGCAAGCAGACGAGCGGCAGCGTGCAGACGGCGCTGCGCCAGATGAAGGACAACATCGAGTACCGGATGAAGGATACGGTCCGCCTGTCCGACATGATCTACTACGACAACGCGATCGCCGCCCGGCTGCGCCATTACGAGAGCGGCTGGTACAGCTACGAGTCGACGACGCAATATGTGCAGCCGAAATTTGAAAGCGTGCTCAAGGCGACGAACCGGCGCATCTGGCTCTCCGTCTACTTGCGCAACGAGACGCTGAGCGAAGTGTACAGCATGTACGGCAATACGGACCCGCTGACGTACGCGGGGCAAAGCTTCGACGTCTACCATCTGCGCCGGATCGCGGACCGTCCGTGGTACCGGGCGTTTCCTCCCGAGCGGTACGGGGAGACGATGCAGTGGCGGCAGGTCGAACGGGACGAGGAGTTCGGCAACATCTCGCTGCTGCGGCGTCTCGTCGATACGTCGATGATCGGGAGGCAGCAGTCCGATTTCGGCTTCATCCGGCTGACCGTCAAGCTGTCCGACTTGTTCGAAACGGTCGTCCCCGATTTCGGGGAAGGGACGTCCGTCCGCATCGACGATGCCGACGGCCGAACGCTGTTCGCGACGGGCGGTTCGGAGGCGGGGATGGCGTCCGCCGATGGGGAGGAGCGGTATTTGACCGTCGAGGAGCCGCTGCACGGAGACGACTGGCGGCTCGTCGCCCGCATCCCGAAGGCGTGGATCGAGAAGGATGCGCTCAAGGTGAAGCTGCTGACCGTGGCGATCGGCTCGGTCTGCTTCCTCCTCTTCCTCGTCGTAGGCGCCGTGCTGTCCCGTTATTTCGCCAGACGGGTGACGCGCATCGTAACGGTGCTCGAATCGTTCCGCCACGGCGATTTCCGCAGACGAATCCGGTTCAAGGGCCGGGACGAATTCCAGACGATCTCGCAATCGATCAACTCGATGGCCGAGCATATCGACGAGCTGATCCGGCAAGTGTACGTGACGAGCCTGAAGAAGAAGGAGGCGGAGCTGGAGGCGCTGCAGGCGCAAATCAACCCGCACTTCCTGTACAATACGCTGTCCTCGATCAGCCGTCTGGCGAAATTCGGCCGGGTCGAGCAGCTGCACCGGATGGTGAGCGATTTGGCTTCGTTTTACCGGCTGTCGTTGAACGAAGGCCGGACGATCATCCCGATCGCGAACGAGCTGGAGCAGGCGAAGGCGTACTTGGACATCCAGAAGGCGAAGTACGTCGACCGTCTCGGCGTCCTGTTCGAGGTCGAGCCGGAGCTGCTCCGCTACGAGACCGTGAAGCTGATTTTGCAGCCGTTTCTCGAAAACGTGCTGAAGCACGCGTGGTGCGGAGACCGGGTCCACATTCGCGTCACCGGCCGCCGCGTCGGCACCGATATCGAGTTCCGCATTATCGACGACGGCGTCGGCATGACGCGGGACACGCTGCAGCGGATTACGGCGCACGACCGGCGGGAGGGCGAGACCGGCTACGGCGTTTACAACGTCCATCAGCGCATTTTACTCCATTACGGCAAGCCTTACGGCATCGCGATCCACAGCCGTCTCGGCGTAGGCACCACCGTCGTCATCCGCATTCCGTGCGTGCTCCGGTCCGCGCCGGAAAAGACGGACGCTTCCGCCGAGGCCGGATAAACGAATGACTGCACGTCTGGTCGAAAAGAACTAAGAATCTGCCCGAGTGAAAAAGGAATAGCCAGAATAATGTCGAAAAGAAGGGGGACATCCGTTGAGATAAAGGAAGGGAAAACCATGTTCGGACTATACGGGAACGGCTTCGCCAAAAAGAAAAAAATCAGTCTTGCCACCCTTTTAACCGGTTTGGTCTCCCTTTCCGTGGCGTTTACCTTGACGATTCTGCTTTTCGCGTCTTATCAATCCAACAAGAAGTCGCTATTCGAAACGACCTTTGCGTTGAATTATTCGGCCGCCATCAAAATGAGCCATTCGATCGATTCCTTGTTCAAATCGATGCGGTCCGGTCTGGCCCACGCCAGCGCCCGTATGGCGACCGGCGACTTGTCGGACGTGAAAGAAATGCGGAAGCAGCTTGAGACGCTGCGTCTCGGCAGCCACTATTTCAACTCCATCGCCGTCGTGGACGAAACGGGCCTGATCCGAAGCGTGGATCCCCCCTCCGTCGGCACGGCCGGAACGTACATCGCAACGGAAGCGAGCAAAGAAGCGCTGGCACTAAGAAAGCCTTACCTATCCAAGCCCTACACCTCGGCTACCGGGCGTCTGATCGTGTTTATGAGCGAACCGATTTTCGACAAGGACGGACGTTATCGCGGTTTTATCGGCGGCAGCCTCTATCTGCAGGAAGATAATATAGTGAATATGATGTTCGGCATGCATAACCGCAATAGCGACGGCTCGTACTTTTACATCGTAAGCTCGAACGGTCACGTCCTGTTTCATCCGGACAAATCCCGAATCGGCACCGATAGCACCGCCAACCAGGCCGTCCAAAACGTTCTTCGGGGTCAAAACGGGTATGATCAGGTTGTCAACGCGCAGGGGGCCGTTTTTCTTGCCGGCTATTCCCTCGTCCCGGAAAACGGCTGGGGAGTCGTCGTCCAGTCGCCGGTCGGCGTGGTGTACGGGCAATTGAACCGCAATATTCGTACCATTCTTGTATACGCTCTTGCCCCGTTTGTCCTGTTACTGATCGCGGCCATATGGGTGGCCCGGCGCTTGGCCGGTCCGTTCGTAGCTTTAGCCCGTATGGCCGGCAAATTCGGCGGGAGCGGTAAAATCGTTCTTCCGGATATCAAGCGTCACTGGAATTGGGAAGCGGACTTGTTGACCAGGACGATTACAATGGCTCTGAGCGATTTGCAAAAGCAAACCGAGCAACTGACTCATGCCGCCATGACCGATTCTTTAACGGGATTGATGAACCGCAGAACGTTCGAATCCGTCATGAAGCAATGGACGGAAATGCGGCAGCCCTTCGCCCTGATCGTGATGGACATCGACCGGTTCAAGTCCATCAACGACACCTACGGTCATCAGGCAGGCGACGAGGTATTAAGCCACCTGGCCCGGATCCTCGCCTCGTCCGTACGCTCCAACGACGTATGCTGCCGTTATGGCGGGGAAGAATTCGTCGCGCTGCTTCCGCTCGCTACCGTACCGGACGCTTGGAATATGGCGGAACGGGTTCGCACGGCCGTTGAAACTAGAGAAAATCCGCTCGGAATCCCGATCACGGTCTCCTTAGGAATCGCGCACTATCCTACGCATGCCCAATCGGCGGAAACGCTGTTTCAGCGGGCCGATCATGCGCTATATCAGGCGAAGGAATCCGGGAAAAACAAGTCCATCGTGGCCGGTTAGGGAATGTATTCCGCTCCGCGTCCATTAGACATAGGAATCCGATAACCGAGGCGTTGAGAATGTCCGCGTAAATCGCGGATTTTTTTATTCATCGGTACAAGCCCTATCCGGACGTATCTGCTGGAATAAAGCGGAAGCGGCAAGGAGACAATACCCCTGAATCGTGAAAGACGAAAACGTGGGGCGTAGCGAATGATGATACTAGAGGCGATGAGGAATATCCTGAAACCCGAAATATGGGTAGGCGCTGTTGTTTCTTTCGCGTTTCCTTTCGGGATCTCGAGACTATTCCGGAAGCTGCAGGCGGAAGGAGGGGACCGGTTCCGCCCGTCGCGACGGGTCGGACGGAGGAAATCGATCGACAAAGCGCGGGAACCGGCTCGGAAGGCTGCCGTTCCGGTGGCGGAGCGCCTGGAGATTAATATTCGCGCGATGCGGGAAGCGATCGGTCATAGTCCCGATGTCATGTTCCGCGATTTCGCGATCCGCCGAACCGATTCCCGTGCCGTCATTGTTTATATCGACGGTTTAATCGATTCGAACGCACTGGTCGAACAGGTGATGAAGCCGCTGATGCGGGAGGTCGACCGGACGTCGGAGGTTCCCCTCGACCCGGAAGCATGGAAGGACGAGTTAACGAATTCCGTTCTTCCCGCTGCCGACGTGAAAGCCGTTGCCTGCTTGGAGGCGTGCGTGCACGAGGTGTTGTCCGGCAATATCGCCCTATTTGCGGAAGGCATGGCGGAGGCGGTCATCGTCGGCGCTTCCGGCGGAGAAAGCCGCTCGGTCGAAGAGCCTCTTTCGGAGGCGGTCGTACGCGGTCCGAAGGACGGCTTCGTCGAAAGCCTTCGCAGCAATACGACGCTTCTTCGCCGCCGCATCAAGGACCCCGGCTTCACGACGGTCGGCTTTACGCTCGGACGCCGTTCGAGAACGAAGCTGTCCTTGTTCTACATCAAAGGATTGACCAATCCGGATTTGGTCGAAGAAGTGGAGAGCCGCTTGCGTCGGATCGATATCGACGACATCCTGGAGTCGGGGTATGTCGAGCAGCTGATCGAGGACCGGTATCTTTCCCCGTTCCCGCAAGTCCAAAATACGGAACGGCCCGATCGGGTCGCCGGCGCATTGATGGAAGGGCGCGTCGCCCTTCTGATGGAAGGAACGCCGATGGCCCTTCTCGTTCCCGTTACGTTTCCCATGCTGATGACTTCGCCGGAAGATTACTACGAAAGGTGGCTCCCGGCATCGCTGATCCGCATCTTGCGATACGGAGCGGCCTTCTTGGCTTTATTCCTCCCCGCGATCTATATCGCCTTGATTTCCTATAACCACGGTCTGATTCCGACGAAGCTCGTCATCTCGATAGCCGCCGGTAGAGAAGGGGTTCCGTTCCCGTCCATCGTGGAAGCTTTGATTATGGAGGTTACGCTCGAAATTTTGCGAGAAGCCGGGCTTCGTCTGCCGAAGCCGATCGGCCAAGCCGTCGGCATCGTCGGCGGTCTGGTCATCGGTCAAGCGGCCGTGCAGGCGGCGATCGTGAGCCCGATCATGGTCATCGTCGTCGCTTTGACGGCGATTTCTTCCTTCGCTTTCCCGCAGTACGGTGCGGGGATCGCGATACGGATGCTGCGCTTCGCGATGATGCTGGCCGCCGCGGTATTCGGGTTGTTCGGGATCATTATGTTTTTTATCCTGATCCTGGTTCATCTGGTCAGACTGAAAAGCTTCGGGACCGACTATTTGTCTCCGTTTGCGCCCATGCGTCCGGGAGACTGGAGGGACCTTGTGGTCCGATTGCCGCTTCAGGTCTTGACGGGTCGTCCGGAATCGAACGAGACGGAGGACCGCATACGCCAACCGCCGGAAGGGGGGTAATTTTTTGAACAAGGACTATGGGGACCGGATTACGGCAACGCAAGCCGCTTTTATCGTAGCCAAAAGCATGATCGGAACCGGCATTCTCGTCATGTCCCGCGGCATAGCGAGGGACGTCGGAACGCCGGACGGATGGATTTCCGTCATCGTCAGCGGATTTTTGGCCATACTGGCCGGTGTTATCATCGTCCGCTTGAGCCGGAGATTTCCGGGCGAAACGTTTTTCGAGTATAGTCAGTCGATCGTCGGCAAGCCGCTCGGGGTCGTGATCGGCGTTCTGGTCGCATTCGATTTCATCGCCCGATCGGGATACCTGCTGCGCCTCATGGGCGAAGTGGTCCGTGTATACTTGCTGGACAAAACCCCCATGGAAGTCGTGTTGATCTTGTTCCTGAGCTTGGCGGCTTACCTCACGACGGGGGGATTGAATCCGATCGCGCGGTTAATCGAAATCTGCCTTCCCATCGTCGTACTGATGCTAATGGTGCTCATCTTGTTCAGCCTGAGAGATTCGGAGCTGGTCAACATCCGTCCGGTGCTCGGAGAAGGGGTGCTTCCCGTGCTGCGGGGGATCAAGGCCTCCGTTTTTTCCTTTAGCGGCTTTGAAATCATGCTGTTCCTGCTCGCTTTCATGAAGGAGCCGGATAAAGCGATGAAATCGACGCTATGGGGCATTGCGGCGGTTATTCCTTTGTACGCCGCCGTCGTTGGTGTCACGATCGCGATGCTCACGGTGGACGAAGTGAAAACGTTGACCTGGCCGACGATGTCGGTCGCCAAAAATATCGAGCTGCCGGGCGGCTTCTTCGAGCGGTTCGAATCGGTATTCTCCGTTTTGTGGGTGATCTCGATGTATACGGCGTTTGTCCTTTACCAATACGTCGCGTCTCTCGGGTTCAGTCGTCTATTCCGAAAAAATCACGGGGCGATCACGTTCGCCATTCTGCCGATTATTTACATCGTATCGATGCTTCCCCGCGATTTGAACGAGGTATTTCGATTAGGAGATCATCTTGGCGTGTCCGCTCTGATCATCATCGCGGTCATCCCGCCGTTGTTTTGGCTGATCGCGAAGCTAAGGGGGAAAGGCATTGAGAACGCATAAACGGATGGTAACGGCCGCAATTCTACTTTTGTTTTTGCCTTTGACCGGCTGTTGGGATCGTCGGGAAATCGACGACGTCGGGATCGTACTCGGAATCGGCTTCGACGAGTCGAACGGGAAGCAGTCCGTTTCCATGGTCCACCAATTTGCCGTACCGAAACAATTTGCCGCCAAAGAATCGGGGTCGTCCCAAACGAACTATTTGAACCTCGTTAACGAAGGCGTTTCGGTCTTCTCCAACATTCGCGAGCTGTCGACACGGGCCGAGCGATCGCCCAGCTACGAGCATTTGCGGATGATCGTCATCAGCGAGAAGGTGGCGCGCAGCTTCGATTTGAACAACATTATCGATTTTTTGATGCGAAATACGGAAACAAGGCGGACGATCCGCGTGGCGATCACGCAGGGGAAAGCGAGGGACGTGTTCGAAAAGCGCGGAATCATCTCGAATCCGTCTTTGGCGATCCGGGAGCTTTCCGACAACTGGCGTACCACTTTGATGATGGCGCCGGAGCTCAAGCTGGGCGATATGTCGGAACAGCTGACGGGAAAAACGAGTTTTGTCGTACCGCAAATCGAACCTTTCGGCAAAGAAGCCAAATCGGCGGGAGCCGCCGTCGTCGACGGCCGGAAGGGGTCGATGATCGGCTGGCTGAGCGAGAACGAGGTTGCGGGCTTGAATTTGCTGCAAGGGCGCAAAAAAAGCTCGGGCGTTATCGCCGCAAAGATCCGGTAAGCGGGAAAACGGTCGTGTACGAAATCCGGTCGTTGCGAAGCGCAATCAAACCCCGCTTGAACAATGAAACCGTATCGTTCGAAGTCGAAATCGCTACGGAAGGCAAGCTGAGGGAGGATTGGGTTCATTCCGATAACGCGTTCGAATCCGACATGATCCGAAGAGCGGAACAGGCGACGGAGGCGTCCATTCGGGAAATAGTCGAAAAGACGCTCGCGAAAATGCAAAACGAATTGAAAGTGGACGTGGCGGGCTTCGGAAAACGACTGAACATCGCCTTTCCGATGGAGTGGAAAAAACGGAAAAACGAGTGGGACCGGCAATTCAGCGAAATAAAGGTCGAAGTCAAAGTGAACGCGACGATTCAGGAATTCGGAACGAAAGGCATGAAAAACGGATAAGGTGTTACATCGCTTGCGACAAATCCCCGAGCCTCCCTCGGCGATTGTTATGACAACCGGTTGACACAAAATATGCTAACCGGTTATCATAAAATTGCATTCGTCATGAATGCGCATTCATAAATAGTCGTAAGGGGGAAAACAAGATGAAAATGACCAAAGGTACCGCATTAGCCGTTTGCATCATGATGGTGCTCCTCGCATTGGCGGCATGCTCCAAGAGCAACACCCCGAGTGATTCGGCGGGACAATCTCCGGAGGCACAAACCAAACCATCGGCCAAAGACGTAAAGCTTACGTTTTTCAACACCTCCGCCGAAGTTAACGCTGTATTCGAAGAGCTTTTCAAAACGTATCACGCGCTTAATCCGAATGTGACGATCGAATTGATTCCGACTCCGATCGGCGGAGCGCAGCTTGAAAAATTCCAATCCTTATTGGCGTCGGGAAAGCCGGCTACGATTGCAAACCTGGATCCGGGAACCATTCTTCAGTACAAGGATAAGTTTATGGACCTGGAAGCCGAGAAAAACAAGTATGTTCAGCTGGCCAAGCCGGGCGCGATCGACGGCGCATTGCTGGACGGCAAATTTCTGGGCATTCCGTGGACCGCACAAGGTTACGGTCTGCTTTATAATAAACGGGTCGTCGAGGAAGCGATCGGGGGGAGCTTCGATCCGGCTTCGGTTAAAACGCGCAACGACTTGGAAACGTTGTTCAAGAAAATTGAGGCAGCCGGCAAGGCGCCCGTGATGATCCATGGGGCGGATTGGTCCTTGGGCGCTCACTACTTGGGTATGGCATACTCCTTGCAATCGAAAAGCGTGGAAGACAATCGCAAGTTTGTCGAAGACCTGAAGAACGGCAAAGCGACGTTGGCCGGCAACCCGCAATTTACCGGCCTGATGGATACTTTCGATCTGTTGAAGACGTACAATGCCCGAAAAAAAGACCCGCTTGTCGCGGACTACAATAAGGACAGCGCGGATTTTGCGAAGGGCAATGCGGCGTTCTATTTTATGGGAGACTGGACATGGGCCGTCATCGGGACGCTTGAAGGACGCGACAAAGAATTCGGCATCATTCCGGTGCCGATCAGCAACAATCCGGCCGATTACGGCAACGCTCAAGTTGCGTACAGCGAACCGAAGCTGTTCGCCATCGACCAATCGGGGTCTACGCCGGAGCAGCAAGCGGCCGCCAAAGCATTTCTCGAATGGCTCGTTACAAGCGATCAGGGGCAGCATGCAATCGTGACCCAAATGGGGCTTTCCCTGCCCTACAAGCATGTAAATGCGAAAGGTACAAATGTCATTTCCGATGCCATATCCAGCTATGTGGATCGAGGACAAGTGTTGAATATCGGCGTCATCAACTACTTCCCGCAAGATTATTGGTCCAAGACGGGGGCTTCGATGCAAAAATATATGGTGGGCAAGATCGATCGAAACGGGCTTGCCGAGGAAGTCCAAGCTTATTGGAAATCGTATGCGGGCAAGTAAGGCTTGAACGGACGATCCGACAAAGATGAGACTGGGGCCGCGCCTCAGTCCGTCTTGTTTCAAGAAAGGGGGCAAGAGACATGTACAAAAAGACATTTTTAAGGAATACGGGGACGTTTTTGCTTTTCGGAGGACCCTCCACCTTTGCGTTTGCCGCCGTCGTTCTCATGCCGTTCGTCGTCGGCTTGTATTTAACGTTCACGAATTGGGATGTTCGAACGGGCGACCGCACGCTTGTCGGGTTATCCCATTATGCGGCCGTATTCCGCGATACCGTATTCATCGGCCAGTTATGGTTTACGCTGAAATACGTATTGTTCACGGTATCGATTGCCAATGTGCTGGCCTTTTTCGTCGCGCTGGCGCTGACCAGAGGGGTGAAGGGGGAGCAATGGCTTCGGACGGGCTTTTTCACCCCCAACTTGATCGGCGGAATCGTGCTGGGTTATTTATGGCAGACGCTGTTCTCGCAAGTTTTGCCTTACTTGGGGGACAGGTACGGGTGGGCCTTGTTTCAAACGTCATGGCTGACGGATACGGATACCGCATTTTGGGCGCTCGTCTTGGCGACGGCTTGGCAGCTGGTCGGTTATCTGATGATTATTTATATAGCCGGATTCACGGGCGTTCCCCGAGACGTGCTGGAAGCCGCCGGCATCGACGGGGCGAGCGGCTATTCCCTTATTCGCCGAATCATCCTGCCGCTTGCGGTTCCGGCGATCGTCATCTGCATCTTCATTTCGGTTTCCCGTTCCTTTTTGACCTACGATATCAATCTTGCCTTGACCAAGGGAGGGCCCTTTAACTCCACCGAGCTGGCCACCTATCATATCGTGCAAAAAGCGTTTCTCTCCAATCAATACGGGGTCGGCCAGGCCGAAGCCATCGTTTTGTTCGCCGTCGTTGCGATCATTGCGCTTACCCAATCCTACTTGCTCAAGAGATTGGAGGTCGAATCGTGATGGAAGCTCGGCCGTTCCTCTCCCGGATGAAATCGGTGCCGCTGTTTATATCGCTGTTCTTGTTTTTAACGCCTTTTTTGCTCATCGTCATGAATTCCTTCAAAACGACGCAGCAATTTACGGAAAACCCGTTGTCACTGCCGAGAAGCTGGAAGCTTACCAATTACGTCACCGCCTTTACAAACATGGATTTCATGCAAGGATTTCTCAATTCCTTGACCATTACGATCGCTGCCGTGCTGCTCATTGTCTTTTTTTCGTCGATGACCGGATATTTGTTCGTCCGTTATAACTGGAAGCTGAACGCCGGCATTTTCTACATGATGCTGGCCTCCATGGCGCTTCCGTTCCAAGTTCTGATGATTCCTCTGGTTATGCTTTACGGGAATCTGGATCTATTGAATCTGAAGGGGACGCTGCTGTTTTTTTATTTGGGGTTTGGCGTTCCTTTCGGCGTGTTCACCTTCCATGGCTTCATCAAAGGGATTCCGTTCGAATTGGAAGAGTCGGCGTTTCTCGAGGGCAGCTCGAGACTCGGCACGTTTTTCCGGATCGTGCTGCCGCTTCTGAAGCCTGTTTTCGTAACGCTTATCGTTTTGGATGTGCTGTGGATCTGGAACGATTACTTGCTGCCCAGTCTGGTGCTGCTGTCGCCGGATCAGAGAACGCTGCCGCTCTCGACGTACACCTTCTTCTCCTCCTATTCCGTCGATTTTGCGCCCTTGATGGCCGGCTTGATCATGACGATTATCCCGGTGCTGGCGTTATACCTTTTTCTGCAGAAGCAGATCATCAAGGGGATAACGGAAGGGGCCTTAAAATAGGCTCGGGCGATCGTAGCTGAAAAAGTTGCGATATTGGCTTATAATGGTTACAAAAAACAAGGTGATCCAGGATGCCGAAAATCGAGGATGTAGCCGAAAGGGCCGGGGTTTCCGTAACCACCGTGTCCCGCGTGCTCAATAACCGGGGATATATCAGCCAGAAAACGCGGGATAAGGTATATCAGGTGATGAAGGAGCTCAATTACCAGCCGAACGAAATGGCTCGCGCCTTGTTCCGAAGAAAGTCGAATATGATCGGTCTCATTATACCGGCCATATCGCATCCTTTTTTCAGCGAGTTGGCTTATCATCTGGAGTACTACGCCGATCAAAGAGGATATAAATTGCTCTTGTGCAATTCCGATCGCGACGTGGTCAAAGAGCGCGGATATATCGACATGTTAAAGAAGAACCAAGTGGACGCGATTATTATGGGCAGCTCGGTGTTGGACGTTCAGCATTATCTTCATTTGAACCTGCCGATCGTTTCGTTCGACCGCCCCTTGTCGAACAATATTCCGTTCGTAACGTCCGACAACTTCATGGGAGGCAGGCTTGCCGCCCGGTTGTTGATCGAGAAGGGCTGCCGTCAACCGGCATTCGTCTATCGCGGAATCGGCGGACCGCATCATCATGCCTTATTGGCCAGCGGACGTGCGCAAGGATTCGATCGGGAGTGCAAAGAGGCCGGGCTCGAACCGTTACACTTGCAGCTGGAGCCGAACGATACCGATGAAAGCGGAAATAACAAGGAGCTGATTCGCTTCTTTCAAGAACATCCGGAAGTCGACGGGGTATTCGCCAGCAGCGATGTCATTGCCGCCGAGGTCATTCAAGCCTGCCGCGAGGGGAAGAAAGAAATCCCGGCGGATATAAAAATTGTCGGATACGATGACGTGAGAATCGCATCGCTTGTTTCGCCGCGCCTAAGCACGGTAAAGCAGCCGATCCGGCAAATGAGCGAACGCACGATCGAATTGATCGCCAAGCAGATCGAGGGGGAGGACGTTCCCATGACGAACACGTTTCCGGTTACGCTGATCGAACGGGGGACGACCTGATACCTTTTTCTTTTTTTTGACTTTCTGTCAACCGGTTGATATACAAATGGGAGGGACAAGCGTTGAACTTCATGAACAGAGTGGATCCGGAATTAATACAAGGGGCCAAGCTTTTGCCGCCGCTTCATCTGCCCGACGATCTTGCTATGGCGAGACGGCTCGCTTCGCCCCGATCGGAGACGTCCGAGTCGGTTCATATAACGGAACGAATCATTTTCGGCGGGGATTCCAATGAAATGCTGATCAAGATATACGAGCCGGTTCGGAGAGAGGGAGAAAAGCTCCCCGCTCTTCTGTGGATCCATGGCGGGGGATACGTTCTGGGTCATCCGAACGGCGAAGATGCGCTCTGCGAAAGCTTTGTCCAGACGGCGAACTGCGTCGTCCTTTCGCCGGATTATCGTCTAGCTCCCGAGCATCCGTTTCCGGCCGGCATCGAGGATTGCTATGCCGCTTTGGTATGGATGACCCGCGTGGCGGACGTGTGGAATATCGATTTGTCGCGGATTGCCATCGGCGGAGCGAGCGCCGGCGGAGGCTTGACCGCGGCGTTGGCGATGCTGGCCCGCGACCGTGGGGGCCCCGCCGTCTGCTTCCAGATGCCGTTGTACCCGATGATCGACGATCGGAATACGACTCCCTCCAGCTATGAAATAACGGATCCTGCGGTTTGGAACAGAGCCAACAACGAAGCGGCCTGGAAGATGTATCTTGGCGAGCACGCCCGGGGCGACGTTTCCCCCTATGCGGCTCCGAGCCGGGCGAGCAATTTGGCCGGCCTGCCTCCTGCCTATACGTGCGTGGGCCAGCTTGATCCGTTCCGTGACGAGACAATGGACTATGTGGCTCGACTCGCGCAGGCAGGCGTCGATGTTGAATTTCACCTTTACCCCGGATGCTTTCACGGCTTCGAACACGTCGTCCCGGCGGCGGAGATTAGCCGGCGTGCCAAAAACGGTTATGTGTACGCTCTGGCAAGAGCTTTCAACCGTTGATTTCACACGTTTGCCATCGGCCTGCTTTTTGAAAATTTAGCACGGATTTTTTGAAGCGTTCCCATTGCGGTCGCCGTACAATAGGTTTATTCGCGGGCAGAGGGGGTGAACGAGTGTTTGATCTGGACGACGCCATAAGGATGGAAGATAAACCGAACGACCTGCTGACGATCGGCGAATTGCTCGTTGACATGATTTCCGACGATTACGACGATGCTTTCGAATGCGACGGATATACCAAATTTTTTGGAGGCTCTCCCTCCAATATTGCCATCAACGTCAAAAGGCTCGGCATTCGCTCCCATATCGCCGCAGCCGTAGGCGAGGACGGGTTGGGGACCTTTCTGGTGAACCGGCTGCGAATGGCGGGTATGGGTACGGACGGGATACAGCGAATCGACGAACCGACCAGTATGGTCGTTGTAACGAAAAGCAAAGCAACGCCCATTCCCGTCTTTTATCGGGGGGCGGACTACCAGTTGGTTTACAACCAATCGCTGGACCGCGTCTTGAAGAACTCCAAGGCGGTTCACTTTTCGTGCTGGCCGATCTCGAGAGTCCCGTCCCGCCGCGCGGTCGAACGGGCGATCGAAGAAGCGAGGGAACACGGATTGCTGATCGGCTTCGACCCCAATTACCATCGCATGATTTGGCAGCGGGACGAAGATGGCGTTGCGTATGTCAAATCCGTAATCTCGAAGGTCGATATCGTCAAGCCGTCGGAGGACGACGCCGAACGGCTTTTCGGACCGGATTCGCCTATCCTTCAAGTCGAGAAGTTTCTGGAGCTGGGCGCCAAGCTGGTTATTATGACCTTGGGCAAGGATGGGGCCATCGTGTCCAACGGAAGGGAAACCGTTTCGTTCAGCTCGCTGGCAACGGAAATCGAAGATACGACAGGTGCCGGCGATGCGTTCTGGTCCGGCTTCTACGCCGCTCTCGTCAAAGGGTATACCATCAAGGAGGCGTTGCGGCTCGGCTTTGCCGTCAGCGCCTATAAATTGAAATATAGGGGCGCGGTAGTGAATTTGCCCGGCTTGGAGGCAATCCAAGAACAATTCGGCCTGTAAGGGGTCAGGAGGCTTACGAATGACGCTGAAAAATCAAGTGCAGCTGATCACCTACCCCGATTCCATGGGGGGAGATTTAAAAGCGCTGCACCGGGTTCTTCTGGACCATTTCTCGGATATATGTACAGGGGGCGTGCATATCCTTCCTCCGTTTCCGTCTTCCGGAGATCGCGGGTTCGCTCCGCTGACCTACCTGGAGGTCGATCCGGGGTTCGGCTCCTGGGACGATATCCGGGCGATCGGGGAACGTTTCGACATTTTGATCGATTTGATGGTCAATCATATTTCAAGGCAATCGCCCTACTTTGAGGATTTCCTCGCCAAGGGACGGTCGTCCGCTTATGCCGATTTGTTTTTGTCGCTGGATAAAATCTGGGAGGGCGGAGAGCCGGTTCAGGCGGATATCGACAACATGTTTTTGCGCCGTCCGCGGCCGTATTCCACCTATCCGACCGGCGAAGCCGGGGAGGAAATCAAAGTCTGGACGACGTTCGGCAAAACGGACCCTTCCGAGCAAATCGATTTGGATATCCGCTCGCAGCGGACGAAACAGCTGTTAACCGAGTTCTTTACTCATTTTAAAAAACAAAACATTAAGATCGTCAGGCTGGATGCAGTCGGCTATGTCATCAAAAAACGGGGGACAAGCTGCTTCTTCGTGGAGCCGGACATCTACGCGTTTCTCGATTGGGTGAAGGAAATGGCGGATTCTCTGGGGATCGAGCTGCTGCCGGAAGTGCACGCCCATCACAGCACCCAGTTCAAATTAGCGGAGCACGGGTATTGGATTTACGATTTCATCCTGCCGTACCGGGTGCTCGAAGCGCTGCTTCGCCGCTCCAGCCGAGAGCTGTACCGTTACTTGAACGTTCGTCCGCCCAAGCAGTTCACGATGCTGGATTGCCATGACGGCATTCCCGTCAAACCGGACCTGGACGGTCTCATCGACACCCGGGAAGCGAAGGAATTGGTCGATCTGTGCGTGGAAAGGGGCGCGAACCTCAGCTTCATCGTATCGGATAAGCATAAAGCGGAGGACGGTTTCGACGTTCATCAAATTCGCTGCTCTTATTACAGCATGCTTAATGGCGATGATGATGCGTATTTGGCGGCCAGAGCGATTCAATTTTTCGTGCCGGGCATTCCCCAGGTTTACTACGTAGGCTTGCTTGCCGGCGAGAACGACTTCGCGCGCGTAGAGGAGACCGGAGAAGGGCGTGAAATAAACCGCCACAATTACAGCTTGGCGGAAATCGAACAAGCTCTTGAAAAGAAGGTCGTCCAGCGGCTGCTCAAGCTGATTCGCTTTCGGAATACGTACGATGCCTTCAACGGCGAGTTCCGTATGCTTCCATCGGCGGACGACGAGGTGCGGCTCTCCTGGCATAAAGAGAAGACGAGCTGCGATTTGCGGGTAGACTTGAAAACGTATCGAGCGGTCATTCAATACGTTGACGAAAAAAACGGCACAATCGAGTATACGGTTTAATTATTCCTTTCAAAGGGGCATGAGCGCATGGCAACCCTGCAAGCGAGCTTTTTCTCGAAATCGATGAGAAGGGAAGTAACGTTTCACGCGCTGATTCCGGTGGACCGTCCGGAAATTCCGGGAATGCCGCCGGTGGAAGCCCGACCGATGAAGGCGTTGTACCTGCTGAACGGGTATTCGGGAAGCTGCTCGGATTGGATCACGTTCTCGCGTATCCGGGAGCTGTCGGACAGAGGCAACGTCGCCGTCTTCATGCCTTCCGGAGAAAATCATTTTTACGTGGACGATGAGGACAAAGGAGAGCTGCACGGAGAATATGTGGGCAATGAGCTGGTGTCGTTTACACGAAACCTGTTTCCGCTCAGCTCCGACAGAGAGGATACGATGATCGGCGGCTTGTCCATGGGCGGCTATGGCGCGATTCGGAACGGGCTGAAATATGCGCATCACTTCGGCCGGATCTTGGCCTTGTCGTCCGCGCTGCTTCCCTACAGGATCGCGAACGCCCCTCCGGATTATCAGGACGGCGTGGCCGGCTACAATTATTTTAAGAGAGTGTTTGGCGATTTGGACCGCCTCCTCGGGAGCGACAAAGATCCGGAGGCGCTTGTCATGCGCTTGAAGGAAACAAACGCCGACATGCCGCAGATTTATATGGCTTGCGGCACGGAGGACTTCTTGCTCGACGTGAACCGGCGGTTCCATGAATTTCTGAATCGGGAGAATATCGTCCACACGTACAAGGAAAGCGCGGGCGCCCATACCTGGGAGTTCTGGAACGGCTCCATCGGCCCGGCTTTGCAATGGGCTCTGGGAGACCGGGTCTCCGTATAAGCGGCGAAGGTCGCGACCGGCGTTTGCACCTTCCTTTATTTGGTATTATTCATCGGGTTTACTCGGAATTATAATGGAGGAGGACGCGTGATGGAAGGAGAGCGCACGATATCGTGAAGAATAGCATCGTTTACAAGTTTTCGGCTGCGCTGACCGTTATTCTTGGCATTCTGTTTACCGTCCTCCTCCTGAGCAACCTTTATTCGCTGGAGGTCGTTCGGAATCAATCGCTGAGCAATTCCCGGAATACGTTATCGATCTATGTCGGGAACATCCATAGCATGCTGAACATCTACTCCAAAGACTTGATGGAAGTGTTCGAAACGAATATCGATGCCGCAATGGACGATTGGACCGCCGGCGATAGCGGCCGGTATTTCAAATCGGTTCAGCTGAGGAATGCGTTAAAAACCAAAACGTCCGGCAGCTTTTCCAGCGACGGCATGTTTATTAAACTCCCTGATAACAGGGAGTTTATTGTGCAATTCGGAAGCCGCGTTTCTTCCAAAGAAAAATTGCCGCTCAACGATTTTATGATCAAGCACGATTTCAAACCGAAGCCGGACGGAAACACGGATGAATGGACCCATTTCGAAATTCATGGAGCGCATTACTTATTCAAATACATGACGTATTCGGACATCAGCTTCGGAACGTTCGTTAAAGCGGATACCTTGCTGTCCATCGTGAAGGGGGAGGGGGCCGATAACGACCGTTATGTCATAAGCGACAGATCCGGCGCCGTTCTTGCCTCAACGAATGACGACCTGAACAAGGGTACTGACGATTTAACGATGGACGGTTTAATGAAGCGGTACGAGAAGACCCATCTGTTTATCTCGCAGCCGATTGGCGAATTCGGTCAAATGACGAAAATAGTGGCCAAACAAAGCGTATTCTCGGGGCTGAAGCTGATCCAGTGGATCATTATTGCCCTCGGGATTGTTTCCGTCGTCGTCGTTCCACTCGTATTGCGAACACTGGCGAGAGGGATCGTCAGACCGGTTCTCGAGCTGGTGAAAGCGGCCAAAGAAGTCGAGAACGGCCAACGCGAGTTTCCCATTCCCCATGGGCGTTATTCCATGGAATTTACGAAATTATTTCATTCGTTTCACTCCATGGTACGCGAAATTACCGATTTGAAGATCCATACCTATGAAGAGAAAATCGAAAGAAGCCGCGCGGAATTGAAATATTTGCAAATGCAGATCCGGCCTCATTTTTTTCTGAACGCGATTTCGACCATCTCCAGCTTGACGTATCAGAACAAAAACGAGGAAATCCGGCAGCTCATTCTTCATTTGTCCGAGCATCTGAGATACAGGTTCAAAGGCGGATTGATCCTGGTCCCGATCCATGAGGAAATCAAGCATGTGGAGCATTATATTCGGATGCAGGAGATCCGTTATCCCGACCAAATCTTTTACATGACCGACATCGATTCCGACGCGGGGCAAGTCCCCATACCGCAATTTTTGCTCCAGACGTTCGTCGAAAACATTTTCAAGCATGCGATGATCTACGGGAAGATGCTTTCGATCTTTATAAGGGCGAGCAAGGACACGATGGAGGACAAGCCATGCGTCAAAATCGTCATTGAAGACAACGGGGAGGGCTTCCCGCCGCATGTCTGGAAGACCGCCGAAGCACCGGCACACGATCCGATCGAGAGAGGCGATCGGGTGGGGATCGCGAACATACGCAAAACGCTTCAACTGCTTTATAAAAGGGACGACCTGCTGACGTTATCGAACGCGGAGCCGTCCGGCGCCAAGATCGAACTTCGGGTGCCGGTCCCGGAAACGCGCGAACTCGCACCGAAGGGGGAGCGACATGCGCTGCATGTTGATTGACGACGATATACCGACCGTCGAGGTTCTTCGCGATATGCTGGACTGGCACAAACTCGGTATCGTGCAAGTCGTGACGGCCCACAATATCCAAGATGCGAAATCGGGGTTCGAATCGGGTGTGCCCGACCTGATCATTTGCGACATCGAAATGCCCCGTGGCTCCGGTTTGGAGATGATCCAGTGGGTCCGGGACAATCGATACGACTGCGCTTTCATTTTCTTCACCTGCCACGAAAGCTTCGAATTCGCTTCGACAGCCATTTCCTACAACGCCGATTCGTATGTGGTGAAGCCGTTCGACCAACAAAAGCTGGAGGCCGTATTGCTCAAAGCGGTCGAGACGATCAAGCAAAAGAGGCTGCTCGGCGAATACAGCAGGCTTGGCGAGGCCTGGCTGAAAAATAAAGATTTGGTGGAGAAGAGCTTCTGGAGAGACGTATTGTTCGCGATTATTCCGCCTAGGCCGGATTTGATTCAAGTGGAGATCCGCAAGAGGGAATTGTCGCTCGCCGCGGACGGCCGGTACGTATTATTTCTTGTCAGCGTCACGAAGACCGAAATCGAGACGGAATGGGAGGACAGCACGTTTCAGTACGCACTGAGCAATTTGAGCTCGGAAGCCTTGTTCAAGCGTCCGAATCATGACCGGGTGATGGCTTATCAAACGGACGATCATTATTATCATGCCGTTATTCTGGACGGAGACGCCGATCCCGACAGCTTGAAAGCCGATGGAGAGCGGCTTATCCGGCTGTGCAGGCAATATTTGAAATGCGTTGCTACCTGCTATATCAGCGAGGAAATGGCGATCTCCAAGCTGGCGAACGCCAAAACGGAATTGGAGCGGTTGGACGAATCGAATCTCATTTTCAGAGGGACCCTTCATTTCCGCAAGGACGCGTTCCGGTACGATACGAACGATCCCTATATGCTCGATATCGATCTGTTTACGACGTTATTTGTCCAGAAGGAGAACGTACAAATCGTAAACCGGTTGAAAAAGGAGCTGGAGGCGCTTGCGAACCAAAACAAACTGGACCCGCAAACCCTTTACTCGATTCGTCAAGATTTTCACCAGGTGGTGTACGCGCTTCTCGCCAGAAACAATATCCAGGCGCACCGGCTTTTCGAAGAGGAGGTCGCCAAGCGCCTCTTTCAAAAATCCGATAACAGCGTCTTCGACTTCATGAAGTGGGCGCATTTCATAACGGAGAAAACCATTGCCACCATCGACGAAACGAGGCAATCCGAAGGAGTCGTCGAACGAGTCAAACGGTTTATCCACGAGAACTACAATCGGGACCTGAACCGCGATGATGTTGCGGCTACCGTATTTTTGACGCCGGATTATTTGGCCAAGACGTTCAAGTCGGAAACGGGCCGCACCATCAAGGAATACTTGAACGAATATCGGATTAAGGTCGCCAAGCGGATGCTGGTCGAAAGTACGGCGAGCATCGGATATATCGCGATGGACACCGGTTTCGACTCGATCTCTTACTTCTCGACGGTGTTCAAGAAGGTGACGGGAGAAACGCCGAACGCCTACCGTGAAAAGCATAGCTGATTACGCCCTGTACGGCAGATCGCGAATGAAAACTCTACTTCCCGAACGGAGGTGGAGTTTTCGAGCGTTATCACGAAAACGAACGGGACGACCGCTTGTTTTTGAAAAATCATTTCGTTTTTTTAAAAGTCATGCCGGCTTTGAATAGGTAAACTGAAAGCGTATCAACAGACGAACAGGGGGCTTGAATATGGCAAGCAAAAAGAGGCTGATACCGCTTCTGTTATCGACGGTCGTATGCACCGCGATGTTGGCGGCTTGCGGCGACGATTCCGCGAAATCGCCGGGCCAATCGCAGGACGCTCCTGCCGGCACGAACGCCAAGGTCGAAACCATCGTATTCGCCATGCCGTCGTTTAACCGAATTCCGAACGATTGGAGCAAGGTAACGAGCGCCATCAATACACTTACAACGGAAAAAATCGGCGTGAAGGTGGATTTCAAAATGTACGGGCCGGCGGAATACGCACAGAAGGTCAACTTGGCGCTGCAGACCGGCGAGCAGATGGATTTGTTCACGACGCTCGGGCAATTTACGAATTACGTATCGAAAAATCAGCTGTATCCGTTGGACGAGCTGCTCCCCCAATACGGGAAGGAATTGATGGCGGTACTGGATAAGGATTTCGGTCCGGGGCTGCTGAAATCGACCACGATGAACGGACATATTTACGGGGTCCCCGTGAACAAAGGGATGTCTCTTCCGGTCAATTTCGTGTATAACGCGGACATGTTGAAAGAGGCGGGCTACAGCGCCGACAGCATTAAATCGATAGAGGATCTTCCCGCTGTCTTCGAAGCCGTCAAGAAGAAATATCCGGATGTCGTTCCTTTCGGTCCTCTCAATGTAAACCCGAGCGATACGATGCTGATGCTCCTGTTAAGAGGAGCGAATCAAGTCGATTTCTTGTCGGACACGACCGGGGTCGGGGCCGTGATCGGCAATGACGGCAAGGTCGTAAACTTCTACGAAACGGACATCTTCAAGAACGGCGTCAAAATCATGAGGGATTGGTTTGTCAAAGGATATTTGCAGAAGGATGCCGCGTCGTCCTCCATCGCTTTCCCGGAAATGATCGCTTCCGGACGCGGTTTCTCCTTTTTGGGAGGATACAGCGGCATGGAAGCGGGGAAAGCGCTCAGCGCCCAAACCGGGAAGCGCTTGGAGATGAAACGGATCGCCCCCTATTATTTCGAAACCGGCTCCGCCAATCTTGTCAGCTGGATGGTTTCAAGCAAAACGAAAGCGCCCGAGGCGACCGTCAAGTTTCTCAATATGCTGTACACCGATGCCGAGCTGATCAATACCATTCTTTACGGGATCGAAGGGGAAGATTACATCAAGGTGGACGAGCATCATGTCAAATTGCCGGACGGGAAAGATGCTTCCACCGTTCCTTACACGGCCATGCTGAGTACGGGGATCGTCGGCTCCGAATCGTTGCAGTATCAGCTTGAAGGCGTGAACTGGTCGGACGTCGAGCTGAAGCTGAAGGAAAATAAGAGCACCCGAAAATCTCCGTATTTCGGCTTTATTTTCGACCAGAGCAAGGTGAAATCGCAAATGAGCGCCGTGAGCAACGTAGTGAACCAATATTTGCCGGGACTCGTGTGCGGCGTACTGGATCCGGATACGACCATCCCCAAATTCGTGCAGGCGCTGAACGATGCGGGCGCCCAAACGATTATTCAGAACAAGCAGATGCAGCTGGACGAGTGGGTCGCTTCGCAGAACAAATAACATCGATTGATATCGTCTTGCCGAGGGTCTGCACCGGGCCCTCATGGCAGGATGGAGGTGATTGCAGCCATGACTGCCGAAAGGAAAAAATCGAAATCGACCGGTCTGAAGAAGACGCTGCCGCTCTTCCTGCTGGCCGCCCCGGGGTTGCTCTATTTTCTAGTAAACAACTACATTCCGATGTTCGGCCTATTCATTGCTTTTAAGGATGTGGACTACGCCAAAGGAATATTCCGGAGCGACTGGGTCGGTTTCGACAATTTTCATTTTCTGTTTCAAACGAGCGATGCTTGGATCATGACCCGAAACACGCTGCTTTATAATGCGGCCTTCATCGTATTCGGGACGCTTCTCTCGCTTCTAATCGCCATCCTCATGTCGGAGCTGCTGAACAAAGTCTACTCGAAGCTGTACCAGTCGGGCTTGGTGCTTCCGAACTTGATATCGATGGTCGTGCTGTCGTATCTTGTGTTCGCGTTTCTCAATGCGGACAGCGGATTCATCAATCGCTCCGTGCTTCGCCCCTTGGGCATTCCGGAGATCAATTGGTATTCGGAGGCGGCCTATTGGCCCTATCTGCTTGTGCTCATCCACCTGTGGAAAACGGCAGGCTACGGGTCCATCGTATACTTTGCGTTTATCGCCGGGATCGACAAGAGTATTTACGAAGCGGCGAAAATAGACGGCGCCGGCAAGCTCAAGCAAATTCGGATGATCACCCTGCCGCTTCTGAAGCCCACGATCGTCATCCTGGGCTTGATGTCGGTCGGCCGAATATTCAACTCGGACTTCGGCCTGTTCTATCAGGTTCCGATGAATGCGGGAGCCTTGTACAGCACGACGCAGACGATCGATACCTACGTGTACCGCGCGCTTATGCAGGTGAACGATATCGGAATGTCCGCCGCCGCGGGACTGTACCAGTCGGTGGTCGGTTTCATGCTTGTGATCCTTGCGAACGCCATTGTCAAAAAGGTGAACAAGGACAACGCCTTGTTCTAGGAGGACATGGAATGATACAAACCAGAGGGGAACGCGCATTTACCATTTTCTCTGCGGTCGTCATGGGCGTGTTGACCGTTGCAGCTTTTCTGCCTTTCATCTTAGTCCTGGCCGCTTCCTTTACCGACGAATCCGCTTTGATACGAGAAGGATACCGCTTTTTTCCGAGTGAGCCGAGTCTGGATGCCTATGTCTACATGGCGTCGTCATCGTCCACCTTCCTTCGGGCTTATGGCGTCTCCTTCTTGGTCACGATCTTGGGGACGGGGATCGGTTTGCTGATCACCAGCATGCTCGCCTACCCGATGTCCAGAAAAGACTTCAAATACCATAACGTACTTGCGTTTGCCGTCTTCTTTACCATGCTGTTCAGCGGAGGCGTCGTTCCCTCCTACATTCTTTGGACCAAATATTTGCATGTGAAGGATACGCTCGCCGCCTTGATCGTGCCCAATTTGTTGACCAACGGCTTCCATGTTCTATTGATCAGGAATTATTACAAAAACAATGTGCCTGTCGATCTCATTGAATCCGCCCAAATCGACGGGGCGTCGGAACTGCGGACGTTTTTCCGGATCATGCTGCCCTTGTCCGTGCCCGTCATGGCGACCGTCGGATTGTTTATGGGGCTGGCCTACTGGAACGATTGGATCAACGCGCTTTATTTCGTCACGAAGCCCCAGTATTATGGCATCCAAAACTTGCTGATCCGATTGATGAACAATATCCAATTTTTGAAATCCAGCCAGGCCAGCGGCATTCTCGGAGCAAACGCGACCGAGCTTCCGAGCACGGCCATTCGAATGGCTATGGCGGTCATCGGGATTGTACCCGTCTTGGTCGTCATGCCGTTCCTTCAGAAATATTTAATGAAAGGCGTCGTAATCGGGGCCGTTAAAGGATAAGCGAATGGAAAGGAGATTGCAGGATGAACGTTCAAGAAGTAATCGACCGGGTGCTGTTGGACTCCTGCGGCGGGCGAAAGCTGGAGAAAACTTGCGATGTGCTGATCAGCGGCGAACCGGACATGGAAGTAAAGGGGATCGTCACGAGCTTCATGGCGACCGTCGACGTGATCCGGGAAGCGATTGCGGTCGGAGCGAACATGATTATTACGCACGAACCTACTTACTACACGGGGTTTGACGAGTTGGAATGGCTGCGGAAGGATCCCGTCTACTTGGCCAAACAGAAGCTGATCGAAGATCACGGAATCGCCATTTGGAGATATCACGACCATATGCACCTCGCGAATACCGATCGGATCTATGATGGCCTGATTAAGGAACTCGGCTGGGAGAGCAATCGGATCGACCAAAGCTCGCCCTGGTGTTACGAAATCGAGAAGACGACGTTGGTGGATCTGGCATCTTTTTTCCTGCAGAAGCTGTCCATGAACGTGTTGAGGATCGTCGGCAATCCCGATATGACGTGTTCCCGAATCGGGATTCTGGTCGGCGGCGGCAGCTTGGGTCTGGGCAGGGAGCAAATGCCGATGGAACTTATGAGGGACAAGGAGCTGGACGTCATGATCTGCGGCGAAATTACGGAATGGACGTTATGTGCCTATATCAATGATGCCGCTATGCTCGGATTCCATAAAGGCATGCTGATCGTCGGTCATGAGCGCACCGAAGAATGGGGAATGAAGCATATGGCGGAGTGGCTGCGGAAGCTTGTAGACGGTATTCCGGTCACCTTCGTCGATGCGAAAGAGCCATTCCGCTACCTATAATCGTGAACTTCCCTTTCGATTGCCCCGTCTTATAGCCGGGGTCTTTTTTGCGTTCGGTGTCGACCTTATTTTGGAAAGGAGATCGGCGGACCTACCCCGATATTTTTTTTCGAACGTTTTCGTATAGAATAGAAGAAGATGATATAATGGATGGATAACGAATCGATCCATTTTTTGTCGAAAGAGGGGAAATGATGGAAGCATCCGTCTATACGCTTCGCGACGTTCCCGCGGAGGAGCGTCCCCGCGAACGCATGCTGCAAGTGGGGGCGCAAGCGCTCAGCAACGCCGAGCTTCTGGCGATACTGCTGCGAACCGGAACGATCAACGAATCGGCGGTCTCGCTCGCCCAGCGCCTGCTGGTCGAATCGGGCGGCCTGCGCCGGCTCGTCGAGATGAGCACGGAGCAACTGACCGCGCTGAAAGGCATCGGCGCCGTCAAGGCGCTGCAAATTCAGGCCGGCATCGAGCTCGGCCGAAGGCTCGCCCGCACGACCCGGCCCGAAACCGTTACGATCCGCTCCCCCCAGGATGTGTCACTCCTCTTGACGGAAGAACTCCGCTATTTGCAAAAAGAGCATTTCGTCTGTCTGTTCCTGAACACGAAAAACCATGTCATCGGACAAGAAACGTTGTCGATCGGCAGTCTGAACGCGTCGATCGTCCATCCGCGCGAGGTGTTTCTCGCGGCGATCAAGCGAAGCAGCGCCTCGATCATATGCGCGCACAATCATCCGAGCGGTGATCCGACGCCGAGCCCGGAGGATATCGACATTACGCGCCGACTCGTGGAGGCCGGCTCCGTCATCGGCATCGACGTGCTCGATCACATCATTATCGGCGACCGAACCAATGTCAGTTTGAAGGAACTAGGGTTGATGTAATATAATGAAATGACGGACTATATGCGTCGAAGTACATATGGGTCCGTCCCGGTGGACGAAAGGAGACAAGCATCTAATGTTCGGTAGCTTCTCGAAAGATTTGGGTATCGATTTGGGCACGGCGAATACGCTCGTGTATGTCAAAGGAAAAGGAATTGTGGTCAGAGAGCCATCCGTGGTCGCTCTGCGTACCGATACAAAAACGATCGAAGCGGTAGGCGAAGCCGCGAAGAAGATGATCGGCCGCACGCCGGGCAACATCCGTGCGGTCCGTCCGATGAAGGACGGCGTCATCGCCGACTTCGAGACGACGTCGACGATGATCAACTACTTTTTGCGCCAGGCGCAAAAGCAGCGCGTCTTGTTCCCGCGCCGTCCGAACGTGATGGTATGCGTGCCTTCCGGCATTACGGCCGTGGAGAAGCGGGCGGTCGAGGACGCGACGAAGCAGGCGGGCGCCCGCGAGGCGTACACGATCGAGGAGCCGTTCGCGGCGGCGATCGGCGCGGATTTGCCGGTGTGGGAGCCGACGGGCAGCATGGTCGTCGATATCGGCGGCGGCACGACGGAGATCGCCGTCATCTCGCTCGGCGGCATCGTCACGTTCAAGTCGATCCGGGTCGCCGGCGACGAGATGGACGAGGCGATTACGCAATATATTAAGAAGATGTACAACCTGATGATCGGCGAGCGGACCTCCGAGCAGCTGAAGATGGAGATCGGTTCGGCGCTCATGATGGAGAAGCCGGAAACGATCGAGATTCGCGGCCGCGACCTCGTCACCGGTTTGCCGAAGACGATGGCCGTCACGTCCGACGAAATTACGGAGGCGCTGGCCGACACGGTCAACAATATCGTCGACGGCGTCAAGGCGACGCTCGAGAAGTGTCCGCCGGAGCTGTCCGCGGACATTATGGACCGCGGCATCGTCCTGACCGGCGGCGGCGCGCTGCTGCGCAATTTGGACAAGCTGCTCGCCCGCGAAACCGGCATGCCGGTGCTCGTCGCGGAAAATCCGCTCGACTGCGTAGCGATCGGAACCGGCCGTGCGCTCGAAAACATTCATCTGTTCCGGACGAGACCGGGATCTACCGCCAAATCCAGACGCTAATCGTTACGACAGCGCCGGAAGCGTCGCGCCGACGGGAGAGCGGCGCGCGAGTCGAGCTTCCGTACAGACCGTTGGAAGGTGTTCGCTTTGTTTAAATGGATGGGGAATAAAAGGCTCCTCGTGCTCATGTCCGGCGTCATCGTGTTCGTCGCCCTGATGGGCTTCACGTTCGGCGGCAGGGGAACGATGTCGTGGCCGGAAGGTTTTTTGAAAGATACCGTCACTTGGGTTCAAGGATGGCTGAACAAGCCCGCTCGCTCCGTAGCGGGCTTCTTTGAAGATGTGCGCCGGCTGTCCGTCCTGTACGAGGAGAACCGCCAGCTGAAGCTGACGCTGACGCAATATGCGAAGGATACGGCCAGGCTCAACGACCTGGAGGCGCAAAACAAGCGGCTGAAGGAGGCGCTCGGCTTCACCGAACGCCAGCAGCAGTCCAACCAGTACAAATACCGGATCGCCGAAGTGTACGCGTCGAGCCCGGACCCGTTCAACAATACGATCGTCATCAATTTGGGCGAGAAGGACGGCATTCAGGCGAATATGGCGGTCATGTCCGTGGAAGGGCTGATCGGGCGGGTCGTGAAGGTGTCCCCGTTCTATTCGAACGTCCAGCTGCTGACCGAGCTCGACTCGAGCGCGGCCAAGGCGATCGCCGTGACGGTGAAGGGGCGGGAGAACGAGTCGTTCGGCATTTTGGAAGGCTACGACCGGGAAACCGGGATGCTCATCATGAACAAAATTCCGAAGGCGGACCAGCTGACGAAAGGCGACATCGTCGTGACGTCCGGCGTCGGGCAGCTGTTCCCGCGCGGCATCGAGATCGGCGAGGTCGTCTCCCGCGACGAGGGCGATTTCGGCATAACCCATACGGCGCTCGTGAAACCGTTCGCTTCGTTCAATCATTTGCGCGAAGTGTTCGTCATCGAAGTGCCGGGGCTGTGAGGTGAGTCGTGCGCCGCTACGGGATAACGATCGTATTGTTCGTCTTGTTTTTGCTGGAAGGAACGATCCTCGAATGGATCATTCCGCCGGTGTGGCAATCGACCGTCCTGGTCGTGCCGCATGTCGTCTTCGTCGGCGTCCTGCTCGTCGGCCTGTTCAAAAACCGGTACCAAGCGCTCGGCTACGGCCTGGCGTTCGGGATGCTGCAGGACTTCATCTATTACGGGCACGCGCTCGGCGTCCACTCGTTCAGCATGGGGCTCGTCGGCTACGTGGCGGGGCTTGCCTTCCGCGCCGCTTCCCGCGGCGTCGTCATCAGCCTGATCGCCGCCGCGCTCGGATCGTTCGCCTACGACTCGCTCGTGTACGGCATTTACCGGTTTTTTCTAGGCGTCGTCCGGCTCGACTACCAATGGACGTTTTTGCACCAAATACTGCCAAGCATGCTGTTCAACGCGCTGATCGCGCTTCTTCTGTATATGCCCGCGCGCAAATGGTTCGAGGACGACGAGGCGAGCCGGGAGCCGGAAGAAAAATGACAACGGGGCTTTACGCGGGAGACGGATCGGCTCGAAGCGAAATGCCGGGTGGGGGTGAGGCGGATGTCGGCGCCGGAAACGAAGCATCGCGTTACGATTAAAGGAGTCAAGGAAGGCCTCGTCTTCGTGATCGACGATTCGTGCCCGTTCGAGGAAGCGATACAGGAGCTGACGCACAAGCTCGACAAAACGCACAGCACGATATTGACCGGTCCGGCCGTTCACGTACAGGTCAGGCTGGGGAAGCGAACGGCGACCGAAAGCGAGAAGGAAACGATCAAGGACATTATCGGCCGGAAAAGCAATTTGCTCGTGCAGAGCATCGAATCGGACGAGCCCGGATCCGATAAACGGGAGCAGCAGCTGAACCGGATTTCGGTCCTGAAAGGCATCGTCCGGTCGGGGCAGACGATTCGCCACGAAGGGCATCTGCTCTATCTCGGGGACATCAACCCCGGCGGCACGCTGCTGTGCACCGGGGATATATTCGTGCTCGGCGCGCTGCGGGGAATGGCGCATGCCGGCATCGACGGCAACGACCGAGCGGTCATCGCGGCGTCCTACATGCGCCCGACCCAGCTGCGCATCGCCGACGTCATCAGCCGTCCTCCGGACGAATGGGGAATCGAAGACGCCACGATGGAGTTCGCTTACATCCACGAGGGCAAGATGGAAATCGACAAAATCAACCAACTTCACCGGTTGCGGCCGGACCATCCGTTCGGCGGCACGTAAAGGAGATGATTCCGCATGGGAGAGGCAATCGTCATTACTTCCGGCAAGGGCGGCGTCGGCAAGACGACGACGTCCGCCAATTTGGGCACGGCCCTGGCGCTGCTCGGCAAAAAAGTTTGCATGGTCGACACCGATATCGGCCTGCGTAACCTGGACGTCGTGATGGGACTCGAAAACCGGATCATTTACGACCTGGTCGACGTGGCGGAAGGCCGCTGCCGGCTGCAGCAGGCGCTGATCAAGGACAAACGGTTCGACGAGCTGTACATGCTGCCGGCGGCGCAGACGAAGGACAAGCACGCCGTCTCGCCGGAAGCGGTGCGCGACATGGTGCTCGAGCTCAAAAAAGAGTTCGAGTACGTCATCATCGATTGCCCGGCCGGCATCGAGCAAGGCTTCAAAAATGCGGTGGCCGGCGCGGACAAGGCGATCGTCGTGACGACGCCGGAGCTGGCCGCCGTGCGCGACGCGGACCGGATCATCGGGCTGCTCGAGCAGGAGAAGGTGCACGGTCCGAAGCTGATCATCAACCGCGTCAAGGCGACGATGATGAAAAAGGGCGAGATGCTCGACATCGACGAAATTTGCTCGGTGCTCGCGATCGATCTGCTCGGCATCGTCCCGGACGACGAAGCGGTCATCAAATCGGCGAACAGCGGGGAGCCGACGGTCATGAATCCGAAGTCCCGCGCCGCCATCGCTTACCGCAACATCGCGCGCCGCATTCTCGGCGACACGGTGCCGCTCATGCCGCTCGAGGAGAAGGACGGCGTCCTGCGGAGAGTGAAGAAGTTTCTCGGAATGGGATGAGACGACGTTGCTCGACAAACTGAAGAAAACGGACTGGTTCATCGTCATTTTGCTTGCGCTGTTCATGGCGATCAGCACGCTCGTCGTGCACAGCGCGACGGCGAACGATCCCTCCTTTCAAGGGACCGACGTCAAAAACGTCATCAACTACGGGATCGGGTTCGTCGTCTTTTTTTGCGTCATGCTGTTCGATTACCGGCTGCTCGTCAAGATCGCCTACTATTTGTACGGCTTCGGGATTGTGCTGCTCATCGCCGTCTATTTGTTCGGGGCGGAAAAAAACTCGGCGAAAAGCTGGTTTTTGCTTCCGTTCGGCTTCAACTTCCAGCCGGCCGAGCTCGTCAAGCTGCTGACGATCATCGCCGTTGCCGCCTTTCTCGCGCGGCGTAACGGAGAGCCGCTCCGGTTCTGGAAGGAAGTCGTCCCGATCGGGCTCATGGTGGCGCTGCCGGTCGGGCTTATCGTCATTCAGCCGGACCTCGGCAACGCGATCATTTTCATCGTCTTCCTGCTCGTCCTGTATTGGATCGGCAACATCAAATATACGCACGTGCTGATCGGCACCGTCCTCATAGGCGGCTCCATCGCCCTGTTCTTTTACTTGTTCCAGCTGTACTACGACCCGGTCGTTCAGTATTTGAAGGATAACGATATGGGCGAATGGGTGCACCGGATCAACCGGATCCATACGTTCGTCGATCCCGAGGCGGCGTCGGCCGACGCGAAGTACCAGGTGCACAACTCGATGCGCGCGATCGGCTCCGGCGGGCTGACGGGCGAATCGTACATGAACGGCGATTCGATCCAAAAAGGGTTCATCCCGCTGCCGTATTCCGACTCGATCTTCGTCGTCATCGGCGAGGAATTCGGCTTCGTCGGCTCGTCCGTGCTGCTGCTGCTGTACTTCCTGCTCATTTATCGGATGATCTACATCTCGATTCAAAGCCAGAACCGGACCGGAGCCTACATCATCGTCGGCATCGTCTCGATGTACGTGTTCCAGGTGTTCGAGAACATCGGGATGATGATCGGCATCATGCCGCTGACGGGCATTACGCTGCCGTTCGTCAGCTACGGGGGCACGTCGCTCCTCATCAACATGATGGCCGTCGGCATCGTCGTCAGCATTCACGTGCACCAGGAGCAAAAGTCGCTGTATTGAAAAACGTCCCTTGCCGGGGCGTTTTTTGACGTTTAGCGGAGGAGCGGGAATCGGGAGGCGGGACTGTCATAGCCCTTGTCCGCCCCTCATAGGATGTAGGGAGAAGCCTGTCTGCATCCCCCGCGTGGGACGCGGAGAATGAGGGGGAACGCCGCATGGAAATCAAATCGAACGTCCGTCAGCGACGGTTGGACCGTATGAAGCAAATCGTCGCCTCCGATCACGGGGGGCGGCTTGACGCCGGAGAACCGGCGGGAACCGCCGGCGGAAATCCTCGTCCGCCGGCCGGCGCAGGACGGTACGGGAGCGGGATGGCGCCGGACCGGCGCATCCGGAAGGGCGCGGCGGAATCGGAAGGATCGCCGGGCTATCGCGCGGACGGGCCGCTCCCGGCCGGGGAGCGGCTCGACGATCGGTTCGGCGGTCGGTTCGACGACCCGGAGTACGTCTGGAAACGGCAGGAGCGCGATCGGTGGTCGTCGTGGGAGAGCCCGAGCGTGGGCGGTCGGGGCGGCACGTTCGACGACGGAGGACTAAAGCCGCCGTCCGTCAGGCAAATATGGGTCAAGCTCGGCATTAGCGCCGTCCTGTTCGGTGCGGTATGGGGATTGTTCCGGATCGACCATCCGCTCGCCGACCGGGGGCAGCAGTGGGTGCGCGCCGCCTTGACGGAGGACTACGATTTCTCGTCCGTCGCCGTCTGGTACGAGCGGACGTTCGGCGGTCTGCCCGCCTTCCTGCCGGCGTTCCGGGACAAGTCCGGGCCGGAGGCGCAGAAGGCGAGCTCCACGGAGCTGCACAAGCTGTACGCGCCCGTCCACGGCAAAATCGTCGCGAAGGCGTCCGCCGGCGACCTCGGCATCACGCTTCGCACCGAGCCGGAGGCGCCGGTCGTGGCGCTCGACACCGGACGGGTGATCGCCGTCAGCACCGGCACCGACAAAGGGACCGTCGTCGTCGTCCAGCATACGGGCGGCCTGCAGTCGACGTACGGCTGGCTGGACCGGACGACGCTGAAAAAGCACGATTGGGTCAAAGGAGGGGAGCCGATCGGAAGCGTAACGACCGACCCTGCCGGCGGGGCGGGCAAGCTGTATGTCGCCGTCAAGAAGGACGACCAATACGTCAGTCCGACAGAAGTGGTCTCCTTTGATTAAATGGCGCGGCATCGCGATTCGCTTCCATCCGCTGTTCTCCCTGCTGATGCTCGCCGCGGTGGCGACCGGCTACTTCGTCGAGCTGCTCACTTTGTTCGCCATCGTGCTCGTCCACGAGCTGGGCCACGTCGTCGCGGCGAAAAGCTTCGGCTGGAACGTCATCCGCATCGAGCTGCTGCCGTTCGGCGGCGTGGCCGAGACGGACGACCGCGGCGGCTCGAGCGCGTTCCAGGAGGCGGCGGTCGCGCTGGCCGGACCGCTGCAAAACGTCTGGATGGCGCTGTTCGCCGTATTGATGGGCCGGCTCGGCTTATGGGACGCCGATTGGCGCGACTATTTCATCCAGGCGAACGTGATGATCGGGCTGTTCAACCTGCTGCCCATCCTGCCGCTCGACGGGGGAAAGGTGATGCAGGCGCTCGTCAGCCGGTGGCTGCCGTATTACCGGTCGCTCGTCCTGTGCAGCCTCGTCAGTCTGGTGCTGGCGGCGACACTCGGCTTGGCCGCTCTGCTCGGCGCGCGCTCCGGCGGCGTCCATCTCAATTTGCTCGTCATCGCCTTGTTCCTCTGCTACACGAATTGGCACGGTTACCGGAACGCGTCGTTCCGGTTCATCCGCTTCCTGATGAACCGCGAGCCCGTCATGGAACGTCTAATCGATAAGGGGACGCTGGCGCAGCCGATCGTCATTTACCGTCATCGCCAAGTCGGCGACATCGTGCGATTGTTCATGAGGGACAAGTACCATCTCGTCTACATCTTGAACGAAAAGGGCCGTATCCAGGCCGTCTTGCCGGAGCAGAAGCTGCTTTACGCCTTTTTTCAGCTGAACGCGCCCGGCAGTGCCGTTTCGGACGTTTTCGTGTTAGAATAGAAAAGCTATGACGTGAGGTGGTGAAGCTTCGTTTGAAACAAATCATCGTGCATTGCCGCGACGGCGTGACGCAGGTGGCGCTGCTCGAAGACCGGGTGCTGACCGAATTTTATTCGGAGCGTCCGGCGGAGAAACAGCTCGTGGGCGGCGTTTACAAGGGCAAAGTGGTCAACGTGCTGCCCGGCATGCAGGCCGCTTTCGTCGACATCGGGCTGGAGAAAAACGCGTTTTTATATATCGACGATTTGCTTCCGGCCCATTTGGACAAAATTCCGTCCGTCAAGCCTTCCATATCCGATCTCGTCAAACCGGGGCAGGAGCTGCTCGTGCAGGTGGCGAAGGAGCCGTTCGGTACGAAAGGGGCGCGGATCACGACCCATTATTCGATGCCGGGCCGATGGATCGTCTATATGCCGAACGCCGATTACGTCGGCGTCTCCCGCAAAATCGAATCCGAACAGGAACGCGCGCGGCTGAAGGAAGTCGCCGAACGGATGCGCGAATCCGGGGAAGGGATCATCATCCGGACCGTAGCCGAGGGCGAGTCGCTGGAAGCGCTCGAGCGCGATTTGAACGTTATGCGCAGCGAATGGAACAGCATCGTGGCGCGATTCGGCACCGCTCCGACTCCGGCCGTGCTGTTCCGGGAGCCCGGCGTGCTGGAGCGGGTCGTCCGCGACGCGTTCACCGACCAGGTGGACGAGCTCGTCATCGACGATCCGCTTCAGGGCGAGACGCTCGTCCGCCGCGTACGGGCGATGTCCGAGGAGCTGGCGGGCCGCATCCGCATCTATAAAGGATCGGAGCCGGTCCAGGTGGCGTACCGCGTGCGGGAGCAGCTCGACAAGGCGATGAAGCGGAAAGTATGGCTCAAAAACGGCGGGTATCTGGTCGTCGACCGGACCGAGGCGCTCACCGTCATCGACGTCAACACCGGGAAGTATACGGGGACCGACGATCCGGAGGCGACGGTGTTCACGACGAACGCCGAAGCGGCGGACGAAATCGCCCGCCTGCTCCGGCTGCGCGACATCGGCGGCATCGTGCTCGTCGATTTCATCGACATGACGTCGGACAAGCATCGCGCCGAGGTGGCGGCCCGGCTCGAGGAGGCGTTCAAGCGGGACCGGACGAAGGCGTTCGCCGTCGGCTGGACGAAGCTCGGCCTGATGGAAATTACGCGCAAGAAAGCCCGGGAAAGCTTGGACGATTCGATGCTCGCCGTATGCACCGTATGCGGCGGCTCGGGTAAAGTGCCGGTCGAGCGGGCGGCGTTTCACCGGCGCAAGCAAAACGAGCGCCGATAGTCGGCGTTTCGAAAACAGGTTGATTCGTGGGCCGGACTATGCTATACTACTTGGGTATGTGCGCTATCCGCACATGCTGTAACCGCTCGAATCGGGTAGCGAAGCGCGGAACGGGTCGACGGAACGAAGGTTCCGAAGACGGCCGCCACCTGGACTAGGCGAGTCTGAGACATGAGGAGGTGCGCAAGCAATGTATGCAATCATCGAGACAGGCGGCAAGCAGTACAAGGTGAAAGCCGGAGACGCGATCTACGTGGAGAAGCTGGAAGCGAACGAGGGCGACGTCGTCACGTTCGACCGCGTATTGGTCGTATCGAAGGAAGACGGCTTGGTAGCCGGCACTCCGCTCGTATCCGGAGCATCCGTTTCCGGTAAAGTGGAGAAGCACGGCAAAGGCGAGAAGATCATCGTGTTCAAGTACAAAGCGAAGAAAAACTATCGCCGCAAGCAAGGTCACCGTCAGCCGTACACCAAAGTGGTCATCGACAGCATCCAAGCGTAAGGGATGATGCCGCATGATCCGGGTGACGATTGAACGCAACCGCGACAGCGGGACGATTGAAGCTTTCTCGGTTACCGGACACGCGTTTTACGGGAAGAAAGGGCACGACATCGTCTGTGCCGGAGTATCCGCCGTAACGGTCGGCACGGTGAACGCCGTCGAGCGATTGACGGGCGTGGAGCTGCCGAACGAAATGCGCGACGGGCTGCTCAAGGTCCGCATCCCGGAAGGGACGGACGAAGGCCGAATCGGACAAATTCAGCTGCTTCTCGAATCGATGGTCGTCATGCTCCAATCGATCGAGGAAGCGTACGGGAAATATATCGTGTTGCAGCAAGCTTGATCAACGAACGAAGGAGGTAGACTACGATGTTGAAACTGAATCTGCAGTTGTTCGCCTCGAAAAAAGGCGTAGGCTCGACGAAGAACGGACGCGACAGCGTCGCGAAGCGTCTCGGCGCGAAGCGTGCGGACGGTCAAGCGGTAACGGCGGGAAGCATTCTCGTCCGTCAGCGCGGAACGAAGATCCATCCGGGCGCCAACGTGGGCCGCGGTTCGGACGACACGCTTTTCGCGAAAGTGGAAGGCGTCGTGAAGTTCGAGCGTTGGGGTCGCGACCGCAAAAAAGTGAGCGTCTACCCTGTGGAAACCGCTCCGGTTGCAGCCGCATCCGAAATGTAATACATCGCCTCCGGTCGATCGGGACCGGGGGTTTTTATTTTATACCCGTCATGCTATACTGTGTAAGAAGTTGACGCAAACGGGGAATTTCAATGAAACCAAACGCGAGACGATACGAATCGGATCGGAATGAAGAGCGAGACGCGGAGCGGGACGAGCTGTTCGTCCAGACGTTGAACCATATCCGCCACGATTGGCTGAACGACATTCAAGTGCTGTACGGCTACTTGAAATTGAAAAAATATGATAAACTGCACGATTATGTGGACACAATAAAAGAAAAGATGATCCGGGAAAGCGCCATATCGAAACTCGGCGTTCCCTCGCTGATCGTCTACTTGCAATCGTTTCGGGTCCGAAGCCGGTCGGTCCGGCTCGACGTCGAGCTGGAGCCGGCGTTTCAGCTGACCTCGCTTCCGGTCGACGCCGAGGCGGTGTCGGATACGATCATCGCCGTCATCGAGACGCTACTGCGTCATGTCGCGGTTCCGGCCGACGGCGACGTCAATCGGCTGAGGCTGGCGATGTCCGCCGAGGAGGACCGGGTCGTCATCGGGTTCGACTATGCCGGCGGCTATGACGATGCCGGCTTGCGGCGCGACCTCGGCGAGACGATGCGCGCTTCCGTCGCGGGACATCGGATCGCGAACGGAGCTACATACAACGAAGGCGGAGCGGCATTCTACATTTACGTGCCGCTGGGCGGTTAGGACGGGTGTTCAAGCATGTTTTTGGATAAAGCGAAAATTTACGTAAAAGCCGGGGACGGCGGCGACGGCATCGTTTCGTTCCGGCGCGAGCTGTACGTGCCGGAAGGAGGCCCGGCCGGCGGCGACGGCGGCAAAGGCGCCGACATTATTTTCCGGGTCGACGAAGGCTTGCGGACGCTGATCGATTTCCGGTATCAGAAGCATTTCAAGGCTCCCCGCGGGGAGAAGGGCAAGACGAAAGGGATGCACGGCGCCGGCGCGGAGGATATGGTCGTACGCGTCCCCCCGGGTACCGTGATCTATGACGACGACACGCACGAGCTGATCGCCGACCTGACCCGTCACGGCCAGGAAGTGGTCGTGGCGAAGGGCGGGCGAGGCGGACGCGGCAATATCCGGTTCGCGACGGCCCGCAATCCGGCCCCCCACCTGGCGGAGAAAGGCGAGGAGGGGCAGGAGCGCTGGATCGTGCTCGAGCTGAAGGTGATGGCCGACGTCGGTCTCGTCGGCTTCCCGAGCGTCGGCAAGTCGACGCTGCTGTCGGTCGTCTCGGCGGCCGAGCCGAAGATCGGCGCGTATCATTTTACGACGATTACGCCGAACTTGGGCGTCGTCGACGTCGGCGAGGGACGAAGCTTCGTCATGGCGGACTTGCCGGGGCTGATCGAGGGCGCGCACGAAGGCGTCGGACTCGGCCACGAGTTTTTGCGCCACGTGGAGCGAACGCGGCTCATCGTTCACGTCGTCGACATCGCGGCGACGGAAGAGCGCGATCCGTACGACGATTGGTTGAAGATTAACGAGGAGCTGCGTCTGTACAACGAGAAGCTCGCCCAGCGGCCGCAGATCGTCGCCGCCAACAAGATGGATATGCCGGGGGCGGACGAGCAGCTGCGGGAATTCAAGGCGAAGCTCGAGCGCGACGGGCACGGCGACGTCGAGGTGTTTCCGATATCGGCGATGGCGCGCAAGGGCGTGCAGGAGCTGCTGTACCGCGCCGCCGTTTTGCTGGAGCAAATTCCGGAGACGCCGCTCGTCGAGGAAGTCGTCGATACGAGCGAACGCAAGGTGTACCGGTACGAGAAGGAAGACGACGACACTTCGTTTACGATCCGCCGGGAAAACGATACGTTCATCGTGGAAAGCGTGGCGATCGAGCGGATGCTCAAGCGGATGAACACGGACTCGTACGACGCGTTCCAACGGTTCAGCTACACGATGCGCAAGTCGGGCATCGAGGCGGCGCTTCGCAAGAAGGGCGCGAAGGACGGTCATTTGGTGCGCATCGGCGATTACGAGTTCGAATTCGTCGAGCAGGAGTGAGAAGGGATGGACCGAGGTCCGGGGCCGAGAAGGCTCCGGGCTTTTTTTGGCGTGTTCCGGCGGCTCCGAATTAGGCGATATCCGCGAGAAGAGTGGCCCGCTTCTCCGTCGGTTTTGCTATACTGGAACTAGGCATGATGATGATGCACGGTCGATGGTGCTGTGCAGCAAAGGGTGATGGGTTGGGGATGAACAAATACCAGATCGTATTCCGGGAACGATTGCGGGAAACGCGGGAGCGGTGGGCGAACGATCCCGACGGCGCGCCGAACGCCGACGTCTATCGGCTCGTTCATTCGATCAAAGGAACGGCCGCGATGATCGGCTTGGACGACTGGTCGGAGACGGCCGCGCGGTTGTTGACGGAATTGGACGAGGAGGCGGAGAAGCGATGGACGGCGGTCGAGCTGGACGAGCTGCTCGCGCCGTTCCGGATCGGCGAGGGGGAGCCCGATGCCGCGCGGCATCTTGCGGCCGCGGAGACGGCGGTCGCCGTTTCCGCCGAAGCGGCGGATGCGGTCGCCGTCCGGCCCGAACGCTACGCCGGCGACGGCAAGCCGCACGAGCCGCTCGTGCTGCTCGTCGACGACGACGTCAGCCTGCTCGCCCTGCTCAAGGATAAGCTGCAGCAGGCCGGCATGCACGTATTGGCGACGCCTCATGCGGCGCAGGCGATCCGGCTTCTGTACGAGTCGAAGCCGGACTGTCTCGTGCTGGACGTCCGGCTCGAGGAGACGGACGGGTTCGAGGTGCTGGCCGACGTTCGACGCCAGCCGGCGTTCGCCCTCGTGCCGACCGTCATGATGAGCGCGAGCGACACGAAGGAGACGCGCATCCGCTGCTACGCGTCCGGCGCCGACGATTTCGCGGCGAAGCCGGTCGATCCGGAGGAGCTGGTCGCGCGGATCGGCCGCCAGCTGCAGCGGAGCGCGCTCGTCCGGCGGCTCGTCCGGGTCGACGAGCTGACCGGAGCGTACAAGGACGACATGTGGCGGCCGGCGTTCCGGCGCGAAGCGGAGGCGAGCAAGCGCTATGGCGTGCCGTTCTCGCTCGTCTGCCTCGATATCGACCGATTCCGCGGCATCAACGAGACGTACGGCCATTTGGACGGCGACGCGCTGCTCGTTGCGTTTCACGACGCGATCTGCGCTTCCTTTCCCGGGAACGCGACGCTGGCGCGCGTCGGGACCGACCGTTTCTTCGCGGTCGTGCCGAACGCGGGGGCGGACGAAGCGCTTGCGGCCGCCGAACGGGCGCTCCGGTCGTTTGCGGAGACGGAGCGCAAGGCGAGATCCGGGGAGACGTACCGGGCGACGGGCTCCGCCGGCATCGTCGAAGCGGGCGCGGCGAGCGCGATCGGAGCGGACGTAGACGAATGCGCGGATGCGGCGGTCCGGATGCTGCTCGCGGCGAAAGGCGAGGGAGGCGGCCGGTGCGCGGTCGCCCGATCCGTCGCCGGGGAGCGCGTGCCGGCGAGGACGGAGCGCATCGCCGTCGTCGACGACGACCCGCTCCTGTGCGGCATGCTCGAGCTGCAGCTGCGAGGCGTATGCGGGGACGAAACCGATCCGGACATCCGCGTCTTCCCGGACGGCGAAGCGTTCCTGACCGATCCGTGGCATGACGATCCCGGCGGCTGCGTCGTCGTGCTCGACCGGATGATGCCGCGGATGAACGGCACGGAGGTGCTGCGCAGGCTTCGCGCCAAGCCGAATCCGGGCCGGTATTACATCATGATGCTGACGGGCGACGACGACGAACGGCATATCGCCGAAGCGATCGGGAGCGGCGCGGACGACTACATGACGAAGCCGTTCCGGCTCGAGGAGCTGAAGTCGCGCATCCGGCGGCGGCTGAGACGGGCGGACGGACCATGAGCGGGCCCGATCTCGCCGTGCTCGGACGGGCAAGCGCGGCGCTGCTGCTCGCGGTGTTGGGGCTGTACGTCTACCTGTACGTCCGGAAGCGGCTCGACCTCCGGTACGAGAGCGTCATCGCCGCGAAGCTGGAGCGGCTGTCCGAGGCGGGCTCCGCCATGGAAACGTATTTGCGGACGGGGGAGGAGTCGAGAGCGATACGGCCGCGCCGCCGGATCGATTACGAGGCGCTGGAGCTTTATTTGTCGCACCGGGCCAAGTCCGTCCAGAACGCGGAGGAGCGCGAGCGGATCGCGGCTTTCGCCGACGCCCATTTCACGGACCGATTCCGCTCCCGACTGCGGGGGCGCGACTGGAGCGCTCGGATCAATACGCTTCATTATATGGAGCTGTTCCATACCGTTCATTTGCTGCCCGAAGCGAAGGAATTGATCGAAAAGCGGACGCCGGACGAAGAGGAGCGCGTCTGCGTCTACCGGCTGATGGCGGCGTTTCAGGACGAGGCGATTCTCGACTTGCTGCGGCGCGAGGAGGAGCGGCTGCCCGACTTCGCGTACCGGCAGCTGCTTCATCCGCTCCGTCCGGCGCTGCTCGACCGGATTGCCGAGCGGTTCGACGAGTACCCCGCGCGCGTCCGCTACAATTTCGTCGATATCGCCAGAATCCGCAACATCCGGACGGCCCCGCTGCTTCGTCTGCTGGAAAGCCGGCTGGCGGGTGACGATACGGAGCTGAACGTCCGCGTGCTGAAGGCGCTGGCCAACTTCGGCTACTTGACGGCGGACGGGGTGTCGGCGCTGCGGAACCGGGTCCGGACGCCCCCCGCCTCTCCGATCGAGCGGCTGATGCTGGCGCGGCTCATGGGAGCCGTCAGCGAGGATTCGCTGCTGCCGGTGCTGCAGCAATGGATCGGGGACGAGTCGTATTTGGTGCGGGCGGAATCGGCGCGCGCGCTGATTCGGTACCGTCACGGCAAGGAAAGATTGCGCGCGGTCGCCTACGACCATCCCGACCGCTATGCGCGGGAAATGGCGATGCAGGTGCTGGAGGAGCAGACGAATGGAGCTTAATGCGACGGAATGGCTGGCTGCCGTTTACCGTTGGTTCAATGCCGGCATGCTCGCGTATATCGCGGCGGTCCTGCTGTTTTATACCGCGCTGTTCGCCGTATCGTTCCGCAAGCTGCGGCGCGAGCGGGGGCTGAAGCCGATTCGCTACGGGGACGTGCTGCAATCGGCGTTCGCGCCTCCCCTTACGATTATCGTCCCGGCTTACAACGAGGAGACCGGAATCGTCTCCAGCGTCCGGTCGCTGCTCGGCATCAATTACCGGGAATTCGAGCTCGTCGTCGTCAACGACGGCTCCCGCGATTCGACGCTCGAGACGATGATCGCCGCCTTCGACATGCGGGAAGTCCGCCATAAAATCAACTGGACCCGGCTCGGCCGGCCGACCATGCCGATTCGGGCCGTCTACTATTCGCTCCGGCATCCGAACCTGTTCCTGATCGACAAGGAGAACGGCGGCAAGGCGGATGCGCTGAACGCGGGCATCCAGCTGTCCCGGTATCCGTACTTCGTCTCGCTCGACGGGGATACGGTGCTCGATCCGGATGCGTTTTTGAAGGTGATGAAGCCGATTGTCGAAGCGAAGCCCGGCGAGGACATCATCGCGAGCGGCGGCAGCGTCGGCATCGCCAACGGCAGCGACATCGCGAGCGGCTATTTGCGCGAAGACGGCGTCCGGCTGTCGCGCAACCCGTTCGTCGTCATGCAGGTAATCGAATATTTCCGCGCCTTCCTGATGGGACGCATCGGCATGAGCCGGTTGAACCTGCTGTTGATCGTCTCGGGAGCGTTCGGGGTGTTTCGCAAAGATTGGGTGATCGAGGCGGGTGGATACGAGACGAACACGGTCGGGGAGGACATGGAGCTGATCGTCCGTCTCCACCGGCTGGTGAAGGAGCGGAAGAGCAAAGCGCGCATCGTCTACGTGCCCGACCCGGTATGCTGGACCGAAGCGCCAGAGACGGCGAACGTGCTGTACCGGCAGCGGACGCGCTGGCATCGGGGACTGTACGAGTGCTTGCGCGCCCATCGCGCCATGCTGTTCAACCCGCGGTACGGCGGTATCGGCTTCGTAGCGATGCCGTATTACGTCTTCGTGGAGCTTCTCGGCCCGTTGATCGAGCTGCTCGGGTACGTCCTGGTCGCCTGGGGGCTTTGGCTCGGCGACGTCAACGTTCGCTACGCCGCGCTGCTGGCCGCGTGCATGGCGCTGTACGGCTCGCTATTGTCGATGGGCGCCGTCCTGCTGGAGGAGTGGGGCTTCCGCAAGTACAAGCGCCCGGCCGATTTGAACCGGCTGTTCGTCTTCGCGATGACCGAATCGTTCTGGTACCGTCCGCTCATGACGGTATGGCGCTTTTGGGGACTCGTCCAGGCGCTCGGCCGCAAAAAGCACGGCTGGGGCGACATGACCCGGAGCGCCTCGGTGCTGAACCGCCCCGGCTCCGGCAACGATTTCCCGGGCTGACGCCCGCCCGTTCCTATGTTACACTGTTGCATAGTTCCAATACTTTCCTCGGAAAAGGATGATGAACATGCCGCAGTTGGATATGCCGCTGCACCAGCTTCAGCAATACGAGGGGCGCACGCCGCGCCCGCACGATTTCGACGATTATTGGGAGAGGGCGCTGGAGGAAATGAGAGGGACCGATCCGAACGTCGAGCTCGTACCCGCTCCGTTCTCGGTGCCGTTCGCGGAATGCTACGATCTGTACTTCACCGGCGTGCGGGGAGCGCGCATCCACGCCAAGTACGTCAAGCCGAAAGGGCTGCAGCAGCCCGGACCGGCCGTGCTGCAATTCCACGGCTACGCCGGCAGCTCGGGCGATTGGCACGACAAGCTGGCTTACGCCGCGCTCGGCTTCACGTTCGTGTCGATGGACTGCCGCGGGCAAGGCGGCCGCTCGGAAGATACGGGCGGCGTCAAAGGGAATACGCTGAGGGGGCACTTCATCCGCGGGCTGGCGGATTCGCCGGATCAGCTGCTGTTCCGCCATATTTTTCTCGACACGGCGCAGCTCGCCTCGATCGTCATGAGCTTCCCCGACGTCGACGAGAACCGGGTCGGCGCGACGGGCTGGTCGCAGGGCGGAGCTTTGACGGTCGCCTGCGCGGCGCTCGAGCCCCGCATCAAGAAGGCGGCGCCGGTCTATCCGTTCTTGAGCGACTACAGGCGGGTATGGGAGATGGATTTGGCGAAGGACGCCTACGAGGAGCTGCGCACGTATTTCCGCCAGTTCGATCCGCAGCATCTGCACGAGGAGGAGACGTTCACCCGGCTCGGCTATATCGACATCCAAAACTTGGCGCCGCGCATCCGGGCGGAGACGCTGTTCGGCGTCGGCTTGATGGACCCGATCTGTCCGCCGTCGACGCAGTTCGCCGCCATCAACAAGGTGCGGGCTCCGAAGCGGCTCGAAATTTATCCGGATTTCGGCCACGAAAATTTGCCGGGGCTGCACGACAAAATCATGCAATTTTTCATGGACTTATAAGCCGAAAAATCCCGTCCGCCGTAAGGATCACGGCGGACGGGATTTTTCGCGTTAAAGGTGCGGCTCGCTTAGGCGCGCTCGACGGCGAGCCGGTCGCCCGCCGTCGGCGGCTGCGAGATGACGAGGAACTCGGCCGGCTCGTCCGATTCGTTATGGATTTGATGCGGCACGCCGGGAGCGATCTCGATCCCCTGCCCGGGCGTCACCGTATGCCGTCTTCCGTCCGCCTCCATCACGACCGAACCGGACAGGACGAAGAAAAATTGGCGGGCTTTCGCATGAACGTGCCGCGATTCGCGGGTTCCCGGCGGCATCCGCTCGTGAATGACGCTCAGTCCCTCCGCCCGGACGAGATGCCACCCGTCGCACGAATCGCCCCATACGTAATGCTCCGCATTCCGTTTATCCACTACATGCATGGCGATCCCTCCGTATGTACGATGTAACGCTCAAGTAAGCGGATCGGTCAGCGGTACCCAATCGACGCCCGCTTCCCCCGTCTGCGGATTCGCGCGGGCGATGCCGACCCAGGCGAAATCGGTATCGCCGACGCGGAAATAATGCTCGAGCGTGGCGCGAAAAATATAAGGAATGTCGCGGTCCAGCACGTCCGCGCGCGGAATCCAATGAAGCTCGCCTTCGTCCGTGTCGATTACGTCCTTGCGCTTCGCCCTGCCGCTGTAGATGAACTGCTGGCGCAGCTCGCCCTTGTTGTTGCGTAAGAGGACGTATCGCAGCGTCAGCGCTTCGATATCGTGCTCGAGGAGACCGGTCTCCTCGGCGATTTCGCGCAGGCAGGCGTCGCGGGGCCGGCCCAGCTCGTCCGGCTCGAGATGGCCGCCGACGGCGGCCCACATGCCCGGGTTCAGCGTACGCTTCGCGGAGCGCTTCATCATCAGCAGCTCGTCGCCGTGAAACAGCATGGCGGCGGCCATCACTCGGCATTGCATGCTCGTTCACCCGTCTTCCGTATGTCGTGTTCTTCATCTTAGCACGGCGGGAGGACGGCTGCAACCGAACGGCCGGAAGGCGCGAAAAAGACGGCCCGGACGAATCCCGGGCCGCCTGAATCGAAACTTGGCCGACGGCGCCTTACCGGTAGCCGATGCTGCCGCCGCGGCTGCGGCTCGACTGCCCCCCGGAGTGGCTGCCGCCGGAGTGGCCGCCGCCGGAGTGGCTGCCGCCGGAATGGCTGCCGCCGGAGTGGCCGCCGCCGGAGTGGCTGCCGCCGGAATGGCTGCCGCCGGAATGGCTGCCGCCGGAGTGGCTGCCGCCGGAGTGGCCGCCGCCGGAGTGGCCGCCGCCGGAGTGGCTGCCGCTGGAGTGCTTGCCGCCGGAATGGCCGCCGCTGGAGTGCTTGCCGCCGGAATGGCTGCCGCCGGAGTGGCTGCCGCCGGAGCGCTTGCAATGCTTTTCTTTCCGTTTGCCCTTGCCTTTGCCCGTACCGGCTTTTTTGCAAAGAAAGCGGTGGGCGTCTAGGATGGCGCTGAGCGGAATGCGTACCGTGACGAAGCGGCAGCCCGTCCCGCTGTACACGCGCACGAACAAGTACTTGTCGCCGACGCGGCGCACGCAGCCGACCACATGACCCGCGGCCGTACGGATCACCGCAATGCGGCCGACCAAGCGGCGCAGCTTGTCGTGAAGCCCGCCCTTCGACGATACGGCAGCGGCGGGACCCGTGTTCGAAACAATCGCCATGCTGGGACCTCCTTTCGATCGTACAATCCAGTATATGAAGGGCATGGCCGCGCGTACGGGCTGTCGGGAAAGTTTTTTGCCGAGCCTATTGCCGCGATCCGGCGTTTTCGGTATAATGTCCACTATATACAAACACCAGTCTTTATAGAGAGGACGATTCGCCCGTGGAACACGACGCAACCGCGAACGGCTCCGGCGAGGACGGCACCGAACGGTATTATTTGGTCCGCGAAGACATTTTGCCGGAAGCGGTCGTCAAGACGATCCAGGCGAAAGAGCTGCTGGCCAAAGGAATCGCGAAAACCGTTCACGAGGCGGCGGAGCAGGTCGGCATCAGCCGAAGCGCATTTTACAAATACAAAGACGGCATTCATCCGTTAACGAAGCTGGAGCGGGAGCGGATCGTCACGCTGTCGATGGATTTGGAGCACCGTTCGGGCATTTTGTCCAAAGTGCTGGCGGTCATCGCGGGACTTGACGGCAACGTGCTGACGATTCACCAGACGATTCCGCTGCAAGGCATGGCGAACGTCGTGCTGTCCGTCGACACGTCGCAGATGACCGGCGCGAACGCCGGCCGCCTGCTCGACGTCATCCGCCGACAGGACGGCGTCCGCAAGGCGGCCATTATCGGTCAAGGCTCGTAATTCGGCCGGCCGGACGAACAGAACGGGAATCATTCGCCATGCGGGAAGGCTGGCGTTTCCGACAGATCGGGAGGAGAGGAATACGATGGAAACAATCAATGTGGGACTGCTCGGGATGGGTACGGTCGGCACCGGCGTATTGCGTATCGTCGAAGCGTTTCAGGACGATTTGCAAAAGCAGGTCGGCTCCCCGATCCATATCGGGAAAGTTCTTGTCCAAGATAAATCGAAGGCGCGCCGCTACGCGGTAGGCGCGGAGCGGCTCACCGAGGACGCATGGGAAATCGTGAACGACCCGTCGATCGACGTCGTCGTGGAAGTGATGGGCGGCATCGAGCCGGCCAAATCGTACATTCTCGCGGCGCTCGACCAAGGGAAGCATATCGTGACCGCCAACAAAGACTTGATGGCGCTGCACGGCTCGGAAATTCTCGCGAAGGCGGCGGAGAGAAGCTGCGACGTCTTCTATGAAGCGAGCGTGGCCGGCGGCATTCCGATCATCCGTACGCTGATCGAAGGGTTCTCGTCCGACCGGATTACGAAAATTATGGGCATCGTCAACGGCACGACGAACTACATTTTGACCAAAATGAGCCAGGAGGGCGCCTCCTACGAGGACGTGCTGAAGGAAGCGCAGGAGCTCGGCTACGCCGAGTCCGATCCGACGTCCGACGTGGAAGGGCTCGACGCCGCACGCAAAATGGCGATCCTCGGCACGCTCGGCTTCCATACGAGCCTGGAGCTGGCCGATGTCCAGGTGAAGGGCATTTCGCAAGTGTCGAAGGAAGATATCCAGTACGGCAAAAGCTTAGGTTATGAAATCAAGCTGCTCGGCATCGCCGAAAGCCAGGACGGCATGATCAGCGTAGGCGTCCAGCCGACGATGGTCAAGAAGACGCATCCGCTCGCTTCCGTAGGCGGCGTGTTCAACGCGGTGTACGTCTACGGCGAAGCGGTGGGCGAGACGATGTTTTACGGTCCGGGGGCGGGCGAGATGCCGACCGCCACGTCGGTCGTGGCAGACCTCGTCGCCGTCGTCAAAAACTTGAAGCTCGGCGTCAACGGCCGCAAAATGTTCGTTCCTTATAAAGAAAAGAAGCTGAAGACGGCGGATCAGATCGCCTCGAAATATTTCGTCCGGCTCCATGTGGACGACAAGGCGGGCGTACTGGCGAAAATTACGCAGGTGTTCGCCGAATGCGACGTCAGCCTGGAGTCGGTCGTCCAGCAGCCGAACAAGGCGATCGCCGACGCGGAAATCGTCATCGTGACGCACGATGCGAGCCTCGCCAGCATGAACCGCGTGCTCGCCGCGTTCGAATCGCTGGACGTCATCCAGACGATCAAGAGCGTCTACCGCGTCGAAGGCTGACCGGCCGCACCGACGCCGGACGCGCACAGCCCGGCTATCGCCGTACCCGACGACGACATCGAATCCGATCCGAATCCGATCGAAATCAAAGGAGCCGTAAACGAACATGAGATATATGGGATTGCTGCATACGTACAAAGACTATTTGCCGGTTACCGACAAAACCCCGATGCTGACGCTGCAGGAGGGGAACACGCCGCTCGTGCGCGCGGAGAAGCTCTCGGACGAGCTGAACCTCGACATTTATTTCAAATATGAAGGGCTGAACCCGACGGGTTCGTTTAAAGACCGCGGCATGGTCATGGCGGTCGCCAAAGCGATGGAGGAGGGCAGCCGGACGATCATGTGCGCGTCGACGGGCAACACGTCGGCGGCGGCGGCCGCGTACGCGGCGCGGGGCGATTTGAACTGCATCGTGCTGATCCCGAACAACAACATCGCGCTCGGCAAGCTGGCGCAGGCGATCATTTACGGTGCGAAGGTCATCGCGATCGAGGGCAACTTCGACCGTGCGCTCGAAATCGTGCGCGAAATTACGGCGAAGCATCCGATCACGCTCGTCAACTCCGTCAACCCGTACCGGCTGGAGGGACAGAAGACGGCGGCGTTCGAGGTGTGCGACCAGCTCGGCCAAGCGCCCGACTACTTGGCGATTCCGGTCGGCAACGCGGGCAACATTTCGGCTTATTGGAAAGGGTTCAAGGAATACAAGGAGCGCGGCAAATCGGCTTCGCTGCCCCGCATGATCGGCTTTGAAGCGGAGGGCGCGATGGCGATCGTCAAGGGCGAGCCGATCCCGAATCCGGAGACGGTCGCGACGGCGATCCGCATTGGCAACCCGGCGAGCTGGGAGCTGGCGGTGAACGCGTCGAAGGAGTCGGGCGGCCAGATCAACTTCGTCACCGACGACGAAATTTTGCGGGCTTACCGGACGATCGCCGCGAAGGAAGGCATCTTCGCCGAGCCGGCGTCGGCCGCTTCGATCGCGGGCGTCATGAAGCTGCATAAGGAAGGGTACTTCAAGGGCGGGGAGAAAGTCGTCTGCGTATTGACCGGCCACGGGCTGAAGGATCCGAACATCGCGATCAAGACGGTGAACGGCGATCCGCTCGTCGTGAACGATTCCGAAGAAGCGGTCATGGACGCGATCCGCAAGCTGGAGGGCGCTGGGGCATGAATCGGCCGGCAAACGGTAGCGGGCCGTCTGCGGGAGACGGCGGCCCGAAAGTGTACGTGAAGGTGCCGGCGAGCACGGCGAACCTGGGGCCGGGCTTCGACGCCCTCGGCATGGCGCTGAACTTGTACGCCTGGATCGAGATGGGCGTAGCCGAACGGACGGAAATCCGGCTGTACGGCAGCCAGATGGCCGGCGTGCCGACGGACAAGTCGAATCTCGTCTATCAGGTGGCGCAGCAGGTGTTCGAGAAGGCGGGCGTCAGCCACCCCGAGCTCGACATCGCCATGTACAGCGACATACCGCTGACGCGCGGCCTCGGCAGCAGCGCCTCGGCGATCGTCGGCGCGCTCGTCGCGGCCAACGCGCTGATCGGCGGCAAGCTGTCGGCGTACGAGCTGTTCCAGATGGCGTCCGCGCTCGAGAAGCATCCCGACAACGTCGGCGCCTCGCTGTTCGGCGGCTTGACGGTCGCGTTTTGGGACGGCGAGCGCGCCGAGCATATCCGCGTCGAACCGGACGACCGGCTCGAGGTGCTCGTGGCGATTCCGCGCTTCCAGCTGTCGACCGAGAAGGCGCGCCACGTGCTGCCCGGCGAAGTGCCGATGAAGGACGCCGTGTTCAATATCGGCCACGCCTCGCTGCTCGTCGCCGCGTTCTGCACCGGCCGCTACGACATGATCCGGCACGCGATGAAGGACGCGCTGCATCAGCCGTACCGCGCTCCGCTCGTGCCGGGAATGAGCGATATTTTGGACCGCGCGGAGCATCACGGCGCGCTCGGCGTCGCTTTGAGCGGAGCCGGCCCGACGCTGCTCGCCTTGGCGGACGCGAGGAGCGGCAGCAAGGATGAGCTCGAGCGGTTTCTTCTCGACACGCTCGCCGGGCACGGCATCGAGGCCGACACGATGTGGCTGAAGCCTTGCACCGACGGGGCGACCGTCGTGACGCATTTCGACCCGAACGCGACGCTGCTCGAGAACGTCAAGAGCGAAGCGAGTGTATAGAGGCAAGAGGGTAAGAAAAGCTAGGGCAAGAAGGCAAGAAAGGCAAGAAAGGCAAGAAAGGCAAGAATAGAAAGAAAGGCTAGAAGCAGAAAGTGATATGCTCCCCTTAAAGTAGTCAGGTGAAATAATAAAACCTGCTGCTATAAGGGGAGTTTTTTTCATGCGCCAAAAATGGAGTGCACAACAGAAGCTAGCGGTGATACAAGAAGCCGACGAGATG
>NZ_QJVJ01000011.1 GCF_003217775.1 Paenibacillus flagellatus
GGGCGCGCGGCCGTCGCCGGCGGGGCCGCTTCGGCGGCGCGCGAGCGGAGCCGCGCAAGCGCGGCCGCGGCGGTGCCGGAGGCGGCGGGCGCCGCGGAGCGGGCGCCGCGCGCCGGCGCGAGCGCGCGGGCGAGCCGGCGCCACGGCACGTGTAGGCGCCGCACGGCGACGTCCGCGAGCCAGAGCGCCAGCGCGGCCGCGAGCAGCGCGCGCGACAGGTCGCGGACGGTGCGCTTCGGCGACGCGGAGGCGGCGAACGCCTCCTCCGGCTTGTCGAGCGCGAGCACGCGGCCGCCGGTCAGCTCCGCCAGCTTCGCGAGCTTCTCCGCCCCGCCCTCCAGCCCGCCGATCCGGTATTCCGGAGAGTACGGGATGACGAAGCCGGTCGTCACGCCGGCTCCGGTCCGTTCGCCCCCTTCCCCGGTCCGTTCGATGCTCGTCAAGTAGACGCCGGGCTTCGCCCCCGGCAGCGTGCCGCCGTATTCGCCCGGCGCCGTCGGCTCGAGCGCCACCTCCGTCCGGTTCAGCTCCTCGTCGGTTACGATCGCCTTCAGCTCGCCGTCGTAGCCTTCGCCGCCGCGCACGTCGAGCGTCGCCTCGCCGCCGTTCAGACGGTTCGTCACCTCGTAAGGGGACGATTGGAACTGCGGGAACGTCCACTTGACGATCCGGCTGAAGACGTCCGGAAACCGGCCCCAGCTCACCCAGTCCCCCGACCACTTGCCGGTCAAGTCGCTCGTCCACGCGACCGCCTTGCCCGCCCCGTACTGCCAGCGGGCGAGCAGCGGATCCGGCTCGGGACTGGCAAGCGCCACCTCGGCCGTTTCCTTCGGCGTCGTCGCGATGTACGCGTTGATCGTCGGCAGGCCGCCGGCGAACAGTCCGTTCCATTCCGCCGCCTGGCCGATCGCCGGGACGAACGGCTGGTCGACGATGTACGTGCGCGAGACGAGAACCGCCTCCCGGCTGAAAATCGCCGGTACCGTGCTCTGATCGTTCGTGAAATAGTAGCGGCCGTTCGCGAGCTGCGCAATCTTCTCCAGCAGCTGCGTGTCGGCGCCGTCGCCGATCGCGACCGACGACAAGGTGATGTTGTCGCCGACCATGTTTTCGGCCAGCGCTTCGTAGCTTTGATTCGTCGCCGACTGGCCGTCGGTCAGCAGGATGATATGTTTGCGCTGCGCGTCGACGTCCCGCAGTTTCGCGTACGCCTGCTCCACCGCCGTATATATCTCCGTTCCGCCGTCGGCGGCGATCGAGTTGATCTTATCCGTCACCGCCTTCGGGTCGGTGAGCCGCTGCGGCTCGACGACCCACCACGGCGCCGAGTCGAACGCCAGCACGCCGATCGTGTCCTTCTCCCGCATCAGCTGCACGGTCCGCGACGCCGCCTCCTGGGCGAGCGCGATTTTGTCGCCGGCCATGCTGCCCGATTTGTCGATGACGAGCATGAGCGCGAGCGACGGGATTTCCCGCTTGCCCCGCAAATCCATATAGACGGGCAGCGCCCGCTCGATCGGCGTCTTGAAATAACCGCCGAGCCCGAAGCTGTGCTCGCCGCCGGTCATGACGAGCCCGATGCCGTAGTCGCGCACCGACTGCTCGATCATCTCCATCCGCTTCTCGGACAGCCTCGTCGCCGGAACGTCGGCCAGCACGATCGAATCGTAGCCCGTGTAGTCGGTCAGCTCCTGCGGGAGCATCTCCGGCGGGACGACGTCGTACGGGACGAGGCCGGAATCGAGCACGCCGGCCATATTCGCCGCGGCTCCGGGCGTTCCTTCCACCAGCAGCACCTTCGGCGGGCCGGCCACCCGGCTGAACGCGTACGCCGCGTTGTTCGACGATACTTCGTCGCCGTCCGCGTACAGCTCCGCCCGGTACCGGTGAAGGCCCTGCTCCTTCGCCAACCCGCGCAGGGCGAACCGGTTCGTCCCTTTCTCGAGATCGACCCGCTCGGCGGATAGTTCCCGGTTGTCCTCGTAAATCCGCAGCGTCCCGGTCCCCGCGAACGTGCTCGTCACGGTCGCCTCCAGCGCATACTGCTCCGCCTGGTACAGCTTCTCCGGCAGCGTCAGGGCGTCTACCGAGGCGTCGCGGCGCTCCTTCGGCGGCAGCGGGACGACGTCGACGGGTATGCCTTTATCCCGCAGCAGCTTCCCCTGCCTCAGCACGTCCCCCACGTTCTCGCCGCCGTCGGACAGCAGAACGATGCGAGGCGACGCGTCGTCCGGCAGCATCGTTTCCGCCAGCTGGAGCGCCCCGTCCAGACGGGTGAACGTCTTGTCGACCGCGCTGCCGAACGCGAATCCGGCGACGCCGGTCTCGTCCGGGCTTTTCTCGATCGCCGCGTCCAAGCCGGCCGATACGACGCCGGCCGCGTCGTCGTCCGCTTTGGCGGCGCCCGCGTGACGGATCCACGTCTCGATTGCGGCGTCGTCGGCTATGCTGTCCGACCGGTCGGCGACGAAGACGACCGCCTGGCGCTCGATCGTGGAGAAGCTTTGCAAGCCGGCGAGCGCGAGGACGAGAAGAAACGCGACGGCGCCGCGCAGGCCGACGGCGATCCGTTTGCGCCATCCGGACAGCCGGGTCGCCGTGCGCCACACCCAGACGATATAGGCGGCGGCCGGCGCCAGCAGCAGCAGCCATAAAGCCGATTCAAACCGAAGCCCCACGCCGGTACACCCCCCATTCCCATACGACGAAAGCGAGCGCCAGCACCGCAAGCCAGCGCCAGAGCGCGTACGGCGCCCCACGTTCGGCCGTCGAGTCCGTCAAGTCCGCCGCTCCCGTCCCGTTCGTCTCGCCGCCGTTTGACGCATCGGGACCGAACGACAGCGGCGCGGCCGCCCGCCCCGATTCGCCCGGATCCGGCATGACGCCGAGCCACCGGGTTTGGACCGTATGGCCGGCTTCATCCTTCTCCACGAGCCGGTAAAGGCCCGGGATAGCCGGTACCGGCTGGACGGGCGACGGCCGGCCGGACGACGTTTCGATCTCGGTGCCGGCAGCCGCTCCCCCGTCCTCCGCGACCCATTCGGCGGAGGCGGCGCGCGGCGACACGGCGATTTCTTTGCGCTCGCCCGCGACCGCGCGTCCCAGGCTGCCGCCTTGGGCCGAAGTGAGCCATTCGAGCGCGTTTTGCACGAATACGGGAAACTCGGGCCGCAGCGGCCAATCGGTCCGCTGAAGCGCGAACGCGAGCGCGATGCGCGGCAAGCCGTTCTCCTCGCCCGCGTAAACGAGCGGCACGTTTTGCGCCGATACGATCGGCTTCCCCCAGGATAGCGACTTCGGGAGAAGCGCGGAAGCGACGTGGGTGTCGCGGAATTTCAAATACCGGGTCGCCGGATGGTCGCCGACCGTTATCGCTCCCGCCGGCACCGGCACTTCCGTGCCTTCGAAGCCGGATTGGACGTACAGAACCGGCTTCGACGCCAGCAGCTTTTGCCAGGACTCCGAGGCGAGAACGGACGCGTCCACGGCATCGATCGCGATCGCGTCCGGTCCGTTTCCATCCCTCGCCGTATCGATCCATGCTTGCGCGTCGTCCGGGGCGAGCTTCGTCACTTCGGCGCCGGCCAGCTGCAGCGCTTTTTCGAGGAACAGGTTGCCGGTTCCGACGCTCAGCACCTTCTTGGGCCGATCCCCTTCGAGAAACGCGTAGGACACGTCGTCCGCGCGCATCGCGTCGGCGCCGCCGGCGTCCAGCTTGTACCAATCCGCCGCTACGAGCCGCTCGAAATAAACGGACGCCGTCTTGCCCGGGTCGACCGTCGCCTTTCGGACTTCGGCCAAGCTTCCGCCCGCGTACAGGGAAAGCTCGACGGCGGCGGGCGCGTCGCCCCAATTTTTAATCGTGGCGACGGCCGTGACCGCGGTCTCCCCGCTCTCGGACGTCGGGGCGCGCTTCACCCCGAATTGGGCGACCGACACGTTGCCGGGCGCGGCCTTCCCCGCCTCCTCCGTCGACACGACCGTTACCGGCACGTCGAACGACAGCCCCGTCGCCGGCTCCGCGAACTGCCCGTCCGTAAACACGCGAATTTCCGCGTCCGCATCGCCCCGGGTCAACGCGGCCGCAAGCGACATCGCCTCCTTGTACGCCGTCTTCCCGTAGGACGGCTCCACTCCCGCGATCGTTTCGCGAAGCGTGCCGATGTCCGTCTCCCTCGTCAGCAGCACGTCCGCCTGCCCGCCCATCGCGATGACGGTAACCGCGCTTTCCGACGCGTCGCTCTCGATCCAGTCCGTGACGAGCCGCTTCGCCCGCTCGAGCCGGCTTTCCGGCTCGCCGCCTTCCGCTGCGGGGGCTGCGGCCGTCATGCTTGCGGACCGGTCCAGCACGACGACCGCATGCCCCTTCGCCTTCCGCTCCGACCATACCCACGGCTGCATCAGCGCGAGTACAAGCATCGCCGCGACGAGCAGCTGGACGATCATAAGCAGCCGGGAGCGCAGCTTCTGCCACGGCCGGTTCGCCTCCAATTCTTTCAGCACGCGGTTCCAGAGCAGATGGCTGGAGACGGGCGTATCGATATAATTGCGCTTGAACAAGTAAAGCAGCACGATCGCCGGCAGCGACAAGCCGAACCATAAGGCGGCGGCGGAATCGAAATGCATGGGCGACTACCTCCTTCCGGACGGGATTCGGGACTATTGCAGCACGCCGCTCTTGCGCATCGTGACGGCGAGCCATTCGAGCGCGGGAACGTCGGTCGGCGCGATCGCGTACGCGATGCCCCGTTCGTGACAAAACCCGCGCAGCGATTCCGTGTACGCCCGGAGCGCCTCCCGGTACGCTCCGAGCACGCCGCGCGACATCGCGACCTCCTTGCCGATGCCCGTCTCGACGTCGATCAGCCGCAAATCCCCCTCGTACGAAGGACGCAGCTCCTCCGGCGACAGCACCTGCACGACGACGACCTCCTGGCGGGCGGCGAGCAGAAGGCGAAGCGTCTCCCGAACGCCCGATTCGTACAAGAAGTCGGAAAACAGCCACGTCATCCCCGGCCGCCGGGGAAGCTCGCCGGGCTGCGACAGCGCCCGGTGAAGGTCGCCCTCTCGTCCCGCCGGCGCATCCGCCAAGAAGCGGAACAGCCGGTGGGCGGACGACTTGCCCCGCATCATCGGCAGCGTCGCGGCGACGCGGTCGCCGAACAGCCCGGCGCCGACCCGGTCGTACCCGGCCAGTGCCATGTAGCCGATGCACGAGGCGAGCGTCTTCGCATAACGCAGCTTGTTGGCCCCTCCGGACGACTCGCCTCCCGTATCCATCGATGCGGACACGTCGACCCACAGCCGCACCTGCAGCTCCTGCTCGTCGTGAAACAGCTTCACGAACGGCTTGCCGCTTCGTCCGTACGCGTTCCAGTCGATTTGGCGAATATCGTCGCCGGGCGCGTACAGCCGGTAATCGGCAAAATCGAGCGACGCCCCTTGCTGACGCGACCGGCGCCGGCCCTGCATCGTTCCGCGGACGCGCGTTTTGGCCATAATCGACATCCGCTCCAGCCGGACGAGCATCTCCGTGTCCAGTCCGAGCGCCTCGCCGCTCATCGGCGGGACTCCAAGGCGGCGAGCACGTCGCGCAAGATCGCGTCGGTCGATTTCCCGGCCGCCTGGCCTTCGAAGTTGAGAAACAACCGATGCCGCAGCGCCGGAACCGCCACCTGCTCCACATCGTGGAACGAGACGTTCAGCCTGCCCGCGCACAGCGCCCGCACTTTGGCCAGCGATACGATCGACTGGATGCCGCGCGGACCGGAGCCGTACTGGACGTACCGCTTGACCGATTCCGGCGAATCCGGCTCGTCGGGATGCGTCGCCATCAGCAGCCGGACCGCGTAATCGAGCACGTCGTCGGCGACGAGCATATGCTTCGCCGTCTCTTGAATCGCCGCGATCGCTTCCCCGTCCGCGGCTTTTTCCGCCCGCACCGCCGTAGGCGACGTCGTGCGCAGCACGATTTCCTTCAATTCGTCCTTCGTCGGGTACGAGACGTTGATTTTGAGCAGGAACCGGTCGAGCTGCGCTTCCGGCAGCGGGTACGTGCCTTCGTTCTCGAGCGGATTTTGCGTAGCGAGCACGAAAAACGGCTTCGGCAGCGAATACGTTTCGGAGCCGACGGTCACCGTCTTCTCCTGCATCGCCTCGAGCAGCGCGCTCTGCGTCTTCGGCGTCGCCCGGTTGATCTCGTCGGCCAGCACGAGGTGTCCGAACAGCGGTCCCCGCTGGAACCGGTACGTCGTCTCGCCCTGTCCGCCGAACTGGATGACGTTCGTGCCGGTAATGTCGGCGGGCATCAAGTCCGGCGTGAACTGGATGCGCGAGAACGACAGGTCGACCGCGTCGGCGATCGTCCGTACGAGCATCGTCTTGCCGAGTCCCGGTATGCCCTCCAGCAGAGCGTGTCCGCCGGCGAACAGGCACCACAGCATCTGCTCCACGATGTCCTTCTGGCCGACGATGACGCGGCCGATTTCCCGACGGATCGCCTCCACCGTCTCGAGCTGCCGCCCGAGCTGTTCCTTCGATTCGATCATGATCGATTCGCTCCCCTCGTCACCGGTTCGGTTGAATTTCCGTAAAATAGTCGCGCACGAGCTGCTGCATCGTCTGCGGCAGCTCGGACCGGCCGAGCGACCGCGTCGCTTCCGTCTCGTATTCCTTGTACACTTCCTCGTATGGCCGCGAAACGCCGTCGACGGCGGGGGCGGACCCGCCTTGCTGGATGTCGCCGACGCCCGTTCGCGACGGGCCGCCGTCGACCTGCGTCTCGCCGCCTCCGGTAGGGGTGCGCGGCGTGCTCACGAGGCCGCGCGAGCCGCTGCCCGTACCGCCGGCGAGTCCGCCGACGCCGCCGCCCGCTCCCCCCGGGGTGCCGCCGGCACCGCTGCCGCTGCCCGAGCCGCCGCCCGTACCCGTGCCGCTCCCGGAGCCGCTTCCGCTGCCGCTGCCCGAGCCCGGCTGCGCGCCGCCGCCGCCCCCTTGGCCGGGCGTCGCGCCGCTGCCGGCGCCGGGGACGGCTTGCCCGCCCGCCGGCGGAGCCGCCGCGGCGATGCCGGCGGCCATACCGCCCGCGCCCCAAGCGGACGGCGGGGCGATGCCCTGCGCCAACATCTGCTGAGCCGCCTGCAGCCCGGCCTGCGCGATTTGGCCGCTCAGCTGTCCGGCCTGCGCGGCAAGCTGCAGCTGCGAAAGCTGCGAGGCGATCGATTGCGCAAGCGCTTCCTGAAGCGCCCGCAATCCTTCCTCGCTCAAGCCCGCTTCCGCGCCCGCCCCGCTTTGCTCCCGCGCTTCCGCGGCCAGCGCCGCCAGCGCCTCCTGCAGCTTGCGCCGCACCTCTTCGTCGGTCGCCGCCGCCGTCGTCGCCAGCTTGTCGAGCGCATCCGCCAGCTCCCGCTTCTGCTCCGGCGTCATCCGCGCCGCCTCCCGTCCGAACGCGTCCAGCGCGGCGTCGAGCCCTTCGCGGTTCAGCGACGCGAGGCTGGCGCCGGCTTCCTTCAAAGCCGGGTTCGCCTCCCACGCCTTCGCCCACTGCTCCGCCTGCCGCATCTCCTTCTTCCAGGCGTCCTCCTGCTCCTTCAGCTTCTTCATCGCCCGCTCCATCTCGTCGAGCGCTTCCTTCGCCGTATCGCTGTCGCGCAGTCCTTGCTCGAGCGACTCGAGCTCGCGGCCGAGCTTGTCGAGGCCGATCGGGGGCAGCTGCTGCGACTTCAGCTCCTCGCGCTTCTGCTCCGCCTGCTCGGCCTGCTCGGCGATCCATTGCTTCTCCGCCTGCCGCTTCGCGATCGCGTCGTCCATCGGATTCGGCCACGCGAGCAGCAGCACGAGCGCGACCCCGAGTGCCGCGGCCGCCCCCGCCGTCTTCGGCTGGCGGGGAAGCGGCAGCCGCGCGGACGCCTCGCGGGCGAACGTCTCGGCGAACCGAAGCGCCTCCTCCCGCTGCAGCCGAGCGACCGGCGAATCCGATCCGCGGTGTGCGAGCGCCGTGCCGATCCGCTCCTCCAAGCCGCCGACCCGGTCCATCACGCCGGCGGCCTCCCTCTCTCCCGGAGGACGGAACGCCGCTCCGACAATACCCGCCGCGACGCCGATCGCGACGAGACCGGCCGCCGCGTAGCGGACGTGGGCGATCGGCGCGAACCGACCGACCGTCGCGAGCGCGACCGCCGCCGCGGCTCCCGCGAGCAGGCCGATCAAGGCGAACCGGACGACGCGCAGCACGATTAGCCGTCTGCGCACGCGGGCGACATGCTGCAGCAACTGTTCCGTATGCATGGGACATCTCCTTTCGAGCGTACGGCTTGGTCAGACTCGGCTTGGCCCGAAGTCCGCGATTACAGCGTCCGCTTCTTCCCGCGCGGCCGCAGGAAGCGGATCGCGAGCAAAATCGCGACGATCGAGATCAGGACATGGAACGGCACGAACAAATGCCACAGCTTCAGGCCGGCCCAGCCGTTGCGAAAAAATTCCTCCGAGAAATTCGGCTCGAAAATGCTGATCATCGCCGCCATCGGATTCACTCCGATCAGCAAACCTGCAAGCTCTCTTGCCGAACTGTTCGTCACCGCCATGATGAAGATCGCCGCCAGCCCCGTAAACACGTACAGGAACAGCCCGACGCCGTACGTGACGATGAGCGAGACGACCGTCTTTTTGAGCAGCGTCGAGAACAGCACCCCGATCGAGCCGAGCGCGATCATGACGAGCACGTAAAAGGCGAACACGGACACGAGCTGCCCGGGCGATATGCCGCCGAACAAAAACACGATGCTGTAAACGGGCAGCGTCGCGAACACGATCAAAAACATGAAGCTGAGCGCCGAAAACAGCTTACTCAAAATAATCGTCGCCGAGCTTTGCTGCGTCGTCAGCAATATGTTCAGCGTCTGCTTCTCCCGCTCTCCGCTAATGACGCCCGCCGTCAAGCCCGGCGCCATGAAGCAGACGAGCACGAGCTGGGCGCCGCTCAAAAAGTAAAACAGCATCCGGCTCGACTCCGGGTTGAACCCGCGGACGCCGCGGTTGTGCATCTCCATATAAATGTACCCGAGCGCGAGAAGCCCGATGACGATCAAATAGGCGAGCAGCGCAAGCGGCGAACGGATCGTGCGCATGCGCAGCCGGAATTCTTTTTCGAGCACGGGATTGATCCACTTTTGCCTCCAGGCGCTCATGCCCGCACCCCCTTCGTAATTTCCAGAAAGACGTCTTCCAGGTCCGTCTGCGCCTCGCTGAACGACAGCACCTTGTAGCCGCCGGAGACGAGCAGCTTGAGCAGCTCCCACTGCTCCTCGTCCCGACCGCCGAAATGAACGTGCACGCCCAGCTCGTCGTGCAGGACGAGCGATACGAGCGGCAGCTCCTTCAAGAAGGCGACCGCGTCCTCCTCGCGGTCTACGAACCGGATATGCAGCACCCGGTTCGCCCGCATCCGCTGCTGGATGTCGGTTACTTTCCCTTTCGCGAGCAGCACTCCGTTCTCGATAACGCCGATTTCGTCGACCATCTCGGCGAGCTCCGGCAAAATGTGCGACGAGATGATGATCGTCTTGCCCATCGTCTTGAGCTCCTTCAAGATTTCCCGCATCTCGATGCGCGCCCTCGGGTCGAGACCGGACGCCGGCTCGTCGAGAATGAGCAGCTCGGGATCGTGGACGAGCGAGCGCGCCAGACAGAGCCGCTGCTTCATGCCGCGCGAGAGCGAATCGACGTAGAAGTCCGCTTTATCGGTCAAATTGACGAGCTCGAGCAGCTGCGGAATGAGCTTGAGCCGTTCGGAACGCGGAATGCCGTAGCTGGCGCCGTAAAAGTCCAAATACTCCGTCGTTTTGAAATTGTCGTAGACGCCGAAGAAGTCCGGCATATATCCGATCAGCCGCCGCACTTCTTTCGGGTACTCGGTCACCTCGTACCCTCCGACTTTGGCCGTCCCCGAAGTCGGAAGAAGCAGCGTCGCCAAGATGGACATCGTCGTCGACTTGCCCGCCCCGTTCGGGCCGACGAAGCCGAACACCGTTCCTTTGTCGATCGTCAGATCGAGACGGTTGAGCGCGGTAAAGTTGCCGTACGTTTTCGTCAGCTCCCGGATTTCGATCATCGCTTGACAGCTCCTTCCACGGTCAAATCGGGGTAATTGAACCGGCCGCCGTTTTGGCTGTTCGTTACTTTAAGACGAATGCCGTTGCCGCCCGTCAACGCTTCCTTCAGCTGCTCGGCGGTCAGCTCCGTCTTCCCTCCCTGCAGCGGGGCCCACGATTGCTTGCTCTCGTTCCACAGCTCCACCGCGAACGACGGCTGCTGCGCCATCGACAGCGTCGCCTTTTCGAACTGCCATTCTTTTCGTTCGGGAAGCCGGAACACGATCGTAAAGTCGCCCTTGCCCACGTCGATGCCCCCGTTAAAGTACGAGCTCATATGCGTGACGTTGCTCGTCTCCACGAACGGCGTAAGAATGCCGCGCGGGATGAACACCCGATCGCCTTGCACGAAATCGAGCTTGAGCCGCTGCACGAACATGTCGATCCGCTCGCTCGCGACCGGCTTGCCGTCGATTTTGAACAACGCTTCCTTCGACTTCGCGAAACCGATCAAAGTCGGCTCGAGCTGACGAGAGTTGACGGGGCCGTTCCATTTCGACTGGGAGTAGCTGTTCAATAGCGACCGCTCGCGCTGATTCATATCCCGATTGCCTTGATAAGGAAAAACGTAGTTCCCCCAATCTCCACCCGGCATGCCGGGGGAAGCGGCCGGCGACAATTGGAACGGCTTCTTCTCGCCCGGCTTCATGTCGCCGATGCGAACCCATTGCGAGCCGAAGAACAGTCCCGCTTCGTACAGATCGCCTTTTGTCAAGTTCGTCACTTCGCCCTTGACGCCCGAAGCGTCGATAGAGATCGAATAGTCGAACTTGCCGGCATCGGACACCGCTTCCTGCGCGCCGAACGCCTTGCGCACCGACCAGAACGGCACGTTCTCGAACGAGGCTACCGTCCGTTCGGCGTCCGTGCGAATAATCATGTCGGCGTTGCCGCCCTGCAGCGTGCGTCCGTCGTTGACCATAAACGGCGAAATGCTCCGTTTGCCGCTCCATTCGATCTCGTAGTCGCCCCCGCTCGGGACGAATACGGACGAGGCGGCCATCCGCGTCGCGCTGCCGGTCCCCGAAAGCTCGTTGACGGCGAGCGTCTGAGCGAGCGTCGAGCCGCGGTCGGAGGCGCCGACGGCATAGATGAGCACGCTCGTCACGACGGCGATGGACGGGATGGCGAACCACGCCCATTCCCGGCGGTCGATTCGTTTCAGCACCAAATAGAGCGCGGGCGCCACCACGATCGCATAGACGAGAAACAGCAGCGTCAGCACGCCGTAAGCGGGAGGGACCAGCTCCGGGAACTGTTCCAGCGCGTTGTTCAGCTCCCACATATTGTCCCACGCCCCCATGGGGCCTCTGCTCGCTCCGTTCGATACGAGGGAGCCCGACAGCAGCCGTTCCCATATCGCCGGGTTCCCGGTCCACGAGGCGACGGGTTGAAGAGCCAGGTCGTAGGCGACGTATGTAATCGAACCTTGACCATGCCGCTTTTCGACGATGAGCGGAACCCCTTTCTCCGCATACAGCGTCTCCCCATCCTTCACCGTCGCCGACGACACCGTGAACGCACCGTTCAGCGGCAGCTCCTTCCCCGTCGCCCTTGCGAACTCGTCCAACGTCGTGACGGCCGTCGTCCCCGACACGGTGACGGGCGACCATTCGCCGAACGCCGCCGCCGTCTTCGCATAGCCGGCCCCGCCGGCGAGCACCAGCCTGCCTCCGCGCTCCGCCCACGCCGCGATTTGCTTCGCCTGCTCCGGCTTCAGCGCGTCGGTCGGCGCGTCGTTGAACGCGATGACGTCGAGCCCGTCAAGCATCGTCGCTTCCCACGGGAAGTCGGCGATCGGCAGCCTCACGGTCTGGACCTGGTACCCTTTCTGATTCAGCAGCGACAAAAAGTTGAGCGTATCCGGATCGCGCGCCACGACGCCCACGAAGAGCGTTTCGGGCGATATCGGCTTCGTCTCGATCGATACGTTGCCTTGCGAGAACGGAACCGGCGAGCCTTGATCGACCCCTTTGTCGTAAAAAAGGACGATATTGTTGTTGGCATTCATCATTTTGCCGGGCAGCGTCATCCAGACGACCTTCGTCGTTTGCCGCGGCAAATCGACGTGCTGCGCGTATACGACGCTTCTCCCGCCGTTCGGGTCTCCCGTCATCCGCACGGCCAGCTCGCCGGACACGTCGTCACCCTTGTTCGTCAACGTAAACTTGACCGGAAACCATTTTCCGTTTTTCATTTTGCCGTCGATGCCGGGCTCGACAACGATGTCGATCGGCCCTTTTTGCGCGAAAGCCGTTTCGACGGCGGCAGCGGCGAACGCCGCCCATAGAACCGCGACCATCAGCGCGGCTCCGATCCAGCGGGCCCACCGGCTCCGCCCGTAGATGCGATTATCCACTTCGGTTCCCCTTTCCGTTTCCCCTGCCGTTCTTCCTCCATTATAGACGAAGCCGGCGCGAAAAGGTTACATGGGCGGACAACCGTATCCGTAATCCGACAAGTGCGAAGCCGTGTCCGCCCTGAACGGGGTTCGAAGCCGCCGTTGTGCCGGGCGCGGACCATGACGTCGGTTGGGCCGACGAAGCCGCGAAGCAAAAAAAACAACCTCCGGACAGCTCCGGAGGTTGTTTCGCTTCGGGAACGCTCAAGCCGGCCTGCCAGCGGCCGAATGCGTCCGTTTCCATATGAAACCGGCGAGAATGACGAATACCGTCGTCACGACCGGGATGACCCAATGCGCGGTGTTGTTGTGATGCAGGACGTACTGCTGCATTTTCTCGTCGCTGACGAACATTTCGCCCGACGTATAGCCGAGAATGCCCGCGCCCGCGTAGACGAGAATCGGGAACCTGTTCAGCAGGTTCATGACGAGCGTGCTGCCCCAAATAATGATCGGAATGCTGAGCCCGATCCCCAAAATGATGACCGGGATGTTCCCTTCGGCCTTCGCCGCGATCGCCAGCACGTTGTCGAGGCTCATGACGAAGTCGGCGACGATGATCGTCCAGATCGCCTTGCCGAGCGATGACGCCTCCTTGACGTGTGCGTGGCTGTCGTCGTCCGCCAGCAGCTTGACGGCGATCCAGAGCAGCAGCAGCGAGCCCGCCGCTTGGATGTAGGGCACGGTCAGCAGGTAGACGGCCACGACCGTCAAGACGAGACGCAGGCCGATCGCGCCGAACGCCCCCCACCAAATCGCCTGCTTCCGCTGATGCAGCGGCAAATTTTTGCTGGCGAGCGCGATGACGACCGCATTATCCCCGCTCAGCACGATATTGATCAGCATAATTTGCAGAAACAGCAAAAACCAATCCAACATGAGCAATCCTCCCGCTTTGAATCGCATGAAAGCATAAGCCGCCGCCGACCCCCGCCGGCGAACGGGAAGCTATACCGGAACCGTACGGCCGCGACGCGAAAACGTTTCGTCGGATACGACGGAAAATCGCATACATTGTACCTTATTCGACGCGGGTACAGGCTATGCGAATGAAATCGTCCTCGGAACCGTCCACGGAATCGCCGACCTCCTCAAAACAACCGGTCTTCCTCGGACGACTTGTCGTCGGGCTTGATCCACATCGTCTCCGTCTTGTCCACCGCCTGGCGAATCGCCTCCGGAAGCCAATCCTCCATCCATTCCTCCTGCCGCTCGACCACCTTCAGACTCGGATTCGTCGAAGGCGATTTCGGCACGAACAGCGTGCAGCAGTCTTCGTACGGAAGAATCGAGATCGGAAACGTTTCGAGCTTCTCGGCGATCGTCATAATGTCGATTTTGTCCATCATGACGAGCGGCCGCAAAACCGGGAGCGTCGCGGCGCGTCCGATCACGTTCATGCTGGCGAGCGTCTGGCTGGCCACCTGTCCCAAGCTTTCGCCGGTCACGATGGCGAGCGCCTCGCGCTTCTCGGCCAGCTGCTCCGTAATGCGGAACATCGCGCGGCGCATTAGCGTAATGAGCAAATTTTCGCGGCACGTCTCCTTCAGCCGGGTTTGAATGTCCGTGAACGGGACGAGATGGAGCATGATCGAGCCCGCGTAATCGGACAGCACCCGGGTGAGGTCGATCACCTTCTGCTTCGCCCGTTCGCTCGTATACGGGTAGCTGTGGAAATGAACCGCCTCGATGCGCAGCCCCCGCTTCATCGCGAACCAGCCGGCGACGGGGCTGTCGATGCCGCCTGACAGCATGAGCATCGCTTTGCCGTTGCTGCCGAGCGGGAAACCGCCCGGTCCGGGGACCGATTCGGAATAGACGAACGTTTCGTTTTGGCGTATTTCGATGCGCAGCTCGACGTCGGGATCGTGCACGTCTACCTTGAGCCCTTCGACATGCTGGAGCACGTGTCCCCCGACAAGCCGGTGCATTTCGAACGTATCGTGCGGAAATTGCTTGTCGACGCGTTTGACGCTCACTTTGAACGTCTCCGGCTTGACCGGCAGCCGGCTCATCGCCCGGAGCGCCGCCTCCCGGATCGGTTCAAGCGCGGACTCGGTCTTGATCGCCGGACTGAACGACAGAAGGCCGAACACCTTTTCGAGCGCCTTCGCCGCAGCCTCGAACCGCTCCCCGTTCAGCTCGACGTACATGCGCCCGTACGATTCCGTCCGCAGCACCGCGTTCGGGAGCGGCTTCAGCACCCGTTTGATTTGCTGCACGATTTGGTTTTCGAAGCGGGCCCGGTTTCTTCCTTTCAGCATGAGCTCGCCGAAGCGGAGCAATATAACGTCGTTCACCGGTACCTCCTTAGCTGTTCCACCGTTTGCTGCAGCGCATCCGCCAGCCGGTCGATTTCGGCCGCCGTATGGTCGGCCGACATGCTGATGCGCAGCCCGCTCGACGCCCGCGCGCGATCCGCCCCGCAGGCGAGCAGGACGCGGCTGGGCCGGTCTTCGCCCGACGAGCAGGCGGACTTGGTGGAAATATAAATGCCGTGCTCTTCCAACGCATGCACGACGACCTCGGACTTGAAGCCCGGCGCGGAAACGTGCACGATGTGCGGGGCCATGTCCGTCTCGGTCGCGGAGCCGTTGTAGACAAGATCCGGAATCGATTGGAGACGGTCCAGCAGCTGCCGGCGCAGCTCCATTAGCCGGGCGAACGCCGCCTCTCTTCGTTCCATCGTCATCCGGAACGCTTTGGCGAGCCCGACGATGCCCGGCACGTTTTCGGTGCCGGACCGGTCTCCCCCTTCCTGCCCGCCGCCAATCAGAATCGGCTGCAGCGTAACGCCTTTGCGCCGGTATAGGAAGCCGTTTCCCTTCGGTCCGCGAATTTTGTGAGCCGACGCCGAGAGCAGATCGATGCCCCATTCGGCCGGCTGCACCGGAATTTTGCCGACGCTCTGCACGGCATCGACGTGGAACAGGACGCGCGGCTTGTCGCGCAGCGCGGCCCCGATTTCGCGGACCGGCTGGATCGTGCCGATCTCGTTATTGACATGCATGACGCTGACGAGAATCGTGTCGTCGCGCACCGCGCCCAATACGTCCTCGGCGGTTACCCGCCCCGTCCCGTCCGGGGTCACGTACGTCACCTCGTAGCCGAGACGCTCGAGATAAACGCAGCATTCAGATACGGAAGCGTGCTCGATGGCGGTGGTGACGATATGTTTGCCCCGTCCTCCGTGCTGCAGCGCCGTTCCGATTACGGCCAAGTTGTTGCTTTCGGTGCCCCCGGAGGTGAACACGATTTCGTCGGGATGCGCTCCGAGCAGCCTGGCGACTTGTTCTCTAGCCTTCGCGAGCAGACGCTCGGCGTCGATCCCGATCCGATGGATCGAGGACGGATTGCCGAAATGGCGATCCATCACTTCCCGCACCGCATCGACGACTTCCTCGTATGGAGGGGTTGTGGCGCAATGGTCGAAATATAGCATCCGTCTTTCTCCTTTATTTCACTCGAAATCCGCGGCCCTCGCCCGAGACCGACAGCAAAAAAGACGATCGAGCCGGTTTCGAGAAAAACCGGTCGATCGCTCCTCGCCCTCGGCCCGTCGCACGGTCCGCTTATGGCTATAGCGCCGCATACTGCAGCTTCGTATCCAATACCCGGCGGACGTAGCGCTGCGTCTCCTGGGGGAGCAAATGCAGCTTGTCCCGCAAATCGGCGTCCGTCCGGATGCCGAGCCTGTCGACTCTGCCGGGGCCCGCGTTGTAGGCGGCCAGCGCTACCGCTTCGTTGCCGTCGTATTTGCGCAGCAGGCCGGACAAAAACCGGGTGCCGCCATCTATATTTTGCGCCGGATCGAAAGGATCGGATACGCCGAGCCCTTCTCCCGTTCCGTCCATTAGCTGCATAAGCCCTTTCGCCCCCGCCGACGAAACCGCGTAAGGATTAAACGACGATTCGTGATGGATGACCGCCTTGATCAGGCTGGGCTCGACGCCGTACTTGGCGCCGGCTTCCGCCACCAGCGGATCGTAGGCGCCCGGCCTCGACGGTCCGTAAGCGGAGCGCTGCATGCTGTGCAGCGCCGTATTGGCCGTATAGGCCGCCATCGGCAAGCCGGCCGCACCGGCGCGTCCCCCGTTCGACGCGGAGGCGTTCCCCGCCGACGGCTCGGCCGACGCGGTCGCGAGCAGCGAGTCGAGCAGCGTCAGGAAGTCGGAGGAATCGGCGGAGGTACCGCCGGATGACGACAGCGGATTGCCCGGTTGGAACTGAAGCCGCAGCAGCTGTTGGATCATTCTCGGATCGATGCTCATGGTCCAGCCTCGTTTCGACAAGTAAGTTCTCACCTATTGTACACCGTTTTCGTCCGGACGAACAGTCCGTAGTTCGGAGTCCGCTTATGGAAATGCCGCTTTATCAGTTTTTCTTATCGATTCGTAAAAATAGGCTGATCCGCGTTCACCCGGTAGGCGACGTTCCCATATCGTAACTAAGGAACCGGTAAACCGGACCGAATAGGAGAGGATTGCTGTGGTGCTTGGCATTATTGCGTTTGCAACCGCCTTTTTTTTCGCGGCCAACATAGGAGCGAGCGGTACGGCAGCCGCCATGGGAGCGGCATACGGGGGAGGCGCGCTGCGAAGCCGGACCGCGGCCGTATGGCTTGTCGCCGCTTTCGCGGTAGCGGGAGCGATGCTGGGCGGCGGCGAAGTCGTCACGACGATCAGCAAAGGGATTATCCCGGAATCGATGATCTCGATCGAGGCGAGCGTCGTCATCCTGCTGTCCGCCGCGATCACGCTGTTTTCCGCCAATCGGATCGGGATCCCGCTGTCGACGAGCGAGGTGGCCGTCGGCAGCATCGTCGGCGTCGGGATCGCGTTTCGGAACGTGTATTGGGGAAACGTCGCCTTTATGGTCGCGGTCTGGATCGTCCTGCCTTTCGCGGCGTTCGCTATCGCCTACGCGCTCGGCCGGGCGTCGCGTCCGGTCGAGAGACTGCTCGCCCGCCTTCTGCCCGGCGCGGCGCCGAAGCTGCTTTCGGCTTGCCTCATCGCGATGGGCTGCTACGAAGCGTTCTCGGCCGGCATGAATAACGTCGCGAACGCGATCGGGCCGATCGTCGGAGCGGGGCTCATTGGAACCGGCGCGGGAATCGCGCTCGGCTCGCTGTTCATGGCGGCGGGAGCGATTGCGATGGGCGGCCGGGTATTGGAGACGAACGGCAAAAAAATTACGAAGCTGACGCTCATGCAGGGCAGCGTCGTTTCCTTCACCTCGGGGACGCTCGTCATTATCGCCTCGATGTTCGGCCTTCCCGTTCCGCTGACGCAAGCGACGACGATGGCGATTATGGGCGTCGGCACCGAGTCGATCGGCACCTCCCTGTTCCGGCAGCCGATCGTCAAGCGCATTTTCCGGGTATGGCTGTACTCCCCTTTGATCGCGATGATCGTGTCGCTGCTGTTGATGGAGACGGTGCTCCACGGCTCGTTTTGGTTAGCCTTCGCCATCGTAGCGTCACTCGCCTTCACGCTCGCGCTGCTGCTGCGCAAAACGAAGCTGCCCGCCGAAACGGCGGAATGTTACGCGCGACAAGCGGAGAAGCCGCTTCCTTGAAAAGGGAATACCGGCGGCATCGATGGCGCATACTGGTAGTAGCTCGATTCGCGCGCAAAGGTGGGAACAGCCTTGCTGGAATGGATAAACCGGATCAACCTGCTATGGACGTTCGTCTTTTTGCTTGCCGGCCACGCCTTGCTGTATTATTCGTTAGGCAACGCCGATTGGTTTACGCTGGCGCTGCTCGCCGCCCTTGTCGATACGGGCGTCGTAGCGGTCATCCAGACGCTCGGGCGCATTACCCGGAAGCAGTCGAACGATTGAGTTTCGCCGCGGGAAGCGGCACACGACGAAAAAGCACCGAAATCGGTGCTTTTTGCGTTCCACGAATCGCTACGTATAATAAGGAACCAACACGAGATACGAAATGAGGGCGATACCGCCGATAACGACCGACCATGCGCCGAGCGAGCGGCTCCCCTGCACGTAAGCGATGATGCCCAGGACGATCGCCGTTCCGCCCATAAGCGCCGGATAAACGAACAGCGAAGCGATCGCCAGCGCCAGCGCGATCCAGCCGATCGTCTGACCGCCCGTTCGCACCGTCGAGCCTTCCTCGGAGCGGGTGGCGACTTGCTGTACCGGCTGAACCGGTTCGGCGTCGGTCCGGTTGAGCGCGTTCCGGTTCGCCCCTCCGAGCATCGCGGGAGGCGCGACTTCCGTCGCGTATTCCTCGTCGTACGATCGTCCGGATTCCCGGCCGATCTGCTCGCGCTTGTTGTTGTTCAGCGCGTCGTCGAATTCGTCGAAACGTTCGTTATCCATGGAGCCAACCTCCCGAAAGACGCCGCTTGAAGCTCGTCTTTATTTTTTCGGCTTGAACGTATGGCAGCACGTGGCGGATGAAGCGGGAGCGTGATCTTGATGATCCGAATCGAAGCTTTCCCCTGCGAATTCTTCGTCGAACGTCGCTTTTGCGTGCCGGTCGATTTCGATCATGATCGCGTCGGCCTGGCAGTTGTTGTTCTCTCCCCAGAACGCGCAGTTCGAAACGCTGCATTTCACCAATGGCTTTGCCATCGATCCTCACCTCCATTCACAAGGTTCCCGAACGGAAGCCCCCCTATCCGAGGAGGTCAATCCCAACTTCGCCGCCCAACAAAAAAAGACGCGGCCAGATCCGCATCTTTCGCCTTTCTTCTATTCGATTATACCCGTTCGCCCTGCATCCGGCGCTGCGTCATATAATCCGTCTCGTAGTAGGACAAGTCCTCGCGAAGCTCCTCGAAAATTTTGGACAGCTCGATCGTCAGGTTGCGCGCTTCGCGGCTCGGCTTTTTGCGGAACCGGATCGCATCCTGACCCGTGTACGCGTACCGGCCGTCCTCGGAATAGCATTCGTTCTTCGGATAAAAGAAGCCGTTCACGCAGTTGTGGTACACGTCGTACAGCGTCCGTTCGGCGAAATCTTCATTGAAGTTCGGCCGGCGCAGGCTGACGCCGAGCTTCTCGTAGGCGACTTCGCAGAAGACGAGCAGGTGGCGCGTATCCGACAAGTAGCCGCGGTAAAATTCGTCCATCGCCGGATCGTTCTCGGTCAGCAATTGCGGCAGGCTGTAATGGTTCAAGAAAAGCTCCATCTTGGCGATGGCTTCTTTTAATTTCGTCCGGGACGTTTCGCATAAATTTTTCACTTGGCCCGTTGTCATTTCATTGACCTCCTCATATGTCGGAACGGTTCGCGGGGAACACGTTTGCTAGCACACGCCATTTCTTTCATCGTATCATAATTCGCCCTGAAAAGTAAGCCGATGCTGCATCCAATTTACCGCCAAGAGCGGCCATGCATAATTCGAATTCGACAGCCTCACCTTAAAGAAAATAGCTGAATTAGGAGGACGCCGATCCATGTGGAAAAAAGTAGCATCCGCTTCTTTCATTATCGTATGCGCGCTGTTCCTGTTCTCTTCGGCCAACCGGACGCGGTCGCCCGATTCCGCCAATCCTTCTCCCGAGCGCGAGCTGCAGATCAAGCAATCGATGCTCGAGCGGGACGTAAGCATGACGGAACAGCTATGCCGGACGCAATGCTCTCTCGACTTCAAAGAGACGCTTCATCAATTAAAACCCGGATCGACGGGCGATGTCAAGTCCGCCTTGGACGACATGCGGAGCCACCACAAGCATATGGAATATTTGGAATGGAGCGGCCCCGCCGGAACGGCGCCCGTCGGTTCGGGCCATGTTCCGGAATCGGTACGGGAGCCCGTCGAAAAGGCGCTTGACGAAGCAAGGAAAAGCGTCAAGGCGGGCAAGCCGTACCAGTCGGACAAAATCGGCGAAGGCGGCGAGCAGCAATACGTCGTCATGGGCGAGCCATCGGCCGACGGCTCCTCGTCGCTCGTCGGGCTCGTACATCAAGATATTTTGCAGAAGGTTGCGATCGACGCGCGCAAAAATTTGCGCATCGTCCCGTATCCGAGCGATAAACGGTGGAAAATCGAATCGGTCGATTCGAATACGCTGAAAGATGTGAAGGTCGATCACCCCGAAGATAACGAAGGAACGAGCCATTACCACGTCAATCAGATCGTCGTCAAGTTCCGCCGCGAGCCGACCGAAGCCGAGTTGAAGCAAATCGTCGCGGAAATCGGCGCCTCCTCGAAGGAAAAGCTCGGCTATACGTACGTTTTCGAATCGTCGCATATGGAAGCGAAGCAGCTGATGGACTATTTTCAGAAATGGAACGTCGAATACGCCGAGCCGCACTTCCTTTACTTGACGAACGAGGCGGTCGAGCCGAACGACATGCTCTACTCGCGTTACCAATGGAACTTGCCGGCCATCGAAACGGTGCCGGGCTGGGACGTGACGCGCGGCAGCGAGGAGGTGGTCGTCGCCGTCGTCGATACGGGCGTCGACCTGAACCATCCCGATTTGAACGGACGCACCGTCGAAGGCATCAACATCGTCAGTCCGAACAGCCTGCCGATGGACGACGTCGGTCACGGCACCCACGTCGCCGGGGTCATCTCCGCGCTGGTGAACAACCGCGAAGGCGTCGCGGGCATGTCTTGGTACAACCGGGTCATGCCGGTCAAGGTGCTGGACGAGACGGGCGCGGGTTCGACGTATTCCGTCGCGCAAGGAATCATTTGGGCGACCGACCACGGGGCCAAGGTGATCAATATGAGCTTGGGCAACTATGCGGACGCGCAGTTTTTGCACGATGCGGTTCGGTACGCGTACGACCGCGACGTCGTGCTCATCGCGGCGAGCGGCAACGACAATACGGAGCGGCCCGGCTACCCCGCCGCCTACCCGGAAGTGTTCGCCGTCGCCGCGACCGATGCCAACAACCAGAAAGCGTCGTTTTCCAACTACGGCGACTACATCGACGTCGCCGCGCCCGGCGTCAATATCGCCAGCACGTACCCGGACAACCATTACGCCGCGCTGTCCGGCACATCGATGGCGAGCCCTCACGTCACCGCGCTCGCGGCGCTCATCCGCTCCGTCAACCCGTTGCTGACGAACGAAGAGGTGATGGACATCATGCGCCGTACGGCGAACGATATCGGCGACAGCGGCAAGGACCGATATTACGGCTACGGCCAAATCGACGTCGTCAAGGCGGTGTCCCAAGCGGCTCAGACGCGTGAGTCGCTTACCTTTTGGCCGGAATGGTTCGAGCGCGAGGCGGCACGGCTCGCCCGCAAGTACAAGGAATCGTAACGCATCGTGCGAATAGGTACCGCAAACGCGGAAAAAGGCGGCCGACGGCCGCCTTTTTCCTCTATGTATCCGGCAATTAGAGTGGCGCGATGCCGCTCCCTGCCGATGAATCGTCGCGAGCAAGAGCGATGGATCGCTCGTTCTCGTCTTCGTCGTGGCATGCCGGAAAGTTTGCCGTAAGCCGGGTTCTGTACTTCCGGTGGTCGTAACGGGCACCACAACCCTCCCACCATCGAAGTGACAATCATCTATCTAGGTCCGGCATTGCTGCCGGACTCCAGCGACCAACCCGAACGCGCCTCGGGCAAAGGCTGCGGAATCGGCCAAGCCGTCCGCCGCGTTCTCTTCGGTCTTGCTCCAAGTGGGGTTTACCAGGGAATAAGTCGCCATATCCCCTCGTGGTCTCTTACACCACGGTTCCACCCTTGCCTGTTCGCCTTGCGGCGCCATCGGCGGTCCGTTTCTGTGGCACTATCCTTCGGCTCGCGCCGACTGGACGTTATCCAGCACCCTGCCCTGTGGAGCCCGGACTTTCCTCCCGTGCGAATGCACCGGCGATTGTCTGTCAAACTTTCCGAGACTTTTCCTAGTATACCGAACGGCGGCGCGCGCCGCAACCCTGTTTTGCTGTCAATGGAGGCGAATGCTGCTAATCGGACGTACCGGCCGCGTCACATCAGCCGGAACGTCTCGGTATCGACGGCCGAAGCGACGGCGCGCGTCGACGATTTCATCTCGTCGAGCCGGGCTTGCAGCCATTCGGCGACGTGCTTCTTCAATATTTTCTCCGCATTGTGGCCGGGGTCGACGATCGCCAGTCCCGCCGCCAAGGCGTCCTGCGCCGTATGGTAGTCGATATCGCCGGTGACGAGCACGTCCGCGCCCGCGAACATGGCGTGGCGAACGTACCGGCTTCCCGAGCCCCCCAGCACCGCGACCTTCTTCACCTCGCGCGCGGGATCGCCGACGACGCGGACGAACGGCACGTCGAACGCCTGCTTCACCTGCTCCGCGAACGCGTCGAGGCGCGCCGGGGAAGGCAGCCTCCCGACTCGTCCCAAGCCGAACGTCCGGCCGGTCAATTCCATCGGATACAAATCGTACGCCACTTCCTCGTACGGGTGCGCCTTCAGCATCGATTGAACGATGCGCTTCTCGGCGCTTTGCGGGACGACCGTCTCGATGCGCACTTCCCGGACGCGCTCCAGCTTGCCCGGCTTGCCGATGAACGGGTCGGTGCCCTCCGAAGGCAAAAACGTGCCCGTGCCCGGAATGTTGAAGCTGCAATGACTATAGTGGCCGATTCCTCCCGCTCCGGCGGCGAACATCGCTTCGCGCACCTGCTCCTCGTGCGTTTCGGGGACGAAGACGACGAGCTTCTTCAGCTTGTCCGTATGGACGTCCTCGAGATGGCCGACGACGTCGAGGCCGAGCGCCCGCGCCATCATGTCGTTGACGCCGCCGTCCGCCACGTCCAAATTCGTATGCGCGATGTAAACGGCGATATCGTGCTTGATCAGCTTCTCGTACAGCCGGCCGGCCGGCGTGTCCGTCTGGAGATGCGCAAGCGGCCGGTAAATGATCGCATGATGCGCCACGATCAGCTCGGCCTTCAGCCGGATCGCCTCCTCGACCACCTCGTCGGTGACGTCGAGGGCGACGAGCACCGTCGTGATGTCTTTGCGCAGCGAGCCGAGCTGGAGCCCGATTTTATCGTCGGGCACCGCATAATGTTTCGGCGCCAGCTTCTCTACGAGCTGGACGACGGTTTGGCCTTTTGCAAACATCGCATAACCTCCTTGATCCGGTCGCGTTCGGCTTCGAATTCCTTCCGCCGCTGCGCCGCCGCTTCCGTACCGCCCCGAGCCATCCCTTCGGCAATCCGGTCCAGCTTGTCGGCTTCGGACGCCCATTTGCGGAAAAACACGTCGTTCGGCCGAAGGGTCAAATAAGGGCCGAAACGGACCAGTTCGTCCGACTCCAGCATGCCGCATCCTTCCAGCGGACGCGGACGGTACAGCTCGGCGTTGGCGTGTAACGGCTCGGGATGACGAACCGCCGAAAGCACCTCGTAATATTTGCCGTCCTCTTCCACAATCGTCTCGTCCTCGAGTACCCAATCGTGAGCGGTCAGCCAGCGCCGGACTTGGTCCTCGGCCACGTTCGGCTGCAGGACGAGCTTGCGAACGCCGGCCAGCTTCGCCGACCCTTCCTCCAAAATCGTCGCGATCAACGATCCGCCCATGCCGGCGATCGTGACGACGTCCGCTTCCCCGGGCCCGATGACGGCAAGCCCGTCTCCTTGGCGGACGCTTACGACGGAGCCGAGTCCCGCCAGCTTCACTTGCTTATCCGCGGCCGCGAGCGGTCCCGCGTTAATTTCACCCGCCACCGCGAACGAAACGCGCCCCCGCTCGGCAAGGTACACCGGCAGCAGCGCGTGATCGGATCCGATATCCGCCAGCCTGGCCCCTTCGGGGACGTAGCCGGCTATCGTTTGCAACCGTTTCGACAATTTCACCATGTCATAAAACCCACTCGATCCATTTTTTTCGTAATGTAAACAGCACGACGCCGGCTACGATCAGCTTGCCCAAAAACAGCAGCTGCAGCAGCGAGCCGTCGGCCGCCCCGGCGTACAGCGAATACGCCTCCGGCATCCACCAAAGCGTAAAGCAGACGAGCAGCAGCACCGCTCCCGTCGATTTGCTCGCCCGATGAAGCAGCCAGCCGAGCCAGCCGAAGACGACGCAGACCGGCAGCCAGCTGAGCTGCGCGCCGATCCAATCAAGCTCCGTGCGGTCGCGAAGCACCCAGGCGTAGACGAGCATCAGACCGGCCCAGCCGCAATAATGGAACAGTCCCATTCGCGACGAGAGCCCGACGATAATCCAGACGAAGCTGCAAAATGCGACGTATGCCAGCAGAAGCGGCGGCTCGTCCATCCCGTATGCGCGTAGCAAATAAAACCCGGCGCCAAGCAGCGCAACCGATCCGAGGCCGACAAGACCGTAGCCGATCACCGGATTGTCCTTCCCTTTCCAGAGCCCGTACCCGTAGCAGCCGGCCACGATGGCGACCGCCGCGGCCATTTGCAATGGAAATCGAAAAGAGTTAAAATGAAGAACAATAAAGGCAACGAGAGCCATCAGGCCGAATCCGAAAAACCAAATTTTCCAATTGCTGTTTTTGATGGAATTTTTCGAAACGCCCAGCTTGTGCGAGTCGCGCTCCCCCGGGTTGTCGTCATACAGATTCAGCAAAAAATCGCAATAATGCTCGGGCAGCAGCCGGCTACGCCGCCAATGCTCGATTTCGCGAACGATGATTTTTCGTTTGTCCTGTTCCATTTCGGGTCAAGCGCCCTCCCACGATCTCAAGCATCCCCGCCGGGGTGAAGCAACAAAGACCTCGCTGTAGCTGTTCGTTACAGAAAGGTCTCCGGAGTACGTCCTGTCGCAATCGTTTATTCCAAAAAGTCTTTCAACCGCTTGCTCCGGCTCGGATGCCGCAGCTTGCGCAGCGCCTTCGCTTCGATTTGGCGAATGCGCTCGCGGGTGACGCCGAACACTTTGCCGACTTCCTCGAGCGTTCGCGTCCGGCCGTCGTCGAGGCCGAACCGAAGACGAAGCACGTTCTCCTCCCGCTCGGTCAACGTATCGAGCACGTCCTCCAGCTGTTCCTTCAGCAGCTCGTAGGCGGCGGCATCCGCCGGCGCGAGCGCTTCCTGATCTTCGATGAAATCGCCGAGGTGCGAGTCGTCCTCTTCCCCGATCGGCGTTTCGAGCGAAACCGGCTCCTGCGCGATTTTCATAATCTCCCGCACCTTCTCGGTGCTCAGATCCATTTCCTTCGCGATTTCCTCCGGCGTCGGCTCGCGGCCGAGCTCCTGCAGCAGCTGACGCGATACGCGGATCAGCTTGTTGATCGTCTCCACCATATGGACCGGAATCCGGATCGTGCGCGCCTGGTCGGCGATCGCCCGGGTAATGGCCTGCCGAATCCACCACGTCGCGTATGTGCTGAACTTGAACCCTTTCATATGGTCGAACTTCTCGACCGCCTTGATCAGGCCCATGTTCCCTTCCTGGATCAGATCGAGGAACAGCATCCCCCGTCCGACATACCGCTTGGCGATGCTGACGACGAGACGCAAGTTCGCTTCCGCCAGCCGGCGCTTCGCTTCCTCGTCCCCTTTGCCGATCCGCTTCGCCAAATCGATCTCGTCGTCGGCCGAGAGCAGCGGTACGCGTCCGATTTCTTTCAAATACATACGAACCGGGTCGTTGATCTTAATGCCGGGAGGCAGCGACAAATCGTCGTCCAGATGAAAATCGTCGTGCTCGTCTTCCTGGCCGATCACCATGTCGTCTTCCGCCTCGTTGCCTACATCGATGCCAAGTTCGGACAGGTGCTCGAAAAATTCATCCATTTGCTCGGGATCCTGATCGAACGGAGCCAGTTTCTCCATAATATCTTTGTAAGTCAAAGAAGACCGCTTTTTCCCCAATTCGATCAGCTGTTCTTTGACCTGCTCGAGCGTCAGTTCCGTTTCCAGTTCGGTATGTTGATCGTTCGCCATATCCAAGCTCCCTCCTCCCTAAAATGATCAACGCTCCAACCGGTCGCCGTGAAAGGTTACATCGCTTTCAGTTGATTCTTTAGGGCTATTATCTCTATTGCGATCCGCGCCGCGCCGATGACATCCCCCGATTTCTCGACACGTACGCGCTCTTGTTCCATGCGCTCAATCGCTTGCTGCTGCCGATGCTTGCGAATTTCTCTTATATAGTCCTCGATCACTTGCTCGTTGATCCCCTGGTCGGACTCCGTCATCAGAATCGAGCTGGCGAGCCGCTCCAGCTTATCGTCCTGAAGCGCCGTCAAGTACCGGCTGGCGTCCGGCTCGAATCCTTGCGCGTAGTAGGCATATAAATAAGCAGCCATCGCTGCATGAGCTTCGTCGTTGAAGGCGTCTCCGAGCCGCTCCTGAACTTGCGCCGCCACATCCCGGTCGTGCATCATCACGTACAGCAGATGCCGTTCGGCTTTGTCGTACGCAGGCTTCAGCTTCGGCAACGGGACGGAATCGGTCCCGTCATTCATAACAGTATTCCACGAAAAATCGTTATTATCCCCGCTTCGGCGCTTTTTTTGCTGCTCCTCACGGATCTCGTTCGTCTCCTGCTTCATCGTTTCGAACGACGAAATCGAGCTGAATTCGTTCGCCAGTTCCTTCAAATGATGCTCGCGGACGGTCGGGGATTCGATATGGGCGATCACTTCGCGGATGGCGGTCCGGACGTACCGAAGCTTCGCTTCGTTATCCTGCATGTTGAAGTTGCGCCGCAGGTGAATCAGCTTGAACTTGTCGGTCGGCACCGCGGCCTCGATGATGTCCCGGCGAAATTTCTCCGCTCCGAACGATTCGATATACTCGTCGGGATCGAGACGATTCGGCAGCAGCGCCACTTTGATGTCGAGACCGGCCTTGGCCAGTATGTCGAGATTTTTGTAGGCGGCTGCCTGCCCCGCTTCGTCGCCGTCGTAGCAGATGACGACCTGCTCCGCCGAACGCCTCATCATGAGGGCGTGGTCTTCGGTCAGCGCGGTTCCCATCGTCGCGACGCCGTTATGAACGCCGGCCGACCAAGCTTTGATGACGTCGGCGTACCCTTCGAACAGGACGATGCGCGACGTTCGCTTGATCTCCGCGCGGGCCGCGTGGAAATTGTACAGCACCCGGCTTTTGCGGAACAGCGACGTCTCCGGACTGTTCAAATATTTGGGCTGCTCGTTGCCCATCGTCCGTCCCGCAAAGGCGATGACGTTGCCCCGGGCGTCCCTTATCGGAAACATGACGCGATTCCGGAACTTGTCGACGTAGCCGCCGCCGGACGATTTGGCCGCAATCAGCGCCCCTTTCTCCATAAGGGGCAGCGAAAACTGCCGCTGCTCGAGATATTGCGCCAATACGTCCCATCGCGGCGGCGCATAGCCGATCTGGAACGTCTCGATCAGCGAATCGGTAAATCCTCTCGACCGCAAGTAGTCGAGCGCGGCTTTCCCTTCGGCCGAGTTGTTCAAAATATAATGGTACAGCTTCGCGGCGAATTCGTGCCCTTTGACGATTTGGTCCCGTTCCTGCTGCCGTTCGGCTTGCTCCGGCGTCTGCTGCTCCCAGCCGAAGTCGATGTTCGCCTCCTCGGCCAAGTGGCGCACCGCTTCGCCGAACGTATAGCCCTCGATCTCCTGGATGAAGCGGATGACGTGGCCTCCGATACCGCATCCGAAGCATTTGAAAATTTGCTTCTCCGGATTGACGTTGAACGAAGGCGACTTTTCCGAATGGAACGGGCACAGCCCTTTCAAGTTCCGTCCGTGCTTCGTCAAATGCACGTACTTGCCGATTACGTCGACGATGTCGTGGTGCTTTAGGACTGCCTCGATGATGTCTTCGGGAATGCGTCCGCTACTCATCCTAATCACCTTCTTGCAAAGTACACGTATACGTATTCGCTAAAATGCCCCATTTTCCTGCAACCGAGACAAAACTTTTGTCAAAGTTTGTAGAAACGATTGCCGGTCCTCGTCGGTGAACGGACGAGGGCCTTTGCCGTACTTTCCCGACCTTCTCTGCTTGGCCCGCTCGTGTCGGGTTTCCAGCAAAAAATCGATCGTTCGGTCGGAGTAAATCTGCCCCCGGTTGGACAAAACGATCGCCTTCTTCGCCAGCCCGATCGTCGCCAAGCCGAAATCTTGCGTCACGAGGACGTCGCCGGCGGAAACGCGGTTCGCGATGTACAGATCGACCGCCTGATCGGACCGGTCCACTTGAACGACGGAAACCCCTTCCCCCGGCTCGAGCCGATGGTCGTAAGACGCGACCATGACGACCGGGACCCCGAATCGGGCCGCGGCTTCCGTAATTTCGGCCTTGACCGGACAGGCGTCCGCGTCTACGATAATGCGAGCCCCGATAATTACCACCAATTTCCTTTCGTTCTCTTCCGTAATATTATATACGATGAAGAAATAAAAAATCCTGCTTCGCTTTTCAATTTGCGTTTCAAGCCGATTACCGGCGCAGCATGCCCAAAATGATGCCGGCCGTCTCCTCGACCGCCTTGTTCGAAACGTCGATCACCTTGCAGCCGACCTTCGCCATAATGTCGCGGGCGTAGGCCAGCTCCTTGTTGATCCGCTCCACCTGGGCGTACAGGGCCGTGTCCGACAGCCCCAAGCTTTTGAGCCGTTCGCGGCGAATCATGTTCAGCTTGTCCGGGTCGATGACGAGCCCGATCACCTTGTCCGGCGATACGGTGAACAGCTGCTCCGGCGGCTGCAGCTCCGGCACGAGCGGAACGTTCGCCACCTTGAACTTGCGGTGGGCCAAATACATCGAAAGCGGCGTCTTCGACGTGCGGCTTACGCCGACGAGGACGATGTCGGCGAGCAGGACGCCGGTCGCGTCCCGGCCGTCGTCGTATTTCACCGCGAATTCGACGGCCTCCACCTTTTTGAAATAATCTTCGTCCAGCTGATGAATCAGTCCGGGCTGATGAAGCGATTCCCGATTGAACGCCTTCTCCAGCGTCGTAATGATCGGTCCGAGCAAGTCGATCGAGACGAGCTTCCGCTTGCGCGTCTGGGCGATCAAATAATCGCGCAGCTCGGGCACGACGAGCGTGAAGACGACGATCGCCTGCTCCTTGGCGGCATCCGCCACGACGCGGTCGAGACCGGCCCTGTCGACGACATAAGGCGCCCGGCGAATGTCGACCGGATTCGGGTGGAACTGGATGGCGGCCGCCTTCAGCACCGATTCGGCCGTCTCGCCCGCGGAATCGGACACGACGTAAACGATCGGCTTCGGATTCGGATGAGTTCGGTTCATGGCATCACCGTTTCGCAAAAAAATCCCGCCTGCCGAAGACAAACGGGTTGAAATAAAAACGTTTTCGAAAAATTGTATCAAATCGTACGAAAAAAAGCAAATTCGGCGTAACCGGTAACGCTATAGTCCGTACTTCTCCATCTGGTCGAGAAAATGCCGCGCCTTCCATTTCACGTCGAGGTGCGCGTCCAGCAGTTGGCGGATGCACTGCTTCAGCTGGCTTTTCGTCGACTCCTTCACTTCGGTGCGGCCGAGCCGGCGCACGTCCATGCCGAGAAACAGCCGGAGCAGCTTGAGCGTTCCTTCCGGCAAAGGAATCGCCGACACGTCGGCGCTCCGGCAGCGCCCGCACACCGTGCCGCCCATCGATACGCTGAGCCACATCGGCCCGTCCTTCGCCCCGCATGAAACGCATTCGTCGAGCACGGGCCGGTAGCCCGCGATGGCTAGCATTTTCATTTCGTAGATATGTAAGACGATTTGCGGATCTTTCCCTTCGTCCATCGCGTCGAGCGAGCCCTTCAGCTGCTCGAACAGCGAGGCGTTCGGCTCGTTGTCCCCGACCGTCTTTTCGGTCAGCTCCATCAGATACGACGCGTATGCCGCCTTGTTCAAATCTTCCCGAAGCCGATGATACGCGTTCCATATTTCTCCGGCGTTGAGCGAGCCCATCTGCTGCCCCGTGCGGAACAGGACGAACTCGCCGTGCGTAAAGGGCTGGGCGATGGCCGTATGGCGGCTTTTCAGCTTTTTGGCGCCGCGCGCCATCACCCCGATTTTGCCCGCTTCCTTCGAGAACAAGGTCAATATTTTGTTGCCTTCCCCGTAGTCCATGCTGCGGATTACGATGGCCTCGACCCTTACCAGCACAACCATTCCCTCTTCCCCGCGAGAGATCGCCGTCACGCTTGTATGATCAGCTCAATAATTCCAAGTCGTCCGGAATGATGTCTTCCTCTTCCTCCGGCTCCACTTTCGATTGATGGTCGATTTCCTTATAAAGCAGATACGATTCCACATCTCCAGTCATCGTAAAATACTTCCACGAAAAGTCGCGCATTGCGTATCATCCTTTCAATGAGGAAATATTCTGCTATATACCCCATAGGATGATCGTTACGCGTCGGGAGTATCCATGTAAAAACTGGCGGGTCAGTCGAGCCGGAAGCCGAGATCCTTGAGCACGTGCTCGCGGTTGCGCCAATCCTTCTTCACCTTGACCCACAGCTCGAGAAAAATTTTCGAGCCGAGCAGCGCCTCGATGTCGCGGCGCGCCTGCTGGCCGATTTCCTTCAGCATCGCTCCCTGCTTGCCGATGACGATCCCTTTCTGCGAATCGCGCTCGACGAAGATGATGGCGCCGATGCTGACGACCCCGTTGTCCTCCACCTTCATGCTTTCGATGGCGACCGCGATCGAGTGCGGAATTTCTTCGCGGGTCAGGTGCAATATTTTTTCGCGGATCAGCTCGGCGCAAATGAACTGCTCCGGGTAGTCCGTCACTTGATCGGCGGGATAATATTGCGGCCCTTCCGGCAAATAGTGGCCGATTTGCTTCAGCAAGGTCGACACGTTGTTGCCCTGCAGCGCGGAAATCGGGACGATTTCGGCGAAATCGTACAGGTCCTTATACGTCGCGATGATCGGCAGGAGCGCTTCCGGGTGCACTTGGTCGATTTTGTTCAGGACGAGCAGGACCGGCGTCTTCACGCCTTTCAGCTGCTCGATGATGAACCGGTCGCCGCCGCCGATCCCTTCCGCCACGTCGACGAGGAACAAAATCGCGTCCACCTCGTGAAACGTGTTTTCCGCCACCTTCATCATGAAGCTGCCGAGCTTCGATTTCGGCTTATGGATGCCGGGCGTGTCGAGGAAGACGATTTGCATCTCATCCGTCGTATAGACGCCTTGAATTTTGTTGCGGGTCGTCTGCGGCTTGTCGGACATGATGGCGATTTTTTGGCCGATGACCTGGTTGAGCAGCGTCGACTTGCCGACGTTCGGCCTGCCGATGATGGCGACGAAGCCGGATTTGTGATTGTCTTTCATAGGGTCCTCCCATCAGTTGATCGATCGTTATCCCCGCCCAGGAGGAACATTGTCGTTGTCGTCGTATTCGCCGCGCGATCGAGCGGTCGGTTTTAGAATGCCCAAACGCGCGCCGATGCGCCGCTAGGTGACTTTCCCCAAATCGCGCGGACCGAAAGCGCCCGGGAGCAGCGCGCCGACCGTCGTCTCGGCGATATCGCCCTTCACGTTCGCCATATAGACGGGCATGTCGGGCGGGCACAGCTCGATCATCACCTGCCGGCATACGCCGCAGGGAGAGATCGGGCCGGACGTGTCGCCGACGACGGCGATCGCCCGGAAGCTGCCCGGCTTGCGCCCGTCGGCTACGGCGCGGTGAAGCGCCGTTCGCTCCGCGCAATGGGTCGGGCCGTAGGCGGCGTTTTCCACGTTGCAGCCGTAATGGATCGCGCCTTGATCGTCCAGCAGCGCGGCGCCGACGCGGAAGCCGGAATACGGCACGTAAGCGCGCTCTCTCGCCTCGAGCGCATGGCGGATCAGCTCGCGTACGTCCGGCGTTTCGTTGCTCATCGTCGAAATGCCCCTTCCCTATCGTTTACACCAAATAAAAAGCCAACGCCGTCATCGCCGATCCGATGACCGCCCCGGCGGCAAGCGACGGCAAATGGCGGCTTTGCTTGTCGTACAAGACGAACAGGAGCAAAATCGACAAGCTGTAGCCGAGCAGTGCGATCAGCGTATTCGCCGTCAGCAGCGCGATCCACGTCGCGATGGCGAACGACACGGCCGCCAGCAAGCTTGGCCGCAGCGGCAGCCGTTTCTCCGAAAATCGCGTCTGCGCCACGATGACGGTCAACGCGACAAGCGCGATAAGCGTCCATATCAGTCCCGGCGTCAGCTCGCTTTCGGCCGTGCCGGCCTGCCGGATGAGCCGGTCGATCGGCTCGTAGAAGACGACCATGCCGACAATAGCGGCAAAAACCGCCGATACGAGAACGGCGGCCGCGGCTACGTCTTTGGCGATTTTCGCCAGCGGATGCCGGTCGGGCATCGCCAGGTCGACCGCTTTTTCGACGGCGGTATTGATCAGCTCGCAGACGATCACGAGCGTTACGGCAAGAAGCACGAACAAAATTTCCGTCTTCGGCAGCTTGAACACGATCGCCAAAACCAGCGAAAGAACCGCCACCGAAAAATGAAACTGCATGTTTTGCTGCGTTGCCAAGGCGTATTTCAACCCCTCGTACGCATACCGGAAGCTTCGGCGAAACTTTCGGACGTCTCTCACCGCGTCAGTCCCGCCTTCTGCAGAACCGCCTCCTGCTTCCCGAACATGATGCGCTCCGACTCCGCGTCGGCGTGATCGTAACCGATCAAGTGGAGGAAGCCGTGGACGAACAGGAAGCCGATCTCCCTTTCGACCGAATGCCCGTATTCCTCGGCTTGCGCGATCGCCCGCTCCGTCGAGATGACGATATCGCCGAGCGGTTCGACGAACGTATCGTCGTCGTCGTTCCCGTCATCCGCTTCGTCCGCTTCTCCGCCGATTCGCTCGTATTCGTCGTCGCCGTCATCGCCGCCGTATAAAATTCCCGGCTCGTCCTCCACGCTCTCCACCATCGAGAACGACAGAACGTCCGTCGGCTTATCCAGGTTCCGGTAGTCGCGATTAAGCGCGCGGATCGCTTCGTCGTCGACGAAGCTGAGCGCGACCTCCCCGCTTTCGACGCCTTCCGCTTCGGCCGCAAGCTTCAGCAGCTCGTTCAGCCTGGCGACCAGCGGCTCGCCGATCTCGAGGGCGTTTTGTTCGTCGTTCCATACCAATCTTACCGTCATCCGCGATTCTCCTTACGCTTGTTTGACTTCCTTGCTTTCCGTTTTGGCCGGCGCGTCGGCCGGATATTCGATGCGGGAATGAAAAATGCCGAGAAGCGTTTCGTTCAACGTTTTGGCGATCGTATCGAGCTCTTTCAGCGTCAAGTCGCATTCGTTGAATTGGCCGTCGTCGAGCCGGTCCTTAATAATTTTGCGCACCATCGTATCGATCTGCTCGATGGACGGATTGCGCAGCGAGCGGACCGCCGCTTCGACGCAGTCGGCGATGCCGACGATGGCCGCTTCCTTGGACTGCGCCTTCGGCCCCGGATACCGGTATTCCTCCTCGGGAATCGGCTCGGCGCCTTCCTCCTGCTGCTTCTTCGCCTTGAAATAAAAATATTTCAACAGCGTCGTGCCGTGATGCTGCTCCGCGATATCGCGAATCGGCTTCGGCATGTTGTATTCCTTCAACATTTCCGAGCCGTCCCGGGCGTGGGCGATAATGATCGATTTGCTCAAGCTCGGCTCGATATGATCGTGCGGATTTTCGATATTCGTCTGGTTTTCGATGAAATAACTCGGCCGCTTCGTCTTGCCGATGTCGTGGTAAAACGATCCGACCCGGCACAGCAGCCCGTTCGCGCCGACCGATTCGGCGGCGGCCTCCGACAAGTTGCCGACCATGACGCTATGATGGTACGTGCCGGGCGTCTCCGTCAGCAGCTTCCGCAGCAGCGGATGGTTCGGGTTGGACAGCTCGACGAGCTTGAGCGGCGACAAAATGCCGAACGATACTTCGAAAAACGGCATTAAGCCGATGACGAGCACCGCCGTCAGCAAGCCCGAGGCGACGGCGAAGCCGAACGACAGCATAATTTCGTTGCGCGTGTATACGTTATCCAGGAATATGAGCGACACGATCGTCACCGCGCCGAACAACGACACCATGACGCCTGCCTTCAAGATCGACGCCCGCTGGTTCGCCCGCTGGATCGCGAATACCGACGTAATGCAGACGACGAGCGCCACGAGGCCGTATCGGAAATCGAACAGCTCCTCGCCCTTTACGTTGTATATGACGCTCGACAGCAGCGCGAACAGGATCGAGGAAATGAACGCGATCGGCATTCCGATCAGAATGGCGATCAGCATCGCGCCCATCGCCACCGGCGCCAAATAGCCGATGTTCGCATATTCCAAGTTTTGCCCCAGCGCCACGATCTTCATTCCGGTCACGTTCAACACGTAGATCAGCACGAGCATGAGCAGCTGCACGTTGTTGTGGCGGATCGGCTGCTCGCTTTGGCGAACGTACATATACAAGGCGAGCACGAACAGCGCGCTCATCATGGCGAGGCCGAGCTGCGGCCAATAATTCACTTTTTCCTTGAGCAGGTCCATATCTTTCAGCCGGCCGTACGTCTCCTCGGTAACCCGCTCTCCCTTATGGACGAGCACGTCCCCTTTGTTGATATAGACCGGCTTCGTGTTTTCCCGCGCTTCCGCCCGTTCTTCCTCGGTCGCCTTCTGATTCGAAAACTTGTTCGGCGTAATGACGAAACGGGCGATCTCCTGTACCATCTCGCGCGACGTGTTCTTGGTCAGCGGCGACGTATTGACGAGCTCGGCGACGCGCGTGCGCGCCGTCTGGGCGTTCGTCAGCTGGTCGTTCATGAGGCGGACGACGACGTCCCGCGCGACGGGCTCCATCGCGTCGAGATCTTCCTTCGTCAGCCGCGGAAATTTGAAGTACACTTCCTCGGGAATCCGGTACTGCTGATCGCGCAGCGCCGTCTTCACCTCGTTCAGCAGCCCTTCGTTCCCCGGCTCCCCGACCTTGATCGACGCGTACAGCATTTCGGCGTGATCGTTGTACATCGTCGGGAACACGTTGCGGAATACGTTGACTTTATCGGTCGTGGACAGCTGGTCGTCCGCGTTGATTTGCCGCAGCTTCTCGAAAATCGCTTCGACCAGCGTTTCGTTTTTCATCGGCAAAATGGAATAGACGGGCTGCACCCGTCTTGCCGCTTCTTCCTTCGCTTTTTGCGTTTCGATCGCATTTTCGATCTGTTTCGTCGCGTAAATCGTCTTCTCGCTGACCGAGCCGATCTCGATATCGTACGTTTGCGGAATCAACCGGTTGGCGACCGCCATGTAAAACAACAGCCCCAACAAAACGAACAGCAGCAAACGGATGCCGGCGCTTGTTTTCCAGCCGTCCGTCCGATGCGCAGGCTTCCCTTCGATGGAAATCCGCTCGTTTCGAACCACTCTTCGTTCAGTCCTCTCTTTCCCACGGAACGATAAGCCGATCAACCGTTGGATTCTTTTTCTTGCTGGTAGGCGACGATAATCTTTTGGACGAGCGAATGGCGGACGACGTCCTGTTCGTCGAATCGGACGATGCCGATCTCCTCGATCGGCTTCAGGATGCGCTCCGCTTCCACGAGTCCGGAGCGGGTGCCGCGCGGCAGGTCGATCTGCGTCTTGTCGCCGGTGACGACCATCTTCGAGCCGAAGCCGAGCCGGGTCAAAAACATCTTCATCTGCTCGGGCGTCGTATTCTGCGCCTCATCGAGAATGATGAACGAATCGTCCAGCGTCCGACCGCGCATGTAGGCGAGCGGCGCGATCTCGATCAAGCCGCGCTCGAGCGATTTGGCCACCTGCTCCGGCCCGAGCACGTCGTTAAGTGCATCATACAACGGGCGCAAATAGGGGTCAACCTTTTCCTGCAGATCGCCCGGCAGGAAGCCGAGGCTTTCCCCCGCCTCGACCGCGGGCCGCGTCAGCACGATCCGTTTCACGTGTCCTTCCTTCAAGGCGACGACCGCCAGCACGACGGCCAAATACGTCTTCCCCGTTCCCGCCGGCCCGATGCCGAAGACGATGTCCTTCTTGCGGATCGTCGAGACGTAATGGCGCTGGCCGATCGTCTTGACGCGGATCGGCTTGCCGCGGTACGTCGACGCGATCTCGCCCTTGAACAAGTCGAGCAGCTGGTCGGCCTTCATCTCCTTCGCCAGCTCGATCGCGTACAGGACGTCCCGTTCCGTGAGCGGGTATTGATTGCGGATAAGCGTCAGCAGCACGTCGAACAGCTGCTCGAGCCAGCGCAGCTCCTCCGGGGAGCCTTGAACCGCGAGCTCCGCTTCCCGCGTATAAATGGTCGCGTTCGTTTCTTTTTCGATCAGGCGCAAAAACTTGTCTTGCGGTCCGAACAGCGCAAGCCCCTCCGCCACGCTGTTCAAGGTGATTTTCAACCGGTTCCCGTTGTCCAAAAAAGCCTCAGTCCCTTTTGTCGTCGTAGTCGCATGCATCAAGACCGCCCCGGCCGTCCGCCTTACGGAACGATCGGCAATTCGACGGCGATCGGTTGCTCGATTTCGAAAAGCACTTTCATATAAACTTTACCATTGTCCGACTTTTCATGCAAAATAATCTTTTCCCCGCGCCATACCGCGTCCGCTCCGGCCGCCGCCACGACTTCCGCCCGCGCCTGGTCGAGCGCGATCGTTTTCGCCGTTTCCGGATCGAGCGGGATTTCCTCCAGCCGCGATTCGAGCAGCGTCTCCTTGAGCCAGCCGACGGGCAGGCTCCAGCCGCGCCATTGGAGCGTCTTGCGCTCGGGAATCGTCTCGAATTGCGGAAACGCCGGGTCCCCGTAGCCGGACAGCTGCAGTCCGCGGTTGCCGATGACGAGGTACGACCGTTTCTTCGATTCCCCCGTATACACTTTCCGCTTGAGCACGAGCGGAATTTCGACCGTCGCTTCCTCCCAGACGATGCCGCGCACCGTACCTTGCGCCACGACGGTTTGCCGGTTCGCATCGTCGCCGATATAGCCGGATATGAGAATGTCGCCTTTGCTGACGTTCGTATTCGGGCGGACGAGCGGCTTGCCCTTCTCCGCCAATATTTGCGTGACGAGCGCGTCTTTCGCCGCGACGAGATGTCGCGGGCTCATGAGCGGCCGTTCGTCCGGGCGGGCCGACTCGACGATTTTGATATGGACGCGCGTCCCCTGCACGTCGACGCCGACCCACGACGTGCCGGGCAGCTTCAGCTGCAGCTCGCGGGAGAGCCTGTCCGGATCGGGGAGGCGGAACTTCCATTGGAACCGGTATATGCCGTATTCGCGAGCCGCCTGCACGATGTCGCTCCGGGCGATCTTGTCGTTCCCTTCGATATCGACGCGCCAGACGAGCATCGAGAGCACGTAGATGGCGGCGAAGAAACCGACGATGCCCGCGATGAACATTTTGCGTCGGCCCAGCTTGTCCAGTGCGAAAGGAAGCCCGTACCGCTCCCGGATGCGCATCCGGGCCCGGCTGCCCGTCCGCTTCGCGAGCGAGCGAAGCTTGAAAAAGTCGCGGACGAGCACGCACAGCTCCACCGCGTCTTGATCGGTGCGGCGAATGTCCCAGACGCCGAACCGTTCCGTCGTCAGCGCGTTCAACAGCTTTTCCATGTTTCGGCCGCGAAGCTCGAGGCGGACGTAGCCGCGCAGCCGGTTGAGCAACGTCGATTTCACGGAGGCTCCTCCTTTGGGTAAGCCCGTCCTTGAGAACGGGCGAAACGTTTTTGGGCTTAAAATCAATCCGAGTATCGGATATCCGATATGACTCCCTCGATAAACACTTCTTCCGGCAGGATGGCGCGAATGACGAGCTGCTTCCCGCGTATTTCCAGTTGTCCTTGGGTAAGGCCGAGCTTGAGCGTATCGCTGGAGAAATGGAGCACGCCGCGATGGTTCTCGATATACAGCTGTCGGTTGCCGATCATCGTGAAGCGGGGAAGATCCAACACGACGTCTTGGGGCAGGTCGAGCAGTTTGGCCGTTAATTTGCTGAAGCGCCGGTTCCATTGCAGCATGTTCCGCGGTCCTCCTTGCCGTATAACCGTAGCTTCTACCACCATATGCCGGAGCGGGCGAAAAAAGACCCCGACGGGCGCAGCGGCGTCTCCAGAACAGCCATACCGCGCTTTCCGACCCGACGTTCTGCGCTGCGATCGAAGCGGCTTCGGGACGGCTTTCTCCGACGGGGAGGACGGGGACTGCAGCTTTTCTCAAATATTCCTTGACAGGAATATTCCTAATGGGGTATATTAAAGGTGTGAAAAGGCACAACGCCGCGAAGAAAGGAGGAATCGGGGCGGAACGGCGGCGTCCGGCCGAAGGAAATCGGCAATGCAAAACTTTAACCATTCAAAATCAAGGAGGAATTTCCAATGAAAAAAACGAATGTTTCGTACTGGTGCTTTACCGGATTGTTGTCCATCCTGATGGGAGTCGGCTCGATCCCGGATATACTGGCCGTTCCCGACGCCGTCGCCTTGTTCGAACGGTTAGGGTATCCCGTCTACTTGCTCCCGTTTCTCGGCATCGCCAAATTGCTCGGAATCGCCGCGATTCTCGTCCCCGGCTTCGCCCGTGTGAAAGAGTGGGCTTACGCCGGACTCACCTTCGATCTTCTCGGCGCCATGTACTCCAGCATCGCCTCGGGCGACCCCGTGCTCGGCTCACTGCCGTTCCTCGTCGGCTTCGCCTTGATCGCCGGCTCCTACACCCTCTCGCATAAAAGAAGACGGGACCGCTCCGCGGCAACCGTCGAAGCGCAAGAGCCCCGGCTGCAGACGGCATGATAGGACAAATGAAAAAGGACGCTGCATCCTCTGCAGCGTCCTTTTTCATGTTCGTTCGTCGCCGCCTTGCGGGCGGAAACCGGTCATTCGGGTCGGAAGCGGAGAAGCTTGTCGTCTCCCGGCTTCGGCGTACCGCGGCCGTCGCGGTTGTTGGTGAATACGTACAGCGAGCCGTCCGGCCCTTCCACGACGTTGCGCAGGCGACCGAACCGTCCTTTCCACAGCGATTCCGTCCGCTCGACCTTCGGCTCGGAGCCGGGGTCCAGCGTAACCATGAGCACCTGCTCGCCGCGCAGCCCGGCCACGAGCAGACGCCCCTTCCACGGCCCTTGCGTGACGAACGTCATGCCGGACGGAGCCCACGAATCCGAGCCCGAATGGACGAGCGGCTTGCGCAGCGGCGTTCCCGACGGAACCGGCTGCTTCGGCTCGGTCTGATCGCCCTCGATGAGCGGCCAGCCGTAGTTGGCGCCCTTCTCGATGACGTTGATCTCGTCCTTGTACGTCTGGCCGTGCTCGGAGCTGAACAGCTTGCCGGCGCCGGGCTGCCAGGCGAGCCCTTGCGGGTTCCGGTGGCCCATGCTCCAGACGGGCGATTTCGGGTCCGGGTTGTCCGCCGGAACCGTCCCGTCGGGCATCAGCCGCAATATTTTGCCGGCCAGGCTCCCCGGCGCCTGCGACAGCTCGCGCTCCTCCGCGTCGCCGACCGTCACGTACAGCATGCCGTCCGGTCCGAACCGGATCCGGCCGCCGTCATGGTTGCGCTGTCCGGGCAAATCCGCCAGCAGCACGCGGTCCAGCCTCGCCTTGCTCCCTTCGACGACGAGCCGAAGCACGCGATTTTTCATCGCGCCGTTCATCTCGTACGAATGGTAGGCATACAGGTACCCGTTCTTCGCGAAGTCCGGGTCAAGCGCGAGCCCGAGCAGCCCCCCCTCCCCGCGGCTGACGAACGGCGGCTCGGTAAAAGCGAAAACCGGCTCCGCCTGCAGCTTGCCGTCGGACGCCAACAGCCGGATCGCACCCGGCCTCTCGGTGAAAAAGAGGCGGCCGTCCGGGGCGAACGCCATATCCCACGGCACGTTCAGCTTGTCGGCGACGATCTCGGGCTCCTTGTACGGGATCGCGCCATCCTGCCGCGCATCCGGCGAACCGGACGCGGGCGCGTTCGCGACGGGGGCCGGCGCCGGTGCCGCATCCCGCTTCCATTCCATGCACCCTGTCAAAGCGAGCAGCGCCGCTACCGCCGAGACGCCGCGCGCCTTCCATCCGAATCGGTCCATGACCGCCCTCCCTTTCCGTTACCGGATTTTCGTTCCGAACGGCCTCTTGGCGCGCGGCGGGCCGAGCACCTCCGCCCACATCATGCCTCGGACCGCTTCCTCCTCCGACAACGGCGCCGCTTCCGAAGCGCCTCCTTGAGCGGGCGAGTCCGCGCGAGCCGCGGAGACGGACGCCGCGCCGCCACCGCGGGGCTCCGGCCGCTCGTCGTTCTCCGAATCGGAGCGAGCCGCCGGTCCCGGCCGGAACGTTTCCTCCGCCGCGCCCTCTCCGCGCGACTCCTTGGGACCGTCATACCGGGGCGACCCGCCGAACGTCGGCATCATCGGATTCGGCTTGCCGGACGACGGCCCTCTCGCTCCCCCGCCGTTCGCGCGTCTCTTGGCGAGCGCCGTCAGCAAAAATCCGCCGACGACGACGATCATCCCCAAGTAGTCCTTTACGAACTCGAACAGCCGTTCCATTCGATAGCGCCCTCCCTTCCGGTTACCTGCTTAGGCTTACATCGAATCTTTGTCGGTTTTGTCGGGCTGGCCCATTTTGCCGAACGAAGACCGCATTTGCGTATCCGCATCGAGGTTGCGCATGTTCATGTAGTCCATAACGCCGAGCTTGCCTTCGCGCAGCGCCTCGGACATGGCGAGCGGCACCTGCGACTCGGACTCGACGACTCTCGCTCTCATCTCGACGACGCGCGCCTTCATCTCCTGCTCCTGCGCGACCGCCATCGCCCGGCGCTCCTCGGCTTTCGCCTGGGCGATCCGCTTGTCCGCCTCGGCCTGCTCCGTCTGCAGATGGGCGCCGATGTTTTTGCCGATATCGACATCGGCGATGTCGATCGACAAAATTTGGAACGCGGTGCCCGCATCGAGCCCTTTCCCGAGGACGGTACGGGATATCATGTCCGGGTTTTCCAGCACTTGCTTGTGGGTGTCGCTCGAGCCAACCGACGTGACGATCCCTTCGCCGATCCGGGCGATGACCGTCTCTTCGCCGGCTCCGCCGACGAGCCGGTCGATGTCGGCCCGCACCGTCACCCGCGCGCGCACCTTCACCTCGATGCCGTCCTTCGCCACGGCGGACACCATCGGCGTTTCGATCACCTTCGGATTGACGCTCATCTGGACGGCCTGCAGCACATCCCGGCCGGCCAGGTCGATCGCCGCCGCCCGCTCGAACGAAAGCGGAATTTGCGCCCGCTGCGCGGCGATCAGCGCATTGACGACGCGGTCGACGTTGCCCCCGGCCAAATAATGGCTCTCGAGCTGGTTCGTCGAAATCGGTAGCCCCGCCTTATGCGCCTTGATGAGCGGATTGACGATCCGGCTCGGGATGACACGGCGCAGCCGCATCGCGACGAGCGTGAAAATGCCGACACGCACGCCGGACGCGAGCGCCGATATCCACAGCATGACCGGCACGAAGCTGAAAAAAACGGACAGCACGATGATCGCGAGTGCCGCGATCAGCAGCACGAACACATAAGATTCCATTGTCGGTTATGTCTCCTCCTCGAAGCATGCCGGGAGTTCTCCCCCAGCGCTTCATACTGGTTTGACGACTACGCGGTTCCCTTCGATCTTGACCACTTGAACGGCTCGGCCCGGCTCGACGAATTCGCCATCGGTCTCGACGTCGACCCGTTCGCTCCAAAATTCCGCCGTGCCCGCCGGCCGGAGCGGCGTGACGGACGTGCCGAGCGCCCCGAACAAGTGCTCCTTCGAATCGTGCGACACGTAGCCGAGCTCGGACTTCAATTCGTCGCGCAAAATAAACTTGTTCCAAATGCCCCGCCGCTTGAACAGCCTGGCGACGATGTAGACGACGACGGCGGCCAGCACGGTCGAGATGCCGAGCGACAGCAGCGCATGCCCCGTGTCGAATGCGGCCATGACGACGCCGCCGATAATCGACACGATGCCGAGCACGCCCAATAGGCCGAAGCTCGGGACGAACATCTCCGCGACGAGCAGAACGACGCCCGCCACGAACAGCACGATATGCTCGATGCCGGCGAATCCGGCCACGTAATGGCCGAAAAAGTAAAGCGCGAAGCCGGTCAAGCCGAGTATGCCGGGCAAGCCGAAGCCGGGGACGAGCAGCTCGATGGCGACGCCGGCGATGCCGACGAGCAGCAGCACGGTCATGACGACCGGGTGAACGAGAAAGCGGGCCAGCTTCTCCGCGCCGCTCGGCTCGAATTCGACCACCGTCGCTCCTTTCATCCCGAGAAACGCGATCGCCTCGTCCAACGTGTCGGCGATCTTCTCGGCGTATCCGACTTTCACCGCCTCTTCCGCCGACAGCGAAACGATCTCGCCCTTGCCGGCCGTCCGGCCGATCGGCGGCATGTCGACGACGGCGTTTTTATCGACCATTCCTTCGGCGATGGCCGGGTTGCGTCCGCGCAGCTCGGCGGCGGCGCGCATTTCGCTCGCCCAATGCGATACGACTTTGGCGCTCTCCACCTCGTTGCCCGCTCCGTCCACGACCGCCGCCGCCCCGAGCGTGCTGCCGGGCGTCATGACGATCGTCTCCGCGTTCAGAGCGATGTAGCTGCCGGCCGATACCGCCCTGCCGTTCACGAAGGCGGCGGTCGGGATCGGGCTCGTGCGGATCAGCTCGCCGATCTGCTCGGCGGAATCGAGACGTCCGCCGAGCGTGTCGATGTCGAGCACGACGAGCGAAGCCGCGGATTCGATCGCCTCGGCGAAAGCGCGTTCGAGAAAGCGCTGCAAGCCGCTTTCGACCGTCTGCTTGACGGGGACGACGTAGACGAGTTTGCCGGACGAGGCCGGCAGCGACTCGGCCAGCGTAGACGACTTCCCCGAGGAAGCGGCTTGCACGCCGATGCCGAGCAGCACGCCTCCCGCCAGCACGACCGCGACGAGGGCGAGCGCGAGCAGCATCGGCCGCGGCGGGCGCCGCGATAACCGGTTCGACATGGCTCCTCCTTCCATGGCGGCTCGAAACCTGCTACCGCCATTATGCACATCCTTTTGGTTTGTTCTACGTACGCGAGAGCATAATGTTTCAGCGAATCGCCGGAACGGATGACGGATTAAACAAAAAAACACCCCGGATGGGAGTGTTGTTTTTGCTTTTGGTCGGTATAGGTCTAGCTCATCCGGCTATCAAGAAAGAAGCTGCTGCACGAGCTGATTTACCAGCTTGCCGTCGGCACGGCCTTTCACCTTCGGCATCAATGCGCTCATCAATTTGCCCATGTCCGCTTTGGAAGATGCACCGGTTTCTTGGATGGTCTGCTGCACGATAGCATGAATTTCTTCCTCGGTAAGTTGCTGCGGCATGTATACGGCAATGACTTCGATTTCTTTCTTGACGGTCTCGGCGAGATCGTCCCGGCCCGCTTTTTCGAATTCTTGGAGGGAGTCTTTGCGCTGCTTGATCTCGCGATTCAGAATATCCAGCACTTCGTTGTCGTCCAGCGTCTTCTTTTGATCTATCTCAACGTTTTTAATCGCCGATCGAATCATACGGATGACGGAGAGTTTGAACTTGTCCTGATTCTTCATCGCTTGCTTCATATCTTCGTTCAATCGTTCGCTTAAGCTCATGAAAACGAAATCCTCCTAGAACTTAAAACTTTCTTTTGCGCGCGGCCTCCGACTTCTTCTTGCGCTTCACGCTAGGCTTCTCATAGTGTTTGCGCTTTTTGACCTCCGCCAAGACGCCGTCTTTCGCAATGGAACGCTTGAAGCGACGAAGTGCAGCATCGATGGTTTCATTTTTGCGAACACGAGTTTCGGACACTAGTTTTCCCTCCCTCCGAACAGACCGTCCAAGACGAAAACACGGTTTATCAAACTACATTATATGTTAAACCGAAAGGGGGTGTCAACCTGCCCGGATGTACCCAGATGTTGGCCCCGTTTTACGCCTTGACGTTCAAGCCTCCGAGCTTCTCTCCGCCCAGGATGTGCACGTGGATATGGTACACGACCTGGCCTCCGTTCGGCCCGACGTTGTTGACGAGACGATAGCCGCTTTCGGCGATGCCGAGCTCGGCCGCCACCTTCTTCGCGGTGAGCAGCAGCTCCCCGAGCAGCTCGGCGTCTTCGTCCTGCGCCTCGTTCATCGAGGCGATATGCTTCTTCGGTATGACGAGCACGTGGGTCGGCGCCGCCGGCTGAATGTCGCGGAAGGCGAGAACGCGGTCGTTTTCGAAAACTTTTTGGGACGGGATGTCCCCGTTGACGATTTTGCAAAAAATGCAGTCCATGGCGGCGCTCCTTTTCGTTCGACTCGATTATTAGAACAAGCGGATGATGACCTGCGACAAAAACTCCATCTCCAGACGCTCGGTCATGAAATCGACGATCAGCTTTTGCTGGCGCTGCGTCGTCGCTTCGTCCTCTGGATTTTGCTGCAGCTTCTGCTCCGACTCGATCAGCTGGTCGCGCAGCCAGACGAGCTCCTCCTGCTGCTCCTGCACCGTTTTGACGAGCTTTTCCAAATCCTCCGTCTCGAGGACGAGCTCGGTCATGTAGTTGTAGCAGCCTCCGAACAAGTTCTCGTCCTTGTAGAACGCTTCGTCCGGATATTGCGTACGCACGTACTGCTGCAGCGCCAATCCGATGAAATGCGCGGTCACGTCGGGCTTGCAGTTCATTTTCAAGTAGCGAAGGAAGCCTTGCGGCGAATTGCCGTCCGGGTTGCTCAAGTCCGGCTCGTGCCCGTACGACTCTTTGTAGATCCACGTCAAAATTTTGAGCTCCGACCCGGTATAGATCCGGTGAACGAGCAGCTCGTGCAGGTCGTCGCGCAGCCCCTCGATGCTTTCGATCGAATCGCAGTAATGGACGAGCTGGTTGAACAGCAGGTTTTTATAGTTAAGCAAATCCTGAAAATCTTTCTCGTGTTCGACGCGCGAAAGCAAATTGAACAAGCTCTGCTTCAGGATGGCGACGTTCGAGCTTTCGGCGAAAATCGGATTGTTCACCATATGCTCGTCGTTCGCCATAAAATAATCGACGACGTCGTTCACGTCCTGGACGCCGGTATACGTTATGTTAGCCATGAAAAACGGAGACTCCCTCCCGGTGGATTGGACAACCAATTCCAATGATAACAGAAATCGGTCGCCCGTGCAGCAAATGTTCCGGCGATTCGCCCTTTGGCGATCCTTCCCGTAGTGTACCCCGCCGCGTCCGTTCCGTTGCAACCGCACGAAATCCCCGGCCGCGAGCCCGCGTGCCGGGGAAACGATTCGATGACCGACGATCGGCTTTACAGTTTTTCGGAAACGACCTTCGCCTGCAGGAACAGCTGCAAATAGTCGCGTCCTCCGGCTTTCGAATCGGTGCCGGACATGTTGAACCCGCCGAACGGGTGGACGCCGACGAGCGCCCCGGTGCATTTCCGGTTGAAATACAGGTTGCCGCAATGCATATGGCGCCGAGCGTACTCGAGCTGGCTCCGGTCCGACGAGAAGACGGCGCCGGTCAAGCCGTACTCGGTATTGTTGAAAATGTCCACCGCCTGCTTGAACGACTCGGCCCTGCACACCGCGAGCACGGGTCCGAATATTTCCTCCTGCATGATGCGGGCGCCGCTTGCGACTTCGGCGAACACGGTCGGCTCGATGTAGTACCCTTCCCCCGCCGCTTTGCCGCCTCCGGCGACGAGCCGTCCTTCCGTTTTTCCGATTTCGATATAGTCCAATATTTTCTCGTACGCCCGCTCGTCGATAACCGGACCGATCGCGGCGTTCGTCTCCGGAAGCCCGACGGCAAGCGCCTTCGTCTTCTCGACGATGCGCCGAAGCACGTCGTCGTACACGTCCTGATGCACGATGGCTCGCGAGCCGGCGGAGCATTTCTGCCCTTGGAAGCCGAAGGCCGACTGGACGATCGCCGTCGCCGCTTCTTCCGGGTCGGCGGAGGCGTCGACGACGATGCCGTCCTTGCCGCCCATCTCGGCGACGAGACGTTTGATCCACAGCTGGCCCGGATGCGTCTTGCCTAGCCGCTCGTGGATGCGCAGTCCGACGTCGCGCGAGCCGGTAAACGAGACGAACCGGGTGTGCGGATGGTCGACAAGATAGTCGCCGATTTCCGCCCCCGAGCCGGGAACGAAATTGAGGACGCCGGCGGGAAGCCCGACCTCGCGCATCAGCTCGACGAACTTGGCGGCGATAACGGGGGACGTCGAGGCCGGCTTGAGCAGCACCGTATTGCCGGTCGCGATCGCGGCCGACGTCATCCCGGCCATGATGGCGAGCGGGAAGTTCCACGGCGAGATGACGATGCCGACGCCGAGCGGAATGTACGTCAGCCGGTTGTCCTCGCCCGGCAGCGGGACGAGCGGCTGGTCCTGCCCGAGCCGGATCGCCTCCCGGCCGTAAAATTCCAGGAAGTCGATCGCTTCGGCCACGTCGGCGTCGGCTTCCGCCCAGTTTTTGCCGACTTCGTAAACGAGCCAGGCCGCGTATTCGAATTTGCGCCGGCGCATGATCGCCGCCGCCTTGAACAAGTAGCCCGCGCGGACGGACGGCTCGACGAACCGCCACGTTTCGAACGCGTAGCGGGCCGCGCGCATCGCGTTCTCGGCGAGCGTCTTGTCGGCCTGGGAGACGACGCCGACCACTTGGCTCGTTTGCCCCGGGTTTTTCGAGTCGGACGTCCGTTCGGTAAAGACCGCTTCGCCGTCGATGTAGAGCGGGTATGCGCGTCCGAGCCCGGCTTTGACCGATTGCAGCGCGCTCTCCATCGCCCGGGCGTTGGCCGGTACGGTAAAGTCGGTAAACGGTTCGTTGCGGAATTCGATCATGCTCATGCGGAAAACCTCCCTTGGTTTAGGAAACGAATTCGTTATTAGGAAAAGAAACATCCCGTTACGATTTGAACATCGATTTCATGACGAACGCGACGTTGGCCGGGCGCTCCGCGAGCCGGCGCATGAAGTAGCCGTACCAATCGTTGCCGAACGGGACGTACACCCGCATCGTATATCCCGCGCTCGCCAGCTCGAGCTGGCGCTGCGGCCGGATGCCGTACAGCATCTGGAATTCGAACTGCGACAGCGGAATCCGGTTGCGGGCGGCGAACGCGATCGTATGCTCGATCACGTTGTCGTCATGAGTCGCCACCGCCGCGTAATGACCGTTGGCCAAATGGGTTTCGATCAGCTTGATGAAGCTGCGGTCCACGTCCGCCTTGTCGGGGTAGGCGACCTCGGGCGGCTCCTTGTAAGCGCCCTTCACGAGCCGCAGGTTGGGCGCATAGACGGAAAGCCGCGCCAAATCGGCTTCGCTTTTGTACAAATACGCCTGAATGACGAGGCCGACCGTATCTCCGTACCGCTCCCTCAGCCTGCAGAACAGCTCGATCGCCGGCTCATTGTGCGCGTAGTCCTCCATGTCGATGCGGACGAAATTGCCGTAGGCCGAAGCCCGGTCCAAAATGCGGCGCATGTTGGCGAGGCACAGCTCCGGCGACAAGTCGAGCCCGAGCTGCGTCAGCTTGAGCGACAGGTTGGAGCGCACCCCCGAGCGCTCGATTTCGTCGAGCGTGTGCAAACACGCCTCGGTCGAAAGCTCGGCCTCCTCGACCGTGCCGACGAACTCTCCCAAATGGTCGAGCGTCGCGACGATGCCCTGCTCGTTCAGCCGCTTCACCGTCCCGATCGCTTCGGAAACGCTTTCACCCGCGACGAACCGCTTCGCTCCGAAGCGCAGGCCGTATTTTTTGGCCGTCCGGTTGGCCATCCGGTTTTTGGACAAATAAAGAAGCGCGTTTCTCATCATCGACTCCATCGCGATCCACCTCGCACTCTCTCGTTGTGATTAAAATTGGACACGTATTCGTGTATGTGTTTAATTTTAAACATATTATGATTATATTTTACACACATGTCACCGAACAATCAACCCCAACTTGCGGCGTTCTCCGTTTTTTGCCATAATCGATTCAAAGAACGGCGGGAGGAACGGATGTATGGACGATATTTCGGTCGTGCCGAAGCGGGCGGACCCGTTTTTCGCCGCTTTGCTCGAATCGGTCGGCGACGCGGTGACGATGGTCGATCCGAACGGCGTCGTGCTGCATTGGAACGAAGCGGCGGAGCGATTTTACGGCATCGCCCGGGGGGATATCGTCGGCAGACGGATCGGCGATTTTTTCCGCAAGGAATCGGTCATGCTGTACCAAGTGATGGAGAGCGGCGCACCCGTGCGCGACGTGTATCATGAGCCGAAGCCCGGCGTCCACGTCATCTTGAACGCGGTGCCGGTAACGGACGAGACGGGCGCGCTTCTCGGGGCGGTGTCGATCGAGCGGGACATTACGAATTACGTGAGGATGAGCGAGGAGCTGTACCGGAAGCCGGACGCGGAGTCGAACGGGCTCGATACGGTGCTGCCGTCGTCCGGCGACCGGGACGAGCAGGTGCGGCTGATGGCGGCCCACGACGTGCCGCTTCTGCTGTCCGGCGAGGCGGGAGCGGGCAAGCGTTCGATCGCGATGTGGATTCATCGGCGGAGCGGAGCGAACGGGCCGTTCGTCGCCGTCGCCTGCGGTGCGGTGCCGGGCGGTTTGCTCGAAACGGAGCTGTTCGGCTACGCCGGCGGGCCTTACGGCGACGCCGGCAGCGAGCGTCCCGGCAAGCTGGAGGCGGCGGCGGGCGGGAGCGTCTACATCAAGGACATCCACCTCATGCCCGCGCCGGCCCAGGAGAAGCTCGCCGCGGCGCTGTCCGAGCGTGCCTTCGCCCGGTCGGGCGGCTCGGAGACGCTCCCGCTGACGTGCCGCATCTTCGCTACGGTGCCGGACGATGCGGAGCGGTTCGTCGAGGAGGGTACGCTGCTGGCGAAGCTGTTTTACGCGTTCCAGCTGTATCGCGTTCCCCCGCTGCGCGAACGGAAAGCGGACTTGCCGCAGCTGTGCCATCTGCTTCTGAGCGAAGCGGCGAAGCAGATGGAGAAGCCGGTCCCGACGCTCCATCCCGAGGCGATGGCGGCGCTCGCGATGTACGACTGGCCCGGCAATTTGCCGCAGCTCAAAAACGCGATGGAGCACGTCATGATCGTCGCCCGCGGCGCGGAGGCGACCGCCGCCGATTTGCCGGCGTCGATCCGGATGACGACGCTGTCGGGGCTGACGCAGCCGGCGATCCCGCTGACGCTCGAATCCGAGGAGATGGAGCGGACGCGCATCGAGGAGGCGCTCCGGCGGACGAACGGCAACAAAGCCGGAGCGGCGCGGCTGCTCGGCATATCGCGCGGGGCGCTGTATTACAAGCTGCGGCAGTACGGACTGGATTGACGGGTTTGGGGGGAGGCAAACGCACCTTATTTCCATCGAGCCGGATCGTGTACAAATGTACCTTATTTCCTCGAAAATCGGTCAGGCGGTGCTAGTGCGGACAAAATAGTGTACAAACGTACCTTATTTCCGCCAATCCCCCACTGATTGAACCGTATAGTGTACATATGTACCTTATTTCCGCGAAAAATCGGCCAGGCGGTGTTTGTGCTGACAAAATAGTGTACAAACGTACCTTATTTCCGCCAATCCCCCACCGATTGAACCGTATAGTGTACATATGTACCTTATTTCCGCGTAACACAAAAACGACCAAAGACGGCCCTCGCGGCCGTCCTTGGCCGTTTTTTTACAACCTCCCCGCCTCTTACAAGACGAGCAGCTCCTTCGTCACGTCGGCGTTCAACGACTCGCAGCCGTCCTCGGTCGCGATGACGATGTCCTCGATGCGGACCCCGAACTTCCCGGGCAAGTAAACGCCCGGCTCGATGCTGAATACCATGCCGGGCTCGATCGGCAGCTCGTTACCCGCCTGGACCGCCGGCTCCTCGTGGATGTCGATGCCGAGCCCGTGACCGGTTCGGTGCGTAAAATACGCGCCGTAGCCGCCGGCCTCGATGACGCCGCGCACCGCGCGGTCGACGTCGCCGAGCGTCGCGCCGGGCCGCACCGCCTGCATGCCGGCTCGCTGCGCCGCCTTCACGAGCGCGTACACGTCGCGCTGCTCGGCCGACGGCTCGCCGACCGCGACCGTGCGGGTCATGTCGGAGCAGTAATGCCGCAGCTTGCCGCCCGTGTCGACGACGACGAAGTCGCCGTCGCGCACGACGGCGTCGCCCGGCGCATGGTGCGGGTTCGCCCCGTTCGCGCCCGCCGCTACCGTCGGGTCGAACGACAGCTCGCGCACGCCCTCGGCACGCCACAGCGCGATCAGCTCGTCGAGCAGCTCCGCCTCGCGGGCACCTGCCCGAACGCGTCGCAAAAACGACGTCATGACCCGGTTCGCCGCCCCCGCCGATTCGCGCAGCAGGTCGAGCTCGAACCGGTCCTTCACCCGGCGAAGCGCGCCGAGCAGCCCGCCGCCGCCCGTCCAGCGGACGTTCGGCCGGTGGCGCATCAAACCGAGCAGGTGGCCGCTCGGCCACGCCTCGTCCACCGCCACCGTGCCGGCTGCGCCGAGCGCCCCTGCCAGCAGCGAAGCGGCATCGTCGCCGTCGCGCCAGTAGAGAGCGTCGAGGCCGACGCCGCCGAGCTCGCCCCGGTGCAGATCGGGCGAGACGAGCACCGGATCGCCGTCACGCCGAACGGCAAGCGCGACGAGCCGCTCGTGCGGATCGATCCAAACGCCCGTGAAATAGTACAAATTCGCCGAAGACGCGACGACGACGGCATCCGCCTCCGTTCGCTCAAGCATCTCCCGCAGCTTGCGCAGCCTTGCCCCGTAAGGCGTTCCGTCGTTCGGCCTCCTCGTAATCGCCGTCTCCATCCTTCCCATCCTCCTCCTTATGCGATGCCGCATCTCCTCGGCCCGACGCAGCTCCGTTCGCCATGAACATAAAGATCCCGATCAGGACGATCGCTCCCCCCGCCGCCTGCTCGACCGTCACCCGCTCCCCGAAGACGAAGTAGGCGAGGATCGACGTGCCGACCGGCTCGCCCAAAATCGCCATCGAGATCGTCGAGGCGCCGACGCGATGGACGAGGCCGTTCAGCACCGACTGCCCGAGCAGCGTCGGCACGACCGCAAGCGCCGCGAACAGCGCCCAGTCGCGCGGCGCGTACCCGGCGAGCGGGACGCCGGCCGCGAGCGCATAGACGAACAGCGCCGCTCCGCTTGCGCCGTACGCGACGAACGAGAACGCCGCAAGCGGCAGCTCCGCCCGGAGGCGCTGCCCGATCAGGAAAAACGCCGTGATCGCCCCCGCCCCGAGCAGCGCCATCGCGTCGCCGAGCAGCGCTCGTCCGCCCGCCTCCATGTCGCCCCAGCCGATAACGAAGCTGCCGGCTACGGCGAGCACCCCTCCGCCGATCGCGGGCCGGCTCAGCCGTTCGCCGAACAGCAGATACGCCCCTGCGAACGAGAACAGCGGCTGCAGCGTCACGAGCACGGTCGAGCTGGTCACCGACGTATACCGCAGCGATTCGAACCATAGCAAGTAATGGGCGGCGAGCATGACGCCCGACAGCGCCGTCCACCCCCACTGGCGCCCGCTCATGGAAGCGAGCGCTCGCCGGTTGCGGCTCGATGCGAGCAGCAGCGGGGCGAACAGGAGCGCCGTCATCGACATCCGCCATGCCGCGATCGCGGCCGAAGGAGCCTCCGCCAGCTTGACGAAAATCGCCGAGGTGGACAGCGCCGTGACGCCGATCGCCAGCGCGGCGGCGGCAGGCCAAGATAAGTTTCGTTTCAAGTCGCAAGCTTCCTTCCGTTTTACATGTCGTTCGTTCCCTTCCGACCGCGAAGCTACCCTATAACGTATTCGTCAGAGGCGGCCGATTTCCCTCTCCGGCGAATAACGCCGCAAAACGGGCGAAGACGGCCGCCCGGCTCTCGGCCGGACCACCGTCTCCCCATTGACGCGAACCGCGGCCCGTACGGGCATGCCGTCATTTCCCGGCGGCCTTCTCCGCGTAAGCGTCGTTCATTTCTTTCACGATTTTTTGCAGGTTGGCGTCTTCCTTCAGCTTGGCGATGAAGGCGTCGTACGCTTCGATCTTTTCTTGGCCGAGAATGACTTTGACGCGCATGTCGTCGACCTTCTGCTTGATGTCCGGCATCAGCTTCGTGTTCGCCTCGGAGATGAGCCCGAACGACGGGTTCGGCACGACGATTTTTTTGCGTTCGTTCAATATGTTCTGATTCCGGCTGTAAATCTCCTTCGACGTCGTCGACGGATCGCCCAGCACCTGCTCGTCGCTCAGCTTAAGGAAGATGTACTGGAAGCCGGCTTCCACTTTATCCGTCTTGAACTGCTCGGTCGGCACCTTCAGGCCGTTCTCCTCTTTGAAGTGGACGCCTTTGACGCCGTAGTTGGCCAGCTCGTTGCCTTCCGGGCTGTAGCCGTAGTCGAGGAAGGCGAGCAGCTTTTTCACCTTCGCCTCCGGCACTTTTTTCGGAATAAGGAAGTGGCCGTAGAACGGCGCCCCCGACGGGACGAATTTGTTGCCTTGCGGGCCGGCCAGAGCCGTCAGCGGAATCAAGTCGGCGTTCGGATCGATTTTGCGGATTTCGACCGTGCGCGTGAGCGCGTTGTTCATGGCGTAGCCGGCTCCGCCCGCCTTGCCGCCCTGCAGCGTATCGTTGATTTGGGAAAATTTCATGATCGCGAAATCGGGCGGGAACAGCCCCGCGTCGTACGCTTTTTTGAGCCATAGAAGCGCTTCGCGCGACGCGTCCTCGGTAATGATCGGCACGAGCTTGCCGTCCCGCAGCTTCCAGGCTCCCTGCGTATCGTTATACACGTTGTAGACAAAGCCCATGTACGCCGCGCTCGCCGAATACGGAATCGTGTCGGCTTTGCCGTTGCCGTCCGGATCGCGCTCCTTGAACGCCTTGAGCACGTCGAACAATTGGTCCATCGTCTCGGGCACCTTCAGCCCGAGTTTGTCCAGCCAATCTTTGCGCAGCATCGGGAAGACGCCGCCGCCGTGAGACGGGTAAAAGCGCGGGACGGAGTAGTTTTTGCCCTGCAGCTTCGACGTTTCCCACATTTCCTTCAATGCGGGGTTGGACAAATGCTTGTAGTCTTTAATAAACGGCGTCAAGTCCCAAAAAACGCCCTGCTTGATCAAGTTGCGGATTTGCTGGTTGCCCAAATCTTCGACGAACGTCAAGTCCGGCAGGTTGCCGGAGGCGTACAGCACGTTGAATTTGTCCTCCGCCGTCGTCGTCGGCACCCAGTCGATTTTCAGCTTCGTGTTCGTCCGTTTCTCGAACTCCTTCACGATCGCGTTGTTGTCGTCGGGAAACTCGGTCGCATAGCTGAGCGTGTTCATCGTAATTTCGGTAACGTCCGCCTTGGCCGGAGCCGTGTCCGCCCCCTTCGAATCGCCTTCCTTGCCGCCCGGCGAGCCGCCGGAGCTGCACGCCGAAGCGACGAGCGATACGCCGAGCAGGACGGCGCCTGCGGTTTTCCATCCGCTGTTGTTCTTGATCATGTCGCGGTGACCTCCTGTACTTGTTTTTCATTGTACATCATTCCTGTACGTATGTGATCATTCTTTGACAGAGCCGACCATTGCCCCTTTGGCAAAGTGCTTCTGCAAGAACGGATACACCAGCATGATCGGCAGCGTGGCGATGACGACGGCGGCCATCTTGAGCGTCTCCGTCGGCATTTTCCGGTTCGTATGGAAATCGGCCACGTTGGCGTTGGACGAAGCGCTCGGATCGACGAGCATATTTTGCAGAATCACTTGGAGCGGCCATTTGTGCTGATCGTTGATGTACATGACAGCGTTGAAAAACGTGTTCCAATACCCGACCGCGAAAAACAGTCCGAACGCCACGAGCGCGGGCACCGACAGCGGCAAAATGATGCGGAACCAGATGCCGATTTCGTTCGCCCCGTCGATGCGGGCCGCCTCCTCCAAGCTGTCCGGGATGCTGTCGAAAAACCCTTTCATGAGCAGCACGTACCATCCTCCGGTCAAGGAAGGGATGATGAGCGACCAGATGCTGTCGATCAACCCGAGCTGCCGGACGACCAGGTAAGACGGGATGAGGCCCGGCTGGAACAGCATCGTGAACAGGACGGCGAACAGGATGACCCGGCGGAACCGGAGCCGTTTCCGCGATACGGCGTAGGCGAGCCCGGACGTGACGATGAGGCTCAGGACGGTCCCGGCCGTCGCCAGGAAGGCGCTGTTGCGGATCGCGTTCGGAAACGTATCGGTCGACATCAAATACCGGTACGCCTCGAGCGTCCAATCGGTCGGGAACAAGATGAGCGGCTGCCGGTAATATTCGACCGGGTCGGTGAAGGAAAGCACGACCGTATAATAAATCGGAAAAAGCGAGATCAAGCTTACGATCGTCAAAGCCGCAACGTTGCCCGCCTCGAACAGCCGATCGCCAAAACTTCCGCGCATGCGCGTTTCCCTCCTTGGAAGTTGCGGATTAATAGACGCCTTCCTCGCCGAACTTTTTGGCGAGCTTGTTGGCGGCGACGACGAGGACGATGCCGACGACCGATTTGAACAGGCCGATCGCCGTGCTGTAGCTGAATTCGCCCTGCTTGACGCCGTTGCGGAACACGTACGTGTCGAACACCTCCGCCACGTCCGATACGGCGCCGTTCATCATCAGGTACACCTGCTCGAAGCCGACGTCCATCACCGACCCGAGCCGCAGGATGAACAGGATGACGATGACGTTGCGGATGGCGGGCAGCGTGATGTGCCACATTTTGCGGAACCGTCCCGCTCCGTCGACGACGGCCGCCTCGTACAGCTGGGGATCGACGCCGGCGATGGCGGCGAGGAAGATGATCGTCCCCCACCCGGCCTCCTTCCACATGACCTGTGCGGTCAGCAGCCCCCAGAACAGATCCGGGTCGGTCAAAAACCCGATCCGGTCATGGCCGAATTCGGCCAGCAGCTTGTTCACCAGCCCTTCGGACTGCGACAGCATCAAGTAGGTCAATCCCGATATAAGCACCCAGGACAAAAAGTGCGGGATGTAGACGACCGTCTGGACGAACCGCTTGAACACGAGACCGCGCAGCTCGTTCAGCATGAGCGACAGCACGATCGGCAGCGGGAAGAAGAAGACGAGGTTCATCAAGCTGATCATGAGCGTATTGCGCATGAGCAGGACGAAATCGTCGTTCGAGAAAAAACGCTGGAAATGCTCGAAGCCGACCCACTCGCTGCCCCAAATGCCGAAGTAGGGCGAATATTCCTGGAAGGCGATCACGAGGCCGCCTACCGGCAAATACTTGAAGACGAGAAAGTAGACGATGCCGGGCAGCGCCAGCAAGTACAAATATTTGTCCCGCGCCAGATCGGCGAACAATTTTCGGGACGGGGAGCTCCGCATCGAGGGCGGCGTCTCGCCCGTTCGCCCGGCGTCGCGATGGGCGGGTACCGGATTCGTTTCGGCTTTCAATTCGGCTGTTCCCCCTGTCGGTTAATGGCCCGGCCGGCGTCGGGCGACTCCTTGCCCGCCGGATGGCCCCATCGTAGCTTCGCCCGGCCGTTTCCGGCAATAATAATGTTTTGCCCGGGCGAAACCGCGGCGCGAAGCCGATTTCCGGCGATAGCATAGTTTTGCAACCCGTTGTAAGACGGGCGAGCCATCGGCTACAATAGGGAAAACGAGGTTACGCTTTGCGGACGACGATCGAAACGCGAACGAACCGCAATCGGAAAGGAGCGGCGTTTTGGTGAAAAACACGGGGTTCCGCAAAGGAACGTTTTATTGGAATAACCTGGTGCTCGTACTCGTCGCCGCCTGCCTTCCGGCGCTGCTGATCGGAATCGGCGTGTACAACTTGGGCGGAGGGCAAATCGTCCGCAAGCTGAACGAAGCGCATCAGACGCAGCTGAACCAGTCGATCCAGCGGGTCGACGAGACGTTGTCCCGGCTCGAGCTGTTCGCCGCCCAGCTCGCCTTCCATCCCGACTTCGACGAATCGTTGAACGAGCGCAATTTCTCCGAGCAATTCCAGATGACGCGCGACTTGTTCCGCTCGCTGTCGCTTATGAAGGAAGGCAATCCGCTCGTGTTCGACGTCTCGCTATATTTGGAAGATTCCGGCAGGCTGATCAGCGATCATTGGGGGGTAAGGACGATCGCGAACGACGCGGACCGGGAATCGTTCCGCCGGCTGCTCGGGACGAAGGGCAAAATCGCCTGGACCGACGAGCTCAACTCGCTTACGCCCGGCGAAACGCCGTACAAGGGCGTCGTGACGAAGCTGTACGCTAAGGGCGACGAGACGCCGTTCGGCGCGTTTTTCATCTATATCCGGCCGAGCGAGTTCGACCAGCTGATCCGCCGTTTGGCGTCCGGCGGTGGAACCGCTTTCTTGACGGATCGCGACGGACGGATCGTCGCGGCGGACGATTCCGGAAGCGCAGCCTTGCAGGAGGCGCTCGTTCGCCGCATGACGCCGGCGTCGGCGTCCTCGAATACGTTCGTCTCCGATTGGGAAGGGAGCCGTTATTCCGTCTCCTACGGCCAGCTGTCGCGGTTCGGCAACGACTGGACGTACGTGTCCGCCACCCCGCTGACGAACATTACCGCGCCGGTCAGCGCCATGTCGCGCATGATCGTCGCCGTCGGCGGCTTCGGCCTCGCGCTGGCGCTGCTGCTGTCGTGGTTCGCCTCGAAGCGGATTTATAACCCGATCCGCAAGCTCGTCGGCCTGTTTCATTCGACGCCGGCGAAGGAGTCGGGCGACCGGGGCCTGAACGAGATCGCCTTCATCGAGCGGCAGTGGAAGCGGCATCTCGACGAGAACGAAGCGCTGCAGGGCCGGCTCCGGCTTTCGCTGCCGTCGCTTCGGGAAGCGTTTTTGATGCAATATTTGCAGGGACGGTTCGTCGCGCTGTCCGAGCGCGAAATTGTGGAGAAGCTGCGGCAGTACGACTGGCGCATCGAGGGGAAGCGTTTCGCGGTCATGGCGGCGGTGCTGTACGGCCGGGAAGAGCCGGAGAGGAAATATACGTCGAGGGACGCCCAGCTGATCGATTACGCGGCGACGAACATTATCCAGGAATTGTGCCGGACGGCCAGCGTCCATGCCCAGGCGATCAACTTTCAAAACTCCACCATCGGCGTCATGCTCGTGCTGGACCCGGCCGAACCGGCCGCGGAAGCGCGGCGAGCGCTGCTCGGCTTGGCGGAGAACGTCGCGGACACCGTCAGCGGCCTCCTCAAGGTCGGGGCGGCCGTCGCCGTCGGGAAGACGACGGACAAGGCGCTCGAGCTGCCGGAGCTGATGGACGAGGCGGCGAAGGCGCTGCGGCTGAGAGACCCGAACGTAGCCGCCGACGTTCTCGACGTCGACGATATTATGCCCGCCCTCGGCCAGCCGGTCGAGTTTCCGCTCGAGCTGGAGCGAGACGTCATTCAAGCGATGCGCATGGGGCTCGGCGAGGAGGCGTCCGCGGGGGTGCGCGAATTCGTGGAGGCGATCCGGCGGAGCGGCGGTACGCAAATGCACGTCCAGCAAGGGATGCTCAAGCTGCTCGGCAGCGCGTACGACGCCATGCTCCGTTCGGGGGTCAATCCGGACGTCGTCTACGGCGGCGCGCATCTGTACGAGGAGCTGATGGGCATTCGCCAGCCGGAGGAGATGGCCCGCTGGTTTTCGGCCTCGGTCGTCGGTCCGTTCGTCGGCTCGGTCGCCTCCGCCATCGATCCGGAGACGCGGTCGATCGTCGACCGGGTGGCGGAGCAGCTCCGGCTCGAGCTTGCGTCCGACGTCTCGCTCGACCTGTACGCCGACCGGTTCGGCATAAGCCCGTTCAAGCTGAGCCGCGCCTTCAAGCAGGTGACGGGGGTCAACTTCATCGATTATTTGACGGGGCTCCGCATCGAGAAATGCAAGGAGCTGCTCGTCACGACCGACATGAAAATCAACGATATCGCGGAATCGCTCCAGTACCAGCCCTCTTACTTGATCCGGCTGTTCAAGAAAAGCACGGAAATGACGCCGGGCCAGTTCCGGGAAAAGCATACCCGCGTCGTAGGCTGACGGCGCAAATAGGAAAGCCGCCGGAACGCATCTCCGGCGGCTTCTTCACGTGCGGAATTCGGTTGAGCTTATCCCGTGACGGCGCGAACGAATTTCTCCAGCGCGTCGACGTCGGTCACGTTGCGGTTGCAGGCGTCGCTGCTGACGCACAAGTAGTTGCCGAGCGCCTTGTAATAATCGGGCGAGGCGTTGGCCGGCTTCGTCTTGGCGATGGCGGTGAACAACGCCACTTCCTCGTGCCGGTTGCACAAAAAGCAGACGCTTTTTTTGTTCGCCGGCGTAAACTTCCCTTCGATGCCGATAATCCGCCCGTCCAGCGGGTAGACGAGAAACATTTTATTCGTCGCGATGTCCGTCCATCCCAAATAGGTGACATAGCGGAAATCGATCGCGGCCAAGTCGGGAAGTTTCAGCTTTTTGTTTTTCGGAAACAGCTTCTTGAGCTGGTTGTCCGTCACTCGATCGAACGGCGCCAAGTAAGGCTCCAAGCTGCGCAAATAGTGCTCGGCATCGTTCGCCGTCCGCAGGTCGGCGATGTTCTCCAGCATGCGCCTTTGAAACGCCGTCGCCTCCGGAAACGCCTCGACCACTTTCGATTGCGCGCCGAGCCGTACCGACTCCACCACCTTCGGGTCGGATACGGTGCTGCAGGTGTGCTGCAGCAAGCCGGCCTGCTTCCGGATCAAGTTATAGTGATGGTTTCTAATAAATGGATGTTCCATGCTTCGTCAGCCCCTTATTTTCGTATTCGAACGCAATAAGGTGCAAAGCCCATTATTAGAAACGATAAAAGCTATTATTGGGCGACAAAGTGTTGCTTGCTGTCCGGCCCCATGCAAAGTATCGCCCCGATATCAGGCTTTGCACGAGTCGTTGCCGAGTCTGGCAAACTGTTTTGCCATGCTTACCGACCTCCCTTGCTACCCGCATTATAAAAGAAATCCGGCAGAGCCGCAACCGTTCCGGCCGCCGCCGTCGTCGGACGAATCGCGGCTACGGCTTGACGGCGGCCCATACGGTCCACCGGTCTTTCTCCTCGATCGCGCCTTTCGCGGGAAGGCGCGCCCGGATATGGGCGATGAGCCGCTCCAGCTCGTCGTCGGACAGCTCGTGAAGGATCGAGCGCCCCTTTCGGCCGCGCCAATCGTCGGCGATGTCGGCGGCGGAGCCGTACGACCGGCGAACCTCCCACAGCTTCGTCTCGCGGATGGCGCCGAAGCCCGCTCGCGCAAGCGCCGTTTCGACTTGCGCCGAGTCGTGCCGGCGGGCCGTTTCGACCGCCGCCAGCTTCGGATACAGCTCGAACAGGAAGCCGCGAATATGGTCGGGGCCGCCCGGCAGCAAGCAGTCCTCCGGCGTCCGGTCTTGGACGAGCAGCGTTCCCCCCGGCCGCAGCAAGCGATACGCTTCGGCGAAGCAGGCGAATAAATCGGATACATGATGGATGAGGGCTCGCTCGAGCACGAGATCGACGCAAGCGCCGGGCAGCCCGGTAGCCGCCGCTTCGCCGCGGACGAACCGGACATTCGCCAGGCCGGCGCCATGCTCCGCAGCCGCGGCCAGCATCCCCGCCGAGAAGTCGACGGCTATGACCTCCTTCGCCCCCATGCCGGCAAGCGCCCTCGTGTAAATGCCTCCACCGCAGCCGATGTCGGCTGCACGCAAGCCGCGCGCGTCGACAAGCCGGCCGATCGCTTCGGTCCAACCGGCGTCCGCCGAACGCGACGCATACGTCCCCCGGTTCCGTTCGTCATGAAAATCAATCGGCATTCTGGACCCTCCCGATACCGTCTCACGCAAATTGTTTCATTGTATGAAACTTAGTTTTGTTTAACGAAATTATAAAACCAGTATACTCCCTGATCGTCCCGCTGTAAAGCGATCACAACGGGCTCGGTTGTCCTTTTTTTGAATTTTACAAATATTCTAACTATTATTTACACGGCCTTAACAATTCGATGGTACGATGGAGGTACATCAGACAAGGAGGCGTTTCTATGAACCTAGTGGTTATCGGCCTGGTCGCCCTGATGGCGGCGATCGCGATCTCAAGCTCGTTCCGTTCCTCGGACAGCCGCGGAAAACGGCGGACGAAACGACGCGCCGGCTACGATTCCTCCTCCTCCTCCTCCTCATACGATTCCGATCCGGGATATGGAGACGGCGGGTGCGACGGAGGCGGAGACGGCGGAGGCGGCGGCGGAGACGGCGGAGGCGGCGGCGGAGACTGACGTTACGGCGGACAGTCCCTATAGCTTCGAAGCAAGCAGACGGAGACGGTCTGCTTATTTGACGTTTCCGCGCAAGGGAACTTTTGTTTTATTCATCTTCCCCCCTTGTTGAACGAATCGCCGTTCGCGCACAATAGGGAGTGCTTCAAAAATGACGAAACGACAGGAGGCGAAAGGCCAGTGATATCCGTAGAAGGGTTAAGCAAGTCGTTCAAAGTCGCCAAACGGTCGACCGGGCTGCGCCAGGCGGCGAAATCGCTGTTCGTGCGCGACTACACGGTCGTCAAGGCGATCGACGGCATCACGTTCCAGATCCCGTCGGGCGAAATCGCAGGGTATATCGGGCCTAACGGAGCCGGCAAATCGACCACGATCAAAATGTTGAGCGGGATCCTCGTCCCAGACGCCGGCACATGCACCATTATGGGGTACACCCCATGGAAAGACCGTACCGCTTACGTAAAGCATATCGGGGTCGTGTTCGGACAGCGAACCCAGCTCTGGTGGGACGTGCCCGTCATCGACTCGTTCGAGCTGCTCCGGGACATCTACAAAGTGCCGGACGCCGAATTCAAGCGAAACTTCGATTTGCTCGTCGAAACGCTCGAGCTGCAGCCGATTATCCACACCCCCGTCCGTCAGTTGAGCCTCGGCCAGCGGATGCGGTGCGAAATCGCCGCCTCGCTCCTTCACGGCCCCGACATTTTATTTTTGGACGAACCGACCATCGGGCTCGACGCCGTCTCCAAAATCGCCGTCCGGCAGTTCATCAAAACGATCAACAAGGAAAAGGGCGTGACCGTCATCTTGACGACGCACGACATGAACGACATCGAGGCGTTGGCCGACCGGATTCTGCTCATCGGCAACGGCAGCCTGCTGTACGACGGCACGCTTCAATCGCTGCGCACCCGCTTCGGCGCGGGGAAAACGATTACGATCGATTACCGCGAATCGTCCGACCCCCTCGACATTCCCGGGACGACGCTCGTCAGCCGGTCGGCGGAACGGGCCGTTCTCGCCGTCGATACGGAGCAAGCGAAAATTTCGGACGTCATCGCCCGGCTGTCGGCCCGCGTGGAGCTGCTCGACGTCGCCGTCGAATCCCGGCCGATCGAGGAGACGATCGTGCGGCTGTATAAGGAGTACCGCATATGAAGCCGTATTGGTCCGTTTTGAAGCTGCGGCTGTTGAACGGCATGCAGTATCGGGCGGCCGCCTTGGCGGGCGTAGCCACCCAATTTTTTTGGGGATTTATGTACATCATGATATTCGAGGCGTTCTATGCCCAAGCGGTCGCCCGACCTCCCATGTCGCTTGCGGAGCTCGTCACCTACATATGGCTGCAGCAGTCGTTTCTCGCGTTCATCGCGCTCTGGTTTCGCGACAGCGAGCTGTTCCAGCTCATTACGACCGGCAATATCGCCTACGAGCTGTGCCGGCCGACCGGCCTGTACGGGTTCTGGTACGCGAAGCTGCTGGCGCAGCGGCTGTCCAGCGCTCTGCTGCGCTGCTTTCCGATTCTGGTCGTCGCGTTTTTCCTGCCCGAGCCGTACCGGATGACGCTCCCGCCGAACGCCGCCTCGTTCGCCGCGTTCGTGGCGGCGCTGCTGCTCGGCGTCCTGCTGCTCGTGGCGATTTCGATGTTCATTTATATATCGGTATTCGTGACGATGTCGCCGATGGGGTCGCTCCTGCTGTTCGGCGTGATCGGCGAGTTTTTCGCCGGCATGATCGTTCCGATTCCGCTTATGCCCGACTGGATGCAGCACATCGCGAACATGCTGCCGTTCCGGCTGGCGGCGGACTTCCCGTTCCGCGTCTACTCCGGCCATATCCCGCCGCGCGAGGCGCTCGCCGGATTGGCTGTTCAGCTCGGCTGGCTGGCCGCGCTCGTGCCGCTCGGGAAGTTTGCGCTCGACCGGGCGCTCCGGCGAGTCGTCGTACAAGGAGGCTGACCGGGATGACGTTATATTTCCGCTATTTGCTCATTTTGTTCAAATCGCAGATGCAGTACCGGACCTCGTTTTGGCTGCTGTCGTTCGGCCAATTTTTCATCCCGTTCTCGGTATTCGCCGGCTTGTACTTCCTGTTCGACCGGTTCGGCCAGATCAAGGGGTGGAGCTTCTACGAGGTGGCGCTGTCGTTCGGGGTCATCCATATGGCGTTCGCCATCAGCGAATGCTTCGCCCGCGGCTTCGACGCCTTCTCGTCTCTCGTCGCCGCCGGCGACTTCGACCGGCTGCTCGTCCGGCCGAGAAGCACCGTCGTACAGGTGCTCGGCTCGAAATTCGAGTTCACCCGCATCGGCCGGCTGGGCCAAAGCTTGATCGTGCTCGTCTGGGCCGTAACGAGCCTGCCCGTCGAATGGACCGTCTGGAAAGCGTTCACGCTGCTGCTGATGGTCGCGAGCGGCGTATTCATCTTCACCGGCATTTTCATGCTGGCCGCCACGCTTTGCTTTTGGACGATTCAAGGGCTCGAAGTCGCCAACATTTTTACCGACGGCGGCCGGGAGATGGCGCAATATCCGCTTAACATTTATCAGAAATGGGTGTCGCGCTTTTTCACGTTCGTCATCCCGTTCGGGTGCGTCAACTATTTGCCGCTGCTGTACTTGCTGGACAAGACGGAAGGCGGCTCCCCCGTCGGCTATATGCTCGCGCCGCTGGCGGGCATCGCCTTCATCGTCCCGTGCCTGCTCGTCTGGCATATAGGCGTGAGGCATTACCGATCGACGGGGTCATGAGCCATCGTTCCGAGCGAAACCGTCAAGGTCGCAATCCTTGACGGTTCCGCTCGGAGCCGAGCTCGTTATCCCTTTATGGAAGGCGCGCCGCCGTGCTTATACCAAATGCCGGCGAACTCGGGCACGGACGACCACCCGTTGCGGGCCACCCGCCGCGATACGTCCTCGCCGAAGAAAAACGCCGTCAGCTCCTCCGCCTCCTCGGAATCGTCGAACCGATAATCCAACGGTACCTCGATGCGCGTATACCCGTATCGATCCTCCAGCAGCCGATAGTAGGGCTGCAGGAAGCCCGGCGGAGCCGGACGGCCGGTCCCGGTGCCCAACGTTTCGATAATGACGGACGTCCCGTCCGGTCGCAGCAGGCGGCGCACCTCCCCGATCATCCGCTCCGTGTTCCGTTCCCAGTCCGGAACGTCCGCGCTTGCCAAATAACAAAACGTCCAGCCCGCGATCGTCAAATCGACGCTGGCGTCCGCCAGCGGAATCCGCCGGTGGTCGGCGACGACCGTCCGCCAGTTGGCGAGCCGCAGCGAGCGAAGCTTCTTCTCCAGCACCGCCAGCATGGCGGCGGAGGCGTCCGTGCAGACGAGCGACTTGGCTTCCGGGGCCATCATGCAAGCCAACCGGCCGGTTCCCGCCCCCAGGTCGGCTACGTCCAGCCCGCGCCAGTTCCGGATCGCCCGAATCGGGCCGGCCAAGCTCGGCTGCTTGCCGATCAGCTTGTCGTAACGGTCCGCCTGATCGCGGTAAATGGATTCGTGCGAAAACAACAAACATCCCTCCTTTTTCGTTCGATCCGAGCGTAAGCGATGACGCAGGGACAACGTCAAGATGGATGTTATCGTCGCGATCATTTCGTCGTTTCGCCGGACCTCTCGAGCGGACGGGAGCCGTTCGCCCGAAGCCGCGATGCGATCCCCGCCCGGTGCCGCTTCAGCAGCAGGAACGCCGCCGCCGCGACAGCGAGCGCGATGATCGCGAGGGTGGAGTAGCGGGAGATCGCGTGAAGCGCCGTTTCGATATGTTTGCCGAACAGCACCCCGACCGACACGTAGACGATCACCCAGAGCAGGCCGCCGATAAAGTTATAGATGAAAAACGTCCGCGGCCGTACTTTCAATATCCCCGAAACGTAACCCGTAAAATGCCGCAGGCCGGGAATAAAGTAGCTGACGAAAATGAGCTTGTCGCCGTACCGGTCGAACCAGCCGCTTACTTTCGCGATGCGGTCCTTGTTCATGAACACATATTTGCCGTATTTGTCGAAAAACGGCGTACCGAGCTTATAGCCCAAATAGTACGTCAGCGTCGTTCCGGCGATAGCTCCTATATACGAAAAAGCGATAATGAACGGGATTGCGGAAATCCCAAGCGTCGACAGATGACCGGATACCGCCATGGCCAGCTCGCCGGGAAACGGCAGCGCCATCGATTCGGCGAACAAGCCGAAAAACAAAACGAAATAGCCGTACTGCTCAAACAAGTTGCCGATCCATTCCATCGTTACGCTCCTCAAGGGGAAATTTGTCGTTCTACCCCAAGTGTAACGAAACGGCGGCTCCTTCAAACCGAACCGGAGATCGGTTTTCGAACTGGACCTTGGTCTCGCAGGAATCCGGACCGGCGCATCGAAAAACCGGCCGGACGATTGACGAGTTCGCGGCCGGCGGGCTAAGCTAGAAGGAGCTTATTCCGTTTGACGAGAGGGTACGATGACCGAACCGACGAAACGAATCGACTGCCTGAAATGCCGTCATTATTATGTAACATGGGATCCGAGCTTTCCGCGGGGATGCCGGGCGTTCGGCTTCAAGACGCAGACGATGCCGAGCGTTGCGGTGTTGTCGTCCTCCGGCAAGCCGTGCATGAACTTCGAGCCGAAGGCGAAGCCGCGCGCTTGAACGGACCGAAGCCCCGTCCGCCGGACGGGGCTTCGTCGTTCGCGATCAAATATAGGGCAGCAGCGACAAGGCGACGAAGCTCGCGAGCGGCAGCACGACCCGGCGGAACCGGCGTCCCGGGAAAAAGTACGGCGAATAGTAATAAGGCGAATAGTAAGGCGGGTAAGGGGGATAGAAGCCTCCGTAATAGCCCGGATAAAAAGCCCGGTACCCCGCCCCTTCCTCCGGCCCGATCGGCACGGCCAAGTACAGATTGTGTTCGTCGACATGCTCGATGATGCCGTCCACCGTATACCCTTCCGCCACCTGGACGCGAACGTACCGGTACAAATGCTCCTTGCAAATCGAATGCGCATCTTGAATATGCATCGATCACACCTCCACACCACCCATGATATTCACCTATACCCGAATGGTTCCGGTAAGGTGAGGCGGCGATTCGGAAGCGCGATCGGAGGCGGTACGCATCGGACGCAACGCCGAAAAGGAGACGCGTATCGCGCCTCCTCGCTCGTGGTTTGGGCATCACCTTTATTCCGGCGCCTTCTCCGTCGGGCCCAGGTCCGGCTCCGCCTTGAATTCGACTTCCGGCGCTTCGCACCCGTGAAGCTCGAACACGACGACCTCGTTCGTTCCCGGGCGAAGCAGCGGTCCCGGCACGTACAAGCTTTTTTGCGGGCCGACGTTCCAGTACCGGCCGAGGTTGAAGCCGTTCACCCAGACGACGCCCTTCGTCCAGCCCTCCAGATACAAGAACGTATCGGCCGCTTTCTCCGCTTCGAACGTCCCCCTATAAAAGGCAGGCTTATCTTGGGGACCGACGTCCGAATACGCCACCTTCGACAAATCGTCCAGCGGAAGCGTGCGTACGGTCCAATCGAACAGGAACTGATAGCCGAACCGGACGCCTTCCGTCACGCCCTTCGGATCGCGCAAATACGATCCGTAGTTGATCCGCCCCATATTCTCCACGAGCAGCGTCAGCTCGACGCCTTCCGCCGGCACCTCGAACGACAGCTTCGTCTCCTTGTTCCACCGCTCGATCGTGCCGATCGGACGGCCGTCCACGAAGACGAGCGCGCGGTCGGCGACGTTTTGCACGTTCAGCTGGTGGGCCGGACGCGGACCGGAGATGCGCGTCGTGTACTGGATGAACCCGTAATTTTGCCCGTACGTCTCCATCGGCTCGGGGCAGGTCGAACGGATCGGCGACGACAGCGCGTCAAGGTTCGCGAACAGATCGGCTTGGCCGGTCATGCGCACCCGGCCGTAGGCCGCCTTCTCGGCCGGCGCCGGCAGCGGCGTCTCGGGAACGTCCGCGTACCGCGAAAGCACCTCGCGCACTTTGAAGTATTTGGCCGTCGGCTCTCCCGCCTCCGTCAGCAGCACGTCGTAGTCGTAGCTCGTAATCGTCGGCTGGTACTGATCGGGCGCGGGGCAGTTCGCGCCGTTGTAAAAGCCGAAGTTCGTGCCGCCGTGGAACATGTAAAAGTTGACCGAGGCGTCCTCCTTCAGCATCTCCTCCAGCACGTTCGCCACATCGCCGCCGTCGCGCGTATGGTGATGCTCGAACCAATGGTCGAACCAGCCGTTCCAATACTCCATGCACATGACCGGCTCGTCCGCCTGGTACTCGCGAAGCTTCGCGAACGACTCGCCTACGCGCGAGCCGAAGTTGACGGTCGCCAGCACCCCCGGCACCGTCCCTCCCTGCAGCATCGCGTCCGTCGGCCCGTCCGACGTGAACAGCAGCACATCGACGCCCCGTTCGATCATGCTTTGGCGCAAATGGTTCAAATACCGGATGTCGTTGCCGTAGCTGCCGTATTCGTTCTCGATTTGCATCGCGATAATCGGCCCGCCGTTCGTCGATTGCAGAGGGACGAGCCGCGGCAAAAGCTCGTCGAAGTAGGCGTCCACTCTATCGAGAAACGGCTTATGATAGCAGCGCAGCTTCATCCCGGGATCGGCGAGCAGCCAGGCCGGCAGGCCGCCGAATTCCCATTCCGCGCAAATATACGGGCTCGGGCGGACGATGACGAACAGGCCGAGCTCGCCCGCCGTCCGGATGAACCGCTCGATGTCGGCGATGCCTTCGAAATCGAATCGTCCGGGCTGCGGCTCGTGCACGTTCCACGCCACGTACGTTTCCACCGTATTGAAGCCGCACGCCTTCAGTTTCAACAGACGGTCCCGCCAATATTCGGGCACCGTGCGGAAATAATGGATCGCCCCGGACAACAGCCTCACCGGCTTGCCGTCGTATACGAACCGGCCGCCCTTCGTTTCCAATGTCGCCATTCGTCTTCCCGACCTTTCGTTGTACGTTGGATGGATTCGTATCTCTCTATCATCATAAATCACCGGGCGAATTTGACACCATGCGCATACCGTCCGTTTTTTTGACCATTTGTGCCGGACGAACGGGACGTTGTGTGGTACGATATTCGTAGGAAACGGAAAGCGCCGAATCGGTCGAGCTTCGGACGGAGGATGGAGGACGGAAGACGGATGGACATCGAAATGTACTTTCCGAACATGACGAGCACGCTGCAGCTGACCGGGTGCGGCTTCGGCGTCAAGCCGCCGGGCTGGTCGTACCCGACCCACCACCACCACCTGTTCGAGCTGCTGTACTGCTACGGAGGAGAAGCCGAGCAGCACGTGAACGGGCGCGCGTTCCCGCTGCGCGAGGGCGATTGGCTGCGCATCAAATCCGGCGTACGGCACCGGACGGACAACCGGTCGGAGACGCCGTACTCGTTTTTCAACATTCATTTCGACGTCGACGACCCCGAGCTGCGCAAGCGGCTCAGCGGCTCGGACTACGGGCTGCTCACCCGCGCCGAAGCCGAACGCACCGGACTCCCGGTCTATATTCGCCGCATCGAGACGATCTTGACCGAAGGGCTGGTCGATACGCCCGGCGGCATGAGGGAGAAAATCGCGCTGACCCGCCTCTCCCCCGGCCGCCGGCTCGAGCTTCAGGCGTACGTGCTGCTTCTCATCGGGGAAATCGCCGATTCGGCCGGAGCCGAGCCGCTTGCCGCCTCCGTCTCGCCGGAAGCGGACCGGAAAACCGGGTTCACCGCCTTCGAGACGGATATCGCCCACGCGGTCGAGGAGCGGCTGCAGCGGATGGCGTCGTCCGGGGCGGACGACTCGATCGCGCGGATCGCCGACGAGCTGCATATTAGCCGCAGCCAATGCACGAAAATATTCACCAAAGTGTACGGCGTCTCTCCCCGCCGCTACGTCAGCCGGTTGATCGAAACGAGGGCGAAACATTTGCTCGTGACGACCGGCAGGACGGTCGAGGACATCTCGCTCGAGCTCGGCTTTCGCTCGCTCAGCCATTTCTCGCGGCAGTTCCGCCGGTGGACCGGCCTTTCACCGCTCCAATACAGGCCGAAGCGGCAGTAGACGGCGGAAGCCGGGCGGCGGCTCGAGACAAGTAGACCGATAGTCTATTTTCGGATAGACTGTCGGTCTATTTTGCGCTACAATGGAGTCATATCGGTTGCAGGAGGAATGTCCGGTGAACTTGATGCGCCCCTCCACCCGCAAAAAACGCGACCACGTCATCGAGACGGCGCTCGGCCTTTTCATGGAGAAAGGGTACGAGAACGTCTCCGTCGACGATATCATTGCGGCAACGCATACATCCAAAGGCACGTTTTACCATTACTTCAATAGCAAGGACGACATCGTCGCCGAAGTCGGCGAACGGCAGCTCGCCATCGTCGAGCAGTGGATGAAGCGGACTCCGGCGCAAGTGCAATCGCTCGAAAGCCATATCAACCGGCTGTTTCTCGATTTGGCGGCCGGCATCGGCGCGTACCCGAGGCTGTACCGCAGCTTGGCCGCGCTGTCGCTTCACAACGACAACTTGAACCGGAAATACCGGGAGCAGACGGACGCCCTGTACAACGCTCTGCTTCGCTGGCTGCCCGACCCGGAAAAAGCGAGCCTGCTGCTCAGCGCCTATACCGGCATCGTCCTGAAATGGTGCATGAGCGAGGGCGCCGATCTCGAGCGGATGATCCGCTCCGAGCTCGCCCTGCTGTGGGCCGGCTTGCGCACGAACGAACCGGCGGGACCGCTCTCGGTCTCCGCAAACCCGAAGGAGGAACCCCCCATGAAAATAGCCGTCATCGGAGGCGGATTGGCCGGCTTGACCGCGGCCGCCTATTTGTCCGAGGAACCGGGCGTCGAAGGCGTCCTGTTCGAGCGAAGCCCGCAGCTTGGCGGCCGCGCCTTCACGTACGAGAAGGCCGGCTTCACGCTCAACTACGGCGCCCATGCCGTCTACGGCATCGACCGCCACAAGCTGACGACGCTCGAGAAGGAGCTCGGCTTGTCGTTCAGCAGCAAGCAGGTCGACAAGCGGAAGGTCATGTACGAGAAGCACGATCAAATTACGCCCGCCCCGCTCGACTTCGTCAACCTGATGAAAACCGAGCTGCTGAGCACGATGCAGAAGGTCCGCTTCGTCGGCGAAATTTCGGCGATCATGGCGAACATCCATCAGATGAAAAATTACCGCACGCTGGGCGATTTCCTCGCCGATTCGAACGCCGACGAGGACTTGAAGGAGCTGTGGGAGCATCTCGTCTGCTCCAACTTCTTCATCACGCCGGAGGACGCCCGCCGGGTATCGGGCGCGGTCATCAGCGAATATTACCATAACCTGTTTCTGTCCATGAAGCCGGTCAACTACGTGCTCGGCAGCTGGGCCGTCATCACGAACCAGCTCCGGGAGAAAATCGACATGTCCGGCCGGTGGGAAATCGCCATCCAGGAAGGGATCGACGCGATCCGCTACGAGGATCGCAAGTTCGTGCTGACGTCGAAATCGCGCGAGCTCGCCTTCGACCGCGTCGTCTTCGCGATGCCGGTGCAGCAGGTGATCAAGCTGCTGAAAGGAACCGCATGGGAGCCGTTCCTCGCCCCGTACGAATCGAACACCGCGACCGAGGTCATGGTGTACGACGTCGGCTTGAGCCGGGTCGTCGCCCGCCCGTTCTCTTACATCAGCGACATGAACAACAAGATGTTCATCAGCGACGTGTCGGCCACCGACCATACGCTCGTGCCGGAGGGCGGCCAGCTGCTGCAGGGCATCGCCTACTTGCATGACGAGTTCGAGAACGAGGACGCGCGCAAAAAATATCTCGAGCAGCGCACCGAGCAGATGGAGCAGCTGTTCGACCGGCATTACCCGGGTTGGCGCGACGCGATCGCCGTCAAGCGGGTGTCGAAAAAAGCGATGGTCGCGAGCGTCAAAAATATCGCCTCCAACAAGCTGCTGCCGAACCGGGTCGAGAACGTGCCGTTTTACTTTTGCGGCGACGGCTGCGTCGGCAAGGGCGAGCTGGCCGAACGCGCCTTCGCGAGCGCGCGCACCGTGGCGAAGTCGATATTGAAGGACGTCCGCCAGCCGGCGACGGTATAAGGAACAAACGGACCGAAAGGCGAAACGTTCGCGCTTTCGGTCCGTTTTGGTTTTGTTCCGACGAAGCAGCCCGGCGCGATAACCGGGCCCGCGCGACCGTCCGAACCCGGTTGTCGCGCCGGGCTACCGAATGCTTCGGAGCTTTCGTCCCGGCCAATGGAAACCGGCGTATGCGCCAAGCCCGGCCGTGCGCACAATCGATCGTTGGACCCGCTCGTTGCGCCGATTCTCGTTAATCCGACAAAATCAGACGATTTTTCATAGAATCTCCCATGAAAATAAGGTATACTGGAGAAGAAATTCGACAAGGTACGAGCTTCTCGCCTTCGTCGACGTAACGAACGCGTAATCGTCGATCCAATCATCGCAAGGAGTGTAGCACGCCGCATGAACCAAAAAAACGCCAAAGTGTTTGCCATCGGACATTCCATATTCCCCGTGGTGCTGCTGCTCCTGTTCGTCAGTCAAAAGCAGTTCGTGCTGCTCGCCCTTGCGGCGTTGTCGCTGTTGTTTACGATCTTTTTGCTGCACCGGGCGTTTACGGTCCGGGACTTGAGCCAGCTGCTGCGCATGCCGGGTCTCGCCGCCATCGTCCTCGTCGACATGGCGATCGTGACGCTCGTCTACATATTGCCCGACTGGTCTCCCGGGGTCAGTCCGACATGGCTTCTGCTCTTCCTTCTTCCGCTCTACGCGACCGAGCTCGGCAAGCGGACCGCGCTCGTCCTTTGCGCGCTCGGCGTCGGCGAGATCGTGCTGTTCCGGCTCGTGCAGGGCGGCCCGCTGTTCTCGCTCGATACGGTCATGAACATGCTCGCGATGATCGTCCTGATCGTGCTCGTCGGCCGAACGTCGGACAACCTGGTGCGCATGGCGTACTACGATCCGCTCACCGAGCTGCCCAACCGGGAAATGTTCAAGGACCGGCTCTCCGCCGCCTTGACGAAGCGGAGCGCCCGTCAAAAAGGGCTCGCCGTCATTTTTCTCGATCTCGACCAGTTCAAGCATGTCAACGATACGATGGGCCACGAAACGGGAGATTCTCTCCTGCAAACGGTTGCAGAGCGCATCCGAACCCATATCGACAACGACATCATGCTCGCGCGCATGGGCGGCGACGAATTCGCGCTGCTCGTCCCCCATCTGGCGAGCACGGACGAGGCGACGCAGGTGTGCAACGCGATCATCCAAAGTATGGGCGAGGCGATTTTTCTCGGCCCGCACGAAATTTATTCGACGACGAGCATCGGCATCGCGCTGTACCCGAACCACGGCACGACCGCCGATACGCTGATGAAAAACGCCGAAGCGGCGATGTACCGGGCGAAGCAGCAAGGGCGCAACAACTTCCAATATTACATGGCACCCGAGAAGACGGAAGCGCAAATCGAGCGGTTCGCCATGGAGGCGATGCTGCGCAAGGCGCTGGAGAGGGACGAGCTGCTCGTCTACTACCAGCCGCGCATCCATACGAAATCGGAGAAAGTCGTCTGCGTCGAGGCGCTCGTCCGGTGGCAGCACCCGACCCTCGGCGTCGTCCCGCCGAAAGACTTCATCCCGCTTGCGGAGGAAACCGGGCTGATCGTCCAGCTCGGCGAGCAGGTGCTGCGCAAGGCTTGCGCCCAGATCAAGAAATGGCAGGACGACGACATCGGCTTGGACGAGCTGTCCGTTAGCGTCAACCTGTCGCCGCTGCAGTTCCGCCAGCAGCATTTGCCGGCGGTCATCGCCCGCATTTTGCGCCAAGCCGGGTTGAAGCCGCAATATTTGGAGCTGGAAATTACGGAAAGCGCCGCGATGCAGAACGTCAACCGGAACATTCTCATGCTGCGGGAGCTGAAGGAAATGGGCGTCAAAATTTCGATCGACGACTTCGGCACCGGCTACTCGTCGCTCAGCTACTTGAAGAAGTTTCCGATCGACGCGCTCAAGGTGGATCGCTCGTTCATCAGCGGCATTCACGAAGACCCGGACGACGCCGCGATCGTCAACGCCATTATCGTGCTGGCGAAGACGCTCAAGCTGAAGGTGACCGCGGAGGGCGTCGAGACGGAGGAGCAATACCTGTACTTGCAGCAGCACCATTGCGACGAAGCGCAAGGCTACTTGTTCGGCAAGCCGATGCCACCCGAGACGTTCGAGGAATGGCTGAAGCTGAACATGACGGAGCCGGATCTGATCTTGTCTCCGGAAAATTGAGCCGCCTTCGCCGCTGCGTACGCTATGCTGCGGAAATCCCCGGAACGGGCCTGATGCCAGGCTCTCCGGGGATTTTTTTGTCGCTGCGGACGCCCGAAAGGCCGTCGTGCCTCTGGCTTATTGGCGATACCTATTCATCCTATTCCCTCTATATATTGGACTGATGAAAGGAGCCGCCGTATGATGGACTTGAACATTCCGGAGAGGAGGACAGGAAACCGTGTCCATCTACGATATTCAAGTGAACGGCATGGACGGCCGGCCGGTCGAATGGTCTGCGTACCGCGGAGCCGTGCTCCTGATCGTCAATACGGCGAGCCGGTGCGCCTATTCCCGCCAATTCGCCGGCCTTCAGCGGCTTTACGACACGTATCGCGATCAGGGCTTCACGATACTCGGATTTCCGTGCAACCAGTTCAACGACAAGGAACCGGACGAAGGACCGGCTGTTCGGCTGTATTGCGAACAAACGTTCGGCGTCGCGTTTCCGTTGTTCGCCAAGACGGAGGTGCGCGGACCGTCCGCTCATCCGTTGTTCCGGTATTTGACCCGGCAAGCGCCGTTTCGGGGCTTCGACCCGGAAAGCCCGGAGGAACGGAAGATGGAATGGTTTTTGAAAGAAAAATACCCGGACATTTATGCCGGGGACGGGGTCAAATGGAATTTCTCGAAGTTTTTGATCGGCCGGGACGGGCGCGTAGCCGGCCGGTACGAAACGACGACGGAGCCGGACGACATCGAGCCCGCCATCCGATCGCTGCTTGCCGATCGGGCTTGAAGCTTGTCGGCGCCGATGCGGGAAATTCGCGCCTGGCGACAGCGCCGTTGCGGCGTTACGGAACGCGAAAGCGGCAGCTCGGGACGATAGGCGTCCGTGCTGCCGCTTTCGTTCATTACAGGAAGATCCAGCCGGCCAAGCCGCAGGCGACGCCCCCGACGACGACCGAAGCGGCGACGAAGCCGATGACGCGCGGCGGGAACGCCTTGGCCACCATAAGGAGCGACGGCAGGCTGACTGCCGGAAGCGTCAGCAGGAGCGCCGCGGCCGGTCCCGCTCCGAGGCCGAGCGATTGCAGCGACTGGATGATCGGAATTTCCGCCGCCGTCGGGATGACGAACAGCATGCCCGCGACGGAAAAGCCGACGATCGCGAGCACGCCGTTCGCGTTCGCTTCGCCGACCGCCGGGAACAGCCAGGCGCGCGCCGCGCCCAGGACGAGCACGGCGACGACGTAGGCGGGCACGACGCTTACCGCCATCGCTCCGATCGCACGCAGCCAGCGCACCGCAAGCGGTCTCCGCTCCTCCTGGGGGGCGTCGCGTTCCGGCAGCAGCTCGTCCGGCACTCGTTCGCCGCGAGCGAAACGGTTGGCGAAATAGCTGACGCCGAACACGAGCAGCAGGCCGAAGCCGATGCGGAGCAGCGTAAACTTCCACGACAGCACGAACGTCATGAAGATGAGCGTCGCCGGGTTGAGCACCGGATTGCCGAGCCAAAACGCCAGCGCCGCGCCGACCGACACCCGCTGCTTGCGAAGGCCGACGGCAAGCGGCGCGGCGCAGCACGTGCACATCATGCCCGGCAGCGAAGCGATGCCGCCGGCCAGCGTGCTGCCGAACGTCGTCCGCCCGAGGACGCGCAGAAGCCATTGCCTTGGGATCAGCACCTGCACGAGCGAGCCGAGCACGATGCCGAGTACGGCCGCTTGCCAAACCGCTTTGTAATACGATTTCGCGTAATCCCAGGCCGCCTGCCAGGACGGGGGCGGCGCCGCCCCTTCCTTGCCGGCGACGATCGAGGAGCCGATCGAGTGCTGGGTTGCGGCCTTGATCGCTTTTTGATAATACGGCCACCATTTCACATAGGTGAGACCGATCACGGCGATCAGCACGAACAGCACGACGAGCAGCGCCGTCCGTTTGCCGGAATCGGACCCGCGTCCGCCCGCGGACGGTGATACGGAATTCATCGGTTCATTTCCCCTCGTCTCACGCGAATCGCGTGAGCTTCTTTCCTATCAGCTTGCCCTATTCCAGCGTTACGATATGAGGCCCGTCGAAGAAAAACAGCACCTTCTCCTTTACCGGCCTCCGCCAAATGTCTCCGATCGCCTTCGCGTACAGCGAGAGCTGCACGCCGTAACGCTCCTTCAGCGTCTCCAGCCGATTGCCGTACACGGCGTCCGTCTTGTAATCGAGGAGCACGAGCTCGCCGTTTTCCTCGAACAGACAGTCGATCACCCCTTGCACGAGCACCGTCTCGCCCCGCACCGCCTCGTCGGCCTCCGGATATACGTCCTCCGCCGGCAAGCCGTAGCTAAACGGCACTTCGCGGTATACGTTATCGGCGCGAAGCAGCCTTCTCCCTACCTCCTCGCAGAAAAACGAAGCGACGACGGCCGCGTCGATCGCATCGCGATGCTCGTCCGGCAGCAGTTGGCGGGCGACCATCGCGTCGACCGTCGCCCGCACCGTCTCTTCGGTCACGTCGCCGTGCAGCGGCACATGCTGCATGACGGCATGATAAGCCGTCCCCCGCTCCGCCGCCGTCATCTCCCGCTTGCCGAGAAACTGCGGCCGGCGGGTCAAGCCGAGCAGCGGCGCCTGCGACGGACGCGAGCTTTGCGGCTCGTCCGCCGGGGAGGCCGGCGACTCGAGAACCGGCCATGCGGCCGCCTCCCCGTCGTCCCGTCCGAACGTTCGCTCGGCGAGCCGCTTCAGCTCGGACACCGACGTTTTCGAGAACAGCGCCGACGCCTGTCCGTACCGGTACGACCATTCGAAGCGCCGGTCGAGAACGGCGGCCGCGCCTCCGGCTGCGGCGTCGCGCCCCGTTGCGGGCGGCACCGGCTCGAGCTGGGCGACCGCCTCCATCCGTTCGTCCGCGAAGCGCACCTCGACGGCGGCGGCCGCTTGGGCGAAGCCGATCGACGGGACGACGCCGACCCGCCATTGCGACGGCTCGTCCGCCAGCGCCGCGGGCACGCGATACGCGTCCGCGCCGCCGCTCCAATCGCGCAGCGCTCGCGCCTGCGGATGGCGGATGAGCGCCGGCCCGAGCCAATCCAAGTAGCAGCGCGCCTTCGCCATCTCGTAGGCGGGCAGCTGCCAGCCGGGCTCGTCGCGCATGCGGCTCCACGCCTGCGCCGATTTCTCCATCGACTTGACCGTGCCGACGAGCACCATTTTTTCCTTCGGCCGGGTAAGCGCGACATAAAGGACGCGAAGCTCCTCCGCGATCGTCTCCATCTTCATCCGCCGCCGGATGGCGAGCATCGGAAGCGTCGGACAGGCGACGCGGGTGTCGGGATCGACGTACATCGGCCCGAAGCCGAGCTCCTTGTGGAGCAGGAACGAGCCGTACAGATCCGTCTGGTTGAACGTCTTGCCGAGTGCGGCCACATAGACGATCGGGAACTCGAGCCCTTTGCTTTTGTGGATCGACATGATCCGGACGACGTCCTCCTGCTCGCCGAGCGCCCGGGCCGCTCCGAGGTCGGCGCCGCTGTCGCGCATCCGTTCGACGAAGCGCAAAAACCGGAACAGTCCCCGGAACGAGGTCGACTCGTACTGGCGGGCCCGGTCGTACAGCGCGCGCAAATTCGCCTGGCGCTGCAGTCCGCCGGGCATGCCGCCGACGAAATCGTAAAAGCCGGTATCGCGGTAAATCGTCCAGATCAGCTCCGCGAGCGAGCCGTTGCGCGCATCGGTGCGCCATCCGTCCAGCTTCGCGAGAAACCGCGCCAGCTTGTCGCGAAGCTCCGGCGCTTCGCCGGTCGTTCCGTTCGCCGAGCCCGCCGTTTCAGGATCGGTCTCTTCAGCCCCGGCGAACGCCAAAACGGCTTCGTAGTACGGCTTGCGCTTGGAGCGGACGCGCACCATCGCCAGCTCCGCCGCCGTCAGCCCGAACATCGGGGAGCGGAGAACGGCCGCGAGCGGAATGTCCTGATACGGATTGTCGATAATTTGCAGCAGCGACAGCATCGTTTCCACTTCCGTCGCCGAGAAGTAGCCCGCGCTCAAGTCGGCGTAGGCGGGAATGCCCGCCGCCCGCAGCTCGTCCATGAATACCGGCGCCCATTGCGACGTCGAGCGGAGCAAGATGACGAAATCGCGGTAAACGGCCGGCCGAAGCCCTCCCGTACCGCGGTCGTGCACGAGGAACGGCTTCTCCCCGTCCATACCGGTCAGACGCCGGATTTGCGCGGCGATGAAGCGCGCTTCGAGCTGCGCCGTCTCCGCCTGCTGCTCCTCCTGCTCCAAGCTCGACCGGCTCGCTTCCGCCGACTCCGGCGCTTCGTCCGTCTCATCGCCGTCGTACGAGGCGGCTGCAGCCTCCTCTCCGTCGTCGTCCGCCGCCGCATTCCCCCGATCGATCAGCACCAGCTCCACCGCAAGGTCTTCGGGGCTGTCCGGGTACGAAGCGCCGCAGACGAGCCGGGCCGCCTCGTCGTACTCCATTTCCCCGACCCGCTCCGTCATGACCTGCTTGAACACGAAGTTGACGCCGTCGACGATTTGCCGGCGGCTGCGGAAGTTGCGGGCGAGGTCGATTTTGCGCCCTCCGGTCGGGTCGTCTTCCGACGACGGCTCGAACGCGCGGTACTTCGCCATGAACAAGCCGGGCTCCGCGAGACGGAACCGGTAAATGCTCTGCTTCACGTCGCCGACCATAAACCGGTTGCCCGGAGCGGGACGCGAGATGAGCGCGACGATCGCTTCCTGGACCGAGTTCGTGTCCTGGTATTCGTCGAGCAAAATTTCCGCGAACTGTTCGCGGTACTGCTCGGCCGCCTCCGACGGGACGAGCGTCCCCGGCTCCGAATCGGGCGCGCGAAGAATGTCCAGGCAGTAATGCTCCAGATCGGCGAAATCGACGAGTCCTTTGGCCGCTTTTTTCACCCGGTACCGGTCCCCGAACTCGATGACGATTTCCGCCAGCTTCCGGACGATCGGCGCCATCGCCGCGAGCTCCGCCGCGTACTGCTCCGGCGTCCGCTCGAACAGCTCCTCGCGGATGTCGCCGAACCGCTTCTTGACCCGGTCGCGCAGCTGCTTCGTCTGCTCCTGCAGCTCCTTGTCGTAGTCGGATCCGCGGCAAGCGTTCAGCTTGCCGAACGTCGTCGCCCGGAACGCTTCGAACAGCGCCTCCCACGACACGTCCGCCGCGAGCAGAGCCGCTCCGATCTGCTCGAGATCGTCCTTCACGTTCGCCGCGTACGGAGCCGGCCCGCCCGGCATGCCGGTCAGCCGCAGCGCCTCCGCAAGGACGCCCTGCATCCCCTGCAGCTCCATCTTCACGTCCGCGACCAGCGTAGCGAGCCATGGATTGGCGACTTCCCCGGCCGTCTCGGCGTCGACCGCCCCGGCATCGAAGCGGGCCGCCGTGTCGAGCAGCCAGCGATCGGGCCACGGATGGCTCCGCGAATAATCGTACAGCTGCTGGATGAGCCGGAACAGCGCGTCGTCTCCGCGCTCGCCCCCGAAGGCGTCGGCGAGCCGCCAAAACTCGTCGTGCTCCCCGCCCTTCGCATAGTGCTCCTCGAGCAAGTCGCTCAAAATGTCTTGCCGCATCAGCTCCGCTTCCGTCTCGTTCGCGATGCGGAACGCCGGATCGAGCCGGATGCGCTGATGATGGCGGCGGATGACGTCGAGGCAGAACGAGTGCAGCGTCGTGATCGAGGCGCGGGGAATGAGCGCGATTTGCCGGCGCAAATGGTCCGAGCCGGGCTGCTCCAGCAGCTTCTTCTCGATCGCTTCGCGGATTCGCTGCCTCATCTCGCCGGCGGCCGCGTTCGTGAACGTCGCCACGAGCAGCCGGTCGACGTCGACCGGGTCGCGCTCGTCCGTAATGCGGCGGATGATCCGCTCCACGAGCACCGCCGTCTTGCCCGAGCCGGCGGCAGCCGCCACGAGGATGTCCGACCCGCGGAGGCGAACCGCCTCCCACTGCTCGTCGGTCCAGCTGCTGCCTTCCGGCTTGGGCGTCCGGGGCGGACGCGCTCCGGATATGTACGTATCGTCGTTCGTCATGCGCGGTTATCCTCCCTGTCCTCGCTAGGCGTCGCTATTATGGGCTTCGGAAGCCGGAGCCGCTTCGCCGATCGTCTGCCAAACCGTATCCTTGTCGATCCGGTGCAGCTTCCGGTAATCGTTTCCTTCGAACAGCGGCTCGAACTGGCAAACCGGCTTGTACGGGCAAAACGTGCAGGCGAGCTTCGGCCCCATCCGGAACGGCCGTATGTCGACGCACCCGTCCGTAATCTCCTCGCCGATCCGCCGGATCGTCTTCCGCACGAACCCTCGAAGCTTGTCCCACTGCGGCTCGGTGACGACCGACGACACCTTCTGGAAGCCGCCGTCCGTTTTGAGCGCGACCGGGACGAGCTCCGAATGGCCGCTTCGCTCCCGCAGCGAGCCGTCCATGAGCCGGACCGTCTCCGCATCCTCGAGGACGAGCCCTTTCATTTTGAACCGCTTCAGCATTTGCGCGGCCGCCTCCTCCGGAGACAGCGCGTTTTTGCGGACGAGCAGCGGATTGTGCACGTGGAAGTACAGGACGCCGGCCGGCGTCGCTTTCGCGCCGATCCACCGCTCCGCGTGCGTCAGGACGACGTCGAGATACGTCAGCATCTGCAGCGACATGCCGTAAAACACTTCGGCCAGCCGGAGCGACGTGTCGCTCGACTTGTAATCGATGACGCGCAGCAGCACGCCCTTCTCGCTGTCGGCCCGGTCGACGCGGTCGATCCGGCCGACGATCTGCATCCGGCAGCCGTTGTCGAGCTCGAACTCGAGCGGCGGCAGCGGCTGGTCCGGACCGAAGCCGACCTCGAGGCCGATCGGCACGAATTCGCCGCGCCGGGCGTGAACGCCGAGCACAACGCTGGCCCGGCCGACGATTTGCTTCAGCTTGCGGGCGATATAGCCGTACCGCTTCGAGCTGAGCAAGATTTCGCCCTGCAGCCGCGGCGCCAGCTCGTCCACGACCCGCGACGCCCGCTCGAAGCATTCGTCCGCCGACAGCGCGCCCCAGTCGACGCCTTCGCGCTGAAGCTCGAGCGCGATCCGGCTGAGCGCGGCGTGGAACAGCTGGCCGATGTCCGGCGCGTCGAGCCGGTACACGCGGCGCTCCGCCAGACGCAGCCCGTGCGACGCGAACTGCGAGAACGGGCAAGCGACGAACCGCTCCATCCGCGACACGCTCGCCCGCAGCAGCTCGCCGTACAGCTCCCGGCTGAGCGGCGCGGGCAAAGGCTCCTCGCGGTTCGTGAACAGCAGCGAGCGCAGCGTACGGCGAAGCCGTTCCCGCCATGCCGGTCTCGCGCACATCCAGTTGTAGACGTCCCACCACGACTCCGCGATCGGGACGCCGCGCATCCATTGGCGCAGCTGCACCGCCAAATGCGACAGCGCCTTGTCCGGACGGACCGCGTATTCGTACGGATCTTCGCCGGGCGCTTGTTCTCCCACCGGCGGATCGGTCGCGAGCAGCCGTTCCTTGACCGTCGGGAACATCGTTTTGAACCGCTTCACGATTTCCGACGGCAGCAGCGACTTGCCTTCCTCGTCGGCGAGCGGATAGCTGATCCAGAGCGAATCGGACGGCGTCGTCAGCGCGGCGTACAGCAGGAACGGCTCGTCCAGCAGCTTGCGCCGGCTCCCTTCCGCCAGCTCCAGCCCGGCCTCCGTCAGCCGCTCGCGCTCGGGCTCCGACAAGACGCCGTCCTCCTCCGGCTTCGCCGGCAAGACGCCGTCGTTCGCCCCGAGCACGAACATGTGCCGGACGGCGCCGGATCGCGTCCGGTCCATCGTGCCGACGAGCACTTGGTCGAGCGACGGCGGCACGAGGCCGAGCCGGACGCTTTCCAGGCCGGCGTCGACGAGGCCGGCGAACCGTTCGAGCGACAGCGTCTCGTCGCCCAGCACCTCGACGATCTGGTCGAGCAGATCGACGACGCTGCCCCATACCTGCGCATGCTCGCGCGCCTGCTCGGGCCGGCCGTCGGCGAGACATTCCCGGCTCCACCGCTCCAGCTTCGCCGGCGCGTCGACCGATTCGAGGAACCGGTACAGCGCCTCCGCCATGCCGCGAACCGAATCCGCCTCGCGCAGCCCTTCTTCGAGCGCCGCCAGCGGCTTGACGACGATGCGGCGCAGCCGGTTCATCTCGGCGTAAAACCGTTCGTCCGCGCTCCCCGACTCTTCCTGCACGTCATCGAGCATCGAGCCGACGCGGTACGTCCAGTCGCGCGTCTCGGTCCAGCGCGAGCCTTGGATGCCGGCGGCGAGAACGTAGTTTTCGAGCCGGCACATCGCGTCGCGCAGCCGGGCCGTACGGGCTGCGGACGATGCCGCGTCGTCGTCGCGCACGAGCGGGAACAGCAGATCCGTCTTCACGCAGCGGAACACGGCGTCGTTGCGCCAGTTGCCCGCCGCGACCTCGAGCCCGGAACGGATCAGCTCGACGACGGGGTGGTGAAGCACCGATCGTTTCTTATCGAGGAAGAACGGAATGCCGTAGTCGGCGAACGTCACGGCGAGCAGATCGGCATAGCTTTCCGGGTTGCGCACGGTCACGGCGACGTCGCGCCAGCGGCACCCTTCGTCGCGGACGAGCCGGACGATTTCCCGTGCGACGCCCTCCGCCTCGGCGCGCCGGTTGACCGCCGCGACCAGCTTGATCTCCGCGGTGCCGCCCGGCCCCGACACGCCGCCTCCGAACGGCTTGGCGCCGCGAAATTCGAGCGACCGTTCCACGTGCGCGAGCTTCGGGCTTCGCGCAAACCGCGGCGGCGTGCCTGTGAGCGTCACGGACGGCTCTACGGCCGCCCCGCGCTCCTCCGCGATCCGCTTCAGCCGGACGAGCGTACGCGCCGTCGGGTGGAACAGATCGAGCTCGTCCGGCACGTCCGACGCCCCGTAGTCGCGGTCGACGCACAGGCTGACCGCAACGTCCCGGCTGCACGTCATGAGCTCGCCGATCACCTGCATCTCCTGCGGCGTAAACCCGTAAAAGCCGTCGATCCAGACGCGGGCTTCGCGCGCATAAGCCGATGCGGGCAGCAGCTCCGCGAGCTTCGTCAGCAAATGCTCCGAATCGATATAATGGTTCGATAATCGCTCCTCGAACCGCTTGTAGACGAACAGCAAATCGTTCAGCTTGCCGATCGGCAGGCCGGCTCCGTTCGCCGGGTCGTCGGACCGCTCCGCACCGCGGACGAATTGCTCGAGGCGTTCGGGCGTTATACAGTACCGCCGGAATTCGCCGTACATCCGGTTCAGCCGGTCGATGAAGCCCATCTGGTCGGAACTCGCGCGAAATTCGGCCAGCTCGTCCGCGTAACGGTGCAGCAGCTCGTACAGCAGCATCTTTTTGCCGCTGTCGTCGATATGGACGCGCGCCGTGCCTCCCGCCTCCTGCATGATGCGGAACGCCAGCCGGCGGAAGCTGAGCACCTGCGCGCGAATCGTGCCGCCGAGTCCGGGCGTCGAGACGAGCGCATGCTCCGCCTGGAACGTCGCCTGCTCGGGCACGAGCAAAACAAGCGGAGGGCCATCGGGCTCCCTCCGCAGCAACTCTCTGATATCGTCGAGACAGCGGCTCGTCTTGCCGCTGCCGGAACGGCCCAATATAAACCGGATCGCCATGCCAGGCCTCCTGTATGAAAACAAATGTTCTTATCGTATTGTATCATATTCCGCTGCGGATGTCTGCCCGCATCGGATGATCCCGATCCGTTTTGGGGATGCTGTAGGGCGGGAGGTGTTCGATCCAATGGAGACGGAAATGGACGTCCCGAAGCCGGAGGTCGCCCCGGTACCGATTTGGCGGTGCCGCAACGCCGAATGCAAAGCGTGGGTGCGCGAAGAGCTGGCCGATTCGGCGTCGCCCGCCTGTCCGCTTTGCAAAGGAGCGATGGTGCGAAGCATCAAGCATTTGCCGAAGCTGGTCAAAAAAGCGAAGTCCGCCCGGAAGAAAAAAGACGAAACGTCTTGGCTCCACTGAAGCCGTACCTCGACGGACACGAATGCCGCCTAGCGAGGACGAAGCCGACGGAAACGATCCGTCGGCTTTTCCCGTTATTCCCGCGACGATCGGTTGCGCCTCCCCCGCGGATTCGGAGCTCCGGGCGCATGATTTATGCTATACTTTTCGTACGGTTGTCCCGATCTTTACATGGAAAGGAACGAATATATGCGCCCATTCGAAGCGGTTCTCATCCGCCCCGAAGGCACCGGCACGTGGACCTACGTCAAGGTCCCGTTCAGCGTCGAGCAGGCGTACGGCACAAAAGGCCAATTCAAGGTGAAGGGGACGGTCAACGGCGTTCCGCTGCGCGGCTCGCTGATGCCGAACGGAGACGGCACGCATTATTTGGTCGTCAACCGGTCGGTCCGCGAGGAAGCCGGCGTAACGGCGGGGGACGTCGTCCGGGTGGAGCTCGAGGCGGATCTTGACGAGCGCACCGTCGACGTGCCCGGCGACTTGCTGGCCGCGCTGGACGCCAATGAGGCGGCGGCCGCCTTCTTCGTCAAGCTGTCGTACTCGCACAGGAAGGAATACGTCGAGTGGATCGTATCGGCGAAAAAGGATGAAACCCGTATCCGCCGGATCGGCCAAGCGATCGAGATGATGGCGCAAGGCCGGAAAGCGAAGTAAGCCGAGCCGCGAAACGGATGATTCGCTGACTCCTGCCGGTTTCCGAGAAAAGGAAGCGATGACGACCGCCGAAAACGGACTGGGATTGTATTCGCTCTCCGGCAAATCGCCCTGCCGGAAGGCGCCCGGCTTTCGTCGGTCATAGCGATTGTGCCGCGCCAAAACTTTGGGCTGCTATCCAGCCTTCGTACAGGGAGGTCCGAACGCCTCCAGCATGCATCAGCTGCGCAAGCCTCTGTCAGAACGCCAGAAAGACCGCCGGCGAGGGCGGTCTTTCTCTGTATATTCCCGTACGTCTCGTTCGCCCCCGATTACACCATGCGCGGAAAAGCGGTCGATTCGCGGACGATCAGCTCGGGCTTGAGCACGATCCGCTCCTTCGCCTGCTTCCGGTCGCGAATGGCGCCGATCAGCACATCCATTACTTGCCGGCCGATGTCGGGAATCGGCTGCGATACCGACGTGAGCGGCGGATCGACGATGCCGGCCAATATCGTATTGTCGAACCCGACGACCGACAAATCCCACGGGATCGACAGCCTCCGCTCCTTCGCCGCCTGCACGACGCCGATAGCCAGCAAGTCGTTGAAGGCGAATATCGCCGTCGGCGGCTTCTCCGAGTCGAGCAGCTCGAACGTGCGGCGCTTGCCCGCGTCCGGCGAGGAGGCGCTCTCCGCGACGTAGTCCGGCTCGAAGGCGATGCCGGCTTCCTCGAGGGCGTGCCGGTAACCGCGGATCCGTTCGCTGCCGCTCCGTTGGGCCAAGTCGTCGGACAAAATCGCGATGCGGCGGTGGCCGAGACTGACCAGATGGGACGCGCCCAAATAGCCGCCCATGAAATCGTCGATCAAAACGCTGTCCGATACGACCGAGGGCATATCCCGCGCGACGAACGCGAGCGGAATTTTTTGATCGATCAGCCCTTTCAAGATCGTCTCGTCGCTTAGTCCCGTCGCGATGATGATGCCGTCGACCCGCTTCTGCTTCAGCAGCGTCACGTACGACGCTTCCTTCTTCGGATTGTTGTCCGTGCTGCACATGACGAGGTTGAAGCCCAGCTCCTGCCCGCGGTCCTCCACGCTTCGGGCGAGCTCCGCGAAAAACGGGTTCGCCAAATCGGGAATGAGCAGACCGATCGAGAACGTGCTTTTACCGGTCAACGCCGACGCAACGACGCTCGGCTGATAGTCGAGCTCCTTCATGATCTCGTGGACGCGCTCCCGCGTATCGGCGCTGATCCGCCCCGTTTCGTTGATGACCTTGGAGACGGTCGCGATCGACACGCCCGCCGCCTTCGCAATATCGTATATCGTCGTTTTCATAGAACCGCGCCTCCCCCAAGCACCCGTATGATCGTTTCTCCTATTATAACACTTGCGGGAGCAAATCATAGTCGCGGAAGACGAAAATTCGGTCCGATTTTTCGAAAATTGTACGCTTTTTCATAAGAATGCCCCGGTTAATCGCTTACCTCCGGCAGCCGCCGACACCAAAACCCGCACATCCCGAGGGCGACGGGCTACGTCGCATTCGCGGCGGCGCCGGGCGTCGAGTCGGAGGCGGAAGCCGGCGCAACCGGAGCCGGCTCCCCTTTTTGCAGCCGATACATGTTGAAGTACCGGCCTTGCCGCGCCATCAGCTCGTCGTGGCTGCCGCTCTCGACGATTTCGCCGCGATGAAGCACGAGAATGCGGTCCGCGTCCTTGATCGTCGACAGCCGGTGCGCGATGACGAACGTCGTCCTTCCGGCGCAAAGTACCCGGAGCGCGTTCTGGATCAAGCCCTCCGTCTCGCTGTCGATGCTCGCGGTCGCCTCGTCGAGAATGAGAATCGCGGGGTCGAAGGCTAGCGCCCGCGCGAACGAGATGAGCTGGCGCTGGCCGGCCGACAGCGTGTTGCCCCGCTCCACGACCGGCTCGTCGTAACCGTGCGGCAGCTTCTCGACGAAGCCGCTCGCGCCGACGTCGCGCAGCGCCTTGCGGATCGTCTCGGGATCGATCCGTTCCTCGTACAGCCCGACGTTGAACTTGATGTCTCCCGTGAACAGGAACGGATCCTGCAGCACGATGCCCATATGCCGGCGCAGCGCCTGCTTCGGCATCGCCGTCACGTCCTCGCCGTCGATCGTAATCGTACCGCGCGTCGGCTCGTAGAAGCCGAGCAGCAGGTTCATGATCGAGCTTTTGCCGGAGCCGGTATGGCCGACGAGCGCGATCGTCTCGCCCCTGCGCGCTTCGAGCGAGATGTTGCGCAGCACGTAATCGTCGCCGTTGTAGGCGAACCAGACGCCGTCGAACTTGACGTTGCCCTGCGGCCGAGGCCGATCGGGCGCCGACTCGTCCTCGACCGGCGCCCCCTCCCGGTCGAGCAGCGAGAAGACGCGCTCCGCGGAGACGATGGCGCGCTGGGCGTTGGTCAGCTGATCGAAGATGCCGATGATCGGCTGGAAAATGCGCCCCAAATAGTCGATGAAGGCGTAAAACACGCCGAACGAAATCGCCGTCTCGAGCGACCGTCCGCCGAAATACCAGATGACGCCCGCGGTAAGCAAGCTGCCGGTCAAGCCGACGATGTTCCGGGACGACAGCGAGAAAAGCCGCATCTGCTTGAGCTGGTTCGCGTACCGGTCCTCGTTCAGCGTCTCGAACTCGGCGACGCGGTCCTTCTCCCGGCGGAACGCCTGGATCATCGGCATGACGTTGATCGATTCGTTCAGCATCGCGTTCATGTCGCTCAGCCGCGCCCTCATGACCGTGACGTAGCCTTTCGAATATTTCAGATGGATCGCCATGACGACGACGAAAAACGGAATGAGCAGCAGGCAGAACAGCGCGAGCCGGACGTCAAGCAGGAAGATCGCGACGTAAATGCCGATCAGGTTGACGCCGCTTACGACGAACGTCGCCATGAAGCTCATGAACAGATCGCGGATCGCCTCCGTATCGTTCGCGATGCGGGAGACGACCTGTCCGACCGGCGTATTGTCGAAGTAGCGGACCGAGATGCGGTGAATGTGCGTCATGACGTCGGTGCGCATTTGCCGGATGATCGTGAGCGCGGTCGTCTGGAGCATGTACGACTGTGCGAACGTGAGCAGCCCCGACAGTGCGAGCAGTCCGACGTACAGGACGAGCAGCCGGACGATCGGCGCGAACTCGCGGCTGTACAGCGCCAGCACCTCGTCGTTCGTCAGCCGCGTTCCGCCGGGGACGGAGCCGTCTTCCAGAACGAACGACGTCCCTTCCTGACGAATCGCCACGCGTCTCCAATCCGCCCCGGGCTCCGTGCCGTTCGTCCAATCTTCCCGGACGTACGCTTTGCCGCGAATGTCGACGAACGCGGTACCTTCGGGTACCGCCGACGGCGCCGTCTCGTACCAGCTTTTCGATATGGACAGCAGATGGCCGTCGATAATCACTTTCGCGATATAGGGGCCGGCGAGCTGCGTCCCCACCGCCCCGCACAGCAGCAGAAGGGCGATGACGATTCGCGCCTTGTACAGCATCGCGTAGCGCATCAATCGGCGGGCTACGCCGGGCTTGCGTTCTCGTTCCATCGGTTCACCCCTTCTCCAGCTCGTCCAGCAAATTCGATTCCATCTGCTGGCGGTCGTATTGCTTGCGGTACCAGCCGTTCCGCTCCATCAGCTGCTCGTGCGTTCCGTCCTCCGCGATGCGCCCTTCGTCCAGGACGACGATCCGGTGCGCGTGGCTGACCGCGGAAAGCCGGTGTGTGGCGATCAGCGTCGTCTTGCCTTCGCGCTCGGCGCGGATGCTGCGCAGGATGCGGCTTTCCGTCCTGGCATCGACTGCGGAGAGCGCGTCGTCGAGCACGAGAATTTCCGGGTCGGCGATCAGCGCCCGGGCGATACCGAGCCGCTGCTTTTGCCCGCCGGACAGCATGACGCCGTATTCCCCGATGATCGTATCGAGGCCGTCCTTCATCTGCTTGACGTCGTCGGCGAAAGCGGCCATCTCGACCGCCCGTTCGAGACGATCGTCATCGGCAGCCGGATTGCCGAACCGGATATTGTCCCGGATGCTCTTCGACAGCAGCAAATGCTCCTGCGGCACGTAGCCGATCCAGCTTCTGATCCGATCGGCGGATATGCGGTCGATCGGCGTTTCGGATATGCGCAGCATCGATCCGTCGAGCGGATATTGCCGGAGCAGCTGCTTGAGCAGCGTGCTCTTGCCGCTGCCGGTCTTGCCGACGACGCCGAGCGTCTCCCCTCGTTTCAGCTTGATCGTGACGTCCTTCAGGCTGTCGTCCTCCGCTCCCGGATACCGGAACGTCAACCGGTCGAACTCGATGACGTCCGGCTCGATCGAATCGACGGGACGCTCCGGATCTTGAACGTCGGACGTCTGGCGGAGCGCCGCATCGACCCGGTCGGCCGACGCGCTTCCGCGCTGCAGCACGTTGATGAATTCGCCGAACGAAATCATCGGCCAGATGAGCATGCCGAGATAAATGTTGAACGAGACGAGCTGTCCGAGCGTCAGCTCGCTGTGGAACACCAGGTAGGAGCCGTAGCCGATGCCGATCGCGTAGCTGATCCCGACGATCGTCTGGATGACCGGCTGAAACAGCGAGCCGACGAACGCGACCTTGCGGTTTTTGTCCATCACCTCGCCCGTCACGGCGCCGAACGCTTCGATGTCCGACTTCTCCTGCACGTAGGAGCGCAGCACGCGCAAGCCGGATATCGATTCCAGCGCGTGGTCGTTCATCCGGCCGAACGCGGCTTGCGCCGCCATGAACCGTTTGCGCATCCGCTTGCCGAGCACGTTGATCGCGACGGCCAGAAACGGCAGCGGCACAAGCGCGGCGAGCATCAGCTTGTAGTCGATCAGCGCGACCATCGTGACGAGTACGACGGTCGTGCCGGAAACGGTGCTGACCAGCGTCAGCACGCCGTAGCCGGCCGTGTTGCTGATCGCCAAAATATCGTTCGTCGCGAGCGCCATCAAGTCTCCGGTCCGGTTCCGGTGGAAAAACGACGGCGCCATTTTCGTCAAATGGGCGAACAGCCGGTAGCGGAGCGTCTTCTCGAGCAGGAACGAGTTGCCGAACAGCATGTAAACCCAGACGAAATTCAATACATAAAGCAGCAGCCCGAGCCCGATCAGAAACGATACCGTCCGGGTCAGCTCCGGCCCGGTAAGCGTATCCAGACGGATGCTGTCGATAACGTTTCCGATCATCCGCGGCGGAATGACGTTCAGCACGTTTACGAGCGTCATGAGGACGATCGTCGCCGCGTAACGGGACCAGCGCCGCTTCAAAAACCATTGCAGCTTGACGATAAAATTCACGGAATCACCCCGGGCTCCTCGCCCATACGGAACATATGTTTGCTTTCGCGTCCACTCATTATAACGCAATGTGAATAATGGGTAAAGGCATCCTCCGATTTGATTCGCCCGCTCTACAATGATATCGTAAATGGGGAACGGACAGTCCGTAATCAATCGACGAAACGGAGGATGCATCGATGGCGAAGCATTTGACGGATACGACAACTCTTCATAACGGCGTTGCGATGCCTTGGCTCGGACTCGGCGTCTGGCGGGTGGCGGAAGGTCAGGAGGTGGAGCATTCGGTTCGGACCGCGCTCGAAGTCGGCTACCGCAGCATCGACACGGCGGCCGTCTACGGCAACGAGGAAGGCGTGGGCCGGGCGATTCGCGACAGCGGCGTGCCGCGCGAGCAGCTGTTCGTCACGACGAAAGTATGGAACGCCGATCAAGGCTACGACAGCACGCTGGCCGCTTATGACGAAAGCTTGCGCAAGCTCGGCTTGGATTACGTCGACCTGTACCTGATCCATTGGCCGGTCAAGGGCAAGTACAAGGAAACGTGGCGAGCGCTCGAAAAGCTGTACGCGGACAAGCGGGTCCGGGCGATCGGCGTCAGCAACTTCCACGTGCACCACTTGGAGGACTTGCTGCAAACCGCCGGCGTGAAGCCGATGGTTAACCAGGTCGAGTACCACCCTCGGCTCGCCCAGCGGCCGCTGCTCGCGTTTTGCAAGGAGCATGGCATTCAGATGGAAGCGTGGAGTCCGCTCATGCAGGGCAAGGAGCTGCTCGAGCACGAGCTGTTCGTCGAGCTCGCCGCCAAGTACGGCAAGACGCCGGCGCAGGTCATTTTGCGCTGGGATTTGCAAAACGGCGTCGTGACGATTCCGAAATCGGTCACGCCTTCGCGCATCCGCGAAAACGCCGACGTGTTCGACTTCGAGCTGTCCGCCGAGGACGTCGCCCGGATCGACGGACTCAACCTCGACCGCCGCGTCGGGCCGGATCCGGACAATTTCGACTTTTGAGAAGCCGGGCCCGGTCGCGCCGCCGACCGGGCTTTTTTTGCGTCCGTCCGCTTTCCGGAAAACAGATTTACATTGTACCATGCGGCTTCCGTCCGGCAATGGGAAAAAACGGTTAAAGGCGAAGTCGCCCGGCGGCGGAAACGGTGCGGTTTGAAGCGCTTTCGCGGTGTGCTATAATTTTACATATTCGACGCATGCCAGGCGGCACGCTTCGGCGGACGAAGGAGGAACGGCATGACTTTCCCGCTCTATCTCGATATCGGCTTCGCGAAGCTTCACCCCCACCCCGTCTTCGAGACGCTCGCCTATTTCGTCGGCTTCCGCTTCTACTTGCTGACGCGCAGCAAGGGAGCGATGCCCGCTTCGAAGGCGATCTGGATTATAGTCGCGGCGATTCTCGGCGCCGCCGCCGGCTCGAAGCTGCTGTATTGGCTCGAAAATCCGGCGGAGACCTGGACCCGCTGGAACGACTACGCCTACATGATGGGCGGCAAAACGATCGTAGGCGGCTTGCTGGGCGGCCTGATCGCGGTCGAATGGGCCAAGAAGCGGGTCGGGGTGACGCGCTCCACCGGGGACGACATGGCCGTGCCGCTCGTCGTCGGCATCGCGATCGGGCGGATCGGCTGCTTCCTCGCCGGGCTCGACGACCATACGTACGGCACGCCGACCGGCTGGCCGACCGCCATCGACTTCGGAGACGGGATCCCCCGCCATCCGACGCAGCTGTACGAAATCGTCTTCCTGCTCCTGCTCGGCGCCGGCTTGTCCGTCCTGAGACGAGGCGCGCGGACGGGCGCTTGGCGGCTGCCCGACGGCGCCCTGTTCCAGCTGTTCATGGCCGGCTACTTGCTGTTCCGGCTCGCGGTCGACTTCGTCAAGCCGACGCCGCATCCGTTCGCCGGGCTGAACAACGTCCAGCTCGCCTGCATCGCCGGTCTCGTCTATTACGCATGGCTGCTGCGCCGATGTCCGGCGCATGCATCAGCCGCAAAGGAGAGCGCCTCCCCTTATGCCGAATAACCGCCCTTATTTGTTTTACGAGCTGACGAACAGCATCTGCTCCGTCTGCCTCCGCAAAGTCGAGGCCAAGATCGTCATCGAGGACGAGCGCGTCTATATGCTCAAGACGTGCATGCGCCACGGCCGCGAGAAGGTGCTGATCGCTAGCGACGCGGCGTACTATAAAAAGTGCCGCGAGTTTTTGAAGCCGGCGGAAATGCCGCTCCGCTGGAATACGCCGGTCCGCTACGGCTGCCCGTACGATTGCGGCTTATGTCCGGACCACGAGCAGCACAGCTGCCTGACCCTCGTCGAGGTGACGGACCGGTGCAACCTGCAATGCCCGATCTGCTACGCGGAATCGTCCCCGCATCGCGAGTCGTTCCGGTCGCTCGAGCAGATCGAAGCGATGCTGGACGCGATCGTGCGCAACGAAGGCGAGCCCGACGTCGTGCAGATCAGCGGAGGCGAGCCGACGATCCATCCGCAGTTTTGGGACATCCTCGACATGGCGAAGCGAAAGCCGATCAAGCATCTCATGGTGAACACGAACGGCATCCGTATCGCCCAAGACCGGGAATTCGCCCGGCGGCTGGCCGACTACATGCCGGGCTTCGAAATTTACCTGCAATTCGACAGCTTCGAGGCACACGCGCTGCGGGAGCTGCGGGGCGCCGACCTCCGCGACGTTCGCCGACGCGCGGTCGAGCATTTGAACGAATTCAACGTCTCGACGACGCTCGTCGTCACGCTCAAGAAAGGGCTGAACGACGCCGAGATCGGCGACGTCATCCGCTACGGGCTGAAGCAGCGCGCCGTTCGGGGCGTTACGTTCCAGCCGATCCAGGCGGCGGGACGCACCGAGAAGTTCGATCCGGCGACGGACCGGCTTACGCTGAGCGAGGTGCGGCGGCACATTATCGACCAATCCGGCGTCTTCCGGCCGGAAGACATCATTCCGGTGCCGTGCCACCCGGACTGCTTGGCGATGGGCTACGCGCTCAAGCTCGGAGACGAGGTCGTGCCGCTGACCGGGATGATCGATCCGAACGTGCTGCTCGAGGGAGGACGGAATACGATCGTGTTCGAGCAGGATACGTCGCTCAAGGACCGCATCTTCGAGCTGTTCTCGACCGCGCACTCCCCGTCGTCTTCGGCGCTGTCGCTCAAAAACTTGCTCTGCTGCCTGCCGATGGCGGCCGTGCCCGATCATATCGGCTACGATAACGTGTTCCGGGTCATCGTCATGCAATTTTTGGACGCCTACAACTTCGACGTTCGTTCGGTCAAAAAGTCGTGCGTCCATATCGCCCACCCCGACGGGCGGATCATTCCGTTCGATACGTACAATTTGTTCTATAGAGACGGTCGCGAGGAGATGCTGAATACGATTCGGGAAGAAATCGCTCCCGCCAAGTGACGGCGGATCGATTATGAATTCTTTTACGGAGGGGGAATTCGCGGAGATGAAACCTTGCCCGTTTTGCTGGCCGCTCGTGAAGCGCGAGGCGATCGCCGTCGGCGAGCATTGCGTGACGGTCCCGAGCGTCGATCCGATATTGGCCGGCTCCTGCATGATCGTGCCGAAGGCGCACCGCGAAACGGTGTTCGACTTGACCGAGGAGGAATGGGCCGATACGTACCGGCTGCTTGCGGAGGCGAAAGCGCGCATCGATCGGGAGTGGAGCCCCGACGGCTACAACGTCGGCTGGAACTGCATGCCTGTCGGAGGACAGACGGTGCCACACGCGCACCTGCACGTCATCCCGCGGTTCCGCGACGAGCCGCTCGCCGGGAAAGGCATCCGCCATCATCTGAAGCAGCCGTCGAACCGGCGCACCGCGGGGCCGGCCGCGAAGTCCGACGCCGGCGAACGCTGAGTCGGGCCCGCACGAACAATCCGAAAAGGAGCGAGAACGATGCCTGACCGTGATCCGAGCGATCCGAACGTGCCGAACCGTCCGAACGATCCGAACCATTCGAGCGAGCCGAAGGAAAGCGCGCCTCCCCCGGAGACGGAGATCGTCGATACGAGCGCCCCGCCGCCTGACGACAAAGGCCGCAAACCGTGGAAGGGCGGCAAAGTATGGGCCGGGATCGGGCTCGTGGCGCTGCTGCACCTGCTTTTGCTGGCCGTCCCGGTCGCCTTCTTTTTCATCGGCGTCGCCCAAGTCGTCTACGTCGTCCCCGCCCTGCTCTGGTTCCGCAAAGACCCGGCCATGATGCAGGGTATTCTGATCGGCGCAGGCATAACGTTTTTGTTGAACGCGGCGTGCTTCGGCATCGTCCTGTTCAACTTCTCCTGATCGGCGACGCCTTCAGTCGAACCGGTACGTCCAAAACCGCTCGCGGCTCCACCGGCTGCGGGCTTGCTCGTCTTCCTTCAGCAGGATGCCGGACATATGCTGAAACTGGGAGCGGTGCGCCTGCAGCGCGTACCGCTTCAGGTCGGCGAACTCGGAGACGTCGACGACGGTATCCGGCTCGCCGAGCGCTTCCTCGCACCCTTTCGCGAACGCGACGCAGAGCACCCGCGGCCTCGCCTCCTTCGGCATCCCGGCGACGGCGGCGATGACGGCCGCTCCGCATGCGTCATGATCCGGGTGCACGCTGTACCCGGGATAAAACGTAAAAATCACCGAAGGATTCAGCTCCTCGACGACGTCTTGGATTCGCCGGACGAGCGCGTCCCGGTCTTCGAACTCGATCGTTTTATCGCGATACCCCCACATTCTGACGTCCGCGATGCCGATCCGCCGGCACGCCTCCTCCAGCTCCTGCCGGCGGATCGATGGCAGCGTAACCCGATTCGCGAACGGCGGAACGCCCATATTCCGCCCCATTTCGCCCAATGTGAGACAGACGTACGTGACCGGCACCCCGTCCCGGATTTGTCCCGCGACCGTCCCCGTCATACCGGTTTCGTCGTCGGGATGCGGAAGCACGATTAAAATATGCCGCTGCCGTTCCATGTTCGCTCCCCCTTTTCCTCGTCCCATTAAAACGGTTCCCGGCCGAGCTGCAGGCCGACGACCAGCTTGCCTTCCGCGTCGTGGCCCGCCAGCAGCAGCCGTTCGCCGCCTGCGTCATACTCCCAATGGGTTAACCCTTCGGAGTATACCCAGCCGTTGTTTGTCGTCTTTAATCCGACCCGGTACGGGCCGCTTCCGGCAATCGTCCCTCTCGTATACCGGACAATGGCGTTGGTCATGAAGGTCGACGCCGTAAATTTGGCGCTGTCCAGATGGGAGGCGTAGGCGCCCGTCGTCATTTCCAGATGCAGGTGCAAATCCCTGTCCTTCAACGCTTCCAAAACGCGCTGCACGTCTTGCGGTGTTATCGGCTCCATGCCGTCCCCTCCCTTTCGGTACCGTTCGTATGCTTCATGCGATGTCCGCCCGCGCGATTAACGGGAACGGACTTCGAAAATGGCGAACTTCAAATAATCGCCTTCGTCCACGCCGAGCAGACGGGGATGATCGTAGCCCGCGCCGCGGAACTCGATAAGCCGCAGCACTTTGCGCGCATCCGTCGCCGCCGCTTGAATCGTTTCCAGGAACAGGTCGGGACGCACGTGGTACGAGCAGCTCGCCGTCACGAGAAAGCCGCCTTCGTTCACGAGCTTCATCGCGTGCAGGTTGATGTCTTTGTACCCTCGGCAGGCGCCTTCGACGGCTCCCTTGTTTTTGGCGAACGCGGGCGGATCGAGAATGACGACGTCCCATGTCCGTCCGACCGCGCCGAGCGGCTTCGACGTATCGACCTTGCCGCCCGTCTGGCCCGCGGCGGCGCGCGTCCGGCGCTCCTCGACGCCCTTCACCTGCTCGCGCAAATAATCGAACGCGTCGGCGACGACGAACTCCACCCGCTCGGCGAACCCGTTGCGCTCGACGTTCCGCTTCGCCGTCTCGATCGCGTGCTCCGAGATGTCGAGGCACGTCACCTTTTTCGCGCCGGCGCGGCAGGCGTTGATCGTGAAGCTGCCCGTATGCGAGAAGCATTCGAGCACGGTCGCCCCGTCCCAATACGGGAACGTGACCGGCTTGCCGTTGGCGTTGACCGGCACGAGCCGCTTGCCGCCGTCCGCCTCGTCCTCCCGCTCCTCCAGCCGGATGCCGCTCCGATGGCCCCAGCCGGTCATCAGCTTGCCGATCGAAGCGCGGTTTTCCCTCTGGTCGAAAAAGTAGCCGGTTTTTTGCCCTTGCTCGATGTCGACCTCGATGCGCAAACCGTTCTCGACGATGTCCACGTAACGCGGGCAGTCTCCGTAGAGCGGTCCTTTGCGCTGCTCCAGCCCTTCCAGCTCGCGAACCGGCACGTCGCTCCGCTCGTAAATGCCTCGCGGGCGAAGCAGCTCCGCCAGCACGTCGACGATGACGTCCTTGCGCCGCTCCATGCCGAGCGACAGCACCTGCACGACGAGCACGTCGTCGAACCGGTCGACGACGAGACCCGGCAGGAAGTCCGCCTCCCCGTAGACGAGACGGTAGGCGTTCGTATCCGACACGAACCGTTCGCGATGCTGCAGGCAGCGTCCGATCCGTTCGGCGAAAAAGGCGCGGTCCATCTCCTCCAGCGGCGAATAGGAGACGACGCGAACCCGGATTTGCGAATTCGGGTTGATGTAGCCGTAGGCGAGCGTTTGCCCCGTATGGGTCGTCACCGCCACGATGTCGCCGGGCTCGAATTCGCCCTGCACGCTTTCGATTTCGTTCGCGTATATCCACGGATGGCCTTGCTCCAGCCGTTTTTTTCGTTTGCGGTCCAGTATGACCGATGCCATAAACGTTCCTCCACCGTTGTCGTTATTGGCGGCGGCGCCGGACGAGCGGCGTCACCATCCGAAGCTCTCGAACCAGATGCGATCGTGGTTTCGCGCAAGGGCGCTCTTGACGTATGGGATGACCGTCTCCGGCAAGTCGCCGAGGGGAAACCATCTCAGCTCCTCGCATTTGTGCGGCTCCTTGTTGACGATATCGCCCTTCCACGATTTCACTTTCAAGTAAAAATCGATCCATTCCGAAGACGTGTTTTTACGGTGCATGACGCCGACCACGTCGATCCCCGACGGATCGATGTCGACGCCCGCCTCCTCGCGCGCTTCCCGGATCGCCGCGGACACGACCTCTTCCGCCCCGTCGATCCGGCCGGCCACGACGCTCCACATGCCGTCCATAAAGCCCGTATTTTTCCGTTTCAGCAGCAGCACTTCGTCGTTGCGGTAAAACAACACATGTACCGAGCCGTAAAAAATCGGTTGTCCCACGTTCTCCCCCCGTACGACTCCTGTCGGCTTCCGAACAGGACCCGAATGTGCGCCTCTGGCCGACTTTTCCCCCAGTCGACCTTTTATATAAGGTACCTTCTTCGCCGGCCGGCACGTTTCTTCCGCTCCGGCCGGTCCCCGCCATCGCCTCTCTCGCCCTGCTTGTCATGCCCGTCCTTCGCCGCACATAACATGTACAAACGGCACCAAAAAGGAGACTCGCATGATCGCGTCTATCGTCCTCCCGATGCTGGTCGGACTCGGCATCTTCCTGACCGGCATGAAAGTGATGGAGCTCGCGCTCCACCAATGGGCCGGCTCGTACTTGACCGGACTCGTCGAACGTTTCACGCGCACGCCGGTACGCGGCCTGCTCATCGGCACCGGCGTAACCGCCGTCCTGCAAAGCAGCAGCGCGATCACCGTCATTACGATCGGACTCGTCAACGCCGGCATCATGACGTTCCCGAAAACGCTGGGCATCATCCTCGGCGCGAATATCGGCACGTGCATTACGACCGAGCTGATCGGCCTCAACTTGACGAAGCTGGCCTTCCCGCTGCTGCTGACCTCGGGCTCGGTCTGGCTCGGCACGCTGCTCCCATGGGGCGGCTTGCGCTCGTACCGGCTGCATCGCACGCTGCATCATATCCGCTCGCTTTCGCTGGCGGTCAGCGGGTTCGCCTCCGTCATACTCGGCGTCGAGGTGATGCAGACGATCGTCCCGGCGCTGCAGTCGCGCGGGCTGTTCGGCTGGTTCGTCGAGCACGCGCAGCGCAGCGTGCTGTGGGGCGTCGTCGCCGGCGCCGTGCTGACGGCGATCATCCACAGCAGCGCGGCGACGATCGCGATGACGATGGGACTCGCCGCCGTCGACGCCATCCCGGTCGAGGTCGGCATCGCCATCGTGCTCGGCGCCAACGTCGGCACGTGCGCGACCGCGCTGCTCGCCGGCATCGGCGGCAGCCGGAACGGGCAGTTCGTCGCCTGGTCGCATATCGCGCTCAACGTAGGCGGCGCCCTGCTGTTCCTCCCGCTGCTCCACGTGCTCCATGAGGCGTCGGCGCTGCTCTCCTCCCGGCCGTCCGGGCAAATCGCCCATGCGCAGACGATCTTCAACATCGTCAGCTCGCTCGTCGCGCTGCCGCTCTGCTACTTGCCCGCGCTGCGGAAAGTCGGGGAGCGGCGGTAGCCGTCCAACGCGCTCCGTCCTCCCGCGTCCTCGCTCAATAGCCGGCCGAGCCGCCGCCGGCGCCGCTTACGATCGCCACGCCGGAGCTCGTGCCGAGACGCGTCGCCCCGGCCTCGATCATCGCGATCGCGGCCGCCCGGTCGCGTACGCCGCCCGACGCCTTCACCTGCACGCCCGGCGATACCGCCGCCCGCATCAGCCTCACGTCTTCGACGGTCGCTCCGCCCGGGCCGAAGCCGGTCGACGTCTTGACGAAGTGCGCTCCGGCTTCTTCCGCCAGCCGGCAAGCCGTCCGCTTCTGGTCGTCGGTCAAAAAGCCCGTCTCCAGAATGACCTTCACGATCGCCTTGCCCTTCACCGCCTCGACGACCGCGCGGATATCGTCGCGAACGTACGCTTCGTCGCCGGCGAGCAGCGCCCCCACGGCCAGCACCATGTCGATGTCGGTCGCTCCGAGCTCGGCGGCGCGGGCCGCCTCGAACGCTTTGACCTCCGGTAACGACGCTCCCAGCGGGAAGCCGACCACAGCGCTGACACGGACTCCGCTCCCTTCAAGCGCCTTCACGCAACGGGACACCCATCCGCCGTTCACGCAGACGCTGTAAAAGCCGAAACGCCGCGCCTCGTCGCACAGCTTGTCGACCGCCTCGGCCGTCGCGTCCGCCTTCAGCAGCGTATGATCGATATAAGCCGCAAGCTTGGCCGGATCGAAACCTTCCGTCTTCCCGCTCATCGTCCATCCACCTCGATATGTAAAGTGTCCAGTGCCTTGCGCAGCACCGAATCGTTATTGCCGTAGCCCGACGACGTCTGCCGCTTCCACGCCTCCGCGGGATCGAGCCATTCGACGCCGCGAATTTCCTCGACCTGCGCCTGCAGCTCGCCGCCTTCGGCTTCGACCAAATAGTAATGAACCTCCTTGTCGACAACCCCGTGCTCGGCATGCGTATATTGATAGTCGACTTGCTCCAGCTTCGCGACGATCCGGCCGACGATGCCCGTTTCCTCGCGAATTTCCCGCAGCGCGGTTTGCTCGATCGTCTCGCCCGGCTCCATCTTGCCCTTCGCCAGCGTCGTCTTGCCGTAGCGGTCCTGGATCAGCTGAATTTCCGTCCTGCCCTCGCGTGTGCGATAGACGACGCCGCCCGCCGATATTTCTTTCATCGCTCGTTTCACTCCCCCGAACAGAATGCAAGAAGGATTTCGCGCTCCGGCCGTTCGGGACGGAGGACGAAATCCTGTCTTGGTCATTACCCGTTAACCGCCGCCTTGCGGACGATCGGCTCCACGACGCGCACGAAGTCGCCGCGGCTTTCGTTGACGCCCGCTTCGGTCAGCTTCACCTTGCAAATTTGACCGATCATCTCTTCCGAGCCCGGGAAAACGAGATTGATATAGTTGTCCGAATAGCCCATGAGCAGGCCGCCGTCCGGCGCACCCTTGTACGTCCGCTCCGGAATGACCTCCAGCACGTCGCCGACATACCGCTGCGCGTAAGCGAGCTGCATCCGTTCGGACAGGTCGATCAGCTCGTGGACGCGCTCGTTTTTGATCTCCTCGTCGATCTGGTCCTCCATCCGCGCCGCCGGCGTCCCCGTCCGCTTCGAATACGGGAACACGTGCATTTCCGCGAACTGCATCTGCTCCATGAACCGATAGCCGTTGCGGAACATTTCCTCGGTCTCGCCCGGAAAGCCGACGATGACGTCCGTCGTGATCGCGACGCCCGGCATCGCGCGATGGAGCTTCTCGATTTTCGCGCCGAATTCGGCGGTCGTATATTTGCGCCGCATGCGCGCCAGCACCGCATCGTCGCCCGCTTGAAGCGGCACGTGCAGATGGCGGCACATTTTGTCCGACGCGTTCAGCACCTCGATCACCTTGTCGGTAATTTGACTCGCCTCGATCGAGCTGATGCGGATCCGGCTCAAGCCGTCGACCTTGTCGAGATCCCACAGCAGGTCCGCCAAGCCGTAATCGCTCATGTCTTCGCCGTAGCCGCCCGTATGGATGCCGGTCAGGACGATTTCCTTATAGCCCGCCTCCACCAGCATATGCGCCTGCTTGATGACGCTGTCCGGCTTGCGGCTGCGCATGAGCCCGCGAGACCAAGGAATGATGCAGAACGTGCAGAAGTTGTTGCACCCTTCCTGGATTTTCAGAAAAGCGCGCGTCCGGTCGGCGAAATCCGGCACGTCCAGCTCCTCGAATTCGCGCGTCTTCATAATGTTGCGCACCGCGTTGATCGGCTGGCGCTGCTCCTGGAACTGCTTCACGAGCGGGATGATTTGGTCGCGGCTTTGCGTGCCGATGACCAGATCGACGCCCGGTATCGCCATAATTTCCGCGGGCGACGTCTGCGCGTAGCAGCCGGTGACGGCCACGATCGCGTCCGGATTGCGGCGCACGGCGCGGCGAATGATTTGCCGGCTCTTTTTGTCGCCCGTATTCGTGACGGTGCACGTATTGATGACGTAGACGTCGGCCGTCTGCTCGAAATCGACCTGCTCGTAGCCTTCGTTTTTGAACAGCTGCCAAATCGCTTCCGTATCGTAAAAATTCACTTTGCAGCCCAACGTATAAAACGCGACTGTCGCCATCGGCGTTATCCTCCCATCTCTCCGGTTTCGTATAACAGGCACGTCAAGCCGACCAGTCCGGCCGTCTCCGTGCGCAAAATGCGTCTGCCGAGCTTGACGGACACGCAGCCGGCCTCCTCGGCCTCGCGCGCCTCCCGTTCGGTGAAGCCGCCTTCGGGTCCGATCACGAGCATGACGCTCATGCCGGCCGCTCCGCCGCCTCTCGCCGCTATCGCGCGCACGACCGCGTCCTTCAGCATCGTGCCGTCTTCCTTCTCGTAGCAAAAAAACGCCGCGTCCGCCTCGCGGACGAGCTGAAGCAGCTGCTTCCACGACCTCGGCGCGTCGACGGCGGGCACCCGGTTGCGGTGCGCCTGCTCGGCGGCTTCCTTGGCGATTTTTTGCCACCGCTCGAGCCGCTTCGTCTCCTTCTTCGCGTCGTACTGGACGACGGTCCGTTCGGACAGAAACGGAACGAAGCGAACCGCGCCGATTTCCGTTCCTTTTTGCACGACCGTCTCGAGCTTGTCGCCCTTCGGCAAGCTTTGCGCGATCGTCACGGCGATGCGCGGCTCCGCCTCCATCGGCAGCTCCTCGACGACGCGAAGCCCGATCCGGCCTTTCCCGATCTCGGTCACTTCGGCGAGCGCCTCCCGGCTCGCTCCGTCGCTCGCGATCAGCTTATCTCCCGCCTTCGCCCGCATGACGTTGGCGATGTGATGGGCGTCGTCGCCGTCGACGAACAGTTCGGTGCCGGACCATTGCTCCGGCGCCACGAAATAACGCTGCATATCGAATCCCCCCGCAGGACGAGCTTCCTTGCGCCGTCCGGCCGCCTGCCGGGAGAGCCCTCCTTCGAATCGTATAGGCTATGAGGCCAACTACCATCATACATCGTTTATTGTCGAATTTCTACTACCCGACATTGGAAGCGGATCAATCCGGCTATATGACGAACGAAACGATCCGGCTCATGCCGTAGATCAAGTCCCCTCCGATTGCGAACAGCGGCTGAATCGTCACCCGGTTGAGCGGAGGGATGAACACGAGCAGCAAAAAGACAAAAATGCCCCATTGTTCATTTTGCGCCATTTTCATCCGGATATGCGACGGCGCCAAATCCTCGATAATCCGGTAGCCGTCGAGCGGCGGCAGCGGGATGAGGTTGAAGATGAACAACACGATGTTCAGCTCGATCAGCCGTCTCAGGAACAGATCGACCGCCTTGACGACGCCGACCGAAGCGTTGTCCAGCACCCCGGTTCCGGCGAACACGTGGTACAGCACGACGCCCACGAACGCCAGCAGCAAGTTGCTGAGCGGGCCGACCGCCGATACGACGATGCCCATGAGCCGCGGATGCTTGAACCGCCCCCGGTTGACGGGGACGGGCTTCGCCCAGCCGAAGCCCGCGATCAGAATGAGGATCGTGCCGAGCACGTCCAGGTGCGCGCGCGGATCGAGCGTCACCCGCCCCATCTGCTTCGCCGTCGGGTCGCCGAACTTGTACGCCGCATACGCGTGCGCGAATTCGTGAATCGTAAAGGCGAGCACGAGCACGATCAGGATGAAAGGAAGCTCCTCCAGCGGATAGCGCAAAAAGCTGTTGATCCCGTCCACCTACAGCGTCACCTGCCGTTTCTTCGCGACGAAGGCGACCCAATCCTGATCCCGTTCCTTGCGCTCGATCGCGAAGCCGGCTTCGAGCAGCCCTTTCTCCACGTCGTCTTCCTTGTTTTTGTAAATGCCCGAGGCGATGTACGTTCCCCCCGGCTCCAGCACGTCGTAGACGTCCCGGATGAACAGCAGGATGATTTCCGCCAAAATATTCGCCACGACAAGCCGGACGGGCAGCTCCACGCCGAGCTCTCCGGCATTCGCTCGAGCCGGGGCCGTCTCCCCGCGGGCCGTCGCGGCCTTTGCCAGCCCCGCTCCTTGCAGGACGCCGAGCAGATCGCTCTCCTTGATGACGATCGTATGCTGGAGCCCGTTCAGCCGAACGTTCTCCGTTGCGCTCGAGACGGCGACCGGATCGAGGTCGAGCGCCAGCACCCGCCGGGCGCCCAGCTTCGCCGCCGCGATCGCGAGCACGCCGGAGCCCGTGCCGACGTCGATGACGTCGATGCCGGGGACGACCTCCTTCTCCAGCGTCCGCAAGCAAAGCGCCGTCGTGGGATGCGTCCCGGTGCCGAACGCCATTCCCGGGTCGAGCTCGAGGACGATTTCGTCCGGGCTCTCCGGCTCGTACGTTTCCCAGGTCGGCTTGATCGTCAGCCGCTCGGACAGCCGCAGCGGCTTGTAATACTGCTTCCACGAGTTCGCCCAATCCTCCTCGTCGACTTCGCGGGTTTTGACTTCCGCGGTGCCGACGTCGTAACCCAGCTCGTCTCGAACGAACCGGACGTGCTCCATCAGCCGCTCGATCAACGCCGGCACGTCGTCCGGCTCGGCGAAATACGCCTGCACGACCGCCTCCCCTTCCGGGATATCGTTAAGCGGAAGCTCGTACCATTGACCGAGCGACGTGTCGCGCTGCTTGTTCAGCGTGCCCGACTCCTCGATCGTCACTCCTCCCGCATTCATGTCGTGAAACGCGTTCGCGATCAGCTCCGCGACTTCCTCGCGCGTATGTATCGTAATTTCTTGCCAGCGCATCGTACGATTCCTCCCGTATCCTTGCTTCGAACGTCAGCCAATCCTATCCATTGTACACCATATCGGGATCGCTAGTAAAACGCGCCGCGGCGCGTTACGGGGGGCCGGGCGGCTTCGGAGCGCTTGACGGCGAGCGTCGGGGGCTGCGCATCCGAATACGCATCCGCGCATGCACAGCTGTGAACGAACGAGCGAACGCGCGGACGATACGAGCCTATCGTTCGCCGCCGTCCTCTGGTACAATGGTAAGGACTCTAAAGTCCAAAGCCCGCAAAGGAGAACGAACGAAATGCTTCGAAACCGGAAGCTAATCACCGATCGCGATTTCCAGGAAGCGCTGGAGGCGGAGACGTCCGTCCGCGTCTTCCGCGACGACCATATGATCGATTCCGGCGGGGTCATCATCCGTTTCGACGAATCGACCGTCGTCGTCCAGTCCGGGGTTAGCGAGCTCGCCTATCACCCGCGGGAGACGTGCGAATTTTTCGAGATGAAAAAATAAGGATCGTCGACAAAATAAAAGGCAAGCGACGATTCGCTTGCCTTCATCCCGCCGGGAACCGGATCGACAGCAGGTAATCGTCTCCGCCCGGCGACGATACCTCGAGCGTCCCGCCGATTTGACGCACCCGCTCCCGCATGCTGCTCAAGCCGAAGCCGAACGGGCGGTCGCCGTGCGGCTTGCCGTCGTTCCAGAGCGTGAACGTCACCCGGCCGTCGGCGTAAGCCAGCTCATACCGGAATTTGCCCGCACCGCCGTGGCGCAGGCCGTTCGTCAGCCCTTCCTGCATCGTGCGGAACACCACTTTTTTTTGCAGCGTGCCGAGCGCGGGCAGTGCCGAAACCTCGCCGGTCACCTCGATTCCCGCGGCTTCCTCCGTCGCTTTGGCCAGCTCGGACAGCGACTCCTCCAGATCGAATTCCGCTCCGATCGACTTCATCATATGGACGGATTCGCGAACGTCCTGCAAGCTTTTCCGGACAAGCTCGACCGACAGCTCCAGCTTGCGCAGCCCTTCTTCCTCGCGCCCTTTCTTCAGCAGAAGCCGGGCCGCGTCCATCTGCACGAGCGACGTCGTAAGCGAGTGGCCGACGCCGTCGTGAATGTCGCCCGCGATCCGGTTGCGCTCCTCGAGCACGTACATTTCCGCCATCGCTTCGGAACGCTCCCGAATCGATATCTCGAGCAGCCGGTTCGACTCCGCGAGCTCCGCCGTCCGATCCTCCACCATCCGCTCGAGCGACTCGGTAAACGTCCGGTGCTCGGCGCGGATGCGCGATATCCGGGTCAGCATCGCCATTCCGAGCGCGAGGACGAACAGCAGCACGCCGTAGCCGGCCGCGTTTTCCACGATATACGCCTCGGTCGTCGAATGAAGCGGAAACACCCGCAGCGACTTGACGTAGAACGAACCGCCGATATGGACGACGACGCACAAGACGGCCGACAGAATCCCCGTCAGCATCCAGCCGGTTTCCCGGTCGGCCAGCTTCCAGTAGCGGCGCACCGCGAAAAGGACGACCGCTACGCCCGACACCGTGAGACCGGGAAGCAAAAAGACCGTGTAAAGACGGTAATACGTTCTGAAATCGGTCATCAAGGCGATGACGGTAAGCGCGAACGCCCCGACGAAAAAATACGCGGCCAATACCCGGAACAGCGAATGACGGCGTCCTCCCGCGAATTGATGCATGAACAACTGAAAGGCGCCCGTAGCCGCGATGCCCGGCAGGTCGGCCAAGTAGACGAGCACCGGAGCGTGCGGCAGCAGCTGGAACGAGTACGATCGGAACAAATACCCGGCCGCGGCGCAATACGTGATGATCGCAAAGCTTAAATAATACGGGTCCCGCGGGGACCGCAAGTAAAGCGCCGTCGACGCGAAGCCGAGAAGGCCGAACAGCAGCACGTATAACAGGCCGACCGCGTCGTAGCGGATCATCTCCGCGAGCAGCGTCTTCCCGTCCCCGACGGCGTAGCTGCCGACGTACAGCGAGGGCCGCACCGGATCGACGTGGACGAGCAGCGTGCGAGGCCCGTCCTTCGGCTGCATCTCGTACGAGCGCCAGCCGAAGGACGGATGCATGAAACGGTCCGCTCCGTCGTTGTCCACCTCGCCGAGCTTGACGCCGTCGACGTACAGCTGATAGTGGCTTTGCCGCTTGACCCACAAGTACGGATCACGGGAGCCGCCCGTCTCCCCGGGCAGAACGATCCGAAGCCAGTATGGCTCCGGAGCCTCCCGCTTGCCATGCTCGGCTTGCAGCTCGGCGAGCGGCCTCCAAGCGACCGCACGGTCTTCGGGAACGCCGTCGCGGAAAGGGAGCTCGCCCGCGTACGCCTCCCAATCGTCCCCCACTCCGAAGGCGGCGACGTCGTCGGCTTCGCCCATCCGGCCGGGCAAGCCCGCGATCAGAAACGCGACGACGACGTAGAGCAGCGCGCCGATCCCGATAAATAGCGCGTATGTCCACAAGCCGGATCGGCCGCCGTCGACCGTCCGGTTCGGTTCCTTCATCGTATCCAACTCCCATTGTTCGAAAAAATGACCCCGATCATCCACTCATTCATTCATTATAGCACGCGAGCGGGGCGTTCGGCCGGAGAACGGCCTACTTGTTTGTATCGGAATTTTTGCTTCGATCCGATAGGGAATTTTCGCCTTTTGGCGAATAAGGTATATATCGCCGTATCTTTTGGCGGACGCCACAAAAGGAGGTAAGCCCATGTACGTACTGAAAGATAAAGAAATCGTCTTCGTCTTTACCGGTCCGACCGGTGCGGGCCGCAAAACGATCGCCGAAATGGCCGGCGCCACGATCCACATGAAGCAAGTGCTCTCCTACACGACCCGCGAGCCGAGACCGAACGAAGCGGAAGGCCGCGACTATCATTTCGTCGATCCGGACGCCTTCGCCGCCGCCGAGCGCAACGGCGAGTTCGTCGAGGTCGTGGACATCGACGGAGTCCGGTACGGCGTCAAGCATGCCGACATCGAGGCCGCGCTGCGGCAGTACGGCTGCATTTACCTCGTCTTGAACCGGTACGGCGCGGAAATATTGAAGGACGCCTACGGCGACAAAGTCAAGCGCTTTTTCATTTACGCCAGCCCCGATACGATCGTCGAACGGCTGAAAAACCGGGGAGACTCGGAGGATCGCATCCGGCGGTATTTGTCCCACTACGAGGAAGAGCTCGCGTACAAGTCCGAGTGCGAGCACGCTTACGAAAACATCGACTCTTCGCATACGATATACGACGTGGCCAAAACGCTGGAAAGCTATTTGCAGCGCGGCCTTCTCGACCTCGACTGACTTCGGTTCCGCCCGTCCGTCCGCACCCGCGCGGCGACGAACACGACAAGAGACTGCCAACGCCGTTTTGGACAGGGCGAGCAGTCTCTCGTTTTGTCGGACGCGGTTTACAAAATCGGCGACAGCAGCCGGGCGCAGGACTCGAGAAACCGGTTGCGGAGCGGGCGCTCCCGGTATACATCCTCGGTCAGCTGCGTGCAGTGCTCCTGATCGTCCAAAAAGATGCGCTGCAGCTTGCCGGCGGTTTCCGTGTCGTACAAGACGGCGTTCACCTCGAAGTTCAGCTTGAAGCTGCGCAAATCGATGTTCGCCGTTCCGACCGTGGCGACCCGCCCGTCCACGACGATCGTCTTCGCATGCAGAAACCCTTTTTCGTATAGGTAGCATTTCACGCCGACGGCGAGCAGCTCGCCCAAATACGACGTGGACGCCCAATAGACGAGCTTGTGGTCGGGCTTCGCCGGCAGCATGAGGCGGACGTCGACGCCGGACAGCGCGGCCATCTTGAGCGCCGTCATCAAACTTTCGTCCGGCACGAAGTAAGGCGACTGGATCCAGACGCTCTGCTTCGCGGCATGGACCATCTTGATATACACCTTCTTGATCTGCTCCCGGTCGTTCGTCGGCCCGCTCGAGACGATCTGCATGCCGACCTTGCCGGCGTGATCGATCGGACCGGGGAAATACGCCAGCTCGTCGGACATCTTCGTCCCGGACGCCAAGTTCCAGTCCAGCACGAACTGCATCTGCATCTGATAGACGGCGCTTCCTTTCACTTTCAGGTGCGTATCGCGCCAATCGCCGAACCGCTTGTCCAGTCCGAGATATTCGTCCCCCACATTAATGCCGCCGATGTAGCCGCACGACCCGTCGATGATCGCCAGCTTCCGGTGGTTGCGAAAGTTGATTCGGAAATTGACGTACGGAATTTTCGACGGGAAAAAGGCCGCCGTCTGGCCGCCCGCCTCCGTCAACGGCCGGAAAAACCGCCGCGACAAGCCGGTGCTGCCGATATGGTCGTACAAAAACCGCACCTGTACGCCTTCCTTCGCCTTGCGCGCCAGCGCCTCGACGAGCCTGCGGCCCAAGCCGTCGTCCTTCACGATATAATACATCAGATGAATGTGCGACCGCGCCCGTTCGATGTCGCGCAGCAGCGATTCGAATTTGCTGTTGCCGTCGGTGAAAATGTCGACCTCGTTGTCCTGCGTATAGAGCGACTGCCCGCCGGACAAGTTCATGTAGATCATGTCCTGATAATGGATCATCGCCGGATCGTGGAAATGGATTCGGCGAATTTCCCGCTTCTGGCTTTCGATCAAGGCGTGAACGTACTCGCGACGCTCCGCCTTGATTTTGTACAGCTTCCGGCGGCTCAAGTTTTGCCCGAGGAACAAGTAGAGCAGGAAGCCGGCGCCGGGCAGGAAGAAGAGCACCATCAGCCACGCCCACGTGACGCCGACGTTGCGCCGCTCCAGGAAGATGACCGCCGCGGCGAGCAGCAAATTGACAACGGACAATATCGTATACAAGTTTGGCGTGAAGTCCATTGCGTTACTCTCCTATGCCGGCTCGTCGTCCGCCGTCCCGTGAAGGGCTTATTCGTCGGTCGGCGGATGGAGCCGCAGCCGGATGAGACCGTAGACGTGAACGACGATGATTTTGGCGACCGCGTACACCGGAACCGCCAGCAGCATGCCGAGCGGGCCGACGAGGCTGCCGACGACGAGCAGCAGCAGCAGTATCGTCAGCGGGTGGATTTCCAGCTGCTTGCCCATAATTTGCGGCGAAATCAAATTGCCTTCGACCTGCTGCGCCACGACCGCCACGATGACGACCTTCAGCACCATGAACGGCGAGTCGACGAGCGCGACGATAATGGCCGGCACCGCGGCGAGGAAAGCGCCCACGTACGGGATGACGTTCGTAATCATCGCCGCGAGCGCAAGCAGGAACGCGTAGTCGACGCCGACGATCAAGTACCCGACGAGACAGAGCACGCCGACGATGAAGGCGACGATAATTTGGCCGCGTATGTACAGGCTGACCGTTTCGTCCATCTTGGACAAAATGTCTTTCGCGTCTTCCTTGCGCGATTTCGGCAGCAGCTTGAGCATGCCGTCGCGGATTTTGTCCCCGTCCCGCAGCAGGTAGAACAGGATGAACGGCACGGTGACGGCGAGGAAAAACACGTTCGCGACGAACCCGATCACCGATTTGAAGTTCGCGCTGAGCAGGTTGAAGCCGACGACCAGGTAGTCGGACACTTTCGCCGACAGCTTGTTGAAGTCGAGCTCGAAGCTCTCGGCGAACCGGGTGAACCATTCGCTCTCCGCGAGCTCCTGCCCTTTGCTGACCGCCGCCTGCAGCAGCGCCGGCAAGCTGTTGATCAGCTCGGTGAACTGCCGCTTCAGCACCGGCGCGACGAAGATGACGACGATCGTCACGAGCAGCGCGAAGAACAGGTAGATGATCAGGATGGCGAGCGAGCGCGGCACGTTTTTGCCCGTCAGCAGGTTGACGACGGGACGGAACAAGTAATACAAAATGCCGGATATGAGAATCGGGGCGAACAGCGTCTGGACGAGCACCTTAAGCGGGTAAAAAATAAAGTCGATCTTTACGCCGACCCAAATGATCAGGAAGACGAGAAGAATACCGTACCCGATCCGGAAAAATTTCGTTTGTGGCAGCATGTCAACACCAACCGGAACCAAAATGTGGAACGCTTCGACGTTACGGTTCCATTATAACAGGTTGGCGGGTGCGAGGACAGAGCGGCCCCGGACGGAAACCGAAGTTTCCGCCGGGGCCGGTACCGGAGCCGCCCGCGTGCGCCGACGCTCCCGCTGCGATCCGGGGAAGGCGCGGCTCAAGCCGCTCCCATACCTTTCGTCTCCGAAAGCAGCTTCGGCTTCAGCTTGCCGACCGTCAGGCTGAGCGGCAGCGCGACGAGGGCGATGACCGTCGCGATCAGGAACACGTCGTCGACGCTCATCGTGAACGAGAGCAGCTGGAGCTGGACTTTGTCCGTCACGCCGGACTTGACCAGATCGGTCGCATGTCCCGTCGAATACGAGGCGAGCAGCGACGTGAAGATGGCGATCGAGAACGAGCCGAACACGTTCCGCGTCCAGTTCGACATCGACGAGGCGTGCCCGGCCAAATGCGGCGGGATACGCTCCATGCCGGCGTTGCTCGCGGGCATCATGACCATGGCGATGCCGACGTTGCGCACGATCATCCAGAACAAAATGTACGAATGCGAGACGTCCACGCTGAGCCAGCTGAGCGTCAGCGTTCCGACGCCGAGCAGAGCGATGCCCGTCGTCAGCAGCCAGCGCGGCCCGATTTTTTCGTACAGCTTCGCCACGATCGGCATCATGAGCGCCATCGCGAGCGACGCCGGCAGCAAGATGAGTCCGGTATCCATCGGGGTGACCCGTTGAATGTTCTGCAGGAAGACCGGGATGAGCAGCATCCCCGAGTACAGGCTGACCGTCAGGATGCTGACGATGACGAGCGTCAGCGTATAGCGGCCGTTCGCGAGAACGCGCAGGTCGAGCAGCGGCGTCTCGGCGACGAGCTCGCGCCAGATGAACAGCGCGAGGAAGACGAGACCTGCGGCGAACAGCGTCACGATTTCGGCGGACGCCCATCCCCAAGCATGGCCTTGCCCCAGCGCGACGAGCAGCGAGGCGCTGCCGATCGTGACGGTAACGAAGCCGATCAGGTCGAACGACTTCGGCACCTTCAGCCGGTAATACGGAATGAAGCGGGTGACGCACAGAACGGAGACGAGGCCGACCGGGATATTGATCCAGAACAGCCATTTCCAGCTCCAGCTCTCGAGCAGCCATCCCGCGAACGTCGGGCCGATCGCCGGCGCCAGCATCGCCGAGACGCCCCACAGCCCCATCGCCATCGCTTGTTTTTCGCGCGGGATGACTTGATAGATGATCGTCATCGTGGCGGGCACGATCAAGCCGCTGAAGGCGCCCTGCAAAATGCGGAACACGACTAGGGAAGCGGGATTCCAGGCGAACGCGCACAAGGCGGACGCCAGCGTAAACCCGGCCAGGGCGAACAAATACAGCCGCTTGTAGCTGAATCGTTCGCCGAGATAGCCCGTAATCGGCGCGATCGTCCCCATCGCCAGCATGAAGCCGGTGATCGTCCACTGGATCGTGCCGAGCGTCGTCTCGAAATGGTGCTGCAGCAAAGGCAGCGCGATATTGATGGTGCTCGTCGCCAAGGTCGAGATGAACGACCCGCAAAAGATGGCGATCATGACCGGCCAAAACCGGACGCGGTTCAAAGCTTCGTTTTCACTCACGGTTTCTCCTCCGATTCGCTCGTATCCGAATTTGATTATATGTATCTTTTTACATATAATGAATAACGAACTTATCATATCTCCTTTTTGGCATTATGTCAAAACTGACATAGAAGGGAACGTCCGATTGAATACGCTATCGTACGGATTGCTCAGCCTGCTGTCGCTCAAGCCTTGCTCCGGCTACGATTTGATGCATCAATTCGAGCTGTTTTGGCCGGCGAAGCACAGCCAAATTTATCCGCTCCTCTCCGCCATGGAGAAGGAAGGACTCGTATCGTTCGAGCTTGTCAGCCAATCCGACAAGCCGGACAAAAAAGTGTACACGATTACGGATCGCGGCACCGCCGCTTTGAAGGAATGGCTGGAAGGACCGACCGGAGAGCCCGTCATGAAAGACGAGATGCTGCTGAAGACGTACTGCTTGTGGAACACGTCCCCGGAGAACGCGCTGCGCATGTTCGGCGAGCGGGAGAAGCTGTACGAGGAGAAGCTCGGCCGATTGGAAGCGAAGGTGCGCATGCTCGAGCAGGTCGCGAACGGCGACCCGGACAACCTCGAATTCCGGTCCCATTACTTCGGCATCTACATGCTGCTGAACAAAGCGCTCTCCAACACGCGCTCGAACCTGGAATGGTGCCGATGGGCGCGGGCCGCGATCGGGAAACGGATACACGAAGGCGGGGGATGATTCCCCCGCCTTTCATCGCGTATCGGCTTCCGGACGCTGCGCCGAAACCGCGGCCGTCCGCGCGCCGGCCGTCTTCCCGAATTGCATCAAATAAACGATCCCTACGACGACGATCATGAGTGCGAGAAACGCGAATACGTTGCTGTACAGCACCGCCTCCGCCGGCGGCACCGGGTTGAGGCGGAACGACGCCGTCTCGGCGTCGAGCGCTTTGCCGATGAGCGTCGTCGCCGTTGCGCCGGCGATGAAGTTCAGCATCGCGAACAGCCCCATGCCGCCCCCGGTTTGCTCCCTCGTCAGCGTCCGCGATATCGTGTTCGACATCGCGATCTGCATAAACGTCTGGCCGACGTTGCCGAAGACGAGGAAGACCGCGATGACGACGGGCGCCAAGCCGACGACCGACGACAGCGCCGCGAAGCTGAACACGATAAGCGAAGCGGCGATCGCGAACAAATAGCGGTTCCCCTTCTCGTCCGCCAGCTTTCCGCCCTTGCGTCCGAGCAGCGCGGAGGCGATCGCCGCGGGGAACATGACGAAGCCGACCGAAAGCGGCGACAAATGATTGACGTGCGCGAGCAGCTGCGGGGTCAGAAACGGCGTTCCGAAATTGAGCCCCGTCATCAGAAACGCGATCGCGAGTCCGAGCGAGAACGACTTGTTGCGGAAAATGGCCGGCTGCACGAACGGCTCGGCCGCATAGCGGATCCGGACGAGAAACGCGGCGAACAGCGCCGCCCCTGCCGCGAGCAGCGGCCAGCTGCCGAGCGTGATGGCGAGCAGCAGCGAGGCGACCGTCCCGGCGAGGAACAACCCGCCCCAATAGTCGATGCGGCGGGCCGTCCCCCGCTCGTCGTCCAAATATTTGCGGAAAAACGGCAGGACGAATATGGCCAAAATCGACAAGGCGAACAAATACCGCCAGTTGACGAGTCCGGCCACGAGGCCGGAGACGATCGGCCCTAGCGCCGAGCCGAGCGCCAGCCCGACCGCCGTCGTGCCGAGCGCGCGGCCCCGCTTCTCCGGCGAGAAGTAGCGGACCGGCACGATCATCGCGGTCGCCGGAATGACCGACGCCCCGGCCGCTTGGAACAGCCGTCCGGCGATGACCATCCAAAATTCCGAGGCGGACAAGCCGATGATCGAGCCGAGCGCGAACGCGATCAGCCCGATCGTGAGCAAATCTTTCAGCCGGTACTTATCCGCCAGCTTCCCGAACGTCACCGAGCCGATCGCGTAAACGATCATGTAGCCCGTCAGCATCCAGCTCACCTGGGACGGCGTCAAATCGAACTCCGCGCTGATGACGGGCAGCGCCACGTTGAACATCGAAGCGTTCATGACGGATATGATCAAAGTAAAGACGAGCACCCGCAGCAATTTGTCCGCGTGCTGCCCGCGTTGAATCGTCGGCGTCTCCATGCAGATTCCTTCTTTCTTCTATTGTTCAGGAGGTTCGCTTCAGCACGATTTCCTCCGCTTCGCAGTCGATGGTCAGGCTGCGGCCTTCCAAATACCAGACGTCCTGCTGTTCCATAAAAAACGAGATGCCGCCCGCCGTAGCGGCAATGGCCGGATCGCGGGGAACGTCCCGCGTAATGCCGAACGCGAACGCGTCCTCCCCGCCCCCCGCGTAGCGGACGAAAATGCGCAGCCGATCCCCTTCGCGTATGCCCCACTCCCGGGTAAAGCAGTCGACGGCCGCCTGCGTCACGTTGATGTTCATTCGAATCGCCTCCAAGTATGCATAGTCGTCTTCACAGGCTCCCCCCGAAACGCTTCCTCCTATTCGGCGGACGATCGCTTGCATGCATTTACAAACTTTTTAAATGATTATGTATATTTAGTATTATGCGCACTCCGCTCGTTTTTGTCAATGAAAACCAGCGATTCGGGCCGAAACGATATACGTACCGTATCACAAAAAATTTAAATGTTAGATTACTTGACATAAACATTGCGTTGTTGTTTCCAATCGTGCTATAAAGGGAAATATCGGAAATTTGCGGGGAGGTTTCGAAACGTATGGTCGTCCAAATCGAACAGCTGACATCGGTAGACGGCCGAATGGCCGAGCTTGCGGAGCTTCTGATCCGGGTCGTGGAGGACGGGGCGTCGATCGGGTTTTTGCCGCCCTTGGATCGTCATGAGGCGGAGCGGTTTTGGGGCGGCGTAATCCGGCCGGACGCCCTGCTGTGGGTCGCGGTGGCCGACGGCCGGATCGTCGGCAGCGTGCAGCTGCACCTGTGCACGAAGCCGAACGGCCTTCATCGGGCGGAAATCGCCAAGCTGATGACGCACCCCGTCTATCGGCGCAACGGAATCGGCCGCGCGCTCATGAGGGCGGCCGAAGAGCGGGCGAAGCTCGAAGGCCGGACGCTTCTCGTCCTCGATACGAGGGAGGGCGATCCGTCGAACTTGCTGTACGCTTCGCTCGGCTTCGTCCGAGCCGGGCGCATTCCCGGCTTCGCGAAATCCGCCACCGGGGAGTTCGACGCCACCGTCTTGTACTACAAAGCTATCGAGTGAACGGGTCTAAGGCGGCGACGGGTTACCCCGATCGTCGGGAAACGCAAAGCCGGCAAACGCTTCGCGGAAGCGCCGCCGGCTTTGCCGTCTTATACGGCCGTAACGGTCAGACCCCGTTCCTCGAGTCTCCGGATCGTCTCGCCGTCGAGCTGGCGATCCGTCACGATCGCCCCCGCCTCGTCCAAGCTAGCGACGTGCGCGAACGACTGGACGCCGAACTTGCTCGAATCGGCCAGCAGGTAGACGCGGTCCGCGATGCCGATCATCTTCTGCTTCACGCGGCCCTGCAGCTCGTTGGACTCGCTGATGCCGCGCTCCAAATGGACGCCCTTGCACGACAAAAAAGCCTTGTCGACGTGATAAGCGTCGAGCGACCGCTCGGCGAGCGGCCCGACGTACGATAGCGAGCGGGCGGCGAGAATGCCGCCGGTCGAGATGACCTCGATCTTCTCCTTGCCCGCCAGCTCCGTCGCCACCTTGATCGAATTGGTCAGCACCGTCAGCGGGATGTCCGGCAATATCGCGGCCATGTACCAGGCGGTCGAGCTCGCGTCGAGCACGATCCGGTCGCGCGGCTCGATGCGCCGGACCGCCTCCTCGGCGATCCGCTTCTTCTCCTCCGCCCGCGTCACTTCCCGCTCGAAGTACGGCGTCTCCGACGGCTGCCCGTCCTTGACGCTGACCGCCCCGCCGTGGGAACGCCGGAGCCTTCCGGCCGATTCGAGCCGGTCGAGGTCGCGGCGGATCGTCTCCTCCGTCACCCCGCACAGCTCGCTCAGCTCGGACACCCGGATGCTGCCCCGCTCGTTGACCAGCTGCACGATTTTTTCGTATCGTTCCGCGACCAGCATGCGTTCCCTCTCCCCTTCGATTGTCTAGGCAAGCCCCGTCACGCGGCGAAACGTTCCGTACGCGTCCTCCCAAGCTTCGCGGTCTTCCGGCTCGTAGACCGCAGACGGGAACGACTCGCGGATGACCGCCCGCGCCTCCCATACGTCGGCCAGCTCGCCGCGGGCGATCCACTGCACGGCCATGTTGCCGATCGCGCTGCCTTCCGCCGGCCCCGCCCATACCGGCTTGCCGATCGCGTTCGCCGACCAGCGGCACAGCAGCTCGTTTCGGATGCCGCCGCCAGTCATGTGGAGGCCGTCGAACGTCTTGCCCGATACTTGCTCGGTCAATTCCAGCACATAGCGGTATTTTAACGCCAAACTTTCCAAAATACAACGGACGAGCCCGCCCGGACCCTCCGGCGGCCGCTGGCCGGTTTCCCGGCAGTAGCCGCGGATTCGCTCGGCCATGTCGCCCGGCTGCAAAAACCGGGCGTCGTCGGGATCGATCCACGCGCCGAACGCCGGCGCCCGCTCGGCCAGCGCGACGAGCTCCGGGTACGTGTAGTTCGCCCCTTCGCGCTCCCACTGCCGCTTCGTCTCCTGCAAAATCCAGAGGCCCATAATGTTTTTGAGCAATCGATACGTGCCGAACGCGCCGCCTTCGTTCGTGAAGTTGAGCGCGAGCGCGCGCTCGTCCAGCACCGGCCGCTCCGTCTCCGTCCCCATCAGCGACCATGTGCCGCAAATCAAATAAGCGAACGACCGGCTCGCCGCCGGGACGGCGACGACGGCGGAGCCGGTGTCGTGCTCGGCGGCGGCGACGACGGGAATCGCTCCCACGCCGAGCTCCGCGGCTACCGATGCGCGCAGACGGCCCGCGTCCGCTCCCGGCTGCAGCACCGGACCGAACCAGGAAGGGTCGGCGCCGACCCCCGCGAGCAGCTCCTCATCCCAGCCGCCGCGAAGCGGATTGTACAGCTGCGTCGTCGTCGCGTTCGTAAACTCGTTATGCATGTCGCCCGTCAAGAAATAGCGGAGCAGGTCCGGGATCATCAGAAACCGGCTCGCCTCCCGGAGCAGCGGGGAACGGTCCCGCTTCATCGCCGCCAGCTGATAAATCGTGTTAAAGGGGAGAAACTGGATGCCGGTGCGCGAGAAAATCGTCTCCCGCGCCATCCCTTCCTCGAACAGCTTCTCCATGACGCCGTCCGTATGCCGGTCGCGGTAATGGTACGGGTTGCCGAGCAGCTCGCCGTTTCGGCCGACGAGGCCGAAGTCGACCGCCCACGAATCGATCGCGACGCTGTCCGGCGTCCTGCCGGCATGCTTCGCCTTGAGCAGCCCCTGCTTGATCTCGTGGTACAGCCGCAGCACGTCCCAGTGAAGCCGGGCGCCGACCTCGACGGGGTCGTTCGGAAACCGGTGCAGCTCCTCGAGCTCGATCGTCCGGCCGACCAGGCGGCCGGCGATCGCGCGGCCGCCGCTCGCGCCCAAGTCGTAAGCGAGTACCGTCACCAGCTCGCACCGCCCTTGCCGCGGGCGAGAATGCCGCTGCCGTAGCCGCTTTCGAGATACGCCCGCATCGGATCGAGCGGGAGGCCTTGCTCCTCGCGGACGGCGTGCAGCAGCGGCGTCACGTCGAACTCGAACGCCCGGCGCACCGCATCCTCGGCCCCGAGCACGTCGCCGCGCAGCTGCGCCCGCTCCACCTCGGCGTGGTCGACCAGCAGCGCCTTGGCGTACTGCGTCTGGACGTTCAGCACCGAACGGATCATCGCCGGTATTTTCGCCTCGATGTTGTGCGACTGGTCGATCATGTACGCGATGTTGTCGACCGTGGAGCGGATGCCGGGATCGGGATCGATCGACGCGTTCACGATTTGATAAAAGATCAGGAACAGCTCGTACGGGTTCGACGAGCCGACGATCAAGTCGTCGTCCGCGTACTTGCGGCTGTTGAAATGGAAGCCGCCGAGCCGCTTCTCGTCGATCAGGTACGCGACGATATGCTCGATGTTCGCGCCCTGGAGATGATGGCCCGTATCGACGAGCACTTCCGCCTGCGGCCCGAGCTTGAGCGCGAAATTGTACGCCATTCCCCAATCGGCGATGTCGGTATGGTAAAACGCCGGCTCGAAGCATTTGTACTCGATCAGCATCCGCATGTCCGGCGTCATCGCCTTGTACATCCCGGCGAGCGCCTCGAGCATCCACGCCTTCCGCTTGCGTATGTCGCCCTGTCCGGGATAGTTCGTCCCGTCGGCGAACCAAAGGCTCAAGTCGCGCGAGCCCGTCTCCTTGGCGATGTCGACGCATTCGAGCAGATGGTCCGCCGCCCTGCGCCGGATCGCCGGATCGGCGTTCGTGACGCTGCCCAGCATATACTCGTCGTCCTGGAACAAGTTCGGATTGACCGCGCCGACGGACAGCCCGAGGCTTTCCGCGTGGCGGCGCAGCTTCCCGTAATCGTCGACTTTGTCCCACGGAATGTGGATGGCGACCGACGGACATAGCCCGGTCAGCCGGTGAACCTGCGCCGCGTCCTCGAACTTCTCGAACGGATCGCGCGGCACGCCCTCCTTGCGGAACACCTTGAACCTCGTTCCCGAATCGCCGTAGCCCCAGGACGGCGTCTCGATCTTGAGCGCCTTCAGCTTCGCCTTCACCTGATCCAGGTCGATTCCTCTCGCCTTTTGCTGCTCTTCGAACAACGCGTATGCGCGGTCGGACACGTTCAACACCCTTTCGGTATGGAGGATGATTCTTGCTATCGGACAAATTCGGCTTTGCGCCCTTATCCGCCCTTCACCGGATACGCCATCGTGGACATGAGCGCATTCTCGGCCTGCGTCGCGTCGAGCCGGCTGTACTGCACGATGACGGGCACGTCGCTTTCGATCTCGATGGCGTACGGCACGCCCGCCGTGATCGTCTCGCCGTCCTTGACCAGCGAGCTCGTGCGGATATGCTTCGTTCGACGTCCGGGCACGATGACGCCAATAGACTCCAACGGCTCCCGGTCCTCGAAATAAATCGTAAAAACCAGCTGCGCGTCCTCGAAGCCCGTGTTCAGCACGCAGACCGATTCGTGGCTCGTCAGCTCCCCCGCGCTTTTCTCCGGAATGTACCCGTCCGGTATGACCCAATGCGTCGAGCCCGCTCCTGCCGCCATTCGATTCCCTCCGTTCTTATCGGGTGAACGCCGCCGGCACGCCGCCGTCGATCGTCAGCATGCAGCCGGTCGTTTTCGAAGCTTTCGAGGAAGCGAAGAAGGCGATGCCCTCGGCGATATCTTTCGGGAAAATGTTGACGAGCAGCGTCGTCCGCTTCCGGTAATACTCTTCCAGCTGGTCCGGCTCGATGCCGTAGGCGGCGGCCCGCTCGTTGCGCCAGCCCGAGTTCCAGATCGCCGACCCTTGCAGGATGGCGTCCGGCAGCACCGTGTTGACGCGGATGCCGTATTCGCCGCCCTCGGCCGCGATGCAGCGGGCCAGGTGCGCCTCCATCGCTTTCGCCGCACTGTAGGCGGATGCGTTTTTGCCGGCGTAAATCGAATTTTTCGAGCCGACGAACACCATGCTGCCGCCGGTGCCCTGCGCCTTCATCAGCTTGAACGCCTCGCGCGCGACGAGGAAGTAGCCGGTGCCGAGGACGCCGACGTTCAAGTTCCATTCCGCGAGCGACGTTTCGTCGAACGGGCTCGACGTGGCCAGCCCCGCGTTGTTGACGACGATGTCGACGCCGCCGTAGGCGACGATCGTTTCCGCATACGCCGAAGCGATCTCGTCTTCCTTCGTTACGTCCATTTTAACCGCAATCGCCCGATTGTCGCCGTATCGGCCGTTAATTTCCTCCGCGACCTTCCGCGCGCCTTCCAAGTTCAGATCGGCCAACGCCACGTGAGCCCCCTCCGAGGCGAGCCGCCGCGCCGTCTCGCTGCCGATCCCGCCCGCGCCTCCCGTAATGAAGGCGACTTGCCGGGAAAATTCCGCCTCCGGCGGCGCCAGCGTCAGCTTATACAGCTCGAGCGGCCAATATTCCACGTTGTACGACTCGTTCTCGTCGAGCGACACGAACCGGCCGAGCGACGTCGCCCCCCGCATGACCGCGATCGCGCGGCGGTACAGCGCCCCGCTGACGCGCGACATCGCCGCGCTCTTGCCCGTGTTGATCATGCCGACGCCGGGGATGAGGATGACGCGCGGCGCCGCCTCGAACATGACGTCTCCGTCGTTGCGGTTCCGCTCGAAATACGCCCGGTACCGCTCCTTATAGGCGGCGATGCCGTCCTTCAGCTTGGCGGCGAGCCCGGCCGCGTCGTCCGCGTCCGGCGTCCAGTCGACGAACAGCGGCACGACCTTCGTATGGACGAGATGGTCCGGGCATGCCGCGCCGATTTGCGACAGCTCGGCGGAATCGCGTCCGCCGACGAATTGCAGCACGTCCTCCCCGTCGTCGAACGACAGCATCATCCGCTTGTCGTCGCTTACCGCTCCGCGCACGGCCGGCATGACCGCTGCCGCCAGGGCGCGGCGCGCTTCCGGCGGCAGCGCTCCGTGCTTGACGCCGCCGAACAGCTTCGCCTCGTCGACGCGCGCCTCGATGAACCGCTCCGCCTCGGTGATGATCGCGATCGTCTTCTCGTAGCACGCCTCGGACGTATCGCCCCACGTGACGAGTCCGTGCTTCTCCATCAGGACGAGTTCGGCCTGCGGGTTCGCGAGGACCCCTTCGGCGATCATCTTGGACAGCGTGAAGCCCGGACGGACGTAAGGCACCCAGACGAACCGGTCGCCGAACAGCTCGCGGGCGAGCTCCCGGCCGTTATGCGCGCAGCACAGGCTGATGATCGCGTCGGGATGCGTATGGTCGACGTGCTTGAACGGCAAAAACGCGTGAAGCAGCGTCTCGATCGACGCGCGCGGATGCTTGGCATCGATCATGCAATGCGCCAGGTAGGCGACCATCTCTTCGTCGGTCATCGCGGACCGCTCGAACAGCGGACGGATGTCGTCCAGCCGCAGCCCGGTGAAGTGGCCGGCTTTCATCGTCGCGAGATCCGAGCCGCTCCCTTTGACGTACATCACTTCGATCTCGCGGCCGCGAAAGTCCGTCACCGTCGTCTTGGCCGACGTATTGCCCCCTCCCCAGTTGCAGACGCTCCGGTCCGTTCCGAGCAAGTTCGACCGGTAGACGAGCTGGTCGAGCGTTCCTTCCCGTTTTGAAGCCTCGGCGTTGTCCCACAATCGTTGTACCATCGTCGTTTTTCCTCCCGGTGTGCGATTCGAGTTATTCGATTTTTGTTTATGTCTGTTTTCACTATATCACGCCCGTTTATTTTTGAATATATGTTTTTTTGATAAACAACAAACAAAATCAAACAAACATAATAAGGATCTCGCTCCTCGCCCCGTTCCGCATTTCCCGGGCAACCGCACGTTTCCGCCGCTTTCGACATCGCCACACCGTTCCGTGAGCCACCTCCACTCGTTCGCTCCCTCGTCCCCTTTCGTCCATGGAACTTTTGGCCGCGGGCCCGGCAAAACGCCAAAACGGGCCGACATGCGGCATTCCGCATTCGGCCCGTTTCGTATCGGTTTCGGTATCGGTATATTACAGCTTCGTATCGTCGATGCCGTCCAGCCATCCCCGGATGTCGCCGATAATGGACGAGACGCACCCTTCCTCGAACGGGGAGCGCAGCCCGGCGAGCTTCACGAGCCCCGTGAACGAATCGCTGCCGCCCGCGCGGCAAAGCCGGATGTAGCTCGACCACGCCGAGTCGCGGTCGTCGTTCGCCAGCTTCCAATACTGCAGCGCGCATATTTGCGCCAGCGTGTAGTCGATGTAGTAGAACGGGCTTTTGAAAATATGCTGCTGCTGGTGCCAGAAGCCGCCCCGCTCCAAAAACGGCATGTCGTCGTAGACGCGGCTCGGCACGTATTTGCGCTCGACGTCGCGCCACGCCTTCTTCCGCTCGGCCGGCGTCATGTCCGGATGCTCGTAGACGATATGCTGGAATTCGTCCACCGCGACGCCGTACGGGATGAACGTGATGGCGCCGCTCAGGTGCGAATATTTGTACTTGTCCGTATCTTCCTTGAAGAACGAGCCGATCCACGGCCAAGCGAAAAATTCCATGCTCATCGAATGGATTTCGCAGGCGTCCAGCGTCGGATGCATATATTCCGGCACGGCGAAATCCCGGCTCATGTACGCCTGGAACGCGTGGCCCGCCTCGTGCGTCAACACGTCGACGTCGTGCGACGTGCCGTTGAAGTTGGAGAAGATGAACGGCGCCTTGTGCGTGCCGATATACGAGCAGTAGCCGCCGACGCGCTTGCCCGGCTTGCTCTCGAGGTCCATCAGGCCGTTGTCGAGCATAAACCGGAAAAATTCGTCCGTCTCCGGCGACATGTCCGCGTACATCGCCTTCGCCTGCGCGACGATCCAGTCCGGATCGCCCTTCGGCGTCGGATTGCCGGTCAAAAACGACAGCCCGTCGTAATACCGCAGCGAGTCGAGTCCGAGCCGGATGCGGCGCCGCTCGCTCAGCTCGGAGGCGACCGGCACGATATGCTCCAGCACCTGCTTGCGGAACGCGGCCGCCTGCTCCGGACCGTAATCGGTCCGGTTCATCCGGGCGTAGGCGAGCTCGATGAAGTTGCGGTAGCCGAGCTTGCGGGCCATCCCGGTGCGAAGACGGACGAGCTCGTCGTAGATGCCGTCCACCGTCTCCTCGTTCGCCTCGAAAAACGAATAGCGCGCGTCGGCGGCCCGCTTGCGCGTATCGCGGTCCGTCGACTGCATGAACGGCGACAGCTGGGACAGCGTCCGCTCCTGCCCGTCGAATTCGATTTTGGCGGAGGCGACCAGCTTGATATATTCGCTCGTTTTTTTGTTCTCTTCTTTCAAATCGTCCACGATGGCCGGGGCGAACGTCTTTTGCGACAGCTCGGCGGTGGCGAACAGCTGCCGGCCCCATTGCGCTTCGAGACGGTCGCGGAATTTCGATTCGGTCAGCGCTTTGTAAAAGTCCGTAATCAGCCCTTGGTAGACGGGAGACTGCTCGTCGATAAAGTCCTGCTCCGCTTTGTAGAACGGGTCCGCCGTATTGATCGTATACCGGATGCGCGCGATGGCGAGCATCGACGACACTTCCGTACGGGCCGCGTTGATCGCTTCGAAGGCGGCGTTCTGCTCCTCGAACGTGTCCGCGGCGGTGAACCGTTCCAGCAGCGCGGTAAATTCACGGCGGAACCGCTCCATGTCCGGGCGTTCGTAGACGTAATCTTGAAACTTCATCGTTTCCCTTCTCTCTTCGGAATTTTTCGGATGACGATGGATGACGTACGAAACCAGTATAGCAGAATCGGTCCCGAGGAAGAAAGAAACCGTCCGTAAGCGGCCCTTCGCCCGTTACTCGACTTCGAGCCGCTCCAGCTTGTTGTCGCCGAACATGACCGTTTTCGGATAATACAGCCAACGGTCGACGAAATAGATCGCCGTGGCGCGCGTTTCCAGGAGCCGCGCATGGCCGGTACCGTCGATTCTCAGCCTGTCGATGAAGGCGGAGCCGTGTACGCCGAACGAGCCGTTTATGAAATACAGCCACCCTTCGCGGTAATGGAGCGACGAAATCCACTCGCCGGATTCGTACAGCGGAATGTCGACGGAGCCGTCCGGGCTCGCTTTGCGAAGCTTCGTGCCGCCCTGAACGTAATACACCCATCCGTCGATGACGGCGGCCTCGGTCACGTCGTCCCGAAGCTTGACGAGCTCCGTTCCGTCGTCCCGCATCGCGTACAAGTTTCGCGGGCCGGCATCGACGTCTTGCATCAGGAAATAAAGGCGACCGGAATCGACGAACAGATTGAACAGCTGCCGTCCCGCCACAAGCTCCCGGTCGTCCGCGCCGTCCGTCCTCATCCTGCGAATGCCGTCCGGCTCGTAAAAGCCGCCTCCAAGCGCTTCCGTCTCGACGTAAGTCAAATGAATATACGAAATCCAGCCGTCCCTCACCCATAAATTCGCCGCAGGTACGGTCGACAGCCGCGTACGCTCCGTTCCGTCGGTTTTCATCTTATAGATGCCGCCGAGCTCGGTTCGGTCCGGGTCGGATACCGTGTAATACAGCCAGTCCCCCTCCACGTTAATATTTCTCGGGTTGTCATCGGACAGCTTCGTCTCCTCGCTTCCGTCCTTCCGCACCTTTACGAGACGGTTCGCCCCGCCGTTGCTTCGGGCCGGATTCATATAGATCCAGTCGCCTTGGACGGCCAGCTGACCGTCGTTCGCCACGTTCAGCGCGTCGGCTTGCTTCGACTGCGCGTTCGCCGCTCCGCCGCACGCCTCGATGCCGAAGCCGCGCTGATCGTCCCAGCTCGTCTGCCAGCCGAACTCGTCGTGCGTATACGTCCAGGTCATCGGAAAATATGTGATATTACGGAACAGCAGAATGGGATAAGGCTCCTGCGCAGACGAGACCGGCTTGCCGTTCACCTGTACCGGGAACGAAGCGACCGTCGCCGCGACCGACTTCTCGCTCGTCCGGACGCCGTTCGTCAACGGCTGCACGAACGGGGCGCAGACGTTCGTCTTCGTCAGCGACAGCCCGCTGTCCGCCTTCCAATCGACGGTCAGTCCGAGGGCGGTCGTATGGCTCCACGTCATCGGGAAGTACGTGATCCCCTTGTAGACAAGAGGGGGGTACTCGCTATGCCGCGCATCGATGACGGTGCCGTTGACCGCAACCGGATAGTCGGAAACGGCCGCCCGGACGGCCGGCGAATCGGCCGCCGCACCGGCGGATGGGGACAAGGCTGCGCCGAGTCCGAGGATGACTGCGGTAAGGCAGCTTTTTTTGAGAATGGACATTCGCTCTCTCTCCTATTTGCCGGAAATTCGCATTTTCGCTTGCTTACCATTAGACGGCCGGCCTTGTAAAAAGTTTCTAGCTGGACATCGTGCGAAACCCGCAACTGACTGAGGTCAGCTTCGGTGTTGATCTCCCATGCAAATCATGATAATATATCCGTTGTGTTAACCTGACCACGGTCAGTTTCATCCAATGCTCAATGGGGGATGTCCATGAATCGTAGGGAAGAGATCAAGAAAGCCGCGGTCGGCCATTTGCTGCAATACGGCTATGAGGGGACGAAGCTGGCGGACATCGCGGACGAGGTCGGCATCAAGAAGCAGTCGATGTACGCCCATTTCGCGAGCAAGAAGGAGCTGGTCGTCGAAATTCACGAGGAGGCGACGAAGCAGGAAATCGCCTTTCTCACCTCGTTCTTCGACGAGCATCGGGGCACGCCGCTTCGGGAGCTGCTCGATCGGTTCGTCGTCGAAACGAAAGACCGGTATTCGAACAACCGGAACGTCAAGCTGATGTTCCTGATGGGCTTCATGCCGCCCGAGCCGCTGCAGGAGCTGTTCATTACGATGTTCGATCTGTACTCGCATCATTTGCTCCATCTGCTCGAGCTCGCGTTCGCGCACGATCCGACGGTCCGGACGAACCCGAAACGGGGCGCCTTGGCCGTCCATACGATACTCGAGGGGCTGTCGGCCAAGCTCATCTTCGGCAGCCCGGACTACTACATGCAAGCCTCGGAAGCGACGTTTTCTTTATTGTGGGAAGGACTGCTTCGCGGGGACGATTAAGACGAGGTGCACCATGCATACGAACAACCGCGGCCTCGCGTCGCTGGAAACCGATTCCGTCGGAAAAGTATTCGTCCGTTATTTGATTCCGTCGCTCGTAGGCATGTTCATGATGTCGGTCAACGTCGTCATGGACGGCATTTTCGTCGGGCGCCGGCTCGGGGAGATCGCGCTCGCCGGCGTGAACGTCGCGGTGCCGGTTTTCTCGATCTATATCGCCGTCTCGCTCTGGGTCGGCATCGGAGGGGCGACGATCTATTCCGAGCATTTGGGGGCCGGGCGGCACAAGGAGGCCCGCTCCGTCTTCACCCATTCGCTCGCGCTCATTTTCGGCTTGACGCTGCTGCTGGCGGGACTCGCTTTCGCGTTCCGCGAGAAGCTGGCCGTCTTTCTCGGCGCCGATGCGGAGACGATGCCCTATGTCATGGACTATATGACCGTGCTGCTGGCGGGCGGATTCGCGATTACGGTGCAAAACGCGTTCAGCGTATTCGTCCGCAACGATGGCAACCCGAACTTGTCGATGCTGTCGCTGCTCGTCACCGCCGTCTTCAACGTCGTCTTGAACTACTGGTTTCTGTTCGTGCTCGACTTCGGGGTATCGGGGTCGGCGCTCGCGCTCGTCATCGCCGCCACGCTCGGAGCCGGCACGCTCGCCGCGCATTTTCTGCGCCGGGACGCGACGCTGCGCTTCGTCAAGCCTCGCCTGTCGTGGACGTTGATGAAACGGACGTTCGCCATCGGCTTCCCCAGCTTCCTCGCCGAAGTCGGGATCGCCGTCTTTACGGCCGGATACAACATGGCGATGGCGCATTGGGTCGGAACCGTCGGCGTGTCGGCGTTCTCCGTGCTCAATTACGTGCACAGCGTCATGCTCATGCTGTTCATCGGCATGGGAGCGGCCGTCCAGCCGCCGCTCGGCTATTACCGGGGAGCCGGTCGTACGGACCGGCAGCGGTCTTTGATCCGCATCGCGGTCGCGACCGCCTTCGGCACCGGATTGGCCGTCCTGCTGATCGGACTGGCGGCCGCGGACGGCATCGTCTCGCTGTTCGGCATGTTCGCGCCCGAAGTGAGGGCGATGGCCGTCGCCGGCATCCGGCTGTTCTTCATCGCCTACCTGGTTATGGGCGTCAACTTCGTCATGATGACCTACTTCCAGACGACCGGGCATGTCAAAATGGCCATCTGGATGACGATCGCCCGGGAAATGCTGCTTATGGCGGCGCTGCTCGCCGTCCTCCCGCCCGTGTTCGGCACGACCGGCATCTGGCTCGCCATCCCGATCTCCGAGACGATCGTCCTGCTGACCGTATTCGGTTACGTGCGCGGGCGGGCGCGCTCCGGGCAAACTTCGAGATCCGCCGCTTAGAAGCGGCGTGCTGCGACGCCGCATAGCAAACAGACCCGATCATCGACCGTGACGATCGGGTCTGTTTTTGCGTTCGAAACGGTCTTTCGGCGCGGGTTAGGAAGGATTCGGCGCGGGATGGGCGAATGAATGGATGGAGACTTGAATGAGGACGAGAGGTTGCGGACTATGGCGGAAACGTTCGATCGGGAACAGTACGAATTGGTGGAAAAAGCGAGAAACGGCGACGCTGCGTCGTTCGGAGAGCTCGTTCGGCTGCACCGCAGCCGCATGCTCGGATGGGCGAGCCGCGTCGTGCGCGACCGGGCGACGGCCGAAGACATCGTGCAGGATGCGCTCGTGCAGACGCTTCGAAAGATCGGCCGGCTCGAGCAGCCGGACAAATTTTTGCCGTGGCTGCGAACGCTCGTCCGCAATCAGGCGCTCATGTCGCTCAGGAGCGGATGGAGCCGCAACGAAACTCCCGATCGCTTCGAGGAGGGCGATTCGCCGACATGGTCCTCGCCGGCAGGATGGCATGAGGCCGTTGACGATCCGCAGGCCGAAGCGATCGGGCGGCTCGTCGCTGAAGATTTGCGCATGCTGCTGTCCCGGTTGTCCCCGCGCGACCGGGCGATCGCGGAATCGCACCTGCTTGGCGGATTATCCGTTCGGGAAGTCGCCGCACAGCGGAACATGACGGACGGCGCCGTCTATACGGCCGTTTCCCGCACCCGCAAAAAGTTGGAGGAAGCCCGCTATGAAGACGAAATCGAACGGTACGCGGCCGCTCGGCGGATAAGTGGGAGGCCGGCCGCCCGGCTTTGCGAACGGGCGCGCCCCTATGCCTTGTCCGGCGCATACGACACGATGGCGGCGATGATGACGATGACGGCGGCGGCGGCGGGCCGCCGCAACGTTTCGCTGACGGACGTTATGGGTGCGACCGGGCACGCCTTCCGCATTCAGGTTGCGCCGGACCTCGGCGTCAGCGGCCCGTACGCGTACGATTGGGCGGATTCGCTCCGACTGGGCTGGCGCGGGCTCGGGTACGACGCCTCCGTTTTCGGCGGGGCGGAGCGGCGTCTCCGTCGGCCCGACGAGCTCGTGACCGCGATGGACGCCCTGCTCGCTTCCTTGGAACGGGGAGTCCCGGCCGTCGCCTGGAACGTATCCAACACCGAATTCGGCTTGATCGAAGGGTTCGACGACGGGAAGCGGGCCTGGATCGTGACGGATACGTCGGCAGCGGGCAAAACGCTGCCTTACGCCAAGCTCGGCCGTCTTCACGATGACGCCGAATGGTTCGCCGCCGTACCGACGGGACGTCTCTCGATCGATCGGGCGGCGCATTGGATCGAACTATTCGAGCGGACGGCCCGCCATATGCGCGGGGACGACCATACCGGCACTCGGACGCCCGTCTCGTACGCAATCGCCGGAACGGCCGCGTACCGGCTCTGGATCGATGCGTTCGACCGGCAAGCGGCGGCCGACGCGCTCGGCGCCGCTTACAACGCGGCCTTCACGTACGAAGCGAGAAAGCACGCGGCGACCTATTTGCTGGCGATGGCCGCGGACGGTTTTTTGGCCGACGTATGCCCCGCCGCGCTTCCGGCCGTCGCGCATGCGCAAAAGCTGTACGCGAAAGTAGCGGCGCTGTGGGGTAACGTAAGCGGCCTGTTCCCGCTGCCGTTCGGCGCCGACCCTTCGGCGCCGGGCCCCGCGGATCGGGCGGCCCGGCTGCTGGAGCGCGCATGCGCCGCGGAAGCGGAAGCCGTCGGCGCCCTCCAAGAAGCGGCTTGGCTGCTTGCGCGCAGGCGGACGGACGGGCGCAACGGCTTTTCATACAATCATTTTCAAAAAAATCAAAAACGGCTGTAAGAAATCGGCCGGAATCCGCATCATCCATTTCGAAGGCGTCGAAGCCTGAACCTTACCGCCTGGGAGGAATGATGAAATGAGCGAAACGACGACAACGGCTCGGGAGAAGTCCGGCCATCCGATTACGAACCGGGTCGGAGGCGTGTTCATGCACGTCAGCAACATGGAACGCTCGGTCAACTGGTATCACAAGCTGTTCGGCATGCCCGAGCGGTCGAGCGTGACGGACAAGGTGCACGCGCTGGCGATGCAGGGCCAAGGCCTCGTGCTCGACCAGCACGGCTACGACCGCAAGCTTGCGCCGAAGGACCGGCCGATGCTCATGTTCGACTCGCCCGACGTCCACGCCGCCTACCGGTACCTGCAGCAGATCGGGGTTGCTCCCGAATCGCGGATCGAGGAGTATCCGGGAATGGCGTTCTTCACGTTCCGCGATCCGGACGGGAATCTGCTGATGGTGTGCGGGAAGCCGGGAAGCCGGGATGGCTTAGGCGGCGACGGTCCGGGCACAGCGGACGCGAAACAAGAGCCTCTCCGCTATGACGGAGGAGGGTGCGAGCTCGTCGTCAAAGACTCGGCTTATTACGCGGACGCGACCCGCGAAGGGCTGACATTGACCGGACGCGCCTTCACGGAATCGGCGTTCGCCGTCCCGCTTCGCATCGAAACGTCCGTCCGCCTCGAGGGCGGCTGCCTGCGTCTGCTGTACGGCAAGCACGGATCGTTGACGTTCAACTACGGCCCGTCCTCCGCGAATGGCACGGGGGAAGAATTTTACGTCAGGCATCCCGCGGTGGACAAAGATTTCGGTTACGTCGACAAGGGCGCGATTCCGGTCGGCGAATGGGTCCGCCTCAGCTGGACGATTCGGGAACGGACAATGGAGGTGCGGGTCGACGGCCGGCTGTTCCACGAACAGGAAGGCTATTACGGAAATTTGATTTCCAAGGCGGGCATCGGCTGCGACAATGGACGCATTACGATGAAGTCGTTCGTCGTCGAAGCGCTGTCCGAAGAAGAAACGGCGCCCCGCCTCCCGGTGTCGCGGAACGGGACCGCGGCGGACGAGCTTGTACCCGACGCCGCCTGCCACCCCGTCATGACTGCCGACGGCTTATGGCTCGGCTACAACGAGGAATGGGGATGCGCCCGGACGAACGCCGCGTATTCGGCCCCGTTCGCGGTGGAAGCGGTCGTCCGCAGCGACACGAATTCGGTCGTGCTGTACGGCGGATCGTCGGCCCGCGTGAAATTTCATCCGGACGGCTCGCTCAGCTTCCTCGACCCCGTCACGAAAGAAGAGCTGTGGGCGGAAGGAAAAGGAAGGCTGAGCGGTCGATTCGCGACGGTGCGGTGGGTCGTGGACGACGACCGGACGACGGTTTCCGTCGACGGCGACTGCCGCTTCGAGCGGGAAGGCGATTATTCGGGCTGCCGGTTTGCGATTGGGCTGGGCGCCGACGTCGGCAGCGCGGTCGTCGTCCGATCCATGGAAGTAGAGGAGCGATGAGGGTCATGGAACGGAAAAGTCCGATTACGCATATTGCCGCCGTATTTTTGCCGGTCCGAGAGCTGGCGCGTTCCGCCGCATGGTGGAGCGATCTGCTCGATCTGCCTTCGCCCGATGCGCCGGCCGGGGCCGTCTATGCGCTGCCGATTGCCGGGACGGGCCTCATCCTGGATCCGAACCAATACGGCTTCCCCCACCTCGTCATGTATGGGACCGCCGATATCGACGACGCTTACCGGCTTGCGCGGGAACGGAGCTACGACATTTTCCACAATCTGCAGCGATTTTCGAATGTCGCGTATTTCAACGTATTCGATCCGGGCAAACGAAACGGGATCATGATTTGCCAAGGCGACGACGCTGCCGAACCGGCCGCAGCGAGCGGCCGCTGCCCGATTCGCGCGGAAGTCCGCCGCGTGTTCGCGCATTCGGACGATGTGGACGAGACGGCGCAATGGTACGGCGCGATGCTCGGCTTGGCGCCCGGAGCAAGGTCGCTTGCCGAAGAGGGGTGCGAGCTGCGGCCGGCGCGGGGCGCCCTGCTGCACATCTTGGATCGCCGCCGCAATCCGATACCGCCGGTTTATTACGGGAAGCTGGGTGCAAGCGTCGTCGGCCACCCGATGTTCGAGCTGACGACGCCCGATCTCTCGGCCGCCCGCGAATGGGTGGAAGCGAAAGGCGGCGAAATCGTCGCGACGGATGGCGGCGAAGCCGGCCGTCATTTCTACTTCCGCGATCCGGACGGCAACACGAACCGGGTCGCCGAAGCGTAAACCCGAACAGTCCCGATCGATCCTTTTAGGACGATCGGGACTGTTCGTTTTAGTCGGCTGCGGCGACCGGGTTCGGCTTGCCGAGGAAGCGCCAGAACGCCCCGCCGAACAGATCGGCGACGTCCCGGCGAATTTCTTTTTTCTTGATCCTCCACCCGGTGTCGAGCAGATCGGCGTACTTGTCGTACAGCACGTTCGCGATAATGTCGCGGGAATGGTCCCACTTGTACAACAGCTGGTCGAGCACCCGGCAGTCGGAATGCTGCGGCGTCACGCTCGTGCCGAGCAGCTCGAACCGCATCCGGGTCATTTCCTCGATCAAGCTCGGGTTGTTCAGGAACCACCAGCAGCCGAACACGTGCAGGTTGCGGAACTTGCGGGCGGCGACGGCGAGGCCGTGCTGGTTTTCGCGCGCGAGCATCGTGCACAAAAACTTGTTGTCCGGATGCAGCGAGCACATTTGCTCCACGGCCCGGACATCGCTCAAGCCGACGCTGTCGCCCGCGTCGCCGAGCGCCGGATTGACCCGCTTGTTCACGCCGATCATCATCGCGAACGGAATGTCGAATTCGCGGGCGACCGGCAGGATGCATTTCGCGATGATGTCGCCCCTTGCCGACTGCTCCGGGTAACGGAACGACGGAGGCAGCGACACCGCCATATAGAGCGGATTCATTTTGCGAATCCAGGTGCGCAAAAATTCGCGGATCCCTTCGACCGTCTTGTCGGTAACGGCTTGCTCCACGTCGTAGCCCCATTCCTTCAGACGCTCCCACGTCCGCTCCTCCCACTGCATGAGCAGCGGATCGATGCGCAGGGCGGTGTTGAAGCGCGGATCGATCGAACCGATGTTCTCCCACGCTTGCCGCTCCTCGTCGACGAACGGGTCGTTCGTCATGCAGACGTTGGCCACGTTCGCCAGCTTGAACACGAGGTCGACGTATTCGCCGGTCGTCTTCGAGGCGAAGAAGGCGCGGTACGACTCCAAATCGCGCGAGCCGACGTCCAGCCCGAGACGGCTCAGCACGGTCAGCACGCCTCGGCACGCCTCGCTGTAGGGCGAATGCTCGAGGAACAGCGTCTTCCAGACGAGGTCGGCCTGCTCCCGCTTCGACATCGCCCAGAACGTCTCGTACGGCAGATCGGGATGGAAACGCATCGTCTCCGCGACGAGATAATGGTACGTCAGCAGCTCGTCGATCCCCCACAGCAGCAGATTGCCGAAATCCTCGGTAAACAGATGGGTGTGAATGTCGGAAATCGGCGTGCTGCGGATCGTCTCGCGGACGTAGGAACGAAGCTCCTCTTTCGTTTGAATGGCCATTTCACGCGTCCTTTCCCCGGAATGACGGATATAATGTTAACGTGTGCATGATGTGCATGCTTTCATTGTACACGTCTCCGCCTCATTTGCCAAGAAGCCGAATATGTTTTCCGATATGGGCGACGAGCGCGTCGCGGAACTCCCCTTCATGCCCGGACATCGTCGCGAAAAATTCGTCCTTGAACAACGGCTTGCCCGTTTCGTCCTTCGCCTGAAGCAGCAGACCGTACGTAATGTGCAGCATTTGCCGCGCGTCGTCGTCGTTCAAATAATCCGGCAGCTCGGCATCGGGCGTCTCCTCGAGCGGCTTCACCTTGTTCAAGTCGGCCTTCACGTGGTAATACGCCGTCGCTTCGGAGAAACGGTCCCGCGCGTACGCATGCATGCGGCGGTACAGCTCCGGATTCGTCTTCGCGACGACGCGCATCGCCTCCAGCCAGTTCGTGCCGGCCGTCTTCAGATGGAACCGCCCCCTCGTATGCGCGCCAATCATCGGGAAGACGGTAAACTTGTCGCTGCCGGAATGGAAGCTCAGCTTGTAGCCGAAATGGTCCGCGATCGCCGCATGGATGCGTAGCTCCTCCTCGAACCGGGCGACGTCGCCGATGTAGTCGATCCCTTTTTGAAACTCGCCGCAAAACCGGGGCGCCATCGAAAACAGCGTTACGCCGCGGTCGTACAGCTCCTGCGCGATCAGGAAATGCGAGGCCGGGTCGGTCGGCGTCGCCGTTTCGTCGATCGAGATTTCGAAATCGATCTCGCGTCCCGCCGTCGCGATGTACTTGCGAAAAACGTGTTCCATATACTCGATCGCCTTGGCGTAAATGAGCACGTCTTTCGCGAGCGACGATGCGTTGAAGGTGAAGCGGGTGCCGGCCGCTTCGAACGTCCGGTTCAAGAAACGGCTCTCGTAGCGCTCGCGGACGTCGGCCGGTAGTTGCGCGTAGCGGGCTTGAAGCTCCTCGGCGGACAGTCCGTCGATCGTGTTGTCGATATGCTCGGAGCAGTCCAGCGTCAGCATCGTGAAGCCGAGATCGAGCGCCATCGCGATGTCCGACTCGACCTTCAGATGATCGCCGTCGGCGCCGAAGCCGTCCTTGTACCCTTCCTGAAACGCCGCGTAGCAGGCCGCATCGAGCACTTCCTTGTAGTCGCGCCCGGTCAGGTTCAGCTCGCGGATGCTTTGCTGCGCCAGCACGGGGCGAATATCCTTGCCGCGCACCGTTTCGATATGGCCGGGGGATGCGATGCCGAGCCGGTCTCCCAAGCCGATCGTGGCGATGCCCGTGCCGAAGGCGCGAGGCGCGGTCCACGGGAAGAAGCGGTTCAGCGCCAGCCGGTTCGCATGGCTCGCCGGGCACAGCTTCGCGCCTTCGAGCCCGTCCGGCGTCTCGCCTTCCAGCGCGTCGTATAGCGTGCCCGAGCCTTCGGCGAGCAGCAGCTTGCGCCCGTCCTTCTTGATCATAAGCAGCGAGACGTCTTCGTGCCGCGCGAGCGACCGCTCGTACGTCTCGACGTCGGCGCCGCCGGCTTTCAGCTTGTCGATTACGGATTGAAGCGTTTGCAGGGGCATGGTTCGTAAACCTCCTAGAGGGGCTTTTGGTCCGGAGTTACCGGCGTTAGCCCCATCTTAGCGCAAATTCCGTCGTCTTTCTGTTCATTTTTTGCTATAAAACAGGATAAGTACGCAAATTTTGCTCACGCCTGCCCGGGTGTATGCTCCGGCTGCTCCCGCACTTCCGTCCCGTCGTCGAGCCGAAGCCATGTCTCGAACGCTCGCTCGCCTTCCTTCAGCCGGATCAGGCGCGCTCCCCGCGGAAACCCTTCCCGGCCGTACGTATTGTAGCCCGTCGCCCGGCCGTAGCAGAGACGGACGCCGAACAGCTCTCCCCAATAATCGTTGATATGGTCGTGACCGCAAAACGTCCCCACGACGTCCCCCGCTTCGACCAAAGCGGCGAACAAGCCGCTGTTCAGCTGCGGGCAGCAAACGTCTTCATGCTTGTGTCCGTAGCACGTCTCCACCTCCCACACTTGGCGGTATTCCGGCAGCGGGATATGGAAGAAGGCGAGCGCCGGAACCGGTTGTCCGCCGTTTTCTCCGGTCAGCCGCGCCGATTCGCGCTCGTACCAGCCGATCTGATCGCGGCGCACCCAATCGTAGCCGCGAACGTGCGGCACCGGCGAGTACGCCCCGGAGTCGAAGCCGTACAGCGCCGCCGCCGTCCGGCCGTCCCGCCCTTGCACACGCAGGACGAAGTTGGAGGCGCCCGTCGCCTCTTCCGGTCCGCGCTCCGATACGACATGGCGAAACCGCCCGACGGACGCCGCCAGCTCGTCTCGCGTGATAAGCTGCTCCGTATCGTGATTGCCGAACACGACCGTCCACGGAATCCCGTTCCGCTCGGCCGTCGATACCGCCTCGCGGAAGGCGCCGATCGGGTCGGTGCAGGGGCGGTCGCCTTCCTTCACCCCGCCGGTATAAATGACGTCGCCGGTATAGACGATCAGGTCGGGCTTCTCTACCGCGACGACACGCTCCATCAGCGCCCGCGACCGCAAATCCGCTTCCCGTCCGTCCATCCAATGAATATCGGTGAACTGGGCGATCGTAAACGTGCCGTCCTCGCGAAAGCACAATGCCGTTTTGCTCATATTCGTTCTCTCCCATCCGTTAGGTAAGGTGGTTACGGCCGTCCCGAACCCGTCAATCGATCGGCTCGGCGATCCAGAGCCGGACACCGGCTTGCTCCAGCTGTTCCTTCCATTCCGCCGGGCAGCCCGCATCGGTCACGATCGCGCTCGCGTCGCGCAGGCCGGCGATGCGGGCGAACGCCGTCCGGCCGAGCTTCGAATGATCGGCCAGCACGATCGCTTCCTCCGACCGCTCCAGCATCCGCCGCGAGACGCTCGCCTCGTTCCAGTCGTAGTCGGTTAAGCCGTCGACCGACGATACGCCCCCGACCGACAAAAACGCCTTGTGCGCCTTCAGCTCGCCCAGCTGCCGTTCCGTCATCGGGCCCGACACGAAGCGCAATCCCGGATTCGCTTCGCCGCCGGCGAAAAACACCCGTCCCGCGAACCGCTCCATCGCGAGCAGCAGCACCGGCACCGAATGCGTCACGATCGTCACGTCGGCGCGGTCGCGCAAATGGTTCACGAGCTCGAGCATCGTCGTCCCGTGGTCGACCATGACCGTCTCGCCTTCCCGGACGAGCGACGCCGCCAGCTTGCCGATCGCCGCCTTTTCCGCCCTGCGCTCCTCGGCGCGCTGGGGGAACGGCGCTTCCCGCAGCGCCATCCGGTTCGCGACGGCGCCGCCGTACACCTTGGACAGCCGGCCTTCCTTCTCGAGCCGGTCCAGGTCGCGGCGGATCGTCTCCGTCGAGACGCCGAGCAGCTCGGCGAGCGGCTGCACCTGCACTTTGTCGTGCTCGCTCAGCTGCCGCAATATCGTCTTGCGGCGCTCCTCGTACGTAAGCGACATCGGATCGCCTCCTGAATTCAACATTCATTTGACTATTGATGATGAATCGTGTTGTTTATTGTTGATGTTATCCGGATTTCGGTCTCGCGTCAAGAGCGTTTTTTCGGGGGGCGGGAAAGGATCGCTTCGTTAGGGAGAGGAGTGTCGCAGAAAGGGCGTGCCTGTTGTATGATGAAGCATGTTAGTCATCCGAATGAAGGCGGTGCAGTTCGATGATTCATGACGAAGCGATGGAGGAAACGAAAGAAAGAAACGAGGTTTGGGACGGCAAGAAGTTGATGAGGAGTCCGGGATCGCCCCGGCATGAACTTGTACTCATTCGAATCGCATCCGTGATCGATCATTTCGTTTTTGCCAATAAACTTGGTTACCTGTTTTCCTCCAACATCGCCGTCTACTTGGAGAACGATCCGTCGAGCAAGGACTTCGTCATGCCGGACATCACCTTCGTCTCCGTGGCGAACAAACGGATCGTGAAGCCGATGGGCATCCGGGGCACCCCCGATCTGGTCGTCGAGGTCGTATCTCCCGGTATCCGCAGCACGCGTCGCGACCTGGTCGACAAGTTCAACAAATACGAGAAATACGGCGTAAACGAATATTGGATCGTCGATCCGATCGGCAACGTCATCGAGCTGTATTCGCTCCAGCGGGCGACGGGAACTATGCGCAGGTGGAGCAGTCCGTTTTGCTGCCCGGCATCGAGCTGCCGTATGAGCGAATTTTCGAAGACATATTCGAGGAGTAAGACGGCAGCATGGAAGAAGGGGAAGCGGCCTTTGACCGCTTCCCCTTCTTTTTCGTTACCGCTAGACGAGCCCGCCGCTTTCCTGCACGACGCGCAGCGCCTGATGGTGAACGTCCTCGCTCATGACGGCCGTCAGCAAAAAGTTGCGGCCCATCGTGTCGTCTTCGCCGCCGCCCGCGCTCATTCCGCTCGCGCTGACGTCGGCCGCGGCGAGAATGCCCGCGTTGCGGTCGGTGAAGTCGCCGCCGAGCGTCAAGTAGCCGAGGCTCGGAAAGTCGGCGTTCACCGGATTTTCGACATGGTCGATTCCTTCGCCCGGAAATCGGCCGACCTCATCGATGCGCATGTCCTCGATCCGCAGCGCCTTCAGCTTCGCCGCAGCGCCTTCCGCGTCTTCCCGGCTTTTGAAATAAGCCAATACGTTTTTTTCCGTCATCCTGCGTCACCTCCGTCCGACGGTTCGACAGCCGGAGAACCGGTCAACCGTTCTCTTGACGGTTGTCGGCCGCTTCCGCACGCTCGGCCGCTTCGCGGTCGGCGGCGTCCGCCAGCATCTCGGAATATTCGACGTCTTCGTTTTTCCCGACAGGCAGCTGCTGCTCGTTCGTCTCGGCGTTGTACGCGTTCGATTCGGTCATGGGTGTATCCTCCTTTATCGCCACGATTTGGACGAACGTAGTATGCCACGAACGGTCGGGATTTTATGCATGCCCGACCGGCCGCAGGCGGAGGCGCGACGTCGATCCGGGACGATTCGGGTTTCAAGAGGCGGCGGACGAACATGGACCGGGACCACTGTCGAACGGTACCCAAGCCGTGTCATAAGCGCTTTCCGGGCGTACCGGGCCTGCTGTTGGATTTCATCCCAATCGATTCGCTTCGACCGGACCATAAAGGACGTTCCCATTGGAAACGTTCCAACCGAATCGCCTCCACCGTCTTGCTGTCGTTCGGTTCGAACCGTTTCTGCTGGATATAATCCAACGGCGGGTCGGTTTCGTCTCCGTTCGCGGCTTCCTCATTGGACAAAATCCAACGGCGCTGCCGGATCCAACTAAAAAAGCCATCGTCCGTTCCCGTCCGGGAATCGGAGATGGCTGGAGGCGGGCGATCATTCGCCCAAAAACGCTTTTTTCATCCGCTCGAAAATCGTCTGATGCTGCTCGTGCGTATGCTCGCCGGTTTGTTTGCCGAAGTCGCGCAGCAGCTCTTTTTGCTGATCGGTCAAGTTCGTCGGCGTCACGACGACGACGCGCACTTGCTGGTCGCCCTGCCCGTAGCCGCGCAGACGCGGGACGCCTTTGCCCTTCAAGCGGAAATACGTTCCCGTCTGCGTGCCGGCCGGAATTTTGAGCTTGACCTTTTCGGTCAGCGTCGGGATTTCGATTTCGTCGCCGAGCGCGGCCTGAACGAACGTAAGCGGCACTTCGCAGAAAATGTCGTCCCCTTCGCGCTCGAAAAAGTCGTGCGATTTCACGCGGATGACGATATACAAGTCGCCCGGAGGCCCGCCCTTCGTACCGCCTTCGCCTTCGCCCGATACGCGCAGCTGCGCGCCGTCGTCGACGCCCGCCGGAATTTTGACGTGGATTTTGCGCTGGCGCTTTACTTTGCCGGCGCCGTGGCACGTCGAGCATTTGTCCTTGACGATCGTGCCTTGCCCGTTACAGGACGAGCAGACGCGGCGATTGACGATTCGGCCGAACGCCGTATTTTGCACGACCTCCTGCTGTCCCGTACCGCGGCACGTTTGGCACGTTTCCGGACGGGTTCCCTGCTTGGCGCCGGTGCCGTGACACGTATCGCACGACTCCGTCCGCGGAATTTGGATGTCGAGCTCTTTGCCGAACACCGCTTCCTTGAACTCGATCGTCATCGTATATTGCAGATCGGCCCCGCGCTGCGGAGCGTTCGGATTGCGCCGCTGGCCGCCGCCTCCGCCGAAGAACATGTCGAAGATGTCGCCGAAGCCGCCGAAGTCTTGGCCGAAGCCGCCTCCGCCCATGCCCTGGCTCGGGTCCGCGTGGCCGAAACGGTCGTAATTCGCCCGCTTTTGGCCGTCGCTCAGCACCTCGTACGCTTCCTTCGCTTCCTTGAACTTCTCCGCCGCATCGGCCGCCTTGTTGACGTCCGGATGGTACTCGCGGGCAAGACGGCGGTACGCCTTCTTGATCTCGTCCTCCGACGCATTTTTCCCCACGCCCAGTACCTCGTAATAATCGCGTTTGCTCACCGTTTCACCCCCCCTACTACTTCCCCAAAAAGTGACGATATCCTTCGTAGCTTATTCCGAATACTTTTCGGGGACCCCAATACCTTACCCCAAAAAGTGAAGTTTGCCTCTGTAGCTTATTCCGAGTACTTTTCGGGGACCCCGGAACCTTCCCCAAAAAGTGACGATATCCTTCGCAGCTTATAAACGCAAAACGAAAGTCAAAGCCGCGGTCACCCGGGGCTTTGACTTCCGACGAATCGTTCGCCTGTTCGTCCGCTTACTTCTTGTCGTCCACGACTTCGTAGTCGGCGTCGACGACGTTGTCGCGTTTCGGGCTTTCGGCACCGCCCGCCGCACCGCCGGCGTCGCCCGCTTGCGCGTTCTGCGAAGCTTGCTCGTACAGCTTCACGGAGAGCTGCTGCACGACTTCGGTCAGCGATTCGGTCGCCTTTTTGATCTGGTCGAGATCGTTGCCTTCCAAAGCCTTCTTCAGCTCTTCCTTGGCCGCGTTCGCTTTGTCGACTTCCGCCTGATCGACTTTGTCCCCAAGATCCTTCACCGTTTTGTCGACGGTGTAGATCAATTGGTCCGCCTGGTTGCGCGCCTCGACCAGCTCTTTGCGCTTGCGGTCTTCCTCGGCGTGCGCCTCGGCGTCTTTCATCATTTTGTCGATCTCCTCGTCGGTCAAGCCGCTCGACGACGTGATCGTAATTTTTTGGCTTTTGCCCGTTCCTTTATCGAGTGCGGACACGTTCACGATGCCGTTCGCGTCGATGTCGAACGTGACCTCGATTTGCGGAATGCCGCGCGGCGCCGGCGGGATGTCGCCCAGCATGAACCGGCCGAGCGTCTTGTTGTCCGCCGCCATGGCGCGTTCCCCTTGGAGAACGTGAATTTCCACGCTCGTCTGGTTGTCCGCATACGTCGAGAACACTTGCGATTTGCTCGTCGGAATCGTCGTATTGCGGTCGATCATTTTCGTGAATACGCCGCCCGCCGTCTCGATGCCGAGCGACAGCGGAGTGACGTCGAGCAGCACGACGTCCTTGACGTCGCCGGTCAGAACGCCCGCTTGGATCGCCGCGCCGAGCGCGACGACTTCGTCCGGGTTAACCCCTTTGTGCGGCTCTTTGCCGATCAGCTTCTTGATCGCTTCTTGGACGGCCGGAATCCGCGTCGAGCCGCCGACGAGAACGACTTTATGGATGTCGTTCGGCGTAAGGCCGGCGTCGCTCAGCGCTTGGCGCGTCGGACCGAGCGTGCGCTCGACGAGCGACGCGGAAATTTCTTCGAACTTCGCGCGGGTCAAGTTCAGCTCCAAGTGCTGCGGCACGCCGTCTACGACCGTAATGAACGGCAGCGAAATCGTCGTCGTGAGCACCGTGGACAGCTCTTTCTTCGCCTTCTCGGCCGCGTCCTTCAGACGTTGGACGGCCGCTTTATCTTTGCTCAAATCGATGCCGTGCTCTTTTTTGAACTCGGACACCAAGTAGTCGATGATCGTCTGGTCGAAGTCGTCGCCGCCGAGACGGTTGTCGCCGCTCGTCGCTTTAACCTCGAAGATGCCGTCGCCGAGCTCGAGGATGGAGACGTCGAACGTACCGCCGCCCAAGTCGTAGACGAGAATCGTCTGGTTCGTCTCCTGCTTGTCGAGACCGTAAGCGAGCGCCGCCGCCGTCGGCTCGTTGACGATCCGCAGCACTTCGAGACCGGCGATTTTGCCCGCGTCCTTCGTCGCTTGGCGCTGGCTGTCGTTGAAGTAAGCCGGTACGGTAATAACCGCCTGCGTAACCGTCGTGCCGAGATACGCTTCCGCGTCCGCCTTCAGCTTCTGCAAAATCATCGCCGAAATTTCTTGCGGCGAGTAGCTTTTGCCGTCGATTTCCTCCTTGTAGTTCGTCCCCATATGACGCTTGATCGAAATGACGGTGCGGTCCGGGTTCGTAATCGCTTGACGCTTCGCGGTTTCCCCGACGACGCGCTCCCCGTCCTTTTTGAAGCCTACGACCGACGGGGTCGTGCGGTTGCCTTCCACGTTGGGGATGACGACCGCTTCTCCGCCCTCCATGACGGCTACGCAAGAGTTGGTCGTTCCCAAGTCGATACCGATCACTTTGCTCATGTTCATATCCTCCTCAAGGTTCTCTGTCTGTGGATCGAATAGGCCGGATGCGCCCAAAAAAAATACCGATAACGGACCGATCAGCCCGAAACTTTGACCATGGCCGGCCGGATTACTTTATCTTTCAGCTTATACCCCTTTTGGAGCTCCTCCAAAACGGTGCCTTCCTCATGCTCCTCGGACTCCACCCGCATGATCGCCTGATGGATTTCCGGGTTGAACGGCTGTCCGACCGATTCGATGCGCTCCAGCCCTTCCTGAGCGAGCGCCTGATCGAGCTGGCGGTAAATCATGTCGACGCCCTTCAGCAGCGCCTCGTAATCTTGACTGTCTTTCGCGGCGGCAAGAGCTCGCTCGAAGTTGTCCACGACCGGCAGCAGCTGCTCGATCAGCTTCGCCGAGGCGTACTTGGCGAACTCTTCCTTCTCCTGCCGCGAACGGCGGCGGAAATTGTCGAAATCCGCCTGCGCTCTCAAGTAGCGCTGGTAGTTCTCGTCGGCCAGCTTGCGCTGCTCCTCCAATTGACGCGCGAGCGTCGACTCGCCTTCGGCCGCCTCCGTCTCCGCGCCCGCCGGCTCGGCGGTCCCGCCGTCCGCCTGCGCGGTTTCGTTCGCGCCCGATTCGGAAACCGCTTCGTTTGCCGCCGTTTCCTCGTCGAGAGTCGCTTGTCGCTTTTCTTGTTCGGTCACTTCGGTGCCTCCTTATGATCCTCGTTCATTCGTCGGATTTCATTTTGATCACGGTATGTATGCGCAGCACGGCGGCGGCCACCTCGCCGGCCGCCCGCAGCGCATGCACCTTCACCCGTGTCGGATCCATGACGCCCCGCGCCAAGCAATCGGCGACGTGGCCCGTATCGCAATCGATCCCGTGCCGGTCCGATCGCTCGGCCAGCTGGGCCGCTTTTACCGCTTCGACTTTTTCGAGCGGGTTGAAGCCGGCGTTTTGCGCGATTTGCGCGAGCGGCTTGCGCAGCGCATGGGCGACCGCCTCGACGCCGAACGCCTCGAGGCCCGTCACCGTCTCGCGGTACCGCTCGAGCTCGTGGGCGACCGCCATCTCGACCGATCCGCCGCCGGGCAAGTACCCGCCGCGGATCGCCGCCTGGACGGCCGCCGCCGCGTCGCGGGCGATGCGCGCCCGCTCGCCGACGACCTCGCGCGTGCTCGCGCCGACGAGCACCGTCGCCGTCGGCTTGCCGGCGCCGCCCGCCACGCGGACGCGCCGGATGCGGCCGTCGTACGCGAGCGAGCCGCACCGGCCCGCATAGGCGGCCAGCTCGCGCTCCGGCTTCGCCAGCGCCGAACGGCGGGCCGGGCGTGCGCCGGTATGCTCGCACAGCCGCTCGAGCTCCCGCTTCGGCACCCGCTGCAGCAGCATGATGCCGTGGTCGGCGCAAAACTGCTCCGCCTCCGGGTCCGCCCCGCGATCGAGCGCGACGAGCCGCACGTTCAGCGCGAGCAGCTTGCGCAAATGGTCCGCGAACCGCTCCTTCATCTTCATAAACGTCTGGAAGCCCGCCTCGGTGACGAGCGCTTCTTCCTCCAGCTTCTCCGGCTCCAAGGCGTCGTACAGCACGAGCACCGACGAGCCGCCGAGCTCCGCCTCGAACTGATGCGCCTGGAACGGCCGCTGCTCGAGCAGCAGACCGGGCCACACCTCGTTCCCTTGCCGTTCGTGCGAGACGACGAGCTCCGCGAAGCGGAACGACTCCTCGGCCAGCCGCGCGCCGCCGAGCAGCCGGGCCGCGTCCACGACGAGCTCCGCGATGTCGCCGTTTTCCCGGCCGGCGACGTAGGCGATCCGGTATAGAATCGGATCGTCCGGTCCGCCGACCGACCGCGAGCGCGCGAGCATCCGCTCCGCCGCGAAGCGGATTCCTTCCTGCATCCCTTGCACCACTTTGGCGACCGGGACGCCTTTCGTCACTTGGCTTACCCCTTCGGCCACGAGCGCGCCGGCGAGCACCGTCGCCGTCGTCGTGCCGTCGCCGATCTGCTCCTGCTGCGAACGCGCCACCTGCACGAGCATTCTCGCCGCCGGGTGGGTGACGTCCATCTTCTCGAGAATGGTCGCTCCGTCGTTCGTCACCAGCACGTCGCCGCGGGGGCCGACGAGCATCGTATCGAGCCCTTTCGGCCCGAGCGTCCCTTCGACCGCGGAGCAGATGGCGCGAATCGCGGCCGCGTTGTTCAGCAGCGCGGCGTGGCGTTCTTCTCCTTCATGGTTCGCCTGTTTCATGCGAAACGCTTCCTCTCCGGGCAGCCGGCCGCGCTCCCCGTCATTTGTACCAGCGGGCAAGCACGACGGCCATATCCTTCGACAGATGGTCCAGCAGGTTGATCACCTTCCCGTATTCCATCCGGGTCGGCCCCAGAATGCCGATCGTTCCGAGCAATTGTCCGTCTATCGAATAGGATGCCGTAATCAAACTGCAGTTATTAATCGCCTCGACGCTGTTTTCCGTGCCGATCTTCACCTGAATGCCCGGGGGCGCTTCGGAGAACAGCCGGACGAGCGTATGAGCCTCGTCGAACAGATCGAGAATGCCTTTCACCTTGTCGACGTCCTTGAATTCCGGCTGCGTCAGCATATTCGTCGATCCGCTGACGTAGATGCGGTCTTCCTCGTCGCTCTGCACGACGCCTTCGATCATCCGGATCAGCTCTTCGTATTTCGATACGTATTTGCCGATTTCGGAGCCGACTTCGTTGTACAGCCGCGACTTGAAATGAATAAGCGGCACGCCGGCCAGACGGGCGTTCAGCAGGTTGACGATTTTTTCGATCTCGTGAACCGGCACGCCCTCGGGGATCGAAATGACCCGATTTTCCACATGCCCGGTATTCGTCACGATGATCGCGACCGCCGACGAATCGTTCAACGGCACGATTTGCAAATGCTTCAGCGTCGTCGTCATCAGCTCCGGCCCCATCACGATCGACGTATAGTTGGTCAAGCCGGACAAAACCGTCGCGACGTGCTGGATGATCGACTCCATCTCTTGCAGCCTTTCGGCGAAAAACAGCTTGAGCACGTCGAGCTCGTGCACGGACAAATTCGCCCGCTTCACCAAATGGTCCACATAGTAGCGGTACCCTTTATGGGAAGGAATGCGTCCCGCCGACGTGTGCGGCTGCTCCAAAAATCCGAGCTCCTCCAGATCCGACATTTCGTTGCGGATGGTGGCCGGACTGAATCCGACATCGCCCCGCTTGGAAATGGTACGTGACCCGACAGGCTCCGCTGAACGGATGTAATCGTCTACGATGGCGCTCAAAATCAGTTTCTGACGTTCAGTTAACATGCGCGGACCTCCTTTGATCTCCAAGCTTTTCCGGCGTGTCGTTAGCACTCAATCGAAAGGAGTGCTAAACCTTATTACAAAAATACCAAAAAGAAAAGCACCTTGTCAAGTCAGTCAAGGCGCTTCATGACCGCGATTTCGTCGCAGTTGTTTTGTTTTTTGCAATGGACGCAATCGGTCCAAACTTTCTCGGGGAAGATTTCCTTCGGCACGACCGTAAACCCGTTTTTTTCGAAAAAAGCGACCTCGTACGTGAGCGCCATAATTTTCGGAATTCGGTTCGCCTTCGCCTCCTCGGTCAAAAACGAGACGATCTTCCGGCCGATTCCTTGGCCCTTGTAGCCGTCCGTCACGCCGAGCGAGCGAATTTCGACCAGGTCTTGTCCGAGCCGGAACAGCGATCCGCAGCCGACGAAGCGTCCTTCGTACTCGGCGATGACGAACGTATCGATATGGCGCCCGAGCGCTTCCTTCGAGCGCGGAAGCATGATTCCTTTCTCCGCATAGCTTTGAATGATGTCATAGAGCGAATCGACGTCGCTCTCGGTCGCTTTTCTGCAAGTAACAGTCATGTCGGTTCCCACCTTGCCGCAAATCTAGGATAATATGAATAAATATACATTCGTGTTCGGTTTTATGCAAGAGGTTTTTATCGCGGACTCCTTGCCCTCCGGTGGAAGGAAGCTTCCGCAAAAGCCGGACCGTTCCTTGCCGCCGCGATCAGTCGTCCCCATCGCCGAGAAACGCCCCGAACACGTCGTTGCCGAACAGGACGCCCCGCTCCGATAGCCGATACCCGTTCCCCTCGGCCAACAGCAGCTGCCTCTCGGTCAAGCTCCGGATCGTCTCTCCGAACGCCGCCTCGATCGATAGGCCGAATTGGCTGCGGAAGTCGGCGTCGCTCACGCCGGACAGAAGACGCAGTCCGACCATCATGAAGTCCTCCATCGCCTCCTGCCGGCTCACCTCGTGCGATTCCTTGATTGGAAGCCCGTCCGCGCACGCGTCGATGTACGCCTGCACGCCCTTGATGTTGACGTGCCGCCGTCCGCCGGCGTAGCCGTGCGCTCCCGCACCGAGACCGTAGTAGGCGCGGTTGCGCCAATACGTCGTATTGTGGCGGCTTTCCCGGCCGGGCTTGGCGAAGTTGCTGATCTCGTATTGTCCGTACCCGGCCTCCTTCAATCGCCGCATGACGGTCAAGTACATCTCGAGCTCCTCGTCCTCGTCGGGAAGCGGCAGCTTGTTCTTATGATAAAGCGTGTGGAACAGCGTATTTTCTTCGATTTTCAAACTGTAGGCGGAATAATGCTCGAGGCCGAGCCGCAGCGCCTCGTCGATCGTCCGGTTCAGCGTGTCGGTCGTCTGGTTCGGCAAGCCGAGCATCAGGTCGATGGACAAATTGTCGAACCCGGCCTTCCGCGCGTTCTCGATGCTGCGGTAGACGTCGTCCGTATTGTGGATGCGGCCGATGGCCGCCAGCAGCGCGTTGTCGAACGATTGGACGCCGAAGCTGATCCGGTTGACGCCGCCTTCGCGCATCGCCGCCAGCTTGTCCGGGTCGGTCGTCCCCGGGTTCGCCTCCATCGTCACTTCGCAATCGGCCGTCCGGTCCGGGAAATGCGCGTTGACCGTATCGAGAAAATAGCGCATTTGCTCCGGCGTCAGCACGGTCGGCGTCCCGCCGCCGACGAAGATCGATTCGATCTTCTCCGCCGGCATCCGGGCGACCGTCCGCTCCATCTCGCGCTCGAGCGCCCGCAAGTAGTCCATCACCGGCTGGCCTTGGACGACGTACGAATTGAAATCGCAGTAGTGGCACTTGTTCGTGCAAAACGGGATATGAATATACACCGCTCGCGGCGGCGCTTGGTTGTAATCGGCGGGTGACGTTTGGATCCCTTGCACCCGATTGTGTCCCTCGGTCATCGCTTTCACTCCCTTCCTCCCTACTCACCACAGATCGACGAGTACGATAACGAGCCGGAAAACGAAAAAGAGAGCCCGAAACGCCAAAAGAGGCGGGACATATGCGGCGCAACGTTTACGGCCCTCATCTGAAATCGCGTTCGCGATTTCAAGAGAGGCTGGAGCGCATATTCCCGCCTCTTGCCTCGGACTATTCATCTCTTTTTCGTGTCCCGTTCTCTTCTATCTTTCTACTCGTCGATCTTCAGCACCGCCATGAACGCTTCCTGCGGCACCTCGACGTTGCCGACCTGCTTCATCCGCTTCTTGCCTTCCTTCTGCTTCTCGAGCAGCTTCCGCTTCCGCGAAATGTCGCCGCCGTAACATTTGGCGAGGACGTTTTTGCGCATCGCCTTGATCGTTTCGCGCGCGACGACTTTTTGCCCGATCGCGGCCTGGATCGGCACCTCGAACATTTGCTTCGGAATGATGTCCTTCAGCTTCTCGCAAATGATCCGACCGCGGTTGTAGGCGCGCTCCCGGTGGACGATGAACGACAAGGCGTCGACCTGCTCGCCGTTGAGCAGAATGTCCATCTTCACCAGATTGGAGCGGCGGTACCCCGACAGCTCGTAGTCGAACGATGCGTATCCTTTCGTGCTCGACTTCAATTGATCGAAGAAATCGTAGACGATCTCGGACAGCGGAATGTCGTAAATGAGCGTCACCCGCGTCGTATCGAGATATTCCATGTTGATGAACTCGCCGCGCTTCCCTTGGCACAGCTCCATGATCGCTCCGACGTAATCTTTCGGCACGATGATCGACGCCTTGACGTACGGCTCCTCCACGAAATCGATCCGCCCCGTTTCCGGATAATTGGACGGGTTGTCGATCAAGAGCTCTTCGCCGTTCGTCAGCGTGACGCGGAAAATAACGCTGGGCGCCGTCGTAATAAGCGGAATGTTGAATTCGCGCTCGATCCGCTCCTGGATGATCTCCATATGAAGCAGGCCGAGGAAGCCGCAGCGGAAGCCGAAGCCGAGCGCGGTCGACGTCTCCGGCTCGTACCGGAGCGATGCGTCGTTCAGCTCGAGCTTCTCGAGCGCTTCGCGTAGGTCGTTATAGTCGGCCGTATCGATCGGATACAAGCCGCAGTACACCATCGGGTTGATTTTCCGGTAGCCGGGCAGCGGCTCGGGGGCCGGGTTGCGGGCATCGGTGATCGTATCGCCGACCCGCGTGTCCTTGACGTTTTTGATCCCGGCCACGACGAAGCCGACGTCGCCGACGGTCAGCTCGTCCACGATCGTCATTCTCGGCTTGAACGCGCCGACCTCGATCACCTCGAACGTGGCGCCCGTCGCCATAAATTTGATCGGCGTTCCTTTGCGAATCGTGCCGTCGATGACCCGGACGTAGACGATAACGCCTTTATAAGCGTCGTAGTGCGAGTCGAAAATAAGCGCCTTGAGCGGCTTCGTCTTGTCGCCGCTCGGAGCCGGCACCTTTTGGACGACCTGCTCGAGTATTTCCTTGATGCCGATGCCGGCTTTCGCCGAGGCGAGCACTGCCTCGCTCGCGTCCAAGCCGATGACGTCCTCGATTTCCTGCTTGACGCGCTCCGGCTCGGCGCTCGGCAGGTCGATTTTGTTGATGACCGGCAATATTTCCAGGTTGTTGTCGAGCGCCAAGTAGACGTTTGCCAGCGTCTGCGCTTCGATCCCCTGGGCCGCGTCCACGACGAGAAGCGCTCCTTCGCAAGCCGCCAGGCTGCGGGATACTTCGTACGTGAAGTCGACGTGTCCCGGCGTGTCGATCAAGTTCAGGATGTACTCGTTGCCGTCGTCCGCCCGGTACGCGAGCCGTACCGCCTGCAGCTTGATCGTGATGCCGCGCTCGCGCTCCAGGTCCATCTGGTCGAGCACCTGGTCCTGCATTTCCCGCGACGTCAAGGCGCCGGTATATTCCAAGATCCGATCGGCAAGCGTCGATTTGCCGTGATCGATATGGGCGATGATGCAAAAATTGCGTATCATGCTTTGTTTGTCCGTGCTTTGCGACATGTTGACCCTCCCGCTATTCGCGCATTACACTCCATTATATCAAAGAAGCGGTCCGTGCAGCAATGAGGCGCTTTCGACGGTTAGGAGGAGCGCGGTCTTCCGGCGAATCCGCGGCGCGAACAAGGCCCCGCCTGCGCGAATCGCAAGCGGGGCCGTTCCATACGCGTGAATGTCCGTTTCGGTTACAGCGTTTTCCAGTCTTCCTCCGTCAGCTGCTCCTCCAGCGCGAACTCGAAATCTTCGACGTCGTACGTCTGGATCGGCACCTCGCTGTCGATCACTTTGTCCAAAAACTCCAGCTGATCGGTGACGACCGGCGCCTTCTCGTGCAGCGACGTCAAGATCAGCTCGGTCTCGACCGGATCGAACGTCTCCCCGTAGTGGGCGTTATCGATCGCATAGACGACCGTGAACGTCACTTCGTCGTTGACGAGCAGCGGCGGACTTTTTTTCCACGGCATTTGCAGGGCGCGTTCGATCTTTTTGCGGTTGAACGATTCTTCGAAGAACGCGATCAGCTCGCCGATTTTTTGTTTCACATGGGCGTCGTCGTCCGGTTCCGGCATGACGGGCTCGTCGCTGTCCCGCATTTCGTACAGCTCCTGGATCGTGGAGAAAGGGATCAAATACTCCACGGGTCGGCCCGGCACCAGCAGTTGCCCGTAGACGGCAACCAGGACGGCTTCGATGACAAAGCGCCGGCTCATGGTTGAATTCCTCCTCAGAGTTTTGACGAAGTCAAAACTGGCTTCGTAAGCATTTACCGAGTTTTGACGAAGTCAAAACTGGCTTCGTAAGCATTTACCGAGTTTTTGCCGTAGGCAAAGCTCGCATCGTTTCGCGTGCGCTTGCCGCGGCAAAACCGGCCGTTTACCGAAGCCCGGCCGGACAGGCCGAGCTTCTCCGTGTAAAGTCACCCCTCTATAATACCACTTGCGACACGGACAAACCAGCGGGTGTTTGACCGGCGGCCGTTCGTCCCGTGGCGGATCGCCTTCGGTCCGGCGTCCGTACGCCGGCAAAACGCCGTTTCGAGCCGCACCGCCGCGCTTTTCTTATGAAGGAAAAGCCCGAATCGAAAACGTCGCACGTTTCGGTTGCAACGCGCGGCCGACTCGATTATCATTAATAATGATAATCGTTCTCATATAGATGGAGGGATCGTCATGAACGCTGAGCCGGACCTTTCGCTTGCCGCAACGTACTTCCATATTTCCGCCGCCGGCAGCGCCGACCCGGTATACGAGACGCCCGCGACCGATCTGCTGAAGCCCGCGACGATGGACGACCTGCTTCGGCGCGGCCGGGGTTTGCTGAACGGCCTCGGACTCGACATCGCCGTTTCGTTCGTCGGGCTCGCCTTTTTCGGCGTCCCCGCAACGGTACATACGTACATGTGGCAGTACGACCGGGTGCTCGACCTGTCGCTCGGCAACTTGACCGTCCAGCTGGAAGCGCACGGCGATCACGCCCACCTCGTGCTCAAAATCGGCGAAGTCCGATGGAGAGAACTGCCGGCTGACGGCCGGGAGGCGGCTATCGTCGGCGAGCTCGATACGCTGTTCCGCGAAACGGTCAATCCGATCGTCGAGACGGCCGCCGCCACGGCCGGCTTCAAGCCGGATTTGATCTGGAACCAATTCGGCGCGCGGATGATCTCGGTGGCCGACTTCCTCGTCCGGCGCGCGCCGGACGAGGCGATGAAGAGCAAGTATGAGGCGGACTTGGCGCTGCTCGTCCGCGGTCTTCCTCCCGAAACGTTCAACCGGAGAAAAAATCCGTACGACCACCGTCCGCGGTACGTGGAAAGTCCGTACAAGCCGGGCGAGACGATCGTCGTCCGCTCCTCGTGCTGCATGTGGTATCGCCGGGAAAACGGCGTGAAGTGCTTCAACTGCCCGATCTTGAGCGACGAGCAGCGGGCCGAGATGAAAACCCGGATCGAGGCGGAACGGAAGGCGTCCGGCGGCTGACGCCCATCGTCCTTGCGCGTCACGCCGCCCGCCTCTCCCTCCGGATGCAAGAAGCGTTCAATTGACGATGCTGTCGAGCAGCGAGACGACGGTGCGGATCGTGCCGTGGGCGACCGTCTGCAGCATATCGCCGATCTGATTGCCGACGCGGTTGATGCCCGAATCGGCCGCGATCGGCTGCGGCTGCGGTTTCACCGGCTGAGGCTGAGGCGCCGTCGTCTGCGGCTGCGGCTGCGTGGCCGTCTGGCCGCCGCCCTGCGAGCCCGCCGGCTGCGCGACGCCCTGCGCCTTGACGCCGCCCGATGCCGTTTGGCCGCCCTGCGCGGCTTGTCCCGGCGGCGTCTGCTGGGAAGCCGTCCCCTGCGGAGCATAGCCGCCGATCGGCCCCTGCACCCGCTCCATCCCTCTTGTAGCCAGCTCGATTCCGAAAAACACCCCGAAGACCAGCATCACGACGACGGCGATCAACGTAACGGAGTAGCGCGACATATTCCATCTCCCCTTCTTCATGGCGGTACGGCCGTCCCGCCGTCTTCAGCGGGCCGACGCGACTTTGGCCGTCGGAACGGCGGCTTGGCCCCCGTTCGACGCCGTCGTTTGCGCGTTCACTTTTTCCGCGTCCCAATACAGTCCGGCGATCGTCTTCGCGAGCACGTCGGCCGTCCGGTAACATTCCTCGAGCGTGTTGTAGGCGCCCCCGACCTCGATCAGCATGCTGTTCGGCGATACCGACTGATTGTACTCGGCATGGCCTCCGCTTCCTTTATCCCATATTCCCCGCGACAGCCCCGGATATTCGCTTTCCAGCTTCTCGTGAATCCGTTTGGCGAACGCTTCGTTTTGCTCCCATTTCGCGTTCTTTTTGCCGACGATGAAATATACCTTCGCATAGTCGCTGCCGCCGATTTTCGCCGTCGTTACGTCCCGGCCTGCGGAATCGCGGTGAATGTCGAACAGAAACGTGATGTCTTTGTTTTCCGCGAACGCTTCCTTCACCGTTTCCAGCGAATATTTGTACGAGAAGTTCCAGTTGTAGCCTTTGACGGCCGTCGGATAATCTTTGCCCGAATGGACCGAGCCGATCCCCTGCTCCTCCAGCTTGTCCGCGAGCCGTTTGCCGATCAAGGTCACGTTTTTTTGCGCGTCCTCCGCCTCGTTCACCGACTGGACGTTCAGCTCCGGCACCCACGATTCCCGCGGATGCGAATGATAGACGAACACGACCTTGCGTCCGCCGGTCGTCAGCTTGCCGACCGGCACCGGATCGGGTGCGGCGGCCCCGTCCGGCCCCGAAGCGGCTTGGCCCTGCGCCGGCGGCTGTCCCCCCGCGCCGGTCGTCCCGGCGTCCGCACCGTCCGACGATGCCCCGGCGGCTTCCCGGGAGGGCGGCGCCTCGCCGTCCCCTCCGGGCTTCCCCGCGTCGGACGACACCCCCGGGGAAGCTTGTCCGCCCGGCTCGCGCCCTCCGCGAAGCCCGGGCAGCTCGCTCGCGAGCAGCGACTTCGGCTCGCCGGGGTTGACGTGCAGCAGCATTTGCGCCAAATACCCGCCGACCTTGCCGTGCGAAAACGTCGATTCCCCCTCGCGCTTCATCGCCGCCGATTCCAACCCGAGCATATCGACGAAAAATTGCGGCGATACAGATGCCGTCATCCGCTTCATCGCACTCTTCGGCGTAACGGACGCGTACGACTGCCAGAGCGCCGCCGCCGCGGCGAGCGCGAACAGAAGCAGCGATACGCCGACGTAAACGGCGAATATCCGCCGAATGACGCCGCCTTGCCCGGCTTGCAGGCTTGCGGATTTGAACGTTGCCGCCCATTTGGACCAGATGCTCATCGCCTATCCCTCCTTGGATCGCGCCCGTCTGCGGCGCCTCGATGTTCCTTGCTTCCGGCGGGCTCCGGCTCCCGCCGCGTCCGTTTCTCTGCGTCAGCCGCCGCTCGGCTTGGCGGCGCCCGCCTGCGCATTGGCCTTCACGGCGTCCCGCTGCAGCTCGGCGATCGTCTCCGCCAGCAGATCGGCCGTCCGGTACATTTCCTCGAGCGTGTTGTAAGGTCCGCCGATTTCCAGCAAAATGCTGTTCGGCGACAGCGACTGGTTGTATTCCGCGTTGCCGTTCGACGCTTTGCCGTACACGCCTCTAGACAAACCCGGCATTTTCTTTTCGAGAAGCGTATGGATTTTGTTCGCGAAGTCCGAGTTTTGCTGCCAATGCGGATTTTTTTTGCCGACGACGAAGTACACCTGGGCATAGTCTTTGTCCCCGATCCGCGCCGTTGTCTTGTCGCGGGCCAGCGCATCGCGGTGGACGTCGAAAATCATGCCGATTTGCTTATGCTGCTCGAGCGCCTGCTTGACCGTAGCGGCGGAGTAGGCGTAAGACTTGGCGTAATTGAACGACTGGACCGACGTCGGGTAATCGGTCGCCGCTTGCATCGTCGGGATGCCCAGCGCTTCGATCTTGTCCTTGAGCCGTTTGCCGACGAGCGTCACGTTCACGTCGGAATCGTACGCGAGGTCGGGGCTCGTAATGCCCTTCGACTTCAGCTCGGGAAGAAACGATTCCCGGTTGTGCGAATGGTAGATGAAAATTTGCGGCTCCTTCGAGCTGGCATCCGGCGCCGGAGCGGCCGGCGTTCCGGGCGTCGTCCCCGTCTGCGGCTGGGCCGGCGTATTCGTCCCGCCCTGTCCGCCGCCGGGGCGAATCGCGTCGGGCGGCGGCGTGAAATCCGCCGGGTAATCCGTCTCCTTCGTCGCCGAGCCGGAATAAAGCAGTGCGCTCGACTCGCTTCGCATGCCCGGCAGCTCGCTCGCCAGCAAGCTTTTCGGATCGGCCGGATGGATGCCGGTCAACGACCGGACGAGAAAGGTGAACGTATTTTTCGGCGAAAACGTCGCGCCGAGCGTCTGCCCCTGCAGCTGGGGCATTTCCATCGCCAGCATGTCCAGGAAAAACGAAGTCGAAAGCGTCGCCGCCGCCCCTTTCATCGTCGTAACCGAGGAACCGGGCCATTTATGCTGCGCCAGGCCGAGCAGGCCGGTAGCGAACAAAAACAGGAGTGCGGCGACCGCCATAACGGCGAACAGCCGGCTCATCGAGCGGACGGTGCGCCATGTGCGGGTAACGGAGCTGAAGTTCATCGTCGTAACGACCCATTTCATCGATTTCCCTCCCGGATGAGTGTGTCTCGAATCTATCTGTTATCAAATCTATGAAACGCCGGGAGCCGATAGAACGGTCGGAAGAAAAAAAATAACCCGCCCCGTTCGCGAACGGCGTCACGCGGAAAGCGGGACGCCGCTTGCGGATGGAGAGCGGGTCTATCAATCTTGCAGTCTATCGCTATCGTTTGCGGGACCGCGCTCTTGTTCGAATGCGGCCGTAGGCGACGGCGTACCGGTATATTTTCCGAAACATCGTCTTGTCCTTGAGCGTCCGGAAAATGTACGGGTCGGGCAGCGTATTCACTTCCAAAATCCAAGGGTGGAGCGTACGGTCCAGCGCCACGTCGAGCCCGATCTCCTTGACGCCGGGGAACGAGCGGGCCATCTGCGCCGCCGTATCGACGCCGAGCTTCTCGAGCCGTCGGCATACCGCTTCGCGCCGCGCTTTGGGCATATGGGTCGCGAGCAGCGTGCCGACCGGCATCGGCGTGCCGCCGTTATGGTAGTTCGTCACCACTTTGCGCGGATGGGCAAGCCGGCCGATCAGTCCGGTCGTCTCCCACCTCCGCTTCGGGCTTTGCTGCACCATGACGCGCAGATCGAACCGGCGGCCGCCATGCTTGAGCAGATGAATTCCTTTTTGCACCAAATACGACCGTCTTTTCTTGTACCGGCCGAGCGCGTCATACATCGCCCCGAACGTGTGGAACGTTCGGGCGACCGCGCCCGACTGGAACCAATAGACGGGGGCTCCGCCCGGACCGGTTCTCTTCTCGATCCGGATTACGCCGTTGCCGAACATGCCGATATCGGGCTTCGCGTAAACCATCCGATGCCGGTCGAGCATGTCTTTCAACGTTTGCCGGTTCATCGGCTTCGTGACGGGGACGTGCGCGCGGACCGTTCGGTGGCGGAGCAGCGCGGCCGTCTTTCTCCACTTGCTGTGCACTGTGCGTGGCGTTGTAGGCATCGCGGCGGCCTCTTCCTTTCGCATGGCGATTGACGGGTTCCGGCGCCTGCGGGGAGCGGGCGCTTCGAACATCCCTTCATCGTATGCCGGCGCGGCATATGCCGCATGGGTCGATACCCGCAGCCGGGAAAAATCGGCGCCCGCAAGCGACGACCATGCCAAAAGGAGCGGAGCGGATCCGATTCCGCTCCCAAGGGACGCACGAGTCCGATCGGCCGAATATTACGGCAGCTTGATCAAGCCGGCCAGCTCCGACACGCCGACAAAGCGGATTTCGCCCGCCATGGCGGGCGTCGCTTGATGCAGCACGGCGGCGGTTTTCTTCCCCGGTATGCCGACGTGGCCGATGGCGACGCACATATCGTGATCCGCCAAATGTTTTTGCACGAGCTGAAGCTGGCGGGAAATATGCGACGTGCTCGACACGTCGTCGAGGAAAATATGGTTTTGGACGACCGGCACGCCGAGCTCCGCACCGACTTTGGCCACGATGCTGCGGTAATTCGTCTTGCTGTCGAGAAAAAACAGCCCGCGCTTCTTACATACGTCCAGCACGATTCGCATGACGCGCTCGTCGGCCGTCGCCTTCGACCCCATATGATTGTTCATGCCGACCGCGTACGGCACCTCGTCGATGGCGGCTTCGACGCGCCGGCGAATTTCGTCCTCCGGCAAGTCGACCGTAATCGCGCCGGGACCGAGTCCTTTTCGTTTCCCCCGCAGCGGCTCCATCGGCATATGAACGATTACGTCGTGGCCGACGCGGTGCGCCCACTGCGCATCCCGCTTCGTCGTCGGCAGAAACGGCATGACGGCCACCGTCAGCCGAACGGGAGCGGACATGACCTCCGCCGTCCCCGCCATGTCGTTGCCCAGATCGTCGATGACGATCGCCGCCCGCTTCCCGGCCGAGGCGCCGTTCGCCGTCTCCCGCTCGCCTCCCTCGGCCGCGGAGGCGCCGGGCCAAGCTAGCATGGCGGCCAACGCCGCGACGATCGCCGCGCGTCCGAATCGTTCATGGAATGGCATAAGCTTCGCTCCCTTCATCCAGTGAGTTGCAGCGTTCGGCTAAGCCTATCGTCCTTTCGTTCCCGTCGAATCGTCGACCCGGACGATCGCCCACGGAGATTGCAGCGATTCCCGGGCGAATGCGAACCGGAACGTCACCGTCCGGTTGCCGCCGCCTTTCCGATGAACGACCGTCTTTACGACGAGATCGGCGGTAAGCTCGCCGCCCTCGTACGGCTTCTCCCTCAACGCTTCGTAGCGCAGACCTTCGACCGATCCGATCAGCGGCCGGTACTTATCGAACGTTTCGCTCGGCGCGCGCTCCAGCGCCACCCGGAGAAGCGTCTCGTCCTGCTGGCGGATCGATTCGAGAAACGCCTCCGCCTTCCGCTCGGGCGACGATTCGCGCACGAAGGAAGCGAGCCGTCCCGCCGCTTTGCGCACCATCAGTTGATGCGCCCCATCGACATGTCCCGATTTATGCGTCGAGCTTCCCATGAAATGGATGCAAAAATGCCCCGAGAACCCGTTGTCCGGTATGCCGTCTCCGCCGTGAGGCATGCCGTGCATCGAAGCCGCGATCGGCCGTCCGTCGGCGAGAACGAGAACGGCTCGCCTCTTCCAGCTCCAGGCGCCGCCGTATATTTCCTTCATGATGGCGGAATCCTGCTTCGTCAGCGGCTGGACGTCCGCATGATGGCTTCCGGCCCGACGCTGGCCGCGGAACGAAAGCCCCGTCTCCAAATCGACGACGGTCAGCTTCGCCTTGCGAGGCAGGCGCCGGCTCGCTTCTTCCCAAGGGATGAGCTCCCCGTAATGTTTGCTTCTCAACGCCTCCGCGCATTCGAGCATTTCGCGGCGAATGGCGTCAGGCAGCACGACGGTTCCGCCCGTCCGGGGATCGACGAGAACGCCGTCCTCGGCGAGCGTGAACGTTTGGGCCGCATGCGGTCGAACGACTTCCACGTACGTATCGGAGTATGGCGGAGGCGCCGGCGACGAAGCGTCCTGCCGCGCTTTCGCCCATGCCTTGTTCCACGCTTTCCGTTCGTACGTCTCGCTCGTGGCGTAACGCGACTCCGCCCCGACTTTGACGGTGAATACGAACCGGACGGCTTCGCCCGACTCCGATTCCGCCTGGGCCCCCGCATAAGCCGACGCAAGGGCCCCCGTCGGCAGCAGGACGGCGATGCATGCGATCGCGAGCGCTCGTGCGAAGCGATGAATACGATCCATTGGATGCCCTCCCCGTCGTCAAGTGTCTTCCTTCATTGTTTGCGTTCCGGAGCAAAATATGTGGGATGCAACATTTTGCCGGTTTGAGGAGACGATATAACGAAGCCGGTACAGTGGCGAATATCCAATACGGAACAAAGAGGCGTTATACGGATGAAACGGACTTGGAGATTGGGGCTGACCGCCGCGGCGACGGCCGTCTGTTTGTTGACGTCGACCGGATTGTCGGGGGAGACGAAGCCGAAGACGAGGGAATATTTCGAGGACCGCGGCGAAATCGTTTGGGAAGTGCCGACGGAAGAGAAGTGGATCGCGCTCACGTTCGACGACGGGCCCGACCCGGTTCGCACGCCGCAAATCGCCGAACAGATCGGCAGCTACGACGGGAAAGCGACGTTTTTCGTGATCGGCGACCGTGCCGCGCAGTACCCGGATACGGTACGCAGGCTGGCCGGGGAAGGCCACGAAATCGCCAACCATTCGGGGAAGCATACGTACTTCAGCGATCGAACGGCGGAAAAGACGATCGAAGACGAAATCCGGACGGCGAAAGAAACGATCGAAGCGATCGGCGTCCGCGTCGCACCTTGGTTTCGTCCGCCGGGCGGGTATTACAGCGAGCGGGTCGTCGAGTCCGCCAAACGGCTCGGCTATACGCTCGTCCTCTGGTCGTGGCATCAGGATACGAAAGATTGGCGCGCCCCCGGCGTCGCGGCCATCGTAAACAAAGTGCTCGGCAATGCGCGCAACGGCGATATCGTCCTGTTTCACGATTACGGGGATGGCGCCGGGCAAACGGTCGAAGCGTTGAAGCAAATATTGCCGGAGCTGAACCGCCGCGGGTTCAAATTCGTCACCGTTTCCGAGCTGATGCAGAAGCGGAGCCGGAAGGACGGTCCGGCCGACAAGGCGGGGGGCGACGCGGGGCCGGCGTCGGCCTTGCCGTCCGACAAGGACGGCGGAAAGCACGACTACGCCGTCGTGATCGACCCGCTTCGCAACCGATTGAGCGTCTACCGCGACGGCCAGCTATACAAGCGGTATCCGATCGCTCTCGGCAAACCGGAAACGCCAACCCCCGTCGGAGATTGGCGCATCGTGACGAAATATAAAAATTGGGGTTCGGGCTTCGGCTCGCGCTGGCTCGGCTTGAACGTCCCTTGGGGAACGTTCGGCATTCACGGGACGAACCGCCCGCATTCGATCGGATCGGACGCGAGCCACGGCTGCGTCCGGATGCTCAACTTCCACGTCGAGCAGCTGTTCGAGCTGCTGCCGATCGGCACGCCGGTGACGATCGTCGGCCATCCGCTCGGCGAGCCGCACCAGGAGCCGAGAGGGCTGGCCAAGGGCGATTCCGGCGCCGACGTCATGCTCGTGCAAAGCCGGCTGAGAAGCGCCGGTTATTTGAAGGGTCCGTGCAACGGCAAATTCGACGCCCGGACGGAGCAGGCGATGCGCCGATACGAGACGGACCACAAGCTGCCCGTCGACGGCGTGGTCAACGCCCACGATTATTTCGCCCTCGGTCTGATGGATTAAAACTTCACCAAGTCGTCCACCCGCACCGCGTTGCCCGTCTGCATCGACAAATTGCCGGCGATGCCCGTCAAAATCGACACCGCACCGTCGATATGGGAAGCGGCGCGGCGGAACCGGTCGTCCGCGCGGTCGCCGAACAGGTCGTTCAGCAGCAGCGGATCGCCCCCGCCGTGCCCTCCTGCCCGCTCCTCGATCTCGACCTCGTACGGGCGCCCGAACATCGGCTGAACGGTAAGCAGCTTGTAGGACAAGGCGCCCTCGTCTTCCTTCCGCCCTCCGGAATTGACGTATGCCCGCTCCACCACCTTCAGCTCGATCCGCCCTTTGCTTCCGTTGAAGACGACTTGGAACCCTTCCCACGGCAAATAGGCGTTGAGCGAATACGTCAGGATCGCCTTGTTCTTGTAGCGGACCATCACCCCGAGCGTATCCTCGATGCTGATCCCGTCGCCGAACACGCTCTGGTCGCGCTGGTAGCCGTCGTCCTTCTCCGCGTCCAGATACATCGCCTTCAGGTGCTCGTTGCTCTCCAAATGAATGGCGAACGGATCGTCCTTCGCATGCTCGCTGCCGTAAGCCCGCTGATAAAACGTCGTGACCCCGCGCCGTTCCGCATTTTCCCGCCCGTAGAACATCAGTCCGCCCATCGCAAACACCGTCTCCGGCGCCGTGCCGAGCCAAAAGTTGACAAGGTCGAAATGGTGCGTCGACTTGTGCACGAGCAAACCGCCGCTGTTCCGCTTGTCCCGATGCCAGCGCCGAAAATAGTCGGCTCCGTGCAGCGTGTTGAGCAGCCACTCGAAGTGGACCGAATGGACGTCCCCGATGGCGCCGTCCATGATGAGCTCGCGCACCTTCGTATTGTGCGGCGCGTACCGGTAGTTGAACGCGACGCGCACCTCGCGGCCGGTCCGTTTGACCGCGTCGACGATGCTTTGGCATTTTTCCGCGTCGACGGTCATCGGCTTCTCGGTAATGACGTCGCAGCCGAGCTCCATGGCGCGGATGATGTACGCATGATGCGTCCGGTCCATCGACGTGACGATGACCGTATCGGGACGCTCCTGCCGGATCATGTCGTCGAACGCGTCCGAGCCGTACAGGCGTACCTCGGGATGCTCATACTTTTCCCGCAGCAGCCGGTTGGCGTATTCGAGCCTCGTCCGGTTCAAGTCGCAGAAAGCGACGAGCTCCGCCCGATCGCGAAAATGCTTCGCCAAAGCGCCGTAAAAAAACTCGGCCCGGCCTCCCGTGCCGACGAGCGCGTATTTTTTTCGTGTCATGGTTGCACTCCCTTTGCCGGATGATCGATACGCCTTCATTGTACCGCAATAAATCGGCTGTTTCTGCCGAATTATTGCTGAATCGGCATCATTCTTCGCAATTTTTGCGCACGAACGATGCAAGCATGGTATAATGGCGGCAGAAACGCGCGGAGGAGGGGCGGGCGTGAAGGAGCCGTTTTTCATTCATCAGAACAAAGTGTCCGGGCATCATTCGATGCCGTCGAACCATTTCCACGAGCCGTACGAAATTTATTACCTGCTGTCCGGAGAGCGCCATTATTTCATCAAGGACCATACGTACCGCGTCCGTAAAGGCGACGTCGTCTTCATCGACAAAAACGAGCTGCACAAAACGAGCGATGCCGGCGTGCCGAACCACGAGCGCATCTTGATCAATTTCAACGAATCGTTCCTCGACCCGTTCGGCGAGCCTCTTCTGTTCGAGCCGTTCCGCCGCAAAACGAGGCTGCTCTCGCTCAGCTTGACGGAGCGGGAATGGATCGAGCGGCTCCTGTACGAAATGCTGAGCGAAGACAAGGAAGGGGCGCCGGGCGCCGAGACGTCGCTGCGCGCGCGGCTCGCCTCCTTGCTCATCTGGAGCGGCAGGAAGCTTGAACGGCAGGAGAACGAGCAAAGCCCGGGCGAGCCGGTAAGCGCCGCGCATCAAAAAATTTTCGAAATCGTCGAATACGTCAACGCCCGCTTCGACGGTCCGCTGTCGCTGGAATCGGTGGCGAAAGCGCACTATATCAGCCCGTACCATTTAAGCCGGACGTTCAAGCGCATAACCGGGTTTTCGTTCGTGGAATACGTCAACACGGTAAGGGTGAAAGAGGCGCAGCGGCTGCTGAAGGAGACGGATTGGAGGGTGACCCGCATCGCCGAGCGGGTCGGCTACGACAACATCGGCCATTTCGGCCGCGTATTCAAGCAAATGGCCAAAACAAACCCGCTTGAATACCGGAAATCGGCCAAGCGGGAGCGTCTGTAGACGGCGACGTCGCCGTCAGTGCGTATAAGCGGCGACGTTGTTCTGATCGATCGCCTCGTGCAGCGCGGCGTTCAAGCCGCTCGCGATAATGTTCGCCATGTCCTCGATGAATTGATCGATATCTTTCGGCGTGACGAGCAGGTTGTGGCCGACCGGATCGAGCACCTCGCGGACGAGCTGCAGCCGTTCGTTCTCCTCCATCTTGTCGAGCATGCCGAATATTTGCTCCGTATTGCTCGTCTGCCGCTTGAAATGGCTCAGCATCATATCCATCGTGCTGTTGACGATCGTGGACGCGTAGACGACCGTCGGCACGCCGATCGCGACGACCGGTACGCCGAGAAATTCCTGCGTCAGTCCTTTCCGCTTGTTGCCGACGCCCGACCCGGGATGAATGCCCGTATCGGCGATTTGAATCGTCGTATTGACCCGTTCCAACGCCTTCGAAGCGAGCGCGTCGACCGCGATGACGAGGTCGGGCTTCGACCGCTCCACGATCCCTTGGACGATCTCGCTCGTCTCGATGCCGGTCGTCCCGAGCACGCCGGGCGCCACGGCGCTGACTTGCCGGTATCCCGGACTTACCTGCTCCGGCATTAACTCGAAGTAATGCCGCGTAACCATCACGTTCTCGACGACGAGCGGACCGAGCGCGTCCGGCGTCACGTTCCAGTTGCCAAGGCCGATGATGAGCACCTTGGCGTCTTTGCCGATGCCGATTTTTTGCAGGAAACCGGCAAATTCCTGGGCGAGCCGGGTCGCCACGCGGTCCTGCAAATCCGAATCCTTCTCCCGCAGCCGCGGCACTTCGATCGTGATGTAATGCCCTTTCAGCTTGCCGATGGCGGCGGCGCCCTCGTCGCTCGTAATGTCCATCTTCGTGACGATCATGTCGCCGCCGTCTTCCGACGTCTCCGTATGTACGCCCGGTATTTCATTGCCGAACCGTCCCGACGCCAGCTCCCGGGCCTCGAGCGCCAAGTCGGTCCGCACCGAATAGTGGCTCAAATCGATTTCCATCTCGTTAACTCCTTTCCTTGTCCGCTGCTGCTTAGTTTGTGAGGAATACCTGGCGTTTATGCGAACGGCGGGGCGGAGCGGCGAGATACGTTCGCCTACGGATTCGGGCGTCTCTTATTGCTTTTTGGCAAGTCCCATGGTAGAATGTATAAAGTTGTCGACAAACCTGACACACGAAGATCGGTTGTCTTGGACGAAGTCGAAAGCATGTTGTTGTCTTTTTAAGGAGGTGAACGATCGTGCCTAACATCAAATCCGCCGTCAAGCGCGTGAAGACAAGCGAGAAGCGCCGCCTTCAGAACGCTTCGCAAAGATCGGCACTGCGTACGTCCGTCAAAACGTTCGAAACCGCAGCGGCTTCGCAAAACGTTGAATCGGCTAAGGAAGCCTTGATCGCAGCGTCCAAAAAGCTGGACAAAGCCGTCACGAAAGGCTTGATTCATAAAAACGCGGCAGCCCGCAAAAAATCCCGTTTGGCGAAACAATTCAATTCGCTGCAAGGCTAAGCGAAAAAGCCCCTGCTTCTCGAAGCAAGGGCTTTATTTTTTTTGCGCTTATCCCGCCAGCCGCATCAGAAACAGCTCCAGTCCCATCACCTTGTCCACTTTGCCGCTCTTCATCTTGTAATCGAGCTCCGCCAGCTGGGACAAAATGCGCTCGAGCTTGTCCGGCGTGTACGATTGCCCCTGCTCGGCGGCGATTTTGACCGCGTACGGGTGCAGACCGAGCTGCGACGCCATCTGCTGATGCGAATAGCCGAGCTTGGACAGCTCCATCACCTGCAGGACGATCCGGAACTGCCGCGCGATGAGCAGCACGATTTTGACCGGCTCCTCCTTTTGCTTCAGCAGGTCGTACAAAATTTCGAACGCCCGGTTCAGCCGGAGCCGCACGATGTCGTCGATGAGGATGAACACGTTTTGCTCCGTGCTCCGCGTGACGAGTCGGTCCACGACGTCGCCGGTAACCGTGCCGCCCGCCCCGACGAACAGCGACAGCTTCGAAATTTCCGCCGCCAGCGCCTGCAGGCTGCCGCCCGTATACAAAATCAGCTGATCCGCCGCCCCTTCCGCGAAGACGAACGATTGCCGCTCCGCCTGCCGGTTCACCCAGTTCAGCAGCTGCTCCGCCGACATCGGCAAAAACGGGACAGTAACCTCCTTCAGCCCTTTGACGATTTTTTTCCGTTCGTCGAGCTTCTCCGCCTCGACCGTCAAAACGATGACGGCGAAGTCCGAAGGCGCCTTCATGTAGTCGAGCAGCTTCTCGGGCTGGTGATCGATTTTCCCGCCGTCCTTGGCCCCGGTAAAAAACGTCGCGTTGTCCGCGATGACGAGCTTCTTCGGAGCCATGAACGGCAGCGTCTGCGCATCCTCCAGCACGACGTCGAGCGGCGTCTCCGCCAAGTCGTACTTGCTGACCGCGAATTCGCGGTATTCCGGCTCGATCAGCTTTTGCGTCAAAAAAGCGATAAATTCCTTGAGCAGGTACGTTTCCGTCCCATAGCATACATAAACGGGCGACACTTGGCCTTTGCCGACATCCCGCGCCGCCGATTTGTAATCCACGTTATTCACCTCTGCCGTACGATTTATGCGCGCAAGTCCATCCCCATCTTAACAAAAACAGGCATAAAAACAAAGGGATCACGTCAAAATCCCCGGACTTTGACATCATCCCTTTGTCCCAGCGCATCTATATAAACATCCGGCGCACGGCTCCCAGGCGCCGAAGCCGAATGGTCATACGCGGCAGGTCGTTGTTCCGTTGCTGTTACTACACGATACGCAAAACGCGGCGAAACGTGCGAAGCGGACGGGCCCTTTTTTTGCCGGCTCCGTCCGTCAGTCGAGCAAAGCCCGAAGCCGTTCCGTCATGCTGTCCACGAGCTCGGGCCTTCCATGGAATTGGGCCGGCGTGTTTTGAAACAGCCGGATGCGCCATTCGCTCCGTTCCCGGCCATTTGCCGGGCGTTCCGATCGTTCCACCCCTCCAGCAGCCGCCGATACAGCGCTTGAATGTCCCTCGTATCCTCCATTGCGATCCCTCCCGTTAGATCGAAGCGGCGAACGCCCTTCGTTTCCTTTCAGTTTAGCACGGTCATAGCCCCATTCTTTCTTCCCGATTGCTCACAATAAGAAAAGCCGCAAGCGCTACGCTTGCGGCTGCACGGCTTCGGTTTCTTTGGCGATATCGACGACGATCGTCCGCGTCTTGCCGTCCGCCGACGTGACGGAGTACGTGAGCCGCACGCTCCCTTCCCAGCCGACGAGCTTCGCCTGCTCGCCTTCTTTCCACGGAGCGGACAGGAACATCTCCGTCCGGCTCTCGCCGGTGGAATGAACGACGATGCGGCGGGAAGCGGCGTCGATCGAGGCGACCAGCAAGCCGTCCTCGGAGACGAGCTCGGCGGACGGAGCGGGCGGCATCGCCGCAATGCCCATCATCCGGTCCGCATTCGCCCCTTCCTGCGGTGCGCCCTTCTCGTTCGCCTTCGATTGGAGCGTCGCTTGGTTCCGGTCGGCCGTCTCGCCGCTGCCGGAACCGCCGACCGACGCCCCTGCGAAGCCGTAAACCGGTTCTTCGGTCTGCGGGACGCTGTCCGGCGCCTCCGCATTCGCAGCCGGCGGGGCGTCGGACGCCGCGCTTTCCGGCGCGCCCGCCCCGGCGGCGTCGGAGGCGGCTCCGGTATCGGCTCCGGTATCGGCTCCGGTCGAGCTGCCGGACACCGAATCCGATCCGGCGGCATCGGCGCCGCGCTTGTCGATCGTACGCGGGGCTTCGCCGCCCCGCTGATCGATCACCTTTTCCGTCGGCAGGTCCGGGACGGTCTCCGCTTGCTTCGGCGCCGTTTCCCCCGACGCGCTGCCGGGCGCGGAGCCCGACGGCGCGGGAGCGCCCGACTCGCTCTTCGGCGCATCGGCGCCCGGCGTCTCCGCCGCTTGCGGCGCTTTCGCCTTCGCATCGGCCTTCGGCGCGTCCGCCGCATTCTGGGTCGCCTCGGATGCGGGCCGCGACGCGGACGCCCCGGCTCTTCCCGCTTCATATAAGAGATCGTTATCGTCGGCTACCTTTTGGGTGCCGTCCATATCGTTGACGAACAAGGCCAGCAGCAGTCCAGCGGCGACGACGCCGCCGGCGGCCGCGGCCGTCCAGCCCATCCGGAAGCGGCGCGGCTTCTCGACCGCAAGCGGGACGACCGTCGCGGCGCTCGTATCCGCAGCCGGGACGGCGAACGGACCTTCGCCGGCGCGGTCGATTTCGGCGAGCTGGGGCAAGATCGAGTCGACCAGGCTGAAAGGAGGCGTCACTTTGGGCAGGCTGGCAAGCTCTTGGGACAATTGCCGCAGCCGGTCGAACATTTCCGCGCATTCCGGACACTGCTGCAAATGATCCATCATCGCTTCCTGCTCCGACTCGATCAGATCCCGATCCAGATGTCTTTGCATCAGTTCCATCACCTCTTGACAATTCATCCCCGCACACCACCTTTCTGATAGTCCTGGAGTAACGATTGAAGCTGCTGCCTCGCCCGGAACAAATACGATTTCACCGTATTGAGCGGCAAATCGAGCGAATCGGCGATTTCGTTGTACGAGAAGTCCTGCAAATACCGGAGCACAACGACCGCGCGATGATGCTCGGGGAGACGATCGATCGCCTCCTGGATATCTTTGGCGACGTACGCGGACATCAATTCGTCCTCCACGTTGTTGTGGGACGTGAACACCATATTGTGCTCCTCGATCGATACGGTCGCTTTCGTTCGGCGAAACTTGTCGATGCAGATGTTCGTGACGATCCGCTGCACCCACGTTTTGAACAGCGCTTTTTCTTCGTAGGAATTGATTTTCGTATATATGCGGATCAACGCTTCCTGCGCGGCGTCCTTCGCATCCTGCTCATTGTTCAGAATGTAGTAGGCCGTACGGTACACGTCGGTTTCGATTTCTCGCAGTAGGGTAATTAGAGCGTCGCGATCGCCCGATTGGGCAGCTTGGATCAACTGCTGCGCTACCACAAGGATCCCCCTCTCTTGCAACCTTTTAAACGCCGTTAACGAAAAAAAGGTTGCACATCGCCTGAAAAATGTCCCGGGAAGCCGGTCAACTACTAGAATAACAGAAAAGAACGGCGGGGTATACCGCATACGAGCCCGTGAGCGGCGATGCGGCGAGCCGCTCCCGTATCGCTTGACTGGCGGCGCCGTCCACACTACAATGAGTAGTGTGAGGTGGTACCGTCCATGAAGCCGCAACATTTCAAAATAAACGAAAAAGGGCTGAACCGGTTTTTCGGCCCGCTCGAAGCGAAAGTGATGGACATCGTCTGGTCGGCGTCCGAGTCGTCGATCCGCGACGTGCAGACGAAGCTCGGCTCCGACAAAAGCGTCAGCTTCAATACGGTCATGACGGTCATGAACCGGCTCGCCGACAAAGGGTTTCTCGTCAAGCGGCCGGAAGGCCGGACGACGCTGTACCGGCCGGTGCAGACGAAGGAGCAGTTTCTCGACGGCCGCTCCAAGGAGCTGTCCCAAGAGCTCGTCGACGAGTTCGGCCCGCTTGTCGTGAGCCACATGGTCGACGCGCTCGAGGAAGCGGACCCGGCGCTGATCGACAAGCTGGAGCGGAAGCTGAAGTCGCTCCGGAAGGAGCCGTCATGAAGTGGCGCATCCGTTCGCGACGTCTGTTCGCCGGTTCCGCGATCGTGGCGGCCTTCGTGCTGGCGCAAATGGGCGCCTACGTCGTCCATATGGCGTTCGGCCCCAGCGTCGGCTTCAACGTGTTCGAAGCTTGCAGCGGCTGGCTTCATGCGCTCGGGCTTCCGGCGCTCGCCTACGCGCTCGACGCGCTGGTGCTTTATACGTTCGGCCGCTGCGCGTGGGAAGCCGGCAGGCAGCTCCTGTTGGCCCGCAAGGCGCGCAAGCGGCTCATCCGGCTCGCCGATACGAATCTGACGGCGGAGCTGCGCCGAAAGTTCGATTCGGACGGCCGTGACGACATCGTTGTCGTCGCCGACCCGGCCCCTCTCGCGTTTACGATCGGCTTCGTCTCTCCGCTCATCGTCCTGTCGGACGCCTTGGTGCGCCTGCTCGACGATGACGAGCTCGAAGCCGTCGTTCACCACGAACGGTTTCACCGGATAAGCCGCGATCCGCTCAAAACGTTTGTGCTCGACCTGATCGGAGCCGTCCTGCCGTACGTGCCGATTTTGAAATGGTCGAGCGGCCAATACCGCATCGCAAGAGAGCTGCTGGCGGACCGGTATGCCGTCCAGCGCACGGGAACGTCCGAGCCTTTGGCGTCGGCGCTGCTCAAGCTGATCCGATCGTATCGTCCCGTCGGCGTGCCGTTCCCGCATGCCTCGTTCGCGGATACGTCGGTGAACTATCGGATGCTGCAGCTGGTAGACCCGCACGCCGCCATGCCGCCGGCTCCGCCGCTTCGGCCGACCGTCGTGTCCGCGCACGCTTGCGCCCTGCTGACGGCCGCTTTCGTCTGTTTGCTGCATTGACGCGGACGACGCTGTCCGCCCTTTTTTTGCCCACCAACACTACATTGCGTAGTGTATAAAAGGAGAGAACGACCTTGACCCCACCCAAACCGTTGTCTGAAAAAGCGGCGAACAAAAAGCTTGCCGCCGCCCGACGCGCCGAGCGGGAAAAACGGCGCAGGCTCGTCCGCCGAATCGGCTGGACGTGCGGCTCCGCGCTATTGATCGCCGCCATCGCCGTGCTCGTCGCGAACCGTCCGCCGAAGCCGGGCGAGAAAGTCGACATTATGGCCGACCAGTCGCACATCGCAAGTCCGACTTCGCCGCATAAGCCGTACAACACCGACCCGCCGACGAGCGGCCAGCACGTCGAATATATCGCCCCGTGGGGCGTTCACAAGGAGCCGGTGGCCAAAGAAATTCTCGTCCATAACTTGGAGGACGCGGGCGTCGTCATTTATTACAACGGCAGCGCCGACGCCGATACCGTCGCCAAGCTGGAGGAAGTGGTCAAGCGCTATTCCCGGTACGTGCTCGTCAATCCGTATCCGGACATGCCGAACGCGATCACGCTTACCGCCTGGGGGCGGATCGACCGCCTCGACACCTTCGACGAGAAGCGGATTACCGACTTCATCCAGGCGTACAAAGGGATCGATCATCATCCGCGAAGCGGCTGACGGACCGGCCGGCGCTCAGCCGTTCCCTCCTCGCCCTCCTTGACGCAAGAAAGACCGTTTACGGCCCATGACGGCGCGCAAACGGTCTTTCTCGTGAAGCCGGTATTTTCATTCATCCGCCGTCCTGCGATCGGACGCGTTGAGGTACATATGGTAAAACACCTCGACGACGCCGACGCCGAGCACGAGCGTCGCCAGCTCCGTCGCCGACAGCGACCAGTTCATGTAGTCGGCCACGAGCCAAAAAAACAAGTAAGCGAGCCCCAAATCCGCGATCGTGGCGACCGTATTGTTCGTCCGGCGAAGGATGAGCTGATCGCCGAGCACGTACGCGATGACGCTCAACGCGACGGCGGCCAATGCGGCTTCGAGAAAAGACGCTTCCGTGAAGACGAGCAAAAACGGGACGACGACGATGCCGTTCAACAGCAGCTTGACGAGAAAACGGTTCATGGGCAGTCGCACCTTTCCTTTCGAAAAGCTTGTATGGTGGTTGTACCCATAGGCTTTCCAATCGGGCGCGATCTGTTGCACGTTTCCGTCGGACGGCCGGTCGTCCTAATTTTGGATTACTCGAACCGGACGAGGTAATAATTTTTTTTGCCTCTACGCAGAACGACGTACCGTCCGTGCAGCCGATGGGCCGCCGTAATGGCGGTGTCGATGCCGGTCAGCCGTTCCCCGTTCACGTAGACGGCGCCGCTTTCGATGTCCTGCTTCGCCTGGCGGCGGGAAGGCGCCGCCTGCGCCGCCAGCAGCAGATCGATCAGCCCGATCTCCGACTGGCCGCTGACGACCGTCGTCGGCATATCCTGCAGCGCCTCGACAAGCTCCGCCTCGCTAAGAGTCGTAACGTCGCCGGAGAACAGCGCCCGCGTAATGTTCTCGGCGCTTTCGACGGCCTCGTCGCCGTGCACGAGCCGCGTCACCTCGCGGGCGAGCTCGCGCTGCGCCGCCCGCTGCTCCGGCCGCTCCCTCACTTCCGTCTCGAGCGCTTCGATCTGCTCGCGCGTCAGGAACGTGAAATATTTCAGGAACTTGACGACGTCGTTATCGTCCGTATTGATCCAGAACTGGTAAAACTGGTACGCCGACGTCTTGCTCCGGTCCAGCCAGATGGCGCCCGACTCGGATTTGCCGAATTTTTTGCCGTCGCTCTTCGTGACGAGCGGCATCGTCATGCCGTAAGCGTCGCCGCCGCCCATTTTGCCGATCAGGTCGAGCCCGGCCGTAATGTTGCCCCATTGGTCGCTGCCGCCGAGCTGAAGCGAGCAGCCGTGATCCTGGTGCAGCTTATGGAAGTCGTACGCCTGCAAAATCATATAGCTGAACTCGGTGAACGAAATGCCGTTCGCGAGCCGCGAATCGACGGAATCCTTCGCCAGCATATAGTTGACCGTGAAGTTTTTGCCGACGTCGCGCAAAAACGAAATTGCGTCCAACGGGGCGAGCCAATCGTAGTTGCTGACGAGCTTCGCCGGATTGTCGGCGCGATCGAAATCGAGAAACCGCGACAACTGGCGCTTCAAGCTGTCCGTCCATTGCGCCACCGTATCGGCCGTATTCAAGGACCGTTCGGTTGACCGGCCGCTCGGGTCGCCGATCAGCCCCGTGCCGCCGCCGACGAGCGCGATCGAAAAATGTCCGGCCTGCTGAAACCGCCGCAGGCACAAAATCGGCAGCAGGCTGCCGATATGGAGGCTGTCCGCCGTCGGGTCGAAGCCGCAGTACAGGACGACCCGCTCCTTCGCCAGCTTCTCCTTCAGCCCTTCCCGGTCGGTCATTTGGTAGACGAGACCGCGGTACTCGAGATCCTCCAGCAGTCCTTGGTCCGTTACGGTTCGTTCGCTCATTTGCATTGCCACTCCTCGTCATCGTTTTTTGGCGCACAAAAAAGACCCGTCCCCGGCAAAGGGACGAGTCATCGCGGTACCACCCTGCTTGAGACGGCGCTTCGCACGCCCTCTCCTCTCGATTCGGATAACGGCCGACACCGTCCCGGCCTTCCGCCGGACGGCGGTTTCGGCACGGGAAGCTCCGGGACGTAATTCGCGGTTCATGCGTGTACCGGCTCGCACCGAACGCCGGCTCTCTGGAACACGGGGATGATCGCTACTGATTCCCTTCTTCGCCTTGCTCAACTATCGTTGTTACTCTTATACCATTATTCCCCGCATCGTGTCAATTCGCGTCAACGCTTGACCGCCAGCCGCATCGCGGCGAGGCAAAGCGGCAGCCAAACGACCAACGCGATTTGGAGAGCGGCGGACACGCCGATCCGGTCGGCCAAAAAGCCGATCGCGGAAAACGTCGCCATCATCCCGATCGAAATCGCCATGCTGAAAAAAGACAGCATCGTCGCCCGGATCGGCGAAGGGAGCCGCTCGTTCATATACGCCTCCAGAAGAGGCTCCAAGTAGCTGACGAAAACCGCCATGAGCAAGTAAGCCGCGATCGCCGCGCCCGCGTCCCGGGCCAGAACGAACATCGCCAAGCCGGCCGCGAAGCCGATGCCGGATACGACAATCGAGCCTCTCTTCCCCAGCCGGCGCTCGCCGACGAATGCGACGGCCGCAGCCGCCGCGGACACCCAGGTTTCGATCCCGTTGATCGTGCCGATCCATCCGTTGTTCAGACCGGTATCGCGAAATACGACCTGGCTGTAGAAGGCGATCGACCACGACATGGCATACAATACCGCGCCGTATACGCAAAGCGCGGCGAAGTGCCGGTCCGATCGGCCGAACGCGAAGCCGACCGCCAGCTGCTTCCGAAACGAATAGGCCGATACGCCGCCTCCGCCCGCATTCGCGTTATTCGCTCCATCCGCCTCGTCCGCTTCGGGGCGCGGCTCCGTCGCCAGCAGCAGCGTGACGACCGTCAACAAGCACAGCGCCGTATTGCCGGCGTACACCCAAGCCCAATCGACGGCGGACAAGGCGCCGCCCGCCACGCCGCTCAAGCCGAGCGCGACGAGCGATACGGCGGACAGCCGGGAGTTCGCCCGCTTGAAGTCGCCTTCTTTTCCAAGCTGGCGGTACGTCTCGTAAATCCAAGCGCTTGTCGCCCCGGATCGGAACGTCCCCACGACCGCCCCTAGCAAGAAACCGGCGACGACGATCGACCCATGGCCGCTCCACAGCAGCAGTCCCGACGATACGACGCCGATCAGCTCGGCGACGAGCATGCTCGCCCGTTTCCCGTAACGGTCGGCGACGTACCCCGTCGGCACCTCCAGCAAAAAGGAGGTGCAGTGATAAGCCGACTCGAGCAGCGCGATTTGCGACAGCGAGAAGCCTTCGGACAGCAAAAACAGCATCCAGATCGCCCGGTCCAGGATGAACGAGCTGAACGCTTTATAGAGGTAGAACAGCGGAATGTTGGCGGCTAGCTTTGTCCCTTTCATCGATCTCATCCTTTGCGCATCAAATAAAAAGCTATGGAGCGGCACTCCATAGCTTCGGATGAGAACGATCCGCGAAGGGCGGCGGCCGTTATCGATCAAACCCGTCCGAGAGGCGCAAGGATGTGCCGGTCCGTATATCCGGAAAAGGGCATACTTCTCCCGCTACGCGCATTCGCAAATTTGATCGTACGTACGATTTCCGCCAAATACCGGATCATACTGCACATCGTCGACACCTCCCTTTCATTGGCCGTTACATAGTCAGCCGTATTGTATCATAACGCCGGCAACGCGAAACGGGAAAGTTCGTTTGACAACCGTTCTTTCCCGTACGTTGTCTTCGAATTCACCGGTTCACACCGCTTCCGCCGTCAAAAACCGCTCGCAATCGAGCGCGGCGATACAGCCGCTGCCCGCCGATGTGATCGCTTGACGGTAATGGCGGTCCTGCACGTCGCCGCAGGCGAAAATGCCCGGCACGCTCGTCTCGGACGTCCCCGCCTTCACTTGCAGGTAGCCCAGCTCGTCCGTTTCCAACTGGCCGTCGAGGAACGCCGTATTCGGCGTATGGCCGATGGCGAGGAAAATGCCGTCCGCTTCGATCGTTTCCGGAAGTCCGGTGTCGTTGCGGACCACTTTGAGCCCCGTTACGCCTTTGTCGCCGGCCTCCACTTCGAGCGGCGTCCGATCGAGCAGCCAGCGGATTTTGCCATTGGCTTGCGCGCGTTCCTGCATAATCCGGGAAGCTTTCAGCTCGCTGCGGCGATGCACGACGAACACCTCGCTTGCGAACCGGCTCAAGAAATGCGCTTCCTCCATCGCCGTATCGCCGCCGCCGACAACGACGACTTTTTTGCCGCGGAAGAAGAAGCCGTCGCAGGTGGCGCACGTGCTGACCCCTCTGCCGATATGTTCGAGCTCGTTCGGGATGCCGAGCTTTTTCGCGGATGCGCCGGTCGAGACGATCAGCGTCTCGGCTTTCAGCTCGGCTCCTCCTTCCAGTACCAGGGTGAAGGGGCGCCGCGACGCGTCCACGCGTACGACGGTGCCGGAACGAAACGTCGCGCCGAACCGTTCCGCCTGCTTCCTCATGTTGTCCATCAGCTCCGGCCCCGTCACGCCTTCGGGGAAGCCGGGGAAATTTTCGACCTCCGTCGTCGTCGTCAGCTGTCCGCCCGGCTGGATCCCTTCGATCACGAGCGGGTTCAAGTTCGCCCTGCCCAAATAGATGGCGGCGGTCAAGCCGGCCGGTCCGGTACCGATTATGATCGTGTTGTACACCATACGGATTCCTCCTCGCCTCAAAAAAGTTTCGAACAATTTAGTTGTGCAAAATCTTTCTTGCGGCAATCATACTCCGAGCAATATGTATTGTCAACCATTTAATTTCGCAAAACCTAATCGGATCAAATGTATCCCTTGCTCGTTTGACCGAGCCGAACGCCTTGACGTATAATTTGATCAAATTAAGTTGCTCGCGATTCATTGCGCGGAGAGGGGATCGACATGTCGGCTGCGGACGATTTCGTCAAGCTCGATGACCATTTATGCTTTTCGCTGTACGCCTGCTCGCGGGCCATTTTGCGGATGTACAGGCCGCATCTGGACGAGCTGCATTTGACGTACCCGCAATATTTGGTTTTGCTCGTCCTGTGGGAACGGCGGCAAAGCACGGTGAAGGAGCTGGGCGAGCTGCTCGACCTCGATTCGGGGACGTTGACGCCGATGCTGAAGCGGATGGAGGCGGCGAACCTGATCGAACGCCGCCGCGCTACCGAAGACGAGCGGATCGTCGTCGTACGGATTACCGCCGAAGGCGAGTCGCTCCGCGATAGGGCGGTGTGCATCCCGGAATCGCTGCTCGCCTCCGCGGGCATGACGCCGGAGGAAATCGGCGCTTTGAACTCCGCGATGAAGAAGCTGCTGAAGCAAGTGAACGAGACGGCTCCGAAGCAACCCGAGCCTTACCCGAAAAGGAGATCCGAATCATGAACGAAATCGAGATCGGTCCGATCGACCGATACGCATCGCTGCCCGCGGAAGTCCGGTTGGACCGGGACCGCTACTATCTCGTCGACAACGACGGCTATAAGCTGTTTTCCCGCGTATGCCCGCATGCGGGCGCCATGGTGGAGCTGGAGGACGGCGAATTCGTATGCCCGATGCACGGCTGGACGTTCGAAGCCGATACCGGCCGCTGCCATAACGTACCGAGCGCCAAGCTCGCCTCGTACGAAGTCGTGCTGCGGGACGGCGTCCTGTACGCCCTCATGCCGTAACCGCCGGTCGCCGACCGGAACCTCTGGACGAAGGAGCCCGATAGCCGTGCATGTGCTGTACAAGGAATTCGGCGACGAATGCGAAATCACCGTCTACGACACGGCGGAGCTGGACGGCGAGAAAGGCCGCTTCCGCGTGCTGCAGTTTTCGGAAGCGGCCATCCAGGGCGCGATCGACTTGAATAAGCCCGATCGCGTCCTGCTCGAATACCAGCGGGCGATCATCCACCTGATGAAGACGAACAATCCGGCGTTCGAGGACGCCTTCGTCGTCGGACACGGGATCGGAACGATCGCCTCCCATTTTTCGGACAAACGGTTCCGGGTCGCCGAGCTGGACGCCCGGGTCGCGGAAGTGAGCCGCCTCTACTTCGGCTATCGTCTCGACAATGTGACCGTCGGCGACGGGCGCCTGCTGCTCGCCGGCGAACGCCCCGGCGCCTTCGACTTCATCGTGTTGGATGCGTTTACCGATAGAGGAACCCCCCGCCACTTGACCTCCCGCGCCTTTTTCGAGCTGACGAAAGAGAAGCTCGCTCCGCATGGGGCGATCGTCGTCAACGCGTTCGGCAAAAACGGCCGCGACCCGCTTATCGACGATCTGCACGCGACGCTCGGCGCCTCCTATCCGTATACGAAGGCGTTCGCCACGCCCGGCCGTTCCGCCGGCTTGAGAAACGTCCTGCTCGTCGGCGGCGGCAGGCCGAGCCTGTTCCAAGAGCGCCATATGGCCGGCTTCGCCGCCATTGCGCCCGGAGCCGGCAGCGTCATTACGGACGCTTGAAATGGCGGATCGTCTTGTCGATAAAGGCGCGGGCCGCATGCCCCAAATAGCGGTCCACCCGGTAGATGATACCGATTTCCCGGCTCGGCGCCCCGTCGGCGATCCGGATGCAGCGCAGAGCCGGGTCGTTCATCGTTTCGATCAGCGGCCCGGGCTGAACGGTCGCCGCGACGTTCGCCTTCACGAGCCGGATCAGCGATGTCGCCGAGCTCGTCTCCATAATCGTCTGCAGCGTAAAGCCGCGCCGGCGGCACTCCACCTCCACCTGCTCCCTGCCGATATAACCGAGAGGATACATGACCGTCGGAATGTGGCGCAGCCGCTCCAATTCGATCGATTCCAGGTCCGCCAACGGATGCCGCTCGGATACGACCACTACGTACTCTTCCCGGCGCAACGGGACGGCCACGAGCCGGTCGTCGTATACGGGCATCATGCCGATGCCGATATCCACCTCGTTCCCCAGCACTTGATTCGCGATCTCGATCGAAGTGACGATTTTCAGCTTAATATTCGGGTAAGCGGCATGATAGTCGATCAGCAGATCGGCGATCCGGTAATCCAGATCGGAAGGTAATGCCCCCACGGTCAACGAGCCGCGCCGGTATTCCCGCAAGTCGTTGATCGAATCTTTCGCGTTTTGGAGATCGCGCACGATTTGCGCGCTATGCTCCAGGAAAAGGGCGCCCGCTTCCGTCAGCGCGATTTTTTTGCCGATCCGGTCGAACAGCGTCACGCGAAGCTCCTCCTCCAACGCCTTGATCTGCAAGCTCAGCGTCGGCTGTGTGACGCCCAGCCTCTCGGCCGCCTTCGTAAAATGCAGCTCCTCGCTCACCGCGATAAAATATTCCAACTGCCGAATATCCAAAGCTGCTCGCCCCGTTCATTAGGAAAATTAATGATCATTATAGTTTTCATTATATTGATCAATCCCCGAAACCGCTATACACTGAAACAACAAAAAACAGCCATTCGGGGAGGACTTCTTATGAGATATGTATATTTGGCGCTCGCGCTCATTGTCGCATCCTTGAATTTGCGGCCGGCCATTACGTCCGTTTCACCCTTGCTCGTCACGATTCGGGACCATCTCGGCATGAGCGGCTCGGCCGCGAGCTTGTTGACGTCGATCCCCGTCCTGTGCATGGGTGTTTTCGCACCGACGGCCGTGAAGTGGAGCCGGCGGTGGGGAATCGAGCGCACGATCGCGTACGCGCTGGCGCTGATCGGGCTGGCGACGGTCGCCCGGCTTTTTGCCGATTCGACGCTCGCGCTGCTCTTCACCTCCTTTGCCGCCGGTATCGGAATCGCCGTGTCCGGCCCTTTGCTGTCCGGCTTCATCAAGAAGCATTTCTCCGGCAAAGCCCCGCTCTTCGTCGGCATGTACTCCATGTCGCTCGTCATCGGGGCCGCGGCGAGCGCCGGCTTGTCCGTTTCCGTCCAAACGGCGATGAACGGCTCGTGGCAAGCCGCCCTCGCCTCCTGGTCGGCGCTTGCCCTGCTCGCGCTCGTCCTGTGGGGACCTCTTGCCTGGAAGGAAAAAGCGAACCGGTCCAAGCGGACGGGCGGCTTCTCGGCCGCCGGACGTCTTCCGCTGGCCGATAAACGCGCTTGGCTGCTGACGGCCTATTTCGGACTGATGGCGTTCCTCTTTTATTCGATCACGGCGTGGCTGGCGCCCGCTATCGAGAGCGCGGGGTACGACAAACGGTTTGCCGGCGCCGTTCTGACGCTGTTTACCTTCATTCAAATTCCGGTCAGCCTGCTCATTCCGCTGCTGATCGCCCGCTTTCCGAAGCGTATGTATTGGCTGGTTGGCAGCACGCTGTTCGAATTGGCCGGATTGATCGACATTCTGCTTTCCGGCAATCCGTGGGCGGCCGGGGTTTTGCTCGGCGTAGGCGCGGGCGGACTGTTCCCGATCGCGCTGATGCTGCCGATCGAGGAGACTAGCCACGCGGAAGCGGCCAACGCCTGGTCGGCCATGGTCCAATCGGGAGGGTATATGTTCGGCTCGCTCGGTCCGCTGTTCGTCGGTTGGCTGCAGGACGTATCGGGAGGGTTCGCGCCGGCCTTCGCGGGCTTGGCCGTCGCCGCGCTCGTCATGATCGCGGTGCAGGTGGCGATCGGCAACAAGAAGACGTCCCCCGCCGCTGAAGGCGCTCCCCGATAACGTCGAAACCGACCTCGGGGAAGGTCGGTTTCGACGGAATCGTATGGGCTCGCTCAGTCGGCGTCTGCGGAGGCCGCGTCCGGCTCCGATTCGGCTTCGCCGCCGGTCCACGCTGGAATCAGCGCGTTGGCATCGGCGAGCAGGGCGGTACGAGCCGCTTCGGAAACCGCATCGCTCCCGTCCGCCTTGTCGAGCCGCTTCACCACATCCCGCATCGCCGTGGCGGCCTGCTTGAGCTTGCCGTTCCGCTCGTGCTTCGCCGCGGCGTCCAAGCTGCGGGACAGCTTGTCGCGCAGCGATCCGCTTATGTCGCCGGATTCGAAATAAACGTCCGACAGCCGCTCCATCGAGGCGATGCTCGTCCGCATGGTGAAGGATATTACGGTCCGGGAAACGTTGCCGGCGTCATCCGTCGCTTCGATGCGCACCTCATGCGCTCCCAAGCGGCCCGCCAGCAGCAGCGGCGTGCCCGGCACGTAACGCTGTCCGTCCACCGTAACCGCGACCCCGGCGACGCCGGACGCCGGATCGGCGGCTTGCGCCTCCAGCACGAGCGGTTCGCCGTCGAGGAAGCCGGCCCCCTCCGTCAACGGAACGCCGTTCGCGGTCGCGGCGATCGTCGGAGCCGTCCGGTCAATGCGAACGAGAACGGACTTCGCCGCCTCCAAGTTGCCGGCCTTGTCCGCGGAACGGTACAACAAGTCATGCACGCCGTCCGTTGCGAGCACGATCGGGCCCGTATACGGCCGCCAGCTCGTTCCCCCGTCCGCGCTGTATTCCGTTCGGCCGATGCCGGACCGGTCGTCTTGGGCGGACATCGCGACGGTTGCGGGGCGGACGTACCAGCCGTTTCGCCCGTCCGGCTGCGGAGGCGTTACGGCCGCCGTCGTCACCGGAGGCGTCTTGTCGTTCTCGCGGTCGATCGATTCCTGCAGCAGAACGACGAGCTCCCGCAGCTTGCCGATCGAGCTTTCGTAGTCGTACGGGAACCGGTCCAGCATATCCTGCACCCGGTTTCTTAGCCCGGCGTCGCCTTGGCCCGAAGCGAGCATAGCTTCCGCTTCGCGAGCCAGCTCCACATAGTCGCCCCATACGCCTTGTCCGTACACTTCGAATTCGAATATCGAATAACCGTAAATCGTCCCTCTTTCGATTCCTTGAAGCTTGACGTATCGGGCTTCCGTCGGGGCGAACGCAATCGTCTCGACCCCGCCCTTGCCTTCGACCGCCCCGTCGTCGGCTTTTACGTTGCGCCATTGCTCGCCGTCGTCGGATACGTAAAGCTTGTACGTTTTGGCGAACGCATTTTCCCACTTGATCACGACGCTGTTGATCGGCTGCCGTCCGCCGAGATCGACGAGGAACCATTGATCGTCCGCAAAGGCGCTCGCCCACCGGGTGCCCGCATTCCCGTCGACGGCCTGATCCGCGGATAGGTGGGGCGCCTCGTTCGCCGACGATTCCGCCCGCTTGTTCAGCGCCAAGTTGTTGCCGTCGAAGCTGACCGCCTTGTTGTACACCGTCACATTGTCGACGACGCCCTTGAAGGAACGGGTGGCGCTTCCGATTTTGCCAATCGGCAGCACCAGCGTATCGATCCGGGGAGTAGCACCGTTCGTGACCCACAATTTCTCCACGTATTCGTTTCCGTTGACGTACAGCGACACGCCTTTGTTGTCTCCCGTCAGCAGCAAATGCGTCCATCGCTCCGCCGGTACCTCGTATTGGAACGTGCTGTGATAATGCTCCTTGGAGAAGCCGAGCTTCCCGGACGTCCCTTGCTTCAGCTTCACTTGGCCGACGGGCGATTCGAGCAGCACCGCATCGTCCGGATTGTCGGCGTCCGGCTTCACCCACATGGACGCCGTCCACCCGAAGCCCAACGCTTCCAGCGGCGTTTGGACGTAGCTTTCTCCTCCGTTCAAACGCACGCCTTTGCCGAATTTTCCGTCCGTCACCGATACGTTCTTGCCTTCCCCGGCATAGCCGTTGCCGGATTCGTCGGCGAAGCCGTTCTCGAACCGGTACCGGATGACGCTGCCGTCTTCGTTCGAGACTTGCAGCTTGCGGGAAATGTTCGCGTTCGGCGCCTCCCCGATCCGCGCCGCCGCTGCCGCGTACGCGTTGTAGTCGGCGTCCTCCCGGCTTCCCGTCCACATTTTCTCGGACAACACCTGCACGGCGGGAAACAGCCGGTCGTGGGAATCGTCCATGGACAACCCGCTCGCGTCCGAAATGTCGTTCCAAAGCGCGATCATGGCGCCCTTCAGCTTCGGATGGCCGTACGGCAGCGTCGTATCGCTAAACACGTTCGGCTCCCATTTCTCGTACATGAACTTCGGGTCCATATATTCTTTGAACAAGCGGGGGACAAGGTACATATAGCTGTTCTCGGTGTTGATGATGTCGTAGCCGAGATCGATCGCCTGCCGGGCATCCCCGTAGGGTACGTGCCAAACGTTCATCGCGGCCCGGTTGCTTACGGGCGTCGTCCCGTTGTACTCCGTCATGCCGCCCCACAGGTGGGGACGCTTGCCCTTGTCGTCGATATGCCGGATGAGCGTGTCCATGTAGCCGCGGAACACTTCTTTGTCGCTGCCCCAATATTCGTCCGTGCCGATATGGACGTCGGGGCCGATGAAGGTCGGATTGTCGCCGTCGATATATTCGTCGAACAAGCTTTTGACGAACTCGACCGTCTTCGGCCTCGTAATGTCGAGATGCGGACCGGTACCGAGCGAAGGATCGAACGCGGTGAACGCTCGGGAATGGCCCGGCGTATCGATCTCCGGCACGACGTTGACGCCGTAATCCGCGCCGAGCCGCTGCAGATCGCGGAACTCCGCTTTGGTGTAAAACCCGTTCTTGCTCGCAAGCCCCGGGTACGTCTCGCTCTCCAGCCGGTAAGCCGCAGTCGTGCCGTCCAAGAACGGCGTCCCCACATCGTCGTTCAGATGAATTTGAAAATGGTTCATCTTGTACCACGACAGCAGCTTGACGTACTGTCTCAAAAAGTCGATCGTGTAAAACTTCCGGGCCACGTCGATCATGAGCCCGCGCATTTCGTACTTCGGGTAGTCCCTCGCCGTCCCTTTCGGAATTCGGGCATGCCGTCCATCCTGCTTCAAGATTTGCAGTGCCGTTCTCGTCCCGAAAAAGACGCCCGTCGCGTCGGACGACGCAATCGCGACGTGATCGTCGACATCGAAGACGTATCCTTCATGTCCGAGCGAGCCCAGCGTATCGTCGATCGACAAATACAAGTCCCCCGGCTGCGGGGAGCCGTAGACGATTGCCGCATCGACGTTCGCGATATCCCGCAAATCTTCCTTCGTTTGCTCCGCCGCCTTGCGCAGGGCGTCCCGATCCGCCGGCTCGACCACGATCCGCGAAGCGGGGGTCAGTGTGAAATCGCCGGTCCGGCCGTACCATTCGCGCAGCGAAGGGACGACCTTCGGCTCCACGTTCCGATCGTCCGTCTGCGTATATCGTCCCGGAACGAAGACCGGAACGTTGCCGGTCACACCCTTTTGGCCGGGATCGTTCGTCTTCTCCACTTGGAACAGCAGATTGACGTTCGTATCGACGAGCGGCGCGTGAACGTTCCCTTCCCGGTCGATGACGGGCAGGCGGTCGCTGCCGTATACGGACACGGTGTAGCCCTCGGGTACGTCGGGCAAGACGATTTTCGTCTGACCTTGCGCGATTGGCGGTATTCGGGTAATGCCCTTCACGATTTTGGGCAGGTCGCCGGCATCGTACACTTCGAACTCGAAGAACGAATAGCCGTAATAAATGCCGTCCACCGGCGCCCGCTTCACACCTTGAAATTTGACGTACCGCGCTTGCACGTCGTCGAAATCGACCGTTTCCGTCCCGCCTCTGCACACGATTTCGGCATCGCCGCCGAGGACGTTCGTCCAATGCTCCGCATCGGTCGAAACGTACAGCTTGTATTTGCTGGCGGGCGTCTGCCACTTCAAGACGACACGGTTGATCGTAAATGCCGCGCCGAGGTCGACATAGAACCATTGATCGTCCTGCAGGGCGGACGACCATCTCGTGCTGCCGTTGCCGTCGACGGCATTGGCCGGACCGAGCCATTCCACTTCGCTGCCCGAGGCGTATACCGCTTTATGCACGGCCAAATTGACGCCGACCCGGGAATCGTCGGCCGTGTGCAGGACGATATTGGGAACGGTTTCATAAACGGACCGCGAAACCGAATCCGCCGGGGAAGCGCCGTCGTCCGTCCGCCCCTCCTCGGCTGCCGCTAGCGGCATAGCACTCGTGAACAGCCCGAACAAAAGCGCCATTGACAACCAGATGGGAATCGTTCTCCTCATCGTGCTCTCCTCCTTATTAACCTCCCCGATGAAAGGGGCATGGGCGAACGCCCGCCCTGCGAAGCGGAAGGAAGCCCGCTTCGTCTCGGACAGGCGCGTCCGATGCCGACTTGTTATAGCGCCCGGGCGTCACGCAGCAGCACGGCCGCCGCTTCGTTCGAGATGTGCTTGCCTGCTTGCGCCTCCACTTCGTGGATAAAGCCTGTCACATTGCCCGCTTCAAGCTTTTTGAGCAAGCTTGTCGCGATTCCTTTGTTGTCGATCCGGCCGGCGCTTCGGAACCGTTCCACGAGCGCCTTCAAGCCGTCTATGCCGGCGGCGGTTTCGAACCGTACCGTTCGGGTGGCGATGTTGCCCGCCAAATCGGCGGCCGTCACCGTGAACTCATGCATGCCGAGCTCCAGCTCGTACAGGACGACCGCCGTTCCGGCCCGCACCGGCCTTCCGTCCAATCGCGCAACCGTGGCGGCCTCGTCCGTACCCGAGCCGTCGTCGGCCGCCGTGAACGCCGCAGCGATCTCGTCGGCGCTGGCGTACGTTCGTCCGTCGACCGGCTCGGCGATCGCGATGACGGGACCGGTCCCGTCGACGGCGAAGCGAATCGTTTGAGGCGCTTCCGCGTTCCCTTGCCGGTCCGTCGACCGGTAGCTGACACCGTAGGTGCCGTCCGCGGCGAACACAAGAGGGCCCGTATACGCGTGCCATACCGTTCCGCCGTCCAAGCTGTATACCGTTTCCGTCACGGTCGACGCCTCGTCCCGCGCCGTCAGCGTTACCGTAACCGACTGCCGGTACCAGCCGTTCCGTCCGTCCGGCCGGTCCGGCGTCACGACGGCCGTCGTGACCGGAGCCGTCCGATCGTCGCTCTTGTACTCGAACGACACTTTCGCCGGCTCGTTCATTCCTTCGGCGGTCGCCCATACCTCGTAAACGCCTTGCAGATCGCCGGGAAGCGGGAAGTCGATCCGGAAGCCGCCCGTCTCCGCAACGGTCGCCTTGCCGGCGTCATGAACGTTTCCTTGCGGATCGACCACTTTCAAGTTCACATCGACGAGCTTGCCGTCCATGGACAACCCTTCGACGGTCACCCGCTTGCTCGATGCGCCGATCGACGCCTGCAGCCCGTCGATGGCCGGAATCGCCGCCTTCGGGTTCAAATCGTACACGCCGAATTCATAGAACGAATAACCGTAAAACGTTTCCCGTTCGATGCCGACGAACCGGATATAACGCGCCTTGGTCGGCTCGAAGCGAATCGTGTTTTTGCCGTCCTGCGCCGTCAACCTCCCGCCGTTTTCCGACGTGACGCTGCGCCAGCTTTGCTTGTCGTCGGACACGAGCAGCCGGAACGTCTTCGCCCGGGCGTATTCCCAATCGATCCGGACCGTATCCATCTCGACCGAATCGCCGAGATCGACTTGGAACCACGTATCGTCGACCGTATGGCTCGCCCACCGCGTGGCGGGGAAGCCGTCGACGGCTTTGCCGGCCGCAAGCGCCGCAAGCCCGCCTTCCACCGAGGACGCCTCTGCCGGCTTGTCCTGCGCCAAGCTTCCGATCGTGTAATAAACGCCTTCTTTCAGCGCATTGTACGCTCCCGGCGAGATACCCTGCTCTTGTCGGAGACGATCGAGCGCCGTATTGAAGCCTTTGACGTATTTCGTCGCCTCGGCCTCGTCCCGCCCTTCGAACCGCTTCATCATCTCCAGATGGGATTTCAGCGCGCGGTAGCCGTCGGCGTTCGGAAGCTCCCCGCCGGCGCGGTATTCGTCGACCTGCTTCATCAGGCCGGAGGCGGTCGCGCCCGCTTCGATTACGTATGACGTCGTTTTCGTCTTGCCCGCCGCCGCCGTGACGCTCAGCTCGTGCTTGCCGGCCTTGCCGTTCAGATCGATCTCCGTCCCCGCCGCATACGGCTTGCCGTCGAATTTGGCGGTCACTTGAACGAGCCCGCTTCCGTCGTCATCTTGGATCTCCCACGTGAATCGCACGTTTTCCGTATCCGGTACGACGACGCCGCTTTGCAGCGGCTGCCCGTTCATCCGGACTTCCACCTCGGGCGGAGCGGAGTCGTTCGGCTGGTACGTGCCCTTCACGAACTGGTACAGCCAGTCGTACAAAACGCGCGTCGAAGGCGTCGCGCTGAGCGCCGTGTCGTACACGGCGTTATTCCCTTGATAGTACGCTTTGAAGCCGTTTTGCATCAGTCCGGTCTCGACGCCGCTGTTCAAATAATCGACGAACCGCTCGCGGAACACGCCGTCGTTTACCATCCGATCGTCAAATTCAAGCTCGAGCGACATCCCGTACCGTTTCGCGATATTCGCCGCGTCTTCCAGCCGCTCGTCCCCCATCTCCTCGAAGAAGTAGTTGGGCTGGAACGCCGCCGCGTCGATTCCGACTTCTTTCCACATATACGACTTGTAGGCCAGGAAGTGCGGAATCCAAAAAAACTTCAAATTCGCCGCGTGGACGATATCGCCGGCCGCCTTGACGGTCGCGGGACCGTCGGACGATGTGCTGATCTGCTCCTCCAGCCAATACAGGCCGACGAGCTCGAGGCGGCTGTACGACTTGGTCGCCCATAGCTGCCGGGCTTGATCGACGTACCATTGGATCGCCTTCGCCCGGTTGCAGAGCGCCGCCTCGGCGCCTACGGCGGATGCATTGAAGTTTTCCGATACGCCGTCGCCGTCGACGTCCCCGAAGTCCGTCATCCATTCGCCCGGATCCGGGATCATCAGGACCACTTTCGTTTTATGCGCCGGATCGTTCAGCTTCGCGCCGACCTCCGCCGTCGCGGCGTTCAGCTGATCCATGTCGCCGCCGGCCGCGAACGTCTTGTTCAAATACCACGTCCAGTCGTTTAGGTTCGCGCTTCCGTTGAACCCGCGCCCTTCCGGCGTTTGCAAGCCCAGATACAGAACGCCGTCGAACATCCAGTCCGTCGGCTCGCCGGATCGGTTCACGTAGCTGATGTTGGGAACGATCCGCTCCTTGCTCCAGTCGCCTTTGCCTTGCGGATAATGGCCGTTATAGAACAAAGCGAGATGACGGATTCCCCCCGTCGCTTCTCCCGGCGGCAGCAAGCCGACCGGCTCGGCGGGAACGGCTTCCGCACCGGCGAGCTTGCCGTCCGCGCCCGCGATCTCGATCTCGTCGATCAGCGTGTGCGCTCTCGTATGCATGGAGAAGGCGACCTTTACGTACCGCGCGTAAGCCATCGACGCGCCCGGCTTGCTCTTGATGCCGTCCGCCGCGCCGTCCCACGCGTACGTTTCGTCTCGCGGCGGACCGTCCCCCCACAGCAGCTGCGTCGCCTTATGGGTGAGCAAGCCCCAATGGACGTTATCGTCGGAGACGTACATCGACACCGTCAAAGGCACGAGCGTCTCGTTCGTCGGCCAATCCTGCAAAAACCGCGCTTTGATTTGCGAAATCGATTTGGAGCCGCCCAGGTCGAAGGTGACCTCGCGCGTCATCCCTTTCACATGCCCGACCCATGCCGGGTCCGAGACGTTCAGCGCGCCGCGCTTGCCGTCCGTCAGCTTCCGGGCGCCGTCGGGACGGCTCGCCTCCGGCTGCTCCGACCATTGGTAATCGAGACCGGCCGCCAAATTCCGAATGGCGGGCTTCGCTTCCTCCGCCTGCGCATGAGGCGTCGACGCGAATACGATCGCCGCCGCGACGGCGATGGCCGCCCATTTGTTCCTCGCTCCCATTCCAACTCTCTCCTTTACGTTCCGAATGGATATCTTGTCGAATGCGACTAACGGTCGTTCGTTTCACTTTTCGCCGTCTCGACCCCCTCCTTTCCCGGCACCGCCGCACGAATCGTTGGAATCGCTTTCAAAAAAGGCCCGCACTATTACAATAGGAGACGGGCGCGGCGATGCAAAGAGATTACTCATGACTTTCATATACACTTTTTTACTTCGGCCGCGAAGACGAGCCCGTCATCCACTAATAAGCGACTCGGCTTCGATGCGAGAGCGGACGCCTCCGCATGAGCTGCAAAGTTTTGTGAACGTTGCCGTGTCATCCGCCCGCGAGCCCCGACGCCTGCCGAGCATATAGTGTCATGACGAATACGATTGCGCCTTGTCGAAAGGAAACGGCGCAAGGAGGTGCCGCGATGACACCCAAACGGCGACCGAAAACGAAACGTCGCCCTCCGTACCGAACAAACCGAAGACGCGCCAAAAATCGGGTAACGAAAAGGAGGAAAATGAGGAACACAACGTCGTCGCGCCGCTTGCGCCTGCTCAGAAGAAGATCGGGCGGCGCCACACGAAAAAGGCGTCTGCGCATGAGCCGCGCCGCGCCCGCGCGAGCCCGGGAGGCGCTTCCCCTCGTCCCGAAGCTGGAGCTGCCGGCAGTCGCCCATTACGACCCGCAAACGTCGAATCCCGGGAACGCCGACAAAAAGCTGACCATTTTCTATTTGGTGCACCAGTTTTATCCCGACTCCTATACCGGGACCGAGAAGTTCGTGCTGACGATGGCCAGGACGATGATTCGCAACGGTCATCGCGTCAAAGTCGTGACGCACAGCGGGGGAGATCCCGACGGCTTCCCGTCCGCCCACGGCGAAGTCGTCTTTCGGGAGTACGACCATGAAGGCGTGCCCGTCCTTGCTTATCGGCACAAGCAGCTGGACCCGGCGCTCTCCTTCGACATCGGAAATGCGGATCTGTCCGCTTTCGCGGATGTCGTCTTGGCCCGGGAGCGGCCCGACATCGTCCATTTCGGTCATCCGATGCGGGCGATGGAATTCATGCAGGCGTGCCAGCGCGGAGGCGTGCCGTACATCGTCACGTTGACGGATTTCTGGTTTATTTGCCCGAAAGGCATTATGCTTCACGCGAACCGCAACCTGTGCGCGGGACCCGAGCAAGGCGAAGCGTGCCTGCGCCATTGCCAAATTGCGGGCGTCCCCAATCGGCTCGCCTCGCACATTCCTTTGCTGCAAGGCGCCCGAAAAATCGTGTCTCCCTCGACGTTTCTCGCCTCGATGATGAAAGCCTCGCTGCCGGATCTTCCGATCGAGGCGTTGAATCACGGCATTCATCGCGATCCGGCGCTCGCCAACCGCAAAACGTACCGGCGCGGCGACAAGCTGACGCTGTTCTACGGAGGATCGCTCAACGAGCATAAAGGGGTGCATCTCCTATTGGAAGCGATGTCCCGCATCCGATCGAACCGGCTGAGGCTGAAAATATACGGCTCCGGGCCAGCGGCCTACACGGAGTCGCTGCGGCAGGCGGCGGCCAAAGACCGCCGAGTCGAGCTGTGCGGACCGTACGCCGAAAGCGATATTCCGGGCATGTATCAACAAGTCGACGTTGCCGTCGTTCCTTCCGTCTGGTACGAAAACTATCCGTTGGCGCTTCATGAAGCGCTCTCCTACCACGTGCCGGCGATCGTATCGGCCGCGGGCGGCATGGCGGAAAGCGTGCGGGACGGAGTTAACGGGTACACGTTCCGATTGGGCGACGCCGGACATTTGGCCGAACGAATACGGGCGCTTTTGGCCAACCCCGAGCTTCTGAATGCGCTAAAAGCCAACTTGAGCAGTCAACCGATCGCAACGCCCGAGCAGGAAGCCGCCTCCTATGAAACGATCTACTACACTCACGCTTCGAGGGATCCGAAGTAAAGGAGGAAAAGCCGCGAATGTCGCGGCTTTTTCGCTTTTTTCAAAGCTTCGTTTCGACCTTCACCCCGTCCTCTGTCACCGTAAAAACGATCTCGCCGTCCCGGTCGGTCCGGTACGTCTCACCTCCCGAGCGGGCAAGGCGCTCCAACACGCCCGGATTCGGGTGTCCGTACGCGTTGTTCAGGCCGACGGAAACGACGGATAGGCGCGGACGCCAATAGGCCAGCCATTCGTCGGTCGTCGACGTTTTGCTGCCGTGATGGGCGACCTTGAGCACGTCGACCGACGGCGGAGGAGCGGCTCCGTTCCTTTTCAGCGCCGCCAGCAGCTCACCCTCCCGCTTCGCGTCCATGTCGCCCGTGAATAAAAACGTCGTCTCCCGCATGCGCATCAGCAGGACGACCGACTCGCCGTTCTGCTCCTCCTCGATTCGCAGCGGCTCGTCCGGCCCGGGGCCTCCCGCATCCAGAACGGTCAGCTCGGTATGGCGGTCGACCGGGATTCGCCCGCCCTCCGGCAGCGTGACGATGTCGGCTCCGCGCCGCATCGCCGTCTCGAACAGCTTGCGCGACGAATCGTTTCCTTTCCACGTCCCGTTCATCGCGACGGCGCGCACCGGGATTTGCTCGACGACCGCCTGCAGCCCCCCGATATGGTCCTGGTCCTGGTGGGTGGCGACGACCAGGTCGAGACGGTGGACGCCACGCTGCTTGAGCAGCGGGACGAGCAGCTTGCCGCCGACCTCGTACGGATCGCGCCGCTCCTTCCACTCGTCTCCCGGCTTGCGGAACGTCACCGTCCCGCCTCCGTCGACGAGGACGTGGCGGCCCTGCGGCGTCCGGATCAAGATCGCGTCGCCTTGGCCGACGTCGAGAACGTGGACGCGGCCGTCGCGGCTTCGGACGTCCGGGTCGTAGCCGTACGCGAGCAGCACGAGCAGAGCCGCTACCGCGGACACCGCGACGGCCGGCTTGCCGCGCTCCCGCCAGGCGGCCGCACCGGCAAAGGCGAGCGCCAGCGCCGCGTAAAAGGCGGCGACCCACCAGAGCGCCGGCTTCGGCCAGACGAGCCGCAGCGGGTCGTGCTCGGCCCCCGTGCCGACGATTCGGAACGTCGCGTCGTTCAGCCGGACGACGAGCCAGCCGATCGCGCCCCCGGCGGGCGTCGACACCGCTCCCGCCAGCAGCGCGATCGTCCCGAGCGGCAGCACGACGAAGCTGACGAACGGCACGAGCAGGAAGTTCGCGAACCCCGACAGCAGCGAGATGCCGTTGAAGTAGTAGACGGTCACCGGAAACGAGATGAGCTGAGCGACGACCGTCACCGAGATCGCCGAATTGAGCGCCGCGGGACGGACCGGGAGCAGCTTCGAGAACCGGGGGACGCCGAGAATCAAGCCTAGAGTCACGAGGAACGACAGCTGAAAGCTGACGTCGTGCAAGTAATACGGGTCCCACAGCAGCATCAGAACGGCGGCCAGCCCGATGACGTTGAGCGCGTCTTTCCAAATTCCCCTTCTCGCCGCATACAGCCCGATCATCGCCATCAAGCCGGCGCGGACGGCCGACGGCGAGCCTCCCGACAAGGCGATATAAAACGGCACGAGCGCGAGCGCGACGGTCAGCGTCTTCTCCCGCGTCAGCCCGAACAGCCGAAGCAGCCATAGGCAGCCGGCGACGAACACGGCGACGTGCAGGCCGGATATGGCCAAAATGTGCGTCAGGCCGAGAAGCGAAAACTGCCGGTACAAATCCGGGTCCATGTCGTCGGTCAAGCCGAGCACGAGACTCTTCAAATAGCCGGCGTCCGCCCCTTCCGGGAACAGCCGGTCGAATACGCCGCCGAGACGGCTTCGCAGGTCGTCGTTCCAGCGAAGCGCCCTCTGCGCGGCGGAGGCGCCCGGGGCGTCACCGGCTTGTCCGTCGCTCCCGGCTTCTTCGCCGACCCGTACGGCATCGGTTCCTTTCGCCGACAGCTGCCAATGAATATGGTTGCGGTACAAGTAGAGCCGGTAGTCGAAGCCGCCGAAATTGCGCGCGGCACCGGGCGGCTTCAGCGTCCCCGCAAGCTTGATCGCGTCTCCCCGCCCCCAATGCTTCGCCGCATCCTGCTCCTCCCGCTTCAGCAGGCGGATCGACACCTGCACTCGCTCGTCGATCTCCTCTCCGGCGTCCGTCCCGTTCGTCCGGATGCGGGCCGCCCGCATCGCGAACGCGACCCGATCCCCGTCCACCGTTACGGCCGAGGCGATCGTCCCGGTCAAGACGGCGTCCCACTGCTCCGTTTCGGCGGAAGGCGGGACGATCGACGAGACGTTGCGGGCGTCGTAGCCTTGGTAATAAGACGCCGCCGCGACCAGCAGCAGCGCGCAGCCGACCGCCCGGCGGAACGGCACCGCGAGCAAGGCGGCCATCATCGCCAGCGCGGCGGCGATCGCCGCCATTCTCCACGACAGGACGCCGGCGGGCAGCCGGCTGCCGATCGCGGTCCCCGCCGCCCATGCGACGGCAAGCCACGTCAATGGCCGATTCATAACAAAAAAAGCACCTCCCTTTCGGATCGAAAGGAGGTGCTTCCCCGCATTTCTTATCGTCGAATCAATTGGTCACTTCGCCGGCAATGCCCGCCGGCGCCGTATAGTCCGCCAGCTGGCGGAAGCGGATGCCCCGCGTCGCCATCATCTCCGTCACCTTGTCGCGATCCTTCGGATACGGACGGTGGTAGACGATTTCCGCCACGCCGCTGTTGGCGAGCATGTTGGCGCACGTCCAGCACGGCTGGTCGGTCACGTAGACGGTCGAGCCTTCCCGGTCGCGCCGGTCGGTGAACAGCAGCAAATTTTGCTCCGCATGGATCGTCCGGATGCATCGCTGCTTTTTCACCATCTCCTCGCGGCCGTCGACGTGCTTCACCTCGTACTCCTCGACCAGCATGCAGCCGGCTTCGGAGCAGTCGGGAACGCCCATCGGCGCGCCGTTGTAGGCGGAGCCGAGCAGCTTCTTCCCTTGCACGAGGACGGCGCCGACGCGCCTGCGCGAGCATTGCGAGCGGGTGGACGCCATGTAGGCGATGTCCATGAAGTACGTGTCCCAATCCTTGCGCATCGTCATGACCGCACTCGTCCGATCACGCTTGGCTGGCCCGGATCGCCTGATCCAGATCGTGCAGGATGTCGTCGATGCCCTCCGTGCCGACCGACAGCCGGATCATGCCCGGCGTCACCCCGGTCGACAGCAGCTCCTCGCCTTCAAGCTGGCTGTGCGTCGTGCTGGCCGGATGGATGATGAGCGACTTCGAGTCGCCGACGTTCGCGAGATGCGAAAACAGCTTCACGTTGTTGATGACTTTCTGCCCGGCTTCCACGCCGCCCTTGATGCCGAACGTCAGGATGGCGCCTTGGCCTTTGGGCAAATATTTCTGAGCCAGCTTGTACGACGGATGGCTCTCGAGTCCCGTATAGCTGACCCATTCGACGGCCGGATGCGTCTCCAAAAACTTGGCGACGGCGAGCGCGTTCGAGCTGTGGCGCTCCATCCGCAGGTGGAGCGTCTCCAGACCTTGCAGCAGCAGGAACGAGTTGAACGGCGAAATCGTCGCGCCGATGTCGCGGGCGAGCTGCACGCGCGCTTTGATAATATAAGCGATCGGGCCGACCGCGTCCGCGTACACGACGCCGTGGTAGCTCGGATCCGGCTCGGTCAAGCCCGGGAACTTGCCGCTCGCCTTCCAGTCGAACTTGCCGCCGTCGACGATGACGCCGCCGATCGACGTGCCGTGGCCGCCGATGAACTTCGTCGCCGAATGGACGACGATGTCCGCGCCGTGCTCGATCGGACGGAGCAGGTACGGGCTCGGGAACGTGTTGTCGATAATGAGCGGAACGCCGTTGTCGTGCGCGATCTTCGCGACCGCTTCGATGTCGAGCACGTCGCCCTTCGGATTGCCGATCGACTCCGCGTACACCGCTTTCGTCTTCGGCGTAATCGCCTTGCGGAAGTTTTCCGGGTCGGACGGGTCGACGAACTTGACGTTGATGCCGAGCTTCGGCAGCGTGATGGCGAACAGGTTGTATGTACCGCCGTACAGGCTGCTCGCCGAGACGATCTCGTCGCCCGCGCCCGCGATGTTCAAAATCGAATACGTGATGGCGGCTTGTCCGGAAGACGTCGACAGCGCGCCGACGCCGCCCTCGAGCGCCGCGATGCGCTTCTCGAACACGTCCGAGGTCGGGTTCATCAGGCGGGTGTAGATGTTGCCGAACTCCTTGAGCGCGAACAGGTTCGCCGCGTGCTCCGTGTCGCGGAAGCCGTACGAGGTCGTCTGGTAGATCGGAACCGCGCGCGATTGGGTGGTCGGATCGATTTCTTGGCCGGCGTGTACGGCCAGCGTGTCCAGCGAAAGCTTGCGTTGCTCGGTCATGGGTAAACGGTTCCTCCTTCGGATAGCCGATAAATGATAACGTCCTCATTGTCTCATATTTGGTACCAATTGAAAAGATAATGCCGGATCGGGCTCCCGGCCGCTAGCGGGAAACCGCTCCCGCCGTGACGAGCTCCTTCAGCGACTCGAACGTTTTGTCTCCGATGCCTTTGACGTTTTTCAGCTCCTCGACGGACCGGAACGGGCCGTGCCGCTCCCGGTGCTCGACGATCGCCTTCGCTTTGGCCGGGCCGATGCCCGGCAGTCCGTCCAGCTCGTCGGCTCCCGCCCGGTTAATATCGATCGCGCCGGCGGGGGCGGCCGCCGGTTCGGGCGAAGCCGGGGAGGCGCTCGGACCGGACGGCGACGGCGGCTCCCGGGACGTTTTTCCGCCGGCTTCGTTCGTCGCGGCGCCGCTCGCCCCGTCCTTCCTCTCCTTGCCGGACGCGGTCGGCGCCGCCGGCTTCTCCTCCTCCGCACCGTCGTGCGAAGCGAACAGCGCCGACAGTTCCTCGTTCCGCACCGTCCAGCCCGTTCCGATCGGGCCGGCGTCGGTCGCGAACGACCGCGCGGCCCACAGCATCAAAGCGAGCGCAGTCCAGCAGGCGACCGCCATCCAAACGATCGCGGCCGTTCGTCCGGCCCGTCCATCCGTCGCTTTCATCGTTCAAGCCCCTTCCACAATTTGTTAACCACAAGCATATGGCCGCCGCCGGGCGCATACAAATAATTGAATCGTTGCGGGCGTTCGCGATTACCGTTTACTTCTCCGGGAGGGATTGCGCCATGAAGGTTGGTTTTATCGGTACGGGCAGCATGGGCACCGTGCTCATCGAATCGTTCATACGCTCCGGGGCGCTTCAGCCGTCGTCCGTCGTCGCGAGCAACCGGTCGCAGGACAAAGCGGACCGGCTCGCCGAGCGTTATCCGGGTTTGACGGCGGCCCGCTCGAACCGGCAAGTCGTCTCGTCTTGCGGAACCGTCTTTCTGTGCGTCCGTCCGCTCTCGTTCAAAGCGGTCGTCGACGAGATCAAGCCGTACGTGTCGCCGGACCAGACGATCGTCTCGATTACGAGCCCGGTGCTGCTCAAGCATCTCGAATCGGCATTGCCGTGCAAAATCGCCAAAGTCATTCCGAGCATTACGAACAACGTGCTGAGCGGAGCGGTGCTGTGCATTTTCGGCGATCGGATGACCGAGGACGACCGGCATTCGCTCGAATGGATGCTCGGCATGATCGGCAAGCCGATCCGCGTGTCGGAGCGCCATACGCGCGTCACGTCGGACATTTCCAGCTGCGGTCCGGCGTTCCTCGCCTATTTCGTGCAAAAGCTCGTCGACGCCGCGGTCGAAGTCGCCGGCATTCCTCACGACGAAGCGACGAGGCTCGCCTCCGAGATGGTGCTCGGCACCGGCAAGCTGCTGAACGAAGGCGGCTTCACCCCCGAATCGCTGCGGCGGCGCGTCGCCGTGCCCGGCGGCATCATCGAAGCCGGCCTCGAGCTGATGGAGCGCGAGCTCGATACGACGTTCGTCCGGCTCATCCAAGCGACCCACGCCAAATACGACGAAGACGTCGAGAAGGTGGACCACCTGTTCTACGGCACGATCGTAGAATAAACGGCCGGCCCTGCGCCCGCGGAACTGCTTGTTCCTGGGCGAGGCCGGCCGTTCGTTTTCGTATCGGCGGTCCGTCCGCTATGAAGTTACCCGACTACGATGTTGACGAGCTTGCCTTTCACGGCAATCACCTTGCGCACCGTCTTGCCGTTCATCGCTTCCTTCACCTTGTCGAGGCCGAGGGCGAGCTCCTGCATCGCCGCCTCGTCCGTATCGCTGGCGATTTTGACGCGGTCGGCGATTTTGCCGTTCACCTGCACGACGATTTCGACCTCGTCGTCGACCGTCAGCGCCTCGTCGTACGTCGGCCAAGCGGCGTACGTAATCGACTCGGCGTGGCCGAGCTTCTCCCACAGCTCCTCCGCGATGTGCGGAGCGATCGGCGACAGCATCTGGACGAAATGGTTGGCCGCTTCGACCGGCACGGCGTCCGCCTTATACGCCTCGTTGACGAAAATCATCAATTGGCTGATCGCGGTGTTGAAGCGGAGCGCCTCGAAATCCTCCGTCACCTTCTTGATCGTCCGGTGCCACGTCCGCTTGAACGATTCGCTCGCTTCTCCGCCGATTTTCGGCTGGAGCGAGCCGTCCTCGTTCACGAACAGCCTCCAAATCCGGTTCAGGAATCGGTACGATCCTTCGACCCCGTTCGTATTCCACGGCTTCGTCGCCTCGAGCGGCCCCATGAACATTTCGTACAAGCGCAGCGTGTCCGCCCCGTATTGGCCGACGATGTCGTCCGGATTGACGACGTTGCCGCGCGACTTGCTCATCTTCTCCATATTCTCGCCGAGAATCATCCCTTGGTTGACGAGCTTGTGGAACGGCTCCTTCGTCGAGACGTAGCCGAGATCGTACAGCACCTTATGCCAAAACCGCGCGTACAGCAGGTGGAGAACCGCATGCTCCGCGCCGCCGATGTACAGGTCGACCGGCAGCCACTTCTCCTGCAGCTCCGGCGAGCACAGCTGCTTGTCGTTGCGCGGATCGATGAAGCGCAAGTAATACCAACAGCTTCCCGCCCATTGCGGCATCGTGTTCGTCTCGCGCTTCGCCGGCTTGCCCGTCTCCGGGTCGACCGTGTTGACCCACTCGGTTACGTTCGCGAGCGGCGACTCGCCCGTCCCCGACGGACGGATCTCGTCGACTTCCGGCAGCAGCAGCGGCAGCTGGTCTTCCGGCACCGGCTTCATCGTGCCGTCCTCGAGGTGGAGAATCGGAATCGGCTCGCCCCAGTACCGCTGGCGGCTGAACAGCCAGTCGCGCAGCCGGTACGTCACTTTGCCCTGGCCTTTGCCGTTCGCTTCGAGCCAATCGATCATCTTGGCGATCGCCTGCTCGTTGTTCAAGCCGTCGAGGAAGCCGGAGTTGACGTGCGCCCCGTCGCCGGCGTACGCTTCCTTCGCCAAGTCTCCGCCCTGCACGACCTCGATAATCGGCAGATCGTACTGCTTCGCGAATTCCCAGTCGCGCTGGTCGTGGCCCGGCACCGCCATAATCGCGCCCGTCCCGTAGCCGCCGAGCACGTAGTCGGCGATCCAGATCGGCGTCTTCGCGCCGTTGACCGGGTTGATCGCGTACGCGCCCGTGAATACGCCGGTTTTCTCCTTCGCCAGATCGGTGCGCTCGAGATCGCTCTTCGTCGCCGCCTTCTCCTGGTACGCCTTCACGGCCGCCGCTTGCTCCGCCGATGCGATTTTCGCGACGAGCTCATGCTCCGGCGCGAGCACGCAGTACGTGGCGCCGAACAGCGTATCCGGACGCGTCGTGAACACGGTCAGCTTGTCGCCGGCGTGCCCTTCGATGTCGAAGACGACCTCGGCTCCCTTCGACTTGCCGATCCAGTTGCGCTGCATATCCTTGATGCTTTCCGACCAGTCGAGCTCCTCGAGGTCCTCGAGCAGCCGCTCGGCGTACTCGGTAATTTTGAGCACCCATTGGCGCATCGGCTTGCGGATGACCGGATGGCCGCCGCGCTCGCTCTTGCCGTCGATGACTTCTTCGTTGGCCAGCACGGTGCCGAGCGCCGGACACCAGTTCACGGGCACTTCCGCCACGTAGGCGAGCCCTTTCTTATAAAGCTGGATAAAAATCCATTGCGTCCATTTGTAGTATTCCGGGTCGGTCGTGCTGATCTCGCGGTCCCAATCGTACGAAAAGCCGAGCGATTTGATCTGGCGCCGGAAATTGTCGATGTTGACGAACGTGATGTCCCGGGGATGCTTGCCGGTGTCGAGCGCGTGCTGCTCGGCGGGCAGGCCGAACGCGTCCCATCCCATCGGGTGAAGCACGTTGTAGCCGCGCATCCGCTTGTAGCGGGAGACGATGTCCGTCGCCGTATAGCCTTCCGGATGGCCGACGTGCAGCCCCGCCCCGGACGGATACGGGAACATGTCGAGCGCGTAAAACTTCGGCTTCGACGAATCGTCGAGCACCTTGAACGTTTTGTTGCGGTCCCAATATTGCTGCCATTTCGGCTCGATCGCCAGCGGATTGTATCCTTGCGGCTCCTTGCCCGTCTCTCTCTGCTCCTGCGTCATCGTCATATCCTCCCTAACTGTCCCGCAAAATGTTCAACCCTGTTCAAACCAAAAAACCTCCCGTCGCTAGCGCTAACGCTAGGGACGAGAGGTTCGAATTCCCGTGGTACCACCCTAGTTGGCATCGGCCGTACTTCGACCTCCGCCCACTTTAGCCCCTTAACGCGGGGACCGACGTTCCGGCTTGCCGCGACGCTGGATGCGTCGGCGCTCGATCGCGCGCTGCGGGTTATGCCGAAGGCTCCAAGGCGAGTTCGCTTGATCCGTCCGTCGGCTCGCACCTGCCGCCGACTCTCTGGGGTGACGAATGATCGAAGCTACTGTTCCTTTTCCGTGCCTTTTGTCGATATGGATGTTTCAAGTTATTATAAAAGCAAAAAGTCGGGAATGTCAAGCGAGGCGGGGCCGCGCGCCGATTACCACGGCACGCCGCCGTCGTCTCCCCCTCCGCCCGAGGAAGGCCCGTACGGCTCCGGCGCGGGAGCCGGCTTCTCGATCAGCTTGCGGGCGACGTCCTCGAACGACTCCGGGTGGAGCAGCTCAACCGGCGAAAATCCTTTTTCGAACTGAAACGATTGGCCCTCGATCAGCAGCACGTACCGGCCGTTCAGGCTGGCCACATGGACGGACTCGCCGTAATCGGCGAGAAGCGCCTTCACCGTCACGCCGTCGAGCTTGAACTTGAGCTCCACCTCGGGCTGGTGCTCGACGATGCGCATCGCGGCCGCCGCCACCTGCTCGTGGCTCCACTTCTGCTGCAGCTCCCGCTGCTCGCTCGCCGCCCACAGCTCCATCTCCTCCGCCTCGCGCTGGCGCCCCTCCTGCTCCTCCGGCTGGCCCTGCCATTTCTCCTCCATATATTCCTGGACGATGTCCATCACTTGATGGGTGATCAGCTCGGGCACCGACGGCTCGTAGGAGACGAACTTCAGGAAATCCTCGAAGTAGCGGGCGTGCGACGATTGATGAAGCTTCAGCTCCCATTCCTCGAGCATGCCTTCCTCCGGCATGTGCGGGTATTGAATCGACTTTATGTTTTTCGCGCTGATCGCCATTTCGACGTGCTGCACCAAGCTTTTCTCGTCCGCGATCGTGGCGATTTTCGGCTCGAAGTCGCATTTCATGACGAACAGAAGCGGGTCGTCGAACCATTTCGACAGCTTCGCCCGCGCCACGATCAAGGCGCCGCCGCGAACGGAGCTCGTATCCATGTAGGCGCGGACGAGCTCGTCGGCGGCGTACAAAAACTGCTGCGCGTCCTCCGCGAACCGGATGCGCTGAAACAGCGCGTAGTTCGGGTTGCCGCCCAGCTCGAAGCCCGGCTCGACGATGAATCGTCCGATCTTCGTCGGCGACTGCTCGGTGCTCGGATTTTTTTCCGCCTTCCGCTTGCAGATGCGGGCGAATTCGCCGTCGAGAAACTTCTTGATCTCGCTCGTCTCGTACGACTCGCGGTCGAGCGTCTGGTAATGCTTGAACGTTTTGGACGATTGGCCGTCCGTTTGGATGACGAAAAACGATAAATGCTGAACGAAGAAGTCCATGGCTGCCGTAACGCTCCTTCTTAGGTTCGAAAAAAAGCCCAGACTTCTACTTTAACAAAAATGCGGTCTTCGTCAATATGCCGGATGTTTCCGTGTACGGCCGACCCGCTCCGGAAGACCGGCCGGACCCGCCGGCCGGTCGCGGGCGGTCGGATCGGTCGCTGGGCGGCGATGCGGTTAAGCCTCGTACCGCTTCAACACGATGACCGCGTTATGCCCGCCGAAGCCGAACGCGTTGGACAGCCCGACCCGCACGTCGGCGCGGCGCGCCCGTCCCGGCACGTAGTCGAGATCGCATTCCGGATCGGGGAATTCGAGGTTGATCGTCGGCGGGACGATTCCGTCCTCGATCGTCTTCACGAGCGCGACGGCCTCGATGCCGCCGGCCGCGCCGAGCGTATGCCCGGTCACCGACTTGTTGGCGCTGATCGGGACGTCGTACGCCCGGGCACCGAGCAGCCGCTTGATCGCTTTCGTCTCGGAGACGTCGCCGAGCTTCGTCCCGGTGGCGTGCGCGTTGATCGCGTCGACGCTTTCCGGCGGCAGGCCGGCGTCCGCCAGCGCCTCGCGCATCGCCCGGTACGCGCCGTCCCCTTCCGGGTCGGTCGCGACCATATGGTACGCGTCGGCGCTAGCGCCGTAGCCGGCGATCTCGGCGCGGATGCGCGCCCCGCGCCGGAGCGCGTGCTCGAGCGACTCGAGCACGACGACGCCGGCGCCTTCGGCGGCGACGAACCCGTCGCGCTCGGCGTCGAACGGGCGGCTCGCCCGCTCGGGCTCGTCGTTGCGCGTCGACATCGCCGTCGCGTTGCCGAAGCCGGCGAACGCCAGGTCGGCGATCGTCGCCTCCGAGCCGCCCGCCACGACCGCGTCCGCGCCGCCGCGCTGGATCAGCTTGAACGCCTCGCCGATCGCATTGTTGCCCGTCGCGCAGGCGGTGACCGGCGCGAGCAGCGGGCCCTTCAGCCCGTACAGGATGCTGACCTGCGCCGCCGCCATGTTGGCGATCATCATCGGCACGACCGTCGGGCTGACGCGCCCCGGGCCGCGCGAAAGCAGCGTCCGGTAATTGTCGAGCAGCGTATGAATGCCGCCGATGCCGGAGCCGATGTAGACGCCGATCCGATCGCGGTCCGCGCTGTCGGGATCGAGCGCCGCGTCGTCCAGCGCCTGCTTCGCCGCGGCCACCGCGAACTGGGTATACCGGTCCATCCGGCGCACCTCCTTGCCCCCGATCGTCGACTCGGCGTCGAAGTTCCGGACGACGCCGCCGATTCTCGTCTTATAGCCGGAGACGTCGAACGTATCGACGGCCGAGACGCCCGAACGTCCGGCGGTCAACGCTTCCCAAAACGTCGCGACGCTTTGGCCGATCGGCGAAACGACGCCCATTCCCGTTATGACTACCCGCTGCTGCTGTACCATGCTCATTTCCTCCCTCGCCGCCGGGCTTCGCTGCACGCACCGGCCTTCGTTGCTCCTAGCATGTCACAAGTGTTATCCTATTACAAGTTATAGGTTATCCTGGTATAATGGATAACAGGCAAATCGAAGGAGGTCCCAGATGACCCGACACGACGAAACGAACGATCCCCGCCCGAACACGAACCCGAACCGGTCCCCGGTCCGCGGCGCCAATGGAGGACACGGCCTAAGCCCCGATCCGCGGCGCCAGTCGCTTTCCGAGTTTTTGACCGCGCACCGCGCCCGGCTGCAGCCGCAATCGGTCGGCCTGCCCGCGGGCGGCCGCCGCCGGACGCCGGGACTGCGCCGCGAGGAGGTGGCCCAGGTGGCCGGCGTCAGCACGACGTGGTATACGTGGCTGGAGCAAGGGCGCGACATTTCGATGTCCGCCCAGGTGCTCGACCGGATCGCGTTCGCCCTTAGGCTGAACGAGGAGGAGCGCGACTACTTGTTCGCGCTCGCCCTCGGGCCGTCGGCTCCCGCGCCGGCGGCGGACAAGCCCCCCGAGCTGCCGTCCTCGCTCGGCCTCATTCTCGGGGAGCTGAAGTACTGCCCGTCGATCGTCTCCGACCGAAAATGCGATATCGTCGGCTGGAACCGGGCGGCGTCCGCCGTTTTCATGGATTTCGAGCAGGTGCCGCCGGACGAGCGCAATTTGATCTGGCTGCTGTTCACCCGCAAAGAGCTTCGGGCGCTCGCGGTCAATTGGGAACACTTCGTGAGCGGCTTCATCGCCATTTTCCGCTACTATTACGGGAAGTACGTCGGCGATCCGTGGTACGGAAGCTTCGTCGAGCGGCTCGGCGGCCGCAACGAGGAGTTTCGCGCGTTTTGGGACCGCAACGACGTCAGCTCGGCGCCCGAGCTGTTCATCGAATTCCGTCACGCCAAGGCGGGCAAAATGCTGTTCGACCTCACCTCGATGCAGGTGCAGGGCCGGGCCGATTTGCGCTGCAGCGTCTATACCCCGTCCGTCGGCTCCGACACGGAGACGAAGATGAAGCGGCTCATGAGCCGCCTCGGCGAATAGCGGACCGACGGCGCTCCAACCGCCCTTCGCGCTCGCGTTTCGCCGGGGAATCGTCCGGCTCCGGCGCATCCGCGGCGTTTCGTTTACGGCTCGCCCACCGGCTCTCCCCTCCGCCGTTCCGCGGCCCCGCCTTCCCGGCCCGGACGGGAAACGTTCCCGAATGACGGGAAATTCGTTCCCGATTCTCCAAACTGTTACAAACGATACAGAAACCGATCGCCGCGATGTGCTATGATGGCATCCGTTGGAAATTTTCAAACGGAAAGGAATTCATGCCATGCCATCATTACCGACACTACGAAAACCAGGCCGCCTGCTCCGTCTCGCCACGGCGGCCGCCCTGCTTCTCGGCAGCATCGGCTTCCCGGGGACGCAGCACCATGCGCGGGCCGAAGCCCGCATCGAAGCGTCCGCGGAAGCGACGCCGTCGATCGTCGAGGCGGGCTCCTCCGCTAATGTGGACATCACCGTCACGTCCTCGGAGACGACGTCCGTCATGATCGACCTCGAGCTGTTCGATTCGTCGCTCAACCGGGTGAAGCAAATCGTCGTCGACAACGTCGCGGTCACCGCCGGCCAGCCGGCGACGGTGCCGTTCCGTTGGGACGTCCCCGCGACGCTCGCTCCCGGTCGTTATATCGTGAGCTTCGGCGTATTCGGCGCCGGCTGGAGCGCGAGAATCAACGAATGGTTCGCCGCCGCGGCCTCCATCACGGTGACGGGCGGCGCGCAAAGCCCCGTCCTCGCGAGCTCGGCGGCCGTCAGCCCGGCCGGAGCGGCGTACGGCGATACGATCGTCGTGGACGCCGCGGTAACGGTCGCCGCCGACACGGAAGCCGTCACGGAGCTCAGGCTGATCGGCCCGGACGGCGCCGAGGCGCTTACCCGTTCGTTCGCCGGCACGCTGCGGGCGGCCGAGCCGAACCGGTTCCGGACGGAATGGACCGTCCCCGAAGGGGCCGCCGCCGGATCGTACGCCGTCGGCGTCGACGTGTACAGCCCGGACCGGCTCGGCACGTACCACCAAAACCGCGAAGCCGCCCGCTTCTCGGTGACGCCGACGACCGGGCAGCCGCTGCCCGCGCCGGAGCACGTGCAGGCCGTTCCGTTTCCGACGGCCGTCGACTTGAGCTGGAGCGCCGTCCCCGGCGCCACGGGCTACGAGGTCGAAGCGGACGGCGTCGCGGCGCCCGCGGGCGGCGCAACCGAAACCGCCTACCGCCACGAAGGGCTTGCGCCCGACACCGAACACGCGTACCGGGTTCGAGCGGTCGGGATCGGCGGCGCTCCGGGAGCATGGAGCGAGCCGGTGCAGGTGCGCACGAAGCCGGATTCGGGGGAGAACCCGGCAAGCGCCGTCAAGGTCGCCGTGAAAACGGGCACGGACGCTTCCACGCCGATGCTCGGGCCGAACTTCCGGATCGTCAACGCAAGCCGGTCGCCGATCGCGCTCTCGGACGTGAAAGTCCGTTATTACTTCACGATCGACGGCGAGGAGAAGCCGCTGTCGATCGGCTTCTGGAGCTCGGTGCCCGACCAGAGCCGCAACGTTTCCGCGTCGTTCGTCAAGATGCCGACTCCCGCCGCCGACGCCGACCGGTACTTGGAGATCGGCTTCGCCGACGGGGCCGGTACGCTCGCTCCCGGCGGAGACGTCGTCATCAACACGTGGATCAACAAAAGCGACTGGTCGAATTTCGATCAGACGAACGATTACTCGTTCGAGCGTTCGACGGATTTGTCGGACAGCTTGAAGACGACGGCTTACGTTTCCGGCCATTTAAGCTGGGGACAGGAGCCGGTACTGCTCGACCTGCCGCCGTTTCCGTCCCGCATCGCGGCCGTGCCCGCCGACACGTCGGTCGCTTTGACGTGGGAGCCCGTCGCCGGCGCGACCGGGTACGACGTCATGGCCGACGGCTCGATCGTCGGCCCGCTCAGCGAGGCGTCCTTCACGCAGCAGTGGCTTGCGCCGGGCACCCGGCATACGTATTACGTCCGAACGAGATCGGGGGAACGTACCGGGGTATGGAGCCCCGCCGTTACGGTCAAAACGACGGGCTTGCCGAACATCCCCGCTCCGGCCAACATCAAGTCGCAGCGGACGGATACGTCCATCGCGCTGACATGGTCGGCGCCGGACGCCGAAATTACGGGTTACGACATCGAAGTCGACGGCTCCGTGCTCGACGCCGGCACGTCGACCTCGTATACGCACGAAGGGCTGGAACCGGGCTCGCGCCATACGTACCGGATCCGGGCGAAGCAGGACGCCGTCCCGGGAACCTGGAGCGCGCTGCTTTCCTTGAATACGACCTACACGCCGACCGGGACGTTCGACGTCGACATCGAAGTCGATCCGTCGGCCGACCGTCAACCGATCAGCCCGTACATTTACGGGACGAACGACGACTTGAGCGGCGTGGACCGCTGGACGGCCCGCCGGATGGGCGGCAACCGGCTGACGACGTACAACTGGGAAAACAACGCCTCCAATTCCGGCGACGACGAGGCGTTCCACAGCGACCGGTACGTCGCGCACTATTTCGGTGGCGTGCCGTGGAGCGAGACCGGCGACGAGCCGGGAGTCGGCGTCACCGGGTTCCACGAGCGGTCGCTGGCGCAGGGCGCCTACACGCTGACGACGCTCCAGACGGCGGGCTACGTCGCCAAAGACGTCGACGGCTACGTCACGCAAGCCGAGACGGCTCCGTCCTCCCGCTGGGTCGAGGTGAAGCCGGCCAAAAACGCGCCGTTCAGCCTGACCCCCGATTTGACGGACGACGCCGTTTACATGGATGAGCTCGTCAACCTGCTCGTCAGCCGGTTCGGGAACGCCTCGACCGCAACGGGCGTTCGCGGCTACGAAATCGACAACGAGCCGGGCATTTGGCGCAAAACGCACGCCTACATGCACCCGCAGCCCGCCGGCGCGGCCGAGGTGCTGAACAAAGGAATCGCGCTCGCGAAGGCGGTCAAAAACGTCGACCCGCACGCGGAGCTGTTCGGCCCCGCCGCCTTCGGCTTCGACGACATGTACAACATGTTTCTCGCGAGCGACTGGCCGGCGCTGAAGGCGAATTACGGCTGGTACCTCGACTATTACCTGGACCGGTTCCGCGCCGCATCTGAGCAAGAAAACCGGCGGCTGCTCGACGCGCTCGACATTCATTGGTACCCGGAAACGACGGGCGGCGGCATCCGTATCCAGTACCAGGCGGGCAACGACAACCCGGAGACGAACAAAGCCCGGCTGCAGGCGCCGAGACAGCTGTGGGATACGAGCTATACGGAGGATACGTGGTTTTTCAAGGGCGATTACGCCTCCTTCTTCCCGCTCATCCCGAGCTTGCAGCGGTCGATCGACACGTACAATCCGGGGACGAAAATCGCCTTCACGGAGTACAACTACGGCGCCGAGCACAATATATTCGGCGGTATCGCGCAGGCGGACGTCCTCGGCATTTACGGCAAATTCAACGTCTACATGGCGAACTTTTGGCGGATGACCGACGCCACCCTCGGCTCGGCCTACGTCAGCGCCGCCTTCAAGCTGTACACCGATTACGACGGCGCCGGCTCCAAGTTCGGCGATACGAAGGTCCGCGCGGAAACGTCGGACATCGAGAACAGCTCCGTCTACGGCTCCGTGTACAAGGACGACGACGACAAGCTGCACCTGATCGTGCTGAACAAAAACACCGACTTCGACATGAACGCGATCGTGAACATCGCCGGCGATACGGCATACAAGTCGGCGCGGGTGTGGGCGTTCGACGCGTCCGGTCCGGCGATCACGGAGCGGCAGCCGGTCGCGCGCATCGAGAACAACAAGCTCGTCTATACCGTTCCGAAGCTGACGGCGTGCCACATCGTGCTATCGGCCGAGCCGCAATAAGATAAGCTTGGGGGAAGTCCCGCCGGCTCCGCGCTGGCTCCCCCCCCCCCTCGCAGCAAAGGTTACGTACGCAACCGGTATCGATTGTACGGAAAAGACAGGCGAACCTGAATGGAACCGCCCCCTTTGTAAGCCGGTGTTTAACCAGCGGGGTGCAGTTCATCCATTCGCCTGTCTTTTCGTACGTTCTATGGTTCGGCCTGCTTTGCGTGAATCCGCCAACCTCCTCGGACATACGCCGGACGACCTTAACGGGAAAAACCTCGTGTCCAAACCATGCTGGAATGCCGGGCAGGAAACTTCGCGTTCATGCACGATGGACGATCGATCTTGATGGAGAAAATGGAAGCGAGCTGCCTTAACGATATAATGCTCGAATAGGCCCGCCAGACTGCATTAAAAGGAAAACCTCCCGTTAAAATCGGCCGGCTTCCCCCTTTCAGATTATTAACTGGAATTCCTCCATCAACTTCAGCAAAAAAGCTTAGCCGTTTGCAGACACGCCGATTTAGCAGGAGCTTTTCCGGTTAAAGCTTCGCCGATAGCCGCTTGCCGGACAATAGATGGATGTTTTCCCGCTAAACGCACGATACCCTTAAAAGGCTCGATCTCCTCCGCCACTATTCGAACCACGCTCCCGAATCAGCGTTACGATTTCTCGCGAGACCGCTCCCCGTCTCCCAAACCGACGATTCTATCTCACAGCCCCCGTCCTCGTCGCCCAGCCATGCGTCCCGACACGGGCCGCTTCCGGCCAATCCGTCGAATCCGTCGGCCCCAGCGGAAAACCGGAAAACCAGGCCATCTCATTATGGCGTTTCGCTCGTGGATACATATACATGCAGTATCAATATCGAGGAATGACGAATGATAGGGAATTTTCATAGACGGCCTGTCGTTCCCTTCGAATGAGGAGGAGTATCGCATGCTCGCATTTTGCATCATTCTCGTATCCGGCATCGCCTTATACGCTCTCCTGAAGCCTCCCGCCGAGCTTCGCAGCGGGACGGACGCACAGGAGCCGGCCGCCGGCGGAGGCTTGGCCCTGCCCGACATGTCGAATGCGGGACGGACGCCGGCGTCGATTCCGGCTCCGAAGGAATGAAGCCGGCATGTACGGTTCCGCTGCGGTCACGCTGACGATCATGACGTTTGCGCTTACGATGGCGCTCATTCTTTGGCGGCCGAACGGCGTCAACGAGTCGGTGCCGGCCACCGCGGGAGCGGCCGTCATTTTGCTGTGCGGGACGGTGTCGCTGTCGGACCTGTGGAATATCGCGGCGACGGTAAGCAGCGCCGCCATTACGATTTTGGCCACGATCGTGATGGCGATCATTTTGGAAAGCTTCGGCTTCTTTTATTGGGCCGCGGAAGGACTGGCCGCCCGAGCGAAAGGCTCCGGCATCCGGCTGTTCTGGTACGTCAATCTCATCTGCTTCCTGATGACGCTGTTTTTCAATAACGACGGCAGCATTCTGATCACGACGCCGATCTTATTGATCCTGCTCGAACGGCTCGGTCTGAAAAACCGCGAAAAAATTCCGTATTTGCTGTCCGGAGCTTTGATCGCAACCGCTTCGAGCGCCCCGATCGGGGTGAGCAACATCGTCAATTTGATCGCCTTGTCGATCGTCGGCATGGATTTGTACATGCATACGCTCATGATGTTCGTGCCGGCCACGGCGGGACTGCTGCTGCTCGTCTTTTTGCTTTTTCTATGCTTCCGGCGCCAGCTGCCGCGCAAGCTGCATGCCCGGAAGGCCGGCTTCGCGGGCATGGGCAAGCATCCGTTGGCCGACCGGCCGCCCGTCCCGCTTCCGAACGTCAAAAACCGCGGGGCATTCATGCGCAACGTGCTTCTGTTCGTATTCGCCGTGCGCGTCAGCCTGTTCGTCGCCTCCTACCTGAAAATCCCGATCGAGCTCGTCGCGGTGGCGGGCTCCGTCCTCCTCCTCGGGTGGCGATGGATCGTCTTGAAAATTCCTCCGGCCGATATGGTCCGGAAAACGCCGTGGCACATTCTCGTGTTCGCCTTCGCCATGTACGTGATCATCTACGGTCTGAACAACATCGGCTTGACCGACGTTCTCGTCCGGGTGTTCGAGCCCGTCGTCTCTCGCGATCTGGTAAACGCCAGCCTGCTGATGGGAACGCTGCTGTCGCTGATGTCGATTTTTTTCAACAACCACCCCGCCCTCATGATCGGCACGATGACGCTCACGAGCATGCAGCTCGACCCGCTCGTCTTGAAAATCGCGTACTTGGCCAGCGTCATCGGAAGCGACGTCGGCTCGCTGCTGCTGCCGATCGGAACGCTGGCTTCGCTGATCTGGATGCATATTTTGCGCCAGCACAACGTGAAGATCCGATGGCACGACTACGTCAAAGTCACGTTGATCGTCATCCCCCCGACCGTGCTCGCGACGCTCGTGCTGCTCGCGTACTGGGTCGAATGGCTGTACTAGGGGGGGCGCGGCGCAGGAAAAAAAACGGAAAAGCTCCAAGCCGCACGCCGGCTTGGAGCTTTTCGATTCGTTGGCTACAACGGGAGGTCGCGCCTGCGGAACAAAGCGGCGGCCAAACCGAACGCGGCCAACCCGATAAGCGCGAGCACGACGAACGACGTCACCGTATCCGCATTGCCGTTTATAATCTCCCCGGGCTTATATAAGGCGAACAGGGATACGCTGCGGAGCCAATCGAGCCGCTCGCTGAATTTGCCGAGCAGATCGAGGCTAAAAAAACCGAACGTGATCGCGCCGGACAAGCCGAGCGCTTTTTTCTCGTCGTTGATGAGCGAGGATACGAGAAAGGCGATCCCCCCGACCGCGAAGAAGAGCAAAAACGCGGCGGCGTTCATCAGCAGAAAAGCGGACGCGTCGAATTCGTACTCGTCCCCGAGTATCCAAGCGCTTCCGGCGAACCCGGCGATCGTCGTCGCGGCCAGAATAAGGAACAATCCGCTCGTCAGGACGGCCGCTTGCGTGAAGGCGACTTTTCCGCGGGTGGTCGGGGCGGAAAGCAAATACGCCATCGACCCTTGATCGACCAGCTTCGCCATAAGCTGCGTCGACAGCTGCACGCACACGATCGCCAGGATCAGCACGAGAATCAACCCGTAATATTCCCCCGAGATGAACGCCTCGGCCGTACCGAAGCCGTTCAGACCGAATGCGGCGCCCACTCCCTCCGGCATCGATCGGACGATTTCGTCGATCGCCTTCGCGTTTTGCGCGATGCCGGGATACAGCCAAAACATGAGCAGCATATAAAAGGCGGAGCCGAACGCGTAGTTCATGAACCCTTTCATGTTCACCTTCATCATTTGCTTGTATAAGGTGCCGTTCATTTCGCTGTCCCCTTCCGATCGTAGTATTGCATGAAGACGTCCTCCAAGTTCTGGGTGAACAGATCGATGCTGCGCACGTCATACTTCGCCGTCTCCGCCACGAACCGGTCGTAATTGCCTTGGACGGCCACCCGTACCCGTTCACCCTCGTGCGATTCCACGATCAGACCGGACTCCGCGAACGATTTCGCCTCTTCCCGGCTGCTGAAGGTCACCTCGAACAGCTTCCGCTGCATCGATTGCAGCTCGCGGATCTGTTTGACGGCGATAAGGACGCCGTCCTTGATAATGGCGGCACGGTCGCACGTCCGCTCGATTTCCGGGAAGCTATGCGACGACATCAAGAACGTTTTCCCTCGGGCTTTCTCCTCCAGCACGATCTCGATGAACACGTTCTGCATCAGCGGGTCGAGTCCGGACGTCGGCTCATCCAAGACGATCACGTCGGGATCGTGCATGAACGCCGCCACGATACCTACCTTTTGCTTCATCCCTTTGGACATTTTGCGGATCGGGGTGCGGACGTCGAACTGAAGACGGTCGATCAGGCGGTCCCGCTTCGTCCGGTCCTTCACGCCCTGCATATCGGCTATGAAATCGAGGAACGATTGACCGGTCATCCCTTCGATAAAGGCGATTTCTCCCGGCAAGTAGCCGATGAGCGACTGTACCGCCCCCTGATCCTTCCACGTGTCCAACCCGTTCACTTTCACATATCCTTTATCCGGCTTCATGAAGCCCATAATATGCCGGATCGTCGTCGATTTCCCCGCCCCGTTCGGTCCGAGGAAGCCGAATACCTCGCCCTTTTCCACCGCGAACGATACGTCGAAAATGCCTTTCCCATTCGGGAACGTTTTCGTCAAATGCTGAACGGTCAACATGCCGGGCACCTCCATCATGGAATAATGAAATATTTAAGATCACATATTTCATATGTTATACTATACCCGAGGCGCGATAGGCGTCAATGATTTTGTGAAATATATTTATTTATATATTTCATTAATTTTAAAATTATGCTACGGGGCAAGGAGTACGCCGATGAACGGTTTCGAAAAACGAGCCAGCCTGATCAAAGAAAAAATTAAAAAAACGACGTTGGACATGCTCCGGACATCGGATCCGAAACGGATTCGGATCGCGGACATCGCCAAGCGGGCCGACGTGTCGCAGGTGACGATTTACAACTATTTCGGCAGCAAGGAAGCGCTGCTGCAAGACGTGTTCAAAAGCTTCGTGGACGGGGCGGTACGCGATTTCGAGAACTATATGGCCGAGAAGCGCACACTGAAGGAACGGATCGAGTATATCCTTTTCCGGGAAAAAGAAGCGTACCGGGATTTTCCGCCCCGCCTGATCAAGGAGATGCTGATCGAGGACCACGAGCTGACCCGGTACATCGAGGAGCTGTATAAGGAAAAAACGATTCCGTTAACCGTCCAAATGATTCAGGAAGGCAAAGATAGCGGAGAAATTTCGCAGGACGTCTCCATCGAGAGCGTGCTGGCGATGATCCGGCTTTATCTGAGCCAGTACGAAACCATTTTGGAGATGGCGGAGCAGAGCGGGGATATGGACCGTTTTATCAAAGGCATGGTTCATCTGTTCTTTTACGGCGTTTGCGGGAAAAGCTGACCCTCGCGGGGGCGCGGCTGGTAATGTCTTGTTAGCGGCCCTTATACGGACAGAAGTCCGTTTCTCCGACCGGTTTACGGTACTCCGGCGCTATTATTTACGGAAAACTCCGTGCTGGTGCCGTCGATTCGTTTCGCGCAATGAAGGCTTGTCGGTCCAGAAAAAAAAAGACGAGGGAACCGGATCCCCTCGTCTTCCTCGACTTCGTGCCCGACAGGAGCATGCATTCCTCCTGTCGTTTACCCTTCCAGCAGCAGCGACTCCGGATCCTCCAGCAGCTCCTTCACCGTGACGAGGAACCGGACCGCCTCGCTGCCGTCGACGATGCGATGGTCGTACGAAAGCGCGACGTACATCATCGGACGGTTTTCCATCCGTTCCTCGTCGATGGCGACGGGGCGCCATTGGATTTTATGCATCCCGAGAATGCCGACCTGCGGTGCGTTCAAAATCGGCGTCGACAGCAGCGAGCCGAATACGCCGCCGTTCGTAATCGAAAACGTGCCGCCTTGCAGATCGGCCAGCTGCAGCGCATTGGAGCGCGCTTTGCCGGCGAGGTCCGCGATCCGCTTCTCGATTTCGGCGAAGCCGAGACGGTCCGCGTCGCGCACGACCGGGACGACGAGTCCTTCCTTCGCCGCGACGGCGATGCCGATGTCGTAATATTTTTTGACCACGATCTGGTCGCCGACGATTTCGGCGTTCAGCAGCGGGAATGCCTTCAGCGCCCCCACGACCGCCTTCGTGAAAAACGACATGAAGCCGAGGCCGACGTCGTGCTTCTCCTGGAACGCCTGCTTGCGGCGCTTGCGGATGTCGAGAATTTTCGTCATGTCGACCTCGTTGAACGTCGTCAGCATGGCGGCGGTCCGCTGCGCCTCGACGAGCCGGGTCGCGATCGTCTGGCGCCGGCGCGACATGCGTACGATCTCGACCGGCTTCGCCGGGTCGAGCGCCGGCACGACCGGCGCCGCGGAAGCAGCCGGCTGCGGCGGCGTAGCCGGCGCGGCTGCGGCGCGCGCATCGGCGACGTCGAGCCGGTGGATCCGGCCGCTCGGGTCGGACGGCGGCACGCGCTGCAGGTCGATGCCGCGCTCGCGCGCCAGCTTCCGCGCCGACGGCGTCGCCGCGAGCGGGGCGCCGTACGCCCCGTCGCGGGCGGCGTCGGCATCGTCGCGCGCGGCCGGAGCCGGCGACGGCTGCAGTTGCGGCTGCGGCGCCGCTGCGGCAGCCGCGTCAGCCGCTCCGCCGGCGGCGGCCTGCGCCGGCTCCGCGGCGGGCGGCGCGGCGTTTCCGCCGGCGGCCGCGCCTTCGCGGATCGTGCCGATCACCTCGCCGACGCGGACCGTCTCGCCTTCTCCCTTGCGGATGTCGGCGACGACGCCGGACGATTCCGCGTTTACTTCCAAATTCACCTTATCCGTCTCGAGCTCGGCCAGCAAATCGCCTTGCCCGACCGTATCTCCGACCTTCACGACCCATTTCGCGATCGTGCCTTCGGTTATCGATTCGCCCATCTCGGGCACTTTGATTTCGGACATCGGGACGCCCCTCCTTCAATCGTTCGTATACATCATCCGCCTCGTCCGGCCGCGGTCACTCGGCACGCCCGCGCTCCAATGCGGCCGTTATCAGCTGCCGCTGCTCGTAAGCGTGAACGTTCTGGTACCCGCTCGCCGTGCTTGACCGTTCGGGCCGGCCGACGTAGCGAACCGACGCCCCCGCGGGAGCCAGCTCGCGAATGCGCGGCTCCATGAAGCTCCATGCGCCCATGTTGCGCGGCTCCTCCTGCAGCCAGACCAAATCCTTCGCGTTCGGGAACCGCCGGACGATCGCGGCGATGTCGTCCGCCGGGAACGGGTACAGCTGCTCGACGCGTATGACATGCAGCCAATCGAATCCTTCCGCGCCCGCCGCGTCCATCGCCTCTTCCAGGTCGATGGCGACTTTGCCGGTGCACAGCACGATCCGCTCGACCCGTTCCGGCTCGCTCCCCGGGCGGTGAGGCTCCAGTACCGGGCGGAAGCGCCCCTCGGCGAATTCCGTCCCGCCGGAAGCGACGCGCGGATGGCGGATCAAGCTTTTCGGCGCCATCACGATAAGCGGCTTGGCTTCCTCGGTTTCGCTCAACGCCGCCTGCTTGCGCAGCAGATGAAAATATTGCGAAGCCCGCGTCATGTTGACGACGGTCCAGTTGTTTTCCCCCGACAGCTGCAAATACCGCTCCAGCCGGGCGCTCGAGTGCTCCGGTCCCTGCCCTTCGTAGCCGTGCGGAAGCAGCAGGACGAGACTCGATTTTTGCCGCCATTTCACCCGTCCCGCCGCCAAAAACTGGTCGATGATCACTTGGGCGGCGTTAGCGAAATCGCCGTACTGCGCCTCCCAGATGACGAGCGTTTCGGGAGCGAACACGTTGTAGCCGTAGTCGAACCCGAGCACCGACGCTTCCGAGAGCGGGCTGTTGTGGATGGCGAACGACGCCTTCGCTTGGGACAAACCGTGAAGCGGACAATACGTCTCGCCCGTCGCCGCGTCGTGGAGTACCAGATGGCGATGGGCGAACGTACCCCTCTGCGAATCTTGGCCGCTTACCCGAATCGGCTTCCCGTCGGCCAAAATCGTGGCGAAGGCAAGCGTCTCGGCCAGCGCCCAGTCCGCCTTCTCGCCCTCGTCGAGCGCCTTCGCCCGCCGCTCCAATATGCGCTGCAGCTTCGGATACGTCCGGAATCCTTCAGGCCGCACGAGCAGCGCCGCATTGATATCGCGCAGCCGATCGAGCGGCACGGCCGTCTCCGGCTCGGGCCGTTCGGCTCCCGAACCCCCGCCGTTCCGTCCGCCGTCCGCCTCCCGCTTCTCGCCGCGCCTCATTTCCTCATACGCCTCCTGCAGCCGGGCGAGCGCTTCGCGCTTCATCCGCTCCACGTCGAACTCGGTTACGACGCCGGCGCCGATCAGCTTGCGGGCGTACAGCTCGGCGACGGGCGGATGGTTCCGCAGCTTGCCGTACATGATCGGCTGCGTCGTTTCGGGATCGTCCGATTCGTTGTGGCCGTAACGGCGATATCCAATGAGATCGATCAAGAAATCTTTGCCGAAGCGGGCGCGGAACTCGCAGGCGATGCGGACCGCCTCCAGGCAGGCTTCCGGATCGTCCGCGTTGACGTGCACGACCGGTATTTCGTAGCCTTTGGCCAAATCGCTCGCATAATGGGTCGACCGCGCGTCTTGGCTGTCGGTCGTGAAGCCGAGCCGGTTGTTGACGATCAGATGGATCGTCCCGCCGTTCCGATAACCCGACAGCCGGTTGAAATTGAGCGTTTCCGCGACGATTCCTTCCCCCGCGAAGGCGGCGTCGCCATGGATGAGAACGGCGGCCGCTTTATTGAAATCTTGAACCGGATAACCCGGAGCGGACCGGTCCTCCTGCGCGGCCCGGGTAAACCCTTCGACGACCGGATTGACGAATTCCAGATGGCTCGGATTGTTGGCCAGCACGACGCGGATCGAACGGCCTTCGCCTTCGTCCACGTTCCGGTCGGCGCCCAAGTGATATTTCACGTCCCCCGTCCAGCCGTAATTGATGCCCGTCGAGCCTTCCGAGGGGACAAGGTCTTTGTTCGGCGCGTGATGAAACTCGGCGAAAATGTTGACGTACGGCTTGCCGAGCACGTGGGCGAGCACGTTCAGACGTCCGCGGTGGGCCATGCCGATCAACAAATGGCTGCCGCCCCGCCGCGCGACGCAGCGGATCGTCTCGTCGAGCATCGGGACGAGGGCGTCGTTGCCTTCGATCGAAAACCGCTTCTGTCCGACGAACGTCCGATGGAGGAAGCTTTCGAACTGCTCCGCCTCGATGAGCCGGTTCAGCAGCGCCGCCCGCTCCTCACGGGTGAGCGACTCGTCGGCCGGCGTGCCGTTCTCGACGCGCTTGTTCAGCCAGTCGCGCTCGCGCTCCTCGTGGACGTGGGCGAACTCGTAGGCGGTTGTCCGCGTGTATGCGGCTCTTAGCCGGCGGATCGCCTCCAAGCCGTTCGCGACGCCGGGCGGCGCGTTGTCCCAGATCGAAGAAGCCGGAATCGACTCCAGATCGGCCGGACTCAGGCCGTACGTCTCGGGCTCGATGAGCCGGGTGTCCGCCGTCGCCCCCAAGCCGAGCGGATCGATATCCGCCGCCAAGTGGCCGTACGTCCGGATATTCCATACGAGCTTTCCGGCCGCCACCGCCTTGCGCAGCATTTCTCCGTCGACCCCCGGTCCCGCCGCGGCGATTCGCCCTTGCGGCTCCCCCGTGATCGGAAGCGGAGGCGCCCCCCATCGGGCGAACAGTTCCCGAAAAGCCGGGTCGACCGATTCCGGGTCGGCGGCGTACCGCTCGTATTGCTCCTGAACGTACCCCAAGTTGGGGCCGGCGTAGCCTTGCCAAGGATGCAGTTGATTCGTAACCCCGGTATTCATCGATATACCTCCCCTTGCGGCCGCGCGGTGAAAAGTCCGCACGGATGCTTACCTCTTTTATCACCAGTATAAGCCAAGTAAATCATATTAAAAATGATCTATTTGGCATAAAACCGTTCTAATTTTGATATAGATAGACCGCACGCCCGCCGCCCCGGACGCCCGTTCCATCCGGAAACGGGGACCGTCAAGCGTCCCCGTTCCACTCTTTATGGAACTGCTCCAAGTAGTTTTCCATAAAACGATGCCGTTCATCCGCGATCGTTTTCGCCGTTTCGGTATGCAGCAGCCGTTTCAGCTTCAACAGCTTTTCGTAAAAATGATTGATCGCCGTCGTCTTGCCGTGCCGGTATTGCTCCCTCGTCATCTGCTCGCGCGGCGGCAGCGCCGGGTCGTGGATCGGGTGCCCTTTCCACCCGGCGTAGACGAACGTGCGGGCGATGGCGATCGCCCCGATCGCATCGAGCCGGTCGGCGTCCCGGACGACCCGTCCTTCCGCCGTACGCATCGGCGTATTCTCCCCCGCGCCGTACGACATCGTCGAGATGATGTCCATGACATGCCCGGCGGTCTCGGCTTCGACGGACTCGGCCTGCAGCCACTCCCGCACGCGAGCGAGCCCTTCTTCCTTGGACGGATTGAGCTTCTCGTCCGCCACGTCGTGCAGCAGAGCCGCCAGCTCGCAGACGAACGGGTCGGCCCCTTCCGCCGCCGCCAGCCTCCTCGCCATCCGGACGACCCGCTCGATGTGCGGCCAGTCGTGACCGGACGCCTCCCCTTCGTGGAACGCTCGGGCAAACTCCGTCGCACGGCTCAGCACCCGCTCACGCTCCATGGCCGCCCTCCTTTTTCAACGCCACGAAAAACGCGCGCTCCGTACCGACCGACGGCGCCTTCAGCGCAAAATCCGCATACCGCCGCACGTCCGCGAATCCGGCCTCTCTCAGCAGCGCCTCGATCCGATCCAGCGGGTACGCCCGCTGCACGTGGGTTTCGTCGATCCGTACATATTTGGCGCCGTCCGCCGCGGCGGTCCGTTCCTCGCCCCATTCCGACTCGCGGACGAATATCGCCAGCTCGTGCTCGATCTCGCACCTCTCCTCGTCCAGCTCGCTCGTCCAAATGTACGAAATGTCGTCGTCGTTCAGCACGAACGGCTGCATCTCCGCATACGACCGAAGCTGTCCTTCCGTATGAACGTCGAAGATGAACGTTCCTCCGTCCTTCAGCCCGGCATACGTCCGCCGGAACGTCGCGGCAAGGTCGTCCTCCTCGGTCAAATAGTTGATGCAGTCGCAGCACGACAGCACCGAATCGACCGGCTCGGCCAGCTCCCATTCCCGCATATCCTGCTGCAGCCACGTAACCGAACCGCCCGGCGCGAACGGAAACATCCGCTCCTGCCGCTCCGTCTTCTCCTGGGCGACGGCCAGCATGTCGTCGGACAGGTCGATGCCGTATACCCGAAGCCCCGATTGGGCGAGCGGTATCGACAAGTTGCCGGTGCCGCAGCCGAGGTCGACTACGCTCCGGGGAGCGCCGTACCGGTCCCAGCATTGACGGACGAAGCGCAGCCATTGCGGGTACGGCATCTCTTCCATAAGCTTGTCGTAAATGTAGGCGAATTGTCCGTAACGCACCGTTCCCGCCTCCCTTTCGCCGCGAATGATCTACAAACAAAAGAAACAGCGGCAGTCGTTCCTGCCGCTGAAGCTGCCGATCCGGTCGGCAAACGGACTTGCTCGATAAGCCGGCGGATCGTCATTCCTGCCGCTCCTTCAGCCGCGTCCAGCTTCCTTCCTGCGTGACGAGCCCTTCCTTCATCAGCTTGCCGACCGCGCGCTTGAACGCCGCCTTGCTGATGCCGAACCGGGCCGCTATAATGTCCGCCGGCGTCTCGTCCGAGTAAGGCATCGCCCCGTCCTTCCGCTCGCGCAGCATCGCCAGGATCCGGTCCGCATCCTCCTCGCGGCCGATCTGCTTCGGCTGGCGCATCGACAGGTTGACGCGTCCGCCCTCGCGTACGAAGACGACTCTCGCGTTGACGCGCTCGCCGAGCCGCAGCGGCCGCGTCCGCTCCTTCTCGTGAATCATGCCGATCGCGCCGAAGCCGAGCACGCCGCCGTCGCATATGACGAAGGTCCCCATCTGCAGCGGCTTGTAAACGGTCGCGTCGACTTTGCCGTTCTTCCAGGAATCCGGCGCCCGGAAGCAAAGCGGGGCCAGCTCCTTCTCCCCGGCCAGCTTGGCGGTCATCCGGCCTTGCCGGTCATGGTCGAGCCGGACGTAAACCCGGTCGCCCGGCTTCGGGTGCAGCTCTTTCGCCTCGGGAAGCTCCGAGGCGGGCAGCAGCAGCTGGCGGCCGAGCCCCATCTCGAGGAAGCAGCCGAACCGCGGATGAATGTCCGCCACCTCGAGCAAGCCGATTTCGCCCAGCCGGATCGCCGGTTTTTTCATCGTCGCCGCCAGCCGGTCTTCCGTATCGTGAAACAAAAACGCTTCCACTTCGTCCCCCGGCTTGACGGTCCCTTCGACCTCGCTGTAATGCAGCAAAACGTCCCGCGTGCCGTTGGTCAAAAAAAAGCCGTTCGGCGGAACCTCGCGAGCCACCATCAGCTTCATCGACGTGCCGGCCTCCAGCCGATCCGTATCCCGCCTCATACGAGCTCGACCACTTTCGCGTCGGACCATAACCGCTCGATGTTGTAATATTCGCGTTCGTCGCGATGGAATACGTGAACGACGACGTCCCCCAAGTCGATGAGCACCCAGCGGGCGGTATCGAGCCCTTCGAGTCCGCGAACCGGCACTTCCAGCTCGCCCGCTTTTTTGCGCACCTCCGTGGCGATCGCCTGTACCTGCGTATCCGAATTGCCGTGGCAAATGACGAAATAGTCGGCGAGCAGCGAAATTCCTTTCAGGTTGAGCACGACGACGTTATGCGCTTTTTTGTCCTCGACCGCTTTGACGACTTCGTTCATGACATCATCCGGCGTTCTTGCCATCAACATTCCCCCTAATTTACCCCAAAAAGTGAAGTGATGCTTCGCAGCGTAGTCCGATTACGCCAAGCTTACCTTGCCCGGTTCAGCACGTCGATCAACGCGTTGCGCGCGATGACGGTGAGCGGGTATACTTTCTTCCCTTTGGCGAGCAAAAAGGCGATCGTCGAATCGAAGCCCGCCACAAGCGCTCTCTCCAAGCTATGTTCGGCAATTTCGCGAATATTATGCACGCCCGGAAAGTCGCGGCCCGGCTCGATGTAGTCGGCCAGGCAGACGATTTTGTCGAGCAGCGTCATCCGCTCGCGGCCGGACGTATGGTAGCGGATCGCATCCAGCACTTCCTCGTCCTCGATGCCGTGCCGCTTGCGGACGACTTCGGCGGCGATCGGACCGTGCAGCAGCTGCGGATCGTACTCCAGCAAATCCGGATCGAGCGATTCTTCCGCATACACGCGCCGCTGCTCGTCGATCGGCCAATATTTGCAATAGTCGTGCAGCAGGGCGGCCAGCTCCGCGCGCTCCGGATCGCCGCCGTACCGGTTCGCCAGCTCCACCGCCGAGCCGACGACGCCGAGCGTATGGTCCCACCGCTTCGCCGGCATTTGGCTGCGGGTCGCTTCCCTCAACGCCTCACGATTCATAGAGCCGATTCTCCTCGATATAAGATAAGACCGGATCCGGTACGAGGTAGCGGATCGACCTTCCCGCCGCCCGCAAATGCCGGATCATCGTCGACGAAACGTCGACCTGCGGCATCGACGCCGAGAGAACGCTGTCCCGAATCGAAGGCGGCAGCAGGCCGACGTCGGAAGGGTAGCCGGGACGGGCGAGGCCGACGAACGTCACCATCTTGACGAGCTCCTCGATCCTCGCCCAGTTCGGCAAATATTGCACCATGTCCGCTCCGATAATGTAATGAAACGCGACCTCCGGCTCGCGCTCCTTGAGCTCGCGCATCGTATCGACCGTGTAAGAGGTGCCGCCCCGGACGATTTCGAATTCCTCCGCCCGGAAAAACGGGTTTCCCGCGATCGCCGCCTTCACCATCGCGAGACGCTGCTCGGCCGTCGCCTTCGGCGCGTTCGGCTTGTGCGGCGGTGTATTGGACGGCATGAACCATACCTCGTCGAGCCCGGCTTCCTCCCTCGCCCGTTCGGCCGCCAGCAGGTGTCCCTGGTGGATCGGATCGAACGTACCTCCCATGATCCCAACCTTCATGTTCGACACTCCTTTAAGGGAGTACGATTTGCTTGTTTTCTTTCGATTCCTTGTACAGCACGATCGTCTTGCCGATCCGCTGGACGAGCTCCGCTCCGGAACGGTCCGCCAGAACGGTCGCCACGTCGTCGCTGTCTTCCAGACAGTTGTTCAGCACGGATACCTTGATCAGCTCGCGAACTTCCAGCGCCTCCTCGATATGGCGGATCAGCTGGTCGTTCACGCCGCCCTTGCCGACTTGAAAAATCGGATCCAAATGATGAGCGAGCGAGCGCAAATGTCGTTTTTGTTTTCCTGTAAGCAAATTGGTCGATCCCCTCTTCTCCCCTGCCATAGGGGGCGGGACTTCGGATTCGTCCTTATTCCCGTTTCGTATTATAATGGCTCCGTATCTTAACGAAACGCCTCCAGCACCGCTTCGCGCATGGCGGCTACCGGCGCCTCTCGGCCGGTCCAATACTCGAACGCGTAGGCGCCCTGATACAGGAACATGCCGAGCCCGCCGTGAACCTTCGCTCCCTTCGCCTCCGCCTCGCGCAAAAGCCGCGTCACGAGCGGATTGTAGACGAGGTCGCTGACGGTCAGACGATCGTGGAACCAAGACGTGTCGATCGGCACCTCGTCCACGTTCGGATGCATGCCGACCGACGTATTGTTGACGACAAGCTCGACGTCGTTCCGAATGTCGATCGTCTCGTCGAAGCTCATGCCGTACGCCGGAGCGTAAGCCGATATCGAATCGGCCAGCTCCGTCGCCTTCGATACCGTCCGGTTGGCGATATAGACGGCCGACGCTCCCTCTTTGGCGAGCGCGTAGGCGACGCCGCGGGCGGCCCCGCCCGCGCCGAGCAGCAGAACTTTTTTGCCGGCGGCCGAAAAACCGGCCTCCTCCTTCAAGGAACGCACGTACCCGATGCCGTCCGTGTTGTAGCCGGTCAGCTTGCCGCCGTCGTTGACGATCGTATTGACCGCGCCGATCGCCCGGGCGTCCTCGTCGATTTCGTCCAAGTAGTCCATCACTTCCAGCTTATGCGGAATCGTCACGTTCACGCCGCGAAATTGCAGCGCCCGTATGCCCGCCACCGCGTCCTTCAGCTGTCCGGGCAAGATGTGAAACGCCGCGTAAGCCGCATTCAAGCCAAGCTCGCGAAACGCGCGGTTGTGCATGATCGGCGATTTCGAATGCTTGATCGGATCGCCGAACACGCCGTGCATGACCGTCGCCGTATCCATTCCCCATTGGTTCATCGCGTTCTTCTTCTCCCCATGCCATATTGATCGCGTCCCCGAGGCGGAACCGATGGAGGTCCGCCCACCGGTCAAATCAACGAATCGCGAATCGCGACCTTGACGCCCTTCGGCGCATGGACGACGATTTGCGCGCCCGCATCGCTGTTGACGGCGATCCAGCCGAGTCCGGAAATGACGACGTCGCTCAAGCTGCCCTTCGGGATGCGGAACGCGTGCTTGACGAGCGGAGGAAGCGCGTCGAGCCGATCCTTCGCGGGCGGCGACAGCATCTCTCCCTTATGCTCGGCGTACAGCTCGTCCGCGCGCTCGAGCTTCGTCCGGTGAATCGGCAGCGCGTTCGACGCGTAGCACGTAAACGACTGCCGGGCCCCCTGCACGAAATCGAACCGGGCGAACGCGCCGAAAAACAACGTCTGCCGCTCGTTGAGCTGAAAGACGATCGGCTTGATCGGTTTGTCCGGAAGGACGGCGTTCAAATCTTTTTTGTCGATTTTCTCGGTCAGCCGGTGCTCGTATACGATTCCCGGCGTGTCGATAATATGCCGGCCGTCGTCCAGCGGAATTTGCACCAAATCGAGCGTCGTCCCCGGAAAAGGCGACGTCGTCAGCTCGGCGTCCAAATCGCTGTAGTCGCGAATGAGCCGGTTGATGAGCGTCGACTTGCCGACGTTGGTCGCGCCGACGACGTAAACGTCCTTCGTCCCGCGATGCTCGGCGACCGCCTCGACGACGCGGTCGAAGCCGATATTTTTTTTGGCGCTGCACAGGACGACCTCGACCGTCTTCAAGCCGTGCTCCTTCGCCTGCTTGCGCACCCAGTTCAAAATCCGGTTCACGTTGATCGCCTTCGGGAGCAGGTCGATTTTGTTCACGACGAGCACGACCGGGTTGTTGCCGACGAACCGGTGCAGCCCCGCGATCAGGCTTCCTTCGAAATCGAACAAGTCGACGATATGGACGACGAGCGCGTCCGTGGCGCCGATGCCGCTCAATATTTTCAGAAACTCGTCCTGATCCGGCGTCACGCTGGACATTTCATTATAGTGCTTGATGCGGAAACAGCGCTGGCATAGAAGCGGGTCCCGCGACAGCGCCGCCTCCGGCGCGAATCCGAGCCGCTCCGCCGATTCCGTCTGGACCGACACGCCGCAGCCGGAGCAGCGTCTTTCGATTGCCGTCGCCATATTTACGAGTCCTCCCATTCCATGAGACCTCTGCGCTTCATCCACGAGAGCGCGACCTTCTCGATGCGCCGGTTGATTTTCGTGAAAAATCCTTCGTCGGCCAAGTGGATCGGCGTGACGAGAATCGTATAGAGCCCGAGCCTATTCCCTCCGAGCACGTCGGTCAGCATTTGATCGCCGATGACGACCGTTTGCTCCGGGGCGAGCGACATGATGTGCATCGCTCGGCGAAACGCCATGTTCCCGGGCTTGCGCGCCCGAAATATGTAAGGGATCGAGAGCGGCTCGGAGAACGAGGAGACGCGCAGCCGGTTGTTGTTCGACACGATCACGACCTTGAAGCCGATCGCCTGAAGCCTCTTCAGCCAATCGATCAGCTCGGGCGTCGCCCGGGGATGCTTCGCGCCCACGAGCGTATTGTCCAGGTCGGTAATGATGCCGCGTATGCCGGCCGACCATAACGCTTGGACGTCGATTTCATAAATCGAGCGGACGTTTTTTTGCGGAATCAATTTTTTCAGCAAACGCCTTTCAAGCTCCTTTGCTCCTACGTATATACGACAAACTATACCATAGATGCCCATACCCTGCAAAACGGGTTATCGCGCAGCGAATGCCGCGGCCTCTCTCCGGTCGCGGACGTCAGGAACCGATTCGGAGGCTTCCCGCCCGCTCGAACGATCGAATGAGGCCCCATACTGCAAGCGAGCGGAAGCGAGCCCGTCTCCTTTACAGCTATCGTCCGTTACAGTATACTGTAACACAAACACCAAACTGTAAACCTGGGACGAGGTGACCGATATGTCCTCTTATACCGCCAAGCAATTGACCGAGCTCGTCCAAAAGGACGATCCCGACGTCAACCTGCGAACCGTCCGCTACTATACGCAAATCGGCCTGCTGCCGCCGCTCGAGACGGAAGGCAGCAAACGGGTCTATACCGACCGCCATCTCCATTGCTTGCGCGCTATCCGGGCGCTCGCCAACAATGGGGAGACGCTGGCCGGCATCCGGGATAAGCTGAACGGCCTTTCCTTCGAGGAAGTGACCGCGATCGGCGACAATTTGCGGCTCGTCCGGTCGGACGACATGCTGCTGAACGAGACGCACCGGATCGGGGACGACGTTATTTTGTCCATCCATCCGAGAGTATCGGACGAAGTGAAAGCGAAAATGATCGAAACCGTATCCCGCCTGTTGAAAGGAGACGACCGATGATGCGCGGTAAATTGGCCAAATCCGTCATGGAGCACGAGGAAGGGCTGAACTATTTATGGGTCCGGATCGAACCGCTCGAAGCGAGCGGCCCGCTTCGTCTGTACGTCAAGCTTCCGGAGGGCGTCCGCCGGCGCACCATTCGAACCGGCTTCGACGAGACGGAGTCCGGCGCGATCGTCATTCCGGCCGGCCGCTCGCAAGGCGGAGCCGACGTGTACGTGGAGCTGTACACCGTCGAGCCAACCGAATGCGGCGATTTTGACGTGATCGTGACGCTCGCCTATACCGACAGCACGGGGCGGGCATGCGAGATCGAGCGGCGTATTCCGCTGCGGATCATGCGCGAGGAAGAGATCGCGGATCCGCTCGTGGACGAGGAAACGGCGGAACGGATCCATCGGCTTGAGCCGATGCGGACGGCACGCGCCGAGTCGGACCGCTTCCGGTTTTACTCGTCCAAAGACTTGATCCGGATCGACCCGAACGTCTTGTCCGAGCAAGAGAAGAAATACCGCATCGACTGGCGGCTTGGATAGGAAAAGGAAGGGTTGCTTATAATGGAACTTCCCCTTGCCGGCATCCCGAATCGGCGTTTACGCTTCGGGTATGGATGGCGGCCGGTTTGACGGCCGGAATGGAGGAGCCGCATGGATAACGACAATGAAAGAAACGCCTCGTCGCGCCCCGGGAACATCCATGCCGACGAGGTTGCGGTCGACGAGTCGACGGCGAAGAAGCTCGTTGCGACGCAATTTCCGCAGTGGGCGCAGCTTCCCGTCCGAAAGGTCGAGTCCGACGGTACGGACAACGCGATCTATCGGCTCGGCGAGGAGCTGGCCGTTCGATTCCCCCGCATCGGGTCAGCCGTCGGACAGGTGGAACAAGACTTCCGATGGCTGCCGTTCCTTGCCCCGCAGCTTCCGCTTCCGATTCCGGCGCCGGTTGCGAAGGGGGAACCCGGAGAGGGCTATCCGTGGGTATGGTCCGTCTTCCGCTGGCTCGAAGGGGAATGCGCGACAACCGGACAGATCGGCGATTCGCGCGAAGGCGCAAACGTGCTGGCGCGATTTGTGGCCGCCCTGCATCGAATCGATCCCGCCGTCGGAACGCCGCCCGTCTCTCCCCGCGGCATGTCGCTCCTATCGCGCGATCGAGCCGTCCGGGACGCCATCGCGGCGTTGGATCGCGTAATCGACACCGTTGCGGCGACTGCGGCGTGGGAAGCGGCTCTCCGTGCGCCGGAATGGCGCGGTCCGCCCGTCTGGATTCACGGCGACCTGCACGCCGGCAACGTGCTGGTCGACCGGGGGCGGGTAAGCGCCGTCATCGACTTCGGCTGTTTCGGGGCGGGCGACCCCGCGTGCGATATGCTGCCCGCGTGGAGCATCCTCGACGCCGATGGGCGAGAAGCGTTCCGGGCGACGCTGATGCCGGACGAAGCCACTTGGGCTCGCGGCCGCGGCTGGGCGCTGTCGATCGGCCTCATCGCCCTCCCCTACTATATGGATACTCATCCCGGCATGGCTCGTATCGCCCGCCGCCTGATCGACGAAGTGCTCTCCGACCGCCTCCGTGACTAGGGGTGATGGGCGGGAGCCCGGTAGATCGGCGGAAATAGCGTACATTTGTACACTATTCGGGTGCGTGCGAGCCCTATGGGACCAATCATGTACAAACGCACCTTATGCGCATCAACCGCCTTGCCACCGCCCGCGTCCCCTCCCCCGCTCAACGGCGACAGCCGCGACCCCAAGGTCGCGGCTGTCGCCCCATGTCCTACATTTCCTCACGCAGCTTATGCACTGTCCGCGATATCGCCGACAGCTCCTCTTCGCTGATGCGCGAGCCGCTGTACTTCGCTTTCTCGAACAGCAGCAGCAGCGATTCCAAATCTTTTTGCAGCCACTTGTCTTTGCCGATCCACCGCTGCGCCGCTTCCCGCGCCGTTTCATGCTCGAAACGGGCGTAGCCTTTCCGCTTCGCGTACCGGAGCAGCCGCTCGAACTCGAGCACGGCGCGCTGGTTCGCGTCCAGCTGGCGGCCGATCGGGCCGACGTAGCGGAGCAACGGCAGGCGCCGGCGGTTCACCCAGACGAAGCCGAGCAAAATCGCCGCCGCGACGGCGCCTGCTCCCCAGCCGATCGAGCGCGGCACGACGACCCCGCCCTCTTCCGCCGCCGGTGCGGCCGTCGCCGGCTCGGAAGGCGTCTCCGGCAGCGGCTCGGCGACGATCTCCTCCTCCGGCGCGAACGACGGAAGCGCGAAGCCGGACGTCGGCTCGAACGGGATCCAGCCGTAGCCGGGGAAGTACACTTCGACCCACGAATGGGCGTCGGAATTGCGGATCGTATACTCGCCGGCTCCGTCCGGATCGAGCAGCCCTTCCGGCAAATTGAGCATTTCCTGATCGATCGCCGTCACGCCCGGCGTATAGCCTTTCACCCAGCGGGCCGGAATGCCGAGCGAGCGCGCCATGACGGCCATCGCCGTCGAATAGTAGTCGCAATAGCCTTCCTTGATTTCGAACAGGAACCGGTCGACGAAATCGCGGCTCCGTCCTTTGCTCAAATCCGGCGTATTCGTATACGGGAACGTTTTGGCCAAATATTGCTCGAGCAGCTTCACCTTGTCGTACATGTTCGTACCCGACTGCGTTACCTGCAGGGCCAGCTCCTTCACGCGAGCCGGAAGCGTCTCCGGGAGGAACAAATAGTCCTCGAGCCCCGCCCGGGTCGGCAGCTCCGCAGGCACCTTGCGCAGCTCCGCCTCGTCGACGATCGGCACCTTCGACGTAACCGTGTACGACTGCGGGTACGATTGCCGCCCGTTCACGACCCACCGCAGCTCGGACAGCCGCGGCGACCATTGCAGCGACGCCAGGCTGGCGTTCGCGCCTCCGTTCGTGACGCTTTGCACCTTGTCGATCGCGTAAGCCCCGAACAGCACCGGGAACTCGTTCTCCGCCTCCGCCGCCATCGTAACCGTCTGCGTCACCTCTACCGTCTTCAGCTGCGACGGGGCGAGTCTCGGGTCCTGCGGGAGCGGCGTATCCGCCGATACCGGCGAAAGCGGCGTCCGCCGCTCGACGTCGCTCAGAATCCAGCCTTTGCCCGTATAGAGCGAGCGCGTTTCCCCGCGCCAGTAGCTCCGATGAGACGTGACGACCGACATGACCGGCGTGTAGTCGAACGCAAATTCCCCGCCGAGCGACGAATCGTTCCGGCTGTAGCCGGACGACGACTCGCCGCCGAACGCCGAAGTCGTCCCGTACCCTTTATTGAAAAACGGGATCTGCTCGCCCCGCATGTTTTTCCACAGCGTATACGGATCGGTCAGCACCGCCCGGACGTCCGGCGCCAGCGTACCCAGGAACACGACGAGCGAGACGAGGAAGACGATCGGCAGCGCGATGTAGGCCGGGTAATCGGCCAGGTGCGACCAGCCGACCGGATTTTTTTTCTTCAGCCCGGCGAAATGGCGGATGATCAGCAAAAACAACCCGCAAAAAATGACCGTCGCCGCCTGCTTCCACAAGATAAGGAAGCTGAACGAGTCGCGAATCGCGAAGGCGGTCACCGTCACGACGAGCACGACCATGATGCGCCATTTCGCCCGCATCGCCCATAGGGCGATCAGCGTGACGAGCCAGGCCGACAAGGCGAACCAGACGAACGGCGCCAGCTGCATGAAATTGTCGCGGATCACGAGGCCGACGTCGCGCAGCTTGTCGATCTCCCGGCCGGCGGGCGCGTAATCGAGCACGGAGCCCGAGGCGATCAAGAGAGCCGCCAGCTGCAGCAGACGGCGGAGCGCCCAATGGAGCCGGGGGAACAGCTCGACGACGACCGTCGCGAGCAAGGTCAGCTTCACGATCGCTATCGTCTCCGGCAGCCACACTTGATCTTCCTTCTCGATCCACAGGACGTACTGCAGCAGGAACAGCCCCGTCAGCAACGCCGACAGCCGCTCGTGCCAATCTTGGGTGAGCGCTCTTTGCCACCATCGTTTCTGTTCCATCTATTTACGCCCTCCTAATGCGAGAGCCAGCTCGTCGAGCGACGAAACGGCGTAGCCCATGACGCCCGTCGTCTGCAAATGCCGCTTCCACCGGTCCTGCTCGGCCGCCGTCACGTCCGCGGCGATCCACATATGACACGGGTTCATTTGCCGCTGCTCGATCCAGGCGAGCGACGGCGCCAGCGTGTCCCCGAACTGGGGAGTGACGACCGTGAAGAAGATGCCGGGCGTGAACAGCCGGGCCCGGTCCTTCAGCACGTCGATCAGCGGATAGGTGCCGTCCGGCTCGACGTCGATCAGATGGTTGACGATCACCTTCTGATGGCTCGCGCTCAGCTTCGGCTCGAAATATTTCGAATTTTTCCCGACCGACAGCAGGCCGACCGCCAAATCCCGGCTCGCCGCGTAATCGAGAAGCGACGCCGCGATCGAAACCGCCAGCTCGAAATGCTCCTTGCTCCGGTAAGCGCGCATGTTCCGGTCCAGTACGATGACCGTCTTCGGCAGCGATTCGCGTTCGAACTCCTTCGATTTCCACGTGCCCGTCTTCGCCGTCGCGTTCCAGTGGATGCGGGACAGCCGATCGCCGTAAATGAATTCGCGCACGCCGTTAATTTGCGTCGTTTCCCGGTGGGACCGGGTCGTCGCGGAATGGTGGTGCACGCCGCGGAACAGCTGGTGCAGCTGCTTCCATTCCCGGATATGCACCTTTTGCGGCAGCACGCCGAACGAATACGGCAGCTCGAGCCGGCCTTTATGCTGGAACAGCCCGAAAATATCTTCGGTCGAGCAATCGGTATCGCCGAAATGGTAATACCCCCGGCGCAGCGGAGGCGTCCGGTACGACACTTCCCCGCGACGCTTCCAGTCCGGGATGAGTAACGTCTCGAACAGATGCTCCTCGCCGCCCCGGCGGACGAGCCGGTCCTTGATCGATACGTAAGGAATCGGCCAAAAGCCGGGAATTTGCACTTGGATTTGCACCGCAAGCGACGTCCCCGCCTCGACGACCGCTTCGTGCTCCGCATTCAGCAGCGTGCGGCCGCCCTGCGTCTTCGAGATGCCGCTCCACCGGCTGAGCGCCAAATAGAGGCACAACGCAGCGACGATGATGAAAATCATGAAAGCGAGCTTGCCGCCTTGAAACAGCAAATAAAACAAGCTGAAAGCGAATAAGGACGCAATGCCCCAAAACCGGGCCGAATATCTCGCGAAAATGCCCATCTGAACCGCTCACCCCGTTTCCGCGCGCAATCCGCTATTTCTCGAGACGGACGGGTACCCGCACGTTCTGGAATATCGACTCGAATACCGAATCGAGCGTCGTGCCGTCGATTCTCGCCTCGGAATGAAGAATCATCCGGTGACCTAGCACGTACGGCGTCAAATATTTGATGTCGTCCGGTATGACGTAATCGCGCTCGCGCAAATAGGCGAGCGCCTTCGCCGCCTGCAGCAGGGCGATCGTCGCCCGCGGGCTGGCGCCGAGGAACACCGCGGAATGCTCGCGCGTCTTTCGCGCGATCGAGACGACGTAATCGGCAACGGCGTCGTCGACATGCACCTGTCTCGCGCGAAGCTGCATATCCGTCAGGCGCTCGACCGTCGTCACCGGCTCCAGCCGGTCGACCGGATGGCCGCTCGCCTGCGAGAACAGCATCCGCTTCTCCGTCTCATGGTCCGGATAGCCGAGGCTGAATTTCATCATGAATCGGTCCAGCTGCGCTTCCGGCAGCACGTACGTGCCTTCGAAATCGATCGGGTTTTGCGTCGCCAGCAGCAGAAAAGGCGCCGGCAGCGGATAGCAGTCGCCGTCCACGGTGACGTGACGCTCCTCCATCGCCTCGAGCAGCGCGGACTGCGTCTTCGTCGTCGCCCGGTTGATCTCGTCGGCCAGCAATATGTTCGTCATGACCGGCCCCGGCCGGAACAAAAACGTTTCTTGTTTCGGGTGATAAATCGAAACCCCGGTTATGTCGGTCGGCAGCAGGTCGGGATTGCATTGGATACGGCGGAACTGGCCTTGTACGGACTTGGCCAACGCTTTGATCAGAACGGTCTTGCCGGTTCCCGGCACGTCTTCGAGCAGAACGTGTCCGCCCGCGAGCGCGGCGGCGAGCAGCAATTCGACTTCCGTCTCCTTGCCCAGAATGCAGGATTCCAAATTTGCCTTCAATTGCTTCAAAATGGTTAAATCTTCCTTAAACGTCGCATCCATCTCGTCCTGCTCCTCTCCATGATCCGTAGTGCCGTTCGCGTCAGACAATAGTTGCTAATTCTATATTACAAGAATTGAAAAACCGCGTATAGGCCTTCGTTGTTAGAAAAAAGTGTCTGCCTGTTGGAGGAAACGGGCCGTACGCCGAGTCGGTTCGACGCGAACGCGCTTTCCTGTATACGTTTCCAGCAGCGGAAGGTTTCATCCGCGATGCAAATTGTTCGACGGAAAACTCCTCCGCTTCCGCCGTCGACACGAAAGGCCGCCCTCCCGAAGGAGAACGGCCTGGCAGCTTGGTCCTAATTCCGTATTACGGCTTCGAAGCGGCCGTCATCGTGAACACGTTCGATTCGGCGATGACGATCTCCTTCGAGTCCAGCACTTTCACTTGAATGTCCGCCTTGCCGGCTTTGAGCGCATCCGGCGGCAGCTTCGCGGTCAGCGCTCCGTCCTTGCCCCGCTGCGTCTCGACCGGCTTCCCGTTGACGTACACCTTGCCGAGCGCCGGAAGGTTCCGGCCCGTCACGACGATTCCCGCATCCGCTCCGCTTTTTTGCGGATCGGTCGCGACCTGCTCGATCGTCAACGGTCCGAAGCCGAGGAAGTAGTTCGGATTGACGATTTTGTTCTTGACGTCCCCATACGCGTGCTGCTCGCCGAACAATATATCGTATTGGAGAAGCTCGTACTGCTTCAAGTCGGCTTCGTTGATATTCATTTCGGTATAATAGCTTTTCGGCGGGATGACCGGATATTTCTTCGACAGCTCGCGCAAATAGTCGGTATAATACGAGCCGGGCAGCTTCGCTTTGTCCAGCACGTAGGAAGACAGGAACGACGGGCTCATATGAAGCGATTCCTTCTGCTGCGGCGTAAAATTGTCCCATACGACGAGCGGCGTCCGGTACATCTTGTTCAGGAAGTCGGGGTCGCTTTCGCCCGTAATCCATTTCGCATCCTTGTACGCCTTGTACTCGTCGCCCAAATACGGCAGATGGTCGCCGAAAAAGACGATAATCGTAGGCTCCGGCGATTTCTGATAATGCTCGACGAGCGTCCGCAGCATTTTGTCCGCGTCCTGGGTGCCCTGTGCGTACGTCTCCAGCATGCCGCGCGTGTCCGCCGGCACGTCGCCTTCGACCTTGATCGTGTTTTCCTTGAACTTGCCGGGATAGTAGTGGAAATGGTTCTCCATCGTGTTCGCGAACACGAAATCCCGCTCCGGCGTCTTGGCCGTCTGCTCGATGATCAGCTTGCTCACTTCGCTGTCGGCGATGTAGGCCCCCTCATACACCGGATCGAAAAATTCGAGCGGAATGTACTGCGCGAAGCCGAAGTTTTGATACACCTTGTCGGCGTTGAAATACCAGCGGTGGAACGGGCTGATCGCCGTCGCGTAATAGCCTTGGCGGGCCAAGATGCCGGCAAGCGAATCGACGGGATGCGTAATGTGCTGGTTGTACGGAATCGTCCCTTGCGGGAGGAACCGCATCGAGTTGCCCGTCAGCACCTCGAACTCGACGTTGGCCGTGCCGCCGCCGAATTGGGGCGACAGCAGCGTGCCCGTCGTCGTCTTTTGCTGCAGCTCGTGATAGAACGGCATCGGATCCCTACTGAACTTGACATCCTTCAGCTGCGACGGGTCCCACAACGATTCGCTCAGCACGACGATGACGTTCGGCTTGACGGACGACTCGGCGGCGCCTCCGCCGACCTGCGGCTGGACGCTCGTGGCGACGATTTCGGCGATCGCCTTGTTATCGTAATCTTTCATCTTGTCCACGTTCATATAATCGAGATTGAGAACGGATGCAAGAAGAAGGCCGTTCGTCTCGACGTGCTCGGATTGGTCCCACGGAATGGCCCCGATGCCGAACGCGCTCTTGACCGGGATCGGCTTGTCGGTATACACGACGGCAACGAGCGCTATGGCGAATACGGCAATGGCGGCCCGCTCCTTCCAGCGGATCACCTTGACGACGCGGTTCGTCTTGTACAGCAGCAGCCAGCTGACGGCCAGGAAGACGACGATGTCGGCGATCAGCTCGAACGTGACGATGTTTTTCAAATATTCGGCCATGTCGCTCGCTTCCCCGGTCAGGACGAAGTCCCACGGCAGCAGCGGCACGCCCAGCATCTTCGACTTGACGCCGCTTACGAGAGCGAGCGCGAAGCCGATGCCGGCTACGATCCAATACGAAAGCCTCATTCGTCCGGTAGCCGCCGTAAGCGCGAGCAGCGCCCCGAACACGAAAGCCCCGTTCAGCGCGAAGGCCGGGATGTGCAGAAAGCTCCACTTGATCGCGCCCCATGTATGGTTGCGGCTTAATTCCTCCATGAACAAGACGAGCCAGCCGGTCAATACGAACATCAGGTACCGGTCTTTCAAATACGCTCCCGCGAGTTTTGCCCATTTCCCCATTGAACCAATCTCCCAATCTATCAAAGGATTTCCTCTATGAACCGGCCCGAATCGAAATAAGTCTGAACGAAAGAGGATCAAGGTCGCCATATGAAGTTCTTGTAAACGTCTAAGCCATTATATCACGAGTGGAAACGGCCTACAAAGCTAACAATTATGCCAAGTCGCCCTGTTCGCGGCAAAAAGCGGACCGGCCGTTATCCGCCGATCCGCCCGGCGACGATCCGTCTTAGCCCTTCGGCTTGACGAACGTCGCCGCGAGAAACGAGAAGATGATCGCGGCGGATATGCCGGCGCTCGTCACCTCGAAAATGCCGGTGATGATGCCGACCGCGCCGTGAAGCTTGTATTCCTGCAGGGCGCCGTGAACGAGCGAATTGCCGAAGCTCGTAATCGGCACCGTCGCTCCCGCCCCGGCGAATTCGATGAACCGGTCGTACAAGCTTTTGTTGCCGATCATGATCCCGTCCACGATCGCGCCGACGACGACGAGCGTGCTCATCGTATGGGCCGGCGTCAGACGTCCGGCGTCCATCATGAGCTGTCCGACGACGCATATCGCGCCCCCGATGACGAACGCCCATATCAGCTGCATCCAATCCATAGTCGATTCAGCTCCTTCCGCTTTCGATGGCGACCGCATGCGCGATGCAGGGGATGCTTTCCCCTTGCTGGTACGACAGCGGGGACAGAAGCGCGCCCGTCGCCACGACGAGCAGCCGGTTCAGCTCGCCGGCCTTCATCCGCTTGAGCAAATGCCCGTACGTCACGACGGCCGAGCAGGCGCAGCCGCTGCCGCCGGCTTGCACCGACTGGCGTTCGACGTCGTAGACGAGCAGACCGCAATCGTAATAATTGGTCTGATCGATCCGGACGTTATGCTTGTCGAACAGCTCGCGGGCGATCGAGTAGCCGACCGAAGCCAAGTCGCCGGTGACGATCATGTCGTAATCCCCCGGCTCGAGCCCCGTATCGCGGAAATGCGCCTGAATCGTATCGACCGCGGCCGGCGCCATGGCGGCGCCCATATTGAACGGGTCCTTGATGCCCATGTCGACGACGCGGCCGATCGTCGCTCTCGTCACCCGGGGCCCTTCTCCCGAAGCGCCGATAACCGCCGCCCCCGAGCCGGTAACCGTATATTGCGCCGTCGGCGGCTTCTGCGAGCCGTATTCGGTCGGATAGCGGAACTGCTTCTCGACGGTGCAGTTATGGCTCGCGGTCGCCGCAATGGCGTGCTTCGCCGCTCCGGAGCTGACGATGAGCGAGGCGAGCGCCAAGCTTTCCATCGAGGTCGAGCATGCGCCGAACACGCCCAAGTACGGAACGGCCAACGTCCGGGCGGCGAACGTGGCGCTGATGATCTGGTTGAGCAGGTCGCCCGCCACGAACATTTGGATGTCGCCGTTCGTCAGCCCGGCGTTTTCGACCGCCAGCTTGGTCGATTCCTCGAGCAGCTTGCGTTCCGCCTTCTCCCAGCTGTCTTGACCGAGCATCAAATCGCCGTGCACGATGTCGAAATCGCGGGCGAGCGGGCCCGCCGCTTCGTCCGGACCGACGACGGTCGCGGTCGACAGGATGACGGGGGGCTGCGCGAACGTCCACGTCTGATGTCCCGTCAGCATGTCAGCTCCCTCCCAGTCCGAGAAACATATGAACGATGCCGACGAGGAAAGCGGCCACCGTGCCGAAGACGATGACCGAGCCGGCCAGCTTGAACATGTTGCCTCCGGTGCCGAGCACGAGCCCTTCGCTCCGATGCTCGATCGCCGCCGAGCACATCGAGTTGGCGAAGCCGGTAACCGGTACGGCGGAACCCGCTCCGGCCCATTGGGCGATTTTGTCGTACACGCCCAGACTGGTCAAGACGACCGAAAGGAAGATAAGCACCGCCACGGTCGGACTTCCGGCCGTTTTCTCGGTAAAGCCGAACCAATGGATAAACATTTCCGTCAGCAGCTGGCCGATCGCGCATATCGTTCCGCCGGCGATAAACGCGCGGACGCAATTGCGGACGATCGGCCGCGGCGGTTCTTTCTGCTTGGCAAGCGACTGGTACTCTTGCTGGACCGGGGTGAGCTTCTTTTTTTTCTGGGCGGCCATCGTTGCCATTCGCATCTCTCCTTCCGTTCTGGTAAAAAGGCGGCTTACCGCTTCAAATAGGGCTCGACCTGCTCGACGACGCGCTTCATGGACATGACGCCGTCGGCATACAGCTCCTTCGCCTGGCGGTCTTCGGACGCCAACGCGAACAGCTCCAAGTCGGCTTCGCATTTTTTGAGCGTCGCCCACAGCAGCTTGCGGGAGCAGGGCTTCGGCACCTTCAGTTGATCGTCGTACAGATCGACGCTCAATTGGCCGTAGCCGTCCACTTGGGCCAAATAGACGTTTTCTTGGGCTACCCCCAGTTTCTCCAGCTCGGCGCTTAACCATCCGCGGCTCAGTCCCGCCGTCGCGAGCGGCTCGTCCATGATTTCCCCATCCATAATGACGACTTGGGGCTCCGGTTCGTTCGCTACTTGGATGCCGAGATGTCTCGGCGTAAGCGGCTGGTTTTCGCGGGTCAACAGGACGCTGACGTCCCCGTCGGTTTCCAGCACGGCGAATTCGACGTCGGCCAGACGGAACGCGTTCTTTTTGCGCAGCTCCTCGAGCAGCTCGTCCGACGTAAACCGGGTTTTCTTCAAATTGTCTTCGAGCACCTTGCCGTCCTTCACGAGCACCGTCGCTTCCCCCTCGAACCAATGGCGGATATGCTTGCTCTTCATGGACAGCTTCTCGAGCCCGATCGGAATGAGCGTCCAGATAAGAATCCCCGTTACGCCGTGCCAAAAGTGGCTTTCCATCTCCAACGAAATGAAGCCGGCAATGTCACCGATCGTAATGCCTACGATGTAATGGAAAAAATTGAGCTCGGACAGCTGCTTTTTGCCGAGCAATCGGGTCAACAGGAATAGCACCGCTACGGCGGCGGCGGACCTCCAGACGATTTCCGTCCATATCGGCATCGCATGCTCCCCGTTTCTTCTCGTTGGATATGTGCCCCGTTATTATTGGTAAAAGGAACGAGCGGATTTCGTGACAGTTTTTAACAGGAAAGGATTCCGGCCCGATACGGGCATAGTAGTGTTGGAAACGGAGGTGATGATCGAAATGACAGTCGCATCGCAAGTAAAAACGTGTCTGGCGTCGCTGAAAAGCGCACAAGCAAGTCTTGAGCAATTCGCGCTCAATACCCAGAACCAGGAGGCGAAAACCGTCTTTCAAAATTGCGCGCAAACGACGCAGCAGGTTGTCGACCAAATCAGCTCCCGCGTCCAGCAGCTCGAGAACGAAGAACCGCAATACAAGGGCTTCTGAGCCGCACAAATCCGCGATGAGCATGCAAACAGCCGCGTGAACCGTCTTCCGACGTTCAGGCGGCTGCCTTAACGAGTAGCGGCGGATCAGCGGCAGGCCGCTTATCCGGGTAGTATCGCAAGCACGATTACGAGCAGGATGAACAGGACGATAACCAGTATAGTCCACGAGGTGATCGGCATACGGAAGGCTCCCATCGTCTTGACGTTGGATCATACCCTTCATTATATGCATGCGCTCGCATCCGGACCGAGGCATTCGCCCAACGTTCGCGAAGGCACGTCAAACGCCGACCCGAACGACCGCATTCTCCCAGCGGGGAACGGGAATATGCCGAGCCGACACGATCGCCTCCAGCGCCTGCAGCGACGACGTCTCCATATGCAGCCGTTCGGCGTCGAGCCGCATCGCTTGGAGCGTCTCCGGGGACGCGATCAACGTGAAGACGAGCGCCGTCAGCTCCTCGTCGTCCTCGGCCCGAACGGCTACCCCGGCCCCGGTCAAAAATTCCGCATTATCCTCCTCCTGTCCCGGAAGCGGACGGTACAGCACCATCGGCAGCCGCATGGCGATCGCTTCCGCCGTCGTCAGTCCGCCCGGCTTCGTCACGATCAAATCGCTGGCTCCCATATATTCTTCCATATTGCGAATGAAGCCCGTCACCCGCACGTCATGCCCCGGGGCCTCCAAAGCCAGACGCTCCTCGAGCTTGTGCCGGAGCTTCTCGTTATGGCCGCAGACGACGACGACCTGCATCGCCTTCGATTTCGCGGCCTCCACCGTCAGCCGGATCATGCCGGCGCTCATCATGCCGTAGCCGCCGCCCATGAGCAGCAGCACCGGTTTGTCCGTCCGCAGCCCGAGCTTCGCCCGCAGCGCGGACCGGTCGACGTTCGCGGCGCCCGTGAAAAACGTGGGCCGGACCGGGATGCCGGTTACCGTCACGCGATAATCCGCCACGCCCCATCCTCCGAGCCCCTTGCGCACTTTCTCCGAGCCGACGACGTACCGGTCCGTCCCCGGGTGGATCCAGTAGCTGTGATCCGTATGGTCCGTAATGACGGTTACCGTCGGAATGTCGGTCAGGCCGGCCGTTTTCAGAGCGGACATGGCCGCCGCGGCGAGCGGAAACGTGCTGACGACGACCGACGGCCGAACGTCGTCCAGCAGCTTGACGATCCGCTTCAGTCCGTACCAGCGCAGCCGGGACGTCAAGGACGAGAGCGTCGAAGGCTTGCGCGTCCGCTTGAACAAGTAGCCGTACAGCGAAGGAAACTTTTGCACCCCTTGATGAAATACGGTTTTGCTCAGGCCGTGCAGTCTCGGCAGCGTCCACTCCATGAAATCGACGACGACCGCCTCCGCGTTCGGCTTCGCCAGCTTGCACGTCTCGAGCAGCGCCTGCGCCGCCTGCTTGTGGCCCTCCCCGAACGGCCCGGATAATATCAATATTTTTTCTTTCATGACAACCACCCCGCCCTGTCGGCTTCTTTATGGTTTCATCATAACTCGCGCACGCGGCGATCCGATACGGACTGCCGTCGGTTTCGTCCCCGGACCTAAGTCCAGTCCGATTCCCCGTCCGGTTATCCCTCATAGTTCGATTGATACGAAGTATACGGGACGAAGCTTAATTTTTATGCGGGGAAATTCTGAAGCATTTCTTAATAAAACCGTTTTGTCGTTGACAGCCGGCCGAGCACCCGAAGCGCCGGATTTCTGCTATAATGGACCCAATTCGCATACCGGGGAGAGAACGCCGTGGACGCCGGAACCGTATCCGAGCAAGCCGTATTCGCCGAAGAGCTGCGCATATTGAAAGCCGCCAAAGCCGACGTGGCCAAGGGCAGGACGCCCGAGCCGCATGAATTCGAGCAGTTGACCCGCCACTATGAGAAATTGCTGAAGACGACGATGAAGCTGTCGCGCATCAGCGACATTCAGGGCCGGACGCTCAAGGAGCGGGAGCAGGAATTGAAGGCCGCCCATTCCGAGCTGCAGCACGTCGAACAGCTGCGCCGCCAGCTCATCAGCGACATCTCCCACGAGCTCCGTACGCCGATCACGTCCGTGCAGGGCTACGTGAAAGCGTTTCTGGACGACGTCATTCCGCCCGACGAATCGTACTTGAAGATGATCTACCAGAAGCTTCTGACGATCAGCGACCTCATCTCCGATCTGTTCCAGCTGTCCACGCTCAAGGCGAACCAGCTGCGCTTTCATTTCAATCCGGTTCCGGTCGCGCTCTGGTTCTCGGCGCTGCAGGGCAAGTACGCGCTGGAGGCGGCCCGTTGCGGAGTCGAGCTAACCGTCGGACCGGACATCGGCGTAGACGCCGGCACCGGCGCGTCGCCGGAGCGCGCCCACATCGTCGTCGACTCGCTGCGCATCGAGCAGGTCGTCACGAATTTCGTCGACAACGCATTGAAATTTACGCCGCACGGCGGCTCCGTCCGGATAACCGGCCGGCTAACGGCCGAGCCTCCCGACGCGGCGCCGCCGATCGAGCACGCGGGCGAACGGAAGCCGCCGCTTTGGTTTACGCTGGCCGTGGAGGATACCGGCCCCGGCATCCCGGCCGAAGAGCTTCCGCGCATTTTCGACCGCTTTTACCGGGGAGGCCATTCCGCCGCCCGCGGCGTGCAGGGAACCGGCCTCGGCCTCGCGATCGCGAAGGAGATCGTCGCCCAGCACGGCGGCCGAATCGGAGCGGTCAGCGCCGCGGGCGCGGGCAGCCGTTTTCTGTTTGCCGTACCGGCGTTTCACGACGCCGCAGACGCCGATGGGAATACACCCGATTTCGACACGGACCGGTCGAAACTTTTTTCCACATAGGTCCTTTTTCCTGATAAACTGGGGAGGAAATCATCGCAAGAACAGGGGGAACGAGCCAAGTGATTCACAACCGTTTGTTGCAGGTGCAGTCGATGCTGAGGGACAACGGCATCCTGATCAGCTTCGCCGGCAAGCTGTCGCAAAGCTTGATCGAGGAATACGGCGCCGCGGTGAAGTCGTATTTGGAAAACGAGGAGCGGCCGCAAAACGAAGTGACGCACATTTTCTCCATCTTCATCGAACAGACGCAGAACATCAAAAATTACTGCTCCGGCAAAAAAGACAGCGCGCATTACGACGCGATCGCCCAGTCCAGCATCGTCACGATCGGCAAGACGGACAACGGCCATTTCATCTGCTCGGGCAATGTCGTCGACAAAGCGGACTTGGCCGCCCTGACGGCGCGGATCGATCCGCTGATCGCGATGGACAAGCCGGCGCTGAAGACGTACTACAAGGAAATGCTCCGCAAGGAAACGCCGGACGGATCGGAAGGCGCCGGCCTCGGATTGATCGATATCGCGCGCAAGGCCCGGGATCCGCTCGAATATTCGGTGACGCCGCTGGACGAGCATTTGTCGTTTTTTACTTTGAAGGCGGTCGTATAGGAGTGGATATGATGGAACGATTACATATTGCCGGAACGAAAAGCTCCCCCGCCGTCGACTTCGATCCCGTCGCCAACCGTCTGTCCTTGAACGGCCAATCTTATCCGGAAAACGCCTTCAAGTTCTATGAGCCGATTCTCGATTGGGCGGACGCGTACTTGCGGCAGCTCGCCCCCGACGCGACGACGGTCGTCGAGCTGCGCATGCCTTACATCAATACGAGCAGCACGAAATGCCTCATGATGCTGCTCGACAAGTTCGAGGTCGCCCATGCCGAAGGGAAGGCCGTCTTCATCCGCTGGTATTGCAACCCTGGCAACGAAACCGAGTTCGAATGCGCCGAGGAGCTGAAGGAAGATTTGACGCTTCCGTTCGACATCGTCGCCCAAGAGGAAAGCTCCCCGTGAGCGGCCCCGCCCGAACCCGGCGCTCGGCGATCCGCGACAACCCGCTGTACGATTCCGGCGTGGCGAAGGTGACCGCGTTCGCGGCTGCCCTCATCGTCGTCTCGATCGTCGTCACCGGCGTCATCGCGTATTACATCACGAAGGGCCAGTCGGTCAAGAAGCTGAAGGAAAGCGATCTCGTCTACATCGCCAGCTCGATATCGGCGAAAATCGACGGCAGCATCGAACGGGCGGTCGAAACGTCGCTCATTCTGGCCGAGGACCGCCAAGTGAAGCAGTGGATCGCGGACGGCGAGCGCAGCGGCGAGCAGCGCTCGCAAGTGCTGGACAAAATCGTCGGCTTGAAGGAGCGGTTCGGCTACGACAATTCGTTTGTCGTCAGCGTGCCGACGGGCCAGTATTGGTCGGAGGCCGGGAACGTCATCGACGTCGTCTCCCCGAACGACCCGGACGACGATTGGTTTTACGAGGTGCTGCGGGAAAACAACCCGATCAAGGTGATGATCGACTATAACGACGAACGGAAGGATACGTTCGTGTTCGTCGACGCGATCATGCGCAGCGGCGGCAACCCGCTCGCGATCGTCGGCGTGGGGCTCAGTCTGCGGGACTTGTCCCGCAAGTTCGAGGAGTACAAGTACGGCCGGAACGGCAGCCTGTGGCTGATCGACCGGAGCGGCACGATCTACTTGTCCGACGAGTTCGACCAGAACGGCAAAACGATTCGCGAATTCATGCCCGCCGAAGCGGCCGACCGGGCGATCGCGCTGCTGGATCGCGACCAGCAGGTGCTCGAATACGAATCCGCGGACGGCAAGACGAACGACGCGATCTTGTTCCCGATCCGATCGACCGATTGGCATCTGATGGTATCGGTCGACCGCGAGGAAGCCGTCTCGTTCCTGAAGACGATTCAGGCGCAGACCGCCGCGGCGGTGGCGATCTCGCTGCTGTCCATCGTGTTCTTCTTCTATTATATGTCGCGTAAGCTGGCCGATCCGTACAAGCGCGCGGTGGCGCTGAATGAAGAGCTGGAGCGGCAAATCGCCGAGCGAACGAAGGAACTCGCCGAGCAGAACGGCAAAATCGTCGACAGCCTCGATTACGCGAGCCGTATCCAAGTATCGTCGCTTCCGGCCGAGGCGGAGCTGATGTCGGCGCTGCCCGATCATTTCGTCCTATGGAAGCCGCGAGACCGGGTCGGCGGCGATTTTTACTGGATCAAGCGAATCGACGGAGGGCTGCTCGTCGCCGTCGGCGACTGCACCGGACACGGCGTCCCCGGAGCGCTCATGTCGATCATGACCGTCTCGCTGCTCGATCAGATCGCCGAGCGGGGAACGGCGGACGACCCGGCCGGGCTGCTGTCGGCTTTGAACCGGACGATCAAGACGACGCTCAATCAGGAAGGCAAGGACGGCTTGACCGACGACGGTCTCGACATCGGCCTGTGCCGGATCAAGGACGGCCGCGTCCTGTTCGCCGGAGCCGGATGCTCGCTCTATGTCCGGACGCCGGACGGCGTGACGGAGGTCGAAGGCACGCGCAAGGCGATCGGCTACCGGAAAACGCCGGCCGATTACCCGTTCGTCCATACGGAGCTGACGCCGGGACCGGACGACGGGCTGTTTCTCGCGACCGACGGCTTGGCCGATCAGAACGGCGGGGACAAAGGCTATTCGTTCGGCAAGACGAGGTGGAAGGCGTGGATCGAACGATACGGGGACAGGCCGATGGCCGAGCAGCGGGAGCTGCTCGAGGCGGAGCTGGCGCGTTACCGCGGCGACGAGCCGCAGCGCGACGACGTCACCGTCCTCGGCTTCCGGCTCCCCGGACGCTAACGGCGGCGCCGCGTCAGCGGTCCGCCGTTCCGCGGAACCGGTAGCCCATGCCGCGGACGCTGACGATATATTGCGGATGCGCCGGGTCCGCTTCGAGTTTTTTGCGCATGTTGTAAATGTGAACCATCACCGTCCGCGGATCGTCGTTGCTGTCGCTGCCCCATACGCGCTCGTACAGATCGGTCGCCGCGAACACTTCGCCCGGCCGGCTCGCCAGGAAGGCGAGCAGCTGGAACTCTTTGGCCGACAGCCGCACTTCCCGACCGTCCGCATGGACGGTCATTTTTTTCGTATCGATATGGACGCCCTTGCCCGACACGTTCCGTTCGTGCGCCGCCGCCTGGGGCGCCGCCGGCTCGAACCGCCGATATATCGGCGCCCGCCGGAGGTTCGCCTTCACCCGGGCGACGACGACGGCGGGATCGAACGGCTTCGGGATATAATCGTCCGCGCCGAGCTGGAGTCCGTGTACGATGTCCTCCGATTCGCCGCGGGCGCTGACGAAGATGATCGGCACGTTCGAGACGCCGCGAATCCGCTCGCACACCTCGAGCCCGCTTTCGCCGGGCAGTTGGATATCGAGCAGGACAAGGTCCGGACGGACGTTCTCGAATTCGCGCAGGGCGGTCGCGCCGTCGCTCGCCTCCGCGACGCGAAGGCCGTTCTTGATCAAATAGAGCCGAATGAGCTCGCGAATTTCGTTATCGTCTTCGACGACGAGCACCGTCGCCGTTTTCACGGTTTCCACCGCGCTCCCTCCCCCGTCTGTCTGTCGGCACTCGGTATAAGTCGAGGCTTGCATTCGGTTCCGCTCAACCTATAACGTCGTATCCAGTGTAGCATGTCGGGGGGCGGGTCGCCATACCGTCTTCAGCCGCCGGATACGGTTCTCCGTTTTTCCCGCCCTTCGCGGAACGGCTGCAGGATGTTGTCGGGGTTGTATCGGATGCTCGGCGACCGCGGACGAACACTCCATCCCATGCATCGTTGGCGATGTTCGTCTTGACGTCCGTAATCTTCATTATGATCGAAGCCCGGGCGGGCTTCAGTCTCCCGTCGGACGAATCATCAGCTCCGGGCGGACGAGCCTATCGAACTGCTCCTCCGTCAGCAGCCCCGTCCGGACGGCCGCCTCGCGCAGCGTAAGGCCTTCCTTGTGCGCCGTCTTCGCGACGAGCGCCGCCTTCTCGTAGCCGATATGCGGATTGAGCGCGGTCACGAGCATGAGCGAGCGGTCCAGGTGGGCGCGGATCGATTCGGGAATCGGCTCGATGCCGACCGCGCAATGATCGTTGAACGACACCATCGCGTCGGCAAGCAGACGCGCCGATTGCAGGAAATTGTAAGCGATGACCGGCTTGAACACGTTCAGCTCGAAGTTGCCCTGGCTCGCCGCGAAGCCGATCGTCGCATCGTTGCCCATCACCTGGCAGACGACCATCGTCATCGCCTCGCTCTGCGTCGGATTCACTTTGCCCGGCATGATCGAGCTGCCCGGCTCGTTCTCGGGAATGCGGATTTCGCCGATGCCGCTGCGCGGACCGCTGGCGAGCCAGCGAACGTCGTTGGCGATTTTCATCAGGTCGGCGGCGAGCGCCTTCATCGCGCCGTGCACGTAGACGATCTCGTCGTGGCTCGTCAACGCATGGAATTTGTTCGGGGCGGACACGAACGTTTTGCCGGTCAGCCTGCCGAGCTCCTCGGCCACGAGCTCGCCGAACCGCGGATGCGCGTTGATGCCCGTCCCGACCGCCGTGCCGCCGATCGCCAGCTCCCGCAGCGCGTTCACGCTTTCCTTCAGCATCGCTTCCGTCTTCTCCAGCATCCGGTGCCAGCCGCTCATTTCTTGACCGAGCGTGAGCGGCGTCGCGTCCTGCAAATGGGTGCGTCCGATTTTGATGACGTCCATATACTCGTCGCTTTTCCGCTTGAGCGTCTCCTTCAGCTTCGCGAGCGCCGGCAGCAGCCGGTCCTCGACCGCGATCAGACAGGCGGCGTGCATCGCCGTCGGAAACGTGTCGTTCGAGCTTTGCGACCGGTTGACGTCGTCGTTCGGGTGAATGCGCTTTTCGATGCCCCGCTCCTGCAGCAGCCGGCTCGCGCGGTTTGCGATCACTTCGTTGACGTTCATGTTCGACTGCGTGCCGCTGCCCGTCTGCCAGACGACGAGCGGAAATTCGTCGTCCCACCGGCCGGCGATAATTTCGTCGGCGGCGTCCGCAATCGCCTCCGCCTTGTCCTCGTCCAGCTGGCCGAGCGTCCGGTTGGCGAGCGCCGCACTCTTCTTCAGCATGGCGAACACGCGGATGAGCTCGATCGGCATCCGCTCGGTGCCGATGCGGAAATTTTCGAAGCTGCGCTGCGTCTGGGCCGCCCACAGCTTGTCGGCGGGCACCTTCACTTCGCCGAGCGTATCTTTCTCGATGCGGTACTCCATGAACGATTCCTCCCTCGTGGTGGCGATGCTTCCCTTCCAGTTTGTCCCGCCGGCGGCAGCCGTAATCGCATTCCGAACCGACCGCCCGTCGTAGGCGTCATATGACAAACCGGGGATAGCGGAAGCCGCAGCTTCCGTTACCCCCGGTCGAGGCCGGCGCGTCTCAAGCCGAGCCGGTCTTCACCCGGACGCGGCCGCCTTCGTCGCCCGAGGCGAACAGCGCGTCCATGACGCGCGCTTGCGCCAATATCGCTTCCCCGCCGTCCGGCATCGGGTCGGAAGCCCCGGCCCGCTCCGCGAACCGTTCCGCCTGCAGCCGGAACGGCTCGATCCGGTCGGTGACGAAATCGCGCGTCTCGCCGTTCAGGGTCACCTGCAGCGTAATCGAGCCCGCATCCGCGAACTGCCGTACCTCGAGCCCCCCTCGCGTCCCCTTGATCTCGTAGCCGCAGCCGTACGGCATATCGATCGCGCCCGTCATGTGGGCGGTTCCGCCGCCCGGGAAGGCGAGCGTCCCTGCGAAACGGCGGTCGAGCCGCGTCCCTTCGTCGCGTGTAAACCGGCAATCCGCGTATGTCGGCTCCTCGCCGAACTGGTAGCGGCTCCAGGCGACGAGGTAGCAGCCGATGTCGTACAGCGCGCCGCCTCCCCATTCCTCGACGAGCCGCGTGCTGTTCCCGGCCGCCGTAAACGAGAAGTGGCCGCGGAAAAAGACCGGCTCCCCGATCTTCCCGTCCCGGATCGCCTCGCGAGCCGCCGCGTGCCCTTCCATATGCCGCCAGACGAACGCCTCCTCGACCCGGACGCCGCGGCTTCTCGCCGCTTCGACGATAATCCGGGCATCCCGCTCGTTCAGCGCGAACGGCTTTTCGAGCAGCACGTGCTTCCCCGCCTTGACCGCCTCCAGCGCCCATTCCAGATGCAGATGGTTGAGCAGCGCGATATAAACCGCGTCGATGTCGGGGTCGTCCAGCAGCTCCCGGTACCCGGCATACGCTCTCGGCACGCCGTACGTCTCGGCCGCCCTCCTGCCGTTTTCCGGATTGCGCCCCGCTACGCCGAGCCATTCGCCGTTCGCGGACCGCTGGATGCCGGCCCCCCCTTTGGCGACGATATTGCCGGTACCGAGCACGCCCCAGCGCCATCTCTTCATCCCGATTCCTCCTTCGTTCCCGTTTCATTCCAATTATAACCGGAAGCGGGCACGATGGCACGCGCGACGGAACGGACGGCCATGGAGCAGCCGGACGCCTCTACGGACGGAGCGCTTCTTCATATCCTTCCGGGCGCATCGCCTTCAGCTGCTTCTCGTACAGCTCGCGGTACAAGCCGTTCAGCCGAAGCAGCTGCTCGTGCGTCCCCGACTCCGCGATTTCGCCTTCGTTCATGACGATAATCCGGTCGGCCCGGACGACCGTGGCGAGCCGGTGGGCGATGACGAACGTCGTACGGCCGCGCATGAGCCGGTCGAGCGCATCGGTGACGAGCGCCTCCGATTCGGCGTCGAGCGCCGACGTCGCTTCGTCGAGAATGAGGATGCGCGGGTTTTTCAGCAGCGCGCGGGCGATGGCGAGCCGCTGCTTTTGCCCGCCCGACAGCCTCATGCCCCGTTCCCCCAGCACCGTGTCGTAGCCTTTCTCCCATTTCGAGACGAATTCGTGGGCGTTGGCCGCCTTCGCCGCCGCGACGACATCGAAGCGTCGGGGCGGCCGTACGCGATGTTGTCGTATACCGTGCCGGAGAACAAAATGTTGTCCTGCAGGACGACCGCAATCTGCTTGCGCAAATCGTGGATGTCGTATTCCTTGATGTCGATGCCGTCCAGGTAGACGGTCCCGGCCCCTGCGTCGTAAAAGCGCGGGATGAAGTTGATCAGCGTCGACTTGCCCGCGCCGCTCGGCCCGACGAGCGCAATCACTTGACCGGGAAGCGCATGAAAGCTGACGTTGCGGAGCGCCGTCCGCGTCTCCGTCGTCGTCTGCGGCGGATCGGGCTTCGTCTTCGGCGGGATCCAGTAAAACGACTTCGGCGGACGCTGCCGCTCCACGAGATCCGGATCGAACCCTTGACGCGAACTGCGCGCCACGGGCAGCTCCGTCTCGTAATCGAACGAGACGTTCTCGAACCGGATGTCGCCGCGGCACGTCCGAAGCGGCACGGGATGCTCCGCGTTGCGCACGTCGGGCTCGATGTCGAGCACCTCGAAGATGCGCTCGACGTTCACGAGCGCGTTCTGCACCGTCACGTTCACCTCCGCGAACCGTTGAATCGGGCCGTACAGCTGTCCCAAATAAGCGTGAAAGGCGACGAGCGAGCCGATCGTCATATGCCCCTTCAGCACGAGAGTGCCGCCGACGGCCCACGTGATGAGCGTGCCGGAGTAGCCGACCCCTTGGCTGATTCGGCCGAGGACGTTGGACAGCGTCTGCGCCGCGAGCGAATGCGTCATATGCTGCTCCGCCTGGCGGTCGAACCGGTCCAGCTCCGTTCGTTCCCGGCCGAACGACTGGACGATCTTCATCCCGGAGATGCGCTCGACGAGCACGCCCGATATGCGTTCCATCTGGCGCTGGACCGAACGGGAGGCGAAGCGGATGCGCACGTTCAAGTTCGTGAACGTCAAGTAGTAGACGGGCAATATCCACAGCGACAGCAGGGCGAGCTCCCGGTTCAGCGAGAACAGGAAAAAGGCCGCAAACACGACCATGACCATGTCGAACGCCACGTTGATGACGTTCGTGCCGATCAAGCTTTGCGCGCCGTTGACGTCGTTGATGACCCGGGACAAAATGCTCCCCACTTGCCGGCTGTCGTAAAATTTTTGCGACAGCTTCTGGATGTGCTCGTACAGCTGCCGGCGGATGCCCGCCACCATCCGGCTCCCGAGCCGGGCGGTTACGGCGTTGCGCGCGAAGCTAGCGATCAGGCTGAGCGCGTAGATCGCGGCGAACAGCGAGGCGACCCGCCGCATCGTCCAGCCCGAGTCCTCGCCGCCCAGTACGTCGTCGATCATGATTTTCGTCAGCCATGGGCTGGCGAGCGGCACGACAAACTGGACGAGCCCGAGTGCCGCGATCGCGAGCAAGTAATAGCGGTACGGCTTCACGAACTGCAAATAACGCCGGACGAGCTTGCGCTTGCTCGCCCCTAGGGCGCGGCTCGCCTCCGCGGCCGATCCCGAGGCCGTGCCGGTACTTCGTATCGGCTCCAACGTCCATTCCCCCTAAGCGCCGTTTTTTCGCCTTTATTATAGGCGCGCTCATGTGAAGATGGTGTGAATCCGGACAGCGGAAGACGGAACGGTTCCGGCGCGCGGGGCGCGCCCGTCTCGAATTGATCGTGGAGGACGACAGCGGATCGCGGAAATCAACCGGCGGTTCGTGGAAAGGTGGAAGGGGTTCGAGGTAGTCAGACAGCCGGTCATCGACGAGCTGATCCGCGGCGGCGAGCGATCCCGCGACCCGCTCGGTCCCAAGGAATCGACAGCTTGACGCTGGAGAAGGTAACCGGATACGTCGCTTCTTCCGACGGTCCGTTGACCGCCGAGCAGACGAGCGCGGCGCTCGGCATCAGCCGGTCCACGTCGCGGCGATACTTGGAGTATCTCGTCACGCTCGGCAAAGTGCGCGCCGACCTCGCGTACGGCACGGTCGGCGACCGGAGCGCGTCTACCGGAAGACGTAGCGGGGACGGCCTTGGCCTCACGCATGCAGCGCCTTTCCGACCGGGGACACCCCGGGCAGCGGCAAAACGACGTCGACGACCGTTCCCTCGCCCAACCGGCTTGCGATGCGAATCGAGCCGTTATGGTTTTCGACGATGCGGTGGCTGATCATGAGGCCGAGCCCGGTGCCGGACGGCTTCGTCGTCAGGAAAGGCTCGCCCAGCTTTTGGACGAGCGGCTCGGGGATACCCGGACCGCGGTCGCGAATTTTGACGCTGACGCGGTTCGCCTCGATCCTCTCCGCCGTTACCGTCACCTCGCCTCCGGCCGGCATCGCTTCGATGGCGTTTTTGATCAGGTTGATGAATACCTGCTTCAGCTGGTTTTCTTCGCAGTACAGCTCCGGCAGCGTCTCGTCGGCGTGGAGCGCGAGGTTGACGTTCGTCATGATCGCCTGATGGCTCAAAATCGAAATGACGGTGCCGAGTATCGCGTGCAGGCTACCGAAGCCGAACCGCGACAGCTTCGGCTTGGCGAGCGACATGAAATCGCCCACGATCACATTGATCCGCTCCAGCTCGGTCAACATCAGCTCGTAGTAGGCCGATTGATCGGGATTGCGCGCCTTGAGCAGCTGGTTGAACCCTTTCAGCGACGTAAGCGGATTGCGGATTTCGTGCGCGAGCCCCGCCGCAAGCTGGCCGACGACGGACAACTTCTCCGACCGGATGAGCAGCTCTTCGGCGCGCTTGCGGTCCGTCAAGTCGCGAAGCACGGTCAGCGTGACGGTTTTGCCCATAAAATCGTGGATGCGGATGCTGGACATTTCCGCCTCGATCGATTGGCCGTCGCAGCAGACGAGCATCCGCTCCTGGAACTCGGACGGCTCGTCCGTCTCCATGACGCGGTCGACGACCTGCCTCGACGCTTCCCGCTGCTGCGGGTGGACGAGCCCGAACAAGTCCCGGCCGATCAGCTCGTTCTCGTCGCCCGCCCGGACGAGCTTCATCGCCGATCGGTTCGCGTACAGAATCGTCCCGCCGTCGCTCACGACGATCGGCTCCGGCAAAAACTTGATCAGCCGCTTGTATCGGCCTGCGCTTTCCCGCAGCTCCCGCTCGACGTCCTTCTTGTAGGTAACGTCCTGCACCGTCCCGAGCAAAGCCGCTTCCCCGCGATACGGGATGCGCGTTACGATGCCTTCCAGATGGAGAATCCGTCCGTCCTTCCGGATGGCGCGGAACGCGAAGGGGAAGCTCGAGACGGCGCCTTCGAGCGTCCGGACCGCCAAGTCGAATACCGGCTCCATATCGTCCCCGGCCAGCACCTCCGACAGATCGAGACGAAGCATCTCCTCGCGCGTATAGCCGAGCATGTCCGCCAGATGCGAGTTCGCGTACACCATCTCGCCGTTTTGGTACAAGTAGACGCCGACCATCGCGTTTTCGATCAGACATTGGTATAGATGCTCCGCTTCGAGCAGCGATTCCTCCGCCTTTTTGCGCTTCGACACGTCCCGGAACAGCAGCTGGACGGAGTCGCCGCCGACGGAACGGAACGGCACGATTTTCACCTCGGCGTCGACCGGCGTCCGGTCGCTTCGGATCAGCTTGACCGGAACGATGCTCGACGGCTTCCCGAGCACGCATGCCCTCTCGATCATAAACTGCAGCTCCACCGCGTAGCCGTCATGGAGAAAATCCCGGTACGGCCGGCCGGCGACCGCATCGAGCCGCTCCGCGCCGATCAGCTCGAGCGCAGCCGGATTCGCGTATCGGACGGCGTCGCCCCCGACGACCACGATCGGCTCCGGCGACAGCTCCACGAGCTGCCGGTACCGCTCCTCGCTCTCCGCCAGCTTCTTCTCCGCCGTCTTCTGCGCGGTAATGTCCCGCTCGACTCCGACAAGCGCGACGATCCGTCCCGTTTCGTCCATGACCGGCGACAGAGTGAGGCTGGCGTAAAACGTCGTTCCGTCCTTTTTCAGCTTGACCGTCTCGTAACCGCTTACACAATTGCCGGACAACACTTCCGCATGCAGCCGTCTCGCTTCGCTCAGGAGATGGGGCGGCGTCGCCGGGAGCACCGTCCCGATCACCTCGTCCCTCGTCCAGCCGTGCAGCCTCTCGAACGCCGGGTTCACCTCCAGCACTTTGCCTTCCAGATCGATGATGATGATGCCGTCGCTCATATGCGTAATGAACGATTTCAGCAGCTCGTGTTGTATGGATCCCAAGTTTTCCAATACGTTCGCCATCCGGTCATCATCCCTTTATCGCACGAATATGGTTCGGATCATGTTCAGCGGATCACGGTAACCTATTTTGACAAAAACTTGAAAATCCCTGCCGGCTCGAAAAAAAATAAGAAAGCATGAAAGGGGAGAAGTCGGGTACCCTATCGATGGAAACGGAGCGTTTTCCATATTTTTATCGCTTCGCTCGTTCGAGGAGGGAATGCCATGCAACAGAACCGTTCGCGGTCCGGGCGCCAATCGTTTAAGAGGTACGTAACGATCTATTCCGTCATCGCGGCGATCGGCGGTTTTTTATTCGGCTACGACACCGCGGTCATATCCGGAGCGATCGGCTTTCTCAAAACGCGCTTCGACATGGACTCCGGGCTGCTCGGCTGGACCGTCTCCAGCCTGATCGTCGGCGCCGCGATCGGCGCCGCCCTATCCGGCTCGTCCAGCGACCGGTTCGGGCGCAAGCGGACGCTGCTCGCGGCGGCGGCGCTGTTCACGGTCGGATCGATCGGCTCGGCGGTTCCGGATTCGGTCGCCGGACTGGTGGCGGCACGAATGATCGGAGGGCTCGGTGTCGGCATGGCGTCCACGTTAACTCCGTTGTACATCGCCGAAATCGCGCCGGCCCGACACCGCGGCCGTCTCGTGTCGTACTACCAGTTCGCCGTCGTTACCGGCATATTCGTTACGTTTTTCATCAACGCGGCGATCGCGGGAATCGGCGACGACCGATGGGACGTCGAATACGCCTGGCGCTGGATGTTCGGCTTCGGCGTCGTCCCGGGCGTCCTTTATTTCGCGCTGCTGCTCGCGCTGCCGGAGAGCCCGCGCTGGCTCATGAAGCAAAAGCGCGAGGTGGACGCGCTGGAAGTGCTGGAGAAGATGAACGGCAAAGAAGCGGCGAAGGAGGAGCTTCACGAGATGCTCCGCCTGAAAGACGAGGACGTCGGATCGATCCGCGAGCTGTTCGGACGCTCGCTGCGGCTTCCGCTTATCGTCGGCGTCCTGCTGGCCGTTTTCCAGCAAATGATCGGGATCAACGCGATCATGTACTACGCGCCGGAAATTTTCAAGCAGACCGGAGCGGGGACGAACGCGGCGCTTGTCCAGACCGTGCTCGTCGGCGTCGTCAATTTCGCCTTCACGCTCGTCGCGTTATGGCTGATCGACCGGGTCGGGCGAAGATCGCTCCTGTTGATCGGCGCCTGCCTCATGACGGTCAGCTTGATCGTCGTCGGCATCTGCTTTCGGGCGGAGAGCGTGCCCGTCTACGTCGTGCTCTTCTTTATTTTGTTGTATGTCGCCGCCTTCGCCGTCTCCTTCGGACCGGTCGTATGGGTCATGATCGCGGAAATTTTCCCGACCCGCATCCGCGGCCGCGCGACCGCGATCGCCTCGCTCTGCTTGTGGGCGGCCGACTTCGCCGTTTCCCAGACGTTCCCGATGCTCGTCGATTCGATCGGGACGGCTTCTACGTTTTGGATGTTCGGGGCGATCGCCGCCGCGGCCATCGTCTTCTGCGCCAAAGTCGTGCCGGAGACGAAAGGCAAGTCGCTCGAGCAGATCGAACGCGAATGGTCGTCGCGGTAACGGGTGATTTCGGATTACAGAACGACTCGATGCCACCCCGCTTCGCCGAGGAAGTCATTCCGGGTCAACCCGGTCTCCTTGAATAGAGCGCGATAATGGGTGATCGTGCCGTCATGGGAAACGACGAACGTCCGAGCCGCGCCCTGCCGCCGGATCCAGTCGATCAGCCGGTCGCCCAGCCGCCGAAACTCGGCCGGACTTATCGTATTGATGCCGTCCGTCCATAAGCGTACGTCGTCCCCCTCGTGCGTGATATAATCGGGGTGATGCCGTTTCACATACGATACCGGGCAGACGTCGTCGCATCTCACGGCATGCCGCCCGGGATCGTCCGGCAAAGGAAACATTCTCGGCCCGACAAGCGGACTCGCCATCTTGTGCGGGGCGGTCAAATGCGCCGTCAGAAGGTCGGCCGTCTCGATCGTACGCACGGTCGGACTGACGACGAACAGATCGTCGGCCGTACAGGCGAATACGGACACAAGCCGCCGGACTTGGGCTCTCCCCTTGTCGGTCAAGCGGGGATGAGCTACGTTAAGCCGGTCGGGAATGTCGGTGTTATGGACGCCTTGCCCGTGCCGGATGAAAACAATCTCCATGCCTCTCAGCCTTCCGTCAATTCGATCTCCAGTCCTTGGGAGAGCGTATCGAGCAAGAGCCTTACAAAACCGAGGCGCTCTTGCAACGAAAGCTCCCTGTCGAGAAAGCGCGTTTGAAACGCTTGCTGAAAGCAGGTTCCGAGCAGCATATCTGCGGCGGCACGCGGATTCGCCCCACGGGCGATTCCCCCCCGTTCTTGCTCGCCCCTCAAATACGATTCCACAGCCTCATTTGCCCGATGGGGGCCTTCATTACGCGAAACGGCCGAACGAACGATCCGAAGATCGTCCGCTCGACCGATGCCCTATTCGTCTTCGCGGAATACCGGGCGGATCGTCAGCCCGAATTCGAACTCCTTCTCGTTCAGCCGATACGGCTCCATCAGCTGCGGGCCGCAAGACCCGGAGCCGACGCCGCTCATCTTGTAGTCCAGATGGACGATCGTCTCCTTGCGCTTGACCAGCTCATGGTCGTGCCCGGCTGCGGTCAAATCTTCGGGCGCATAGTGCGAAGCGTTGAACGAAAACGTGCCGCCGGGCGACGCGAACGCCAGCCCCATCCCTTGCGCGTTCGACACGACGGCCCATTCGGTGCCGTACCGGGAGCCGTTTTCCTGCGGCTTGACGTACGGCTCGAACATGTCGTCGACCGTCGTCCGGAACAGGCCCCGTCTCACGCTTTGCCGCTTGTCGACATAGCTCTCGTGCGGCCCGTAGCCGAAATACTCGACCTCGTCGCTGCCGCGCGGCATCGTCAGCTGCAGGCCGAACCGCGGCAAGTAATCGAGATTGTTCTTCACTTGGACGTGAACGCGCAGCGCCACTTCCCCGGACCCGTCCACCGACCAGACCGCCTTGCCCCGCACGATCGGCGAACGGATATAGCCGCCGAGCGAGAAATCGACGGCGATGTCGACGGCCGAGCGGTCCCGCTTCGTCCATTCGCACCGGTACACCTTCATGAAGGCGCGGTCGAATCCTTCCTCGAGCCATTTCTTCTTCGCATACATGTCGTTGTCGGTCGGCGCCCGCCAGACGTTGAACCTCGCCGGCGCGGCCAGCATCGGAACGCCGTGCTTCGACAAGCCGACGAACGTGCCGAGGGACAAGTCGAACCTGTGGCGGAAATCGAACCCTTCGATCGTCAGCACGCCTCCGTCCTCGTTCGCCGTCACGTCGAACGTCTCCCGGACGATCTTACGTCCGGCGTCCGATCCCGCGGCGGCGGGCAGCTCGAACTGGGCGAACGCGATCTCGTGTCCGGGTGCGGCCCATCGTGTCTCCCGATTCAGCCGGACGGACATCGTGAGCACGTAGCGCCCCGGCACCGTGACCGACCGCTCCCAAGGAACCGTCACCGTCTGAGACTGCCGCGGCCCCGCCTCGAGCTCCCACAGCTGGCCTTGCCCGGCTAGCTCGCCGTCCCGCTCGACCGTCCAATGGATCGCCAGATGCGACAGATCGATGAAGTCGTACCGGTTCGTCACCCGGATCGAACCGGCCGCCAGGTCGGCCGCCTCCACGAGGACGGGCGCGATAACCTGCTTCAGCTCCAGCAGACCGGTATGCGGCTTCCGGTCCGGATAGACGAGGCCGTCGATGCAGAAGTTGCCGTCGTTCGGCTTGTCGCCGAAGTCGCCCCCATACGCGTAGAACGGAACGCCCTCCGGTGTCTCGGTCTTGATCCCGTGGTCGCACCATTCCCAGACGCAGCCGCCCATCAGCTTCGGATGCTTGTAGATGACATCCCAGTAATCGCGCAGGTCGCCGGGGCCGTTGCCCATCGCATGGCTGTATTCGCACAGGAACAGCGGCTTCCTGTTGGTCGGATCGGCGGCATACTGCTCCACCCATTCGACGGAAGGGTACATCCGGCTTTCCATGTCGAGACAGTCGACGTTCGGATCGCCGTTGTAGATCGACGCCGCCCCTTCGTAATGGATCGGTCTCGACGGGTCTCGCTCCTTCGTCCATTCCGCCATCGCCATATGGTTCGTCCCGTAGCCGGATTCGTTGCCCATCGACCAGATAACGATCGAAGCGTGGTTTTTGTCCCGCTCGACCATACGGACCGCACGATCGACGAAAGCCGCCTTCCAGTCCGGATGTTTGGCCAGCGTATGGAACGCGCCTTCCGGCACGGCGTCGTAGCTGCGTATACCGTGGCATTCCAAATCCGCTTCGTCGATGACGTAGAAGCCGTATTCGTCGCACAAATCGAGGAAGCGCGGATCGTTCGGGTAATGGGACGTCCGGATCGTGTTGACGTTATGCCGCTTCATCAGCTCGAGATCGCGGATCATGTGGCGGATCGGAATCGTCTGACCCAGCTCCGGATGCGAATCGTGCCGGTTGACGCCCTTCAGCTTCACCGGAACGCCGTTGATCCGGAATACGCCATCCGAAATTTCGATGCGCCGGAAGCCGACGCGGAACCGCAGCACCTCGTCCCCCGCCTTCACGAACAGCTCGTACAAATACGGCCGTTCGGCGTTCCACAGCTCCGGCTTCGCCAAAGCGATCGTCAGGACCCCTTTCCCGTCGACTGCCGCGCTCGCCGTCCGAAGCGTCCTTCCTTCGGCGTCCCTCAGCTCCGCGGTCACGTCCAGACGGCCGTTCGTCTCCACCTCGGCGTACAGCTCGGCTTCGCCGAAATCGTCGGACAGCCGCTGCCTGACGAACGCGTCCCGCACATGCGTCTTGTCCCGCGCCAGCAAGTAGACGTCTCGGAAAATGCCCGAAAACCGCCACAAGTCCTGGTCCTCCAAATAGGTGCCGTCGCACCATTTCAACACCATGACGGCGATCCGGTTCGAGCCGCTGCGGACGTAACGGGAAATGTCGAATTCCGCGGGCACGCGGCTCCCTTGGCTGTACCCGACGAAGACGCCGTTGACCCAGACGTACAGGCACGAGTTCACGCCTTCGAAGACGAGGTACGGCACCTTCTCCGACCAGCTGTCGCGGATCAAGAAATCGCGGACGTACAAGCCCGCCGGGTTCGCGTCCGGCACGTACGGCGGATCGCACGGGATCGGGTAATTGACGTTCGTGTAGTGCAGCTGATCGTAGCCGTTCGTCTGCCAGCACGACGGAACGAGCAGGTCGTCCCAGCCGGCGGTATCCGCACCGTCCGCGTAAAACCCGTCCTCGACCCGGCTGACGGATTCGTAGTAACGGAATTTCCAAGTCCCGTTCAACGTCTGATAATAAGGTGAACGTCCCCGTTTGCCCTCCCGGGCCGTATCCGCGTCCGCATAAGGGATATACGAAGCGCGGGGCGCCTCCCGGTTGACGTGCAGGACGCTCGGGTCCTCCCAATATTTGCCGATCTGCAGCATGTCGCACTCAGCTCTCCTCTCGCATGATGGACCGTCCGGCGCGCCGATCCGGTCCGCTGCCTCCATTATAGTTGTGTTATACTGGGAGAACATAGCGACCAAATCGGACAACATGCCGTACAAAACGGACAAGAAGGAGGAAGCCGTGGAGCTGCTCAAGCTGAGGACCAACCTGCAGGATTCGTTCGGGGATGACGTGCCCGTCTCCGTATATACTGTAGGAACGGAGCATCAAAGCTCGATTTCGCGGCTGAAGGGATTTTCCGCGAACCAGCTGTTTGTGACGTTTTCGGGAACCGGGCTGTTCCGGACGCTCGATCGGGATAAGGACATTTCGGACACCGTCGGTCCGAATACGCTGCTGTACATCCCGGCGGGCTTGCCGCATCAATATTGGCCGCAGGGCGAGGCGCCGTGGAGCGTCGGCTACGTGACGTTCGTCGAGAACCGGCCCGGCTTTCTCGCCGGCTGGGGGTTCGGCGACTCGCCGATCCGGCTGCCGCTTGCGCGAACGGACCGGCTGCACGAGCTGCTCGGCCGGATATGGCGGCGGTCCGGCCCCGACGACTTCGACCCGTGGGGCAGCACCGAGCTGCTGCTGGCGTTCTGCGTCGAAGCGAAAAAGCAGGCCGCCCTCGGCCGCACGGCGGCGACCGACGAAGCGCCGTTCCGGACGGTCCGCTATCGCGACTCCGCCGTCGACAGCGCCGTCCGCTTCCTGCACGACCATCTGCAGCGCGACTTGACGATGACCGAGCTTGCCGCGCACGTCGGCTATTCGCCGAAGCAGCTGAGCCGGCTGTTCGTCCGCTCGCTCGGCTCGACGCCGCTGCAGTATTGGCAGCGGCTCCGCCTGCATACCGCCGCCCTGCTGCTCGCGGAGCAGCCGGGCATGACCGTCCGGCAAGCCGCCGCCCATATCGGCATGGAGCCGGTGTACTTCACCCGGCTGTTCCGTCGAACGTACGGGGTCGTTCCGTCCGCGTACAAAGCGCGGGACCGGGAAGGTTCGCCCTATTGACGCACCGATGCGCGCCCTAGGCGCTCCCCGGGTTCGTCCGCCTTCCGCCCGGCCGCCCTCCGTTCCGCTTCCGCCAAGCGAGAAACGCCCAATACAAAATCGGGACGAGCTGGACGGTGTAGGCAAACGCCGCCCACGACGATTCGAACGCGTGCTGAAGCTCGGCCGAATTCGACGCCAAATGGAGCGACATGCCGACCGCGAGCGCTCCGATCGACAGCGAGAGGGGACGATGGTCTCGCAGACGGAGCAGCCGGGAGGCGATAAGGAGAACGACGTACAGCAGCAGGCTCATTTTGACGAAAAGGGCGGTCGTCCAGATGGCGACCATCAACGGGTCCAAATTTTCCAGAAAGTCGCCGAGCCGGATGTAGCGCACCAGCTCCAGCGCCGGATACGTAAAGTGGGACGTGACGTCCGAGCCGAACAGCAGCATGCAGAGGACGAATTTGATCGCAAGCGCGACGGCGCCGCAGCCGAGCGACCAGGCGAGCGTGCGCGCGGTTTTGTCCGCCTCCCGGAGCTGCGGCAGAAGGAAGAAGACGATGAACGTTTCCCCGAACCACGGCGTCGTCTTGACGATTCCCTTCGTCATGCCGGAAGCGTCCCAATGCGTGGCCAGCGCGACGATCCGGTCGTATTCGAGCTCTCTCGCCACGAGAGGCGGCAGCAGCAGAACCGAAGCGGCGGTTATGAAAAAAAAGCCGGAGCCGCATCGGGCGATCGCCTCGAGACCCGAACGCGCGGCGATCGAGATGGTCGCGCCGAACAGCAGGCTGATCACCCACTCCGGCGTATTCGGCAAGTAGAAATGGACCATGAAATCGTCGTATTCCCTTAAGTTATAGGCAACCAGATGGAGACAAAACAAACCGCACAGCAGCGAGTACGCGCCATGCACCCAACGGCCCAGTCTTCCGCCCGCGTCATCCGCGGGCAGCCGACGGGCCGCCGCGGCCGCCGCCGTTCCGATCGCCCAGCCGCCGGCCGCGCTCGCGAATAAAACGGCCCAGCCTTGATAGGACGCGACGCCGGTCAGCGGTCCGATCAAAAAGCCCGTGGCGGACGAGTAATGGAACAATATGAACATGAGCCCGAGCTGAAGCTGCGTAATTCGCTGCACGGCCATTTCCCCCTATGAAAACCAGCGTTGGATCGGACCGAATATCGCTTCGAGCGCCCGGTTCGGCGACAACCGACCGGGAAAGAAATGGGAGACGGCGTTATAGGCGAACGAAACGGCCATCATGCCCAGCACGATCCGGTACGTTCTTGCTTTCCTTCCGTTACGGCGCAGAAACGCGAGCTCGAAAACCGTAATCGCCCCGTACATCAACACGATCGCGATCATCCTTCGCCTTCCCCTCTCGCCCCGTTCTGCCGAATCATCGAATTGATTTCGCCGCCCGGATGCTTCACCCGGATGCTCGCCTTCACGTCGAATTTCATGTTTCGGTACAGGTCGGGCCAACGATCGCGCACCGCCGTCCACGTTTTCGGATACCGCCATTCGAGACGCTGCGCGAATTGAAACGAATCGACGCCCAGCTTCTGCGTCTTGTCCAGCGCCGAGCGGATGCGGCCGGCGACTTGGTCGGCCAGCGTCTTTTCGAGCTTCGCCATTTCGGCCGGGCTCGTCACGTCGATGGCGGATTCCGAGGAGACGAGGTAGGCGTCCGCCTCGATCCGGATCCGGAACGAAATCGACTCGTCCCGAAGGAGCGGCTTCGTTTTCGTTTGGGCGGATACGACGGAGAAGCTCATCGGCTTCCCGTCGGTCGGGGACGGGATCGAGATGACCGCCCGCTCCATCTCGCCCTTGATCCACATCGCTCCGCGCGTCTCCTGCTTGTCCAGCGTACCCGCGACGCGCGAGTCCGAGAATAGAACGGCTCCGTCGGTTCCGGCCCATGGAGATGCCTGGCCCTTCTCGCTCAACATCTTCTTCTCGCCGATCGTGAGCATGCTCGCGACGGTCGCCCCCCCGAAGCTTTGCGCCTCGTAAAAATCTTTCAGCGTGGCGCGCAGGGCGACGCGGCGTTGCGAATATTCGCGCAGCACCTCCGCCGGAAACCGCTCGAACACCGGAGTCAAGCCGCTCGTATCCCGCGCTTTGCCGCGTGCGACCAAGACGTACGTCTTCGTATGGAACGCCGGGAGTCTCGCCAAAAATTCGAGCACGGGTCCGACTCCCCGTTTGGCGGTTTCCCAGCCGATGACCAAGACGCGGGTATGGCCCCACGCGATTTCCCGGGACATGTCGGACCGGATGCTTTGGTACGCCATCGGAATCGTTTTTCCCGACTTCGTCACGATTGTGTACGGATTGCCCTCGCCGCCCCCGCCGCTTTGCGTTCCTTTCCCGAGACGGTTGGGAAGCGGAAAGCCGAGCGACAGCTCGTAGTCGCCGTTCTCGCCCGAATCCAGGTAAATGGCGGTGACGAAGGCGCGGTCGTTCAGCTCGATGCGGTTCCAGCAGCCGGTCGAGAGCAGCAGCGGCACGACGGCCATGACCAGGACAACGACGTGTTTACGCATTCAATCCTCCGTCGGATCGGATTCCGTCCGTTTCCGGACGCTCATCCGTTGTCGATTCGCGTTGCCGTACAGGACGGGACGCTTCTTCATGAGCCACCAAGGGGCGCGCACGAGCACGTCCTTGAAATCGCCGAACCGGAGCGGTGCGGTCGGGGTCAAGTACGGCGTACCGAACGAACGCAGCGTCACGAGGTGCAGATAGATGAGGAAAATGCCGATCATGATGCCGAACAAGCCGAAGCTGCCGGCCAACACCATGATCGGGAAGCGGAGCAAGCGAAACGTCAGCCCGAGATCGAAGTGCGGGATGATGAACGAAGCGATACCCGTTATCGAGACGACGATCAGCATCGGGGACGATACGATGCCCGCCTCGATCGCCGCCTGGCCGAGGACGAGCGCTCCGATGATCGACACCGTCTGCCCGATCGGCTTCGGGATGCGAAGTCCCGCCTCGCGCAGCGCCTCGAACGTAAGCTCCATCAGAAACGCTTCCACGATGGCGGGGAACGGCACGTTTTCCCTCGCGGCGGCGACCGTCAGCAGCAAATTGGGCGGCAGCATTTCCGGATGGAACGTCGTAATGGCGACGTACAGCGAAGGCAGCAAAAACGAGACGAGCAGAAACAAGTAGCGGATCCAGCGGATCCAAGTCGCGGCCATATACCGCTGATAATAGTCTTCGGCCGACTGCAGCAGCATGTACAGCGTAACGGGTACGAGGAGCGCCATCGGGGTTCCGTCCACGACAACCGCGATCCGGCCCTCGAGCAGCGCGGCGGCCGTCGTATCGGGCCTCTCCGTATATTGCACCTGCGGGAACGGCGAGAACGGATTGTCCTCGATGAATTCTTCGACATAGCTGCTGCCGAGTACGCCGTCGATGTCGATGAGGGACATCCGCCGGCGCAGCTCGTCCACGAGCTCCTTGCGGCACAGCCCTTCGATGTAAAGGATGGCGACGTCCGTTCCCGTATAGGCGCCCAGCTCGACGGATTCCATCTTCAAATCCGGGTGCTTGATCCGCTTGCGGACGAGCGACAAGTTCGTGGCCAAATCTTCGGCGAACGCTTCCTTCGGTCCCCGGATGACGTTTTCGCTCACCGTCTCCCCGACCGGGCGCTTCTTGACCGCGCGCAGCGGCACGACGACCAGCTCGTCGTACGGCTCCGCCATGATCGCGACCGCGCCGTTCAGAACGGCGAGCAGCGTTTTTCGGCAATCGGGCGTCGTGTGCGCGGCCGGGACCGGGATCGCTTTCCGCAGCGCATCCGCCGACGCGACGCTTTCCGCCGGAAGACCGTCGGCGATCGGTCGAAGCAGCTGCTCCCGCAGCACCTTCATGTCGACGATTTCTTCGATGTAGACGATGACGCCCGAGACGGTGTCGGACAGCGCGATTTCGTGAAAATAAACGTCGGAGCAATGCGCCAGCCGATCGCGAAACCAGCCGGGCCGCTCCGGCGGCTCGACGAACGCCGGACTATCGCGGACATCGGCGCGAAAACGCGGCTTCGGGCCGACCGCTCCTCCTTGGCGAAACCACATTCGTTCCCTCTCCCCCCGACGGCAGTAGTTATAGGTTTCCATCCGGGGATCGAGTTCATTCCAGTTTTTTCTCGTAAAACGCCTAGACCGCCGGGCGCACAGCAAAAAACATCCGCGGCCGGAAACGCCCGGCTGCCGATGTTTTTAATGGACAACTCTTCTTTCATTTTGCGACGTCTAGCAGCACCTTTCCGGTGCTTTGCCGGCTTTCCACCCATTCGTGCGCCTTCGCGGCTTCCGCCAGCGGAAACCGTCCGCCGATCCGGATGCGCAGGCTGCCGTCGGCGAGCAGCGGAATGACCTTCTCCGCCGTATCCTGAAGCAGATGCGGCCGTTTGCTCCGCGTCGTGCCAAGGCTAAAGCCGAGCACCGACCGGCAGCTCGCGTGCAGGTCCTGCGTCCGGATCGTCCCCGTCGCGCCCCCGGCGCTGCCGAAATGCACGAGCCGGCCGTACGGCGCGAGGCACTCCATGCTTTTCTCCGACACTGCGCCGGATATCGAATCCAGCACGACGTTCGCGCCTTCCCCGTCCGTCAGCTCGTTCACTCTCGCGGCGAAATCTTCCCGGCCGTGCACGATGACATGGTCCGCGCCCGCCTCCTCCGCGATCGCCGCCTTCTCCTCGCTGCCGACGGTCCCGATTACCCGGCCGGCGCCCAGCAGCTTGGCGAGCTGGATCGCCGTCGTGCCGACGCCGCCCGCGGCCGCGTGGACGAGCACCGTCTCGCCCCGCTCGAGCCGGGCGACGTCCGCGAGCAGCCGGTACGCCGTGAACGACACGATCGGGCAAGCCGCCGCCATGTCGAAGTCGATCGTCTCCGGAATCGCGAACGTCAGCGTTTCGTTCGCGACCGCGTACTCCGCGTAGGAGCCGTGGGCCGGGAAGGCGATGACGCGCTGGCCGGGCTTCAGGTGCCGGACGTCGGCTCCGACGCTGGCGATGACGCCGGCGACGTCCAGTCCCGGAATGAACGGCGGCGTCCCGGCCCCCTTGCCTCCGGTTCTCGATTTGATGTCGGCGTAATTGACGCTCGTCGCCTCTACCTGTATCAAGACTTGGTCGGCTTGAATGCGCGGGATGTCGGTATCCGTGTAACGCAGCACGTCCGGTCCGCCGAATTCGGTTACGATGATCGCTTTCATTCGCTGGCACCTCCTGTTGACGATTCAAAACAAAGCCGGCTTCAACGTCCATGTCTGCAGCTTCGACATCCGGACGACGTTCGGAACGCGCAGCTCCTCGGGGAAAATGATCCAACGCGGCCCCCATAAATCGTCGTCGCCGGCATGCTTGGCCGACTCCAACGCGCCCCGCACGAGCTCGACCCGGTCCCCGTCGCCGAGTCCGTCCGCGATGATGCGGGCCATCGTACAGGTGAGATCGACCGCATGGACCCGCACCCCGCCGACCTCGAACGTCTCCGGCAGCTGAGGCGTGCCGAGCGCTTCGGGATATTCGACCGCAAGCGCCCGCTTGACGTCGTCCACCCGAATCGCTCCGGCTCCGACTTCGGCTCCCGGCGCGGCTGCGTCGGCTTCCGGCCCGTACAGCAGCTCCGGCAGCAGCTCCATTCCGAGCAAATAACGCCGGAATAACGAGTGCAGCTCGGCCGCCGAGAACGAACGCCCTCCGGCGATCCGGAAGCCGAGCGCATTCCCGATTCCGGCGGCCAGCTCCTTCACGAGGGACGGTTCGACCGGACCGGTCCCGGACCGCTCCAAGGCGAGCGCCTGCTCCGAGCCGATATATTCGACGTTCTCTTTCGACAGCGTATAGTCGATGAACCTGCCGAGCATGTCCAAGTACCGCTCCGTCTCCCCTTCGGGGCGCAGAGGGGCCGGCCGCCATTCCTCCCTCGGCGTATTGCGGCCGCGGGCGAAGTTGGCGGCGTCCCAAAAGCCGCGGCAGGCGAATTCGCAGGGGTGATAATAAATGCTGACGAAGCCGACCGGCTCCGAAGCCAGCGACGCGTACAGCTCGTCGAACTGCTCCTTCGCTTTCTCCAATCCGTCCGCGACGAGCTCCATCCGCATCGTGCCGCGCAGGTTCGTCAAGTTCAGCAGCCCGCCGTACCAGAACGGCCGTCCGTCCAGCCGGATATGGTCGTGATCGTCCAAATAGACGGGAATGCCCCAATGCTTCAAGGCCGCATACGTTTGCGGCGCCCACGCGTAGCCGGCTTGGCCGAAGCAGATCGCCGGCTTCCCGGCGATTCGCCGCAAATCGGCGAGTCCGCCCCGTTCGCGAGCCTCGTATTCGACGGCTCCGTCGCGAAAGCCGCAGCGCTCCAAATATTCGGTGCTGACAGGGTGCTCGCTGTGCATGTCGGTATGATACCCGATCTCGTGGCCGGACATCTCCGCCCAAATATCGGTTCGCCCGTCCCGTTCCAGCCTCCGCGCCTTTTCGCCCACGATTTTGAATATTCCTTTTACGTTGCGCCGGTTCAGCATGCGCAGCAGGGCGAGCAGCGATTCCTGCGCCTGCGGCGTGATATAATCCTCGACGTCGAACCATAGCATCACTTTGACGTTGGCCAACCCGTTCACCGCCTTCCAAGGCATTACGATAAGCATACCTCATGTTTCGGGGATATGGAAATAGTCTTCGCAGCGCATGCCGGGAATATCGTCCGTACGCCCGTCCGCGCCGAAGAAACAAGTATCGCGGCAGCTACGAAAAAAAGCGGCATGACGAACGATTCATCGTGCCGCAGTACGTTTTTCAATGCCCAGGATCGCTCTCTCCCGGCCAGCTCCACCGCTCCAAATCGTCGCTCCAGGCGATTCCGATGCAGGCGTGCGTGTCGAAGATCACGTCTTCCCCTTCCGGTCCCGTACCGTGAAAGAACAACAAATAACGGCCGATCCCTTCCACATCCCAGCAATCGAGCAGGAAGCCCGCCGTTATTCGGCCTTTCGCCCAATCCCAGTCCCGTTGGCCCAACGTCAACAGCGTCTCCTTGGGGGTCCAGCGCATCAGGTCCGGGGAAGTCATCAGGCCGATCCCGTTCTCCGGAGAGTGAAGCATCAGGTACTGATCGTCGACCGGAACGATGCATACGTTCTCCCCGGCATTTTCATGACCGTAGTACGTCCAATGCGTCAGATCGTAAGAGTACGACAGACTGACCCCGTTCTGCTTGTAAAAGCACCACCATTTCCCCGGCTCCTCCCGGCTCTCGACCAGATAAGGGTCGATCATCCGGCCCATGTCCTCCGCCGGGACCCCGTCTCCCTTCACCCGAAGCAGCTTCGGCTCCGTCCAGCGGACGAGATCGAAGCTCTCCATGGTGAAGATCCGCGCCCGATCGTTGGCGTATTTCTCCCCGTTCGGACGCGGATAGCTTTGCAGGCACAGCACCCAACGGTCCCGGAAGCGGACGATGTTGCCCGGGCTCGAATAATTCAGGCCGGCGTCCTTCGACGTCAGCCGCTTCGGCTCGCTCCAGCCGATCAGGTCGCGGCTCTCGCTCGTCGCCGTGTACAGATACACCCGCCCGTCGGGCTCCGTTTCCACCAGCGTATAGAAGAGCCGGAATACGCCCTCGTGGTATACGGCGCACGGATCGCGGTAAGCGATCCGTTCATTTCCTTTCAGCAAGATCGGAGAAGTCAATCGTTCCAGCTTCCATCCCGGCACCTTCCATCCCCCACATCGTCGTTTTCATCGGGCGGCCTTTCCCCTTATCCATTATATGCCAATCGGACCTGGGCCCGTCAACAGAAGAAGCTCGGGTCGAGGTACATGACCGTCGGGCCTGCTCCCGCGACAAAACGACCCAAACGCCCGTCCCGCTGCGAACGATATGGGATACGAATCCGATCGAGGGGCGCGGCTTATGAAATTCGTTACGGAAACGAGATTGAACTTGCTGGAACGGCTGATCCGGTCGATTCCCGATCCGGAGGAGCGAAGCTACGCGCTTCATCTGCTGAATTCGATTCGCGACGATATCGATCGCAACTACGCGTCGATCGAAAGACCGGTCCGGCTGGGCGGCCTTCCCCGGCCGTCCGCCGACGATCGGTGAGCTTGCCCGCAGGAAACGGCCGAAAAAGCCCTTGCCGGTTCCCCGCAAACCGGTAACCGCAATCGTACGGTCATCGTTTGCGGGAGCGTCGACAAGGGCTTTTTGTTCGAAAACTCGTTCCCTGCTTACTCGGAAGGCGGACTGCGATCCGATTCACCATCGACACCGCCGGATTTTCCGGATTGATCGTGCGGCACGACGATGACGGCCGTGGCGTCGGTCCGGTTGCCGGCCCGGTCGGTTGCCGTGTACGTGACGGTGTAGACGCGGCCCTTTTCCGCCCGCAGCTCGAACGCGGTGGCGTTCGTGCCGACGGAAGCCCGGATGTCGTTTCCGGCGCTTGCCGGCTCGCTGCTGGCGACCGACGTCAAGACGACGGAGGCGACGCCGGAAGCGGAATCGCTCGCATAAACGGCGGCCTGGACGGTCACCATCTTATGATTCGCCGGCCATATCGAGGTTCGGTCCGGCTTCACGGACAGAACCGGCCCCGTTTTGTCCAACCGGATCTCGATCGTTTTCGCCGCTTCCGCGTTGCCCGCCTTGTCGACGGAACGGTACTGCACCCGATGAACGCCTTCGTCCGTCAACGTCAATGGCGCGGTATAGAGGGTCCACTCCCCGTCTTCCCCGAGCAGGTACTCCGTTCGCTCGACGCCGGACAAGGTATCGGTCGCGGTTAAGGACACCGTCGCGTCGGAGCCGTACCAGCCGTTCGTACCCGGCTTGTCGACGGCCGCCGCGGTGACGGGGGCGGATGCGTCCACCGTCAACGTCAGGCCGTCCTCCAGCGTCGTCCCCCCTGCGGTTACGGTGACGCGAACTTGGGCCGTCCCTTCTCCGATCGCGGTCGCTCTTCCGCTGGCATCGACGGTCACGACATCGGGGCGATCGCTCGCATACACAATGGAAGCTTGGCTCAAGTCCGCCGGAGACCCGTCTGACAGCCGTCCGCCGACCGACAGGACCGCCGAAGCTCCGGGAGCCAGCGTCGTCTTGTCGGCCGTCAAGTCGACCTGCGCGAGCGTCCGGTCGATTTGTACCTCCAAATTCGAGATGACCGCCTTCACCGGCGGCTTCTCTTTCCCCGCATACATCCCGATCCCCGCGAGGAAGCGATTGCCGCTGAATTCGACCGTGGTCGATCCGATGGAGAGCCAAGCCCCGTCCTTGAAGTAGTAGCCGCTAACCGTGTCGCCTTCCTTGACCAGCTTCAGCCGGAACGGTGCGGTCATGCTTTTGCCGGCGTAATCCAGCAAAAGACCGGTTGCCGATCCCCAATATTTTTGCTGGTCGGGAGGCTTCTGGGCGTCGAGGATGCTCTCCTCGTTACGGAAGACGTACCTCAAAATTTGACCGGTGCCGTCCACGCGGAAATGGACGTGCTTCGAGTCCGCCGTGTCCCGGTCCCGGATCATGAGTCCGACCGACGCCGGATCGGGAGAGCCGAACGAGTCGATCGTAGCGGTCAGCGTCACCTTCGTCTTCGGATCGGCGAGCTCGACGAGCTTGCTAAGGTAGACGAAGTCGTCCGACACGTTCCATACGTTGTCGCCCATGCCCACGAACGAATAAACGCCGTCTTTCTCGGTAACGAAGCCTTGGCCGTTCGCACCGTACGCCCGGACCGTCCACTCCGTTCCTCCCGGCTGCGGCTGCCGCGGGAAAACGGTCACCGTCTGCGTGGCCGCTTTGGTGACGCCGTCCTTCGTCGCGGTCGCCCGGATCGTCACCTGACCCGGAGCTAGCGCCGTGTACGACGCGTCCGCCCGGTTGCCGACGTCGATCCGCAGGACGGAGGCGTCGCTGGACGTAAATTCGATCTCCGCGGACGACAGATCCGCCGGTTTGCCGTTTTGCAGCGTTCCGGTCAAGTCGAACGTGCCTTGATCCTCCTCCGTGACGATGACGGAAGGCGCGCCGAGGCTCACTTCTTTCAGCAGCGACTGGCTGACGCCGGGATCGAACGGCGTAATTTCGAACAGCCCGACGTCGTCCGCGTACGAGAAGCCGGTTGCCGCATTGCTTTTGTAAATGCGCACTCTTGCGTCCGTATTGGTCGCGCCCGTCCGGAACACCACCTCGTGCCGCGTATATGTCGTATCCTTCGACGATATGTCGATCGCGGTTCCTCCGTAGTTCAGCACGCCGATCTGGATCGCTTCCCCGGGCTCGTTATACACCCAAGCGACGAATTTGTATTCGGTATCCGGCTTCAGCCCGGTTACCTTCTGTTCGACGCCGCCGCCCTTGCCGAGCCGCAGCTTCGTCTGGTAGCCTCTCTTTTCCCACTTCTCCCCGGAAACGGGCACTTGGACGAACGTGGTCGTATCCACGGACCATTTCAGCCAATCGTCCAAGCTTCCCGAGAAGCCGCTGTTCTTGACCAGATTCATGTACGGGGTGTTGATCGGACTCGGCTGCGGATCGGGGGGGTTGGCGAAATCGGGCCCCGCCGTCCAATCGGGCCCTCCGTACTCGTAAGCGCCCGCGTCCGGAGCCGCTCCGACATAATCGTCCGTTATGCCCGGAATGACGGCTCCCGTATTGATCGCCGTAGAACCCGGCGTCAGCCGGTAATCGTTCGCGGCCGGATTCGCGAATTTGACGCCGGCCTCGGACAGCGTATTGAAGCCGTTTGCCGTATCGGGCGTGAACGATACCGGGTTCGTGAAGATGTTGTTGAACACCCGCGTCCCGTACAGCTCCTTGTCATAGGGGGCCGAGCCCCAGTACCCCAAGCCGCTCCGGGGGTTGTTCACGACCGTGTTGTTGTAGATGAGCTTGTAGTTGCCGGGCGTATTAAGCTGGATGCCCACGTCGTTGTTGTAGATGAGGTTATGATGAACGACGGCGTTGGCGGTGTAATTGTCGAAGTAGAGGCCGACGCTCATATCCGTCCCCTTGCTGTCGTGAATCCAATTGTGGTGGATTTCGCTGTTGCCCATATCCGTTCCCCAGCTGTAGATCAGGGCGCCGTCGCGCGAAAGCCACATGCCGTTGGAAATGTCGTTGTACTGGATCTCCGCGCTGCCTCTCGACCAATAGATGTTGTAGCGCCCGGATTCCCGGATTTCGTTGTGGCTGATCAGGTTGGAGGAGCCGCTCGACAGCTTGACCAACGGATCGTAGGAGGCCATATAGCTGCCTTCGCGAATGAGATTGTTGACGATGCGGTTGTTGCTGCCTTCGATATTGACCAGCGTGCCGGAGGAATAGGCGACCTTGCTGTTTTTCAGCACGTTGTTGTTCCCGGCGATTTGGATGCCGTTCTTCAGCTGGTGCGGGACCGACGTCCCGGTCGTTTTGTTCGAGAAGTAGAGGTAGTCCGCCTGGATGCCGTCCAGCACGTTGTCGTTCGCGTTGTTCATCTGGATATTCGCGCCGAAGATGCGAATCCCTTCGATGCGGATATGGGATTTCTGATTCAGGTTGAAGGCGGTCAGCCGTTTCTTCATCTCGACGCCGGAAGGCACACCCCCGGCAGACGCCCACAAATACACCTTCTTAGCCGCCTCGTCCACATACCATTCATGCGGCGCATCCAATTCGCTCAAGAGACCGGTCAAGTAATAGGTAGTGCCGAGCCTCGGGTACATATAGTCGAAATTGCCGGGCATCGGCTCGTAAGTCAGCGTATGGGTGGCGCTGTCGAAGCCGGTCACCTTGCTGGACTGGCCGACATAGGCGTCGCCGCCCCGTTCCCAGATCGTCGCCCCCTTCCAGTAATCGTCCGGCTGCGTCAAGTCGGCATCCACGAGCGTCGTCGCCGATCCCCCGTCCGCTACGCCCACCGCCCGCTTCAGCTCCGGCAGGCTGTATGCGTCAATATTCGGCCAGCGCGCTTCCCACAAGGCGGTGAATGCCCCGCCTTCGCGGATGAACAGCTGGTTCTCGTGTCCGAGACTCCACGCAAGATCGGCCGTATAGATGTTCCCGTTATAAGGCGTCCAGCCGCCGATCGGTTCGGTACCGCTTACAATTACGGTCGCGCCCGGCGCCGCGCGGAACGTGATGGGCCGTCCGCTCTCTCCGCTGTTCACCGGCGTAACCGTCTCGCGATACGTTCCCGAGTCGATGACGCACGTATCGCCCGGCGCCATCGCTTGGGCGCACCGGTTGATCGTCCGGAACGGACCGGACGGCGACGTCCCCGGGTTGGCGTCGTCCCCCGACGTCGACACGTAATACGTCGCCGCCGCCGCCCGGACGACCGATGCGGGCAGCACACCGCCGACGACGGCGATGACCGCCGCCATCGCCAGACTGAAGATGGACTTCGGATTGTTCGGCAAGAAAAATAACCTCCTCGTTCATGGATTCGCGGATCGGGTCCGCACCTCCATCATTAACGGGAACCCCGACAAAAAAAAGTGCAATATCCGCACTTTTCTCCATTAGCGGGGTGATCAACCCGGCTTTTTGTGAACCGGGTCCGACCCCGCTACGGATTCATCGCTTTTTTGATCCGATAATCCTTGGGCGTCGTGCCGAACCGTTTCTTGAACAGCTTGAAGAAGTAGCTCGGAGAGCTGAAGCCGACCTTCTCGGACACCTCGTTCACCGGCAAATTTTCCTTCTCCAGCAGAACGACCGACTGCAGCAGCCGAATTTCGTTGATATAATCCGCGACGGAGACGGTTTCGCTTTTTTTGAACATTCTCCCGACGTAGGCGGAGGACATTTTCAGCATATCGGCGATTTCCTGCAGGCTCAAGTTCGGATTCGTATAGTTCGCCCGAACGACGTCCTTGATCGTATCGACGATGACCCGATCTTTGCTCTCGTCCACCCGCTTCTGGTCCATGAAGATGGCGCCGAGGATCGCCCCGAACTCGGCAAAAATGTCGTCCAGCGTCTCCTTCTCGAACACGAGCCGGTCGACGGAGCGCAAGTCGATCGACAGCGGCGCCAGCTTGTTCCGGTTCATATCCCGCACCGTCTGCTTGATCAGGATGCCCAGATGGATGACGGCTTGGATGACCGCGTCCGGGCTCATGCCGGCGATCTCCCGGCGGATGCCGTCCAGCTCCCGGTACGCTTCCTCTTGCCGGTTCGCCTTGATCGCTTCGACGAATTTGCGCTCCAGCTCGGGCGAAATTTGCGTATCCCGCTGCTTCCAATGGCGCCGCACCAATTGCGGCGTGATGACCGTGTTCAGGCCGAAATTCATTCGATAGGCCAAGTAGTCGAGCGCTCGCTCGCAGTAGGACGTCATTTCTTTGTAATGGGGCACGACGTCGCTCAAGGCCACGGTGAACGTGACGTGATAGTAGTCGTTCACGACTTTTTGAGCCCGCCGGATCAACGCCCCGATCCGCGAATGAATGTCGTCCTGGGAATCCGGCGCTTCGTAGATCAGCACCAGATGCTCTCCGCGAATATCCGCCACGTCGCTGCGAAGCTCCTCGGACACGATCTCCTGCACGATGTTCGCGATGGAGAAATGAAGCAGGCGAAGGTCCATCCCCCTCGACTGGTCCTTGAACGCCGAATAGCCGTCGACCTTGAGTACCCCGATGACGCATTTCTGATCCAAATCCACGCTCAAATACCGGCGTTCCGCGCACTCGCGCCTTTCCTCGTCCGTAAACCCCGCGCTGTCGGTCAGCAGCTTCCGCAAATAATAGGAGCGGATGATCGCTTCGTTGTCTTCGTGCCGGCTCTGCTCCTTCATCAGCCTCTCGACCAGATGGTTGTAGCTGTAGGAAATGTAGCGGAGTTCGTCTTTCTCCTCGAACGGCTCCGCGTCGACGTCCGGCAGCCGCTTCGTCTCCTTCAGCAGCACGTTGATCGGGGAGTACAGCTTGCTGGACACGAACAACGAAGCGAGCAAGGCCAGCGCGAGACTGACGGCCGCGACGGTACCGAACACGACCTTCAGCTTGTCGACGGCGGCCACGACGCCGGCATACGGCTCCATATCGACGACGACCCAGTTGATGGAGCCGTTCACCATATAGTTGACGATCTGTTTCTCGCCGCCGACGGTAGCCGTAAACTGGGCGACTTGACCCGGGGACGCGGCCATATGGCGATAAATGTCGCTCTTCAATCCGGCGACGTCCGGTCCCGTCCCTTCGTCGGAGCTGTACATCTCTTGATTTTGGTCCAAGATGAAGATGCGGTTGGCCGGGTTCGCCGAGCGACGGTTCATCAGCTCCAGCTTCTGAAACAGCCACTCCGGCTTGATGTTGACCACGAGCGCGCTTTCCGCCTTCGAGTAGGCCGCCAGCGAATCGTACATGAACAGGGAGAAGACGATTTGCGTTCGCTCCGGGTGCTTGGCGTCCGGGATATATTCGACCGGCATGAGCTGCATTTTGTAAATCGGCTTTGCGCCCTCCAGGAAGCCGTTCAGAATCGACATCAGATTGCTGGTCCCGTCGCTGATCGCGTCGTCGCCGCCGGTGAAAAACGTATTCCGCTTGCTGTTGTAAAGCACGATCGAGTGAATGAACGAGTTGTAGGCGAACGTCTTGTTCAATTTGTTGATCCGGGTAAGGTCTTCAAACCGGTCCATTTGGCTGCTGTACAGCAAATGGGCCATGTCGTTGTCGTAGAACAGCGAAATCGCGACGTTTTTGACCGTCTCGTTCATGTACGAAATATTATAGTTGATTTGCGAGAGTACTTTTTCGTTCGCTTCCTTCTGCATGTCGAGACTGATTTTTTCGGAGTACCAATACGCCGACAGCAACGAAACGAGCATAAACGAAACGATCAGCAGGTTGATCGACAGGATGATGCGCATGAAATATTTACGTTCTCTATATTTTCGCAAATAGGTCGTCATAGCGTCATCCTCTCTTCGGATTGGGGGCGATGCCGGTCAAGGCTCCATGCGCCCCGGCATGTGACGGGCCTGTTCCGCCCGCCGGAAGTAATCGTCGATTCCTTCAAGACCGAACTCTTCCATAATGTCGGCCGCGGTAAAGCGCTCCGACTCGCTCGTCAGCAGCACGCAGCCGAGAAAGCCGGGATCGTGAATGTTGACGTCGGGGCCGTACTTCCGCTTGATCTCGGGGAATTTGGCGGCATTCTCGTCGATATGAATGACGGCGTAATCGAGGTTCACCCGGGCCGTGACGAACGGATAGTAGTTCGTGCTCCTCGCCGCAACCTCTCCCAGCGGAGTGACAACGGTACAGGGCGGGCCCGCGATCGCCCCCGCGAAGTAGGCCCGGCACGAATAGGCCCAGTAGTTCTGCATCAGCCCGCCGTGATACATGGACGGGAAGACGATCAAATCCGGCTTCGCCGCCTCCACCCGCTTCCGCAGCTCGTCGAAATTCAGATCGAAGCAGATCGCCGCCGCCACTTTGCCGAAATCGCATTCGAAGACGGCAACGTCTTTCCCGTACAAAATATTCGTCTTCTCATACTCGTCCGGCACCAGATGATTCTTATGATACACGCCCATTACGCCGCCGTCACGACCAATCAGCTGCATCGCGTTGCGCCAGCTGCCGTCCCCCGCTTCCGTATGAGCCGGATACGTGATATAGCAGCGGTGGCGCTTGGCGATATCCGCGAACCGATCGCGAATCCGGTCGCCCCGGACCCGGTAGTAGGCCCGTCTCGCCTCCAACGGAAACTTCGTCGTATTCGGCCGGTCGCACGCCTCCGGCAGGACGATCAAGTCCGGCCGGTCGGGCAGCACCCGGTCGAGCTGCATTTGCCAATGGTCGATCATGCGCTCCACCGCCTCTTCGGGCGGAACCGCCGCGTCGATCTCGAGCGGCCGCGGCCCTACGCAGGCGATCGTGATGTAGTTCGCCATATCGGTTCTCCCTTCGCACAGCACAAGTCCACCCTCCGGTCGGACGGAAGGTGGACCTGCCCGAATGAATCGTTGAGATCAAGCCAGCACGTGCATCTGCTCCTCCCGCACTTCCCCGTTCAACGGGCGCCCCTCGATAAACGCCGTTAAATCTTGGATAACGGCATGGGCGATTCTCGCCAATCCGTTGTTGACGGCGCCCGCGATATGCGGGGTGAGAATGACGTTCGGCAGACGGCGGAACGGATGGTCCGGCGGCGGCGGCTCGGGATCGGTGACGTCGAGGCAGGCGAACAACCTCCCCTTGCCCAATTCGGCCGCCAGCGCCGCCTCGTCGATTACGGAGCCGCGCGCCGTGTTGATCAGGACGCAATCGTCCTTCATCATCGCCAGACGGGCTTCGTCGAACATCCGATACGTCTCCGGCAAAGACGGAACGTGGATGGAGACGACGTCGCTCGCCCGGAGCAGCTCCTCGAGCTCCGCCTTCTCGGCCCCCATTTCCCGCGCCCTGTTCTCGTCGACGAACGGGTCGTAGAGCAGAATCCGTACGTCGAACTGCCGCATCAGCTTGACATAATGCGAGCCCGCCCGTCCTCCTCCGACTACGCCGATCGTCAAACCGTACACTTCGCGGACGCCGGAAACCGGTCCCCAACCGCCTTCCCGAGTCCCCCGGCTGAGCCGCCACATGTCCTTCAAAGAGACGATCGTGAAGCCGAGAGCCGTCTCCGCCACCCCCTTGCCGAGCGCCTCCGTCGCATTGGACACCCGGATGCCGCGCCGCCAGAGGGCGTCCGTGACGATCGGCTTGACCGTACCCGCGGCATGGAGCACGAGCTTGAGATTCGGCGCGTTCTCCAGAACCTTCTCGGTCAGTGGGCCGCATCCCCACGACGTAATCGCAACGTCGGCCCCTGCCATCAGCGAGCGAGCCCGCTCCTCGGTCGGATTCCCGCTTTCTTCGTTAAGCGTCACGTCCCCGAACTCCCGCAGACGCGCCAGATGCTCGGGACGGAACACTTTCTCGCGCGTTTCTTTCCCTTGCAGCATCGCGATCTTCACTCGAATTCCTCCCCGGAACGAAACGGAAGGGGAATAGAGCGGGATGTCCCGTCTATTCCCGCCCCTTCGCATTGATCGAGCCGGCTACTTCTTGCCGTTCGCCTTGAGCCATTCGTCCAGCTGCTTTTGCATCTCGGCGACGATTTTGTCCGCTCCGGCCTTTTGCAGCTTGTCTTCAAAGATCGGCAAATATTTTTCCGGATCGAGCGTACCCGATCCCAGGCCGGCGCCGTATTCATCCTTGACCGCTTTTACGTTGGCTACCTCCGTCTTGACCGGGTCCGAATTGAACACAAAGCCGTTATATTTGGAAACGTAGGCCTCATTGTTCAATTTGATCGTCTGCGCCAGCTTGTCGGCCGGTACGCCCTCCGGCAAATATTCGTTGCTGATATTGCCGAACACCCAGTCCGTGTTGGTGAAATAACCGGCATCCTGGTTAATCTTGATGTAGTTGCCCGTCGTTTTCGTATAATGCTTGCCTTCGATTCCGTAGACGAGCGTGTTGTACAGCTCCTTGTCGGTGTTCACGAGCTCGAGGAACATCATGGCGCGCTCCGGGTTTTTGGAAGTCCGGCTGATCGCATTCAGCGTGCTGGCCGCACCCGTGAAGTTCGCCTTGGACAACGGAACCAGCACGACGTCGAACCCGCCGGCCGCCGCCTTGAATTCGACCTCCGAGCCCGGTTTCCCGGTCCAGTCGAACCAGACCGCCGTCGTCCCTTTGTTGTAAGCGTCTGCAGGAGCTTTCAAGGTCGCCGCATCCTGGTTAATGTAGCCTTTGGTGTACCAGGAATGAGCCAGCTTATAATTCTCCCTCATTTCCTTGGTGACGTCGGGGAGCACTTTGTTATTCGGATCGTTCTCGTAAACCGGTACTTTCACGTCGATATTGTACAGCATGCCGGTGTAAAAGCCTTTCGTGGTGCCGAACGGCGTAATGCCCGGCTCGTTATCCTTGATTTGCTTCAGGAACGGCTCGATGTCCTCGATTTTTTTGATCGTGCTGATGTCCAGCTTGTATTTGTCCACGAACCGCTTTTGGATGACCAATCCGGCCCGGCTTGCGGAAAATTGAAAGTTCGGCACGGCGTAAATTTTGCCTTCCAGCTTGGCGTCGTCCCAAAACTTCTGCTCCAGGGACGCGAACAGCTTCTGCCCTTTCGTTTTCAGCAGATCGTCCAGCGGCTGGAACACGCCCTTCTTCTGGTTCGCTTCGAATTTGAACAGCCAGTTCGAGTTCCAGATGATATCGAACGGCTCGCTCGCCGCCACGACCGTATTCATTTTCTGCTCGTACGTCCCGAAATCGACCGGCCGCAGCTTGATCGTCGCGTTGATTTTCTCCTTCGTTATTTTGTTAACCGCTTCGTTGACGAGCGCCAGATCGGGATTGGCTTTGTTTTGCGGGTAATACCAGGTCAATTCGACCGGTTCCAGCGCTTTGCCCGCATCGGACGTCGCCGACGGCGACGAAGCGCCGCCCGGGTTTTCCGTCGCGCCGGAGCCCGACGATGAGGAGCAGCCCGCCGCGGTCATCGCAAGTGCGGAGCCGAGGGCGATCGCCGTTAACCACGGGGACCGTATCGTTTTACCGAATGCTTGTTTCAATCGAGTAACCTCCCTGTTTTTCTGAATGATGGCTATATGGCAAGTAAAGGCGGAACGCCGGCGCGGTGCCGTCCGTTTCCGCGCTTCACCGGTACCCCGGGCTGTTTAGCCTTTGATGGCGCCGATCGTCAACCCTTTGACGAAGAAACGTTGAAAGAACGGGAACACGAGCAGCATCGGTCCGGCCGATAGGACGGCTACGGCGAATTTGGCCGACGTTTTCGGAAAAGCCGCCATGTCCAGACTGACCCCCGCCGTTAAAAATTCGGGCCGCGACGTGATGATGTCGAGCGAGCTCAGGGCGCGAACGAGCAACAATTGCAGCGGCACCAGCTTCTCGTCGTTGATGAACAGCAGCGCGTTGAACCATTCGTTCCAGTAATTGAACATAATGAACAAGCCCAAGGTGGCCAGCGAAGGTTTGGACAACGGAAGGATGAGCTGTACATAGATTCGCCATTCGCCCGCCCCTTCCATCTTGGCCGACTCGATAATCTCGATCGGAATTTTGGCCATAAACCCTTTCATGATCAGGACGTAGAACGGGCTTAGCAAGCCGGGAACGATCAGCGCCCAGATCGTGTCCTTCAAATGCAGCACCTGTGTCATCAAAATGTAGAACGGCACCAATCCGCCGCTGAACAGCATCGTAAAAAACACGTAAAACGAAGTGACCCGATGCAGCGCGTAGTCCTTTCTCGATAGCGTATACCCCATCGTGGACGTCAGAACCAGGCTGAGCAGCGTTCCGACGATGCTGACGGTAATCGTGACGCCGTAGGCGCGGAGTATGGTGTCCGGCGTCTTGAGAAAGTACTGGTACGACAAGAAGGTGATCTTGTCCGGGATCAGCTGGAAGCCGTTATGCAGGATCGACTGTTCGTCGGACAAGGAGATGATGACGACCATCGCGAACGGAACGAGCATCGCAAACGTAAACAGGATGAACGTCAGGTGAATGATCGCGGTCGACCAGGACAGCTTGTGGCGTGTAAGCAAGTTGGCAGCCTCCTAGAACAAAGAGTTTTCCTCGTTGATTTTGCGCACCGTAAAGTTGGCGGCGATGACCAGAACGAAGCCGACGAACGATTGGTACAAGCCGACGGCGGAAGCCATGCTGATATCCCCGACTTCGCTGAGCGCCCGGTAAATATAAGTATCGATAATATCCGTCGTCGGATAAATCATGCCGCTGTTGTTCGGAATGAAGAAGTGCAGCCCGAAATCGCCGCGGAACATGTTCCCGATACTCAAGATCAACAAAATGACGATCAGCGGAGTAAGCTGCGGCAGCGTGATATGCTTCACCAGCTGGAAGCGTTTCGCCCCGTCGATCCGCGCCGCTTCGTACAATTCCCCGTCGATGCCGAGAATGCCGGCATAATAGACGAGCGCCGAGAAGCCGATCGCTTTCCATAAATGAACGGCGTTCAAAATGAACGGCCAATACTCCGGCTCGAAGTACCATTTGATTTTCTCGAAGCCGAAGGCGGACAGCCAGCCGTTCATAAATCCGCTCTGGTGGTCCAGGAAGGCCAGCGTAATGTAGCTCATCACCACCCAGGATAAGAAAAACGGCAGGATCATCGCGGTCTGGTAAATTTTCAGCCATTTTTTGGCAATCTCGTTGAGCAGGATGGCGACCGCCAGCGCGCAAATCGTCGTCAAGGCCATATACCCGATGTTGTACAGCACCGTGTTGCGGGTAATGCGGAAGGCCGTTTCGCTTTTGAACAAAAATTCGAAATTTTTAAAGCCGACCCATTCGCTTCCCAGTATGCCTTTGTCGTACTTGTAGTTTTTGAAGGCGACCACCACTCCGAACATCGGAATGTACGCCATGACGAAAATGTAGATGGCGGCCGGAAGCGAAAGCGTAAACAATTCCATGTGCCTGCCGATCCGTCGGAAAGACTTGATGCGTTTCATCGTTCCGGGTGTCCTCCTAGCTTTCGTGTATGAGTTGTCGATCTGGCTTGATTTCCACGATAATCAGAAAACGGTTCCGCGAACAGTGCAAAAATTGTACTTTTCTCTCCGAAGCGGATGCACGATCCGCATTTTTCTGGCGATATGGCGGGGAAATGCGCAAAAAGGCCGCCGGAACATTGTTCCGGCGACCCGTTGTTTACGGAGCCGCATTACGGCTCGTCCTTCCTCCGCTCGACCGCCTCAAGCGGCGCCGCGAAGCCGTCCTCCGAACCGTCCGACTCCACGTACCGCTTGAGCGCGGACAGCTTGTTTTCCCAATACCGCTCGTAATAGGCGAGCCACCGCTTCAGCTCGAGCAGCGGCTCCGGCTCGAGCCGGTACCGCGTTTCGCGGCCGACCTTCCGCTCGGTCAGCAGCCCGGCGTCCGTCAAAATGCGGAGATGCTTCGATACCGCCGTACGGCTCATCGGAAAATGGCCGCTGATCGCGGTGACGGGCATCTCTTCGTCGCCGAGCATGCGGAGCAGCTGCCGGCGGGTCGGATCGGCGATCGCCTGAAACACGTCGGTCTTCGGCGATGCGGCATCCATGGTCAAGCCTCGACCAAGGCGGCAAGCTTCCGCCCGATCCCGCTCCAGCCTTGCTCCATTCGCTCGCGGACGACCGTATGGGGTTCTCCGAACTCGGTCACTTGGTCGGCGCTCCATCCGGAATGGATCAACGTAAATTCCGTCTTGTCTCCCGTCTCGATCAGCTCGAACGTAAGCGTCCAGTCTTTCCCCCACGAGAACGACAGCCGGCGGGGCGGATCGAGCTCCGTCACTTTGCACGGGGACTTGCCGAACGGTCCGGCCTCCAGGGTGAACTCGTACCCCGGCTCGGGACGGAAGTCGTTCGGCATGAACCAGGCGGCGATGCCTTCCGATGTGGCGACCGCGTCCCATACTTTGCGGATCGGAGCGTTCAGCGTAATCGTTTGCCGAATGTCGGGCAGACGTTCGGACGTTTTGTTTTGTTCCATGGATCGGACCTCCATTGTCATCGCAATTGATTGCAAAACCTTTTGGTTTCATTTTTATTATATGAAACCTTTAGGTTTCATGTCAATCGGTTGTTGCGATTAGAGTACCCCAACCGGCCGGACATTTATTTATAATAATTATAAATAAATATTGATTTTCCATTGATAAGTGTTATCATAGTAATCAATTCATCGTCATATCCTTTTTCCGAGGTGATCTTATTCATGAGCGATACTACGAATCGTTTGACGACAAGCTGGGGAGCGCCGGTGGGCGATAACCAAAACTCGATGACGGCCGGCTCGCGAGGACCGACTCTCATTCAGGACGTCCATCTGCTAGAGAAGCTGGCTCATTTCAACCGGGAGCGCGTCCCGGAACGCGTCGTGCACGCCAAAGGCGCCGGCGCCCACGGCTATTTCGAAGTGACGAACGATTTGTCCAAGTATACGAAAGCGGCCTTTTTATCCGAGGTCGGCAAGCGGACGCCGCTGTTCGTCCGGTTCTCGACGGTCGCCGGCGAGCTCGGCTCGGCCGATACGGTACGCGACCCCCGAGGCTTCGCGGTGAAGTTTTACACGGAAGAAGGCAACTACGATCTGGTCGGCAACAACACGCCGGTGTTTTTCATCCGCGACGCGATCAAGTTTCCCGACTTCATCCATACGCAGAAGCGCCACCCGCAGACGCATTTGAAAAACCCGAACGCGGTTTGGGATTTCTGGTCGCTGTCCCCCGAATCGCTTCACCAAGTGACGATTTTGATGTCCGACCGCGGCATTCCGGCTACATACCGGCATATGCACGGCTTCGGCAGTCATACGTTCAAGTGGGTCAACGCTGCGGGCGAAGCCGTCTGGGTGAAATACCATTTCAAGACGGAGCAGGGCATCCGCAACTTGGACGTCGAGCTGGCCGCGAAGCTGGCGGGCGAAAACCCCGACTACCATACCGAGGACCTGTTCAACGCCATCGCCCAAGGCGACTTCCCCGCATGGAAGCTGTGCGTGCAGATCATGCCGCTCGAGGACGCCGATACGTACCGGTTCGACCCGTTCGACGTGACGAAGGTATGGTCGCAGAAAGACTATCCGTTGATCGAGGTGGGCCGCATGGTGCTCGACCGCAATCCGGACAATTACTTCGCCGAGGTCGAGCAGGCGACGTTCTCCCCGGGCTCGTTCGTTCCGGGCATCGAGGCTTCCCCGGACAAAATGCTGCAAGGCCGGCTGTTCGCCTATTCGGATGCGCACCGGTACCGGGTCGGCGCCAACCATAACGCGCTGCCGATCAACCGGCCGAAGGCGGAAACGAATACGTACCAGCGCGACGGGCAAATGCGCTTCGACGGCAACGGCGGCGGCTCGGTCTATTACGAGCCGAACAGCTTCGGCGGTCCGAAGCAATCGGCCGAGCATAAGACGGCCCCGTTCCCGGTATCCGGCACGGCGGCGAGCGTCGCGTACGACCATGCCGACCATTACACGCAGGCCGGCGACCTGTACCGCCTGCTGAGCGAGGAGGAACGGGCGCGGCTCGTCCGCAACATCGTAAGCGCGATGAAGCCGGTGGAAAAGGACGAGATCAAGCTGCGCCAAATCGCCCATTTCCATAAAGCCGATCCGGAGTACGGCAGACGCGTCGCGGAAGGGCTCGGCCTGCCGGTGCCGCGGGACGACGGCTGAAACCGGAAGGCGGCGAAAAAGGACATCGTACGGCGTAAAGCCGTCGCGATGTCCTTTTTTAAGCCGCCTCTTTTTAGAAACTTCTTCGGGCTTTGATGTATAAAAACGCCCCCGAGCTTTCCCAAGGGGAACATCGAGGGCGTATGCGGCCGCGATTACGAATGAAAATCTTGTCCCGACCGAACTTCCTTGACGTAGCCGGCGCGAATGACGAAGTCGCCGAAATGCTCGCCGTCCCGCCGTTCCTTCGCGTAATGGCCGATGATCGGCCGCAGCGAATCCAATATTTCGGCTTCGCCGATATTTTCCTTGTACAGCTTGTTGAGCCGGTTCCCGGCAAAGCCGCCGCCCAAGTACATGTTATATTTGCCCGGCGCCTTGCCGATGAACGCGATTTCCGCCAGCATCGGCCGGGCGCAGCCGTTCGGGCAGCCTGTCATCCGGATGACGATGTCTTCCTCGCGCAGGCCGGCTTCGTCGAGCATCGGCTCGATTTTGTTCAGCAGGTCCGGCAGGTAGCGCTCCGATTCGGCCATCGCCAGTCCGCACGTCGGCAGGGCGACGCAGGCCATCGAATTTCTCCGCAGCGCGGACAGGTGGCTGCCTTCGCTCAAGCCGTATTCCTTGAGCAGCTCCTCGATCTTTTTCTTCTTCTGGCTGCTCACGTTGCCGATGATCAGGTTCTGGTTGGCCGTCAGGCGGAAGTCGCCGTTGTGGACGTTGGCGATTTCCCGCAAGCCCGTCATGAGCCGCTGCTCGCCTTCGTCCTTGACCCGTCCGTTCTGGATGAACAGCGTGAAATGCCATTTGCCGTTGCTGCCCTTCACCCAGCCGTAGCGGTCTCCGCTATGGTCGAACCGGTACGGGCGGGCGGGCTCCAAGCTCCAGCCGAGCCGGGCGTGCAGCTCGCCCACGAACCAGTCGATGCCGCGGTCGTCGATCGTATATTTGAACCGGGCGTGCTTCCGGACCGACCGGTCGCCGTAGTCGCGCTGGATCGTCACCGTCTTCTCGGCCACGTCGACCGCCTGCTCCGGCAAGCAGAAGCCGATCACTTGGCCGACTTGCGGGTACGTCTTCGGATCGCCGTGCGTCATCCCCATGCCGCCGCCGACCGATACGTTGAACCCTTTCAGCTTTCCGTCCTCGACGATCGCGATAAAGCCGAGGTCTTGGGAGAAGACGTCCACGTCGTTGGACGGCGGAATCGCCACCCCGATTTTGAACTTCCTCGGCAAGTAGACGGGACCGTAGATCGGCTCCTGCTCTTCGCCGGCTTGGCTGTCCAGCACCTTCTCGCCGTCGAGCCATATTTCGTAATACGCCTTCGTCCGAGGATCGAGATGCGAGCTGATCCGGCTCGCCCATTCGTACACCTCGCCGTGAACGTCGGATTGGTGCGGGTTCGGGTTGCACATGACGTTGCGGTTCACGTCGCCGCAGGCGGCCAGCGTGCTCAGCATCGCGTCGTTCACTTCGCGGATCGTCTTCTTCAAGTTCCACTTGATGACGCCGTGCAGCTGGAACGACTGGCGGGTCGTCAGCCGGATCGTGCCGTTGGCGTACTTTTGCGCCACGCGGTCCATCATGAGCCATTGCTCCGGCGTCACGATCCCCCCGGCCGCGCGTACGCGCAGCATGAATTGGTAGGCCGGCTCCAGCTTTTGCTTGCTCCGCTCGGTACGCAAATCCCGGTCGTCCTGCATGTAGCTGCCGTGAAATTTCATCAAACGGTTGTCGTCCTCGGGAATCGAGCCCGTGATCGGATCTTCGAGCGTCTCCGTAAGACTTCCCCGCAAGTAGTTGCTTTTGCGCTTAATATGCTCGACGTCGCTATGCGGCGCGCTGTTCGGGGACATCAAATTGTTGTCCGACATGCTTGCGATTCTCCTCTCCTATCGATCTCGGGCCGGCTTAATAAACATCCCGCTGATACCGTTTTTGCTGCTGCATGCGGAGCAAATATTCCGCCGCCTCCTCCGGACTCAAGCCGCCCTCCTGCTCGAGGATCGTAGCCAAAGCGGCATGGACGTCGTGCGCCATCCTCTTCTCGTCGCCGCATACGTACACGCAAGCGCCTTCCTGAATCCACCGGTACAGCTCCTTGCTCTTCTCGAGCATCCGGTGCTGGACGTACACCTTCTTGTCGGTATCGCGCGAGAACGCCACGTCCATGCGCGTCAATACGCCGTCCTTCAGCCAGCGCTGCCATTCGACCTGGTACAGGAAGTCCGTCGCGAAATGCTGATCGCCGTAGAACAGCCACGTCTTCCCTCCGGCTCCCGTCTCCTCCCGCTCGCTCAGAAACGCCCGGAACGGCGCGACGCCCGTCCCCGGCCCGATCATGACGATCGGCGTATCCGGCTGCTCGGGAAGCTTGAAGTTGGAGTTGTGCTGGATGAACACCGGCAGCTTGTCGCCCGGCTGCACCCGCTCGGCCAGATGGACGGAGCAGACGCCGTAGCGCTCTCTTCCCCGCGCTTCGTATCGTACCGCGCGAACGGTGACGTGAACCTCGTCGGGCGACGCCTTCGGGCTGCTCGCGATCGAATAGAGGCGGGGAGGCATTTTCCGGAGAATCGATACGAATTCGGCCGCGGGCAAGCCTTTAAAGGAGTAATCCTGCACCAAATCCAACAAATCCCGGTCCTTGATATACGCCCGCAGCTCCTGCTCGCGTCCGGCGTCGAGAAGCTCCTTCAGCCCGCTTCCGGCGAAAAGCGACGCGGCCTGCTCGAGCAGCGGCTTCGTCAGCACCGTAATTTCGTAATGTTCGAGCAGCGCGTCGCGCAGCGGACGGGTGTCGCCGTTCTTCGATACGGGAACGGGCTCCTCGGCCTTCCAGCCCATCGCCCCGATCAGCTCGTCCACGAGACGCGGGTCGTTTTGCGGGTAGATGCCCAGGCTGTCGCCCGGCTCGTACTGCAGGTTCGAGCCTTCGAGCGAAAGTTCGACGTGGCGCGTTTCCCGCTCCGAGCCTCGTCCGTTCAAATTGATATTGTCCAGCACTTCCGCGTGAAACGGATTCGCACGCGAATAATCGGACGCGGCGGCGGCGGCTCCTCCGGCCTGCGCTCCCGACCGCTGTCCGGCCGATGCGGCTCCCGTACCCGCTCCTTCGGACAAGGCGGCCACCACTTGAGCCATCCATGCCGAAGCGGGCTCTTCGTAATCGACATCGCAGTCGACCCGCGGCACGATCCGCTTCGCGCCGAGCTCCTCCAGCCGCTTGTCGAAATCTTTGCCCGTCTGGCAAAAAAACTCGTACGACGTATCGCCGAGCGCCAGTACGGAATAGCGCATGCCGTCCAATTGCGGAGCGCGCTTGCCGCCTACGAACTCATGGAAGGCGATCGCGTTGTCGGGCGGCTCCCCTTCCCCGTGGGTGCTGACGATCAGAAGCAGGTTTTCGACTTTTTTCAAGCCGTTCGTCTTGAAATCGCTCATCGAGGAGAGCGTGACCGCAAAGCCCTGCTCCTCCAGCTTCTTGGTCAGCCTTTTCGCGAGCCCGTGACTGTTGCCGGTTTGCGATCCGTACAGAACGGTCACGTCCTTCGATACGGCGGTCGCGCTCGCGGCCGGCAGCGCCGTCGGCGCGGCGGCTGTCGGCACGGCCGAAGCAGCCGAACCCCTTACGGCGGCCAAATACCCGCTCAGCCAAATGCGCTGCGATTCGGTCAACGTCGGCACGAGCCGATTGAGCAGCTCGACCTGCTGCTGGTCGAACGGACTGTTTATGACTTGAAATTCCAACACTATTCACCCCGTCTAACGATTCGCGATCGTATTTCCCAGTATTCGCATCTTCATTCATTCACTCTCTTGAACCCTATCACAGCGCGCTATTCGGGTCAATTAGAATGATCTGATGACATTTATCAAATATACTGATAAATCGACACGTTACGGCAAAGCCGCCGTGCCGCGCTTTCGATTTCGGTACAAACAAAGGCTCACCCTTCGGTGAGCCCCGTCCGGAAGGCCGGTCACTTCCGATACAGCTCCGCAAACCGGCGCCGCAGCTCGTCCCGCGACATGTTGTTCTTATGCGGGAGCCGCTTCATCTCGATCCGGCCGTCCATAATCGTCATGTAATGCGTCTCGTTCGACGGGTCGTCGGGCCGGTTATAGCCCACGCTGCCCGGATTGAGCCATAAGCATTCGTTATCGAGGTACGTGACGCTTTGCCGGTGCGTATGGCCGAAAATGAGCCGTTTCCTCGGGTTGTCCCGGTACTTCTCCCCCGTTTGCCGGCTCCAGTAGCTCTTGAATTCCGAATAGCACACAATCGTCTCGTAGCCGTTATACATATGCTGCATGCTGTAGGCCGCGCCGTCGATCTCGAAATCGACCCGCTCCGGCAAGCTTTCCAAATAAACGATGGACGCCTCGTCCAGCCATCTGGCGTTGAGTATCGGCCACGTCAGCTCCGCGGGCGGCACATCCTGCAAATGCAGGCCGCTGCGGTACGTCTCGACGACGAGGCGGTCGTGATTTCCCTGCACGCATACGACGTTACGGCTTCTTGCCCAATGTACGACGTCCTGCGGCCGGAAGCCGACGTCGACCAAATCGCCGGCGCAATAAATCTCGTCGCTATCGGGTTCCTGCTCCATAATCGCCTCGAGCGAATCCATGTTGCTATGAATGTCCGACAAGATCAAGAGCTTCATCGCGTCTTCCCCCATCCTTCGGCTCGCGTTTCCTTTAAGACTGCCACAGTCCCAGTCGGATCGCCAGCGGGGAGAATTGTCTTTTGCCCGGTCCGTTTTATTCTGTTCCCGAGCGTATGGCGATTGCAGCGCGAAAAAGGCAGCGAAGAGGGAATCCCTCTCGCTGCCTTTCGATATGCCCGGCGAAGCCGCGGAAAATCGCCGCGCTTCTACTCCGGCCTTGCGCTTATACGGAAGGCTCTCTCCACGCCTTGCGGGCGACGCCGGTCCGGTAAGCCGCTTCCACAACCGCTTCCTTTACTTTCTCCACGACCTTCATATTAAATACGCTCGGAATGATGTACGTTTCGCTCAATTCCTCGTCGGTGACGACGGAGGCGATCGCCTGCGCGGCCGCGAGCTTCATCGCTTCGTTGATTTCGCTCGCCCGGCAGTCCAGCGCGCCGCGGAAAATGCCCGGGAAGCACAGCACGTTGTTGATCTGGTTCGGCTTGTCCGACCGTCCCGTCGCCATGACGCGGACGTACGGCTTGGCTACCTCCGGATCGATTTCCGGGACCGGGTTCGCCATCGCGAAGACGATCGGGTCTTTCGCCATCGACCGGACGTCGTCCACCGTCAAAATATTCGGAGCCGACACGCCGATGAACACGTCCGCCTGCCGGATCACGTCGGACAGACTGCCGGTCTCGCCATGCGGATTCGTCATGTTGGCGAATTCGGTCCAATGCTTGTTGTCGTAATGCGCATCGCGGTGAAGAGCGCCGCTGCGGTCGACGCCGATCAAGTTGCGCGCGCCCGCGGCCAGCAGCATTTTCGAGCAGGCGATGCCGGCAGCCCCGATCCCGTTCACGACGATTTTGATATCCGCCATCGATTTGCCCGTTATTTTAAGCGCGTTCAACAGGCCGGCCAGCAAAACGACGGCCGTTCCGTGCTGATCGTCGTGGAACACCGGAATATCGAGCTCCCGCTTCAGCCGTTCCTCGATTTCGAAGCAGCGCGGCGAGGAGATGTCCTCCAGGTTGATGCCGCCGAACGCCGGCGCCATCGCCTTGACGATGCTCACGATCTCGTCCGGATCTTTCGTGTCGAGACAGATCGGGAAGGCGTCGACACCCGCGAACTCCTTGAACAGCATCGCCTTGCCCTCCATGACCGGCATCGCCGCCATCGGTCCGATGTCGCCGAGGCCGAGTACGGCCGTCCCGTCGGACACCACCGCGATCGTATTGCGCTTGATCGTCAGCGAATACGCTTTGTTCGGCTGCTCCGCGATCGCCGTACATATTTTGGCGACGCCCGGGGTGTATACCCGCGACAAGTCGTCGCGGTTTTTGACCGGAATTTTCGAGGTGACCTCGATCTTGCCGCCCAAGTGAACGAGGAACGTCCGGTCCGAGACGTGAATCACTTGAACGCCTTCCAGCCGTCCCAGCGTCTCGCCGATCCGATCGCTGTGCGCCTGATCGGATACGTTGACGGTAATATCGCGGACGGTGCTCGAGCGGCCCGACGAGATGACGTCGATGCCGACGATGTCTCCGCCCGCTCTTTCGATCGCGGCGGCGATTTCGCCGAGCGAGGCGTGCTCCTTGTCGATTTGAAGACGGTAAATCATATAAGTGCTCGAACTGCTTGATACGGACATGTGGCGACACTCTCCCCTATGAATGTTGAATCCGTTTTCGGTAAACCGTCGATCGTTATTCCTTGTCCAGCAGCTCCGCTCCCGCGATGCCCGGGTTCGTCATCTCGTACGGATCGAGAATCATGTCGAGCTCCCGCTCCGTCAGCACGTTGTGGAGCAGGCACAGCTCGCGTACCGGGCGCCCCGTCTCGATCGCCTCGCGGGCGATTCTCGCCACCGTTTCGTAGCCGAGGTGCGGATTGAGCGCGGTAATGACGCCGACGCTGTTCTCCACGTACGCCCGGCACCGGTCGACATTCGCTTCGATGCCTTCCAGGCAATGAACGCGAAACGCGCGGAACGCTTGATCCATCATGCCGAGCGACTGCAGCAGGTTGAACACGAGCACGGGCTCCATGACGTTCAGCTCGAGCTGGCCGGCTTCGGACGCGAGGCAAATCGTATGGTCGTTGCCGATCACCTGGAACGCCACCTGATTGACAACCTCGGCCATAACCGGATTCACTTTGCCCGGCATGATCGACGAACCGGGCTGACGCGCGGGCAATTGCAGCTCCCCGAGCCCGGCGCGCGGTCCGGAGGCGAGCAGGCGCAAGTCGTTGGCGATTTTGGACATATTGATCGCGCACACCTTCAGCGCGCCGGACACTTCCGTATACGCATCCGTATTTTGCGTGGCGTCCACCAGATGCTCCGCCCCGACGAGCGGCAGTCCGCTAAAGTCGGCCAACAGCTCGACGACCCGCTTCATGTAGCGGGGATCGGCGTTCAAGCCCGTCCCGACGGCCGTCGCCCCCATATTGACCTCGTACAAATGCTCGCGCGTCCGCTCGATCCGCTTCCTGTCGCGCTCCAAGACGCGGGCGTACGCCTCGAATTCCTGCCCGAGCCGGATCGGCACGCCGTCCTGCAAGTGGGTGCGTCCCATCTTGATGACGCCGTCGAACTGCTCGGCCTTGCGGCGAAACGCCGCGACCAGCTCCTCCATCGTCGCGAGCAGCCTGCCGACCATGACGAGCGTCGCGATATGGATCGCCGTCGGAAACGCGTCGTTCGTCGATTGGGCCATGTTGACGTGTGTGTTCGGGCTCACCTGGAAATAATCGCCCCTCGTCCCCCCGAGCAGCTCGATCGCCCGGTTGGCGATCACTTCGTTGGCGTTCATGTTGATCGACGTGCCGGCTCCGCCCTGAATCGGATCGACGATAAATTGGTCGTGCCACCGGCCGTCCGCCATCTCCTGCGCCGCTTGCGCGATCGCGTTCCCGATCCGCGGATGGAGCCGGCCGATCTCCATGTTCGCCTCGGCGGCCGCCCGCTTGACGACGGCCATCGCGCGGATCAATTGCTCGTGGACGCGATAGCCGGTGATCGGGAAGTTTTCGACGGCGCGCATCGTCTGGATGCCGTAATACGCGTCGGCGGGCACTTCCTTCGTGCCGAGAAAATCTTTTTCCGTTCTGTAACGAGCCGTTGTCATAAAGCCGTTCCCCCTTCTATGCGGCGATTAGGCCGCCTTCTTGACGGTTTCCAAATACCGGCGCCCCTTGTTCGCGTCGTATTGCCCTTCCCATTTCGCCATGACGACGGCGGCCATCGAATTGCCGATGACGTTGACGACCGTTCGCGCCATGTCCAATATGCGGTCGATGCCCGCAATAAACGCGAGCCCCTCGAGCGGAATGCCGACCGAGCCGAGCGTGGCCAGCAGCACGACGAACGAAGCGCCCGGCACGCCGGCGATCCCTTTGGACGTCAGCATCAGGACGAGCACCAACGAGACTTGCGCGCCGACCGACATGTCGATCCCGTACATTTGCGCGATGAACAAGGCGGCGATCGCTTGATACAGCGTGGACCCGTCCAAGTTGAACGAGTAGCCCGTCGGCACGACGAACGAAGTGATCGCCTTCGGCACGCCGAACTTCTCCATCTTCTCCATCATTTTCGGCAGCGCCGTTTCGGAGCTGGCCGTCGAGTAGGCGAGGATGAGCTCGTCCTTCAAAATGCGCACGATCGCCATCAAGCTCGTTCCGCACAGCTTCGCGATCAAGCCGAGCACGATCGCGACGAACAGGAACATGCCGGCATAAACCGCGAGCACCAGCTTGCCGAGCGGAAGCAGCGAGGCGACGCCGAATTTCGATACGGTCATCCCGATCAACCCGAAGACGCCGATCGGCGCGAATTTCATAATCTGGTTCGTCACCCAGAACATCGACTCGGAGACGCCTTGGAAAAAAGCGAGCACCGGCTTGCCCTTCTCCCCGATGGCGGCGACGCCCAAGCCGAACAACACCGAGAAAAAAATGATCGCGAGCATGTCGCCGGCGACGAACGACTCGAATACGTTTTTCGGCACGATATTGACGAACGTATCGACGAAGCTGTGGCCGGTTACTTTCTCGGTCGTTTCCACGTATTTCGAAATGTCCGACTTGGCCAGTCCGGCCATATCGACGCCGGCTCCCGGCCGGAACAGGTTGGCGATCAGCAGGCCGAACACGATGGCGACCGTCGTCACGAGCTCGAAATACAAGATCGTTTTGCCGCCGAGCCTGCCGAGCTTCTTCATATCCCCGACACCGGCCACGCCGACGATCAGCGAAGAGACGACGATCGGGACGACGATCATTTTAATCAACCGAATGAAAATGTCCCCCGCCGGCTTCAAGTAGCTTTCGACGGACGGATTGCCGTAGAAGACGGCACCGACGGCGACCCCCAACAGCAAGCCGATCAATATTTGAAACGCCAAACCGAACTTTTTCATTTCGATTCCCCTTTCCCCTCTTGTAAAAGCGCTTTCTATTCTGTTTCTCATCAAATCAGTGCCAACGAAAAGTATTGTACGGGCGATCTACCGAAATCGACGAGAACCTACATCTTTCTCCGTTTTTATTTTTACATGTCGCCTTCGCATGCCGGTTCCCCGATCTTGGAACAATAAGCAATCAGAGTATCGCAAGGAGGCTCCGAAGACGATTGAACGACAAACGGCTGCTCGTCCTGCTGATGGTCGTCGCGGTACCGGTTGCGGGTGAGCTGCATTTCTTCCCGTTCCATACCGATTTTCGGGTAAGCTTGGGCACCCCCGTCTTTTTTCTGTTTCTGCTTTGGGTCCGGTCCGTCCCGCCGGTCGTCTCCGGCTTGCTCGTCGGCGCCTCGGTGGCGGCGTTCCGCATCGGACTCGAATGGACGCTCGCGCCGCGGGGCGACTGGGGGGACGCGCTGCGCCACCATGAGCCGGCGTTTCTTTATTACGCGACATACGGCCTCGCCTTCGCCGCCTTTCGCCTGAACCGATATCGGCACCGTCCGATCGCGCTCGGCGCGCTGGGGGTCGCCGTCGAGCTCGCCGCGTCGGCGGCGGAGCTGCTGCTGCGCCGTTCGGCGGCCGACGGGCTGACGCAGGCCGCGACATGGAACCAGATCGGACTGCTCGCCGTTTTCCGCAGCTTTTTCGTCGTCGGCTTCTTCAATCTCGTTCAGCTGAAGCAGACGCGGGCGGCCGAAGAGCGGCAGCGCAAAGAAAAAGAAACCATGCTCATGCTCGTCACCGGGCTGTACGAGGAAACGATCCACCTGAACAAGACGCTGCGAAGCGCGGAGCGTATCGCCCAGGACTGCTACGGGCTGTACCAATCGCTGAAAGGGGAAACGCCCGTCCCGCGCGAACGGCTCGCGCAGCAGGCTCTCCGGATCGCCGGGGAGGTGCACGACATCAAGAAGGACAATCAGCGGATATATGCGGGGCTGTCCGGCCTGATCGCGCACGACGGGGACTACATGCCGTTGGCGGAATTGGCGGGCATCGTCCGGCGCTCGAACGAAAAGTACGCCCTGTCGCTCGGCAAAAAGATCGGGATCGGCTTGCGGACGGAGGGCGATCTCCCTTCCTGTCATGCCTACGCGACGCTGTCGCTGTTGAACAACCTCGTCGCCAACGCCGTCGAAGCCATTCCGGAGTCCGGTCATATCGCGATCGAGGCGAGGCGCGAGGACGATACGATCGTACTCGAAGTGGCCGACGACGGACCGGGCGTCACGCCCAAGCACCGGGACAACGTCTTCGTACCCGGCTTTACGACGAAATACGATTCGACCGGCAAGGCCTCGACGGGCATCGGCTTGGCTTACGTCAAGCAGGAGGCCGAGCGGATGTCGGGAACGGTCCGGTACCGCCCCGGCAGCGGCGGAACCGGCGCCGTCTTCACCGTCGCCCTGCCCGCCAGCCGAATCGGAAAGGAGGAATAGCGCGATGCGGTTTTTTATCGTCGACGACGATCCGGCCGTCCGCTCCATGCTGGAAACGATTATCGAGGACGAGCAATTGGGAACGGTGGCGGGCGACGCCCCGGACGGAAGTCATATCGATCACGGCTTGCTCGCCTCGCAGCGGGTCGACGTCCTGCTGATCGATCTGCTGATGCCGGGCCGCGACGGCATCGAAACCGTTCGCGAGCTGGCCGGCCGGTTCGAAGGGAAAATCGTCATGATTTCGCAGATCGAATCCAAGGAGCTGATCGGCAAGGCGTATGCCGCCGGAATCGAATATTACGTGACGAAGCCGATCAACCGGCTGGAGGTGGTCGCCGTCCTGCGCAAAGTCGCGGAGCGGCTGCGGCTGCAGCATTCGATCCGGGACATTCGAAAGACGCTCTCCGCCATCGGCTTCGACGGCGCGGCCTCCGGGAAAGGAACCGCCGCACCCGAAAAAACGATTGTCGACAGCGGGAGCGACGTGCTGTCCGACCTCGGACTCGTCGGCGAAGCCGGCGTCCAAGATTTGCTGGACATCCTCGAGGTGCTGTCCCGGCACGAAAGCGAACGGCCGGGGGAGCCGGGCTTTCCGCAGCTGCTCGACCTGTATCGGGACATTGCCCGGAGGAAGCTCGGCCCGTCCGCATCCGAGGCGAACGTCAAGAGGGAGGTCAAGGCGGCCGAGCAGCGGGTGCGGCGGGCGGTGCATCAGGCGCTCGTCCACGTCGCCTCCCTCGGCTTGATCGATTACGCGAGCCCGAAGTTCGAGCAGTACGCGACCGTCTTTTTCGATCTGGGCGATATCCGCAAAAAAATGAAGGAGCTGGAGGACGAAACGTCTCCCGCTCCCGGTTCGATCCGGCAAAACACGAAAAAGTTCATTCAGGCGCTTTATCTCGAATCGAAAAAGCGGATGGCGTAGCGCGGCATGAACGTCATGCGCGAACAAGACGAAAAAAGCGGTTGCCGCCCAAGGCAACCGCTTTTTCGCGAAGTCGACGAAGCTTTATTCGTTTAACCGCAATTGTTCCCGGTACTGCGTAGGGGTTTTCCCGGTCAGCTTCAGGAAGGCGCGACGAAGCGCCTTTACATGGTCGAACCCGACTTCGACGGCGATGTCCACTACCTCCATATCGGTCGTGGCGAGCAGACTGGCCGCCCGTTGAACGCGCAGCGCATACAAGTAATGGATGAACGTTTGTCCGACGTGCCGCTTGAACAGCCGGCTGATATAGGTAGCGTTCCAATGGAACCGTTCGGCAAGACCGGTCAAGGATAGCTGCTCGTGGTAGTTCAGATGGACGTAATGGAGCAGCTCGGCCCATTGATGAGGAGACGGATTCGCGGACGGGGCCGGCTCGGGGCGCCCGATAAACGTCCGGGTCAAAAACACCAGCACCTCCAGCAGCTTGGCGCGCAAAGACGATTCCTTCGCGAACCGGTCGCTTTCGTACTCCAGCTTCACCGATTCGAACCACCGGATCATATAGACGGTTTGCTCCTCGTCCAACTCGTAATGCGACGGCAGCAGCTCGCCGGTCTTCATGACATAGCGGCTCAGCTCTTGGTCGGACGCATTCAGAAATAAATGGTGGATGTCGAACATGCAGTTGTATTTATGAACGGGAGGCCGATCCAAGCGGATTTCGTGGATGTGGTGAGGCAATAGCAGCGAAACGGTTCCGCGCTTGAACCGGTGGGGCTTGCCGTTTAATATTTCCGTTCCGGTGCCGCTGACGACCAGGCTGAGCTCCGCCAAGTTATGGTAGTGAAGCGGATAGTCGCGCATCATCTGCTTTTCCAAAATAAAAAACGGCAGCCGGCTTTTCCCGTACAGGTCGTGCCTCAAGGCGTCTTCGAATCGTGGGGAGAGTACCATACGCGTCTCCTTCCAACTCCGGATATCCATATTGTAGCACAGCTTCCGGCGCTCCCGAGGATAAAAAGTGGACGTCGTACGCTCATTTCGTGTCCCTCGCCCGGACAAGTTTTCTTCTATAGTGGTGGGTAGGAGACGAGTCATGGAGCTGAAGCCGCTGCGACCTGCGGACGAAGGAGGTGACGATCGGCGGACAGGCGGACGGTTTGTCCGTTTCGTCAGGGGTAACCGTTAAAGGAAACAACGTTGGAACCATCGCTTCGCATACCAATCGGTCGGGAGGAATTACGCAATGAAAAGAAAACGCCTTCAAGCACACGGACTGCGACGCAAACTGGCATCTTCCGTGATGGCGGCTGTTGTCGCGCTATCGGGCTTTGGATCCGGCGCTTCGGCTGCGGATATCCGAGGAGCGAATTTCGGCTTTGAAGACGATCTGTCCGGGTGGACGACAATCGTGGACAAGGACAACGGCAACGATCGGGACGAGCAAGGCAGCGGCATTGAACGATCGGACGTTCGGGCGAGCGAAGGAACGTACAGCGCACGGCTGTACGACGCCAAAGCTTCCCGCGCCTTCGGGCTGGAAAGCGACAAGCTCGACGTGGAAGCGGGGACGTCCTATACGGCTTTTGCCGATGTGTGGGTCGAAACCGGGGAAGCCGAGCTCGTACTGAACTTTTACGACGGCAGCGGGAGACTGCTGGATAACGCGGTTACGAAAGCGGTCTACCAAGACGGCTGGCAGACGGCGCAGGTCAGCCGAGTCGCGCCGGACGGAGCCGTTCGCGCCGCCGTTATGCTGTATTCGGACAAAGGCAATAAAGGGACTTCGTATTGGGACCGCGTCCGCTTGACGAAGGATTATACGAATTTGGGCGTTCAGGTGGGCAGCGCCGCACCGCTCGGGGCCGCCTTCGGCATCGGCGATCGTCAGCACGAGATTTACGCGGTCGTGACGGGCAATCAGAACGATCGCCCCATTATGGAGGTCATCGACGTCAACACCGAAAAGGTGACGACCAGCGTTACCCTTCCCGGCGCCAGCGTCAATCCGACGGGGGCGTGGGCGGCCGCGACGGCGACGGACGGGACGGTATACCTGGGAACGTATCCGAACGGCCGGCTCTATCGATACGTTCCGGGCGAATCGTCCATTTCCGACTTGGGGCAGCCGCTGCCGGGGGAATCGTACGTCTTCGACTTGGCCGTAGGCGCCGACGGGAAGGTGTACGGCGGTTCGTACGGCCGGGCGGGGTTTTTCGAGTACGACCTGGCACAAGGCGCCTCGCAAATCGGCGGCTTCCCGTTTTACCAGCCGCCGGGACAGACGTACCGGTATCTCCGGGCGCTGGCGCACGACCGGGAGCGCGGCGTCTCCTACTTGGCCATGGGCGCGAACGCTTCCATCCTGCGCTATGACCACCATACCGGGCGGCTTGACGACATTTTGCCGGCGAAATACAAATCGATCACGCTGGCGGGAACGGTCGATTATACGGGAGACCGCGTCTTTGTCGCGATCGGCGGATACTTGATGGCGCTGCGTGTCGACGTCGCGGCGGACGGAACCGTCGCCTCGACGGAGGAGATGTCGATTACGAACGCGGCCCCCCGAGTATCGCCGGCGCATGACGGGAGCGTGTATTTGGTCCAGAAAAACAAGCTGAGCCGGTACGACCTCGCCACCAAGCAGGTCACGAATCTCGACTTCGACATCCCCGGACGCATTCAACGGTACGGCTGGGTGACGCTGAACGATCAGCAAAACTTCCCCGGCCAAACGCTCGTCGCCGTGTCCGACGGCAATTACGAAACGAACATTATCAAGTACAATCCGCAAAACGGCCATTTCCGCGTTTCCCGCGCCGAAGGCGCCCCTCGTATCGCAGGCGCCATCAACAGCATCGCGACGGGACCGGACGGCCATATTTACACGAGCGCGTACTTGTACGGAGGACTGGGCATGTACCGACCGTTCGAAGGGGATGCGAACGATACCCAGCCCGAAACCGTCTACGCCCCGATCAGCCAAATCGACAAGATGGCTTCCGCCGGCGGCAAGCTGTATGTGGGCACGTATCCGGGCGGAGGCTTGCATGAATACGATCCGAAAGCGCCGTGGCGTCCGGGCGTCAATCCGAAGCTGCTGATCAACTCGGGGCTGTACAAGCAGGATCGGCCGAAAGCGATCGCCTTCGGCGACCGAAAGGTGTTTATGGGCACGACCGGGACGACCGGATACCGGCCGGGCGCGTTATCCGTTTACGATTACGCGACGGGTGCCGCGACCGTTCACGAAAATATCGTGACGGATCAGAGCGTCATCGCGCTTGCTTACCATAACGGACTGTTGTACGGCGGTACCACGATCCGCGGCGGATATTCCAGCACGCCGTCGCAAACCGAAGCGAAGCTGTTCGTGTACGATCCTGCCGCGCAAGCGAAGGTAGCCGAATACGGGTTGCCGGAAATCGCAGGGGGCCGCAAGCTGACGGCCATTACGGAGCTGGTCGTCATCGACGACCGGTTGTGGGGCATGGCGGAGGGCTATCTGTTCGTCTTCGATCCGGTGTCGCGCACCTTCGACTATTTCGAAGAAAAGTTCCCCGACGTGAAATGGCCGGAAGGGACGTACCGGGATGCGGACCTTGTCACCGTCGAAAAGGATCCGGACTCCGTATACGGCACGATCGGGAATAAGTATTTGTTTTCCATCAACAAGGCGGACCGCTCGATCGAGATATTGCGGTCCGACGGCGCCGACATGCTGACGGCCGATCCGGACGGCAACCTGTACTTCAAGCACAACGACACGGAGCTTTGGCGGTATTCGTTTTAATTCGGATTCGCCGTAACGCATAGAGGGGAACGGCACCTTTCCTGCCGCTCCCCTTCTTTGGTGCATCATCCAACTCCGAGCATGGCCTCCTCGCCGCACGGGAAACCGGCCGGTCGAGCGCTGTGCCTCTCCCGCCCTTCGCGTTACCGTTTCGCCTTGTAAAACTCGTGGTACAGCTTCATCAGCGCCCGCTTCTCGATTCGGGACACGTAGGAGCGCGAAATGCCGAGCTCCTTCGCGATTTCCCGCTGCGTGCGCTCCTCGCCGCCGTGCTCGAGGCCGAACCGGCCGACGACGACCTCCTTCTCGCGTTCGTCGAGAATGTCCAAATTTTTGTATATTTTCGACTTTTCGATTTTGAGCTGGACTTTGTCGACGACGTCGTCGGCTTCCGTGCCGAGTATATCGATGAGCGTAATTTCGTTGCCTTCCTTGTCCGTTCCGATCGGGTCGTGGAGCGAGACGTCCTTCCGCGTTTTTTTGAGCGACCTCAAATGCATGAGAATTTCGATTCTAATGTCAAAAGGGTGCGTAGTCAAGCGTTCATCTTTTCTTAAAATACTGCAACAGAAGCTGTTGATATTAAAACACATCAAGCTCTTTATTGGTCAATGTATATACAGGATACCCGTTTATTTCAGTTGACTTTAAGTATCCTTGTTCACAAAGTTCATCCATGCGTCTTTTCAATACTATCCCTGTCTTCTTATAACTTTTCGTACCTTCTTCTTCAGTGTTAAAGCGTCTGTTCACCGTTTCCATCGAAATAATTTCTCCAGGTTTATAATCCTGAATTTCGAAAGTACTGCGCATTAAAAACATAAAAAGGGCTCCAAATCTTTGGTAGAATGGTGTTTGTCCAGGACAACATCACCCAAAGAGAGGAGCACCTTTTAGGTGAAGTCTACCACACCG
>NZ_QJVJ01000012.1 GCF_003217775.1 Paenibacillus flagellatus
GGGGGGAGTTATCCCCATGTGGATATTGGTTTCAAAATTTCGCTGGTCCCACTCCCACTTATTCACAGTTGTTGATCCGCTCCTGGATGATCGCCACCGCATTCTTATGCGCTTTCGAAATTCAGGTATAAAGCATATTACGATATATTGATTCAAGGCTACGATAGACAGGATGAAATGATAAGGAAAATTATATCTGGTATCAATAAATTTTTCAATCCTGATGATCATGAGGATGATAAGCTCAAAATCTGGACGACACATAAATACGAGCTTCGCACTTATCCCAGGGTAGCTGTTACAAGTAAATATGCGTATTCGAATCAAATTGAACTGCTTGTTCCAAGGCTGCCTGCCCATTTGAAGGAAATGGAATACGTTCCCGACCATTTTCTCTTCCGCGTATATAAGTCGAAAGAAAAGGCCTTTGTTGAGCTAAGAATTGACCTAAACCTTTATCGAGTTTTAACGTTAGTTCAAATAGGATATCCATCACAGCTAGTACCTGAACAGCATCAATTTAAGCTGCTTCGTTTTATGAACGAGCTTTCCTCGTTAGAATCGACAAGCAGAGCTAATGAGTTTTTGATCAGGGATATGGATAATCGTTCATTATATCGAGTAAAGGTCAATAATGCACAATATGTATCAAAGCGGAGGTAAGAGAATGGCAAACCGATTGAAGGAATATGGGAATCAGGTATTAAATGATTATATCCAATATAGACCTACTTCATCATCTATTAAACCGGTTCATGTTGCTAATGGCTTATTTAGACTTGTATCTGGAGAAAGCTATACGGTGGATGCTTTAAATGAATGGATAATTCGCTGGAGGCAAGGTAAGGAGGTAAATCCAGCATCAGAAATAAGGAATAAATACAACGATGCTTTCGATGAGAATGGCTTTGACGATGATGAGATAAATATGCTTCGGTTTTACTTAAATATCATTTTTAATGCCGATAATGCTGCATTCCCAAGTGCAAATAATACTGTATTGACAATCAGCAGTAAAACCCAAGTTCGAGGGTCTGTTGCGCTAGAAGCTGGCTTACACAGCTTCTTATACCGCTTACTTACTACAGAGGTAAATGGTCAGTTTTCACCATGTCTAGGACTAATCAAAGAATATTTAGAAAATGAGAACGATGATCTTAGTAGAATCGCAGCGCCTCTGACCAAGTTTGCAAAAAAGAAAACTCACGATCAAGCTACCAACTCAAATTTACCTTTGCTGAGTGGGGTGGAGTTTAGATTAAGGGCTTCATTTGATAAGCTAGCTCAAAATGAAATGTCTTCGGGAAACAAGCTCTTGACCTTGGAAAGGATCATTCTGTTTGGATGTTTTGCTATTATAAATCATTTATCTTCAAAGGTGCTAGACTTATCCTCAGAGTATTCTATTGATGATAGGGTTCCCATTCTTTTGGATGCAGATGGTGAGCTTGATTCAGTGAAGTATGCAAGCGAAGAGACCTTGGTGGTAGCTAAGCTGCTTATTGAACAGTTCTTCGAGAAGGGTTTAGAGGAAATTCTATCACCTGAGAAATATGATACATATACCCATGACGAAATGCTTGCACGAATTAATGATTTGCGTTTAGAGGAAAGCACGAGAAGAACCTCTAACCGTGAGGAGGAGGAGGAAAAGCGGAAAAGCTACCGAGCACTGTACCTAGGTTACTTTGAGCAACTCCGAGACCCCTTTCAAGCTTTTATTAAGGCTTCACGCTTTAAGCTCTTTGCCGACGAATATGATACTGATCCTTCAAGCTTCATTTCAACCTTTGGGGGAAGAATTGCTCTGCTCGCGCCGAGGGCACAGGGTGGAAAGCGAAAGAGATATTCTCCTGATCCACTTATTTTGGAAATCTTACTATTGACTATTCTAGAACCGGGACGTGGCTTGACTTTAAGCCAACTTGGTCATGAGCTATGGGATAGATACGGCATCATTTTTGGTGCTAACCCTGAGACCGATTTTGAAAAGCTAACTACCTGGAAGGTGACCCCAAATACGCCTGGTGATCTGGCTGGAGATTTGGCGAAAAATGCGGAGAAAATCGCTGATACATTAATCTCAATGGGATACGGGAAGCGCTATGCGGATGGTGTAACTGTTATTTCCTTAAGGAGGTAAAAAATGTCTTCTGAAATTGTACTTTCTGATATACTTGCTGCTATTGTAAGCAAAAGAGTATTTAATGAGAGCTATGGTATTCTCCTGAAGGATTTACCAAAATACTCGTATAGTAAATTTATAAATATGCTTGAACTTCGAGTTAGAGAACAAGACCTAGCAATGCCTAAAGTTTTTTTCGTTGGCTTCACAGACGTTGAGCTTGATGAGCTTCGACTTGAGCTGAGTGGTCAGCTTACCTACCTTTCCCTGTACTATTCTGTTGAGGAAGCTGAGGATTTTAGAAATGACGGAGACGTTAATAGCACACGAATTGTAATTGTAAAAAGGGCAGTTCCAAAGCTCTCCTCCCTTCGTTGGTATGAGCAAATAACCGCAGAAGAGATTTATAAAGAGCTATGTGTCAATGCTGAAAAGCAGCTTGGGGGAATTAATGAGTCGTTAAGGAATATGTGGAAGTCTCTAAATTCAAAGAGAATAATGGATAGAATTTCACTTGAACGACTGATTGACTATTATCAGCACCTTACGTTAAATGATGAAGATATTCCAAGAGATTCTGTAGAGCAACTATTTAGATTAGGTTTGTTAATTGATGATAGTGTATTTGTGAAGAGTAATATAGATTCAATCAGACAGAGGCTAATTGAAAACTCTAGGATAGTTTCACGAATAAGCAATTTAAATAAAGAGGACCGAAAGGCAATTCAATCAAATCCTGAATCAGATAAATTCCATTCTACTCGTTCAAATATTCTTCGATACTATAGTACAAGAGATGTTTCTGTTCTCGGAAAAATGAAATACAGCGAGGTACAGGAACTTCTTTCTAAGGTGAAGAATGAGAAGACAAACAAGAAAAAGCCAGTTGACGTTGATGATGATATAGAAGACTCTGATACTGATAGCATCTCGGGAAAATCAAGAAAAAAGTCAGATTCGCCGGAATCAACCGCGGTTGATTTAATAATTGAGCATGACACTGATAAGGTAAAAGGACTGCTTGATGAGATTGAGCTAAAATATACTGAGTGGGAAAAAGGTAAAGCAAGCAAAGTCAATGTTGAGAGTGAAAATGAGAGCACTCGTATTGAATTTATTCCTGAGATCCACAACCTTATTCAAACCTTTGTTGGTGAGAATTCCTTTGGAGGCGTAATAAAAGCCAATGTTAAAAACCCAATAGATGCATTTCGTTCATTGGAGCAATTTCGAGTTAGAGTGTTTGATAGAGAATATATTGATGGAATTAAGGAAATTATCGCTCTATTCGAGGATGAATACGCTGAGGTCAAGGGGTTACTTGAAGTCTTTAATGAACTGTTATCTATCAGAAGCAGCTTAGTAAGCGCGGCTCACCGTTTAGCGGATTGTCCAATGCTTAAGATTGTTGAATCCGATGAAATTCTAAAAAGCTGTTCTGAATATGTAGACTTGTACGGGAGAGTTCTTAAGCTTATTAAGCAGCATTATGGTTTATTAAGCTCCTTCAGCCCCAAAGGCTCGAAGCAATTAATAGCTAGCATTAATTCTTTAGACATGATCTACATCATTGGTGAGGAAAGCGTTCACGCAACTAGCACACCATTATTTCCATTATATCTTTGGAAATACGTCGAGCTTACGGTCAGATTAAGAGAATCCTCTTCCAGTTTGAGCGAGATAGATAAAGATTTCCTTGTTCGGGCATCAGGGGAAATTCCAAATCCATTACCTACAGTTTTCGTCAGTAGCTACATCTCAAACAAAGGCGACAGAGTAATTCCAGAGGTAAGCCTGCTTGGTAAGCTGCCGATTTATTCAAGCGAGCAGCAGGTCAACCAAATGCTTGACGGGCTTCAGGTAATCGAAAAATCTCTTACGAAGCTCATTAAGGTATATCCTCACAGTTCGTTCGGACTGAGAGTTGCCTTTGTGAATCCTCCAAGCGTTAAGCATGTTTTTGACTTGGTTAAAGGTATGCTTAGAGCAAAGGATATAAGCCTTCAGGGGGCTCATATACATATATTTAAAACTAAAGAGACTCCTGAAAATTGGTCAAGCTTTGATGATGTGGATGATACCATATACAGTAAGTTTGCCCTCTCAAATGATCCAAACTTTTCAATTAAGATCGACACAATTGTATTAGGTTTCGATGCACTAGTTGAATTAGTGAAAAAGAATCACTTCCATACAGTTGTATTGTTTGATCCATGTGGAAAGTCCGTTTCAAATATTAGAAGAAATCCACTACTTAAAATTCATCCTTTGTGCATTCCGAAGGTATTTGAGTATGACCCTATCGCGGATAAAGTAGAGATACTACCTGCTTCAGATGGAAATATATTCTCTGATCATCATGATTTAATTGGTCGTCTAAACGACAAGCCTCAGGGGTGGCATCACACAATTGTTTTAGAGCTAGAGACAAGTAAACAGGAATTTAATAGGCTGCTTGAAACTGTGCCATGGCTAATAATAGCTGATGCCAATTTAAAGAATCTTGAATTGAGCGTTATAGGCTCAGAGAAGTGTATCTTTTATCAGTCAAAGTCCTTTCGTGACGTAGGAATTTATTCAAATGACTGGGCAAAGCTTACAAAGGGGATGGACTATACAATTCGATCCATTGGAAATTATGATCCAAGGGAAGAGTGTGTGGGTAAGGTATTAAGAACAATTCAAGGCTTGAATGAAAGGGGCGTTTTGAGTCTTGCATCTTCAAAGGTAGATAGAACCTTTAATATTAATCATACTAAAGGTGCCCTTGGTACGGCTATCTCTGCAATTTGGTCAAAGCAAAATTCAAAGAATTTTATTATAGTAAGCTTAGATACAGAGCTTGCACAGAGTTGGCTAGATGAACGTGAAGAAGGGACTTTCTCTGATCTAATTGGAATCACTTTTGATGAGCATCAAGCAGTAATAGATATCATTGAGGTAAAAACATACGATGGTGCTTATCAAGTTGACCAAAATGAGATCACAGGAAAGGCTGTTGAACAGGTTAATTCAGTCAGAAGCATCATTCACGAGATTTTTAATGAGAGGGACAAGATTACAAGCACATCAAGAAGAGAGCTACTGAGGTTTCAGGCTTTTAGGTCTTTTTATCGGCTTCCATTATCAAAGTCTGAAAAAAAGGAGTGGACATACCAATTAAATCGGCTGTTCGCAGGGGAGATACCTGTCACAATAAACTCATCAATTCATCATGTCAGGTTTAGCGAGCAAGGAACTTCCACGAGCAGGCAGTTGGACTCAGATTATAAAATTAACCTGCTGGAGATACGTGATGATTTTATTAATAAGGTTCTAGTAAATTGTTGTGAGGTCAGCTTCGAAAGTAAGTTCGATTCCTTAAGCTTTAAGGGAAGCAGAAATCCAACTCAACCTTCAACAGATGCTTTCTCAAATTCTAACATTTCATCTGATGAGAGTACGACCCAGCGGGATGTTGAAAGAGTAATCGAGAAAATCACTGTTGTATCAGATGCAGCAATAGAAAGAAGTTACAAGGCTGATGGAATCAATATTATTGATGATAAAATTGAAACTGCAGAGGCATTTCAAAAACTAGCTGGAGATACAACGGCGGAGTTAAAGGACCTAATTATTAAAAATGCGGGTACATTATTTAGAGCAATGCGTGATTATTCAATCGATGTTTCGTCCGTTGATCCAGAGTTGGCTTTAGTAGCATCAAGATTTATTAGATTCCGAGTAAGACTAAGGGCTGGCGAAACATTGCAAAAGGTTTTGAGGTATCGTACGGATATTACTAGAGAAATAGAAGCAGAATCTGAAATTCTTGTTGGGAACGAACGTGGTACTCAATTTGTTTTTGTTGATGTTCCTCGTAAGAGCAGCGATTCAATTAGGCTTTTAGATTATCTTAATATGCTGCCGCGCGATACGCCGGTTGGAAATCTAAATGTGGTCATTGGACAAGATCCAAGTGGAGAATTTAAGCTGCTTAACATTGCCCAGGCTCCTCACATGCTAACTGCTGGCTCTACTGGCTCGGGAAAGACAATTTTCCTTTATAGCTTGATTGTGAGCTTAATTTCTCAGTATAGCCACGAACAACTTGAACTTGTAATTATTGACCCAAAGCAAACTGATTTTATATTCTTTGACGGTCTGCCGCATCTTCGGAATAAAGAGGTAATACTGGATGCGGAGAAGGCAGTCGAAATACTTACTGATTTGACTGAGAATGAATTGGAAAGAAGAACTGAACTACTTCGTCAATCGCGTAGTAGAGATTTGTTTAGCTACAACCAGAAGAATCCTGAAGCACCATTAAAGCCGATCGTTGTAATAATTGATGAATATGCTGACCTTGTTCAGGTAGCAGACCTTGAAGGTCGAAAAAAGGATTTTGAGAGACAAATGATACGACTGGCTCAACGCTCTAGAAATGTAGGAATACATTTAGTAGTTGCTACCCAGAGACCAAGCGCTGATATTGTCACTTCGAATCTAAAAACAAACATCCCTTGCAGGATTTCTTTCAGATTACCAGCGCACCAGGATTCAATGACTATTCTGGATTCGCCGGGTGCTGAGGATTTGTTAGGTAAAGGCGATATGCTATTCTCACTTAATGGTGATATGACTAGACTTCAGGGACTGTACATCAGTGAAGAGGAATTAGAGAGCTTTTTAGAGAAGTATATTTAATTATAGTACACCGTCAGAAACGAACCTGACGGTGTACTTCTTAGATGGTAGAAAGAGAGTGTGTGTGGTGTGTTTGTAAATGAGACAATTAAGGGAATCTTTATTAAAGAAAGTAAAAATAGATTTCTATGTACAGTACTGATTAATGGGCTGGTTAATGAGTGCTACGTACCTAGTTCTTCACGCATTGAGAATTATTTGGAATTGCACAATCGTGAGGTACTATTAACTAAAAATCAAAGTAAAAAAAAACGAACTGAATATTCATTGTTCGCGGTGAAGTATTACAATAAGTATATATTAATTAATTTGAATATGATAAATTCAATCGTTCAATTTATGATTCAGGAAAATAAATTAAAAACATTGAGTGGTTTTAGTATCAAACGAGAACAATTAATTAACAGATACAAAGCCGATTTATTGTTAGAAAATGAAGAAGGAATTCGGATTGTCATTGAAGTCAAAGGGATAATATCTTCTAAACAAGAGGTCATGTTTCCAAGTATTTATTCTGAAAGAGCAATTTTACAATTATCGAGGATAAAACAATTGCTTCAGGCAGGTGAAAAAGTTTCATATATTATTGTCTCATTAAGTCCTACAGTTAGAAGAATTATTCTTGATGATACTTACAGGGAATATTATCATAGTTTCAAAGAGTGTCTTGAATTAGGTATGCAAGTTCAGGCTTTTTCAGTCAATTTTCATGATGGGGTCATTACATTTGGTAAACGAATAAGGATTATTCCTTTATAGTGTGTAAAAGAAAGAGGCAGAGGCAGGTAACCCAGCCTCTTTCAGGAGGTCCATTCGGATTCATCAATCTCGATATGAATCCATCCAGTTGGGATGATGTGGAGTTTGTTATCAGCGGTCTTCAAACGGTGAGTCCCAGAGTCACGAACAATAAGTTCAGTTACATTTAAAAGAACTACTTTCCCACCATTTGGAAAAAAATATGTTCTTGAAGATTCCTTAAGTTGTATAGGCTTACCGACCTCAGACATAATTGTACCCCCCGACACGTCTATATACTACATTATACATCAAAAAGCAATTGCAGTATATATTTCAAAAACGATCAGAGGTGTAAGGCATGCTGGCATTTTTTAGTTCAAATCATAGACCCCTTTATAAAGAATCAATTTATCGTGCACTGTCCTATCCTAATGGACATGTAATTCAACTAAGATATAGGAAGCAATGGTTACATCAAGATGTTGTCAATAAACTTGAGTATTATAAAAAGAATAAAACCGATTGTATCCTTTTCTTTTATGAAAAAAACAATCAGAGTTTTCATTCTATTAGAAAGGCGAAGATAATCGATTATAAAATTAGTCCTGTAACAAAGCAATACCATTTCTATATTGAATTTGAGAAATTTATTGATATGGAAATCGACATATCTACGGCTCAAGGTAAAACACCACTTGATGGCATACACTTTTCAGACTTGGATTTAAAAAACGGAGCAAAGCATGAATGGTTTGAGAGAATAGATAATTTGAAAGCGGAGTTTCCAGATCTCGCTTTTTTTAATATTAATGGCTTTTATAATAAAAGTGGAAAAAAGCGTATTAAAAGCAAGTTTAAAAACTATGAATCAATCTATGAATTGCGAGATAATAAAGATTACAAAATCGAATTGTCGCTTTATAACACATCTTCAAATGATGAGATTTCTGAGTATACTCGAGATGTAACTGACCCAAACTTAATATTTGTAAACGAACCTTCAAAAATAATAGTTTCTGGTTCTTTGGATGACAGAGAGATAACATTGAAGACAAATACATTAGAGTCTTCGTCGCTATATTCTTATGTTACGTACAATGCTACTTCTAAGGACGGAAGTGTACAATATTCGGTTCCATTACAGTTTAAAATAAAACGAAATAGAACTAAGTCTTTCTATTTTGGGATATTATCTGCGAAAGCTGCGAGTTGTGTTGGAGTAGTAAATTACTTCACCAAGTTCAATTACATATTGCCTTGCCATCGTTGGATTATTTGGATAGCGATATTTTTGTTTTTTCTTTCAGTAGCTGAGTTATTCCGTGTTTTCAATAAGAAATAACCCGAAAATAAGTTTATTGATACGGTAACAATCATGTAACAAAATGTCGCGAATTTAGCGATAATTGGAAATAATACAAAACGCCGAAAACCCAGTCAGGACAGCATGCTACGGTTCGCCGCATTGACGTCCTTACATCAAATTAGGGTATCTTCGCCTAGAGGCATTATTTTAACTCTATTAAATAGGCGAAAAACTAGCCTGGCATTATATGAGTCATTGCCTTAAAAACTGCCGCAAAAATTCGTAATAAAGTATGATAAATTAAGAGAATAGTGCGTCACAGAACATTAAGAGCCTTGATTTTACGTGATTTTGAGGCACTGAGGGGCTTTTTCTAACCCTCCACCAAATCCACAATCTCCCGAATATCGCTGATGCCTAGAGCATCGGCGATTTTTTCAATATGCGAGAAGTTGATGTTCGCGCGCTTGCCGTTGGCTAACTCGCTTAAGGCGGCATGGCGGACGTCGGACAAGCGGGAGAGCTCCCTTAAGGAAATACCTCGTTGTTTCAACAACTCCGGAATTTTCACAACCACTTTCTTGGACATTTGGATCACCGCTCCACTTTGGAATTGACTATACGCGATAACGTACCATATAATTGAAGAAGGGCTGGTACGTATATGCGTAACATCATTTATTCAGTATTCCGCGATTGGAGGAGGCCTATGCATGAATGGATCAATGAAACGATCGTAGAGAGGTTCCGCCTCTTATCCGGCAACGCCGAACAACTAGAAGAGGTTAAGGTACTACGAGCCCGTACTAGGGAAGCCGAACAACAACTCCTCGCAAACATGCCGCATGAAAGAGAGCATCTAGACAACCTGCTCAACCTGCTCACAGAACTCGACACCCTACATAACAAGCACTTCTATGCCAAAGGACTACAGGACGGCATCCAACTTCTTATCTTTTTCCTGTTTGACGACGGCATTTTGGAGTCCAATAAATAATGGGTACCTACCATTCCCCGAAAAGAAAGGAGCTTGCATGATCCTTACCCAAGACATCCCTCTCTGGTGGGTCATCGCCATCGGCGTCCCGGTCATCCTCCTCAACCTGTACTTGGAATTCCGCCACCGCAAAAAGGAGGAGGCGAAAGCATCGGAAGACGGCGAAAAAGCCAGCGGGTCACGGAGCACAAACGCCCCGATCCAAGACTACGGCTACTGGCGCACGATCACGAAGCCTCGCAAGCCGGATGCCCCCGCGCCAGATAACCGTTCGGCGATCCCGAACGAGGAAGGAGATCCCCCCAGCAAAACCAGCCGGTCCTGACCCGAACTCTTACGTAGCCCCGCTCAGCCATAGCCGTCCCAATCGGGCGGCTTTCCATTTTCCCCAAACATTTTCCACGTCGTAATACTTTCGCCATGTTCGCGGCGCCTCGGATGAGCGAATATAGGAGGCAGAGATCAACGAAGCGGAGGCTTATGAGGAACATGGAACGTCAAGCAATCGAGCATGGACACAATCATTACGAGATGGAGCTGCCGCACGGCCGGCTGCATCTGTACGCGAGCCCGGACGTGATGCGATCGTTCGAGGCGAAGGTATACGAGATGGCGGACAACAATTTGCGCATTCCGCGCAATGTGTATATGAGCTATACCCCGGACGCGCATGTGGGTGTCGGGACGTGCATCGGGACGACGGCGGTGTGGCGGATGAAGGACGGCTTCGTGTCGCCGTCGATCGTCGGGGTGGACATCGGGTGCGGGATGCGGGTGCATCTGACGCCGCTGCATCGTCGTGACATACAGGACCGGGCGGTGCGCCGGGCGCTGATCGAGGCGATCGAGCGGTACGTGCCGACGAACGAGCGGACGAATACGCACTATGCGGATATCGACATCATGGACGTCGTGCGGCACGGCTTGAAGGGATTGCCGGAGCGGTACGTCCCGGATGAACGGTGGCTGACGCACGTGGAGGAGTCGACGTTCAAGTTCGACCATGCGTACCTGGAGCATCTGCCGCCGAAGATTCGCAAGTATGCTCACGGGCAGCTCGGGACGCTGGGAGGCGGGAATCATTTCATCGAGCTGCAGTATGTGGAGCTGGCGGAGGAGCAGCGGGAGCTGGCGGAACGGTGGGGCTTGTTCGACGGTCAGGTCGTTGTCATGATCCATTCCGGCTCCCGGGCGTGGGGCGCGATGCTCGGTCAGGCGTACACGAAGGAGCTGCGCGAGGCGATGTACAGCTGGGGCGTGGAGAACCCGGACCGCAACCTGATCTACGCCCCGATCGCGAGCCGGGAAGGGCAGTCGTACTTGAACCTGATGTACTCGGCGCTGAACTTCGCGGTGAGCAACCGCCATATGATCGCCTACGGGGTGCGGGAAGCGTTCCGCGACGTGTTCGGGGCGGAGATGGAGCTGCCGGTGCTCTACGACTTGATGCACAATTATGCGCTCAAGGAGTTCCACCGCAACGAGCCGATGCTCGTCCATCGCAAAGGCGCGACGCGGGCGCTGCCGCCGGGACACTTCCTGAACGCGGCGGCGTACAAGGAGACGGGGCACCCGGCCTTGATCCCCGGCTCGATGGGAACATCGTCGTATATCATGGTCGGTCGGCCGGAGGGGATCAAAAACTTTTACTCGATCTGCCATGGTGCCGGCCGGGCTCGCTCCCGCAAGGCGACGAAGGAGCTCGTGACGGTCGATCAGTTCGAACGGTCGCTGCGGGTCGGGACGGACGACGAGGTTCTGGTCAACCACCGGTCGCTCCAGTCGATTCTCGACGAATGCCCGCAAGCGTACAAGGACGTCGACCAAATCATCGACAGCGTCGTCGGCGCGTCGCTTGCCGATGTGGTGGCGACATGCAAGCCGATGGCCGCCATCAAGGGCGTATAAACCGAGGCGCCGGGTTTCCCGGCCGCCAAACCTTTCACCACTAACGGTGGTTGACGTCCGAAGGACGTTTGATCATACATGGGCTTGATGTACGGGTGGCGTACCCGGGCAGGGACGTCTTCACCGTCCCGCAGTGCTCGCGCACGCTGTGTGCGGGTATGCTGTACGGCCTCTCCGGCTCTTGCTCCGCCAATGGGGTTCGATTCCCCGCATCGTCTTGACACGATGTCTCTGGTAGAGAACTCGACTTTCCATCGAGGGATACCTATTAAGCAAACCGACCTTCGCCTGGAATCCTCGGTGGCACCTTACGCACGCTGCGCCGGGGCTCTGCAATCCGCGGATACCGAACCGGGCAGGCGGGCCCGACCGTCGAACGGACGGGGAGGGAGGCAGGCTGCAAGCGGGCCGATCCTCCGTTCCCGGCAAGTCCGGCGAGACGCCTCGGCCTCCCCGGTTCTCAAGCGGGATTCCGCTGCCGACGCAGGAGGATTCCAAGGTTCGGGGTCACCCAACCAACGACTATACAAGGGGGTTCCATCCCATGTTGAAAACGATAACGATCCAAACGGACGAGCGCGGCTTGCTGTTCCGCCGCGGAAGCTACGAAAGGATGCTGGCGCCGGGCACGTACCGGTTCTTGTCGTGGTCCGGCTATACGGTCGAGACGCTCTCGATCGTGAAGCCGTTCGAGGTGCCGGGCAAGGAGCTGGCGCTGTTCGCGCACGACGAGAGGCTGCTGCGCGAGCTGGACGTGATCCACGTGGCCGACCACGAGGTGGCGCTGCACTACGAGGACGGCAAGTTCGCGTCGCTGCTGAAGGCGGGGAGCCATGCGTTCTGGAACGTGCTGAAAAAGCACGAATTCGTCCGCATCGACATCCGCGAGCCCGAGCTGCCGGCGAGCTTGAACCCGGCGGTGCTGCCGAAGCTGATGCTGTACTACCAGACGTTCGAGGTGGCGAACCACGAGTCGGGCGTCCTGTTCTACAACCACGTCATGCAGCGGGAGCTGGCGCCGGGCAAGTACTATTTCTGGAAAGGACCGGTCTCGGTAACGGTGAAGACAGTGGACCTGCGTCAGCAGCAGATCGACATGACCGGCCAGGAGATGATGACGGAGGACAAGGTGACGCTGCGGCTGAACTTCGTCTGCCAATACCAGATCGCGAACCCGCTGCGGGCGCTGTCGTTCAAGTCGTTCGAGGAGCAGCTGTACATCCAGCTGCAGCTCCACCTGCGGGAATACGTCGGCACGATGAAGCTCGACGACCTGCTCCGCATGAAGCAGGAGATCGCGACGTTCGTCCTGTCCCGCTTGAACGCGAAGAGCGAGGAGTACGGCGTCCGGTTCTTGTCGGCTGGCGTGAAGGACATCATCCTGCCGGGGGACATCAAGGACATCTTGAACACGGTGCTGCTGGCGGAGAAGAAGGCGCAGGCGAACACGATCACCCGGCGCGAGGAGACGGCGTCGACCCGCAGCCTGTTGAACACGGCGAAGCTGATGGACGAGAACGAGACGCTGTTCCGGCTGAAGGAGCTGGAATTTCTCGAGAAAATATGCGAGAAAATCGGCACGATCTCGCTCACGGGCGGCGGCAACCTGCTGGAGCAGCTGAACTCGCTGCTCGGCGAGCGTAACGCGGGGAAGGCGTAGCGTGGGAGAGTGAGCCTCCTGAATAAATGGGACGATACGGGTACGAGGCTGAGCGGTATATGGCTTCGTACCTTTTTTTGGTAAGGGTGTGTATGTTGATCGTGATCGATCGCGCCCGTAGTGCGAAGAACGATCGAATGCGGTGTGACGATGGAGGGATAGCGGATAACGAGGCTGCTAGATCGTTGGCGGGATTTTGGGCAATCCTTATATTTGCTTCGGAACAAGGGAGGACCGGAAGTCCTATCCGAAGAAGTAGGTGTCACGGCGACGGAGAAGGCGGGCACTGGCGGGGATGATCCGGATGTTCCGGAGAAAACACTCAGCGCATTTTTTATAAATCGAGCTGGGCAGCCTCGACGGGCAAGATCATTGAACGGCGGTAAATGATGCGCTAGCGTTTCGTTTAGTAGATAGCCCCCAATCGAAGGTATTCGCTGTGTTGCTCCGAGCACCATTGAAGATTGCAGCCGCAAGCAGGCCTGCGTAAAATACGGAAGGCCAGGGTGGGGCGGGGCGGTTGCCTTGTCGGCACATCTGTCTGCACCGCCCTTGACCGGGGATGTCCGCGAATTGGACTGTATCGGTTAGTGAGAAGAGACAACGTGTTATGGGAGGTCCCTTCATTTTTCGGAGTGAGTATTTGAAGGAGGAGCAGCCGATTTGTCGCTATTCCGGGATCCGAACGTATTGACACTTACGCTGCGTCAACCCTTAAAGTAAGTACATAAAGAAAGGGATTCGCCGCTATACAACATAGATTCCGAGCACCTAGTACCCATGATGATTATGAGAAATGGCAAATAAGACCGTTCAGAATGGCGGCATAATGAACGGGGGCACGACTCCAACGCCGAAGCGATAAAAATGAATATATGTCCGCAATTGAAGGAAACGCACAACGATATTCGACATAAAGGGGGAAGAATCCGATGCATATTGAGCTTCAAAACACCTTGCCTGCCCTAAAACGTTTTTTTACGGAACGAATTCCTCCTAATGAACGTTTATCCCGATACTTGGAGTGGGCAGAAAGCGAGCACGGTACGATTACTTTGCTGAAGAAGGTGAAAGGACGGAAGCCGTCGTTCCAAGACGCCGATATCCTTTCCGCCGTCCGAAGCGACGGTATCGATATTTTGGAAGCGCAGCAGCAGTACGGTCTGTTTAATCCGTCGAGGAACCTGGAAGCGACGAAATGGAGCTTTGACCAATCGGAACGGCAGCAGCTGGATACCCGGGTTTTGACGAGGCTGGAAACGTTGGCGAGGGCGCTCCCGTCCTCTCTGCTGCCGGAACGGCTCGTCGTCGTCGTCCTGCCGGCGGATTGCGCGAACGGAACGCTGATGCTGAACGGTTCCGGGATCAGCTGTTACGGTCGCGCGCCGGGTTATTTGCTGCTGCGCATCTGGCCTTCTACGGGCAATCTGAGTCGCCTCGATTCCGTTCTCGCGAGGAGCTTCATCCACGGAATTCGGCGAGGCGTACAGCGGATCGAATCCGCCATCCCGCTCGGCGAAGCCTTTGTTATGGAAGGATTGGCGGCCGCTTTCGTGCAAAGTATGGTTCCCGAAGCAGCCCATCCGGAGCTGGCAAGCTTCCTTCCGCCGGCGGACTGGGAGGAGCACCTCTCGACTATTGCAAGATACTACGGCGAAGCAAGCTACGACGACGTATCGGTCAATATATACGGGACGCCGATCAAGGCCGGCAGCATGCGGCCTCCGAAGGTGGTTCCATTGACGGAAGAGGAGCTGGAGGCGAGTTGCACACGCCTTGCGCCGCAAGCGTTCCGTCAGGAGGCCAACGTCGTCGCCGCCCATCTTTACGGAGATCCGCTCATCACCGCGCAAGGGCTCCCGTCCTTCGGAATCCCGCATCTCGGAGGCTTCGAGGCGGGATACCGCATCGTCAGACGATTTTTGCAAAAGACACGCAGCAGCTTGTCGTCGGCGTTGTCCGTACCGTGGGAAGACATGGTCCAGGCGGAAAGGTAGGGAGAACCGAACATCCAAACGACTCGGTGACAACGTTCCTCTGTTGAACCCTAAACCCGGAATGGCAGAGTACGACGCTTTAGGGCTGTAATGGATCGGCTCTTGCTGGAACAGAACGCTTTTTTTGCTGCTTCGGGCGGGTATACCGCCGGCTCGCCACCCTCCGAAGCCTTCACGTCCCGATGGTCCACGAAAACGCTCGGTTCACCTTGTCCCAATGCCGTACCAATACCCAAGAGGATGTTGGACATGGAATCGGCATGCTCGCCATTCGACCATCCGTGTGTAACGATTCCGGTCCATGTGACTTATAGTCGGCTGCAATCGTTCGGATAACCGGGTATTATGGCTTATGGAGCAGCCTATTGCATGCAATTGGGGAGAAGGGGGATTAGCGCCATGAAGAAGTTTTCCATATTGGTGGTATTCAGCTTAATCGTTTCGGTTTTTGCGTCGCTTACGGCTATGGCGGCCGGCGGGGTTCGCGTCGATACGAAAAACGGGGGATCCGTATCCGTATCGAATGTCATCGATGAGAAGGAATTTGAGGATGAGGGCGCGGGAGTGGGCAACATCATCTTCGTTTCGGATACGGCGGTCACGCTTACCATCCAAGGAAACGATCCTCATCCGAATATCAGCTATCGCCCGAAAGCGAGCCTGAACGGGCGGTCTTTCGATCTCGGGAGCGAGCGGGAGGACGTCGAAGTGGCCAACCGTGTCGCCACCTTAAGCAAGCCCGGCTACTACGGGGTGAATGTGCGGTTCGGCAGCGACTTCTCCGCCGATACGGTAGCGGAGTTTGTCGTACAAATTTTGGGTAACGGGTCGAATTCCGAGGGGGATACGAAAACCGAGCGTGCCCCCGCGGACGTACAAGAGGCGGTGAATGCCGAACCGACGGCTTCGAATGTCAGGGTCGACGGGCATGAAAAATCGTTCGAGGCGTACAACATTAACGGCAATAACTTCTTCAAGCTGCGGGACCTTGCCGCCGTTTTGAGCGGAACCCGGAAGCAGTTCGAAGTGAGCTGGGACAGCGACAAAAATGCGATCAATCTGATCACCGGAAAAGCCTATACCTCCGTAGGCGGAGAGCTCGCCCTGTCGGACAAGCCGGTTACGCAGAAGGCGTCGTCGACCGCATCCGTTATTTACATCGATGGGAAGCAAACGCAATTAACTGCCTACAATATCAACGGCAATAACTATTTCAAATTGCGCGATATCGCCAAAGCGATCAATTTCGGCGTGACTTGGGACGGAACGAGCAACCGGATCGGGATGGACTCGGCAGCCGAATACGTGGAGCCGGAAGCGGAGAAGTCTCCTTCGGGTGAAACGGTGCCGGCGGCAAAAGGGTTCCATGTGAAAATCAACAACGACACGCAGACGGGGACGGTTCCGGAATTCCAACTCGAGCTTTGGTCCGTGAAGGAAGACAACCTGTTGGGGGCCGTTCAGGCGAATGCAAGTCATTACGACCGGAATATCGGCGTCTACAACCTGACTTTCGACTATGAGGGGTACAAAGCCGGGGACGAGCTTGCCCTTGTGTTAAGAGAAGCGGACAGCTCGATAGCCTATATCTCCTTTACGTTTACGAAGATCAATGAAGCCGGCGATTTGGAACGGAGTACGTACAAGGTGGAAAAGGGAACGCATGTCAAGCTGAAGATTGAAGAAAAAACGTACTACCCTGGCGAAGATGAAACCGTAACGGCGACGACGCTGATCGGTTCGGACCTTTATCCGATCGAAGGGTTCCTCAAGAAGGGGAAATAATCCGGTAGAGATGGTGCCCTATGGGCATCATCTTCTTTTTGTGTGACATGGAAAACGGGGGCTGGCGATAACGCCATGCCCCCGTTCGTAGGATGCGGATCAGTTCATCAATCCGAGCTTCGTCGCGAGCCGTTTCAGCATGACGGCGGCTTGCGCGCGACTCGTATGGTCTTGCGGGGCGAAGACGGAATCGTCGACGCCGTTCAGAATGCCTTCGCTGACGGCGAGTGCCGCTGCGTCGCGGGCCCAGCCGCTGATCTTGCCGGCGTCCGCGAACGCCTGCAGCGCGGACGGGCTGCCCGATGCGGCCCGGCCGTCCACGAAGTCGAACGCGCGTGCGGCCAGCACGGCGAGCTCTTCGCGGCTGATCGCTTGGTTCGGACGGAACGTGCCGTCCTCGTAGCCTTCGATCAGCCCGGCCTTGGAGGCGGTTGCCGCCGCGGACGCGAACCAGTCGGAGGCGCGGACGTCGCCGAACGACGACGAGCCGTCCTGCGGAGTCAGACCGAGCGCGCGTACGAGCAGTGCGGCGAATTCGGCGCGCGTAATTGATTGGTCGGGGGCGAACGCCGTGTCGGTAACGCCCTTCACGAGCAGCTTCGACGCGAGGCGCTCGATGTCCGCTTGCGCCCAATGGCCTTTCATGTCGTCAAACGTCTTGCTGTAGGAGACGACGGTATACAGGCTGTTGCCGGTCCGCTTGATGATGACGGTCGTTTTGCCGTTCGCTTGGATGAAGCGGGCCGGAACGAACGTCATCTCGCCGGTAGCCGGGTCGATGACGACGGCGGTTGCGGAACCGGATACGTTGCCGGACAGGGTGAGCGAACGCTCCGCATACCGGCTGCCGAAATCGTCGATCGTCCGCGTCTTGCCGCCGGCTTGCACGCGGAGGCTGAAGTCGTAGACGTCGCCGATCACTTCGCCGCCTTGCTTTTCCACCGCATCGGCGATGGCGTCCGCTTCCGTGCCGGTTATCTTCTCGAGCGTGATCAGCACTTGCATGTCTCCCGCTTGAACGCCCAATTCACTCGCTATCGCGTCGATGTCGAGCAGGTCGGCCGGCAGGTGATACGTCACGCCGCCGGATCTGACGGTCAGCACGGCCCCGTCCACGGAGTCGGCCGCTTGGTTCAGCGACTGTGCGGGAAGCGATACGATCGCGACCGGCTGGGTATCCGACACTTCGACGATCAGCTGCTTCGACGTCGATCCTTGCTGCCGCAACGAGGAGATCGCTTTGTTCAGCGCGTCCGCGTCGAGCGTCACCTTCATCGCCGGCTTGCCGCTGTCGTCCGTCGTCTGAACCGGCGTTGCCGGGATCACGACACCGGATTCCGCAGGAGTCGTCGGTGCCGGTTGGTTCGGAGTCGTCACGACCGGGCCGGACGACGGCGGTGGCGTCGTGGACGAATCGTCGCTGCTCGATTCCGGCGTGTACGTCAATTGAATCGACTTCTCGTTCGTCTTCATGTTGTCTACGTAAACCGCAAAGGTGACCGTGTTGACGCCTTGCTGCAAGTTCACCCGTCCGGCGAAATCGCCGTTCGGAGCGACGGCGGCCGCGGTTCCGTTCAAGGTGACGTTAACGGTCGTTCCGGCACCGAGCACCTTGACGTTGCCGCGCAGCTCCGGGTTCGGGGTCGATACGGTTTTGCCGTCGTAGTTCAGGAAGCCCGAGAGAGCCGCGGCCCGAATGTCGTCGCCGATATTGTACGAGTTGGCGATGAGCTGGCGCTTCGTGCGCACGCCGTTCAGGTCGAGCGCGGAGATGACCATGCCGCCCGGCGGAATGGCGCTGTTGTTGTCCTGCGGCGCGCTCCAGTTCCAGTTGATCGCCTGCGATTTGTTGGCCATCTTGACGACTTTGCCCGTCGCGTCCGCGACGACTTCGACGCCGAACCGGTTCCCGCCGGTCGAGGTGCCGTACTCGTCGTTGTACACGTTCAGGTCGCCGAGGTTGCGGCTGACGTTGTAGAAGTCGCCCTCGATGAACGAGGAAGGACTGCCGGGCTTGCTCATGCCGATCTGGTAATCCTTCACGTACGTTTCGTTATCGATCGACGCTTTGATGATCGGCCAGTTGGCGAGCGAGGCGTCGAACAGCATGAGCCCGTTCGAGCTGCCGAGCGCCGTCTGGAAAATGGTGCGCTGCAGCTCCGGCGACTGCAGGTCCGCGAGCGCCATGCCCGCGTACAGCGGCACTTCGCCGTTGGTCACGATCGAGTCGAGCGTAATGTAACGCTGAATTTCTTGCGGCGTGCTGTAATACGTGCCGACCATCAGGAAGTCCATATGGTCGATGTAGCCGGTTTGGTAATAGCCGTCCGTGTAGATCGAATTCGTCGGGAAGTTCAACCGGCTGTCGTACCGGAAGTTTTTGCTGCCCCAATGGACGCCGTTCAAGTAGTACGATTCGAACCAGGCGCCGACGTAGGCGGACGTTTCGATTTTCCGTCCCTTCGAGGCCGTGTACCGGTCGACGAGCTGGCGCGTTTCTTTCACGAAGCTCTCGATCGTGCCGGAACGGAACTCCCACCAATCCTGGATGAGCGGACCGTCTACCCGTCTGCCGTCCTCATAGCGGAAAATATCTTGAGGCCAAGCGTTCAGCTGCTTGCCGCGCTGCTGCAAAAACGCCTCGAATTTCTGCTTCGTTACGTCGCTGAAATCGGCGGTTTCGTTGTCGTACCGGCCGCGGTCGAGAATGATGCCGTCGACGTCGTAGTTTTTCAGCACTTCCTCGAACGTCTTCAGCTGGAAGTCGCGCACCTCGTCGTTCGCCGGGTTGACGAACAGGACGGCCGCGCCGTTGGCGGCGCCGGACAAGCCGCGCTGGCCGTAGGCGCTCTCGCGAAGCCGCTTGATCTCTCCGCCGTCGTCGACGCGGTAGACGCGCTCCTCCCAGTCGAGATGCTGATCGATGATGGCGAAGTCCTTCACGGCGATCGAGCCTTCGGCGAAGACGTTAAACGCCGCGTGCACCTTCAGGCCGAGCGCATGGCTGTGCGTCAGGAACAGCTCCAGCAGGTCGAGATCGGGGTTGGAGCCCTGCCGATCGACCGCGGTCATCTCGCTGACGTACGGACGATGGGTCAGATCGTTTTTCTTGTACGAGACGAAGCCTTCCACGCCTTTGACGTCAAAGGCGACATCGGTAACGCCGGCGTTCTTCGCCTTGGTCAGGAAGTCGAGGACGGCTTGGCTCGACTGGAATTTCTTCGCGTTCGACGCCTGGTCCACCCACAAAATGACTTGCTTCTCGGCGGGCAGGGACGGCCGGCTGTACACGATGACGGACTTCTTGTCGTGCTGGGTGCCGCCCTTCGAAACCGTGACATCGATATAGTTCGGGCCGGCCGTAAGCGCCGCTTGGTGGGAGAACGTGCCGTTCGCTCCGATGGCGACGGTCGTTCCGCCGATCTGCAGGACGGCGCCGTCCGGGTTCGTCACCTTGCCGGCAATCGTCGCGGTCGTCGACGGCGTCGTGTACATGGTCAGGCCGTCCAGCTGCAGGCGCGGAATGGCGCCGAGACCGGTCATGAGCTCGCTGACGGGAACGACGTTGCCGTTTTTGCGCAGCTTGACGACGTCGCCTACATTGAATTTGGTCGCCAAATATTTTTTGAAATCCAGCGTGGCGTAGCTGTTGTCCTGCGCCATGACGACGTATCCGCCTTGCGGAATGTCGAGCTCGCCGCCTACCCAGGACGGCGGGCTGGTGCCGTTCGCCTTGTTGATCATCTTCATCACTTTGCCGGACGCGTCGACTTGAATCGCGACGTTGGTAGCCGGAATCGTAATCTTCGACGCGTATTCGGTCGTGAACAGGGCGATGATGTTCGGGATGCCGGTCACATCTTTGTCGATGTAATTGATCGGCTTCTTCGGCCCTTCGACGACGATCGTGATGTCCTCCGGCGGCGCCTCGATCTCGATCAGGTCGCCGACGTGATACGTAATCACGACCGATTCGCTCTGCAGCACGTCCGCGTTGCGGAGCAGCTTGACGGGAATCGTATTGGCGCCCGCGGTCAAGGTGACCGGCTGGCTGAACGAGCCGTCGGGCTGCACGCTAGCGTCCGCGTCGCCCACCTTCACCGCAAGGCCGGTGCCGGACACATAGTTCAGCACTTTTCCCTGAATGGTGTACGTAGCCGTCGTCACGGTCGTGCCGGATGCGGTCGAAAGTTGGAGAGTCGGCTGGGCCGGATCGGGCAAAAAGTCTGCCGCGGTTACCCGTACGCCTCCGCGCTCGAGGGCAATGGTGTCGCCGGCTTGAAACGTATTATAGAGCGCCTTGCGGAAGTTTTTATCGAGCCAATTGTCATCGGATGCCAGAAGGACGAAACCTCCGGGCGGAATCGTGACATTTTGGTCCGGGTCCCAGCTGTACGGTTTATTGTTGCTGGGATTGATGCCTCCCTGGGGGCCGACCATCTTCAATACGTTGCCCTGCGCATCCACTTGGATAGCGGCGTTCGTCGTTTTCACGAAGACGGCATTGTTGTTGCCGGAGACGTTCGTTACCGACGTACCGCTCGTGAAGAGAGCCACGTAATCTTTCTTCTGCGGCGCAGCGTCCACATTCACGTTCACATGGTTCAATTTCAGCTTCCTGCTCCCGTCCAACGACACCGCATACACGTCGTCGGTTACGGAGCCGCTCCCGGCATCGGCCGCCAGCGCGCCCGTCCCGAAAGTCGGGAACAGCGACACCAGCAGACAGACGATCAGGAACACATTCATTCGGTACCGTCCGGTTCTCATGATTCACCTTCTCCTATGTAGTAGTTTGCGAATACGTTTTCATTATAGTTGGGAGCGGTTTCATCAAGTAGGTGCGATGATGACATGTTTTGGGACTATGATGACTTTTCCGGTTGGAGAAGGGGGGAGAGTTCGGCGAGAATGGGGGCGGTTGTCGGCGGGGCGCTAGGGTGGAAGTCTTTCCGGGAGCGGGATAAGGATGGGGACTTACAGAAGGAATGCGGGGAAAAGGAGAGGGCGTTTGTCGAGCGAACGCAAAAAAGCCTCCGGTTTCGGGAACGAAACGGCGCCGGCGTGCAGCGCATCCCCGCTCCTTTTTTCGGAGGCTTGCGATAGGGCGTCATCCTTGGGCGGTCGGACATCGCGCCGCCGCGGGTTACACCCTCGATAATTCCTCGTAAGCAATCTTGTACTTTCTGCCGTTACCCGGATAGCTTCTGCGGATCAGTTCTTTCGCTTCTTCTTGTGCGTCCTCGTCCTGCTTGGACCTTGCCTCTACATATTTCAGGAGAATAACGGTGATTTCCGCCCCGATCTGCAAAACGAGCCCGCCGATCGCGCCACGGAAGTCTTCCGGGTTTTTCCGCTTGCGGATCAGGTCGATCAGCCTCCGGTCGTATTCGTGCGGCTTCATGCGGCTGTAGGCCAGACCGTGCTTCTTCATCGACTTGAGGAAGCTGCTCGAGTTGAGCTTCTTCTGGTTGGCGCGGATGCTCTGCTGCGCCGTCTTGTTCCCGCGCGGAACGTAGTCCGGGAGCTCCTGCACCACCTGCTCCTCCGCCATCTCCGTCCGGTAGGGCGACATCGGGGCCCACATCTCCTCGACCTCGTCCATTTCGATCGGGTTGACGACCTCGGTTTGTTGAACCGCCTTCAGCTGGTCGGTGAACGACAAGCTCGTATCGACGCTGGACAGTCCGTGGAAGCCCAGGCTCGCATTAGCGTGCGGGATGGAGGCGGACATCGATTGGTCGCGCTGCTTTTTCAACTCCAGTGCGGCGTTGATCAACTGGATGCACATCTGCTCCACTCGGACGCGAGGCGCCTCCTCCTGCTCCCAAGCTTCCTTCACGTCGTTCATCAGCGTGGCCGCCTCGCTCGCTTGATAGATCAGCTTATACAGCTTGTCGGTTTCGGCCATAACGGTTTCGAAGCGCTTCTTGCGCTCTTGCGGAGCGTTTTGCAGCGCCTGGCCCAATTCGGCCGGGAATCCGTAATCGGCCAGCTGGAGCTTCGTCTCCAGATCCTTCAAAACGTCCAGCTCGCGCTCGATGACGTCGTTGGCATCCTTCTCCTCCGTGCTCAAGGCGGTGGCCTTGGTAATGGACGTCAAGCTCTTCTTCAAGTCGGCGTCGTTCACGTCGAGCAAGTAGTCGCTCAAGCCCATCTTGTCGAGCACCGCTTGGATCGGCTTCATGACCGCCGCCGCCGAGCTCAGGTCGTCCGTATTCGTCAGGACGACCTCCTTTCGCGCCACGTGGGTCCAAGCCGCCGCGCCGTCGCGGTCCGACCGGTTCACGCCGGCTCCGCTCAGGGCCGGAACGTTTCGCAAGCCGGTGCTACCGCCTTTATAGTAGGACGGCGGGGGAATATCGATATCCACTTTGCCGTCGGTGCCCGGTACCGCGGTTTTCGTGTTCGGGTCCAACTGATGCCACTCGCAATGAATAGCGGACGTATAGTAAGGCTTATGTTGCGCCGCATTATCCCGCAGCTGGTCGGTCCATACCTTGTAGTACACCCAGCCGTGATGATCGTTGACGATCGACTTGATCTTGTCTTCGGCTTTCTCCAAATGCTGCGTATTGGCGGCTTTGGGGATGGCGGCCAGGTTGCGGACGTCGTTGCCGGGACCGCCCAAGTTTTCGTTCAGCAGGTGGCCGGCCACATAGTCCGTTTTGTTGCCGGCGCGTTTTTCCTGGGCTTTGCGTTTGTCGACCCATTTGCCGCTCGTCCCCGGCTTGCTGCCCAACGGATGGTCCGGTCCGAGCGGGTTGGCGGTCATCTCGGTCCCTTCGTCGCGAGATGCGTTCTGCCAAGTTATAGCCGTCGTCCAAGGCGACGTCGGCGAACCGTCGACGGCCGCGCCCCGGCCGACCCCGGTCCGGAACGGCACCCATCGATGGTGGGTGTTCGGATCGGGAATTTCGTCGTACTTCAGCATGTTGCGCTGGATTCGCGCGCCCGGTCTGCCCGGCGCTTGGCGGTCGCGGAGCAGCGAGCCTACGGCCCGGTTGCCGATGGAGCGCTGCAGGTAGCCGACCGTCGCCGGCGACGGGGCGTAGAGTCCGGGAGGCGATTCGGCGATCGCCGACGCGTCTTCCTTCCGCTCCGGGCTTTTGCCCGCGGACGCTTCCTTCGGTTGCTTGGCGCTTGGCGCCGATTGGCGGGACATGGGCGTTCCCCCTTTGCGGGCGTAATCGACCTTTTCTTTTTCCAATATACTACATGTCTAAACGGAATTGACACCCCGAACGGGCTTGTGCTATATAAAAATTACGATTGGCACTCGTGGCGTATGAGTGCTAAAATAGGCGTAACGATATTTTTATAGGCGAAAGGGGATTTACCGGTGGCCAAGAAGCAGTTCAAGGCGGAATCGAAGCGATTGCTGGAAATGATGATCAACTCCATCTACACGCAGCGGGAAATTTTTCTGCGGGAGCTGATCTCGAACGCAAGCGACGCCATCGACAAAATTTATTACAAGTCGCTGGCCGACGATCAGCTGGTATTCGACAAGGACAACTACTACATCAAGATTACGGCCGATAAGGACAAGCGGACGTTGACGATTTCCGATACCGGGATCGGGATGACGAAGGAGGAGCTCGAGAACAACCTCGGCGTCATCGCGAAGAGCGGCTCGCTCGCGTTCAAGCAGGAGAACGAGCTGAAGGACGGGCACAACATTATCGGCCAGTTCGGCGTCGGCTTTTACTCCGCCTTCATGGTTGCGGACGTGGTGACGGTGATCAGCCGGGCGCTCGGCAGCGACGAGGCGTACAAGTGGGAGTCCGAAGGCGCGGACGGCTACACGATCGAGCCGAGCGAGAAGGCGACGGTCGGCACCGACATCATCATGAAGATCAAGCCGAACACCGAGGACGACCGGTACGACGAGTTTTTGGAGGAATACCGGCTGAAGTCGATCGTCAAGAAATATTCGGACTTCATCCGCTATCCGATCAAGATGGACGTGAAGGGCAAGCGGCCGAAGGAAGGCAGCGACAACGAATTCGAGGACTACGAGGAAGAGCAGACGATCAACAGCATGGTCCCGATTTGGCGCAAAAACAAGAGCGAGCTGACGGCCGAGGATTACGAGAACTTCTACCGCGAGAAACGGTACGGCTTCGACAAGCCGCTGAAGCATCTCCATATCAGCGCGGACGGCGCCGTCGTGTACAACGCGATTTTGTTCATCCCGGAGAACACGCCGTTCGACTATTACACGAAGGAATACGAGAAGGGGCTCGAGCTGTACTCCAACGGCGTGCTCATCATGAACAAGTGCGCGGACCTGCTCCCCGACTACTTCAGCTTCGTGAAAGGGATGGTCGACTCCGAGGACTTGTCGCTCAACATTTCGCGCGAGATGCTGCAGCACGACCGGCAGCTGACGCTTATCGCGAAGAACATCAAGAGCAAGATCAAGAGCGCGCTGCAAAGCATGCTGAAGGACGAGCGGGAGAAGTACGAGACGTTCTACAAGGCGTTCGGCCGCCAGCTCAAGTTCGGCGTCTACAGCGACTACGGCGCGAACAAGGAGCTGCTGCAGGACCTGCTGCTGTTCCACTCCTCGAAGGAGAAAAAGCCGGTAACGCTCGACGAGTACGTGTCGAGAATGCCGGAGGACCAGAAATATATTTACTACGCGTCCGGCGATTCGATCGAGCGGCTCGAGAAGCTGCCGCAAACCGAGCTCGTCTTGGATAAGGGCTACGAAATTCTGTACTTCACCGACGATATCGACGAATTCGCGATCAAGATGCTGATGACGTACAAGGAGAAGGAGTTCAAGTCGGTATCGAGCGGCGATCTCGGAATCGAGGCGGATGCGAACGACAGCGCGTCGGAAGCCGAGGACGGCGACAGCAAGGAGCTGTTCGAGCGGATGAAGGCGATTCTGGACGGCAAGGTAACGGGCGTCAAGGCGTCGAAGCGGCTCAAGTCGCATCCGGTCTGCCTGTCCACCGAGGGCGAGCTCTCGATCGAGATGGAGAAAATATTGAAGGCGATGCCGAACGGCCAAGACGTCAAAGCCGACAAGGTGCTCGAAATCAACGTGAACCACGACGTGTTCCGGTCGCTCAAGGCGGCGTTCAAATCCGACGAGGAGAAGCTGCGGCTGTACACGAACCTGCTGTACCACCAGGCGCTGCTCATCGAAGGGCTGCCGATCCAGGACCCGGTGGAGTTCACGAACGACATTTGCAAAGTGATGGTGTGACGGACCGATCGTCTCCGATGCTTACCCGCATCGGAGATTTTTTTTGCGCTTGCGATCCGGGGCTTGCCATACTTTCGCCATGTTCGGACGTCGCGGGATAGCGGATAATGCAGGTACGATCGGAGAGAAAAGAAGGGGTGCGGACGATGACGAAGACCGGATATTTGCGATGCGAGGTGTGCGCCAAAGTGACCCAGGTGAAAATCGAGGTCGGCTACTTGGACGCCTTCCCGCTGTACGTCAACTGCGGCCATTGCGGGACGCTGTTCTCGGGCCGGTATGCCAAAAACGACGAGGAGGTGACGGCCTCCGCCGTGTTCCGCAATGCGACGGAGATCGACGCTTCGGAGGCGGATACGGTCGATTACTTCTGCGACGCGTCCGGGGAGCTGATCATGCGAAAGGTCGCCCCGGCGCAGCGCGCGGCGGATTTGATGGTTCCTCCGGTCTGGATGGCGTTCCACCGCCGGCTTGGACCGAACGGGATGAAGGCGCTGTTCGGCCGGATGGTCGAGCTTCACCGTACCGTCAACGGGCCGGCCGCGCACGAGTGGAGCCGGGTGCTGGACCTATGGTTCAACGGCAAGCACGCGTACTTGTCGGCGCAGCTGGCGGACGTGCTGGACGGGACGCCGCTTGCGGGCCCGGTAAGCGCCGGGCGTTACGTGCAGGCGATCCGCAAGCTGACGCGGACGCTGTTCGCGCCCTTGTACGGGTCGGAGCGGAACGGCGAATTCGTCCGGCGCGTCTCGGCTTCGTTGCGGACGTTGAAGATTACCCGGGAAGCCGGCTTGAAGGCTTATTTGCGCCGTCTGCACGAGATGGGGTTGTTCGATTCGTGCGAGAAAATCGCCTACGGACAGCTGAGAAACGGGCTCGGCCGCTTCGAGCAGCTTATTCCGGCGTTCACGCTGAGCGAGCTGACCGATGCCGAGCGGGCGGCTTTGTTCGCCCCGGATTCCGCATACGGGATGACGACGCTGTCGTTCGAGGACATCAAGTTTCTGTACGTCGACCTGTTCGAAAGCGTGGTAAAGGTTTTGCCCGTCATCGTCGGGCTGAACAATTTGCTCCACCGGGGCAGTCATCACGCGTTCTTGAACGGCGGCGCGACCGGCAAAAAGACGAGCGTCTCGTCGCTGGAGCAGTATGTCGACTTGTATACGGCGGCCGACAAGATGAAGCTGATCGACTACGGGGAGGCGTTCTCCGTCGCGATGCACGGCGAGCTGAACAACAAGCTGCGCAATGCGATCGGCCATTATGCTTACCGTTACGACAGCTTGGAGCAGAAGATCGTCTACGACAACGGCCGCAAGGTCATGTCGCTGCTGCAGTTCGGCTACGGCTGCTACGAGCTGATCTTGACGCTGCTCGACCTGTTCGACCTGACGATGTTTTTGCACGAGGTGCACGACCATTACTTCCCTGACGAAAATGTGTCGAATAACGTGATTTGAAATAGAATATTGTCGAAAAGTCACGGCGATGGTACTATGACTTTGTACCTATGACATCGAGAGGAGTAACACAATGAGTCACATGAGGAAGACCGGCAGGGCCATCATCCTGCTGCTGATCTTGCTGATCGCGGTGCCTTTCCAGGCGTTTGCGGCCGGCGCTCCGTCCGCCGCATCCGATATCGGCGGCCACTGGGCGGAAAAGGAATTGAGCGGCTGGATCGGCAAAGGGCTGTTGTCCGGCTACGAGGACGGCACGTTCCAGCCGGACCGCAGCATCAGCAGAGCGGAGTTTTTCGCGCTCGTCAATCGTTCGTTCCGCTTTACGCAGGAGGCTTCCGTTTCGTTTGCCGATCTGGACGCGTCCCATTGGGCGGTTGCCGAGCTGAAGCGCGCGAAGGCGGCGGGCTATGCCGACGGGTATCCGGACGGCACGATTCGCCCGGATCGGCCGATCAGCCGGGAAGAGGCGGCCGTCGTGCTCCGCAGCGTGCTGAAGCTGCAGGAGGACGCCGCGAAGGCGGGCGCGTTCCAAGACGCGGCGCAATTCGCCGACTGGAGCAAGGGCTCGATCGGCGCACTGGCCGCGAAAGGGTATTTGTCCGGCTACGAGGACGGCACGTACAAGCCGGGCCGGTCGATGACCCGCGCCGAGATGGTCGCGGTGCTCGATCGCGCCGTCGCCGATGCGGTCCCTACGACGGTTTATGATGCAAAAGGTACATACGGTCCCGAATCCGGGACGACGACGATCGCGGGCAACGTCACGATCAGCGCTCCGGGCGTCACGCTGCGCAATACGGTTATCGAGGGCGATCTGCTGCTGGCGGAATCGATCGGCGAAGGCGACGTTTTCCTGAAAAACGTCACCGTCAAAGGCGCTACGACGGTCAACGGCGGCGGCGCGCGCTCCGTTCACTTCGAGGACTCCGTGCTGCTTACGGTTATCGTGAACAAAGCGGACGGCAGCATCCGGATCGTAGCGGAAGGGTCCACCAGCGTTCAGCAGTTCACGGTGCAATCGAGCGCGCTGCTCGAGTCGCGCGGTACGAGCACGATCGCCGACGTCGTTCTGTCCAGTCTGCTTCCTTCAGGGGCTCAAGTCTCGATGGCCGGTCAGTTCAACTCGGTCGACGTGCAGGCGACGAGCGTCCGGGTCAGCTTGACGGAAGGCGCGATTCAACAGCTGACCGTCTCGCAAGGGGCGGATCGCTCGACGCTGCAGGTCGGTACGGGAGCGTCGGTCGCGCAGCTCGTGCTGAACGCCGCCGCTTCGGTCGTCGGCCAAGGCTCGATCGGACAGGCGACCGTCAACGCGAACGGCTCCAGCTTCGAGCGCAATCCCGGCGCGATGACGACCGGCGAAGGCGTGCAAGTGGGAGTGGGCACGGCTGCGCCTTCCGGCGGCGGGTCCTCCGACGGCGGTTCTTCCGGGGACGGATCGTCCGATGACGACAGCGGATTCGTCACCGGCTTCGGCGGGAAAATCGTCGACGTCTCGAATCAGCCGGTCGCCGGCATGACCATCCAATTCCGCCGCGGGCTGGACAACAAGGACGGCGACGTCGTCGCGACGGTCGTCACCGACGCCGAAGGACGCTACACCGTCGACCTGGCACCCGGCATTTATACGGGCGAGCTGGTCAAGGAAGGATTTATTACAACTTATCTGATCGGCGTCTCGGCTTCGAACGTCCGCAATACCGCCGAGGATGCGACCGCGATCCGCGTAGCGGCGGCGAACGAAATCCGTATCGTGCTCTCATGGGGCGAACGTCCTCGCGATCTCGATTCGCATCTCGTCGGGCCGACGCCGACGGGCGGCGTGTTCCACACGTGGTACTCGGATAAGGTATACACCGTAGGCTCGGTCGTCTACGACGATCTGGACCATGACGACACGACGTCCTACGGACCCGAAACGACGACGATTCGCCATACGGTGGACGGCCTGTACCGCTTCTACGTTCATAACTACTCCGGCGAGACGAACATGCGGGATTCGGGTGCCCATATCGAGGTGTACGAAGGCTCCACGACGACGCCGGCCAAGACGTACGATATCCCGACGGGAACGGGGACGGAGCGGTACTGGACCGCATTCGAAATGACGATCGCGAACGGCTCGATCGCCTCCTTCACCGACATCAACCAGTTCTATGCCACCGAATCGGCCGCGCAGGGCAGCTTGGGCGCGGGGATGACCGACGCCACGGTAACGTCCTCCGTATACGGTATCGATCAAAACGTGCGCGAAATTACGGTACCGGCCAACGTGCCGGCGGAAAGCTTCAAGGCGGGACTTTCCGCCGCGCCGGGCGCTACGCTCAAGGTGTATCAAGCGGACGGCGTGACGCCGCGTACGGACATCGTAGCGGACGGAGACAAAGTCGTCGTCCGAGCCGCCGACGGAAGGACGTCCCGGACCTATACGGTACGGGTAAGCTCCGCGCCTACGGTGACGTCGCTCACATACGAGCCGGCGGGTCCGATCGTCTTGTACGATACGACGTCGCCGATCGGCATCCGGCTTCTGGCGACCGTCGGCACGACCGTGACGGACGTGACGTATCAGGCGACTTATGCGTCCAATCGCCCGGATATTGCGGACATCGATCCGAACGGCGTTATTACGGCTGTCACATCCGGCTCGACGGTCGTGAGCGCCGTGTACGGCGGCTTGACGAAGGACATTCCGGTCATCGTTCTGCTCGCTCCGTCGTTGGCCGTATCGTCGTCGGACGCGTCGACGCTGACGGCGTCCGGACTCGTCTCGGGAGCCGCGGTCGGCCTGTACGACGCAAGCTCCGATACGATCGTCGGCAGCCCTTACACGGCGGGTCAGGACGGTACGGCGACCATACCGGCCGTTCCGGCAGGCACTTATTATATCATCCAGACTTATCAAGGCTTCGAGAGCGGTCGCTCGGCGACCGTGACCGTCAACTGACGCGACGACGTCGGTCGGCTCGCAGCCTCGCACCTCTGCGCGCGGAAACATCCGCGATCGCAGGGGTGTTTTTTTTATGGGCCGGATAGAAGTGCGGGCCGGATCTGATCGTCGGCGAGCTCCTTCAGCATGCTCAGCGCATCCCGCTGCGTCTTGAACACGGTGCCCGGCGAAGGGAACGGAACGAGGAACAGATGCAGCGATTTATGGGCGAGCCGGATGTCCGCCCGGTACGATTCGAGTGCCGCTCCCCGCTTCGTCGTCATATCGGCGAGCCGGAACGTCAGCGGCTTGAAAATGTCCGGCCCGAACATCAGCTCCAGCGCCTGCTTCTTGAAGCCGTTGGCGCCCGCACCGCCGATGCCGATGACGACCTTCGCCTTGGAGGCGACGAACAGCGATTTCAAGAGGTCGGCACGCTTCCGCACGTCGCCGCCGAAATCGCTGAATAGCGGCTGCCCGTACGCCGAGGCGTTAAACGGCTTGGCCGGATGGTTGAACGCGGCCAAATACGGGTTGTTTGCGATCGATTCGGCGATGGCGCCGTACTCCTCGGGGTACCAGACGTCCTCCTTCTCCCGGGGGAGCGGCCGCCAATCGGCGAGCGCGGTTTGGACGCCGGTCCGGGGCTTGTACAGACTTTCGCCGATAAACCGTTTGATGCGGGCCCACGCTCGCGGATTGTCCCGTCCGCTTTCGAACCAGGAGCCGTCCGGCTCTTCGAACGCCAAACAAATCCGGGCGACGGCCGGATTGAAGACGCCCTTCGTAAAATGCTGCCGCCGCCGCTTCTCGCCGGGCCGCAAATACCGCTCGACCTTGCCGCCTCCCTCGCCGGCGTTGGGCTCATAGAAGCCGCGCGTCCAGTCGCCCCCGTGGATGCAAAACCGGTAAGCGCCGTCCGGGGCGTCCCGGCCGAAATCGCGCAGGCGCGCCTCCACGTTGGCCCCGACGCTGTAGCCGCCGGTTCCTTCCTCGTTGCCGAATACGATGATGTCGGCGCCCGGAAAACTTCCGCAGCCTACGTAGGATAAAAGGACGTCGTACTCGGGCTTGGACAGGCGATTCGATGGATTCATTCGGTAACCTCCCGGATGGCATGGATTGTTCCATTGTACGATGCACCGCGGTCGGCTGCCTAGCCGGATCGGTCGGGAACCTTGGGGCGGGTCGACGGTGTCTGTAAAAAAAGCTTAAAGTAGCATGTCTAGGTTACTAATTAGGGAAATAGCCGTATCGGTGCAAAATTTCAACCAACCTTTCCACTTGCATAAATGTTGTAGACTTGAATTGTCTACGGGGCGGCGGGGTCGGGGCGAAAGGAGGAGAAGGTCCGGGAAGGTCCGGAGAAGGTCCGACCGAGGCCGTTCGTCCAAAATAAGCGAGGAGGCGTTTATGGGTACGTTCGAGCCTGTCATTGAAGTAAGCGGGTTGAGGAAATCGTTCGGGAAGACGGAGGTGCTGCAGGGGGTCGACCTTCGCGTGGAGCGGGGAACCGTTTTCGCGCTGCTCGGGCCGAACGGGGCGGGGAAGACGACGATCGTCAGCATCCTGTCCACGCTGCTCGTCCCGGACTCGGGGAAGGTGAACATATGCGGGCACGACGTCGTGCGCGAGGCGGACGCGGTCCGCAGCCGGGTCAGTCTGACCGGCCAGTTCGCGTCGATCGACGAGGGGATGTCCGGCCGCGACAACTTGGCGATGATCGCGCGCTTGATGGGCTATTCCAAGAAGGAGGCCGTCGTTCGCGCGAACGAGCTGCTGGACGCGTTCGACCTGACGGAGGCGGCGGGCCGCCCGGCGAGCGCCTACTCGGGAGGGATGCGGCGCCGGCTCGACATCGCGGCCAGCCTCGTCGTGACGCCGGACCTGCTGTTTCTCGACGAGCCGACGACCGGACTCGATCCCCGCAGCCGCAACCAGGTGTGGGACATCGTCCGGACGCTGGTCGCCCAAGGGACGACGGTGCTGCTGACGACGCAATACTTGGAGGAGGCGGACCAGCTGGCCGACCGGATCGCCGTCATCGACCACGGCAAGGTGATCGCCGAAGGGACCGCAAGCGCGCTGAAGGCGTCGGTCGGCTCGGGCACCGTGCAGGTGAGGCTGGATAAGCCGGAGCAGCGCCCGGAGGCGGAGCGGATCCTGTCCCGCACGCTAGGCGCGGAGGTACGCCCGGATTCCGATCCGGCGGCGCTGTCGGCGCGCGTGTCCGATCCGGGGCTGGCCGCACGGGCGTTGACCGAGCTGCTGCAGGCCGGCATCCCGACGACTCATTTTTCGCTCGGCCAGCCCAGCCTTGACGAAGTGTTCTTGGCTTTGACCGGCCGACCGGCCGAAGAAGCCGCCGAGAACGGAGGGGGATCGATATGAACGCAACGATGCAGGGGCAAGGGCAAGTCCGTACGGCCGCCGACCGGAAGCTGACGCAGGCGCTGTCCGCCCGCGTCCGGCCGAAACGTCCAAGCGCGCTTTCCGCTACGATGACGTTCGTCTGGAGGACGGTGCAGAAGACGAAAGCGTACGGCTGGACCGCCTTGGTCGACATCCTGCTGTTCCCCGCGCTGTTCCTGCTCATCTTCACCTTTTTGTTCGGGGGCGCCATCTCCGGGTCGACCGGCGATTATTTGCAGTTTCTGCTTCCGGGGATGCTCGTGTATACGGTGACGTCGATGACGGTATATACCGGGGTGGCGATCAACACGGACATCACGAAAGGAGTGTTCAACCGGTTCCGAACGCTGCCGTTCTGGCAATCGGCGGCGATTCTCGGCTCGGTGGCGGTCGATATCGTTCGGTACGCCGCGGCGGTCGTCGCCACCGCTGGCATCGGGACGCTGCTCGGCTTCCGCCCGGAGGCGGGGTGGACGGGCGCCGCGCTCGCCGTGCTGACCGTCGTCCTGTTCGCCTTCAGCGTCAGCTGGATCTTCGCCTGGCTCGGCGTCGTCGTGAAGAAAACCGAATCGCTCACAACGACGAGCTACCTGGCGCTGTATCCGCTTATGTTCGCGAGCAACGTGTTCGTCGATTCGTCCACGATGCCCGGCTGGCTCCGCGGCTTCGTCGACCTGAATCCGCTCAGCCTCGCCTCGACGGCGGTCCGGGGGCTGATGCACGGCACGGCCGCCGCCGGCGACGTCGCTTGGGCGTTGGCGGGATGCGCCGTTCTCGTCGCGGTGTTCGCGCCGCTGACGTTTTACGGGTATCGACGCAAAGCGGTTTGAAGCCGTGCTTTTGAAAATGGCATAACCGAACCTAACAAAGGATGCTTCCTTCGGGACGGGAGCCGTCGGCGTTACGAAGACCGGCTCCTCCTTTCGGGGGAGCATCGCAAAAAGGAGGAAGTCGTCTGAACGACAAGATCGTTATCCGCGGCGCTCGCGAAAACAATTTGAAGCACGTCTCCCTGGACATTCCGAAGCATAAGCTGGTCGTCCTGACCGGACCTTCCGGCTCCGGCAAGTCGACGCTCGCGATGGATACGCTTCAGCGGGAATGCCAGCGCCAGTATATGGAATCGATGGGGATGGCGGCCGATCAGGTCGGCAAGCCGAAGGTGGACTCCATCGTCGGACTGTCTCCGTCGATCAGCGTAGGGCAGCACGTCACGAACCGCAATCCGAGATCGACGGTCGGCACCGTGACCGACATCTATACGTACTTGCGCGTCGTCTACGAGAAGCTGGGCGAGCGCCCGTGCTCGAGCTGCGGCAGGACGGTTCCGCCGTCCCCCGCGAAGGATGCGGAAAGCCCCGCGATCGGGGACGAGGACGGCGGCGGGTTCCAGAAGTACGTCGATTGCCCGCATTGCGGCCATACGATGAAGAAGCTGGAACGGAGCCACTTCTCGTTCAACAAGCCGGAGGGCGCCTGCGAGACGTGCAGCGGGCTCGGCAGCGTGGCCAGCCTCGATTTGGACGCCGTGTTCAATCCGGAGCGGAGCCTGCTCGACGGCGGCGTGACGTTCTGGTTCGAGATGCTCGCGAAGTACCAAGTCTCGACCCTTGCCGCGGCGGCCAGCCATTACGGCATTCCGTTCGACCCCGACAAGCCTTTGAAGGAATTCGCCCCCGCCCTGCGCGATTTGCTGTACTACGGCGTGGAGAGCGAGGAGTTCGTACGGCACGTTCCCGGCGTGAAGCCGCCGAAGGCGGTCGGCCAAGGGAAGTTCGAGGGCGTCGTCACGGGCATATGGCGGCGGTACAAGGAAAAAAACGGCGAATCCGGCGAGGCGGCGCTGTTCCATGAGGAGATATGCCCCGATTGCCGCGGGGCGAGGCTGAAGCGGGAAAGCTTGCTCGTCCGGGTGAACGGGGCGTCGATCGCCGACGTATCCGGCTGGTCGCTGGAAACGGCGTTTGCCTGGCTGAACCGTCTCCTGCAAGGGCTCGGCCCCGACGACAAATCGATCGCGGAGGCGCTGCTGCACGACTTGCTCGTTCGCCTGAGGCGGATTACGGATGTCGGCCTCGGCTACTTGTCGCTGGACCGGCAGGCGGTGACGCTGTCCGGCGGCGAAGCGCAGCGGCTCCGGCTCGCCTCGATTCTCGGCTCGGGCCTGACCGGCGTCCTGTACATTCTCGACGAGCCGACGGCCGGACTTCATCCGCGCGATACGGCCGGGCTCATCCAGGTGCTGAAGCAGCTACGCGATCTCGGCAATACGGTGCTCGTCATCGAGCACGACGTCGAGATGATGCGTGCCGCCGACCACGTCATCGACATGGGGCCCGGAGCGGGCAGCTTCGGCGGACGCGTCGTCGGGCAAGGGACGCTGGACGATCTGGTCGCAAGCCCGGAGTCGGTGACGGGCGCGTACCTTCGGGACGAGCTCGCCCGGGCGGTGGAGCCGCGCCGGAGACGGCCGGGCAACGGGCGATGGCTGACGATTCACGACGCCTACGAGCGGAACTTGAAGCATATTACCGTGTCGTTCCCGCTCGGCTGCCTCGTCTCGGTAACCGGGGTGTCGGGCTCGGGCAAGTCGACGCTGCTGTTCGACCTGCTGGCGGCCGGCGGGCGCGACGGGCAGAAGCGGCGCGGCTGCGAGCGTATTACCGGACTCGACGCCATCGGCCAGATGGTCACCGTCGACCAGTCCCCGATCGGGCGGATGAGCCGGTCGAACGTCGCCACGTATACGGACGTGTTCACGCTGCTGCGCAGCTTGTTCGCCGGACTGCCGGAAGCGAAGAGCGCGAAGCTGACGTCGAAGCATTTCTCGTTCAACACGCCCGGCGGGCGGTGCGAGACGTGCCAAGGTCTCGGCGTCGTGTCCATGAACATGCATTTTCTTCCCGACCTCGAGGTTCGCTGTCCCGATTGCCGCGGCCGGCGGTTCAAGGACGAGGTGCTGCGGGTAATTTATAAAGGCTTCACGATATCCGACCTGCTGGACATGACCGTGCAGGAGAGCTTGCCGCTGCTGCAGGATCAGGACAAGATCGCCGGCATCATCGGGCTGCTGTGCGAGGTCGGGCTCGGCTACCTGCAATGGGGGCAGTCGGTGAGGACACTGTCGGGCGGGGAGGGGCAGCGGCTCCGGCTCGCCAAGGAATTGAGCGGCAGAACGAAGAACCATACGCTGTACTTGCTGGACGAGCCGTCCACCGGCCTGCATCCGGCCGATACGCGGCAGCTGGTCGTGCTGCTGAACAAGCTCGTCGATGCCGGCAACACCGTCATCGTCGTCGAGCATAACGTCGACGTCATCCGCGAATCGGACTGGGTCGTCGACATCGGCCCGGAAGGGGGAGAGGCGGGCGGCTCGGTCGTGGCGGCGGGGACGCCGGAGACGGTCGCAGCCGTGGACGCTTCGCACACGGGGCGTTACCTGAAGACGGCGCTCGCGGGAGCGGGGACCGTGTAAAGCGAACGAAAGCGTCGCCCGGGCGGGCGGCGCTTTCGTGCTGCACCCGTGCGGTGCGGCTCTTGCACGAGTGGTTCCATATCCGCAACGTTTCCCGTGTCCGATGGCCGATGGCCGATTCAACCTTCAACCGCCGAAAAATTCGATCAGCAGCGGCGCCAGCGCTTCGGGTGCGACATCGTGGCCTTGTCCCGCCAACACTTGATGCTTCGCCCTGGCGAGGCGGTGTACCAGCGTCTTCGCGGCATCGTGGAAAAACGGTTCGCTGAGCTCGCCGCTGACCACGAAGGTGTCGGACGTTACGCCGGCCCATTTCCCGGGCGGCAACGGCCTTCCGGCCATGACGTCTCGCGACACCATTCCGTCATAGGCGAGCGTGTGCGCCACAGCCAAGAGATCGCTCCATATCGGACTTTCTTTCATCGGGGCCAAATATTCGTCCGGAATGAGCAGTGCCTGCGTCATAAAAATTTCCAAAGCTTGCTCGCGCCGGCCGGCCTCGACGGCTTCGCCGATCCGCTCGACGTAATCCCGGGGAAGCGGCGGACGGCTGCCGTCGAGGATGAGGGGCGGTTCGTACAAGGCCAGCTTCGGGATCTTGCCCGCCAGCTTTTCGGCGGCTTCCAGGGAAAGAATCGCGCCGGACGACATGCCGTAAAGGAAGGCGCTTCCGCCGGCGGCCTCGATTAAAGCCGCAATATCCTCTATCTCGCGCTCGACCGCGTAGGGCATGGTGTCGCCGCTATCGCCCCTCCCCCGGCGATCGTAATTGAACACGGTGAAACGATCAGAGAGCAAGTCGGCCATTTGCGTTTGCGCAGGGAACGCGCGATAACCGAGGGCGCCGGTAACCATAATGACCGCCGGACCGCTGCCGTACCGATCGAATGCGATGCTCGTACCGTCTTTCGAGATGATGTTGTTCATGTCCCCGTCTCCGATTTTTGGTAATGTAATCCGATGACGCCATTGCCATACGTTTTGCTGCCGGTGAGACGGAGAGGCTGCTGCCGCTCGGCGAGGGAGAATAACCGCTCGCCGTGGGAGGCGACGACGGGATGGACGAGCAGCCACAGCTCGTCGTACAGATCATGCCGGATAAACGATTGCCATGTCTTTACTCCGCTTTCGACCGAAATGCGGTTCGCCCGCCGCTTCAACGCTTCCAGCTCCGCGGCCAGCGACCGCTCGTCCTTGACGACGAGCTGCTGCGAATTTCTCCATACCAAATCGACTTCGGCATGAGAAACGACCACTTTGGGAATTTCATTCATCCGTCGGGCGATCGCCCGCTCCAGCGAATTGGACGAATTTTCGGCCCGCTGCCAATGCTCGGCGAGTGAAGCATACGAGTTTCGGCCGACGACGATCGTATCTACCGAATTGTAATACTCCAAATAATCCTCAAAAATTTGTTCGCTTAGCGTCATCCATCGATATTCGTCCGAAACGACCCCGTCCAGCGAAAGTTGCATCGTCAGAATCACGCTTCCCATTTTTGGCAACAGCTCCTGTCCTGATATAGGTATCAACGACATAATAGCACCCATGCGGCGGCGACATTTCTTACGGATTGCTGATTTCGGCGACGCCCGAATAAGCCCCCGGGAGGCAGTAACACGGCCCCGCTCTCCCTTGCATCCGTTGCGGCCTCCCATGATCGCTTCCGTACCCCGTCACGCTCTCCACGTCAACAGCGCATCGACGATTTGGCTTCGACCGAGAGGCGACCCGACCAAGAGTGCCGCCTTTGTTTAGCGTTTGTTCAGTGGGATTTGCTAGGATGGGTACAACAATGGGCATTTCGCCTCAAAGACGGGGGTACCGGGTACTATGAGTCATCACCGCCAATCGACAAATCACTTCGCGGCTTCGCCCGCCCGCTCGAACGCCGCGTCCGACCGGACCGATGCGGCGCCGCATTCGAACGCAGCCGTCCGTCCGGGACCGGATCGACTCGGCCCGGGTATGGTTCGCCCCGCGAATGTCGCCGCGCTGCAGCGTACCGTCGGCAATCGGGCCATTTCCCGTTACATGGAGAATCGAGTACTGGTGCAGCCGGCGCGGGATAAGGGAAAGCCGGCGAAGAAGGAGTCGATCGAGGAGGAGAAGGAGAGCGAAACCGAAATCGATATCGAGGGCGATAACGAGTTCGACACTGAAAGCGAAATCGATATCGAGAGCGAGGCCGAGACCGGAAGCGAGAGTACGGCCATTGAGGAGGAGGCCGCCGATTCGTCATCCCCGCTCGCGCAAGGGACGAAGCTCACTCCCAGCCAAAAGGAAGAGATTAACGTCGTATTTTGGAACATTCAAGGGAAGGGCGAATTCCGCGACCGCAACGTCGAGTCATTTCTGAAAGCATTTCAAAATCTGGACATCGTCATCCTGGGCGAGTATAAGGACAAGCAGAAAACGCTGAATATCGACGGGTGGACGACGATTAAAAAGGACATTACGCCGTTGGAGAAGCAAGCCGAGTACGATAAGATGGGGCCCGGGAAAACCCGCCGAAGCAAAGGACCCGCCGGCAGCCGGGAATATATCGTCATCCTTGTTAATGAGAATCGCAAGGTCAAGGTCGATGACGCGGTTCCGATCCCGATTCGGGAGAACTGGCGGCAGGCCGTTTCGTTCAACGCGGACAAGAATGGGCAGAAGGCATCGTTTACGACGTTTCACGCGCCTTACGAACAAAACAAAGGCTCGGCATCGCAATATATGGGGGAACTGAAGAACAAAGTGGACTCGAACGTGCTCATCGGGGATGCCAATACGTACAACACCGGACATCGAGCACCCGACGCGCGGAAGAGCGAGCGGCTGCAGAACAACGAAAGGTATACCCTCAAGTCCGGAGGTCTCCCTTCGTCGAGGGCGAACCAGCCGCTCGATAAAGTGTATGCGGGGAAGAATTTTACCGGCGTGAAGGACGTGAAGCTGTTGAGCGAGCTGCTTCGTACCGGCAATGCCGGAGGCGACTCCAGCGTCAACGGGAAAAGACGGTTGGCCGAGCTGGAGAATAACGAGGGCGACGCCGAAGAGCTTTTGAAGAAACAGGTGAAGTCCGAAAACGCCGGCATGACGAAGTCGAAAAAGGGACGCCCGGTCCGTCAATCGGTAACCAAGAATATATTGGACAAAATAATGGGGCTGTCCGACCATCGGCCCATTTATGCGCATATCGAATTGGAAGGGGATTCGGAGAAAGAAAACGGTTCGGCCGAATCGCAGTTGTACAAGGAGCTTGAGAAGGCAAAGGAGGAGCTTGGGCTGGACGATCTGGCTTTGCAGGATCTTGTGCTTTGGATCACGACCCGGTATAGCTTAGCCTTGGACGATTACTCGAAAATCCACAATCGGCTGCAACAGGCGCTTGAGGCTTACCGAAAGGCGTTTCCGAAAAAGCGAGGCAAAGCGAAAGAAGGAGACCAGACCGATTCCTTGCTCCAAAGACTTCATACGGAGGCTCGTGTGACGGTCGAGATTGATCGGGTGCCCGGCAACGGGGACTGCTTGTTCAGCTCCATTGCTGCGATAACCGGAGGAAGTGCGGGAGACGTTCGCGGACTGATCGCCGATGAGCTTCACGCGCACGAGAATGAACTGGTCGGACGAAACAATCCGGTTGTGGTGTCAGGTGCTGACACGATATCCAAGCTGTTTAAAAAGAATGCGCCGGAGGGACACAACGGGATTTATATGATTCCGCGAAACGACTATCCTAGAGTGATGCGACAGCCGGGCGTCTGGGGAGGGGTTCCCGAGCTGCGGGCGTTTTCTTATAGGCGGGCGATCCTTGTGCTGAACGCTGCCGAAAACCGGTTCAATTTTTTCGACGGCGGTGTAGAGCTGCAGGGGATGAATCTCGCGGTATTCATGGGGCGGAACCCCGTCGTGCTGCTGCTGCGAGGGAACCATTTCTCGCCGCTGCGGATTGCTCCCAATCCCTCTGCCGTCGGCCAACGTCGGAAGTCGAAAAAATAAACCAGCGGCGGATACGGCTGATTGTAAAGGGGAACCTTCATTCGGTTTGAGCCGGAAGAGGACTTTCTCCGGCGTCCGCCGTATTAACAAAACATGAAAGGAGGGGATAGCTGGAATGTTTTACGATTTACGAGGTGAAGCGAAAATGTCGCCGATTGTAGGGATGTTATATTCCGCTGTGAAAGAAAATAGCCAGCGTCTACATCAGATCACGGAGGGCATGTCGCAAGAAGAAGTCGATTACAAAGGGCTGGATAACCGTTTTAATAGTACGGCTCAATTAATAAAGCATATCATGTATGTCGATCTTAATTGGGTTTATAGGATAAAGGGACAATCGCTTCCTCCTTCTTTGAAAGAACAATTTGGGCCCATGATAGATGCAAATAACAGGCTTCCGATGGTCGAAGGCAAGTCTTTGAACACACTGATGTCCGACTATAAAGGTGTGCTAGCCATGTTGAAAGAGACATGTGTGCAACTTAAAGATGCCGATCTAGATAAAGTTGTCTCTTTTGGCCACGAAAATGAAAAGCAAGCAACCGTTCGTTGGGGATTATGGCATATGGCTGACCATAGCCGCTATCATCAGGCTCATATTCATTTGCTCAGAAAGTGGTATAATGAAAAAAATAATCTTTAAGCGAAAAGGAAAACTGCCGCGATGATTGATGTCGCGACAGTTTTTTTGCGTCTCGATTCAGTTACGGCCAAAGCAGATAAGGATAATTGCCGTTGATGCCCCAGACGCTTCCGAACGACCAGCCTGCGAAGGAAGCTTGATCCTTCATCTGAATCGTCGTCAGCGGCGTGCCTTTGCCCGCGTCGATTTGTTGGGCGACCTGTTGGTCATAGTACGATTTCGTCAGGCTTACGGCGCCGCCGTTATTGCCGACCAGCCCGCCTTTGTTCGGCGAGTTCGTCAAAACGGTACCGGCGGCGTACGTTTCGTCGATCGTCCCCCGGTTGTCGCCCACGAGTCCGCCCACATTGTTCGACCCGCCGGTTACGCTTGCCCGCGAGTACGATTGCCGGACGGTACCGTAATTTTCGCCGACCAAACCGCCCAAGCCGGAAGCGTTAGAAACGACGACCCCGACGGCGTACGATTCGGATACCGTTCCTTCAATGGCCCCGACGAGACCGCCTACCGCCTGGAATCCGTTGACGTTCATATCGACATACGAACGGGAAATGACCGTGCCGGCATAAGCTCTCCCGATAAGTCCTCCCGTGTAAAAACCGTTGCCATTGTCGTTGACCGTGCCCTTTGCGGAGACGTTCTCCACGGTGCCGCCCCGGAACGCGCCGACCAACGAGCCTACGTTCCCCGAGCCCGTCACGTTCGCCTGTTCGAGCTTGACGTTGCGAACGACAGCGGGCAGCCCGATACTGCCGAACAGGCCTACGTTCGACGTACCGGGACGGTAGATCCTCAAGCCGGTGACGGTATGGTCCTGGCCGTCGAACGTTCCTGTAAAAGGAGCGGTGTACGTGCCGATCGGCTCCCAGCCCGAACCCGAAGCGTAGCCGCTCAGATCGATGTCCGCCCCGAGCTTGAAGTGGCTCGACAAGTAGTTGCGGATATCGTTCAGCTGACTCGCCGTCGTCACGATGTAGGGGGTCGCCGACGAGCCGTCGCCCTCGGAGAACCGATTCTCGACAGAGAACGAATCGCTGACCGCTCCGGTCAATCCGGACGCCGAGAACGACAGCGTCACGGCCGGAGAAACGCCGTTTAGACCGATGTTCGTGAAGGTCGCGACGCCGTTTGCCGCGTTGACCGTATTCGTGCCGGTCAGCGTCGACGACCCGCTCGCGACCGCCGCCGACACCGCCATTGCCGCGGTCGTCGGATTGCCGTACGCGTCGACGATCCGGACGACCGGCTGCGTCGACAGCGGCTTGCCGTCCACCCCGCCGGACGGCTGCGTCTGAATGGCCAGCTTGGCGGGGGCCGCGGTCGTGACCGGGTAGGCGAGCTGCCCGGCAGGCTGCACGACGCCGTACACCGAGAACGTCACCGTTTGTGCCGCGGCGCCGTTCAAGATCAGGGCGACGTCCGCCTCGCCGCCGGTGAAGACGGCGTCCGTCTGCACGGCCGCCGATGTCGCGGGGACGCCTCCCCAGCTGCCGTAGCTGCCGTCCGGTGCGGGCTGCAGGCCGGACACGGCGATCGTTCGGGTGCCGTTAAATTCGGTATCCGTCATACCGTCCGACTTTTTCACGACGAAACGGACCGTCCTCGGCGTTCCCGCCGCGATCGGGGACGTGTCGGCCGATACCGCGACGCCGTAGGCGGCAAGCGTGACCGTGACCGGCACGCGTACGGTAAACCCGGCGTAAGACGCTTCGACCCAAGTGGATCCCGTCCCCGTCGCCTGCACGACACCGCCGGATACGGTGGCGACCAGCCCGTCGCCGGTCGTCCAGACGGCTTCGGCGGCGGCGGGCCGCTCCGTTCCGTCGCTCAGCCGGGCATTTAATTGGATGTCGGCCGTCGCGCCCAGGGCGCTCAATAGAACGGAGGACGGCGAATAGACGAGCTCGGTTACCGTAACCGGCCGCGCCCAGCTGACGGTGGGCGACAGTCCGTCCGCCAGGACGATTCCATCGGCGAACTGCAGTGTATACGCCGTATCGTACGCGGCGCCGGCCAAGTCGAGCCGGTACCAGTCCGCACCGTTCGGCTCGTAGACGGTTACCGCCACGCTCGCGATGCCGGGGACGCTGACGCCGCTTTGCAGCAAGCTCGCGGTAGTCCGTTCGGCGTGCAGCAGCACGCGACCCAGCTCCGCCTTGACGATAGCCCTTACCGTCGGCGGGGGCACGGGGTCTTCCGGCCGCGCCCAACTGACGGTGGGCGATAATCCGTCGGCGAGGACGATGCCGCTTGCGAACTGCAGCGTATACGCCGTGTCGTACGCCGCACCGGCCAAGTCGAGCAAGTACCAGTCCGCGCCGTTCGGCTCGTATACGCTCACGGTGACGCTGCCGATGCCGGGGACGCTGACGCCGGTTTGCAGCCGGCTTACGGTAGCCCGCTCCGCGTGCAGCAGCACCCGGCCCAACTCTCCCTTGACGACGGCCTTCACCGTGGAAGGGGCGGGCTGTTCCGGCCCGTTTCCGGGCCCCGAGTCCGAGTCGCCGGACGTTTCGGAGGGTTCGATCGACACGGCCGGCCCTTCCTTGATCAGCACCGTGCCGGGTCCCGTAAAGGAAACTTCTCCGTGAACGACCGCCTTCGCGACGATGACGCCGGCGGCCAAATGAACGACGAGCCCTTTGACCGACGGTCCGACGACCAACGTTTCGATGCGGCCTTTCGTTACCTCCAACCGTACGTTCGAGGCGTCGGCCCGGACTTGGCGAAAGCTTCCGCTCAATCGTACGGAGGGCCCGCCCGGCATATCGTCGGCGAGCTGCACGTCGTCGAAGCCCGTACCCTCCAAGTCCGTTTCTTCCAATATCGCGCCGGAGCGAAGCGTCGTCCGGGCGATGCGGCTGCCGCCTTCGGCCGCGAGACGCACTTTGCCGTCCGGCTTGTCGACCTCGACCGTACCGGCTTCGGTGCCGGTCAATGCAATGCTGTTCTCCCCGCCGCCGAGAACGGTCATGACGCCCTTGACCGCAACGCCTTCCAGCCGGACGTCCCCGTCCCCGACCGATTCGGCGATCGTCAAGCTCCCTTCCACAACCGTATGGCGCAGTGTCACGTCCGGCTTCGCGATCGTGACGTCGCCTCCGATCGTCTCCGAGCCCGAGGCCGGCCCGTACGTTCCGGCGCGGTCGTAAATCCGGGCCGTCGGCTTCGGACCGCCCTCGGGGAGCTTCCCGGCTTCGGCCAGCCGGTCCAGCACGACGATTGCTTCCGCGCGCGACATCGGCTTGGCCGGACCGAACGTGCCGTCGGGGTAGCCGTCCATCCATCCGGCGGCCACCGCGGCGCCGACGCTTCCGCGGCTCCAGGCGGCGATCGGGTCCGAGAATCGGCCGGCCGCCGCCGCGTTGTCGCTCCGCTTGCCGAGCCTCGACAGCATGACGGCCGCCTCTTCCCGGCTCAGCGGGCCGTCGGGCCGCATCGTGCCGTCCTCGTAACCGTTCATGTACCCGGCGTGAACGGCGGCCGATACGTCCGCGGCATACCAATCGCCGTCGCGCACGTCGGCGAAGGCCGTGTCGGACGACCCTGCGTATCCGAACAGCCGGTTGACCAGCTTCATCCATTCGGCGCGCGTAATCGCCGCGTCCGGCCGGAGCGTTCCGTCGGGATACCCGCCGATTCTCCCTTGACCGGCCCATGCCGACAAAATCTTTTCCGCCCAATGACCGGCGATATCCGGCCAGCGCGAAGACGCATCCGCGGCTTTCGCCGGCGCGGGTATCGACGCGACAAGCAGCGCCAGCACCAGCAGCGACAGCTGCCACGTACGCCTTGCGGTGCCGGCGGCCTTATGTAAATTCGTTCTCCTCTCCACCGTTTCCATCGATCCTCTCGTCTTAATCTCCCTAGGTCGTCGCCATCGGACGTTGGACCCATTTTCCATTGTAATCGAAAACGGAAGACAAGAAATCCCTTTAAGGGAGAAAAACGGGCCGAAGCGGAGCTTTTTTTTCCAAAGAGAAGCATCGGTACACTTTTGCAAATTGCTTCGTACAATTGTTGTTCTGTTAGACCGGCGCGTCGCCACATATAATAAGACTAAGAATCATCCGCCATGAGACAGGCCGGAGGGAGGGAAGGACGATTCTGGACGAACGTCGGACCGCGATGCTCGCACTGCTGCAGGAATCGCCGGGTTACGTGACCGCCGAGAAGCTGATGGAGGAGCTTCAGGTGTCGCGTCGCACGGTGTATTACGACATGGAGAAAATCAACGAATGGCTGCGCGGCAACGGGCTCGAACCGGTGGAGTACGTGCGCCGGGCGGGCTTCCGGCTGACGGAGTCGTGCCGGGCCGGTCTGCCGGAGCTGGCGGCGCGGGTTCGTCCTTACGAATACGTCTGGTCTCCGAAAGAACGGAAGGCGTGGATGGCGCTGCTGCTGTTCGCGCGGTCCGAACCGGTGCATGTGCAGGATATGGCCGACTTTCTGCAAGTGAGCCGGGTGACGGCGCTGCAGGACATGAAGCGGCTGAAGGAGGAATTGGCGGCCTTCCGATTGAGCGTGACCGCGGACCGCAAGGCGGGGTACGCGGCGGCGGGCGAAGAAGGGGACAAGCGCAAGGCGCTGGCGCATTACTTGTCGCAGCTGCTGACGCCGGCCAACTGGAAACGCTTCACCGAGCAGGTGCAGGGTGCGGTCCGGAGCTCGCTCGCGGACCGGCCGTTCCCGCTGCCGGACGAGGCGCAATCGGCCGAGCTGCATCGGCTCGTCGCGGCGTGCGAGCGTTCGCTCGGGATGGAGTTCACCGACGAGATGGTGTTCACGCTGACTTCGCGGCTGCCTCTCTTCGCGGCCCGGCTCAGGCAGGGCAAGACGGTGAAGCTGGACGAGGACGAGAAAGCGACGCTCCGGCGCATGCCGGAATACCAAGGGGCGAAGAGGCTGGCCGCCGGACTCGGTGAGCTGTACCGGGTCGAGTTTCCGGAGGACGAAGTGTGCTATTTGACGATGCATCTGCTCGGGGCAAGGCTGAACCGGCTGGGCGAGCCCGACACCGAAGGGGAAGCGGAGAGCCGGGACGAGCGTCGAGACCGGAGACACGCCGAAGGGCAAGACGAGCGGGACGAGCACAATCGCCGGGAAGCTCCGGAGAGCCGGAACAAGCCGGGGGACGCGTTTCCTTCCAACGGGGAGACCGCCGCGCTGCGGGAGCTGACGGCCCGCCTCGTCGACCGGTTCGAGCAGCTCGCCTGCCTGTTCTTCGAGAAGCGGGCGGAGCTGGAGGAGCAGCTGTTCCTCCATCTGAAGCCGGCGTATTACCGGATCAAGTACGGGCTCGAGGTCGAGCATCCGATGCTCGATACGATGCGGACGAAGTATCGCGACGTGTTCGAGCTGACGCGCAAGGCGGTGCAGCCGCTCGAGGAGAAGCTCGGCAAGCCGGTCTCGGACGACGAGACGGCGTTTTTCGCGATGCACTTCGGCGGATGGATGCGGCGGCAAAACGCGGTGCCGGTCCGGAGACGCCGGGCGGCGATCGTCTGCGTCAACGGCGTATCGACGTCGCGCATGCTGCGCATCCAGCTCGAGGCGCTGTTCCCGTACCTCGACATCGTCGCCGTCCTGTCGCTGCGCGAATACGAGAAGTTTCGCCGGCCGGTGGACGTCCTGTTCTCGACGGTGCAGCTTCAGCGGGCGGACGCGCCGGTATTCGTCGTGAATGCGGTGCTGTCCGACCGCGACAAGGCGCAGCTGCTTCACGAGGTGAACCGCCGGCTCGAGGCGGGCGGCGGCCCTGCCGACATGCATAGTCCCCCGGTCGCCGGCATGATCGAGCTGATCAAGCGGTACGCCGTCGTGACGGACGAGGCCGGACTCGCCGATGCGCTGTCGGGTTATTGGGCGGCGGCGAAGGCGAACAAGCCGGATTACGCGGAGCCGGGCAAGCCGTCGCTCGCCGATGCGCTGCCAGCGTCGCGCATCCGGATCGCGGAGGCGCCCCCGGACGACTGGCGCCGGGCGATCCGGATGGCGGCGGAGCCGCTCGTCGAGGAAGGGCTCGTCGAGCTGCGGTACGTCGAGGCGATGATCGGGAAGGTGAACAAGCTCGGGCCCTACATCGTCGTCGCCCCCGAGGTGGCCATCGCCCACGCGAAGCCGGAAGAGGGGGTGCACGGGACGGGGATGAGCCTGCTCGTCGTCCCGGAAGGCGTCGCCTTCTCGCCGGAGCCGAAGCACCGGGTGAGAGCGCTGTTTGCGCTCGCGAGCGACGACGGCGAATCGCACCTCCGGGCGCTGTCGGAGCTGACGATCCTGCTGCGCAAGGAGGAGAACCGAACGGCGCTGACGCGTCCGGAAAGCGCCGCGTCGTTGCAAACATTGATCGAAAGATCCGCCGATACGGCAACCAACCGGGAAAGGGGAGACTCGGCATGAAATTCATACCCGCGGATCTGATTGCATTGGATCGACTCGCCGATACGGCGGAGGACGCCATCCGGGCGGCCGGCGAGCTGCTCGCCGCTTCCGGAGCGGCCGACGCCGCCTACACGGAGGCGATGGTGGAGGCTTATCGCGAGAAGGGGCCGTACTTCGTGCTCGCCCCGGGTATCGCGCTGCCGCACGCGAAGGCGGAGCGGGGCGTCCGCGAAGCGTCGGTATCGTTCGTCCGGTTAAGCCGGCCGATCCGGTTCGGGCACAAGACGAACGATCCCGTCGATCTCGTCTTCGCGCTCGGCTCGGCTTCGAACGCCGAGCATATCGCGATGCTGCGCAGGCTGACGGTCGCGCTGAACGATCCGGCCAACATCGCGGCGCTGCGCAGGGCGGAGACGGCGGAAGACGTCGTCGCGCTGTTCGCGGGCGAAATCGCCTGAAACGACAACCAAGGAGGGCCTCAACATGATCAAGCTATTGTGCGTATGCGGTCTGGGTCAAGGAACGAGCCTGATATTGCGGATGAACGTGGAGACCGCCTGCCGGGACCTCGGCATACAAGCCGATGTGGACCATATGGACGTTTCCTCCGCTTCGGGAGTGGCGGCCGACTATATTCTCACGAGCAACGAGCTGGCGCAAAGCCTGCAAGGACACGCGGCCCGCATCGTCGTCATCGATAATTATTTCGATTTGAACGAGATCAAGACGAAGCTGAACGACGCACTCCGTTAACGCGATACTAGAACGCGAACCTTGGGAGGGTCATCGATGGATATCATTTTCTGGATCGCCACGAACGTATTCGGGACGCCGGCCATCCTGCTCGGCGCGATCGTCCTGCTCGGCCTGCTGCTGCAGCGCAAGACGACGAGCCAAGTGATCAGCGGCACGTTCAAGGCCATTATCGGCTTCCTGATCATCGGCGCTGGCGCTGGCGTCATCGTAGGGGCGCTGAACGTGTTCGAGCCGATGTGGAAGGAAGTGTTCGGGCTCGAGTCGGAGTCGCTCGGCCAGTTTCTCGGGCAAGAGAAATTCAATGCGCAGTACGGCAGCGCCGTGACGCTGGCGATGTTCCTCGGGTTTCTGATCAACGTCCTGCTCGCACGCTTTACGAAGTTCAAGTACATTTATTTGACGGGTCATATGATGTTCTGGACGTCCACGGTGTTCGCCGGCGTCGTCGTCCATACGGCCGGAGACGTGCCGTTCTGGAAGCTGGTCGTGTTCCTGTCGGTCATTCTCGGCCTGTACTGGACGTTCCAGCCCGCGCTGACGCAGCCGATCATGCGCAAAATTACGGGCAACGACAACATCGCCCTCGGCCACACGTCCGCGTCGGTCGCCCTGCTCGGCGGCTTGCTCGGCAAAGCGTTCGGCAACCGCGCCAACGATTCGGAACGGATTAAGGTGCCGAAAGGGCTGGAATTCCTCCGTGACTCGAACGTCATTACGGCGCTCAGCATGGGCGCGCTGTTCCTCATCGGGGCGATCGTCGTCTCGCTGAAAGGAACGCCCGGAGCGGAGGCGCTCGTGAAGAAGGCGGGCGACCAAAACTTCATCATATACTCGATCGTGCAATCGTTTACATTCGCCGGCGGCATCGCCATTGTGCTGATGGGCGTGCGGATGTTCATCGGGGAGCTGGTGCCCGCGTTCAACGGGATCGCCACCAAGCTCGTGCCGGGCGCGAAGCCGGCGCTCGACTGTCCGGTCACGTTCCCGTACGCGCCGAACGCGGTCATTCTCGGCTTTATCGGCGGCTTCGCCGGGGCGCTCATCTGGCTCGTCGTGCTCGGCAATACGGTGTCGTACATTTTCGTGCCGACGATGATCGTGCTGTTTTTCCACGGCGCGACGGCGGGGGTGTTCGGCAATGCGACCGGCGGGACGCGCGGGGCGCTGCTCGGCGGCTTCGCTACGGCGACGGTCGTCGCATGGGGGCAATTCGTCATGGTGAAATTCCTCCTCTCGTCGACGATTCCGGATACGGCGATGTGGGCGGCCGACTCGGATATGTTCATCATCGGACCGGTGATCCGGCTGCTGGCGCAGCTGCTGTTCTAACCGTTTAACCAGGGAAGGAGACCAGAGAGATGAGCTTCATTCGGACATTGGACGGAGACATACGGCCGGAGCAGCTCGGGTTCACGTACTCGCACGAGCATATCGTATGCCGGCCGGCCTACTGGGCGGAGCGGGGCGAGGACGATCTGCTGCTGGACGACCCGGAGAAGTCCCGCCGGGACGTCGAAGATTTCAAGGCTTGCGGCGGCCGGGCGATCGTGGATGCGACGGCGGTCGATTACGGCCGGGACGTTCCCGCGGTTTACCGGATCGGGCGTGAAACGGGCGTCCGCATCGTCGGGACGGCGGGCTTCAACAAGAGCTTTCTATGGAACGCCCGGATCAAGGAGGAGCTGAAGCCGGTCATCGGCGATTACGGGACGTATGCGGAATGGATCGAGAGCCGGTCGATCAACGAGCTGGCCGAGTTCGTCGTCCGCGAGGTGGAGGAAGGGCTGGAAGGGACGCCGCACAAAGCCGGCCAGGTGAAGTTCGGCACCGGCTACAACCGGATTACGCCGCTCGAGGAGAAGACGCTTCGGGCGGTCGCCCGGGCCCATCACGAGACGAAGGCGCCGATCCATTCGCATACGGAGGCCGGTACGATGGCGCTCGAGCAGCTCGAGCTGCTGCGCAGCGAGAAGGTCGACCTGCGCCATGTGAGCCTGGGGCACATGGACCGCAATCCGGATCCGTACTTGCATGAGCAGCTGGCCAAGACAGGCGTCTACCTGTGCTTCGACGGCATCGGCAAAATCAAATACGCGCCGGAGAGCGCCCGCATCGCGCTCATTCTCGAGCTCGTGCGCAAAGGGTACGAGGACCAAATCCTGATCAGCGGCGACACGGCGCGCAAATCGTACTACAAGCATTACGACTACGGCCTCGGGCTGGAGTATATCGCGGCGAAATGGCTGCCGCGGTTCAAGAACGAAGCGGAGCGGGCGGGCTTCGACGGCGAGGCGCTGGCGGAAAAGTTTTTCGTGCGCAATCCGGCGGCTTGCTTCGCCTTCAAAAGGTGAAGGGGGACGGGGCGATGCAGTTCCAATACGAGAACGCGTACGACGTCAAGGAGCGCATCCGATCGAAGCGGGCCGCGATCCTGCCGATCGGCGCGGTCGAGGCGCACGGCCCCCATCTGCCGCTCGGCACCGACAACGTGCTGGCGGAGCGGCTCGCGGCGAAGCTGGCCGAGCGGACGGATAGCTATTTGCTGCCGACGCTGCCGTACGGGCAAGTATGGAGCTTGCGGAGCTTTCCCGGCAGCCTGAGCGTGTCGAACGAGGCGCTCGTCCTGCTGCTGTGCGATATCGGGGAAAGCCTGCACCGCCAAGGGTTCCGCGTGTTCGCGATGGTCAACGGCCACCTCGGCAACGGGACGGCGCTGAAGGAAGCGGCGAGGCGGCTTGCGGAGTCGGTGCCGGAGCTGAAGGTGTATCATTTCTTCTACCCCGGCTCCAAGGACACGATCGCCCGCGTCCGCGAGTCGCCCCCGGTCCACGGCGCGTACTTCCACGCCTGCGAGATCGAGACGTCCTACATGCTGTACTTGGCGGGGGAGCTGGTTGACATGGACAAAGCGATTTGCGATATTCCGAATATCGGCGACGAGGCGGACTGCACGCCGACGCCCTGGGAAACGTTCACGGAGACGGCGGTGCTGGGCGATGCGACGCTCGCCACGAAGGAGAAGGGCGAAGCGATCGTGGAGGCGAGCCTGGCCGTCATGGCGGAGATGGTGAACCGGGCGAAGGAGCGTGCGTCCGGATAAGGCGACTCCGGGTCGGGAAGGTCGATTAGAGAAAATCACGGATGGCGAACATCCGGATCGGGAAGGAATGAGGGAGAACCATGATTGAAACGTATTTCCGTACGATCGGGACGATGCTCGAAGACGTGCTTGCGGCCGAAGCCGGCCGGATGAAGCAAGCCGCCGTCAAGGTGGCGGACTGCATCGAAGCGGGAGGCGTCGTCCACTTGTTCGGCTGCGGCCACTCGCACCTTTTGACGGAGGAAGTGTTTTATCGAGCCGGGGGACTCGTTCCCGTACGGCCGATCTTTTACGAGCCGCTCATGCTGCATGAAGGGGCGGTCCGCTCGTCGGAGCTGGAGCGGATGAACGGGCTGGCCGGCGCGTTCATGGACGGTCAGGACATCCGCGAGGGCGAAGTCATGTTCGTGCTGTCCACGTCCGGGCGCAACCCGGTTCCGGTCGACGTCGCGCTCGCGGCCAAGGCGAAGGGCGCGTATACGATCGGCATTACGTCGATCGCCTATTCGCACAGCCAGCTGTCGCGCCACGAGAGCGGCAAGCGGCTGTCCGACGCGGTCGATCTCGCGATCGACAACCGCGCGGTGAAGGGCGACGCCGTTCTGACGCACGAGCGGGTGAAGGTGCCGTTCACGCCGACGTCGACAGTGATCGGAGCGGCGATCCTGAACGCCGTTCTCGCGCAGGCGATCGTCGCGCTGGCCGAGCGCGGCGTGGAGCCGCCGGTCTTTTTGAGCGGAAATATCGACGGAGCGGATGCGCACAATGAGGCGCTCATCGCGAAGTATCGCGGGCGCATCCCGCTTCTGTCTTGAGATAGGAGGGCGACATCATGATAGTCCGAACGGTGACGGTGCAAAACGAGCAAGGGTTCCACGTCCGCCCGGCGCAGCTGTTCGTCGAGAAGGCGGGGGCGTTCGAAGCCCGCATCCGGGTGCGCGGCGGCGCCGGCGAGGCGGACGGCAAAAGCATGCTGGAGCTGATGACGCTCGGGCTGGAAAAGGGATCGGCGCTGACGATCGAAGCGGACGGCCCGGACGAGGCCGAGGCGGTACGCACGCTGGCCGAGCTTGTCGACGGCCGGTTCGGTGAAGCGTGATGGCGGCGATGCTGAGGATCGAGGCGATCGGCGCATCCGACGGCATCCGCATCGGCCGCGCGTTCCGGCTCGACGAGCCGGAGGCAGCGGCGTCGGCGCCGTGGGCGAGCGAGGGCGCGGCGGCGAGGGAGCCGCTCGACGAGGCAGCCGAGCTGCGCCGGCTCGAGCGGGCGCGCGACTGCAGCGCGGAGCAACTCGCGGCGCTCGCGGAGAAGGCGCGCGCCGAGCTCGGCGACGACAAGGCGGCGATTCTCGCCGGCCAGCGCGGCTTCCTGAGCGACCCGGCCTTCTACCCGCCCATCGCGAAGCGGGTGCGGGAGGAGGGTCGGTCGGCGGAGGAAGCGGTGCGCGACGTCGTCGAGGCGCTCGCCGCGAAGTTCGAGGCGCTCGGCAGCGCGTACATGCGCGAGCGCGCGGCCGACGTCCGCGACGTCGGCAAGCGGCTGCTGGGCGCGCTGCGCGGCGGCGCGGACGATGCGGCGGGCGGGCCGGCCGGGCTGGCGGCGCTGCGCGAGCCGGCGATTCTCGTGGCGGCCGACTTGTCGCCGTCCGAGACGGTGCAGCTGGACAAGCGCCGCGTGCTCGCGTTCGTCACCCGCACCGGCGGGAAGACGTCGCACACGGCGATCTTGTCGCGCTCGCTCGGCATCCCGGCCGTCGTCGGCGCCGGCGAGCCGCTCGACGCGGTGCGCACCGGCGACACGCTCATCGTCGACGGGGCGGCCGGCGTCTGCCTCGTCCGGCCGGACGAGGCGACGATTCGCGCCTACAAGGCGCGCCTGGCCGCCGAGCTCGACCGGCTCGCCGCCGAGCGCGAGAGCCGGTTCCGCCCGGCGGCGTCGGCCGACGGACGGCGCGTCGAGATCGGCGCCAACATCGGCTCGGCGGCCGACGCCGAGACGGCGGCCGACAGCGGGGCGGACGGCGTTGGGCTGTTCCGCACGGAGTTTCTGTTCATGCAGGCCGACCGGCTGCCGGACGAGGACGAGCAGTACCGCGCGTACCGCGAGGCGGCGGAGCGGATGGGCGGACGCCCGGTCGTCATCCGCACGATGGATATCGGCGGGGACAAGGCGCTGCCGTACTTGCGGCTGCCGGAGGAGGCGAACCCGTTCCTCGGCTACCGCGCCATCCGGATCGGTCTCGACCGCGAGGAATGGCTGCGCGTCCAGCTGCGCGCCATCGCGCGGGCGAGCGCCCACGGGACGGTCAAGGCGCTGTTCCCGATGATATCTGGGCTCGGCGAATGGCGCCGGGCGAAGCGGCTGCTCGAGGAGGAGCACGCCCGGCTGCGGGACGAGGGACATCCGGTCGCCGAACGGATCGAAGCCGGCATTATGGTCGAGGTGCCGTCGGCGGCGCTGCTCGCCGACCGGTTCGCCCGCGAGGTCGACTTTTTCAGCATCGGCACGAACGATCTCGTCCAATATACGCTTGCCGTCGACCGGATGAACGAGAAGGTGGCGCCGCTGTACGATTACTTCCATCCGGCGGTGCTGCAGCTCGTCCGCCGCGTCATCGACGCGTCCCATGCCTGCGGCAAATGGACGGGCATGTGCGGCGGGATGGCCGGCGATCCGCTCGCCGCGCCGCTTCTGCTCGGCTTCGGGCTGGACGAATGGAGCATGGAGGCGGGGGCGATCCCGAAGGTGAAGGCCGCGCTGTCCCGGCTCGACAGCGGACGATGCCGCGAGCTGGCCGATCGGGCGGTCGCGCTCGATACGCCGGAGGAAGTAAGGGCGGAGCTGGAACGATTCGTGCGTGTTGGAGGCGGGGAATGAGCGACGAGGGAAGCGGCTGCGGCCGCTTCCCTCGTTTGCCTGCTTTACGTTTCTCGGCCTCGGCCCGCGCCCAATTCCCGCAGGATGTCGTCCGTCGCCAGCTGGCGGCAGAAGCCGCTCATCGCCTTCAGCGCGTTGTCGTGCTGCTCGGCCGAATACGTGACGCAGGCGTCGACGGCGAGCGTTACGTCGTAGTTCAAGTCGCAGGCGTCGCGGACCGCGGATTCGACGCATTGGTCGGTCAGCAAGCCGCAGACGATCAGATGGCGGATGCCGAGATTGCGGAGAATATAGTCGATGTGCGTGGCGATGAACACGTTCGTCGCCGTCTTCGGGAGGACGATTTCGTCGCCGATCGGCGCAATGTCGGCCAGCACCTGGGCGTCCCACGATCCTTTGGGCACGTGGATGCCGGCCAGCTTATGATCGCGGCTGCGGTCGCGTCCGTCGAGCGTCAAGCTTTCGATGACCGTGTACAGCACTTCGACGCCGGATTGCCGGCAGCCGTGCAGCAGCCGCCGCATGCCGGGCAGCGCTCTCGCATGCAGCTGCTCGAAAAAATACCCGTACTGCCGCTCGAGCTCGTCGTCGCTCAAATGCCGGAACTCGCCGCCCTGGCGGTGAGCGGCGTAATGCTGCACGTCCACGATCAGGAGGGCGGTATCGCGCCTTGCGGGAGCGGTTCCGGGAAGTTCGTCCGTCGAATGTTCCATGTCGGGGCCTCCGTTGGATGGATTTTCATCCCATTTTCCTGAATTTTACATCGTTCGATTGGCGGTTGCAACCTGCCGGCCGTTCACAAAGTGCTCATTAGGAGTCGGACCGCCGCTTCGCTATAATAAACGTATCATAACGTAAACGGGGTAGGGCGTGTGGCGATGCGGCGGGAACGGTTACGGGAGGAAGCCGAGCGGTTTATCCGCGCGTGCGGCGGCGAGCTGGGGTGGAGCCGGGAGGCGACGGAGAGTCGGGTGCGCGACGTGCGGGAGGCGATCGCTTCGGCCGGACGGTACGAGCATACGGCGGAGGAGCTGCGCCACGGCGCGCGGATGGCTTGGCGCAACAGCAACCGGTGCATCGGCCGGCTGTTCTGGGAGACGCTGGAGGTGCGCGACGCGCGCCATCTCGATACGGAGGAAGCGATCTTCGAGTCGCTGCTCGGGCATATCGAATACGCGACGAACGGCGGCAAAGTCCGCCCGGCCATTACGGTTTTTCCGGCCGACCGGAGTCCCGAGGAGCGGGTGCGCCTTTGGAACTACCAGCTGATCCGGTACGCCGGCTACGAGACGGAGCACGGCATCGTCGGCGATCCCGACTCGGTGGCGATGACGAACGTGTGCCGGAAGCTGGGCTGGAGCGGCGAAGGGACGGCGTTCGACGTGCTTCCGCTCGTCGTGCAGGTCGGGGGACGGGAGCCGAAGCTGTTCCCGATTCCGCGGGAGCTCGTGCTCGAAGTGCCGATCGCGCATCCCGAGCTGGCCGGGTTCGCGGAGCTGGGCTTGAAATGGTACGCCGTACCGATCGTCTCCAACATGCGGCTCGACATCGGGGGCGTTTCCTATTCGGCGGCGCCGTTCAACGGCTGGTACATGGGGACGGAGATCGCGGCGCGCAACTTCGCGGACGCGGGACGGTACGACATGCTGCCGCGCGTCGCTTCGCTGATGGGGCTCGATACGTCGCGGGAATCGTCCTTGTGGCGGGATAGGGCGCTCGTGGAGCTAAACATTGCCGTGCTTCATTCGTACAAGCGGCAGGGGGTGTCGATCGTCGACCATCATACGGCGGCGCGGCAGTTCGTCCAGTTCGAGGAACGGGAACGGACATGCGGCCGCGACGTGACGGGAGAGTGGACGTGGCTCATTCCGCCGGTTTCGCCGGCGGCGACGCCCGTCTTCCACCGGCATTACGACAACCGGACGGTGACGCCGAATTTCTTTTATCCGGACGAGGCGGCGCCGCCCGAGAGTCGGACCTGCCCGTTCTCCGCGGGAGCGGCGGCTACATCATAGTGTGAGGGGCATTACGGCGACGCCGACGGGGGAGACTCCGCAAGCGTCGCCGGCTGCGTTTGCCCCGCGTCTCGTCGACTGTTATCCTCGATCGTCTGCTCGACGATGTGCAGATGGTACGCGATTTTATTGCGGTGTGCGGTCCGGTACCAGGTATGTACCAGAGCGACGAAAAAAAGCGTAATCACCGTCGTCGTAATCGGGGCGAGCGAGCCGATGACGGCGCCGAATAGATCGCCGGCCGAGCCGCTTTCCGACCCCGTTGTTGAAGCTGGGCGGTTTACGACAAACGCGAGCAGGTTGTTCGACGTCGTCACGAGAATCCCGAGCATGAACGTGAAGACGGGGAGAACGAACCTCGTCAGCAGCTCGAACGCGCCTTGAAAGTAGGATAGGCGGCCGCCGCGAACGGTCAATTGCAAGCGGATTCCTTTCAGTTCGGTCTCGTCCAAACGGCCGTAAGCGTAGCACAGCCGCCGGAGCTCGACGTCCCGCTTGCGATTCCTCCGGACTCTGCCGGGAAGACGCTCCCATTCCCGCATATACGAAGCAAGCGGGTGCTCCAGCTCGTCTTTCAACAGGTGAAGCCGAACCGCTTCCACGAAGACGTATACGAAAAAAACGGCTAATGCTATGTAAACCAAAGCCTCATTCCATCCGATTGTCGTAACCCCCCCGAACCGATCCTTCCGGCAAGTACTTCCATTATAACGCAAAGCCCGTCCGGCAGGTTTCAAAAATAATCGGCTGCCGCGCGAAACCGCGTGGCCGCATCCTCCGGAATGACGTTCGTTCGAGGACGCCCCCGATTCCGGCTATTCGGTTTTGCCGGCCAGCGCGGTTTTCGACCGGTACGTTTCGCCCCATTCCTTCATTTTCAAAATGATCGGGACGAGCGTCTGGCCGAACGGCGTGAGCGAATATTCCACTTTGGGGGGAACCTGGTGATAGACCTCGCGATGGACGATGCCGTCCTCCTCCAATTCCCGGAGCTGCAGCGTCAACATCCGCTGCGTGATCGCGGGGCATATTTTCCGAAACTCGTTGAATCGGACCGGCCCTCGGATCATATGAAACAGCAGCACGCCCTTCCACTTGCCTCCGATGACATCCAGCGTATATTCCACCGGACACCCTTGCTCGTTCGGACAATGACCGTATCCGCTTTTGCGATCGCGCATTCCCGCTTCCTCCTTCACAGTATACAAATGGATACTATATCACATTCATGTGCGTACTTACTATTCTAAAACGATTGCGATAAGATAACAACCAAGAACGCAAAGAAGGAAACAGGAGGAATGGGAATATGACGCCAAACACGATGAAAGCGGTCGGGCTGTACCGTTATTTGCCGATCGGCCATGCGGAGAGCTTGATGGACGTCGAGATCGAGAAGCCGGTTCCGGCAGGCCGGGACGTGCTGGTCCGGGTGAAGGCGATTTCCGTCAATCCGGTCGACGTCAAAGTCCGGTCGCCGAAAGACCGGGAGGAACGCACGCCGAGAGTGCTCGGCTGGGACGTCGCGGGCGTGGTGGAGCAGATCGGGCCGGAGTGCGTGCTGTTCCAGCCCGGCGACGACGTGTACTACGCCGGCAGCATCGATCGTCCGGGAGGCAACAGCGAGTTCCATCTCGTCGACGAGCGAATCGTCGGCAGGAAGCCGGCCTCGCTCGATTTCGCGCAAGCGGCGGCGCTGCCGTTAACGTCCATCACCGCTTGGGAAGGGCTGTTCGACCGTCTCGGCGTTTCATCCGACCCCGCCGAAAATGCGGGCAAATCGATCTTGATCATCGGCGCCGCGGGCGGCGTCGGCTCGGTTGCGACACAGCTGGCCCGATACGCCGGACTGACGGTCGTCGGCACGGCCTCCCGTCCCGAATCGGTCGAGTGGGTGAAGAGCCTCGGCGCGGACTACACGATCAATCATTATGAGGAGTTCGTGCCACAGCTCCAGGCGATCGGCTTGCAGCAGGTCGACTACATCTTTTGCTTGAACAGCATGGAGAAGCATTGGAGCAGGATGGCCGAAGCGATTGCGCCGCAAGGCAAAATATGCGCGATCGCCGAGACGGGCGGCCCGTTGGATCTCCTGCCGCTGAAAAACAAAAGCGTCACGTTCGTCTGGGAGCTGATGTTTACCCGGCCGATGTTCCGGACCGAGGATATGATCGAGCAGCACAACCTGCTGAACGCGGTAGCGGACTTGGTCGATCGGAACATCGTCCGGACGACGGTAACCGAGAAGCTGGAGCCGATCGACGCCGCCAATCTGCGCAAAGCCCACGCCATGGTGGAAACGGGCCGTATGATGGGAAAGGTCGTGCTGGAGCGTTTCCGTTAATCGGCAAAGAAGGCTGTTTCCCGGAGCGCCGCGTCGCTCGGAAACAGCCTTCTCTTTTGTTCGCCCGCCTTCCGGCGAGCCCGCGAATTACGCTTGGACTTGCGCCTCCGATCGCGGCGCTTGCGCTTGCACCTGCCCTTGCCCATGACCATGTCCATTGCCTTGCGCCTTCTTCTGCTCCCGCGTCTCCGCTTCCGCGGCGAGCAGCTCCGGCACCGTCACGAACGTATAGCCCTCGTCCTTCAAATAGTCGATGACCCGCGGGAGCGCCTCGACCGTATTGTCGAGCTTGCCGTTTTTGCCGCCGAAGCAGTGCATCAGGATGATGCCGTCCGGCTTCGTCTGGCTCTTCACCTTCTCCATGATTTCGTCGGGCGTCGTCCCCGCCCAGTCGCGCGTATCGACGGTCCATTGGACGAGCTCCTGCTTGGAGTCCGCGACGGTTTTCTTCACGACGTCGTTCGTCGCTCCGTACGGCGGACGGAACAAGTCCGTTCCCGTTCCGAGCGCCTTGCGAATCGCCTCGTCGGTTTGGCGAATTTCCTCGGCGATTTCCGCGGCCGTCCGCTCCGTCAAGTTCGCGTGGTCGTACGTATGGTTGCCGACCGCGTGACCTTCCTCGACGATGCGCTTGAGCACGTCCGCGCACTTCTCGACCTGCAGGCCGACGACGAAAAACGTCGCCTTCACCTCGCGCTTTTTCAAAATGTCGAGAATTTGCGGCGTATACTTCTTGTCGGGGCCGTCGTCGAACGTCAGCGCGACCCGCTTCGCCGCAGTCGGATGCGGGACGTTGTCGGGCTTCGCCGGTGTCCCGGGTACCGGCCCTGTCGCCGGTCCCGGCGAGGCGTCCGGCCGCCCCGCCGGTTTGCCCGCATCGGCGTGCACCGGGGGCGGCGCACTTCCCGGCAAGCCCGGCTTCGCCGCGCCTTCGGCCGTCACGACGTTCGGCCCCGGCGAAGCCGGATCCGTCCCGGCATGGATTTCGTCCGCGACCGCCGTCATTTGTCGCTCGCCCGTAAGCAGCGACGTTTCGTTCGTATAGCCGGTTACGAACAGCAGCACTAGCAGGCTAACGAATGTTAGCCTAAACAACCGTTTTCTTCCCATCTGTCTCTACCTCTCCCAATGACACTGCTGTTCGAACAAAAGACGGCGCACCGCGGTTTGCGCCAAGGAGTCCGGCGTACGCTCCGTAACGAACTCTCTACCAGCATTAGACGTCGGGACGGCCGCGCAAGTTTACCCGTTTCGGCTTGGCTCAACAAATTTTTTCACGAGCCGACAAAAGGCGGCGGACACCCCTTATGAAGCATCCGCCGCACGCTCGAATTCCTAATAAATCGGCTGCATGAAACGGCCGAACATGTTGGCGCAGTCTTCCCGCGTGACGTTTTCGTCGACCTTCAGATCGCCGGACTTGTACATCATGCCGTTCAAATACAGCCAGGCGACGGCCGGCTTCAACCAGTCGGGATACTGCTTGCCTCCCGTATATTGGCTGACGATCGTATCCTGGTACGAAGGGTCGAGGTCCGGGATTTGTCCGCCGTAGCGCCAAGCGAGAGCGCGGTACATCATGACGTACATTTCCCGATGCGTAATCGTCCGGTCCGGCCGGAACGTGCCGTCCTCGTACCCTTCCAGCAGCCCGTTCGCCACCGCCGCCGCCACCGCTCCGGCGTACCAGTCGTCCGCATCGACGTCCCGGAACGAATTCGCGTACGTCTCCGCCGGCAGCTTGAAGAAGCGGGAGGCGATCGCGGCGAACTGCGCCCTCGTCACGGTGTCGTGCGGCCGGAACGTGCCGTCCTCGAACCCGGTCAGAATGCCCTGCGTCATGAGGCTGTAAAGGGAGCCGGCTTCGCTCGTTTTCACGTCCTTGAACGTCACTTTGTTTTGCAGGCTGTTGTCGTTCAGAAAGGCGGCCAATTCGTTCGGCTTGCCTTCCGGGCCGGGAGCGCTTCGGCCGATGTACAGGGCGTCGGCCGGAACGGCCGTTCCTTCCGGTACGGTGAAGTAGACCGAACCCGTGCTGCCGCGGCCGCTGTAGGTCAGCTGGCCGAGCTTGGCGATCCGTTTGCCGTAACGGTCGTAGAAATAAATGTCCGCGGAGCCCTGACCCGGGTCGCCGTACACGTTCAAATTCATCAAGCCGCCGATATACCCGGGACGGGGATCGTCGTCCTTGAACAAGTTCGAGCTCGAATAACCGGCGAAACGGTCCGTTTGACCTGCTTCGAACCCTTCCGACACCATCGCCGTATCCGCCAAATTCGTCGTACCGTCCTTGAAGTTGACGCTGTAGCGATACGTGCCGTCCGCAGCGATCGGAATGACCGACAGCTTCAGGCTGCCCGGCGCCGTCAGAAGGGCGGGCACCGCCGCTTCGTAGGGCGAGGCGCCTTTGTCGACGGTGGCGAAGGGCGCGGCGTCGTCGCCGGCGAACAAGGCGTATCCGCGGAGCTCCTCCTCGTGAGGAGACGCTTTCCACGTCAGCTTGCCCTCGATGACGCCGGGCGCCGGATTGGCGTCGATAAACCGGACATCCTGCGCGTACAGGTCGTTGCCGGCGTAATCCCGCAGCTCGACTTTGCCGAAATCGACCCCTTCCGCCGCCGGCAGCTCGGCGAACGCGCCGATCGCGGCCGCGCCTTTCGGAACGGCCGTTCCTTTCGGGATTTGGTAATAATAGTAGCCGGCCGCATCTTCGTATGGAGCTTTCGAAATAAGGCCTTTCAGCTTTCGGTTCGACGCGTCCAAGAAGTACAGGCTGTACACGAACGGGGAGCCTCCGGTCGAATAGTCCTTCTTCAGAAAGGATTCATCGTCCGCCTCGAACCGGAATTGGCCGCCGATCAAGCCGGGCCGTTCGTCGGTGTCGGTAAACCGGAGCTCCGACAGCTTCGGCGTGCCGGACGTTTTCACGCCGATCCCGGACGTCTCGCCCGAGATGTCGTCGACCATATCCGCGTAACCGGCCGGCGCATCGCCCCCGCCGCTCGTCAGCGGCGCCACCTTCAGCGTAATGAAAGCCGAGCGGGCGGGGAAATCGCCGCTGTCGAACGGAATGTCGTACGCTTCCTTGCCCGGCGCCAACAGCGATTCCGGCACCTGCAGCGGCAGCCAGTCGGTGCCGTTGAAGTAGGTCAGCCGGTAGCCCGTTACGCCGGGAAAGCCGGGCGCCGCCTTCCAGCGGATCGCCCCTTTCAAGCCGCGTTTCGGGTTTTCGTCCGCGAACGACACGTCGGTGACGAGGGAGACGGGGCGGTCCCAGATGTAGACGATCGCGCCGCTGTCGCTTTCGCCGTCCGCATTTTTGGCGAAAATGCCGAACGAGTCCGCCCCGGGCGGCAGCGCGGTGCCGTTCTCGATGTTCAAGCCGTAATAGCCGTCGGTGAAGTCGAACCCCATGCTGCGCGTATAGGCGCGAAATTCCTCCTGCTCCTTGACGTTGACGTTCCCCACGTAACGAATTTTGCGACCCTTCGAATCGGTGAAATAGACGGCGTAATCCGTAATGCCGGCTGCGTTTGCAGGGGGCTTGAATTCGACCGTGCCGTACAGCTTGCCTTTCTCGTTATGGCTGTCCGTGAAGCGGGCCGATTCGGCTTTGGCCCAATCGGCGGCTCCGGCCGAGGGTGCGCCCAGCAGCAGTGCCGCGGTCAGGGCGACGCCGCATGCGAGCGTCTTGGCGATGGTCATGGCGATAAACTCCTTCTCCGGCTTATGTAAGATGCAATCGTGCGTTGTTACTTTACGGGGACTCCGTCGTCGAACGAACCCCGGAAGCGGACGGTTCCATCCTCGGCGTACAGCGTACCTTCTCCGTCGGGGGCGAAGTCCCGGTTCAGCTTCCCTTCGTACTTCAGCGTCCCGGATTCGTAGTACAGCTTGCCGTGCAGCGGATAGCTGTACTCGAGCTCCCCCTCGAAGAAAGGCTTGCCGTTCGCGTAATACCATGTACCGAAGCCGTTGCGGGTGCCGTTCTTCCAGACGCCGACGAAGCGGAGGGTTCCGTCTCCGTAGTAATATTCGCCCGGACCTTCGGGGACGCCGTCCCGGAACGAGCCGACGAGACGGTGGCCTTGAGGGAAGTAGCACGTCCCCGGACCGTTAATGCCGTTGTCGTCGAACGTAGCGTCGTACCAGAGCGTGCCGTCGGACCGGTACAGCTTGCCTTTGCCTTCCATGGCGCCGGCGGAGAAGCCGCCCTCGTACATGACGGTCCCGTCGGCGTAATATTTGACGCCCCGGCCGTCGGGCAAACCCCGGCGAAACTCCCCCTCGTAAAGGAGCGCCCCGTTCCAGTACAGCTTGCCGCGCCCTTCGCGGACGCCGTCCTTCGTCTCTCCTTCGTACACGAACAAATCCCGCGCCGGGCCGATCGTGACCGTCGGTCCTTCTTCGTTCCATACGACCTCGCGGCCGGTCGCTTCGCCGACGAAGCGAAGCGGCACGTAAGCGGTGGAGCCGACGAGACGCGGGGCGAGGGGCATCCGCTTGACAGCCCCGTTAATATCCGCCTGTGCGCTGCCGATTTGCAGCCGGATCATAAGGGCGTCTCCCGTCCCGGTTACGGTTTGCGTGTCGGCGTCCCACTGCACCTTCAAGCCAAGCGCTTCGAATACGGGACGGAAGGGGACCATCGTCGTATCCCCGAGCATCAAAGGAGGCGTCTCGAAGCGGATCGGCCGGCCTTCCGCATAGACGGAAATGTCCGGCTCGGCCGAAGCTCGGGGTGCGGCGGGGAGCGCGAGCAGCACGGCAAGCGCTCCGCACAGGAGCGCCCTGATGCTTGTCCGATGCCGAATGAGTCGATTCTTGTTCAATCCTTATTCCCCTTTCCGGTTGGCCGCTGCCCGGCGATAAAGCGCAAAAAGCCTGCGCCACAAAAGCGCAGGCTGAAACCGAATCGATACGCGAAACCGAATTCGATTACGGCGTGCTCGCTCGCATGCCGGCAACCTGGCGATCGTGGCTCCGTAGGGCGGAGCGGTAGACCCATGGCTTTGCGTCACTCCCTTTCGGGAGTTTTGCCACCTTCATTATAGGTCGTACATCCTAGATGATGCAACAAATTTCGACTTGCGTTGCGGGTCGGACTCAAGCTCGATGGAACGACTTCCAGAACGCCCCGTTCGTATCGACGATGTCCGCCAATTGCGAGAACGGGATGACGAATGTCGGGAAGCCGGCCGCGTAAGGGGCGATCTCGTACGGCGGGAACAGGATATGCAGCGCGTCCTCGGTGACGTGGAACAGCTGGTCCGGCTTCACCTCCACGGTGCTGTCGGGAAACACGTAAGAATACTCCGGGTTCGTCGCGATTTGCTTCTTCACGATGTCGGTCAGCGTCTTCGTAAAGGGCGCGCCCGGCTTGAACAAATCCTTCAGGGCGTACATGTCGCCGTTCGCCAGGTTGAGGTGGACGTATTCCCTCGACGGCATGCCGTGGGCCGCACCGAACGGATAGTTGTAGGCGAACAGCTCGAGGACGAGCAGGTCGTCCCGGTAAAAGACGACGTCGAAGTCGCCGGTATAATCCGCATCCAGCTGCTTGTCGGCGGGAACCGGCTTCACGGCCGACAGCCGCTTCAGCTTCTCGTTCGTTCTCCGTTCGACGGCGGGATCGGCCATCCCTTCGATTTGCGGGTAGTAGACGACGTAGTCCCGGTTCGGCCGGTACTTCATCTCCCGGATGAGGTAGGGGGGCTCGAGCGGGATCGTCGGGTCCGGCTTCCAGACGGGCTTGCCGGATCGGTCGTAATACGACCTCCGCTGATCGACGTCGGCGCCGATCAGGCTCCCCGTAAATTCCAGCGAACCGCTGCCCTCGAGCCGGGGGAGGCCGGCGGCCGGCTTGCCGTTACGGTCGATGAAGTACGTGTAGTTCCGGTCCGACACGGACGAATAGCCTTTGTCGAACGGGAGCATCTCGTAAAAGTCGAACCCGGTCAGCCGTCTGCCGCCGGTCGTGGCCAAGGCGTACTTGGAGCCGATGTAAGCCCGGGCCGGATCGATCGCCTGGCCGATCGCCACCCGCTGGTCGCCGAGCGGCAGGATGTCGTTGTACTCGGCCGGAATGACGAACGCGCCCGACTTGTCGATCAGCCCGTACCGGCTGTCGGGCTGGCCCGCCGTATCGACAACCGCCCGGCCGTCACGGAACGGCATGGCCGCCGTGAAGCGGGGAGGGATGACGACCCGGCCTTTCTCGTCGATGTAGCCGTACTTGCCGTTCGGCTCCCGCTGGAACGACATCCGCCCTTCGCTTAACGGTCCGACGGACGCCTGACGGTAGGTGGCGAGCCGTTGGCCGTTTTTGCCGATCAGCGCGTATTCGCCGTCCTTGATCTTCACGACCGCCCGGCCGTCTTCGAAATCGCCGGCCTCCTCGTACCGGGCGGGAATCGCTTCCTTGCCTTGACGATCGAGATAGCCGTACCGGGTATGTCCGGCTTCGTCCATCCGGTTGAAGACGGCCCGGCCGTTTTTGAGCGTACCGATGTAATCGTAGGCACGGGGCGTGAGGATGTGCCCGAGGTCGTCCATCATCTTGGACCCTTCGCGATCATAGACGGTAGCGACGCCCTCCGAGAACGGGGAAATCGAATCGTACACGGGCTTGGCCACGTAGTCGCCCTTCGCGTCGATCACGCCCTGCTTGCCGTGCTGCTGCACGACGGCCAGCCCGTTGTCCTGGAAGCTCATCGCGTACTCGTACGTCGGGGGAAGAACCGTCCGTCCGCGCTTGTCGATATAGCCCCACAGCGTTCCCCGCGTCGTTTTGACCGGAATCGGGTAAAGGCGGATCGCCCGATCTTCGCCGGTCTCCCGGTCGGCGTCGTCCGTCCGATAGCCATCGTCCGCGGGGAGCTCCCGCCAATCGGGGGCGATATCGGTTAGCCCATATTCGGTCCATTGGTAGATGGACAGCCGGGGGCGGCCGTCCCGGCGAGCCCAGCCGACGATCACGTCGGCCCGGTACGGATCGCTCGTATGGGCGGCGTAGAAGGCGCCGATGCCGTCGCCCTTGCCTTTCTCGGCGGCGACGGGCACCCATTGCGCGCCGTTCCATTTGAAGACGACGACGTACAAGTCGTCCTGCCACCGGCAGGCGCCGATCCATTCCGGCATTCCGTCCCCGTCCACGTCCGTCGCCACGACGGGAGAATCGCCGTACGGCCACTGATCGGGTATGACCCACTCGGCCCCGGCCGGCAAGGCCGCGCGGAGCCAGTGAAGTTCGTTTCTCATCGACATGCGAGTCAAACTCCTTATGTTCGATTTTGGATGTTTGCCTACAGCATATGGGCGAACGGGCGGATTGGTGAGGAAAAGGGGGATAGGTGGAGTTGATTGGCGGGTTATTTTGTCGATATTCCTTGATGATCCTGAATATCACTCGTAGCTCGCATTAAGTAAGATTATTCGCTACAATAATCGTTGAACGGATTCGCGTTGCAGGCGACTGACAAGAGGGAGCAATATATAGGGGTGTAGGGTCCGATGGGAAAATTTAGGTGCAGGTGTGGAATGGGCTTATCGAATCATAGGATACCTAATGATGTGGAGTTGATTGTCTACACCAGTGTAGAGTGGGAAGTCATTAATGAAATTGATTCATTGGATTATATGCCCGAACCCAAATATGAAGTATGGCATTGTAAACAATGTGATAGAGTCCATGTTTTCAAAGGCTCAAAACATATCAAAACATATCGGGTAGAGCTTATTGATGAGGATAACGAGCGAGAAAACCATGTTCTTGATCCTTGATGAAATAAGGGTGATTATCGATAATTGATGTAAGCTCCACTTGCACTAATCGCAGATCATTTGTTACAAACACGTCCGCTGGGGCAACAATAGCGGATGCGATTACCAATGCCCTTTCGGCAACCGGGCTGGCATAGAGCAACTCATATTGCTTCTCTCAAGCTGAGCTTCCATCCCGAATCGGTTTCACGAGGATCTCTGGAAATGGCTAAGCAACTGCCGAATAGGTTCCTTCCTCCATCTTCTCAAGCAACCCTTTCGCTTTGTCGCCAAATGGTGGGTGTTGCTCAAACACATAAATATATGTTTGTATCCAAAGCGATTTTTCTACAAGGGGTGCTCGCGATCAGGCGAAGTAATGGAGAACGCCCCCCGACGATTGTTGGAGGGGACGTCTGGAAAACGACGAATGCGGACAGGGCTCCAAGCGAGCTCCGGTCCGCATTTTTTCATGTGAGAACGCCGTCGTTCGTACCGCGCTACTCCAATAGCCCGCAATTGGCTTCTTTCAAAACGGTATTCATACCCTTCTTAAAATCCTCGATGTACTGCTCCAGCCCTTGCGGATTGTTGGGGTTGTTCCGGTTGTAATTGGCCACCGCTTCTCGGACCCGCGCGTCATAGGCGGCGATCATCTCGCGGCACGCCATTCCCGGATATTGCGCCTGTGGCGTCTCGGGCTCCGGCGGCTTGTTGGGCACATAGCCGCTTTTCCACTTCTCGACGGTCGCTCTTTCCCATTTGCTCACGAATTTATAATCTTCCAGCTTCTTGTTATGAAACTCCAAGGCATCCGCCTTCCGCACGATCACCCTGCCCGCAACGTCATCCAAATGAATGATGTCGATCACAAGCGTCTCCGCCGTCGAATCGATCAAAAACTTCGATAAGGCCAGTATCCGATCGTTATCCTTGTTCGAATCGTTCGCCTTCTTCAAGTCGACCTGCAAATACGGGCCGTATTCGTTGTAGGTCAGCCGCACGTTTCCGGCTTCGTGCTCTTTCGCTTGTTCATTCATCTTTTTCAGATTGCCGGAAAACGACTGGGAAGGGTCGGGCAAGGTGAGCTCGACGTTGTAGTTGTCGGCATCCCATTTGACGTCCACACCCGCTTGTTTCAGCAAATAGAGCGGCACCAACGTGCGCCCTTCGCGAATGACGGCCGGTACATCCTCGACGAGCAGTTTTTTCCCTCCGGCGATCACGTTGACGATCGGATCCCCGTTGAAGTCGCCATGAAGGCTGGAGGCTTGGACGACGCCGGCGCAGCCCAAGACCAGCAGCACGCTGGCGGCCGCATATTTGATTTTCATATGGAGTCTCCTTCCAAAGATTGTTATCACTTCCTCCCAGAATACCAAAATTCGCCCAATATCGGTGAAATATTTTCTATCCCTATTAAAAAGAGGAAACCGCCGTTCGGAAAAAAATACGGTCCGATCTTTAATATCGGCTGTAGCAGACGTCCGACCGTCCGCTTTATAGTGAAAGCGGCAGCGCAGGAAGCTGTACGACCGCTCGAAACGGAGGGGATAGGCCGAAACCGGAATGCGGTTTATACGATCGCGGCGCTACATTCGATAAAAAGGAGATGAATCGAAGAGAATGAACAGACACGCCAAAAAATCGGTTCGATTGCTCGCTTCTTTGGTTGCGCTTACCATTTGCGTTCTACCGCCCGTCTCGACTCTAAGCGCGGCGGCTGACGGCACGCTTTCCAGCTCCGTGCAGAATTCGACCGCTGCAAGGGCGGCGACGCAGCACGACCTCGACGTCATATACAAAGATTTGTCCGGCTATCCGTCCGTATCCGCCACCTATAACGGCGGCGTTGCGGCGATCGGGGACAACGCTTTCGTATTGGCCGTGAATCCCGATACGACGCCGATTTTGGCGGCGGCCCGCTACGGCGCGGGCAAGGTGGTCGTCGCCGGCGACGACTCCTACTTCAAGTTTACGCCCGATATCGCCGACGACCGGAAAACGGTGGCCCGCAACATCCTGCTGTGGCTGACCGAGGACTCGGATACGTTGACGTACCAGGAGGCGCTGGACGGCAAAGGGAAGCTGCCCATGCTGTCGGCGACGTGGAAAAATTACAAGATCGAAAACGGCGCGCCGATCGAGCTGTTCAACGCGGCGAAGTTCACGGCGGAACATCTCGACCCGGCCCGCTACCCGGTCGCTTATGTCGACGGAACGCTTCGTGCTGAAGAGATTGATGCTCTGGAAGCCTATGTCCGTCAGGGCGGGCATGTCGTCGTTCCTTTGAAGGGATGGGTGATGGAGCAGTATCCGCACGTCTTCCTCGGCAGCGAATACGAGGGACGCTCGGGCAAGCTGAGCGACGATTTTCCGGTGCAGCGGCTCTTGAACCGGATGGGACTCGGCTTGATGAACAATACGGCCACGACCCGGACCGCGACGCTGCCCAAGCTGACGGCGGAGCAGTCCGCCAACTACCATGCGGTCAAGCTGGTGGAGCAGGCCAAGGCGATCGAGGCCGGCACGCTGTCCCCGGACGACGTGAACGTCGGTCCTCCCGGAGCGGACGCCGCCAAGAAGCTGCAAATTATCGCGGCCGTCGCCGGGGGCACGTTCAGCAGCGTATCTCCCGCAAGCCCGCTGTACGAGGCGGTGCAGCGCGATGCGGCCGAGCTGGACACGCGGCTGGCGTTCCCGCTCGACCGGTCCAAGGCGCCTTACACGAGCGCGCTTCTCGCCTACAAGCTGAACCGGGTCGGCACCAATCTGGACGCGCCCAAGTCGCCGTACGCCGATAACTTCCCCGGCGCGGTTCCGGCCGGCGCGCCGACCGTGCCGAATCGGGTCGTCCGCGTCGACTTCGACTATTCGACGTTCGATTATTTGCGCCAGGGCACGGTGCCGAAAAACTGGATCAGCACCGGACTGTATGCGCCCGCAGGCGAGTGGGTGACCGTCAACGTTCCGGCCGGCACGACGAATTTGGACGTGCAGGTCGGGGCGCACACCGACAATTTGACGAGCCAGAACGTATGGAAGCGCGTCCCCGTCATTACGCAGCGCAAGACGCTCGTCCCCGGCGAGAACCGGATCCGCAGCCCTTACGGCGGCTTGATCTACTTGATCCCGACGAAGCCGCAGCCGGGCGTCGCGAAAGACATTTCGATCGCCGGCGGGTTCGCCGCGCCTTATTACGTGCTCGGGCAGACGTCCGCGGACGAATGGAGGACGACCGTCCGGAACAACCCCGCGCCATGGGCCGAGCTGCAAGGGCGCCGCGTCATCGTGACGCTGCCGTCGGAAGTCGTTCGCAGCCTGGACGACCCGCGGGAGCTGATGGAGAAATGGGACGCCATCGTCGACTACCAGGACGAGGTGGCGGGCCTCTCGCCGGATAATCCGCTGCCGCATAAAAGCGCGAACCTCCCGTTTCGCTACGTGGCGGACCGGCAAATCAGCGCGGGCTTCATGCATGCCGGCTACCCGATCATGTTCCAGATCGACCCTTCGGCGGCCCACGCCGTCGATATCAACCGGGTGACGCGAGGCGGATGGGGGTTCTGGCACGAGACGGGACACGAGTTCCAGCAGGGGGCTTGGAACTGGAACGTGACGGGCGAAATTACCGTCAACATCTACTCCCTCTATGTCCAGCAAAAGTTCGGCAACAGCAGCAACCTGCTGATCCGCAACGCCGAAGGAAAAGACTTCTACGACCGCGCCTTCGATTATATGGCGAGCAGCATCCCGAACAAGTCGTTCGGCGATACCGCCCAGCTGGACCTGTTCGGCTATCTGGTCCTTTTCCGCCAGCTTTCTCTCGCTTACGGATGGGAATTCTACGCCAAGCTGCACCGGGCGTACCGGGAGCTGCCGGCGGCTCAACTGCCGAAGACGAATCAAGAGGAAATCGACACCTTTGTCGTCATGGCTTCGAAAACGGCCGGCGAAAACTTGACCGCGTTTTTCGACAAGTGGGCGGTGCCGTATTCCAAGGACGCGGTGCGGGCGCAAATCGCCGCCTTGAACTTGCCGATGCCGGCGCAGGATATCTGGACGCTTCGGGAGACGAACGTGCTGAGCGCTCCGGAGATCGTCCTCGAGCCGGCCAAGGAATGGCATAACGGCGAGGTTCGCGTGACGGTGAACGTGCAGACGTCCGGTACCGCCGGCTTGCGAGGCCAATACAAGCTCGGCCCTAACGGCAAGTGGACCGATTACACCGGTCCGGTAACCGTAGAGGCCGAGGGAGGGACGGCCGTATACGCCCGCTCGGCCGAGCTGTCCGGGGTGACCGGCCCGGAAGCGGTCAAGACGGTGAAAATCGACCGGATCGCGCCGGCTGTCGAAGCGACCGTTACGCAGTCGGTATATCAGACCGAACGCTTGACGATCCCGGTTACCGTCTCCGACGGGGAGAGCGGCGTAGCGGCGACGACCGTTCGGCTGGACGGCAAGGAAGTCGCAGCGCCCGTCGCCATCGAGCCGTTATCGCTCGCCGCAGGGCCGCATACGCTCCGCGTGGAGGCGGTCGACGCCGCCGGCAACGCCGTCGCGAAGGAGTTCGCCTTCGAAGTCGCGATCGATGCCGCCCATCTGGCCGAAGCGGTCCAAGCGGGAAGGGCGAAGGGGTGGATCGGCAACGAGGGGATCGCTCGGAGCCTATTGGCCAAAATCGAGCGCTTGCAGCAGCAGCCCGCAGGCAGCCAGGAAGCGTCGAACGCCCTGAATGCGCTGGAAAACGAGGTGAACGCCCAGTCGGGCAAACATATCGATGCCGGATTTGCCGGACTTCTGATCGGCGATATCGCCTACATCAAGAGCCGGAGCGCCAATCCGTAATAGAGAAGGGCGGTCGGAAGGCCGCCCTTCGTTCACTTTCCATCCGAAGGAGGCATTCTAATGAGAAAAATGCTGCTGCTGCTGATCGTTTTCGCTATCGCCATTCCGGTTCTGTACGGCTCGGCCGTTTCGGCTGCCGACGAATACGATGCGCTTCGCCTAAAGTGGCGCGACTACTTGACCGGAGGGACGGAGGTCGATCCGTCCGATCCGGATTACGCCAAGGCGATCGAACGGATCGCCCGCAGCGTGACGAATGCGGAGGGAACCGGCGTCTGGGACCGGATGAACAAGGCGCCGGACCGGGGCTACCTGTGGAGCGATTTGACCAGCACGACGAACTCCGCGCAAGTATCGTCCCACTACACCCGGCTGAAGGAGATGGCGCTCGCGTTCGCGACTCCGGGCTCTCCGCTGTTCGGCGACGAGCGGTTGAAAAACGATATCGTCGGCGGTCTGGATTGGACGTACGCGAACCGGTACAACGAGCGCAAATCCGAATACAACAACTGGTGGGATTGGGAAATCGGCTCGCCGATGCTGCTTGCCGATACGATGACGCTGATGTACGACCACCTGTCCGCGACCCAGATCGCCGACTATGTAAGGGCGATCGACAAGTTTTGTCCCGACCCGACGAAGCGGACGAATTTGAGCAATTTCGAGGAAACCGGCGCGAACCGTCTGGACAAGGCGCTGATCGTCGTCCTGCGGGGCATCGTGACGAAGTCCGCCGCCAAAATCGAGCAAGGGCGCGACGCCATGAGTCAAGTGTTCCCGTACGTGACGAAGGACGACGGATTTTATCGCGACGGCTCGTTCGTCTTCCACGACAACTTGGCTTATACCGGAAGCTATGGCTCGGTGCTGCTCGGCGACATCGCCAAGCTGCTTTACTTGCTGACCGGCTCCTCCTGGCAGGTGACCGACCCGAATTTGGACAACGCGTTTCGGTGGGTGACCGATTCGTTCGAGCCGCTCGTGTATCGGGGAGTCATGATGGATATGGTCAACGGCCGGTCGATTTCCCGGAAAGACCGTTCCATGTGGGGACCGATCTCGACGATCGCCTGGATGGCGGAATTCGCCCCGCCCGACCGAGCGGCCGAATACAAGCGCATCGTCAAAGGATGGCTGACCGCCAACCCGTGGCTGCCGTCGCTTTACGAGAAATCGGGGTTGAGCGCGATCCGGATGGTCAAATCGATCCTGAACGACCCCGCGGTGCAGCCGAAGGGCAGCCTGATCATGAGCAAGCCGTTCGCGGCGATGGACCGGTACGTTCACTTGCGGCCCGGCTTCGGGTTCGGCATCAGCATGTCGTCCGCCCGGATCGCGAACTTCGAGTCCGGCACCGAAAACTTGAAGGGCTGGTACACGGGGGACGGCATGACGTACTTGTACAACAGCGACATCGACCAGTTTTTCGACGGCTTCTGGCCGACGGTCGACGCGATGCGGCTGCCCGGCACGACGTCGGACGGCGCCACGCGCCGGCATTTGCGGACCACGTCCAAAACATGGGTGGGCGGCTCGTCGATCGACGGCTTGTACGGAACGGCCGGGATGGATCTCGATCCCGACAACAGTACGCTAGGCGGGAAAAAATCGTGGTTTCTGTTCGACGACGAAATCGTCGCCTTGGGTGCAGGGCTTACCAGTACGGATAACCGCAGGGTGGAGACGATCGTGGAAAACCGCATGATCGCCGGCGACAACGCGTTCACCGTAAACGGAGAAGCGATGCCGTCGGAGCTCGGATGGTCCGAGACGATGGAGAGCGTCTCATGGGCGCATCTGGCCGGCAGCCGGCCGGGCGCGGACATCGGGTATTATTTCCCGGACCGTCCGACGGTGAACGGCCTTCGGGAGCAGCGAACCGGCAGCTGGAGCGACATCAATACGCTGATGAATCCGACCGAGCCGATTACCCGCAACTACTTGAGCCTGTCGCTCGATCACGGCACGAATCCGTCCGGCGAATCGTATTCGTACGTCCTGCTGCCGAACCGGGACGCCGCTTCCACCGGAAGCTATGGCGCCGATCCGGATGTCGGGGTGCTGAGCAATACGGAGCGTCTTCAGGCGGTGCGGGAGCGCAAGCTCGGGGTGACGGGCTTGAATTTCTGGCAGGACGGCACGTACGACTTCGTCCGCAGCTACCAGCCCGCCTCCGTCATGATCAAGGAGGACGGTGACGAGCTGACGGTCGCGGTGTCGGATCCGACGATGCTGCAGGAGAAGCTGACGATCGAGCTGGGCAAAAGCGCCGTATCGGTCCTTAGCGCCGACGAAACGGTCGCCGTCACGCGCAAAGCTCCGTACATCCGGCTGGACATCGATACGGCCGGATCGCTTGGCCGAACGCACACCGTCAAGCTTCGCATCAATCCGGCGAGCCGGAATCATCTTCCGGATGTGAACCGGGTGACGGTCGACATCGCCGAGAGCAGGCTGTATCGCGGAGATTCCGCAAACGTTGCGGTTACCGTCACGAACCTGGGGGAGCGCACCCCGGGAGGCACGCTGGAGCTTCGGCTGCCGGACGGCTGGACGGCGAACGGACCGCTCCGTTACCCGATCCGGTCGCTCGGCCCGGACGAATCGGCGACGGTGACGGCGACCGTATACGTGCCTTCGAACGCCGCGTATGCCCGGCACCGCATCACGGCCGTGCAGAAAACGGGGAACGCGACGTTCGAAGGGTCCGACGCCGTCGATGTCGTGAAACGGAACGTGGCGGCGGGCAAGCCGGCCTCGCAATCCAGCACCGCTTTCGGCGGGGTGCCGGAGCGGGCGGTGGACGGCAACACGAACGGGGCGTATTCGGCCGGCTCCGTATCCCATACCGCGCCGGAAGCGCAGCCTTATTGGCAGACGGACCTCGGGGCGGATTACCTTGTCGACGAAATCGTCCTCTGGAACCGGACGGACTGCTGCTCCAACCGGCTGAGCCAGTATTACGTGTTCGTCTCCGACCGCCCGTTCGAGAGCGCCTCTCTGGCCGATACGCTCCGACAGCCCGACGTCTGGTCGACGTACGAATCCGGAACGGCGGGCAGGCCGACGGCGATCGAGGTGGGCCGGACCGGGCGGTACGTCCGAGTGCAGCTTTCCGGGACGAACCCGCTCAGCCTGGCGGAAGTTCAGGTCATTTCGTCCGGCAATCCGTAAAAAAAGGCACGGCAAAACCGGCTGAAGGATACGACGCTCGCGTTTGCGACCCCGGGCCTCCGCTGTCTGGCGACGAGCGGCCGAAAAACGATATCGTCGGGGAAGTCGAGATCGAGCGCCCGCGTTAGACGGACTTTCCGATTCTTCCAGCGGAATCCCGCCGAGTAGCGCCCCGATTCACCTAACGCTAAATCAACGGGTCGAAGGTTTCCCGCAACGACGTTCAGTCGTTCCTGGGGATACCTTCGACCCGTTGAATCTGCCGGTATATTAAGCTTGAGAATCCAATATTCGAAGAAGCAGCGTCACGGCCTCCGCTCGCGTCGCTTGGCCTAGCGGGTCGAACCGATTGTCGTCCGCGCCTTCCAGCAAGCCCGATGCGCGGAGGGCGGCTGCCGCTCCCTTGGCCCAAGCCGGGATAAGTTCGTCATCCGAGAATCCGGTGGCGGAGCCGGTCGGAGCGGATACGTTCACCGCCGCCGCGATCATCGCCGCCATCTCCGCACGCGTCACCTCGGCATTCGGGCGGAAGGTACCGTCAGCATAGCCTTTGACGATTCCCGCCTCCGCCGCTTGGGCGATAGCTTCCTTCGACCAGTCCCCGAATTCCTCCGCATCTGCGAAAGTCGGTGCCGTGCCGGACGGCGGGAGCTTCAGCGCTCTCGTCAGCATGACCGCGAATTCCGCCCGGGTTACCGTACGATCCGGCTGGAACGTGCCGTCGGCGTACCCGGCCACGAAGCCGGCGCTTACCGCCTGTCGAATGTTCGCTTCAGCCCAATGTCCCGCCGTATCCCGGAAGGTGATTTCCTCGATCGGCGTTTCCGGCGCTCCCGGCGTTTCCGGCCCGGCCTTCTCGTCTACGGCAAACACGGCGAATTTTGTGAAATGGTCGACCTCCACGCGAATTTGATTGCCGGTGACCTCGCCGCCTACTTCCACCCATTCCCGCTTCTTTTCGTCGAAATAAAACACGACCGGCTTTTGATCGGGCCGCAAGCTGCCGGGATCGAACGAAAAGATCAACGCGACCGGCTCATCGAAGTTTTCCGTCATGCTTTTCGTGATTTCGTAGATCTTGCTGACCAAAATGTCTTGGCCTGTCGGCAGATCTTGATGGTCCTTCACTTCTTCGATCGCGATTCGCAGCGCCCGGTCGGAAGCGCCGGCGGGAACGACGACCTTGATCGCGTCGTTCAGGCTCACTTCGCCCGATTGCCCCGCGGACAATGACAGCTCGCCGTTATCCGAAATCCGGTTATTGTTGGAAGGGGCGGGCCCGGAGGACGAGGGGGCCGGGGAAGACGAGTCGGATGGGGACGACGAGTCGGCCGCCCGCGTCACCGTTACCGTATACGTCTTCGTCGTCACGCCGTCCGGCGCCGTCACGACGATCGTGATCGCGTTGCCGCCGACATGGAGCGCGATCGCGTCCGACGCCGAGCCGCTTGCGACCGTCTTGCCGTTTACCGTCAACGTCGCACCGGCTTCGGCTGTCGTCGGCGTCACCGTTACGCTGCTTACATCGTTCGGCACGCTGGCGGTGTAACCCGCAGTTTCCGCCGTGAACGACGGGGTCAGCGCAGCACCGCCGGAGAGCGCGAGCCCGCTCAGGTTCGCGTTGCCGATCGGCGCCGGCTCCGCCCGCGTCACCGTTACCGTATACGTCTTCGTCGTCACGCCGTCCGCCGCCGTGACGACGATCGTGATCGTGTTGCCGCCGACGTTTAACGGGATCAGGCTCGACGCGTCTCCGCTAAGCACCTTCTTGCCGTTCACCGTCATGGCCGCGGCGGGCTGTGCCAGAGTCGGCGTAACCGCAATGCTGTCCACCGCATGAGGCACGCTCGACGTATAACTCGTCGTCTCCGCCGCGAAAGTCGGATGGAGCGCCGCGCCGCCGGAGAGCGTCAGCCCCTTCAAGTCGGCATTGAAAAGCGGAGATTTCGCCCGTATCACCGTCACCGTGTACGTCTTCGTCGTCTTGCCGTCCGCCGCCGTCACGACGACCGTAATCGCGTTGCCGCCCACGTCCAGCGCGATCGCGTCCGATGCCGAGCCGCTTGCGACCGCCTTGCCGTTCACCGTCACCGTCGCGCCTGCGTCCGCGGTCGTCGGCGTCACCGTCATTTCGCTCACGGCGTTCGATACGCCCGCCGTGTAGCTCGTCGTCCCCGCCGCGAACGTCGGGTTGAGCTCCGCGCCGCCGGAAAGCGCGAGTCCGCTCAGGTTCGCGTCGCTGCCGGGAAGCGGCGTCGGCTCCGCGCGCGTTACCGTAATCGTGTACGTCTTCGTCGTCACGCCGTCCGCGGCCGTCACGACGACCGTAATCGCGTTGCCGCCCAAGTCCAGCGCGATCGCGTCCGACACCGCGCCGCTTGCGACCGTCTTGCCGTTCACCGTCACCGTCGCAACGGGGTCGGCTGTCGTCGGCGTCACCGTTACGCTGCCCACGTCGTTCGGCACGTTCGACGTGTACCCTGTAGTCTCCGCGGCGAACGCCGGGGTCAGCGCTGCGCCGCCGGAGAGCGCGAGCCCGCTCAGGTTCGCGTTGCCGATCGGCGCCGGCTCCGCCCGCGTCACCGTTACCGTATACGTCTTCGTCGTCACGCCGTCCGCCGCCGTCACGACGATCGTGATCGTGTTGCCGCCGACGTTTAACGGGATCAGGCTCGACGCGTCTCCGCTAAGCACCTTCTTGCCGTTCACCGTCATGGTCGCGGCGGGCTGCGCCAGCGTAGGCGTAACCGCAATGCCGTCCACCGCATGAGGCACGCTCGCCGTGTAGCTCGTCGTCCCCGCCGCGAACGCCGGATTGAGCGCCGCGCCGCCGGAGAGCGCCAGCCCCTTCAAGTCGGCATTGACCAGCGGCGATTTCGACCGCACCACCGTCACCGTATACGTCTTCGTCGTCTTGCCGTCCGCCGCCGTGACGACGACCGTAATCGTGTTGCTGCCGTCCTGGAGCGCGATCGCGTCCGATGCCGCGCCGCTTGCGACCGGCTTGCCGTTCACCGTCACCTTCGCTCCCGCGTCTGCGGTCGTCGGCGTCACCGTCATTTCGCTCACGGCGTCCGATACGCCCGCGACGTAGCTCGTCGTCCCCGACGCGAACGCCGGGGCCAGTTCCGCGCCGCCGGAAAGCGCAAGCCCGCTCAGGTCCGCGTTGCCGATCGGCGCCGGCGCCGCCCGCGTCACCGTAATCGTGTACGTCTTCGTCCCCACGCCGTCCGCCGCCGTCACGTCGACCTTGATCGTGTTGCCGCCGACGTCCAGCGCGATCGCATCCGACGCCGAGCCGCTTGCGACCGCCTTGCCGTTCACCGTCACCGTCGCGCCTTCGTCCATCGTCGTCGGCGTCACGGTTACGCTGCTCACGTCGTTCGGCACGTTCACCGCATAGCGTCCGGTCGAGCTGTCGAACGCGGGGGCGAGCGCCCCTCCGGACAACGACAAGCCGCTCAGATCCGCCACGCTGTATTGCACGATCGTCCCGCCTTCCCCGACCGCCACATACATCCCTTTGCCGTAGGCGAAGCTGCGAAGCGTCTTCGTCGTTGCCCACGACAAGTCGCTCCACTCGACTCCGTTGGCGGAAGACTTGATCGTGCCGCCGTTGCCGACGGTGAAGAACCGGCCGTTGGCGAAGGCCACGCCGAAAATATGCTCGCTTAAATACGGAGTGCGCTCCTCCCAAGTGACGCCGCCGTCCTCGGAAACCAGAACCGTACCCACCGAGCCCCCGGCCAAAAAGATGCCGTTGCCGTACCGGACGCTTCCCAAAAACAGATCCGTCCCCGAGACGCGGGGCGTCCAGTTGTCGCCGTCCGGGGACGTCACGATCGTTCCGTTCTCCCCTACCGCCACGAACATGCCGCCGCCGAAGGCTACCCCGTAGAATAGCTCGGTCGTTCCGGCGGAACGGGTCGCCCAGGTTTCCCCGTCAAAAGAAGACAGGATCACCCCTCCGCTGCCGACCGCCACGAACTTGCCGTTGCCGTAGACGACGCTCCAGATCGGATTCGTCGTCCCCGACGTTGCCTGATGGTTCGTCCACGAAACGCCGTCGGCGGAGTTCAGGACCATGCCGCCGTACCCGACCGCCACGAATCGGGAATTGCCATAGGCGATGCCGAGCAAGCCGTAATCGACGCCCGACGAGCGCGCCGTCCAGTCGATGCCGTTGTCGGAGGTGACGATCGTACCGGCCGCGCCGACCGCCGCGAACCTGCCGTCCCCGTAATCGACCCCGCTTAGGTTTTGCATGGTGCCCGAATCGGGCGTCGTCCAGGTCGACCCTTCGCTCGGAATGAACACCGTGCCGGAGGCGCCGGCGACGACGAATATGCCGTTGCCGTATCCGATCCCATAGAGCGTATTCATCGTTCCCGAGGATCGACTCGTCCAGTCGATGCCGTCGGCGGAAGTTAACGCGAGACCGTCGGCGCCAACCGCCATAAACTTCCCGTTGCCGTAGGCGACATCGTGCAACATGGAGTACGTCCCCGTGTCGGCAACCGTCCAGGTCGTTCCGTCCGCCGAATAGAGGGCGATGCCGCTGTACCCTACTACGACAAACTTTCCGTTGGCGAATACCGATGCCGTCAAATTGCCGCTTATGCCGGCGTCGCGCGCCGTCCACACCGTACCGTCGGTCGAAGTCAGGAGCGTCGACGAAGCGCCTGCCGCGACGTACGTGCCGTTGCCGTAGGCGATACCTCCCAAATGGTTCGTCGTGCCGGACGATTGCTTCGCCCAGACGATGCCGTCGGCGGAAGTGAGTATCATTCCCTTGTTGCCGACCGCCACGAACATGCCGTTGCTGTAGACGACGTCGTTCAAGTACTCCATCGTGTCCGACGAGCGCGCCGTCCACTGAATCCCGTCGACGGAAGTGAGGATCGTGCCGAACATCCCTGTCGCCACGTAGGTCCCCCCGCCATAGGCGACGGCATACAGATCCATATGGGTTCCCGAGCTTCGACTCGTCCACGTCGTCCCGTCGGGGGATGTTTGCACGGCTCCTTCGTCCCCCACGGCGACGAACAACCCCCCTCCGTATTCGACGGCTCTCATGCTGCCGGAAGCGGCGGACGACGGAGACGGGAGCATCCCCAGCAACAAAAACATCATCGTCCATATCGCGATGCTACGTTTGATGATCAATGCCTCACACACCTTTGCTCCATATTGTCGATTGCCTGATTCCTTTTTATTGTAGAGGGGGATTCTTCCCCCGTATCTTAATGAAGTCTTAATGGAATGTACCGCCGCGAAGGCGACGATGTTCTTTTGGCACCGCTCCTGCTATGATGGAATCGCAGCCTATGTGCGGGGGAGAGGTCGAGTTTATGGAACGGATTTTGATCGTTGACGACGAGCCGGAAATTCGCGAGCTGATCCGGTTTCATCTGGAGCGCGCGGGATGGGAAACCGTCGAGGCGGAGTCCGGACGACAGGCGATCGAACGGCTTCGGGAGAGGCCCGTCTCGCTAATCGTGCTGGACATCATGATGGATGACGGCGACGGCTTCGAGCTGCTGCGCCATACAAGGGAGCATTGCCCGGACACGCTCGTGATCGCGCTTAGCGCACGCCGCGAGGTGCAGGATAAAATCGACGCGCTTGGCCTCGGAGCGGACGACTACGTCACCAAGCCGTTCAGTCCGATGGAGCTGCAAGCCCGAATCCAGGCCCACTTCCGCCGGCACCGTCCCGACGGACATCATCGGCCGGATGTCATCCGGTTGAACAAGCTGGTGCTCGATATCGACAATTTCGTGCTTTATAACGACGGGCGGCGGCACGACTTGACCCCGGTCGAGTGCGAGCTTCTGCAGTTTCTTATGCGCAACCCCGATCGGGTGCTGACCAAACGGGAAATCTACAAGCACATTTGGCAGCATGAAAATTACGACGACAACAACTTGAGCGTGTTTATAAGCCGCATCCGCAAAATGCTCGAAAGCGCCCCCGATTCGCCGGTTCATCTGCATAACATTCGCGGGGTCGGCTATCGCTTCTCGGGGGACGGGCGATGAAGAGCCGCACGAAGCTATGGCTCGTTATGCTGATCGGCGCTGCAAGCAGCATCGTCTTGTTTTTTACGATTTCCATGGTCACGGGGAAGGCATGGAACAAGGGCTACGACCTGAACTCGCTGAATGCCGTCTCGCAAGGGACGCTGACGTCCATCGAGCGGCAGAACGCATTCTCGGGAACGCGGCTTCGAGCGATTCTGGACGAAGCGCATGCCCGGCACCCGGAGCTTCGTCTGGAGTGGCTGGCCGCGGACGGATCGACGCTTTATGATACTTCCGGCCAATCGCACACTTACGACTTCCGCCAATTGGCCGAGCGCTTCGTCCATATGCCGAACAACTTGTGGAGCGAAGACGGCGTGGTCACGCTCGTGGATACGGCCGAGCATGGCGGACAGTCCTATTATTTGCTGGTAAGCTTGTCCAGCGAGGCGATGAAGCCGGGCCAGATTTACTTTTACTTGCGCACGTACCAGACGCTGATGGCGTTCGCCTTGCCTTTTCTGGTGGCGGCGCTTTTGCCTTACGGGATTTCCCTATGGTTTTTCTCATCGTCCGATCGGCGCATTCGAAGGCTCAACACCGCGCTGAATCGGGTCGGGATTCGAAGCGACGCGGTCTTGCTGGAAGACGGATCGAGAGACGAGATCGGCCAGTTGACCCGGCATTACAATTCGATGGTGGAGCGGATTCGCAGCCAGGCCGCCCAGATCGGGCAGTTCGAAAATCGGCGCAGGCTGCTGCTGTCGAACTTGTCCCACGATTTGCGGACGCCGCTGACGATGATTCTCGGCTATGCCGAAACGATCCGCACCGGCGGGTACAAGGACGAAAACGAGCTGCAGACCGGAGCCAAAATTATTTTGCAGCGCTCCCGGTACATGGACAAGCTGTTGGATCAGCTGCTCGACATCGCCCGGCATGAAGATCATGTGCCGGAGCTTCGTCCGGCCCGGCATAACTTGTCGGAGCTGCTGCGGAAGATCGTCGCGGACTACCTGTTGGTCTTGGACGGAAAGCCGTTCGAGGTGGCGGCGGACATCCCCGACGACGACATCGAGGTCGTCTTCGACGCGCCCCTGATCGAACGCGCCTTGCGCAATTTGCTGGACAACGCCGTTCGCTACGGAGGTGACGGACAGTTTCTCGGGGTCGGATTGGAGGAAACGGCCGATGAGGTGCGGCTGACGGTCCGGGATCGGGGCAAAGGCGTCGCAGTCGAGGACCGGGAACGGATTTTCGAGCGGTTTTACCGCGCCGACGGCGGGCGCAAAGGCGAGGGGCTCGGTATCGGTCTGTCGATCGTCAAGGAAATTGCGGAGCTGCACCGCGGTACCGTCCGGTTGCTCGCGCCCGCCGAAGACGGCGGAGCGGAAACCGTCTTTGAGCTCCGTCTGCCCAAAACGCCCGTTTCGCTAAAAGCGTAAATTCCCCCATTATCCACCTCAAGCCGCAGCCCGCCTCGACAAAGCGGGTTGCGGCTTTTCCCGGTTCATAACGTTGCCCGACGCGTTTGATTGGATTCCGGGACGAACCCGCTCAGCCTGGCGGAAGTTCAGGCCATTTCGTCCGGCAATCCGTAAAAAAGGCAGTGCATCTTAAATAAAAGCAGTGATTCGGCTTAAAAAAATATTGTACCCTAGTAAACGTGGAAGTGTTCAAATGGAGGCGCCGCCGGTAAAGTGAGAGCCGTAAGGTTCGAAACGGCCGGCGGACGATCGATATGCGGCAACCTGCTGCAAGCAAGCCGCGAGCCGTGCACCCGACGGTCGGATCTTACCTATTCGCTCACGCATAAACAAGGGAGGGGCATCGAATTGGCTCGACACAAGCTGAAGCAAAGCGGCGCGGTGCTGCTGGCCGCCGCGATGGCCGCGGCGGCGGCAGGCTGCGGCGGTTCGTCCGGGGATAAACCGGCGGCGGACAACGGACAGGAGGCGGCCCCGAAGCTGACCAACTTGACCTACTGGGTGCAAGCCGTCAGTCAAGTGACCGCGACGATGAAAAGCTACAACGAGATCGAAGCGTACAAGGAGCTGGAGCGCGTCACCGGCGTCAAGGTGGACTTCCAGCATCCGCCGCAAGGCCAGCAGGCGACGGAGCAATTCAACCTGATGATGACGTCCGACAAGCTGCCGGACGTGATCGAATATTCGTGGACCGGTTATCCGGGCGGGCCGGAGAAGGCGATCAAGGACGGCAAAATCGTGAAGCTGAACGACCTGATCGACAAGTACGCGCCGAACTTCAAAAAAGTGCTGGCCGACCATCCCGACTGGAAAAAAGAAATGATGACTGACGAAGGAAGCATTTACGGGCTGCCGTTCATCCGCTCGCACGAGCAATTGAAAGTGTTCCTCGGCCCGACGATCCGCAAAGATTGGCTCGACAAGCTGGGGCTGCAGCTGCCCACGACGATCGACGAATGGTACGCCGTCTTGAAAGCGTTTAAAGAACGGGACCCGAACGGCAACGGCAAGCCGGACGAAATTCCGCTCTATCTGGCGAAGGGCGACGTCGACACGTCGACCGCGTTCCTCGGCGCCTTCGGCATCAACGCCGGCTTTTACCAGGAAGGCGGCAAAGTGAAATACGGCCCGACCGACCCGAAATTCAAAGAGTTTTTGACGCTCATGAACAAATGGTACAAGGAAGGGCTGCTCGACAAAGATTTCGCCACGACCGACGCGAAAATGCTGGAGGCGAAAATTACCGGCGGCCAGATCGGCTCGGCCGTGCTGTACACCGGCAGCGGCATCGGCAAATATGCGACGCTCATGAAGGACAAGGACAAAAACTTCCGGCTCGTGGCCGCGCCGTATCCGGTTTTGAACAAAGGCGACAAGCAAATTTGGGGGTACAAGGACTTCTCCGTCGCGCCGACGAGCGCCGCCATTTCGACGAGCAACAAAAACCCGATCGAAACGATCAAATGGCTCGATTACGGGTACTCCGAGCAAGGCACGCTGCTGTTCAACTTCGGCAAGGAAGGCGTCAGCTACACGATGCAGAACGGCAAGCCGACGTTCAAGCCCGAAGTGATGAACGACCCGACGGGGCTTCCGCTCATCCAATCGATGTCGAAGCATAACCGCGCCACGTTCAGCGGTCCGTTCATGCTCGATATCCGCTTCGACGAGCAGTATACGAACTCGCCGGACCAGCTGGAATCGAAGAAAATATGGGCCGCCCCGACGCTCGAGAAAAAAATGCCGCGCACGACGCCGACGAAGGAAGAGAGCAGCCGGTATGCGTCGATTATGGCCGATATCAACACGTACAAGGACGAAATGTATTTGAAGTTCATTATGGGCGCCGAGCCTTTGGATAACTTCGACAAATACGTGAAGACGATTCAAGGGATGGGGCTCGACGAAGCGCTGAAAATCCAGCAATCGGCTTTGGAGCGTTACGCCAAACGTTAATCGGGCGCGGGCAAAGCGGGGGAAGCGCCGTCGCCTCCTCCGCCGCCCGCATTTTACATCGGGAAAGTGGGGATTCGGTTGTCTGCTGCACGGCACTATACGCTCGAAAACCGGGATGCGGCCGTTTCCGTCCGAGAGCCGGGAACGTGGAAGACGATTGCGAAGGATTGGAAGCGGAATAAAATCATTTACCTGCTGGCGCTGCCCGTCGTCCTGTATTACGCCGTGTTCCACTACGGTCCGATGTACGGGCTGCTGATCGCGTTTAAAGATTACAGCATACCGGACGGCGTCTGGGGGAGCAAGTGGGTCGGGTTCGACCATTTCCGCAATTTTTTCGAAAGCTATTACTTTTGGCGGCTGCTGCGCAATACGGTTCTGATCAACGTCTACGAGCTGCTGTTCGCCTTTCCGGCGCCGATCATCCTGGCGCTTTTGCTGAACGAAATCCGCGGCGGCTTGTTCAAGCGCGCGGTGCAGACGATATCGTATTTGCCGCATTTCATCTCGATCGTCGTCGTCGTCGGGATTCTGTTCGATTTCCTCGCGAGAGACGGATTGGTCAACCAAATCCTAGCCTTCTTCGGCATCGAATCGATCCAGTTTATGAAGGAGCCCGGCTGGTTCCGGACGCTGTTCGTCGGCTCGGGCATATGGCAGGGCGTCGGCTGGGGCTCGATCATCTACCTGGCGGCGATCGCCACGATCGATCCGACCTTGTACGAAGCGGCGAAGATGGACGGGGCCGGCCGATGGAAGCAGATGCTGCACATCACGCTCCCCGGGATGATGCCGACGATCGTCATTATCTTCATTCTGAACATGGGCTCGATGATGAGCGTCGGGAGCGAGAAGGTGCTGCTCATGTACAGCCCGCTCACGTACGAGACGGCGGACGTCATCTCCACCTTCGTGTACCGGAGAGGCGTGCTGGAGACGGACTACGGCTTCACGGCGGCCGTCGGGCTGTTCAATTCCGTCGTCAGCTTCGTGCTGCTCATGTTGTCGAACGCGATCAGCAAGCGGGTCAGCGAACACCATTTGTGGTAGAAAGGGGGCAGGGCCATGCCGAACCGGTTATCCGCCGGAGAAAAAGCGTTCACCGTCTTCAATACGCTGTTCATGCTCGGGCTTTGCTTTGCGACCTTGTACCCGTTCGTGTACGTTGCGCTCGCCTCGCTCAGCGACCCCGCCTCGCTCGCTCAGCACCGCGGACTGCTGCTCAAGCCGCTCGGCGTCAACTTCGACGCCTACAAGGCGGTGTTCGACAACCCGATGATCACGACCGGCTACCGGAACACGCTGTTTTATGTGGCGGCCGGGACGGCGATCAATCTCGTGGCGACGGCGATCGGAGCGTACGTGCTGTCGCGGAGAAACCTGTATTTCAAAAACGCGCTCATGCTGCTGATCGTCGTCACGATGTTTTTCGGAGGGGGCTTGATTCCGACCTACCTGCTCATCAACAAGCTGGGCATGCTGAACACGGTTTGGGCGCTGCTCATTCCGGGAGCGATCGGCACGTTCAACATGATCATCATGCGGACCGCCTTCCAATCCGTTCCCGCAAGCCTCGAGGAATCCGCGAAAATCGACGGGGCCAACGATCTGACCGTGCTGTTCCGGATCATTATTCCGCTGTCCATGCCGGTCATCGCGGTCATGATCTTGTGGTACGCGGTCGGGCATTGGAACTCGTACTTCAGCGCCTTGATCTACCTGCGCGACCGGGAGCTGTTCCCGCTGCAGCTCGTGCTGCGCGAAATTTTGATCACGAACACGACGGACGGCATGATGACGGGAGCGGCGGCGGAGGACAAGATCGCCATAGCGGAAACGATCAAATACGCGACGATCATCGTGTCCACTTTGCCGATTTTGCTCCTGTACCCCTTTCTGCAAAAATATTTCGTCAAGGGCGTCATGATCGGCTCGTTAAAAGAATGACAACCAGCACCATGAACGAGGAGGAAGCCGCATGGTCAACGCGATAGGAACCGAAACCGAAAAGGAAAGCCGGCTGCGCTGGTGGAAGGACGCCAAGTTCGGCATGTTCGTCCATTGGGGCGTTTACTCGCTGCTCGGCCGGGGCGAATGGGTGATGTACGCCTCGAAAATCCCGGTGAGCGAATACGAGAAGCTGGCAAGCGAGTTCAATCCGGTCGAGTTCGACGCCAAGGAATGGGTCGACGTCGCCCGAAGGGCCGGCATGAAGTATATCGTCATTACCGCGAAGCACCACGACGGCTTCGCCATGTACCGTTCGAAGGCGGATCCGTTCAATATTGTCGACGCCTCGCCGTTCGGCCGAGACCCGATGAAGGAGTTGGCCGACGCGTGCCGGGAGGCGGGAATCCGGCTCTGCTTTTACTATTCGCACGTGATCGACTGGCACCACCCGCACGCGCTGCACGACACGTACAACAACTTGTGGGATTACGAGCTGGAGAAGAAGGCGTTCTACAGCTACTGGAACAACAAGGCGAAAGGGCAAATCCGCGAGCTGCTGAGCGAGTACGGGCCTGTCGGCCTGCTCTGGTTCGACACGTCCGGCGGGCTGTCCCGCAAAGAAAGCGAAGCGATCGTGGCGATGATCCGCGAGCTTCAGCCGGATTGCCTGATCAACAGCAGAGTGAGCCATTGGCCGGGCTTCGGCGACTACCAGTCGAAGGGCGACAACGAAATTCCGATGTACGGCGAAGAGACGCGACCGTGGGAAACGCCGATGACGCTGAACCAGTCGTGGGGATACAGCACGAGAGATCAAGTATGGAAAACGGCGGACGCCCTCGTCCGCAAAATGGTGCATATCGTCAGCAAGGGCGGCAACCTGCTTCTGAACGTCGGGCCGACGGAGCTGGGCGTCATTCCGGAGAAGTCGGTCGAGCGGCTGGAGGAGGTGGGCGCCTGGCTCGGGAGGAACGGCGAAGCGATTTACGGCACCGGCGAGAGCCCGTTCCCGTACGAGCTGGAATGGGGCGCCGTAACGGTTAAGCCGGGCGTCGTCTACCTCCACGTGTACAACGGAAATTGGCCGAACGGGGAGCTCGTCCTGAACGGACTGAAGAACAACGTCCGCAAGGCGTATGCGCTCGCCGATCCGGAACGGCGGCCGCTCGACGTGCGGCAGGAATACCGGGCGGAAACCGATCATCATACGATGGCGGTTCGCGTACCGGAACACGCTCCGGACGATTACGTGTCGGTGATCGCGCTGGAGATCGAGGGCGAGCCGGACGTGGACCGCACGCTCGTCCCGCAAGCGTCCGGATCGCTGAAGGCGGACTTGGCGCTAGCCGACATCGCCGAGGGGAGCGGGACGAATACGGCCCGCTGGAGCTTCAAGGCGGTCGAGCCGGGGCTGTTCGACGTCGTGCTGGTCAGCTTCAAGAAAAGCGGCGCCGTATGGGAGCGCGAATACGATCATGAAGTGTCCGTCGAAGCGGCGGGCCGGTCGGTGGCGTGCGTGCCGAAGGAAGACCGGGTCGTCGAAGACTCCATTTCGTGCCAGCACCCGTATCAGGAAATTCACTCGGTGATCGGGCGCATCGCGATCGAGGCGCCGGGCACGCACACGCTCGTCCTCCGCTCGCGGCAGGCGAAGCCGAAGCCGGCCGGCCCGGAAATTTGGCAGGCGGCCGCCGTGAAGCTGCGCTCGGTGAAGCTCGTCCGCGTCTAGCGCTCGGACGGGCGGCGGCGGGGCGCGGCGGGCTCGGACGGGAGGAGACCGGCACCGGCTTGGCGAAACAGTCATGATCAGTTTACCTTACTTATCCATGGGGGAATGCGTCATGATCCGGATATCCGACCTGATGCCCCGTCTGCGCAAGCGCGGCCGGAGCCGAGTGCTGAACGCGATGATCGTCTCCAACATGCTCATTCTGCTGCTTCCGATGGCGATGGGATTGTTCCTGTACGTCTGGGTGGAGAAGGTGATGGAGCACAATGCGGAGCGCTCGAATTCGGCGATGCTGGAACAGCTGCGGCTGTCGGTGGACAACAAGCTCAAGGAAGTGGATATTCTCGCCAAGCAGGTCGCCTTCAATCCGAAGCTGAACTTCCTGCTCAATACGGAAGGCGACGATCGTACGGAGTCCTACCGGCAAGTGGAGTTCGTCCGCGATTACTTGAACCGCTACCAAAGTTTTGTAAGCGGATTCGTGAAAGATTTTTACGTGCATGTGCAGACGGGAGACGTCATCCTGAAGCCGGGCCTGCGCACCGACGCCCGGACGTTTTACGACAAATATTACAAGTACCGGGATATGGACTACGAAGCGTGGCGGCAATCGGTGCTGAGCGGCTACCGCAATATGGCCTACCTGCCTTCCCGCGTGCTGCTGCAAAACCCGGAGGACGGCGACGGCAACCCGGCGGGCGTCATCACCTACGTCCAGTCGCTGCCGCTTCACGACGTGTCCGGCATGCGGGGGGCGCTCGTCATTTTGATCGACGAAGAGCAGGTACAGGACATGTTCCGGCAGATCGAAACGGCGAACGACAGCGCCATCTATATCGTCGACCGGAACCGCACCGTCATCGCCAGCACCGGGCAGGGCGAGCCGCTCCCGGAGCGGGTGCTGAACCGGCTGGCGGGACCTTCGGGCTTGTTCGACGAGCCGCTCGACGGCGTCGACAGCATGATCTCCTACACGTCGTCGGAGCAGACCGGCTGGCACTACGTGTCCGTCATGCCGATGGACCGGTTCATGCAGCGCGTCACCCAAATCAAGAAGCTGGCGCTGACCGTCCTCGTCTTCTCGCTCGTCATCGGGGCGGTCGCGGCGTGCGGGTTCGCCTACCGGCATTACCGTCCGGTGAAGCGTACCGTCGACGCGATTATGCAGGGCAAGCCGATCGCCGGCCGGTCGGTGGCGAACGAATACGAATTCATCCGGCAAACGATCGAAGGCTCGTTTACGGAGGAACGGCATTTGCGCGACCGGCTTTCCCGGCAAACCCCCGCCATCCGCGCCAATTTTTTGTCGCGGCTGATCCGGGGGCATGTCGATCCCGAGCAGGTCGAGGAGGAGCAGCTGTCGCTCGACTTCATGGGCGTGCGCTTCGAATCGGAACGGTTTGCCGTTTTCCTCGTCCAAGTGGAGGAAATATCCCGGTTCGGAGGGGAGCAGACGGAGCGATTGTGGGCGCAAATCCGTTTCATCGTCTCGAATATCGGGACGGACGTCGCGAATGCGCGTCATCTGGGCTATGCCGTCGATCTGGAGCGCGATCGGGTGGCGTTTCTGATCAATTTCCGCGAGACCGGCGCCGCAGAGGCCGAGGAGCTGCACGAGATGGCGGAGACGCTTCATACGATCATGAAGGAGCGGTTCGCCGTGTCTCTCACGATCGCCGCGAGCGGCGTCCATGAAGGGGCGGGGCGAATCGGGGCCGCTTATCTCGAAGCGATGGCGGCGCTCGATTACCGCATGTTCAAGGGGAGAAACGCCATCATCCATTTCGGGGACATTCGTGAAGCGAAGCCGCATTATTACTACCCGATCGAATTCGAGGTTCAGCTCGTCAATTCGGTGAAAAGCGGGGATGCGGAGCATGTCGGCAAGCTGCTGGACAATTTGTTCGAGATGAACTTTCACTCGGGGGGGATGACCCCGGAGCTCGGAAAATGTTTGTTTTTCAACATCGTAAGCACGTTCCTGAAAATTATTAACGCAAGCAACCTCGATCCCGACGCGCTGCTGGGACGCGACTTCGATCCGGTCAAGCAGTTGTTCGGCTGCGGGACGGCGGAGGAGATGCATGCGGAGACGAAAAGGCTGTACGATACGCTCGCCCGTTCGTTCCAAACCGATGCGAGCGACCACAGCAAGCAGCTGCTGCACGACATGATGTCTTTCGTCGAGCGGAACTTGTCCGACGCCAATCTCGGCTTGACCATGATCGCGGATCAATTCGGCATGACCCCCCAATACGTGTCGAGCTTCTTCAAGAAGACGAGCGGGCACAATTTGATCGACCACATTACGCGCTCCCGCATCGAGATGGCCAAGCGGTTGATGGAACGATCCGAGCTGACGAACGCGCAGCTGGCCCAGATGGTCGGGTATACGAACGACGTCGTATTCATCCGGGCGTTCAAAAAATTGGAGGGGGTCACGCCGGGCAAATATCGGGTGAGCGCATTCGCCCCGTAAGTACGACACAGGGAGGACTGACATGAAGAACAAGCGGAAGGAAGCGATACGCACCCCTTCGAAATTCGCCCAAGCTCCGGCTTGGACGCTGGAAAAGGCCGAGTCGGCGGCCGCATTTGTCGTCGAGAGGATCGACCGGAATTTGGACGCGTTCTCCGACCGATTCCCGTCGCCGGCGAGCCGCCACAACGTCTACGAGCCGATCGGCAATACGGAATGGACGTCGTCGTTCTGGACGGGCATGCTGTGGCTCGCCTACGAGACGACGGGCGCGGACAAATACCGGACCGCCGCCGAGCGGCAGCTGGAAAGCTATAAGGAGCGCGCGGAGAAGCGGATCGCCACGGAAACGCATGACCTGGGCTTCCTGTATTCGCTCTCCTGCGTCGCCGCGCACAAGCTGACCGGCAGCGAGGAGGCGAAGCGGATCGCCCTGACGGCGGCGGATCTGTTGATGGAGCGGTATTTGGAGCGGGCGGGCATTATTCAGGCATGGGGGAATCTGGGCAATCCGAACCAGCGGGGCCGGATGATCGTCGATTGCTGCATGAATTTGCCTTTGCTTTATTGGGCTTCCGGGGTGACCGGTAACCCCGCCTATCGTCGCGCCGCCGTCAGCCACGCGCGGCAATCGGCGGCGTATTTGATCCGCGACGATTCGTCCACGTACCATACGTTCTATATGGATGCGGAGACCGGGGAGCCCCGGTTCGGCAAGACGGCCCAAGGCTACTCCGACGACTCGTGCTGGTCGCGCGGCCAGGCGTGGGCGATATACGGGCTGCCGCTCAGCTATGCGTACACGAAGGAGGCGGCTCTGCTGGAGGACGCCCGGCGCGTGACGAACTATTTCCTGAACCGGATTCCGGACGACTATGTGTGCTATTGGGATCTGATCTTCACCGAAGGCGACCAGGAGCGGGACAGCTCGGCCGCCGCCATCGCCGCCTGCGGCATGCTGGAGCTGGCCGGCCATATGCCCCTTGCGGATCCGGACCGCCGCCTCTACGAGAATGCGGCGCTGCTCATGCTCGAATCGCTCGCGGACCGTTATACGACGGCGTCCGCGCCGCATTCGAACGGCGTGCTGCTGCACGCCGTATACGGAAAGCCGCTCGGCAACGGCATCGACGAATGCTGCATCTGGGGCGATTACTTCTACTTCGAAGCGCTTGTGCGCATCATGAAAGATTGGCAGCGATATTGGTAACGGATCGTCGAACAAGGAAGGAGACGATGGGATGAACCTCATCAAAACGACAATCGGCGCATGTCTTTGCGTTTCGCTCGTCACGCTGACGCCGGCCGTTCCCGCCGTGCGGGCGGAGGGCGGGCTGTCGCAGGCGGCCGCGCCTGCGGCCGAGGCGGGCGCGGCCGGCGCTTCGATCGATACGGCTGCGGATAGGAAGGCACAGCCCGATTCTGCCGACCGCGTGCTGCGGCGGGATTTGGATATGCTGTACCGGGATTTGACGGGCATTCCCGTATACGGAGGAACGGGCGGCGTCGGCATCCTCGGCGAGTCGGCGTTTCCGGTATCCGCTCCCGAAGGGATGGCCTCCATCGGTGCGGCCCGCTACGGGAAAGGGCGGATCGTGTTGTCCGGCAGCGCGCAATATGCGAACCTTTCCCCGTCGGCCGACGAAGCGCAAAGGACGCTGGCGCGGAACGTGCTGCTCTGGCTGACCGACGAAGCCCATACGAACCAAGGGGGCGGCAACGACAGGACGAACCGGTACGAGGACGCTTTGGCGAGCCGGGGAAACAAAAAAATTCGGCTGGCGACGACGTCCGGCAGCTTGGCCGTCGACCCCGCGCTGCCGATTGAGGTCGTCCGCGTCGAAAGCTGGGCGAATGGGAACTTGAACCCGCAAAAGGTGGCGGTCGCCTATGCGGACGGCACGATGACCGAAGCGGATGCGGAAGCGCTCGACGACTACGTCCGGCGGGGCGGGGCCTTGATCGTCGCGCAGAACGGACGGCCGCTCGAGAGCATTACCCGCTCCACGCCGCTCGAGGAGCGCGTCCGCATCGGCAACTGGCGCGGCGCCCGGATCAGTGCGGACTTCCCGGTGCAGAGGCTGCTCAACCGTGCCGGCTTGTCGCTCATGAACCGGGAGCTGGCGGCGGTCGCCTCGCCGACGGCGCTCACGCCCGAGCAGGCGGTGAACAACCGGATCCGCGTCCGGCTGGAGCAAGGAAAGGGGCTGGAGGAAGGAACGCTCGCCATCGAGCAAATCGACATCGGGCTCCCCGGGGCCGCCCCGGCCAAGAAGCGGCAGCTGCTGACGGACGTTTTGACGGAAACGCTCGAGACGATCACGCCGGAGACGGACCTGTACGCCTGGGCGGAGCAGGAGGTGCGGCGTTTCGGAGAGGTCGATTTCCCGATCGTCAAGGTGAACCAACCGTATCGCAACGCGCTGCTGAACTTCGAGTTCAGTCATTTCACGCTCGATCCGGGCAACGCGAAGTCTCCGTACGCGGACGATTTTCCGGGACGAGTGGCCGACGACGCCCCGACGGTGACCGGCAGGGAAGTGGAGGTGGACCTCGATTTCCCGGAGGACGTGAATTATTCGCTGCGGCTGCCGAACAAAAACTGGGTCAGCACCGGCCTGTACGCGCCTCCGGGAAAGACGGTGACGCTCGAGGTACCGGCCGGAACCGAGAACGTGTCCGTCCAAATCGGCTCGACGGACGACGACCTGCGCGGATCGTCGACGTGGAACCGGGTGCCGCTGCTCGTGCACTTCAAGAAGCTGACGCCGGGTACGGTGCAGGTCAGCAGCCCGTACGGCGGGATGATTTATTTGATCCCGATGAAGCCGACGGCGGGCAAAACCGTGACGGTGACGATAAGCGGGGCCGTTCAGGCGCCTTATTACGAGCTGGGCAAGACGACGGCCGAGCAGTGGGACGCGATGCGCGGCAGCCCGGCTACCCCGTACGCCGAGCTGAAGAGCGAGCGGATCGTGCTGACCGTGCCGTCCGAGTTTATCCGCGAGCTGACGAATCCGGAAGAGCTGATGAAGACGTGGGACGACATCGTGGACAGCTACGACGGGCTGTCCGGGCAATCGCCGACGGCGCCGCTGCCGCATACGGCGGAGCGGTACCCCCGCTATTACGTCGTGGACCGCCAGATCAGCTCCGGGGCGCTGCACGCCGGTTACCCGATCATGGCTCCGTTCGGCGCCGGTAAAGACTTGACGAATCTGGACTACATCAAGACGAAGGCGTGGGGGTACTGGCACGAGCTCGGGCACGAGTACCAGCAAAGCGCGTGGACGTGGGGGGACGTGGGCGAAGTGACCGTCAACATCTACTCCCTGTTCATTCAAGAGAAGTACGGAAACCCTTCGGAGCTGCTGAAGACGAAAAACGGCAAAACGTACTACCAGCGGGCGATCGACTTCCTGGAAAGCGCCGATCCGAACAAAAAATACGGCCAGCTTGACAACTACGATCGTCTCGTGCTGTTCAAGCAGCTGCAAATGGCATACGGCTGGCCGTTCTATACCCGGCTGTTCGCGCATTACCGGGAAATGCCGAAGGAGGAGCGGCCCGGAACGAATCAGCAGCAGATCGACACGTTCGCCGTGACGGCGTCCAAGCTGGCCGGGGAAGATTTGACGGAATTTTTCGTCAAATGGTCGGTCGGTTTGTCAGACGAAGGCAAGGCGCGCATCCGGGCGATGAATTTGCCGCAGCCGCAAACACCGCCTTGGACGCTTCGGGAATAGCGGTTCGAATGCTGAAAAGACGCGTAACCAACCTCGGCCGAGGCGGGGAACGCGTCTTTTCGCTGCGCGGAGAACGAGGATAGGTTTGTGTCGAAAATGGGAGCATGATTGTACCGCTAGACGGCAGCAAAAAATCGAATCCCGTTATTCCCGGGACAAAAAGCGATACCCGATACCCGGTTCCGTAATGATAAATTTGGGTCGAGTCGAGTCTTCCTCCAGCTTTTTGCGCAAGTGGCCGATATACACCCGCAAGTAATGGCTATCGGCCTCATGGTGCTGACCGCCCCACACTTGCTGGAGCAGCTGCCGCTGTGTCACGACTTTCCCGGCGTTGGAGGCCAATATCTTCAAAAGGTCGTACTCCGTCGGCGTCAGCTTGACCCGCTCGCCGTTCAACTCCACGATTCGCTGCGCCAGATCGATCGTCAGTTTGCCGATTTGGAGAAGGGGCTCATTCGCCGACTTGGCCACATGCCGCAGCGCCACGCGAATTCGGGCGATCAGCTCGCCCATGCCGAACGGCTTGGTCACGTAATCGTCGGCGCCGCTGTCCAGCGCCGCAATCTTGTCTTCCTCCCGGTCTTTTGCCGTCAGGACGATGACCGGCACACTCGACCAGTCCCGGATGCGGCTAAGCACGTCCATGCCGGACAGGTCCGGCAGCCCGAGATCGAGCACGATCAAATCCGGAACGATCATGGACGCCTGCCGCACGCCTTCCTCGCCTGTAGACGCTTCGTGAATGTCGAATTGATGCGCCTGCAACGTCACTTTCAGAAGCTTGCGAATTTGAGGCTCGTCATCGACGATCAAAATGCGGGCGCCGTGCTCATTCATGGTCATCCCCCCCTGATCCCTTTTCTTGAGGCGCCGCGTCTGGTCCGCTTCGTTCGTTCAGGGGAAGCGCAATTCGAATCACGGTGCCTTGAGGCCGATTCGGCTTCGCCGAAATCGTCCCCCCGTGAAGCTCCACGATCCCTTTGCAAATCGCCAATCCCAGTCCCGTACCGGTCACATGCACGGTTGCATCGGAGCGATAAAATTTTTCGAATATCCGATCGTATTCGTCGGCGGCCAGTCCGTTCCCTCGATCGGCGACGGAGAGGATCAGTTCGTCTTCATCGGCCGAAACGGAGATATCGATTTCGCTGCGATCCGGGCTATATTTGATCGCGTTGCCGAGCACATTGACCAGCACCTGCTCCAACAACCCTTCGTCGCCCGGCACCGGAGGGACGCATTCCGGCAGCCGTACCCTTATCTTGCGATGCTGCTGAAAATCTTTGACCTGAGCCAGGGCGACACCGATCAAATCCTCCACGTCGCACCAACGCTTCCTTAGACGCAGCATCCCGCTTTCCAATTGCGCCATGCCAAGTAAATTTTTCACCAATCGATTCATACGCAGGGCGCCGTCCCTGATCGTCGAGAGCAGTTCCGTCCGATCCTCCGCCGAGAACAGCGGATCGCCCTCGATAAGTGCGGTTGCCGAGCCGATCATGGTCGCCAACGGTGTACGAAGCTCATGGGAGACGGAATCCAAAATCGCGGTGCGCAGTCGTTCCGATTCTGCCGTCAAATGGGCGATTTTGGCTTTCTCCGCCAACTCCGCGCGGGCTATCGCGCTTGCCGCCAAACCGCCGAGAGCATCCAGCAGAAGCCGTTGATCGGTGGAGAACTCGCCGTTCCATTCTTTTAGATTAATCGCCAACACCCCGTATACGCGGTCCTCGGTCCGGAGCGGAACGTAATAACCCGGAGATTCTTTTAACGTAGGGGACCCTTTTCCGGCCGGTTGGCCGTGCTCGTATACCCATTTGGCTATAACCTTTTCTCCATCGCCTTCTCCCCAATCGTTGTGAGCGGCGGACCGGTGGGCGAGTATCAGCCTGTTGTCGTCATTCGCCATATACACGGCGACTTCCGCGCCGACGGTCAGCGATATTTGCCGGGAGACGTTATCCAGCAAGGAAGGGACGTCCGCGAAGGCGCTAATTTGTCGGCTTAGCGCATAGAGTGCGGCCGTATGCGCCTCTCTCCGCTTGGAAACGTGCAACTGCTGCTTTAGCCTGGCCGCCAAGCTGGCCGTTAGCGCGGCTACCGCCAAATAAACGCCGAATGAAACCAAATAGCGCAAGTCCGCCACCGTGAAGCTTAACACGGGAGGGACGAAGTAGAAATCGAACGCCAATACACTCAAGACCGCCGCGAAGAAAGCGGGGCGGCTTCCCCAATAGACCGCGCTTATAAGCACGGGAAATAAAAAAACAAGCGCGATATTGACCAAATCGAAAGCGAGTCCAAACGGATGCAAGGCTGCTGTCAGTAGAGCGATCATCATCGTGACGCTTGCATAAGGCATCCACGGCTTGCCGAAGAGCTTAGGCTTAAGCACGTTGTATCACTTCCCGCCTTCCTTATTCCGGCCCCTTTCCATGACAGGACATGGTCCCGGAAACGGTAATCCGAATCCAATGTACCGTAAAAAACGGATAAAAGATATCGCATTCGGCGTAAAAATTCCATAAAAATCGAGATAAAGGGGTGAAACGGCAAGTATTGGCGAGAAATACGGAGATCGCCTGTGAAGAGAACGCTATCTCCATCGTTTCGCTCCCTATATCGACGGACACGCAACGCGTGCTGCTTTACACCTGGCATGGAGGGGAGTAAGATACGATCCATGAATGGAACGATTTCCATTCCGAAATCGCTGAATTTCCGATCAGGAAAACGGGGGAACCAATCGCGGTTCGCGGATCGGGCTTGTGTGAGAGCGAGCCGGCCGGAGCCGCATGGGGTGAATCCTTGTGCCGATGTACGACAATGGGCACAAGGTAGGGCGACTCTCACCGCCCGAATCCGTCAGCTAACCTCGTAAGCGCAAGGGAGAGGCAACCATCGATCGTCATTCCGACGACACGGTTTATTCGGCCGTGCCAGAAGAAGCCGCTAGAGGAGACCTTCTCCGTTCGCAGGCTTTTTTTTGTTGCCTTCTCTGACGACTTGAACGACATCGTTGTTGGAGGGATTCGAATGTTGGATCTATACATGATTGTGATCCTTGCAGGTACCTATATCCTGTTCGCCGGTTTCATGGCCTGGTGCGGCAAGGTGATCGAGGATACGGGAGGGGAACGCGAATGATCATTGTTTATGCATGCACCGTATTTCTTTTTCTTTACTTGGTCTACGCATTGATGCACCCGGAGAAGTTTTAACGGGTCGGGATAAGGGAGGGCATCGTTAACCATGGGCATTTTGCAGATTGTCGTCGTGATCGTGCTGCTGATCCTGTCGGTCAAACCGATGGGCACTTATTTGTACAACGTTTTCCGCAATGAGGCGAACGTCACGGACAAATGGTTCGCGTGGGCCGAAAAACCGATCTTTGCCTTGATCGGATTGAAGGAACGCAAGGGCATGACTTGGAAAACATACGGCCTCGGCTTTCTGTTAACCAATATCGCGATGGCGGCCGTCGGTTATTTCATACTGAGGACGCAAAAGTTTTTGCCGTTCAATCCGAACGGGATCGACAACATGGAACAGACGCTGACGTTCAATACGGTCATCAGCTTCATGACCAACACGAACTTGCAGCATTACAGCGGGGAAACGGGGCTGTCTTACTTTTCCCAGATGGCCGTTATCATGATGATGATGTTCACGTCCGCCGCGACGGGCTTGTGCGTCGCCATCGCGTTCGTAAGAGGAATCACGAGCAAAGGACGAACGATCGGGAACTTCTTCGAGGATTTCGTCAAGGCGCATACGCGCATCTTTTTCCCGCTCGCCTTTATCGTCGCGATGATTCTGGTCGCTTTCCAGGTTCCGCAAACGCTGAAGCCGACGCTGTCCGTAACGGGCCTCGAAGGACAGGAACAGAAAATCGCCATCGGACCGGTCGCTTCTTTGGAATCCATCAAGCATTTGGGTACGAACGGCGGTGGATTTTTCGGTGCAAACTCGGCCCATCCGTTCGAAAATCCGAACGGGGTCACCAACGTGATCGAAATGTTGTCCATGTGGATGGTGGCGGCGGCACTCCCTTACACGTTCGGCTTGTTCGCCAAAAGCCGCAAGCAGGGCTGGGTCATTTTCTCGGCGATGATGATCTTGTTTGTTATGTTCTTGTCGTTGGCGTACGTATCCGAATCCAACGGCAATCCGGCGATGAACAGACTGGGCATCGACGCCTCCCAAGGCAGCATGGAAGGAAAAGAAGTGCGATTCGGCATCCCGCAATCCGCCTTGTTCACGACAGTAACGACGGCGGCAACGACCGGTACGGTCAACAATATGCACGATACGCTGACGCCGCTCGGCGGAATAACGCCGCTTGCACTTATGATGCTGAACTGCGTGTTCGGCGGCAAAGGCGTCGGTCTGGTCAACATGCTGATGTACGCGATCTTGGCCGTGTTCTTGTGCGGTTTGATGGTTGGGCGGACGCCGGAGTTTTTGGGACGCAAAATCGAAGCGCGCGAGATGAAGCTGATCGCGATCGCGATATTGACCCATCCGCTAATCATCTTGGCTCCGACCGCCATTGCGTTCGGGTCGGAGCTCGGCAAAGCGGCTATTACGAATCCAAGCTTCCACGGCATTTCGCAAGTCTTGTATGAATACACCTCCTCTGCGGCCAACAACGGCTCGGGCTTCGAGGGGCTCGGCGACAATACGCCGTTTTGGAATATGTCCACGGGGCTCGTCATGCTATTCGGCCGTTACATTTCCATGCTCGCGCTTCTGGCGGTCGCCGGATCTCTCATGCGCAAGCAATGGGTTCCGGAGACGATCGGTACGTTCCGTACGGATAACGGCCTGTTCGCCGGAATTTTAGTGGGCACCGTGCTGATTATCGGGGCGCTGACGTTTTTGCCGGCGATCGTGCTGGGTCCCATTGCGGAATATTTGACGATTCGTTGATAAAGAGGTGGACTGCGACCATGAGTACGAATAGGAAGAAATCGGTGACCGGCGACATCGTCATAAACGCCGTCAAAGACAGCTTCATCAAACTGAATCCCATCGCCATGGCGAAAAATCCGGTCATGTTCGTCGTCGAGGTTGGGACGTTCATCGTACTTCTGATGACCTTGATTCCGGGTTACTTCGGCACGGAAGAAAGCATGGGCTTCAACTTGACCGTATTTCTGATCCTGCTTTTTACGGTATTGTTCGCCAACTTCGCGGAAGCGTTGGCGGAGGGCCGCGGCAAAGCGCAAGCCGATTCGCTCAAGAAGACGAAGAAGGAGATAACGGCGAACATAGACGTAAACGGCGTTATGAAGCAAGTACCGTCATCCGACCTTCGCAAAGGCGATATCGTCGTCGTGTCGCAGGGCGAACTAATTCCCGGCGACGGCGAGGTGATCGAAGGGTTGGCATCCGTCGACGAATCGGCGATAACGGGAGAATCGGCACCGGTCATCAAGGAAGCCGGCGGCGACTTCGGTTCCGTAACGGGGGGGACCCGCGTCGTAAGCGATCGGATCCGAGTGAAGATGACGAGCGATCCCGGCGAGTCGTTCCTCGATCGGATGATCGCGTTGGTCGAAGGGGCGAAGCGGCAGAAGACGCCGAATGAAATCGCGCTGAATACGTTGCTTACGAGCCTGACGCTCATTTTTCTGATTGTCGTCGTGACACTCGCCCCGATTGCGAAATATTTGGAAATCGGGCTTTCCGTCCCGGTCCTCATTTCGCTGCTCGTCTGCTTGATTCCGACGACGATCGGCGGATTGCTGTCCGCGATCGGAATTGCGGGCATGGACCGCGTGACGCAGTTCAATGTGATCGCCATGTCCGGCAAAGCGGTGGAAGCGTCGGGCGACATCAACACGATGATACTGGACAAAACGGGGACGATCACGTTCGGCAACCGGATGGCAAGCGAATTTGTCCCCGTCGGCTCCGAGAACGTTATGACGGTTGCAGAATGGGCGGCGATCGGATCCGTGAAGGACGAGACGCCGGAAGGCCGCTCGGTGCTGGAATTGATGAAGAAGCAAGGACTCTCTTATGACGAATCCGTTCCGATTGACGGGGAATTCATCGCATTCAAAGCCGAAACCCGCATGAGCGGCATCGATTTGAAGGACGGACGCAAAGTCCGCAAAGGTGCGGTCGATGCCGTCAAAAAGTGGGTGGAAGCCCAAGGCGGATCCATTCCGTCCGATTTGGAACAAAAAGGAAATTCAATTGCCAAAGAAGGCGGTACGCCTCTCGCCGTAGCCGTAGACAACTCCATTTTCGGATTGATTTATTTAAAGGATACGGTCAAACCGGGAATGCGGGAGAGGTTTGATCAGCTGCGCAAAATGGGGATCAAAACGATGATGTGCACGGGCGACAACCCGCTCACAGCGGCCACGATCGCCCTCGAAGCCGGCGTGGACGATTTTATCGCGGAAAGCAAGCCGGAGGATAAAATCGCGGTCATTCGCCGGGAGCAGGCGGAAGGCAAGCTCGTGGCGATGACGGGAGACGGCACGAACGACGCCCCGGCGCTGGCGCAAGCGGACGTCGGGCTCGCGATGAACAGCGGTACGGTGGCGGCAAAAGAAGCGGCGAACATGGTCGATTTGGACTCCGATCCGTCGAAAATCATCGAAGTCGTCGCGATCGGCAAGCAACTGCTCATGACGCGCGGCGCCTTGACCACGTTCAGCATCGCCAACGATGTGGCCAAATATTTCGCCATCATCCCGGCGATGTTCACGCTGGCCATTCCCGAAATGGAAGTATTGAACGTCATGAAGCTCGGCTCGCCGCTCTCGGCCATATTGTCTGCGCTCATTTTCAACGCAATCATTATTCCGCTGCTTATTCCGCTCGCCATGAAAGGGGTCGCGTATAAGCCGATGAGCTCGACGAAGCTGCTGCAGCGCAATATTTTCGTTTACGGTCTGGGCGGCATCGCCGTTCCGTTCGTCGGGATCAAGCTGATCGATCTTGTCGTTCATTTGTGGATTTAAATAAAGACCATGAGAGGGATGCAAAGGATGAAGCAATCGGCGAACATCGAGCGGGAGACGGACCGGCTGTCTCCGGGAGTCGTCATACGGATCAGTTTCGTATTTATCGTGCTGTGCGGCATCGTCTATCCCCTGGCATGCACGGGGGTAGCCCAGGTGCTATTCCCGGCCCATGCAAACGGCAGCTTGGTCGAGAACGCCAAAGGAGAGGTTGTCGGCTCGGAGCTGATCGGACAGAAGTTTACGGACCCCAACTATTTCCATGGCCGCGTGTCCAGCATCGATTATAGGGCGGAGGCGTCGGGTTCGAACAACTACGCGCCTTCCAACCCGGATATGTTGAAGCGGACGGAGGAGTCGATCGAAGAGTGGAAAAAGAATAACCCGGAAGTACCGATTGGCCGGCTTCCGATCGACCTGATCACGAACTCCGGCTCCGGGCTCGACCCGCACATTACGCCGGAATCGGCCAAAGTGCAAGTGCCTCGAATCAGTAAGCGGACCGGGCTTTCCATCGATCGGTTGAACAAGCTGATCGATGCGAAAACCGACGGGAGGGATCTCGGCCTATTCGGTGAGCCTCGGGTAAACGTGCTGAAGCTGAACTTGGCCTTGAATGGATGGCTTGGCAACTAACAAGGTTTTGGAGAACATGTCGGGATGACGCGCTGAGTTCTTCTCGACATGTTCTTCTTCATGGTCCGGAATGGGAAATCGAATCCGAGGGTGGGGTCCCATGGTGAATTTCAAAAGGAAGACGCCGGAAGAAATACTGCTATCCATCTCCAAGCTCCATCGCGGTCGGCTGAAAGTATATATCGGTGCCGTGAGCGGATCGGGGAAGACGTACCATATGCTGCGAGAGGGTCAAGCGCTGCGTGATCAAGGGATCGATGTCGTCATTTGCGCCGTATCGACGATGCGGCGTCCGGAGACGGCGGAACAGATCGGGAGGCTGGAGCGAGTTCCGAGCATACATTGGCAAAAGGATGGAAAGGAAAGGAAAGACCTAAACTTGGAGGCCCTGATCGAAAGAAATCCCGAAGTCGTTCTCGTCGACGGATTGGCTCATCACAATCGGGACAACGCCCGATTTCCGACCCGGCTCGAGGATATCCGGTTTTTACTCCGCCGCGGCATCAGCGTCATCACGACCGTGAACGTATACGAGCTGGAAGATGCTCGCATGATCGCGAAGAAGCTGACCGGTATCGAAGTTTCCGAAACGGTGCCGCCGGACACGCTGGATATGGCGGATGAAGTGGTGCTCATCGATGTGACCCCGGAAACGATATTAAGCCGGGTAGAGGAAGGAACGTTGCGCGGACAAAGCTCCGAGATGTTGAAGCGCGGCAATTTGGAGGTGCTGCGCGAGCTAGCTTTGCGTTTGGTTGCCGAAGGGGTTAACGATTCCCTTGAAAAGTTCCGCGAGGAACTGGGGCTGGTCGGTCCATCCGGCGCCGCGGAACGGATTCTGGTGTCTGCGCAATATCACTGGAACGGCTCAATCTACGTACGCAAAGGACAACAAATCGCCAGAAGACTAAACGGGGATATGCGTGTCGTAACGTTTGTCAATCCCAAAAAACAACTCGGCAATGATGAGGCCGCATTAAAACGTTCCATCATGAAGCTGGTCGAACGAATCGGAGCCGAGTTTGAAGAGTTACCGCTCGGTTCAAGAAGAGCTTTGCCAGGCGTCCTTGTCCAGTATGCCCTGAATAATAATGTGACACGCATCGTGCTCGGTCATTCCAAAAAAAACAGATGGCAGGAATTTTGGCAAGGTTCTATCGTGCATGCCATGCTGAAGAAGACGCGCAATGTCGATATTTTCGTCGTAGCCGACCGGGTGGAACACGAAGGAGAGCGCATTTTGCCGGCCCAAATGTCCAAGCCGGATGAAGACGCCGATTTGTTCCGCCGGTTAAGCTCGCAAGAGTTGAATCAAAAAATGAGGCATATCCGGCGAGGACGGTTCAAGGTGTACATCGGCGCCGCTCCCGGAGTCGGAAAAACCTTTACGATGCTGCGGGAAGGTAACGACCTGTTGAAAAAGGGGATCCAAGTATGTGTCGGATTGCTCGAGACGCACGGCCGCAAAGAAACGATGGATCAAGTAGGCGCGCTTGAAGTTTTGCCGCGAAAGGCGATCGATTACAGAGGAACCCGATTGGAAGAAATGGATACGGACGAGTTGATCCGGCGCAATCCGGATGTCGTATTGATCGACGAGCTTGCGCATACAAACGTTCCCGGCAGCAAAAACAAGAAACGGTATGAAGACGTCCTTGAAGTGTTGGCTGCAGGCATATCGGTCATTGCTACGGTCAATGTTCAGCATCTGGAGAGCTTGAATGATTCCGTCGAACAATTAACGGGCGTGCGAGTCCGAGAGACGGTGCCGGATCATATATTGAGATTGGCGGACGAAGTGCAGCTGATTGATGTGACTCCTCAATCGTTGCAGCAGCGGATGAAGGAAGGCAAAATCTATGCGATGGAAAAGGTTCACCAAGCCCTTAACAACTTTTTCAAAACGGGTAATTTGATTGCGCTTCGGGAGTTGGCGCTTCGGGAAATAGCCGATGATGTGGACGAAAGGCTGGAGGCATGGGAACGCAGCGGTTCTCTCAGAGGACCGTGGCGACGCAAAGAAGTCATTTATGTGTGCGTGGGCAGCATGCAGAACGCCGAAAGACTCATTCGCAGAGGATTTCGGATTGCCTACCGGTTGAAAGCCGTTTGGTACGTGACGTACGTTCGGGTAGAGCATGCAACCCAACCTTCCGAATTGGCGCAACGGCTTGAAGTCCTGAAAAAATTGACGGAGAGATTAGGGGGGATTTTTGAGATCCGACATTCGAGAAAGACGAAGGAGGTTGCCGACGTTCTCGTACGCCAAGCGACCGAGCATGGAGCTACGCAAATGATTGTAGGACAAACGAAGGCGTCCTTTTGGAAGGGATTATGGCAAGGCTCTATTTTGAAAAAATTGCTTCGGTCCGCTCGGCACATGGATGTTCTGGTCGTTGCCGACTACGATCCGATGTGAGCTTCTCGCACGGCTACAGCTCGCCGGGCAATCGCCTCGCGCAAGCTGTCGGGCCGCGTCGCGCACAGCTACCTTCGTATCAGCGCAAACGCCATTGACAAACCGGCTACTGCGTGTTACTTTATAGTGGTAGTAAGTAATACTTCATACCAGTGATACAGAATAGCAAGGAGTGTTTATGCTGGAAAACCTGACGGAAATGCTCAAAGGCGTGCTCGAGGGCTGTGTTCTTGAAATTATAAGCCGCAAGGAAAGCTACGGCTACGAAATCACGCGGCGGCTGAACGCCCTCGGCTTCACGGATGTCGTGGAGGGAACGGTGTACACGATCCTGATCCGGCTTGAGAAAAACAAGCTGGTGGAGATTACCAAGAAGCCCTCCGAAATGGGACCGCCGCGAAAGTTTTTCGCGATCAACGACGCGGGGCGCGAGGAGCTGCGGAGGTTCTGGGAAAAGTGGGAGTTCGTCTCGTCGAAACTGAACGAGTTAAAGGAGGCAAAACAATGAATTTTTGGGAAAAAATCACCGGCAGCGACATGACGAAAGAATTCAAAGCGTTTGAATCGAGAGTCAAAAAGCTGCCGGCTGAATATCAAGCGGCGTGGGAGAAAATTAATGCCAATCTTTGGCCGCACTCCGATTTCACCGGCCGCAGCCTCATGCCCATTCTTGACGGTGTGCTTGGCCTGCTTGAAGAAACGGCGGCGGACGGTCAGAGCGTCCGAGAGGCTTTGGGTGACGATATCGAAGGCTTCTGTTCGGCGCTGGCCGGCGAAGCGGGGGCAAAGTCTTTTCGCGACAAGTGGCGCGAGCAGCTGAACCGTAATATCGCCAAAAAACTAGGGAAATAGGAGGTTCCAATGAAAATACGAGAGATCATCGAAGGCAAAAAGGAGTGGCGGGCGCACATGGCCCGTGTCAAAGCGCTCCCGAAAGATTATCAGATTGTTTATAAAGAGATTCAAAAATATCTCTTTAAGGTCGGACCTGTCGAGCTAACCGACGGGACGGGTTTGCTCTCGGGGATTGTCGATCTTTTTGAAGAGGGCGCGTCCTTGGGGAAAGGTGTGCTTGAAGTGACGGGCAGCGACGTAGCGGCTTTCTGCGACGATCTAATCAAAGACTCGAAAACTTACTCCGATATCTATCAAGAATCTGTTGCCCGAGAAGGCAACAAGGCCATGAACAAGGCTTCCGATAAAACAAAGTAAAAGGGGATATCGGGATGAAAAAAGCAATTGAAGTGAAAGGTCTGCGAAAGTCCTTCAAGAACACGGAAGTCCTGAAGGGCGTCGATTTGGAAGTGAAGAGGGGCGAGATTTTCGCTCTGCTTGGCGCAAACGGCGCGGGCAAGACGACCATTGTCCGAATCCTCGCCACGCTGCTCAAACCGGACGGAGGCACCGCCGCCGTAAACGGATTTGACGTCGCGGCAAAACCCGAGAATGTGCGGCATGCGATTAGTCTGACCGGTCAATTCGCCGCCGTGGACGAAATCTTGACCGGGCGGGAAAATCTGATCATGATAGCCAGGCTGCGGCATCTGGATCGTCCGCGTCAAGTTGCGGACGACTTGCTGAAACGTTTCGGTTTAACCGACGCGGCCGACCGCAAGCCGTCCACCTATTCGGGTGGTATGCGCCGCAGGCTCGACATCGCCTTAAGCCTTGTGGGAAACCCGCAGATCCTTTTCCTCGACGAGCCGACGACCGGCCTTGACCCCGAAGCGCGTATCGAGGTTTGGAAAATTGTAAAAGAGCTCGCCGAAGGCGGCACGACGGTATTTTTGACCACGCAGTATTTGGAGGAAGCCGAGCAGCTTGCCGACCGAATTGCCATTCTGCACGAGGGCAGGATTATCGCCGGCGGCACGCTCGCGGAGCTGAAGCGGCTGTTCCCGAAAGCGAAGGTCGAGTATGTGGAAAAACAGCCGACCTTGGAGGAAATATTCCTCGCCATCATCGGTAAAAAGGAGGCTATCTGATGGAGACGGCAAAAAGCCATTTTTTCAGCGATATGAGCGTGATGCTCGGACGTTCCATGCGCCATATTTTCCGCAGTCTGGACACCATCTTCACGGTCTGCCTCACTCCGATTGCGATGATGCTGCTGTTCGTTTATGTGTTTGGCGGCGCAATCGAGACCGGTACGGATAACTATGTGAACTTCCTGCTGCCCGGCATACTGCTTATGGCGATTGCCAGCGGGGTGGCCTACGTGGCTTACCGCCTGTTTTTGGATAAGCAACGGGGCATCATCGAGCGGTTCCGCTCCATGCCGATTGCGCGTTCCACCGTGCTGTGGGGGCACGTGCTGACGTCGGTGGTATCCAACGTCATTTCGGTTGCCGTCATCGTTCTCGTAGCGCTCCTTATAGGCTTTCGCTCGTCTGCGGGGATACTGTCCTGGCTTGCCGTAGTCGGTATTCTCGTGCTGTTTACGCTGGCTTTGACTTGGATCGCGGCCATTGCCGGACTGTCCGCCAAAACGGTGGAAGGAGCAAGCGCCTTTTCCTATCCTTTGATCTTCCTGCCCTTCATCAGTTCCGCCTTTGTGCCGACCGAGACGATGCCGTCCGTCGTACGCGTCTTTGCCGAGAACCAGCCGGTGACGTCGATCGTCGAGACCATCCGTGCATTATTGTCCAGTCAGCCGGTTGGCAACGATATCTGGGTCGCTTTAGCGTGGTGCATCGGGATCATGATCGTCGCCAATCGATTTGCGGTGCGCGCATACAAACGGAATGCCGCATAATGGTACGAAAACGAGAGCTTCATAAACGTCATGCGACCGTTGCCTGAAGAGTAAACAAAAAGGAAAAGGCCCGGAGCATCCTGCTCCGGACCGTTTCGTTAACGATCGCTTTTTGTTGCGTCTACCGTTTGTGCACGCGCACGGTCAACGTGGCATTGGGCAAATCGATCGTTGTCGGCATCCGGTTGACCACTTCCACGGTGACCGTACCCGGCGCCGAAACGTACGGAAACAACTCGATGCCCTGGGGGTTGACGCTCAGCGACGCTTCGACGAAATCGCCCAATGCGGCGCCGGATACAGGGAGAGAAGGCGGGGCCGGATCGCGCTCTCCGCTTGCGAGAGACGGCGCATTGTACAATGTCGCGGCAACGAGCGCGGAGCTCGCGTCAAAGCGGCTGATGCGCCAATTTTTGGAGGCGCGGTAAAATTCCGCAAACAGGAGGCTCGGCCCGCTCAACATGAACGATTGCGAGGAAGCGGCGGGACTGCCGATCGTCGTACCGGCACCGGCATTGATGGTGACCGTTCGCGTCCCCGTTCGCGGAAACACGAGCAGCCGGTGGGAAATGCCGGATGAGATGAAGTCGTCGCGCGAAAAAGCAAGCGTCGCACTTGTACCGGTAACGACGGTGGCAGGCACGTCCGGACCGTAAATGGCGGGATCCACGACCGGCACTTCCAGTCTGCGGTAGGCGGTGGCGGCGGAAGGATCCTGGAAATCGAGATCGATCGCTTCAACGGCGCCTTTGCTGAAATCAAAATCGATCAGATAGCGCCCGACGCCTTGGCTGATTCGCTGGTCGCATGTAACCGGATCCAGATTTCCGATGACGTACCGTCCGATCACGTTGTTATTGGAGACAGCGATTCGTCCGGCTTCGGCATATACGGTATCGAGAAAACCGCCTAAATGGCCGTTGTAAGGACTGGAGCCGAGTTTGGCCGTTACGAGATTGGATTCGCCGCTCAGCTTGCCGACAAAACCGGGATACAATTGAGAGATAAAATAGCCGATGGAACAGCCAAGCGTTGTCATCGAAGTTACGGAAAGCGGGCCTGTCGTGCCGCCCGCAACTTTAAAGCCGGACCCGATGCACCAGTACGGTTCTTTTGCAAACGCGAAATCGTCGTTGGTCACCCACAGCCGGACGGTGACGGTCCCCGAGTTGCGGTCGATATCCGTAATCGTATATTCGTTTCTGCCGATAACAAGGCTAGAGCCGACTTGCGCTTCGTCCGGAATATCGGTGACGCCGGTAAATTGGGTAAACTGCGCGGGACCTCCGCTGGATCCGGACAAGGAATGCCCGGCATATTGAAACACTTTCCCGATTGTCGGCGTGATACCAAATCCGCAATAAAACGCCGCAACCGATTCGATTTGCACGTGGTAAGCGTTGAAGTTGATTTCGATTCCTTGCACTTTCATATAACGTACGTCCATCCTGCGGAATACGCTGCCGCTGACGTCCGTGATTTTGGCTCCCCGATGATTCGTTCTTGACGTCAGAACCGGATTGCCTTTTCCTTTCAAAACAAAACTGTCGAACTGGGTATACGGGAAGCGGTCGATTTCCAGCATCCAGTCGTCGGAGGCGTAATTCGATTGCAGCTTGAGCGTGCCGCAGACTGTCGACGGCCACTCCGCACTGCCGCCGCGAAATACGATTTTGCTTGAAACGATCGTGTCGATGTCCCAGTTGATCTCACCTTTCACTGTCGACGCACGCGCCGCAAACGCTTGCAACCCTGCGGTGAGGTCCACGCCGTCAAGGCAACCGAACATATACGGGTTCAATACGCAAGATTTGCGGACGAAACAGCCGTTACCGCCCGGGTTCGTCTCGCCCGTTCCGCTTAAAAAATCGGCCAGTGCCGCTGCCGACCCGTCCCAAGGAACGGTGCTGCTAATGATGTCGCCGCCGTTATGGTTCGCCTTCGGCTCATCCGGCTTGTAGAAAAATTCGCCGCCGCCGACCCGTTCGCCGACATAATACGCTTTTACCCAATACATGGTTTGTTCATCTGCCGTTTGATCCAACAATGCATGAACGGAATCGATGGTTTCCACTTTGCAGGACAAGGAAACCCCGCTGTCCGGACCCCCGTAAACCGCTGACGTCACCGGTGGGCCGGAAGCCGCCTTCCCCCATGCCGCAGGTCCGGCAAACGCGATTGCGGCCCCGGCCGTACCTAAAGAAGCGATCAGTGTCCTGCGGGTAATTTTGCCCTCCGTTTCTGCACCTTTCCGTTCCTCGATGCTTGCGCAGGGTTGCCCGCCCGCCGCCTCCGTCTCATCGAATGCGTGCCCTTGCGCTTTCGCGTTGCCTTGCTTCCGTTTACCCGGCATGCCGAATCCTCCCTCACCAATGAATGACAGATTAGTCGGACACAGCCTCCCAAAGCATGGCCGGGCCCGTAATACCGCCTGTACCCAATTCATCCAATACGGCATTGCCTACATCAACAACGATCAAATTGGACTGTCCGAATTGGATTGCGTTAGTAGCATCAAACTCCCATGGCGACGTTAACCCGCTGCCCTTTTTCACTAACGGCAGTTCTTGCCCGTTCATCCAAACCCGGGCCGTCTCGTCGATACTGCTGAACCAAAGGCGGATCGGATTGCCGTTGTCGAATTTCTTGTCTACCTTAACCTCCGTCCGATACCAAGCGTGGCCTTTGTAATAGCGAAGTCCTTGGCTGGACCATGTCTCGGAATACGTCTTCAGCTTCATCCACGACTTCGTTCCCAAGCCGGGTTTCCACAAGCCTAACAGATCGCCGTTGTCGTGCGGGAGCAGCATGACGTTCCATTCGTCGGGCATTTGGGCGACAACCCGGTTTCCTCCGGTAACGCGCTGCTCGCCTTGGGTGACCATATTTTTCCAAAATATATCCGTATACAGAAACGATGCCCACGGATTTAAAACGACAGGGGAATGGAGGACAGCTTCATTCCGGAGAGCATAAATTCGATCCAACTGCTCTTTGGCCTTCACAAAATCCAAGCGATTGATGGTATCCATCATGCCGAGGAAATTGTCGCCGAAGCTGTAAGCAAGCCGCACCATCGCAACGCGTTTGCCGTATACCGGGTCGTTCGATTGACTCGCTTCCTTCTCGGCTTTGCCGAGCGTTTTCTCCATTTCTTTCCTAACCTTGTCCGTCAAAATGTGAGGGAAATCATAGATGTTTCCGGCAAAGGAATCGGCCTTGGCAAAAGCTTGCTCCAGCGCTTCAAAATGCTCCCGCATAGATTTGGCCGCAGGACCGTATAACTTCGTATAGTAATCGTCCAGCAAAGCCTCGACATCCAGATCCGGATTCCACATCATCTTGGCCGCCAAATAAAGTCCCGGACCGTGATAGGCCCAAGCCGGCAAGTTTTCGGCGCGAATGCCGGTGATGCCGTTATGCTTATAAAACTTAAACTCGCTGGACACTTGATCGACGGGCGAAAAGGGAAGGCCGGGATCGGCAAGATTGTATAAGTATTGATAAATGAAAGGTTTAACACCCAACCTTCTCCATCCATCAATCATATCTTTCAGGTGACCGCGCTCCCAGGAAAGAGGATTGTCTATGGCATGGTAACGGTCTACCGTAATCGAAGCGATAACCGGAATGAGTTTCGGATTCGGTGTCCAGCGTACCGGCGGTTGGTAGTACGTGTCGTAAGCGTAGAAGGCGATGCTGACATCCGTATATCCGAGCTTCTCAAGCTCTTCCAGAACAAGATTGTAAAATTTCACATAACGATCCGTTAACGACAACGTGTCGTGCGTAGCATCCCAGTCGGTCCCATCCCAGTCCGGATTAGGCTGAAGCACCTTCACAAGACCGTCGTTCGGTCCCATGTGCAGCACTTTCAGATTCGGATCTTGCTGCAATTTCGTCACCGAGCTCTGTACGACACAGGCCAAAACGTCAGACTTCGTGACGTCGAATTGATTCGTCGGCGTTCCATTCTCGTTCGGCAGAAACAGATCGGGCCGAGTCTTTGGGGTGAAGGCGCACGGAATGCCATGCGTTCCGTAAAACTTTTGATTGAGCCTCATATGCTCGACCCAAGGCTTGCCTTCATTCAAATGGACACCATTCGGAAGTCCGGGCGGTTTCTGATAGGCTTCGGTTGCTTGCATCGCCCTGGCCGAAAAACCCGGGTGCTGAATCGTATCTTGTATTGGAAGCGCTATCGTTTTGTTGAACGGGATTACCGTGCCCATGTCGCCGGGCATGAACCAACGTACGCCAAGCTGCTCAAGAAGCTCGAAGGCTGCAAATAACGTACCTTGATCCGAAAGCCCGTACAACCGGATGGAGTCCGCCGCTGCCGCTAAACGGAAAGATGCGGGATCGTCTCCGCCTTGACGAATGGCGTTCAAGTCGATATCAGGTGTTGCCCCTCCGATAAAGATTTTCGTTCCGGTTGCCTCCGCCTCATTCGTCACAATGGGGAGCTCCGCCCCGGATATGCTTTTGATGTAAGACACCAGCTCCGTTGCCGCCTTCTTCTCCAATGCCGCAGCATATACCGTCGTCACAACCGTTGCCGAAGGGTTGCCGTCGCTTACAAGCACAACGCCTTGCTCCAAGCCTTGGTTCTTTCCTGCCTCAACCGCCAAGCCCTGATCATTGGCGCTCGCTTGCCCGGCCGCCGTTACTAACGGGGTTACGGCCATAATGAAAATCAACAGCAAAATGAACCTTTTTCCTTTCATCAAGCTCAAAATCGAATCCTCCTTTTTTTAAGCCTCTCGGAACGATCATTCCGAGAGGCTCCGGCCTGATGGCCGAGGTGTTTTATTGTTTCACCCCCAATAGAGGGAGCGGGAACAATCTTTCCACCTTACTTCTTGCTTTCCATTTGAGCGATATAATCGTTCATTTCCTTCAGATACGTTTGGCCGAATTTCGTATGCCAGTCCTGCAGCACCTTCTTGTACTCGGACGGCTCCGCATCGCCGATAATGATTTTCGTCGTAACTTCGCTGAACTTTTTGTTGAAATCCAGGTAAGGCGGCGTTTTCGCAATCGCCGGCGTGAAATCGCGGTCCTTGGACATCACGATTCTTTTTACGGCCTTCTCGATATTCGGCACGAGCTTCTGTTTCAGCTCCTCCGACATAGCCGGATTAATGAAGAACATGTAGTCGTTGGCGCGGCGAACCATATTTTTGCGGACAAACGTTTCCAGCGGCGGCTCCACAAAGGTGCGCTTGTTGTTTTCCACCTTGAAATCATACCCTTCCACGCCGGCGTAGATGGAATCCCAGCCTTTGTCCGATAGCATGTAGTCGAATACGTCGACGACTCTTTGCGGATCCTTCGCATTGCGCGTTACCGCCCAGAAGCCCCACAACCCTGTTCCAAGCCCCAGACCTTTCATCTCGCCTTGCTCGTTCTTAACGAATACATAGGCAAGATCGAAATTCGGGTTGATCTTTTTACCGGCATTCAGGAAGGTTTCGTAATGACCTGCAAACCCTTCGATTACCCCCGTTTTGCCGCTTTGAAACCGTTCCAGCGTTTTAGTGGCATCGATCGAAGGCGAATCCGGATCGATCAGCCCTTCTTTGAACAGCTTGGCCGTTAACTCCAAAGCCTTCGTATATTGATCGGAGTTCACATCGTACTGGGGATTCATGTATTTATACTCGCCCCCGCCGGTCTCCTGCCAGCCGTAAAGGCCGAGCTCGTTCTGGAAAATCGGCTTGAGCGATTTATTGCTTCCGGATGCGGCCGTACCGTACCCGTACGTATCGTGCTTTCCATTGCCGTCCGGGTCTTCCTTCGAAAATTTGCGCATAATCTCGATCATTTGATCCAGCGTAATTTCGTTATTGTCCGGGAGCTTGATATTCCATTTATCGAGCCAGTCTTTTCGGAGCCAGTACCCGTCGGAGCGAATAACGGTCGTCCGCGGAATGCCGTAAATTTTGCCGTCGTTGTTTACCTGCAAGGCGTCCCATGAGATGTCATACGAATATTTTTTAATGTTGTCGGCGCTCTTCAAATAATCATCGATCGGGAGGATAACGCCGTCCTTAACCGCTTTCAAGAACGCGGCATCGCTGGGACTCGGAAAATAGACGACGTCGGGGAAATCTCCGGTCGTAAGCGATAATTGAAGCCGCTCACTGTAGCCTGTCGACGGCGGTATGTCGAATTTGATCTCCGTATTCGTTGCTTTCTCGATGGATTGAACAAGCAGCTTGTCCGTTTCCGAAAGGTTGGATGATGCAAAATTGCCCATAATCTTCATGCTTGCTTTGGCTTTGGCGGTTTCCGCCGGCTTGTCTTTGCTTCCGCACGCGGTAACTCCGGCGAGCAGCACCGCGGCTCCCACCCCGGCCCATACTTTCTTAAACATCTTGGTTCAGCCCCCTTGGAATGTTTATCTATGACAAGGATCCGGCGCAATCAACCTTTTACGGACCCCAGCATAATTCCTTTGACGAAAAATCGTTGCAGAAACGGGTACACCGACAAAATCGGGACCATGACGATCATGATCGTCGCGTATTTCAGCGTCTCCGGCATGACGTTCATATTGCCGATCTCGGCGCTGTTATCGCCCGCAGAAATTTGCAGCATTTTGGCGCCCTCGATGACCTCCCGCAAAAATAGCATCAACGGCCAGTTTTCCACGCTTCGGATATAGATGACCGCAGAGAAAAAGCTGTTCCAATAGCCTACCGCCGCGAACAGCGTCAATGTGGCGATAATCGGCATGGAGAGCGGAACGACGATTTTGAACAAAATGTAGGGCTCGGAGGCTCCGTCCATCTTGGCCGCTTCCTCCAGCTCCTCCGGAATGTTCTGCATAAAATTGACCATCAGGATCAAGCTGAATGCGGAAAACAATCCGGGAAACACGAGAGCGGCCAGCGTGTCCAGCATGCCGAGCGAACGAATCAAATAAAAGTTCGGAATGAGTCCGCCGTTGAACAGCATCGTGAAGATGACCAAATTGATCAGGATCGCTCTGCCTTTCAAATGCGGTTTGGAGAGAGGATACGCCGTAATGATATACAGAAAGATGCCTAATGCTACGCCGCTGACGGTAACAATGAGCGTATTTAAATAGCTTCTGGCAAGAACGGGATGCGAAAGGATGTCCTTATAGGCGTCGAACGATATTTCGCCGGGCCATATGCGCATCGGGTTTTCCAAATACGCGCTGTGCGAGCTGATCGAAACCGCGGCGACGTTCAGAAGGGGATACAGCATGACCACGCAAATCAAAGACACGATTAGATAGACGGCGATGTCAAAAAGCTCGATTTTCTTGTGCAAATTCCTCTTCACCTCCTACCATAATGACTTTCCGAATAAGCGCGCAATCCGGTTGGCCAGCACGATCATAACGAGTCCGACCACCGATTTGAACAAGCCGACGGCAGCCGTGAACGAGAGTCTTCCTTCCAACAAACCGACCCGGTACGTATAGGTTTCAAACACATCGGCCACTTTGTAAGTGGCGGGATTGTATAACAAGAAGATTTGCTCGAAGCCGATATCCAAAACGCTCCCGACTCGCAAGACCAAAATAATGACGATCGTCGTCGTTATGCCGGGAAGCGAAATATACCATATTTTTTGCAGCCTGTTGGCCCCGTCGATGGTGGCCGATTCATAAAGGGACGGGTCCACGGACGTAAGCGCGGCCAGGTAAATAATCGTTCCCCATCCGAGCTCTTTCCATATTTCCGCGGAAACCAGTATAGTCCGGAAATATTCGGGCTTCAGCAGGAAATGAATCGGCTCCCCGCCGAAATCTGCGATCAGCCTGTTGACCCAGCCCGACGACGGGGACAGCATGTTGATAATGATGCCGGCTATAACGACCCACGATATGAAGTGCGGCAAATACAGCACCGTTTGGGCGACCCTTTTGAACAGCAGATTCCGAATTTCGTTCAGCAGGATAGCCAGCAAGATCGGCGCGGGAAATCCGAACAAGACTTGATAGAAGCTGATGATTAACGAATTTCGTAAAATCGTGAAGAAATCATCCGACTGGAACAGATAGCGAAAATTTTCGAAGCCGACCCAATCGCTTCCCCAGATGCCTTTCAGCAAATTGAAATCCTGGAACGCAATGACGATGCCGAACATCGGGACATACTTGAAAATAAGCAGATAAACAAATCCCGGTATCAGCAAAACATACAGCCACTTGTTTTTTCTCATATACAGCCAGACAGGACTTGCTTTGCCGTTATTCATCCCATTCTCCTTCCAAGAACGTGACCGCAAGCGAGTTACTCGCAAACGATTTCAACCACTCGCGCATGGTCCAAACCGTTCGTAGAGATGACCTCCAGACGGAGCGTCTTCAGATTTTTCAGCGTTACCGGCAAATGAATCATTCGTTGATAATTGCCCTTGATATGCGCGATTTCCGTCCTCCCTTGCTCGCTATGCGCAATCAGCTTAAACTCCTTCAGCGTTTCGGCTTGCGGCCGCCCCCACTGCATATGCTTCTGAAGCACGTCCAAATGGCATAGCATCAACAAACGGTGAAGCCCGGTATCCAGTACGATCGTAATCCGGGAAACCGTTACCGGCTCCTCCCACTCCAACTCCAGCCAAGGGCTGCCGTCTCCCGGCTCCGACATCCAGCGATGCGTGCCGACCGACGTCAAGTCGGGACGTACTCCCTTCTCCCCATGGACCGCACGAGTATGCCCGTCCACTACATTTCCGCATTTTCCTTGCATTTGCTCGGACGAAGCGGATATTCGGGCGAGCTTCGCGAGATTTCTTTCCAGCTTCATGCCGGGCAAAAAGGCCCCCTGCCGAAGCAACTGCTGTTGAGCTTCCTTCACGACGCCGCTTTCGCGCCACGCTTGTTCCAGCGGAAGTTTGCGCTTCACCGCCGTTGCCGCGAACGTTCCAAGCCCTTCTCCCATGACCGCGCAAGTTGCCATGACCCTGGTGCTGGAGAACGCGATATGGGTAGCCGATACATTGCGGCCGGCGAACATCAGATTCAAAATGTTCCTGCTTATCATCGAGCGGAGCGGAATGCCGTAAAGATAAGGCGTAAACGGCTGATTGCACGGCTCCTCGTCTTTCGCATCGATGCCTTTGGGCGGATGGGTATCCATCGACCAGCCGCCGTAAGCGATTACATCATCGAAGTCGACGGCCTGCTGAATATCGTTTTGGGTCAGTACGTGCTCGCCGATAAATCGCCTGGACTCTCTTTTGCCCGGAAGAAAGCCGAACCAATCCAGCGCCCAATTTTCGGCATCGGGGTGATTGCCGCTATTTTTGATGTGGTCCCACACCCCAAGCATGATCGCAAGCAGCTCGTCGCGGATATGCTCGTTATCCTTGATCGTATCCAGCGTACCGCCGAATTCTACCCACCAATAGCCGAACTCCCAAGTGTCGTGGTTTCTAAACTTCAAATCTTCCTCCGTAAACTTGCGGGCCCATGTCGGCGGGGTAAACGGCATTGGGCGTCCCATATCCTTCGATGTGAACAAAAGGGAGGACCCGAGACGATAAGCGTCTCTGTTCAGGTTTGCACCCGATTCGTTATATTCCACGGCCGCTTCCCGGCCGGTCATAAAAGAGGCCCCCGCTTCATATCCCAGCCTGCCGTCGCCCGTACAATCCACAAAAATGTCAGCCCGAATCGTAAAGCTATCTTCCGTGCTTTCTCTCACCGCATAAGCGGAACGAATACGGGAGCCCTCGACTTCGGCTTCGACAACCGTCGTGTTCAGCAGCAGGGTCAAATTCGGTTCGGCGCGGCATTTCTCATATAAGATCAAGTCCAGCATACTCGCGCTCCGCTGCGGATTTCTGACCGAGCATTCGAGCGCGATTTCTTCGATGATGCCGCTTTCTCTGCGCTCCGTCTCCAGCTCCTTCCCGATTGTGGATGCGCCGGATATATTCATGCGAATCTCCGACGATGCGTTTCCGCCAAGAACGGAACGGTCCTGGCATAAAATGACCCGGGCTCCGTTGCGGGCCGCGGCTAATGCCGCCGCAACCCCCGCCATTCCTCCACCGGCGATCAAAATGTCCGTATCCAACATTTTCGAATCATTCTTCCCCACATCCATTGACTCCTTTGCATTCTATGATATCTTTAATTACATATTACGACCTTTCATTTATGTATTTGAATTCATAAAATTTCTTTCTCATATCCAAAATTTCACGTCGGACGAGGTGGAGCGAGATGCCTGCAGGTTTGCCCGAAATCGTCTACCATATGTACTGGCTCAAAAAAAACAAATTTCTACTAGAGAAGGATATTTACGTGACTTGGGTTCTTTTTGCGGTGGAGGAAGGAACGTTCGAGTACCAGATTGGAGAAAATTACGGAGTGGCCGAGTTCGGAGACGTGGTCGTGTGCCCGCCCCAGATCGCTTTTCATCGAAACGTGCTGACGCCCTTAAGCTTTCATTCCATTACGTTCCTCCTCCCCGAAGGAGAGCCGTTAAAGCTTCAGCCCCTGCTGGCGCAGCGGAAAATAAGGCTGCCGCAGATCAGGCGATTGTCCGAAAACTACAGCTGCCTAAGGCAGGCGGACCAACAAATGTCCTATAGCTCCGATAATCAAAAGCTGAAGCAGCATTATTTGGCGGACTTATGGCTGATGATCGCACAGCAAGCGCTGGAATCCCCCGAAGTCGATCCTTTATTGGAAAAGGACGAATTCATTCGCGATGTCGCGTTATATTTGAATAACCACGCCCATGAATCGATCGAAATCCGGGATGTCGCGCAGCGATTCGGCATGACGCCCGTGCAGCTGATCCGCAGATTCAAAAACGCCTACGGCGTCAACCCTTTGCAATATCTAACGTCGATTCGGGTAAAACAGGCATGCAGGCTGCTGCTGATCACGGAGTGGACGCTCGATGTCATAGCGGGAAGATGCGGCTACGAGAACGGCTTTTATCTTAGCCGGGTGTTCCGCAAGGCGATGGGCGTGAGCCCGTCCGAATTCCGCAAGCAATACCGGTATTAGCGGACGGCGGACGGGAACGTTAACATGAATAAATATCATATTAGGTAACAAGGAGCTGCCTTGTAGCAGCTCCTTGCCTTTTCACTATATTAATCTACATCGGAATGGCAGGTGCCAAGACAGCCTGCTTGGAGCCCGGCCGCTGATGGGTTTCGCCCCACTCGCACATGACCTCCATCACGGGTACCAGCGTCTTGCCGTATTCGCTTAACGAATATTCCACTTTCGGGGGGACCGATGGATAAACCGTCCGCGTCACCAGCCGGTCGTTCTCCAGCTCCCGCAAATGCTGCGCCAGCATTTTCTGCGTCACCTCGGGAATCAGCTTCTCCAGCTCGCTGAACCGTTTGGTGGAGTCCACCAAAAGCCATAAGATCATCGGCTTCCACTTCCCGCCGAGCACGTGAATCACCGTTTCAATCGGACATTTCCGCTCCACTGCCGCCTCTGCGCCGGATTCCATCCAATCCCTCCCTGCCCAAGCTTACTTTCAAGTAAGTACCCTACATGAAAGTGGGTTCTTAACAAGATTTTAGGGCGGTGCTAAGCTTAAGTCAATCCAGCAATGAAATGTGGCGATCGCCGGGAAGAGGGAGTGGACGATGAAGATTATGGTGTTCGGAGCAACGGGAAATACGGGAAGAAGGGTACTGGCCCAAGGCGTTAACAGGGGGCATGAAATGACCGCTTTCGTGCGCAATCCCGAGAAGCTTTACGAGCAGCAAGGCGAGCGGATCGCGGGGCAAGTGAGGGTGATCGCGAAGGACATCATGGATCCGGAAAGCGTCTACGAAGCGCTCTCGCAGCAAGACGCCGCAATTCTCGCAGCCGGTTACGCCTCCCAAGGCGAAGAGTTCGTTCGTATCGTCGATAACATCGTCAGCCAATGTGAGAATAATACGCGGTTTTCCGGAAGGGTATGGGTAATGGGAGGCGCCGGGCTGCTCGACATTCCGTATACCGGTCTGATCGGTAATCGGTTGCCCGGGTTCCCGCCCATGTACCAAACTCACGACCGGAATTTGGAACGGCTGCGGCAGACCAAGCTCGATTGGTCCGTCATGTGCCCGGGGACGATGGTCGAATCGGCCGATGTTCCGTCGTCCGTTCGCTTGCATGTGAGCACGGACATATTGCCCGTGCCTGTTCCGGAGACCATCAAGGACTTCTCCGAAGCCGAAGTGGCCGGCCACCTGTTCAGCCGGTTGAAGGAGCTGGATGTCGCTTACGAGGATGTAGCGAACTGTATGCTAGATCACCTCGAGCTTGCAGGGCCGTTCAAAGGCAAAAGAGTCGGTCTCGCTTACCGAAGCGAGCTGCCGGTAAGCTGAGCGCGGAAGGAGACGATCCCCTATGTTCGGATTGCTGCTCGTGCTGCATATACTCTCGGCGATTGCCTTCATGGGCTCCGCCTTTCTCATCCCTGCCGTCCGCAGGTCCGCCAAAACCGCCGGCCAGCTTCGCTTTGTCTTCGATATGACGGCCAAGCTGTCCTGGTTTTCCAAAATAGGCGGGGCCGTACTGATCGCGACCGGGATCGGGCTCATGCTCTTAACCGGCATGGGACTGTCCCAAATGTGGCTGAATGCGTCCATTCTGTTGTCGCTGCTCCTGGCGGTCGCGATTGGCGCATGCATCGAGCCTCGTTTGAACAAACTCGCGAAGCTAGTGGCGGCAAGCCGTGGCGATGAGGTGCCTGCCGAGTTGTCTAGCGCGATGAAAAAGATCGTGCCGCTGGAATCGGCGGCGCAGCTGCTGATGATTGCCGTTATCGTGCTGATGGTGATCAAGCCGTTTTAAGCTTCGCCGTCATAGCCGCTCTACTCCGGTCCTTCGGATATGGAAGGAACGTCGCGCGACCGTCGCAGGAATAATGCGGCGGTTAGGTTTTTGAAAAAAAACGATACGATATGCTGAAGATGGGGTTGACATCAACAGGGTGATCGGATACATTAATTACATACCAACCGAATGTATGAAAGGAGGGGGCGAATGGCAAGAAACAAATATCCGGAGGAAACGATCAACCAGATTCTAACCGTCGCTCTTAACCTGTTCATGCAGAAAGGATACGAGCAGACCTCCATTCAGGATATTATCAACGAGCTGGGCGGGCTGACAAAAGGGGCCATCTATCATCACTTCAAATCGAAGGAAGAGATCATGCAGGCCGTTATCGACCATTTGTTCAAGGACGTTGACGAGATGCTGTCCGGCGTCCGGGACGACAAGGAGCTGAACGGCCTGGAGAAGCTGCGCAAGATTTCCCGAGTCTCTCTCGACAACCCCGCGCAAAACGAAATGGCGACGGCGGCACCGAACCTTTTGCGCAATCCGAAGCTGCTGGCGGCCCAGATCGAGCATATCATCGAAAAAGCCGTTCCCGTCTATATTCAGCCCATCATCGAACAAGGCATGCGGGACGGCTCGATCCGAACCGACTATCCAAGGGAGCTTAGCGAAGCGTTGATGATTCTCACCAACCTGTGGCTCAACCCAGCGGTTATCCAAGCCACGCCCGAGATGATGCTGCGCAAGGTAAAGCTTTTCGATGAAATGCTGAAAGGCTTGGGACTTGATCTGTTCGATGAGCAAATGTTTCAACGTTATGAGGAGCTGTTTCGTTTGTCAGCCAGAGAAGCCAGCAAAGATCGCTAAACTGCCACTGCCGAAAGGCAGCTTATTTTTAAGCAAATACATACCATCGGTTGGTATGTAGATCATTTAAAACCATACGGCCAATTAAAAAGTAAAGAGAGGGAAACGAAATGAAAAAGATGATGGAACGAAGCAACAGCGGCTTCTCCGAAAATGGATTGCGCAGAATGCGCGACGTGCTGGCAAGGCATGTCGATTCCGGGAAGATTCCGGGGCTCGTCGCTCTAGTCAGCCGCAACGGCGAGACGCACGTCGAAGCGATCGGCACGATGCGCCATGACGGAGGAGCACCGATGCGCCGGGACACGATCTTCCGGATGGCGTCCACTACTAAGATGGTCGGGGCCGCGTCGGTGATGATCCTGCTCGACGAGTGCAAGCTGCATCTGGACGACCCCGTAGACCAATGGCTGCCCGAACTCGCAAACCGGCGGGTGCTGAAGCGGCCCGACGGCCCGCTGGACGACACCGTGCCGGCGCGACGGCCGATCACCGTGCGGGACCTGTTGACCTCTACGTTCGGGCTTGGAATGGATCTGACGTTGATGGGCTCCCCGATCCAGAACGCGATCTTCGAGGCGGGGATCTACGACACGCCGCAAGTGGTGCTGCCCGAGCCGGATGAGTGGATGCGCCGCCTGGGTGCACTCCCGCTGAGCTACCAGCCCGGAGAGCGGTGGCAGTACCACATCAGCAACGAGGTGCTCGGCGTACTCGTCGCCAGGGTCGCGGGTCAGACATTCGAGACGTTCCTGCGCGAACGACTCCTTGATCCGCTGGGGATGAAGGACACCGGCTTCCACGTGCCCGCCGACAAGATTGACCGGCTGCCGCCCGCCTATATCCCCGATCCGCAGACCGGAGGGTTCATCGTGTGGGACGAGGCCGCAGGCGGACGCTACACCAGGCCCCCGGCGTTCCAGGCGGGCGGCGGCGGGCTGCTCTCCACCGTCGACGACTATGACGCGTTTTTACGGATGCTGCTGAACCAAGGGATGCACGGGACCGAACGGATCCTCTCCCGGCCCGCCGTCCAGCTGATGACCACCAACCGTCTCACGCCCGAGCAGCAAGCGTTCCGGGACGATTTGGCCAAAAACAACGTTCATTTGTCGCACGGCCAAGGGCAGCACGGCGGCTGGGGCTTCGGGATGGCGGTACGCACCTACCGCGGCGACTACGCTTCCATCGGTCAGTTCGGCTGGGACGGCGGAAGCGGTACCTCGGCGTATGCCGACCCGGACAAACAGCTCGCCGGAGTCCTGCTCACTCAGGTCGGGATGTCCACGCCGGATTCGGCGCATCTTATCCACGACTTCTGGACCATGGTGTATCAGGCAATCGAAGACTGACACCGAGCCCGCGCTCGGTAAATCACGACTTGCACCTAGTTCCCAAGCTGGTCATTTCCTCAAATGGGCGGTTGGTCTGTCCGGGAAGGCAGGGCGCGAATCCGGGCGATGAGTTTGATGCCGCAGCCGCAAAACGCCGCCTTGGCGCTTCGGGAATAGCGGAAACGTTCGTCCAAAAAGCTGCCGGTATGAGACCCGGCAGCTTTTGGCGTACGGGCGATATACTTCCGGTCGCTTCGAGCCGTTCATCCCAGGCCGAGCAAATGGAGGATCAGCGCCATCTGCGCATACATCCGGTTCTCGGCTTGGCGGTACACGATCGAGCGTTCCGACTCGATCAGCTCCTCCTCGATTTCGAAGCCGGGGTGGACGGGCATGTCGTGCATCAAGTAGGGGGCATACCCTTGCAGCGTCTGCCGGTTCACTTGGAACGGCATCATCGTCCGTATTCTCCGTTCCGTTTCCTCGCGGTACGCTTCGTCCCGATAAAACTCCATATCGACCCAAGTGTCCGTATAGACGAAGTCCGACTGCGGAACCGCCTCGGCCAACGCGGATACCTGCTCCACATGGCCGCTTCGCAGCGCCCTTTCCATCAGGATCGACGTCCCAGGATGCGCGACGAGATGGTTGGGCACGCTTCATTCCTTTTTGATGGATAAAATTTCACAATGACGAATTATTATTCAAAACTTAGATAAAAGTCAACCGCAATTTCCCATTTGGTCGAGGTGCATCGTCCCCTCCCATTCATATATTCCATAAAGTTCCTTACGCATTTCTACTCCGCTTTAGTTCCAAACTCCTAACGACTTGTCGAGTCAAGCAGGGAAATGCCAGAAACATGTCGAAATGAGGATCGAATTGGAAGAAATATTATTTCTCGTGTGGGCGGGGGAAGCATGCATAAATATTTGGTCGACCGGGTCAACGTCCAATGGGTGACGAAGCATGGCGGAGGGACGAAGAAAGCGACGGAGGACTGACGCCGAACCGGTTGTACGATCCTCCGATGCCGATGACGCAAACCAAGAGAGGTGGACGACGAAATGACAACTGAAGGCATAACGACTTGGGAACGATTGTTCGTCCGCTACGGCTTTATGGCGGAGCGGGAAGGGAACGGTTTCGGCTTCCGGGCCGAGAATCGCGCAAACCGCGAGTTTTTCGGGCGCATATGCACGGTGATGGAATGGAGCGATTGTTTCGACGAGCGTACGCTCGTCTTTCGCCCGCCCGCAGACGGCATGGAGGAGGAGCGGTTTCGCGAGGCGATGGACAAAGCGCGCCACGGCCGAGGCGACTTCCCGGGTGAGCCGGACCGTATCGAGCTGTCATGCCTCGACGCTTACATCGCCGGCATCGTCCGCTGGTTGACGTACGCCGGCATCCGGACCGGGCAAAGCTGCGACGGTCACGGCCGACGTCCCGCCTCCCTCGCGACGGAACGGGCGAACGCAGCCGACATTCCTCTGCTGGATGCGGTACTGGCGCTCGTCTCGGCCGGCCGCTGGCGACTGACGTATTCGTACGATGCGACGGGAGGAGAATTGACCGTCCGTCCTTCGACGGCCGAAATGCGCGAGAGGGCCGACCGCGGTCGCCTCCGCGAGCGCACGTACGAGCGGGAATGGCTGCTGGATGTCGCGGAGACGCTGTACGCGCGCCGCGATACGCTGCGCGACCTCGTCGCGCGCATGCGGGGAGTCGCCGCCGCTGGAGAGGAGCGGCAATAGGCAGCAGGGAAGCTTACGCCCAAAAAAATCAGAGAACCCTCGAAGTGCACGTCGATTTTCCGATACATGGCGGAAAAGTCGGCGTGCTTTCTTTCTTCGCAGCGTCCCCGCATTGACCGTGTTGCAAAACCTCGCCCCGCCATGGCTCGATTACTCCCGCCCCGGCACCTCTTTCGCCTGAGCCCCGACGTATCGTATGATGGAGACAGGACCGGCTGCGGTCGATTCGAATCGAGTTGCGATACGTTGACATAATGGAGGGACAGGATGAAGCCAGACCAGTCGAAACGCGGCACGGATGCGCCGGCGACGAGGAGGCGCTCGCGCCGATACCGGCTTGCGTTTGCAGGGCTGACCGTGATCGTGGTCGCCGTCGCCGGGTGGTACGGATATGATCGGCTAGCCTTGCAAGCTCCCGGTGCGGGGCAGGAGGCCGGGCGATCCGCGGCCGTCGAGCCGGCGCCGGCGGTCAAACCGAAGCCCGAGGCGGTCGAATTCCGGATGACCGGCTTCGAGCGCGGATGGGTGCGCTACGCCGACGGCGTCGTGAAGTCGACGGAGGATGGGGGCGCGACATGGAAGGAGTCCGCCGCGGCGGTCCCGCAAGGGCAGTCGGCATCGGGAGGCACGGCGGAGGGGGCGGCCTCCCCCGATTCGGCGGCTGCCTGGGACTTCGGTCCGGGCGGACCGCCGAAGCCGGAGTCGGCCGTCTACGAAACGAAGCCGTATCCGGTAAAGCAGTCGCAGTTCATCACCGACCGGGTCGGCTGGGCGCTGGTGTCCGGCTTGGAAAGCCCGGACGTGCCGCCGCTGCTGCTTACGACCGACGGCGGTCGGACGTGGCGGCTCGGGATGCCGGCGGAAGCGGGGGAGGCGCTGCAAGCGGAGGAGATTCGTTTGCGCCAAGCGCAAGAGGAGGCGGCGATGTATGCGGCGGCAGGCGCCGCGCAAGCCCGGCAAGCCGGCTGGAGCGTGCAGCCGGAGCAGGCGTCGCCGGGCGACGTCGTCCTCGTGCGGCGCGGCGAGCCCGGCGAAGTGGCGTGGCAGGGGAAGACGTACAAGCTGCAGCCGTTCGGAGCCGGGTACTACACGTATTTGCCGATTTCGATGCAGGTGAAGCCCGGGGACTACGCGATCGGCGACCGGACGCTGACCGTCAAAGCGAAAACGTTCGAAACCCAGCGTCTGACCGTATCGAAGCAAATGGAGAGCATGAAGCGCGAAACGGAACGCATCCAAGCGGACCAGAAAAAAATCGACGCGGCACGCTCCCGATCGGAGCCCGAATTTTTATTCGCCTCCGAATTTAGGCAGCCGGTCGAAGGCATTTTGACGACGCCTTACGGGTATACCCGTTACGTGAACGGCAAGCTGGACAGCACGCATACCGCCATCGATCTCGCCGCCAAGGAAGGAACCCCGATCCATGCGACGAACGACGGCATCGTCGCGTTGGCCGACAGCTTGTATTTGACCGGCAACTCGATCTACATCGATCACGGCATGGGGTTATTCTCGCAGTACGCGCATTTGTCCGAGCTCCGGGTGAAGACGGGCGCCCGGGTGAAGCGGGGCGACGTGATCGGACTGGTCGGGACGACCGGGTTTTCCACCGGGCCGCATCTGCACTTTACGTTCTGGGCGCACAACGTGCCGGTGAACCCGAATTTGTTTTTCGGGTCGACGCCGTTCCGCTGGGGAAGCGCCAAGCCGTAGTAAACCGAACGCGAAAAGCGCCATCCCTGCGATGGCGCTCTTTTGCATTGCGGGCGAATCGGCTGCTACGACTTGCGTAACGAGACGTCCGCTAACCGGCTCCCTTCATGCGGGAGACATCGGGCTTGTCTTATTTCAGAAACATGTCCGCCACGTCGCGCCAATTGTTCACGCGCGGGTAGCGGGTCTCCTCCAAGTTGTGCGACGCCGTGTACAGAATGCCCTGGCCGCGGAAGCGGGCGAACTGGTACGTGTGGTCGTCGATCAAGTAGTCCGCGTTGATGATGCTTTTGTCTCCGCAAAAGACGATATGCGTATCGGGAATGAACGGAAAATGCTCTTTCAGCCATTCGTACTTGGCGGCGAACGAAGCGGGAACCTCCATGGCGGCCGAGGCAATGAAAATTTCGTAGCGCGTCTGCAGCTCCCGGATGACGTCCTGGCTGTCCGGCATGACGGCCAAGTCACGGAAAAACGTCGGGTCGTCGAAGTAGCGGTACAGCTCCTGCCCGCATTTGGCGACTTGGCGAAGCTTCTTGCCGTGCAGGTCTTCGATCGTCACCGTATCCTCGTAATCCCGGTTATAGCAATGAAGCAGCTTGCCGAGCGTATCGGCCACAACCTCGTCCATGTCGATCGCGATTCGTTGCTTGGCGGTTTCCATATGCACGCTCCTATCCGGCTCTATCGGTTTCTCTCTACGCTTCCATGCTAGCGGTAATCGTCATGCGGGTCAATGGGAATCGGACGGAAAATGCAGCGGCCAGCGTTGGAGCAAAACGAATGCCGAACCGATACCCGCTAGCGTTAATTCGGGTATAATGGAGGCACGACCCCAATCCGGCAAGCGAACAGGGAGGCCATATGCTGCAACCGTCCGATCCCGTCATGCTGCATACGAAAGTTCAACCGCCCGCTTCGACGCGCAACGAAGTGGAGCGGGATACCGTTCTCGAAACGCTGCCGACGCTCGCCGACCGTTGCCGGCTATTGTCCGTCTGCGCGCCGGCCGGCTTCGGCAAGACGACGCTGCTCGCTCAATGGGCCCGCCGGGAGCAAGCGCATCTTGCATGGGTATCGCTCGACCCGACGGACAACGACCCGGCCCGGTTTTGGCGGTACGCGATTCAGGCGCTGCGCGCAGTACTCCCGACGATCGCGGCGGGGCGCGTCATGCCGCTTCTGCAGGCGTTTCCGAACGTATCCGTACCGACGGTCATCGATGCGCTGCTGAACGAGCTGGCGACGTTCGCCGAGCCGATCGTCCTCGTGCTGGACGATTATCATGTCATCGCCGAGCAAGCTGTCCACGACAGCCTTTCCTATATGATTGATTATTTGCCCGACAACGTTCGCGTGGCGATCGCGAGCCGAACCGGGCTTCCGTTCCCGGCCTCCAAATGGAGCGCAAGAGGCGAGCGGGCCGACGTCGGGGCGCTGCAGCTTCTGTTCAACGCGGAGGAGGCGGCCCGGTTTTACCGGCATACGGCGGGCTTGCCGCTTACCCGCGAGCAGATCGGGAAGCTGCTGGCCAGCACCGAAGGCTGGATCGCCGGCTTGCAGCTCGTGGCAATCGTGCTGCGGCAGCACCGGAGCGTCGACGCGTTTATCGAGAGGTTTTCGGGCTATCACCCGAAGCTGTCCGAATATTTGCTGCAGGAGGCGTTCCGGGAGCTGGCGCCGGAGCTGCGCGAGTTCGTACTCCATACGTCGATTTTGCAGCGGATGGACGCCGCGTTGTGCGATGCGTTTACGGGGCGTTCGGACAGCGCGGAGCTGCTCGAGAAGGCGAGAAGCTTGAATTTATTTCTCGTCCCGCTCGACGATTTCGGCGAATGGTACCGGTACCATCATCTGTTCGCCGAATTTTTGCAAAACGAGCTGAAGCGCGGCGACAAAGCCCGGTGGAAACGTCTGCACGGCAAAGCCGCCCGCCTCTTCGCGGAACGGGGGCTGCTCGACGAGGCGATCGACCACGCGATCGCGGCGGAAGAGTATGCGCTCGCCGAGCGTTTGCTCGGGGCGCATATCGGGACGGCGCTGGAGCGAGGCGAGTTCTCGACGCTGCTGCGCCGGTTCGGCGCGCTGCCGGGCGATCCGGCGCGGCTTTCGCCGCAGCTGGCGCTGCTGTACGCGTTTTTGCTCGTCGTGACAGGCGGGTTCGACCGGGCCGAATCGCTGCTCGCAAGCTTGGAGGAAGCGGCGGCGGCCGCACCGGCGGACGAGCGGGAGCAGCTGGCAAGCGGCTTGTTCTTCGTCCGCGCGAACTTGGCTTTCGCCGGCGGCCGATTCGCGGAATGGTACGGCTATGCGGACCGCATCCCGGACATGCTGCCCGAAAGCGCCGTGTTCTATAACTTCAACTACAACCGGTCCGAGCCGCTCGTGCGGCGTACCGAGTTCGGACTGAAGGGGGCGCTGTCCGCCGAGGTGGAAGCGATCGCCTTGCGTTTTATCGGCATGCTGGATGCCAGAGGATGGGGCGACGCCCTCATTACCCAGTACGTGCTCCAATCGTTAGCCGAAGGATATTACGAATGGAACCGGCTGGAGGAGAGCGAGGCGCTGCTCGCCCGGACGGAGCGGGTCGGCCGGGACCGGCGCGTTGCGGGGCTGTTCGTGCCGAGCCGGCTGACGTACGCCCGGCTGCGCTTGGCGGAGGGCCGCGCGCTGCTGGCCCGCGAGGCGATCGAGGAGGCGATCGAGACGGTCAAGGCTTGGGACGAGTTCGGCTGGACCGATCCGCTGCAGACGTTTCTCGCCCGGCTCGATCTGATCGAGGGCGATCCGGAACGGGCGGAGGAGCGGATGGCGCTGCTCCGGCTGTCGCCGGGCGATAAGCCTGCGTTCGACAAAGCGTTCGGGTACTTGACGCTGGCGCGCCTGCTCGAGCGGCAGGGGCGGGAAGACGAAGCGTACCGTCTGCTCGAGCTGCTCAAGCCGCCCAGCATCCGGGAACGGTGTTTGTCGAGCATGGCGGAGATCGCCGTCCTGCAGGCGCTGACGGACCAACGGCGGGGCAACCGGACGGGCGCGCTGCGCGGCTTGGACGACGCGTTGAAGATCGCGCGGCCTTGCGGATACGTCCGGCTGTTTCTGGACGAGGGAGAGCGGATGGCCGAGCTGCTGCTCCAGTACGTCCGGCATCGTCAAGACGCCGCGGCATCGGACACCGAGACGGCGGCACTCGGGTACGCGCGATCGCTGATCGAACGGTTCCCCGGGCGCAAGCCGGCTCCAACGGCTTCCGCTTCGCTGGTCGAGCCGCTCACCCCCAGCGAGACGGCTCTGCTCGACCGGCTTCGCCAAGGCGCCTCCAACAAGCAGATCGCGAAGGAATTGAATTTAACCGAAGGAACGGTAAAGGTATACTTGTCCCGCATCTACGGCAAGCTCGGCGTCTCCTCGCGGACGCAGGCGCTGCTGAAGGCGCAGGAGCTGCGGCTGTTCGTCTGAACGGCTTGCTTCCGGCCTGTAACCTTTCCGTCACGGGATGCGTCTATTAAGCAATCCCGCACGACGCGAAGGGAGGAATTCGGATGAAGAAAACCGTATCCGCCGCTTTACTCCTCGGCATCTTGTTCGTCGCCGCAGGCTGCGGCGCTAGTCAGGGAAGCGGGAAGGGGCTGGACGTATCGATCCGCGGCGTCGTCCAATCGGTCAACGACGTGAGCGGCGGCAAGGAAAAAGGACTGTTCGTCGAGGGCAAGCTCGAGCCCGATACGAAGTTCGACAAAGCGAGCATCCGGGTAAAGCCGTCGACGAGCGTCTATGCGGTCAAAAACGGCAAAAAAGAAAAAGCTTCGATGAACGATCTGCACAAAGGCCAGCGTGTCGAAGTTTCGTTCGGCGACAATCCCGTGGCGGAATCGTATCCCGTTCAAGCAGAAGCCGAGCAAGTCGTCATCTTGGAAAGCGATCCGGGCTCGTAAGCCCGCTGCCGCGTCATCGCGCGGCCGTTCCGCCCGGCAATCCGCCGGCCGGGACGGCCGTTTTTATTTGCGCCGGCGGGGATTCGGAAGCGGACAGCCTTGACGCGGGCAACGGCTTGACACCGGTATTTTAATGTGTCAATATGATAATATCAATCATACAGTATAAGGAGACGATATGGAGCCGAACAACGAACTCGAGAACGAATCCAACTATACGGCGAGCAACTACCGGACGCCCGACGGCGCGCCGAGCGACATCGTCATCTTCACGATCACGTCGGAGGAGAAGGCGCCGGGCAAAAAAACGATGCCCGCCCGGGAGCTGCAGCTGCTGCTCATCCGGCGGAAGCGGTGGCCGTTCGAGGGGCAGTGGGCGCTGCCCGGCGGCTTTTGCGACGAGGACGAGAGCGTGTACGACTGCGCGAAGCGCGAGCTGCTCGAAGAAACCGGCGTGGCGGACGTCCATCTCGAATATTTCAACGTGTACAGCAAGCCGAAGCGGGACCCGCGCGGATGGATCATCTCCCACGCCTTCCTCGCTCTCGTGAACGAGCGGTATTTGGCCGGGCGCCGGGCGCAGGACGATGCGGCGGACGTGCGGCTGTTCCCGGTAAGCGAGGCGCTGGCGATGGATCTGGCGTTCGACCATGGGGACATCGTACGGGACGCGCTGGAGAAAGTGCGGGTGAAGATGCTGACGACGACGATCGCGAAGCAGTTTCTGCCGGCCGAATTTACGATCGGGGAGCTGTACCAGGTCATCCGGACGGTGGTGCCGGATTTCGAGGAGCCCAACTTCATCCGCAAAATGACGTCGACCCAAAGCCGCGAAGGCATTTTGGAGCCGGCGCGGGACGAAAACGGCGCCTTGAAGCGGTCCAATCGGTATTCGCAGCGGGCCGCCCAGCTGTACCGGTTTACCGGCTGCGAGCCGAAGCTTTCGATTTACGGATAAGCGTACCGGGACAACGTCCGCGGACGGCCCGATTCCCGGCGAGCGCACATCCGATTTCACCGAGGAGGCGTTCCATATGAAAGCATTGATCGTCATCGATTATACCGTCGATTTCGTCGTAGGGAAGCTGCCGTGCGGACAGCCGGCGATCGACATCGAGGACCGCATCGCGGAGCTGACGGAGACGTTCGCGGCGAGCGGCGACTACGTCGTCATGGCCGTCGACCTGCACGAGGAGAACGACGCGCTCCACCCGGAGAGCAAGCTGTTTCCGCCGCATAACATCCGCGGGACGGAAGGCCGCCGCTTGTACGGCAAGCTCGACGACGTCTATAACCGCCGACGCGACGGGATATACTGGATGGATAAGACGCGGTACAGCGCATTTTGCGGCACCGATTTGGAGCTGAAGCTGCGGGAACGTGGCATTGCGGAAGTGCATCTCGTCGGGGTGTGCACCGACATTTGCGTGCTGCATACCGCCGTGGACGCGTACAACAAAGGACTTCGCATCGTCGTCCATGCGGACGCCGTCGCGACGTTCAACCCGCCGGGCCACGATTGGGCGCTCGGCCATTTCCAAAACTCGCTCGGGGCGACGATTGTGAGCGGGGGACAGCCCATACGCGTTTAACGAGCCGGAGAGGATGACGACGATGGAAGACGGAAACTTGACGCTGCATACCGATAAATACCAGATCAACATGATGTACGCCCATTGGAAGCTGAATCGGCATAACGAGGTGCGCGTATTCGACGCCTATTTCCGCAAAAATCCGTTCAACAACGGATACGCCGTATTCGCGGGGCTGGAGCGCATCGTCCATTACGTCGAATCGCTCCGCTTCGGCGAGGAGCATATCGCTTACCTGCGAGCGCAGCCGGAGGGCTACGAGGAAGGGTTTCTCGACGAGCTGAAGCGGTTCGCCTTCACCGGCTCGCTGCGCACCGTACCCGAAGGAACGGTCGTCTTCCCGAACGAGCCGATCATCCGGGTCGAAGCCCGCATCTTCGAAGCGCAGCTCATCGAGACGGCGCTGCTCAACTTCATGAACTACCAGACGCTGATTGCGACGAAGGCGTCGCGGATCAAGCGGGTCGCGCCGAACGATACGCTGTTCGAATTCGGCACCCGCCGCGCCCAGGAAGCCGACGCCGCCATATGGGGATCGCGGGCGGCCTATATCGCGGGCTTCGACGGCACGAGCAACATGGAGTCGGGCCGGAAGTTCGGCATCCCGACCGTCGGGACGCATGCGCACGCATGGGTGATGGACTTCGAGTCGGAGCTTGCGGCATTCGAGGCGTTCGCCGAGGTGCACCCGGACCGGTGCGTGCTGCTCGTCGATACGTACGATACGCTCCGCTCGGGCGTGCCGAACGCGATCAAGGTCGGGAAGGCGCTCGAGGCGAAAGGACACCGGCTGAAAGGAATCCGGCTCGACAGCGGCGACTTGGCGTACTTGTCGATTCAGGCGAGGAACATGCTCGACGAGGCGGGGCTCGGCTACGTCACGATTACGGCGAGCAACGATCTGGACGAAAACGTCATGTTCGACCTGAAAGCGCAGGGGGCCCGCATCGACGCGTGGGGCATCGGCACGCAGCTCATTACGGCGGCGGACAATCCGTCGCTCGGGGGCGTCTACAAGCTCGTCGCGCGCAAGGAAGGCGACACGTACGTGCCGGTTATTAAAATATCGGGCAATCCCGAGAAAATTACGACGCCGGGCTTGAAGACGGTGTACCGGATCGTCGGCAGCGACGGCAAGTCGGAGGGAGACTACATCGCGTTTCCGCACGAACGGGTGAAGGAGGCGGGGCGGCTCAAGCTGTTCGACCCGGTCCACACGTACTTGCACAAGTACGTCACCGATTACGAGGCGGTCGAGCTGCTGGTGCCCGTGTTCGAGAACGGCCGGCTCGTCTGCCCGCTGCCAAGCTTGGACGACATTCGCGCGTACCATCGCCGGCAGATGGACTTGTTTTGGGAGCAATATTTGCGCAAGCTGAACCCGGAGCCGTATCCGGTCGATTTGAGCGAGGACGTGTGGGAGACGAAGATGGGGCTGATCGCGAAGCATCGTTAGTCGAAGCGGCCGGCCGTACCGCCCGGGAGGATGTCCGTTCCTCCCGGGCTTTTTCGGCTTCCGTCATGGCGGCGATATGGATATTGCCGTATGTCCATTTATTTACATTGAAGCCCATCCGCAAGAAGCGTATCATAACACCTGTTCGTCCATTTCAAAGAGCAAGAAGGTATGAATGTGAAAAAAATGTCCGCCGGACGCACGGCGTGGATGATCTCGTTTCTGGTCCTCGTTTGGGGAATCAACTGGCCCCTATCCAAATACGCACTGGCGTTTATGCCTCCCCTGCTTTTCTCGGGCACGCGCACTTTGCTGGGCGGCCTCCTGTTGCTGCCGGTCGCGATTGCCAGAGCCGGCCGCTTGCGATTCCATGCGACATGGCCGGTTTATTCGGTTTCGGCCCTGGTGAACGTCGTGCTGTATTACGGGCTGCAAACCGCCGGATTGGAGTATCTGCCTTCGGGGCTGTTCGCCGCGATCGTATTTCTTCAACCGGTACTGGTCGGTATATTCTCCTGGATGTGGCTGGGGGAGTCGATGAACGGTCTCAAAATGGCGGGGCTCGTGCTGGGATTCGTAGGCGTAGCCGTCATCTGCGGCGGCTCGAGCGATTTGTCCGGTCACGTTTCGGCCGCGGGCATTATGCTTGCGCTCGGGTCCGCGCTCAGCTGGGCGCTCGGCACGATATACGTCAAAAAGAACGGACCGAGGGTGGATCCGATCTGGCTCGTCTCGCTTCAGTTGATGGTCGGCGGCGCGTTCATGACGGCACTGGGCAGCTGGACGGAAAGCTGGGGCGAGGTTCGTTGGGCGCCTTCTTTCACAGGGGCTTTTCTTTTCATTTCCATATTCGTCATCGCCATAGGCTGGCTGGTCTTTTATAAGCTGATGGACGGCGGGGAGGCGGGCAAGATGGCCTCGTACACCTTTCTCATCCCGCTTGTGGCCATTTCCGCGGGAACGCTGTTTCTGCACGAGCCGTTTACCGTTTCCTTGCTGGCGGGTCTTGTCCTCATCCTCTTGAGCATTTATTTCGTGAACCGGCCTCGCCCGCAGGGCGGACAAGAGGGAGCCGGACTGCCGGGCTGAAGCGATAAGTACGATGACCGTTATCCATGTAAAAAAGGGGCACGGCATCCGCCGCGCCCCGAACCCGCATCCGATCCGTCCGCTCTCGTAAACGTCAACTCGGTTCCTTTCCTCCCGGCTTCGTTCCGGGCAGTTCGTTCCATTTCGCCATCATCGCCTTGTACGGCTCGGAGTCGGTCATCTCCCGCACGTAGCGGTCCCACTCTTCGATCGTAGCTTCTCCCAAAATGACTTTTGATCTTCATCTGCAAGAGCTCGCCCGCATCGGCCCATTCCCCTAGTACGAGACGTTCGCTTGCTTTGGCAATCGTCCGTCCGGCATAATCGACCCTTTTCCAAGCGTCCATCGCGTTCCGGTATTCTCCCTCTTTTCGTCGAACCTATCCTTTAGACGAGTCAAGGGTCTGGAAGGATTTCCCTTTTCTGTCTCGATAGCTGCTTCCGACGGCGAATTTGCGGCTATATTTTTGCCAATCGGGCCGATGAAAGCGGTTGCCCGACCGGCCTAGAGCCGAACGGGAAAAATTGGTTATTTAGTACCGGTCGCGGCGGCTGGAAACGCTCCGAAAAGACGTAAAGGAAGGCGCATCGGAGGGAAGCTTCCCGTCGTGTCGGGCGAAGAAACGTTATGGCGAATCCGGTAGATTTGCGGCGATGGACCGACAAATTTCGAGAACGGCTTTGTCGGAACGTTCGCGATCGATTCGGCAAATCCGAAAACAGGGTAGTTTGTCCGGACAAACCCCCGCGCAAACCGCATCATTAGACAAGAGGCCTAGTCGGTCCTAGTGCGCAGGTCTCGAACGGTCCGAGTCCCGATACTTCTTTCGAGGGGGACTTGGGCGTTTCGTAGTGCTTGCCGCACACCTTTTTATACAATCTTAGTCTAAATTTATATGAAAATTTATAAACGAGCCCGACAAGCTTTGACAGCATTCCAACCCCGATTCATGCGATAACTAAGTACAGGGAATGAATTCGTGAACGGAGGTAACGCTTGGAATGAACGCGTCTGGAGTGAAGATCTGCCTGGATATCCGGGTCATTACGATGCAGATGGGAATGAAGCCTTTCACCGAGTGCGAATCGCCGAAACAGCAAAAGGCGGCTCCGGACGAGCTGGAAGGAAGAACCCGGGGACGTCGCGTCGTCGCCCGATAACGAACATGAGAGCGGGCTCCGCGAGGAGCTATTATAAGGGTGCCGAAAAGGACGTCGCAGGACGTCCTTTTCCTTTTAATCCGCGGACGGTTGGGGAAAACTTGGGAATGGGCTCCGGCAACCTTGCGGGAGGTCCGGCCGTCTAAAGGATAACGACGGCGGCAGACCGGCGGGAACGACTCGGTCCGCCAAGCCGCCGCACGGGAGGAATGCTACGATGACACGAATTCGATTCGGCGCCATTGCCATTGCGCTGCTGGCGCTATTGGCGGCCGCCGCCTGCTCGGACGACGGCGGGCGGGACACCGCCGATTCCCCGGCGGAGAAGCCGCCTGCGGGGCAGGAGAAGCCGCCCGCCGGTGCGCCGCCGTCCGGAGCCGGTACGGGGGCACAGACGGGCGGAAGCTCGGGGGCCAAGCCCGGCGACCAAGCGCCGGGCGGACAGCCCGCGGCGAAGCCGCCCGAGCAGCCGGCGGCGCCTACCGTCGAAACGCAGGCGAAAGCGGCCGTCCAAGCGCTGAAGGCGAAAGACATGAAGAAGCTGGCCGCGATCGTTCATCCCGACAAGGGTGTCCGATTTTCGCCTTACGGCCATATCGACGTCAAGAGCGACCGGGTGTTCAAGCCGGCCGAAGTCGAGAAGCTGCCGGCGGACAAAACGGTCTACGAGTGGGGCACGTTCGACGGCTCCGGCGAGCCGATCAAGCTGACGTTCGCCGACTACTATGCCAAATTCGTCTACGACGCCGATTTCGCCGAGCCCCACAAGACGTCCGTCAATGCGCCGATCGGCAAAAACACGTTGAACAACAATGTATCCGACGTGTACCCGGCCGACCGATGCTCATACGTCGAGTATCATTTTACCGGCTTCGACCAAAAGAACGAAGGGCTCGACTGGAAAAGCTTGCGGCTCGTCTTCGAGAAGACCGGCGACAAGCTGTATCTGGTCGGCATCGTCCACGACCAGTGGACGACATGAGGCGCGTCCGTGCGTCTGCACGTATGGCGTAAAACGAAAGAGCATCCCCGCCCGGGGATGCTCTTCGTCAAAAGAGGCTCCAATCGTATCGTTCGGATAGCAGCTTCAGCAGGTGGACGCCGGCGATGCTGTTGCCCTTGTCGTTCAGCGCCGGGCCGATCAGTCCGATGCCGAGCTCGCCCGGGACGAGCGCCAATATGCCGCCCGAGACGCCGCTTTTGGCCGGGATGCCGACTTGAATGGCGAACTCGCCGGACGCGTTGTACATGCCGCACGTGACCATGAACGATTTGGCTATGCGCACGAACCGTCTCGGCACGAGCTCCCGTCCGGTGGCCGGATCGACGCCGTCGTTCGCAAGAACGAGTCCCATGCGGGCGACCTGCGCGCACGTCACCTCGATCGCGCATTGCCGGAAGTAGACGTCGAGCGTCGGCTCGACGTCCTCGTCCAGCACCTTGTTGTCCTTCAGAAAATAAGCGAGCGACCGGTTCCGGTTCGCCGTCTCCGCCTCGGAGCGGTAGACGTCTTCGTTGAACGCCGGGCCGTCGTCGCCGGCCAGCTCGCGGACGAAACGGAGAATGCGCTGCGACTTCTCCTCCGGCGAATCGCCGAGCAGAAGCGACGAGACGACGATCGCTCCGGCGTTGATGAGCGGATTGAACGGCTTGCCGGGCTGGACGAGCTCCAGCTTCAGCATCGAGTTGAACACGTCTCCGGTCGGCTCCATCCCGACCTTCTCGAATACGGCCCGCTCGCCGCGGTCCATGAGGGCGAGCAGCAGCGTGAACACCTTCGAAATGCTTTGCAGCGTAAAGGGCAGGTCGGCGTCCCCCGCCGATACGGTCGTGCCGGAACGGTGGTGCAGCGTAATGCCGAGCGCCCGCTGCGGAGCGTGGGCGAGCTCGGGGATGTACGTGGCGACGCCGCCTTCGGCGGCGTAGGCGCGGTACGCCTCCACCCAGCCGGGCAGCCGTTCGGACAAGTCGCGGAAATCGGTCGTCATGTCGGGTTGTCTCCTTCGCGGATGCGGATCGAATATCGGATATGATTGTCCTCATTATACATCACGATCGCGCAAGTCCGAAACGGGTGTCCGCGAGCCGCTCCGATCGCTACCTCGCATCTTCGCCGAGCGAATCGACGAGCTCGGCGACGTCGGGCCGGACGCGGTCTTTCCCGCGAAGCAGGCCGATGCCGACGAACAGCACCGCCGAGACGACGACCGGCGATGCGACGAGCGTGGCGGTCGAGGCGGCCTCCATGACGTATTTCACGTAGCCGAACGTCAGCAGGCCGCCGGCCCACGATACGATCGCGGCGGCGGAGCCGCTTCGCTTGAACGCGGGCAGCAGGCCGAGAAGCATCGGAATCGAGATCGGCCCGACGAGCGCGCCGAACCATGTAATAAGCAGGCTCAGGATGCCGCCGAAATTTTGCTGATTGATCGCGACGACGAGCGTCAGCGTCGTGAAGACGACGATCGTGACGCGGGCCGCCAAGAGCGACGCCTTGCCGTTCCGGTCGCGGAAGCGGGCGAACAGCTTCGGCAGGATGTCGCGCGTGACGACGGCCGTAATGGCGTTCGCGTCCGACGTCGTCATCGCCATCGTATGCGCGAACATCGAGGCGAGGACGAGCCCGATCAAGCCGGGCGGCAGCAGCTCCATCGCCATGATCGAGTACGACTGATTCGGGTCGGAGAGCGACGGATAGAAGATCGGCGCGGCCCACATCGGGAAAAACAGAATAAGCGGCCATATCAAGTAAAGGGCGGACGATAAGTAAGCGGCCTTGCGCGCCTCCCTGCTGTTCGGGGCGGCGATATACCGCTGCGCGAGGTTCCACGTGCCGCCGTTGTAGCTGAGGAAATCGATCAGCAGGTAGGCGAGCACGAAGCCGAGCGTGTACGGTCCGGCGAGCGCGTCGTTATGGGTAGGAGGGAGCCGGTCCCATATGTCGACGATCGAGCCGATGCCGCCCAGCTTGACGAGCACGATGACGAACATGGCGAGCCCCGCGACGAGCTGGACGACGAACTGGGCGAAGTCGGTCAGCGCGTCGGCCCACAAGCCTCCGATCGTAATGTAGAACAGCGAGATGGCGCCGGACACGATAATGCCGGTCGTCAGCGGCACGTCCGCGAACACGTTCAGGATGACGGCGATCGCCGCCCATTTCGCGCCGACGTCGAACAGCTTCAGCAGGACGCCGCTCCACGCCATCAGCTGCTGCGTCGGCACGTTGTACCGCTTCTCCAAATATTCGGTCGGCGATTCGATGCCGAGACGCAGGCGCAGCCGGGACCAGCGGGGGGCGATCCACCGGGCCCCGAAGAAGACGGCGACGGCGACGGGGACGGCCCACCAAATGTACAGCGTGAAGCCGTATTTGTAAGCGACGCCCGCGTAAGCGACGAAGACGGCGGCGCTGTACCCGGACATATGGTGCGAGATGCCCGCGAGCCACCAAGGCATTCGCCCGCCGGCGGCGAAAAAATCGCTCGTGCCTTTCACTTGACGGTACGACCAGACGCCGATGCCGACCATCAGAAGGAAGTAGAGCCCCATGACAACCCAATCGAGCGCGTGCATGCGATCCTCTCCTTTTCGTCCCGTTATGAAAACGGTTTTATTAGAGCATATTGCGATCCCGGGCAATCATGACATGCTTATTTGATTGGGGTGCTATGCTTGGAACGCCGGGGGATGGCAAACGGCTCCCGTTTCCTCTACAATCGGGAGAGAAAGCAGGCGATTCGAAAAGGGAAGCGAGGCTCCGATTTCTATGGAGAGACAAGCAGCGAATGAGGGACATGAGGCGAGGCGAAGAAGCGGCACGATCGCGAGAATCGGGACGGCGGCCTTGCTGGCGGCGGCGCTCGTCTCGATAGCGGCGACGGAACATTCGGCTGCGGCTGCGGCTGCGGCAGACGCAGACGGTAGGACGCCTCCCGTCGTCTGCATCGACGCGGGCCATCAGGAGAAGGGCAACAACGAACTGGAGCCGATCGGCCCCGGCTCGACCGAGACGAAGCCGAAGGTTTCGTCGGGTACCCGGGGCGTCGTGACCGGCAAGCCGGAATACGTGCTGACGCTCGAAGTGTCGGAGCGGCTGCGCGACAAGCTCGAGGCGCGCGGCTTTACGGTCGTCATGACCCGTACGGCGCACGATGTCGATATTAGCAACAAGGAGCGTGCGGCCGTCGCGAACGAGGCCGGAGCCGACTTGTTCGTGCGCATTCACGCCGACGGGGACGCCTCGTCCAAGACGAGGGGCGCGTCGGTGCTGTACCCCGCGTCGACGTCGTCGGCGACGGCGGAGCAGTTCGCGCGCAGCAAGGCGGCGGCGGCCATCGTGCTGGAGGAGATGACGGCGAGCTCGGGCGCCCATTCGCGGGGGACGACGGCGCGAAGCGACTTGTCCGGCTTCAATTGGTCGGTCGTGCCGAACGTGCTGATCGAGCTCGGCTTCATGACGAACCCGGACGAAGACCGTCTGCTGTCGACCGCCGACTACCAAGACAAGCTGGCGGAAGGCATCGCCGCCGGGGTGGAGCGGTACATAACGGACGTCGCCGGCAAGCCGCTTTGGAATCCGCAGCCGTTCGAGGAGACGCTGACGCTGGTCGAGGACGCCGATTTGTACGACCGGTCGGGGAGCGGATTCGTTCCGGTCGGCGCGTACTTGTCCCCGCAATCCGTCCTGGCGCGCGAGAAGGCGGGAGAGTGGTACCGGATCGACACGTGGCTCGGGTCGAACTGGATCCGTGCGCCTCGTGCGCTTGTCGGAGGCGTACGGAGTGAGGAGCGGAGCGTCGCGTTGTCCGCGACCGTTCCGTTTTACCGGTATCCGGACGAGGGCGAGCCGGTGTGGGGAACGCTTTCGCCGCAAACCGTAGAAGCGTTCGAGTCGTGGGGAGAGTGGCTTCACGTGCGCACGTGGCTCGGGGACGGCTGGCTGCAAGTGCCGTAGGCGAGCGGGATGAAGAAGCGGAGCGGAAGGCCGGACGCAAAAAAAAAGACCGGCGGCCCGTCGATAGGCTCTCCTGTCAGCCAGCAGGTTTCCGTTTCAACCTGTTGCTTGATGGAGGGCTGTTTCGCGTATCCGCCAGCCTCTTCTTTTTTAGGAACCTATTGCTTTTTCAATTCTTGCGGGATTTCGGGACGATGGGTGACAGGCGATGCGGAGATTACGAAAAAGTTCGCGACCTTGCTCAATACGTCGGAAGCGAGTTTTGCCGTCGTTTTGGTCATCGGTTACACCTCCCTCCACTTGAATAGCGTTACGCCTTGAATGAAAAAGACTAGCGCCAGGATGGAAGAGCCTACTGCGAAATTGCCGCACACCGCAAATACGGAAGCTACTTTCAAATACGGATAAAACCGTTCCGGCATTGTATGGTAACCCCGCAAATTGGAGGGCGCTAGCAAAGCGAAAAGGACTACGGAAATGCCGGTAAGGATCGCGGTCCAGGCGTCGGGAAGGACGACGTGAGGAGGGAGCGCCGTGAAGACGACCATGGCCGTCATGCACGGCACCGGGGAGCGAAAGTGGTAGCCGCCCGACATCATGCGAATCAGGACGAACGCGACGATCGAGAGTGCCGTTTCCGCAAGCTTGCCGGTGATCAGTCCGATCAGCAGCGCTGCGATAACGGGGATCACAATATTGATCAAGATAATGAGCGCGAACTTCATGACCGGCACGCTGACCGTCTCCCGCTCGTTCGCTTTTTTGATCGATACCGCGATCCGTTCCGCCAAAGCGTCAATGCTCATTCGATATCTCCCTCTTCAATACCCAGTATTGTAAAACTCCCAACGAAAGAATGACCGGGACGAGGACGAGCTGCTTGTAATTGCCGAGAAAGTACAGGAAGTTGAAGCTGGTCATGACGACGTAGCCTACGACCGTGAACAGGAGCAGCCTCATATTGATTTTGTTCAATCTTACGTTCGCGCGATCCCCGTAAGGGACGAACGTATACCCGACACGAAATTTATGTATGAGCCATGCCGCCAGCATCGCGACAAATGCCGTAAGCGCCTGAGCCGAAAAATTCGACAGCGTGTCCGGCTTTAGAATGAGGCCGAACAGCTGAACCGTATTGTAGACGATCGTCGTGAGCAGAATGTAGGCCAAATAGCCGTTGGTCATGATAAGTCCGGCGTAAAAGACCGGAATCCGGAACATTTGCCAATAAAAGATGAAAACGATCGGCGGCTGCAAAAACGTCGCGAACACTAGCAAATCGAGGGTAACGATCAAGACGTAAGAGACTAGAGCGAGCAGAAACGAGCTGAAGACGATTTGCCCGACGTAGTCGCGGATATCGAGCTTGAACATCGTAAAGGTCAACAGGATGAGGGCAAACCATTCCAACATCGAAACCAGAACAAACGACAACACTTCCATGTGCGAACTTCTCCATTCGTTTCTATCTATGCTGTGGTGGTATCGCTTCCATTATACTATACAAAGATAGAGGGATAAAGGCGAAAATAGAATCTTCTTGACGAAGCGTTTCCGGTTTTCGTCTCCGTTCGTTCCGATCTCCCAAACGGGAACGAATTTCGTGAAATTTTGACGAATGGCGACGAAGCCGTGGCGGAAGGAATCGAACCAAACCCTTGTCGGATGCGGGTCCTTTCGACAGTGCAATTCGGCGGATCCGATAATCGTAGCCAAATAGTTCATCTTTTTGTCATATACTTCATGTTCAAGGAAAACGCTTTATGATTACATAGAACTGGAACTTGAAGCGTATACTAATCCATCGTGAAAGCGAATAGTAGGAGGGCACCTTTCATGGCAAACGGAAAATTGAGAGTCGGCATTATCGGCACCGGCGGAATCGCCAACGGCAAGCATATGCCGTCGCTGTCCAAGCTCGCGCAAGTGGAAATGGTCGCATTTTGCGATATCGTGGAGGAACGCGCCCAAAAAGCGGCGAAGCAGTACGGCGCCGAAGGCGCGAAGGTGTACACGGACTATCGCGAGCTGCTGGCGGACAAAACGATCGACGTCGTCCACGTCTGCACGCCGAACGACTCCCACGCCGAAATTTCGATCGCCGCCATGGAATCCGGCAAGCACGTCATGTGCGAGAAGCCGATGGCCAAGACGGCCGCCGACGCCCGCCGCATGGTGGCTACGGCCAAAGCGACCGGCAAGAAGCTTACGATCGGCTACAACAACCGGTACCGTCCGGACAGCCTGCATTTGAAGCAAATTTGCGAGAGCGGCCAATTGGGCGAAGTGTACTACGCGAAGGCGCTTGCGATTCGCCGGCGCGCGGTTCCGACTTGGGGCGTCTTCCTCGACGAGGAGAAGCAAGGCGGAGGTCCGCTCATCGATATCGGTACGCACGCGCTCGACTTGACGCTGTGGATGATGGACAACTACAAGCCGGTCAGCGTAACCGGTTCCGTCTTCCATAAGCTCGGCCAAAAAGAAAATGCGGCCAACGCCTGGGGCCCGTGGGATCCGAAGAAGTTTACGGTCGAGGATTCGGCGTTCGGCTTCATCAAGATGGAGAACGGCGCTACGATCGTGCTCGAGTCGAGCTGGGCGCTCAACACGCTGCAGGTCGGCGAAGCGAGAACGGTTCTGTGCGGAACCGAAGGCGGCGCGGACATGGAAGACGGGCTGCGCATCAACGGCGAGCAGTACAGCCGTCTGTTCGACACGAAGGTGAAAACCGACACCGGCGGGGTCGCGTTCTACGACGGCAAGAAGGAAAGCGATGCCGATTTGGAGGCGCGCCTGTGGGTCGAAGCGGTTCTGAACGATACCGAGCCGTTCGTGAAGGCGGAGCAAGCGCTCGTCGTTACGGAAATTCTCGAGGCGCTGTACGAATCCGGCCGCACCGGCAAGACGGTTTACTTGAATCAATAATCGGCGGACGCATCGTTCCGCCTTCGATACGGCATTCTATACGAAGGCAACGGAAAGGAGGACTATACGATGAAACTGGGCGTCTTTACGGTATTGTTCGCCGGCCGTCCGTTCGAGGAGGCTCTCGACTACATCGCGTCCAAAGGGCTGGAGGCGGTGGAGATCGGTACAGGCGGCTACCCGGGCAACGCGCACTGCGATCCGGATACGCTGCTCGGCGACGCGTCCAAGCTGAAGGCGTTCAAGCAGGCCGTCGAATCCCGCGGCCTGACGATCAGCGCCTTGAGCTGCCACGGCAACCCGCTTCATCCGCAAAAGCAAGTCGCGAAGGAGTTCCACGAGGCGATCGTGAAAACGATCGACTTGGCGCAGCGTCTCGAGGTGCCGGTCGTCAACACGTTCTCCGGCTGCCCGGGCGACCATGAGGATGCGAAATATCCGAACTGGCCGGTCGCGCCGTGGCCGAACGACTTCCAAGAGATTTTGGCTTGGCAGTGGGAGCAGAAGGTCATCCCGTACTGGACCGAATGGGGGAAGTACGCGGCCGACCGAAACGTGAAAATCGGTCTCGAGCTGCACGGCGGCTTCTCGGTGCATAGCCCGGCTACGCTGCTTCGGCTGCGCGAAGCGGCGGGCGAGGCGATCGGCGCAAACCTCGACCCGAGCCACATGTGGTGGCAGGGGATCGATCCGGTTCAAGCGGTGCACGTCCTGGGCCGCGCCGGCGCGATCCATCACTTCCATGCGAAGGATACGACGATCGATCCGATCAACGTCAACAAGCACGGCGTGACCGACATGCAGTCGTATTCGCTCATGCTCGACCGCGCTTGGCAGTTCCGCACCGTCGGCTTCGGCCACGATCTGAAGACATGGGCGGACATTTTGAGCGCGCTTCGTCTCGTCGGCTACGACTACGTCGTCAGCATCGAACACGAGGACGGCCTGATGTCGGTCGACGAAGGATTTACGAAAGCGGTGAACAACTTGCAGCAAGTGCTGCTGAAGGAGCCGCTGGGTCAAATGTGGTGGGTGTGACGCGCAACCGCTTCTCCGAATGTTCGGGGAGGCGGTTTTTGTTTGTTCGGAGGAGGGGGCAAGTTGGACAAAAAGGGGGGAGTCCGTGCCCTTCCGAAAGGAATAGCCTTGCCGCTTCGAACATCTTGTTTTGAGTTTCCCGGATGGAATGGGCCTGCGGATGGTGGAAACTCAAAGCCAAAACTCGCGTGCAAGGCCATTTCCTTTCTCCATGGCACTAAGTGTATTCATGGATGTCCCTTTTGTCCAACTTGCGCGAGGAAAAAAGACCGCCTCCCCGGAAGAATGCTCGGAGAAGCGGTTTCGCGTGGGGAAGGGGCGGGTGGAGGGAAGTCCGTGCCCTTCCGAAAGGAATAGCCTTGCCGCTTCAGACATCTCACTAATCCCCCAAAAGTGAAGCAGGCCTTCGAAGTGGATTCCGACTACTTTCGGGGGAACCCCCGTAAACCTGCGGATGGTGGAAACTCAAAGCCAAAACTCGCGTGCAAGGCCATTTCCTTTCTCCATGGCACTAAGCGTATTCATGGATGTCCCTTTTGTCCAACTTGCGCGGGGAAAAAAAGACCGCCTCCCCGAGAATGCACGGAGAAGCGGTTTCGCGTGGGGGAGGGGCGGGTGGAGGGGAGTCCGTGCCCTTCCGAAAGGAATAGCCTTGCCGCTTCAGACATCTCACTAATCCCCCAAAAGTGAAGCAGGCCTTCGAAGTGGATTCCGACTACTTTCGGGGGAACCCCCGTAAACCTGCGGATGGTGGAAACTCAAAGCCAAAACTCGCGTGCAAGGCCATTTCCTTTCTCCATGGCACTAAGCGTATTCATGGATGTCCCTTTTGTCCAACTTGCGCGGGGAAAAAAAGACCGCCTCCCCGGAAGAATGCCCGGAGAAGCGGTTTCGCGTGGGGGAGGGGCGGGTGTGGGGAGTCCGTTCCATTCCGAACGGAATAGCCTTGCCGCTTCAGACATTTCGCTAATCCCCTCCCGCTCGTCAGTCGAGCTGCAGCTCCCCGGTACGGTATTCCTTCGGGCTGACCCCATACCGGGCGCGGAAGACGCGGTAAAAGTACGTGTAGCTGTTGAAGCCGGACGTCTCGGCGATTTGCTCGAGCGACATTTTGCTGAACAGGATGCGCTCGCGGGCGACGGACAGCCGGATCTGCTGCACGTACTGCATGATCGTCTGGCCGAACATCGACTTGAACAGATGAACGGCGCGCGAGACGCTGAGGCCGACGTGGCCGGCGACGTCTTCGATTTTGAGCGGGGAGAGGGCGTGCTCCTCGATATATCGTTTCATTTCGTAAGCGAGAAACGACTTCCCCTTGCCCGAAGCCGAATGCTGCTCCTGCGTCGCCCGTTCGATCGTTAGGCACAGAAGCCGCAAATAATATTCGGCCATTTCCTTGGCCGTCCCTTTGCCCCGACGCTGCTCCAATATCGTCTGCCGGCACAGGTGCAGCACGTCTTCGTTGATCGGAAGCCGAACCCGTCTCGGCTTCGCCGACCGATTCCACCATTCGTCCAGCCATGAGCCGCGGCAAAAGAAATAGTAGTCCCCGCTCGACACCTCGCGCTCCCCGTTCGGCTGCAGCTCCTCCTCGATGCGCAGGTCGTACCGGTCCTTCGGCTTGTACAGCAGCAGGTCGCCGGGGACGATCAGCTTCGCTTCGCCGTCGATCAGCACGCGGCAGCAGCCCTCCACCTGGAAACGGATCAAATAGTTGCGCAGCCCCCGCGTGGAGGCGACGTGAAACGGCTTCGTATGATACGAATAGCCCGCGGCAAGCACTTCGCAGGAAGGTCGGTCCATGGCATCCTCCGGTTCAATGATTGTCCTTTTACCGATTCATCGACGATTACGGGATTGACGATACTGCTGCGGCGTTAACCCCGTTTTTTTGCGAAACTGCCGGATCATGTAATTGGAGTCGGCAAATCCCGTCTGTGCGGCGATTTCCTGTAAAGCTAAAGGGGTCGTTTCTAGCAGCATCTTCACTTTGTGAATACGGATATGGTTCAAGTATTGAAGCGCACTCATGCCGGTGTGCTTTTTTAGGCAGCGTGACAAATAGTCGGCCTCGTAATGAAGGGCGTGCTTCATATCTTGGGCATCGTAAGGCTCCATATACCGTTCATGCAAGTACGCCTCAACGCGTGACACCAATTCGTTTGAACGCGTTGTGGATTCCGCGTAAACGATCGATTGCAGCTCGACGAATAGATTGGCAAGCAGCGCCTGCACCAACAGAGCATTTTTCATGGTGGAACCTCTGTGCAGCTCCACGATCTGATCGAGGATCGGCCACAGCATCGTTTGCCTGAGCGGCCCGAACTTGGGTAAATACATGTGCTGCGCTACAGGCACATAATCAATATCCGTACCTCTTCTGTATAAAAACGACCAGGGGACCTGGTTGGACGACAACCGGCGCTGCGGCGACGGATGGGTAAAATGAATCCAATAGATCTCCGTGTCCTCCGTGCAGGGTGCATGTCCCCAATGGAGCACGTTCGGCTCCAAAACGAGAATGTGCCCTCCTTTTACTTCGTAAGCGGTATGCTCCTCCGTGATATAGACGGCCCCCCTTTTTACCAGCAAAACGTCATATACCGAAAATGAACGCGTAAAATGCTGTCTGCCCGGCTTCCATACGGTATGTCCTGCCGTAATGAGTTGCGGCAGCGGGGGGATGGGCAACTCCAAACATTCCAATCCCGGTTCCTCCTTTAGACGGAAATGTGCTATCGGTAGACGGTGAAATCTCTTTCACAGGAAATGTCGGATCGTTATTATTTATAGTAACGTATGGGCAATCGTCCAACAAGGGAACGGCAACAGGGAGTGTTGGATATGGCAAAAACGGACTGTTTGATGGATCAATTATTACCGGCTCCGATACATGGCGGATTCAAAATGAAAGATTACTGGGTATGGTGCGGTTCGGTAATCGTCGGCGAGGACGGGCGATTCCACATGTTTGCTTCCCGCTGGCCGAAATATTTACCGATGCACCCCGGCTGGCTGGATCAATCGGAAATCGTGCGCGCCGTTTCGGACTGTCCCGAAGGACCTTATGAATTTCAGGAAGTCGTTCTGCCGGCAAGAGGTGCGGAGCATTGGGACGGCCGCATGACTCATAATCCGCATATTACGAAGCATGGCGATACTTATCTTTTATTTTATACCGGCTCGACTCATCCTTTTCCAAGCGTGAAGCCGGGTGAATCGTTCGGGCTCGCAGATCCTCGTTGTATCGTATCGCGTTCGAATAAACGGGTAGGCTTGGCAACCTCCATCAGCATTTACGGTCCATGGAGGCGAATGGATCATCCCATTCTTCCGACGCGCGCGGAAAAATTCGATAGCTTCCTGACTTCGAATCCGGCGCCGGCGGTGAATAGGGACGGTTCGGTATTGCTCATCTACAAAGCGAGACGTTATAGGGGGATCGAACCGGGCGGATTTACGCTCGGGGTCGCATCCGCCGATCGCTATGACGGGCCTTATAAGGTATTGGAAGACGAACCGCTATTCGCATCGAAGGGCGTTCAACTGGAGGACCCGTTCATATGGGTATCTTCTTCGGGTTACGAGATGATCGCCAAGGATATGAACGGCTCGATTTGCGGGGAATTGCACGGCGGTATCCATGCATGCTCGAAAGACGGCATTCGGTGGGAATGGAAGGAAAACCCGAAAGCTTATTCCCGAACCGTCCGATGGGAGGATGGGACGGTTCGCACGATGGGCTGTCTCGAGCGGCCTTTCCTCTTGATCCGGAACGGCAAGCCTACCCATCTGTTTGCGGCGACGGCCGACGGTTCCGGCGGGTTCGCGAATGCTTCGAATACGTGGAACATGGTCATTCCAATCCGATCGTGACTTTGAAGGGGGGGGATGCTTGGATGCTTATAAGCTGATGCGGCCCACACGAATCGTAATGCAAACAACGATCGAAGGGGGAACTTTCGACGATGGCGGACAACCTTCAATTGATTCCCGTTCCTCAACAAGTGGAAACGGGCGGGGGACACTATGAATTGCCGGACGATCTTTCCATTCAAGCGAAGACCGGCTCGCCCTTATATGCGACGGCTTCAAAAGAGTTGCAGGCCGTATGGACGCCGGATGGCGGCTGCATTCGGTTCCGTTCGAGCGACGATGCGCCGCCTCTAGGCTTGAACGATTTCGTACAAGCGGCCGAAGGATATGCGCTTGTCATTGCAGCCGAAGGCATCGACATATGGGCCTGTGATCCGGCCGGACATTTTTACGGGGCGATGACGTTAAAGCAACTCATACGCCAGTTCGGGAAACGTCTGCCGTTGCTGCGAATCGGAGACGCGCCGGCGCTTCGGCATCGCGGCGTGCAGATTCCGTTGGCTCAAGGATTGACGGAGTACCGCTCCGCTTATTTCAAGCACCTTGTCCCGATCTTGGCCGGCTGGAAAATGAACGCGCTTTATTTGTATTTGGAATCGTATTTCGATTTTCCATCCGTTCCCCATTTGGGAGGCCCCGGGGCGATGACCGCCGAGGATGCGCGGGAGCTCGATGCGTTGTGCAAATCGTACAACATCCGGCTCATTCCTTCCTTGAACGTCCTCGGCCATTGCGGCGACATTTTAGCCTTGCAGAAGTATCATCATTTGATCGAATGCGGACCGGATAAAGATTTCCGCACGGCAAGCACGTATACGTTATGTGCCAGCTCGCCCGAAGTTCGTGCGCTTGTCGATGCGATGTTGACGGATACGATGGATTGCTTCAGCTCCGAAATCATTTGCATAGGCGGAGACGAAGTGTCCAACTTGGGCGAATGCCCGGCCTGTCGGGCAAATGTTGAGGAGAAGGGGAAGCTTGGGCATTACGCCGATTACTTCTCCCGCATCAAAAAGACGTTGAATCAAAGAGGGAGAAAAGCCGGTCTTTGGGGAGACATGCTGATCAAACATTACGGCCCATCATCCGACGAAGAACGGCAGTACGCGATCGATGCACTCGCCGAGGGAACGATCATATACGACTGGCATTACCGGGGCGGTTCTCCGCATACGTTGCGGATGTTTCGAGACGCGGGATTCGAGACGATCGCTTGCGGTTCGACCAATTTGGTGTATTCCAGCTCGGTCGATTGCGACCAACACCGGAAATTGACGGCTTTATACCGGGATGCGATAACTTACGGCGCTCTCGGAGGGGTAACGACCGCCTGGTGCAACATGTACGGGCTGCATGAGGAGCAAGTAAACGTATTGACTTCCGTCAGCGGATGCTTGCTTTGGTCGGGGACGGAAAACGACCGTAAACCTATTTCGTTCGCCGAAGACTTCGAACGGGCATACAGCTTGCAGCGGTACGGGTTCGCCACGAATGCGTTAGTCGAATATTGGCATGCTCTCGGCGATCGGGAAGGGCCTGTTTTGAAACCGCTTACTCCCCTGAACGGCGTAGATATCCGCAAATGCTTGTATCACACGGACAACGTGCTCATGATGTGGAAGTGCTACAGCCCCATATTAACTAATCACAATTTGGCGAATTACGAAGAAGGAGTTCGCTTCGCCCGGTCTCTTTGGAACCGTGTAGAGGAAGCGATTAGCGGTTGCCGCGATCCCTATATTTCCCTTCAGTCCGCGCCGCTGCTCATGCACGAGCATTTGCTGCGCCGGTTTAAAATGACCGAAGCCGTATACGGCTATTACGATGCGGCGGCCCGGATTCAATACGAGAATCGCCGGTAATTTTCCGATTTGATGGACCTCGCCGCTTCTTCGCTGCTTTCCCATCTCGATGATTTTCCCGTCGTCGAGTCGTATTTGCGGGAAGCGCATCGGCACTTCGGGTTGGAGACCGCGACCTTGCTCCGTTTGGAAGCGACGAAGCGGAACATGACGGAGTTAGCCGCGTTTTTCCGGCACTTGGCGCAATCCGACCGACCCTTGCCGATGTTCGTACATTTGCACGACATATTCCTTCGTCCCTACTATTCGAACTGGTTTGTGGATCGGCAACACGAATGGTCGAACGGACCGGAACGGTTCCGTCGGTACAGCGTTCAGGAAAAGGCGTGGGGCGCGGAACCGTTTTCCTGGCACGGAATCGAGTAAAGAGCAAAGGAGAATGCATATGAAGACGTTGAAAAAAGGAAGGCTTGCTTCGCTTTTGCTTGCGGTCGGGCTGTCGACCGCGCTTTTATCGGCCTGCGGCGGAGCCGGCGGAGCAGCGGACGGCACAAAAGAGTCCGGACCCGGCACAACCCCTCCGGCCGGCAAAGATCCGGTCGAAATCGTATTCATAACGCCGCAAACCGGCCGAACGGAAGAGCAATTTATGAAAGAAACCGGCAACGACATACAGGCCAAATTCCCTCATGTCAAAGTGAAGTTTATTCCGTATGCCAAAGGAACGCAAACCGCCGATTTGATCGCGGCAGGGCAACCGATCGATATTATCGGAACAAGCACGTCCACCATCTCGGAGCTGACGCAATTCGGCCTTCAGTTCGATATGTCGTCTCTGATCAAAACGCACGGTTTCGATATCAACCGGTTGGAGCCGTCGCTGGTCGACTTCATTCGAGACTTTTCCAACGGCGGGATATACGGGCTCCCGACCGGTACGGGCATCTTCACCCTGTTATACAACAAGAGCCTTTTCGACAAATTCGGTGTCTCGTATCCGAAAGAAGGCATGACGTGGGATGAAGTGTACGAGCTGGCCAAAACTATGACCCGGCAAGAGGGCGGCGTCCAATATTTCGGTCTCGTGACTTCGATATCCCATATGCTGAACAACAATCAGCTATCGGCCGCGGCCTACGATCCGAAGACGAACCGGGTATTGATCGAGGACGACAAGTTCAAATCGGTCGTCAACAATTTTGCGAGGTTTTTTCAACTTGCCGATAAGGAACATGCGAAAGATTTGCTGAGCAAACATTCCGCTTTGTTCAAAAAGGAACAAAGAGCCGCCATGTACGCTTATTACGGCACGGATCTGGTCGCTTATCCCGGAGAGTTCGAATGGGGCAGCGTATCGATGCCGTTCTTCAAAGAGGCAATGGGCGCAGCCCCCCAATTTGCGCCGAGCTATATGAGCGTTGCCGCGACAAGCACACATAAAGATCAGGCGTTCGAGATCATCGCCTACCTGCTCTCGGACGAGTACCAAATGAAAATGTCCAGACAAGGAACCGTCACGAGCTTGAAAAGTCCGGATATCCGGGCGGCTTTCGCCCAGGATCAACCGAGCTTTCAAGGCAAGAGCACAAAACCGTATTCACCGGATAAAGCGGCGGCGATCACGCCGAAAGACCAGTTGAGCGGCATCGCGATTTCCAAGGCCTATACGGCTTTTTCGAAAATCGTAAACGGCGAAAGCGATGTCAACAGCGCGTTAAGGGAAGCCGCGGAAGCCGCAGCGAAGGAGATCGAAGCGAAAAAGCAAGGGAAGTAAAGCTATCCCGGGGCAAGCGCTTCGTTGAAGGGGGGGATGTGAAGGTATTCAAGCATTTCAACAGGATGCGGCATCTAGGGAATAGGAATGAAGGAGAGGTTTGAAATGAAGCAATGGTACGCCAAGTTCACGACTATGGTATGCATTTCCGCTTTGACCGCTTCCTTGTTCAGTCTGCCCGCATTTGCCGCCGGCGATCGATCCGGCTCCTTGCAATCCGACACCGTGACCGCTTCCGCATACGGAAGCGTCACTCAGGCAACCTACGGACCGACATTGACGCCCCCGGACGTGCTTCAACAAGACTTTGACATTCTATACCGCGATTTATCGGGCATTCCGACATTCAAAAGCTTGTACACCGGCGGCGTTCTCGCAATCGGGGAGTCCGCTTTCCCGATCGCCGCCCATCCGAAACGGTCCCCGATGATCGCGGCCAGCCGGTATGGCCAAGGGCGCATCGTGGTTGCCGGCAACGAGAACTATTTTAATCTGGGCAAAACGTACTCCGATGGCAGAAGCACATTGGCTCGCAACATGTTGCTATGGCTGACCGACGAATCCCATACGAACAACGGCTTGGGCAACGACAAGACGAATCGTTATGAGGACGCATTGGCGGGAAGCGGGAAGAAGATCCGGTTGGCGACGACAAAGTCCTATTACACGGTCGATCCGTCGTTACCGATCGAGGTTGTCAAGCTCGGCAGCTGGACCGATACCGCGCTGAAGCCGCAAAAGATTGCGGTTGCTCATGTCGACTGGAGAATGACGGACGATGAAATGGAAGCGCTTGATCAATATGTGCGAGAAGGCGGGGCCGTAGTCGTGGCGCTTCAAGGCTGGACGCTGGATTACGGAAAACCGACGAAGCTGAACAACGATTTTGCGCTGCAAAAGTTTCTGAATCGCGCAGGTATTGCTCTATCTACCGGAATCGCCGCCAGTGAAGACAGTATCGTTCCGGCAACGCCCTTCGATAAAGCCAATCATTACCACTCCTTGCGCATGATCGATCAAGCCAAGGCGCTGGAGAACGGCACGATTACCGCCGATCAATTGGAGATCGGGGCCCCCGGGGCGGACGCCGGTGCAAAGCTTGCCCAATTGACGCAAATCGTCGGTGAAACGATATCTTCGATTACTTCTGCGGCTCCTCTCTACGAGACGATGAGAAACGAGATGGCGGCGGTGCAACAAACGACCCCGCTGCCCATCAACAAATCGGCATTGCTTTATCGTTCGATCTTATTGAACTACGTTTTCAGTACGGCTTCTCTTGAACCGAACGGCACCGTCTCCCCTTATCACGCCGTGTGGCCGGGAGCGGTTGCGAACGATGCGCCGACCGTAAACGATAGGGATATCGAAGTAAACTTCGATTACTTCAAACCCGATTATTTACGCGCCCACGTTCCGGTTCAATGGACGAGTACGGGATTGTACGCTCCCGCGGGAGGCGTTGTTACACTGGAAGTGCCGGAGGGGACAACCGATTTGGAGGTGCAGGTCGGTGCCCATACCGACAACCTGATGAGCAAGACGACATGGGAACGCGCACCGATTATCGCACACAAACAAAAGCTCGTGCCTGGCTTGAATCGCATCGGCAGCCCGTACGGCGGACTGATCTATCTGATTCCGACGAAGATCAAGGAGAATACGAAAGTTACCGTAACGATCAGCGGTGCTGTCGAGGCGCCCTTTTACGATCTTGGCAAAACGACGCCCGAGCAATGGGAAGCGATTCGGCACGCGCCGGCCCCGTTCGCCGAGCTGCAGTCGAACCGTATCGTGCTGACCGTGCCGTCATCCGCCATCCGCAATCTGGATAACCCGGAACAGCTGATGCGCAGGTGGGATACGATCGTGGAGCACTATGACGAATTGATCGGACTCGGACCCGACAAGCCTGTTCCGCATACGGGCCATGAGCTCCGCTACCGCTATGTAGTGGATAAACAAATCAGCGCGGGGTACATGCACGCCGGCACGCCGATCATGATGCATAACGACAGCTATGTCCAGCGCATGCTTGATGCCAACGAAATTTTCACGACGGTATGGGGATTATGGCATGAGCTGGGCCACAATTATCAGCAGTCGCCTTGGACATGGAACGGAATCGGGGAAGCGACATGCAACCTTTTCGGGATGTACATGCTGGAGCGCTATACGGGCAAAAGCTTGCAAAAAAGCGATTACGACAAAGCGTTCGAATGGCTGAACAGTACGGCCGCGAATAAATCGTACAGCCATTCGGTTCCGGGAAATATGGTCTTCTGGAAGCAGCTGCAGATGGCTTACGGCTGGGACCTCTACACGAAGCTGTTTACGTACTACCGAGACATGCCGGCGGGGCAGCTGCCGGGCAGCGACCAGCAAAAGATCGATACGTTCGTCTTGACGGCATCGAAGCTGGCGGGGGAAAACCTGTTGGAGTTTTTTGATAAATGGGCATTGAAATATTCGCCGGAAGCGAGAGTCGGGGTAGAAGCATTGAACTTGCCGGCGCCGCAACATCCGATTTGGAAGCTGACCGAATTCCCGACCGAGCCCGAACGCCCGAATCTGGCCCTCGGCAAACCGGCGGATCAATCCAGTACGGCTTATGAAGGAATAGCATCTCGCGCTGTCGACGGTATCACAAGCGGGGCGTGGTCCGGAAATTCCGTTACGCACACGAATGTAGAATCGCAGCCGTGGTGGCAGGTCGATCTTGGCGAATCGAAGGCAATCGGCGAGATCGCCATATGGAATCGGACGGATAGCTGCTGCAAAAGCCGACTGACCAACTACTACGTGTTCGTTTCCGACTTGCCGTTTGCGAGCCATTCGCTCGCGGGTACGCTCGCACAGCCGGGAGTTTGGTCTTCGCTTCAGACCGAAACCGCCGGGAGTCCGACAAAAGTATCCGTCGGCAAGACCGGCCGCTACGTCAAAATTCAATTGACCGGCCGTAATGCTTTAAATCTTGCCGAAGTCCAGGTAATTCCGAACGAGTAGAGGGAGGGAGTCGGAATGAAAGAAAGGATAAAAAAGGCAGCTATTCTCGGTGCCATGGCTTTGACGGTTTTATTTATGACGTCTTCCTTATTAGCGGCTAGCGATAATCCATACGGCACGGTTTCCGGGGAAACTGCGCCATCGGGCAATCTTGCGCTCGGCAAGCCGGCGACTCAGTCCAGCACCGACTATGAAGGAGAAGCCGGACGTGCGGTGGACGGCATAACGAACGGCGCCTGGGCCGCGGGCTCGGTCACCCATACGAAAGATGAGGCCCAGCCGTGGTGGCAGGTCGATCTGGGCGGCAGCCAACCGATCGAGAAGATACTCCTATGGAACCGAACCGATTGCTGTTCGGATCGGGTTAGCAACTATTATGTTCTCGTATCCGATGCGCCTATCGAAAGTCCGCTGCTGGCCGAAGCGCTTGAACAGCCCGGAGTTTCATCCTTTTATCAACCGGGGAGAGCGGGAAACCCGAGCACGGTATCGGTGGGCGGCACCGGCCGTTACGTTAGAATTCAGTTGGTCGGCCCGGGCGCTTTGAATATTGCCGAAGTTCAGGTTGTACCGTCCTCGTAACAAGCTTGGAGTTGCAGACGGGAAAATCTTTCGGGGGGGAGCTGCCGTTCAAGGACTACTTTCAGGCAGCTCTTTCTTTTTCCCGAATGTTCGAAATCGTGGTTGTTGGACGACGAGAGTCGGCGACGGAACAAACGTTTCGTTACCGGCTCTCGTTCCTGTTTTAACCGAGAACGGAAAATTCGCCGTTCCGCCGTATCGTTTAAGCCGTAAAACTCGTTCTATAAGATAACGTCGCTCGACGCATGTCAAGGACAGTCTTATCGGGGGATGGAGACGGACGGCCCGAACCGGCAAGGCGTTCGCGCCTTCCGTCCGGTGCGCGCCGGACGAACATAGCAAGATTCGCGAAACGAGCTCGTGACGGTTCGGGTATGCTCATGGCAATCCTATGCGAAAAAGGAGAGATGATCGATGTACGAGAAAGCGCCGCTATCGATTTCGACGACGAATGCCGATGCCGGAGGAAGCCGCTACGAGATCCGGCTCGAGACGAAGCCTCCGTTACGTATCGTCGGCGAGCGGATCCGCACGACGCGAGAGGAGGATGCCGCCACGGGTGCCGTCTTCAGGCTCATGAACTCGTTTTTGGCCGGCCGGGCGAGCGAAGTGGCCGGACGCTTGAACGAGCCGGAGTTTTACGGCGTGCTCGACCTGTCCGAATTTCCGGAGGAAAGCGGTCGTTACGGCTGGATCGCAGGGGTGGAGGCAAGCGCCGGAGAGCCGGTGCCGGCAGGCATGGCCGAGCTGGATTTCCCGGCGCTCCTGTACGTCGTATTCCGGCATCGGGGTACTGTCGATTCGCTGCCCGGCGCGTTCGACTATTTTTACCGGTCGTGGCTGCCGGATTCGGGCTACGAGCCGGCGGCTCCGTACGCCTTCCAACATTATGGCGCCGGGTTCCGCGGTCCGTTCGACCCGTCCTCGGAGATCGACGTCTATTTTCCCGTACGGGCGAAGCCGGGACGGGAACGGGCGCAAGGGCAAGCCGGAGCGGGTATGCGATTCGGTGCCGTATTCGTGCCCGTCCGCGATATGAGAAGGGCGGCCGAGTGGTACTGCGCCGTGCTCGGTTTGCCGCTGGATCCGGCCGCCCGGCTCGAGGAGCCGACGATCTACAGCTTGAACGTCGGGGGCGTTACCGTGCTGCTGGATAACATCGGGGCGGCGCCTAACGGCAACCCGAACGCCATGTTTTATTGGAAGGTCGCCGATTTGGAGGGCGCCTATGCGCGGCTGCGCGAGCTCGGGGCCGATCTGGCGACGACTCCGGAGGAAATGGCCGAGGGCGGGATTTCCTTCGTCGTGCGGGACCCGGACGGGAACCGGATCGTGATCCACCGGGACGAAGCGCCGGCCGCCGAACGGACCCGGGAGGGCGCTCCCGGAAAGCGAGTCGCCGATTCGACGCTGCACGTCCCGCCACTCTTCTACGACGGGGGGGCCATCGACCTGCTGTTCGACCATCATGAACGGGCGATCGACTGGTTCGTCGATCACATGGGATGGCAGGTCCGCCAAAAGGAACAATGGAAGCCGGACCCGAGAGCGTCGGAAGGACGAATGACGCATATGGGGCACGGAACTTGGCTCGTCTCGGCGCTGACCGCGACCCGTCTGCCCCACCATTATGCCGAGCGGGGCACGGTCGATCCGAACGTGCGCTGGTGCTGGCGTATCGGCGACTTCGAGCGGACGCGCGAACGGCTCGTCCAGTCGGGCGTCCGCGTGTCGCCGATCTACGCCGGTCCGGGCGGGCACCGCTACTTCGACTTTTGGGCGACGCTCGAGGGCGTCAGGCTGACCGCGCAGGAGGACGTCTCCTTGACCGGCGACACGTTCACGCCGTCGTGGACGCGAGTCGGCGTGACGGATTTGGAGCGATCGATCCACTGGTACCGCCGCCATACCGGCATGGTAATCGAACAAAGCTGCATAAACGAAGGGTACGTGACGATGAGCCTGGGCGTGAACCACCGTCCCGGAGAACGGTCGCTGTGGGTGCTGGAACGTTTGCCCGAGAGTGCCTTTGCGGAGAAAACGGACGGCGCCGTCCGGCCGTATTGCTTTATCCACGGCCGCGAGTCGTTTATGGCGTATCACCGGGGATTGCGGGAAGCCGGCGTGGACGTATCCGACATCGGCGGTTTTTCTCCGAAGGGCTTGGCTGCATTCCATTTCTACGATCCGGACGGCAACCGGTTCAACGTATCGAGCTTCTAAAGAAGGAATACGTCTTTTCACTCCGAAAATCCATTATACCGGGGACAAGGGGGGATCGTATGCATTACCGACGAATCGACCCGCAGCACGATCGGCGGCGGCTGCTGGAGCTCCACTGCGAGGTCAACTACGCCTGCGACACGTCGTGGGCGCGGGAGCTGCCTTATGCGGAGTATCGCGAGAAATGGCTGTCGACGTCGCAGACGGAGCAATTTTTGGCCCATTTTGCCGAGACGTTGAACGACCCGCGTACGATCGCCGAATGGGCGGAGGATGAAGAGGGCCGGCCGATCGGTTACATATGGGTCGTCTTCGCGGACGTGCCGGACTACGGGCTCACGATCGCGGAGATCGCCGATTTCTGGGTGGCGCCCGAATGCCGGCGGCAGGGGCTCGGCATGCGGCTGCTCGAGCGGATCGAACGGACGGCAACCGGGCTGGGGGCGAACCTGCTCCGCTCGGAGACGGGCATGGACAATACGGCCTCGCAGTCGCTGCACCGCAAGTACGGCTTCGAGCCGTACCGGGTCGCGTTCGAGAAGCGGCTCGGTACGGCCGCTCCCTCCGCCGGCGAAGAGCGCGCCTAAGCGTTGAACGTGCGCGAAGCGATGATTTCCGGCATGACAGCCGCCCCCCGCTCCTGTATAATAGCTGGAAATGCGCAGGGAGCATTCCGGCGCGATGACGGGGGAGGAGTAAGACTTTGTATAAAGCGATCATCTTCGATCTGGACAATACGCTGCTGGACTACGACCGCTGCGAGTCGGACTCGCTGCTCATGACCGGCGGGCGTCACGGGTTTGAGCAGTGGGAACGGTTCACGTGGGAGGCGTTCCGGGCGACGTTCGACCCGATCAATTGGACGTATTGGAGCGAGCGCGTCGTCCGCAAGCTGACGATTCATCAAGTGCTGGAATATTCGTTTCGCGATACGCTCGAGAAGCTGGAGCGGGACAAGGGGGAAGCGGAGGCGCTGGCCCGGACGTATTGGGAGCACTTTTGCGCCATTTGCCATTTCGAGGAGGGGGCGCCGGAGCTGCTGGCCGACCTGCACGGCAGCCGCAAGCTGGCCGTCGTCTCGAACGGAATCGGCGAGGCGCAGCGCCGGCGGACGGCGAGCGGCGGCATCGACCATCTGTTCGACGCGTTCGTCGTCTCCGACGAGGTCGGCTTGTGGAAGCCGGACCGGACGATTTTCGAGGTCGCCCTGCGCGAGCTCGGCCTGGACCGGTCGGAGGTGCTGTTCGTGGGCGATTCGCTGCAGGACGATTACGCCGGCGCGCGCAATGCGGGCATCGATTTTTGCTTCTACAACCGGAAACGGGTGACGTTGGACCGGGGGTACGAGCCGGATTACGTCATCGAGCGAATCGGCGACATCCGGGGCGTGCTGTCAGGCGAACGTTAACGTCATGACGGCGAACAGCGCGATGAGCGAACCGAAGACGATGACGGCGGATTTCAGCTTAGGGACGCGGGCGATTCCGAAAAAATAGCCTGTCACGGCGTCGCCGTAAAAGTAGAGAAGCACGAGCGCGTACCCCGCGGCGCGAATCGCGTATTTCAACGTCGCGCCGTCGGCGGATACGCCATACGCTTCCTCAATACCCGGTATGGACAACAGCGCGTTCCCATTGCGCACGATGCCGTAACCGATGTAGAAGAGGGAGAGCCACCAGCCCCACCTTTTCCCGAGCCACATCCCGACGGCGGCCGCCAATGCGACCATCCCCATCACGAGCAGCGTGGCGTTGAGCAGGAAGGCGGGGAAGCCGAGCAGCTCGGACAATTCGGCAAACCGTTTCAACCAAACGCCTTGGATGACGATCGTGCTGACACCGCTAAGCGCATAAAAAACCGCCAACATCGTAACGCCGATAGGGCGATCGGAGGGCTCCGTCTTTTCTTCAGGTCGGGGGTGAAGCGGGTCGGGCTGGGTCAGACTCATGGTTTGATCCTCCGTTATGGCAAATAATGGGTCGCTTCGAATAGTTTATCACCTCTTTCCCGCCGGGACCACCCCCGTTTCGAACGGCGTTGAAGGGAATACGCCTTGAAAGATTTCGCTTTACGATCAAGCTATCGTGCAGGATAGAGCAATAAACAACTACGCCGCATAACCGAGGCGTAGTTGTTGACGATTCCCCTTTATTTCTATATTATTAGAAATATAGAAATACCAAAATTTTTATAAGAAAGGCGCGATTAAGGATGAGCCATAAACCTTTGTTAGTCATCGTCGGTTCCGGACCGGGGGTAAGCGCCGGCATAGCTAAGAAATTCGGAAGCAATGGCTTCCGTGCGGTTCTTATTTCAAGAACCAAACCGTCACTGGAACGCAGCTTGGAAGATCTTCAGCAGGTACATATTGAAGCGCACGGAATTTCTGCAGATGCATCAGATCCGGATTCTTTAAAAACAGCCTTTAAACAGATAAGAAACGAATATGGAGTTACGGATGTTATGGTATATAATGCGGCGCACATCGTACCGGGAGATCCTCTTTCGTTAAGCGAACAGCAGCTTATTGAAGATTTTAAGGTGAACACTGTCGGTGCGTTGACCAGCGCTCAACAAGTAATTCCGGATATGGTTGAACGTAAGCAGGGGACGCTTTTTTTCACAGGGGGCGGTATTGCGCTGACTCCGAATCCGCATTATGCCTCTTTATCCATTGGCAAAGCCGGAATCCGCTCGCTTGCGCTTTCACTGGCCGAGACATTGTCTCCATACGGAATTTATGTAGGTCAGGTTCTAATCGCTGATCATGTCAAAAAGGGGACGTATTACGATCCGGATCGGATAGCCAATGTGTATTGGGAATTATATATCAAAAAGGACCAGAGGGAATATTTGTTTAGGGAACGATAATGGAGCTTATCAATTAAAACATGGTTGAACTATTATCCGAGGGCGGGAGGCGCATACGATGGATGACGAACATTTGGTCAAAATGTTCAAGGCGTTATCGAATCCGCCCCGGCTGCAAATCGTCAAGCTGCATAATTTTTTTTACAATCATATTGACCGAGTGGTCAGCATTGGGTATGATATTGCTAACCAATTGGTCAGTAAAAACGGAAAGGGAGTGACGGGTTTGCCTCTGCAGCTCTACGAGAGAGAGGATATCCTGGAAGCTTGTCTAGCCGAGTTCGCGCGACACGGCTACAAGAACACATCGACGGAGATGCTGGCGGAGGCCGCCGGAATTTCCAAGGCGTTGTTGTTTCATCATTTCGGCAGCAAGAAGAAGCTGTACTTCCGCTTGCTGGAGCGCTGCTTCGCGAAGGTGCGGTTCGAGGTGCGGTTCGACTTCGTGTCGGAGCATGCGGACTTCTTCGAAGCGATCGGGCAGCTGGTCCACGACAAGCTCGAGTACTTTCGGAAGCATCCGTACGAATCCCGGCTGGTGTACGAGGCGTTCTATTCGACGCCGGACGAGTTGAAGCAAGACATCGAGGAGAAGTACGGCCAAGTCAGCACCGAGCGCAATGAAGTGCTGGAGAAGCTATTCGAGAAGGAGCCGCTCCGGGACGGGGTGGACCGCAAGTCCGCGTTCGAGCTGATCATGATCGTCTCGAAGCGCTTCGAGACGAAATTCGCGACCGAGGTCGCTGACATGAGCGCCGTAAGCGATGATTATGCCGAAAGCCTGCTTGCCGAAATGAAGCGTTACTTCGACATGCTGCGAAACGGCATTGCGGCGAAGTAGGCGATAGAAGGGCCCCGCACAGGGGCGGAAAGGGGCACGACCATGCAGAAGATAACGAGCAGCGATCTGGTCTCGCCGGATACGATGCGGGATTTCATCGGGTTCTGCAAGCGGCTCGCCGAGCGGCAGGAGCCGCTGTACCGCCTGGACGATTTCTTCGGGATGGGGGGCGCGTGGATCGCAACTCGGCGGAGCGAACCTCGATCCGCGGCACGTTCCCCATCCCGAGGTGTTGGACATCACCCGCGAGGAGCGGGAGCACCTGGCCTTCGGCCACGGCATTCATCTATGCTTGGGAGCTCCGCTCGCCAGGCTGGAGGGGCAGATCGCATTCGGCACGCTGCTGCGGCGGCTGCCCGGGCTTCGGTTGGATGTCGAGCCGGACCGGCTGACCTATCATTTCAGCGGGCTGCGCTCGCTCGTCAGTCTGCCCGTCGCTTTCTGACCGATAATCGAACAGAACACAACTCCCCGGTCCGCATGGCAATCACAAGCCGCCACGGCACGGGGAGTTTGTCTCTATCACATTGGCTTCCGCTTTTCAACCGATGTTAGTTGTTCGGCGTCGGCTCCGTTTTGTATTCAATGACTTGTACGACTTTCGGTTCGATCGCCTTCAGCAGCTGTTCGTAATCGCCCTGGTTGTCGCCTTGAACTTGCAAAGCAACCTGCGTTTTGGCAATGACTTCGATCAGCTGCCGCTTGGAGACGTTTTTCGCCGCCGCAACCTCTGCAACGGATTTGCCTTTAGCCAATTCTTCCTTCAGTTCAATCGGGCTCATGTTCAGCAAAGCAAACAAGTTTTCATCATTTAGGAACGAATCGGCGAAATAATCGGGCTTGCCCTTCGCCGTGAAGAAGCCTTCCACTTGCATGCCGGAAGAGGCGGTCTCGCCTCCGATCAGAGTCACACTGATCGTATTGCCTTGAACGAACGCTTGATAGTACGGTGCCTTCGATCCTTTTTTGGTGTAATTCAACATAACCGTTTGTTGCTGCGGGTTCTCCATTCGCTCCATGGCGAACTCGTAATCTTCGATGCCGCCGTACAACCGGTCGATGAGATCGTCCGCCTTCGACTTGATTTCCTGGCCGGTTAAGGCGATCAGCGGCTTCTCCGCGGGCTCCCAGTTCTCTTGGACCACGTGCTCGATCGCACCCGTCGTGCGGTTTGCATGGAGGGTAATCGTTTTGCCGGTTCCCCCTTTTTCCCGAAGGATGATGCTGGTTTGGACACCTTGGACGCTGCTTGCATCGATAATTTCAAACGACTTCGTTTCGGGAAAGGCGCTGTACAGCTTCTCGAGTGTCGCTTTGCCAACCTCATCGACCTTGACTTGTTCGGCTGTCCATGGTGTTCTGGCGAGCAATTCCATCAGGGAAGGGGCCGCAAACGCGGCGGTCGGAATCATAATCGCGGCGGCGACGATACCGCCCATAATCCGTTTTTTCATCGTGTTCTCGCTCCTTTTTCGTTGCATCTGCTGCACATATTGAGTGTAGGATCGTTCGATTCGCTCGGAAACGGCCGGCGGGCATTCCATCGTTTCCGCCTCTTTGTGCAGATGTTCACGGATGCTGCGTTCAATAGGCATTGTTGTTTTCCATCCTTTCCAACGGGAGATTCCACAATTGTTTTCGAAGCGCCTGGAGGCCGGCATGATATCGGGACTTGACGGTCCCCAACGGAATATCGAGCAAGGCCGCAATTTCCTCCAGCGTATAGTCGTGAAAAAAGCGGAAAATAATCACCGTTCGCTGTTTGTCGGTCAAGCTTCGGATGGCTTGCGCGATCTCCCGGTTCGTCCCCTCCGTCATTACGGCGGGATGATCCCAGTGATGCTCCTCCCGAGAGAAGAGGCGGATGCGCTCAAAAATCCGGAATCTCCGCCAGCTCTTGACCCGAAATCTCTGGATTTGACGGATGGCCAGGCCGTGCAGCCAGAACTGGAAAGGACGGTTCATATCGTAGTTGGCCAGCGACGTCCACATTTGCATGTAAATCTCGTTCATGACATCTTCCCGGTCCTGCTGATGATCCACCAGAAAGGCGACTGTCCGGTAGATGTCCCGGTAAGTGGTCTCGTATATCGCATGGAACGCCTGTTTATCACCATCCTTCATTTGTTCGAGCAGGTGATACATCGATTCACTACTTTGCATGCAGAGGGCCCTCCCGAGTAAGCAGCTTACACCCCTTATTGTTTCTCTGTCCGAAAAAGGTTCGGTCCTTTTCCATTTTTTATAGCGGGAAATCAAAACGATCGGTGCCCGGAAGAGGAAAAGGCCGGATACTCTTATTTGACGATGGAATCCGCCAGCCGGTATCATGGCGCGGGACGAGACGGCCCAGCGAGGTGGAATGGGCGCCGGACCAATGATTCTAGTTGGTTATGCGCATCGGAAAATGGTACGTTTGAGGGGTTAATAGCGCGGAGCGTTCGTGTAAGATAGGTGTTATTGGGAGGTCGCAATTCGGGATATGCGTGTGAACTCCTATTCAATTGGGGAGAGGACGTCGATATGGTCATGAAGGGGAAACCGAACATTATAGGCGCTGGCGAGGTGGGCTGCGCCGTATCGGTCGACATGGACAAGAATTCAATTTATGAAACAAACGGCTTCTATTGGGATACGAACGGAAACGACTTCTTGGGAGCAATCGTGCTTCCTCATTATGGAGCATTTGTCTCGGAAGAAAAATGCCGGCTTTTTGGCGACGTCTCGGGGAAAAAGGTGCTGGAGATAGGCTGCGGAAACGGTCGGTCGTTGCAATATTTGGGGGAACGCCAAGCAGCTGAGTTATGGGCCGTCGATCTATCGGAAAAACAAATCGAAAAGGCGGCGCGCCATTTGAAGGCGTGCGGTCTTACGGCCCGCTTGATCCGTTCTCCCATGGAAGAAGAATGCGGCCTGCCCATGGACTATTTTGACTTCGTTTATTCCATCTATGCCATAGGCTGGACTACCGACTTGGAGGGTACGTTTTGCCGGATCGCTTCTTACCTGAGAAAAAACGGCGTGTTCATTTTCAGTTGGTCTCACCCCATCCATAAATGTGTTGCTGCAGAGGGTGATAAGCTTGTTTTTAAAAAAAGCTATTTCGATGAATCCTGGTATTCGGTCACTCTTCAAGAAGGGGAGCTAACGTTATCGGACCGTAAGCTATCGACCTATGTGAATGCGTTGGCCAAGGCGGGATTTGTCATCGAGGAAATGATCGAGCAATCCGATGAAGAAATGATGCAATCGCGGGAAGGCCGCAGCGATTTTGCCGAAAAAGCCAGGATGCTTCCCGTCACTTTTGTAGTCAAAGCGAGAAAACGATAGGATCGCCAGCTCGATCGTAAATAAAAGGCCATTCCAAAAAGCTGGCGGAAATATTCCGTTGCGGCTCGATCGGAGCGATAATAGGATAGGGAAGCACGGATTACGAGTCTGCTTCGAAGCAAAGGAGGCGAGCGCCATGACATCGAACGACGCTTATTGGCTGACCGACGTTCTTCTGGAGGAAGGGTATGAAGAGGAGGACGGGATGGTCGTCGGGACGAAAACGGGGCTGTACCATCTCCGAATCGAACGCGGGCGCATCGCGGACATCGTCCCCGGCGATGGTCAGCCTCCGGCCGACCTTCCCCGGTACGGGGCGAAACGATTACTGCTGCTGCCGTCGTTCAAGGAGGCGCACATTCATCTCGACAAAACGTACTACGGCGGACCGTGGAAGGCCGTCAAGCGCGCCGCGACCCTATTCGAACGAATCGAGGAGGAACGGGAGCTGCTGCCGAAGCTGCTGCCGACGGCCCGGGAGCGGGCGGAGTCCATTCTCGCGCTGCTTCTCGGGTTCGGTTCCACGCGCGTGCGCACGCACTGCAACGTCGAGCCGGTCAGCGGGTTGAAACGGCTGGAGGCGACCAGGCAGGCGCTGGATACGTTCGCCGGCCGAGTGTCCGGCGAAATCGTCGCTTTCCCCCAGCACGGCTTGCTGCGTTCCGGCTCGGTGGAGCTGGTCAGGCAAGCGATGCGCGAAGGCGCTTCGCTGGTCGGCGGGGTCGATCCGCATACGGTCGACGGCAACGTCGAGAAGTCGCTCGCGGCGATGGTGGACATCGCGGTCGAAGCCGGAGCCGGCATCGACATTCATCTGCACGACCGGGGCGAAGCCGGGAAGCGGACGCTTGCCGTTTTGGCGGATTGGACCGAGGAGGCCGGGCTCCGGGGGAAAGTAACGGTCAGCCATGCGTTCTGGTTTGCGGGCGCCGACGCGGGGGAAGCCGAGGAGATGGCCGAACGATTGGCCGAGCTGGGCATGTGGATCGCTTCGACGGTGCCGATCGGCCGGTCGAGCATGCCGCTGCCGATGCTGCACGAAAAAGGAGTGAACGTCGAGCTTGCGACGGACAGCTTGACCGACCATTGGTCGCCGTTCGGGATCGGGGACAATTTGGAGAAAGCCGGGCGGTTCGCCGAGCTTTATGGATATACGGACGAGCTGTCGCTGTCCCAAGCGCTGCGTTTTATTACGGGGGGCGTAACGCCGCTCAGCCGGCATGGGGAACGGGCATGGCCGTCCGTCGGGGACGAAGCCAGCGCCGTGCTCGTTCAAGCGAGCTGCTCCGCCGAGGCGGTGGCGAGAAGGGCGAAACGGCAAGCGGTGCTGGTTCGCGGCGCTCTCGTCTCCGGCACGTTTTGACGAAAAGCCGCCCGCGGGGCGGCTTTTCGCCGTTTCGTCAGCTTCGGAGACGAAACGGCAAGGACGCCGTCTCCGCGCCGTTGACGATGATGGCGACGCGGTGCTCGCCGGGGTAATGCTTGCGCGTCGTCAGCTGCGCGAACTTATGCCGAAATCGGAGCGCCGTCGCGCCCGGAGCGTACTCCTTCTCCGACAGCTTGAACAGCTTGCGGGACGGACGCCCGTTCGCCTTGACGAAATCGACGCCGTACTCGATGCGCAGCTTGACGGGCTCGTCGCCGTCGTGGACGACCGCGAACGAGACGGTCAGCTCGCCGCCGATCGGCACCTCCTCCGCGGACAGCGTCAGCCCCTCGACGGCCACCCGCTCGGCCGGCGCCAGTCCGAAGAAGCGAAGCGCCTCCGGATCGCACCGCTTCAGCAGCGTGCGGCAGCCGTGCCGTACGATCCAGTCGGTGTGCGGATGGCGGCCGTACCAGCGCCGGGCGACGTCCAGGACGAGGGCGGGATGATCTTTGGCGATATCGTTCAAGTTGTTCGCCACGCTTCGCCGCACGTACTCGGACTCGTCCTCCTTCAGCAGCTCGAGCACCTCGAGGACGGGGGCCGGATCGCGCTTGAACTCGTCGAGCGCGAACGACCACGGCAGCCGGGGACGGCAGCCTTCGCTGGCGAGACGGCGGACGTGCTCGTCCGGATCGGCCGCCCATCGCTTCAGCTGCGGCATCATCAGGGAGGGGTACCGGCGAATGAACGGCCGAACGGCGAATTCGGCGCTCGAGCCCGACGTCAGCTCCGCCAGCGCCGGGACCGACGCCTCCGGATCGTCCAGCCCTCGCAGCTCGACGAAATCGGGGAACAGCATATATTCGAACCCGCGGGCTCCGGCCGCCGCCCGCTTCACGATGGCAAGCGCCTCGCGGTAATCCGGCGGAAGCGTGGCGGCGAGCGATTCGGCGATTCGCCGCATTCGCGCTTTCAGCGCCAGCGATTCCCAGCCGTCGGCATGGACGAGCGCCAAAAACGACTCTCCGGGGAAATCCGGATAAGCCGCCGCCAGCTTCCCGATCAGCCTGTCGAAAAACGATTCGTTATACACGTCTTTTAAAAGCTCCGCCATCCTCGTGTCCATTCCTTTCCTTCGCGTGCCGATTTTCCGTTCCGGTTACCAGTGTACCACGAAACGCTGACAACCCTTTGTCATCGTTCGGAGCGCCTAGACGAATGAAGACAACAAAAGAAGCGATTCCGGACAAATACAGAAAGGAGCGGCAATGGTAAAGTACATTGTGTATGCGCTTTCAAACAAGAATTCAACAATGAATGAAGGAGGCATGAATGATGCGATTGCGATCCATGCTGGGCGGCGTACTGGCCGTCATGCTTGCGAGCCAAGGAATGCTGGGGGGAGGCGGCACGCCCCGCGCTTCCGCCGAACGTGCGTCCGGGGCGGCCGTTCAGGCCGTATCCGGCGCGTTTCCCGAATACGGGGAGCCGATCGATCTCGGCTCCCCGATCCAGACGCCGCAGACGATCGATGCGGCTTACGGACAGGAGGACGGAGCGAACGTCGTCTACACGACCGTTTCCGGCAGCGCTTCGTCGGAGCAGTGGGCGGTGTTCAACGTGATCGATATCGATCGCGGGCAGCTGCTGGGATCTTATCCGCTGGAAGGGACCTCCAGCGCATGGGCGCATGTGCGCACCCCGGACGGCCGCGTCTTTATCGGGGCTTCGAAGAACATGTTCGTCTATTCGCCGGTGACGAAGACGGTGACGAACCTCGGCGTGCCGCTGCCGGGGACGGAGTCGATCTGGGCGCTCGCCGCCGACGAGAACGGCAACGTGTACGGCGGCATTTACTCCGCATCGGTCGGCGGCCGGGTTTTCCGCATCGACGCGAAGACGCTGGCCGCGACCGATGTACTCGGCGGCAAAGTCGACGACGGCACCGCGCCGGGGGACGACGGAAAGCCGGAGGATTACGTCCGGTCCCTTGCGTATTACAATGGGTACGTCTATGCCGGAACGGGCTCGACGAACGGCCGCGTCTGGAGGATCGACCCGACGGCCCGTACGGCGGAGCGCATCGAGCTGCCGGGCTCGCCGAGCGACCCCGCGTACGGCGGACGCTACGACCGAATGGGCGCGGTGTACGGCATGACGGTCGTCGGCAGCCAGCTGTTCGCTTTTTTCAACGGTCCGTTCACGATGCACGTATACGACCTCGACCGCCGGCAGTGGCGAGACAAGACGATCGAGAACGTGCGCGGCTTGCTGGCGGTGACGCCCGAGCATAACGGCAAAGTGTATACGAGCAAAAAAGACAAATTCATGTGGGAAATCGATACGTCGACGCTCGAGGAGCGCCCGGTCATGCCGTTCGACGGCTCGATCCGCAGCAGCGCCTGGATGAACGTGGCGAACGTACCGGATTTCCCGGGGACGTCGATGGTGACGATCTCCTACGACGGCAAAGTCGTGCTGTACGACCCGCCGAACGGCAAAAGCTTCGCGATGCGGACGCTCGTGGAAGGGCAGGCGAACAACATCCAGGCGCTGGAGCGGGGGCCCGACGGCAAGCTGTACATGAGCAGCTACATGGGGACGAAGGCGGCGCAATACGATCCGGCGTCGGATACGTTTCGGACGTTCGCGCTCGGCCAGGCGGAAGGGATCGGTTCGGTCGGCGACACGCTCTATTACGGCGTCTACCCGAAGGCCGAAATATTCGGCTGGAATACGAAGGAGCCGCTGCCCGAGACGTCGGGGCCGGCCAAGCTGTTCGAGATCGGCGAGGAGCAGGATCGGCCGTTCGTGCTCCGCGAAGCGGCGGGCAAGCTGCTGATCGGCACGATTCCGGGATACTCGACGTCCGGCGGCGCCTTGACCGTCTACGATCCGGCGGCTTCGGCGCAAAGCGGGCGGCCGGTTTACGAGGTGTTCCGGAATATCGTCGCCGGCCAAAGCATTACCGGATTGGCGTACCGGAACGGGCTCGTCTACGGCTCCACCTCGATTCACGGCGGGCTCGGCGGCGAACCGGCCGCGTCCAAGGCGAAGCTGTTCGTCTGGGACATGGCGACGAAGACGAAGCTTCGCGAATGGGAGCCGCAGGCCGACGGCCTCGGCGGCGCCGTCCCGTTGATCGGCGGCTTGACCATCGGCCCGGACGGCCTCGTCTGGGGGGCGGCGAACGGCGTCCTGTTCGCCTTCGACCCGGATACGTACGAGCTGAGAAAGCAAAAGAACGTCTATCCCGACTTGACGAACTACGGAAGATGGCGCCCGGCCCAACTCGCATGGGGACAAAACGGATACTTGTACGCCAATTTGGGCGGACGGCTTACGATCGTCGACCCGTACACGCTGGAGCATCGAGCGTTTAACGTCGGTTCCACGCTGTTCGCGCTTGATCTTCACGACAACGTCTACGTGGCGTACGGCACCCGGTTCGCCAAGCTTCCGCTCCTGTCCGGTCCGTCGGACGAAGCCGTGACGCTGCTCTCCCCGAAAGCGCCCGCGAACGTTCCGGAAGGCTCCGACGTAACGTTGACGGTTCGGGCGAAGGAAGGGCTTGCCGTACGCGTGACGGAAGGGGAGGAGACGGTCGCCCGGTTCGTCGGCCAAGGGCCGGTGCCGGTAACGGTCGTCCTTCCGAGCCCCGCCGTCGGCGCGCATAGGTACGCGCTCGTCGCCGACCCGCAGGGCGGGCAGGAGGGCGTGACGATCCCCGTCCCGGCCGTAACCGTTCATGCATTCGACGGACTGACGCTGGCGGCGGGCAAGACGACCTTGCTCGTCGGCGAGACGGCCCCCTTGACCGCGACGGCGGTCTACGGCCCGGTGACGGTACCGGTCGGAACGAAGGCGTCCTTCGCCGCGTCTCCCGCGGACGTCGTCGCGCTGGACGGCGCATCCGCAAGGGGGATGAAGCCGGGCGAGGCGATCGTTACGGCGACGTACAACGGCCGGACGGCGTCGGTTCGGCTGACGGTTCGCGCCGAAGGGCCGGAAGATCCGACGAAGGTGCAGGTGAACGTGCCGAACGCCGGCTTCGAGCAGATCGGCCCGGACGGCACCGCCGCGGACTGGACGATCTACAGCTATAAGGAAGACGTCGCTTCGCTCGGCGTATCGGAGGAGCAGGCGCGATCCGGCTCGAGAAGCTTCAAGGTGGTCGACCGCAGCACGTCGAACTCGGCCGGCATCGCCTCGGCCTATATTCCGGTCGAGCCGGGCGCGACCTACGAGGCGCATGCCGGCGTCTTTCTCGGCAATCCGCCGCCGTCGTTCTCGAGCAGCCGGACGGTGTTCTGGCTGCGCTATTATGACGCGCAGCACAAAGAGCTGCCCGCCGAGAGGACGCAGTCGACGACGATCGAGACGCCTCGGGGCCGGTGGCTCGATTCGACGGTGTACGGCAAAGCGCCGGCCCAAGCGGCGTATGCCCGCATCATCCTGCTCTGCTCCACGGCATGGGTCGCGACCGCTTATTACGACGATATCCGGCTGTACAAGCGGATCGAGCAGCCGGTCAACACGGCCCCGACCATAACGCCGATCGCCGCGCAGTATACGGTGAAGGACACGCCGACCGACCCGATCGCGTTCACGGTCGGCGACAAGGAGACGCCGGACCGATTGACGATCGCGGCCGCCTCGTCGAATCCGGCCGTCGTGCCGGTGTCCGGCATCGCGCTTTCCGGCGAAGGCGCCGCCCGAACCGTTCGGGTGACGCCGGCGCCCGGAGCGACGGGACGCGCGACCGTCACGCTGACGGTCGGCGACGGGGAGCGGACCGCCGACGTCTCGTTCGACGTGTATGTCGTCTCGGCCGAGGCGCTGCCGTTGGCCGAATTCGGCAATAAGCGAACGTTCGACGTGAGCTGGAGCGGCGGTCCGCCGGAAGGATTGGGCGGCGTGAAGCTTTACTACAGCACGGACGGCGGCGTCGGATGGAGCGCGTTCGGGGACGTCCGTACGTCCTCGCCCGTCTCCTTTACGGCGCCGGCGGACGGAGCTTACTTGTTCGCCGTCCGCGCGGTCGACGCCGCCGGCCGCGAAGAACGGCCGCCGAGCCGGCCGGAGGACGCGCAAGCCCGGACGATCGTCGATACGACGGCGCCGCTCGTCGTCTACTCGGGCAATGCCGGCACGTACGCGCTGGACGAACGGATCGCGATTGCGTGCTCCGCCGTCGACGAGCTGTCGGGCGTCGCCTCGAGCACCTGTACGTCGCTGGAAGGGCCGGCCTACCGGTACATCGGCCATCAGTCGCTTACGGCCGAAGCGGTCGACCGCGCCGGCAACGTCGGTACGGGGACGGCCGAGTTCACCGTGTACGCGGATCTTCCCGGCCTCCTGCGCCTTCTGCGCGGTTTCGTGACGCAGGAAGGGGTGGCCGACGCGCTGGCCGTCAAGCTGGAGCAGGCCGCCCGCTCGTCCGCGGAAGGCAGGGCGAATGCCGCGCGGGGGCAGCTGAACGCGTTCCTCCAGCAGCTTTCGGCCCAGACCGGCAAGTCCGTCGCGGCCGAGCACGCCGAGCTTCTCGGCCGGCTGGCTCGCGATGTGCTGGAGTGACCGGAACGGCGCTTCGGAAGCAGGACACCCGTAAGCGGACCGCCAGGGCGAACGCGCCCCGGCGGTCTTCTTTTCTTGAGCGAATCCGGAGGCGCCGCAAACCCTTAATATTTTCTTGATAATCGTAAGAATGCAGTATACCCCGCGCGACCGTTTCCGCGCACAATGGAAACAGACAACGCCCGGCAACGACGAGGCGGAGAAAGGAAGGCGCTTGCATGGAAATGGCATCCAAGCCGGCGGCGGCGAAGAGCAAACCGGCCCGCACCGTTCGCGGAGGCGAAACGTGGAGAAAGATGCGGAAGGACTGGGATTTGTACGCGCTGCTCCTGCCGGGGCTCGCTTTTTTGCTCGTATTCAAATATACCCCGATGTACGGCCTGCTCATCTCGTTTCAGGATTTCAGCATATTCCGGGGCATCTCGGGCAGTCCGTGGGTCGGCCTGAAGCATTTCGAACGGCTCGTGCACACCGAGCAATTTATCGACGTCTTGACGAACACGATCTTGATCAGCGTGTACAAGCTCGTCTTTTTGTTCCCGCTGCCGATCGTCATCGCGGTGCTGCTGAACGAGCTGCGGCGGATGGCGTTCAAGCGGATCGTGCAGTCCGTCATCTATTTGCCCCACTTCATCTCATGGGTTATCGTCAGCGGCCTGTTCATCAATTTGCTGTCCGTCAACGGAGGGCTCGTCAATACGGTCATCGAGCGAATGGGCGGGGAGCCGATCGCGTTTTTCCTCGACGAGAACGTGTTCCGCTCCGTCCTGGTCGGCACCGAAGGGTGGAAGGAGGTCGGCTGGGGGACGATCGTCTACTTGGCCGCGATCGCCTCGATCGACCCGCAGCTGTATGAAGCGGCCCGGATGGACGGCGCGAACCGGTTCCGCCAAATCGTGCACGTCACCGTACCGGGCATCGCCTCGACGATCGTGCTGATGCTCATTCTGAGACTGGGCAACATGCTGGAGGCCGGGACCGAGCAAGTTCTCGTCATGTACAACCCGGTCGTCTACAACGTCGCCGACGTCATCGGCTCTTACGTATACCGCGTCGGTCTGGGCGCGTCCGATTACAGCTTCTCGACCGCCGTCGGCCTGTTCGAGTCGGTCGTCGCCTTCGCGCTGATCGTGACCGGCAATTGGTTTTGCAAAACGTATCTGGGAAGGAGCATCTGGTAATGGCCCGGTCGCATGCCCGCATTCGCGAATCGTTCGGCGAGCGTCTGTTCTCCGTCGCCAATTACGCGTTTTTCACGCTGCTGGGCTTAGCGACGCTGTTCCCGTTTCTGAACATCGTCGCCAAGTCGCTCAGCAGCGAAGCCGCCGTCGTCTCCGGGCTCGTCACGGTCTATCCGATCGACTTCCAGACCGGCACGTACGAGCTCGTCCTCGGCAACAAGCAGTTCATCAACTCGATCAAAATAACGGTGTTCGTCACCCTCGTCGGCACGCTGTGCAGCATGCTGCTGACGGTCGTATCGGCCTACCCGCTGTCCAAGCCGGGGCTTGCGTACCGCAAGCCGCTGCTGCTCGTCTTCATCTTCACGATGCTGTTCAACGGCGGCTTGATCCCGACTTACCTGCTGATGCAGAAGCTGGGGCTCGTCAACACCGTGTGGTCGCTGTTTATTACCGGTATGATCAGCGTCTTCAACATGCTCATCGTCAAAAATTATTTCGAGGGCTTGCCGGAAAGCTTGGAGGAATCGGCCAAGCTGGACGGCGCCTCGAACGTGCGGGTGCTGTTCGGCATCGTCCTGCCGCTGTCGATGCCGGTGCTGGCCACCGTCGGCCTGTTCTACGCGGTGACGCTGTGGAACGGGTACTTCAGCGCGATGGTGTACGTGACCGACCCGGCGCTGAAGCCGCTCCAGCTGTACTTGAAGGAGCTGATCGCCGCGACGGACGACGTGCTGAAGCAGTCCGGGGAAATCGACGTCAGCCGCGATTTGAACCAGACGCCGGAGGCGGTGCAGGCCGCATCGGTCATTACGGCGACGGTGCCGATTTTGTGCGTGTATCCGTTTCTGCAAAAATATTTCGTCAAAGGCGTTCTCGTCGGGTCGGTCAAAGGGTGACCGGCGCCGGGACGCTCGCGCCAAGCCTTGCGCCAGGGACGTTTTTCCAGCCGGGAAACGTGCCTCGCGCGGGCTCTTTTTGCTAGAATAGAACCAACCGACCGTATAGGAGTGGACCCGATGATCAAGATCTTGCTGGTGGACGACGAGGGAATGACGCGCGGCGGGCTCAAGGAGTTCGTCGATTGGGACCGGCTCGGCATCGAGGTGGCGGCGGAAGCCGCCGACGGCGTCGAGGCGCTGGCCGCATTCGAGCGGTGCCGGCCGGACATCGTCCTGACCGACGTCCGGATGCCGCGGCTGGACGGGCTGGAGATGGCCGCGCGGCTGAGGGAAGCGCATCCCGACTGCCAAATCGTCTTTATGAGCGGATATTCGGATACGCCGTACTTGAAAAAGGCGATCAAGCTGAACGCCGTCGACTATATCGAAAAACCGGTGCAGATCGGCGAGCTCGAGCAGCTGCTCGCCCGGATCGCCGAACGGATCCGGCAGGACCGGGAGAGGCGCCTGCACGAGCTCGAGCTGGTGCGGCAGCTGAGCCGCAGCTTGCCCGAACGGACGGAAGGCATCGTCCGCCGTCTGCTCGCCCTGTCCTCGCCGGCCGATCCCGATTGGCCGGCCGTACGCGAGGAGCTGGAGCGGCTCCCCGGCGGCTTCCCGGTCGAGGGCAGCTTCGTCTGCTGCGTCTTTACGACCCGCGAGCCGGGCATGTGGCCGGACTGGCGGGAGACGGCGCACCGTCTGGCCGAGGAGGCGAAGCTGCCGATGCTCGCGGCGGTGCTGGACGGCCGCGGCGTCGCGGTGCTGGCGGCGCACCCGAAGCGCGAGCAGGAGAAGCTGTCGCTGTGGCTCAACCGGATGACCGACCGCGCGAAGGCGGAGGAGAGAGGCGGCTGCGCCGTCGGAGTCGGCGAGGAGCGCCACCATCCCGCCGCGGTCCGAGGCTCCTTCGAGCAGGCGGAGCGGGCGCTGCTGCTGACGTTTTACCGGGGCTGGAACACGGTGCTCGCCTTTCGCGAATTTCCGCAGACGACGGGGAGAGCCGAGCTGCGGCTGTTCGACAAGCGAAGCTTCATCCGGTTCGAGGAGGCGCTGCGTCAGCAGGACATCGGCGCCGCGGCCGGGCTGCTGGACGAGACGGTGAACGAGCTGCTGCTGTATCCGCAATCGGACGTCGGGGCAGTGCGCCGGAAGCTGTTCCGCTGGTACGTCGCGTTGGCCAAAGCGTATCCGGAATCGATGTGGGAATTCGAGAAGGACGAGCTGTGGGCGTCGGTATTCGTCTCCGGCGAGCTGTACACGATCCGCGGCTTCATGATCGGCCGTATGAACGCCATACGCGAAGCCCGCGAGACGGCCGGCTCCGGACCGTCGTCGGACAAGGCCGTTATCCGCGAGGCGCTTCAGTACATCCATAAGGAGTACGCCCATACGATATCGATCTCGGCGATCGCCGAGCACGTTTATTTGACGCCGACGTATTTGTGCATTTTGTTCAAGAAGGAGCAGGGCGTCTCCATCCACGATTACATCACGAGGCTGCGCATCGAGAAGGCGAAGCGGCTGCTGGCGGACCGGAAGCTGAAGCTGTACGAGGTCGCGCAGAGGGTCGGCTATCAGGACGCCAATTATTTCGCCAAAGTATTCCGCAAGGCGGCGGGCATGAATCCGTCGGAATTCCGGGAATCCGTTTTGCAGGAGTCGATATGAAAGCGTTTCCCAAAATACGCCGCGGATTCCATAATTTGCGCATCAAATACAAGCTGCTGCTGTCGTTCGGCCTGCTTCTGTCGATCGCGGTCGGGACGATCTCGTACGTCTCGTATCATAAAACGTCGTCGATGATCGAGCACAACGTGGTGCAGGCGACGAAAAGCGCCTTCGAGCAGGCGAATCAATTCATCGCCTACAAGCTGAACAACGCGAAAGACTTGTCCGGCATGCTGTTTATGGACGAGTCGCTCAACCGCATTTTGGGCAAGGGCGGGGCCGGCTACGCCTTGAACGACCAGCTGGACGACTACGGGGAGCTGCAAAGCATCGTCCGTACCGCGCAGAACAGCCGGGACGTATTCAGCATCCGGCTGTACGTCAACAATGCGGCCATCTACGCCCGCGAGAACATGACCTTCTTCGATATGGCCGATATCCGGGGCGAGCCGTGGTTCGCCGACATGATGAGCAACCCGGACGGCATCTACTGCCGGCCTACGTACGCGTACGATTTCAAGGACGCCCGCGGAACGCGCAACCTGATCTCGTGCGTCCGGACGCTGCAGCTGGGCGGCTTCGAAGGGCGCCTGCTGGGCGTCGTGTCGGTCGACCTGCTGGAGGAGACGATTCGCGACATTATTTTGCAGACGGGCATTACCCGCAACGGCCAGGTGTACTTGCTGGACGGCGCCGGCAACATCATATCCGGCCCGGATGCGGCCCAGTACGGGCGCAGCCTCGCTTCCGTGCGGACGCTCGCCGGTCTGACGGACGACGCCGGCGGCACGATCGATTCGACCGTATCCGGGAACCCGTCCATCGTCATCCACCGGAAGATCGAGGGGACGAATTGGCGGCTTGTCGCCGTCATCCCGGAGAAGGAAATCGCCGAGCAGAGCCGTCTGCTGGCCCGGGATTTGCTGGGGGTGCTTCTCGTCGTCCTGCTGCTTGCGGTCGGCACGGCGTTCTGGATATCCGAAGGGATTACGCGGCGAATCGTCATGCTGCTGCGCCAAATCCGCAAAATCGAGGACGAGCGGTGGGACGTCCGGCCGCCGGCCGGGGACGGGGACGAGGTCGGCGTGCTGCACGACCATTTGTACCGGATGAGCCAGACGATGCAGAAGCTGATCCAGGAGAAATACCAGGTCGAGGTGTCCAAAAAGACGGCCGAGCTGCGGGCGCTGCAGGCGCAGATCAACCCCCACTTTCTGTACAATACGCTCGATCTGATCCATTGGATGGCGCTCAAGCAGCGCGCACCGGACATCAGCGACGTCGTCGGCCGGCTGGCGAAATTTTTCCGGCTCAGCCTGAGCCGGGGGCGGGATATCATTACGCTCGGGGAAGAGCTGGAGCACGTCCGGACGTACTTGGACATCCAGAACAGACGGTTCGGCGACTCGATCGGGCAAGTGTACGAGATCGAACCGGGGATCGAGACGTGCGCGACGGTCAAAATCATGCTGCAGCCGATCGTCGAAAACGCGATTTTGCACGGCATTCAGGAGCGCGAGGACAAGCGGGGGACGATCCGGATCGCCGGCCGCAGGGACGGGGGCGATATCGAGCTCGTCGTCGAGGACGACGGAGTCGGCATGGACCGGGAGACGCTCGAACGGATCCGCCGGCGAGACCCGGGCACCGGCTACGGCGTGCACAACGTCGCGGAAAAGATCCGGCTCTACTACGGCGACCGGTACGGGATCGCGTACGAGAGCGAGCCGGGACGGGGAACCCGAGTGACGATCCGGATTCCCGCCGTCGCCCGTTCGGGCGCAGAAGCCGGAGACGAACGTTCGTGAGTCTGGCCCCCTTTCGGGCGTGATCCGGCTATCGCGCCTCATGCTTCCCGGGCGCGCCGCCGCCGCGGGCTGACGGCCGGCTTGCGGTTTCGGACAAGAGACGGCGATGCGACTCGAGCTTCGCCGGCCGCCAGCCGTTTTGGACAACAAACCGAGCGACTGCGAACAAATACCGTTTCCCGGCATCATGATATAGTGAAAGCGTATTCGACATTACGCGTATGGGGGAGACGACATGAAGAAGGCAATTGCCGGCATCGCCAGCTTGGCGCTGGCGTTCTCCGTGCTTGCGGCATGCGGCGCGGGCAAGGACGACGCCACGGGCGCGAGCGGCGGTCAAACCGGAACGGAGGCGAATGTGCCCAAGCCGGAGCTTCGCCAATTGGGCTTCGCCCGGAATTTCGACCCGAATCAGGACCCGGTCGCCAAGTTTCTCGAGGACAAGACGGGCTATAAGGTCAAGTACGAGGCGCTTCCGCTCGAGAATACCGACGACAAGCTCAACCTGCTGATGGCCAACAAGGAGCCGTACGACATCTTGAAGCTGTCGGGCTCGCAATATAACCGTCTGGCCGCCCAAGGCGCCTTGGAGCCGCTCGACGAGCTGCTTGCCAAATACGGGAAGACGCTGCTTGCGGTCAACGATCCGGAAACGTTCGAGAACGCCAAGGTCGACGGTAAAATTTACGGCATCCCGGAAAAGCACCCTCGCGCGTTCGTCGGCAGCTCGCTGGCCGTCCGCCAAGATTTGCTCGACGAGCTCGGCATGAAGGTGCCGACGACGCTCGACGAATTTTACGAGCTGCTGAAGGCGATCAAGGCGAAGAAGGGCATCATTCCGTTCAGCGGCTTCGAGAGCATCGTGCCGGAAATTTCCGGGGCGTTCGGCATCGTGACGAGCTTCGAGGACCGGAACGGCAAGCTGATTCACCGGCTGGAAGATCCGGGCATGAAGGAATATCTGGCTTTCATGAACAAGCTGTACACGGAAGGGCTGCTCGACCAGGAATGGCCGGTGAACAAGTCGGCGACCGTGCAGCAGAAGTTCACCTCGGGCAAGGCCGGCGTCATTACGTACGGCTGGGGCGTCGCTCCGGCGGTCACGACGGCGCTCGAGAAAAACTTCCCGAACTCGAAAATCGCCATCATCCCTTCCTTGAAGGGCAAGGACGGCCAAGCGTCCAACTGGCTGCAGGGCGGCGGGGTCAGCTGGTATATCGCCATCCCGAAGTCGTCCAAGCATAAAGAGGATGCGATGAAATACCTCGATCTGAAGGTGCAGCCGGATACGTTCAAGGCGCTCGCCGTCGGGGAGGAAAACGTCGAATACAAAACCGAGAACGGCAAAATGTTCCCGATATTGCCGAGGTTCAACGAGAGCCGCGGCAACGCCGACTGGTTCATTACGAGCACCGACGCCAAGGCGTACGAGGAGCTGTGGCTGCTGCGCGTGCGCAAGGACAACGTGCTGTACAACACGTTCGAGGAAATTCAAAAGCAGGCGTCCATCTCGGTCAAGGACCCGACGCTGCTCGCCCCGCCGCTGCCGGTTGTGGGCAACAACATGCAGAAGCTGAACAAGCTGGAGAACGACTACATCGTCAAGGCGATCGCCGGCGCGGAGAAGCTGGACGGATACGACAACTTCGTCAAGCAGTGGAACGGCCAGGGCGGCACCGAGGTGCTGCAGGCGCTGTCCGACTGGTACGCCAAGTCGAAAAAGTAAAGCGGGGAGAGCCGGAGCGTATGCCGGCTCTCTTTGCTTTGCGGCCGCGGGTCCGGGAAGCCGCTCCTTTCCTCGCTCCGGGGGAGAAAAATCGAAAGAAATTCCCCGTAATCGTACGATCGTAGTCTTCTGTTTCCCGTCCGGCGGCTTCACAATGGGAAGGAGTACGATAGATACGGAACGGAGGAGTCGATGGATGAGCACGGTCCGCCCATTCGGCGCGGAGGCGACTCGCATGTTCGACAAATGGCTGCTGGAGCGGCCGCTCGCCTTCGCATGGTGCACGCTGGAGCAAGTTCGGGATTGCTGCTTCGCCCGCAGGCTGGACGGCGCGCCGACGCCCGGCCGCTTCGGCCTTCACGTTCTTTTGTCCGGCGAAGGCCGGATCGCGGTCGGTGCCGTGCCGGACGAGGACGGGACGACGGACGGGCGCTGCGCGCTGACGATGCCGGGAGAGGCGTGGACGTTCCATGCCGCCGGCACGGGAGAGCCGGCTCGTCTCGTCTCGCTGACGTTCCGGCTCTCGTCGGAGGCGCGGGGCAATCCGTTCGTCGTGTTGAACGATTCGGAAGCGTTTTCGGGGTCGAGGACGATTCGCGACGGGGGAGCCGCGCTCGCGCGGTCGGCGCTGGAGCTGCTCGAGGAGCTGGAGCGCCGCGATCCGTTCGCCCGCACGATGACGGAGAGCAGCCTGTACCGGATGCTCGGACTCGTCTGCCGCTCGATGTCGGGAAGCCGGAAGACGGAGGAACGCCCGCCCGGCAAGACGGATCTCGTCTACGAGGCGGTCCGCTATATCGACCGGCGTCTGACCGATATCCGCGAGCTGGGGGAAATCGCCGAGGCGCTCGGCTACAGCTATTCGAGGCTCTCTCACGTATTTCGCTCGGAGATGGGCGTGCCGCTGCAGACGTACTGGAACCGCAGGCGCATCATGCGGGCGATGGAGCTGCTGCAGGCGGGAGAAGCGAGCATTACCGCCATCGCGGATCGGCTGCACTACCAATCCGTCCACTCGTTCAGCAAATCGTTCAAGAAAATAGCCGGTCTTTCGCCGACGGAGTATCAAGAGCTGTACGGTAGGGCGCGAAGGACGCGCAGTTACGACAAGGGGGAACAAGACGATGAAAGTGGCCGTGTTTACGGTTGAGCCGACGGAGGTGACCGTGTCGGCGGAGTGCGATTGGTTTCCGCTGGATACGCTTGCGGAGGAGAAGGAAGGGGTGGAGCAGAGCCGGGTGGAGCTGTCCGGCTACGAGGCCGTGCTCGTCATCGGCTCGAGCTCGCTGGACGAGGGGACGCCACTGCCGAAAGGCGCCGCGGACAAGCTATGGCGTTACGCGGAAGCCGGAGGACGGCTGTATGCGGAGATGATCGACGCCTACGACTTCCCGTCGTCGCGGCTGTTCGGCTGGAAGCAGGATTTCCCGCGAACGCGGCGTACGCTCGAGAAGCTGCGGATGGAGGCCGAATCGGAGGCGCTGCCGCGCGGCGGGCTGCTCGAATGGGAGGGGGCGATGGCGTACGGCTTCCCGATCGAGACGGAAAGCTGGCTGACCTTCGGCCCGTACCGCGAGACGCATGCATCGCCGTCCGATACGCCGGGAAGCCATCCCGGGTTGTTCGTCCGGACGCTCGGGGAAGGGATCGTCGCGTATGCCGCCTTTTCGTTGTTCTCGTGCCGCCGGAAATGGGCGCTGCGTCCGTACGGAAGCTGGAGTGCGCTGCTGGACGCATTCGCCGCGAGAACGGGCATCCCGTTCCGGATTTGGGCGCAGCCGATCGCGACGAGCGGGGACGAATCCGCGGACCGCGCGGTGCGGGACAACGCCTCGTGGTTTTTGCGCTCGGGCATGCTGCCCGAAGCGGACGGGTCCGCCGGGGTGTACGAAAACATCCATTCCGTCACCGCGGCCGTATCGGCGGACCGCCGGCCGGACTGTCATGCGCACGCCGCGTTATTTTTCCATCTATACGGCCGGTATACCGGATCGGAGGAGTGGGAGTCGCGCTCCCGGCGGCTGCTCGCCTATTTGTTCGACAACGGGTTTCAGGATACGGAGGAGTCGTCGCCTACGCGCGGATTTTTCAAGTGGTACGACTTCCCGGGACGGAAGCCCGAACAAATATTTACCGACGACAACGCTTGGGTATGCTTCGTTCTGCTTTACCTTTACCGCAAAACCGGGCTGGAGCAATATCGCGAGCGCGGTCTGATGACGGCGGAGGCGCTGCTGGAGACGCAGAACGCGCAAGGGCTTCGGCCGAACGTCCTGTTCGGATCCCGGCTGCGCGAAGCGGGGCGCGGCTCGGCTTTCGAACTGGAAGCGAGCCTGAATCCGCATTTTGAGAGCATCGCCCACGCCGCCTTCATCCAGGCGTATCTGGTCACCGGACGGAACGAATATGTCGACGCCGCCCTGAAAGGAACGCTTCATCTGCTGCGGCACGAGGACGAGCTGCGGTTCATGTACAGCCGGACGTCGGGCTTAACCCGTCTGCTGCTGCCGCTCGGCTACTTGTCCAAGCGGGACGCAACGGGCGAAGTCGCGCGGGGGATGGAACGGATCGCAAGCTACCTGATGACGTGGCGGGACGCCTCGGGCGCCATCCAGGAGGCGGACAATCCGGACCCGGAACGGTTCGGCAAGGAAGATGCCGGCGTCTATATCCATAACGGCGAGGGCATCGCCGACCAGCTGTATACGAACAATTTCCTGCTGATGAACAGCTGGGAAGCGTACAAGGCGACGGGCTCGGAGGAGCTCGGGGAGCTGTACCGCGGCTTGTCCGCCTATATGAGCCGGATCCGGATCCGCAGCGCGGAGCCCCGGTTCAACGGCGGATGGATGCGCGCGTACGATTTGCGGCGCGGGGAATATTACGGCAACAACGGCGATACCGGCTGGGGGCCCTACTGCATGGAAAGCGGCTGGACGAACGCGATCGCCTCGGCCGGCCTGCTGCTCGGCCTCATGAACGAATCGATATTCGAATAAGGAGACGACCCGATGAACGACTGGACGAACGCGTTAAACCGGCTGACGCTGGAGGAGAAAGTGGGGCAGCTGTTCACGTTCTACAACACCGGGACGGCCATGTCCGAATTCGCCGCGACGATGATCGGCGAGCTGAAGGCGGGCGGTATGTTTCTCGACATGGGCAGCTTGAGCGATCCGGAGCAGGTGCACCGGCTGACGTCGGCGATGCAGGACGTTTCGCTGCGATCGGGCAGCGGCATTCCGCTGTTCGTCTCCGCCGATTTCGTGGCGGGGACGGGCTGCAAGCTGAAGCGGGGAGGGGCCGTCCATTTTCCGAAAAACAAGGCGGTCGGCGCGGCGGGAGACGTATCGCTCGCTTACGAATCCGGACGCGTCACGGCGATCGAATCGTTGGCGATGGGCGTCAATTTCAACTACAGCCCGGTCGTCGACATTAACAACAATCCGCTCAATCCGGTCATCGGGACGCATTCCTTCGGGGAGGATCGCGACCGGGTGTCGGAGATGGGGACGGCGGTCATTCGCGGCTACCAGGACCACGGCATGATCGCGACGGCGAAGCATTTCCCCGGTCACGGCGATACGAGCGTCGATTCGCATTTCGATCTGCCGGTTCTTCCGTTCGATGCGGAGCGGCTCGACCGGTTCGAGCCGTTCCGCCGGGCGATCGAGGCCGGCGTCGACGCCGTCATGGTCGGCCATATCGCCGTTCCGTCGCTCGATCCGTCTCTGCTGCCCGCCTCGTTGTCGTATGCGATGACGACGGGGATTTTGCGGGAGCGTCTCGGCTTCCAAGGCTTGATCGTCACCGACGGGCTGTCGATGAAGGGCGTGACGGCCCGATTTACGCAGGCGGAAGCGTGCGTCATGGCGGTGAAGGCCGGCGCGGACATTTTGCTGGCGCACGCCCGTACGATCGAGGAAGCGGGGCCGATGGCGGAGGCGGTGCTGCGGGCGGTCCGCTCCGGGGAAATCCCGATGGAGCGTCTCGACGCATCCGTCGGCCGCATCCTGCGGATGAAGGCGAAATACGGGCTGCTTCCGGAGACGTATCGTCCGCTCCCCTACGACCCCGAAGCGTTCGACCGGCCGGAGCATGCGGCTATTGCGCTTCGCCTCGCCCGCGCCGCCGCCTCGCCCGTCAACGGCTTTCGGCCGTTGGCCGAATGGAAGCCGGCGGCCGCCGACGGCGGCTGGACGTTCATCGGCGAGAGGCAGCTCGACCGGTTCGCGGAGCTCGTTCGTTCCGCCGGAATCGTGAAGCGGGAGCATACGCTCGAAAGCTACGAGGGGCTGCCGACGGCGCTGGAGCGGGTGGCGCCCGACGAACCGCTGCTCGTGTCGGTTACGCACAACAAGCGGATGGACGCCGAGACGCTGCGGGCGCTCGACAAGCGGGCGGAAGCGCGTCCGGACGTCCCGGTCGTGCTGGTCCATTTCGGATCGCACTATGACATGGAGCACGTCCCGCACGTTCCCGCGCTGCTGCTGTACGACCGGGCTCCGGCCTTGCAGGAAGCGGCGGCGGAACGACTTCTCGGCCGCGAGCAGGCCGACGAAAGGAAGGATGGATAAGACGATGGCGACGATAAACGAGCTTCATGCGGACATCATCATCATCGGCGGGGGGATGGGCGGCTGTGCCGCCGCTCTCGCCGCCGCCCGGATGGGACGGACGGTCATCATGACCGAGGAGACGGACTGGATCGGCGGTCAGCTGACGAGCCAAGCCGTCCCGCCGGACGAGCACCCGTGGATCGAGCGGTTCGGCGGCACCGCCTCGTACCGTTCTTTCCGCAGCCGGGTGCGCGACTACTATATGCGCAACTTCCCGGTGACGCCGGAAGCGCGGGCCCAGTTGTATTTCAATCCCGGCAACGCCAACGTCAGCCGGATCGCCCACGAGCCGCGGGCGGCGCTGGCCGTCCTGCACGAGATGCTGGCGCCTTACGTGCACAGCGGCAAGCTGCGCCTGCTGCTCAAGCATCGGGCGGAGAGCGCCGAGACGTCCGGCGATTCGGTCCGGTCCGTCCGCGTGCGCAGCCTGGAATCCGGGGACGTCGCGGTGCTGACGGGACCGTATGTGCTCGACGCCACGGAGGAGGGGGACTTGCTGCCGCTCGCCGGGGCGGAATACGTTACCGGCTCGGAGTCGGTCGCCGAGACGGGCGAGCCGCACGCCCTGCCGGGCAAGGCGGATCCGACGGACATGCAGGCGTTCACCTGGTGTTTTGCGGTCGATCATATCGAAGGGGAGAACTTTACGATCGCGAAGCCGGAGCAGTACGATTTCTGGCGCTCGTACCGGGCCGATTTTTGGCCGGATATGCAGCTCAGCTGGAGCGGGCTCGTGCCGCATACGCTGGAGCATGCGAAATACAGCTTTTTCCCGGACGGCAAATCGTTCTCGCTGTGGAATTACCGCCGGCTCATCGACAAATCGAACTTCGCGGAAGGGACGTTCGACAGCGACGTGACGGTCGTCAACTGGCCGCAAAACGATTACTGGCTCGGACCGATCATCGACGTCAGCGCGGAGGAGCGGGCGAAGCATCTGGAAGGCGCCCGGCAGCTCAGCTTGTCGCTGCTTTACTGGATGCAGACCGAGGCGCCCCGTCCGGACGGCAAAGCGGGGTATCCCGGCTTGCGGCTGCGGGCCGATCTCGTCGGCACGGAGGACGGGCTGGCGAAGAGCCCGTACATTCGCGAGGCGCGGCGCATCCGGGCGGAGCTTACGATCGTGGAGCAGCACCTGAGCCCGGAGCTGCGCCCCGGGAAGGGCGCGGAGGCGTACGCCGACTCGGTCGGCGTCGGCTGCTACCGGATCGACCTTCATCCGAGCACGGGGCTGCGCACGTATATCGACGTCGCCAGCCTGCCGTTCCAAATACCGCTCGGCAGCCTCATCCCGGTGCGGATGAACAACCTGCTGCCGGCATGCAAAAACATCGGCACGACGCACATTACGAACGGCTGCTACCGGCTGCACCCCGTGGAATGGAACATCGGGGAAGCGGCGGGGGCGCTGGCCGCCTTTTGCCTGGATCGCGGGTTCTCGCCTCGCGAGGTGCGGAATACGCCGGATAAGCTGGAGCAGTTCCAGTCGGTGCTGACGAAAGCCGGCGTCGAGCTGAAGTGGCCGTTCGAGTACGGCTGGTAACCGCCTGCGACGGCCGTGCCGCGTATCGGAACCGGCCCGCCACGTCCGAAACCCCGGAGGAACGTCCTCCGGGGTTTCTTGTCGAGCGCGTTTCGCGCGAATGCGTCTTGAACGTGCCGCTACTCCTTAAACACGCGCAAAAACGCGGGCGGCACCTTGCTTTCGAAGCGGACCGTCCTGCCGCTCGTCGGGTGGCGGAACGAGAGCACGCGGGCGTGCAGGCCGAGCCGTCCGATCGCGTTCGTCCGCGCGCCGTACTTCTTGTCGCCGACGACGGGATGGCCGATGTCCTGCATATGGACGCGGATTTGGTTTTTGCGGCCGGTTTCCAGGCTGACCTCGAGCAGGGTGAAATCTTTGGACGACTTCACCGTCTTGTAATGCGTAACGGCGAGCTGGCCGTCGTCCGGCTTCGGGCTGGAGTAGACGCGCATCGCCTTGTTCTCCTTGAGCCACGACCGGATCGTTCCTTCCGCGTCGCGCACTTGCCCTTCCACGAGCGCGACGTACGTCCGCTCCTCCACGGCGTCCTGCCAATCGTTTTGCAGCTGCTGCTGCACCCGCTCGCTCTTGGCGAACATCATGACGCCGGACGTATCGCGGTCCAGCCGGTGCACGACGAAGATGCGGCTGCGCGGGTCGGTTCGGCGCACGTGCTCCATCAGCTGCCGGTACGCGGTGACCTCCTTCTCCTTGTCGGTCGCGACCGACAGCAGGCCGGCTTCCTTGTTCACGACGATCACGTCGTCGTCCTCATGCAGGATGGACAAGCCGAAGAAGCGGGACTCGTCGGCGACCTTCGTCCAGCTGACCGCGACCCGGTGGCCGGGGAGCAGCGGATGGTCGTGGCGGGTGACGGTGACGCCGTTCACCGATACTTGTCCGCGGGCGAGGATCGACTTTACCGCGTTCCGGCCTTTGCCGGCGAAGGCGTCGAGCAGGAAGGCGAGCAGCTCCGCGGGACGCTCCGCCGTCAGCTCGGTGACGGACGCGCGGGCCGGCCGGTTGTCGCGCGCCTCGGGAACCGGGCGGGCGGCGTTCGCCTTCGCCCGGGTATTCCGGCCGCTTTCCCAGCCGCCGGCTTCTCCGCGGCGAGCCGGGCGTCCGCCGCGATTGTCCCGGTCGTTCCGCGTTCCGCGGCCGTCCCGATTGTCCCGGTCGTTCCGCGTTCCGCGGCTGTCCCGATTGTCCCGCGCTCCGCCTCCCCGGCGCTCCGCCTCCGGTCCCGTCCGGCCGTCCCGCTTCCCGGCGGCGGCTCCGCCCGCCGGCTCCTTCCGAGCCGGCCGTTTGCCCCGCGTCGATTTCGTAGAGGTACGTTCGTTATTTGTCATGCCGTTCTCCTTTTATCGATGATCTACGAGTTACTATATCGCATCCGGAGCGAAAAAGCACACGTCCGTCTTCGATTGGGGGTTTCTTCGCCCGGCGTGATATAATGGATGGAACGATCGTTCGACAGGAGGGAAATCATGAGCGAGTCGGTCAACGCTGCGGCGGCCCGGCACGAAGGCGGCGAGCCGGTCATTCGGGCCGTCGGGCTCGAGAAGCGGTACGGTTCGTTTACCGCGGTGGACCGTGTCACCTTTGACGTCCGCAAGGGCGAAGTGTTCGGCTTGCTCGGCCCGAACGGGGCGGGGAAGACGACGACGATGGAAATGATGGAAGGGCTGCGCCGTCCTGACGGAGGAAGCGCCTTCGTGGCCGGCTACGATACGCAAAAGGAATTGAAAAAGGTCAAGCAGGTGATCGGCGTCCAGCTCCAGTCGACGTCGCTGTTCGATCTGCTCAAGGTGAAGGAGATCGTGCGGATGTACGCGAGCTTTTATCCGAGCTCGGTGCCGATCCAGCCGCTTTTGCAGGACATGATTTTGGAGGAGAAGAAAAACGACCGCGTCAAGCATTTGTCCGGCGGGCAAAAGCAGCGGCTCGCCATCGCGCTGGCGCTCGTCAACGACCCGCAGGTCATCTTCCTCGACGAGCCGACGACCGGGCTCGATCCGCAGGCGCGCCGGACGCTGTGGGACATTATTCTGAAGCTGAAGGCGCGCGGCAAGACGATCGTGCTGTCGACGCACTATATGGACGAGGCGCACGTGCTGTGCGACCGGATATGCCTGATGGACCGCGGCAAGGTGATCGCGCTCGATACGCCCGAGCGGCTCGTGCGAAGCCTGCATTCGGACAGCGCCGTCGAGTTCCGGCTGCCGCAGCTGGAAGCGGCGCCTCCGGAAGGCGGCGAGCGCGACCGCGTGCTCGGGCTGCTGCGCGGTGTATGCGGGGTGAAGCGGGTCGAGGCGCGTGAGGAAGTGTACGTGCTGTATACGGACCAGCTCCAATCGACGCTGACCGATTGGATCGCGCTCGCGGAGAAGAACGGTCTCCGGTTCGCCGACCTGCGCACCCGTTCGGCGACGCTCGAGGACGTGTTCATCCATATGACGGGAAGGAGTCTGAGGGAGTCATGAAAGCGTACTTGCAACTTACGCTCGCCCAGCTCCGCCTGTTCGCGAGAAACCGTCAAGTGCTGTTCTGGTCGCTGCTGTTTCCCGTTTTCTTCATGGCGATGCTGGGCTCGTTTCTCGGCAACGGCAGCGGCATTTCGATCACGGGCGCCATTATCGACGAAGACCATAGTCCGGCTTCCCGCGAGCTGCTCCGCTCGCTCGGGCAGATGGATGCCGTCATCGAGCTCGAGGAGGTGTACGACAAGGAGGAGGCGCTCAAGCAGCTGAAGCAGGGCGACCGGCATATCGTCGTCATCGTGCCGCGAGGCTATCAAGAGCTGCTCGCCGCGCACGGTCAGCAGACGGAGGCCGAGGCGGTGCCCGGCATGCTTCCGGAAGTGGCCACCGTCAAGGCGTACTACGACGAGACGAACATGACGACGTCGCAAATCGCCCTGACGATTTTGTCGCAGGTCGTCGACGGCGTCAGCAAGCAGCTCGCCAATTACTCGCCGGTCGTCACCGTCGACGCGATGGCCGTCCAGTCGCTGCATTTGAAATATATCGATTTTCTCGTGCCGGGCATTCTCGCCATGATGATCATGTCGAACAATTTGAACGGGGTCGCCGGCCAAATCGCCTCTTGGCGCGAGCGCGGCATCCTGAGGCGGATGCAGAGCACGACGCTGAACGCGTCCACGTTCATCGCCGCGCAAATTACGGCAAGGCTCGTCATGAACGGCATGCAGGCGCTCATCGTCGTGCTGGTCGGCTCGACCGTCTTCGGCACGCAGGTGAACGGCTCGTGGGGGCTGCTGTTCCTGTTCGTCGTGCTCGGTACGCTGACGTTCATGTCGATCGGCTTCATCATCGCGAGCCTCGCGAAGTCGCCGGAAAGCGCGGGGCCGATCGCCGGCTTCGTCTCGTTTCCGATGCTGTTTTTGGGCGGCGTCTTTTTCCCGATCAAGCAGATGCCCGAATTTTTGCAGCCGATCGTCAAGCTGCTGCCGATCTCCCATCTGACGACGGCGATGCGGCAGGTCATGAACGTCGGGGAAGGGTTTGCCGTGCTATGGCCGCAGGCCGCGCTGCTCGGAGGATGGATCGTCGCGGCGTTCGCCGTATCCAGCTTTACGTTCAAGTGGGAGTAGCGGGGCAATAGATTCATAAGATCATCGTTTTTGTGGCACACTGGTTAAGGGAAATGGTTTCCTGCGGCGGCATTCGGCTGAGGCCGCATGTTGTCACGCCGCTGTCACAAAAAGTTAATGAACCGCTAATGATCCGCTAATGTTCCCTTAATGTACGGCTTATACAATGGGAACAGAACGGAAAGGAGCTGTGAACGATGATTTTGTACCGCCTCGCCAAGTGGATGGAAGAGCGCAAGCGGCTGAAACGACTGATCGCCGAGTCCGACGGGAATTCCGGCCTTTACATACAACAAAAAGCGGACGTGGAGCGGCAAATGATGCGCGAAGCGTATCAATGGCTCGAGCCGGGCAAGCTTGCGGCGGAGCCGGCTTTCGTCCTGTCGTCCCCCGACGAGTTGGGCGTCGAGCCGGTTCCGGGCTTGACCGAGTCCGACCGGCTGTCCGTCGCGGACGTGCTCGCGGACATGCGCCGCTCGGCCCTAGCCGCGGAAGTCCGAGGACGGCTCGCCGCCCGCGCAGACGCCCCGATCGCCGCCGAGGACCTCGTGCCGGAGGAGCTTCTGCATATGCCGCTCGTCGGGGAACAATCGGTTCAGGCGCAGCCGTAGCCGAATGTCGTGAATAGCGCAGAAAGTGCGAGCCGTCGGTTCGCACTTTTTTAATGGAGTCTTGCCCGGCCTCATTGACGATTCGCCTCTACGATAGCAATCGAGAAGAAATGCGGCCGCTCCCGCCATACTATACTAGAATGGGGAAAGGGCCCGTGGTATTCTGAAGAAGAATGCTAGAATCCTACAAGGAGGCTGTATAGTGGGAACAAGTAATCCGGCAACGATAACGGTAGAAGCGATCGTTCAATCTCCCGTCGAAAGCGTGTGGACGTATTGGACGGACCCGAAGCATATCATGAAATGGAATGCCGCTTCCGACGAATGGCACACGCCGCGCGCCGAGAACGATCTGAGAGTCGGCGGCGCGTTCGTCTCGAGAATGGAAGCGAAAGACGGGAGCTTCGGCTTCGACTTCGGCGGCGTATACGACGAGGTGAGCCTTAACGAACGCATCGCCTATACGATGGGCGACGGTCGGAAAGTGAAGATCGATTTTATTCGCCAAGACGCTGCCACGAAAATCGTCGAATCGTTCGATGCGGAGGAGTCGAACCCCATCGAGATGCAGCAAGCGGGCTGGCAGGCCATTTTAAACAATTTCAAAGCCTATGCGGAAAATGCCGGAAAAGCATAATAGAATGGAATACAGCGCATGCCGATGTCGGCATGCGCTTTGTTGTGTACGCCCGGCTTGGACGGGCGCTCATTCCGCGCCCACGCTAAGAGGGGAATTTCAATAAACGGAAAAATTCCGAATTGCTGGAATAAAGGGGTGGTACAATTAGGTTCAAGTATACCAAAGGAAGGAGGAGGTGCCGACATGGTTGAAAAAATGTTTTGGACAAACCCGTACTTGACGAGGCTGGATACTCGAATATCCGGTGTGTCCGGCCAGCAAATTACAGTCGAACAAACCATCTTCTACGCGTTCTCCGGCGGACAAGAAAGCGATCACGGAACAATCGGCGGGTATTCCGTCCTTCAAGCCCAAAAAGACGGTCACGAAATCGTTTATACGGTTGAAGAAGGGCATGGCTTGAAGGTCGGTGACGAAGTAACGATGACCATCGATTGGGATCGTCGATACAGACTGATGCGTCTGCATTTTGCGGCGGAGATCGTATTGGAATTAGTCTATAAGCATCTTAACGGCATCGAAAAGATCGGCGCCCATATCGCTCAAGAGAAAGCGCGCATCGATTTTGCATGGAATGAACCGATTTCCAGCTCATTCCCTGTGATCGAGAAACAATTCCGGGAAATCGTCGGGGCGGACCTCGATATCAGTAGTGCTTTCAGCGATGAGGAAAAGGAGAGAAGGTATTGGGAGATCGAAGGTTTTTCCAAAGTCGCCTGCGGCGGAACGCACTTGAAAAAAACGGGCGAAGTCGGTTTCATCAAGCTGAAGCGCAACAATATAGGCAGAGGCAAAGAACGAATTGACATTTATTTAACCGAATAAACTGCCGCGCGTTCGATAACTCGAACTTCTTCTGGAGGAGGCCGCCGAAACGATTCGGCGGCCTCGCGGCGTTATGTCAGGACGTTTACCGTTAACGACGCAAATAAACCGGCACAACGATGTGCCGGTTACCTAATCCTGCCCTAAAGGAGAACCTTAAAAATGCCATGGATAAATAATAGTCTATAAAAAAATGGAACATAAGTCTATATCTTTTTTTGGAAAAATTGTATGTTTAGTGAGCGACCGCGGCGCAAATCGAAGGTAACGAAGGGAGCAGCCTCGCATGATCACGCTCAAAAAAATCACGCTGGAAAACCGGCGCGACATCTTTAATCTGGAAGTTTCCGAAGATCAGCGCCGCTTCGTCGCGTCCAATCTGTCCAGCGTCGCATCGTGTTATGTCCTAGCCACCAACGGGGGGACATCCGTTTCCGTTCGCCATTTATGCGGATGAACGGCCGGTCGGTTTCGTTATGATCACGTATAAAATTACCGGGTACGACCTCCCGGCCATCGCGGACGACGGATACTGCATCCTGCGTCTCATGATGGGCAAGCAATACCAGAACAAGGGCTACGGCCGGGAAGCGATGAACGAAATATTGGCCTTTATCCGCACCTTTCCGGCGGGACCCGCCCAATACTGCTGGATTCCGTATAAGGCCGATAACGTCCCCGCCAAAAAGCTTTATGAGCGCTTCGGCTTCCGAGACAACGGCGAAGTCGTCAACGACGAGCAAATTAACGTATTGCGGCTATAGGTGCCCGGGCCGACGGAGCGGGAGGCGGAGCGCGCCGTCCGGCTGATCGAGGAGGCACGATTCTAGGCTGCAACGTCGAGCGCTTAACCGTTCAAACCCGATAACCGCTTTTCCGCCCCCAGTTCGCCTGGGGGTTTTTATTATGCCGCCGCTTGCGCACGCAATCACTTACAAAAATATAGTTGGTCCATTTATTTGGATAATATCCAAATGCTTTGCCTTCTTACGTAATGTTCGTAACGGAGTTAAAATGCAATCAATCCCTCATCCGTACGAATGAGCCAAGAAAGGATCGGATCTTATGAACAATCGATGGACCATTTACGTGCTTGCGCTCGGCGTCTTCCTGACGGCCACCTCCGAGCTTGTCGTCTCCGGCATTCTCCCCGTCCTGGCGGACGATTTGAACATTACCGTCGCGCTGGCCGGACAGCTCGTCACCGTCTATTCGCTCGCCTTCGCGATCGGCACGCCCGTCGTCGTCTCGCTGACGTCTCGCATCGACCGCAAAAAAACGCTGCTCGGCTCGCTCGCCGCGTTCGTGCTCGGCAGCGGCTTATCGTACGCCAGCACGGATATTTCCCTGCTCATGGCTTCACGAGTCGTGCTGGGCGTCAGCTCGGGCGTCTACCTGGTCGGCGCGTTCGGCGCGGCGGCCAAGCTCGTCCCCCCGCAGCGGATCGGCAGCGCCATCGGGACGATCGTCCTCGGCTTCAGCATGGCGATGATTTTGGGCGTCCCGATCGGGATCGCGATTACGCAATGGTTGGATTGGCGGGCCATTTTCGCCGTGCTCGGCATGCTGAGCTTGCTGATGACGGCGGTTATGTACCGGCTTCTGCCGGGGATCGAAGGAGACGCGCGGGTGCCGTTCAAACGGCAGTTCCAAGCGCTCGGCAGCGCCGTTATCGTTAGCGGGCTCTTCCTGACGCTGTTCCGGGAATCGGGGAATTCGGTTCTGTTCACGTATTTGACGACGTTCATGCAGGACATCCTCCGGATGGATCCTGCCGGCATCGGCGTCGCGATGCTCGTCTTCGGCCTCTTCGGCGCCTTCGGCTCGCGGCTAGGCGGTTACGGCGTCGACAGATGGGGCGCCTCCCGCGTCATCGCGTCGAGCATCGTCCTTCATGTGGCGACGCTGGCGCTGCTGCCGCTGTTCGCCGGAACGCCGGCCGCGGGATTGGCGTTGATCGCGCTTATGATCTTGTCCATGTTCGTCAGCGGGCCCGCCGTGCAGACGTACTTTATTCAACAAGCGCCGGAATCCTCCAGTCTCGTGCTCAGCCTGAACACGTCGATCGTCCATGTCGGATTGGCCGCCGGAGCGGGGGCGGGGGGGGTATTGGCCGGCGCGGCTTCCACCGTCTATTACAACCCGTGGCTGGCGGGCGCGATCGTGGCGCTCGGGCTGGCGGCGGCGATCGTAAGCTTCTCGCTCGGCAGGAAGCGGGTTGCGCAAACGGCCGGCTGACCGGAGTGGCCGAGAGACGATCCATCTCCTAAGCTGCGCATGCAAAAAGCCGTTCCCCATCCGGGGAACGGCTTTCGATTATGCCAATTCGAACGCCCAGTTGCCGTCGCGGAAAATCGGCTCCCGCCGGCCGTCGGCGGTGACGCCGTCGATGCTCAAGTCCGCCGACCCCATCATGAAATCGACGTGGACGAGGCTGTCGTTGGCTCCTCGCTCGGCGAGCTGCTCCTTCGTCATCTCCTCGCCGCCCTCGATCGTGGTCGGGTAAGCGCGGCCGAGAGCGAAGTGGCACGACGCATTCTCGTCGTACAGCGTGTTGTAGAAAATCAGGTTCGTGTCCGAAATCGGCGAGCGGAACGGGACGAGCGCCATCTCCCCGAGACGGCGGGCGCCTTCGTCGGTGTCGAGCAGCAGCTTGAGCGCGTCGTAGCCTTTTTCCGCGGTGAAGTCGACGACCCGGCCGTTCTCGAACCGCAGCGTGAAATTGTCGATCAGCGTGCCGCCGTGGTTCAGCGGCTTCGTGCTGCGGACGACGCCGTTCACGCCGTCCTTGTGCGGCATCGTGAACACTTCCTCCGTCGGCATGTTCGGGTTGAATTCGACGCCCTTGGCGTTCGGTCTCGAGCCGCCGCACCAGACGTGGTTTTCCGGCATGTCGACGGTCAAGTCGGTCCCTTCGCCGCGGTAGACGAGCTGCTTGTACTGCTTCGCGTTCAAGTAGTCGACCATTTTGGCGATTTGCGCGTTGTGCGCTTTCCAGGCGGCGACCGGATCGTCCTTGTCGACGCGGACCGCCTTCAGGATGACGTCCCACAGCTTCTCGACCGCTTCGTCCGCCGGCACGTCCGGGAACACCTTCGACGCCCACTCGACCGTCGGGGTCGAGATCAGCGACCAGGAGACGCGATGCGCCATCGTATAGCTGCGCCAGCCTTGCAGCGCGGTCGCGGCCGTCTTGCTCGCTGTGGCGATGCGCTGCGGATCGACTCCGTTCAGCAAATCCGGGTTCGGGGAATAGATGCTCAGGAAGCCGGCGCCGTTCTCGGCGAATTCCTCCCAGCCTTTCGCCCGGAACATCGGGTATTCGGCGAACGCCTCGTCCGGCGCCATCTTGTATTTGATTTGCGTGAGTGTCTCGTCGTTCCATTCCACGTGCACGTTTTTGGCGCCCGCTTCGTACGCCTTGCGCGCGATCGCCCGGACGAGCTCCGCGGCCGTGAGCGGCGCGGTGACGACGAGCGTCTGTCCTTGCTGGACGTTGATGCCGACGCGTACGGCCAGCTCCGCGTATTTCTCCAAATCGCGTTCCGTTGGCATGTGCAGCATTCCTCCCGTATGGATCGTTTCTTCTATGTAACCGGGATCCCGACAAGGAAACCTTGCCGTATCATATGCAATATAGCACGATCCGAAACCATATTCAAAAAAATCGGCGCGGGAAAACCATTTTGTGTTGCGGGCCGTTTCATGTAGAATGAAGGGAAAGAAACCAACAACGCAGGAAAGGTTCGTACACCCGATGAATGTCGTCGTATCCAGCTTGAACGCCAAATATATCCATACCTGTCTCGCGCTTCGGTATTTGAAGTCGTACTGCCGCGACGAATTCGAAGTGGAGATGGCCGAATATACGATCAAAGACCCGGCGATGAATATCGTGTCCGACTTGTTCCGGCGCGGCCCGGACGTGCTCGGCTTTTCATGCTACATCTGGAATATCGAGGAGACGATCCGGGTCGTCCGCATGCTCAAGAAAATCAAGCCCGACATGACGATCGTCCTCGGCGGTCCGGAGGTTTCCTACGATACGGCGTATTGGATGGAACGGGTGCCCGAGGTCGATTTCATCGTCATGGGCGAAGGCGAAGAGACGTTTCTCCATCTGCTCCGGGAGCTGGCCGGCGAGCGGAAGTTTCACTTCGTCTTCGGCCTCGCCTACCGGAACCGGGAGGGGGCCGTCTGCATCAACCCTGGCCGCCCGAAGCTGAATCTGGACGATATCCCGTCGCCGCACCGGTTCCCCGAGGACGTTCCCGCGCTCGGCAACCGCGTCGTCTACTTCGAAACGAGCCGGGGCTGCCCGTTCAGCTGTCAATTCTGCCTCTCGAGCATCGAGGTCGGGGTCCGCTATTTCGATATCGAGCGGACGAAGGCGGATTTGCTCTACTTGATCGACTCCGGCGCGAAGCTGATCAAGTTCGTCGACCGGACGTTCAACATCAAGCGCGAATACGCGATGGACATTTTCCAATTTCTGATCGACAACCATAAAGGCTGCGTGTTCCAGTTCGAAATAACGGCCGACATCATGCGTCCCGAGGTGCTGGACTTTTTGTCCGAGCATGCGCCCGCGGGCGTTTTCCGTTTCGAAATCGGGGTGCAGTCGACGAACGACCGGACGAACGAGCTCGTCAAGCGCCGCCAAAACTTCGCCAAGCTGACCCGGACCGTCACGAAGGTGAAGGAAAGCGGCAAAATCGACCAGCATCTCGATCTGATCGCCGGCCTGCCGGAGGAAGATTACGCATCGTTCCGCCAGACGTTCAACGACGTGTTCGCGCTCGGACCCGAGGAGCTGCAGCTCGGCTTTCTGAAAATGCTCCGCGGCACCGGACTGCGCCACGACGCCGACAAGTACGGGTACGTCTACATGGACAACGCCCCGTACGAAATACTCGGCAACGCGATCATGCCGTTCTCCGATCTGATGCGGATCAAGCGGGTCGAGGACGTGCTTGAGAAATATTGGAACGCGCACCGGATAAACCGGACGGTCAAGTATTTGATCGCCGAGCAGTTCCCGTCGGCATTCGATTTCTTCCAGCAGTTCGGCGACTACTGGGAGGAGCGCGGCTGGCAAAAGATCGGGCATCAGCTCGAGGACCTGTTCGTGCGGCTGCGCGACTTTCTGAAGGATCGGGGAACGCCGGACGAGGACGCGAGGACGGCGGAAGGGCTCATGAAGCTCGACTACTTCTTGAACCACCGCTACAAGCCGCGTAAAATATGGTGGGACTTCATGCACGATAAAAAATCGGTGTCGGCCTGGATGCAGTCGCTGGCGGACCGTCCGGAACGGGTATCGCCCGAGTTCGCGGCGCTCGGCTGGACCGAGAAGGAGCTGCACAAGCATGCGGTCGTCGAGACGCTGCCGTTCGATCTGAACCGGTTCGAGGCCGACGGCACGATCGATCGCGGCCGTTCCACGCTGCTTGTCGTCGTGTACGACCCGGACGGAGCGGGGGCGCGGCATTACGCGGCGGCGCTCGAGCCGGCCGGTCTATACCCAGGGTAACGGAGGAAACGACCATGACCGACGCCAATCGATGGCTGCATTGGGCGCAGCGCATTCAGGCGATCGCCCAAACCGGGCTCACCTATGCCAAGGACGGCTACGATATCGAACGATACGAAGAGCTTCGCGAGATCAGCATCGAGATGATGCGGGAGCAGACCGGCGAGCCGTACGCCAAAGTGAAGGAGCTGTTCGCCTCCGAGACGGGCTACCCGACGCCGAAGGTGGACGTTCGCGGAGTCGTGTTCGAGAACGGCAAGCTGTTGATGGTACGGGAAAAGTCGGACGGGAAGTGGACGCTGCCCGGCGGCTGGGCCGATATCGGCTACACGCCGAAGGAGGTCGCGGTGAAGGAAATCCGCGAGGAGGCCGGACTCGACGTCCGGGCCGTCAAGCTGCTCGCCGTGCTGGATAAAAAATGTCACCCGCATCCGCCGGAGCCGTATTATATATACAAAATGTTCATCTTGTGCGAGCGCCTAGGCGGGGAGCCGAAGGCGGGTCTGGAAACGTCCGGCGTCGGCTATTTCGGCGAGGACGAACTGCCCGAGCTGTCGGAGAACCGGAACACGGAATCGCAAGTCCGGCTCATGTTCGAATGGCTGCGGAATCCCGGGAAGGAAGTCGTGCTCGACTGAAGATGCGATGGGTGGGATGACCGGATGCAGAACCTATACCGGATATTGCGGGTTTCCACGTTAAAAGGGCGTCTTCGGCTATGGGTCGGCGTGCTGATCGTCACGATGTGCGTCCTCATCGTCCTATTCATGTCGCTTCTCGGCAAAGTCATCAAGGAACGGGAGACGCATTCGGCGCTGCGGGAAGCGATCGAGCTGCAGCGGATGTTCATCGACAAATGGAAATCGGAGCGGCTCGCCGACATCGAATATTTGGCCGCGATGCCGGGGGCGCGCGCCTTGAACTTGGAGGAGATGCGCAGCCAATTCCGGATGTTCAAGCTGACGCATACCGAATTCGATACGATCAGCTTCATCAACGCGGCGGGCAACACGAGCCTCAATCTGGATGGGCCGTTCGATACGAACGTCTCCGACCGCGATTATTTCCGGGCCGTCCGCGACCTTCGCAAGCCGTATGTGACCGATGTCATGATCGGGCGGGTCACCGGGAAATATATCGTCGGCTTCGTCGCTCCGGTCATCGGCGGAGACGGCAAGTTTGCCGGCGCGATCATCGGGGCGGTCGAGCTGACGACGCTCGACAGCATCATGAACCAATTCCGGTTCGGCGCGAACGGGGAGACGTTTCTGCTCGACCGGGACGGCTTCCGCATTACGAAGCCGCGGGACCGGTTCGACGCTCCCCGGATTACGGTCCAGTACCAGACGGACATTTACCAGCGCGCCGTCGCCGGTTTGGATGCGCCGAAGTCGTATTTGAACCAGGCCGGGGAGCGGGTGTACGGGGCGTACGCCTGGACGAGCGACCGCCAATGGCTGCTCGTGGGCGAGACGCGAACGGCCGACGTCTACAAGCCGTACTTCAATCTGTTCGGCGTCATGGCGCTTATAACCGCCCTCATCCTGATCGCGAGCTACATCGCCGCCATGCTGCTCACCCGCAAAATGATCGCCCTGCTGAGACATTTGCTGAACGGGACGAAGCGTATTCGGGAAGGACGGTTCGGCTACCAGATCGATCCGTCGATCATTCGTACCGCGCCGGCGGAGCTGAAGGAGCTGTCCGACAACTTCAACATCATGTCGGCGAAGCTGGCGACGACGATGCAGCTGCTCGAGGAGTCGGCCGTCATCGACCATTTGACGGAAGTGTACAACCGGCGGTTTCTGATGAACGAAGGGACGAAAATCGAGGAAGCGGCGGCCCGGGCGGGAAACCCGTCCTCGATCCTGCTCATCGACGTCGATTATTTCAAGCAAATCAACGATACGTACGGCCATCTCGTCGGCGATCGGGTATTGAAGCACGCGGCCTCGCTGCTTGTCGCCTGCGTGCGCCATTCCGACGTCGTCTCGCGGTACGGCGGCGAGGAATTCGTCGTGCTGGCGACGAACTGCGAGCTGGAGCGGGGCTGCGAGCTGGCGGAACGGATCCGTACGTGGTTCATCAGCTCGCCGTACCGCGACGAGGAGCGGGAAATCGCGATCACCGTCAGCATCGGCGTCGCCCAATCGCGGCCGGAGCGGACGTACGGCACGAACAGGCTCGAGGACATGATCGAGCGCGCCGACAAGGCGCTGTACCGTGCCAAGAACCGCGGGCGGAACCGCGTCGAATGCGACGATCCGGAGCCGAGGCGGGCGGAGTGAACGAATCGAAGAGCCGCTTTCCCGGATCGGGAAGCGGCTTTTCGCCTTGGGCGGCGCGCGCGCGCGTCGGGGGGGCCCCGCAGAGGGCCGATCGTTTTCCCCGTAATGCGTCCTCCGCGCGCCGCGTCGTCTATCGAATAACGGCAGGTTGTCGGCACTCCCGACGGTCTGCCTTTTTTGTATTGCGGCTGCGCCGGTTCCTGATCGGCTACCGCCACGCCTCGGCCAGACGCCGGACGCCTTCGGCGATTTGCGCTTCGCTCAGCGCGCCGAAGCCGAGCAGGACGGCTTCGGCCGCGGGCCGGCGCGGATCGACCCGGTATACCGACGTCGGATAGACGCGCACCGCGGCCTCGGCCGCGAGCCGGATCAGCTCGGCTTCGCCGGGACCGGCGCCGCCTTCGGCCTGGAGCAGCACGTGCAGGCCGGCGCCGCCGCCGCTTGCGCGGAAGCGCGGCTCGAGGCGGTGCCGGACGGCGCCGAGCAGGGCGGCGAGCTTGCGCTGGTAGACGCTGCGCATTTTGCGCACGTGCCGCTGCATATGGCCGCCGGTCATGAACTGCTCCAGCGTTTTTTGATGGAGCGGCGAGGCGAGCCGGTCGAACGGATGGAGCGCGGCCGATGCGATTTGCGCCAGAGCGGGAGGCAGAGCCGCGTAGCTGAGCCGGAAGGCGGGCGCGAGCGCCCGGGAGAACGTGCCGACGTAAGCGACCGAGCCGTCGGCATCCAAGCCTTGCAGGGACGGGATCGGGAGGCCGGCATAGCGGAATTCGCCGTCGTAATCGTCTTCCACGATGAGCCCGCCCGTCTCGGCCGCCCACTTCAACAGCTTGCGCCGGTTGCCGATCGACATGACGGTGCCGAACGGAAATTGGTGCGACGGCGTCACGTAGACGAGGCGGGCGCCGGACTCGTACAGCGCCCCGATGTCGAGGCCGTCCGGCTCGAGCGGAATCGGCGCCAGCCGGTAGCCGTGATGCCGCAAAATCGCGGCGATGCCGTCGCTCATCGATTCCTCGACGGCGAACGCGGTTTCCCCCGGCGCGTAGCGCGTCTGCCGGAGCAGGCGGCAAATTTGCTCCATCGAATGGTGGGTACCCGCGCCGACGACGATCCGCTCCGGCGGACAGACGACCGCCCGCGCCCGGTACGCGTACGCGGACAGCGCCTTGCGAAACCCGGCTTCCCCGAGCGGGTCCCCGTAGCGGAACAGGTCGCGGTGCTCGGGCAGGAAGCATTCGCCGAGAAGTCTTTTCCATAGCGCGAACGGAAAATAGGTCAAGTCGACGTCGCCGTAGGCGAAATCGATCGATTCCGGTTTGCCGGCCGGAACGGGAGGCGCCGATGGCGACAGCGGCGTCGTTCGTTTGTCCGGCCGAGGCGGAGAGGGGGGTGGGGCGCCGTCCGCCCCCCTCTCGAAGTCCGGCTCGTAAGGCTTGACGGTCAAGCCGCTGCGCGGCCGGCTCTCCACGTAGCCTTCCGCAAGCAGCTGCTGGTACGCGCTCTCCACCGGCGTCCGGCTGACGCCGAGATGGGCGGCAAGCTTCCGGACGGACGGAAGGCGCGCCTCCGCGGGCAGGCGGCCGTCCTCGATTTCCCGGCGAAGATGCCGGTACAGCTGAATATAGAGCGCTTCCGGGGAAGCGGGGTCCAAGTGGGGAATAAGCTCCATGGCGATTCGCTCCTGTTCTCCATCTGTCATCTTCAAAATGCCGAATCTGGCTATATGTGAAATGCCACATTTTCGCTATCGTAACAGTAACACACTTGCCGTCCAAGCGAAAGGAGCGACGAACCATGATTGCGATTCACCCGCTTGTCGAAAAGCTGGAGCCGTATTCCGCGGGCATCCGCCCGGAGCCCGGCGTGCCGGCGATCAAGCTGAACCAGAACGAAAACCCGTACCCCGCCTCGCCCAAAGTGGCGGAGGCGCTTCGCCGGCTCGCCCCGGAGCTGGTAGCCGCGTACCCCGAGGCGCTTAGCGACCGGCTGCGCGAGTCGCTGTCCGCGACGCTCGGCGTTCCCGCGTCGCGCATTTTGTGCGGCAACGGCTCGAGCGAGCTCATCACGCTAATGTACCGGACGTTCGCCCAAGAGGGCGACACGGCGGCGATGCCCGATCCGACGTTCGCGCTGTACGGGACCGTGGCGGACTTGGCGGGCGTCCGCGTCCGGCGCGTGCCGACGGACGACCGGTTCCGCTTCGAGCCGGCCGAGCTCGCGGCGTCCGGGGACGACACGCCCCGCTTGGTCGTGTTCGCCAATCCGAACGCGCCGACGGGCACCTGCGCCGGGCGGGACGCCATCGAGAAGCTGCTCCGGACGTTCGACGGGCTCGTCGTCGTCGACGAAGCGTACGTCGACTTCGCCCCGGAAGGGACGTCCGTCGTCGACTTGACCGGCACGTACGAGCATCTGCTCGTGCTGCGGACGTTTTCCAAGGCGTACGCGCTGCCCGGCGCCCGGGTCGGCTACGCCGTCGGGAGCGAGCGGCTCGTCCGCGCGATGGAGAAGGCGCGCGAGACGTTCAGCGTCAACGCGGTCGGCCAGCTCGCCGCGGAAGCCGCGCTGGGCGACCCGGACTGGATGCGGCGGTCGGTCGCGCGCATCGGGCGGACGCGGGACGCGTTTTGCGCCGCCTTGGCGGACGCCGGATGGGGCGTCTGGCCTTCGACGGCCAACTTCGTGCTCGTCTCGCCGCCTCCGGGAGGCGCGTCCGCGCCCGACATGTACCGGAGGCTGCTCGACAACCGCATCTACGTCCGCTATTTCGACGCTCCGCGCCTGCGCGACAAGCTGCGCATCAGCATCGGCACGGACGACGATATGAAGGCCGTTCTGGACGTGCTGCTGGAAGGGAGTAGATAAGCGGAACGGTTGGAGGGGCAAGCGTGCCGAACGGGGGAGCCGCCGTCCGTTTTGCGGCGGCGCATGGAGCCGCTAAGCCTCGATGCGATGCGCACATTGCCGCGCACATCCATACGGGCAAGGGCCGCTCTCGTTTGGCGAACGCCGCGGCATACGGTACAATGATCGTATCGATTAACATTCATGCGGGACTAGGAGGAGCGCGCCATGACGAACCGGGCGGGAGAGGCGGGACCGGGGACGGGGAACCGTACGGCGATTGTGGCCGGCGCGACCGGCTTGATCGGGAGGGAGCTTGTCCGGCAGCTTCTCGAGGACGACGGCTGCGACCGCGTCATCGCTCTCGTCCGGCGTCCGACGGGAAGCGCGCATCCGAAGCTGGAGGAGCGCCCGACGGATTATGAGCGCCTCGGGAGCGGGCCGGGGGACGACGAAGGCTTCGGCGGGGCCGACCTGTTTTGCGCGCTCGGCACGACGATCAAGAAGGCGGGCTCGCAGGCGCAGTTCCGCAAGGTCGACCTCGACTATCCGCTGCGGCTCGGCGAGATCGGCGCCCGCGCGGGCGCCCGCTCGTATTCGCTCGTCTCCGCGATGGGAGCGAACGCGAAGTCCGGCGTCTTCTACAACCGGGTTAAGGGCGAGACGGAGGAGAGGCTGGCCGCGCTCGGGCCGAGCGCCTTTTACGCGTTCCGGCCGTCGCTTCTGCTCGGCGAACGCGACGAGTTCCGATTCGGCGAGCGGGCGGCCGCGGCGCTGGCGAAGCCGCTGTCGTTCGTGTTCACCGGTCCGCTCGCCAACTACAAGCCGATCGAAGCGGCGGCGGTGGCGGCCGCCATGATCGCGACGGCGCGGACGGGCTCCCCCGGCAGGCGCGTCGTCGAGAACGGCGAAATCGCGGCCATCGCCGCGTCCGCGAAGACGCATAACCGTTGAGACGGGCGCGAACGCGCCGAAGAGCCGAACCCCCGCGGCGGGGTTCGGCTCTTCGGGCTGCGGCCGCATGCGGATAGGCGCCGATCAGCCGCCGAACGCGTCGCGGAACGCCCGGGACAAGTCGTCGGCGTCCACGTTCCACAGCTTCGCGATGTCGTCGCGGACGTGTTCGTCCCACCAATCGGACAACAGTTTCCGGTTGCTGCCGTTTTCCGCGATATAGGTCAAATGCTGCACCACTTTTTTCAAATACAGCTCCTCCGCCTCGGCCATTCGATCCGGAGGAACCCACAGCTTCAGCCGTTTCGCCGTCCGGTACAGCTCCCGGTTGCAAGCCCGGCGTATTTTGCGCAACGTCGGCAGCGCTTGGCTGTGCTTCTCGCTATGCTTCTCGCCTGCAGGATACGTCATGCCGCATCATCCGCTCCTCTCTGCTACCACAGTATGCAGGGGACGGCGAATGGGCTACTGCGGCGGGGCGGTGCCACTTGCGGTCAATCGACGACGATATAGCCGATCATCGGCCCGTTCTGGGCCATGTCCGGATGAGTCAGGCAAATGATCCGGTATATGCCTTCTTTGTCGGCCTTGAACGACACGACGGTTTCCCGGCCTTTCTTCACCTCGCCCTTGATGCCGAGCCCTTCGATGATGAACGGGTGACTGGCGCCGTTGACGCCGAGGATGCTCAGCTTCACCTTCTCTCCCTTGTTCACGTAGACGGTGCCTGGGTCCCACCGGTACGCCTCGATTTCTTTGCCGTCCTCCGTCGTCGACTTGAACTCCCCCGTTACGAGATGAACGGTACGTTCCGTAACGGCCGTCCCCGAGACCGACTTCGCTTCCTCCTGCCGGGCGTACAGCACGTATGCCGCGGCCAGGATGACGAGGCCGACCGCGAGCAGCAGATGCTTTTTCTTCAACACGAAGACGTTGATCGAAGCCGGCCGCTTCGGATCCCGCTGCGATGGTCCGTTCGCCAAACGATTCTCCTCCTTTGTTCCCGCCTGCTTGTCTGTCCTTCTTCCCTATTAACGTATGTGAAGGCTTGTTCCGGCATGACAGGAGTTGGGCGGGTTCTCGGATTCGCGATAACCGTGAGAGAAGTCCATTTCAGGTTCCGTCGAATTGAATATAGATATTGAAGCTCACCCACAAAGGAGGCATTTGTAATGGGCATAAGGCCAAGGCCAACCCCGTCATCACCGCCGCCGCCACCGGCACCATCATCACCACCGTCTTCATCGCCATCGCCGCCACCACCACCGCCACCACCACCGTCACCACCGCCGCCTACACCGCCAATCACGTCCGAAACGCAACCGAGCACGCCGCCGCCGCCACCACCGCCGCCACCGCCGCCGTCGTTTAATCGAATCTTTGTAGCCAACCTGGACAGCGATACGGTTTCCGTCATTGACGGGGCAAGCAACATCGTTATAGCGACGGTCCCGGTCGGCGACGGCCCTGCTCCATTCGGCATGACCGCCAATACGGCGACCAACCGCGTTTATGTACCGAATGTCGACAGCGGCAACGTATCCGTGATCGACGGCGTCGCGAATACCGTCGTGGCTACGGTCGCCTTCGCCGAATTCTCCAATCCGAGCGGCGCGGCTTCCAATCCGGCAACGAATCGGATCTATGTGACCGATCAAAATTTCGACACCGTCTCTATCATTGACGGCGGCAGCAACCTGATTGCGGCTACGCTGACGCTTCCGCTTGCTTCCGTTCCGGCCCCCATCGCCGTCAATCCGGCCACCAACCGGATTTACGTCGTCAATAACAATGCGGACACCGTTTCGGTCGTCGACGGAACCACCAATATTTTCTTGGCTACGATTCCCGTCGGCGTCAATCCGGTTTCGATCGACATCAATCCGGCGACCAATCGAATCTATGTCGCCAATGCTTTTGCGGTAGCCTCCCCCTTGCCGGATACGGTATCGGTCATCGACGGCGCGACCAACGTCATTGTGGCGACGGTAACCGTCGGCCCCGACCCGTTCGGCGTCGCCGTCAATCCGGTTACCAACCGCATCTATGCGGCCAATCAAGCGACCGGCGACAGCGTATCGGTTATCGACGGAACGACCAATCAGGTGATCGCCACCATCCCCGTCGGCGACGATCCGCGCGGTTTGGCGGTAAACCCGGTGACAAACCGAATTTATGTTCCGAATCAGAACGATTCCACCGTATCGGTTATCGACGGAACGAATAACGCGATTATAGCGACGATAACCGTCGGTCTCTCCCCGAGCTATATAACCGTCATCCCTTAGCGGCAGCCGGAATCGAAGCAAGGCCGCGATCGTCGGAAACAGGCTCCCGGACACCGTTCCGGCAGCCTTCTTTCGTCTGCGGACTTTATCAGGCAGGCGGGCCGGCAAGTGTCGGCACCCTTCTTCCTCGCATAAACTGATACGGGGGGATGGCATGAAAACAAGCATCATCATCGTGACCCACAACGGACTGGATTTGACCAAGCGATGCCTCGAAAGCATTCGTGCCCATACGCCGGAAGAACACGAGATCATTCTGGTCGACAACGCCTCTACCGACGGGACGACAGCATACATCCGTACGCTGCCGGACGTAACGGCCGTTTTTCACTCCGACAATCTCGGTTTCGCGAAAGGGTGCAATGCGGGGATCGGCCACTCCACCGGGGACAACATCCTCTTTTTAAACAACGATACCGTGGTGACCGAAAATTGGCTGGGCAATATGCTGCGCACGCTCTACAGCGACGAGGGGATCGGCATGGTCGGACCCGTCAGCAATTTTTGCAGCGGTCCGCAGCAAGTACCGGCCGCTTATACCGATCTTGACGGCCTCGAACGCTTCGCGAGGGAACGCGCCAAGCATCATGCGGGTCTTTCGCGGCGCTTGAACCGGCTGGTCGGCTTTTGTCTGCTTGTCAAGCGAAGCGTGCTTGACGATATCGGTCCGTTCGACGAACGATACGGGATCGGAACGTGCGAGGACGACGATCTGTGTCTTCGTGCCGTCCGACAAGGATATGCGCTGCTCGTCGCCCTCGATTCGTTCGTGCATCATGTCGGGCATGCCGCTTTCCGGGAAGCCGGCATCGATATGATGGGATTAATCCGGGAAAACAAGCGGAAAGCGGCCGAGAAATGGGGCGGCGATATTCATGAGCTGCTCCTCGCCGAAGAAAACGGACGGAAGTCCATTACGATCAGCCTTTGCATGATCGTAAAAAACGAAGAGCGGACGTTGGCGAGGTGCCTGGAGTCGGTCCGCGAAGCCGTCGACGAAATCGTGATCGTGGATACGGGGTCTACCGATCGGACCAAAGAGATCGCCAGCCGATTTACGCATCGGGTCGTCGATTTCGAGTGGATCGACGATTTCGCGGCCGCCCGCAATTTCGCTTTCGACCAGGCCGCGATGGACTATATCCTGTGGCTGGATGCGGACGACGTGCTGCTGCCGCAGGAATGCGCCAAGCTGATCGGCCTCAAGCGATCGTTCGATCCGACGGTGGACGCGGTCTCGATGGCATACAGCTGCGCCGTTGACGAGGCGGGCCGAGGGATCCTGAATGTACGCCGTATCCGGCTGGTGAGACGGTCGAAGAACTATCGCTGGCACGGAGCCGTGCACGAGGATTTGACGGTCTGCGGAACGGTGCTGGACAGCGACATTGTCATTACGCATCGGCAGGAACATGGAAGAACGGACCGGAATTTGCGTATATTCGAGAAGCTGGCGGAACGGGGCGCACCGTTGACGAAGCGCGACCTTTTCCATTACGCCAGGGAGCTGCATACGAATCGGCGTTACGATCAAGCGGTTCGGGCGTACCTGCAATTTCTGGATTGCGAAGGGATTTCCCCGGAGGACCGCATCTTCGTATGCGGCACGTTGGCGGATTGTTACCACCACCTGGGCGATTGCGACCGGGAGCTGGATTGGGCGTTCCGTTCGTTTCGATACGGGATGCCGCGTCCGCCGATTTGCTGCCGCATCGGGTATCATTTCCTGAACAAAGACGAACTTCAGCAAGCCATCTTCTGGTATAAGCTGGCGGTCGAGGCTCCGCCACCGGCAAACCGCTGGGCGATCGACAACGTGCCGAGCCGGACGTGGCTGCCTCATATGCAGCTTGCCCATTGTTATTTCCGAGCTGGCGATTACGACCAGGCATACCGGCACAATCAGCTTGCGCTCGACTTCCGTCCGAACGACGAACATATCCGCGGCCATATGAAGCTGTGCCGGGAACGGCTGGGGGCGCAGACGGCTGTGGACCCGACGTTGGCCTAAGAGGAGGAACGCGGCATGAAAACCGAATCGGCGGGCAAACGGTTTGCGGTACATGTGCTGCTGTTCGACTGCCAGGACAGCCTCTTGACGATGATCGAGAACTGCGGTCCGTTCGTCGAGAAAATCTACGTCGCTTACAGCGAAGTCCCTTGGCGGTACAACCCGCAAGCGAGAGCTGGCTTTCGAAATACGGCCGATCCGGAACGATTGAAGCGGTCGGCGTATGCGGGCAAAATCGAGCTGATCACCGGCATCTGGGACTGGGAGCACGAGCAAAGGAACGCATGCCTGCAAAAAGCGAAGGAGGACGGCATCGATTTCCTCATCGTACAGGATGCCGACGAATATTACACGTACGCCGACTACGATCGAATGATCCGGCAAATCGGCGAGCACCCGGATTACGATTACTATGTCGCGCCGTGGTGCACGTTTTGGAAAACGTGGGACTACATTTTGGAAAATGAGACCGGCTCGATCGTCCACGGCTATCCGAATGTGGCCGTCAACTGCAGGCGCGACGTCAAGTTTCATCATCTGAGGCTGCTGAGTCCAGAGGCAACCGACGTGATGCGGCTGGACGCTTTATGTTTTCACGGCAGCTACGTGCTCACCGATGAGGAAGTTTACCGCAAAATCCATACTTGGGGACATGCGCTCGACTTTGACCGCGAGGCCTGGTATCGGTCGAAATGGCTGAGTTGGTCGGAGGAGGTCGAAGATCTGCATCCCACCCATCCGCGGGTATGGAAAAGGGCCGTCCCCTTTACCGGCACGCTGCCGGAGGTGCTCTCCCGCCGCAAGCTTTCGAACGCCGCCGAGTCTGCGCGGACCTCGGACGCCCGATCGGGCAATCCGGCCGGACTGAGGCTGCACTTGGGCTGCGGGGAGCATCGGATGGAGGGCATGGTCAACTGCGATTGCCGACGCACCTCGGCGACGGACCTGGTCACGGACTGCGCGACGCTTACGCCCTTTCGCGATGACAGTGCGGATTTGATCTTTTCCAACGCTTTTTTCGAGCACCTGTTCGTGTTTCAGCAGCTCGATCATTTGAAAAACTGCCGCAGGGTGCTGCGGGACGATGCGCCCCTCGTCTATCTCGGCATTCCGGACTTTGAAATCGTAGCGGACGCCTACTTGCGACAATTGCCGGGTATCACTGGGGAACGATTCGACCTGTATCACGTCTACCGGTATACGCACGGCGATCCGGAACAAACGCCGGATTGGTGGCTGCAGCAGCTTCACAAATCGCTTTTTGACAAACGTTACGTCGACAGCTTGCTGGAAGCGGCCGGTTTCAAGAGCCGCGTCGTGTTCAACTACCGGTATCCGGGCGAAGACATTCCGCTTTGTTTAGGCTTTGTGGCTTACAAGAACCCGCATCCCATCGATCTTCGGGAGGTGTTGTCGCCGTTTCGGCCATACCTGGGGGGCGTTCCTGACGGATGAGACCTTCAGGGGGCCCGCTCCTGCATTTTCATCGGAAAAGAGGGTGATTCGGGTTGTATATCCAATGGATTCCCGAGATGAAGCCCGATCAAATTCGGCTTCCCGGTCACTGTGACGCTTCTATCGTCTCCGCGACTTTGCTTCGTTTCGGACAATGGAGACGACAAATGCGCGTAACCCGGTGCGACCGTCTGCCGCAGGGGACGATCGGACTATCCGCTCAATTGAAAAAGGACGTGACGATTCCCGATTCGCTGCCTTACGAGATGTACGCCGACGGGACGAATCTGCATCTTGGACCGGTCATCGCCCTCCTGGTCGCCGAGCAAGGGCTCACTCCCAAAACCTTACACGAGTACCGCGGATACTTGGCGGATTACGAGGCGATCAAGGGGCTTATTTATCTTTGTTCCTTGAACGGGATAAACCCCGGGCAAAAAACGATAGAAGGGTACTGCTACAACCCGAAGGCCGGCGGGGAGGGAGCTCCGTGGCGCAAAGGCATATTTCCCTACCCGGACGTCGTCTACAGGAGAATAAGGGTCAGCCGAAGCAAACGGTATGACGATTTGCTTGCGCATACCGGCGGGAAAATTTTCAACGCTTACTATTTGAACAAGTGGGAGCTGTGGGACTCCATCCGGTCCCATCCTCCGATCGGCGGACATTTGCCGCATACCCGACTGCTGGATCACCCCAGAAGCTTGAAGGAAATGCTGGCATCGTACGGGTCCGTCTATTTAAAACCGGCCACCGGTTCGATGGGGAAAGGAATCGTCAAGCTGGACAAGAGCTCCGACGGCTATTTGTTTTGGAACCGGCACAAGGCGAAGACGTTCGCAAGCAGTGAGAACAAAGCATGGGCATGGATCAGGCGCATCCGAAAGGGCAAGAAGTATTTGATTCAACAATCCGTAGCGATGACGTATCAGAATAAGCATGTCGACTTCAGAGTCATCCTGCAAAAAAACGGCGGCGGGCAATGGATCTGTTCGGGAATCATCGCGCGGTACGGCTTGGACGGCAGATTTTATACCAACGACATCAGCTCGATCAGCCCGGGCAGGGACGCCTTGCGTACGGTGTTTCGATTAACCGAGGAGGAAGTGATAAGGAAAGAAGCGGAAATGATCTCGATTTGCACGACGGCCTGTCAATTCATCGAACAGAAGTACGGGCCTTTCGGCGATGTGGGACTCGACGTTTCGGTAGACGAGAACTTGAAAGTATGGCTCCTGGAAATCAACAGCTGCCATCAGCATACGATCCCTTACTACCTGAACGATCTTGACATGTATCGCAAGGTTATTACCCTGCCGTTGGAGTACGCCAAATCGTGGGCGGGATTTACGGAGGAAAATATTGCAAGGCTGCGGCTGATCGACGCCGGACCCGGATAACGGGTCGGGTCATGCGGCCGTACAATCGGAGCACTGCGGTCGGCGGGCTCCGTTTTTTCGTTCGAGTCCGGCGCCTCGTGACGGGGCGACATGGTACAAGCCCGCACCGGGCGGGGTATCCTCCGGTCCCATACGTAAGGTCAAGCGGGTTGAATCGGGAAAGGGGCACCGGACTTTCGGCGGGGTGCGGGAATGTTTGCCTTTATGGTAGAATAGGCTGGACAACAGGAGCTTGCACAGGAAGTCCGGCGGAAGGATCGTACGTCCGCGGCCTATTATCGGGAGGAAAGTTGGGAACGGATGAGCGCGTGGATTCATGGCATTGTCGATACGGTGTTGGCTTGGCTGACCGACCTGGGGTACTGGGGCATCATGTTCGGGTTGATGATCGAAATTATTCCGAGCGAGATCGTGCTCGCGTTCGGCGGCTACTTGGTGTATATGGGCGAAATCAACTATTGGCTCGCCGTCGTCTTCGGTACCGTAGGCGGGGTGATCGCGCAAATATTCGTCTACTGGATCGGACGATACGGCGGCAGGCCGGTGCTGGAGCGGTTCGGCAAATATATTTTCATTAACCGGCACCATATCGAGGTGTCGGAAAATTGGTTCAACAAATACGGGACGGGCGTCATCTTCACGGCCCGGTTCATTCCCGTCGTCCGCCACGCGATATCGGTGCCGGCGGGCATGGCGCGAATGCCGCTGTCCAAGTTCACGCTTCTGACGACGCTCGCGGTGATCCCGTGGTCGATGCTGTTCGTCTACTTGGGCATGACGCTCGGGGAAAATTGGAAAAACATCGACGAGAAGGCTTCCGAGTACGTGAACGAGCTGATGTGGGGAGCGGTCGCGCTGACCGTCCTGTACGCCGTCTATTTGCTGTACAAACGGTCCAAGCGCAAAGCGGCGGAGTCGGCGGCGCGCGCGGGAACGAACGCCGCCGTCGGACCGGCGGCAAGCGCGGAAGCCGCAGGCACGGATGCGGGCGCCGCGAATGACGCGGCTGCCGGGGGGGCCGCGGACGACGCGGTGGCGTGGGCGCTTCAGGCGGCGGGTGGCGAGTACCGCGTGCTGAACGGGCGGACGGTTCGTTCCGGCGAGACGGTGCAGGCGATCGGCCATATCGTCGTCGGCCCGAACGGCGTGTTCCACATCGATGCCCGCGAGGAAGCGGGAGACGTCCGGCTCGGAGAAGCCGGGGCCGCGCAGGGGGATTCGGGGCGGCCGAAGGAGGAGCCGACGGCCCGGGCGTACCGTCACGAATTCGTGCTGAAAGATTTGCTCCGGCGCCACGGCATCGCCGCGGACGTCGTCGGCATTCTCTGCTTCACGCATCCCGACGCCCGGCTGTCCGGCAAAAGCCCGGCTTTCGCCGCGCTGACCCCGGAGCGGCTCGTCGACGCCATCCGGTCGCACCGGGCGAAGCATCCGCTTGCCGGCGGCCAGGTGGACGCGATCGCGAAGCTGATCGAGGAGAGCGGGACGCCGACGGGCGCGGCCCGGTAGGCGGAAACGGGAAGACGAGGAAGCGCGGCGAAGGACGGCTCTGCGATCGGAGCCGTCCTTTTTGGCGTCCGTTTATGTCGGCCGGATCCGCTCACGGGGGATTCCCCGGCAGCTTCGCCGCCGCATGGTGAATCCTCCGCTTTTTTGCTAAAATGAGGGAGGCACCATACCGAAGGAGGGAAACGCGATGAGCAAAAATTTGGCCGACAAGCTGGGCAAAGGCTTGACGCCGCAGCAGTTTATCGATGCCATGACGAAAAACCAGGACAAGTTCCTCGATTGGTACAACCGGTTCGAATGGAGCTCCGACGACGAGCGCGAGTTTTTCGAATCGCTTTCGAACCGCGACGATTTGCGCTGCCTCATTCTCGCGGCGGATTGGTGCGGCGACGTCGTCCGCAACGTGCCCGTCGTGTTCCGCGCCTTGGAAAACGCCGGCATGCCCGTCGAAGTGCTGATCATGGAAGAGCATCTCGATACGATGGACCAGTTTCTGACGATGGGCGGCCGTTCGATCCCGGTCGTCATTTTCGCCGATACGGGCGGCTTCGTGCTCGGTACATGGGGACCGCGGCCGAAGCACGTGCAGGAAGCGATGATCGCGTTCAAGCAAAATAACCCGGACCGCAACGCGCCGGATTACGAGGACAATCTCAAGGCGACCCGCGCCGAGATTTTGGCCCGTTACGGCGAAGGCACCGACTACCAGAAGACGATCACGGCGGAGCTTCGCGCTTTGCTGTCGACGTTTTGACGAGAGGGAACCGATGCTGCACATCGAAACATTCTCGCTCGGACCGCTGCAGACGAACGCGTACTTGCTGTCGAACGCCGACCGGACCAAAGGGTTCGTCATCGATCCCGGCATGAATCCGAAGCCGCTGTTCAAACGGATCGAGACGATGGACATCGAGGCGATCGTCCTGACGCACGCGCATTTCGACCATATCGGCGGCGTGGACGAGCTGCGCAAATGGAAAAAATGCCCGGTTTACGTACACGACGCGGAAGCCGACTGGCTGACCGACCCGAAGAAGAACGGCTCCGCCCGCTGGCCCGAGCTCGGCGCCCTGATCGAAACCGATCCCGCCGAATACGCGCTGGACGAAGGGCAGACGCTTACGCTGCTCGGGGAAACGTTCCGCGTCTTTCACACGCCGGGCCATTCGCCGGGAAGCGTCAGCCTGCTGTACGGCGACAAGCTGTTCGCCGGCGACGTGCTGTTCCGGCTGTCGGTCGGCCGGACCGACCTGCCCGGCGGCAGCCAGCGCGAGCTGCTGGAATCGATTCACGGCACGCTGTTCGACCTGCCGGACGACGTGAAGGTGTACCCGGGCCACGGCCCGGCGACGACGATCGGCTACGAGAAGCAAAACAACCCGTACGTTTGAGGCGCGGACGGCAAGGGCCGCTCCGCACGGCAAAAAGCTTTGCACGCCCCGACCGGGCGATGCAAAGCTTTTTTAATCGTTACGCACAAGTATTTTTCCGTTTCGGGTTTAAGACCAGCGCGTCGTTGCCCAGCTCGAACAGCTTCTCCATCAACGCTTCCATGCCGTACTCCAGCTTGTACTCCATCTCTTCTCTATATAGCGGAACGAGGAAGTAGGCATGAACCTTATTTCCGTCCTTGGTCGGAATGACGCTCAGATCGTCGTCAAGCTTATAAAGGACTACGCCGTTTAATCCGGTGCCTTCGGCATACGGCTCGTACTCCCGGTAGTTCGGAATCGTATGTCCGTAGCTCAGCCACGTGTTGTATTGATGCGGAAAACGCGCGAGCTGCTTCATCAACCGAATCGGCCAGTAATTGTTGTCGTCTTTAAACGCCTGTTCGCTCATTTCCCATGAGGTCGGAAGGAAGATCATCAGCTCCGCCCGGTCGATGCCGTCTCCCAGCTCTTCCAGTATCTCCTCGGGCAGAGTCATCGGCAGGTCGCTCATCCCCGTCGTGTACAAAATCCAAAACGGCTCCCGCTCCGTCGGCTCCATCACATTCACATCGATATGTACGAGATCGGATATGATTTCGTGAAAAACACCGCATGTTCTGTTCGGAAACGCGCGCATGAAATGATCGACGATTTCTTCCGTATACTCCATGGGAGCCGGAGCCGTATAGCCGTTATCTTCATTCCCGTCATAGCTGTAAATCACCGTGCCGTCCTTTGCCGTTTCTCCGTTGTTTTTACCGCCGAACAGCTTTTTAAAGAAACTCATCCCAAACCGCTCCTTGTGTGATCAAATTAACCCGCATCTCCGTCTCATCATACCACAATGATCCTTCGGGCCGCTTTAGTGCGTTAGTCGGACTTGGCGACCGCAGTTACCGCCGGCCGGCGCCGCCTTCGCTCAATCCGCGGAAAAGTCCCGTTCGGCGATTAGCTCCGACGGCGTTCGTCCGGTCAGCTTTTTGAACATGCGGTAAAAGTACGACGGGTCGGCGTACCCGACATACTCCGCAATTTCCGCCACCGTCAGCCGCGAATGACGCAGCATGTACTGCGCCGTCTTGATGCGGGCGGCATGGACGCTCTCGCCGATCGTCTGCCCCGTTACGCGGCGGAACAAGGTGGCGGCGTAGTTCGGGCTTTTGCCGATCGCCTCGGCGAGGCGCTCCTTCGTCACCGGCTCGCGGTGATGGAGCTGGATGTAGCCGCGCATCGTCTCCGCGAGCCGCATCGTCTCGCCGCCCGGGCACCCTCGGTCGAGCTCACGGCTCGCGTGGACGAGCGTCTCCAGCAGGAGCGCCTGGGCCATCGTTTCCCGGTAAGGGAGCCGCTCGGTCCATTGGTCGTAGATCGTCTTCATCCGGTCGGCGAGCAGGTCGTACAGACCGGTTTTCCATTTCACGTACGGGTGCGCGTCCAGAACGGAAAGCGGCGTCGGTTTCAGGGAGCCGGGCGCCGCCCGGAAGGCGACGACGTATTTTTCCTGCAGCAGCGTCGGGATGCTTTTGCCGTAAAACGACGCCCGGTCCGACAGCAGCAGCGCGTCTCCTTTCTCCGCCACGACTTTCCGCCCCTCGATCCAATAGACGCAGGAGCCGTACGTGACGAGCACGAAGGAACGGACCGGAGACGTCGCGTCCGACTCCGCGAACCAGCGCGTCCCCTTGTCCCGGCGCACGTCGGCGATTTCGAGCATGGCGTTCCTCCTTCCATCGAAAAACCACCGTACTATGATGCATATAGCGTACCATGTTTCATGGCGGATGTCTCCCCGGCAGGCGTACAATGAAAGGAAACCAATCCCTCATCATCTCACACGACGAGGAACCAAAGGAGATTACAACGGACATGCGCAAAACGAAAATCGTCTGCACGATGGGTCCGTCCTGCGATTCGGTGGACGTCTTGAAGGACATGATTCGCGCCGGGATGAACGTGGCCCGGATGAATATGGCGCACGGCAGCTTGGAGGATCACGCGGCCCGCATCGAGCGGGTGCGCCGGGCGTCGGAGGAGACGGGCGTCTACGTGGCCGTCTTGATGGATATCAAAGGGCCGGAGGTGCGCATCGGCACGCTGGCCGAGCCGTTTTACGATTTGGCGGAGGGCGGCACGCTTATTTTGACGACGGAGCAGGTCGCGGGCGACGGACGCCGCGTATCGGTCAACTATCCGGATTTGCCGCGGGACGTGAAGCCGGGCTCGCGCATTTTGATCGACGACGGGCTGATCGGGCTCGAGGTCGAGCAGGCCGAAGGAACCGAGGTCGTCTGCCGCATCGTCAACGGAGGCCGGCTGAAGCCGCGCAAGGGCGTCAACCTGCCGGGCATCCGTACGTCGCTGCCGGGCGTCACCGAGCGGGACGTTCAGCATATCGCATTCGGCGTCGAACAGAAGGTGGACATTATCGCGGCGTCGTTCGTCCGCAAGGCGGCGGACATCGTCCAAATCCGCGAGCTGCTCGAAGGGCACGGAGCCGGGCACGTGAAGATCGTCTCGAAGATCGAGAACGAGGAAGGCGTCGAGAACTTGAGCGAAATATTGGCCGTATCGGACGGCATTATGGTCGCCCGCGGCGACTTGGGCGTGGAAATTCCGGTCGAGGACGTGCCGATCGTGCAGAAGCAAATGATCCGCGCCTGCAACGCCGCCGGCAAGCCGGTCATTACGGCGACGCACATGCTCGAGTCGATGCAGGCGAACCCGCGTCCGACGCGCGCGGAGGCGAGCGACGTCTCCAACGCGGTGCTGGACGGGACGGACGCCGTCATGCTGTCCGGCGAGACGGCCGCCGGCAAATACCCGGTCGAGTCGGTCGCGACGATGGCCGCCATCGTGTGCAAGACGGAATCGATCTTGCCGTACCGCGAATCGTTCGAGCGGAAAATCGCGCTTCACCCGACCAACGTCACCGAGGTGATCAGCCAATCGGTCGTAGGGGCGTCGCTCGATTTGACGCCGAAGGCGATCGTGGCGCCGACGGAAACCGGCTTCACCGCGCGCATGATTTCGAAATATCGCCCGGAGGCGCCGATCATCGCCGTCACGACGAACGCCGAGGTGCTCGGCGGACTCGCGCTCGTCTGGGGCGTCGTCCCGGTTCAAGGCAAGCCGGAGCCGACGACGGACGAGGTGCTCGCGTCGTCGCTGCGGAGCGGCGTCGACGCCGGTCTGCTGCAGCCGGGCGACACGGTCATCGTATCCGCGGGCGTGCCGGTCGGCCGGAGCGGGGCGACGAACCTGATGAAGATCGTCGAGGTTCCGGCCTAACTGGAAGAGCGGTGCGGCTTTTTCGCTGCGGGACGGAGGAATCGGGGACGCCGGCGTGGAATGGTAACGTCGGGAACAGGGCTTGATTTCGGACGGCGAACGGAGGGAACCGCATGTCATCGATTCGGGTGCAAGTATCGTGCATCGCCGTACGCGACGGGCAGATCGCGATGATCAAGAAGCTGAATCCGGCTTACAAAACGTACGGCCTCTACATCCCGCCCGGCGGGCACGTGGAGCGCTTCGAGACGATCGAGCAGGCGTGCGCGCGCGAAATGCGCGAAGAGACGGGGCTTGACGTAGCGGATTTGGAAACCGTCGGGGCGATTACGTTTTTGAACGAAGAATACGACTACCACGCCGTCTGCTTCCTGCTGCTCGCGCATCAGGTTAGCGGGACGCTGGCGACGACGGAGCCGGACAAGCAGACGGCGCATTGGGTTGCGCTCGACGGGATCGGGAGCAACGGGATGGTGCCGGGGTATCACCGCGATTTTTTGGCTCACCTTTTTGCAGGGCGAGGGTTCATGAACGGCCGCGTGGAATGGCGGCAGCCGGGCGGTCCGGCCGAGTGGACGATCGTGCGGAGCGCTTCGGCGAATGCGCCGACGGCTTGATGAGGAACGCGGCTCGAAGTCCGAAGGGATGCGGGCTGGGACGAATGGAGCGGGACTGCTGCGGAATCCCCCGTTATGACGGGACGTTTTCGTTGCGGTCCCGCTCTTTTTCGGCTTATAATCAGCTAGCTGATTGGTCGGTACCAAAACAAGGAGGGACGTCCGTGAGAGTGCGGTTGGGCGGTCGCCCATTTGCCCCGGCGTCCGTCGACCAGAAGAAGGACACCGGCATCCGAGCCGGAAAAGCGTGACCGGAAGCATCGCGTCGCCGCCGTTCGCGTCGCCGCCGTTCGCGTGCCGCCGGCACGTTCGACTTCGTCGCCCCGAGGGCGGCGATTTTTTTATTGACGGTGGTGGAGAAAGTTGGTATTGTATTAAACAAACGTTTAATTTAAACAAGTGTTTAACACAAGCTTTCGAACGGAGGGTCTCACCATGTTAAAGGCATTGCAAACGTTCCTGCAAAAAACGCCGACGAAGCTCGGCATCGCCACCGCCATCTTGTTCCAGCTCATTTTCAGCGTCGTCTGGATGACGGGATACAACGGCGTGACGGACCATACGTCCCGGCTGAAAATTGCGATCGTCAACGAAGACGCGGGACTCGGCGGACCGATCGCGGAGCAGCTGCAAAGCAGCCTGCCGTTCCAAGTATCCAGGGAGAACGGCTTGGAGGAAGCGCAGAAGCGGCTGAACGAGCGGGACGTCCAGATGGTGGTCCGCATCCCCGCCGATTTCTCGAAGCAGCTGCAAACCCCGGGCCAAAAGGCCGAGCTGCAGTATTGGATCAACGAGTCCAACCCGGCCTTGATCAAAAGCATCATGACGGGCGTGGCCGGCAGCGTTACGGCCGCCGTCAACAAGCAGGCGGTCGCGGCGGGCGCGCAGACGGTGCTGACGCAGATGAACGCGCCGGCGGCGCAAGCGCAGTCTATGGCGCAACAGCTTGCCGAGAAGGTGACGTCGAACGTCCAGTCGACCAACCCGGTGTCCGGCATGAACAACCAGATGGTGCCGATGATGCTCGTGCTCGCCTCTTACGTCGGCTCGATGATCATGGGGATGAACCTGCACCAGTCTTCGCTCATGATCGGCTCCCAGTTATCCCGTTGGCGCAAGTTCGGGGCGAGGGCGATTCTTAACGTGTTCGGGGCGGTCGTCACGTCCTTGATCGGCTCGTCATTCGTCCTGATGCTCGGAGGACAGTCGGTGCACGGATTTATGGCGTTATGGGGCTTCCAGACGCTGTGCCTGCTCAGCTTCATGTTCTTTTCGCAGACGTTCCTGCTTCTGTTCGGCAATGCGGGGATGCTGTTCAACATCATCGCGCTGTCGGCCCAGCTCGTCTCTTCGGGGGCGCTGGTCCCGCGCGAGCTGCTGTCCGACTTTTATCACCGTCTCGGCAGCGCGCTTCCGGCGACCTATGCGGTCGAGGGCAACATGAACTTGCTGTTCGGCGGTCCGAGCGCATCGGGTCCGGCCATTGGACTCGTGATCGTCATGGCGGCGTCGATCGTCGCCGGCATCGCGATTACGGCACTACGCCAGGACAAGGCGCCCGCCGCCGCCGGCCCCGTCCATGCCGCCGAGCCGACGCTTGCGCGCTGACCGGCAAAACGCCATAATAGAGTCGTATCGGAAAGAAGCGCTTCACCGCGCCAGACGAAAGACGACGAGGAGATACGCATGTCCGCTTCGGAGCTCGATATCAAAATGAAAATATTGCAGGCGGCCAAAAAGCTGTTCGCCAAGCAAGGGTTCGAGGGCACGTCGGTCAGGCAAATATGCGAGGAGGCGGGGGCCAACGTGGCGCTCGTCTCTTATCATTTCGGAGGCAAGGACAACGTGTTCGCGGCGCTGTTCGCCAACTTTTTTCCGGGGGGGCGCCTGGAGGACTACGAGGCGTACTTCGACGACCCGATCGTCGGCATCAAGAAGCTGGTCGAGGAAGTGACCCGCTTCCGGCTCGGGGATCCGGAGCTCGTCATGATTATCCAGCAGGAAATATTCAAGCATTCGGCCCGGGTGCGGGTGATCCAGGCCAACGTCCTGCCCGTCTGGCAAAAGCTGCGCGAGCTGCTGGAGCTGGGCAGGCAGCGGGGCGTGTTCCGGTTCCGCTCGCTCGACAATACGATGTTTTTCGTGATGGGCACGCTGCTGTTTCATAAAAATACGGATTATTTTCAACCGCTGCTAACCGAAGGCAGCCAAACGTTCGAAGACATGTACCGGGACGCGGCCGTGTATATTTTGAGGGGACTGGACGTCCCGGGAAAGGCGGAGGATTATTTATGAACCCGGTTATCGAGCTGCTCCGGCGGCACCGGTCGATTCGTTCGTACACGTCCGAGCCGGTGACGGACGACATGCTGGAGGCGATCGTTCGCTCCGCGCAAATGGCGTCCACCTCGAGCAACGTGCAGGCGTACAGCGTCATCGCCGTGATGAACCCGGATACGAAGCGGGCGCTGGCCGCCGTGACGGGCGGGCAGCGGCACGTCGAGCAGTGTCCGGTGCTGCTCGTCTGGTGCGCCGATTTGCGCCGCGATCGGCTCGCCTGCGCGAAGGAAGGGACGGACATGGTGTCCGATACGATGGAAAACTTCGTCGTCGCGACCGTGGACGTCGCGCTTGCCGCCCAGAACGCCGCCGTTGCGGCGGAGTCGCTCGGCCTCGGCATCGTCTACATCGGCGGCATCCGCAACGATTTGCGGGAGGTGACCCGGCTGCTGAAGGTGCCGGAGCTGGTATTTCCGGTGTTCGGCATGTGTCTCGGGTTTCCGGACCGCGACTCGTCCGTCCGACCGAGACTGCCCGTACGCGCGGTCCTTCATCGCGAGACGTACGCGGACGACGGTCAGGCGGAGGCGATCGACGAGTACGACCGGACGATGCGCGACTATTATATCGAGCGGACGGGCGGGAAGCGCGACACGACGTGGTCGAAGGAAATGGCCGATAAATTCGCCCGTCCGGTCCGCGATTACTTGCGCGACTACTTGGAGGAGCAGGGCTTCCGGTTCGACCGGTGAGAAGGTGGACCGGACGGATTTCGGCGAGCGAAGTCATTTTCCATGTTAAGCGTTAACGATGTAAACCGTTGGCGGCATGAAACGTCTTGACTGTCGTTCCAACATATGGTATTTATGAAGTACAGCGAACACGAACACGAATATACGAAATGCGGAAGCACCGCCATTACGCTGCGTCGGAGACGAACGCAGGTGGTGGCGTTTTTTTGTATGCGCATATGGAAAATTGTGGACCGTCGTACATCTTCTGTGCCATACTACTGCTGAACCGCATTCGAATTCGGAGAAAAAGGGGAATCGCCGTCATGAAGCGCTTATTCGGGAAAGAGTTTACGTCCTTTTGCAAAAGGACCCAAAGGGGGAAAGCCTGCAAGCTTTTGGCGCTGACCGTTAGCGTGGCGGCGCTGACTGCGGCGTGCGAGGGGAGGACGGCGATGGCCGTTCCGGCCGTATTCGAGAGTGCCGCCGCTTCGCTAACGGACCTATCCGGTCATTGGGCGAAGGAATCGATCGAAAAGGCTGTATCCCGAGGCTACGTGGACGGGTACGAGGATCGCTCGTTTCGCCCGGAGGCGTCCGTCACCCGTGGGGAATTCGTGAAGATGGCCGTAACCGCGCTCGGCCTCCAGGTAAGCGGGAAGACGGACGGCGCGGAATGGTACGTGCCTTACGCGAACGCGGCGGTCAATGCCGGCATCCATCGCTGGAGCGATTTCGGCAGCGGGGACTGGAATACCCCGATTACGCGGCAGGAGATGGCTCGGATGGTCGTCCGCGCGACCGACAAGGAGCTGCAACAGCCGGACGTCGACAAGTCCGACGCCGAGCTGATGTATTTGGCGGCGAAAGCCGGACTCATCCAAGGGCTGGCCGGCGGCGAGCTCGCCAAGGACGGCGCGACGACGCGGGCCCAGTCCGTCACCGTCATCGAGCGCATCTTGACCGTCAACGCCGGCGGCAAGCTCGACGTCGACAAATACGCTTTGTCGAACGCGGAGATGGAGATGAGCGGCACGAACATCCAGACGATGTGGGGCATCAAGGCGAAGCCTTTGCCGCAGGAGATCGATACGGGGTACGGCAACGTGAAGGCGGTGGTGGACCAGATTTTGATCGTGGATAAGAGCGATGAGGGGTATCCGGGGAGGGGGGATTTTGCACAACTGAAGAAAACAGACAATGGTCCTGAAATTGATGAAAATCATTATGTTGTGGGGCTGCATATGAAGCTAGTAGTAACTTCTGAAAGTGAGGGTTTCTATGTACTTAGGCAAAGTATCGGGCCATTTACCCCCTACAGAAGAGTCTATACGAGTAGTGATTCGTATAAACCAATTTCGGGTGGGTTTTCTTTATCTGAATTAATAAGTTATGATGGGTGGTTTTTTATGGCTATTCAGAAAGAATACGTGCTGACAAGGTTAAACAGGGGGGATTTTTTAGGTGTTCTTCTCGCTCCTGTGAATCGAAGTGGCGAAATGCGCTTAACCGAAGAATAAGCATCAAATGAACCGCAGGACAGGTGATAGCGATTCAGACACGAAAGTATGTGAGAATTCTAGCAATATTATTAATTGTTGTCCTTTCAGTATTGGTCTTCTTGTTCAGATTCAACAATTCTGCGTACGCAGAGAAAAAAGAGATTTTTACTGGGGTCAACCAATATCATAATTTAAGTTCAGTTTCGAACTGGGCGGTCCACATTGGAACTAATGTATCGAAATACGAGATTTATATCAAAGAAAGCGGGACATACGTCAAGAAAAGTAGTAACTATGGATTTTATAATTCAAATGGATACTTAAGTTTCCCGCTAATTAGTGGACAAGAGACGTGGGTCTATGGTTCATCCACTACAAATCCAGGACATATAATCTGGCGTAACACGGCAGGAACACACTGGCAAACACAAGGGGAGAAAACTCATAAATACCAGTTTTGGGGGGATTGCGAAGGTGATGGTCCAGACTCTGCGCCTTCCGCATGCCCCGGTGCCTTGCCGTACACAGCCTATGATATGACGGATGGAGTCAATGAAGCTGTTGTGCATACAGATCTTATCTATGCTGACGGGCAGGCTGCAACTACAGCTTACGAGGTTCCACCACCTACCAGTTGGTTCGATGAAGAAGATAACATTGGATCTCCGCCCCATAGAATTAATTTGGCCAAAGAGCAAATAGTCGGTACATCAATAGATATTTATAAAGCCGAGGATAGAACAGCAGGAGTGTTTGTAATATCTCATGATGCTTCCCCCGGCGACGCTGTACCATTTTTCGGATACCTAAAAGTAGCAAAAAAACTTGATAGCACCGCCAATGAGTCCGGTCCCGATGGAGATTATATTGATATAACTGGGAGTGGAATGTCGGGTTACACGCAGGGTAGGAACTATTATATGGAAGTTGAAGCTTTCTGGAAAGCCAAAACCTACTACTACGACGGCTACGTCCTCGTCTACTCGCAGCAGCCCGATCTCGAGGCGATCGAGATCGTGGCGACGTCTCCGTTGATGATCAACACCCCGGTCTCCTTCTTCTACAAAATCAAAAACAACGGAACGTCCACGCATCCGAGCGGCTACTCGATCGAGATCGCGGACGAAACGGGCAGCAAAAAAATTGTCCATACGGACAGTTATCCCCCGCTGGGAGGCGGGGGCGAACAAACGGGCGTCTTTACACATACGTTCACGTCCATCGGCAGCAAAACGCTCACCCTGTTTGCCGATTCGCAACGAAAAATCGACGAGAGCGACGAAACGAACAATAAAAAATCGTTCGTCTTTCCCGTAAGCGGCGGCATCGCCGGAGACTTCGATATCGTACCGTCGACGATCCACTACCGCGATCCGTTCAAGCTCGTGCCGAAAGCCATCACGACGGCACCGGGCTGTACGTATACGGACCACGTCTTCCGTCTGCGCAACGGCCTTTCGTGGACGTCGCCCAAGCAAACGGATAAAACGAAAGAGCTGGCTTTCAGCCACCCTTCCCACTACCCTTCGCCGATCGCGGTCGGATCGGTGCAAGTCAGTATGCGGATAAGCGGATTATGCGGCACTACCGCCGTATCTACGCCATGGATCGACAAGACGTTGACCGTCAACGGACCCAGTACGAACGATCCGCCGTACTTCAAGCTCGGCTGGTTTTACGACGGAGATTTCTCCAGCACCGTGCCGCTGACGCAAGCGGTAGAGGGAGCCCGACTTATGGTTCGCGTCGTAAAAGACCCGAAGGCGACGCCCCCGACGCCGAGCGATCCGAACGGGGACAGCTTTTGGATTTCCGGATGGGATTTTACCCGCAGCAACGACTGGGTAGCCAAGCTGCCGGACAAGTACGGATGGGCGCCGGACGCCGATTACTTGCGGGGCATCCAAGCGGATCAATCGAACTCCCATACGATTTACGCCACGATGGTCGACCCGTTCGGCGCCTCTTATACGGCCGGCGCTTCGATCACCATCGTGCCGCCGAACCCGGTTCCGCAGGCGAGCTGCCCGCCCACGATAAAAGAAAACCGGGCGGTCGACCAAGCGAAATTCGACGCGAGCAAAAGCTACAGCCCGTCCGGCCGCAGCATCGACCACAGCCGGGACGAGTGGATCAACCGGAAGACGTCGTACGTCAACGGTACGAACGACGATATTTCGGTCCAGGTACAGTTATGGGTATGGGATAACGGAAGCCCGCCGCTCAAGTCGCTGTACGCGGATACGTGTACGATAACGGTGCAGCCGGACAAGCCGCCGATCGGCAAGCTCGACGTGCCGCCGCTCGCGATCCGCGGGCAAAGCTATGACTTTTTCAACAAATCGTACAGCCCGGACGGCGATCACATCGTCAGCGCCGCCTATCGCTACAAGTACGACGCGAACAATAACGGCTTCGGCGATGACGCTTGGCAGCCGTTGACCGGCACGCTCGTCAAAACGTCGTTCTCCCCGACGATCGTCGGCAGCTATTTATTCGACGTGACGGTCTGCGAAGACTACGGCCGTTGCGGAACGGCGAGCGACACACAACCTCTGAACACGCTTACGATGAACGTCGTGAACTTGGCTCCTTGGGTCGAATTTCAAATGTCCGGGAAAAACCCGCAGCCGGACTTGAATCCGCCGATCCCGATTAGCGCCCAGACGATGATGGCATGGTCGTTGTATGAAACGAATACGACGAAGCTCGCGAAGAATGCCCCTTTCAAGTGGAGCGCAAAAAACGGCATATTGACCGCCGGTCTAGGGAAAGGGACGGAGACACGGTACCCGGAAATCAACTACTATTCGACGTTTAACGGACAGTATTCGACGCAGACGGCGCTGTTCCGGGATTTCAGCGACAACGGCTTCGGCGCGAACGGCATTTCCCCGTACAAGCCGATGCAAAGCCGCACGGCCGGCTACTCGCAGCCGATCCTGATCGGAGACCCCGCGAAGGACAACTTGAAGCCGGTCCAGTACAAATCACTTCTCGTTTCGGATAAAGCGCGCATTTATTTCGACGTCGATGAAAACGGCAATTCGCTCTACGCGCTGAACAAATCGCGTATCCCGCGATACGAGCTGGTGAATGTGGATTTGGGGCGAAACGATTGGGGCACGTGGAACGGCTTCGTCTACAAGCATCGTTGGAAGGACGCGAGCCCGTACGATTATATCCTCACCCCCAAGCAGCTGCCGTGGTACGGACAAACCGTCCCGATCCCGAATTTCTATCAAAACGACAGCGGCGATTGGGGGCAGATCGGCACGTCCCAATCGGCGGTTGCGACCGGCAACGTCATGTACGGCTTCGCCGGGAAGACGATCTACATGTTCGCGTCCAAAAATGTCCCGAAAGCGTACTACAGCCCGTACGACGGCGACTCCTACTACCATTACGAAATGGCCTATAACTTGTGCACGTTCAAGGCCGAGGACGGCAGCCTGATCACATGCAAAGACATCACGCGCAAAGTCGGAACGATCGTCGATCCGTACAACAAAGTGAAAAGCATGAAAATCGCGCGCGGCGACCATATTGTCCTGCAATACACGGATGGATACGGGGGAGTGATCAGCTTCGCGGCCGAGTACGATGCGCAGGCGAACCTCATCGGCGCCTACCCGGTAACGGGTCAGAGTGCGTACGAATATCATACCGTCCGTGCCAAATATTTGGATTGGTATACGCAATCGTACAAAGAATCCGAACCGGCCAAGTACAAGCAGCTTGCTTGCTACTACTACGCATCGGATTATTACGAGATTTACCAAAACCCGTACGACAACAGCATGTACCAATACGTCATGAAATATTGCTCGTCCCCCGCCGATCCGGATTACAAGGTGTCCATGTACGAAGCGCATCCGGAGCTGCAGCCCGGCGCTTACTTGCAGAAGCTTAACCCGGACTTTACGGTGGCGTGGCGAACGTACTTGAATGCGAAAGGATTTTCGTACGACGGGGCCGGCGGGATGGATTTCATCGATACGAAGCCGACGATGGCGATCAACCCGTACAGCCGCGAAGTGCTGACCCGGGCGATTATTAATTGGAGGCCGCAAAATTATTATTGGGACCATTACGTCGTCGTGCAAAACGCGATCGATATGGATTCCGGAGCGATCCGGGCATGGACCGCACCGGAGTACAAGGTGTACAATTCGCCGTTTCATATCGAGCCGGACGGCAGCTACGCCTACGGATCGTGTACGCCGGTCACGGACGGAAGCTGCGCAAGCTTGAACTACGGATATGACCAGTACATATTCCGGGATGGCGGCGTGATGCACTCCAACGAGGAGAAGCTGAACGCCAAGCAGTACGGCGCGTATTTGGGCGACGGGATTTACGTGTCCATTTACGATGTCAAATGGGCGTGGGGCGGCGGAGGGCTCTCCGACGGCGGCACCCGTCCTCACCGTTACCTGTGGCTGGACAAAGGTCCGCCTACGACGAATCCGGACATCCGGAAAGGATTCCAGCTCGGACAGTTCGTCTCCGATACGTCCCACGACAACCTGGAGCTGACGTTTACGCTGTCGATGGATCAACCGCACGTCGATCCGGAGCTGGCCGGGTTTTCGTTCCGGATGCAGGACGCCAAAAACCGGTACGCCGTAGAGACGGACGGCGCCGGCTTGTTCCTCTCACGATACATCGACGGGAACCGAGCGGTGCTGGCGAACATCAACTTCCCGGCACAGGGCGGAACGGAGTATACGTTCAAACTCAAGGCGACCGGGAACAAGCTGGAGCTGACGGTAAACGGCGTTCCGTATTTCGACGTAACGGACGGCACGTTCGCGAGCGGCAAAATCGGGCCGTTCTCGGACAAGGCGTTCGTCAACTTCTCGGGTGTTATCATCAAGGCGGTTCCGACGCAATCGATCGAGTGGCTGACGAACTATGCGATTTGGGAGGAAGGGACGGCCATGGCCGAAGTGAAATACGACAGCATCACGTTCGCCGATCCGGAAAACGACCCGCGCGCCGGTACGAACCGATGGACGTACACGCATACGCCGAAATTTATCAACAACCAGGGCGTATCGGCCCTGGCCGGAGCGACGTTTACGTCCGAACAGCTCGCCTTCGACAAAGTCGGGGAGTACGGGGTGACGCTGCAGGCGCGCGACGATCCGAACCCGAACTATTTGACGCCGAGCATGACGTTCGACGCGTACCGGAAACAGTCGAACGCCTACGCGCAGCGGCTGATCGTGCACCGGCGTCCGGTGGCCGCGTTTACGGCCGCGATGAATCCGGACGGGACGGTGGCGTGGACGGACGCCAGCTACGACCCGGACCGCTGGGCGAGCGCTTCGCATTACTCGCCGCCGGATACGACCGGCATCGATTACGGAGCGACTCGCGGCGTGATGGAGCGGCGGTACTATTACGTGACGCCGAAGGGCGAGTATGTCGAGAGCAAGCTGACCCGGCCGACGCAGCTCGGCGCGTACGAAGTCGGCCTGATCGTCCGCGACGAATACGGCGCGTGGAGCTACCCGGTCTCGCAAACGGTGACGGTCGGCGTCATTCCGGCGCCGAATACGCGGCCGACGGCGACGCTCACCTATCCGGCCGGTACGCAGCCGAACCCGACGTTGACGTACGCGACGAAGCCGACGATCGCGTGGGACCAGCACGATACGCCGGGAACGATATTCCAAGGCTATCACGTCAAAATTTCCTTGGAAAGCGGCCAAATCGTAGCGGAGAGCGGCGAGAGGCCGCAATGGACGACGGTGAACGGCGCATCGTGGAACGTGCCGGTCGATTTGCCGATCGGGACGAAGCTGCAGGTGCAAGTCCGCGTCAGCGACGGGGAGGAATGGTCCGCCTGGTCGAACGTCGGGTGGATGATCGTCAACAGCCCGCCGTCGGCGGTGCTGACGTTCCCGAACGGGGCGGACGCCTATTCGCCGAATCTGATTCAGGATAATCGGCGACCGACGATTTCGTGGAACCAATACGATATCGAGCTCGCCTACGGCGCGGTATTCCAAGGGTATCACGTGCAAATCCGGAACGAGTCCGGGACCGTGGTTTACGACACAGTCGCGGCGCAGTGGACGCAGGCGGCGAGCCAGAGCATGACCGTCACCGCCGATTTGCCGACGGGCATACCGCTGAAGGCAATCGTCCGCGTCAGCGACGGTGCGGCTTGGTCCAACTGGTCCAACGTCGGCTGGATGAAGATCAACATGTCGCCGACGGCCGTCGTGACGCATCCGTCCGGCACGCAGGCGAATCCGACGATCGACGGGCCGCTGCCGACGCTCGTCTGGAATCAGGCCGATCCGGACCCAGGCACGGTCTTCGTGAAATACCAGATCGTAGTGGCGGACGAAGCGAATGCGATCGTGTACGATTCCGGCGAAACGTTCCAGAATACGTCGTCGAATACGTACAGCCACGCGGTCCGGACCTCGCTGCCCCCCGGGAAGAAGCTGAGAGTCCGCGTACGCGTGAACGACGGCTACGGATGGTCCGCCTGGTCGGACGACAAATGGATGTTGACGAACCGGCCGCCGATGCCGGACTTCGACTGGACGCCGAAGCCGATTTGGGAAGGCGACACGGTCCATATCGTCAACCTATCGACCGATCCGGACGGAGACGCGCTTGCTTCGGTCTGGGACATCCGTTCGCCGGACGGTCAACGGTTAGTTCACGAAACGGCCGGGGTCGATCGGATTTTCCCGATCCCCGGAACGTATACGGTGACGTTGACCGTTTCCGACGGGTTCGCCGAACGGAGTGTGACGAAGACGTTGGAGGCGGCCCCGCTTACGATCCGCTCGGAGGTCGACCATACGCCGCAATGGCTGGCGATCCACGAGGACAAGGGGCACAATACGACGGTCGTACCGAAAGATTTTTATTCCGGGGAGGTGTTCGTCGTCTCTACGATCGCATCTCCCGCGCCGGTAGCGGAGGCGACTGCCCGCATCGAAACGACCGGCATCGACGGCCGGCCGCTGGAGGCGGAAGCGGGGCTCGATCCGACCGGTGACGGGGCAAGGTTCGAGGGGACGCTGTTCGACGAACGGTTTTTATCGGCGACCGAAGGGATACCGGAAGGCGTTCTGCCGATCGTGTTCACGATCCGGTACGCGAACGGGGTTACGAAGACGGAGGAAGTGCCGGTCCGGATTATCGGCAACGCCAACGAGGCGGTTCAAGTCCATCGACGGCAATAATCGATCGGTTAACGCCATTTGTTCGACATTGGTTTACAAAATAAAACATTTATAGTAATATATAGTTATTACCATATTACGTTTGCGAAGGACGCAGGCGATCGGGCAACCGGCCGTGCTGCGTCCTTTTCGTTTGTCGCGAAGGGGATGGGGCGGTGAACAAAAAACGAAATCTGCTGATCGGCCTCTCGGCGGCTCTATTGGCGGCACTGCTCGTCTACGGCGTCTACAAGCTGCAGCTGAAGCAGGTGGAGCTGCAGCAGACGGTCAACGTCGTCGTACCGAAAGATTTTATCCGGGCGGGGACGATGATCGAGGCGGACATGCTGACCTACAAGCCGGTACTGCTCGGCTCGTTCGAGGACAACATGTTTACGGACGTCTCGCTCGTAACCGGACTCGAATCGGTCGTGCCGCTCGGGACGAACGAGCCGGTGCTCCACTGGAAGGTGGACAAGCTCCACCTGCTGCCGTCGCAGCTCGAATCGACGTTCCAAATACCGAAGGATTACATCTTGTCGGTATCGAACGGCATCCGGGCCGGGGATCGGGTGAAGCTGTACTTGTCCGGGGCCGAAAGCGACTCCGGACGCCTGTTCGACCACGAGGTGACGGTCGCGTCGGTCAAGTCGTCCGCGAACGTCGAGGTCGACAATCCGAAATCGCCCAACCTTTACTCCCGTGTGAGCGGCGACGCAGAGAAAATGTACGCGTCCCGGCGGGAGGCGAACGGGGCGATCGACCAGATCAACCTCAATTTGACCGAAGAGGAATGGCTGGCGATCGACCGGGCGTGCCGGACGAAGAAGACGAAGCTCGTCATCGCGCTGTCCGCCGCGTCGCTGGCGGTACAACCGGACGAAGCCGGGGAAAGGAGGTAATCGCCGGATGAATATCGCATTCGTCACGCAGGACGAGGCGCTCGCCCAAGATTGGATATCGGGGAAAGGGAAGGGGAACGTGCGCGTCCATTTGTTCCAGCAGCCGGAAGCGCTGCTGGGCGCGGCGGAGTCGCTTCGGTTCGACCATATCGTCCTATCCGACCGTTACTTCGATTGGGAAACGTTTTGCGAGTACGTCGGCCGATTGAAGGAAGGGTGTCCGGATGCCGCGGTCGCCGTCTTGCTCTCGGATCGTCACGATCCGGTCGAGAACGGCAAATGGATCAAACGATGCTTATCCGAAGGGATTGACTACATTCCCCCGCATCGCACGAGAGCGGCCATCAACGCGTCTTTGGCGAAGCGGTTTTTCGGGGAAGCACGTTCGGCAGGACCGGGAGGCAAGCTGATCGTCTTCGTCGGGTCGACGCCGAACATCGGCACGACGTTCGTGTCGTTCGGGACGGCCGTCGGCTTGGCCGGTCGCGCGAGCGGATCGGTCGCCTACTTGTGCCTCAATCTGAAAAGCTCGAAGCTGCACCGGTATATGGGCATCGACCAGCCCGACGGGAGTCTCGACCATCTGCGCGCGGAAATCCGCTCGCAAAGCTTGCGTCCGGAGCGGCTCCGCTCGTACTGCGAGCCGATTAAGGCGAGGCCGAACTTGAGCGTCCTGTTCGGCAACCAACTGCGCGAGCAGGCGGAGTTTTTTACGCTGGACGATATCGAGCATTTGCTGCAAACGGCGAAAGCCACGTTCGACGTCTGCATCGTCGAAGTGAACGCCTATTGGGACAACGCGGCGACAATCGGCGCGCTGCTGGCGGCCGACTCGCGCGTGCTCGTCACGACGCCGGAGCTGACGCACTTTCAAGAGGATGCGGACCGCTGGCTCCGCGGGTTATGTCCGGTCATCGGCCTCGACGCCGACTCGTTCGATCTCGTGCTGACGCAGGCGGACCGCGCCGGGACGTCGGCGGGCATCCGCCAGCGGGATATTCGGAAGGAGACCGGCCTGCCGCTGATCGGCCGGGTCGGCAAGTATCCGGATTTGACGGATGCGGTCAACCAAGGGAAGCTGCTCGATTTTCTGCTCGGCTCGCATCCGCTGAGCCGGGATTTGGAAGGCGTCGTCCGGCTTCTTTCCGCCGTATGCGGCATCGAATCCGCGCTCGAGATCCCTGGCTCCGTCTGGAGGAGGCGGTTCGGCCGCCTGTTCGCGGCGAAGCCGGGCAAAGCGGGGAGGGCGCTATGGGACAACTGACGGAACGGAAGTTTTCGCTGCTGGCCTACTCCATGGTGCGGCGGGGCGCGCAAGGGGAAGAAACGTCCTCCGCGGCTGCGGAGGGCGGCTTGGGGACGAAGGAGGAGGATAATCCGGCGTTTCGGCGATGCGTCGAGGAAATCCGCACGTACTTGGTCGCTTCCCGCGGAAGGACGGAGGAGGAGCGCCGGCAGTACAGCGAGTCGCTGAACCGGGCGGTGCTCGGCTTCGAGGAGGAGCGGTCGCGCTTCGTCGCGATTATCGGCGATCAGCTGGCGAAGCGAAGGCTGAACCATATCGCGCCGCCGAATCATCGGTACGCGACGCTCGCCGAGGCGGTGTTCGCCGAAGTCATCGGCATGAACGTCCTGGAGCTGCTGCTCCGGGACCGCGAAGGTCTTGAAGAAATCCAGGTCGTCGGGAGGGATATTTACGAGGTGCGGGGAGGCCGGGCCGCTCCGTCGCCGTACAAGTTCCAGCACGTCAAGGATGTGGAGCGCATCCAGCAAAATCTCGTCCTGTTCAACAACGAAGTCATCAACCCGCGCAAGCGCTGGGCCGAAGTGTCGCTCATGGACGGGTCGCGGGTGACGCTGACCGGGTTCGGCTTTACGGCCGAGCCGACGATGACAATCCGGTTTTACACGATGCGGTACTTCGGCCTGCATACGCTCTGCCATCCCGACTACGGCACGATGAACGATACGATCAAGACGATCGTGCAGGCGATATTACGCGCCTGCTTCAATATGATCGTCATCGGACCGACCAACTCGGGCAAGACGAACCTGATCAAGGCGCTCATCGCCGAGCTGCCGGACCACGAGCGGATCGTGACGATCGAGACCCGGTTCGAGCTGATGCTGAAGCGCGATTTTCCGAACAAAAATGTGATCGAATACGAGGTGAGCGACGACGATCCGCACCATTCCGGCAACCAGGCGTTCAAGCTGGCGCTTCGGCAATCGCCCAAGCGGATATGCCACGCCGAAATTCGCGACGACGACGCGAACATTTACGTCCGCGCTTGTACGAGGGGACATGAAGGAAGCGTGACGTCGGTGCACGTCAACGAGCTGGAGGATGCGCCCGACGCGATCGCCGACATGTGCATGCTGGACGGTCGGGGGATGAATCCGGCCCGATTGGCGAAGCGGATTACCGAATACGTGACGCAAATCGGCTTCGAGATGGGGATCGTCGACGGGCGGCGGAAGCTGCTGCGGATCGGCGAGTACGCGTACGACGACGGGGAGGTGAAGGTGAGGGATATCGTCCGCTACGACTATGCAGCCCGGACGTGGCGGTATCCGCAGCCTTTCTCGCGGAAGGCGGCGGCCCGATTCATGAAGCACGATCCGGACGCTCACCGGACGCTCGCGTCGATGGGGCTGCTCGAGCGATGCTGACGGTCGTGAAAGGCTCGTTCGTGCTGCTGCTGTTTCTGCTCGCGTACGTCTTCCTGTACCGGCTGCTGCAGGCGCTCGTCCGGCAATCGGCGGCACGCTACCGGCTCCACTATGTGCGCCGGGGGACGTTCGCGAACCGGGTGGCGCGCTTCGCCTCGCGGTTCGGCTGGCTGTACGGCCACGCGGCCGATTTGCTCGAATCGAGCCGTTCCCGGCTTCATCTCGGCACGTTTTTGTTCGTCTCGCTGCTGCTCGCCTTGGCCGGCGTCGTGGCCGGCTTCCTTTGCTTCCGCCACGTCAAAGGCGTCCTTACGATGGCGGGGATGCTCGGGCTGCTGCCCTACATCGTCCTGCGAACCCGGCTGCTCGGGCTGCAGATGAAGGCGAGGCTCGATTTTTTGCCGGCGGTGGAGCTGTTCTATCAATACTACATCGTGTCCGGGCAGAGCAATATCCGCACCGCCTTGAAAATAACGCTGGAGGAGCACCGGCTGCCGCCCTCCCTGCAGCCCGTCTTCGAGCAGCTGTACCGGAATTTGGCGACGAGCCGCGAAACGGACGACTGCCTGCGCCTGTTCGCGATCAGCCTCGGCCATGCGTGGGCGGACTACTTCGCCAACCTGATGCGCGTCGGGCTGCTGGAGGGCAACGACTTGTGCGACGGCATGAAGGAGCTCATCTCCGACATGCGCCGGGCGCAGCGCTCGGATCAGGCGGAGCGGAACCGGCTGCTCGAAATCCGCATCGCCAACTTCTCGTCGGTGCTGTTTCTCGTTTTGTTCGTAGGCATCAATTTCAAAATCAATTCGCACAACGCGTATGTGTACTACATCGTCGACCCGGAAGGGCGGAATATGCTGCTTGATGCGCTGCTGCTCATTTTCGCGTCGTTTTTGATGGGCATTTATTTGTCGATTCGGAGAATGTGAGGAGGGAAAAGGATGATCATCGAGTCGGAGCATCTGTTCTGGCTGCGTGCGGTGACGCACGCGGCGCTGTTCGGCGCCTTGTTTACGGTCTTTTATCATGTATTCCATTCTTGGCCGCGCCGGCGGAGACGTTGGCCGACGCTCGCCTTGCGCCAATGGGTGCGCGGGCGCAACTACCCGTCTTTCCTGCTGAAGGCGTTCGGTCTGTCGGGGCGAGCGGACGGCTTCCTGGAGGCGAAGGAGCGGCTGCTCGCGCGGGGAGGATTGCGGATCGATCCGGTAGCGTACGAGCTGCTGCGCCGGGTTGCCATGCTTGGCGCCGTCGCGATTGCTGCGATCGGCTACTCGGCGGCGCGCGGCGGCTGGCGGCTGCCGCTGGCGGACCCGATCGGCCTGTTGACGGGAGGAGCCGTAGCGGTCGTCCTGCTCGTCTTCGATCGGACGCTTCTGGAGGCGTTCGGCAAGCATCGGTCGCAGCGAATCATGAAGGAAATATTCGTGCTGAGCAACCAGCTGCTCTATTACGCCGGCTCCAAAATGAGCCTGCACGCGAAGCTGACCCGCTGCGTGCCGTTCAGCCGGACGGTTCGCGCCGACCTGCAGCTGCTGCTGCACGAATGGTACGAGGACGCGGAGCAGGCGATCCGCCGGTTCAAGCGGCGTCTGGGCACGGAGGAGGCGTACAGCTTCGCCGAGACGATCAACTCGCTGCGGCTGAACGAGCACGGCAGCTATTACTCGCTGCTGCGCGAACGGATTCAGGACTATAAGGAGAAGCTGGAGCTGGCGAGGGACAGCCGAAAGGAGACGACGTCCTACGTCCTGTTCGTCATCGCCGGCGTGCCGATTCTCAACACGTTTCGCATTTTTGTGTATCCGTGGGTACAGGAAGGCCAGAAGCTGTTCGACGCGCTCGGCTGAACCCAAGCCGGCCGGTTCGCCATTCGGGAAAGGGGATAAAGGAACGATGAGAAATATTTTGATGACCGTCATGATGCTGATCGTCGTGGCGCTGCTGTTCTCGACGATCATAAACGACGCGGACGTCGGGCTGCGCCAAAAAATCAAGGCGAAGGGCGACACCGCGAATACGAACGTGTTGAATTTGAATGCGGGGCCATGATCGGCAGCGAGGAGGCGGTAGTAAGCCATGCGGCAAATATTGATGACCGTCATGCTCGTCATCGTCGTCGTCTCTCTCTATGCGGGGACGGTCGGGGGGAGCGGGGGGATGCAGCAAAACGTCAAGACGACCGGCGGCAGGCTGAACGGGACGATCGGTTCGATCAATCCGTAATCGATAACCGGAGCGGAGGGACATGAAGCAAATATTGGTGTTCGTTTTATTCGCGGCCATGCTGTGCTGGGCGATGTTTGCGCCCACGTACAAGCACGTCGTCCTGTTCCGGCAGGCGATGCTGCAAAAGGAAGTGGACTACATGCTGGAGATCGGCGCGAACGCCTCGCACGGCTACGTTGACGAAGCGGCCTTCGAGGCTTCCCGGCAGAGGCTGGCGCGCCACGGCTTCGAGACGTCCAGGCTCGAATACGCCGTCAGCGCCACGAGCGGGGAGGACGCTTCGAACCCGTCGTCGCCGATTTTGCGCGGAACGGGCATCGAGCTGACGATCGCGTACCCGTACGACGGCATGCTCGATATCGACCGACTGATCGGCATCGCGCCGCCGGGCGCATCCTCCCGAATTTCCGCCTCCGGCCTGAAAATGAGCGAATATGTGCCGTAAGCCGGAGGAGGCGCCGATATGTACAAGCTGATCGCGTACGTGCTGCTGTTCGCCTTCGTCATGCTGCTGCATGCGCTGCAGGCCGACGAGGAGGTGGCTCTGCAGGCGCTGTTCCAAGGGAAGCGCGCCGTCAACCGGGCGGCGCACGCGGCGGCGCAGCAGGTCGATCCGGACAAGCTGAAGGAAGGGATCGTCTCGATCGACCGCGCCGCCGCCGAAGCTTCGGCGCTGCAATACTTGCGCCGCAACTTGCGGCTGGACGAGGCGAACGAGCCGCTGCCCGGCACGTTTTGGCGAGCGCGGGCGGACGTGCTCGTCTTCGAAATCGTCAACGAAGACCGGACGTTCCCGTATACGTACGTGAACAGCGCTTTTGACTATACGGTTACGCTGGAGCGGCCCGGCGTCGTCCTGATCGTCCGGCTGGCGTATCCCCCTACGTATTCCGTGCTCGGGCCGATCGCATGGGAGATTAAAGGAACGGCGGAGCTCGTCTACTAAGACAAGCCCCGCCGGTTCGCGCGGTTTATGGCGCCGTTCTTTGCGCCAGCATCCATTCGCGTCCCGGCGTCTCGACCCGGAACGTCTCGATATTGCCGGTGTCGGCCAACGTGACGTAGCATGTCCGGCCGTCCGGACCGCCGAACGTCAAGTTCGTGCAGTTCGACGCGTTCAGCCCGATTTCGGTCAGCAGCTCCCCGGCTGGCGACACTTTGGCGACCGTTCCTTTGCCGTACCGGGTAATGTACAGGTTGCCGTCCGCGTCGCAGCGCATGCCGTCCATGCCGAAGTCCGGGAACTCGATCAGCAGCCGCTTGCCGGAAATGCGCTTGTCCGGCGACAAATCGTACGCCCAGACGCGGCGCTGAACGGATTCGTTGACGTACAGCGTCCGGTTGTCCGGGCTCACCTCGATGCCGTTCGTCGTCCCCATGCCGCTCTCGAGCAGGGTTACGGTGCCGTCCGTACCGATTCGCCACACGTTGCCGGTCGATTCCTTCCAGTTCGGATCGCTCGCGAACAGCGTGTCGTCGTCGGCGATGGCGATGTCGTTCGGCTGATTCATCTTCGGCTCGTGGGCGAAGACCGAGAGGAGCCGGGTGCGCATATCCACCTTCAAAATATTGTGGTTCGTGTAATCCGCGATGAACATGTCGCCGGACCGGCCGAACCGGATGCCGTTGCCTACGCTGCCGTTCGGCAGCTCGACGAACACGCCGGCTTCGCCCTCCGGCGTTACCCGGCCGATCGTATGCTGCCTCTCGAAGTTGACGGCGTATACGTTGCCGTCGCGGTCGCACGCCGGTCCCTCGATCCCGGACGTGAAGCCGCCGGGCGCCGTAAACACCCGGCTTCGATACCATTCGCTTTCCATACCGAGCCTCCCATGACCTCATTTTTTTCCATTTCCCGATTAGACGTATTCGCCCGCCGCGGCCGCGTTCCTCCTTTCGCCCCGAAACATTGTATAATGGAGCAAGAAAAGGAGTGGATTCGCCATGGACGAACGCGCGGAACGACGCCGGCGGCTGCAGGACAAGATGAAGGCGGCGGGCGTCGACGGCTGCGTCATTACGCAAAACGTCGATTTGTATTACTTGATCGGTTCGATGCAAACGGGATATTTGTTCCTTCCGGCGGAAGGGGAAGCGGTCTTTTTCGTCCGGCGCAGCTACACGCGCGCCTGCGAGGAAGCCGACGTCGCCGTCGAGGAGCTCGGCTCCATGCGCGGCTTCGGCGCGAGACTGGCCGAAGCGCTCCCCGGCTTGTTCCGCAGGCCGGACGGCGGGAAGGCGGTGCTGGCCACCGAATTCGACGTGCTGCCCGTGCAGCAGTTTCAACGGCTGGAGGGCGCGGTGCCGGGCGCACGCTGGGTCGACGGCTCGATGCTCGTCCGCGAGACGCGGATGATCAAGTCAGCCGCGGAAATCGCGGCGATCCGGGAAGCGGCTCGCGTCATCGACATCGCGTACGAGGCGGCGATCGCCGCGCTCCGTCCGGGCATGGCCGAGTTCGAGCTGATGGCCGAGGTGGAATCCGTCATCCGGCGCAACGGCCATATGGGCTTGATGCGCGTTCGCGGCTACAATCAGGAAATCATTACGGGCATGATCGGGGCCGGCTCGGCCGCGGCGATGCCGACGTATTTCGACGGCCCCGCGGGCGGACAAGGGCTCGGCCCCGCAAGCCCGCAAAGCGCGGGCAGACGGCCGATCGGAACGGGCGAGCCCGTCCTGATCGATATCGGCTGCTGCATCGACGGCTACGTCATCGACCAGACGCGGACGGCGGTCGTCGGCGAGCTGCCGGACGATTTGCGCCGGGCATACGATTTGTCCGAAGCGGTGCTTCGGGCGACCGAGGCGAACCTGAAGCCGGGCGTCATCTGCGAGGATTTGTACGCGGCGGCGCTCGATCAGGTGCGGGAGGCGGGCTTGAGCGACCATTTCATGGGGTTCGGGCGCGATCAGGTCAAGTTTTTGGGTCACGGCATCGGGCTCGAAATCGACGAGCTGCCGGTGCTCGCCCGCGGCTTCCGCTACCCGCTCGAGCCGGGAATGGTGATCGCCATCGAACCGAAATTCACGTTTCCCGGCCGGGGCGTCGTCGGCATCGAGAATACGTACGCGATTACGGCGGACGGCTTCGAGAAGCTGACCGTGTCGCGGGAAGGGATCGCGGCCGTCCCCAAGTAAGACGCCGCGGCACATGTCGTGCCGCGATACATATGCCGGGCTGCGGCCCGCCGGAATCGAACCGGCGGGCCGGTTTCATTTTCCGGGGCATACTCCCCGGAATCGCAGCGGCAAAAAGTTTTCGCCGCCCGTGAACGATTCGCACATCCCGAGCGTACTATTGACGAACACTGTAACGAATGCCGAACGACGATCGACAGACGCAAATGACGAACCGAGGAGAACGGCCTACCGATGGACGACCGAGTACGGATCGAACGCGCACAGCGGGGCGATTCGCAAGCGCTGGCACAGCTCTTGCGCGAGCATTACGCTTTTTTGCTGAACTATATGACGAAAATTACGATGCAGCCCGCTCTTGCCGAAGATTTGACCCAAGAGACGATGATGCGGGCGATCGAGAAAATCCGGCTGTACAATTTCAGCTCCAAGTTTTCGTCATGGCTTATCACGATCGGGACGAACCTGTACATGGATCAGCTGCGCAAAAAGAAACGGGAGCGCGAATGGCAGGACCGGGAGCAGGCGATGCGGCTCATCAAGTGGAGAGCCCGGCAATCGGGGGAGTCGTGGTCCGACCTGCTCGACGCGCTCGGCCGGATGGCCGACGACGTCCGCATCCCGATCGTCCTGAAGCATTATTACGGCTACGCCTACGACGAAATCGCCGACATGCTGGGCATCGCCGCGGGCACGGTCAAATCCCGCATTCATAATGGAATCAAGCAATTGCGAAAGGAGCTGGAACCGGATGAATCACGATGAACGCTTATCGGCCGAACCGATCGAACGGGCGCTGGCGGACGAGCTCGCCAAGCTGGACCGGCTTGTCCAGCCGACGGAAACGCCCGGCCCCGAATGGTTCGACCTATTCGTCGAGCAAGGCAAGAGGCAGGCAAGGCGCAAGCTCGTCCGCGATTTGACGCTGTTCTGGCTGACGGCGGCCGGCATTCTCGCCGTATACGCGGCCTTGTCGTTCGGCCGGCCGATGCTGTTCCTCGCCATCCAGCTGGCGGCGGTAGCCGTCTTCCCCGTCGTGCTGCTGGCTTCGGGCCGGCGAAAGAAGGTGACCGGCCGTGACTGAGCCGTCGCCTACGCTTCCGGCTTGGGCGTTCGTTGCGATCGCCCTCGTGCTGCTGTCGCAAAGCACGTTTCTGTTTCTGGACGCGCGCAAACGGGGAAGCCGCGCCTGGCTGTGGGGCATATGGGGGTTGATCCATTTCCCACTGCCGCTCGTCGTCTACTGGATCGTCGTCCGGACTTCCTGGTTCCGGAAAAAACACCGATAAGGAGGCCGTATGCCATGGAACAACTGTTCGATACGATCGATTGGAGGCTGCTGCTCCCGGTTTTCGCCATTCAGCTCGTCCTTCTCGCCGTCGCATTGGTCGACTGCATACGCGCGGAACGGACGCGCGGACCGAAATGGCTCTGGATTCCGGTCATCGTCCTCGTCCAAATGATCGGTCCGGTGCTGTATTTCGTCTTCGGAAAGGAGAGAGACGCATGACGCTCGTTCGCGTGGAACGATTGGTCAAACGGTTCGGCTCCGGCACCGCGGTCGACGGGGCGTCGTTTTCGATCGAGGAGGGACGCTGCGTCGCCCTGCTCGGTCCGAACGGCGCGGGGAAGACGACGACGCTCAAAATGCTCGCCGGTCTGCTCGAGCCGACCGAAGGGGATATCGTCTTCCGGACGGAGGAGCCCGGCAACGAAGGGCGCCCCGTTCGCGACATTCGCCGGCTCATCGGCTTTTTGCCGCAATATCCGGCGTTTTTTCCGTGGATGAGCGGCCGCGAATATTTGACGTTTTCCGGCCGGCTGGCCCGGCTCCCCAAGACGGAGGCGAAGCGCCGCGCGGAAGAGCTGCTCGCGACGGTCGGTCTTGCGGAAGCGGCCGGCCGGCGCATCGGCGGCTATTCCGGCGGCATGAAGCAGCGGCTCGGCATCGCGCAGGCGCTCGTCCACCGGCCGAAGCTGCTGCTGCTGGACGAGCCGGTCTCGGCGCTCGATCCGATCGGCCGGCGCGAGGTGCTCGACATGATCGGCCGCATCCGCCGCGAGACGACGGTGCTGTTCTCGACCCACGTGCTGCACGACGCCGAGGATATGTGCGACGACATCATCATGATGAGCAAAGGCAAAGTGGCGGCGGCGGGAACGCTCGAGGAGATCGGCCGGCGGTTCAGCGAGCCGGTCATCCGGATTCGGGCCGAGACGCCGCTCAACGAGTCGGTCGAGCGGTGGAGAACGTTCGCCTCGGTCCGCTCGATCGAAGCGGAACCGGGAGGACGCGACGTCCGGCTGACCGTGGCCGATCTGGCCGAAGCCCGCGCCGCGCTGTGGCGCGACTTGGGGGAGCGCGGCGTGCCGGTCGTCCGGTTCGAGGCCGGACGGACGACGCTCGAGGAACTATTCTTGAAGGCGGTGAGCGGATGACGGGCGTATGGGGCGTTCTTTACACGAAAGAAATGAAGGAGCTGTGGCGAAGCCGGAAATGGATCTGGGTGCCGCTCGTATTCGTGCTGCTCGGCGTCTCCCAGCCGATCGTCGCCGTCTATTTGCCCGAGCTGCTGAAGGCGGCCGGAAGCTTGCCGGCCGGCGCGGTCATCGACATTCCGAAGCCGGCGGGAGGCGAGGTGCTCGCGCAGACGCTGTCGCAATACGGCACGGTCGGCGTGCTCGTCCTCGTGCTGGCGCTGATGGGCACCGTTTCCGCCGAACGGGCGAGCGGGGCCGCCGGACTCGTGCTGGCCAAGCCCGTTCCGTTCGCTTCCTATATAACGGCCAAATGGGCGGCCGCCGTTACGCTCGGCTCCGTCTCGTTCACGGCCGGATACGTCTCTTCGTGGTATTACGCGGAGCTGCTGATCGGCCCCGTCGCACCGGAGCGGGCGCTGCCGAGCATGCTGCTGTACGCGCTCTGGCTCGCCTTCGTCGCGACCGCGACGGTCGCGCTCAGCGCGGCGCTGAACGGCGGCGGGGCGGCCGCCTTCGCGGCGATCGGCGGCGCCATGCTGCTGACGCTGACGGCGGGCCTGTTCGAGCGCTACACGCGCTGGAGCCCCGGCACGCTCGCGGGCCGCGCCGCTTCCGTGCTGGCGCGGGGCGAAGCCGGCCCGCAGCTCGCGCTCGCCGCCGCCGCTACCGTCGCGCTCGGCGCGCTGCTGCTGGCGCTCGCCGTCCGGCTGCTCCGCCGCCGCGAGCTGCTGCCCTGACGCGCGCCGCCGCCCCGGCTCGCCGGCCCGCGCGCGCCCCGCAGCCGCTCCGGCGCGGCCAAGCTACGCGCCGCCGCCGATCAGGCCGGTCCGCTGCAGCAGCCAGAACGCGGCGACCGCCGCAATCGCGGCCGAGGCGGCGACCGTCGCCTGCCGCTCGCGGCCCGTCCGGCGCAGTGCGGCCAACAGCGGCATCGCGGCCGCGATGAACAGCAGCTGGCCGAGCTCGACCCCGGCGTTGAAGGCGATCAGCGAACCGGCGTATTGGTCGGCCGGAAGCCCGATCTCCCCGAGCACGGAGGCGAAGCCGAGCCCGTGCACGAGCCCGAAGGCGAACGTCAGCAAGGTGCGCCAGCGCACCTGTCGAATCCAGACGTTCTCGAGCGCGACGTACAAAATCGTGGCGGCGATCAACGATTCGATCCACACCGCCGGAAACGCCGCCCGCCCCGTCGCCGCGAGGAACAGCGTGATGCTGTGCGCGACCGTGAACGCCGTCACGTAGCGGACGATGTCGCGGAAGCGGGCGGCGGCCAGCACGAGCGACAGCACGAACAGCAGATGGTCCGTTCCTTCCCAGATGTGCTCCACGCCAAGCTTCGCGTATTCCGCCAAAACCGCCGCCGCGCTGCCATGCCGCGACGACGCCGCGTAGTAGAACGTCCGATTCGCATCGTCGAAGACGGCCTGCTCCACGTCCTCCCCGTCCAGAATGACCGCGAAATTCAAATGATCCGGGTCTACGTCGTCGAACAGCAGATTATAATGTATCGTAAACGATTCGACACGTTCCGGGGCCGTATAAGCCAGATGGAACGAGACGCCGCGGATCGCGTCCTTCTCTTCCGCTTCCATCCCCGTCATGACGAGCGTCATCGGCTCGGAACCGACGGCGAGCACGAGCTTCTCCGACAGCTCGTCCCGAATCGCGTCGCCGTTCGCCTCCAGCTCGGCCGCGGTCAGCGTGCCGTTCCCGTCGGCGTCGTAGCGGAGCAGCCGGATTTCCGGCAGGAACAGCTCGTACCGGACCGTCCGGTCGTCCACCGTCAGCTCGGAGTATCCGTTGTTCAGCGGGTGGGCTCCGGCCGGCGATAGGAACGCTAGGATCGCGCCGATGCATATCATAGTAGAAAACCACAGGGACGCAAGCTTCATTCCGGAAGCCGCCCGACTTTTCATATTCCGACCCCGATTCCCGTCCATCCGCCGCCAGCCTGCCTCAATCGGGCCCAGTCGGAGACGAATGACGCGACTTCACTTTACCGTTCGAATTTGGTACCATATACATCATAATACGAAACTATGAAAAGTCGAACGGCTGCGAACGTTTTCGTAGAATAGTTTTTGCCGGCGTCCGGCAAAGCGGGGGAGGAGAACGACATGCTGCGCTTGGGTCAAAGGGTATGTATCGTTGCCGACAGCTTCGAGCAAAATTTGACTGTCGGCGATTACGGATATATTATCGCGTACGACCGCAATGCGGATAACGCGTTCGATTACGTCGTGCGCATTCCGAGAATCAACCGGAACGTTTACGTGCCGGCGGCCGACATCGAACTGGAAGAGACGCTTCTGCGGCAGGAAGCGGAGCGGATCGAGCGGGAAGCGCTGATCGATTTCGCGCTGGCGACGAAGAACGGAGAGCTGTTCCGGCGCGTCATGAACGGGGAGAGCGGCGAGGAGTCGAAGCAGGACGGCGGCAAGGACGTCCAGTCCCAGCAAGACTTTATCCGCCAAATCAATTTGAAGGCTTGGATCTGATCGGCGATCCGGCCGCATTCCGGTCCTTATACCGATTCATTCGCTGCGGCGCCTTTCGACGAAAGGCGTCTTTTTTGCCGTCGTTTCCGCGCGGCTGCGGCCGGGTTCGTCAATCATTGACACCTTTCCTTCGTTTAGGCTATGATAAGCTGTAAACGGTTTTCGGGAGGACAATAAGGAATGAAAGACACTCACGCGAAAATATTGGACTGCACGATCCGCGACGGCGGACTTGTGAATAATTGGGATTTCAGCGTCGAATTCGTCCGCGATTTGTACTACTCGTTGAACGCGGCGGGCGTCGAATATATGGAGATCGGCTATAAAAACTCCCCGAAGCTGCTGAAAGGGGCGGAGGCCGGCCCGTGGCGCTTCCTCGACGAGCAGTTTTTGCGGGAAGTCATCCCGCAAAAAGGCGATACGAAGCTGTCCGCGCTCGTCGACATCGGACGGGTGGACGAGAACGACATTTTGCCGCGCAGCGAGAGCCTGCTCGACATGATCCGCGTCGCCTGCTACATCAAGGATGTGGACAAGGCGCTCGACCTCGTGAACAAGTTCCACGCGTTCGGCTACGAGACGACGCTGAACATCATGGCGTTGTCCCACGTCATGGAGCACGATTTGATCGAGGCGTTCCAGGAAATCGCCAAGAGCCCGGTCGATGTCGTCTATATCGTCGATTCGTACGGCAGCCTGAACCATCGCGACATCGAATATTTGGTCACGAAATTCCAGCGCCACCTGCCGGACAAGCAGCTCGGCATTCACGCGCACAACAATATGCAGCTGGCGTTCTCGAACACGATCGTGGCGGCGGAGCGGGGGCTGCAATTCCTCGACGCATCCGTATTCGGCATGGGACGCGCGGCCGGCAACTGCAACACCGAGCTGCTCGTCAGCTATTTGAAAAATCCGAAGTACGAGCTTCGCCCGATTCTCGAGGTGATCGAACGCCGCATGATTCCGCTTCGCGAAAAAGTGGAGTGGGGCTACATCATCCCGTACATGATGACGGGCATGCTGAACGAGCATCCGCGCGTGGCGATGGCGCTTCGGGCGAGCGAGGACAAAGACAAGTACGCCGAGTTTTACGACAAGCTCACTTCCCCGGAAATCGCGATGGCTTCCAAGGGCGGCGAGTGATTCGGCTTCACACGGCGTTAGTAACGGCAACTCCTATGGCGAGACGATCCCATAGGAGTTTTTTTATCGCCTCGGACTCGGCATGGCTGATGCATTCGACGATCAGGACAACCTCCGTCGGCAGCTTCGACTGGCGCCGGTTTTTCGCCGTATGGTAGAGCCAGTCGATCAGGAAGCCGACGAGTGCGCCGAAGGCCAGTCCGATCAGTCCCCAGATGATCGGTCCCCACGTCAAGCGGAAGCCGAACGACGCGCCCAGCACCGAGAAAGCCGTACCGAGCACCGCGGCCAGATCGAGCAGGCTGACGCCGTCCGAGCGATGAATTGTATCGAACAGCCGGGGCGGCTCCGATCGTTTTTCCAGTGAGACGACGAAGATGCGCTCCTGCCCCATGCCCATCCGCTCCAGATCGCTGATGGCGAGCTCCACGTAGAGGGAATGCTCGAACGTGCTGATGACGTACATCGTTTCTTCTCACAACCTTTTCTTCGAAAAATAAGGCATCGCGAAATGCGCGCTCTGGTAGCGCCGGCGAAAAAACTGCGCCTGCTCCACGCCGAACAGCTTGTTCGATTCGACGGAGATGACGTAGGAATCGTACAGCGCGAATCCGTACAGAGACGGCATGAATAGAAACCATTCCGGGTCGAGCACGGACGCGGCCTCGGAGAACGAGCCCATGATCGTGTGATGCACGGCCTCGAACAGGTGCGAGAAGTAGGCCGTACCGATCCAGCACGACAGCAGGAAGAAGCCGGTCGGAATGAGCCGGACGTACAGATGGCCGAGCCCCGGCGTCAGCAGCGACCAGAGCAGAGCGAGGTAAGGGGTGCGCTTGTCCAAAAAATTGATGCCGAACATCGTCAGCTTGAACGGCCGGATCGGAGCGTCCTCGCGCTCGATCAGCACGCTCAGCTTGTTGAAGTCGACGGCGATCCGGTAGCTGTCCCATATGCCGTACAAATAAACAGCGATGTAGAGCAGCATCCAGCGGATGTCGAGGACGCTTTTGGCCAGCTCGAACCGGCCGGTGAACGAATACATCATGGCGATGTTGATTTTGGCGTTGTAGTTGATGAACAGCTCCCACAAAATGAGCGTGAACCCTTTCGCGTACATGCCGAGCATCAAGTACCCGTTGCCCGGAAAAGCGGCGGACCACCAGGCGACGACCCAAGGGTGGCGGCGGTGGATCGAATTCGTGCTCAAGCTCCCCAATTCGACCCGATATCGCCTGTAACGTTGCATCAAGTACGGATCGTTTTCCATCGGTTTCGTTTCTCCCCCATCTCGATTGTCTTACCAATTATATCCAAAAACGGCGTCTCTGAAACGGTGCGCGCCGCCGGCTCCGAACGGCGCTCCGGGCCGCGCGGTTGTTGAGTTCCAATACCCGGTAAGCTATAATAGGAAGAATGATCGGAACCAAAAAAACGATAGGCAGCAAGCGGAGGTGCGAACGATGAGCATTACGGCGAAAGACGTCGAGCATGTGGCCAAGCTGGCCCGGCTTCGGCTGGACGCGTCCGAGACGGAACGCATGACGGAGCAGCTGAACGCCATATTGCGATACGCGGAAAAGCTGAACGAGCTCGACACGGACGGCGTGGAGCCGACCAGCCATCCGATGCCGTTGTCGAACGTCATGCGGGAAGACGCGGTGCGGCCGTCCTGGCCGATCGAGAGCGTGCTGAAGAACGCTCCGGACGAAGAAGACGGGCAGTTCAAAGTGCCCGCCGTATTGGAATAGTACCGCTTAGCGGAGGAGGGTCCCCATTGTCTTTGTTCGACTTGAAGCTGCAAGACATCCATAACCGGTTGGCGGGCAAGGAGCTGTCCGTGAACGACTTGGTCGACCAATCGATGCAAACGATCCGCGCGAACGAGCCGAAGGTTCGCGCGTTTCTTCGCGTGGACGAGGAAGGAGCGCGGCGGACGGCTCGCGAGCTCGACGAGCGGCTGGCGAAGGGCGGCGACCGCGGGCTGCTGTTCGGGCTGCCGGCCGGCATCAAGGACAACATCGTCACCGAAGGGCTGACGACGACGTGCGCGAGCCGGTTTCTCGGCAACTACGACCCGATCTACGACGCGACCGTCGTCAAGAAGCTGAAGAGCGCCCAGACGGTCACGATCGGCAAGCTGAACATGGACGAGTTCGCCATGGGCGGCTCGAACGAAAATTCGGCGTATCACGTCACGACGAACCCGTGGAACGCCGAATACGTGCCGGGCGGCTCCAGCGGCGGCTCGGCCGCGGCGGTCGCGGCGGGCGAAGTGTATTTCGCCCTCGGCTCGGATACGGGCGGCTCGATCCGCCAGCCGGCTTCGTATTGCGGCGTCGTCGGCTTGAAGCCGACGTACGGGCTCGTCTCCCGGTTCGGTCTGGTGGCGTTCGCTTCCTCGCTCGACCAGATCGGCCCGCTGACGAAAAACGTAGAGGACGCGGCTTACGTGCTGCAGGCGATCGCCGGCCACGATCCGCACGATTCGACGTCCGCGAACGTCGCGATTCCCGACTATGTCGGAGCTTTGAGCGGCGACGTGAAAGGCTTGCGCATCGGAGTTCCCAAAGAATATATGGGACAAGGCGTCGATCCGAAGGTGAAGGAAGCGGTGATGGCCGCGCTGCGGGTGCTGGAAGGAATGGGCGCCGTCTGGGAAGAAGTGTCCATGCCCCATACCGAATACGCGGTGGCGACCTATTACTTGCTCGCCTCGTCCGAGGCGTCCTCGAACTTGGCGCGCTTCGACGGCGTCCGTTACGGCGTCCGCGCGGCCGATCCGGACAACCTGCTCGACCTGTACGTCAAATCGAGAAGCGAAGGATTCGGCACCGAAGTGAAGCGCCGCATCATGCTCGGCACGTACGCGCTCAGCTCCGGCTATTACGACGCCTACTACCTGAAGGCGCAAAAGGTGCGCACGCTCATCAAGCGCGACTTCGACGAAGCGTTCCGGAACTACGACGTCATTATCGGGCCGACGGCGCCGACGACGGCGTTCAAGATCGGCGAGCAGGTCGACGACCCGCTGACGATGTACTTGAACGACATTTTGACGATTCCGGTCAACCTGGCGGGCGTCCCGGCGATCAGCGTACCGTGCGGCCTGGCGGACGGACTCCCGGTCGGCCTGCAAATCATCGGCAAGCCGCTCGACGAAGCGACCGTGCTGCGCGTCGCCCACGCGTTCGAGCGGAGTACGGACCATCATAAGCTGCGCCCCGCGCTGTAAGGAAGGAGGAGCGAATCCACGTGACGGACAAGCAATTCGAAACCGTAATCGGGCTCGAGGTTCACGTCGAGCTGCACACGAATACGAAAATTTTTTGCGGCTGCTCCACCGAATTCGGGGCGCCGCCGAATACGCATACGTGCCCGGTATGTCTCGGCCACCCGGGCGTGCTCCCGGTGTTGAACCGCCAAGCGGTCGAATACGCGATGAAAGCGGCGATGGCGATCAACTGCGAGGTCGCGACCCACAGCAAGTTCGACCGGAAAAATTACTTTTATCCCGATTCGCCGAAGGCGTATCAAATTTCGCAATACGACCAGCCGATCGGCCAGAACGGCTGGATCGACATCGAGGTGAACGGCCGGACGAAGCGAATCGGCATTACCCGCCTCCATTTGGAGGAGGACGCCGGCAAGCTGACGCATGTCGACGGCGGTTACGCGTCGCTTGTCGACTTTAACCGCGTCGGCACGCCGCTGCTCGAGATCGTCTCCGAGCCGGACATCCGTTCGCCGGAGGAAGCGCGCGCCTACTTGGAGAAGCTGAAGGCGATCATCCAATATTGCGACGTCTCCGATGTGAAGATGGAAGAGGGCTCGCTGCGCTGCGACGCCAACATCAGCCTTCGTCCGTACGGACAGGAGAAGTTCGGCACGAAGGCCGAGCTGAAAAACATGAACTCGTTCCGCGGCGTTCAGCGCGGACTGGAGTATGAGGAGAAGCGCCAAGCCGAGGTGCTGTCGGGCGGCGGCGTCGTCGTGCAGGAGACGCGCCGTTGGGACGAGGCGCAAGGGAAGACGGTGTCGATGCGCGGCAAGGAGGAAGCGCACGACTACCGGTACTTTCCCGACCCCGACCTCGTTCGTCTGTACATCGACGACGAATGGAAGGCGCGCGTGCGCGCGACGATTCCGGAGCTGCCGGACGCCCGCAAGGCGCGGTATACGGAGCAGCTCGGCCTGCCGGCCTATGACGCGGAGGTCATCACGTCGTCCAAAGAGCTGGCCGACCTGTTCGAAGAAAGCCTCGGCTATACGAAGGACGCCAAGGCGGTATCGAACTGGATCATGGGCGATTTGCTCGGCTACTTGAACGCGAACGGCCTGGAGATCGACGCCGTCCGGATTACCGGACAAGGGCTGGGCGAGATGATCGGACTGATCGAGAAAGGAACGATCAGCGGCAAAATCGCCAAAACCGTGTTCAAGGAAATGCTCGTGTCGGGCAAGCGTCCGGAGCAGATCGTCGAGGAGCAAGGCCTCGTCCAAATTAGCGACGAAGGCGCGATCCGGGCGATCGTCGACAAAGTCGTCGAGGCGAATCCGCAATCGGTCGCCGATTACAAGGCCGGCAAAGAGAAGGCCGTCGGCTTCCTCGTCGGCCAAGTGATGCGGGAGTCGAAAGGGAAAGCGAATCCGGGTCTCGTCAACCAGCTGATCGTGGATCGGCTGAAAAGCGAATAAGCGGTGACACGTCGCGAACGAACGCGGGTGAACGGCCGCAAGCGGAAGGAATCCCCTTCCGCTTTTTTTTTCGCCCGCGATGAACTTTAGGCCGTTTCGGACGTATTAACCATAGAACCGTAACCGAGGAGGAATCCCTTTGAAAAAAAAGTTTAAAGTGAACCGCACGATGATCGCCGCTTCGCTCGCCTTGGCGCTGGCCGTGCCGGGCACCGCCGCCTATGCGGCGGATGCCGCTTCGACCGTGCCGCCCGCCGCCGAGGCGAACGTCTCCGTGCCGGCGACCGCGCTCGTCCCGCTGCGCGACTTCAGCGAATCGATCGGCGCCTTCGTCCAATGGAACGAAGCCGACCGGTCCGTCATCGTCTTGCGCGGAGACGTCGAGCTCGTCCTGAAGATCGGCGACGCGTCGTATACGTTGAACGGCAAGCCGATGACGCTGGACAAGCCCGTCGAGCTTGCCGGCGAGAAAACTGTCGTGACGCTCGGCGTCTTGACCGAAGTGTTCGGCGTCAAGGCGGGATGGAACGCGCAGACGGGCACCGTTATCGTCGCCAAGGACGATTACCCGCTGCTCGCCAGCTCGTTCATCGCCGCGCTGAATGCCGGCAAATTCGCCGAGGCGTCCGCCTACCTGAACGACTCGGTGCGGAAGCTCGTTCCCGAGCCGCTGCTCCGCCAATATTGGGGAAGCATCGCTCAGACGTTCGGTCCGATGGGACCGCAGGTCGCCGCTTCCGAAAGCTCTAACGCCGTTCACCGCAACGCGACGCTCGTGTACGACACGAACGCGGCTCCGTTCGAGATGACCGTCCGCTTCGATACGTACGGCCGGATCGACGACTGGTTCGTGCCGGCGTCCCCGACGATGGGCGGTTATGCGAAGCCGGCGTATGACGACGCGTCGAAATATACGGAGAAAGAAGTGACGATCGGCGAAGGTCCGCTCGCGCTGCCGGGCACGCTGACCGTTCCGGCGGGCAAAGGGCCGTTTCCGGCGGTCGTGCTCGTGCACGGCTCCGGCCCGCACGATCGCGACGAATCGATCGGCGCGGTCAAGCCGTTCCGCGACCTGGCGGTCGGCTTGGCGGCTCAGGGCATCGCCGTCCTCCGCTACGAGAAGGTGACGCGCGAGCATTCGCTCAAGTCGCAGCTGTCCGGCGCTCCGTTTACCGTGAACGAGGAGACGGTGGACGACGCGATCCGGGCCGTTGAGCTGCTGAAGCGAACGGAAGGCATCGACGCGTCCGGCATCTATGTGGCGGGTCACAGCCAAGCCGGCATGCTCATTCCGCGCATCGTCGAAGCGGGGCGGGATCTCGGCATCGCCGGGACGATCGTCCTGGCCGGACCGTCTAGGCCGCTCGAAGATTTGCTTCTCGAGCAGCTGAAGCATCAGCTGGAGCTCGCGAAGAAGGCCGGGCAGCCGGCGGAACCGCTCGAGCAGCAGCTCGCGTTTTACGAGCAGCAAATCAAGCTGCTGAAGGACCCGCAGGTGACGGTCGACAATCCGCCGGCGGGCTTCATGCTCGGCAACGCGGCATGGTGGGTCGATTTCCGCAACACGTATGCCGGCGAGCAGGCGAAGGATCAAAAGGGCCGGATGCTGATCGTGCAAGGGGAGAACGACGTGCAAGTATTCCCCGACAACCTGGACGGCTGGAAGAAGTCGCTGTCCGCCCGTACGGACGTCGCGTACAAGCTGTATCCGAAAATGAACCATACGCTCGTCGAGTTCGACGGCGAATCGACCGGCGCCGAATATGCGATTCCCGCCAACGTGCCGGATTATCTCATCGGCGACATCGCCAAATGGATCAAGCCCTAATCGTTCTTTGTTCCGGGACGCCTACGACAGGCGTCCTTTTATTCATGTTTTGCCGCATTCCGTGATACAATAGAAGTTGCCAACGTTTTCTAACGCTATCGACGCAGGGGGTGGACGATACGGACAGTCTCTGGCATCTCGATCCGCTTCATATGACGTTCCGTCTCGTGCTCGCGCTCCTGCTGGGCGGATTGATCGGCTTGGAGCGCGAGCAGCATAACCATCCGGCTGGGTTTCGCACTCATATCCTCGTCTGTCTCGGCGCCTGCCTGATTATGCTCTTGTCCGTATACGGCTTCGGCGAATTCGCGAACGAGCCGAGCGTTCGGCTCGACCCGGCGCGGCTGGCCGCTCAAGTCATTACCGGCATCGGGTTTCTCGGCGCCGGTACGATCGTATTCAACGGAAGCTCCATTTCGGGATTGACGACGGCCGCTTCGCTATGGGTCGTCGCCGCGATCGGCTTGGCGGCGGGTGCCGGGTTTTATTTCGCGGCCGTCGTCACGACGCTGTTCGTGCTGATCAGCCTATGGGTGCTCAATAAAGTGGAGAAAAAATGGATGGGCGGCAAACGCGCGCATACCGTCACGGTCGAAATGTGCGACCGGCCGGGAAACTTGGCCTCCGTCTCGTCGATTTTGGCGGACAAAGGCGCCGACATCAAGAAGGTGTCGATCCGCCAGCTTTCGCCCGCCGAGGAAGATGGAGGGACGGTGCTCGTCACCATGCTCGTACGGCTCGCGAGGCCGGAAGCGATCGTCCCGGCGGCCGAAAGCTTGAGGCGGCTCGAGGGCGTATCGAGCGTTTCGTTCGAATAGCCGGAAGCACGTAAAGGAGGAGTGGAGACATGAACGATTCGCAGCAGCACAACTCCGGGCCGACGCCCGACGCCGTCCATAACCGCGGCGGAGCTCCCGGTCCGCAGCAGGAGATCGACGGGCGGCCGCATCCCGCCTGGGACGCATTCCATCCTTACGCGGCGCTCGTTCCGCGAAAGCGGAAATGGGTCGTCTGCCTGCTGTCGCTGCTCATACCCGGAACGGGACATTTTTATCTCGGCCTGATGCAAAAAGGGCTGACCGTCATGCTGCTCATCATTATGGATATTTTCGCCATCGTCCATTTTTCGATCAATATGTCGAGCATTCCGCTCATTACGCTGCTCGCGCTCTTTTTGCCGATTATTTACTTCTACAGCCTGTTCGACGCGCTACTGTCCACGGACAAAGTGAACGCTTACCGGTACGCGCCTGCCCCCCGTCCCGACGGATCGCCCGGGGAATGGAGCGGCGAAGCGCGAAATCCGGCGCAGTCCCAGCCGTACATCGGCTGGCTGCTCGTCGCCGTAGGCGGCCTCTTTTTCGTGTTCAGCGCGAAGCCGGACTGGATATCCTTCGTTCTGGACAAGATGGGGACGATGATCGGCGGGATGATTTTGATCGGCATCGGCCTCGTCCTGTTTTTGCGCAAATCGAAGCCGAAATGACGTTCGAATAAGCGGGGAGAGAAGCGCCATGATCAAAGTGGGAAAGGCGACGGCGGGCTTGCTGCTGCTCGCCGTAGGAGGCGCGCTGCTGGCGGACCGGCTGATGGACACGAATCTACTGGGCTACGCCGCCGATTGGTGGCCGCTCGTGTTCATCCTGCTCGGGCTCGAATATATATGGGTCAACTTCAAATATGGGGGCCGCGAGCGCACCCGGCTCGAAATCGGCGGGGTGGCGGCGGCCGTTCTCGTCTGTGCGGCGATCGTCGCGTATTCGCAAGGCCGCCTGGCCCCGGCGAAATGGCTGGACGGCTTCGACTGGCAGTTCGGCTCCGTGCTGTCCGGCGAATTCGGCCATAAGTTCGAGAAGGAACCGATTACGGTCCGGGTGACCGGGAAGACAGACAAGCTGGTTGTGGACAATCCGAACGGCGGCGTCGTGCTGAAGGCGGGGGACGGCGACCGGATCACGATCGAGACGACCGTATGGGTCGACAAGCTGGACGAAGACAAGTCGCGTCAAGTGGCCGACGCCTCCAAAGTGGAAGTCGCCGAAGGAGAGACGCTGCGGGTTTCGGCCCTGGGCGAGACGTATTCCGGCAGGCGGAAGCCGCGCATGAATATGGTCGTCACCGTCCCCGCTGCTGTCCCGCTCGATATCGAGCTGCAGCTGCGCAACGGCCGAGTCGAGGCGGATAACGTCCCGATTCGCGACGAGCTCGTCGTCCGGACGACGAACGGCTCCGTGTCGGTGAACGGACTGGACGGGAACTTGATCGCCGATACGACGAACGGCTCCATCCGGGCGAGCGGCATTGGCGGAATGGCCGATTTGGGCACGACGAACGGAGCGGTTACCGTCGCCGACGTATCCGGAGACGCCTTCGCGAGAACGACGAACGCATCCGTGCGGATGGAGCGTATCCGGGGCAAGGCGGAGGCCGAGACGCAGAACGGTGCGATCGGAATCGAAGAAGCGGAGCGGGGCGTTCGGGCGAAGACGACGAACGGCGCCGTCACCGTGGCAAGCCATACGGTCGGGGGCGATTGGAAGGCGGAGACGACGAACGGGCGGATCGAGCTGAAGCTTCCTTCGCAAGGCCATTACACCGTCGAGGGAGAGGGCGGCAAAGCTTCGTCGGATTTGCCGTTGAACGTTTCCGAGCGATCGATCCAAGGCCGAGTCGGGACGGGGCAGTATGAAATCCGACTGGAGACGACGAACGGCTCGCTGGTCGTGAACCGGATCGATTGACAAACCGAGGCGCCCGGTCGTACAATTAAGGGTAACTTCATTCTGAATGCATGGTGGTGAGGAGCATGACGTCCCGATTCGAGCAAGCGCTGGAGAAATTGAAGACGACCGGAGTTCGAATGACGCCTCAACGGCATGCCATCTTGGCCTATTTGCTGGATACGATGGTTCACCCGACCGCAGACGACATTTACCGCGCGCTGGAGGACCGCTTCCCCAGCATGAGCGTGGCGACCGTTTACAACAACCTGAAAGTATTCATCGAGGCCGGCCTCGTCCGCGAATTGACGTATGGCGACGATTCGAGCCGCTTCGATTCCGATATGTCCGACCATTACCACGCGATATGCGATCAATGCGGCAAAATCGTCGACTTCGACTATCCGCCGCTGCACGAAGTGGAGTGGAACGCGGCGAAGCAGACGGGCTTCCAGGTGAAGGGGCACCGGCTGGAGGTACACGGGATTTGTCCCGAGTGCGCTGCGGCTGTCAAACATTAGTGAACCGCGAAGCGGTCCGCATCGTCGATAACTGTAGTATAATGGACGTGTCTTTTCGAGACGCGTCTTTTTTGTTGCATGTAACGATCCAATCGTTTGGGACAAAAGCACCATCATGGGGAGAGGAAATGGGCGGATGGACATGAAGACCCCGCAGACGCCGGAGCGACGCAAGAAGCGCTCCCGGATCGTTACGCGATCGTTCGGCTTGCTGCTTGCGGTGGCGATTGCCGGACTGTTTACGTATTATTGGTTCGAGAACTATTATCCGAACGGCGAGCGTGTTCAGCCGGACTTCGGGGGACTGGCGAAGCCGGTTTTTTATCGCGGGGAAATGCTGAAGGAAGAGGCCACCGGAGAGAACGACGCCTTGAAGCTGCCGCTTGCCTTTATGAAAGAGAAGGTGGACCCGACGATTTTCCACGAGACGGCCACCGATTCGGTTATCATTACGACGCAGGATAAAGTGCTGCGGATGAAGACGAACGCGCTGACCGCGACGGTCAACGAAAAGCCGTTAACCTTGAAGTTCCCGATCGTCAAAAAGGGAGATCACGTCTACTTGCCGATCGATCCGGTCAAGCAGCTATACGGCATGGATATCCGCGAATCGGAGGAAACGGGTGTCGTCATCGTTCATTTGCAGGGCGATACCGTCCAATGGGGCAGAGCGAACGGCGGAGCGAAGGAGCGTCCCGTCGCGATGCGGCGCGAGCCGAGCATCAAGTCGCCGATCGTCGCCGATTTGCAGCCGGACGAGGAGATCATGCTTTGGCCGGAAAAGGATACGGAAGAGTGGTATTACGCGCAGAGCAAGGCCGGTATCGTCGGTTATGTCCGTAAAAAAGACGTCGCCGTCGATCGCGTGGAGACGATTCCGCCGCTGGTCGATCCGGAGCCTTTCGTACCTTGGAAGCCGACCGGAGGCAAAATCAATATGACGTGGGAGCACGTCACGACCAAAAATCCGGACACGTCCAAAATCGGCCCGATGCCGGGCTTGAATGTCATTAGCCCGACCTGGTTCCATCTGGCGGACGGTGAGGGCAACCTGAAAAACTTGGCCGACGCTTCCTACGTCAAGTGGGCGCAGTCGCAAGGCTATCAGGTATGGGCGCTGTTCAGCAACGGCTTCGATCCGAAAGTGACGACGCAGGCGCTCGCCACGTACGACAAGCGGATGAAAATGATCAAGCAGCTGCTCGCCTTTGCGCAGCTGTATAAGCTGCAAGGGATCAACATCGATTTCGAAAACGTCGATTTGAAGGACAAAGCGAAATTGACCCAATTCGTCCGGGAAATGACGCCGCTGCTGCATGAGCAAAACTTGGTCGTTTCGATCGACGTAACGACCAAATCGACGAGCGAAAACTGGTCGATGTTTTACGATCGCACCGCCTTGGCGCAAACCGTCGATTACATGATGGTCATGGCGTACGACGAGCATTGGGCGAGCAGTCCGGTCGCGGGCTCCGTCGCCTCGCTGCCCTGGGTCGAGAAATCGATCGTGCAGATGATGAAGGAGGACCGGGTCCCGGCTTCCAAGCTCGTGCTCGGCGTTCCTTATTATACCCGCATTTGGACGGAGCAAACGAAAAACGGCAAAAAAGAAGTCAGCTCCCGGGCCGTTTTCATGGAGACGGTCGTCAAGCTGATCAAGGACAAAGGCTTGAAGCCGACGTATTCGGCCGAGAGCGGGCAAAACTATGTCGAGTACACCGAAGACGGCAAGCTTATGAAAATTTGGATCGAGGACGAAACGTCCATAAAAGCGCGCATCGAGCTTGTCCACAAATACGACTTGGCCGGCGTCGCTTCGTGGCGGCGGGGATACGAAACCCCGAACATCTGGGAGCTGGTGAAGCAAACGCTGGAGAAGCGCTCCTCATAACGAACAAACCCGACTATCCTGTCACAGGAAGTCGGGTTTTTTTGATCTTCGATCCGGTTATTGGGGCTTGTCCGCGAGCGCCGCATTCGGCTCTTCGCCCGGAGGGGCGTAGCGGGGGTCGAACGATAAGATCGTTTTGCAGAACATGCACCGGTCGGTTTTGCCCAGCATTTTCGTCATTTTGCCGCATTCCGGACATTCCAGCGATACGGCGCTCGTGGACAGCATGCCGGCCCAGAAGTAGACGGCCACGCTGCCCAGCATGCCGATCATGCCGATGACCATGAAGATGGCGGCGATCACTTTGCCGATTTGTCCCCAATTGAAGACGATGCCGGCCAATCCGACGATCATGAGCGCCATGCCGCCCATCGTCAGCAGCAAGCCCCATAGCCGGAACTCGTTGATTTTGCTCGATTTGAAAAACATCGGGAAAACCTCTCCTTCTTTTGACGCGCGCCAATTAAAGTCGAACTTTGTACGCGCGGATGCAGGAAACGGGAAGACGACGTAGAACTACTTTGTGTATAGATCACGTAGGAATCCGTATCAGAAAGCCGGGGGTACGCATGGAATCGATTCGACAATACGTAAAGGAACGTTACCGGCACGATCCGGGGACGATCGGCGTTTCCGTCATATCCAACCTTGCGCCGTTCAACCCGGTAGCGGAAGGGTTCGACGTTCTCGTACTGGTCGTAGCCGACTCCGCCGCAGCCGATTTCACTACTCATTATATAAAAGACGGTACCCGTATACAAGAATGTTGCCTGCATCCCGGTAAATTGGAGCAATGGATATTGAACGGCGGCAATCGCAACGCTATCCATTGGATTTTGCAAGGGGAGATACTGATGGACCGTAATTTGTATTTGGAAGGACTTCGTCACAAGCTGCTCGAATTTCCGCCCGAGCTGCGCAGCAAGAAGCTGATCGTCGAATTCGACCAATTTCTGAGAAGCTTTTTGCAGAGCAAGCAATATTTGCAGGACGGTCATCTGCTCGACGCCTACAGCAACATTTTGGACGCGCTTCGCCATTGGGCCCGGATCGCCATTATCGAGGAAGGGCTTCATCCCGAGACGCTCGTATGGGCTCAAGTGCGCAAAAGCAATCCCGGCGTGTACAAGTTCTACGAGGAGCTGACGTCCAATCACGAGTCGTTGGAGAAACGGATCCAGCTGGTCGTGCTTGCCTGCGAATTTTCCGTCATGTCCAAGATGGAGTGCTGCTGCTCGATCTTGCTCGACGTGCTGCGCAGCCGTGAAGAGCCTTGGAGCTTGCAAGAGCTGATGGCGTTCCCTCAATTGAGCGAGCTTCAGCTGGACTTGTCCCTTCTGCTCGGCAAGCTCGTGCGCAAGTCTCTGATCCGGGAAGTCGTCGAAGCCGAAGGGGACGACGCGTTTTTGCATCGATTGAAGTATACCGTTTGACCGCAGCCTGTCGGCGATGAGCGGTGTCGTCCGGACGAACCGGCCCTTCTATAAGGGCGATTCGTCCGGATTTGTTTTAACGCAACAGAAAGTGTAGCTTCGCTAAAGCGAATGCGACTTTCTATACCAAGAATAAGCTACCGCTAGACCACGAATGTACCTCATCGAAAGGCTTCGATCAGAAGCTTTTCTTATTTTTTTGGGGATAATCGGGTCGAAATGTTCCGTGTTTTCAAACTTTTTTGGGAGGCTTGACTTTGCTTGTCCGAATATGTTAAATTAATTTTCGCCGCTTGAAACGGCAAAATCACATCAGGTTGAAAAAGTTTCCTGAAAAAAGGTGCTTGCAAAGAAGTAGGCTGATGTGATATATTAAAGAGGTCGTCGCAAAAAGCGACTCAACAAAAGTCGAAGCAACGACGACGGTTGAATTTGTTCCTTGAAAACTGAACAACGAGCGTGCAAGTGCGGTCTCGCAAGAGACCACAACAAGTCAGTACGAATTGAGCAATCAGCTCATCCAATAAGCAGTACCTTTTTGGAGAGTTTGATCCTGGCTCAGGACGAACGCTGGCGGCGTGCCTAATACATGCAAGTCGAGCGAGTCTCTTCGGAGGCTAGCGGCGGACGGGTGAGTAACACGTAGGCAACCTGCCCGTAAGACC
>NZ_QJVJ01000013.1 GCF_003217775.1 Paenibacillus flagellatus
GAAGCCCCCCTCAAGATGAGATTTCCCAATTCGTAAGACCCCTGGTAGACGACCAGGTTGATAGGTTCGGGGTGGAAGCGCCGTAAGGCGTGCAGCTGACGAATACTAATCGGTCGAGGGCTTATCCAATACACTCGATCCAGCTTCAAACTCGATTCTTTCGCATCCGGTTTTCAGGGAATAATTATGGAGAGGTACCCAAGAGGCCGAAGGGGGCGCTTTGCTAAAGCGTTAGGGTGTAACAGCCGCGAGGGTTCGAATCCCTCTCTCTCCGTTTCTCAACCCTGCGGGGTGGGAAGGCCATACCCTGAATATATGGCGGTGTAGCTCAGCTGGCTAGAGCGTACGGTTCATACCCGTGAGGTCGTGGGTTCGACTCCCTCCGCCGCTACCAACTTTATAAGGACGCTTAGCTCAGCTGGGAGAGCATCTGCCTTACAAGCAGAGGGTCGGCGGTTCGATCCCGTCAGCGTCCACCATTCCTTTCCTTGAGTGACGAAGGAAAAACAGGGGAAGCTTTTAGTAACAAGTTATGGAGCTGTGGTGTAGAGGCCTAACATGCCTGCCTGTCACGCAGGAGACCGCGGGTTCGAATCCCGTCAGCTCCGCCATTTATTTTCATTGAACGAAAGCTTCAATTACAACTACATATGGCTCGGTAGCTCAGTTGGTAGAGCAGAGGACTGAAAATCCTCGTGTCGGCGGTTCGATTCCGTCCCGAGCCACCATGTCTGTCCGGCAGTAACCGGCATATCATGGAGGCTTAGCGAAGTGGCCAAACGCAGCAGACTGTAAATCTGTTCTCTGACGAGTTCGGTGGTTCGAATCCATCAGCCTCCACCATACCTCCTTTGCAACCGCATCAGACGGTGGCTACGCGAGCCATTAGCTCAGTTGGTAGAGCACCTGACTTTTAATCAGGGTGTCGTAGGTTCGAGTCCTACATGGCTCATCATGAAATCCCTCCGGATATGGAGGGTTTTATAATTTTTGTACCACGGAAAACCTCTGCATCGTCGAAGGACGCGTGCAGAGGTTTTTTGGCTTACTCGGATTTTCCGCCGAGACGTTCGGCTACGGAACGCATTTTTTGTTCCATCGACGAAGGTCGGTCGCGCCGGTCGTCGATTTTGATCGTCGTGCACACGCGCCCGGCGCCGGCGGAGAAAGGGGATTCGTGCAGCCGTCGAACGACAGCCAGCAGGTCGGACAGCTCGCCCTCGATCAGCGTGCTCATGGGTGTAAGTTGATACCGAATCGAACCGCCCTCCCGCTCGAGAATGCGCTGCATGTCGGCGACGTATCCGCTTAAACCGGTGTCGTCCGTCCCGACCGGAATGACGGTAATTTCCACTATGGCCATTAGGCAAGCACCCTTTCGCGCTCTAAAGTTATATCGATCGATCCTCCTCTATTGTAAACGCATCGACCGAACATTGCCAAATGCGACCTAGTGCCAATGTTTCAGAGCTCCATCCGCTTCGCGCGATCGATAATGTACTCCGCCGTCCGGCTGGCCAGCGCCATCACCGTATTCGTCGGGTTGCCGCCGCCAGAGGTGACGAAAAGGCTTGCGTCGCACACGAACAAGTTCGGGACGTCGTGCGTCTGGCCGTACGAATTGGCGACCGACGTTTCCGGGTCGTTCCCCATGCGGCAGCCGCCCATCAGGTGAGCCGTGTCCGGGACGACGAATTCGATCGTCCCTCCCGCTGCGCGCAGGATCGAGCTCATCGTGCCGACGGCGTGCTCGATCAGCTTCCGGTCGTTATCCCCCAGACTGAACGTCACTTTGGCGCGCGGCATGCCGTTGGCATCCTTTTCGTCCGACAACGTGACGCGATTCCGTTCCGACGGCAGCACCTCGCCGACCATCGTAACGCGTCCGTACAAGTTGTAGTCGAGCACGATATCCCGAAGCCGTTGACCCCAAATCGGGCCTTGCTCGGAATGGGCGATGCCGCTCGCAAATTCGACGGGGCGCGTCCCGTGAGCATGAAGCGTATACCCGCGGGCAAAGCCGCGAGCCGGGTCCGTTTCGTAAAAATCTTGCGTCGTCGCGAGAACGGGCGTTCCTTTGTACAGCCGAATTTCTTGATCGAATTTGGCGTATACGTCATGGCTGCTGTGCGTCATGATCGCCTTGCCGACCCAGCCGCTGCTATTGGCCAGTCCGTCCGGAAACCGGGAGTCGGCTGAATGAAGCAGCAGCCGGGGCGTTTCGACGGCATAAGCGGAGACGATGACGATGCGCGCGTTTTGCACGTACGTTTGTCCATTATGCACGAACTCGACGCCGGTCGCCTTGCCCGAGGCGTCGGTCCGGATCCGCGTCACCATGCAATCCGCCAATACTTCCGCTCCGGCCCGAATCGCCTTCGGGATATGAACGATGAGCGTGCTGAATTTGGCGTTCGGCATGCACCCTTGGTTGCAGAAGCCGCGGTTGATGCACGGAGGCCGGCCGTCGAACGGGGCGGAAAGAATCGCGAGCGGCGGTACCGAATAGCGGTAACCGAGCTTCTCGCAGCCGTTCATGAACATATACGCGTTCGGACTGAGCGGTTCCCGTTCCGGATACGGATAAGGGCCGTGGTAGCTGCCCCAAGGAAAATGCTTCGGACCCGAGACGGCGATTTCTTTTTCGACCTTCGTGTAAAAGCGCTCGAGGTCGGCATACCCGATCGGCCAATCCTCGCCGACGCCGTCAACCGTTCGCGTCCGGAAGTCCGATTCGTGAAAACGCAAAAATACGCCGGTAAAATGGGCCGTTCCCCCTCCGACGCCTCGACCCGAGTTGTTATGTCCCATTTGAAGCGGATCGGCTCCGTCGACGATACGCGTATCTTCCCAGCCGAGCGACTTCATCGACAGCTCGTCGCTGGCGAAGTCGTGCTGGGGGTCGCGAAACGGCCCGGCTTCCAGGACGACGACGCGCATGCCCGCTTCGCTCAGCTCCTTGGCCAATACGCCGCCGGCCGCTCCGGCGCCGATGATGACCGCGTCCACGACGTCTCTGCCATATTTCCGTTGAAGCGTCATGTGTCCGTTCTCGCCTCCCAAGGATCCAATTGGCCGATGTTGGCGCGAACGTAGCCGCGCGGATAAGCCGGGCCGCCGTAGCCGATTTCCGACCATACCGTAGGATGCGAATAGTACGATTCGACCGTCCAGCTCAGCAGCTTGTTGAACAACGCCTTTTGCGGAAAGGCGTAATCGGGCGGAAGAGCCAGCTTTTCTTCGCCCATCTCCAGTACGATCGAATGCTGGTCCGTCGCGGTCAAATCGATGAAAGGCCGTTTGTGACGGGATACGCACCAATGGTCCAATCGCTTTAAGCCTAGATGCACGAGCTCCGCGGCTTCCGGCTCGGAAGCTTTGCGTTCGCTTTCCGCGGACGGGGAGCTTAGCGTACGATCGATATGGACGAGGACGAATTGGATGATGTTCGCCCGATCGTCTCCCGCCAATACGGCGCAAATGGCGCGCAGCATCTCCGCTTCGACAAGCGACAGCGAACGGTACGAATGGACGCCCTCCGTACGGGAGAGGACGATGGCGCGAGTATGGTCGTCCCATTCTTTCTGTTCGGTAAGGACGTCATAATTCGGGTATCGGGTTTTCTTCATGGGACGGTCACCTCCAATACAGCGCGATGATCCCGAGACCGCTGATCGCCGTAAACAAAAACGGCAGTACGACCGGCGGCCCGATCAAAAAGTTGCGAATCGCCCAGCCGCCTACGCGAACGCGAACGCCTCTGGCATGCAAATAGACGCCGATTAAGCCGTTGACGACGCCGACGACCATGAAAATCCCGAATAGCCCCCTGAGCCAGCCGGCGTTGTACGCCGACAGGACAAGCGCGGAGGCGGCAAAGACGGGAGCTGAAACGACCGGCGTCCACATCGATTTGTGATGGAAATTTTGCCGGTAATGAAACATCGTCACTTGGATGCCGATCAGAATAAAGGCGGCTCCGACGAACAAAATCAACAGGCGGTCGAGCGGCCAAGCGTTCCAGTACAAGCGACATTCCTCCTTAAGCATGACATCGCCGACCCGAGAGAACGGGCCGGATTCGGTTAATGGTTATCCCGGTTCGGGAAACGTTAAAGCGCCATGAGGCAAAACCGCGACCCGGCAGCAATCTTCCCGGAGCAGCGACCGGATCGTGCCGTTCAAATCGGGGGCGGGCCGGAAGCCGAGCAGCTCCGCCAGCGGATCGGGCATATCGGAGTGCAGGTAAACGGTATGCTTCGTCAACACCTCGTCGAGATGGGCAAGCTTGTGGGCTCCCAGAACAAAACGGTTCTTTAATTCCTGTAGGGCGCTTCGGCGATTATACACTTCCGCCCAATATTGAAAAATGCCGTTGCCGTACAGCTCCTCGCATCGGGCGACCAAGACGATCGCGCCCCCCGGCTTGACGAATGCCGACGCGTTTTGCAGCGTTTTGATCGCTTGGTACAGCTGCATATCTTTCGGGAACCCGCCGGTCGACGCGATCACGATATCGTGGTCCCGGCTAGCCGGCAGCAGGAAGCGTCGGCGCGCCGCCTGCAGGCCGAGCCGATGCGCGGCTGTCAGTTCTCCTGCGTACGCTTCGAGCAGCTCCCGCCGATGACTCGCGATCACATTGAACAGGAAATGGATCGGTACGTGCTGCAGCGCCTCTTCCATATCCCGGTGGATCGGGTTGTCCGGATCGCCCAGCTTCGCCTTGTAAGACCGGGACAGCGAATGGTTCGCTTCGATGCACCGCTGCGAGGCCGTGCCCGGCACGAGTGCCTTGACGCCGCCCGAGACGCCGACAAGCCGATGAGGCTCGATATTGCCGGTCGCGATCCGCAAGTCAGCCTCGACGACGATCCGGTTGATTTCGATCGGCGTTCCGAGACTCGTCGTGCCCAGGTGAACGCAGTCCTCGGAAGCCGCGGAATGATTGATGACGGTAACGCGGCGGTACACGCCCTCCCCCGTCAATTCGACGAGCTCCGCGTCCGTTTGCTTGCGGTGCATGCCGAGCGCGACCACGATGCGAATCCGGTCGTCGGGGATGCCGCCGGCGTTCAGCTCCTCGAGGAGAGCCGGCAGGAACAGATGGCTCGGGCACAGCCGGCTCCGATCGCTGATCAGGATGACGGCGCGGCTTTTCCCCGCGGCCAGCTGCCGAAGCGTCGGTCCCGATACCGGATGCCGGAGCGCTTCCGCGATAACGGTATCGGCGGGCGCTTCGGGCTCCGACCGATAATCCAGGACGACCGGTTCGGACGGAAAGCGGACGGTCAGCTCGATGTTATGTTTGCCGTATGGAAGTAAAATCGGATCGGCCCCCCTCATCGAAATCGCAAAAAGTCCGAATGGAAAAATTATGTCCATTCGGCTTCTTTTATAAACCGAATGAATGGCGCTTCGGGAGGGCACGATACCGGAAGTGTGCGGCGAAGCGGAAGCGGCTTTGCGCAGCGGGGGCGGCGGGGTACATAGACAAATCGGCGGTTCGTCCGGCCGATTGTTTTGTTGCGGATTTCGGAGGGCGTCCGGCGGCTTCCACATTTTGATACTGCAATAAAACGGGTTTCCATCCGGTTAGCACCGGTGACAACATTTTTGCCGGAGAGCCAACATTTGAGGAATGAAAGTGTTTCATTTCCCATGGTAATCTAATGCTGAAACAACCGATACCTGGTTGGAATGAACGATTTTGGAGGGACGATACTTGATGTGGAAAAAACGACAATCCGTTGCCGTCACCGCGGCGCTGGCGATCGGACTCACCGGCCTGTTCGCAAACGACGCCTATGCGGCTTACGACGACATGGATGCCGTTTCGTTGGCGCAATCGATGGTAGGCAAAGACTACAAGGCGGGCGCGCAGTCGCCTTCGGAAGGATTCGACTACGCGGGGCTCGTCTACTTCGTCTTCCAGCAGCTGGGCTATGAAATTCCCCGCGACCTGAAAGATCAATATGCGGTCAAAAAGCCGCTTTTGACGAAAGTGTCCGACCTGCTCCCGGGAGACGTGCTGTTCTTCGGGGAAAACGACAAAGTGGCGTTTACGGGCATCTATGTCGGGGATAACAAATTCGTTATGGCGAACCGCGGCCGGGACGAAGTCGTGACGCTGTCGATCGCCGATTCGTACTACAAAAACCGGTTCGAAGGCGCCCGCCGCATTTTGAGCGAGCCGGACCAAATGCGGGTGCAGCTGATTTTGACCGCGCGCAAATATTTGGGAACGCCGTACGTCTTCGGCGCCGACTTCGGGCAGACGAAAACGTTCGACTGCTCCTCCTTCGCCAAGACGGTATTCGCCGAAAACGACATGTACTTGCCGCGCGTTTCCCGCGACCAGGCGACGAAGGGCGTCCTCGTCAAGCGGAGCGACCTGAAGGTCGGCGATCTCGTCTTTTTCACTACGTCGGATTCGAAAGGCAAGATCGGCCACGTCGGCATCTACGTCGGCAACGGCCGGATGATCCACACGTACGGAGAAGGCGGAGTGAAGTACAGCCGCATGGACACCGGCTATTGGGACAAGCATTACGTTACCGCGAGACGGGTGCTGAAGGACGGCTAATGTTTTCATCCCCCTCCAAAACGTGTATCATGATGATATAGGTTTGGAGGGGTTTTCTACATGGTCCAGTGGGAGCGGATAACGCAACAACTCGAACATATATTGGGCGCCGAATTCCGGATCGGACGAATGACGCTTGCCGAGTGGAACCGGCTTGCCGACGAGAGGACGGGCCTTACGGCCAACAGCCGCATCGCCGACCATCGGCTCCACTTCGCCTTGGCGAAGGAAGGCGGCCATATGGTGACCGCGTCCGTGGACGAGCCTCTGTTGACGGCGTCGGAGGCGAGGCTGGTCGACCTGACGCTGGACGCGTACCGGTCCCAAGACAAGCGAGGGGGCTCGCACGCGCATTCGGAGGACGAACGCAAGTCGCACCTGATCCGTACTTGGATCGGCCAGCAGCTCGAGCAGGGGGTGACGGACGCGGAGCTTCCCGAACCGCTCGCTTCCAATTTCGCCCTGTATGCGCCGAAAATTCCGCTGCTCGTCTACGGCGATTATTCCGATCAGCGCAAAGCGTCGTACCAGGATTTGAAAAAGCTGCTCGAATCGTTTTTCGACGGGGAAATCGCGCTCGTCCCGCTGCTCGACAAGGAGTGGCTCGTGCTCGGCCCGGAATCGCTGCTTCAGGAGGCCGGCGAAGGAGACGAGGAGACCGTCGAGGACATGCTCGCCTCGATCGGCCACGCGCTTCACGAGATGCTCGCCACCGAATGGGTCGGCGAATGCCATATCGCCGTCGATTACCCGCTGCTGCCGTCGAAAGCGCTTCTCGCATCGGTCGTCCGGCTGCGGGAGACGATGACGCTCGGGCGCACCTACCATATGTCCGACAACATTCACATGACGTGGAAGCTGCAGCTGGAGAAGCTGCTTCACGGTCTCGGCGAGGAGCAGCGGCAGCTGTTTCTCGAGCGGGTGCTGAAGCGGGTCGATCTGCTCAAGGACAGCGAAACGCTGATGACGCTCGAGCAGTTCATCGCGCTCGACTGCAGCGTCAGCGAGACGGCGAAGAAGCTGTTCATCCACCGCAACACGCTGCTGTACCGGCTCGACAAGTTCAAGCAGGAAACCGGTCTCGACGTCCGGACGTTCCATCATGCGCTTCTTGTACACGTGGCATTGCTATTGTACAAAGTAACGAAAAGAACGTGATTTTTTTGTAAGCAATGTGCATAGTCACGAAATCGGGCGTAGGTTATGATATAGCTGTGGAAAATGAACTATAGGAGGAATGATCCATGGCAGGCGTACGTTTGAATCATATCGTAAAAAAATATCCCGGTGCCACCGAAGCGACCGTTAAAGACTTCAACCTGGAAATCAAAGACAAAGAGTTCCTCGTGCTTGTAGGCGCTTCCGGCTGCGGGAAATCGACGACGCTCCGGATGATCGCGGGTCTCGAAGAAATTACGTCCGGCGAGCTGTACATCGGCGACCGCCTCGTGAACGACGTAGCTCCGAAAGATCGCGACATCGCGATGGTATTCCAATCCTATGCCTTGTATCCGCACATGAACGTCTATCAGAACATGGCGTTCGGTCTGAAACTGCGTAAATTCAAAAAAGCCGAAATCGACGCACGCGTGCGCGAAGCGGCCAAAATTCTCGATATCGAAATGCTGCTCGACCGGAAGCCGAAAGCGTTGTCCGGCGGTCAGCGCCAGCGTGTCGCCCTGGGCCGCGCGATCGTCCGCGATCCGCAAGTGTTCCTGATGGACGAACCGCTTTCCAACTTGGACGCCAAGCTGCGCGTACAGATGCGCGCCGAGATCAGCAAGCTGGCGAAGCGTCTCGAGACGACCGTCGTCTACGTTACCCACGACCAGACGGAAGCGATGACGATGGGCGACCGTATCGTCGTCATGCACCAAGGGATCATCCAGCAAGCGGCTACGCCGGAAGAAATCTACAACCATCCGCTGAACATGTACGTAGCCGGCTTTATCGGATCGCCTTCGATGAACTTCATCCACGGCTCGCTCTCCGAGACCGGCGGCAAAGTGCACTTCAAGTCGCAAGGCGTCGACGTCGTCATGCCGGAAGGCAAGGCGCAAATTCTTCGCGACAAAGGGTACATCAATAAAGAAGTCGTGTTCGGCATTCGTCCGGAAGACCTGCACGACGAGCCGATCTTCTTGGAAGGCTCCCCGGAAAGCCATGTGAACGCGACGATCGAAGTGTCCGAGAACCTCGGTCACGAAGTTCAGCTTCACTTGAGCGGCCTCGGTACGCAGACGGTCGTCGCCCGCGTGGACGGACGTACCGGCTTCAAGGACGGCATGACGATCAAGCTTGCGCTCGATATGAACAAAGTTCACATCTTCGATAAAGAAACCGAAGTTAACGTATTGCTGTAATCGGATATCCGAACAGCGAAAGGCCGGCTGATGAAGCCGGCCTTTTTGCGTCCGCGCATGGCAGCGCGTCCAATCGTCAGCAAACGTTCATTCCTCTCGGGCCCCGGGTCCCGATTAGGCCCCGCAAACTCCGGAAAGATCGGTCCCCAGCAAATGATGGGCAATATCGGCAATTTGATCCCTTGTCCCGACAAAATAGTACAGCTGCGACGTATCGGATTGTACGGTGGCGTCGCGGCCGTCGATGGACGGAGCGTGATATTCCAGCTCCCCATACCCGCCCATCTTTCCTCCGTCGTAAAAGAACTGCATGCACGATCCGGTATAATCCGGACGATCTTCCGGGTGATCGGGGTAGAGGGCCGAGGGATGGACTCGAAACTGTCGCACGATCAAGCTGAAAGCATCCGGGCCCAATCTGCGGAAATAACCGAATCGGCCCGTGCTTTGCAGGGAATGAAACGAAAGCTTGAAGCCGTCGTCTCCCCGAAACGGAAAGCTTGTAACGGCGGGTTGGCTTTCGATCACCGGCAATCGTCGCTCCCGATGCATGACAAGCGGCTCGGCGTTCCCGTGGACCGGTACCAAAACCGTCCCCCCGGGGTGCACTTGCAGGATCGACCACAGGTTGATGGCGGGCAACGGCCTGTCCGACATCTGCTCCGGATCGTACAGAAGCTGCAAGCGCGTTTCGATTTGACAACCGATGAAAGGCAGCTGTGCAAGCTTTCGGTACTCGTCCGAACGGACCCTATCGAAAGGATTGGCGATCAGACGGTATTCCTTCGTCAGGCGAATCGGAATCGAGCGGCGGTCGGGCCAATGGGTCAGCTCGCACATTTGCTCGGTACGGACGACCTCCGCCGTTTCCGCAGGAAGGAAGCGGTAGGAGCCGGGATCGAGCTGCGCGGGGATATCGTAGCGCCCGGACGCATCGGCGAACAAAGCGAACTCGGGACTGATCCAGGTACGATCCCCCCCGACATTCCACGTCCCTTCCTCCAAGGCCCGAAAATCGACCCAAACCGCGGATTCCGCGCCTTTCCCGGGAACGAGTCCGATCAGCCGGGATCCCCTCTCCCAGATGACGGCATATCCGCCGTTCGCATTGCGCAATAAGCGAAAGCTCCGATGCGAGGCCGGGAATCGTTGGAGCCAGGAATCGATCATTCGCATAGACCCACCCCTTTTATTTGTTGACAAAATTGTTGACAAAAACATTATACAAGAACGATACGGGTTTTGAAAGGGGTTTTAATAATAACGAGGCCCCGGGATCGATGAGATTCATCTTGCAACAATATTGTTAACAAAATTGTTGACAACAACAAATATGCCCCTTTATACTGATTCTCAAGCGGGCTTTCCGGTAGTCGAACCTAAGCCGAAGCGGGGCTATGCCCGCTACGATCGTTCGCGGAGCGGCTTGAAAGCGATGCCAAGAAACAAGAAAGGAAGTGATCGAATTCGATTATGGCCAAGGCGGACGGTGACGGTACGACGGATGTGGCCGTGTTTGCGTCATGGGGTTGTGATAAACGGGGGAGGTTGAAGTCGATGAGGATGCGTTCGAAAAAGCTGGCGGTAGTGGCCGGTTTGATTGCCGCTTCGCTGCTGGCGGCTTGTTCCAACAGCGGGAAGGCGGATCGCACCGGCGAAGGGAACGGCGCGAAAACGTTGAGATTTATGGTGACCTCGGAAAATTATAGCGGCAGACTGAAAGATTTTATCGCGAATTATGAAACCCGCAGCGGCAACCGGGTCGACGTACAGATGCTGCCGGCAACGGAATTCGAGAATATGTTGAAGATCAAGATGATGTCCGGCGAAGGACCCGACTTGTTCGTAACCGACGATATCGCCATGTCCCAATTCCAGCTTCCGAAGGATTGGTTCGAAGATCTGAGCGGGGAGCCGTGGGCGAATCGGCTGTCGGAGAGCGGAAAAGCGATCATTCGGTGGAACGACGGCCGGATTACCGGGTTGCCCGTTACGAACCCGGGAGGAATGGGGATGGTGTATAACAAAGCCATCTTCCAGAAGCTCGGGCTCGACATTCCGAAAACTTGGGACGAATTTTTGAAAGTCTGCGAGCGGATCAAGCAGGCGGGTATCGTTCCGGTCAACATTCAGCTTGCCAACGGAAGCGAGTTCGGTACGACGCACATGATGCATCAATTGTTTGCGAACGCCGAGATCAATAGGGGGAATGACGCCGACCGTTTCTGGCAGGACATGAACGCGCACAAGATCAAAATAACGGAAGTCGAAGAATACGAGCGGGCGCTGAATCAAATGGTGGAGTTGAAAGAAAAAGGGTACATCAACGATGACTTTATTTCCACGACGTTCGAGATGTCGCAGGAGAATCTGGGCTCCGGCAAGGTGGCCATGCATCCGGCCGGCGATTTCATCCTCGAGCCGCTGCTGGCCAAATATCCGAATGTGGAGTTAGGGTTTTTCTCTATGCCATTCGGCGACACCCCCGGAGCCATTGCGCTTTATGCGGGAGTAGGGATCTCGGTCAACTCGAAAGCCGCCAACAAGGCGGAAGCGCTGGAGCTGATGCGGTTGTTCGCCTCCAAGGAGCAGCAGGAGCTGTACTTGCAGAAATCGCCGGGGATATCCGTCTTCGCCGATGTGGAAGCGAAGCGGAATATGATCAGCGGAGATCTGCAGCGGTATATGGACGGCGGAAAAGCGCGGATGGGCATGTTCGGCCGGTACGAAGCCTGGAACGACATGGATGCCCGCAAGATGATGCAGGAAATGATGCTGGGCAAGCCGCCGAAGCAAGTACTGAAGGAACTGAACGCCAAGATGGAAATCGTGGCCAAGGGGAAAAAGCTGCCGGGGTGGAATCCGTGAACATGTTGCGCGTGATTGGAGGGAGGCTGGCATGTCCGGTTTAGTTGAAGCGGGTACGGGACGTCTGCCGCGAAGGCAAAGGCATAGACCTCCCCTATATTACCCCATTCTGTTCGCCGTTCCGGCTTTGATCGTGTATCTCGTATTTTTCTTTTACCCGACCGTCCTGGGCTTCTACTATTCCTTCACCGACTGGAACGCGACCGGCGCGGAAGTCCGTTTCGTTGGAGTGGCCCAGTTCGCGGAAGTCGTTCGAAATCCGGATTTTGCCAACGCGTTGAAAAATACGTTTCTCTACGCCGCGATCACGACGATCGGCAAGAACGTCATCCCGCTTGGATTGGCCGTGCTGCTGACCATGGGGATGAGATCGCGCAACGCACTACGGGCCGTTTACTTTTCGCCGGCCATTCTGAATATCGTGGCCGTCGGACTCATCTTCCAGGGGCTGTTGAATCCGCACACCGGATTCGTCAACAATGTGCTGCGCTCCTTGAATCTCGACTTTCTGGCGCTCGGCTGGATCGGGGATCCGTCCTTGTCGATCTATTCCGCATGCCTGATGGAGATATGGCGCGCGTCCGGGATTACGATGGCCATCTATATCGCCGGGATCCAGAATATCCCCTCCGATTATTATGAAGCGGCGGCCATAGACGGCGCATCCGCGTGGTCGAAATTCATTCATGTGACGCTGCCGCTCTTGATGCCCGCCGTGACGATCAACGTGCTGTTGTCGGTCATCTACGGCGCGCGCATGTTCGAAGGCATCTACTTCCTGACCCAAGGCGGCCCCGGCAACTCGTCCGAGGTGCTGATGACGCTTGTCTACAAATATATGGGGCAGGGGCTATACGGGTACAGCACCGCCTTGAACCTGATTTTGGTGCTTCTTATTGTCGCGATCTCGATGCCGCTGCTTTCCTATATGCAGAAAAGGGAGGCGGAACGATGACGGAACGCCGGCGGCGACGAAGGACCGGACTGGCGGAGCTGGGGTTGTGGGCGCTGAGCGCCTTCATCCTCGTTCCTTATTTGATGGTTGTGCTCACTTCGCTCAAAAGCAGCAAGGAGGCGGGGCTGTTCCGGCTGGAGCTGCCGTCGGAAATTCACCTTTGGGACAACTACCGGGTCGTATTCGAGCGGGGGCTTGTGCTGCAGGGCTTTACGAACAGCATGCTCGTCACGGCGGGGTCGGTCGTGACGGTGCTCCTCTGCTCCGCGCTGCTCAGCTTTTATATCGCCCGGATGCGGGGCCGGATATCCGAAGCGCTTTACCGCTTCTTCCTGCTCGGGATGGTGGCGCCGATCAGCCTTGTCACGACGTTCGACGTCCTGAAAACGTTCAAACTGCTGAACACGCGGACAGGGATTGTAATGATCTTCGCGGGCATTCTCATTCCGTTCGCGACGTTTATTTACGTCGGCTTCGTCCGGACGATTCCGCGAGAGCTGGACGAGGCGGCGACGATCGACGGGTGCGGACCGTACCGGCTGTTTGCCGTCATCATCTTCCCGCTGATGAAGCCGATCACGTTTACGGCGGGAATCCTGGTATTTATGAACGTTTGGAACGATTCGCAAATTCCCCTCTTCTTTTTGAACGACAACCGATATTGGACGATGCCGCTGAACATCTATCGCTTTTACGGTTATTTCAGCAAGGACTGGAACTATATTTTCGGAAACATCCTTTTGACCACTCTGCCGGTGCTTCTCCTTTATTTGTTGGGACAGCGCTTCATGATCGAAGGCATGACAAGCGGAGCGGTCAAAGGATAACCGGGCTATGCCAAGGAGGAATGATGTATGCGTGTGCTCGCGATCGGCGCCCATCCCGACGATGTGGAGATTTTATGCGGAGGAACGCTTGCCAAATATGCGGCGAGAGGGGACCAGGTGACCATCATGATCGCCACGAACGGCAATGTCGGCTCGCCGGTATTGACCAAGGAACAGATCGCCGACGTGCGCCGGAAGGAAGCGGAGGCTTCGGCGGCCTGCATCGGAGCGGATCTGATCTGGATGGGATACGACGATGAATTTCTGTTCCACGACCGTCAAACCCGCATGGCGTTTATCAATGCGATTCGCAAAGCGTCGCCCGATGTCATGTTCGTGCACGGGAGCAACGACTATCATCCCGACCACCGAATATGCGGCGAGATTGCCATCGACTGCCGGATTCCGGTTACCGTACCGCTGATCGAGACGGAATATCCGGCGATGGCCCGCATCCCGCACGTGTTTGTGATGGACAATTTGGGCGGAGTCGGGTTCGAACCGGAGCATTATGTGGATATAACGGACGTGTACGAAACGAAATGCCGGATGATCCGCTCGCATGCGAGTCAGGATGAATGGCTGAACGTTCAATACGGTATGGATTATATCGAATTCGTGACCAAGATGAGCTCGGTCAGGGGGATGGTCATCGGCGCCCGGCATGCCGAAGCGTTCCGGAGCCTGCCTGCGTACCCGGTCATGGGAGATGCGTCCTTGCTGCCTTGATGCCGAGCCGGGATGAAACGGAAAGCGCCCTCTGCGTGTCAGGGGCGCTTTCGTTCAGTAGATATGCTTTTTCAAGACGGGCTCGATCATCGTCCAATCCTTGGTCTTGATGGCGTCGAGCAGCTCGCGGTGCTCCTGAATCAGTTGGGAGAAGTCGTTCAACTGATGCATGTGGGAGTTGTTCATGAAATGGAAGACGATTCGGGAGGAAACGCCCGACCACAGCGAGATCAAATACGGCTCTTCGGTCAAGGAAACCAAATATTCGTGGAATTGCAGGTCTTTTCGGACGATTGCGGCCAAGTCCGACTTCTGGCAAGCTTCGATCAGCTCGTTCAGGATGTTCTCCAAATATTCGAAATGACCGGCGACGAGACGAGGCAATATGGTCTGGATGCAATAAGATTCCAGCAAGACGCGCAGCGGGTTGAGCAAACGCTCGACCTCGTCTTTTTCGACGTTCGCGACGGTCGTTTCGCGGTGGGTTTGAGTAACCAGCAGCCCTTCGCGCTCGAGCAGCAAGATCGCTTCGCGGATCGGACCGCGGCTTACGCCCATATCCTTGGACAAGTCCTGCTCGCGCAATCGCTGCCCCGGCTTCAGCATGCCGCCGATCACGGCATCCTTGATATCCTGATAAATTTGGTTGCGCAGCGTGTCCGTCTTTTTTATCGAAAACCGAAATTCGGAACTCATTAATGATCCTCCGCTCTTAAAGTAGCATTCATTCCAACTATACCTTACAATAGCCGACAACACAACGATAGTCAACAATCAACAAAAAAATGATGAAGTAAATGTTATTGTTGACAATGACAAATGTATCGTCTACTCTAAAGGGGAGACATTCCTGCAGTTCACGATCTCAAAAGGAGCGCGATTATGAAAATTATCGATGTGTTGACAACTCCCGTATTGATTCCTTTCAAGAAACCCGCGAAATGGTCGGGCGGCACGCGGAGAAATGCGCCTGCCCTGATCATTCGGCTGCTGACGGACGAAGGCCTGATCGGCTTGGGCGAATGCGTCGGTCCGACGATTCCGACGATTCAAGCGATCGTCGAGAAAGAATTCAAACCGTTTCTGATCGGGAAGGACCCGATGCAAACCGAGCTGATCCTGCATCAGCTGGAAGAGTACGTGCTGAACTGGTCCCAAATCGGGTATTATGCCATGGCGGGAATCGATATCGCGCTGCTTGATCTTAAAGCCAAAGCGTTGAATACGCCGCTGTATAATCTGCTTGGCGGACTGTACCGGAAGGATGTCCGGTTTTCGGGGTATTTGTTCATCGACGATCCGCTTGTCAATGCGAAGGAAGCGGAGGAGCTGGTGGCGAAAGGATACGACGAGATCAAGATCAAGGTCGGCCGGGAAATCGATTATGATACGCAGCGGATCAAGGAAATTCGCCGGGCGGTCGGTCCGGACGTGAAGCTGAGAATCGATGCGAATCAAATATGGAGCGTCCCTACGGCCATTCGAGCCATCAACAAGATGGCGGAATACGATCTGCAGCTGGTCGAGCAGCCGGTGCCCTATTACGACATCGACGGTTTGGCCGCGGTCAGCCGGTCGGTGCCGGTTCCCATTACGGCCGACGAATCGTGCACGACCTTCGATTCGGCGGTCAAGCTGATCGAGAAAGGAGCCGTATCCGCCTTCACCGTGTATCCGTCGGAAGCGGGCGGGCTTCTCAAGGCGAAGCAGATCGTCGAGCTGGCCAACAGCTACGGAATCTGGTGCGTCACGGGATCGTGGGCGGAAACGGGAATCGCGACAGTGGCGAACGCGCACTTGATCGCTTCGTCCCGCAACTTCGTCTTTGCGAGCGATACGCACTATGAATGGTATGCCTCGGACGTTCTTCGGGATCCGCTCGTATTCGCCAACGGGAAATTGGCGATGACCGACAAGCCGGGTCTGGGCGTCGAGCTTGCCCCGGACTTCAACGGATTGGCCAAGGAAGAAATCCGGGAGATGGTGTTTTACGATGACGAGGCGGCCGTGCAATACCAGCCGCGCATCGGCATGATCCTTTGACGGCGGGCGTGCTGCGGGCTGCGAAGGAGGATCGGCTTCAACGATAGGAGGCGGCAATATGGCACAAACGATGCAAGCGCTCGTCTGGCACGGAACCGGGGATTTGCGAATCGAGGAAGTCCCGGTCCCCCGCATCGGAGCGAAGGACGTATTGGTGAAAGTGCGGTACGCGGGCATCTGCGCGACGGACCAGGAAATTTTCAACGGGCATTATCCGTATCCCGCCCCGTACATTCCGGGTCATGAAATAACGGGAACGATCGAGGAGATCGGGGAAGACGTCGAATCGCTGCGGGTCGGGGACCGGGTCGTCATCGATCCGGCCATCCCTTGCGAAACTTGCGGATTTTGCCGGAGCGGCCGTTCGGAATTTTGCCTGCACTATCGCGAGCTCGGGATCAACGCAAACGGGGGATGGGCGCAGTACGTCCAAGCGCCCGCCCGCTGCGTTTACCCCATCCCCGATTCGGTCGGGGACAAGGCGGCGGCGGTGATCGAACCCCTCGTCTGCCCGTTGGGCGCGGTTCATGCGGCAGGCGTCGAGGCGGGGGACCACGTGCTTGTGCTCGGCGACGGTCCGGCGGCGATGTACTTCGTGCAAATCGCCCGGATGATGGGGGCGGCTTCCGTGTCGGTTTCCTACAAGCTGGACTCCCGCACGGACAAACTGCGGACATACGGCGCAACCCGATTGGTCGAAAGCAAGCGCATTCACGAGCTGACCGATACGAAGACGTATCGGGCTCACGGGGGCTTCGATCTCGTCATAGACGCGGTAGGGTATTCGGAAACGGTAAAGCAAGCCGTCGAGCTGGTGCGCGTCGGCGGAAGGATCGTTCTGTACGGGCTGAAGGAAGCCGAAACGAAATCGTTTCCCCACAAGGAAATCGTCTTGAAAAATTTGACGCTGTACGGCAGAACCAACGCCCCGACGCTTTGGGGAAAAGCGATCGAAAGTATTGAAAACGGTTTTTTGCAAATCGATTCCATTCCCGACCTGGTGGTCGGCCCGCACGAAGTGGCGGACATTCTGGCCAAGCCGCATTGGCCGTGGGTAAAATGCATAGTCAAGTGGAGCGAGTAGGGGGGGATACGAATGAAAGGCAGAGTGCCGCTGGTGCGAGCGCTTGCATCGTTGTGGATGGTGATCGTTCTCGCCGCATGCGGGAGCGGGCCGACCTCCGGAACGACGGACAAACCGTTTGCCGGCAAAACCATCAACGTGCTGTCCTGGGAAGGATACCAGGAGCCCGATTGGGTGGATGCGTTCGAGAAGGAGCATGGCGTAAAAGTCCAGGTGACGTATGCGGGAAGCGTCGACGAAATGTTTTCGAAAGCGGCTTCCGGCTCGTTGAACTACGATTTGATCTTTATGGACGGAGGCTCCGTTACCCGCTACAACAAGCTGAAGCTGATTCGGCCCATCGACGTCGGCAAGCTGAAGCATTACGGGGAGCTGATCCCGAACCTGAAGAGCATCAACGACAAGCATGTCGTGTCGGACGGACAAACGTACGCGATCCCGTTCGCCTGGGGCTCGCTTCCGCTGGCCGTCAACAAGGATAAAGTGAAAGAGCCGGTCACCTCTTGGTCCGCCCTGTGGGACCCCAAGTATAAAGGCAAAATCGCGACGATCGACGACGCGAACAATCAGGTGGCGACGACCGCGCTGCTGCTCGGCTATCCCGATCCCTACAACCTGACGGACGAACAGCTGGCCGGGGTGAAGAAGAAGCTGATCGAGCAGAAGCCGTTCATCCGTTCCTACTACTCCGGGTTCGAGGACGGGAAAAACTTGATGGCCAGCGGAGAGGCCTGGATTTTGTTTACGCAAGGGCCGACGATGATTACCGACCTGGCCGAGCAAGGCATGAACGTGGAGGAAGTCATTCCGAAGGAAGGGGCGCTCGTCTGGATCGACAATGCCACCATCGGGGCAAAGACGGAAAACCCGGACCTCGTTCACCTGTATATCGACTACCTGATTTCTTCCGAAGTCCAGGCCCGGTTGATCCTGAAAACCGGCTACGGCGGAATCAACGGCCAGTCCGTCTCCCAATTGACGCAAGAGGAGGCGAAGAAAGCGCATATGGACGACCCGTCCTATTTCGACCGATTGGTGTACGTTGCGTATCCCGAGAGCTTCGAAAAGCGCGTCAAGCTGTGGAACGAAGTCAGGGCGCAATAACATCGCTAGGCAACAGGCGACGAACAGATTCTTGCAAGGGAAGGTTGGGTCATATGGACAGCTCCAATCCCGTCGTACTCGAGATGGAAAGCGTAACCAAAAAGTACGGCGCTTATACCGCCATCCGAAGTTTGGACTTGTCGATCCGAAGGGGCGAATTTTTCTCCATCGTCGGACCGAGCGGCTGCGGGAAAACGACCATCCTCAAAATGATCGCGGGCTTCGAATATCCGACAACCGGGTCCATCCGAATTGCGGGTAAGCCTTCGGACAGGCTGCCTCCGCACAAGCGAAGCGTCAATACCGTCTTTCAAAACTACGCCTTGTTTCCTCATATGAATATTTTCGATAATGTGGCCTACCCGCTTCGAATCCGGAAGGCGGACAAGGCGACCGTCCACCGCTCCGTTACGGAGCACTTGGAGATGGTCGGGATGACCCAGCACGCCTCCAAGTCGCCCCAGCAGCTGAGCGGAGGACAGAAGCAGCGGATCGCGCTGGCCCGCGCCATGATCGCGAGACCCGACATTCTGCTTCTGGACGAGCCGTTGTCGGCTCTCGATTTCCATCTCCGCCAGGAGATGCAGCGGGTGCTGAAGCAGCTCCAGCGCGACAGCGGCATTACGTTCGTTTATATTACCCACGACCAGGGCGAAGCGCTCAGCCTGTCGGACCGCATTGCCGTCATGAATCACGGCGTCCTGCAGCAGGTCGACACCCCGTCCGTCATCTATCGAAAGCCCGCGACGAAGTTCGTTGCCGGCTTTGTCGGGAAGTCCAACATTTGGAGGGGGGCGTTCGATGCGCGGCGGATGTTCGTCCCGTCCTCCGGAGGGGCGGGCTTGCGCATCAGGGACGAAGGAGAATTCCCGGCGGGCAGCGAATTTTATATTTCGCTGCGCCCCGACAAAATCCGGTTCGACCCCAAGGACGAGAGCTACGACAATTGCATCCGGGGAGCGGCCGTCGTCGATCTGGCGTATTACGGCTCGGAAAGGGAAGTTGCGCTGAGTGCGGAGGGATACGGCACGATGCTCGTCAAGCTTCACGAGCACGAATCGGCACACTTGAGACTCGGGGAGACCCGGGACGTCTACTTCCGTTCCGACGACGTCATCTCGATCCCGATAAGCGGAGACGCCTATGAGTAACAAAAATCTTATCGCGGGGCTGACCCTTCTCTGGGTAGCGGTGTTCATTCTCGTTCCGATCGGCATCATGATCGCTTACAGCTTCTGGCATGTGCAAGATTTCAAGGTCGTCAAGGAATTGACGCTTCGCAACTATACGGAGGTTTTGACGAACGGCACTTATTTGTCCATCCTGTGGAAAACGGTCCGGTTGGCCGCACTCGTCGGACTGTTGGCCGTTCTGATCAGCTACCCGTTGGCTCTGTTCGTTCATATCCACGGCGGGAAGCATAAGGAGTTTTTGTATCTGGCGGTGCTTGCGCCGCTCTTGGTCGGCTATTTGATCCGGGTTTACGCGTGGAGATCGATCTTGGGGGAAAAAGGGGTCATCAATTCCGTTCTGACGATGACGGGGATCTTGTCCGAGCCTACCGGCAAGCTGCTGTTCAACCCGGCTTCGGTCGTCTTGACGATGCTGTGCATGACCATCCCGTTCACGTTCATCCCCATCTACAATTCGCTGGAGAAAATTCCGGCGTTTCTGCTCAACGCGGCGGCCGATCTGGGCGCCAACGCGCGCCAAACGTTCGCCACCGTGCTGCTTCCGCTCAGTCTGCCCGGAATTGTAACCGGTTTTATGTTCGCCTTCGTCTCGGCTTTGGGCGATTACATGACCCCGTCGCTCGTCGGCGGCACTTCCGGCATCCTGATCGGGAACCTGATTCAATCTCAATTCGGCAACAGCTTCAACTGGCCGCTCGGCTCCGCTCTTGCCGTCGTAATACTGGCGATCGCCCTTACGGTCATCGTCGCCGCTCAAAAGCTGGGCGACGTGAAGGGCGTCCTCGAGGAAGGGTAGGGAGACGTGTGAACATCGGGAAGTTCTTGCTTGTCGCGTTGGCGGGTGCCGTCTTTTTCTTTATGTATTTCCCCATAGCGGTAATCGTCCTGTTTTCGTTCAGCTCGGGCAAAATACCCGCCTTTCCGATCGACGGGTTTACTTTGCACTGGTATGAGGAGCTTTTCCGGGAGCCGAAGCTGTGGGTTGCCGCCAGGAACAGCCTGCTCGTCAGTGTTCCGTCGGTCCTCGTCAGTACCGTATTCGGCACGATGGCGGCCTTTTTGTTCCAGCGTCATGCCTTTCCCGGACGGGGCCTTCTGCAGATGGCGATTCTTATGCCTTACGTGCTGCCCGGCATCTTGACCGGCATTTCCTTGACGCTGCTGTTCAAACTGCTGAACGTGTCCGCGTCGCTGCTGACGGTGATCGTCGGCCATGTCGTTCTGATTACGCCGCTCGTCATGGTCATGACGATCAACCGGCTGAAGCGGTTGGACCGGTCCATCGAGCTGGCGTCGATGGATCTGGGGGCAAGCCCCGCGGCCACCTTCTTTAGAGTCACGCTGCCGAACATCAAGGGAGCGATCATCGGCGGCATGCTGCTCGGCTTGACCGTCTCGTTCGACGAGGTGATCGTGACGTTCTTTTTGATCGGGACCGACAACACGCTGCCGATGCAGATTTGGTCCATGATCCGTTACGGGTTCTCGCCGCAGATTAACGCCATGTATTCCATGATCATCGTCGTCACGCTGTTCGTCGTGTTCATGATGAACCGGAGCAGCCCGGAGAATAAGGGAGGGAATCGAAAATGACGGGGAAGACCGTATATTTCGGAGAGAGGGCGGCCGCGGTCAAGTGTGTGGCTTTCGATAAAGACGGGACGCTGTTCGGGGCGTCCGGATTTTGGCGCCATATCGATCATTTGCGGAAGGAAGAGTTCGTCGCCCGCGTCGGACGCGAGCATCAAGCGTCATGGAGCCGGCTGATGGGTCTCGGGGAAGAGACGATCGACCATCAGGGCGTGCTGGCGGTCGCGTCCACCCAGGAGGAAATTACGCTTGTCGCCGGTCTGATTTACCAGCTGAAGGGCTGGCCCTGGGTCCAATGCAAACAGTTATCGGCGGATATATTTCGGCAAGCCGACGCGAAGCTGCAGATCGATCAGGCGTTCCGCCCGGTGGACGGAGCGGCGGACGTGTTCCGCACTTTGACGGAAGCGGGCCTCGTTACGGGTATCCTGACTTCCGACGCTTCGGCTCGCACGGAAGCTTGCATGCGACATCTGGGCGTCTCCGACTTGCTGCAGTTCGTCATAACCCCCGAGAAGGTCCGAAACGGGAAGCCTGCCCCCGATATGGTTCACAAGGCGTGCGAGCAGCTCGGCATCGAGCCGTCCGAGATGGCGGTCGTCGGCGATTCGCTGGTCGACCTGTCCATGGCCAAAGCGGCGGGCAGCCTGGCCGTCGGCATCGTCACCTATGAAGGGTCCGCCGAGGAGCTGGCTCCCGAAGCGGACGTGCTCATCCGCTCGCTCCGGGATATCCGGGTCGGCTGAGCCGGAAAGGAGATTATCGATATGAGCTTGATGCGCAACGTATACCGAGAAGGCGAATCGCTCGCCCGGCAAATCGAATCCACCCGCGTCCCCGACGGGATGCTGGCCGTCTGGCACCTGGGACAGGAATCGGTTGCCGTCAAAGGGGGCGGCGTGATCGGCTATTTCGATCCGTACTTGACGGACAGCGTCGCCGAAGCCGATCCGGACGGCCCTTGGAAGCGCGCGTTCCCGTCTCCCTTGCCTCCCGAAAGGATCACGCATGCGGATTACGTATGGATCAGCCACAACCACGGCGATCATCTCGACCCGGCGACGCTTGCCGGCATATATCGGGCGTCCCCTCGCGTCGTGTTCGTCTGCCCGGCTCCGCTTGCGGGCATCCTGAAGGAGATCGGCATCCCGGAAGACCGCATCGTCACGGTCAAAGGGGGGGAGACGATCCGGCTCGGCGAGCTGTCGGTGGACGTCATCCCTTGCAAGCACGAGGAGTTCGACCGGGATGCGGACGGGAACTATCCGTATGTGGGGTACGTCGTGCGGTGGAACGGCGTCGTTTTCTATCACGCGGGCGACACGATCCTCTATCCCGGGCTCGCGGAGACGCTGCGGACGCACCGGATCGATATCGCCTGCCTGCCGATCAACGGGGCAGACCTCAAGCGCCGCGAGGCGGGCATCGTCGGCAACATGGGCTTCCGCGAGGCGGCCGATCTGGCCGCGGCGATCGAGGCGGATCTGGCGATCCCGTTCCACTACGATCTGTTTCCGTTCAACGCCGACAATCCGTCCTACTTTGTCGATTATGTGGTGCGCGAGTATCCGTACCAGAAATTCAAACTGATGCGGGTCGGCGAACGCCTGCTCTATGCGAGCGAGAAGGCGTAAACGACCCGGACTCCGTTCCTCCTTAAGGGGGAGCGGCTTTTTTTTGTGGGATGCGGGACATGCCCGTTGTCGATGCGGGGCCGGCCGGCAAGATCCGTCCAGGGCGCATATGTGTTGCTTTCGCCACGCAATTCCATTACGATGGAAACAACGGATTACACAAAGGAGCGTCTAGCATGGGGAAAAAGACGAAAGTATCCGACCTCGTCCGCCAGTTCAAGCTGGAGGTCGTGGCCGGAGAAGAAGGGCTCGGGCGGCTCATCAAGGTGGCGGACATCTACCGGCCCGGCTTGGAGATGGCGGGATATTTCGCCTATCATCCCCGCGAGCGGGTACAAATATTGGGCAGGACGGAGCTGACGTTCTTCGAAACGCTGTCGGCGGAGGAGCGGCTGGACCGGATGGCGAAGCTGTGCAACGAGGAGACGCCCTGCATTATCGTGACGCGCGGCCTGACCGTGCCCGAGGAGCTGATTCGGGTCGCTCACGAGGAGAAGCTCCCGGTTTTGCGCAGCACGTTGGCGACGACGACGCTCGTCAGCCGGATTACCGGCTACCTGGAAGACAAGCTGGCGCCTACGACGACGATTCACGGCGTGCTCGTCGAGGTGTACGGAATCGGCCTGCTCATCACCGGCAGCAGCGGCATCGGCAAGAGCGAGACGGCGCTCGAGCTCGTCAAGCGCGGGCACCGGCTCATCGCCGACGACGCGGTTGAAATTCGCCAGACGCCGGACAACGTCCTGAGCGGCAACGCCCCCGAATTGATCAAGCATCTGCTCGAAATTCGCGGGGTCGGCATCATTAACGTGATGACGCTGTTCGGAGCGGGAGCGATTCGCAACAACAAGAAGATTTCGCTCGTCATCCGGCTGGAGACGTGGCAGCAGGACAAGGAGTACGACCGGCTCGGGCTCGACGAGGAGCTGACCCGCATTTTGGAGACGGACCTGCCGCTCGTCACGATCCCGGTTCGCCCCGGGCGCAACTTGGCCGTCATCATCGAGGTGGCCGCGATGAACTATCGACTGAAGCGGATGGGCTACAACGCCGCCCTGCAGTTTACGAACAAGCTGACCGAGTCGATATCGGGCGATCTGGACGATTCGGAATAACGATAGAAGGCAAGCAAAGGAGCTGGACTATGGCTTATTTGGTTAATCCGGTCGCATTCTCGCTCGGACCGATCGATGTGCATTGGTACGGCATCATTCTCGGCACGGCGGCCCTCGTGGGGCTGTGGCTTGCGGTCATGGAAGGCAAGCGGTTCGGCATATCGCCGGACTTTTTCATGGACCTGCTCCTGATCGGCGTGCCGTCGGCCATAATCGGGGCGCGCATCTATTACGTCGCGTTCAAATGGGATGCGTACAAAAACGACTTGCTTGAAATTTTTCAAATCTGGCACGGCGGCATCGCCATATACGGCGCCCTGATCGGCGCGATCATAGCCGGCTATATTTATACGAAGCGCAAGGGGTACGGCTTCTGGCGCATCGTCGACGTATGCGCGCCTTCGCTCATCGCCGGCCAGATGATCGGCCGCTGGGGCAACTTCGTCAATCAGGAAGCGCACGGAGGTCCGGTATCCGAATCGTTCCTGCGGAATACGCTGCATCTGCCGAGCTGGATTACGGATCAGATGTACATCGAAGGGCAGTTTTACCATCCGACGTTCCTGTACGAGTCGCTGTGGAACCTGCTCGGGCTGCTCCTGCTGTTCTGGCTCCGCCGTCGTCCGTTTCTGCGCGCGGGCGAGCTGTTCTTCTCCTACTTCATCTGGTATTCGATCGGCCGTTTCTTCATTGAAGGGCTGCGTACGGACAGCCTCGCCTTCACGGCGCCTTCCGGCCTCGCCGCCTTCATCGACGCGCTCTGGTCCCCGATGCGAATCGTGTTCGAGCCCGGCATGATGGACTACGGCAACGTGCGCATCTCGCAGCTGCTCGCGCTTCTCATCATCGTCGCCGCGATCGTCCTGATCGTCGTTCGGCGGAAGAAGGGCTGGGCGTCGGAGCGGTACGCCGACCCGATCGTGTCGACGAAGTCTCCGGCAGCGGCCGGAGCGGACGCGGGCGAAGGCATTTGACACCGACACCACATCCGGGAGGACGCAGGCCGATGGCTATCGCCGCCATGTTGTTCGATCTCGACGGGACGATCGTCGATACGAACGAGCTGATCATTCAATCGTTTCTGCATACGCTGGAGGGCGAAACCGAGGAGCCGTTCACCCGGGAGCGGATCGTCCCGCATATGGGATTCCCGCTCTTGGAGCAGCTCCGGTTTTTTACCGGCAAGGAAGACGTGGACGAGCTGGTCGTGAAATACCGCCAATTCAATTTATCCCGGCACGACGAGCTCGTCACCGAATTTCCGCACGTTCGCGAGGTGCTGGCCGAGCTGCGCGGCCGGGGCGTGAAGCTCGGCGTCGTGACCAATAAAATGCGTCAAACGACGCTTATGGGACTGAAGCTGTGCGGCTTGGAGCCGTATATGGAAGCGATCGTTACGGTGGACGACGTGACGCGGGGCAAGCCCGATCCCGAGCCGGTGACGAAAGGGCTCGAGCGGCTGGGCGTCTCCGCCGGCGAGACGCTGATGATTGGGGACAGCCAATACGACATCGTCGCCGGGCGCGAGGCCGGTACGAGAACGGCCGGCGTATCGTGGTCGCTCAAGGGCGAGACCTACCTGCGCTCGTTCAAGCCGGACTACATCATACGGGACATGCGGGAACTGCTCGATATTGTCGGATAAAGAGGGAGACCGGAAGTGAGACGAACGGAACGGTACCCGGTCGACGGACCGAACGCCCTATGGCAAATTTACAAGACGGTCAGCAAATGGAAGGCGGTTCGCAATTTCGTCTTCATCCAGCTTGCCCGGTACTGCCCGTCGCTGCCGGTCAAAAATTGGATCTACCGGCGCGTGCTCGGCATGGAGGTCGGGGAGAACGCCGCATTCGCGCTGATGGTGATGGTGGACGTCTTTTTCCCCGAAAAAATCCATGTCGGCCGCAACACGATCATCGGATACAACACGACGATATTGGCCCACGAATATTTGATCAAGGAATACCGTCTCGGCGACGTCCGCATCGGATCGGACGTCATGATCGGCGCGAATACGACCATTCTCCCCGGCGTCACGATCGGCGACGGGGCGGTCGTGGGGGCGGGCTCGGTCGTCCACCGCGACGTCGAGCCGGGAAGCTTCGTAGCCGGCAATCCGCTGCAAGTTATCCGGCGCCCGGGGGAATGACGCTCCCCGGGTTTTTCCTTTTTTCCCCGAACCGACGAAACCCGATTGACGACGCGGATCGCCCGTGGTAAACTTACAGCTATATTCTTTAATTTGGTAGTATGGTAGCATGGTATCGCTTTAAAGTGATGAAGTGATTAGGCCATGAATGCCGTACGGAATCGATGTCAAGAACGGGGTGCCTCATGTCGAAACCGAAAGTGTTTGAGAAGCCGACCGGCGTCAAAGATTATTTGCCGGATACGGTCGCCAAGCTGCGGCGCATCGAGACGAACGTACTGGAATGCATGCGCAAGTGGGGGTACCGGCAAATCATTACGCCCACGCTCGAATATTACGATACGGTCGGAATGGCCAGCTCGACGTCCGACCGGAAGCTGTTCAAGCTGCTGGACAAGAAAGGGACGACCGTCGTGCTCCGTTCGGACATGACGGCGCCGATCGCCCGCGTCGTGGCTTCGCTCCTGAAGGAGCAGCCGTTCCCGCTGCGGCTTTCGTACCATTCGAACGTCTTTCGCGCGTTCGAGGACGAAGCGGGCCGGGAGGCGGAATTTTTCCAAACCGGCGTGGAGCTGGTCGGCGATCCGACGGCCGATGCCGATGCGGAGGTGGTGGCGCTCGCGATCGCCTGCCTGAAGGCGGCGGGCATCGGCCAGTTCAAAATCGCGCTCGGCCACGTCGGCTTCCTGAACGGCCTGTTCCAGGAGGCGCTGCCGGACCGGCCGGACGCGCAGAGCGCGCTGAAAGACCGTCTGCTCCAGCGCGACCACGTCGGATACCGCGAGCTGCTGCGCCGGACGGAGCTGGACGCTACGGTCCGCGCCGAGCTCGAGGGGATTTTGCGGCTGCGCGGCGGCCAGGAAATATGCGAGCAAGCCCGGGCGCTGTCGAACGACCGGATGGCGCAGGAGGCGATCCGCCATCTGTGCGAAGTGTGGGACGTTTTGCAGGCGTACGGCGTCAGCGAGCACGTGCTGATCGATTTGACGATGATCGGCGACTTCACCTATTATACGGGAATGACGTTCGAAGGGTACGCCGCCGACCTCGGCTTCCCGGTATGCAACGGCGGCCGCTACGACAATTTGCTTCAACAATTCGACCGCCCGGCGGCCGCTACCGGCTTCGCGCTCAAGACGAACCGGATCATGGAAGTGACGGCCCAGGAAGAAGCCGACCGTCGCCCGTACCGGGTGCTTGTCCTGTACGCGCCGGTGAAGGTCAAGGAAGCGCTCGACTGCGCGCGGGAGCTGCGCCTGCGCGACGATGCGATGGTGGAGACGGCGCGGCTTGCCGGGCAGCGCGAGGCGGGGCTGGCCGCCGGCTACGACGAGGTTATCGAGTTCGTCTGATGGATCAGGAAAGGGTGGTCGCGATGGGAGACCTGTTGAAAGTGGCGATTCCGAAAGGACGGATCGTCAAACATATACACCGGTTGTTTCAGGAAGCGGGTCTGCCTCTCCCGGAAGAGCTGGACGACTCGCGGAAGTTCATTATTCCCGCTCACGAGATGGGAATGGAGTTTATCGTCGCGAAGCCGGCGGACGTGCCGACGTACGTCGAATACGGGGTGGCCGATATCGGCATCGCCGGCAAGGACGTGCTGCTCGAGGAAAACCGGAACGTCTACGAGCTGCTCGATCTCGGCATCGCCCGCTGCCGCTTCTCGGTCATCGGCTTGCCGGACTGGAAGCCGGTGCTCAATCCGCGGGTGGCGAGCAAGTTTCCGAACGTGGCGTCGCAATATTTCCGCGAGAAGGGGCAGCAGGTCGAAGTGATCAAGCTGAACGGCAACGTCGAGCTGGCTCCCTTGATCGGCTTGGCCGACCGGATCGTCGATCTGGTCGAGACGGGCAATACGATTCGCGAGAACGGGCTCGTCGAGCTGGAGAAAATAACGGACATCACGAGCCGTCTGATCGCGAACCGGGTCAGCTACCGGATGAAAAACGACGCGGTGCAGCGGCTGTGCGACCGGCTGCAGTCGGCCGTAACGGCCGCCGCCGCGCGATGAACGGAAGGCAGGCGAATACGATGCGGATCATGAAAGCGGGCGAATTCAAGCTGGAGCGGGAAGTCGAATACGGCACGCCCGAGCAGAACCGGACCGTTCAGGACATTCTCGAGCGCGTTCGGACGGAGGGCGACGCGGCGGTGCTCGAGCTGACCGAGCGGTTCGACAAGGTGAAGCTGCAAGCGAGCGAGCTGCGCGTCACCGATGAGGAAATACAAGCGGCTTACGGCCGGGTGGAGCCGGCGTTCGTCGAGGCGCTGCGCCGGGCGTCGGCGAATATTCGCGCGTTCCACGAGAAGCAGAAGCGGTCGTCGTGGATGGACGTCCAGCCGGACGGCACGATACTCGGGCAAGTGCTCCGGCCGCTTCGGCGGGTCGGGCTGTATGTGCCGGGCGGCAAGGCGGCGTACCCGTCGTCCGTGCTCATGAACGCGATCCCGGCCCAAGTGGCGGGCGTGCCGGAAATCGTCATGGTGACGCCGGCGTCCACTGGCGGCCAAGCGGGAATCGACCCGTACATCCTCGTGGCGGCGGCCGAAGCCGGCATCCGCGAGATGTACCGGGTCGGAGGAGCGCAGGCCGTCGGCGCGCTCGCTTACGGCACGGCGACGATTCCGCCGGTCGACAAGATCGTCGGCCCCGGCAACATCTACGTCGCGCTGGCGAAGCGGTACGTGTACGGCGTCGTCGACATCGACAGCATCGCGGGGCCGAGCGAAATTCTCGTCATCGCCGACGACAGCGCGGACCCGGGCTACATCGCGGCCGACCTGCTGTCGCAGGCGGAGCACGACGAGATGGCGTCGGCCATCCTCGTCACGACGTCGACGGCGCTCGCCGAGGCGGTGCGGGCCGAGGTGGCCCGGCAGCTGGAGCCGCTGCCGCGCAAGGCGATCGCCGAGCAGTCGATCCGCGAGCGCGGGGCGATTCTGATCGCGGCGAGCGACGACGAGGCGGTCGCGACGTCGAACCGGCTCGCGCCGGAGCATCTCGAGCTGCTCGTGCGGGAGCCGTTCGGCTGGCTCGGCCGGATCGAGAACGCCGGCGCCATCTTCCTCGGGCCGTACAGCACGGAGCCGGTGGGCGACTATTATGCCGGCCCGAACCATATTTTGCCGACGAACGGCACGGCGAGGTTCTCGTCCCCGCTGAACGTCGACGACTTCGTCAAGAAATCGAGCGTCATCCATTACAGCAAGGAAGCGCTGCTGCGGGGCGGCGAGGACATTATGACGCTGGCCAAGCACGAAGGACTGGAAGCCCATGCGAGGGCGGTCCAAATCCGACTGGAAAAGGAAGGGAAGCGCACATGAGCGAAACGGCGAATCGCCCGGCCCGTACGGCCGGAATCGAACGGAAGACGAACGAGACGAACATCAAGCTGTCGTTCAACGTGGACGGCAGCGGCGTATCGGAAATCGAGACGGACGTCCATTTTCTGAACCATATGCTCGACCTGTTCACGAAGCACGGACAGTTCGACCTGCGCGTCGAAGCGGACGGCGACGTCGAAATCGACGACCACCATACGACCGAGGATATCGGCATCTGCCTCGGCCAGGCGCTCCGCGAAGCGCTCGGCGACAAGCGCGGCATCAAGCGGTACGCGAACGTGTTCGTGCCGATGGACGAGGCGCTCGCGCAGGTTGCGATCGACATCAGCAACCGGCCGCATCTCGAATACCGCGCGGAATTCCCGTCGGCGCAGGTCGGCAGCTTCACGACGGAGCTCGTCCACGAGTTTCTGTGGAAGTTCGCGCTGGAGGCGCGCATTACGCTGCACGTCATCGTCCATTACGGACGGAACACGCACCATATGGTGGAGGCGGTATTCAAGGCGCTCGGCCGCGCGCTCGACGAAGCGACGTCGATCGATCCTCGCGTGCAGGGCGTTCCTTCGACGAAAGGAGTGCTCTGACGCGTGATCGCCATCATCGATTACGGCATGGGGAATTTGCACAGCGTGAGCAAAGCCGTCGAACGGCTCGGCTACGAGGCGGTCGTGACGTCCGACCCGGAGACGATCCTGGCGGCGGACGGCGCCATCCTGCCGGGCGTCGGCGCGTTCGGCGACGCGATGGCCGAGCTTACGGCAACCGGGCTGCGCGATACGGTCGTCCGCTACGCGGAGAGCGGCAAGCCGCTGCTCGGCATTTGCCTCGGCATGCAGCTGCTGTTCACGGAGAGCGAGGAGCACGGCCGCCACGAAGGGCTGAACCTGCTGCCGGGCAAGGTGATCCGCTTCCGCGGTCCCTATAAGGTGCCGCATATGGGGTGGAACCGGCTCGCGTTCCGGCAGGCATCGCCGCTGTTCGAGGGGCTGGAGGAGGGACACGTCTATTTCGTCCACTCGTTCCATGCCATACCGGAGGTGACGACGGATCTGCTCGCGACGACCGATTACTTTCAGGCGGTGACGGCGGTAGTCGGGCGCGGCAGCGTGTACGGCATGCAGTTTCACCCGGAGAAAAGCGGCGAGCTCGGCATGCGGCTGCTCGGCCGTTTCTTAAGCCTTTGCGGGACGGCGGAGCAGCCTTCCGTGGAAGCGGGGAACGCGCCATGAAGTTCCGGCCGTGCATCGATATCCACCAAGGCAAGGTGAAGCAGATCGTCGGCGAATCGCTGCAGCCGGACGCGAGCCGCGTCGTCGAAAACTTCGTATCCGTCCACACGCCCGGCTATTACGCGGCGATGTACCGCGAGGACGGCTTGACCGGCGGCCACGTCATCATGCTGGGGGCGGGCAACGAAGAGGCGGCGGAGGAAGCGCTGCGCGCCTACCCGGGCGGCCTGCAGATCGGCGGCGGCATAACGGCGGACAACGCGGAACGGTACCTTTCGCTCGGCGCGTCGCACGTCATCGTCACCTCGTATATTTTTCAGGACGGCAAGCTGAACATGGACCGGCTGGACGCGATCGTCGAGAAGGTCGGCAAGGAGCGGCTCGTCATCGATCTGAGCTGCAAGGAGAAGGACGGCAAGTATTACGTCGTGACGAACCAATGGCGGACGTTCAGCGATTTCGAAGTGAACGGCGCGGGGATCGCGCGGCTGGAGGCGTACTGCGACGAGCTGCTCATCCATGCCGTGGACGTCGAGGGGAAGCGCGAAGGGGTGCAGGAGAAGCTAGCGGCCGGACTGGCGGAATGGACGACGATTCCGACGACGTACGCCGGAGGCGCCCGCTCGCTCGACGACCTCGAACGGTTCCGCGATATCACGGGCGGCAAGCTCGACATCACGATCGGCAGCGCGCTCGACATCTTCGGCGGACAGCTGCCGTATCGCGATGTCGTCGAGTTTTGCCGCTCCTGACGGGGCGGATACGTTCCGATTTTGTAGGCAGAGAGGGGGAAGGGCCCAATGCTGGCGAAACGAATTATCCCGTGCTTGGACGTGAAGGACGGACGCGTCGTGAAGGGCGTCAATTTCGTCAATTTGCGCGACGCCGGCGATCCGGTGGAGCTGGCGGCCGCTTACGACCGGGAAGGCGCGGACGAGCTCGTCTTCCTCGACATTTCCGCTTCGTTCGAGGGACGGGCGACGATGGTCGAGGTCGTGAAGAAGACGGCCGGCGAAATTACGATTCCGTTCACGGTCGGCGGCGGCATCGCGAGCGTGGACGACATGAAGCGGCTGCTCCGGGCCGGAGCGGACAAGATCGGCATCAACACCGCGGCGGTCAAAAACCCGCGCCTCGTCGCGGACGGAGCGGCCAAGTTCGGCTCGCAATGCATCGTCGTGGCGATCGACGCGAAGTTCAACGCCGACTGGGACGAATGGGAAGTGTACACGCACGGCGGGCGCAACGCGACCGGCATGAAGGCGCTCGAATGGGCGCAGCACGTCGAGGAGCTTGGCGCGGGCGAAATTTTGCTCACGAGCATGGACGCCGACGGCACGAAGGACGGCTTCGACCTGAAGCTGACGCGGGCGGTGTCGGAGCGGCTCGGCATCCCGGTCATCGCTTCGGGCGGCGCGGGGCGCAAGGAGCATTTTTACGACGTGTTCACGCAAGGGAAGGCCGACGCGGGACTCGCGGCGACCGTGTTTCATTACAAAGAAATGACGATCCAGGACGTCAAGGACGATCTGGCGGGCAAAGGAGTGGAAATCCGGTGAGCGGACAACAATTCGAACAACTGGCGGGCGTTGTCAAGTGGGACGCCCAAGGGCTCGTGCCGGCGATCGTGCAGGATGCGGCCAGCAAGGAAGTGCTCATGCTCGCATACATGAACCGGGAATCGCTCAAGCTGACGCTCGAGTCGGGAGAGACGTGGTTTTGGAGCCGCTCCCGCTCGGAGCTGTGGCACAAGGGCGCGACGTCCGGCCATACCCAGAAGGTGCGGTCGCTCCGTTACGACTGCGACGGCGATACGCTGCTCGTGACGGTGGATCAGACGGGGCCGGCCTGCCATACGGGCAAGTACAGCTGCTTTTACAACGAGGCTGCGGCGACCGGAGACAGCTCCTCCGCTGAAGCGGGCTCGGCCGGCGAAGGCCGGTTCGGCATTCTCGCCAAGCTGGAGGCGACGATCGCGCAGCGCGACGCGGAGCGTCCGGAAGGGGCGTACACGACGTATTTGTTCGAGAAAGGCGTCGACAAAATTTTGAAGAAAGTCGGCGAGGAAGCGGCCGAAGTGATCATCGCCGCCAAAAACCGCAGCCGCGACGAGCTGCGCTACGAGGCGAGCGACCTGATCTTCCACCTGATGGTGCTGCTGCGCGAGCAGCGGCTGCCGCTCGACGACGTGCTCGCCGAGCTCGGCCGCCGTCATGCGGCGAAACCGACGCCCGAGTAACGTTTCCATTCGGCATCATGTCCCGGCAACCGCGGCATGATGTCGTTTTTTGTGACAAAATGATGAATTGCGCCACTTAATCCTTTTGAAAAAACGAATCGGCAAGGTATAATAAACGATGGACTCATACGAGCCCTGTCGAGTCAAGTTAAAATTTGTTGAAGCCAGCGATTACCCGCTGCCGAACCGAACAGGCTGAGACGCTTTCACCATTTTTAGGAGGTAACCATGTACAAGGACCAATGTAAAATCTTTTCCGGATCGTCCAATCCGAAGCTGGCGGAAGCCATCTGCGCCGAACTCGGCATTCCGCTCGGCCAAATCAAGCTGTCCCGTTTCAAAAGCGGCGAAGTGTACTGCTTGTACGAAGAGTCGATCCGCAATTGCGACGTTTTCCTGGTGCAGACGTTCTCAGCCCCGATCAACGATCATTTCGTCGAGCTTCTCGTCATGATCGACGCGGCCAAGCGGGCGTCCGCGAGAACGATCAACTTGGTCATCCCGTACTATGGTTATTCCCGTCAAGAGCGCAAAGCCGCTCCGCGCGAGCCGATCTCCGCGAAGCTCGTCGCCGACGTGCTGACGACCGCGGGCGCGCACAGCATCCTGACGGTCGACCTGCATGCGCCGGCCATCCAAGGCTTCTTCAATATACCGGTCAACCATATGACGTCGCTCGACCTGATCAGCGACTACATCCGCAGCAAAAACATCAAAAACCCGGTCGTCGTCTCCCCGGATGCGGGACGAGCCACGACGGCGGAAAACTTGGCGAACATCCTGAACGCGCCGTTCGCGATCATGATCAAGAAGCGCCACGCCCACAACGAGGCGACGATTACGCACGTCATCGGCGACGTCGAAGGCCGGACGCCGATCATTATCGAGGATATGATCGATACGGGCAACACGATCGTCAAGGTCGTCGAAGGACTGAAGGAGCGCGGAGCGGAGGACAGCTTCGTCTGCGCCACCCATCCGGTCTTCTCCGGACCGGCGCTGCAGCGCCTCGACCATCCGAACATCCAGGAGGTCGTCATTACCGACTCGATCGCGCTTCCCGACGACCGGCCGACGCGCTTCAAGGTGCTGTCGCTCGCCCATCTGTTCTCGGACGCCATCCGCATCATCCGCGAGGGCGGTTCGATCAGCACGCTGTTCAAGTACGGCGGCGTTTGACCCCAAGCGCCGATTCAGGCCGGCCTCCGGCGCTCGCACTTGCTGCGGCGGCGCCGCAAACCAGTAGGTAATCTCGAAGATGTGTGGTATACTTTGAGGAAAGTCCAGTTGCCGGAGGTGCCTGAAGCATGGCAAAGAAAAAGCATGTGGCTACAACCAAAAAGCGCAATGTCATCAATGTCCAAATGGATGCCACGTTCTTTTTCGAGAGAGCCGTCCATTCGTTGGACCGACACCGCTACGATCGGGCGCTGAAATATTTCCGCCGGGCCGTCGAGTTCGAGCCGGAAAATCCGGTCAACCATTGCAATTTGGCCGGCGTGTTGTCCGAAACGGGCGAATACGAAGAATCCAACCGCATCCTGCAGCATATCGTCGAGCAGATCGATCCGTCGATGACCGAGTGTTACTTCTATATGGCTAACAATTACGCCAATATGGAAAACTACGAAGCGGCGGAAGAAGCGCTCGTTTATTATTTGGAGCACGATTCGAACGGTCATTTCCTCGAGGAGTCCGAGGAGATGATGGAATTGCTCGGCTACGAGCTGGAACGTCCGACGAAGCTGACGTCGATCAAGAGCCGGGAAGGGATGTTCGAGCACGACAAGGCGAGAACGCTGCTCGAGGAGGGCAAGTTTTCCGAGGCGGTGCGCATTCTCGAGAAGCTCGTGAAGAAGACGCCCGATTTCATGGCGGCGCGCAACAATTTGGCGCTGGCCTACTATTATATGGGTTTGTTCGACAAGGCGATGTCGACGATCCGGCAAGTGCTGGAGCTGGAGCCGGGCAATTTGCACGCGCTGTGCAACTTGGCGATTTTCCATCAGCACAACGGGGAACGGGAGCCGCTCGACGAGCTGCTCGTCTGTTTGCGCAAGACGTATCCGATGCACTACGATCATGTGTTCAAGCTGGCGACGACGATGGGCATCTTGTCCGAGCACGAGACGGCGTACCGGCTGTTTCGGCGTTTGCTCAAGACGGGGGAGTCCGGTCTCGATCCGTGTCTTTATCACTACACCGCGGTGGCGGCATACAATATCGGCAAGTACGCCGAGGCCGAGAAGCTATGGCGCACCGTCGAGAAGCTCGATCCCGGCACCGACGTGCCCCGCTATTACATGGAGCAGCTGAAGGAAGCGGTCAACGGCAACAAGAAGCAGGTCGGCTACCATTACCATCTTCCGTTCGAGGAGCAGTTCCGCGCGATGGAAATATCGGCGGACGGCATTCCCGATCAGCTGAAGCGGGACCCGCTCGTGCGCTCGTCGTTTTTTTGGGCGCTGCGCCACGGCGACGTCGAGACGAAGCTGCAAGTGATCCAGGCGTTCGGCATGATCGCCGACAGCGAGGTCGAGGACGCGCTGCGCGAATTTCTGCTCGACCCGGCGGAGGACGAATATTTGAAGAAGGTGGCCATCTTCGTGCTGCGGAGCATGCGCGCGAAGGAGCCGATCTTCGTCAATTTGGACGGACGGGAGACGCCGCTGCAGTCGTCGCCGTGGTCTCCGAATTTGCCGGTTTGGAAAGACAAGTGGCAGTCCGTCATGGAGACGGCGCTTCGCAAAATGGATAAGCGGTACGACATGATCCAGCAGCACGATTTGGAGACGCTGTGGGTCGAATTTTTGACCCGCGTCTATCCGAACGCACCGAAAATCGGCAAAGTGGAAGGGTGGGCCGCCGCCCTCGAATATTTGACCGCGAAGATGCACCGCCGCGCCATTTCGTACCACGAAGTCGCGGTCCGGTACGGCATTTCCGTCGCCACCGTCAGCAAAAACGTGAAGGTGATCGACGTCGCGTGCGGATTGAAGGAGAAGATGGACGCGATATTCCCGAAGCTGTCCCATTCGGAGCCGTTTTAATCCGCATCGACCTTACGTTACCGAAGGAGGAATGAGACATGTATAAAACGATCGTAGTCGGCACCGGTCCCGCGGGACTGACCGCCGCCATCTATTTGGCCCGCGCCAACCTGAATCCGCTCGTCATCGAAGGTCCGGAGCCGGGCGGGCAGCTCACCACGACGACGGAAGTCGAGAACTTCCCGGGCTTCCCGGAAGGCATCATGGGCCCCGAGCTGATGGATAACATGCGCAAGCAGGCCGAGAAATTCGGCGCGCAATTCCGTACCGGCTGGGTGAACGAGGTCGACCTGTCGAAGCGTCCGTTCACGCTGAAGATCGAAGGCGGCGAGGAGCTCGTGACCGAGACGCTGATCATCTCGACCGGCGCCTCCGCCAAGCTGCTCGGCATCGAGAACGAGCGCGACAACATCGGCCGCGGCGTGAGCACGTGCGCGACCTGCGACGGCTTCTTCTTCCGCAACAAAAAGATCGTCGTCGTCGGCGGCGGGGATTCGGCCATGGAGGAAGCGAACTTCCTGACCCGCTTCGCCACCGAGGTGCGCATCGTCCATCGGCGCAGCGAGCTGCGCGCCTCCAAGATCATGCAGGACCGCGCGCGCGAGAACGCGAAAATTACGTGGAGCCTGAACAAAACGCCGGTTGCGGTCGTAGCCGGGGAGAAGGGCGTCACGGCGCTGAAGGTGAAGGACAGCGAGACGGGGGCGGAAGAGCTGATCGAAACCGACGGCATTTTCGTCGCGATCGGCCATACGCCGAACACCGGCTTCCTGAAAGGACAGCTGGAAACCGACGAGCTCGGGTATTTGAAGGTCAAGCCGGGCACCTCCGAGACGAACGTTCCGGGCGTGTTCGCCTGCGGCGACGTGCAGGACCACAAGTACCGCCAAGCGATTACCGCGGCGGGAAGCGGCTGTATGGCGGCGCTCGATTGCGAGAAGTTTTTGGAGGGCAACGCGGTTCACGATTGGAGCAAGACGCTGTAACCGATCAAGTGACGGGGGAACGGAAGTTCCCTCTTTTCTTTTGGCGAAAGGTGCCGAAAAAGCGCGCCGCCGCGCGGTTTGGAAAAGCCCGGCATCACTTGACCAGACCGGTGGGTTGGCTTATAGTGGGTACAGTAGAATACAATTTCGGTCGAGGTGACATTGGGAATGTCGGAGAAGATTTATGTCGGCGTGGACTTGGGCGGCACCAATATCAAAGTGGGCATTTGCGACGAGCAAGGGAACCTGCTGCATACGTATGAGGGGCCGACCGGCGTCGAGAACGGGCCGGAGGCGGTGTTGGACCGCATCGTTCAATACGTGAAGCAAATCGTGTCCGATTCGACTTACCAGTGGGAGCAAGTGGCCGGTGTCGGAGCCGGCATCGCCGGATTTATCGACTTGGCGACGGGGACCGTGCTGTGGGCCCCGAATTTGAAATGGAAAGACATTGCGGTGAAGCAGGAGCTCGAATCGCGCCTCGGACTTCCGGTCGCACTCGACAACGACGCTAACGTGGCCGCGCTCGGCGAAGCATGGAGCGGTGCCGGGGCCGGTCTCAACCATATCGTAGCTTTCACGCTCGGGACGGGCGTGGGTGGCGGCATTATTATTAACGGCAAAATTTACCAAGGGTTCCGCGGCATGGCAGGCGAGCTCGGCCATATCAAGGTCGTGCCGGATCTGGAAGCGATTCAGTGCGGCTGCGGACAGCTCGGCTGCGTGGAGACCGTATCGTCGGCGACCGGCATTATCCGTTCGGCGAAGGATGCGGTGGAGCGCGGCGAGACGACGACGCTTTCGCTGAACGAAACGATTACGGCGAAAGACGTGTTCGACGCCGCGAAGGACGGAGACGAAGTGGCGATCCGCATCGTCAAGCGGGCCGCTTATTATTTGGGCAAGGCGATGGCCGCCGTCGCGGTCGTGCTCAACCCGCAGCGGTTCGTCATCGGCGGCGGCGTCTCGCGCGCCGGCGACATTCTGTTCGACGAAATCCGCAAAGTCTACGCGCAGAACGTGCCTGAAGTGTTCACGCAGGGCGTCGACATCGTGCCGGCGAAGCTCGGCAACGATGCGGGCGTCGTAGGGGCGGCCGGATTAAATTTGAGGTAGCGCTCATAGGTTAGTTGTATAGAGGGCACGAAAGTGCCGACGACCATGTCCGGCCGCGACAGTCTCTTGAAACGTGGGGAGGGGATACGCATGGAGGACATCGCGAACGGCGCGAAGCTCGTCATCATTACGGGGATGTCGGGAGCGGGGAAGACGATCGCGGTTCAAAGCCTGGAGGACCTCGGGTTTTTCTGCGTCGATAATTTGCCGCCCGTGCTGATCCCGAAGTTTGCGGAGCTGATCGACCAATCGAAGGGCCGGATCGGGAAGGTGGCGCTCGTCATCGATTTGCGGGGGCGGGAGTTTTTCACCGCTTTGTCCGAATCGCTGCGCACGATCCAAGACAACTATACGATTACGTACGAAATCTTGTTCCTCGACGCGACCGATTCGACGCTCGTGCAGCGGTACAAGGAAAGCCGCCGCCGCCATCCGCTGGCGCCCGACGGCCTTCCGCTCGACGGCATTCATCTGGAGCGGAAGCTGCTGGAAGAGCTGAAGGGGATGGCGACGCAGGTGATCGATACGAGCAGCCTGAAGCCGGCGGAGCTGAAGGAGCGGATCATTTCCCGGTTTACGAGCATGGGCAAAGGAAGCATTTCCGTCAACGTCATCTCGTTCGGGTTCAAATACGGCATTCCGATCGACGCCGACTTGATCTTCGACGTCCGCTTCCTGCCGAATCCGCATTATGTGGAGCACCTGCGGCCGAATACGGGGCTCGATCCGGACGTGTACGAGTACGTCATGAAGTGGACCGAGACGCAGGAGTTTTTGACGAAGCTGATCGACATGCTCCAGTTTCTCATTCCGCAGTACGCCAAGGAAGGCAAGAGCCAGGTCGTCGTCGGCATCGGCTGCACGGGGGGCAAGCACCGTTCGGTATCGATCGCCGAATATTTGGGCAAAATGCTCGGCAACAGCGAAACCGAAATCGTCCGCGTCAGCCATCGCGACGCCGATCGGGACCGACGTCCCGAGGTGAATCGATGAGCGCGATCAAGCGGGAAGCGGGCCGTCCCCGCATCGTCGTCATCGGCGGCGGTACGGGTCTGTCCGTCATGCTGCGCGGGCTGAAGGAGAAGCCGCTCGACATTACCGCCATCGTGACCGTGGCCGACGACGGAGGCAGCTCCGGCGTGCTTCGTTCCGAGCTGCAAATTCCGCCTCCCGGCGATATTCGCAACGTGCTGACGGCACTCGCGGACGTGGAGCCGCTGCTGTCGCAAATGCTGCAGCACCGGTTTTCGAGCGGCGCCGGCCTGGCGGGACACAGTCTCGGCAACCTGATGCTCGCGGCGATGAAGGATATTACCGGAGACTTCGTAACCGGCGTCAGGGAGCTGAGCCGGGTACTGGCCGTCCGGGGGCGGGTGCTGCCCGCGAGCGCCCACCAGATCGTCCTGAAGGCGGAGATGACCGACGGGACGATTATAGTGGGCGAGTCGAATATTCCGCTTGCCGGAGGAAAAATTAAACGGGTGTTCATCGAGCCCGCCAACGTCGCGCCGCTGGACGAAGCGGTCGAAGCGATCCGCGAGGCGGACGCCATATTGGTCGGGCCGGGCAGCTTGTACACGAGCATCCTGCCGAACCTGCTCGTGCCGAAGCTGGCGGAAGCGATCGTGGGCTCGAATGCGATCAAGATGTTCATCTGCAACGTCATGACGCAGCCCGGCGAAACGGACGATTTCTCGGTCGGCGACCATTTGCAAGCGGTCTACGACCATGTCGGACACCAGCTGTTCGATTACGTCATCGTCAACAACGGGGAAATTCCGCCGCAGGTGCAAAGCAAATATGCGGAGCAGGGGGCGAAAGCGGTTCACCTCGACTTGGACGAGGTGGAAAAGCGGGGGTACAAGGTGATCGCCGACCGGCTCGTCTTGTTCCGGACGTATTTGCGGCATGACGCGGAGAAGCTGAGCCATCATATTTTTCAATTGGTGGAAAGCTGGATGGTACGAAAGAGGTGACGGGAGATGTCCTTTGCGGCGCAAACCAAAAAAGAGCTCACCATGGTCGAAGGCGAGGAGTGCTGCGAGAAAGCGGAGTTGGCGGCGCTCATCCGAATGAACGGGACGGTGCAGCTGACGAACCAGCGCATCGTGCTCGACATTTCCACCGAGAACGCCGCGATCGCCCGTCGCATTTACATGCTGATCAAGAAAAACTTCAATCTGCATACGGAGCTGCTCGTCCGCAAAAAGATGCGGTTGAAGAAAAACAACGTCTACATCGTCCGCGTGCCGAATCAAGTGCAGGAGGTGCTCGGCAGCCTTCATATCGTATCCGAAGGGTTCCAGTTCACCCCCGGCATCGACAAGCGGATCGTGCGCGGCAACTGCTGCAAGCGGGCTTATCTGCGGGGAGCGTTCATGGCCGGCGGCTCGGTCAATAATCCCGAAGGCTCGTCCTATCATTTGGAGATCGCCTCCATGTACGAGGAGCACTGCCACGCCTTGTGCCAGCTGGCCAACAAGTTTCAGCTGAACGCGCGGTGCATCGAGCGCAAGAAGGGGTACGTCTTCTACATGAAGGAAGGCGAGAAGATCATCCAGTTCCTCAACTTGATCGGCGCCCACCAAGCGCTGCTCCGGTTCGAGGACGTCCGGATCATGAAGGACATGCGCAACTCGGTCAACCGGATCGTCAACTGCGAGACGGCGAACTTGAACAAGACGATCGGCGCGGCCGTTCGGCAGATCGAGAATATCCGCTTCCTGCAAAAGGAGCTCGGGCTGGACAATTTGCCGGAGAAGCTGCGGGAAGTGGCGGAAATCCGGCTGCTCCATCCGGACATGAATTTGAAGGAAGTCGGCGAGCTGCTCAAGGGCAACGTCAGCAAGTCCGGCGTCAATCACCGTCTTCGGAAGCTCGACGAGCTGGCCGAAAAAATGAGGAATTCCTGAATGTTCGGAATTCGCCGGATCGTCTTCTTTAACTGTCGGGTAAAAAATGATATAATATGTAAATAAATCGATTTGAATGAACGTTGACCATAAGGTGTAGGGGGTATCGGTTAGATGACCAGACGTCCAGCAGTCGTAAGACTGAGAACGGGATTGCACGCAAGACCGGCCGCATTGTTCGTGCAGGAAGCGAACAAGTTTTCGTCCGAAATTTTCGTGGAAAAAGACGATAAAAAGGTGAATGCGAAGAGCATTATGGGCATTATGAGCCTTGCCATCAGCTCGGGCACGGAAGTACACATTAGCGCGGAAGGTTCGGACGCCGAGCAGGCTGTAACCGCTTTAGTCGCCTTGGTCGGCAAAGAGGAGCTCGAGAACCAGTAACATCGTCGCCAAGCTTGACGCATAGCCGTTTTTCGGCATCCCGAAAAGAAAGCTTCCTTCGCGCAAGGAGGCTTTTTTGCGTTGTCCGAAGACGGGAATTCGGGTGCAACCTTTTGGGTTAAGGTGCGTCTAATCTAACGACCATCAATATCCAACTATCTATAGAGAAAGAGTGGAGAGAGAAGCGTGAAACGACAAGCATTGCGGAAGTGGGCCTGGGCGGCGATCATCGTCGCGCTCATGGCGGCTGCGGTCGTCCCGGCGTCGGGCGCCGCCGTCTCGACGACGACGATGAGCATTTGGCTGTATACGGACGAGCCCGTCGCGTACGTGGACAGCGAGAAGGTCGATCTGGACACCCCCGGGGCGCTGAAGGACGGCGATACCCGGTTCGTGCCGCTGAAATTTCTCGGCGACCGGATGGGGTTCGAGGTCAAGTGGAACGACAAGACGAACCGGGTGGAGGTCAAGACGTCTAAGGCCGTTCTTGAGCTCGATTCGGCGAACAAGGCGGCTTACATAAACGGCGCTTACGTGCCGTTCGACTCCGTCGCTCGGCTGTTCAACGAGCGGATGATGGTCAAGGAAAGCTGGCTGGGCGATTTTATGGGAGCGAAATATACGTTTAACGCCGAGCAGAAGCGGCTCGAAATTACGTACGTGAAGCGTCCTCCGTCGCGTGTCGACGAGAAGGGCAATTCCCGACCGGTCGCTCGCTTTACGTTCGGCAAGCCGGTGTACAAGATGGGCGAGCCGGTGCAATATATCGACTTGAGCTACGACCCGGACGCGGAAGGGCTCGTCTACGAATGGACCGGCAAGGAGGAAGTGTTCTTCTCGCCGGGCAAGCATCTCGTCACCTTGAAGGTGAAGGACGGCCAAGGGCTCGTCAGCGATACGTATTCGCGGTACGTCGAGATCGGCAACGATATGATGTACAAATCGGTGATGGACTACAAAATTCACGAATACCCGCTCCAGTCGCTGATCAAGACGAGCTGGACGGACGTGTACGCGTACTTCAACGATTTGCCGACGTTCGAGAAGAAAGTGTCCGAAGACCGTTACCGCAAGCTGCTCGTCAGCGACAGCCCGGAGACGTTCGAGGAGAAGGGCATTCTGTACGCCGATCAGGTGAACGGCAAAGCGCGGCTGTATGCGGATCATTTGAACGGCACGAAGGAAACGGTGCAGTTCGTCATTATGGCGACCAATCCGGGGACGAAGCCGGTGAAGATCAAGACGACGAACAAGGGCGAAGTATTTCCGAGCATCTATGCGAATTTGATCGGACATGAGGCGTCCGTCGAGTTTTTGCTGAACGACCCGCAGTACAAAGAGCTCGTCGTGCCTCCGGGCGAGTCCCGCGTCTACGTACAGATGCCCGACTTCTTGCCGGGGCAGGGCGTAAACGTCATTTACGACGTGGAGACGGACGGATTGGTGGAGTTCGCCTTCATGGCGATGGACGCCAGCATCGAGACGCCGACGTCGACGTACCCGCTGCTGTACAAGCAGCTTCCGTTCATGGGCCATATCCGGGGAACGTTCCCGGTGACGGAGAAGCGCTGGGATATCGACGCCAGCTCGTTCACGAGGACGACCAGGCTGATCTTCGGCGACAACGAGTACGACAAGTGGCAGGAAGGGTACGACCATACCCGGAAGATGACGGTCAATGACGACGGCAACTACGGCGTGTTGTACCGGATTTATTCCGAGAAGCCGCGCAAGATGGCCATCCTGCTTCAAGCTCGCGGAGGTCCGTTCAAGGGGCCGTTCAAGATCAACGGCGAGATGGTGCTGGCTCCGCCTTCGGGCGTCATCACGGCCTTCGAAAGCGTGCAGCTGTTGGCGCGGACGACCGGCAACGAGCCGTCGCTCGAAATCGAATTCACGCCGCCGGCCGGCTCGGCGTTCCCGATGAACTTGATTTTTTATCCGCTGGATTGAGGAAAAAGAACGGATGCCGGCAATAAAGCCAAAGCAAAAAAACGACCAAGGGCGAGCCTCGGTCGGTTTTTTCTTATTCAAATCTTCGCGACGACTTTGTCGATGATGCCGTAAGCGGCCGCTTCGTCGGCGCTCATGAAGTAGTCGCGGTCGGTGTCCTTGTCGATGCGCTCAAGCGGCTGCCCCGTCCGTTCGGCGAGGATGCCGTTCAGCTTCTCGCGCAGCTTGATGATCCGCTTCGCGCGAATTTCGATGTCGCTGGCTTGGCCTTCGGCACCGCCGAGCGGCTGGTGGATCATCACTTCGCTGTTCGGCAGCGCGTAGCGCTTGCCCTTCGCGCCCGCCGCCAGCAGGAACGCGCCCATCGAGGCGGCCATGCCCACGCAGATGGTGGAGACGTCGGGTTTGATGAACTGCATCGTATCGAAAATCGCCATGCCGGCCGTAATCGAGCCGCCGGGGCTGTTGATGTACAAGCTGATGTCCTTGTCCGGGTCCTGCGCCGCCAGGAACAGCATTTGCGCGATGATCGCGTTCGCGATCGCGTCGTTCACGGGCGTGCCGAGGAAGATGATCCGATCCTTGAGCAAACGGGAATAAATATCGTACCCGCGTTCGCCGCGCGCATCCTGTTCGACTACCATTGGGATGAAACTCATGGGCTTAAGCCTCCTTTGGGTTGAAGCATCTATAGTCCACGCTTGGTGGAAACTACATCTATCATAGCGGAATTCGTTACAAAGGTCAAGAAAGGTCAAATCAACGGCAAATAAAAAACGCCCGTTCGGACGTTGTCGTGTGTGTAGTAATGGCGCGCTCGCAAGGAATCGAACCTTGATCTCAGGCTCCGGAGGCCTACGTCATATCCATTGGACCACGAGCGCATATGGGTGTGCGTCTAAGCTGTTTTTTCGGACGCAAAGGTTATTATAGGTCATCGCCGCTAAAAAAGCAAGTGTTTTGCCGCACCTAATTTTTTCAAAAAGTTTGTCGACGGGAACAGACTGTCGCCTTGCATTTTCAGAAAAAGATGCATATAATAAAGGGGAAACGCGGGACCGAAAATGCATATGCGGGACATTTTGAGTCCCGGTGATAAGCGAGCATTCGGCTTGGCAATCCCGCGCACATATCGACAAGCGCAAGATCGGGAGCGTGTCCGCAATCCATGAGGCGAATTTTGGACATTCAAAAGCGTCTGTTGCCGGATTTGACGGACGTCTTAAAGAAACGATACACCATTCTTCATCATATCGCCGCCACGGGCGTCGTCGGCCGGCGCGCGCTCGCCACTCATCTGGAGCTGACGGAGCGGGTGCTGCGGGCCGAGGTCGATTTTCTGAAGGAGCAGGGCTTGCTCGAGACGGAGTCGTCCGGCATGAAGCTGAGCGAAGCCGGCCGCAAGCTGCTTGAGGATATCGAGCCGATCGTCAAGGAGCTGCTCGGGCTGACCGATCTCGAAGAGACGCTGCGCGCGCGGTTCTCGCTTCGCCAAGTCGTCATCGTGCCGGGCGATTGCGACCAGTCCGAGCTGACGAAGAAGGAGCTCGGGCGCGCCGGTGCGGCCGCTCTCCGCAAGTACGCGTCCAAGGGTGACGTCGTCGCCGTGGCCGGAGGGTCGACGCTGGCCGAGGTCGCCCATCATCTGACGCCGTCCGCGCAGATGAAGGGCAGCCTGTTCGTGCCCGCGCGCGGCGGGTTGGGCGAGAGCGTCGAGCTGCAGGCCAATTCGATCGCCTCGACGATGGCGAAGAAGACCGGCGGCGAATACCGGCTGCTCCACGTGCCCGATCATCTGGGCGAGGAAGCGTACGTATCGCTCATGCAGGATCCGAACATACTGGAAATCGTCGAAGTGATCCGCAGCGCCCGCATCGTCGTTCACGGCATCGGGGACGCTATGGTGATGGCCAGACGGCGGAAGGTGGATCAGCGGACGATCGCCGAATTGACGGCGGAAGGGGCGCTGGCCGAGGCGTTCGGCTATTACTTCGACCGGAGCGGCAAAGTCGTGCACAAGATGCCGACCGTCGGCCTGCGTCTCGAGGATATCCAAGCGACGGAGACGGTCATTGCCGTAGCGGGGGGCAAGAGCAAGGGCGAAGCGATCGCGGCCGTCATGAAGTTCGGCCACGAGGACGTGCTCGTCATCGACGAGGCGGCGGCCGTCGAGCTGCTGCACCATTTGTAACGAAGACGTTATCATGACGAGCCTCGTGCTCGTCTTGACATAAAAAAGATTCCATATCCCCGAGGAGGTTTTTTTCAATGGTAAAAGTGGGTATTAACGGATTTGGACGGATCGGACGGAACGTATTCCGCGCCGCACTCAACAACAGCAACGTCGAAATCGTCGCCATCAACGACCTGACCGACGTCAGCACGCTGGCGCACCTGCTCAAGTACGACACGACGCACGGCCGTCTGAACGCAACCGTCGAAGCGGGCGAAGGCGCGCTGTTCGTCAACGGCAAAGAAATCAAAGTATTCGCCGAGCGCGATCCGGGCAACCTGCCTTGGGCTTCCGTAGGCGTCGAAATCGTCGTTGAATCGACGGGTATTTTCACGGCGAAAGAAAAAGCCGAAGCTCACCTGAAAGGCGGCGCGAAGAAAGTCATCATCTCCGCACCGGCTACGAACGAAGACATCACGATCGTAATGGGCGTCAACGAAGACCAATACGACCCGGCGAAGCATACGATCATCTCCAACGCTTCGTGTACGACGAACTGCTTGGCTCCTTTCGCGAAAGTATTGAACGACAAGTTCGGCATCGTCAAAGGCATGATGACGACCGTTCACTCGTATACGAACGACCAGCAAGTGCTCGACCTGCCGCATAAAGACCTTCGTCGCGCGCGCGCAGCCGCCGAAAACATCATTCCGTCGACGACGGGCGCCGCGAAAGCCGTCTCCCTCGTATTGCCGGAATTGAAAGGCAAGCTGAACGGCATGTCGTTCCGCGTACCGACGCCGAACGTATCCGTTACGGACCTTGTCGCCGAGCTGAAAGTGAACGTTACCGTCGACGAAGTGAACGCGGCTTTGAAAGAAGCGGCTGACGGCGCTTTGAAAGGCATCCTCAACTATACGGAAGAGCCGCTCGTCTCGAGCGACTTCAACGGCGATCCGGCTTCGTCCACGATCGACGCGCTGTCCACGATGGTCGTCGGCGACAACCTCGTGAAAGTCGTTTCGTGGTACGATAACGAATGGGGCTACTCGAACCGCGTCGTCGACCTGGCCGGCTTCATCGCCAGCAAAGGACTGTAATCGAATAGCGACCGGCGGGAGGGGGAGAAGCGATTCTCCTCTTTCCCTGTGTGTACCGGCATGCTTGGGACCGTGATCGTACTTTCCAATTAGGAGGAACCCCTATGAACAAGAAAAGCGTACGCGACGTCGACGTATCCGGCAAAAAAGTATTCGTCCGCGTGGACTTCAACGTGCCGCTCGAAAACGGCGCCATTACCGACGACACTCGCATTCGCGAGACGCTGCCGACGATCCGCTTCCTGATCGAACGAGGCGCCAAAATTATTTTGGCGAGCCATCTGGGCCGGCCGAAGGGTCAAGTCGTCGAAGAAATGCGGCTCACCCCCGTTGCGGCAAGACTGGGCGAGCTGCTCGGCAAGCCGGTGGCGAAGGCGAACGAGGCGATCGGCGACGCGGTAAAAGCGCAAATCGCCGGGCTGAACGACGGCGACGTGCTGCTGCTCGAAAACGTTCGTTTCTACGAAGGCGAAGAGAAGAACGATCCGGCGCTGGCGAAATCGTTCGCGGAGCTGGCGGACCTGTACGTCAACGACGCGTTCGGCGCCGCTCACCGGGCCCATGCTTCGACGGAAGGGATCGCGCATCATGTGCCGGCCGTCTCCGGCTTGCTGATGGAGAAGGAGCTGGAGGTGCTCGGCAAAGCGCTGACGAACCCGGACCGTCCGTTTACGGCCATCGTAGGCGGCTCCAAGGTGAAGGACAAAATCGCGGTCATCGACAACCTGCTGAACATCGCGGACAACCTGCTCATCGGCGGCGGCTTGTCGTACACGTTCCTGAAGGCGCAAGGCTACGAAATCGGCAAATCGCTCGTGGACAACGAGAAGCTGGATCTGGCGCTCGGTTTCATGAAGAAGGCGAAGGAAAAGGGCTGCAACCTGATGCTGCCGGTCGACATCGTCATCGGCGACGCGTTCAGCAACGACGCGAACACCCGGGTCGTGCCGATCAACGAAATTCCGGCCGACTGGGAAGGCTTTGACATCGGGCCGAAAACGCGCGAGCTGTACGCCGACATCATCGCGAAATCGCGCTTGATCGTCTGGAACGGACCGATGGGCGTATTCGAGCTGAATCCGTACCTGAACGGCACGAAGGCGATCGCCGAAGCTTGCGCGAAGACGGGAGGCTACACCGTCATCGGCGGCGGCGACTCCGCGGCGGCGGTCGAGAAGTTCCGCCTGGCCGACAAGATGGATCATATCTCCACGGGCGGCGGCGCTTCGCTCGAATTTATGGAAGGCAAGGCGCTTCCGGGCGTCGTAGCGCTGAACGACAAGTAACATAACGATTCGATCCGATTCGAAAGGAGCGATACGAACACCGATGAGAACCCCGATTATCGCAGGCAACTGGAAAATGTTCAAAACCGTCCAAGAGGCGGTCGCATTCGTGCAGGAGGCGAAAGGCAAAGCGGAGGTCGACGGCGTGGAGAGCGTCATTTGCGCGCCTTACACCGCCCTTCCCGCGCTCGTCGAGGCGACGAAAGGAACGTCGCTCAAAGTCGGCGCGCAAAACCTCCATTGGGAAGACAACGGCGCTTACACGGGCGAAATCAGCGGCGTCATGCTGAAGGACCTCGGCGTCCAGTACGTCATCATCGGCCACTCCGAGCGTCGGGCGTATTTCGCCGAGACGGACGAGACGGTGAATAAAAAAGTGCATGCGGCGTTCAAGCACGGCCTTATCCCGATCGTCTGCGTAGGCGAAAGCTTGGAAGAGCGCGAAGCCGGCAAGACGAAGGACGTCTGCCGCGTCCAGACGGAAGCGGCGCTGCAAGGCTTGAGCTCCGAGCAGGCGGGCCAAGTCGTCGTCGCGTACGAGCCGATCTGGGCGATCGGTACGGGCAAGACGTCGACGGCGGAGGACGCGAACGAAGTGATCGGCTATATCCGCGAGCGGATCGGAGCCCAATTCGGCGCCGACGTGGCGGGTAAAGTGCGGATCCAATACGGCGGAAGCGTGAAGCCGAACAACATCCGCGAATTCATGCAGCAGGCGGATATCGACGGCGCGCTCGTAGGCGGCGCCAGCCTGGAGCCGGCCTCCTACATCCAGCTCGTCGAGGGGGCGCGCTAACATGTCCAGACCGAAACCGGTTGCGCTGATCATCATGGACGGCTTCGGCTTGCGCGAGGAGACGCACGGCAATGCGGTAGCGCAGGCGAAGAAGCCGAATTTCGACCGCTATTGGGCGACCTATCCGCATACGACGCTGACCGCTTGCGGCGAAGCGGTCGGGCTTCCCGAAGGGCAGATGGGCAACTCCGAGGTCGGCCATCTGAACATCGGGGCGGGCCGGATCGTTTACCAAGATTTGACCCGCATCTCGAAGTCGATTCGCGAAGGCGAATTTTTCGAGAACGAAACGATTCTCGGCGCGGTACGGCACGTGAAGGAGAAAGGCAAGAAGCTGCACCTGTACGGCCTTCTGTCCGACGGCGGCGTTCACAGCCATATCGATCATCTGCTGGCGCTGCTCGACCTAGCGAAGAAGGAAGGCTTGACCGACGTGTACGTCCATGCGTTTTTGGACGGCCGCGACGTTGCGCCGGACAGCGCGAAAGGCTATATCGAACGGCTGCAGGCGCATATCGCCAAGGTCGGCGTAGGCCGGATCGCGACCGTTCAAGGACGGTACTACGCGATGGACCGCGACAAGCGGTGGGAGCGCACGGAGAAGTCGTACCGGGCGATGGTGTACGGCGAAGGGCCTCAATACGCCGATTCTTTGCAGGCGGTGCTCGAATCGTACGAGAAGTCGGTCTATGACGAGTTCGTCATGCCTACCGTGATCGTCGACGAACAGGGCAAGCCGGTCGGCTTGGTCGAATCCGAGGACGCGGTCGTCTTCTTCAACTTCCGTCCGGACCGGGCGATCCAGCTGTCGCAGGTGTTCACGAACAGCGACTTCCGCGGCTTCGACCGCGGCCCGAAATATCCGCAAAACCTGTATTTCGTCTGCTTGACGCTGTTCAGCGAAACGGTCGGGGGCTTCGTCGCGTATAAACCGAAGGACCTCGACAATACGCTCGGCGAGGTGCTCGTCCAGAACGGGATGAAGCAGCTCCGCATCGCCGAGACGGAGAAATACCCGCACGTCACGTTCTTCTTCAGCGGCGGCCGCGACGTCGAGCTGCCGGGCGAGACGCGTATCCTGATCAATTCGCCGAAGGTGGCGACGTACGACCTGCAGCCGGAAATGAGCGCATATCAGGTGGCGGAAGCGGCCGTGAAGGAAATCGAAGCGGAGCGGCACGACGTCATCATCCTGAACTTCGCCAACCCGGACATGGTCGGCCACTCCGGCATGCTGGAGCCGACGATCAAGGCGGTCGAAGCGACGGACGAATGCGTCGGCCAAGTCGTCGAGGCGGTGCTGGCGAAAGGCGGCGTCGCGATCATTACGGCCGATCACGGCAACGCCGATATGGTCATCGACGATAACGGACGCCCGTTTACGGCGCATACGACGAACCCGGTCCCTTTCATTGTGACGGACAAATCTGTTACACTTAGAAACGACGGCATTTTGGCGGATATTGCGCCGACGATTCTCGATCTGCTGCAAGTCGCCAAACCGGCCGAAATGACCGGCAGCACGATGATCTCCAAGTAAGCTAGGGTACGACGGTCTGCCTCATCCGCAGACTACATACTATTCGTTGAAGGAGTGTTTACGAATCATGACTATCATCTCCGACGTTTACGCACGCGAAGTGCTAGACTCCCGCGGCAACCCGACGGTCGAAGTCGAAGTATTCCTGGAATCCGGCGCGAAAGGCCACGCCATCGTTCCGTCCGGCGCCTCCACCGGCGCTTACGAAGCGGTCGAGCTTCGCGACGGCGACAAATCCCGTTACCTCGGCAAAGGCGTTCTGAAAGCCGTCGAGAACGTCAACACGATCATCGCTCCGGAAATTATCGGCCTCGACGCCCTCGATCAAGTGGCGATCGACAATAAAATGCTCGCGCTCGACGGGACGCCGAACAAAGCGAAGCTCGGCGCCAACGCGATTCTCGCCGTCTCGATGGCGGTTGCCCGCGCGGCGGCCGACGCGCTGAACGTGCCGATCTATACGTACTTGGGCGGCTTCAACGCGAAGCAGCTTCCGGTACCGATGATGAACATCATCAACGGCGGCGCGCATGCGGACAACAACGTCGACGTGCAAGAGTTCATGGTTCTTCCGGTAGGAGCTCCTTCGTTCAAAGAAGCGCTCCGTTGGGGCGCGGAAATTTTCCATAACCTGAAAGCGGTCCTGAAGGACAAAGGCTTGAACACCGCCGTAGGCGACGAAGGCGGCTTCGCGCCGAACTTGAGCTCCAACGAAGAGGCGATCCAGACGATCATCTCCGCGATCGAGCGCGCGGGCTACAAGCCGGGCGTGGACGTGTTCCTCGGCATGGACGTCGCTTCGACCGAGTTTTTCAAAGACGGCAAATACCATCTCGAAGGCGAAGGCAAATCGTACACGTCGGCGGAATGGGTCGACTTCCTCGCCGCTTGGGTTGATAAATATCCGATCATCACGATCGAGGACGGCTGCTCCGAAGACGACTGGGACGGCTGGAAGCTGCTGACCGACAAGCTCGGCTCCAAAGTACAGCTCGTCGGCGACGATTTGTTCGTGACGAACACGAGCCGCCTGTCCCAAGGCATCGAGAAAGGCATCGGCAACTCGATCCTCGTCAAAGTGAACCAAATCGGCACGCTGACGGAAACGTTCGACGCGATCGAGATGGCGAAGCGCGCGGGCTATACGGCGGTCATTTCTCACCGTTCCGGCGAAAGCGAAGACAGCACGATCTCCGACATCGCCGTCGCGACGAACGCGGGTCAAATCAAAACCGGCGCACCGTCCCGTACGGACCGCGTGGCGAAGTACAACCAGCTGCTCCGCATCGAGGACCAACTGGGCAGCACGGCGCAATATTTGGGACGCAAGTCGTTCTACAACCTGAAAAACTTCAAATAAAATAAATTAAACTAAACATCGTTCCGTGGAAGAGGGGATTCGGATGAGTCGATGGATGACGACGATACTGTTTTTGGTGGGGTCGGCCATATTGACGCACTGGGTCCCCTTTTCCGATTTTTTCCGCAACGTCGATACGATGGTGCACGAGCTGGGGCATGCGGTCGCGACGATGGTGCTGTCGGGCGAAGTGCTCTATATCCAGCTGTACGCCAACCATAGCGGCGTGACGTATTCGTATATCGAGAGCGGCTGGAGAACGATTCCCCTCGGGCTGGCCGGCTACGTGACGGCTTCGGCGTTCGCCGCCTTCCTGTTCCGCCAATACGGCAAAGGGAAGCTGGGCGTCGGATTTGTGGCGATGTCGCTGCTCGCGGTCGTGTCGCTCGCCTTTTTCGTCAACAATTCGTTCGGCGTCCTATGGCTGATCGGGTTTATCGTCGTGAACGGAGTGGCGATGCTCGTGCCGTTTCCGTTTTTGCGCAAGTTTTATTATTTACTCGTCGCGTTTATTTGTCTCGAGGAATCGGTTATGGGGCCGATCAACTTGATCTATATGTCCGTCCTGGATCCGACCCGAGCCGGGGACGCTTCCGGTCTTAGCCGGTCGACGGGCATTCCCGCCCTCGCCTGGGCGATTTTGTTTCTGATCGTCTCGCTATGGTGCGCGCGATCGGCGATTTATTCGTTTATGGGAAAGGGCCGTTCGCGTCAAGCGGGCCGTCCGCGCTGGGAAAGCCAGGCGTAACCCTTCGGCAGCAAGATGGCAGGCGGATCAGGGGCGAGCCTCCTTGTCTTTTGGAACGTTTCATGGTACAATTACATTTGCTTTGTATGATTACTGCGAACTTTCTTGACCTCGGTCAATGGATGTCGATACATAGCAACCCGAACAGGAGGTGGATCATGTGGAAATCTTCTTGAAAATTTTGCTCGTCATCGCATCGATCGGACTGATCGCCATCGTGCTTCTGCAAAAAGGGAAGAGTGCGGGCTTGTCCGGCGCCATCTCCGGGGGAGCGGAACACCTTTTCGGCAAGCAAAAGGCTCGCGGGCTCGAATTGCTCCTGTCCCGGATCACGATCGGCTTCGCCGTCTCGTTCTTCGTCTTGTCCCTAATCGTCGCCTATGTGGTGAGAGGTTAACATTTTCGAAACGAACGCAGCAGGGGGTTTTTAAGCTCCTGCTGCTTTTTTAGTTTCCGGGACCCCCTTGTTGGGTAATACTACGTACAGAGCACTTATTTTAAAAGCGAAACAGGTGATGTTGTGATAACAAATGAAGAATTGTTGGACTTCATGAGGGAAAAGGCTTATAAGCCGATGACGTATCAAGAGCTGGAAAAGCATTTCGGTATCGGCGACGCGGCCGATTTCAAGCAATTTCTGAAAATGCTGAACGAGCTCGAGGAAGCGGGCGAAATCATTCGCACGCGAACGGAGCGTTACGGGGTGCCCGAGCGGATGAACTTGATCCGGGGCAAGCTGCAGGGCCATGCGAAAGGGTTCGGCTTCCTGCTGCCGGACGACAAGGAGCATCCGGACATTTATATTCACGCCAACGATATGAACGGGGCGATGAACGGCGATATCGTGCTCGGGCGCATTACGTCCAAGAGCGCGGCCGGCGGCAAGCTGGAAGGCGAAGTCGTCCGCGTCGTCTCCCGCGCGGTAACGCAAGTCGTCGGGACGTTCCAAAGCTTCGAAAGCTACGCGTTCGTCCTGCCGGACGACAAGCGGATTACGAAGGACATCTTCATCCCGCAGGACGCCTTCATGGGCGCCGTGACGGGGCAGAAGGTCGTCGCGACGATCGTCCAATATCCGCAAGGACGGGCGGCGGCCGAGGGACGCGTCATCGAGATTTTGGGTCACAAGGACGATCCGGGCGTCGATATTTTGTCGATCATCCGCAAGTATCAGCTGCCGGAGGCGTTCCCCGAGGAAGTGATGCTGGAAGCCGAGAAGGTGCCGGATCGGATCGGCGAGGAGGAGCTGCGCGGCCGGCGCGATTTGCGCGACAAGCGGATCGTGACGATCGACGGCGAGGACGCCAAAGATTTGGACGACGCGGTCAACGTGGAGCGGCTGCCGAACGGCAACTATTTGCTCGGCGTCCATATCGCCGACGTCAGCTACTACGTGCGCGAGAATTCGGCGCTCGACCGGGAAGCGTACAACCGCGGGTGCAGCGTTTATTTGGTCGACCGGGTCATCCCGATGCTTCCGCATCGTCTGTCGAACGGCATCTGCAGCTTGAATCCGAAGGTGGACCGGCTGACGATGTCGTGCGAGATGGAGTTCGACGGCAACGCGAACGTCGTGCGTCACGACATTTTCACGAGCGTGATCCGGACGACGGAGCGAATGACGTACGCGAACGTACGTAAAATTTTGAACGACGAGGATCCGGAAGTGACCGAGCGGTACGCCGACCTGGTCGATTTCTTCAAGCTGATGGAAGAGTTGGCGATGAAGCTGCGCGACAAGCGGATGCGCCGCGGCGCGATCGACTTCGACTTCCAGGAATCGAAAATTATCGTCGACGAGAACGGCAAGCCGACGGACATCGTGAAGCGCGAGCGGTCGATCGCGGAGCAAATTATCGAGGAGTTCATGCTGGCGGCGAACGAAACGGTCGCGGAGCATTTTCATTGGCTGAAGGTGCCGTTCCTGTACCGGATTCACGAAAATCCGGACGGCGACAAGCTGCAGCATTTCATGGAGTTCATTACAAACTTCGGCTACGTGGTGCGGGGCAAAGGCAACACGGTGCATCCGCGGGCGCTGCAGACGCTGCTGGAGGAAATCCGCGGCACGAAGGAGGAGACCGTCATCAGCACGGTCATGCTCCGTTCGATGAAGCAGGCGAAGTACGACGCGAACAGCTTGGGGCACTTCGGCTTGGCGGCCGAGTTTTACTCGCACTTCACGTCCCCGATTCGGCGGTACCCGGATTTGATCATCCACCGCGTCATTCGCGAGGTGCTGGAGAACGGCGGGCTGTCGGAGCAGCGTCACGAATATTTGACCGGCCGGATGGACGATATCGCGCGGCAGTCGTCCGAGCGCGAACGGCTCGCCGTGGATGCGGAGCGCGATACGGAAGCGCTGAAGAAAGCCGAGTATATGCTCGATAAAGTCGGCGAGGAGTTCGAAGGCATCATCAGCAGCGTGACCAACTTCGGCATGTTCGTCGAGCTGGACAATACGGTCGAGGGGCTCATTCGCCTTAGCGACCTGTCCGACGACTATTACCATTACCATGAGATGCAGCATGCGCTCATCGGGGAGCGGACGTCGAAAATTTACCGGATCGGCGACGAAGTGAAGGTGCGCGTCGCCCGCGTCAACCTCGACGAGCACAACATCGATTTCGAGATGGTCGATGTGCATCCGCGCGAACAGAAGGTCAATTTCGTCGATACGAACCGCGGCGGGCGCGGCAAGCGCGGCGGTGACGGCGGCGGTCAGCGGGACCGCGGCGGACGCGGCGGCGTCGACATGTGGGGCTTCAGCCGCAGCGGCGGCGGCAAGGCCGGCGGCCGGAACGGCACCGGGGCCGGCGGCGGACGCGGGGGCTCGGCCGGCCGCGGACGTACCGGAGCCGGCGGCAGCGCGCGCGGAAGCGGCGGCCGTGGCCAGAGCGGCGGCGGAGCCGGAGGCTTGGGCGCGTCGCGCAAGCCGAAGGGTGGAGGCGTCAAAGCCGGCGCCATCGTCGGGCTGAAGAAGCGCGGGAAAAAATAGCTATAACGCTGAGGGCGCATTGATTTTGCGCAGGGAAGTTGATACAATTAACTCCTAGCTCAGTACGAACGGCAGCGGACGGACCGGCATAGGTTCGTCCGTTCCTTTACGCGGAAGGAGGGGAACCGGATTGAAGAAGGAGACGACCGAAGGCAAGCTGCTGGCGCAGAATAAAAAAGCGAACCACGATTACTTCATCGAAGACACGTACGAAGCGGGTCTCGTCCTGACCGGCACCGAGATCAAGTCGCTGCGGGGCGGACGGGCGAACATTTCCGACGCGTTCTGTACGATTCGCAACGGTGAAGCGTTCGTCAACAATATGCACATCAGCCCGTTCGAGCAAGGCAACCGGCACAATCCGTCCGACCCGACTCGAGCGAGGAAGCTGCTGCTGAAGAAAGCGCAAATTCATAAGCTGCTCGGACAAGCGAAGCAGCAAGGCTACACGATCGTACCGCTGAAAGTGTACGTGCGCAACGGCTACGCCAAGCTGCTGATCGGCCTCGGCCGAGGCAAGAAGCAGTTCGACAAGCGCGAGACCGAAGCGAAACGGGACGCACAGCGCGACATCCAGCGCGCGCTTCGCGAGAAGCAGAAGGTGGCGCGGTAACGCTTTAGTTCAGGCATGCGTCAGTATGATGCGCCGGTCGTTGGTCGGCGTTCCAGCGTTAGGCTCGGCTTCCACGAAGAAGCTGTGCCGCGAGGCGCGGAATGTGGTATACTGGTTGTACGGCGCTGAAGATGCGCCGGCGGTTTTCGGCTCCGACAAAGCCGAGATTGAGAAGACCTCGTAACGAAGACGAGACTTCCATTTCGGGGGCGTTTTTGGATTCGACGGGGATAGTTCGAGCACCTGTAGCGGGTAGTGGGGCTGCGTCCACTTCATCAACGCGAACGCCAATTAACTGGCAAACAACAACCTAAACTCGCTTTCGCAGCTTAATAACCTGTGACGCGGCTTCTACCCTGCATCGCCCATGTGCCGGGATAGGGGCTCAACCTTAGTGGGATACGCCGTCTAGTCTCCGCCTGGGGCTAGCGGAAGAAGACAATCAGGCTGACCCGAAGGGAATCCGGTGACAGGGAGTCTCTAGGGTGACATCAAATCTGTCACTACACCCGTAGAAGCCGGTGTGGCGTTATCTTCGGACACGGGTTCGACTCCCGTCGCCTCCATACTAGGCAAAGGCACCCGTGAAGGGTGCTTTTTATTTGGTGCCGAACCTGCATGAGGTCTAATTTTTGCTTCATACTTGCGAGTTGAGTACGAAACGGGCGAGGGTGAACAAGGATGATTCGTATAAAGCGCATATACGATTCGATTGATGAATCCGATGGGAAGCGAATTTTGGTGGATCGACTGTGGCCAAGAGGCGTTTCGAAGGAGAAGGCGGGCATTCACGAGTGGATGAAGGAGATTGCGCCAAGCCACGAATTGAGAAAGTGGTTCCATGAGCATGCGAATTTCAACGAGTTTGAGGAACGCTATCGAGAAGAGCTCGTGAGGGATGAACGAAAAATTCCGCTTTTAAAACAATTGCGGAAATGGGCTGACGAAGGCACGGTTACGCATTTGTATTCGGCGAAAGATGAAGAGAGGAACCAAGCCGTATTTCTAGCTGAAATTGTTCGAGGAATGGACCGTGCCGATGATGCGCTTCCGAAATAAAACATAAGCTTGAACGTGCATAAGTCCGTATCATCCCCTACTATACATAACCACGAATCCACAGTCTGTGGTTATGCATGAAAGATTTTTGGGGGGATTACACCATGATAACCGTCCGCAACGTAAATGGACAAGAACTGACTCCGTGTTTACCTCATCGAGCTTGGCGGGAAGTGAACCGTACCCGCGCCGTCTGGATTGACGAGCAAACCATCCAATTGCTTTATGATCCCTTTTCATTTCGGGAATATCGAAAAACGGCCCTAAAAAGGGATCGCTATACTTGCCTATGGTGCGGGCTGCCTGCAACGACGGTAGATCATATCGTCCCGTCGAGTAAAGGGGGATCGGATCTTCCCCGGAATTTGCTCGCTTCATGCAGCGAGTGCAACTCGAAACGCGGAAACCGTTCGGCATTCCTTTATCTTAGAGAAAAAGCGAAATCTGTGCCGAATCTTATTAAGCTTTACTACCGCATCGTTAAAGCCCATGTTCCCTCTCCTAAAACTTTGGAGGTAAGGAGCGCCACTCGGGTGACATCAAGACGGTAACTACACCCGTTGAAGCATGGGTGGCGTTGCAGCAAGTTTAAGGGCCTCCACTAAGAATTGACGAAAGCACCGACGTTGGGGTCGGTGCTTTTGTTAGATGCGGGTGAAGGACGAAGCAATCCTTGCTATTGGAGTTCGGATGGGGTATAATGAAGATATTGAAATACTGACCTTGCAATCATTCACATATCGCAGAGGGTTATTATTTTAGGGGAATAACCTTGTGCAATATGTGAATTTTTATTTGTAACAAATAAGAACACATATAAATTTAGTAGGAGGTGTTCCGATGCAAACAGGAACAGTCAAATGGTTTAACGCGGAGAAAGGCTTCGGTTTTATCGAGGTGGAAGGCGGTAACGACGTATTCGTTCATTTCAGTGCGATCGTGGGTGACGGCTTCAAATCGTTGGACGAAGGTCAACGTGTTGAATTTAATGTAGTACAAGGCAACCGCGGACCGCAAGCGGAGAACGTCGTAAAGCTGTAAGAAGAAGGAAAGCAATGCCCCGAACACTATGTTTTGGGGCATTTCTTCTTTTTAGGGTGTTCTCCGGGTGCTGATCGGGAATGGTATTAAAGAGGAGGATGCAGGTATGTACTATTCGCGGAAAAGACTTGAGGATATCCCCCAAGAGGTAACTGCAATATGGTCCTGTATACGGGAAGGCTGTAATGGATGGATCAGGGACAATTTTGCTTTTGCGGAGGTCCCGACCTGCCATCTCTGTCAATCTCCAATGAAGAAAAGTATGAGTGAGCTGCCTGTGCTCGTTAATACGAGAGAGGATCAGAAATTTCTCAAAAAGGGTATACCAATCGAGAAAGAATAGCGGCAGCTGTCGACATTTCAATCGCCTCCATACCGAGCAAAGAGCACCCGTGAGGGTGTTTTTTTGTTCGGTACAGTCCGTACGGCGAACGAATCTTAGGCGCGAAAGCAAGCGAAAAGACCCAATCTGGCTTTACTGGGTCTTTACCACGTCCATTTCAGTTTTTCTTCCTCAGCCTTTCAAAAGGCTTCATGCTCGGTTTCAGGTTGGGCTCGATGATCCATATCCGAGCGTCGGAGTCCAAGCCAATATCGAACCCGATCACATGGGTCGGGTAATACCTGCCTAGATGCTTGGATGCGGTTAAGCATACTTTTTGCATTTTCTTTATTAATTTTTTGGTGGAGGTCGACTTCATACGTGCACATTCGATCGCCTCCTCGACCGGAATGATTCGATTGGATACGTTGGTGACCACGTACCCTTCCTCGGCCACTTTGGCAAACATCCCTTTTATTTTCCAAGAAGCGTTTCGGCCGGTTCTCCGCACGACGATTCTTATATCGAAGGGTCGTTTATCGAGCCGGGCTAGAGGGATCCACTGCTGCACGATATAGTCGCGGTCGCGGGTCATGTTTCGGATTCGATACCAGGTCGGCCGCTTTCCGTCCCGGATCATGGTTTTGTTTTCCGTCTGTATGGCGTAACGGCTTCGTTCCAACCGAGCGACTCGAATGATGCCGTATCCGGAGTTTCCCGTGCATGGCTTCATTATGGCCATTCCATCCTTTTCAAGGTACCGCCATACCCTCCGGCGGGAAAGCTTGTGTGTTGCGGGCAAAAAGGGAGCAAGCTTCTTTGACGCTTTCAAAATCTCGTATTTGGTCCATTTGTCGGAACCATAAGCTTTACGGATCGCGGCTTTCAATGTCGACCCTCTCGAATAAATCGTGCCGCATTCAAGCCAATCATCTGGGAAGGAATCGAGGTATTGCCGTCCGGCAGCACCGGAGCGATCGAAAGATCGGCGACTTTCAGTCGCTTGGTACCGAATACATTCAAGTATCCGTCCACGACGCCGTCCCGCTTCGACTTTGCCATTCGGCAAGTTCCGCCAAAATGAAACGTATTGCCGTAAGAGGCGATGACATAGCTTGCAAGCCTTTCCCGCTTGGCTTCTTCATCCGTCATCTGGAAGATCGGCTCGGGCGGGTAAACGACTTTATATACGCCGTCCGGATCCATCTGTCGAGCACGCGTAATGATGTTGTAAGTCTCGATGTACTGATCCACCAAATAATTTAGATCATCTGGATCCGCGAGCGCATGAATCTGGACGGTCGGATTGGATTGCGGATCGCTGTGCGTAGCGAGTATGGTCCCTCTGCTTTTCGGGTTCAGGTCAAAAATCCCGATGCTGAATACGTTGGTCGACTTCTCGGGGTCAAATTGCCAATTGTTGATGGAGACTTCTTGAACCGGAACGAAGAAGGGGGCCGGCAAACCGATTAATTGCAATCGTCTTCCCGGGCCATGCTGCTTGGCAAAGGCCCCCAATACGACCGGTTGATCGGGATCCGCCAACGAAGCTTCGACAAGACGACTTGTTTCGATCTCGATTCCCATCCCGACGGAATTGTGAACTTGCAAATGATGACCGACATTCGGATTGTCGATGATCGTTTCGATCCCCGCTCTGGCTAAATCGGCCGTCCCGCCGATCCCCGAACGCTGCAAAATAACGGAGGAGAAAATACCCGCAGAAAGAATAATGCCTTTCCGCGCAAACGCCCTTTGCGATTGGCCGTTCCGAATATAGTCTACGCCGACCGCAATGTGAACGCCCCCCTTGCGTCGGAATACGATTTTATCCACCGTCGTTTTGGCGAGAATCGTCAATTTCCTGCGCCCGACCCCGAATTCATCCGGCTCGAATTCGTTGCCTTGCGTGACGATGCTTTTATTCAAGTAGCCCGTGGCCGTCGAGGAACGAACGAAATGTCCGTTCACTTCCTTTTGAATATATTGCGATTGGACAAAGGCGCAGTCCCGGATACCCGTGTTGTAGTCTTCGACAATGGGAATGTTTAACACGTCCGAAGCCGCCTGGGCTAATGTAAAGGTAAGCCCGTCACGGGGGATAAGCTGCTGTCTGATATGAATGGGGCCTTTTCGCCCGCGTTCGCCCGGCGCTTGCGTCATTCCCGTATAGCTCTCGTTTCGTTTGAATAACGAACGGATCGAGTCATAGCTTCATTGCGTACCCGCTAGCTCGGACCATACGTCATACAGGTGCCTGCTTCCGCGTACGGCGTACATGTAATTATGCGCCGATCCTCCGCCGATCACCCGGCCTGCCGAAACGGGAAGCGTACGAGAAATGTTGGGCTCGAGCGAAGTGGAGGAAACAAAACTGAATCGGCTATCGGAGGCGTGAAGGGCAGCTTCAAGCAGCGAAGCGCTTCTTAGCTGTTTGGTCCCATTGATTCCTGCTTCCAGGACCAGCACGGAGCCCTTTTTGTCATCCGTTAAGGCTTTGGCGATAACGCCTCCTGCTGTTCCAGCGCCGATTACGATGTAATCGAACGTATCCGCTCCGGATGGAGGGCGAACTCCCATTCCATACACATCCTTTATTGGGGATTAAGATACAGCATAGTATGCAGGAGGGGCTCGCCCGCCTATGGGTAAACGCGGAATAGGGTAGCGGCGGGAGGATAACGTCTGTCGGCCGATGGCGGATTCATCTAGCCGTGCACGAAACGGCCATGCATAATCCCGGTCCGTGAGGTCGGGATGTATGGCTATGCGTTTTGCCGTTTCCGTCGTTTCATGTAAAATGACGTAATAGGACCGTACCGGAACCATCGACCTGAAGAGGGGGGCGTTTATGCAGACGATTATGATCGTGGAGGATGACCCGAAAATTGCGGAGCATTTGCAAGTCTATATGGATAAATACGGCTTCCGGACGGTCAAGGTGACCGATTTCCAGGCCGTCATGGACGCCTTCCATGAACATTCGCCCCATCTGGTGCTGCTGGATATCAATCTGCCGAGATATGACGGCTACTATTGGTGCAGGCAAATTCGCAAGGAGTCGATTTGTCCGGTTATTTTTATTTCGGCTCGAGTCGGAGAAATGGATCAGGTTATGGCATTGGAAAACGGCGGCGACGACTTTATTACGAAGCCGTTTTCCCCGGAGGTCGTGATGGCGAAAATCCGCAGCCAGCTTCGCCGCGCCTATGGAGAATATGCGTCCAAAGCGGAGGAGCGCGTGCTCGAGCGGGACGGGCTGAAGCTTTTTCCGGAAAGGCTGGAAATGGGCTTCGATACCCAAACGGTATCGTTATCGAGGAAGGAAGCCGATATTATCGAAAGCCTGATGGAGCGCTACCCGCGGGTGGCGGGCCGGGAGGATCTTCTGGAGAAGCTGTGGGACGACCAAGCGTACGTGGATGAGAATACGTTGAATGTCAATATAACAAGGGTCCGAAAAAAGTTTCAGCAGCTCGGCATTCCGGATGCGGTGGAAACCGTCCGCGGCGCCGGATACCGGTTGAATGTCACATGGGCCATCGAGGGAGAGAAATGAAACTATTTGCAAGAGAGCACGCCTTGTTGATAGCCGTTCAGACGGTGCAGTTGTTCGTCGTGTTATCCATCTACTGGCTGGATGGCTATCGTTCCATTCTTCCGGCGCTTTACGCGGCTTTCCTCGGCTTTTTCTTTCTCGCTTGCTACCTGTCCTACCACTATGTCAGCCGCCGCAGATTCTACAAGCGCCTCGGCGAACCGCTCGGGTCGCTGGACGACTCCTTGCAAAGGTCGGAGGAACAAGCTCCCGTGTCGGCGGCGCTCGATCGGCTGCTGAGGGATCAATACCGGCTATATAAAAATCAGATCAAAACGTTGGAGCAGCAGCAGGAGCAGCATTTGAAGTTTATGGATCAATGGGTGCATCAGATGAAGACGCCGCTGTCCGTCATCGAGCTTACGGCGAAAAATCTGGATGAACCCGACTCGTCCAATATTCGGGAAGAGACGGAACGCATGCAGACGGGATTGAACACGATTCTTTATATGGCAAGGCTTCGAGCGATCGAACAGGATTTTTATATCAAGCCCGTGCTCTTGTCGAGAATCGTTCACGAGGTTAACAACGAGAACAAACGTTTTTACATCCGCAGCCAAGTATACCCGAAGCTGGTGGAAGAGAAGCAAGGGATTACGGTGGAAACGGATGAGAAATGGCTGTTTTTCATGCTGTCCCAACTGATTCATAATGCAGTCAAGTATTCGTCCGGAACAAGCGACAGCATCGTCGTGTCCATCTGCGAGAAGGCCGGAGAAGCGGTGCTGGAGGTAAAAGACTTCGGAGTCGGCATACCGGAAACGGACAAGAAGCGGGTGTTCGATCCTTTCTATACGGGCGAAAACGGTCGTATTTTCCGCGAATCTACCGGCATGGGGCTATATGTAACGAAAGAGGCGGCCCTCTACCTCGGGCACCGCATCGAGCTGGAATCGGAGGTAGGCCGGGGGACAGCCATCCGCCTTATTTTTTCCCGCTCACAAAACATTACACCCTTGTAAGGGAATTGAAAGCCTAATCGATAGTGAAGGTCGACAAGCCGCGTTATGCTAGTCACAGATCAAGGAGCGTAAGCGGAAAGGAGATCGGTCATGCTGAACGTAAAACAAGTGAGCAAGCTATATGATGGAAAAATCACCTACCGTGCTTTGACGGATATCGATTTAACGATCGATCGAGGCGAATTTGTCGGGGTGATGGGTCCGTCCGGCAGCGGGAAGACGACCCTGCTCAATATTATCGCAACGATAGACGAACCGACCACGGGAGAAGTTTTGATCGACGGAAGCAATCCCCACCGCCTCAAAAAAGACGAGCTGGCCAAATTTCGCCGTCGGGAATTGGGCTTCGTCTTTCAGGATTTTAACCTGCTCCACACCTTGACGGTGGAGGAGAATATCGTGCTGCCGTTAACCTTGGACGGCAGTAAAGTGGCCGAAATGAAACAAAAAGCGAACGCGATAGCCGAAAAGCTCGGAATATCGGAAATCATGAAAAAACGCACGTATGAAATTTCCGGGGGCCAAGCACAAAGAACGGCTGTCGCCAGGGCGATGATTCATTCGCCCAAGCTGCTGCTTGCCGATGAGCCGACGGGAAATTTGGATTCCAAGTCCTCCAAAGATGTCATGGAAATGCTGGAATCCATCAATCGCGACGAGCGGACGACGATGATGCTTGTCACTCACGATCCTCTAGCGGCAAGCTATTGCAACCGGGTCGTGTTTATTCGCGACGGAAGGCTGTATTCGGAAATTCACAGAGGCGACAATCGCCGGGCCTTCTTCCAGAAGATTATCGACACGCTTTCTTTGTTGGGAGGAGAAGCCAATGACCTTTCGACAATTCGCGTTTAATAACGTCGCCCGCAACAAGAGGCTGTATGCGGCCTATTTTCTTAGCAGCATGTTTACGGTCATGGCCTTTTTTACGTTTGCCGTCTTTGCCTTTCATCCCGCGCTGAACGGGGAAGGGATGAACCGCAACGTGACGCAAGGGATGAACATCGCTGCGGGAATCATCTACACCTTCTCTTTTTTCTTCATCCTTTATTCGATGAGCTCCTTTTTGCAATCGCGCAAAAAAGAACTCGGCGTATTGATGCTCCATGGGATGACGAAGAGGCAAGTCCGTTCCATGGTGTTTTTGGAGAACATGATCATCGGTTTTTGCGCCACTTTGGGCGGCATTGTGCTTGGAGTCGTATTTGCCAAAGCGATGCTGCTGCTGGCTGAAAACGTGCTCGTCCTCGAAAACGGCTTGAATTTCTATATACCGGTGCACGCGGCCGTTTTAACCTTCGTCTCCTTTATCGTCCTCTTTTTCTTGATCTCCTTGTTCGTTTCCTACGTCTTGCGAAGCGGGAAGCTGATTGACTTAATCAAGGGGGAAAAAGCATCGAAAGGCGAACCGAAGGCGAATATAGCATTAACCGTTATTGCCGCCGTCTTGCTTGGCGGAGGTTATGCCACGGCATTGGTTGCGAAAGGACTCGTTGTAGTAGCGGTTATGCTTCCGGTGGTCGTCATGGTGATTGTCGGCACCTATTTATTGTTTACCCAGTTAAGCGTCTTTGCGGTACGCAGGTTAAAGAAAAGCGAATCCTTGTTCTGGCGCAGAACCAATATGATTCTGTTCTCCGATCTCTCCTACCGGATGAAAGATAATGCCCGAACGTTTTTCCTCGTTGCCATCATTTCGACGGTGGCGTTCAGTGCGATCGGAACCTTGTACGGATTCCAAACCTTACTGACGGAGGGAGTCCGGGCCGCCAATCCGTACACATTTACCTCGTATGCGGATGAACGGGAGAATATAGCGTTAATCGAGAAAACATTGCAGGAGGAAAAGATTGAGGCGAAGGCCGCGAACGCCGTTCTTCGCTATTATAAGGGAGATACGACAAACAAAATCGCGATCCTGACCCAATCCGATTTTAATCGCTTGGCGGACTTGATCGGGGAAGACGCGATCGAAGCGAAGGATGGACAAGCGGTCGTCGTCAAGCTGAAAGGAAGTCCTTTTCCGCGGGGAACGGAACCGAATGCAACGATCCCGTTACAGTCGGGCGCCGTCTTGCATGCGAACGAAGTCCGGTATTCAAGAGCGCTGCCGGCCATGGATTCGTATTATATCGTTTCGGACAAAAATTTCGACGAGCTTCCTGCGCCGATTGACGAAGAAAGCTTTCATGCTTGGCTGGCGACGGGAGGCACGCAAAACATTTTCGCGGCTTCGAAAAAAATGTATGAGGCGCTGCCTCATCAAGTGACTGCCGTCGAGTATGAAATCTACCGAATCCATAAAGATTACGGAGCGATTTTGTTTGTCGGGCTGTTTATCGGAGTCGTCTTTTTCGTCTCGGCCGGAAGCTTCCTTTATTTCCGGCTGTACATGGATGTGGACGGGGATAAACGGAAATTCAAAACGATCGCCCGAATGGGCTTGAGTGAGAAGGAACTGAAGCAGGTGCTGAACAGACAAACGGCGATCCTCGTTTTCGCGCCGATTGTAGTAGCCCTTGTACACGGGGCGGTAGCCTTGACGTCGTTGTCCCGCCTTTTCAGCTATGATCTGACCAAGCAATCCGCGATGGTGCTCGGTGTTTTTCTGGCTATACAGATTCTATATTTCTTCGTTCTACGATTTTTCTATACGAAGCAGATTAAAGCCGCAATCCCAACGTAGATTCGTCTGAAAAGGTTCCGGAGCAGCAAGATGGACTCCGGAACCTTTTTCTCAAGTCATTTTCAGCAGATCGTCCATAATCCGCATTCGGCCGGTCGTCGACCAGCCCATGCCGAACCAGTTCCCGATGTAACGGACGTTGCCGCTTCTTACCGCCTTCATCGAATGCCATTCGTCGGTGGCTTGAATGCGGCGAAAGACGGCTTCATCCTCGGGATCGTAGAAATGATCTTGGATCCACAGATGGTCGGTACCCAGATTCGGGTACTTGTCGGGCGAGAATTCCACATTCATCCCATTGGCCGGCACGCAGAAGCCGGGCTTGAAGCCGAGCTCGGCATAGATCAATTCGTTCAACGGATGGTAACCGGCTCCTTGAATGCGGATCAGCTTGTGCACGACCCGCATCATCGTGACCGTCTGGTCGCCGAACCGGCGGTTCAACATCGGTTTCGCCTCGCCAAGCTTGCGCTCCAGCTGCCGCATATTGTGCGCGGCCTCCCTCTCTCTCCCGAGCAGCGCCGCAATGTGACGGGTAACCGTCCGCCAATCCATGCCATAATCGAGAATGTGAGTGGGGGCGATCCGGCTGAACCGGTCTTTATAAGGGAGATGATAGTGGTCGGCGATGATGAGTTCCGGTTCCGTTTCGCGCATGCGGTCAAGGTGCTCCCCGAGCTGTTGCTCGTGTTCTTCCTTGCTCATCGTCTTGGTCTGATGGCAGTTGGCCGCGTAAACCGGATGAACCCCGAGCGATTGCAAAATATCGTGAAACCGGAGGCACGAAACGGCGGCCACGCGGATGTTTTTCCGGTTCATATACATGGTGGGGGATATCCCCACATGCCGCTTGAACATCCGGCTGAAATAAAATTCGTTGCCGAAGCCGCTGGCGGCGGATACCTCCTTTACGGTGTGATTTTTCTCCAGAAGCATGCTCTTGGCATGGGCGATCCGCAGGCTGTTCAAGTAGTCGATCGGGGACGTCCCCTTCAATCTTTTGAACTCGCGCGAGTAAGAGGTAGGCGTGAACCCGGCGATTTCGGACAACGTCTCCAACGTCAATTTCCGGCTGTAGTGGGCGTGCATGTAATCGATGCTGGGAGAGATCCCTTTCGCTGTCGGCTGCCGGTCCGCCTCCGGCCGAGGGACGCTATGTCTCACCAGGAAGTGAACGAGCTCCTGGAACATCGCATTTCGCACGAAAGCGGACGTAGCCCCGGACCGATACGCATCGTAGAGCGCTTCGACCCGTTCCAGAGGGGCCGCATCGGGATAAAGCGGGATAGCGCCCGGAGCCAGCGGCCGTAACGCCCGGGACAAACCGGAGCCGGGCAGGACGCCGGCTTTCGAGACATCGAGACGGCGAAGGAACAAGATATAGCAGACAAGGAGATCGGCATGAGGCTCGACCCTGACCGGTAGGCCGGGTTCAAGGAGCCAGAGCCGGTTCGGCTCGATCGGATCCGACGAATCGCCCCGACGGAGCAAGCCCGCCCCTTGCGTGATATAGAGAAAAGCCGGGGCGGGGAGAGGGGCGAACGATCGGGGCTCGCGCCCGGCATACTGTCGCCGAAAGACGGAGGAGAGCAGCAGTAAAGGAGTCGTATTCAAGGCGATCTCATCCTTCGAACCAACTATTGATAATGATTCTCAATTATAGCCAAATGAACGCCGTCGTTCAACATGAAGTTGAACAAGATCCGATATGGATTTTGGATAGAATCCGTCATGTACATCCCGGATGCCGAACCCTATAATTAATAATGATTCTCAATATCAACAAAACATGGGGGATCGACATTTTAGGAGGGTATTCCATGACAAGCGGTTTGACCAAATGGTGCAAACGCCTCTCGGTGCCGGGCCTTCTGCTCGCCCTGATGCTAATCGTCTCCGCATGCGGAAGCAAGGAAGTGCCGGCTGGACAAGGGGCATCGCCGACTTCTGCGGGGGCGGGCGCGACCGGTGCCGGCGTGCAGCCGTCCCCGGGTACGAGCGGTTCGGACTCGATGGCTGCAGCGGCCAAGACGATCAAAGATGCGATGGGGGAAATAGCGATCCCCGTGAAACCGAGCCGGGTTGTGGTTCTGGATAATGCGGCGCTGGATAACTTGCTCGCGCTGGGCGTGAAGCCGATCGGAGCCGCATCCGTCGCTTCGTTGAACGAGCCGTTCCCGGCGTACCTCAAAGGAACGGACGGGATCGCCAACATCGGAACGATCGCTCAGCCGAATCTGGAGACGATCGCGAAGCTGGCCCCGGATCTCATTCTTGGAACGAAGGTGGAGCAGGAAGCGGTCTACGACAAGCTGAAGAAAATTGCGCCGACGGTGTTCATCGAGAACGTGGGCGTGCAGTGGAAAGACAACCTGAAGCTGCATGCGGAGGCCGTCGGGAAAACGGAAGAGGCGGACAAGCTGCTGAAGCAATACGAACAGCGGGTGGAGAAGTTCAAGAAGGACCGGGGGACGAAGCCGTCCCGGGTTGCGCTTCTGCGCCCGCGCCAAGATCATGTGCGGGTTTATTTGCCGGAGACGTTCAGCGGGGCGATTGCGAGCGAAGCCGGGCTGACGCGTCCGGCCGCGCAGAACGTCAAAGGAAAGCAGCATTTGAGCGTGACCGAGGAACAGATCGCCGATTTGGACGCCGACGTCATCCTATGGTTCGGCCGCGAGAGCGAGTTGGCCTACTTTAACGACAAGATCCGCAAAAACCCGATATGGGGCACGCTCCAAGCCGTCAAAGCCAACCAGGTTCATCAGGTCAGCCCCGAAACGTGGTTAAGCGGTCACGGCATCCAGTCGGTCAACCTGATGCTGGACGATCTGACGCGGATACTGGCTCCGTAATGCGGGGGGCGACGGATTGAACATTCGGGCGGCAGGGCTTGTCATTGGATTGCTTTTAACGGGGGCAGGTTTGCTGGGCAGCATCGCTCTCGGCAAAACGGCCGTTCCGCTGTCGGTCGCCTTGGACGCTCTTACCGCGTTCGATCACGAGTCTCGCGAGCATCTGCTGATCCGTACGGTTCGTCTGCCCCGAGCGCTCATCGCGATGACGGTCGGCGCGTGCCTGGCTATGGCCGGGGCCGTCATGCAGGCGATTACGCGCAACCCGCTTGCGGGACCGGAGCTGTTCGGCGTGAGCCAGGGCGCGGCGCTGCTGGTCGTGCTGCATATTTTCGTATGGGGCGGCGTCTCCCCCGGCGGGCATATCGGGTTTGCCTTCTTGGGAGCGGGACTGGCCGGCTTGGCCGTGTATGTTCTGGGCTCGATCGGCGGCGGGGGGCTAACGCCGCTCAAGCTGATTTTGGCGGGATCGGTCATCAACCTGCTCTTCGCGTCGCTTACGCAAGGAATTCTCGTATTCGACGAGCAGTCGCTGGATACGATGCGCTTTTGGCTGGCCGGTTCGTTGACGGGGCGGAATATCGAGCTCTTTTATCAAGTTCTTCCTTTCATGCTGACGGGGCTGATCGGGACGCTCGCGCTCAGCAAGCAAGTGAATGTGATCAGTCTTGGCGAGGATGCGGCTCGGAGTCTCGGCTTGCGGACGGAGTGGGTCAAGGCGGGCTCCCTATTGGCGGTTGTCGTCCTCGCAGGCTCGTCCGTGGCCATCGCCGGTCCGATCGGCTTCGTCGGACTCGCGGTGCCGCATATCGTCCGGTCGATCGCCGGCCCGGATTATCGCTGGGTGATCCCGTACTCGGCCGTTGCGGGCGCCGTTTTGCTGCTGCTGGCGGATATTGCGGCCCGTTTCGCGGTACCGGCGCAGGAGGTCCCGGCCGGCATCGTAACGGCTTTGCTGGGCGCGCCGTTCCTTATTTATCTTGCCCAAAGGAGAAGCTAGCCGATGACGTCCTACGGGTATGCGTCCCCCTATCGTTCTACACCTGTCGTTCTGAGCGCTCTGATCGCGGGCAATCTGATCGTGCTCCTCCTCCATCTCATGCTGGGCGATTACCCGATCCCGGTAAGGGAGGCGCTGCTTGCGGCGGTGGGCGGGGGCGATTCGAAATACGGCTTTGTCGTACAGACGCTTCGGCTGCCGCGCGCGCTTGTCGCTTTTTTGGCGGGAGCGGGCTTGGCGCTGTCCGGCGTGCTGCTGCAAGGCATTACCCGCAATCCGCTCGCGGCCCCCGGCGTCGTGGGCCTGAACGCGGGAGCTTCCTTGACGGCCGTCGCCGCCATCATCGTATTCCCCTCCATACCGGTAGCCCTGATGCCGGTCGCCGCTTTCGTCGGCGCCTTGTCGGCGGGCGCTTTGTCCTACGTGCTGGCCTGGCGCCGCGGGCTGTCTCCGGTTCGGCTGCTGCTCGTCGGCGTCGGCCTTTCGGCCTCGGCCGGCGCGATCGTCACGTTTTTGCTTACAATCGGGAAAATCAACGACGCCAAAATGGCCGTCATCTGGATGACCGGCAGCGTGTACGGCCGCAGCTGGGAGCATTTCTGGCCGCTGCTGCCATGGCTGCTGGTGCTGCTGCCGGTTTCGCTGCTGCTTGCGAAGCGGCTGGATGTGCTTCAGCTGGGAGACGACGCGGCGAGGGGGCTAGGGAGCCGGTTGGAGCTGAGCCGCGGTCTTCTCCTCCTGATCAGCATCGGCTTGGCCGGTTCGGCTGTGGCGATGGCGGGCACGATCGGCTTCGTCGGCTTGATGGCCCCGCATATGTCCCGGTATGCGGTCGGCGCGGCTTCCCGCCGGGTAATTCCCGCAGCCGCATTGCTGGGCGGGCTCATCGTCATGCTGGCCGACTTATTCGGCAGAATCATGCTGAAGCCGATCGAGATTCCTTGCGGGATTCTGGTCGCGATCGTGGGCGCCCCGTATATGCTGTACTTGCTGTACAAGAAACGCCGCATGTGATTCGATAGAAGGATGCTGCGGCGTCCCGTTCGTCCGTGCAGATGCCGAGCCCAACCCCGACCGTTTCGGATCGGGGTTTTCGTTTGCCTGCTTCGGTTTTAGCAGAAGCGTTCCGGAGGACCGCCGCCCATTTAGGAGATACGTTTAGGCGGAGACGTCTTCCTTGATTTCTAGTCCAAAGACCCATGCGAGTTAAGTATTATTTGTATTATTATATATAATACAAAAGACGAATCGAGGTGAATCCTCCCCATGATCATCTCCTTGCAGTTGGACAGCGAAACGCCTCTCTACGAGCAGCTGCGCAACCAGATCGTGATCGGCATCGCCACCGGCGAATTGGCCGCCCAAGAGAAGCTTCCGACCGTCCGGCAGCTTGCCGAAGACCTGGGCATCAACACGATGACGGTCAATAAAGCGTACATGCTGCTGAAGCAAGAAGGCTATATCGTCATCGACCGGCGGCACGGAGCCAAGGTGAGTCCTCGCCCGCCCGATAATCCCGAGCCTTCGCCGCAGCTGGAGGAGCAGCTCCGATTGCTGATCGCGCAGGCTACGATTCAAGGGGTGAACCAGTCGCGCTTCCAAACGTTATGCTCGCAAATTTTCGCCAACATGACTTACCGGCATCCTTAGCTTTGCTTGAAAGGAGTCGATTCCGATCTTGTTAACGATCATTTTGTCCGTAGCGGCCGCCGTTCATTTCGTCGTATTGGCGGCCACCTACCGGTCGCAGGCCCGGTATAAGAACGGCATGCTGTTCGCCGTTACCTTGCCCGATTCCGCACCGGACGACGGGAGAATCCGGAGCATCCAATCGACATTCAAGAAACGGCATACGCAAGCTTGTGTGGGAATGGCCGTGTTTCTCGTTCCGTTCCTTTTGCTGTACAATAGTGCCGCCTATCAGGTCATTTACTTTTTCGCGTGGTTCTCCGTCTCCTTTGTCGTGATGCCGGCTCCGTTCCGGCGGGCGTTTCGGGAGACGCTGGCCGTAAAACGCGAGAAGGAGTGGTTTGTCGGGGCGAAGCGCGTTATCCAGAGCGATTTGCGTGCGGCCTATTTAAAAAACCGGCGTTCGGCTCCCGTCTGGCTGTTCGCGATCCCGCTGGCGATGGCGCTCGGTCTCCTGCTATGGGGAGCGGGCGAATCGTCGCCGTTTCTAACCGTCGCTTCCGGCTCGCTCGTCGTTACGATCGTACTCCTCCTGGTTTCGCTGCAGGCGCGCAAGGCCAAGGCCAAGGTGTACAGCCTGAACAGCGACGTGAACGTCAGCCTCAATCAGGCCAAGCGCAGCCGGTTGTCTTACATGTGGCTCGGGTTGGCCGTGCTGGAGAACGTCCACTGCGCGCTGATCGGTCTGCTTCTCTCCAATGAGAACGAGCGGATGTTCGGGGTGTGGCTCACGATTACGCTGTTGTTCAGCGCGATTCCGCTGGCCATCGTCTGGTACGTATACCGGGGCATCGCCCGCTTGGAGCGGGAAACGCTGGCGTTGGACGGCCAAGTCGTTTACACCGACGATGACGAATACTGGATCAACGGCTTTACGTACCATAATCCTTACGACCGAAGCGTCTTCGTCCCCAAACGGATCGGGATGGGGGAGACCGTCAATACGGCTACTCTTGCCGGAAAACTGCTCGTATGGATCCCGATCGGGATAGCTGTCGTCGTCGTCATCGGCGTTTCGTTTTTGTTGGTTCGTTCGGAGATAGTCGAGCCCGTTCTGACCGTTACGCCCGAGCATACGATCGAAATCGACTACCCGATGTATTCGTACGAGTTTAACGTGACCGATATCGAAGAACTCGCGCTTGTGGAGAGCCTTCCTTCGGGCAGGAAGACGAATGGGGAAGGGACGAATCAGGTTGCCCGGGGACATTTCAAGCTGAACGAGCTGGGCCAATCGCGGCTGTACGTGTTCAAAGCTCCGCCGTACATCCGGATCAAGCTGCCCGACGGGTATGTGTTCTACAACGAGCGAGACCCGCAGCAGACGGAACGGCTGTTCGAGCAGTTGCGGAAGCGGGTAGCGGAATGAAATATCGGATCCATTCGGCCGAACTATTATATGTGTTATTATGGAATCAATTAGAGTTGCAGGGGTGATGAGATGCGTTGGGAAGAAGTGAAGGAACGATTTCCGAATGAGTGGGTTGTTCTAGAGGCTACGAAGGCTCATTCTGTGTCTGGCAACCGCTACATTGAGGAGGTCGTCGTCGTTGATCGTTTTGTGGATTCAAGATCCGCGCTGCGCCGATACAACGAGTTGCACAAGCAGGCTCCTCATCGCGAATATTGTTTTTTTCATACGTCCCGACCGGTCTTAGTAGCTCGGGAACGGCATATCGGAGTACGGGGGCAAAAATGAATCTTCAAGTGGAATTCGGCCTTCCTTTAATACTACCCGATGATCCCCAGATTGCCCATAATTCCCGTCATTCTTTCACATTCAAAAAGCACCCGTAAGGGTGCTTTTGCTTTTGCGTGCGGGACGCAAAGTTTTGCGCCGGCTGCACAAGGATTTGCGCGTTGAGAAAGCTGGCCGCGTGATAAGATGCTTTCGCAAGGCCGATTTGCGATATGGTGCAGAAGGGAACGAGAGACGACATGAACATTCAATTGCTGTACTGGGGGTTATTTTCCTTGATGCTGGGGCTCGCTTTGTCCCTGCCGCTTGCGGCGGTTCATTACCAAAACTCGCCGAGGTGGACGAGTCTGTTTACGAACCCCCGGAAGCTGAAGTCCGCTCATCTCGATTTTTTTACGCAAGCTTTCGCCGCGGCATTCGTCTATGTGATCGAATTCGCTGTGCAGAAGGCGTTTCCGGCGCATGTCGTCATTCCGTTATTGTTCGGGACGGTATGCAATCCGCTGCTGCTGCTTCTGGAGGCGACGCCGCTCCACCGGGAAGGGCTCGGGAAGCCGTTCTACCGGCTGCTGAAAGCCGTCAGCCCGGTCTCGCTGCTCTTGGCTTGGTTGTCGATCGCATGGATCGTCCTGCCGGCCTCGATGGCGGTCGGATGGGCCGCTTTCGTGCTGCTTGGCCTATGGCTGATGGGGAGCTATAGGAAACGATGACAGGAGCGGCGCCATTGAAAAACGTCCATGTTCTCATCACGGGACCATGTTCGTATGTCGGGATCGTCGCTGCGAATGAAGACCCTAGAGAAAAATGAAGGAGAAATGACTTTCATGAAAAGAACCGTTTTGAGGGTTTTCGTGTTTGCGTTCGTCGTCTTATTCGTCGTCGTAGCCATAGCCGCCCCCGGGTACATCGGTGCGCAGAAAGCGTTCTGGGGCTCGATTCGGCAGGAGCCGGTCCCTTCCCTGGACGGGCTGAAGAAGCCGGCGCACGACGCGAGCAAGCCGACCGTCGCGGTCATTTTGGGCAATGAAACGACCGAGGGCATGGATTTTACGATTCCTTACCAGCTTTTCTCCATGACGGGGGCTTATAACGTCTATGCCGTCGCATCGGACAACGGCGTCCGATCGTTGACGGGCGGCGTCGACGTCGTGCCCCATTATGCGTTCGCCGAGCTGGACGCTATGCTCGGAAGGAGCCCGGACATCGTCGCGATCCCGTATATGACGATGACCGACGCGGAGAAGCTGAAGCCGGTTCAGGATTGGATTTTGAAGCATAAAGGGACTACGCTGCTGAGCATTTGCGCCGGGGCCGACGTCCTCGCCTCTACCGGGCTGCTGAACGGGAAAACGGGCGCGACGCATTGGCAGACGATGCCCGTCTTGACGAAGAAATATCCGGACGTTCATTGGGTGCAGGATCGACGCTACGTAACGAACGACGGAGGGCGGATGATTTCCTCCGCCGGCATCTCGTCCGGCATCGACGCCAGTCTGTACGTCATCTCGCAGCAGCTCGGCGAGCCGGCCGCGGCCGCGATCGCGGAACAGCTGCACTATCCGTCCTATCCCTTTGTCGCCAACCCGGAAGTGGAGCCTTACCGAATCGATATGCGGTATTCCACTTACGTCTTGAACAACGCCTTCCGGTGGAACGAGAAAAAGCTCGGCGTCCTGCTCTACGAAGGCGTAGAGGAAATGGCGGTCGCCTCCGTCCTGGACATCTACTCGGACAGCGGCACGACGCGGACGCTCTCGATCGCGAAGACGGATCGGCCCGTCGCTTCGAAGCACGGTTTATATTTGCTGGCGCGGCATACGCTGGACAATCCTCCAAAGACCGATAAACGGGTCGTGCCGGGCACCCGGGCGAACGAGCTGGCGTCGGAGGAAGCCGAGCTTTGGAAAAGCAAAGGCGGCGGGGCGGAGCCGTGGTTCGTCCATAGCGGCGCCAAGGACCGCTTCCTCTTCGAGGTGCAGCTGGAGGACTTGGCGAAGCAGGAAGACGTCCTGACCGCGAAACATGCAGCCAAGCGCCTCGAGTTTCGGGCGGACAGCTTCGAGCTCCGGGGCAGCCCGCTGCCGTTCGAGACGTATGGAGCGATGCTGCTGACGATCGCCGCGGCCGTCGCCCTCGCCGCATGGATCGACCGGAAATGGTTGGCCGGACGGCGCGCCGAAGCGAAGTAACGACAAAAGCCTTTCGCGGCGAACAATGTCAGCACGCGAAAGGCTTTGTTGGCCGCCTCACCGATTCCCCCGCCATCCCGACGCGATAATAAGACTGTACGCCCACAACAGCCAGGCGGCCAACAGCGGTATGCTGTCGTCGGCCAGAACCGGGAAGACGGTGCGATGGAAGGGAAGGGAGAGCGCGTCCAGCAGCATCCCGGGCAAGGCGATGCAGACCGCGGAACGGAGCCGCTCGGAGGGCGGAATACCGCGCAAGGCGTACATCGGAAGCGTGCATCCCAGAATGACCGGTACGGCGACAAGGAAGCTGATCGCATTTTTCGGCCCGTTCCCCGCCTCGATCAGCCAATCCCCGAACAAGTGAAACGCCGCCGTCGCCGCCAGCCACAGGACGAAGCCCCATAGCAGAAAAAAAGCGTCGCGCCGCTTGGGCGCCGTCTTGGTAATCATGGACTCCCCTCATTCGTCATAAAGGCGAAGAAGCGCCGCACGGAATCGAACACCGCTTCCTTCGGAAAATCCTCGTCCAATAATGCCTGAACGGCCAGCCCGTCGATCATCGCGTTCATGAGAATGCCCCAATGCTCCGTCGGAATGCCCGCAACGGGCGACGATCCCCAGCGAGAAGCGAGCATGACGGTCAGATGCTCGTTTTCCTGCCGAACCATCGCCCCGAGCCGATCGCGATTCGGTTGGAACGAAAGGCTCGCGGCCAGCGTCGCGAAAAACAACCGGTGGTAAGCGGAGTCGTATCCGCATCGGTCCTTGGCCGCTTGCAGCGCCTCCTCCAAGCTTCCGTGCCTTTGCTGCAGCGATTGCCAGGAAGCGTCGCACAAGCTTTGGACGAGCTCGATCATGAGCTGTTCCTTCGTCCGGAAATGATAAAAGACCGTCCCTTGACTGACGTTCGCCTGCTCGGCTACCGCCTTTAACGTCGTTTTCTCGACTCCTTTCTCGGCGACGCAATGACGGGCGGCCTGCAAAAGCTCGTCTTTGGTGACGACATTCGGCTTGGCCATGATATGCACTCCTCTCCATAGTGAGTTAGTCAACCAACTAACAACTATTATACGTTTCCGCCTGACAATTGGCAAATTCGAGAAAACGTGACCGCCGGCCTCCGCCTACGCTCGTTGACACTTGGAATGAAGCTAAAGTATGATAAATACAGTTTTTCCCGTCAACCATAAGGAGCCGTCGTGCCATGAAACTGAACAATACGAGCCAGGAACCGCTCTATTTGCAATTGAAAAATATAATCAAAGAAGATATTCACCGCGGTAACTATAAAGCCGGCGAACAATTGCCGCCCGAGGAAGAGCTGTGCGAGACGTACGGGGTCAGCCGGGGGACGGTGCGCAAGGCGATCATGGATTTGGTCGGCGAAGGGATTCTGAAGCGCCATCAAGGCAAAGGAACGTTCGTCCGCGAGGAATCGATGATCAAGCGGGAGCTGTTCTCGATGGGCGGCTATTCCGAGACGGCCACCACCACGGGGGAGCCGCTGCGGCCGCACATTTTGTCATGCTCGGTGATCGGGGCGGACGACTATCTCGCCTCTTTTTTTCGCGTCGAGCCGGGCGACCGCATATTGGAGCTGAAGCGGGCGCATTACATCCGCGACGAAGTGCTCATTTTCGAAACCGCGCATTACTCGCTGGACCGATTCCCGGGGCTCGAGCGATTCATCCTGGAATCGCCGTCCACCTACAGCACGCTGAAGCGACGGTACAACATCGAGATGACGTATTCGGAGAAAACGCTGGAGCTGGCGTATGCGACCGAAGAGGAGGCGTCCATCCTGAACTGCGATCCGGGTACGACGCTGTACGTCATCGAGCGCAAGTCGTACGACGACGACAACGCGCCGATTCATATCTCGTCCTCCTTGTACAAGACGAACCGGGTCAAATTTACGATTACCGTCAACCAACGGAAAGAGAAAAACGCGCCGCCCGAACAAGGGCCGGAACGATAAATTCGAGCGCCCCGCACTTATTCGCGCATCGCCTCATATCGGAAGACGCAAGCCCGCCAATCGATGGCGGGTTTTTTCGCCTTTCAACGGCCGCACGAAAAGGCGATGGAACGCTTTCAAAAAAACGATTGACGATATTTGTACACTATTGTACAATAACAAATGTAAACAACAGTATACGACTTGGAGGTAACGTCATGGTGGTCAATGAGCATGTGCAGCGCGTTTTGGACGCAGTGAAAGAGAGAGAGATCGAGCGGGTATTTTTCGTAGCTTGCGGAGGTTCGTCTTCCTTGATGTATTCCAGCAAATATATCTTGGACCGCGAGGCGCAAACGATCACGTCGGATTTGTACAGCTCCAACGAGTTCATTCACCGCAATCCGAGAACGTTGAACGAGAAGTCGCTCGTCATCTTGTGCTCGCTTCGCGGCAATACGCCGGAAACGGTCGAAGCGGCCAAATTCGCCCGCAGCAAAGGGGCCATCACCGCATCGATGACCAACCTGACGGATTCTCCGCTGGCCCAATCTTCGGAGTACGTCATCCCGTACCCGTGGGGCGGGGAAGTGAAGGCGGAGGAATCGAACTACGCCGTCCTGTACCAGCTGGTGTTCGGCGTACTGGCCGTCAAGGAAGGCAACAAGAAGCTGGACAGCATACTGCGCACGCTGCCGCATCTCGACTCCGTCTATGCGAAAGCGAAGCAGCAGTTCGCTCCGACCGCTCAAAAGTTCGCCGTCGACTTCAAGGACGAGAGCGTCATCTACACGATGGCGAGCGGCGCGAATTACGGCATCGCCTACATGTTCGCCATCTGCTTCCTGATGGAGATGCAGTGGAAAAATTCCCACGCGATCCATGCCGGCGAGTTTTTCCACGGGCCGTTCGAAATTTTGGACAAGGAGTCGCCGTTCATCCTGTTCCTCGGTCTGGACGAAACGCGTCCGCTCGAAGAGCGCGCCCTCAAGTTCCTCCGCCAATACGGCGAGAAGCTGCTGATCATCGATGCGAAGGACTACGACTTCACGGGAGTCGAGGAAGACGTCAAGGGCTACGTGGCTCCGCTCGTCCTGAACCAAGTCATTCGCCAGTTTGCGGCCGAATTGGCCAAAGAAACGAAGCACCCGCTCGAAACGAGAAGGTACATGTGGAAGGTCGCCTACTGATCGTACGTACTCGCTTGACGCGACTGGGAGCAATAGAGGAACGTTCTCTATTGCCTTCCTTCATCCAACGTTTGTAAGCGCTTTTTCGATTCTGAAAACAAATAGGGGGAATCGTACGATGAAAAAAGCGATTGCGACGCTTATGAGCGTCATCATCATTCTCATGCTGGCGGCCGCTTGCTCGAGCGGCAAGGACGGCGGATCGGCCGCAGGCGAGGCCGGAGGAGATTCGGGGAAGGTTACGCTGCAATTTTTCCACCGGTGGCCGAACGAGCCGTTCAACGGCTACTTCAACAGCGTCATCAAGGAGTTCCAGGACAAGAACCCGTCGATCAAAATCGAGGTCATTTCGGCGCTCAACGACCAGTACAAGCAGAAGATCAACGTCGTGCTGGCCAACGAAAACCCGCCGGACATTTTCTTCTCCTGGGCCGGGGAATACGGCGAGAAGTTCGTCCGGGAAGGAAAAGCGCTGGACCTGACGAGCTACTACGCGGAAGACAAAGCATGGTCGGATCAAATCATTCCGTCCGCCGTCGCCCCGTTCTCGAAGGACGGCAAAACGTTCGGCGTGCCGCTGATGGCGTCGACGAAGCTGTTCTACTACAACAAGACGATCTTTAACAAGCTGGGGCTGCAGCCTCCGACGACGTGGTCCCAATTTCTGCAGGTGCTCGCCAAGCTGAAGGCGGAAAGCGGCGTTACGCCTCTCGCGGTCGGCAACAAGGCGCCTTGGGTGGCCGGCGCGTACATGACCTCGCTGAACGCCCGTCTCGTACCGGCCGATGTGCTGGCGAAAGATTACGCGGCGGCGACCGGAGAGTACACGCACCCGGGCTACGTCCAGGCGATCCAAAAGTTCCAAGAGCTGATGCCTTTCATGAACGACCAGCCGAATGCGATTTCGTTCGAGGAAGAGCGGAACATGTTCATCAATCAGCAGGCGGCGATCTCGTATGAAGAGACGAGCGGGTTCCGGTTTTTCAAAGACCTTCCGTTCGAATGGGGCTTCTTCCAAATGCCGGCCATCGAAGGCGGAGCGGGAGACCCGAACATTTTGACGGGCGCGCCGGAAGGCTTCATGATCTCGGCGAAGACGAAGCATCCGAAAGAAGCGATGGCGTTCCTGAAGTTTTTGACGAACAAGGAGAACGGCGCCAAATACGTGAAAGACACCAACTACGTCAGCGTCGTCAAAGGCGCGATCAATACGGATACGTCCCCGCATCCGCTCATGATCGAAGCGGCCAACAAAATCATCGAGGCGAAAGGCATGGCGCAATGGGTCGATACGCTGATGGATTCGCGGGTGTCGCAGGCGTACTTGGCCGCCATGCAGGAAGTGCTCAACAAGAAGAAAACGCCGGAGCAAGTCGTGAAGGAATTGCAGGATATCGCGAAGCAGGTTCGCGGGAAATAAGCAAGTCCGCAAGCAAGCCGGGGCGGAGCCAAAACTGAGGCTCCGTCCTCTCCATACGAATGAAGGTGAGATCTTATGACCAACCGGAAGCTGACTCCGTATTTGTACATTTTGCCCAGCGTGCTGATTCTCGCCGTGTTCATCTACTACCCCGTCGTTCAAAACCTGCAGTCCGGGTTTTACAGCTGGAGTCCCTTTTCGAGCAAAAGGGATTTTGTCGGATTCGACAATTACGTCCGGCTGTTTCAGGATTCGGTTTTTTACGTCGCGCTGAAAAACACGCTGCTCCATGCCGGCATCTCGCTCGTCTGTCAGGTGCTCGGGGGCTTGGTGCTCGCCGCGATTTTGGAAGACGTCCTGTTCCGCAAGCTGTCGCCGATCCTTCGCACCGTTTACTTTTTGCCGGTCATGATCTCCGTTTCGGTCATCGGCTTGCTGTTCGGCTTCATCTATAACCCGCAAATCGGCCTGCTGAACAAGCTGCTCGAGCTGATCGGCCTGGGCCAATATGCGACGGGGTGGCTCGGCAACAGCTCCACGGCGATTTATGCGGTTATCGCGATGAGCCAATGGCAGGGGATCGGGTATATTACGATGCTGTTTATCGTGGCGATTCAGAAAATTCCGCAGGAATTGTACGAGGCGTCCAAAATCGACGGCTGCAGCAAGGTGCAGGCGTTCCGGTTCATCACCGTTCCGCAGGTCAAGGAAATGATGTTCGTGACGACGGTGTTCGTCATCAGCCAATCGTTCCTGACGTTTGCGGACGTCTACGTCTTGACGAACGGCGGGCCGGGCAACTCGTCGCAGGTGCTGAGCACGTTCTTGTATCAGAGAGCGTTCGTCGATAACGAGATGGGCTATGCGTCGAGCATCGCCAACGTCATTCTCGCCATCACCTTCCTGTTCTATATGCTGCAAACGAAACTGTTCAAAACCGGGAAGGAGGGGTAAGCATGAACGCCGCCGCCTCTCATGGCAGGAAGCGCTCCGTAGGTGCGATCGTCGGCATTGCGGCCGTTTCGCTCGTGCTGATCGGCTATTTCCTGATCGTCGCCTATCCGCTATTTTGGATGATCATGAGCTCCTTCAAGGAGACGAAAGAAATATACGGCAGCAGCTGGTCCCTGCCGACAAAGTGGTTCCCCTCGAACTATGCCAAAGCGTGGACGATGGGGGTCTCCAAATATTTCATGAACAGCGTCGTCGTCACGTCCTGTTCCGTCGTTCTGACGGTTCTGCTGAGCGCCTTCAGCGCCTACGGGCTGTCCCGCTTTTCGTTCAAAGGGAAGTACGTCGTTCTGGCGCTCTTGTCCGCGGGGATGATGTTCTCGCCGCAGGTCAGCCTCATCCCGCTGTATAAGCTCGTGCAGACGATCGGCATCCATGACACGCATTGGGCGCTCATCCTTCCCTATGTAGCGTTCCGGACGTCGATGACGGTGCTTCTGATTCGCTCGTTCTTCCTGCAAATTCCGAAGGAGCTGGAGGAATCGGCCTACCTGGAAGGCTGCTCGAGTCTCGGTATTTTCTTTCGCATTTTCATCCCGATGAGCAAGCCGATCATATGGACGACGGTTCTGCTTACGGCGTATTGGACGTGGAACGAATTTCTGTTCGCGATTATTTTCATCGACAGCGACTCCGTCAAGACGATCACCTCGGGCTTGCTGGCGTTCCGCGACGCCTTGTACACGGATTGGGGCGTGCTGATGGCGGGACTCGTCATCTCCGCGCTGCCGCTCGTCCTTCTGTTCGTCTTCATGCAGAAGCATTTCGTGCGGGGGCTGGCGGAAGGCGGAGTCAAAGGATAAGAGGGGAGAGGACGCACGTGAAATTGATCGGCATCGGAGACAGCGTCGTCGACTTTTACAAGGACCAAGGGCTTATGTACCCGGGCGGCAATGCGCTCAACGCCGCCGTCTTCGCCAAGCGGAGCGGCTGCGAGAAGGCATCTTACCTGGGCATTATCGGGCGCGACGAGCCGGGCGGGCATATTATCGAATCCTTGAAGCGGGAAGGACTCGACATCGCCCGCATCCGGACGGTGGACGCCCCCAGCGGCGTCGCTACCGTCTCGCTCAACGCGGAAGGGGACCGGGTGTTCGTCGCCTCGAACAAGGCGAAGCGGGCGCAGTCGATGCTCGCGCTGAAAATCAACGCGGACGACTTGGACTATATCGCGGAGTACGACGTCATTCATACGAGCATCAACAGCGATTTGGAGCACGAGCTGGCGAAGCTGAGGGAAAAGGCCGTTTCGTTCGACTTTTCCACGCGCAATCGGTGGGACAACGACTATTTGCACCAAGTGTGCCCGTATTTGACGTATGCCTTCTTTTCCGGCAGCGACATGTCGCGCTCGGAGATCGACGATCTGTTCGACTTCGTCCACAAGCTGGGCGTCCGCGTCGTCGGGGTAACCCGGGGAGCGAACCCCGCCGTATTCTCCGAGGGAGGCAAGGTGACCGAGCAGGTCCCGATTCCGACCGACGTCGTCGATACGATGGGGGCGGGCGACTCGCTGATCGGCGCGTTTTTGCGGCATTATCACGAAAGCCGCGACATGGCCTACGCCCTCAGGGAAGCGACGGCGTTCGCCTCGGCCGTATGCGGCTATCACGGGGCGTTCGGCTACGGGAAGCAAGCGGTATTGTAGACGGGAGGATGCTCGAATGGCCACGATCGCCAATATGAACTTTCATTATCATCGCTATACGTTCGACTACTTCCTCGATTCGACGGAACGGCTCGGCCTTCAAGCGATCGAGCTGTGGGCCGGGGCTCCGCATTTGTACGTTCCGGATGCGACGCACGGGGAAGTGGAGGCGCTGCGCAAGGAAATCGACCGGCGGGGGCTCGAGCTCGTCTGCTTCACGCCGGAGCAGTGCATTTATCCGATCAATTTGGCGTCCAAGGACGATACGCTTCGCCGGCGGAGCATCGGCTATTTCAAGAAATGTCTCGGCACGGCGAATTCGCTGGAATGCGACAAGCTGCTCGTGACGGCCGGGTACGGATTTTTCAACGAGCCGAAGGAGGAGGCGTGGGAGCGGGCCCGCGAATCGATCGGGGAGCTCGCCTTGGCGGCGAGAGCGGCGGGCGTCCAGTTGGTTCTCGAGCCGCTGTCGCATATCGGCTCCAATGTCATCACGAATGCGGCCGGCTTGAAGCGGATGGTCGACGAAGTCGGCGCGACGAACGTGAAGGCGATGCTCGATACGGTGCCGATGGTGCTGGCCGGAGACTCGATCGACGACTATGCCTCTTTATTCGGCGACGATCTCGTTCACATTCATTTCCTGGACGGCGACGGCAAGACGTCGGCCCATATGGCGTGGGGCGAAGGCTGCTTCCCTCTCGACGCGTTCAAGCGCAGTTTGGACGCCCATCGCTACAGCGGGTATTTAACCTTGGAAATCATCGGCCCCAAGTACAATTGGGACCCCGAAGCGGCGACGCGGCTCAGCCTCGAGCATTTGCGGAAGGCCGGGTTTTAGCGTTCTTTTGCCGCGAAGCTTTTCACTATAAGAAGAAAGCAGGAGAACCGATGCCGCAAACGAGTGTCATATTGCGAGTGGAGCTGGACCACCGGCTCGTCTCGTTCGGAGACGTCGCCGCCACGATCAGCAGGGCGGGAGGCGACATTACGTCCATCGACGTCATCCGTCCGGGCAAGGAATCGTCGGTCCGGGACATTACGGTCGACGTCGCGGATACCGGGGAAGCGGCAATCGTCGAATCGCTGGCGCAGACGGAAGGCATTCGGCTCGTCAACGTATCGGACCGGACGTTCCTCGTCCACCTCGGGGGCAAGATCGAAGTGCAGCCGAAGCAGAAAATCAAAAACCGCGACGACTTGTCGCTCGTCTACACGCCGGGGGTAGCCAAAATATGCTCGGCCATACACGAAAACGCGAAGAAGGCTTATTCGTTGACGATCAAGCGGAATACGGTAGCCGTCATATCGGACGGGACGGCCGTGCTCGGGCTGGGCGACATCGGGCCGTATGCGGCCGCTCCGGTCATGGAGGGGAAGGCGATGCTGTTCAAGCAGCTGGCCGACGTCGATGCCTTTCCTCTGTGTCTCGATACGAAGGATACGGAAGAGATTATCCGGACGATTAAGGCGATCAGTCCGATTTTCGGCGGGATCAACCTGGAGGACATCAGCTCGCCCCGCTGCTTCGAAATCGAGACGCGATTGGCCGAGGAGTTGGACATCCCCGTCTTCCACGACGATCAGCACGGGACGGCCATCGTCGTGACGGCCGGACTGCTGAATGCGCTGAAGGTGGCCGGCAAGCGGATCGATCACGTCCGCGTCGTCGTCAACGGAATCGGCGCCGCCGGCGTGTCGATTTGCAAAATGCTGCTCGCGGCCGGCGTCACCCGGCTCGTCCCGGTCGACCGGGAGGGCGCGATCGTGCGGGGCGGGCAGTATGCGCACCCGATGTGGCAGTGGCTCGCGGATCGGCCGGAGGTGGAGGAGCGGGAAGGCACGCTTAGGGACGTGCTCGCCGGGGCGGACGTCTTCATCGGCGTATCCAAAGGCAATCTGCTGGACGAGGCGGACGTCGAGCGCATGAATGCGAATGCGATCGTCTTCGCGATGGCGAATCCGGTGCCGGAAATCGCCCCCGAGGCGGCGCTGCCGCACGTGAAGGTGTACGCGACCGGTAGAAGCGATTACCCGAACCAGATCAACAACGTGCTCGCCTTCCCGGGCATTTTCCGCGGCGTGCTCGACTGCCGGGCGGCGCGGATCAACGAGCCGATGAAGCTGGCGGCCGCCCGCGCCATCGCGTCGGTTGTATCGGAGGCGGAGCTGAACGAGCAGTACATCATCCCGAGTATATTCAACGAGCAGGTCGTCCAAAAGGTGCGGCACGCCGTCGTCGAGACGGCGATATTGACCGGCACCGCGCGGCGAATTCCTCCGGATTTCCGATGAAGGACGCCGGGGGCGTCCAACCGGACCGGGGATCGGACCGGTTTTGCCGAACGGCTCAAGCGTAGTTCCGACGGAGCGTGATGCGAAGATGGCGGGAACGGTAGGGATCATCGGCGGAATGGGGCCGCTCGCCACGGTCGATTTGATGCGGAAGGTGATCGAGTATACGCCGGCCCGGCGCGATCAGGAGCATGTCCACCTCATCGTCGACCAGTATCCCCAAATTCCGGACCGGACCGAGGCGATTTTGGGCGTGGGCCCGGACCCCGGTCCGTACTTGGAAGAGTCGGCGCGCCGGCTGCAGCGGGCGGGGGCGGATATGATCGCCATCGCCTGCAACACGGCGCACTATTTTATCGATCGGATCGAAGGCGCCGTCACCGTCCCGGTCGTTCATATGCCGGGGGAGACGTCCCGCCATGTCGCGGAGGCGGGAATCGCCCGGGTCGGGATATTGGCTACGGACGGCACGCTGCATACGAAGCTGTATCAGCGGCTGCTGCAGCGGGAGGGCGTACACGTGCTAATCCCGGACGAACGGTCGCAGGAGCGGGTTATGGAAGGCATCCTCGCGGTCAAGCGGGGCGACCTGGAGACGGGGGGACGGCTATTCCGCGAAGAGGCGGAAGCGCTCGTATCCGGCGGCGCGCAAGCCGTCATCGCCGGCTGCACGGAGGTCCCGATCGTCCTGCAATCGACGGATGGGCTGCAAGTGGTCAATCCGACCGAGATTTTGGCCCGGACGATTGTGGAACGCGTCTGTGTGAGATAGTCCGGGATACGGTGGACTTGAAAGGAAAGGCACCCGCAAGGGTGTTTTTTTCTGTTAAAATGCCGACCTGCGGCTGTTATACCTGCATGGACGCGGAAGTTTGGCGAAGGTTCGGGACGGGAAAACAGATACTACGGGGGTGTTCCACATGGTGGATGTTTGGACCGAAATAAAGATTCGCCGCCCATGCGAGGAGGTGTCCGCCTATGCGGCCAACCCGGACAACGCGCCCGAATGGTATGTCAATATCCGGTCGGCGGAATGGCTGACGCCGAAGCCGTTGGCCGTCGGGTCGAGAATCGCGTTCCAAGCGCGATTTCTGGGGAAGACGCTCGCCTACGTTTATCGTATCGCGGCGTACGAACCGGGACGATTGCTGGTCATGGAAACGGCGGACGGGCCTTTCCCGATGGAGACGACGTACACGTGGGAGGCGATGGACGGGCATACGACCCGGATGACGTTGAGGAATCGGGGGAAGCCGTCCGGGTTTTCGGCGTTTTTGACGCCGATGATGGCCTTCATGATGCGCCGGGCGAACGAGAAGGACTTGAAGAGGATCAAGGCGCTGCTGGAAGCGCGGCCGGTCGAATGAATGAGCGGTTCGACCTCTAAGACCGCAAAAACTGCAGCGCCCGTTCGTTGACGAGTTCCGAACGTTCGATCGGGAGCGCGTGGCCGGCCCCGGGGATCGTCATCGTCTCGAGCAGAGGCAGCTTCGCCCGCGCACGGGCGAACACGCTTCCCGCATCGTAGATCACTTCCCGATCGCCGATCAGCATAAGCCCCGAAACGCGGATCCGCTCCAATTCTTCGTCGCTGAATACGGACGGGATCAAGATTTTGTACTTCCAGGCGAATCCTTTCAGGCCGTGATAAAATTGCTCGAATAAATAGTCGTTTACCGTATTTCCTTTCCCGACGAACCATTTTGCACAATAGCCGATAATAACGGGACGGGTTTTGATCAAGTTGGCCGCGAGCAGCCGAAGCCCGAACTGCTTGCGGAACGGGGCGAAGGAGGCGGCCGGCGCGAGCAGTACCATTTTGGTCACCCGATGAGGGACTTGCATCGCGTAGTTCAGAATATGCCAGCCGCCGTTCGAATGACCGAGGAACGCGGCTTTTTCGATGTGCAGACGGTCCAGCAGCTGGGACAGCCAATCGGCGTAATCCGACTTTTCCCGAAAGTGCGCGGCGACTTCGCTTCGATTGAACTCCCCGATCACATCGACGGCATATACCCGGAACTCCGCGGACAGCGCTTCGACGTTCGCATACCACATCGTCGCGCCGAAGCCGAAGCCGTGTAATAAGACGAGCGGTTCGCCGTCCACGGGCCCGGCGACCAAGACGTGCGTCGTTCCGTAGTCCGTCGGGACATACACGGATGCATGCGCGACGTTCCAGAGCGAGAGCGTCCGGTCGTACGCTTCCAGGAAGCGGTCGGCATGCGGTTTCGATTTAAACGTGGACAAGTAGGTCATGGGTGCGATTCTTCTCCTAATCCGAGACGGGATACGTCGTTATTCTATGTTCGGGACGGACGGGGGAAACCATGGTAGGAACGGGTCGGCCGCGGGGGAGTCATGTTTTGAACCTATGGAAGGATGCCTGAAGAGCGAGCTAAAAAACTGCCGAGAGCTTCCCCCGACAGTTTCCTTGCATTTCCTATGCCGTTAACCAGCCCGCAACCGTCCGGCATACGCTTCCAGCTCCCGGAACGGAACCGTATAAAACGCCCGGTCGTTCACGACCGATCGGGTCGCGCCGGGCAGGGCGGCGAGCTTGGCGAACAGCCGCTCCAGCCCCGCATGGGCCGGGGACGTCCAAAACTGAACTTGCCGAACGTCCGGGTTGCCCGCCTTCATCTCGGCAACAAGCGCCCGCAAGCCTTCTACAAATAAGGTCGGACGCCGGTATTCCCGGCGGACGATGACGACCTCCACCTGGCATACGTCCCGGTCCTCGTAGTCGCGCGGGCCGGTACCATAGACGAAGCCGGCCGCTCCGGCAAGGTCGTAAGACTCCTCGTGGAAAACGAGCATCGCCTTGCCCAGAAATAACGGGCTGCTGAGAAAGCCGAGCTTCATGGCGAACGAGTACGGCAAATTCAGCTCGGCGTCGTGCCGAAGCAGAAACGTGACGTACGCTTCATGGTCCATTTCCAGTTCGCAGGAACGATAGACGTAGCTCATTGCTGAGGCTGTACTCTCAAGGAATCGTTCGTTTTGACGATTCGGCCGAAGCCGCTGCCTTTTTTGATTTCTTTAATGTCGCCACGTGGTGGATACATATTGAAGCACCTCCTTCGTATAGGAACTAAGTCGGATTTCTAGTACCCATTATACCTTAGCGTACCGGGATAACATAGAGCGCAATCGGTTAATTTTGACACAAAACACGACTTCTTCGCCGACCGTTCCTTCCCTCGTGTAGCTCTCCGTCGAAAATTTGGCGTACAGGTTGCGGATATAAGCGTTGTCCGCCCGCGCGGCGAATCGCAGTTCGTCGACGTCCGGATGCCGTTCGGCGATATGGTCGGCCAAGTCCCGGAGCCCGTTGACGAAGACCCGCGTTCCCCGGCTCGACCGGTCGGCGAGGGCCAAATCGATGAACGCGACGTCCTTGTCCTCGAACTGCCGCTCCGGCGACCCGTGATAGTACGCCGACACGGCGACGATTCGGTTGTCGGCCGTATCGACCACCTGTACCAGATGGCCCTGCGTCAAATAGTCGTACAAAAAAGCGACCGCATCGAGCGTCGTAAACGAAGGATGCAGGTCTCGCTTCCGCTCGATGACGAATAAGCTTGCCCGGGCGAAATCTTCGTCGGTCGTGCAGCGGCTGAAGTGCGTTGGCATGGCGTCGCCTCTCTTTCCTCGGGTAACGGAATTGTCGTCATATGCGCTGCCGGAGCGTGCGCTCCAGCGCGGCGAGCATTTGCGGGTGCTCCTCCGTCAACCGATGGAACGCTTCCCGCCGTACCGACAGCACCACCGACGGAACCAACGCCCTTACCGTCGCGGTGCGCGGAATATTTTGAAGCAGCGCGATCTCGCCGAAGTGATCGCCGTCCTGCAGCACGGCAACCCGGTTCTCTCCCTTTCCGGGGACAAGCTTCGCGACCTCGAACTTGCCGCGGACGATCATGTAGAACTTGTTCCCTTCCTCGCCCTCGCGCACGATCGCTTCGCCTTCCTTGCACGTCTCGGTCGAGAACAGGGAGGCGACGTCCCGCAGAAGCGAGGGCTCGATTCCTTCGAACACGGCGAGCTTCGCAAGCCGGTCGACGTCGACCGTCGCATGCAGTCCGTCCTGCGACAGATGAAACCCTCGCTGCTTCTCCCACAGGCTGCGATACAGGCCGTTCCGCTGCAGAAGCTCGTCGTGCGTGCCGGATTCCGCGATCGCGCCGTCCCGGAACACGTAGATCGTATCGGCGTTCACGACGGAAGCAAGCCGGTGGGTGACGGCGATAATCGTGTGCGCCCCGCGAAGGCGAAGGAGGAGGGCGTTGATGTCCGCCTCCGTGGCGGGGTCGAGCGCCGACGTCACTTCGTCGAGCAGCAGCAGCTTCGGCTTGCGCAGCAGCGCTCTTGCGATCGCGAGTCGCTGCCGTTCGCCGCCGGACAACGATCCGCCTTCATGGCGGACGGGCGTGTCGTACCCTTCCGGCCAACCGGCGATGACGTCATGGATATTCGCCCGTTTCGCCGCTTCGACCATATCCGCTTCCGTACGATCCGCTCCGCCAAGCAGCAGGTTGTCCCGAATCGTCGTGTTGAACAAAAACGTATCCTGCGCCACCGGCGCAGCGAGTTTCCTTAGCGAAGCTTCGCTCACCGTGCGCAGATCGTGCCCGTCGATCGATACGGCGCCCTGCCTCGGATCGTAGAAGCGGGACAGCAGCTGGAGCGCGGTGCTTTTGCCGGAGCCGCTCGGTCCGACGAACGCCACATAGCTGCCGGCCGCCACCTTCAGGCTGACGTCGCGCAGCTGGTCGGCTTCCGCGCTATAGCCGAAGGTGACCCGGTCCATCCGGATCGAGCCGAAGGAGGCGGGAAGCTCGACGGGCTTGGCCGCTTCCGGCACGTCGGGCCGGGCTTCGAGAATGTCCCCGATTCGCCGGAAGCTGACGCCCGATTCGATCAGGCTCGGGAACAGGAACGACAAGTTGGAGCCGGATTGGCCCACGCTCAGGAACAGCGTGAAGAAGGCCATGAAGCCGCCGATCGTGATCTCGTCTTGAAAAATCAAATAGCCGCCGAACCCGATCATGACTCCGTTCAAGATGAGAAGCGCCGTCAAGGGAAGCCGCTCCATCAAGGAGTTGAGCATGTGCTGCTTCAGGCCGAAGGCGAACAGCTCGCGCAGCTGGCTTCCGGCGCGCTCCCGAAACCGTCGCTGCAGATGCAGCCCTTTGATCGTCCGGTGTCCCTTGACCATCTCGTCGATCGTATTGGAAAAGCGCTCCTGCGCTTCTTTATAGCTTGCATGGACCGCCTCCGCCCGTCCCTGCAGCAGCCGGGGACCGACGACCATCAGCGCGGAGCCCGCCAGCACGGCGAGCGTCAGCTTCCACTCGATGGAGAACAGCATGGCGAGCCCGAGCAGGACACTTAACAGCTCTTTCAGCAGTAAAGGGAACGAGGCGCGGACGACCCGTTCGATCGACGCCATATCGGAGGAGAAGCGGGTGACCAGATCGCCGACCCGGTATCGCTCATAGAACGGCAGCGACTGCTTCTGCACATGGTCGAACAGCTCGCTTCGCAATTGCCGGATGCCTTCGCCGCTCAGCTTGCCGAGCGAATAATCCCCGAGCAGGCTTGCGGCGATATGGAGCACCCCGCCGCCGATCAGCACGGCGAAGATGATCAGAAACACCCGGACGTTCTTCGGCGCGAACGCGTCGTCCACCAAATATTGCAGGCTGAGCGGAGACGCCACCGCATAGGCGACCTCCACCACGATCGTGCACAGAAACAAGCCGAGCAGCCAACGATGCCGGGTGAAGTAACGCAGCATCGCGGTAAAACCCTTCAAACGCATCACCGCCTTCCGGTACCCCTAGCTTACTTCAGTTTATTCGGGCTGTAAACGACATTCGACACGTTTCGATCGGGTCAAAAAAGAGACCGGCCAGCGTCCCGTAGGAACGCAAGCCGGTCTCCCGGGCTCGTCCGAAAGCGCAGATCAAGGAACGAACTGTACGTCGTAGCCTTGCTGCTTCAGCAGATCGATAACCATGCCTTTCGTCGCGTAATGGGCGGCGCCGACGACGACGAAGTAAGTCGCTTCGCCTTCCTTCTCCAGCAGATCGGAAAGCTTCTTCGCCATGTTCTTGTCGCGCTCCCCGAGCAGCCGCTGCATCGAGCCGTTCGGCACCGACTGGAGCGATTCGGAGTACGATTTCGTAAAGCCGTCCAAATCCCCGTCCGCCCACAGCAATTGCCATTGCTTGAACTGCTTGGCGGGGTTGGGGGCGTCTGCGGCCGGGGTCACGATCGTATCCAGCAACTGGTTCAATTCTTTCTCCTGCTCTTTCGGGGGCACGTTGCTCAACAGATCGCCCTGAAACTTGACGCCCTCCAGCTCCTGAATCGGTTTGCCGGTCAGGATCGCCTTGTGCAGGAAGTACATGTCCACGCCGAGCGTAGCGGCCTGTGTAATGTCTTCGGGAGAATCCATGAGCGTAAACAGGGACAGGTTATTGGTCACGGCCCAAGGCTTGTAGGCGTCGAAAGCCTGCACGGGCAAGTTCAGCTTGCCGGCCGCTTGCTGCAGCTTCTCGTACGTTTGTGCGGAGACGTGATCCTTCAACGTCGTTCCGTCGTCGTACATCGTCTGCTGTTGGAAATAGGCCATGTCCGCCGGATCGCCGGAGGCGAGATTCGCTTCGACGAACAGGGCGTCGGCGCTCTCGAAGGCGTCCTTGACGCTTTCGCGCATCGGGTACATGTCGGGGATGCCCAAGTGAATCGAACCGAGCATGTAGAGCGTATTGTTTCCTTTGGTCACCTTCCACAGAAGCCCTTTGGCGCCCGCGTCGGCGGTTTCGTACGCGTATTCGACGAGACGGCTCGCCAGGACGGCGGCTTGCTCGACCGTGCTGGGCGTCTCCAGCTCCAGGCCGCGGTCGGTGCCCTCGACGATGCCTTTCTTTTGCAAGTAATCGATCGGGGAATCCTTGCCGATGCCGAACGTCTCCGGCAAATCGTACCGCGTCAGCGTATCGTAAAGCGAGCGGAGAACCGTTTCTCTCGTTATCGACTCGGTTTTTTCGGCCGAGGGCGCGCTCGCCTTCTTGGGCAGCTCCAGCGCGTCCAGCTTGGCGGCCGTCGCTTGAATAAGCGATCGGAATTTGTCCGGACCGATCGGCTGTTGGAACGTGCCGTCGTAATACCAGCTCAGCGGGAAAATGCCGTACTTTTCCCCTTCGAGCAGCGTTTGGACGGACCAGGGGCTGATCGCGGGAGCGGCGGCGGGCGCTTGCGATTGCGCTTCGTCGGCCCTTACGGGCAAAATGCCGGACAGGATCGTCGCGATGCCGAGCACGCCGCCGGCCATACCGCGGCTCCACTTGCGCCATAGGGTAGATGTCATGCATGAACCTCCGAATCTATGAAAATATAAATACCTTTTTCATTATAGCTTTCACGGACGTCCCGGCACAAATCCGGCGAAAAAATGGGGGCGGCTCATTGCCTCCGCTCCCGAATGCTGTCGTTCACTTCCTTGATCAATTCCGCGCCGCCGCGGTCCATCCATTCCTTCGTCATCGCGTCCCAATCCGACAACGGCCGCTGGCCGACGATCATTTTCGTCTGCTCGCCGAGCGCATACTTCGTCAGCTCCGTCTCCTTCTGCGACCTCGCGGGGGTTACGATGCCGCTGGCCGGGTTGATATACGTCCGGTCCTTGTAGCGGACGAACATGTCTTCGAGCCTCGCGGTCAGCTCTTTGAGCCGGGGAATTATATAATAGGCCGAGTATTGGTTCGCTTCGTCGCCCGGCGCCCACATGAACGAGTCGAACAAATAGCTGGCCGGTATTTTGCCTTCCGATATTTTCGTATACGTCACCGCCCCGTTGGCGTCCGTGAAGTAGCCTTGACCGAGCCCGCCCATGCGCCAGTCGTAATCGGGATTGTTCGGCTTGCGTTCCGCCGGGGGGATAAACGTCCGCCCGAAGTCGATGACGTCCATGATCGCCTTCACCTTGCCCGGATCGTCCGCCAGCTCCGACGACAATGCCGTGATGCCGAGGAAGCCGGACTGCGAATTGTAGCCGCGGAAGCCGTCCGGCGCTTGGAACGGCTCGACGAAGGCGAACGTCGCTTCGGGATTCAGCTTCAGCAGCGTCTCCATATACGTTTCCGACATGCCTCTCGGGGTGCCGATGAAGATGCCGGCTTTGCCCGTATAAAATTCGTTGTTCCCCTGCGCCCAGTTCAGGACGGCGAAATCTTTGGTCACCGCGCCCGCCTTGTACAGATCGGCCAGCATCCCGATCACCTCGCGGCGACCGGGGCCGACGATACCCGGAATGTACCGGCCGTGCTCGTCCTTATGATACCAGGCGTCCGGCGACCAATAGGCGCCGGCGTTGTAGTCGGGGCCGATGCTTTGCGAAAGCGCCATGCCGTACGTGTCGTCCCGGCCGTTGCCGTCCGGGTCGTTCCTCGTGAAAGCGATTGCGACTTTCTTCAGCTCTTCGTAGCTGGTCGGGACGGCCAGCTGCAGCCGGTCCAGCCAATCTTTGCGCAAAATCATGACGAACGTATATTGACCCGGGTAATAGCGAGGAATGCCGTAGAGGCGGCCGTCCACCCGGAATTGCTCCCGAACGTATTCGGGCACCTGCTTCAACGTCGGGTACCGCTCGTAAAACTCGTCCAAGGGGAGAAACGCGCCCTGCTTCGCCCAGTTGAAGTAGTTGGAGTCGAGATCCTTCAACGAGACGACGTCCGGAATGGAGCCCGACGCCATCAGGACGGACAGCTTGCTCGTATAATCGGTCTGCGAGACGAACTGCGGCTTGATCTGGAGCCGGAACCGGTCGCGGATCATCTTCAGCGATGCGCCCTCCAGGGGCGGGACGTCGTCGTAGACGTAATTGATGAAGCTGACGGTCCGAATGCCTTGCCCCGCCGCTTCGTCCGCCGTTTCGGTCTTTTGTCCGCCGGACGATTTCGAGAACATACCGCAGCCGGCGGCCGATGCGGCGGACAAGACCGCCAAGGCGAAGGAAGCCGCAGCTTTCCAAGGATGAACGTTCGTCACCGGATTCGGACACCTCCTCTTTCCCTCATTAAACCACGAATCGCCCGGGGCTGTCTTTCCCTTTTTCGCGGCCGCCGGAAGGCGGAAAACCCGCCCGGACGCGATACACGCGGGCAGGTTTTCCTGCGGACGGCCGACAGGCGGGGACGGCTTAGTTCCAGCCTTCCTTGGCGTCCTTGATTTTGATTTCGGCGTTCATTTCCTTGATCAGCTGCTCGCCGCCCTTCGCCTTCCATTCGTCGATCATTTTGTCCCAATCGGAGAGCGGACGCTGTCCCGCGATCATTTTCGTCTGCTCGTCGTACAAAAATTTGTTCAGCTCGGCGCCCTTCGCGATCATCGTTTCGGAGACGATGCCGTTGCTCGGGTTGGCGTAATATTTCATCGTCGAGTACGATTTCATGATGTCGGCGGCAAGCTGCTTGAGCGGCTCCTGATAGGCGCTCAAGTAGTTGACGTCGGAATCTTTCTCCGGCCAGGCGATCGTGTCGGGCAGGTAGGCCAGCGGATAGAGCCCTTGGGCGGCCGCCTCCTTCTTCGCGACCGGCTTCCCGTCGACCATGTCGTAGCCGGTTCCGACGTTGCCGTACAGCCAGTCGTAGTCGGGGTTTTTGTCGTTCTTCTTGTCGTCGGGGTAGAACGCGCGTCCCGCTTCCATCATGTCCAAAATACGCTTCACCTTCGCCTTGTCCTTGCCCGCTTCGGCGGAGATGACCTGGAATCCGATGAAGCCGCCGCCCGCCGTCATGCCTTGGGAGCCGTCCGGCGCCCGGAACTGCTCCAGGTGGACGAACTTCGCCTGCGGGTTGATCTTCATAAGGCCGTCCATGTACGCCTGCGACATGCCGCGCGGCGTTCCGATGAAAATGCCGGCGATGCCCGAGTAAAACTCCTTGTTCGTGTTCGCCCAGTCGATCGTCGCGAAGTCGCGCGTAATGGCGCCTTCCTTGTACAGATCGGCCAGCATGGCGATCATGTCCTTCCGGCCGGGCCCGATCAGTCCGGGGATGAAGCGGCCTTGCGCATCCTTATGGTACCAGGCGCCCGGATCCCAGTAAGCGCCCTGGGTGAACGGAGGGTTGACGTCCTTGCCCATGGCGAGCCCGTACGTATCGTTTTTGCCGTTTTTGTCCGGGTCGTTCTTCGTGAAGGCGATGGCGACCTGCTTCAATTCCTCGTAGCTCGTCGGCACCTTCAGCCCGAGATTGTCGAGCCAGTCTTTGCGGACGATCGTCGTGAAGCCGAACTTCGGATAATATTGCGGAATCGCATACAGCTTGCCGTTGACGCGAAATTGGTCGAGGACGAATTTCGGGATGCGCTTCAGCGACGGGTACTGGTCGATATACTCGTCCAGCGGGGTGAACGCGCCCTGCTTGGCGAATTTGTTGAATTTGCTCGTCAGATCGCCCGACTGGAACAGCGTAATGTCGGGAATCGAGCCGGAGGCGAGCGTCGCCGTCAGCTTCTCGTCGTACGTGCCCTGCGGGACGAGGTTCGGCTTGTAGTCGACGTTGAACTTCTCGTTGATCATCTTCAGGCCGCGTCCGTCCAGTCCCGGCACGTCGCCGTACACGTAGCGCATGCCGGTAATCGTCAGCTTCTTGTTCGCGTCGGCCGCCGGCGTCGAGGCGGGAGGCGTCGTCCCCGAGGCGCCGTCCGTCTTCGTGCCGCCGGAGGAGCAGCCGATCACGCTCGTCGTCAGCAGCGCCGCTACAGCCGGGTACATCCATGCGTTTGTCCGTTTCATTTCGAGAGAACCACCCTTCGAGATAATAGGTTTGTTGTCTGTCGGAACAATCCAGCCCTTTTGAATACGAGGAGGAGGTCAGCCCTTCACCGAGCCCAGCATCACCCCCTTGGCGAAATGCTTTTGCAGAAACGGGTAGACGAGCAGGATCGGCAGCGTCGCGACGAGAATCGCCGCCATCTGAATCGTCTCCGGAGGAGGCGGGTTTTCCAGCATCATCTGCTCGGCGGCGCCGAGCGCATTCTTCGCGTCGCTCTGGATGACGATTTGCCGCAGGATGACTTGAATCGGCCACTGGCTCGGATCGTTCAGGTACAGGATGCCGGCGAAGTACGTGTTCCAATGCCCGACCGCATAGAACAGGCCGAAGGCGGCGAGCACCGGCTTGGACAGCGGCAGGATGACCCGGCCGAATATCGTGAATTCGTTCGCGCCGTCGACGACGGCCGCTTCGTAAAGCTCGTTCGGGATGTTCAGGAAAAACTGCCGGACGACGATCAGGCTGAACGGACCGATGGCGGACGGCAGGATGAGCGCCCAGATCGAGTTCAGGAGACCGGTCTCCTTGACGACCAAGTACGTCGGGATCATGCCGGCGGAGAACAGCAGCGTGAACAGCACCATGAACATCATCAGCTTTTGCCCGTATATTTTCCGGGACAGCGCATACGCCATCGAGGCGGTGAACAGCAGGTTGACGATCGTGCCGACAACGGTCAAGTAGACGGTCATGCCCATCGCCCGCACGAACGGCTTCGATTGAAAAATGTACTCGTAGGCGTCGGTTACCCATACGTTGGGCCACAGCAAAATTTCGCTCTTCAAAAATTCCTCGAACGTCGTGAACGAGACGGAGAAAATGTACAGGAACGGGAACAGCATCGTCATCGCCAGCAAAGCGAGACAGACGTAGTTCGCGCCGTCGAACAGCCGGTCGGAGAAGCTTCCGTATTTCATGTCCTATCCTCGCTTTCTGTCAATAAATGCCGTCCTCGCCGAACTTCTTGGCCAAGTAATTGGCGCCGCCCACGAGGATCAGCCCGACGACGCCCTTGAACATCCCCACCGCGGTGGCGAAGCTGAAGTCGGATTGCTGGATGCCTTTGTAGTAGACGTACGTGTCCAGCACGTTTCCGATCTCCATATTGAAGGCGTTCAGCATGAGGAAAATTTGCTCGAAGCCGCTGTCCAGCACGTTGCCGAGCCGCAGGATGAGCAGGATGACGATCGTGCTGCGGATGCCGGGCAGCGTAATGTGCCATATTTGTCTCCAGCGGCTCGCGCCGTCGACGATCGCGGCCTCGTACAGGTCGGGGTTGACGCCGGCGAGAGCGGCGAGGAAGATGATCGTTCCCCAGCCGATTTCTTTCCAGATGACCTGCAGGATGATGAGCGGCCGGAAAAAGGCGGGCTCCGTCAAAAAGTCGACGGGCACCTCGAAGCCGAAATACACCTGCAGCACCCGGTTCACGATGCCGCCGGACCGGAGGAAGATGAAGAACAGGCCGACGACGATGACCCACGACAGGAAGTGAGGCAAGTAGACGATCGTCTGGATGAGCCGCTTGTACAGCTGGTTGCGCACTTCGTTGAGCAGAATGGCCAGCACGATCGGGGCCGGGAAGGCGAACAAAATTTGCAGGATGGACAAGTACAGCGTGTTCCAGAGCACCCGGGCGACCTCCGGGTCGGCGAATATTTTGGAGAAATGGCCGAAGCCGACCCACTCGCTGCCGGTGAAGCCGAGAAACGGGCTGTAGTCTTGAAACGCGATGACCATGCCGAGCATCGGGACGTACCGGTAGATGATGAAATAAAGCAGGCCGGGCAAGACGAGGAAGTACAGAAAGCGGTCGCGCCACAGCTTCAAAGCCACTTTTTTCCCCGGGGAAATCGTCGCTCTGGAGGCGCGTGCGGCGGATGGTGCGGTTTGCGGCATGTTGAACCTCCCGGATCGAATGTAGTGTTAACGCTTGCAAGGACGGCAGCGGAAGAGGAGACGTCTCGTCTCGCCCGCCGCCAGCGGTACGGTCAGCACGGCGACCGCCTCGACCAGCTTGGCCGCGCCGTCTTCGGCGTACGGGTTGAACGGATACGACGGCCAGTCCAGCCGGTATGCGCCTTCGAGCTCGAGCTGCCACCCGGCGTGACCGATGCGATGGACGCCTTCCGTTCGCTCCAGGCGGACGGATCGCTCGGCGACGGGCAGGGCGGGCTCGGACTCGGCTCCTTCCACCGAGAGGAGCTCCCCGAGCTTAAGCCGCAGCGGGACGTGCACGACGCCTTCGTCACCGGCCGCGATATCGGCCGAGAAATCGAGCGCGGCGCAGTCGGCGTCCAAGGCGCTCAAGCGCACCGTCAGCGTGCGCGGGCCGCAAGCGAGCCGGATTTGCCGGTTCGCGGCATCGACCGTGCCCCCGTCGGGGACGTAATAGTGTCCGCCGTCGGCCGTCCGAAGCTCGAACGTGCTCCATTCCGGCTGGTTTTTGGAGTTGCCCCCGCCGACGATCAGGCCGGAGCCGGCGTGCCAGACGCCGACGAAGCTTTGCCGGTCTTGTCCCCAGCGGGATTCGACGCGTGGGGCGGCGAAGGCGCTAAGGCAGACGTACCAATCGTCGCGCTTGACGACGAGGGAGCTCGCCCATCGTTCTTCGAGGACGGGCCGATCGAACAGGGTGGAAGACGCTTCGTCGCGCGGCTCCGATTCTCCGGAGCCCATATTCCAATATTGCAGCAGGTCCGCCATATGCGGCGCTCTCCATCGGGCGTCCCGGCTCATGGCCAAGGCGATCACGCTTCGTGCGTACGCCTCGCCGCGCGGCAGCAGCGTGAAGCCGACAAGCCCCATCGGGCTCGGCTGGCTGTCGTACTTCGTGCGGCCGTCCACCGTCTCGACCCGCGAGCCGTCCGGATACGTGAACCGTTCATGGAAGCGGAGCGCCTTCTCCAGCACGGGCATGACGTCGACCGCGCCGCCGTGGCGGCGGTACAGTCCGAGCGCATGGATGTAGACGAGATTGTACAAGGTGGTCGGTCCGTGATGCTCCGGCCAAAATCCTTCCTCGTCCTGCGCGTCCACGGCCAGCCGGATCATCGCGTCCGCCGTTTCCCGCCATTGCGTCCGTCCGAATACGCCGGATGCGCGGTGCAGCCCCATCGCGTTCCAGGTCGGGATGTTGTGCACGATCGACTCCCGGGGCTTGCCGCCGTCCAGCAGCTCGCGCATTTCGCGATGGATGCCGTCGAAGGCGAGGAGCAGTCCTTCCCGCCAGCGCGACAACCGCTCCTCGCCGAGCTCCGGGCCGAGCAGCTTGAACGTTTCCAGCCAATGGTACATCGACCACGGCATATAGATCGGTCCCCATTTCGAGCCGTCCGTCTTGACGAACTCGACTTTGCCGTCCGGATATTGGAAGCTTCGGAGGGCGTCTCCGGCCCGGCCGATCCGCTCCAGCAGCGCCGCATCCCGGTACAGCGGGTTTCCCGGCGCTTGATTCAAGTACAGGACCGCCATGCTCAGCATGATGTCCTGGTTCGTAACGGCCCAGCCTTCGCCTTCCATGAACCGCCCCGTCCGCGCGTCGAGCTTGTCGAATTCCGCTTCGACGTTGCGGGCGAACCAGGCCGTCACTTCCGCCGGGGCGGGCTTGCCTTGCGGATTGCTGATACTCATCGGATGGAATACCCCCGTTCGCTCGGTTACCGCGGCCCTCGCTGTTTCCGTCATCGGGCGCCGCATCGGTATTAAGGTGCAACCCCATCAAACCACGGGCGCTTTTTTACGTGCAATTATCTCTTCCCGCGGGCGTCCGGGGATACGGATAAAAGAACGGGGATACGGATAAAAGGGCGAGGACGACGGGGAAAACGGCTTTGCGGTGCGGTGTTGCGGGAGGAGGGGACGAAGAGCGGAGGGAAGACGGCGGACAAAACAAAAACGCCCTCGAAGAGGGCGTAAGCGGGGCGGAGCAGCCGGCTACGTCATTCCTCCGGCTTCTCGTCGCGATTGTTTTTGCGATACGTGGCGGGCGGCACGCCGACCGTTTTCGCGAAAATGCGAGTAAAGTTGTGCACCGTCGTATAGCGGAGCCGCTCGGCCATTTCCTTGATCGGCATGTCGGTATGAATGAGCCATTCCTTCGCCTTGTTGATCCGGTATTGGATGACGTACTGGCTGAAGTTCGTGTCGAGCTCGTCCTTGAACGCCCGGCCGATCTGCCCCGTGGAGGCGCCGAAATGGTCGGCCGCCCCCTGCAGGGACAAATCTTGATCGTACCGGTCGTGGATGTAGGCGAGCACCTGGCGGAGAAGCCGTTTCTGGCGGCCGACCTGAAGCGTCCCCAGCTTGTCCCGGATCGAGCGGAACACCGTCTCCTTGAGCCAGCGCTCGACGTCCTCCAGCGAGCCGAGCTCGTACAGCGACCGGTACGGGTCGGCCTCGAAGAAGCCTTCCAGCTCGCAGCCGAGCTCGTGGATGAAGCCGTCCAGCTCGCCGATCAAATAAGCGAACGAGGCGAGGGCGGTTTCCGTATTCGGCACCGACTTCGGCACGATCCGCATGAGCTCCTCGAGCCGCCGCTCGGCCTGCTCGAAATCGCCCTGCGCCACGCTGTGCATAATCGCCTTCTGCGACTCGATCAGCGGCTTGCTCGACGACCGTACGGAGGTCGGGACGTCGGCGCGCGCGATCGTCACGTTCGTGCCGAGCAGAAGCCGGTACCCCATCAGCGACTGCGCTTCCTGGTAGCCGTCGATCAGTCCGCCGTATTCCTTCTTCACGCCGCTCATCGAGACGGAGACGGTAAACGGGAAGTAGCGGGACACCTTGTCGCGAATCTCGTCGCACAAGTCGCGAACGGCCGAGTCGCCTTCGCCGTTCCCCTGCTCGGTTCCGAGCAGCAGCGCGAACTGTCCGGAGCGGGGAGCGACCGTGATGCTCGAATAGCGGTCCGCGCTGATCTCCTCGATCATTTTGCTGAGCGCATAGGCGATCAACGACCGGTCCTTCTTCGGGTACATCCGTTGAAATTCGCCGAACCGGTCCACCTCGACGAGGCAGACGTAAAACCAAGCCCCTTGAAGCGGAAAGCCGTACCGCTCCATCTGCTGCCGAAATTCGTGATCGGACATATCCCCGCGCAGCAGCCGCAAAAACACCCCTTCCCGGAAATAAGGAAGCTGTTCGCCGAGCCGTACTTGCAGCTGCTTGTTCGTCTCGATCATCTGGCGCATGTTCCGGTCCAGCGTCTGGATCGCGTCCGACCGTTCCGAGGCGGGGGAGCTGAACAAGGCGAGCAGCCGCTGAATCGGGACGTAGAGCCGGTTGGACCCGGCGACCGCCAGCACGACCCAAATGCCGGACAGCAGGGCGACCATGCCGAACGTGGCGTGCCGGATATTGTCCAGCTTCCGGTTCAGCTCCGCGGTCGGCGTCATCGTCACGTACGTCCAGTTCGTGAAGGCGGAGCGAAGCGCCGACAAGTCGTACTCGTTGTCGTTGAACCGGATTTGGCGCGGACCTTCCTTGGGCCGGGACCAATATTCGTACAGCCGGACGGAGGCCGCGAGGTCCGATTCCGTCGCCGACGCGTTGCTGCCCGCGACCACTTTGCCGCGTTCGTCGAAGATGAACAATATTTTTTGCCCGATGTTAAGCTCCTTCAGAAAGGCGGTCAACTTGTCCGGATTCACGTGAAGGAACAGCATGCCGATCCCCGGAAGGCTGGTGGCGGGAATCGGCCGGACGATCAAAATTTCGTTCTGGTTCGCATACGTGTTCGGGGAGACGACGACGAAGCCGTTGTATTTCAGCGGGCTGTTCCGCACGATTTCCCGGTACGGGAACTGATTCAGATCGATATAGCCGTACCGGTTCGAGTACACTTTGTCGAACTGATTGTAGACGACGGAGACGTCGAAGCCGATGTCGGACAAGCTCCGGTACTTTTGCAAAGCGTCCAACATTTCCGTCGATTCCGTCAAATGCCGCTCGATGGAGATGCCGTGGCGGACGGACGATTCGACCGACGGGTTGGAAGCGATTTCAAGAGACGATTTGCCGAGCGACTGCAAGAAGGCGTCGACGTGGCTCTCGATTTGCGCCAAGATCATCTGATGGTTCAGGTCGACCTCCTCTTCCACGCTTCGCGAGATCGTGTAGGAGGAAAACAAGCCGAACAACGGAATGGGAGCGATGCTCAGCACGACGATGACGGCGAGCAGCTTCCGTTTGAACGTAAGCAGGGCGGAAAGACCGCGAAATAGCTTCATGATGTACCTCCAAGGCGACGTACCCGGCGAGGGCCGCCAAGACGACTCCGGTCGATCCGGATCGCCCGGCCTCGAAGGGCGCGTGCGGCGGCTCGAACAGCCTATATACCTGTCTACAACTATTCTCACATCGCGGACGGGAACTGTCAACCTCACTTGAAGCGCGCGGCCGGGACCGCAGTGCTCCGGGATCGGCTTCGCGGCATCGGGAAAACATGAAAATTCGCCCTTGCCAAATGAAAGGGGAAAATCTATAATAAGAAAACGAAATGACCGAAATTCACATTTGGTCAGTCGGTTCTGAGAGTCGGAAATCGGGAGGTGATCGGAATGTCGATCGACCGCAGGAAGCAAATCGTCGAGGCGGCGACGAAATCGTTCGCGCTGTTCGGCTACAAGGCGACGACGATGGAGCAGGTCGCGAAAATCGCCGGCGTCGGCAAGGGGACGATTTATACGTTTTTCGCCCAGAAGGAAGATTTGTTCGACGAAATCATGTCGAACTTCATCCAGGAGATGAGGCTCGTCGCCGAGAAGGCGATCGATCCCGGCAAGCCGCTGTTCGACAACTTGCATCCGCTGCTGTTCGAGCTGCTCGATTTTCGCCGCAAGCACGAGCTGACCATCAAGCTGTCGCACGAAGTGAAGGACATGGGGACGCCGAAGGCGCAGGAAGCGATGCGGCAAATCGAACAGGCGATTCTCGCGTTCGTGACGAACAAGGTGGAGAGCGCGGTGAGCAAAGGGGAGATTCGCCCTTGCGACCCGGCCATAACCGCCTTCGTCATGCTGAAGCTGTACGTGGCGTTCATCCACGATTGGGAAAAAACGAACCCGCCGCTCAGCAACGAGAAAATCGCGGAGCTGTTCCAGACATACCTGGTGGAAGGATTGGCTGTGAAATAGGCAGCCGTTTTTCTATCGGCAAAATGACCGAATGGGGAAAATGGTCAACAAGTTCTAAACAATGAGGAGAGAAGAAAATGAAGCATCTGAAATATATCGGGGTCGAGCTGCTCGGAATCGCCAAAAATAAAAAAGTGCTGATCTCGGTATTGGCCGTCGCTCTCGTCCCGCTGCTGTACAGCTCCATGTTCCTATGGGCGTTCTGGGACCCGTATGCCAAGCTCGATTCGCTTCCCGTCGCCGTCGTGAACGAGGATCGGGGCGCTTCGTTTCAAGGGAAGGAGATGAAGGTCGGCGAGCAGTTCGTCGACAAGATCAAGGAGACGAAAAGCTTCGATTGGCACTTCGTCACGAAGGAAGAAGCGATGCAAGGGTTGAAGGACAACAAGTATTACTTGGGTATCGAAATTCCACCCGATTTTTCGCAGAAGGCGACGAACGTGCTCGACGAGCACCCGTCTTCCGCCGTATTCGAATTTTACCCGAACGAAAGCTACAACTTCCTGTCTTCGCAAATCGGCAAGACGGCCATCGACCGGATGAAGGCGGAGCTGTCGAGCCAGCTGACGAAGGCGTATACGGCAACCGTGTTCGAGAACATCCGCACGCTCTCCGGCGGCTTGGCGGATGCAGCCGACGGGGCCGGCAAGCTGTCGGAAGGGATGCGCGCCATCGAAAGCGGCATCGCCGCGATCGACGAGAACATGGCGAAGCTGGCGCAGGGCACGCTTCCGCTGAAGGAAGGAGCAAGTGAGCTTCTGATGGGCTCGAAGCAGCTGGCCGGCGGTCTGGATCAGCTGCACCAAGGAGCCGGGCAGCTGTCGGCGGGACTCGGGCAGTTGGCGGACGGCCACAGCCGGCTGTCGGCCGGGGTCGAGCAGGCGGCGGCGGGAACGGCGCAGCTGAAGGCGGGACTGGACAACGCCGCGACGAGCTCCGTCAAGCTGAACGAAGGGGCGAGCGGCTTGGCGGCCGGCCTGGAGCAATACGCGGCGGCGCACCCGGAGCTGGCGAAGGACCCCGCGATGGCCCAGCTCGTCGGTACGGCGAAGGCGGTTGCGGCAGGGACGAAAGAGCTGTCGGCCGGACAAAGTCAGCTGGCCGAAGGGGCGGCGAAGCTGCTGGAGGGCGAGAACGAATTGCGCGGCGGCATGGACCAGTTCGCCCAAAAGCTCGGGGAAGCGAAAGCCGGAGGCGTCACGGTCGCAAGCGGCGCCGGTTCGTTGGCGCAAGGCGGGCAGAAGCTGACGAGCGGGCTCGCTGCCCTGACCGCCGGCGTGGAGCAGCTGTCCGACGGTACGAAGCAGCTGGAGGCCGGCACCGGTAAGCTTACCGAAGGGACGTCGACCGTCGCCAGCGGCACGAACGAGCTCTCCTCGAAGCTGAAGGAAGCGGCCGACAAGACGTCGGGCATCAAAGGCTCGGACGATATGTACCGGATGGTTGCAAGCCCGGTCGAGGTGCAGGAGGAGAAAGTGAATCCCGTACCGAACTACGGCACCGGCTTCGCCCCGTACTTCATTTCGCTCGGCTTGTTCGTCGGAGCGCTGCTCCTGACGATCGTCTTCCCGGTGCGGGAAGCGGCGGGAATTCCGAAATCCGGCTTCGCGTTGTTCCTCGGCAAGTTCGGCACGATGCTGCTTGTCGGCGCCGTGCAGGCGGTGATCGTCGATATCGTGCTTTTGCTCGGTCTCGGCATCGAAGTGAAGAGCGTTCCGTTATTCTTCGTCTTCAGCCTCGTGACGAGCTGGACGTACATGGCGCTGATCCAGCTGTTCGTGACAACGCTGGGCGACCCGGGCCGATTCGCGGCGATCGTCGTGCTCATCCTGCAGCTGACGACTTCCGCGGGGACGTTCCCGGTTGAGCTGATCCCGACGCCGCTCCAGCATTTGAACGCATGGCTGCCGATGACGTATACGGTATCCGGCTACAAAGCGGTCATTTCCAGCGGCGATTTTGCCTTCATGCGGCAAAACGTGTACGTGCTTCTCGGCTATATCGTCGTCTGCTCGGCGATTACGCTGGCCTACTTCATCGTTCGGCATAAACGGAATGCGGCACCGGAGCGCCACGCGCCCATCGCCGTTTAACTTGAATCGGACGCCCTGTCGGGCGTCTTTTTCATTCCGGCGATAAAGTCGAGCGTTCGGGGAATCGTCCAAAGCCGCCCGGTTGTCGTCGACCCTCCATTTCCAATGAAAGGGAGTAACGATTTTCCGAAAAGGGGAGTGGAGGAACAGCGGATTGGGAATCCTACTTATCACGATATGGGAAAAAACAGCGACCGGGCATGGGCGAGCGCTGGAAGAAGCGCGGCCATGAGAGAAAATCCTGGACAAAGGGTAGATGATGCGTGAGGGGTATCGACAGATTGTTATGGAGCATAGCGCTTCCGGGATTCGGCCAATATTTGAATAATCAATATATTAAAGGTACGGTACTCCTGCTTTTGGAATTCGTCATCAACGTCAAGTCTCACCTGAACCTGATCATCATTTCGAGCTTCACGGGACGGATCGATACCGCGATCGCCCAGACGGACTACGAATGGCTGATGTTTTATCCGTGTCTTTATATGTACGCCATATGGGACGCTTACCATCACGCGGTCAAGTCTCCTCTCGCGACGGCCGTTCCGTTTGCGTTGGCGGCTTATTTGGCTACGGTCGGGATCATTTTCTCTTCCTCCCTCCGGATCGGAGGCGTCTTATTGGGCCCGGTGTGGCTGCCGATGTTGTGCTGCTTCCTCGGCCTGGGGGTGGGATATGCGGGGATCGGCCGGTTTAACCGGGCGAGGCAAACGGGCGATTGAGCGGAGGAATCCAACCATTCGAACCAAGCGTGCGATCCGATGAAAAAGGCGCTCCCCGTCAGAGGTGCGCCTTGGCGTCGGTTCCGTATACGCTTCGTGTAATCATATCGGTCAGCTCCGCCTTGTGGGCGAGGTACCGGTCCCAGGACAGACTGCCGCTGGCGAGTCGCCGGTCCAACTGCTCCGACAGCTCGGAAACTTGCAGATCGATGACGTGCCGGGCGTCCTTGCCGTTGGCTGCGGCGATATCCGCAAGCGACCGGCCTTCGTACAGCGCGTCGTAAATTTGTTCGTCGGTCGAAACCCCGAGCGCTTCATGCAAGGCCGCGCTCGCATCCGTCTCGCAAGGGCGGATCGATTCCGCTTGGTCCGGCGTTCGGAGCAAGCTTCCGGCGTGCGCTTCTTCGCTTTGGAAGACGGAGCCGATGGAGATGACGACGGCGATGGCGCCGATCATCACGATTTGTTTAGGGTTCATGCCGATTCCTCTTTTCCGCAGGAAAGGTTGATCGCAGGTAAGATGACGGTTGCGTTCGGATTTCGTGCGCTACTCTTAGTAATACGAACGAACCCGGATATGGTTGCAAAAAAAATCGGGCCCGTCGGGGGGCCCGACATTTTCTTTTTATCGCCCCCGGTACGCTTTTTCGTGAAAGCGGGTAATGATACGGAACAACGATTCCCCGTCCGACGGAAGCGCTGCGTCCGGACGCAGCGGCAGCGAGAGCGCCCGATACGGCTCCGGCACCCAAATATAGCGATGAACGTAATCGGCGGGCGTGAAGCCGTAACGTTCCCAGAAACGGGACCGCCGCCGGTTCGTCTCCGTCGGGTCGGCTTCGATCTCGATGACGATGCCGTCCAGCTTTTTGGCCGTTCTCGCCCACTCGCACATGTAATCGAGCAGTTCCCTCCCGACGCCTCGCCCCCGCTTCGCCGCCGCTACGGCCAAATAATCGATAAGCAGCACCCGGTCCCGGGGCATCGTTCCCGTCAACGCCATCGCCGCCGCAGTCTCCCCGTCGAACGCCACGTGCAGCTCGCACATCCGCTTGTCGAACATGCGGCGGATGATCGATTCGGGCTTGCGGCCTTCCTTCGGGAACGATTCGTCGTAGATGCGATAAGCTTGCCGCCACAACGCTTCGTCCCACTGCTCGGTCGTCACGATTTTCATGGGCGCCTCCTCCTCTTCGTCCTCCTTCTTCAGTTTCCCGATTTTCGCGAAAAAGTAAAGAATGATCGTCTTTTCGCGTGCGGAGGACATGGCGAATGTCATGGATCGGGCTCGCATTTTTGTTACTTTTTACCTATATGCAAGGAGGTGATGACAACACTCGTGACTGACAGTCCGGTCCGAAAAAGGGACAATGGTTGCAGTCCGGCAAAAGGTGGAAAACCGGGCCGCGGGCCCGTATGAAACGATTGCCGGAACCATAAAAACCGGAGTACGGGAGGACCAAACGGCAATGAAGAGAAAGACGCTGCGCCAATTGTTGTGTACCGGCATGAGCATCGGCCTGGTGCTGGCCTGCGGCATGTCCGCATGGGCCGCGCCGGCGAATGACGTCGGCGGTCATTGGGCGGAGAAGCAATTGAAGGAATGGTTGTCCAAAGGCTACATCCAAGGCTATGAGGACGGAAGCGTGCAGCCCGACAAGGCCGTGACGCGCGCGGAATTTTTGGCTCTGATCAACCGGTCGTTCGGATTGACCGGGGAAGCGGCGGTCGATTACCCGGACGTGACGGCGGGAAGCTGGCAGCACGCGGAGGTGGCGAAGGCGCTGAAAGCCGGCTACGTCAGCGGCTACGAGGACCATACGTTCCGTCCGTCGAAGCCGATATCCCGTCAGGAGGCGGCGGCCATTATCGCGAAGCTGGTCGAGCTGCCGGCGCCGGCATCGGCCGAAGGGGCGTTGAACGCGTTCAAGGACGCCGGCGATATCGCCGACTGGAGCAAACCGGCCGTCGCGGCGGTCGTCGAGAAAGGGCTGATGGACGGGTATGAAGACCGGTCCTACCGGCCGAATCGCAGCATTACGCGCGCCGAAGCGGTAGCGACGCTGAACGCGGCGCTGGAGACGAGAGCGGTCGATCCATCGACCGTCGTCTACGGCAAAGCGGGCGTATACGGTCCGGAAACCGGATCGGAGACGATCGCGGGCGATGTCGTCATCGAGGCGGCAGGCATCACGCTCCGCAACGTCGTCGTCGAAGGCGACTTGACGGTGGCCGCAGGGGTGGGCGGCGGCGATGCGACGCTGGACAACGTGACGGTGAAAGGAACGACCCGCGTGCATGGGGGCGGCGAGCATTCCGTTCATTTCAACAATACGGTGTTGGCGACGGTCGTCGTCGACAAGAAGGACGGCACGATCCGCATCGTGGCCGAAGGGTCCACGCGGGTGGAGACGGTCACCGTGCTGTCCCCGGCTCTGGTGGAGGAAGCGGGACTGACGTCGGACGGCTTCGTCGCGGTGAAGCTGGCGGACGAGCTTCCGGCGGACGCGAAGGTGACGCTGATCGGCAAGTTCGACTCGGTGGACATTCAGGCCGCTTCGATCGCGGTCGAGGTTCCGCAAGGGTCCGTCGGGAAGCTGAACGTTGCGAAGGAAGCGGGCCGCTCTTCGGTCAAGCTGGGCGAAGGGACGACGGTCGCGGAGCTCGTGCTGAACGCGGTGCTGAAGGTGCTCGGCCAAGGCACGATCCAGAAGGCGACGGCGAACGAAGGCTCTCAGGGCAGCTCCTTCGAGAAAAAGCCGGCGGCGGTGGAAGGCGCGCAAAAGGATGCGGTGGCGTCCGGCGGAAACGCGCCGGCCGCGGGCGGAACGACGTCAGGCGGAGGCAGCGATAGCGGCGGCTCGACGACGGACGATCAGCCTCCGGCGGCGCCGGCCGTGACGGGCGTGACCGAAGGCGCGACGTACGCAAGCGCGGCGCCGACGTGGAGCGAGGTCGCGGGCGTGACGATCGCGGCGACGCTGGCGAAGGACGGCGGAGCGGCGGAGCCGTATGCGAAAGGGACGCCGATCGAGGCGACCGGCAGCTATACGCTGGTCGTGACGGCGACGAAGGCGTCGAACGGCATGACGGCGAAGGCGACCGTGCATTTTGCGGTCGATGCGGACGCACCCGCGGCGCCGGTCGTGGCGGGCGTGACGGAAGGCGAGACGTATGCAAGTGCGGCGCCGACATGGAGCGAGGTCGCAGGCGTGACGAGCGCGGCGACGCTGGCGAAGGACGGCGGAGCGGCCGAGCCGTATGCGAGCGGAACGCCGATCGAGGCGACCGGCAGCTATGAGCTGGTCGTAACGGCGACGAAGGCGTCGAACGGGAAGACAGCTGCGGCGACGGTCGCGTTTAAGGTCGATGCGGATCTGCCCGCGGCGCCGGTCGTGACGGGCGTAACGGAAGGCGCGACGTATGTAAGCGCGACTCCGGCATGGACGGATGCGGCAGGCGTGACGAGCGCGGCGACGCTGTCCAAAAACGGCGGAGCGGCCGAGTCGTATGCGAGCGGAACGCCGATCACGGCAACCGGCAGCTACGAGCTGGTCGTGACGGCGACGAAAGCGTCGAACGGGAAGACGGCGAGTACGACGGTATCGTTTAAGGTGGACGCGGAAGCGCCGGCGGCGCCGGTCGTGAAGGGCGTGACGGAAGGCGCGACGTATGCGAGCGCGACTCCGGCGTGGAGCGAGATCGCGGGCGTGACGAGCGCGGCGACGCTGTCCAAAGACGGCAGAGCGGCCGAGTCGTATGCGAGCGGAACGCCGATCACGGCAACCGGCAGCTACGAGCTGATCGTGACGGCGACGAAGACGTCGAACGGCTTGACGGCGTCGACGACGGTTACGTTTTCGATTGACGCGGACGTGCCGGCGGCACCGGTCGTGACGGGCGTGACGGAAGGCGCGACGTATGTGAGCGCAACGCCGGCATGGACGGATGCGACGGGTACGACGAGCACGGCGACGCTGGCGAAGAACGGCGGAACGGCGGAGCCGTACGCGAGCGGAACGCCGATTGCGGCGAGCGGCAGCTATGTGCTCGAAGTAACGGCGACGAAAACGTCGAACGGGAAGACGGCGACGACGACGGTATCGTTTAAGGTAGACGCGGAAGCGCCGGCGGCGCCGGTCGTGACGGGCGTGACGGAAGGCGCGACGTATGCAAGCGCGACTCCGGCGTGGACGGATGCGGCCGGTACGACGAGCACGGCGACGTTGACGAAGAACGGCGGAGCGGCGGAGCCGTATACGAGCGGAACGCCGATCGCGGCGACCGGCACCTATGCGCTCGAAGTAACGGCGACGAAGACGTCGAACGGCTTGACGGCTTCGACGACGGTTACGTTCACAGTGGACGCGGAAGCGCCGGCGGCGCCGGTCGTGACGGGCGTGACGGAAGGCGCGACATATGCGAGCGCGACTCCGACATGGACGGATGCGGCAGGCACGACGAGCACGGCGACGCTGACGAAGAACGGCGGAGCGGCGAACCCGTATGCGAAAGGGACGCCGATCACGGAGACCGGCACCTATGCGCTCGAAGTAACGGCATCGAAGACGTCGAACGGCTTGACGGCGACGACGACGGTTACGTTTGCGGTGGACGCGGAAGCGCCGGCGACGCCATCCGTCACGGGCGTTACGTACGGCTTGACGTATGCAAGCGCGACGCCGACGTGGACGGATGAGCCGGGAACGACGAGTACGGCGACGCTGTCCAAGGACGGCGGGGCGCCGGCGGCCTATACGAGCGGGACGACGATCGACGCGGACGGTTCGTACGTGCTTGTGGTGACGGCGACGAAGACGTTGAACGGCCTGACGGCGACGACGACGATTCCGTTTACGATCGATACGGTGCCGCCGGCCAGACCGACGGTGACGGGCGTGACATACTCGGTGTACGCTCCGACGTGGACCGATGTGCCGGGCGTGACGATTACGGCCGTCCTGGAGAAGGACAACGTCGTCATTCCGTTTGCGAAGGGCGATACGCTTACCGATCCGGGCCATTACAAGCTGACCGTTACCGCGCGTAAAGAATCGAACGGTCTGGAGGACGTCGCGACGTACGAATTTACGATTTAACGTTAGCGGCACCGACGAACTAATATCCTATATTGTTGACATGAAAGTCCCCCGACGCCATCGCGTTCGGGGGATTTTGCCTTTCCGACATTCATTGGAACGCCCCCTAACGACAAGCCTTCAGGAAACGTTCAGCCGACGCTCATGGAAGATTCAGGACGCTCCCGTATACTGCAGTCTGTAAGTCGAATCCGATACCGGGAGGGCGGCGCCGATGTCGGAACGTTCGGCGAACGCTCAGCTTCTTTTCAGCGTACGCTCAGGTTCCGTTCATCGGCAAGACATAAACGGGGCCTATACTACGGACGGAGGAGATCCGGGAGATCGAGAGAGAAGGTTGGAAAACGAACGAACGCAAGCGGCGGGCGAACCGCTCCGAACCATCATCGGGACGGGTGCTCGCACCGCGGAACAGGCGTCGGCGGATGGGGAGGAAGAGGGACATGTCGTGGAAACGCAAGACCAAGTGGACGTTGGCGATCGCCGCCGTTATCGTCTCCGGAGGCGGCGGCACGTATTGGTACATAACCGGTGCGAATCGTCCGGCGGCGACCGCGCAGGCGGCGGAATCGACCGCGACCGTGCAGAAAGGGAACATCCGGCTGTCCGTGTCGGGCACGTCCCAGTTCCAAACGCAGCGTATGCAGAACATAACGGCGCCGGCCGACGGCGTCATCCGGACGATGAATTTGACCCGCAGCCAGCCGGTCAAGCAGGGCGACGTGCTGCTGCAGCTATCCGACTCCGCGACGGAGGCGAGCTTGAAGGACGCGCAGACGACACTCGCCAAGCTGCAGCAAGATCTTGACGAGCTGCTGAACGAGCAGCAGAGCTTACGCATCGTCGCGCCCGGCGACGGCAAGCTGACGCTGGGCGCCAATATCGATGTCGGCTCGTCGATCAGCCAATCGGCGAAGGTCGGCACCGTATCGGCGAACGCGACGCTGACCGTGAAGCTGCTATTTCCGGTCGAGGAGGCGGCTCCGTTCGCCGCAGGCACGCCGGTCGATTTGGCCGTGGCCGGGTACGCGCTCTCGAGAACGGGGACCGTCAAGACGGTCGGCACCGAATGGAAGCCCGATGCGTCCGGCAATCGGCTCGTCGAGGTCGAGGTCGAAGTCGCCAACGACGGCACGCTCGACGCCGGTTTGGACGCGTCCGGCAGCGTCGCCGTGGGCGGGCGGGAGCTGAAAAGTACGGCGACCGCGAAGCTCGAGTACGCGAAGACGGTCGCCCTGTTGTCGGAAACGTCCGGTACGGTCGTCGAGCTGAAGAAGAAAACCGGGGACGTCGTCCGGGCCGGCGAAACCATTGCGCTGATCGCGAACGATACGCTGCCGGCCTCGATCGCCTCGAAGCAAAATGAAATCGCCCGCCAGATGCGAACGGTGGACGATTTGCAAAAGCGGGTCGACGAGCTGACGGTGATAGCGCCGTTCGACGGCGTCTTCTCCACCGACTTCGCCAACCAGAAGACGAACGTGCTCGCCAATTTCCCCGTCGGCGCAAGCGTCGAAGCGGGAGCTTTGTTCGGGGCGGTCGCAAGTCTCGACGTCATGACGCTTCCGGTGCAGGTGGACGAGCTCGATTTGACGAGCATCAAGCCCGGACTCCAGGCCGAAGTGACCGTCGACGCCATATCCGGCAAAAGGTTCGAAGGCGAGGTGATCCAAGTGTCGACCGTCGGCACGACGACGAACGGAGTGACGTACTATGACGCCATCGTCGCGGTGGACAACAAGGACCAGCAGCTGAAATACGGCATGACCGGCACGGCGGAGGTGCTCATTCAAGACAAGCGAAACGTGCTCGTCCTGCCGGTCGAAGCGCTGCGCATCCAGCGGGGAGCCGCGACGGTAACGGTGCTGCGCGAGGACGGCACGAGGGAGGAGAACGTACCGGTCCAAATCGGCATCCGCAGCAAAACGCAGGTCGAAGTGACGGGCGGGCTGAAGGAGGGTGACCGGGTCGTCATCCCGACGAGGCAGACGACGCCGAACGGCACCCAGCAGCAGATCGACGCGCTCCGCCAACAGTTCCAGCAGGGCGGAGGAATGCCGCAGGGCGGCGGCCTCCCGCAAGGAGGAGCGCCGGGCGGCGGTGGGGGCGCGGCCGGGGGAGGAAGGTGACCGATGAACATCATCGAACTGAGCGGCATTGGCAAAACGTACGGACGGGGTGCGGAGCAGGTGCAGATTTTGCGCAACGTGTCGCTGTCCGTCGCCGCCGGCGACTTCGTGGCGATCGTCGGTCCGAGCGGCTCGGGGAAATCGACGCTCATGAACACGATCGGGCTGCTCGATACGCCGACGGAAGGAACGTACGTCTTGGACGGCGTCGCGACGGAGCGCCTGAGCGACAGCCAGATGGCGGCGGTACGCAACAAGAAGATCGGGTTCATTTTTCAGCAGTTCAACCTGCTGCCCCGGCTGACCGCGCTCGAAAACGTCGAGCTGCCGCTAATCTACGCCGGCGTCGGCACAAGCGAGCGGAGGGAGCGGGCGAGAAGGATGCTCGAGTCGCTCGGCATGGGAGCCCGCGTCGGCCATAGGCCGAGTCAGCTGTCGGGCGGCCAGCAGCAGCGCGTGGCGATCGCGCGGGCGCTGGCGGGCTCCCCGTCGCTGCTGCTGGCCGACGAGCCGACCGGCGCGCTCGATTCGAAGACGGGCCAGGAGGTGCTCGATCTGATGATCGAGCTGAACGCGCAAGGCAACACGATCGTGCTCATCACGCACGATCCGCACATCGCGGAGCATGCCGCGAGAGTCGTCTCCATCCGCGACGGGGCCATCGTGGAGGATCGGATCAACGAGACGACGGCGAGGCGGGTGAAGCGCGCATGAACGTGCTGGAGCTGCTGTCGATGGCGATGCGCACCGTCATGAGCAAGCCGATGCGTACGCTGCTTACGATGCTCGGCGTCATTATCGGCGTCGCCTCCGTCGTGACGCTCGTCGCGATCGGACAAGGGACGACCGCGAAAATCGAGGAGCAGTACGAAAGCATGGGTACGAACCTGCTCATCGTCAATTTGCTCGGCAACGGCCGGGCGACCCAGCTCGAATACGACAAGCTGATGGAGCTGGAGCTGCTTCCGGAAATCGAATCGGTCGCCCCCACGGTCGGCAAAAACGGCGCGAACGTCAAGTACGACCGGACGACGGAGACGTTCAACGTGACCGGGACGAACGATCGTTTCTTCTCCCTGATGAAGCTGGAGCTGGACGCCGGCCGGTTCCTCGTGCCGGCGGACAACGAATTCCGCAACCCGGTCGCCGTCATCGGCAGCGAGGCGGCGGAGACGCTGTTCGGCAGCGCCGATCCGGTCGGACAGGACGTCCATATCGACGGCGTCGTCTTCACGATCGTCGGCAAGCTGAAGGCGAAAGGGTCGAATATCGGCGGCACGTCCGTCGACAATACGATCGTGACGCCGCTCGAGACGGTTCGCCGGACGTTCAAGCTCGGCCAAATCCGCACGACCTATGTGGAAGCGCCCGACGTCGAGCGGCTGACCGAGGCGCAGACGGCGATGACGCAATTTTTGACGGCGCAGTTCAAGAGCGGCAGCGGCTTCCGGGTCACGAACCAGGACGAGCTGCTGAACGCGAGTAAGGAGGCGTCGAGCTCGCTGACCAATCAGCTGATCAGCGTCGCCTTGATCTCGCTGCTCGTGGGCGGCATCGGCATCATGAATATCATGCTCGTCACGGTCAGCGAGCGGACGCGGGAAATCGGCATCCGCAAGTCGATCGGGGGACAGCGACGCCACATTTTGATGCAATTTTTGACCGAGGCGACGGTTATAAGCGGCTTGGGCGGATTGATCGGGCTTCTGCTCGGCATCGCCGCCGCGCTCGGATGGCCGCTCTTGAACCCGGATCAGCCGACGAAGCTGTCGCTGACGTTCGGTTTGTACGCATTTTTGTTCTCCGTCCTGGTCGGCATTCTGTTCGGCTTTTATCCGGCCAACAAAGCTTCGCGATTGAAGCCGATCGATGCGCTTCGCTTCGACTGAACACGAAAGGGAGGGAACCGGATGAGAAATTCATACGCGGGGAGCCGGCTTCGGCGGGCGGCGATGACGGCGGTCGCGGCATTGCTGGCCGCATGTGCCGCGCTGCTGCCGCTGATCGCGCACGCCGCCAAGGAAGGCGTATATGGGAACGGCGACGTTTTCTTTACCTTGGAGAACGTCCGGTACTCGGAAGGCGCTGACGACGCGATCGTGCGGTTTGCGGTCGCACTGCATAACGGCGGGGCGACGGCGGTCGACTACAACGGCTACGGCGTGCGGGTCGTCGACGCCGCGGGAATCGGCCATTCCGCTCGCCTAACCGGGAAATCGGTCGCCAGGGTAGCGGCCGGCCGGGAGCAATCGTTCCCGTACGAGGCTCGCGTGGGGAAAGGGACGGGCACGGACTCGCTGCGCGTCGTCGTCTTCGCATGGGATCGGGCGGCCGCAACCGGAATGAACGATATCGGCACGTTCTCCGTTTCGGCCGCGATGGAAGCGGCCGCCGCCGAAGGGACCGTGCCGGAGGCGTCGGTGTCGCTCGGGCAAATCGACGCCACGATCAACAGCGACGCCCGGGTCGCATTTCGGGTCGGAACCGAATATCTCGTGAGGGAAAATGGGGAGTGGACCGTATACGTCGACCTGACCGCGACGAACGCCGGCGATGCCGCGGTGACGCTGCCGGCGGGGCTCGCCATCCGGCTGCAGGACGCCGAAGGACGGACGGTCGCGGCCGAGGCGGTCGACGGCGCGGACAAGACGCTGCTTCCGGGCGCCGCGCAGCGGATGACGGTGAAGGCGGCCGTCCCCGACGGCGGCGCGACCGGCCAGTGGTCGCTGCTGTTCGCGAACGGAACGGGTACCGACGCCGTCGTGCTGGACAGCTTGCCGATCGGCGGCGGGCGGAAGGCCGCGACGATCGGGGAAGCGCGTCCGCTGAAGGACGGGCAGGGCCGGGAGACGGTATCGGTACGTGCGTCGTCCGCCGTCATCACCGAAACCGAGGCGGGACTGTGGGTACGCGCCGACGTGACGGTGTCCAACGACAAGCCGCAAGTCGCGGCGCTGCCCGGCTTGTCGGCGGTGTTGCAGGCGAGAGGGGACGACGTGAGCGTACCGGCGAACGATACCGGGACGCATCCGGCATACTTGTCGCAGGGCGAATCCGAGACGTATTCGTTTCGCGCTTTGCTTCCGAAAGGAGTCGCCCCGGACGAGCTGGAGCTGGCGCTGTTCGGCACCCGCGGCGGAAGCGTCTCCTCCGCGGCCGCGGCCGACTCGCAGCGGTCGTCTCCGGCTTACCCGGTGCTGATCGTCGACCTGCGCGGCGCCGAGACGATGCGGCAGGACGAGGGAGCTGACTACCGGCTTGGAGACGCGATCGGCTTGGCGCTCGACGGCAAGCTCGAGGCGTCCGTCACCGAGCTCGAGCTGTACGACAACGAAACGTACGGCTTCAAGACGGCCGTCGCCAAGGTGAAGCTGACGAATGCGGATACGGTGTCGCTGCCGCTTCCGGATCTGGGCTTAGCGCTTGCGGACGATAGCGGACGCGTCTACAGCGGTACGGTCCAGTCCGGCGCCGTCGAAACGCTGGCGTCGGGCTCGAGCTACATGAGGACGTATTCGTTCATGATGCCCGAGGCGGACGAGTCGGGCCGTTACGAGCTGCGGTTCTACGACGGCTCGGACGCATCGGTCTCCCCGCCGCCGCTCGGGTCGGTCCGGCTCGCCTTCGGCGACGACGACTCGTCGGACGACGTATGGAACGTGTACCCGTACCGGATCGAGCTGCGCGACTCCGACTTGATGCTGAACGGTACGCTCGGCACAACGTTTGCCTACGCCTTGACATTCAACGTCCGGCTCGAGCGCAAGGAGCCGGTCGTAAGCGACGCGACCGTCTCCAAGCTCCGGTTCGACCTCGTCGACCCGTTCGGACTCGTCATCGCGAGCCAGTCGCTTCCGTTCCAAGGCGCGACGAAGCTGCTCGACGGCGGCAACAGCGTAACGTTCTCCAACCTGAAGGTCGACCAGTTCAGCTCGACGAACCGCGTATTGGTTTACGAGACGGTGGAGACGCCGAACGGGACCGTGTCGCGAAAGCTCGGGGCGTTGGAATAAAGAAATATGAACAACGAAAGCGTCCCCGGCCGTTGCATCCCGGGGACGTTTTGTTATGCGATGGAGCCCGTTACCGCTGAGGCGCCGTCAAATCTTCGGCGATCCGGATCAATTGTTCCTTGGTCAGCGGACTGTCTTGGATATCCGATAACGTGAAATGCAACCGAGCTGCTCGTTCAGCCATCCCAGCCGGTTTTTGCCCGCCTCTACGGGATGGCTTCCTTCGCCCGCTTGGATATAATAGGCTTCGATTCCGTGGACGAGCAGCTTCTCGGCCGTATCCCGGTCGTTCTGCGTGACCTAATCCGCCGGCGGCCTCGCTCCACCATGCCGAACGGGTTGTCCTCCCCGCGCTTTGAAGGTATGCTGGGAACGGAGCGAACGTTCAGCGGACTTTCAGGCTGCGCTCAGGATGATTTCAGCGGTCCGTCCGATAATAAGACCAAGGACGAAAGCGAATTGCGGAGGGCACATGCCATGCGGCAGATGAAAGGGATCAAACTGTTGCTCGTCGACGACGAGCCGAATATTTTGCAATTTTTGGAGCTCGGGCTCGTGAACGAAGGCTTCGAGGTACAGACGGCCCAGGACGGGCTCTCCGCGATTACGATCGCGAAGCAGTTCCAGCCGCACGTCGCCATCCTCGACGTCATGATGCCCGGCATGGACGGCTTCGAAGTGTGCAAGCTGCTGAAGAAGACGGAGAACGTGGCGGTCATCATGCTCACCGCGAAGGACGAGGTGGACGACCGGGTGAAAGGGCTGACGCTCGGCGCCGACGACTACGTCGTGAAGCCGTTCAGCTTCGAGGAGCTGCTCGCCCGCATCCACGCGCGGGTTCGCAACCAGTTCCCGAACTTGCTCGGCGAGGTCGCGGTCGGCCCGTTCCGCATCGACGACCGGCGCAAGGAGATCGTCTACGACGGGCGGGTGCTCGAGTTGTCTCCGACCGAGTACGAACTGCTCAAGTTCATGGTGATCAATCACGGGATCGTGCTGAGCAAGAGCATGATCTTGGATAAAGTGTGGGGATACGACTTCGGAGGGGAAGAAAATATCGTGGAAGTGTACATCCGGTCGCTGCGCGACAAGCTGAAGGACAAAGAGCATCGCGTCATCCGTACGCTGCGGGGCGCCGGCTACCGGATCGATGCGACATGAAGAACGCCCGTCTCCGCCTACCGCCGATGCTGACGCCGCATTCGCTGCGGTTCCAGCTGCTGTCGCGCTCCCTGCTCGTCATGACCGTCATCCTGCTGTTCATCGGCATTTTCCAATACGTATTCATGCGCGAATTTCTGTTCCAGAACAAAGCGGAAACGATGCAGAGCCAGCTGCGCTCCGTCTCCCGCGACGTGCTGCCTAATATCGTCGGAGGAGTCGACGGAGAGCCGTCCGGCGTTCCGCAAGGAGGTTCCCAACGGGGAGGGCAGGGCGGCTCCCAAGCAGGGCCGCAAGGCGGGCCCGACGGGGCCGGTCCGGGGCGGAAGCCGATGTTTGTTTTCCCGGATATGGCGTTTGCCGTCATCGACAATGCCGGAACGTTCACAAACATGTCCGACTGGCCGGGGGCGGGAACGCCTCCGCAGCTGGCCCCGGAGCAATACGAAGCGGCGAAATCGAAACGGATGGACGCCAACGCCGAAGTGAATTATACGATCGCGCGCGACGCCGAAGGGGACGAGCAGCTCGTCGTCCTGCAGCCGATCGACATGCGCGGCCGCCTGTTCGGGGTCGCCCAATTGAGCATGAAGACGTCGCTGATCATGGATGTGGCGGTCAGCCAGCTGATCGCGTTCGTCTCGCTGTCACTGCTCGCGCTGCTGCTCGGTCTGCTCGCGTTCGTGCCGGTGCTGCGGCGGACGCTCGTCCCGCTGTCGAAAATCGTACGCACGGTGGAGCGGATCGACGCCGGCAATCTCGACGAACGGTTCCCCGCGAAGCAGGGCCAATTGGAGCTGGACCGGCTGGCGATGTCGTTCAACGGCATGCTGGAGCGGCTCGAGGCGTCTTTCGAGGCCGAGAAGGAGGCGAAGGAGCAGATGCGCCGGTTCGTCGCCGACGCCTCGCACGAGCTGCGCACCCCGCTCACGTCGATTCACGGCTTTCTGGAGGTGCTGCTGCGCGGCGCCGCGAACCAGCCGGACCAGCTTCACCGGGCGCTGAACAGCATGTACGGCGAGTCGGAGCGGATCAACAAGCTGGTGCGGGACTTGCTGCTGCTCGCGAAGCTGGACCAGGCCCCGGCCTTCGAGAGAAAGGAAGGAGAGCTGGACGTCCTGCTGCAGGAGATGGAGCCCCAGCTCCGGCTGCTAGCCGGAGGCCGCGACGTCGCGTTCCGCCTCGCTCCCGAGGCGCGCTGCATGTACGACGCCGACAAGATGAAGCAGGTCGTGCTGAATTTGTTCCACAACGCCGTCCAGCATACGGACCCGGAGAGCGGACGCATCGAGATCTCCGTCGGCATCGTTCCGGACGGCGTGGAGCTGACGGTGAAGGACAACGGGCCCGGAATTCCGGAGGAGCACCTGCCCCGCGTCTTCGACCGGTTTTACCGGAGCGAATCGTCGCGCACCCGCAAGTCGGGCGGAGCGGGGCTCGGCTTGTCCATCACGCGGTCGATCGTCGACCTTCACGGCGGCACGATTCGGGCGGAGAGCCGAGCCGGGGAAGGCGCGGCGTTCCATGTCACGCTGCCGGCGCCGCGCACGGCGGCCGTTTCCGCGGACGGATAACCGGGAAGCCGCCGAAGACAATCGCCTATAAGCGAAAGACGCCATGATCCGTTCATGGCGTTATTTTTGCGTTCCCCGAATACTCCCGCAAGCATAAGATGGGGCTTGCCGACAAAGGATAAAAACGCCAGTTTTGGCCATCATCTTGCGGGGGGTCGAGCGATGCGGCCGGACAAACCTTTCACCGTCCTGCAAATGTATGTCGTCCTCATGCTTTCCGTCGGCATATCCAATCACGTCATCTTGACGCCGGTGCTGCTCGGCATCGCCAAGCGGGACGCCTGGGTCGGCGCCGTCGCGGCGACGGTGCCGACGGCGCTGTGGGCGGTCGCGCTCGTGGCGGCGATTCGCAGAACCGGGAACGGCTCCTTGGCCGACTGGATCAAGGAGCGGTGCGGCCGATTCGTCCGCGGGGTCATCCTCGTACCGTTCGCCGCATACCTGTTCGTGACCGCTTGGGTATCGCTAACCGACACGGTTACGTGGGCGCAGGTGTCGTACTTGCCCAGGACGCCTCGTATCGTGATCGTTCTTTTCTTCATGACGGTATGCTTCTTCGCCGTCAAAGCGGGCATCCGGGCGATCGCCATCACGTCGGGGCTGCTGCTGCCCGGCGTCGTCCTGCTGGGCGACATGGTCGCAACCGCCAACCTGAAGTACAAAGATTATACGCTGCTGCTGCCGTTGTTCACCCACGGCTACGGCCCCGCCCTGAAGGCGATGGCGTACACGTGCGGCAGCTTGTTCGAGCTGGTCGTCATCCTGCTCATGAAGCATCGGCTTTCGACCCGTATCCGGATCGGCGGCATGACCGCATTCGTCGTCCTGCTGATCGGACTGACGGTCGGCCCGGTGACGGGAGCGATCTCCATGTTCGGACCGTTCGAGGCGGCCGAGCAGCGGTACCCGGCCTTCGAGCAATGGCGCATGGTGACGATGGGAAAATTCATATCCCATCTCGACTTTTTCTCGATCTACCAATGGATCGCGGGCTCGTTCGTCCGCGTCTCGCTGCTGCTCTTGCTGCTGTCGGAGACGATGGCCGGTGACGGCGCCGGCAAACGGACCTGGCTGTCCGCCGGGCTGTGCGCCCTGCTGGCGGCCGGAACGCTGCTGCCGCTGAACGACGCGGCGCTGATGGCCGTTATTGTGCACGGGTACTATCCGTCGGCGCTCGTCTTCGCGGCGTGTTTGCCGATATTGCTGCTGGCACTGTCTTTGCTGCCGGCGCGAAGAAAGGAGGGGACGACCCCATGACCGTCGAGCTGCCGGAACTGAACGAGCCCAAGCTGCGGGAGCTGTTCGCCCGCTCGGACGATATCCGCATCGAATCGTGCGAGTTCGGCCCGGCACCCGTCCGGCATCAAGTCGTGCTGCTTTATTGCGAAGGAATGGCCGATACGAAGCTGATTCATCAGCTCTTGCTCCCCCGCCTGCACGAGATGCTCGGCGGGGTGCGTACGATCGATCGGGAGCTGGTGGAGCGGAACGAAACGCTGCTGCTCCGGCCGATCCCCGGCGTCGGCGGGAAGGAAGGGCTCATGACGAGCTTGTACTCGGGGATGCTCGTCCTTTGGTTCGAGTCCGCGGGCTTGTGGTACGCGCTCGATATTTCCGATCCGCCGAACCGCAAGCCGGAGGAATCAAGCACGGAAGTGTCGATCAAGGGGCCGCGGGACGCTTTTACCGAAAGCGTGACGACGAACGTGGCACTGATCCGCAAACGGTTGAAATCCCATTCGCTGCGCTGCGAGAAGACGGATATCGGCGTACGCAGCCGGACGACCGTCGCCCTGCTCTACATCGACGATGTCGCGAACCCCGAGATGGTCGGCGAAGCCCGGCGAAGGCTCGCGAGGATCCGGATCGACGGCTTGGTCAGCAGCAAGCAGCTCGAGGAGGAGCTGGTCGACACGCCTTTCTCGCTGTTCCCGCTGATGAACTATATCGGGCGGCCCGATTACGCCGCGGACAGCCTGCTTCGCGGCCGCATGTGCCTGATCGTGGAAGGCTCGCCGATGGCGCTCATCGCTCCCGCCAACCTTGCGTTGATCGTCAAATCGCCGGAGGACGTTCATTTCCCGTTTTACTATGTGGCGATCGAGCGGATGCTGCGTTTTTTCGGACTGCTGCTCGCCATTTTTTTGCCCGGCTTCTACATCGCCGTGACGGCGTTCCATTTCGACCAGATCCCGTTCCCGCTGCTCGCGACCATCACGTCGGTGCGGATCGGCCTCCCGCTATCCGGCCCGATGGACTTTTATATCATGCTGTTCCTGTTCGAGCTGTTCCGGGAAGCGGGGATGCGCCTGCCCAAGGCCGTCGGGCAGACGATCGCCGTAGTCGGAGGCCTCATCGTCGGCGACGCGGCCATCCGCGCGGGGATTACCGGCCCGGCTACGCTCGTCGTCGTGGCGATTTCGACCATGGCCATGTTTACGCTCGTCAACCAATCGTTGGCGGGCTCCGTGACGCTGCTGCGCATTATCATTTTGATCGCCTCCACGGTTCTCGGCATGTTCGGCTTCATGACGGCGGTCGTCGCGCTCGCGCTCTACTTGGCGACGCTGGAATCGTTCGGCGTTCCTTATATGGCTCCGCTGTCGCCTCCGACGTTCCGTGACCTCTTCCTCGCGATCTTCGCGAAGCCGTTCCGGTGGATCGTGCGGCGTCCTTCGTTCCTCCGTCCGGTCGACGGTACGAGGAAACGGGGCGATTCCTCGTGATCCGGCGTCTGGGCAAGCCGGCGATCGGAATGGTGCTTCTTCTTCTGCTGGCCGGCTGCTGGGATATCAAGCCGATCCAGGATACGAACTACATGACCGCCATCGGCTACGACTACGAGGACGGCAGCTATATTGTTTACGGCCAGCTGCTCGACTTCGCCAACGTGTCGAAGCAGGAGGGCGGAAAAGCGAGCCAGCCCGCTCCGGTTTGGTCGGGACGGGAGGAGGGAAGCACCGTCATCGAGGCGATGACCCGGCTCGTCAAAAGCTCGCAGCAGCCCATGTTCTGGGGGCACGTCTCCTCGATCGTCTTCAGCGAAAGAGCGCTGCGGCGCGGAATCGATACGTATTTGGACGGGCTCATCCGGTACCGGGAATTGCGGTATACGCAATGGGTATACGGCACGAAGGAGCCGATCGACCGGCTGTTCGCCGTCAAGCCTTTTTTCAATCTGTCTCCGCTGGCTTCGATTTTGCACCAGCCCGAGGACAACTATCGGCAGCGCTCCTACATTCGTCCGATCCGGCTTCACCGGGCGGTGGCCCACCTGAGGGAGCCTGGTTACACCATGCTGCTTCCTTCGCTCGGCATCGATGCCGGGGTGTGGAAGCGGGACGGCTCGAACGATCCGAAGCTCGTCATCGGCGGCGTGTTCGCCATCGCCCGCTCGAAGCCGGCGGTCTGGATCCCGGAATCGGAGCTGACCGGACTTCGATGGCTGGAGGAAGGGACGAGACGGTCGAGCGTGATCGTCAGCCGGAATGGAGCGGAAGCCGGCACCGTCACGATCGAGCGGCCGCGCGTCGAGGTGTCGGTGCTGCCGTCCGGCGGGAACGGCAAGCCGGAATTCGCCGTCCGCATCCGCGGCAAAGGGAACGTGTCGGAGCTGCTGACGGAAATGGACGTTTCGGAAATCGAGAAGGAAGCGAGCCGGACCATCGTGTCCGAAATCGAGCGAACGTATGCATACGGGCGCAAAAACGGAATCGATCTGTATCACCTCGGCCACGAGCTCTACCGGCGAAAATTTCCGCTCTGGAGCAAGCTGACGCGCTACGGGGAGTCTCCGCTGACGGACGCCGTCCTGAAGTCGATCCAGGCGGACATCCGGGTCGCCCATACGGGGATGTACAAGCTGGATACGGTGAAGTCGGACTATTGACGAATAGGCTCCTTGTTTCCGGACTGGGCGGTCGGGTTCTTTACGGGATTGGGGCCGGACGCTAGCGTCATCCGCCCCGAATCGGTTCGGGAGGGGATCCGGGGACGACTGAAGCGGCAGTTGGACATGTATGCGGCACGAACGTGAGGCCTGATCGCGGCCGCGTGCGGAGGTCCTCTCTCGCCAAAGGACGGTTGAATCGTTCCTCGGGCCAGCATACAATGTCAGTAACGGTCGCCTGACGAAAAATCGGGCTCATGGCGCGGATTTTTCGCGGATCGGGCATCCTATAACCCGAATACTATCCGCATGCGGGGAAGGGCGTGATTTCATGGTGGAGCAGCGGTTCGTGAAGGAATCCCGGTGCTACAAGACGTTCCGCGTATTTCCGACGGACGTGAACAATTACAATACGCTGTTCGGCGGCAAGCTGATGGCCTATATCGACGACATCGCCTCCATCTCGGCCGCCAAGCACAGCCGATGCTCGGTCGTTACCGCGTCCACGGATTCGGTCGATTTCCTGTCACCCATTCCGATGACCAGCTCGGTATGTCTCGAATCGTTCGTGACGTGGACGGGGCGCAGCTCGATGGAGGTGTTCGTCAAAGTCATTACCGAGGATCTGATGAGCGGGGAGCGGAAAATTGCGGCAACGTCGTTTCTGACGTTCGTCGCCTTGGACGACGAGCTGAAGCCGAAGCCGGTGCCGAGGGCGGTACCGGAGACGGAGGAGGAGATCCGGCTGCACGAGACGGCGACGGTTCGCGCGGATATGCGAAGACACCGCCGGGACGAGAGCAAAAAGTTCGCCGATGTGCTGACGACGACCTACTCCTGGGAATAGGGCGCGGGTTTATACCCGTTGCAGGATGGCGCGCTCGAGACGAGCTTCGGCCGGGCGCAGGCGGCGATGGAGGCGGAGCCGGCCGGCGCCACGCTCGAAACGATCGTCCTCGATATCGCGCGGCGCGAAGGCATCGGCTGATTCCGCCCCGATTCGCTCCGCTCCTTTCTTCAAGAGGGAAGGGCGGCGGATGGCCGTTTCCTCCCCAGGACGGCGTTCAGCCGTTCCGTAAGCAGCAGCATGGCCCCGGCCGATAAGACAAGATAGATCGGGAAAATCCCGATGGACGAGAAGCCGGCAACCCATCCGAGAAGCGGCGGCATCAACGTGCTGCCCGTGTACGCAACCGCCATTTGGTATCCCATAAGGGTGGAAGCGTTCGACTTGCCGAAGCGGACCGGCGTCTCGTGCAGCATGCACGGGTAGATCGGTGCCAAGCCGAGGCCCGCGATCAGAAATCCCGCCAGCGCGAACGAAGGTGGCAGCGGCAGCAGCAAGACGATCACCCCGGTCAACGCCACGACCTGACCTCCCCGAATGAGCAGCCGGTTGTTCACTTGGAACGTGATGAAACCGGTGACGAATCTCCCGACGGTAATGCCTGCATAATAAAGGGACACCCATTTCGCCGCCGTGTCTGCGGGCAATTCGTGTTCGCGGACGAGAAAGCTGCTTCCCCAAAGGCCGAGCGTGGATTCAACCCCGCAATACAACAAAAACGAAAGCAAGGCAAGCTTTACGCCCTTCGCTTTGAGGGGCTTCGCGGCGCCATTCCCCGAATCGTCCGCCGATGCCGACACCGACACCGCTTCGGTCGAAGCGCGCTCCGCGGTCCCTCGTCCAAGGGAGCGGCGGTTCCACAACGGTAACGACGCCAGCAGCACCGCCACCAGCAGGCACTGAATGCCGGCAACCGCCAAATAGCCGTCCCGCCAAGCGGCTTGCTGCGAGATAAAGTGCGCCATAATCATAGGACCGGCGGTCGCGCCGACTCCCCAGAAGCAGTGCAGCCAGCTCATATGATGCGCCTTGTAGTGCGCGGCCACGTAATGGTTCAGCCCGGCATCGACGGAGCCCCCGCCTAGTCCGAGCGGAATGCAGCACACGATCAGCCAGAAGACGGACGGGACGAAGGCGAAGCCCAGAAGCGCGCCGGCCGTCATGACGCAGCTGAAGAGCGTTACTTTTCCGGTCCCGAATCGACGTAGCAAGGCTCCGCTCGAAAGACTGGAGACGATCGTCCCGCCGGCAATGACCATGAAGAGCACGCCGGCCATTCCCAAGGGCGCTTGCAATTGCGGCTGCATGGCGGGCCAAGTCGCGCCCAGCAAGGAATCGGGCAAACCGAGACTGATGAAGGCCAAGTAAATGATCACAAGCAATATCGTTCCCATGCGTCTACCTCTCGCTTCCTATTCGATCCGATCTTGCCGGCGCGGCAATCATCAGCTCGATGCCGAGCTGCCGCAAGCCGTATAAATAGTCTTCTTTCCAGTCGCTTGCCGTAAGCTTCGGGAGATGCTCCCGGGGGAAGTAAGCCGCGCTTCGTTGCGCAATGCTCTCCAGTAGGATGGGGTCGACCTCGTTATCGCTGAAAATGAACGTGTCGGGGTTCAATATGGCCGAGATCGCGGCCACCAACCGGCCGACCGCGTCGACCCCGTCTCCCTCGTTCCACCGCGGGCTTCCCGATGCTTCGCTTCCGGTCAGCGCCTGCAAAAAATTCCGGTCGTCATATTGTGGAACGAACGATACTTCTCCCGCGAAAAACGTACTGCCTCGCACCACGTCTCCGTTGACCAGAATGCCTGCGCCCGGACCGTTCTGGCCGAAATAAAGGTAAACCATCGTAGGAGGGCTCGCGATGCTCCGCTTCTTGTAATACCCCCGGACGGCGGCGTTCATATCGTTCTCTACGAGGACGGGAATGGAAAATCGCGCTTCGAGATACCTCTTCAGGTCGAAACCGCGATAAGTCTCATACCCGGGAGTATAGATGATGCGGCCGTTGTCGACGGATGCGGGCACTCCGATCGCCAAAGCGCCTACCGATGGGTGGGAATCGACGACGGATTCGACGAAGGCCGCCAGCTTCTCCACGCCTTCCGTCAGAAAACTCGAAGTGACGTCCGCGTCCTTTATTTCGCCGAAACCGTTGTATAGCGTAAAATAGGTTTCCGTCTTCTCCAAAATAACGGCAAGTCCCAGCCGATAATCCGGATTGTAGGCGTAACGCTGCGCCCTTCGTCCTCCGCTCGATTCGTCGAGTCCGACGAGGGACAGCTCCCCGTCGTTCTCCATTAGGGTTAGAAATTTGCTTGCCGTCGGGAAGCTGATTCCGAGCCTTTCGCTTAGCTCCGCCTTCGTCTTGCTCCCCTCGTTAAGCAGGACCGCTCTTATTCCGCTCCGAATTCGTTGGCCGTTCTCTTTCGGGTTCGCGGGACGCTCGATCATGAAGCTATCACCTCCGATAACTTATTAAACAGATTTAATAAGTGCTCATTCATCATAACCGAAAAGGACGGCAAAGAGAAGAGCCGCATTGCCGTTACCTTTGCCCCAAAAAGCCCGAGGGACCGGTCGAACGGTGACATTCGGTGTCACCGTTTCCTGCTGCGATAATCGGGAAAGTCATTGACGTTCCTGTACCTTCAATGTTACGTTGTAATAATACCCATTTTATGGGTCTTATTTTAAGGAGTGTTTGGCATGAAGTTACCCGTCCATGAACGATTCATTGAGAAGGCTGTGGAGTGTTTACGCCAAGATCGACGATTTACAGGTCTGCTTGCGGGCGGCTCTATGGTGTACGGTGCAATGGATGAGTATAGCGATCTGGATTTGATCGTGGTCTACCGGGAAGAATTCCAAGGCGAGATCATGGAACAACGCCTTCGTATTGCGGAGAGTCTCGGCCACCTGCTGTCGGCATTTACCGGCGAGCACGTAGGCGAGCCCCGTTTGCTTATTTGTTTATACGGACCCGAGCCGCTCCATGTCGATCTCAAATTCGTACAAGCGCGGGAGCTTGGATCCCGCATCGAAAATCCGCGCATTCTTTGGGAAAGAGGTTCCGATATTACAACGGTGCTGAACCAAACAACGCCGAAACCCCTTTGCCTTGATCCGCAATGGATCGAGGATCGCTTCTGGATCTGGATTCACTATGGAGCAACGAAGCTGGGGAGAGGCGAGTTGTTCGAAATCATAGATCTTCTAACCTTTATGCGAAGCACCGTATTGGGGCCGCTGGTGCTCATTCGGAATGGACGGCAGCCGCGGGGAGTCCGAAGACTGGAGAAGTACGGTGCCGAAGCGCTGGAAGAGCTTAAAGAAACGGTTCCTTCCCACAGTTTTGAAAGCTGCTACCGGTCGTTAAAGATTACGATACAGATGTACCGACGTTTACGGCAAGATTCGGACCTGGTAAAGAAAGAGGAGGCGGAACGCGTCGCCGTCGAGTATCTAGACCGAATATACGCAGCCGGCGAGCAATAAGAAGGGATTGATGTACACAACGAACAGTTGCCGCATTGCAGCTGCTCGGGTCGCAAGGAATGCGAGGCGGCCTTGGGCATTGGAGCTTCTTCAGCTTGAAATACTTCCGAACGGTAGCCCGATTGGAGCCTATGACCGAGGCTGCGGGGGAATTGTATATTACGCAATCCTCGTTGAGCAAGACGATTCAACGATTGGAAGAGGACTTGGGCGCCTCCTTATTCGACAGAAGCAGAAGCGGTCGCAAGTTTCGGCTCAACGAGTTCGGACATTGCTTTCTTCAGCGTGTGGAGAGGGCTTTGTTCGAATTGGAGGAAGGGCGACGGGAAATCGCCGACATGACCGGCGCCGGTCATGGTACGCCGGCATTGGCTGTCAACACGGCTTACATGCGCGAACAACAAGCTTCTGATGTACAACCCATCATAAGGAACATGCTGCATCGATTCAAACGCGTTTGAATTTATACAGCGATTGACTGGAAGGAATACCGAAACGGTTGCGAATCGGTATCCCCGGTCTCCCGACGGGATCGATCTGTCAACCGTTCGCCATGCCGGGAGAAGCGGGCCTAAGCGGGGCATACTGAGAAGCGTATATGCCATTTTGCCGCAAAGGCGCGAAAGGTTGGAGAATGTTCATGATAGTGGCCGAACCGAAAATCGCCAAGCAGCTGTCCGAGCTGAAGCCGCTGATCGTCCGGGAATCCCGGGAGTTGACCGCATTCCGCATGATCGAGCAAGACGTTCCCGGTGCGTACCGCCCCGATTTCGACGATTCGGGCTGGCGCGATTTCCGCGTCGGGGACGAATGGGGCGGCTACGACGTAACGGCCTGGTTTCGCGGCATCGTCGAGGTGCCGGACGGCTGGAGCGGCGAGAAGGTCGCCCTGCAGCTGCGCGTCGGCCCCCGCGACGGCGGAGAATCCGCAGCCGAGGCGCTGCTGTACGCCGGCGGGGAGCCGCTGCAAGGCATTGACGAGCATCACGAGGAGGCGTGGCTTCCGCCCAAGCTGCTCGCCGAAGGCCGGTTCCCGATTGCGATCAAGGCGTGGAGCGGCGTGCCGAACGTCCCGGAGCGGCGCCGCTTCCGGACCGCCCGGCTTGTCCGGATCGACGGTTCCGCCGAGCGGTTTTACTACATGGCGGATACGGTGTTGAAGGCGGTGGACGAGCTGGCGCCGGAAGACTTGAGAAGGACGCGGCTGCTTCGCCTGCTCGACGATTCGATCCGCAAGCTCGATTGGCGCCAGCCGCAGTCGAACGCGTTTTACGAATCGGTCGGCGAGGCGCTCGCCTTCTTGTCGGACGGGCTCGCCGGCTTGGCCGAGACGAAGGAAATCCGGCCGAAGGTAATCGGCGTCGGCCATTCGCACATCGACATGGCTTGGCTGTGGAGGCTTTCGCATACGAGGGAGAAGGCCGCACGCACGTTCTCGACCGTTCTTCATCTGATGAGCCAATATCCCGAATTCCGTTACCTGCACACGTCGCCGCAGCTGTACCGGTATTTGAAGGAGGATTACCCGGAGCTGTTCGCCAAGGTGAGGGAAAAGATCGCTTCCGGCGAATGGGAAATATCCGGCGCCATGTGGGTCGAGCCGGATACGAACGTGCCGAACGGCGAGTCGCTCATCCGCCACATTTTGCTGGGCAAAGCGTTTATCCGCGACGAGTTCGGACAGGAGACGAACCTCGTCCGGCTGCCGGACGTCTCCGGCCATACGTGGGCGCTGCCGCAAATCGTCCGCAAAAGCGGCATCGAGCGGCTGTTGACGTCGAAGACGAGCCGGAGCTCGTTCAACCGGTTTCCGTACGACACGTTCGTCTGGAGAGGCATCGACGGAACCGAGCTGCTGACCCACTTCGTCACGACGCCGGAGGAAGGGGGCTCCTGCTCCACGTACAACGGCAGTGTCGACCCGCGTTCGGTCAAGGGGCTCTGGGACGAGTACCGGCAAAAGGACGTCAACGAGGAGCTGCTGCTCCCGTTCGGCTGGGGAGACGGCGTCGGCGGGCCGACGAAGGACATGCTCGAGGCGGGCCGGGCGCTCGCAAGCATCCCCGGCCTGCCGCAGTTCGAGTTCGGCAAGGCGGAGCCGTTTTTCGACCGGCTCGCGAAGCGGCTCGAGAACGCGGAGCTGCCCGTCTGGGACGGCGAGCTGTACCTCGAATCCCGTCGCGGCACCTATACGTCGCACGGCTGGATCAAGCGGGCGAACCGGAAGGCGGAGACGCTGTATCACCACGCCGAATGGTTCAACGTCGTGGCCGATTTGCTGACGGGCGGAGACGGGTACCCCGCCGAGGCGCTGCGGAAAGGGTGGGAGCTGCTTCTCCTGAACCAGTTTCACGACATTTTGCCGGGCACGTCGCTCCGGCAAGTGTACGAGGACGCCCGCGAGCATTTTCGCGAAATCGCCGATATCGGGGAGAAGGCGTTGGATCGCGCCGAGCGCGCCTTGCTCGGCAAGCTCGGGCTGGAGCGGGACAGCGTCGTCGTGTTCAACAGCTTGTCCTGGGAGCGGAGAGGTGTCGTCGAGCTGCCGCTGACCGAGGCGGTCAACGGCAAGACGATCCTCGGTTCGGACGGCTCGCCGGCCCGCACGCAAATCGTCGAGGAGGACGGCGGCGAGCTGCTGCTCGTCGAAGTGGAGGACGTGCCCGCGATGGGCTACGCCGCTTACGCGCTCGTGGCGAGACCGCTGCCCGACGTGCCGTCCGGCTCCGCCGAAGGTGACGACCGGGGCGGCGGTAGAGGCGATAACGAGCTGAACGTGAGCCGCGATTCGCTCGAAAACGCGTTTTTCCGCATCCGTCTGAACGAACAGGGCCAAATCGAATCGCTGTACGACAAGAGAGCGCGGCGCGAGGTGTTGGCCGAAGATCGGCCGGGCAACGTGCTGCAGACGTTCGAGGATCGGCCGCTGCGGTTCGACGCGGGGGATATCGACATCGATTACCGCGAGAAAATGACCGAGATCGGAAAGCTCGCGGAAGCGGTCGTCGAGGAGGAAGGGCCGGTGCGCGGCGTCCTTCGGCTCGTCTGGACGTTCGGCGATTCGCGCATCGTGCAGCGGCTGACCGTGTACCGCTCTGTCCCGCGCATCGATTTTCGCACCGAGGTCGACTGGCGGGAGAAGCGGACGCTGCTGAAGGCCGCATTCCCGGTCGACATCCGGGCGACCCGGGCGACGTACGACATCCAGTTCGGCGCCATCGAGCGCCCGACGCATTGGAATACGAGCGGGGATAGGGCGCGCTTCGAAGTATGCGCCCACAAGTGGGCCGACTTGTCCGAGGGCGGCTACGGCGTCAGCCTGCTGAACGACTGCAAGTACGGCTACGACGTCAAGGACGGCGTCATGCGCCTGACGCTCATCAAGTCGCCCGTCCTTCCGGATGAGACGGCCGATCAGGGGCGCCATACGTTCACGTACAGCCTGTACCCGCACTTCGGGGATTGGCGGTACGGCCAGACGCCGCGCGCGGCTTACGACTTGAACGTGCCCCTGCAGGCGGCCGTCGCCGGACCGGGCAGCGGGGCGCTGCCGTACGCGTACAGCTTCGTATCCGTCGACGCCGACCACGTCTTCGTCGAGACGGTGAAGCAGGCGGAGGCCGGCGACTGCGCGATCGTGCGCGTCTACGAGGCGATGCAGTGCCGCAACGGGGCGGTAACGCTCCGGTTCGGCCAAAATATCCGCAAGGCGGCCGAATGCAATTTGGTCGAGGAGGGCGAGGAGCAGGTCGAATTCGCCGGCGCCGAGCTGACGTTCCCGATCCGGCCGTACGAGATCAAGACGTTCAAAGTCTGGTTCTGACCGCGGCGAATAAGTTCATATTCAGTTCATAGAACCCGGTTATAGTGTTCCCATCGACCTTAAGGAAGAAGAAGGAGTGGGAACGATTATGACCAATGCAAAACCGAAAGTCGGTCTCGTCTTGACCGGCCTGCTGCTGGGGATGCTGCTCGGGGCGCTCGATCAGACGATTATGGCGACCGCGATGCCGACCGTCATCCAGCAGCTGGGGGGCTTGTCGCTGTACAGCTGGGTGTTCTCGGTCTATATGCTCGCCTCGACGACGAGCATGCCGATCTTCGGCAAGCTGGCCGACCTATACGGGCGGCGCCGCATCTATATCGTCGGCATGGCGCTGTTCATCGGCGGGTCCGCCTTATGCGGGCTCGCGACGAACATGACCGAGCTGATCGTCTTCCGCGGCATCCAGGGCATCGGCGCGGGCGCCTTGATGCCGCTCGCGATTACGATTCTCGCCGACATCATGCCGCCCGAGCGTCGCGCCAAAATGCAAGGGATATTCGGCGCCGTCTTCGCGCTATCGAGCATCGTCGGCCCGGCGGCGGGCGGCTTTATCGTCGACCGTCTGAGCTGGAATTGGATATTTTACGTGAACCTCCCTATCGGCCTCGCCGCCATCGGCATCATCGCCGTCGCGCTGAAAGAGAATCGGACGGCCGGCAAACGCTCGATCGATTGGCTCGGCGCCGTCCTGCTCAGCGGCTCGATCGTCTCGATCCTGCTCGCGCTCGTCTTCGGAGGCGGTACGGGCGAGGCGTCCACGAGCTACGGCTGGGGCTCCATGCCGGTGCTCGGCCTGTTCGCCGCCGGCGCGGCGCTGCTCGCCCTGTTCCTCTGGGCGGAGACAAAGGCGAAGGAGCCGATTTTGCCGCTCGACATGTTCCGCAACCGCGTCATTACCGTTTCGTACGCGGCCGGCTTCCTGATGAACGCGGCGATGTTCGGCGCGATTACGTACATCCCGCTTTACGTGCAGGGCGTCATCGGCGTCAGCGCCTCGCTCGCCGGCTACATTCTGACGCCGCTCATGCTGTCGGTCGTCGTCTCCTCGATCGTGTCGGGCCGGCTGCTGGCGAAGGTGCCGTTCCGCGTCTTGATCGCCGGCGGGTTCGCGATCATGGCCGTCGGCTTCTGGCTCATGTCGACGATGGACGTCGATACGACGAAGACGACGGTCGTGCTGTACATGATCGTGGCGGGACTCGGGATGGGACCGCTCTTGCCCGCGATCAATACCGCCGCTCAGGAAGCGGCCGACAGCCGGATGCGCGGCGTCGTCACCTCGTCCGTCCAATTTTTCCGTTCGATCGGTGGGACGATCGGCGTCAGCGTTCTCGGCGCCCTTTTGTCGGACCGGCTGAACGACGGCTTATCCGGGCTCGGCGCGAAGCTTGCGCACATTCCGGCCGACAAGCTCGCCCACATGGCGAACCCCCGCCTGCTGACCGACAAGGCGGCGATGGCGGCGCTTCCGCACGAGGTCGTCGCGGAGCTGCAGCGTTTGTTCACGGGTGCCGTCACCGGGCTGTTCCTGGCCGGCGCGGTTATCGTCGCGATCGGCATCGTCGTCAGCTTCTTCATGGGCAACGCCAAGCTGTCGCGGGAACGGCACGCGGAGCGAGGCTCCGTTCCGGGCGCCTCGCCGGGATCGGCGGTCCGCGAGCCGGACGTCGCGGCGAAGAGCGCGGAGCTCGTCTGAGCGAGAAGCATGGTGTATGCTAGAGGAAAACGGAGGAGGGGGCGAAGGCGATGACCAAGCTGCTGATCGTCGACGACGACCCGCATATTCGCGAGCTGGTTAAGCTGTTTTTGGAGCGGGAGGGGTTCGAGGTCGCGGAGGCGTCCGACGGCAACGAAGCGCTTGCCGTGATGGCGTCGGCGCCGGTGGAGATGGTCGTGCTCGACGTCATGATGCCGAACATGGACGGCTGGGAGCTGTGCCGGGAGCTGAGGGAGCATTACGACCTCCCTCTGCTCATGCTGACGGCCAAAGGGGAAACGGCGCATAAAGTGAAGGGGTTCGAGCTGGGTACGGACGATTACCTCGTCAAGCCGTTCGAGCCGGCCGAGCTGATCGTCCGCGTCAAGGCGCTGCTCAAACGGTATCGCATCGCGACGTCCCAGACGGTTCAGGTGGGCGAGCTGTCGCTCAACCGGAAAACGTACGAGACGGTCGTCGGGGGCCGTGCGGTGACGCTGCCGCTGAAGGAGTTCGAGCTGCTGTTCAAGCTGGCGAGCTATCCGGGCAAAACGTTTTCGCGCGACCAGCTGATCGAGCAAATATGGGGGTTCGATTACGAGGGCGACGAACGGACCGTCGACGTTCACGTCAAGCGGCTGCGGGAACGGTTTCCCGAAGAACGCCATTCGTTCAAAATCAGCACGATCCGCGGACTCGGCTATCGGCTGGAGACGACGCCATGAAGCGGGGGCCGGAGTTCGACCATGGCGGAAGCCCGCCCGCCGGCGTGAAATTGATGCAGAAGCCGCCGCTATCCAAAGTCGCGCAAGCGATCCTGCTCCTGTTCCTCGTCTTTTACGGAATGTGGACGGTCGCCTACGCGGCTTCTTCGCTCATCCATAGCCGCGCGGACAAAGAGGCGCTGTGGGGCGCCTTGCTCGAGGAGCTCGATACGCTTTCCGCCGTCCGGGAGGAAACCGGGGGAGAAGCCGGACCGTGGGCGGACCGGCTCGCCCGCACGATGGGCATTCGCGCGGGCTGGCTCGATCCGCAAGGCGCCGGACGATGGTACGGCGAGGAGCCTTCGCCGTTGTCGGAAGGCATAGGCGCCGCCGAGCTGGAACGCGTCTATACGGGAGACACGGTCCGCAAGCTGGAGAGGCCGAACCCGTTCCGCAGCGGCATCGCGACAGTCGGCCGATCCGTACCGATCGGGCAGGGCGGCGCGAGAGCGGCGCTATTCGTTCAGGCGGAAGCGCCCGGCTTGTTCCACGGCTTCGTGAAACAGCTGACGCCGCTATTCCTCATCAACGCGATGCTGCTGCTGATCGGCATCCTCGCCTTCATTCACGGCACCCCGCACCGGATCCGATTATGGACGACGGTCTTCGGCGCTCTGAACCGGATCGCGAAGGGGGACTACAACGTGACGATCGACATCGAATCGATGCAGGGCCGCAAGCCGAGCCGTCGTTTCCGCCGGGGCGGGAAGGGCGGGGGGCAGCGGAACGACTTCATTCAGCTGACCGAAACGATCAACGACATGGCGGCCGGCTTGAAACGGATCGAGCGGATGCGCCAGGAGTTCGTCTCGAACGTCTCGCACGAAATCCAGTCGCCGCTCACCTCGATCGGCGGCTTCGCGCGGGCGCTGCGAAGCGGCAGCCTGACCGACGAGGAACGGGAGCGGTATTTGTCCATCATCGAGACGGAGACGGGACGGCTGTCCAAGCTGAGCGACAACCTGCTCAAGCTGACGTCGCTCGATTCCGAACGGCATCCGTTCGAGCCGAAGCGGTACCGGCTCGACAAGCAGCTGCGCCGCGTCGTGCTGGCGTGCGAGCCGCAATGGGATGCCAAGCGGCTCGAGATGGACGTCGAGCTTCAGCCGACGGAAATCGCCGCCGACGAAGATTTGATGAGCCAAGTATGGACGAACGTGCTGCACAACGCGATCAAGTTCACCCCGGAAGGCGGAACGATTCGCGTCCGGGTCGGGAGCGGTCAGGGAGAAGCGGTCGTCGCCGTAACCGATACGGGCGTCGGGATGGCCGAGGAGGATCGGCTGCATGCGTTCGAACGGTTTTACAAAGCCGACAAGTCGCGCAACCGGTCGGCGGGCGGAAGCGGCCTCGGACTGGCGATCGCGAAGAAGATCGTCGACATGCACGGCGGGGCGATCCGGTTGGACAGCAAACCGGGAGAAGGGACGACCGTCACCGTGGCGCTTCCTTTCTGGGATCGGCAAGCGAGCGGCTGACGCCGATAGCGGCTTTCGCAAACCGCGCTTCGCGGGCGTCCCCCGACGATATCGTGCGTCTGTATGAAAGATGCCCGTATATGGCAATCTAAAATGCGGAGAACCGTTTGCAATTCAGACGGCTCATGATAAAATGAGGGGGATCGACGATTGGAAGTCGTCGGTTTTAGCCCCGCGGGGGAACGAAGCATGGACGCGCAAGCGGATATGAAGGCGGAGCCGATTCATCGGCGGCTCCAGTATATAAGCAGCTATACGGGCAAGCTTTTACGGCAAAAGTTCGGGCGCGGACCCGAAGCTTGCTTCGCTTTTGCGGGAGGCCCGTTCCTTCTTATCGAAATCGGCGGCTTCGTAACGCCGATGGAGGAAGCGCTCTTCCGTCAAGGGCAGTCGATCGCCGTCGACACGGTTCGCCAAGCGATCATGACCGGTATTCTGGAAGAGCTGAAAGGCGTTATTCAATCGATGCTGGAACTGGAAGTTCGGATGATGTTCCACGATTGGAATTTTCCGAACAACTCCGGGCTGATCGCCGCCGCTCTCGATCGGGAGCTGCCGACCGAGGCGCCGAAGACGCCGTCCTTCGAGCCGGACTACCGGTTGGTCGAGCACGAAGTGAGCCGGCTGAGCGCGCTCGTCCAGAAAGTTCCGGAAGAAGTGCGCACGTATCGGATCAATGAACGGTTTTGCGTCGTCATTCGCAGAGGGATTCTGGTCCCGATCGAGAAGGCGCTGATCGCCAAAGGCTACGAGCAAGAGCTGCTGAATACGAAGGACGATTTGGAGAAGACCTACTTTCACCGGGATGGGACGTTTTCAGACCTTTTCCGCGCGCCGGTGGCCGACATTTTTCTCGACTGGTCGTTTCCGAACGATCTCGGGTTCATCTGTTTCGTACTTGAATCTCGAAGGTAAATGTGTGAATTTATTGCGCTTCGCAAATAAACGTCACTTACATGACCTAACTTTTCGCCCGAGGGGCCGAAGGTTAGGTCTTTTTATTTGCCTATCCGAAAGGGGATGCTCCGCCATGCTGCATAACCGTACCCGCTTCCCGAACGTACCGCTGCCGATCTGGCTGGCGGCCGCGGCGGTCCTGCTCGTCGCCGCCGATCAATATGCCCTGTACCGGCCCGTCCGGCCATGGGGAGAGGCGGTGTGGGAATCGCTGCTTCATGCGGCGGGGACCGTAGTCGTCGGTTGGGCGGCTTATCGGATCGGCCGGGGGCGGAAAGCTGCCGGTTTCCCGGCGGGCGAACGGGACGAGCTGACGGTGAGCCGCCGGAAGCTGGAGGAGTCCGAGAAGCTGACCACGATCGGCGTATTGGCGGCCGGAATCGCGCACGAAATTCGCAACCCGCTAACGAGCCTGAGAGGCTTCGTCCAGCTGCTGAAAGCGGGAGGAGCTTCCTACACGGATATTATGCTGTCGGAAATCGACCGGATTAACGGGATCGTCGGGGAGCTTCTGCTCATCGCCAAACCGAAAGAAGCGAAGGTCGAGGATGTGGACGTCAACCGGCTTCTCGAACAAACGGTACAGTTCATGCTGCCCCAAGCGATGCTCTCCGGCGTTCGGATCGAGCTGAGGACGGATGGAGCGTTGAACGGCGTTTCCATTCGGGGGGACGAGAATAAGCTGAAGCAGGTGCTGATCAACGTCATCAAGAACGGGATGGAAGCGATGCCGAAAGGCGGGACGATCGTCGTAGCCGCGGAGCGAAGCGGAGAAGAAGCCGCCTTATTCGTCACCGATTCGGGGACGGGCATGGCGCCGGAGCTGCTCGAGCAAATCGGACGGGCCTTTTATTCGACGAAGGAGGAAGGCACCGGTCTCGGACTAATGGTATGCAGCAGCATCGTAAAGGAGCACGGGGGTACGATCGAGTTCGACAGCGCGCCTGGAGACGGCACGACGGTACAGATCCGGCTTCCCGCGGACATGAGCGCGGAAGCCCCCGCACCTGGACGATAAACGATTTGGAGGAGACGGACAAGTGAAGGAATCGAAGCAAGCGCAGCAGCCGCCCGCTCCCTCGCAGCCGTTGCAGCACATGCAGCAAACGATCGGCAGCTACGTGGGCAAACGGCTGCGCGATACGTTCGGCAAAGGGCCCGAATCGGTTTTCGTGTCGATCGGGCATACGTACATTGCGATTTATTTGCGAAATTTTATGGCTCCGCCCGAACGCGTGCTGCTGGAGCAAAAGCAGGAGGCGATCGTCCGGCGCATGCGGGATTATTTGATGAAGCCGCTGCTGCCGGATGTGGCGGATTATATCGGGACGGTCGCGGGCATCCGTCCGAACGAGGCTTTTTACGACTGGGAGCTGTCGAACCGCAGCGGGATGATCGTATTCGGCTGTGGCGATCCGATCGCGGACAGTCCGCCGCCGGACGGCGATTATCCCGGCAAGGAGGAGGTGGAACGCGAGCTGGCCTCCGCAGGCGTGCACCCGCTGATCGATCGGGACGGCGTCCGCTCGTTCGAGATCAACCCGCGTACCATCGTCGCGATCCGCCACGGCATTCTCCTTCCGATCGAGAGGGAGCTGCTGAGGCTCGGCCACGGCGAATCGTTGAAGGAGCTGAAGCGGTCGATCGAGAAGCAGCGTCCGGACCGCCGGATGGCGTTCGAATCGGCCCTTCGGCGCACGGTCGTCGATCTGTTCGTCGACTGGGATTTCGAGCGGGACAAGGGCGTCTTCGTGTTCGTGTTGAGTCCGAAGCCGCCGCGGTAACGCACCGGACGAATCAATGCGGTCTGCGTCTGCGGAAAAGCCGGACGATCACGAGGATGACGGCAATCCATATGACGAAGCTGAACAAGGATAAGACGGGAAAGCCCAGCGAAAAGCCGGCGAACGGATTGAACAAGGAGCCGAGTATCGTGCCTAGCGCCAAGCCTCCGAACATGCCCCCGAGAAATCCGCCGAAGCCGGTCCGCGGAGCGGGCGTCGTGCGGGGAGCGGTCGGAGTGCGCGCGGCATTGTCCGGCCGGGCGGGCGTCGTCCGGTTGACGTTGCCTGTACCGGCGCCGGCACCGGGATTGTACGTGCGCGGCGGCGAACGGTAGCTGCCGCGCTTCAGCGGGTGCAGCGTGCCCGACTCGTCGCCTTCTTCTTGAACGGCATCGGCCGTCTCCCCTCGGACGATCGGCGTCGAGCAGCCGAAGAGCAAGGTAGCCGCGAGCAGTGCGGTTAAAAGTCGTTTCATGGAATGAGTCACACCTCCACCCGTAGCGTACCCTAACCCGTCGAGAACATTCGAGGGTGTCCGAGGGGGCCGCGGTAGAGGAAACGGCAAGACCGCCGAAACGTTGGACGTTCGGCGGTCTTGCCGTTTTCAAGCTCTTGAAAAGTGATCCGCAGGCTATGCCTACTTCCACTTTTCGAATTCCGCCTCCAGCGTGTGCTTCGTCACCTTGCGGCGGTGTAGGGAAAGGCTGGGAGCCTGGACGTTCATCTGGACGATTTTCCGGTTAATATCGTGAATGTGCTCGTCTAAAGCCGGATGATCGGGATCGGCTCGCAGCAGCTCGAGCGCGTACTCGATCGAGGTTTGGATATCTTGACGCAGCATGATCCATGGAGGCGGTACTTTGGCATTTTTCAAAATCGACGTGAGCACGTCTTCCGTCGGGACTTCGATCGGCCGCCCTTTGCCGGGCAAATCGTCGAAGCCGCCGTTTTTGCGGCAGTTCTCGAACGCTTCGTCCAGCCAATCGTTCATTCGTTTGTAATGAAGGCTGGCCACGTGGCGGTCTTCGAACGTTTCCGCGGGAAGCGGAACGATCGGTCGGTCTCCGGGAACGAATTCGCGGTCGGACGGGCTGCCGCGTCGGCGATCGGCCATTGTAATTCCCCGCTTTCGTCGTCGTATGCACGCTCTTCGCCCCAAGCTTAGCGCAGCCGGCCGCATGCGTCAAGGCGAGGAAGCCCGGACGGCTCGAATTGTCGCAAAACGTTCATACTAACGGAGGAACAGGAGGGGATACGCGTGGCGTTCGAGCCGATCATTTTCCCGGAGGAGCGTCCTCCGGAGCATGCCGCCTTATGCGACCGGTGCGAGCTGTCGGGACATCGGAACCGGGTCGTCTGGGGGGAAGGCAACCCGGGGACGTCGCTCGTCGTGCTGCTCGACAATCCGGGGGCGCGGGAAAACCGCGAAGGCGTCCCGTTCGTCTGCGGCACGAGGGAAACGCTGCAGCAAGCGGCGGCCGAAGCCGGATTCCGGCCCGACGAGCTGTATGTAACGTATGTCGTCAAATGCCGACCGCGCAAGGCGTACGACAAGCCTGCAGCGCGGCGGGCGTGCTCGGCGCACCTGTCGTTTCAGCTGATGCGGATGCGCCCGAAGCTGCTGTTCTGCTTGGGCAACGTCGCCTTGCAATCGTTTCTCGGCGATCCCGAGGCGGAAGTGAAAACGATGCGGGGCTCATGGATCGAACGAGCGGGCATGGCGGTCGCCGCCTCGTACCATCCGCTTGCCGTCCGGCGCCGACCGGTGCTGTACGCCCACTTCTTGGAAGATTGGCGCCGAGTCGCGGCGCGGTACCGGGCCGAAACGGCGGCCGGCTCGCTTGCGCAGGCCGGCAAGGCGGATAATCCGCCGTCTCGTCAACCATACTAACCCTATTCGTGTGATCCACTAACGGGGAGGGAACGCCTATGAAGCGTCTGATCGCCATCGCCGCCGCAGGATGCGTCTTGCTGACGGCGGGCTGCGGGCAGCGGGCCCCTTCGGCGGACGAAGGAGGAGGCGCCGGCGGGCCGTCGTCGTTCGCGGAACGGGCCGTTCCGGCTCCCGCTCCGGGGGAGCCGACGGCCGGGCCGGACGGAGCCGCTCTTCCGGCTCCCGGCGGCCCCGCCCCGCTCTCCGCGGACGGCCGGACGTCCGGGACGCAGCCGAACGCGGCGGCGCCCGTTCCGACGCCGGCACCTGCGCCGGCCCAATCGGTCCCGGCCCCCGAACCGGCCAAGCCGAACGCGAAGGCGGAAAAGCCACGCCAGCGGGGGCCGGCCAAGCCCGAGCCGAAGGCGCCGGCCGTCAGCGTGCAGAAGTCGCAGTCCTCGGCGGCCAAGAAGCTGTCGCTCTCGGAGCTGAGGGCCAAATACCCGGAAGCGTTCAAGGTAAGCGGGGCATCAAAGGAGCGTAACGTCGCGCTGACGTTCGACGACGGCCCGGACGACCGGTTTACGCCGCAGGTGCTTGACGTTTTGAAGGCGCACGGCGTGAAAGCGACGTTTTTCCTGCTTGGCAAGCGGGCGGAAGAACACCCGGACATCGTCCGGCGGATCGTCCGGGAAGGACATGCGATCGGCAATCATTCGTACCGCCACCCCCAATTTCCGAAGCTGACGGTGGACCAATTCGCCCAAGAGATCGAGCAAACCGAGGAAGTGCTGAACCGGTTGACCGGCTACCGTCCCAAGCTGCTCCGCCCGCCGTACGGCGCCATCGACGAAGAGCAGCTCCAGTGGGCGAAGAGCCGGGGATATATGATCGTCAATTGGAACGTCGATTCGCTCGATTGGAAAAACCTCGGCGAGCAGCAGGTGTCCGGCAATATTTTGGGCCATGCGAAAGCCGGCTCCATCGTGCTTCAGCATTCGGCGGGAGGGGACAAGCAGGATTTGAGCGGAACGGTCAAGGCGCTGCCCGGCATTATCGCCAAGCTGCGGGAGCAGGGGTACGGACTCGTCACCGTTCCGGAATTGCTGCATTTGTCGAAAAGCAAGTAGAGCCGCGAGCGATGTCGCGGCCCTTTTGTTGTTCGGGGAACGGTTATTCGAGCACGTAAACCGTCACGTTTTGGAAACCGAACGTTCGGGCTTCGTCCGGCGATCCCGGCACGTAGATGTCGATCCGGTTGTTCTGGATCGCGCTTCCGGTATCGACCGCCTTGGCGACCATGCCGCCCTCCGGCAGGCCGTCGTACCGATAGCCGGTCACGTAAACCGTCGATCCGAGCGGGATGACGTCCGGGTCGACCGCGATCGTGCCGACCTTGAGCGGATTGCCGAAGTAATCGACGGCGCCGAAGCCGCCGTTTTCCGTGGCGCTGCCCGTATAGGCCGAAGCTTGCGCCTCGATCGTTTTCTTCGGCTCGACCTTCTTGCCTGCCACCGCCACCGCTTCGCTTTTCGCGGCTGGGGCTTTTTTCGCGGCAGGCGCTGCGGAAGAAGCAACCGCCGCCTTCGGCTTCTGCTTCGGCTGGGCCGGCGCAGACTTGGCCGGCGTCGCTTTCGGCGCGGCCGTCGGGGCGGCAGCGGCTGTAGCGGCTATGGCGGCCCGATCCGGCACGGACAAGGTGGTCGCCTGTACGAGAAGAGCGGCCATTTCCGCCGCGGCGAGCTCCGGCTGAAGCAACGGTTCCGCTTGTGCCGCTTGCGCGGCGGAGGAATGCACGTCTTTCCAAATCGAGAAGTAATCTTGCTGGAACGCTAGCGGCAGCCAGCGGGCTTGCAGCTCCGGCATATAAGGACGGCCCGTCGCATGGGCGTTCGAGCCGGACAATACGAACAAAACGAAACCGCCCGCAAGCAGCGCGCGCTTCCAGGTGCATTTCGGCATTACGGCAATCTCTCCTTTTATGTTCGCCTACGAGGTTAGTTGTCGGGTTCGGGTTGAGGATACAACCCTACGCGGCTTACAGCCCGCGATTCACCCCGAACGGCTAACGGCTTCCGGTTTTCCGGCGCCGCCCGTATTGATGCGTCCCCCGCACATCAGGCTTCGAAGTTTCGGCTACTTGTAAAAGGCTACCATACCCTTGCGGACGAAGAAAACCCTCAATTATTGGAAATCGGCCAGCTCCGCATGGCGAAAGCAGCTCGTGACGTGATCCTGCACCATGCCGGTCGCCTGCATCAAAGCGTAGCAAATGGTGGGGCCTACGAACGTAAATCCCCTTTTTTTCAAATCTTTGCTCATCGCCTCCGAGATCGGCGTCGTCGCGGGGACGTCTTTCAGCTCCGCCCACCGGTTTCGGATCGGCCGGCCGTCGACGAACCGCCATAAGTACGCGTCGAACGTGCCGAACTCCTCCTGCACGCGCAAAACCGCCCTGGCGTTGCGAACGGCCGATTCGATTTTGAGCCGGTTGCGGACGAGTCCTTCGTTCGCGAGCAGCTCGGCCCTTTTCATCTCGTCATAGGCGGCTACCTTCGCCGGGTCGAAGCCGTCGAACGCCTCCCGGTAATGCTCTCGCTTGCGCAAAATCGTATACCAGCTCAGTCCGGCCTGGGCGCCTTCGAGCACGAGCCGTTCGAACAACGCCCGATCGTCGTGAACCGGGACGCCCCATTCGCGGTCATGGTAATCGATGTACAGCTGGCTGTCGTTCACCCAGCCGCAACGTGTCGGTTGCTTCGTCATCGCGGTCGATCCGCCTCCTTCGTCCCGTCCAGTATACCATGTCCGTTCAGGAGGGGAGCAAGCGCAGCGTCGTCGTCCATCGGACGATCGCGCCGGTTTCGAGCGGCGCCGGAAGCTCGATGACGATTGGCGCCGAAACGCCGCTGACGGACAAGAGCGATCGCGTCAGCTCCATCTCCATCGACGTCGATTCCGGACAGGTCAGTTCGTAGGAGGCGTCTCCGAACCGAAGCTGCAATCCGCCTTCCGGCCGAGCGGCGACAAGGAGGGCGTCGCGGCCGTCGTGCACGAGCACGGGGACGATGTGGCGGCACGACCGGAGCGGGCGCTTCGCCTGCAGCTCGTAGCTCCAGCGGATCGCATCGCCGGCGACGGCGATCGTCTTCGTGCATGCCAGCGCGTCGCGATCGTCGATCAGCCGGATGCCGTCTTCGACAACCGTCCATTCCGCGTTCGTCTTCCGGTCGGGAAACGTCTCGACTCCCGCTTCGTCGGTGACGGCGTAGCCTTCCCAGACGCCTTCGCGGATGAGTCTATCGACCGGGACGTGGGGGCCGGGCAGGCGAGCCTCCGGAATCGGGACACGCCGGCTTTCGAGCCGGAAATGAAAGCCCTGCATCGCCGGCGCGTATTGCCGGTTGTGCATGCGAAGGGCGCAGCCGAAAAAGCCGCCGCCATTCCGGAAAAAGGCGTAGCCGCTGGCCGGATCGACGAATCCCCCGTCTCTCGCCGGGACGAGCGCTTCGGCGCCGGACAGGCGCACCCGGCGGGCGAGCATCCGCTCGGCGACCGCGACCCCGGTGAGCCCGAGCAGGTTGTACATGTTCAAGTGCGTATACGATTCGTATCCGGTTCGCAGCGAATGGGGGAGACGGTTCGGCGTGCAGCCGTACGTTCCGTCATCGTGCCGGTAAGGCAGCCAGCTGGCGAAGGCTGCGGCGACCGAAGCGCCGTACCGTTCGCCTTCGGGATCGGCGTAGGCGAGCAGAGCGGTAAGCGCTCCCCAGGTGAACGTCTGGTAGCTGCTCCGCTCGACCATCGCGAACGTCCCGTCCGGGGTGATCGCCCGTCCGAGCCAGTCGACGCCCCGCCGGACGATCCGCTCCGCCTCGCTTCGGGTCGAGGCGTGACGCTCCGGCCACCGTTCGACGACGGCGAACGCGCTAGCGAGCAAAAACAGCGTGAACGCATGATAGGCGATCGGCATGCCGTCGTGGCTCATCTTCTCGTCGACCTCGTCGTTGATAAAGCCCGATTCGAGCTGCGCCTCCGCGATAAACGACAGCCGATGAGCGAGCAGCCTTTCGTCGGCGGGACGCAAGCCGAGCGCGTCCGCGTACAGCTCCATCGCCCATTGCAGCGCCGCGCAGTTCGTATTGACGACGGCGCAGTCGTCCTCGTAAGCGGCGAACGCCGCTCCGTGCCGTCCGATCAGTTCGACGCGAACGTTCGGCGGCGCGAGGAGCATCGCCATCAGCCCGTAATGGTACAGGAACACGCGGCAAAACGGGCTGACGCCGGCCTTGTCGGCGAGCAGCTCCGCGGTGCGGGCCAGCATGGCGTCGAGCGGATCGGCCGCTTCCGGCGCGTCCCCGTTCCGGCATACGGAGGCGAGTACGGAGGCGGCGTTCGCCGGCGCGTAATTTTCGCTGTAGATCGTCTCGTACGGATCGGGCAGACGCCCGTCCGGCGTCATCCAGCCGCGAATGACCGGTACGGCGTCGCGCAGCGTCTTGCGCATGCGGCCGATCGCCGCGTCGATGTCGAAAGCGTGTTTCATCGTGGTTTGTCGGGCTCCTTTCGCCGCCCAAGGCGCCATACGTCCGAACGGCGCCTTCCCGGTGCGGGCTTGCCGACCGGAGAGGCGCCGTCCGGCTTATGGCCGGCTGGGACGGGTTACTTTTTCGCGGCTTTGATGCCGTCGTTGATTTCTTTCATGATTTGGGCGCCGCCGCGGCTTTTCCATTCTTCGGCGACCTTGTCCCAATCGGCCATCGGGCGCTGGCCGGAAATCATTTTCGTCTGCTCGCCGAGCACGAATTTATCGAGCTCCGACCCTTTGGCTGCCTGCGTTTCCGAGTAGACGAGATAGGACGGGTCGTCGTACGGCGTTTTGTTGTATGTTTTTTCCATTTGCTCGATCGTCGCGATGAACGCCTGCATTTCTTTCGAGTTGTACGACGCTTTCGAGTATTCGTTCGCCTCGTCGCTCGGCGCCCACGGCTTCCAAAATTCGTGGCGCTGCAGCATGTACTGGATCGGCGTATTCGCTTCCTGGCCGGCCTTCGGCACCGCCTTGCCGTCGACCATCTCGTAGCCGACGCCGTTGCCGCCCATGATCCAGTCGAACTGCTGGTTTTGCGGATTGCGCTGGTCGACCGGAATGAACTGGCGGCCGTAATCGAGAATTTCGAGAATTTTCTTCACTTTGTCCGGATCGTCCTTCAGCTTGGCGGACAGTGTCGTGAGACCGAAGAAGCCTCTCCCTTTCGGGTTGCCCTGGGAGCCGTCCGGCGCCTTGAAGAACGGGATCGGCGCGACCTTCGCCGTCGGATTGACCTTCAGCAGCCCCGTGTAATATTCCTCGACCATCCCCGTCGGCGTCCCGATGAAAATGCCCGCCTTGCCGGAGTAGAACTCCTTGTTCGTCTGCGCCCAGTTGAGCACGGCGAAGTCTTTCGTCACCGCGCCTTCCTTGTACGCCGCGGCGAGCGTCTCGATCACTTCCTTTCGGCCCGGGCCGATCAGGCCGGGCATGAAATTGCCGTCCTTGTCCTTATGGTACCACGCCGGCGACCAATATGCTCCCATCGCGTGCGTAGGCGAGATGTCCTGACCGAGCGCGAAGCCGTACGTATCGTTTTTGCCGTTCTTGTCCGGGTCGTTTTTCGTGAAGGCGATGGCGACGTCGAGCAGCTCCTTGTAGTTCGTCGGCATTTTCAACCCGAGGTTGTCGAGCCAGTCTTGGCGGATCGTGCCGGAGAACGTGTACGTCGGCGCATACATCGGGATGCTGTAAATTTTGCCGTTGACGCGGAACTGGTCGTAAATCGTCTTCGGCACCGCCTTGAACGTCGCATACTTGTCGATATAGTCGTCGAGCGGCAGGAAGGCGCCCTGCTTCGCCCATTTGTAGTAGTTCGCGTCGAGATCCTTGATCGCCACGACGTCCGGCATGTCGCCCGATGCCATGATGACGTTCAGCTTCTCCTTGTAGTCGGATTGGAGCACGAATTGGGCCTTGATGTTGGCGCCGAACTTTTGCTTGATCGCTTCGACGCCTTTGCCGTTCGGGTCCGGGAAAATGGTGTAGGCGAAGTTCAGGAAGCCGATGTCGTGCACTTTCTTGGGCGCGTTCGCGTCCCCCGTCTTCGGCGCGCCTGCGCCTCCGTCGTTGGCGGCTTTGTCTCCGCCGCCGGAGCAGGCGGCCACGGCCAGGGCGAGCGTCGTTACGGACGTCAGGCTGGCGAATGTTTTTCCTTTCACGAGCGGACACCTCCGATGGGATAGGAATGGTTGCCGGCCGGCAGCCCGAGTTTACCGGGCGTTTGCGATCGGGCCGGTTTGCTGTAAGAGCGTGACTTGTCGAGCGCAGCTGGCCGAATGTGCGTACGTAACCGAACGAATGTACCTTTTTTGAACGGATTGGCTTTGCCAGTGCGCTTTGCTGAATGAATATACTTGCCGATCAGATGTACTTGGACGAGCGAACGTACCTTTTGAACGATCGTGCCCTTTTGAACAAATGTGCCTTTCCGAACCAGCTTAACCCCCGCGTGACCAATCATCCTTTGACCGAGCCGATCATCACCCCCTTGGCGAAATGCTTTTGCAGAAACGGGTAGACGATCAAAATCGGCACCGTCGCGAGCAATATCGCGGCCATCTGGATCGTCTCCGCCGGAGGCGGCTCGACGAGCGTCTGCTCGGTCAGCAGCGAGCTCGTGTCGTTAACGACGACGATTTGGCGCAGCAGCACTTGAATCGGCCACAAGTTCGGGTTGCTCAAGTACAAAATGCCGGAGAAGTAGGAGTTCCAATGCATAACGGCGTAGAACAGGCCGAACGTGGCGAACGCCGGCTTCGACAGCGGGACGATGATGCGGCTGAATACGGTGAATTCTCCGGCGCCGTCGATCAGCGCGGCTTCGTTCAGCTCCTCGGGAATGCTTTTGAAAAATTGACTGAACACGATCAAGTTCCACGGGCTGATCAGCACCGGGAGAATGAGCGCCCACACCGTATTGAGCAGCCCGGTCGCCTTGACGATCAAATACGTCGGGATAATGCCCGCGCTGAACAGAAACGTAAACAGCACCATGAACAGAAACACCCTTTGACCGAAAAACGGTTTGGCCAGCGCATACGCCATCGTCGACGTGAAGACGAGATTGAGCGTCGTGCCCAGCGCCGTAATAAGGACGGTGACGAGCACCGATTTGACGAATTTGTCGTTGGCCAAAATGTACTCGTACGCGTCCGTCACCCAGCGGTCCGGCCACAGGATGAAATCTTTGCTCAAATATTCCTCCATCGAGGAAAACGAAACCGAGAAAATGTACAGGAACGGCACGACCATGGCCGCGGCGATGACGAGCAGCAGGAGCGCGTTCAGTCCGTCGGCCGCCCGGTCGAGCCACGTTCGGTGATGCATGGGCGCCGCACCTCCTTTCGTAAGATCGAGCGTTGGAGTAAGTATCCGGGGTCCCCGAAACGTAATCGGAATAAGCTGCAACGGATTGCTTCACTTTTTGGGGCGCAGAATCCGGGGTCCCCGAAACGTAATCGGAATGAGCTGCAACGGATTGCTTCACTTTTTGGGGCGCCTAGTAGATGCCCTCCTCGCCGAACCGCTTGGCGAGCCGGTTCGCGGCGACGACAAGGACGAGCCCGACGACCGACTTGAACAACCCGACGGCGGTGGCGAAGCTGAAGTCGGATTGCAAAATCCCCTTGTAGTACACGTACGTATCCAGCACGTTGCCGACCTCCTGGACGTACGGATTCAGCATGAGGAAAATTTGCTCGAACCCGTTGTCGAGCACCGTTCCGAGCCGCAGGATCAGCAAAATGACGATCGTGCCGCGGATGCCGGGCAGCGTAATATGCCAGATGCGCCGCCACCGGCTCGCGCCGTCGACGATCGCCGCCTCGTACAGCTCCGGGTTCACCCCGGCGAGCGCCGCCAGGAAGACGATCGTGCCCCAGCCGGCCTCCTTCCATATAATCTCGAGCACGATCAGCGGCTTGAACAAATACGGCTGCTGCAGGAACAGCACCGGCTCCATCCCGAGCACATTCACGAGAAAGCTGTTGACGACGCCGTCGCTGCGCAGAAACAGCGTGACGAGGCCGATGACGACGACCCACGACAGGAAGTGGGGCAAGTAGACGAGCGATTGGACGAACCGTTTGAACCATTCCTGGCGCACCTCGTTCAGCATGAGCGCCAGCGCGATCGGGACGGGAAACGCGAAGGCGATTTGCAGAAACGACAGCGTGATCGTGTTGATCAGCACCTGCACCACCTCGGGATTGTCGAAGATGCGCCGAAAGTGGGCGAAACCGACCCAGTCGCTGTGCAAAAAACCTTGGAACGGGCTGTACTCTTGAAACGCGATGACGGAGCCGAGCAGCGGGACGTACTTGTATAGAAGGAAGTAGATCGTGCCCGGCAGAACGAACACATACATCATCCGGCTGCGCCACAGCTTTTTGCTCGTCCGGGCCCAAGCGCCCGCCGACGGTCCGGGCGACGATGGCGATGCCGGTTTTGCAACCGTTCTCATTTGTGAAACCCCCCTTTCCAGGCCGTATCCCCGGTTCGTGATACCCGGTATGGCGTTATCATAGGCAATGGCGGGCCGCCCCGTAAACGATCCATTTTTTCGCCGCCTCGTGCAATTCAGGATACGCTTCGGCAAAACGGGAAACATGTCCGACGGTGCAGGAAAGGCGGCGTCCGACGGACAAAAAAAGCCTTCCGCCCGGATGCGGTGCTCACGGACGGAAGGCGGCGAGAACGCGAGAAAGGGCAAAGGCTTTTTTGAATTCGGGGGTCGCTCGGGAGCTGCGGCCGCAGCTCCGGTATCGCCTCCCGGGGCGTCAAGCGCCGCCGCCCTGCTGATGGCGGACCGATTCCCGGTATTGGCCGGGAGACATCCCGGTCGTTTGCTTGAACGCGCGCGAGAAATTTTGCGTCGTCGTATATTGGAGCCGGTCGGCGATATGCTTGATCGGCATGTCGGAATGGACGAGCCATTCCTTTGCGCGCGACATCCGCATCTCGATGACGTAATCCATGAAGTTGACGTTCATCTCGTCCTTGAACATCCGGCTCAGCTGCGAGGGGGACAAACCGAACCGGGAGGCCGCCTCCTGAAGCGACAGCTCACCCTCCGCGCCGCTGCGGACGTATTCGGCGACCTGCCGCACGATTCTCGTCTGGTTCGGCACCGTCAGCCGCTCGTAATGGGTGCGGAACGCCGGGAAGAACTGGTGCCGGAACCAGTCGTTCAGCTGGTCGAGCGACTCCGCCTCGTTCACGCGGGCATAGACGTCGTACGGAAACATCGCTTGCAGCTCGAAGCCGAGCTGCTCGAGCAAATGATCGATTTCCCCGATCAAGTTCGTGAATATGCCGGTTACCGGCTTGAAGCCGATCAGCAGCCGGGGAATGTCCAGGACCATCTGCCCGAACTCGTCGTACGCCGATTCCATGTCGCCTTCCGCGATCCGCTTCACGATGGCACGCTGCCGCTTGATCAGGCTGCGCGCCGACTGCTTCACCGTCTCCATCGATTCGACAGCCCGATGGCTGATCGTCAAGTCGTGTCCGAGCAGCAGGCGCAGCTTGAGCAGATCGACCGCCTCGCCGTAGCTTTCGTGGACGCGGCGCGGCAGGGGGCGGGCTCGGCTGACGCCGGCGGACAGCGTGAAGCGGAAGAGCTCCTTCGCCTTGAGCCGAATCCGGCCGCACAAGTCTTCGACTGCGACGGTTGCCGTCTCGTCCGGTTCGTCCGCATCCATGCCGACGATGAGCGCCACCTGCCCGGGGGACGGGGCCACCGCTACGGAACGGAACAGAGGGGCGGCCATCTCGGCGACGAGCTTCGTCAAGGCGTACATCATAAGCGCGCGGTCTTTGCCCCTGTAGCTCGTCCGGAACTCCATAAAAGCGTCCACCTCGAACACGCAGACGACGAACGAGCGTCCCTCCAGCGGCAGCGCATAATGCTTCGTCATCGCCGCGAAATCGGCATCGGTCAGCTCGCCGTTCAGCAGCTTGACGATCGTACCGTCCCGCAGCTGCGGCAGCTGCTCGCGCAGCTCGCTGTCGAGCCGCCGGTTTGCGTCCATGACCTGCTGCATGAAGGCGCCGATTTGCTGCAGTCCGTCCTGAGACGGCTTCGCCCGCTGGGGGAGCTTCTGCAGCAGCGAGCGGATCGGGTTGTACAGCCGGTTCGAGGCGAACAGCGCGATCAGCCCCCAGACGAGCGCGAGACAGCCCGCCATCAGCCACGTCACCTGCTTGATCAGGCTCGATTTGGCGGTCAGCTCGCCTTGCGGCGCGATGATGACATACGTCCAGTCGTTGTACCCCGACCGGTGAACCGACACGTGGTACCGGTCGTCGCCATAAGGCACCGTATCGGTCGGCTTGGACGGAGCGGTCTGCGACAGCCGCTTCGCGAACGGCAGCGGGAGCGTCGTGCCGATTTCCTGCGGCTCGCGGCTCAGCACGATGCGACCGTCGCGGTTGACGGCCACCAGCTGGCTGTCGTCCGTCATGCGTACCGATTGCAGCAGCTCGTAAAAACGCGCCGGCTCCACCTCGAGGAAGAGGACGCCGTCCACCGTGGAGGAGCTGCCGATCGGGCGGACGATCAGAAATTCGCGCTGGTTCGGGTACGAATTGGACGGAACGAACCAGGAGCCGGTAAACTTCGGTTCATATTGGCGGAGCGCGTCATAATATGGGAAATCCGTTTTGGCGAGCAGGCCGTACTTGTTCGAATACACCGTGTCGTACCGGTTGTACACGACATAGGCGTTAAACGGGACGTCCGACAACGAGCGGTACTTGCGAAGCGTCTCGACCATGTCGAGCGTCGTCTCGAGCGCCTCGCGGTCGTCCATCGAGATGCCGAGCCGGACCGACCGCTCGATCGTCAAGTCGCCCGCGATCTGGATCGACAAATAATCGAGGCGCTTCAGCAGCGAGTCGACCTGCAGCTCGATTTGGCGCAGCGTCGCCTCGTGCTTCGCATTCGCTTCGCCCTGGATGCTGGTCGAGGCGACGAACGAAGCGGCGGTGCCGAGCAGCAGCACGGGAAGCACGCTCAGCAGAAGCGACGACACCAATAGCTTTTTGTGAAAAGGGAGATCGCGGAACAAGCGGATCCGCCCGGCCATGTCGATCACCGTCCTTGACGTGAAGTTCCGAATAACGACGTCCATGCATTGTAAACGCTTTATTTTTATCATAGCCGATATTGCCGGCCGTTCCAACGTCTCTTTGTTGTCCATAATAGGGGGGGATTCAAAAAAAATGAATTTCGGGTGTTGACATTCGTCGAAAAATGAGTAATATAGTAAAAGTGTGATTCACACAAAACGCTTCGCTGATGTAGCTCAGCTGGTAGAGCAACGCATTCGTAATGCGTAGGTCGGGGGTTCGAATCCCTTCATCAGCATCTTACCAACCGGTACTAACGCGCCTTCTCGATGTCGAGGGGGTGCGTTTTTTATTTCGTCCACCGCACCTTCACGGCGAGAACACAGGCGGACGTCCGGTCCACCGTTTCCCTTCCCGTCGGGCTCCCGGTTTTTCGCGCGCGGCAATCGACGGGCACGCCATATTGAATAAACGGCTCGCCTCCGCATATAATAGGAACATACGTTCGATATGGTGGAGGTGATCGTTCGCATGTCGAACCCAACCCGACCTTCCGGCGCATCGGCCGAGGAGCTGCAGCTGCTCCGCAACGCCGCCCTGCTGCCTGTCGTTCTTTCCGTATTCGAGGCCGACTTGGCCGTTGCCCGCGACGAGGGAACGTTCCCGATCCCGGGGCCTTATATCGCGCTGATCCGGCGCGCCGTCCGTCGACTGGCCGGAGACATCGCCCGGACCGAGCGGCTCCTGCGCCAGTGCGGGATCGAAATATGGGGCGAGGGTCGAAGCCATCGCGAAATCGCGCTGCAGTACGACTGCCGCGGGGACAGAGGGAGGTACGCGCTAACGCGGGGAATGTTCGCCGGAGAGCTGGAGCTGTTGATGGATTATTATCTGGGGTTGTTCGACGGACGCTGACGATAGGATGCCCGCGACTTGTCGCAGACGGGTATACGTCCGGTCGGCCGCCTTTCGATCCGACAAGAGGGAAGGCCGGTTTTCCATGAACCGGTCTTTTTCGGCATAATGCATCAAGCGAAGCCGAACACCTTCATATAAAAATACGTTATCCCGACGGAGAGAACGTAGGCGACGACAGGCAGCCGGTGATGCAGTCGCAGCATCGGGAACATGACCAGATAAAATTGGACCGACCATCCGAACGACCATCCATGCTGGTACGTAATAAAACCGGCTTCGTGCTGGATCCATTCGATCAAGGAAAAAGCGATTGCGAAGCCGAGTATATATACAAGCCGATGACGAGGCGGGTACTTGGACAAAAACAAAAAAGCGATCGCCGGAGTCACGACGAATATGTACAGGGCGTCGGTAACGTTATGCCCGAGAAACGGGGACACGAATACCCATAGCTTCTTCGAGCCGGTAATGAAATTGTACGTCAAGTTGCACAGCGCTATATACAGCATCGTCGGGTGATAGCTTTTCCAATTCCGCCAATCCCCCAAAACGATGACGCACGATAGGAGAACAATCGTAATGAACAGATTCATACCTTCACTCTTCCGCGGCGTTAATAAGCTCCGTACTAGGATAACCATAACGTTTCCGGCTCATCCTTCGTCCGTGCGGTTGGCCAAGCCGCTTCCCGCCTTTCGTCGAAGCGAACCGGAAGTCCCGTCCTGCCGACATAAACCGTACGGCTCCGCATACAATGTACTACGCTTGGAACATCCAGGCGATCCGATGGAGGGATCAATATGGGAGACGGCGAAAACGAAATCGTGTTGTCCGAAGAGCAGGAGATCGTAGAGACGGCGGTAGAAGCTTCGGAAGAGGAAGCCGAAGAGTCGGGCGGCGAGGAAGCGGCGGACGATGCCGACGAGCAAGCCGCCGACGATGAAGCGGACGATGACGAAGCGGCCGACGATGCGGAAGACGAGGATGAAGACGAAGCGGAAGACGACGCGGACGAAGACGACGCAGAAGAAGAAATGGAAGACGAAGCAGGGGAAGATGGTGAAGAGGACGACGCAGATGCCGATGCGGAATCGCCGGACGATTCGTCCGAGCCGGAGGCGGAGGACGAACTGCCGGAGGGCGATCGAACCGATTGACGGCCGTTCCCCGATCCCGAACTCCATAAACGATCAAGCCGCCGGCCGTGAAGCCGGCGGCTTTTGTATGCGCAGGGTTCAGAACAAAAACAGTTGCTCCGCAACCGGCCGTTCGCCGGTGTCCTCTCCGCCGAACGCATCCTGCCGGGCGTCGGCTGCGGATCGGAGCGGTTCTGCGGCCGGCAAGCCGTATCGGTCGAGCAACGCGCGAATCGTATGCTTCACCGGGGCGCGGTACGCTTCCGGGGCGTAGGTGGAGCCTCGGTACATGGAGGCGTACGTCTCGGTCAAATGCGGGTGCTTCTCGCGCAGCACACGGAAAAACCACAGCTTCACTTCCGGTTTGTTCAGCCGCAAAAACGAGGACATGACGAAGTCCGGCCGGCATTCGGCCAACGCTTCGACAAGCGCCTGCAAATCGTCCTCGCCGTCGCTCAGCAAAGGCAAAATCGGGGCGACGAACACCCCGACGGCGATCCCTTCCTCGCGAAGCCGTGCGACCGTCTCCAGCCTTTGGCGAGGGGAGGGGGTGGACGGCTCGAAATCGCGCCATATATCGGACCGGAGCGTGCCGATGCTCATATTGACGGTCAAGCCGGGGAGGCGGCGGAGCAGGTCCAGGTCGCGCAAAATAAGCGGAGATCTCGTCGTAATGGAGACGGGCACCGGAAATTCGGCCAACACCTCCAGACAACGGCGAGTCAGCATCGCGCTTCCTTCGACCTGCTGATACGGATCGGTCGCCGTGCCGATGGCGATTCGTCCGGCTCCCTTCAAGCCCTTGCGGGAGCGGGCCATCTTCGCGAGCTGTTCGCGAAGCGCCTCGGCGGCGTTCGTTTTCATAAAGATGCGGTTTTGAAACGTATCGTCGGCTTCGACGCCGAGGAAGGCGTGCGTAGCCCGGGCGTAGCAAAAGGCGCAGCCGTGCTGGCAGCCCCGATACGGGTTGATCGACCATTCAAACGGCATGGACTGCGTTTTGACCGCGTTAAGCACCGTTTTGACCGGCATGTTCTCGTAACGGATGTTGCGTTTCATGCGGGAACGTCCTCCGTTGATCGTATGACATAGGAACGCATGTTCCTATTATACCTCGGATAACCGGTAACGCAACCGTTCCGCCCCGATTGCCGTAAAGTACCAGCGTTTTCAGGTCGTTTTCCGGACGATCGCGAAGCGGAGCGCCAAGAAAACCGTTGTCGCTTGCGGCGTCGTAGCTTATAATGTCCCGAAACGGGCCGTTTGACGGCCCCGCAAAGAGGAGGCAACCTGAACATGATATTGGAAGCGGCCATGCTGCAAGTGAAGCCGGGAGAAGCCGAGCGGTTCGAGGCGGCTTTCTCCGAAGCGTCGTCGATCATTTCGTCGATGCCGGGATACGTCTCCCACGAGCTGCAAGCGTGCTTGGAGGTCGAGCGGAAATATTTGCTTCTCGTTCGTTGGGAGTCGCTGGAGGACCATACGGTCGGATTCCGCGGATCGGCGCAGTACCTCGAGTGGAAAAGGCTGCTCCACCATTTCTACGATCCGTTTCCGACGGTCGAGCATTTTCGCCCGGTTTATCCGTAAGCGCCAATGGAACACCGGTAAGCCCCCGTCATCCGCGAGCCGCGTCCGCCCGGCCGAACGGCCAGAAGCCCGCCCCGACCTGCGGAGGGGCCTTCGCATCGGCTTAGGTCCGATTTTCCGCGCCGGCTTCGATGGTACAATAAAGCCATAACGAAGCGGGCTGCGCCATCGCGGCCGGGAGGAGAACGAACATGAGCTTATCGCGATCGATGAAATGGGTGACGGGCGGGCTGGAAGCCTTTCTCGGCATTCCGATATTGGGAGGAGCCTTCGTCATCTTCAGCGGGTACACCGCTTTGTGGGTGATGCTGGCGCTTCATATCGTCACGCTTCTGATCTGCCACAAGGAACGGACGGGAACGCTCGGCAGCGTCGTCGGCATCGTCACGTCCTGCCTCGCATGGATTCCGGTGCTCGGCATGATTCTGCACATGGTGTCCGCCGTCGTCCTGCTGCTCGGCGCCTTGGCCCAGCAGGACAACCGTTATGCCGGCCCATACCGACGGGTTCGTTAAACGGAGCCCTGCGGACGAACCTCGTCTGGCGTACCGCCGAACTTAACGTTTCGGCGGTTTTTTGCATTTCTTGAACCGGTTCAGGTGTCCGCCCCAAGAGCAAATGGTGTACAATGGTAATCTAAACAAAACACGTCCGGCGAACCTTATCGCCGGAAGGAAACGGAGTGGGGACTGGTCATGATCCGGATCGAACAAGCCCGGTGGGCGGTTGAACGGGAGCCGTTGGCGACGCCGTTCGGCTTCAAAGGAGGATATTTGAGCGAGCTGTGGCAGACGGCCGTCCGTCTGCAGGGCGAATCGGGTCGCTCCGCGGTCGGGCTCGGCATCCAGAGCGTACTGTGGTCCGATCCGCGCGTTTTTTTCGCGACGGACGAGACGGCGGGGAACGAGATCATGCTCGGGATGACGAAATATGCATGCCGTCAAGCCGAAGGCAGCTCGTACGAAGAACCGCCGGAGCTGCTGGAGAGGCTGGTGCGGCCGGTGCTCGACTACGGTCGGGAACGGGCCGGCCGAGCGGATTTGCGGGAGACGTTCGCGCTGAACGCGCTCGTGCCGCTCGACCACGCCGCCTGGCTGCTGTACGCGCAGGAGAAGGGGACCGGCGATTTCGACGCGATGGTGCCGGAACGGTTCCGGCATGCGCTGGATTACCGTCATCGCGTCTTGGCCTGCACGCCGGTCGTAACGTATAATCACGGCGAGAAGGACGTTCTCGCCATGCTCGACGAAGGGTATTTCGTCCTGAAGCTGAAGCTCGGCTCCGATCCGGACAAAGACGGCGATCCGGACAAAATGCTCGAGTGGGACAAGCGGCAGCTCGAGCTCGTCCATCGGCTCGCCTCGGAGCGGACGACGCCGCATACGGAGAGCGGCAAGGTCGTCTACTATCTGGATGCGAACGGACGGTACGACACGGTCGACCGGGTGCTGCGCCTGCTGGACCATGCCGACAGGATCGGGGCGCTGGAGCGGACGATTTTGCTCGAGGAGCCGTTTCCGGAGGAGAACAAGACGTCCGTCGAGAGCATCCCGGTACGCGTTGCCGCCGACGAGAGCGTCCATGGCGAGCGGGACGCGTACGAGCGGATGGATCTCGGCTACGGCGCGATTACGCTGAAGCCGATCGCCAAGACGATGAGCGTCACGCTGAAGGTCGCCCGGGCGGCCCGGGAACGGGGGGTTCCTTGCTTCTGCGCCGATTTGACGGTGAATCCGTGGATGGTCGACTGGAACAAAAACGTCGCCGCCCGGCTCGCTCCGATCCCCGGCTTGAAGGTGGGGCTGATCGAGTCGAACGGGCCGCAAAACTATGCGAATTGGGACGTCATGAGCGGCCGGCATCCGTACGCCGGCGCGCCATGGACCCGCGCCGACAACGGCGTGTTCCGGCTGGAGGACGATTTTTACGCCGAAAGCGGAGGATCGTTCGGACGGAGCGCGCATTACGACGGATTGCCGTTCTCGCGCGACTAGTCGTTTTTATCCCCCAACATCATCGTCAACCGAATATCGACAAATCGAAAGCTCCGGCCCCGCGGCCGGAGCTTTCTGGCGTTTCGTCAGGCCTGCTCCAAAAGTCCGTAAACCGGGCGCAGGAACGGATTTCGCTTTTATACAGATCGTACGGATGCCTGGACTGTAAACAAAATTTCTCACTATATTCGACATAAAATCTGCGGTATCATTGTCGAAATAGGAGTTTATTTATCGAATTATGTAGAAACGATCGCAAGCATCGTCTTAACGAAATTTAATGGAAATTTCATTGGGGCGGCGCATATTCCCAGGAATTGTTATGATATGATGATAGAAAGAGTTTGAAATTAGTCCCAAATAACTAGTAAATAGGATCGTTTTCGAGCGATATGCCGATTTTGTAGACGCGTGGGTATGAAGAACTAATTCGACAAGGAATCCGCATGGAATCGCCGGGGAAGAAGGGGATCCGCGATGAAAATCATATTGCTTTCCGGAGGATCCGGCATGCGGTTGTGGCCGATGACCGGCGGCGACCGTCCGAAGCAGCTGCTTCGGCTGCTGCGCGACGAGAAGGGTCGCCCCGTCTCGATGCTGCAGCACGTCTGGGAGCGGCTGCGGCGCCGGGGACTCGAACGGTCGGCCGTTATCGCGACGTCCGCCGCACAGCGGGAGACGATTCGGGAGCAGCTGGGCGAGTCGGTCGATCTGGTGCTGGAGCCGGTGAAACGCGATACGTATCCCGCCGTCTTGCTGGCGGTCGCTTACTTGCATGCGTACCGCGGACTGACGCGGGACGAACCGGTTCTGGTCATGCCGGTCGACAGCTTGGCGGACGAGTCGTTCTACGACGAGGTATTCCGGCTGCCCGAGACGCTGGACGACGCCGGAGCCCGCTTGGCGCTTATCGGCATCAAGCCGCGCGAGCCGGCGGAGAAATACGGTTATATCGTACCCGAAGAGGGGGATGCTCCTTCGTCCGGATACGTCCGGGTCGGCCGGTTCCGCGAGAAGCCGCATCGTGACGAGGCGGAACGGCTGATGGAGGCCGGAGCGCTGTGGAATGGCGGCGTCTTTTGCTTCCGCGGCGGTTATTTGCTCGACCGGCTGGAGCGGACGGGCGGTACGCTGACGTACGAGGAGACGCTGGCCGAATTTCCGGATATGGAACAACGGAGCTTCGACCATGCGGTCGTGGAGTGCGAGCGAAGCATCGCGGCGCGCGTATACGAAGGCTCGTGGAGCGACCTCGGCACCTGGTGCTCGTTGGTCGAGTCGATGCCCGTCTCCGTATCCGGGAGGGCTGTCGCGTCCGACGATTGCGTCAATACGCATATCGTGAACGAAACGAATATCCCGGTCGTCGCGATCGGACTGGCCGATACGATCATTGCCGTCGGGCCGGAGGGCGTCCTGGTGTCGCGCAAGCAGGCAAGCATGCGGCTGAAGGACGCACTGAGCCGGCTGGCGAAGCTCGGTCCGACGCCCCCCGCCCCCGGAGCGGAGTCGGCGACCGATCCGCCCGTGAAGACGCTCGACCGCGACATGCCGGGCGACGGCATCACGGTCACGACGCGGAAACTCCGGCTGGAACGGGGCGAGAGTCGGAGCCACGGCACCGTCGGTCCAACGGCGGCGGTCGCGTGGACGATCGTGCGCGGCTCCGGCCGGTTGGAGAAGGAGGGCGTCTCCGCCGCGGTAAGCGGTCCGGGTTTTACCGTGACGCTCGGACCGGGCGAGACGGGCGTCCTGACGGCGGAAGAGACGCTTGACATCATCGAAGTGTCGACCGTTTTCGATTGACAAGGAGGGAAGACGGCGTATGGGCGACATGACGCTTTTCGGTTACAATCCCCGCAAAGTAAAAGCATATATGGATCGTCTGGAGGAAGAGGCGGACCTTCTCGAGCGCCGGCAGCGGGAGATGTCGGACGCGTTTTCCGCCGCGCAAGCGGAGCTGCTGCGGCAAATCGGGGAGGCCGAGCGGCAGCTGGCCGAAATCGAATCGATGGAAGCGGGCTTGAAGAAGTGGATACGAAGAAACCGGGGTTAGGCATCGCCTTTCTCGGGCTCCGCAGGAAGAAAACCGCCGGGGAAATCGCCGAAATCGAAGCGTGGCTTCACGACTTCGAGGAGCGGATCGAGCGCGAAAGGCGCGAGCAGGACAAACGGCTGCTCGAGCTGGAGCGCAAGCTGCAATGGCTCCGGACGGAGTGCGCCAACAAAAGCAAGCTCGTCGACGAGCTGCTCGAGCAAAAGCTGAGCATCATGGAGCGGGAAGGCTTCGCTCCCGCCATGGCCGACGAGCCGGCCGGCGGCAAAAAGCTCCGTCTCGGCGACCGGCTTATCGACGAAGGTTTCATTACCCCCGAACAGCTGAGCGAAGCGATGGATCGGCAAAAGCGCGTCGGCGGACGGCTCGGCGATCTGCTCGTCGAGATGGGGTATGTGACGAAGGAGCAAATCGAGCGCGTATCCGGGCCGGCCGTACCCAAAGGCCGACTCGGCGAGCTGCTCGTCGAGTCGGGGGCGATTACGAAGGAGCAGCTGGACGAGGCGCTCGAATTTCAGCGGCGCAGCGGCGGCATGCTCGGCGACATTCTCATGTCGCTGCGCTTCATCGAGCCGGAGAAGCTGTATCGTCTCGTGGCGACGCAAAACAATTTGGGCCGGATCGGCTCCGAGTTCGCGTTCGACAATTTGACGAAGCTGCCCGAGCAGACGGCCCGCCGGTACAATGCGGTCGTCGTCCATCAGGATTTGAACCGCTTCCTGTTGGCCGTAGGCTCGCCGCTCCAGGAGGAGGAGCTGCTCGAGCTGGAGCGGACGCTCGGCCTGCCGGTCGAGCAGGTGCTGGCGACCCGGGAGGAGCTCGAATTTTTTTGGAAAGAGATGTACGCGTCGGAGCTGCTCGTCGAGAGCACGCGGAAGCTGGTCGAGGAGCAGCCGCAAAACTCGGCGCACGTCACGTTTACGAAGCCGCAACTGGCGTTCGCCGGCGTGTCGGCGTTTCTGCTGCTCGTCTGTCTGGGCATCGACTGGCTGCAAACGCTGATCGTCCTCAATATCGGGGTGCAGCTGTTTTATTTCACGATGACGCTGTTCAAGTTCCTGATTATTTTGTACGGCACGCGGGACTCCGCGCAAATCCGGTTCACGCCCGAGGAGATCGACCGTATCGACGAACGGACGCTGCCCGTCTACACGATCCTCGTGCCGATGTACAAGGAAAGCGAAGTGATCCCGCAGCTGCTGCGCAATTTGGAACGTCTCGATTATCCGAAGGCGAAGCTCGACGTCCGGCTCTTGATCGAGGAGGACGACGTCGAGGCGCAGCAGATGCTGAAGGAGATGAAGCTGCCGCCTTATTACACGACGATCGTCGTCCCGCACAGCCTGCCGAAGACGAAGCCGAAGGCGTGCAATTACGGGCTCATCCGGGCGCGGGGCGAATACGTCGTCATCTATGACGCCGAAGACCGTCCGGACCCCGACCAGCTGAAGAAGGTGCATGCCGCCTTCCGGAAGAGCCCGGACCACTGCGTCTGCGTCCAGGCGAAGCTGAACTATTTCAACAGCGGGCAAAACCTGCTTACCCGGTGGTTTACGCAGGAATACAGCATGTGGTTCGAGCTGCTGCTGCCGGGCGTCATGCAGCTGGACGTGCCGATTCCGCTCGGCGGGACGTCGAACCATTTCAAGATGTCGGTGCTGAAAGAAGTCAACGCCTGGGACCCGTACAACGTGACCGAGGACGCCGACCTCGGCATCCGGCTCTACAAATCCGGCTACACGACGGCGATCGTCGATTCCCGCACCTGGGAGGAGGCGAACAGCCGGACCGGCAACTGGATTCGTCAACGGTCCCGATGGATCAAGGGCTATATGCAAACGTGGCTCGTGCATATGCGCAACCCGTTCCGGCTCTGGAAGGAGCTCGGTCCGAAAGGGTTTCTCGGCTTCCAGGTCATGGTGCTCGCAACCCCGATGCTGCCGCTGCTGAACCCGATCTATTGGCTTATGCTCGTGCTCTGGTACGGCTGGCGGCTCGAGGTCATACCGCAATTTTTTCCGGGCCCGATTTATTACTTCTCGGCGATGGAATTTTTGTTCGGCAATTTCGTGTTTATCTTCACCAACATCGCCGGCGTGTATTGGGTCATCCGCGAGCTCGAGGTGAAGCGGAGGTACGAGTTTTCGTACGGCATGGTCAAGTACGCGCTGCTGACGCCGATCTATTGGGCGCTCATGAGCGTCGCCGCGTTCAAGGCGGTATGGCAGCTCGTCACGAAGCCGTTTTATTGGGAGAAAACGACGCACGGGCTCGCCGCCGAGACGCAATCGGCGGAGTCGAGAACGGTCGGGGGAGGGATGTAGCATGGCGCAGCCGGAAATCGCAAGCGCGCCGCCGATACCGGCGGCCCTCGGCGCGGCCGGCGCCGGCCGCCCGTTGCGTCCCGAGGAGGCCGTCCGCCGACGGCGGCCGCTCCTGATCGGCTTGTTCGCGTTCGTGCTGCTGGCCGAATTCGCGCTCGGGTTTTATTACGCCTACGTCATCGGGTATATGCACTCCGACGCGATGAGCCGGGTCGCCAACGCCTTCTACGTGCTCTACAGCCGCGACCCGCATCTGGCGGCGATCGGCTTCGTCTGGAATCCGCTCCCCAGCCTGGTCGACATGCTGTTCCTGCTGCTCTACCCGATCGTGCCCGCCATGGCGTCGGCGGGGCTGGCCGGCATTATCATGAGCTCGCTGTTCGCCGCCGGCACGACCGTCCTGCTCGCGGCCGCGGGCATCCGGTACCGGCTGGGTACGGCGACGAGCGTGGCGCTCGCGCTGCTGTACAGCTTGAATCCGTTCGTCTTCCTGTTCGGATCGAACGGATTGAGCGATGCGCCGTTCAATTTTTTCATCATTTGGTCGGTGCTGTCGTTCATCCGCTGGTTCCACGAGGAGAAGCCGTTCGGGCTCGTCGCGGCCAGCTTTACGCTGGCGCTCGCGTTCTGGACGCGGTACGAGGCGGTGCCGTTCGGCGTGGCGCTGTTCGGGGGAACGCTGATCGCGACGCTCCTCATTCACCGGCGTGCGAAGGCGAAGCCGCTCGAGCAGCGCCGATGGGGCTACCAGTCGGTAAGGGCGGAAGGGACGCTCATCCTGCTGCTCGCGCCGGCCGTCTATTCGGGGCTGCTGTGGGTATGGTGGAATTACCTCATCATGGGCAATCCGCTGTACTTCCTGAACTCGGAATACTCCAACGTAGCGCAGGCGGCGCCGCTCATGGGGGACACCACGTTCAAGAGCATGGTCGGCAATCCGTGGCTTTCCTTGATCAAGGTGGCCCGGAAGACGGCGTACTATGCGATTCCGCTCGGCGTCATCGTCTTGCTCCGGCTGCTGTCCCGCCGGCTGCTCCAATGGGATTTCGCCATTCTGTGCCTCATGTTCGTCTCGATCCCGGCGATGCAGTACGTCATGCTGATGAAAGGAACGACGTTCGCCTGGTTCCGCTACTTCATGTACGTCTTCCCGATTACGGTCGCTTGGCTTCCTTACGAGCTGAGCCAGGCGAGGGGGCGGATCACCGCCCGCGCGCTCGTCTTCGCGGGGCTGCTCGGCAGTGCGGCTCTCTTGACGTACGCGATGACGAATCCGAAAATCGCGCCGGACGAAAATACGTTTCTGACGCTCGGCACGTATTACGACAGCCAAAAGCTCGACCGGTCGATCGCCGATTATTTTGACCGGGAAATGCCGGACGCGACGATCATGATGGATTCCTCGTCGGCGTTCACGATCATCGTCAATTCGAAGAAGCCGCAGCGGTACGTCATTACGAGCGACCGGATATTCCGCCAAGCGTTGACGGAGCCGATCGCGCACGGCGTCGACTACATTCTCATTCCGAAGCCGATGCCGGAATCCTCGCTCAGCACGATCAACACCACCTACCCGAACCTGTACGAGAAGGGAGCGGTTTGGTGCGAATTTTACAAAGATTTCGGCGGCGGGAAATGGAGAATGTACAAGGTGACCGGCTTCGCCCGGCCCGACCTGCAGCGGCAAACCGGAAAGGAGTGAGCGATTATGCCGGATGGAATCGCGAATGTGGAGCTGTCCGTCGTCATCCCCGCCTATAACGAAGAAGCGCAGCTGTCCCGGACGCTGCAGACGGTCGCCTATTACGCGCAGGAAGCGAGTCCGCGGTACGAGATCATCGTCGTCGACGACGGATCGTCCGACGGGACGTGGGACGTGCTGCTGCAGTGCGCCGGGCGTCTGCCGCGCCTGAAGGCGCTGCGGCTGAGCCGCAACTTCGGCAAAGAGACGGCGCTGTGCGCCGGTCTCGAGAGCGCCCGCGGCGCCGCCGTCATCGTCATGGACGCCGACCTGCAGCATCCGCCGGAGCTCATTCCGGAGCTGGTGCGCGTATGGCGGACCGACGCGAAGGCGGATATCGTCGAGGGCGTGAAGCGGATGCGCGGCGACGAACCGTGGACGAAGCGCATCGGCGCCCGGCTGTTCTACGGGACGCTGACGCGGCTGACCGGCCACCGGTTCGAAGGGGCGACCGACTTCAAGCTGCTGGACCGCAAGGTAATCGACGCCTGGCGCAGGCTGCCGGAGCGCACGACGTTTTTCCGCGGCATGGTCGTCTGGCTCGGCTTCCGCACCGTCAGCGTCGAATTCGACGTGCCGCCCCGTTCGGGCGGGCAGACGCGCTGGAGCTTTCTCGGGCTGGCGAAGCTCGCCCTGAACGCGATTATCGCGTACTCCGCTGTGCCGCTGCGCATCGTCGGCGCGGTCGGGCTGCTGTTTCTGTTCGGGGCGTTCGTGCTGGGCGCGCAGACGCTGTACCGGAAGCTGGCCGGCGATGCCGTAACCGGCTTTACGACCGTGATTTTGCTGCTGCTCGTCATCGGCAGCGCGGTCATGATCTCGCTCGGCACGATCGGCGAATACATCGCGGCGATCTACAACGAAGTGAAGGGGCGGCCGCGGTATTTGATCCGCGAGCAAATCAGCTGCGAAACGGAGGGGAACGAGGTTGCGGCTTTTGTCGGCCGGGCTGCAAAGTAGGCTGTTGAAATACGGGCTCGTCGGACTGCTCGGGACGTTCGTTCATTTCGTCGCGCTGATCGCGCTCGTCGAGGGGGCGGGCGTGCGGCCGACGTATGCTTCGGCCGCCGGCTTCGTCTTGACGGTGATCGTCCAGTACGGCCTGAACCGAAGGTGGACGTTCCGGTCGAATGCGCGCCGGTCTCCCGAGTTTTTGCGTTACGCCGCCGTATCGGTGTCCGGGCTTCTGCTGAACGGCGGGATCATGTATGCTTGCGTGGACGTGCTCGGCGCGCACTATATCGTCGGTCAGCTGCTCGTCACCGTCGTTATCCCGCTGTCGAACTACGCGCTGAACCGGGTGTGGACGTTTCGCGAGCCGACGGAAGGCGGGCGGGCCGCGGTCGCGGCAAACGCCCCGCACGAGCGCGGGGCGGCGGGACGGTAACGGGCCGCGAGGCGGGCATAACAAAACGACCGCCCGGATCGCGGTCGTTTTGTTATGGGAACAGGCCGACCGGGCTTTCTCCGGCTGGTCTTTTTTTATTGCAGGCTAACGCGAAGCGCCGCTCTCACTCCAGCTCGCGGTTCCACAGCCGGCGCATTTCCTCGCTCCGCTCCAGCAGCTCCTCGAGCGTTCCTTCCGCTTCGAGCCGCCCGTCCTTCAGGACGAGGATGCGGTCCGCATGAGCGAGCGCCGCCTTCCGGTGCGAGACGACGAGGCAGGTGGCGGCGCGGCGCTCGAACAGCCGCTCCCACAGCCGGCGCTCGGTCTCGACGTCGAGCGCGCTCGACAGGTCGTCGAAGACGAGCAGCTCGGCTTCGCGCACGAACATGCGGGCGGCGGCGGTGCGCTGGGCTTGGCCGCCGGACAGCTTCACGCCTCGCGGGCCGATGACGGTGTCGAGCCCGGCCGGAAGCCCGGCGATATCCGTCTCGAGCACGGCGGCGCGGATGGCCGCGTCGAGCTTCGCCGGATCGTCGGCCGCGCCGAGCAGGATGTTGCGCTTCAGCGTGTCGCTGTACAGCCGCGGCACCTGCGACGTGTACGCGCTGCGCGGCGGCACGAAGAAGCGGGCCGGGTCGCCGACCGATCGACCGTTCCAACGGATGTCGCCGCCGTCCTTCGGCAATAGCCCGAGCAGCGTCCGCACGAGCGTCGTCTTGCCGGAGCCGATCCGGCCCGTGACGACGGTGAACGAGTGGCGGGGCAGCCGCAGGTCGATCCCCTCGATGCCGCGGCCCGTCTCGGGGTACCGGTATGTCAGGGCCGTCGCTTCCAGCAGGTGCAGCTCGTCCTCCGCCGTCTTCGCGGGAATGACCGGCTCGGGCAGCGGTCCGCGCAGACGAAGCGGATGCGGCTCGACGAGACGGTCCGGCGGGGCGTCCTGCAGCAAGCTTTCCATGCGCTGCTTGGCCACCTCGGTCTGCTTGAAGTACGTCAAAAATTTGCCGAAGTTTTGGATAAACTGCGTGACGAACGTCAAGTAATAGACGAACAGCGCGAAGTCGCCCACGGTGAAGCTGCCGCTCCGCATCGCTTGAGCCCCGAGCAGCAATATAAGCCCGGTGCCGAGATTGACGGCGTTGGAGAAGACGGAGTCGAGCGTCTGGTTGAGCAATTTGTCCTTCAGCACCGCGCTGCGGCGTTGGTCGCCGAGCGCCTTGAACCGGTCGATGACGCGGCTTTCCGCGCCGGCGACCTGGATCGCCTGGACGGCGCCGAACATTTCGCTGATCGCCTCCGTCACCTGCCCGGTCGCTTCGCGGCTGGCCGCCCGAACCTTTTGCAGCAGCGAGGTCGACAGCTGGGCCGCCGTCACGACGAGCACGAGCGGCACGAAGACGAGCAGCGTCAGCTGCATATCGATGCGCACGAGGATGAAAAACGAGACGACGGCGAACACGGTCATGCCGAACGCGTCGACGGACCAGCTGATCGCCTCCTCCGTCTGCTCGACGTCGTCGCGGAAGTTGCTGATCGCCTCGCCCGGCGATACCGGAATCGCCTTCGCTCCCGGCTCGTTCAATATATGATGCAGCATGTTGCGCCGCAGCAGGCCGCCGATGCGCATCCGGAAGTTGACGTCGGTGATGAAGCCGGCGACGATCAAGCCGGAGCGGGCGGCGGCGGTGCCGAGCAGCAGCGCGATAATCGCCCATAAGCCGAGCTTCGCGGCCGCCGAGTCGGACAAGGCGTCGAAGAACGCTTTCGTCAGCAGGCCGGGTGCGATCGGGGCCAAATAAATGAGTGTCCACATCGCCGCATTGGCCGTATACAGAAGCGGCCGGTACTTGACAAGCCGCCACAGCAGTTGAAACGTCGTCATGCGAGCACCTCCTCCATGCCCGCCTCGAGCATGCGGCTGAAGCGGGAATCCGGGTCGGCGGCGAGCGCCTCCCGGTCGCCGAACTCGGCGATCCGTCCGCCGTCCAGAATGAGAATGCGGTCGGCGCGCTGCACGGTGGCGAGACGGTGGGCGATGATGATGCACGTCCGCTCGCGCAGCAGCTTCGTGACGGCCGCCTCGAGCCGCTGCTCGGTGGCGGGATCGAGCCGGGACGACGCCTCGTCCAGCAGGACGAGACCCGGATCGGACAAGAAGACGCGGGCGAACGCCAGCAGCTGCGCTTCGCCGGCCGACAGTCCGCCGCCGCCCGATTCGAGCGTCGTATTCAAGCCGTGCGGGAGCGAGCGGAGCCAGTCGTCCAGACCGAGCTCGCTCAGCACCTCGGCGATCCGTTCGTCGGGAATCGATTCGTCGTAAAACGTCAAATTGTCGCGCACCGTTCCTTGGAAAATTTCAATGTTTTGCGTCACGAGGCCGACGCGTCCGCGCAGCTCCGACAGCTTGGCGTCGCGAATCGGCACGCCGCCGAGACGAATTTCGCCTTCCTGCGGATCATAGAAGCGGAGCAGCAGCCGGGCGAGCGTAGTCTTGCCGCTGCCGGTCCTTCCGAGCAGGCCGAGCGTCCGGCCGTGCTCCAGCTCGAAGTCGATCCCGTCGAGCGTCGCCTTGCCTTCCTCGTACGAGAACGAGACGCCGTCGAACACGACCGAGAGCGGGCCTCGTGGAAGCGGCGTGCCGGCCCCGTCGCGGATCGCCGGCTCCGTATCGAGCAGCTGGCGGATGCGGACGATGCTGGCGTCGGCCTTTTGCAAATCTTCCATTTGCGTACGGATCTTCTCGATCGGCTTCGCCATCAGCTCGGTATAATAAAAGATCATATAGACGGTGCCGATCGAGATCGCCCCCTTCTTCCACAAGTAGGCGCACAGGGCGAAGGCGATCGCGTTGCCGATCGCGAACACGACGAGCGTCGCGATCCACATGGACGCCCAGCCGAGAAAGGCGCGGGTGCGGATCGGCAGCCAGACGCGGAGCAGCGAATGAAATTTGTGCATGACGAAGCCGGTCGCGCCGTTCGCCCGCGTATCTTCGGTCCCTTCCAGATGCTCGCCGAGAAAGCCGTAGAAATCGGCGCTCATTTGCCGAAGCTTGCCCCAATAAGGGATGGCGTACTTGCGGATATACTGGATGGCGTACACGGCGAATACGACGAATACCGTCATGCCGGCGCCGACGATCCAGCCTTCGCGGAACAGCAGCGCGAGGATGCCGACGACGAGGAGCAGGTTGCTGAGCAGCGTAATGACGAAGTTGGAGAAAAAGTTGGCCAGCGCGTTGATGTCGCCGTCCACCCGCTCGATGATCGAGCCGGTCGTATGCGATTTGTGAAACGACATGTCGAGCCGCAGGCAGTGCTCGGCCACGTCGCCGCGCAGCTTGTTCGTGGCGATCCAGCCGACGTTTTCGCCGATGTATGCGGCGACGACGGCGACGACCTGCTGCAGCAGCGAGACGCCGATGAACAAGGCGGCGGCGATCCATAAGGCGCGGTCCGAGTCCGCCCCCTGCGCCGAATCGATGAAGTAGCGGATCAGCTGCGGATTGACGAGCTGCATGACGAGACCGGCGGCAAGCAGGACGCCGAGCCAGACGATCGAAGACCGCTGCGAGCGCAAGTACCGCCGCAGCAGTCCGACGTATTGGCGCAGCGGAATTTTGAAGGCGGGCATGAAGACGCTGTTCTCCTTTCCATTCCGGGCGTTGTCCGGCTAGCGGAGCCGTGTTCATATACTGTAGAAGATTGCGGGAGGGGAGTCAACCGGTTTTTCGCGCCGGCCGTACGGACGGTCCCGGGGGCCGGCGGCATGGCGGCCGACCGTTCCGCGGAGCGGCCTTTGCGGGGAGGTTCCGTGGAATATGGGGGCGCATCGTAGTATAATGACAACCATGAGAACTTTATTTCACCCTCAAATGAAGGATGTTCAGCTGTCGACCGTTTTCTATGCGCTCAGCGACCCCGTCAGGCTCGGTATCGTCGCCCGCCTCGGCCGGGAGAACGAGCTGAGCTGCGGCGGCTTCGGGGGCGATTCGCCCAAATCGACGATGTCGCATCATTTCAAGGTGCTGCGGGAGTCCGGCGTCATCCGGACGCGAATCGAAGGGACGCAGCGGTTCATCTCGCTCCGCCACGAGGAGCTGGAGAAGCGGTTCCCCGGACTGCTCCGGGCGGTGCTGGCGAATGCCGAGCCTTCGGACCCGTGCATGGACCTGAGCCCGTCTTCGCCTTCGCCGCCTCAGCCGTAAGCCGACTTCCCGACAGGGAAATCGGCTTTTTTCGTTTCGTTCCCCTTGTCTCGATCGTGTCGAAAAATGCAAAAATATGGTGAATTGTGGCGAAAAAGATGATATGATAAAGCCACAACTTTAGCAACTATCGGAGATATGCCTATGGAGCTGCAAGGACAATACCACCTCGGATTGGTCATCCTGTCCTACTTTGTCGCGGTTCTCGCTTCCTATACGGCGCTCGATCTGGCGGGGCGCGTCACCGCCGCGAACGGATCGGCGAGGAAGCTGTGGCTGGTTTGCGGCGCGATCGCGATGGGCTCGGGCATTTGGTCGATGCATTTCATCGGCATGCTGGCGTTCCATCTGTCGATTCCGGCCCGGTACGAATACGGGATCGTCCTTCTCTCCTACGTCATCGCGGTGCTATCCTCGGGAATCGCCCTGTACGTCGTCAGCCGCGAGTCGCTTCGGCTGCATTCGCTGCTGGGCGGCGGCCTGCTGATGGGGGCCGGCATTACCGCGATGCATTACGTCGGCATGGCGGCGATGCGGCTCGACGCCGACTTGACGTACGATCCTCTGCTCTGGGGCGTGTCGGCCTTCATCGCCGTCGGCGCGTCGATGGCCGCTTTGGCGCTCGCCTTTTACTTCCGCAGCGCGCGCAGCCGCCTCTACCTGTACGGCAAGCTGGGCAGCGGCTTCATTATGGGGGCCGCGATCGCCGGCATGCATTATACGGGAATGTACGCCGCCCGCTTCCGCACGGACGCCGAGCTCGGCGTCCACGCCGGACACGCGACGAACGCGAACGGCCTCGCCTACGTGGTGGCGCTCGCCGCCCTCATCGTCCTCGGCTTCGTCCTGCTCGCCGCCGTGTTCGACAAAAGACTCGCCTCCCAGTCGGCCCGGCTGACGGAGAGCGAGCAGCAGTTCCAGTCGCTCTTCGACAACAATTCCGACGCCGTCTTCTCGATGGACGCCTATGGCAACCTGATCGGGGTGAACCCGGCGGTCGAAGCGATTACGGGATACCCGCCCTCGCATTTCAAAGGCCGGACGTTGACGGACATCGCTGCGGACAATCGGGAGAAGGCGCTGTACCATTTCTACCGGATGCTGGAGGGCCGTTCGGAAAAGTACGAGCTGACGATCGTGCGCCGGGACGGACAGACGGTCGAGCTCTCCTTGCACCTCGTGCCGATCTCCATTCAGGGACGCGTCGTCGGCGCCTACTGTCTCGCCCGGGACATGACGGAGAGCAAGCGGGCGGAGCGCCGGATGCACCATCTCGCTTACCATGACGAACTGACGGGCTTGCCGAACCGGAGAAGCTTTATGGACGCCGTCGACGAGCGCCTGGCGGCCGGGATCGACGGAAGCGGGCAGTTCGCGCTGTTCTCGGTCAATCTCGACCGGTTCAAATCGTTCTCTCACATGGTCGGCCATACGGTGGGGGACAAGCTGCTCCGGTCGTTCGCGGAACGGTTTCGCGAGTCGGCGGGCCGGTCGGGCGACGGCGCGATACCGGCGCGCATGGGCGGCGACGAATTCGCTTGCCTCGTTTTCCTGCATACGGAGGAAGAGGCGGCCCGAGTCGCCGCGGAGCTGATCCGGCTCGATCGGCCGTTCGTCATTGACGGACGCGAGTACCATCTGGCCGCGAGCGTCGGCTACGCGCTGTATCCCCTTCACGGCGCCGACGGCGAGTCGCTTTTGAAAAAAGCGCAGACGGCGCTCGACCATGCCAAGAAGCGGGGCGGCAGCCAGACTCGGGTGTACGACGCCACGATGGAGGATGCGCTTGAGCGCAAGCTCGAAATCGAGGAAGGGCTGCGCAAGGCGATCGAACGCGGCGAGCTGCTCGTCTACTACCAGCCGCAAGTCGAGCTCAAGTCCGGCGCGCTTATCGGGGCGGAGGCGCTGGTCCGGTGGAAGCATCCGGACAAAGGGCTCGTCCCGCCGGGGCAGTTCATCCCGGTCGCCGAGGAGACCGGCCTGATCAAGCCGATCGGCGAATGGGTGCTGCGGGAGGCGTGCCGGCAGGCGAAGGCTTGGCAGGACGCCGGCCACCCGCCGATCACCGTGTCGGTCAATTTGTCGAACCGGCAATTCGAGGAGCAGCATTTGGCGCAAACGGTAGGCGACGTCTTGGCGGAATGCGGATTGGATCCAAGCTATTTGGAGCTCGAAATTACCGAGAGCATGGCGATGGACGTCATGCGCACGCTCCCGGCGCTCGAGAATTTGAAGGGGCTCGGCATCCAGATCAGCATCGACGATTTCGGCACCGGCTACAGCTCGCTCAGTTATTTGAAACGATTCCCGATCGACAAGATCAAGATCGACAGGTCGTTCGTGCAGGATATCGCCCATCCGAGCGAGAGCGATACGGCGATCGTGTCCGCCATCGTCGCCGTCGCGCACCACCTGAAGCTGAAGGTGATCGCCGAAGGCGTCGAGACGGCGGAGCAGCTCGAGTTTTTGCGCCAGCAGCGGTGCGATTTGCTGCAGGGCTACTATTACAGTCCGCCCGTTCCCGCGGATCGGTTCGAGCAGTTGATCCGCGATTTCCCCGGCCGCTCTACGCCTGCGTAGGGCGGTTTTGCTTTACCCCGCTTTCTGCTACAATGGGACGTATCGCGGCACGAGCCGCTTAACGGAAAGGTGGCGTTCTCTTTGGAATTCATCCGTATTACCGGTATCGACGATCCGTATTTTCGCCAAATGCACGAGCTGATGGGACGCATTTTCCCGCCGGAGGAGGTGCTCGCGTTCGACCTGTGGGCCGAGCCGCTCCGCGACGAGGGGCTTCGCGTCTGTGTCGCCGTTCACGAGGGGGAGGTGGTCGGAGCGACCGAATACCGGTACTACCCGGACATGGGCGTCGCGATGACGGATTTTACGATCATCGGGCGGGAAGGGCTCGGCATCGGCCGGTTTTTGGCACAGGAGCGGCAAGCCGATTTGTTCCAATGGGTGAAGCGGACGGGCGGCGCGTTGACCGGCATGTTCGCGGAAATTTACAACCCGTATCTCGTGGAGGAACACGCCTTCGGCGGCATCAAGCCGATGGACCCGTTCGTCCGCCGCGAGGTGCTGTCGCATCTCGGCTACCGGCGTCTCGACTTCCCGTATGTGCACCCTTCGTGGGAATTGAACGGGGAAGCGGTAACCGGGCTCGACTTGTGCTTCCTTCCTTACGACGAAACGATCGGGGAGCTTCCGGCCTCGCTCGTCGCCAAGTTTTTGACGACGTATTACGCGATCCAGGAGCGGAAGCCGGAGGCTTGGTACGGCATGATCCGCGATCTGGAGAACAGGGATACGATTCCGCTGCGGCCGATTTGACGGAGGGACGCGCATGTTCAATCGGTTGAAGGAACGGGCGAAAGGACCGGACGGCGCGGTCGATTTTTTGCGGGACGACTATGTCGCGGAGGCCGGCGCCGCGATCGGGCTGCCGGAGGAGATCGTCGGGGCGATGCGTGCCGGGGCGGCCGCGATTCGCGATGACGGCGCGTCGGCCGAGACGGCCCGTACGTTGTACCGGGAGCTGTTCGTCGATGCGCTTCCGCCGGGGCCGGTCAACGAACGGCTGTTGGCGTCCGGGCCGTACGCCGGGATGATGGCGGCGCTCGTCTATTTGGGCGCGCTGCCGCCGCTGATCGAACGGTACGAATCGAGGCGCATTCCCGAGCGGGTGCTCGTCATGACGATGGAGGACATGACGATCTGGATGCGCCGCCACCGGGAGCTGCACGGGGAATGGGGGCTCAGCCAGCTCGGCTGGCTGATCAAGCATTGGACCGGCTCGCTGTTCCGGCTCGGCCGGCTGCAGTTTACGTTCATGGCGTACGACAAGCCGTTCCGGGCGTTCCGCAGCCGGTCGACCGGACAAGTCGCGGTGCTGTGCGAGGCGGGCGTCCGTTACCGGGCGGACGGGCAAGTCGACGGGACGAACGGCACGTACGACCCGAACGGCGGCTGGGTATCGTCGTACGCGTTCGACGGGGCGGTTCATACGGGCAGCCCGGTGTCGCCGGCCGGAGCGGCGGTCCGTACGCCGATCGCGCTCGACGGGGCCGAATGGGAGCCGGCGCTGGAAAGGGGAGACGTCGTGCTGGACGTCCACATTCCCGAAGGCGGCAAAATGTCCCGCGACCTGTGCCGCGAGTCGTACGGGCAAGCGATCGCATTCGCCGCGGAGCATTTCCCCGAGAAGCCGTTCCGCGCGTTCGTCTGCGCGTCGTGGCTGCTCGCGCCGCAGTTTCCGGGTCTGCTTCCGCCGGACTCGAACATCGTGCGGTTCCAGAGCGATTATTTCATCACGCCCATCCTGTCCGACGAGGAGCAGACGCTCGAGCGGGTATACGGCTTCGGCACGAAGCTCGCCGATCTGCCTCGCGTCCCCCGCGACAGCTCGCTGCAGCGCATCGTGTACGATCATTTGACGGCGGGTGGCGCGATTCACGGCGCGGCCGGATTGCTGCTGCGGGACGATTGGGAGCGGGGAACGGCGCGCGCGCCGATCGGCTGAAGCGTCCGGGCGTTTCGGGGGCTTTACATAACGGCGGGACGTTCGGCGCATCCTATGGGAAGATTTCGCCCATAAGGAGGCTTCATCCATGTCGAACAAGTACAACAACAACAAGCACGACGCTTCGCCGAAGGACAACCAGACGCCGGCGACGAACGAGCACGGCGAGCTGCGCAGCGGACGGCTCAGCATGATCAAAAACCATAACCCGACCAAAGAAGCGCCGGAGAACGAATATTTGGATTCGATGACGAACGATCGCGGCGATCATTGATCGCATCGATCGGACGAATACGGGAACCGAAAAGAAGCGGAAAGACCGCCCGCCGGTCTGAACTGCACCCCGTCAAGTAGACAGTACAAATAAGTAAAAGAATTAGACGGCTTTAGTCCTATATTCCTTAGGACTGAGGCCGTTTAATTTTGCCTGTATTCGCTTGTTCGTGTAAAAGTAAATATAGGCGTCAATGGCTTTCTCCAGTTCCTCGAACGTATGGTATGAGTTCAGATGATACATCTCGCACTTCAAGGTCCCCCAGAAGGCTTCCATAGGTCCGTTG
>NZ_QJVJ01000014.1 GCF_003217775.1 Paenibacillus flagellatus
AATTCGTTTGGTGATGATGGCGGAGGGGATCCACGCGTTCCCATCCCGAACACGACCGTTAAGCCCTCCAGCGCCGATGGTACTTGGACCGCAGGGTCCTGGGAGAGTAGGACGTTGCCAAGCGAAGAAGGACGCTATTCCGTTATGGAATAGCGTCTTTTTTTTGCACAGTGAACATGAACACCCCATTGCTTCCTGTGCTTCTATCCTTGTCCTTTCATCCTCCCCCCTAAATGGAAAACGCTCCATAAGCACGTAACGGTTGGCAACGATAGCTGCGGCCTATTGGAGTCATACTACCTCCAATAGGAGGTGGTTCTCGATGAATGCTGTTGTCAAGCTCATCCTCTGCGCGTGCCTGCTGCTTGCGGCCGGCTGCCAATCGGCACGCCACGGTCAGCCGGACCCATCCCCGACGCCGGATACGCCCCAAACGGCACAATCGGCCGACATTAAGCCGAGTACCGGCGACAAGACCCAACCTTCAAAAGAAGCGCCGGCTTCTCCAGCCAACCCTACGCCGCCCAACGAAACCCGAGTCGATCACGCCGCTCCATCGCCGGATACCGAACCGAGTCGTCAACCGAGACCGAAGGCGAAAGGAATCTATGTAAGCGGCTGGGCCGCGGGTACTTCCAAAATGAACGAATTGATCCGTCTCGTCGAGCAAACGGAATTGAATGCGATGGTGATTGATGTCAAAAACGATTCCGGGCAACTCACTTACGATTCGCATCTTCCGCAAGCGGACGAGTTCGGAACGGACGCGAAGCACATGATTCCGGATATCCGAAGCTTATTGAGTCGTTTAAAGGAAAAACGGATTTACACGATTGCCCGCATCGTCGTCTTCAAAGATCCGTATATGGCCGGGAAGCGTCAAGACTGGGCGATGCATGCCAAAACCGGGCAAGTTTGGACCGACAAGCGGGGCGTTTCCTGGGTCAATCCATACAATACTAAGGTATGGAGGTATACGCTCGATATTGCCAAGGAAGCGGCCGACCTTGGATTCGACGAAATTCAGTTCGACTACGTCCGGTTTCCGGACAACGGGCAAAAGGTCGATCGGGAGGTGGCGTTTCAAAATCCGAACGGCTGGACGAAAGCGACGGCTATTCGCAGCTTTCTCAAGCAGGCGAAAAGCGAGCTGGGTCCGAAAGGCGTATACGTATCGGCGGACGTATTCGGTATGACGACAACGGTACCGCATGATATGGGCATCGGACAGAAATGGGAGGAACTCGCCCCGGAAATCGATGTCATCAGTCCGATGATCTATCCTTCGCATTACGGCAACGGCGCATTGGGAATCAAGAACCCCGACCTGCAGCCGTATGTGATCGTCCAGAAGGCCGTATCGGACGCGCTGAAACGAAACGAAGCGTTGACTCTAGCGAACGTGAAGCCGGCGGCCATAAGGCCCTGGCTGCAGGATTTTACGGCTACGTGGGTCAAGCCTCATAAAACATATGGGAATGCCGATGTCCGCGCGCAAATTCAAGCGGCCAAGGAACTGGGCGTCGACGAATATTTACTGTGGAATGCGGGCTGCACATACACATTTCGGTAAAAGTATGGCGGAACGAAGAACAGTGGCGCTTCGTGTGCGACGGGACGGCCTTTTTGCCTTGACACGAAAAAAGGGCTTTTGTTACGATAGGCAATAATCGTTTGGGGAATCATCGCAAGCCAATTCTAAGGAGGTACTTTTTCGTGTGGGACAATAAGTTTGCCAAGGAAGGCTTAACGTTCGACGACGTTCTGCTCATCCCCAGGAAATCGGAAGTGTTCGGGCCTCGGGAAGTGGATGTTTCCACCCGCCTGACGGACAAGCTCAAGCTGAACATTCCGCTGATCAGCGCGGCGATGGATACCGTGACGGAAGCCGCATTGGCGATTGCGATAGCCCGTGAAGGCGGCATCGGCATTATTCACAAGAACATGTCCATCGCACAGCAAGCGGAGGAAGTGGACCGGGTGAAGCGCTCGGAGAGCGGCGTCATCACGAATCCGTTCTCCTTGACACCGGAGCATCACGTCTACGATGCGGAAGAGCTGATGGGCAAGTACCGGATTTCCGGAGTACCGATCGTGAACGAAGACAACAAGCTGGTCGGTATTTTGACGAATCGGGACCTGCGGTTCGTGCACGATTACTCGATCAAGATCAAAGAAGTGATGACTCGCGAAAACCTGGTAACGGCGCCCGTCGGGACGACCTTGCAGGAAGCGGAAGTGCTGCTGCAGAAGCACAAGATCGAGAAGCTTCCGCTGGTTGACGAGACGAACACGCTCAAGGGACTTATTACGATCAAGGATATCGAGAAGGCGATCCAGTTCCCGAACGCGGCCAAAGACGCACAAGGCCGACTTCTGGTCGGTGCGGCGATCGGGGCATCCCGAGACGCGCTGGAGCGCGCCGCCGAGCTCGTCAAGGTCGGAGCGGACGTCATCGCGGTCGATTCCGCTCACGGCCATCACGTCAACATCGTGGAGACGGTACGGAAGCTGCGCAAGCAGTTCACCGATATCGTCATTATCGCGGGCAACGTGGCGACGGGCCACGGAACGCGCGACTTGATCGAAGCCGGGGCGTCCATCATCAAGGTCGGCATGGGGCCGGGATCGATCTGTACGACGCGCGTCATCGCCGGCATCGGGGTACCGCAAATTACGGCGATTTACGATTGCGCGACGGTCGCACGCGAATACGGGGTCCCGATCATCGCGGACGGCGGCGTGAAATATTCCGGCGACATTACGAAAGCGATCGCCGCCGGCGCGGACGCGATCATGATCGGAAGCTTGTTTGCAGGCTGCGAGGAAAGTCCGGGCGAATCGGAAATTTTCCAAGGCCGCCGGTTCAAAGTATATCGCGGCATGGGTTCGATTGGCGCGATGAAGGAAGGCAGCAAAGACCGCTACTTCCAGGAAGGCGAATCGAAGCTCGTACCGGAAGGGATCGAGGGTCGCGTCGCTTATAAAGGACCGCTTAAAGACACGGTTCATCAGCTCGTCGGCGGGCTGATTCAAGGAATGGGCTATTGCGGCACCCGCACGATTCGGGAGCTGAAGGAGGATACGTCGTTCATCCGCATTACGGGCGCCGGCCTCCGCGAAAGCCATCCTCATGACGTGCAAATTACGAAGGAAGCGCCGAACTATTCGATGTGACGACATCGGAAGCGGCCAAGAGTGATAGAAAGGGCAGGGACGATCGACATCCCTGTTCTTTTTCTTTGCCAAAAGCCGGGCCGCGTCCTTAAGCCTTTTGCGGCGGGGGGCGGTATGTTACAATAAGAGCAACTGCTGACGAGGGAGATGGGAGAAGCGTGCTGGGAGCAAGGAAAACGGGTTGGAAACGATGGATCGCAAAGGTAAGTTGCGTTGCCGTATTGGCAAACGCATTCATGTTCATACAACCGCCGCCAAAGACGGAGGCCGCAGAGGCGACCGACCTGAAGCTGGAGGTGAAGGCCGCCATTCTGATCGAGGCGAGCACCGGACAAGTGCTCTACGAGATGAACGCGGACGAGCCGTTGCCACCGGCGAGCATGTCCAAGATGATGACCGAATATTTGGTCATGGAATCGATCAAATCGGGGAAACACAAATGGGAAGACATCGTCTCTCCCAGTCAATATGCGGTGGACGTCATCGGTTCCGGACAATTGATCGGACCCGGCGAGAAGTATTCCGTCAAAGACTTGTTCGGCGCGATGTCGATCTACTCGGCGAACGATGCAACGGTAGCGCTGGCCGAGTTCGTGGGAGATACGGAAGAAAAGTTCGTCGGGATGATGAACGATACGGCGAAAAAGCTGGGATTCAATCCGAAGTCGTTTTTTATAAACGCCACGGGTCTCTCACGATCGGACTTGGGGAAGTACGCTCCGGCTAGCATAACGCAAAACGATACGATGATTACGGCGCGAGACGCCTCCATCCTTGCTTATCACATTTTGAAGGAGCATCCGGAAGTTTTGGAGTTTGCTAAAATTCCGTCGAAAAAGTTCCGGGAAAAAGACAAGGATCCGATGATCAACTGGAACTGGATGCTCGAAGGGAACAAGGATAACCCGAACTTCAAGCAATACGTTTATCCGGGGATGGACGGGTTGAAAACCGGACATACGGATGAAGCGGGCTACTGCTTTACCGGTACGGCCGTCCGCAACGGCATGAGGCTGATCAGCGTCGTGATGGCGGCGCCCTCGATGGCGAAGCGCTTCGTCGAGACGCAGAAGCTGCTCGATTACGGCTTCAATAACTTCGAAATGAAATCGGTCATCGGCGCCAAAAGCGAAATCGATTCGATGAAAGAAATTCCGGTCAAAAAGGGCGTCAAGACGACAGTCCCGGTCGTAACGGCCGATGCCGTCGATTTCGTCGTGAAAAAGGGCGAGAATCCCCAAGTGGAAATTCAAGCGGCGCCGCTCGATACGATCAAGAGCGCTCCGATCAAGACCGGCGACGTATTGGGGACCGTCAAGGTGAAGTACAATAATATCGAGAAGCAGGTCAATCTCGTCGCGTCGCAAGATATGGAAAAGGGAAGCTGGTTCCGGCTGCTGATGAGGGGAATCAAAAACTTTTTCGGCGGCATTTTCTCCGGAATCGCCAACGGACTGAAAAACCTGTTCTAAAAAAGGAACTTGGTGGGTTGTGCATTAGGTAGCCTTCATGTACAATGACTTGTTAGAAGACAATGGGACTACCTCTTGCGGGGTGCGGAACTACAGCTTTCATATACAGGAGGAATACGAGATGGAAACAGGAACTTGGACAGTCAAAAAAGGGATGGCCGAAATGCAAAAAGGCGGCGTCATCATGGACGTTATGAACGCCGAGCAAGCGAAAGTGGCTGAAGCGGCAGGCGCCTGCGCCGTAATGGCTCTGGAGCGCGTACCGTCCGATATTCGCGCGGCCGGCGGCGTCGCTCGTATGGCGGATCCGACCGTTTTGGAAGAGGTAATGAAAGTCGTCAGCATCCCGGTCATGGCGAAATGCCGTATCGGTCATTACGTGGAAGCGCGCGTCCTGGAATCGCTCGGCGCCGACTACATCGACGAGAGCGAGGTGCTGACGCCGGCGGACGAAGTGTTCCATATCAATAAGAAAGAGTTCACCGTGCCGTTCGTATGCGGCGCGAAAGATATCGGCGAAGCGCTGCGCCGGATCGGCGAAGGCGCGGCCATGATGCGGACGAAGGGTGAGCCGGGAACGGGCAATATCGTCGAGGCGGTACGCCATATGCGCCTCATCAATTCGCAAATCCGCAAAATTCAAAGCATGTCCAAGGACGAGCTGATGACCGAAGCGAAAAACTTGGGCGCACCGTACGATCTGGTGCTTTACGTACATGAGAACGGCCGTTTGCCTGTCGTCAACTTCGCGGCGGGCGGCGTAGCGACTCCTTCCGACGCGGCTCTCATGATGCATTTGGGCGCGGACGGCGTCTTCGTCGGATCCGGCATTTTCAAATCGGATAACCCGGAGAAATTTGCCAAAGCGATCGTACAAGCGACAACGCATTATACGGATTATGCCTTGATCGCGGAAGTGTCCAAAAACTTGGGTACGCCGATGAAGGGCATCGAGATTTCCAAGCTGGAGTCGTCGCAGCGGATGCAAGACCGCGGCTGGTAAGCGAAGAAAGAAGGGTCAGCGATGAAAATAGGCGTTCTCGCTCTGCAAGGAGCGGTGGCGGAGCATATCAACATGATCGGCAAGGCGGGAGGCGAAGGCGTCGCCGTCAAAAAGACGGAGCAGCTCGCCGAGCTGGACGGCATCATTATCCCGGGCGGCGAAAGCACGACGATCGGCAAGCTGATGCGCGAGTACGGCTTTATCGACGAAATCCGGTTGTTTGCGAAGCAGGGGAAACCGGTTTTCGGGACGTGCGCCGGCTTGATTATTTTGGCGGACGACATCGTCGGCGAAGAACAGGCTCACCTGAAGCTCATGAACATGAAAGTGCAGCGCAATGCGTTCGGACGCCAACGGGAAAGCTTCGAGACGGAGCTCGCGATCAAGGGCATCGACGAGCGCGTGCGTGCGGTGTTTATCCGGGCCCCTCTGATAAAGGAAGTAGGACCGGACGTCGACGTCCTTTCGACCCACAACGGCGAAATCGTGGCGGCGCGGCAGGGGAACCTGCTTGCAGCGTCGTTTCACCCGGAGCTGACCGACGATTACCGGATGCACGAATATTTTCTGGATATGGTGAAACAAGCGCATTCTTCCTCGGTTCAACGATAAACGAGCGAAGCACCTTGACGGGCGGAAGCCGGAGGTGCTTCTTTTTTGGCGTTCGGCGCCCGGGGGACAAGGGCGTTCGCAGGGTAGGGGCCGGGCGGCAAAGTTGAATATTTGACCGGAGTATAGTACATTATATTGCATAACTTGTACACTAGTTCCCTTTTGGGAGGGGTTTTTGTTGTTCGACGCCAAGCTGTTGCGTAATGAGATCGAGCGTGTGAAGGAAGCGATGACCGCACGGGGCAAGCCGGCCGAGGAAGTGACGCGGTTTACCGGTCTGGACGCCAAGCGCCGGGAGCTGCTTCAAGAGAGCGATCAGCTAAAAAACCGCAGAAATACCGTATCCCAGGAAGTGGCCGCGAAGAAACGAAACGGGGAAGACGCGGAGCCGCTTATTCTGGAGATGCGAGACGTGAACGATCGGATCAAAGTATTGGACGAAGAGCTGCGGGTGCTGGAAGAAGATTTGCAGAAGCTGCTCCTTTCCATCCCGAATATGCCGCACGCTTCGGTGCCGGTCGGCCGGTCCGAAGAAGATAATGTAGAAATTCGAAGAGTCGGCGAAGTGCCGTCGTTTCCGTTCGAGCCGAAGGCGCATTGGGAGCTGGCGGATCAGCTTGGCATTCTCGATTTCGAGGCGGCTGCGAAGGTGACGGGGTCGCGGTTCGTTTTCTATAAAGGGCTCGGCGCCCGTCTGGAGCGGGCGGTCATGAACTTCATGATGGATCTGCACAGCGACGAGCACGGCTACGAGGAAATGCTGCCGCCTTATATCGTCAACCGCGACAGCTTGACCGGTACCGGCCAGCTGCCCAAATTCGAGGAAGACGTCTTCAAGCTGCAAAATTCGGACTACTTCCTGATTCCGACGGCGGAAGTGCCGGTGACGAACTATCACCGCGAGGACATCTTGCCGGCGGAGGAACTGCCGAAGTATTACGTGGCGTTCAGCGCTTGCTTCCGTTCCGAGGCGGGGTCGGCCGGCCGCGATACGCGCGGGCTGATTCGTCAGCATCAATTCAACAAGGTGGAGCTCGTGAAGCTGGTAAAGCCCGAGGACTCGTACGAGGAGCTTGAGAAGTTGACGCAGCATGCCGAGAAGGTGCTGCAGCTGCTCAACCTTCCGTACCGCGTTCTGACGCTCTGTACGGCCGATCTGGGCTTCTCGTCGGCGAAGACGTACGATCTCGAGGTATGGCTGCCGAGCGGCGGCACGTACCGCGAAATTTCGTCCTGCAGCAACTTCGAGGACTTCCAGGCGCGACGGGCGAACCTGCGCTTCCGCCGCGACGCGAAGTCGAAGCCGGAATTCGTCCATACGCTGAACGGCTCCGGCTTGGCGGTGGGCCGAACGGTAGCCGCCATTCTGGAAAATTATCAGCAGCCGGACGGAACGGTGCTCGTGCCCGAGGTGCTGCAGCCTTACATGAACGGCGTCAAAGTCATTTCCAGAAAATAAGCTTGCCCGGCGCCCGGCCGTATGTTAAAATGCTTGTTGGTATTGACGGCAGGGCGCCGTTTTTCGTGGAGAGGTGGTCGAGTGGTTGAAGGCTCTGGTCTTGAAAACCAGCGAAGGGGCAACTCTTCCGTGGGTTCGAATCCCACCCTCTCCGTATAAGCTGTCATGTAAATGGATGAGAACCTTCAGGTTCGTCGGAGCGTTTCTTCGATAGCGCCGCTTCGCAGTCTCACCCGAAGGGGGAGTATCCCACCCTCTCCGTATAAGCTGTCATGTAAATGGATGAGAACCTTCAGGTTCGTCGAGCATAAACCGGTCATGAATCTTCGATTCATGGCTTTTTTTGTTGCCGCGCCCATTCGCATAAAAGAAAGCGCACCTCCGCAAGTTAACGTTGCGGAGGTGTTTTTTCATGAGCAAAACAGACGTGCTCACGATCGATCAAAAACGGCTGGCGGAGGCGTGGCAGCAGACGCTTCCGACCGTACTGAACAAGTCCGATCAAGCGGAGGTAACGGCGGACGAGCATGATCCGAAATCGGTCCGCATCCATATTCGGACGGCGGGACATTCGATGTACACGTTTGACTTCCAAGTGACCTATATGGACTCCCGCGAAGTGAAGGTAGATCTGGTCGACGTCGAGAGAGCCGATCAGACGGTAGACGAACGGAACGAAACGATCCAGCAGCTGGTTGAAGATTACGTGCGGCACATTCACGAATGCGCGCAAGCGTTGAAACGGATCACGAGCTGAAGGGAGGCAACCGCGATGACGAAACAAAAAGCTGCCGATAAAAATTTGCAAAACGTAGTCAAAGATTTGGCCCAAGATCCCGTCAACGCCCATCACGCCCAGCAGCTTCAGCAGGATACGAACGACCGGCGCCACCGGGACGCCATCAACCACGATACGACGACAGTCCAATAACGTCGAAAGGAGCGAGCGGCATGCCCAAAGATATTCCGCAACCCGTCAATCCTCCGACAGGAGCGCAAGAGCAAAAATCGCAGCATAAGGGGCCGCAGGAGCCGTTGTCCGGCTCGAAGCGGGTCAAGCAGGAAAACCATAGCCGTCACAATAACGGCGAGGGATAATGCTGCTAGCCGCATGTCCCGGCCGCTGAAAAAAATCGAAATCCGGCGAATAACGATTCCTTTGGCGGACATACTATAATCGACGGTGACAAGAGAGGTGTGGTTCCGTTGAACTCTTCAACTGCAACACCGGGTAAGGATCTTTCTACCGAACGTTGAAGCGGAGGTGTAGTGCCAAAGACACTTTAGGGTGGTCTGAAGCAAAGGGTTGTTGGCTGACAGCAATCCGGTAACCGAAGCAGAGGGTAAGGTAAAAGCATTCGTACAAACTTTATCACCGTCAAAAAGGACCCGAAAGGGTCCTTTTTTAATGGTTGCACACGAAAGCCCGCCGGATGTCTCCATCCGACGGGCCTGTTACGCTCAGCCGCCGACCGAAGGCCGGACCGATTCGACGAAGCTTTGCAGCGTTTCCGCCAAACGGGCGGGAGCTTCCATCATGCTCATATGGCCGCAATCTGCGAGAAGCGTCTGCCGAATGTTCGTGCCTTGTGCGGAAAACGTCTTCTCCGTCTTAATCACTTGATCGGATTCGCCCGCTACGAGCAGAACGGGACGTTCAAAACCCGCCAGGACGCCGTTCCGGTCCGGCCGGCCGCGCATCGCTTCGAGTGTGAGTACGGCGCCCTCCGCGGGCGTCCCGTAGCCGATTTTCTTCGCCTCCTCCACGCGGTCTTCCATCGACTCGACATGCTTCGGTGCGAACAGCTTCGGAATCAATCCGTCGACGAACGGCACGATACCGGAATCGAGTACGGTCTGGATCGCCTTGAGACGGTTTTCTCTCCCCTGCTCGTCGTCCGGAAAGGCCGTCGAGTGCACCAATCCGAAAGCGGCTACGACGTCCGGATGACGCTCGGCCGCCGCCAAGGTGACGTACCCGCCGAGCGAATGGCCGATCCAAATCGCCTTCTCGACGTTTAACCGACGCAGCAAGGCGGCCATATCGTCGGCGAACGATTCGATCGGATACGGCTGTGCGGGCACGCCCGTACTTCCGTGACCGGGCAGGTCGGGCACGATGAGCCGGCAGTGGCCGGCCAGCAGCGGAATTATGGCGTCCCAATAGGACGAGCTGCCGCAAAACCCGTGCAGCAGCAGCACGGGCATCCCTTCCCCTTCATCCCGGTAGGCCACTTCCATAGCACGCTCCGGCAGCTTCAGTTTGTTCATGACGATCCCCTCCTGCGAATGGTTATGATTTCTTATGATCTCCATGCTACCCAAAAAGAAACGGAAAAGCAAAAAGAACCCCGAAGGGTTCTTCCATGAATCTGCGTATCGGAACGACAGGATTTGAACCTGCGACCTCTTGGTCCCGAACCAAGCGCTCTACCAAGCTGAGCCACGTTCCGTCATAGGTTATGTGCGCGATAAGCGCGCCACGGCGGGATTCGAACCCGCGACGCACAGTTTAGGAAACTGTCGCTCTATCCTGCTGAGCTACGGGCGCAAATGCTGAATCAAATCAAGCAAGTAATACTATATCACAACGATTAGGCGATGTAAAGAGGGACAAGTGATTTTACATCGGACCAAATCGTGGCCGCCGCTCCTTTTTTGCTCTATTTTAAGGTGACGTTAAGGTTGATCCTTTACGATATTTCCATATAGCGAGAAAAACGTAAAAAGAAAACGATTGAAGAAGGGGGTTAGGTGGAATTTGAGCCAGATAGCGAAAATTCGCCTTCAGTTGTCGAAAATGACGCAAAACGACGTGTGGAGATGGATGTGCATCGGAACCGTTCTGTCGTTTGCCTCCATGCTCCTTGTCCTCGGAATGGAATGGATACAGCGAGGAACGCTCGAGGAAGCGCTGACGTGGCTGTTCGTCAACCCGAGTTTATTTTTCTTGAATGCGTTTATCGTCTTCTTGGCGTTATCGGCCGTCTACGCATTGGTGGGCTCGCTGATTCCGTCCGCAGCGATAACGGCGCTGCTCGTCTTCGTCGCGTCCATGATCAGTTATTTCAAGACGAAGCTGATCGGGGAGCCGTTCTTCCCGTGGGATTTGCTGCTGAACAAAGAAGGGCTGAACGTCGTTTCGCTCGTCAGTGGCAAAGCGATGTGGGTGCGCGTCGGTTTGGCGCTCGCCGTCGTGACCGGGCTGTTCGCGCTGCGCTTGATCGTTCCCCGGCTACCGCTGCGCCTCGCGCCCCGTCTCGTGCTCGGCTTCACGGCGATTGCGGCGCTCTACGGGTTCGCGACGGACGCCGGGTGGAGCGGGCGGCTGATGTCGCGGGCGGGGGCAAGCGAAATCGTATGGGATCAACAGCAAAATTACGGGCATAACGGACTCGCGCTCGCCTTTACGATGAATGCGAAGCATACGATCGTCCCCAAGCCCCCGGGCTACGGGGAGCCGGCCATCGCCGGAATCGCCCAAGAGCTGAAAGCGGGGAAGGAGGCGGTCACGGCCGCCGCCGCGTCTCCCGACCCGCTGCAAGGCACGAAGCCGAACGTCATCTTCTTGATGAACGAAGCGTTCTGGGACCCGACGCTGCTGCCGGACGTCTATTTCCGCGAGGATCCGATTCCGACCGTGCGCCGCCTGCAAGCGGAATCGCAGTCCGGATACATGCTGTCCCCGCAATTCGGGGGCGGGACGAGCAACGTGGAGTTTGAAGTGCTGACGGGGTATTCGATGAGCTTTTTGCCCGCCGGGTCGGTTCCGTATCAACAATACGTGAAGAAGCCGATTCCGAGTCTTGCCAGCTATTTCGAGGAACAAGGCTATAAGAGCGTCGGGATCCATTCGTACGAAGGGTGGTTTTGGGACCGGACGAACGTGTACGGACGGATGGGCTTCGAAAGCTTCTACAGCCAGGAGCAATTCGACAATCCGGTCTATCGCGGGAATTTTATCGCGGACAGCGAGGTGGCGCGCAAAATTATGCAGGTGGTCGACGAAACGGAGCAGCCGATGTTCATCTATGCCGTGACGATGCAAAATCACGGTCCTTACGACGACAGCCGGTATCCGGACGATACGCCGATCGATATCGAGGGCGATTTGACCGACGAGGCGCTAAGCGTTCTCCAGACGTACGCGATCGGTGCATCCGACGCGGATGCCAGCCTGCAAATGCTGATCGACCATTTCGAGCAATCCGGCGAGCCGACGGTGATCGTGTTCTACGGCGATCATTTGCCCATGCTCGGAATGGGTTATGACGTCTACAAGCAGGGCGGAATGATCCGATCCGACCGTTCGGACGAATGGTCGCTCGAGGAGCGGCAAAGGATGCACAGCGTTCCGTTCGTCATGTGGTCCAACTTCGGCGGTTTGTCCACGGAGACGGTCCCGGCGATCAGCGCATCGTTCATGGGGGCGTACGTGCTGGACGCGCTCGGCATGGAGAAGCCGGCGCCGTTCGAATGGAATTGGAGCGTATTCCGGCAAACGCCGGGGTTGCTGCGCAATCTGGTCGTCGACGCGGGACAGAAGCTGTACGATTCGGTTCCCGTCTCCCTCGCTGCCGTCGTGGACCGTTATCGACTGCTGCAATACGACTTGTTATTCGGCAAACGCTACTTGGCCGACTATGTCGGCACGGCGTTTCTGACGAAGCCGCCGCTGCCGAACTACAATGCCGATTTGCCGGGGAGACAAGGGCTGTAACGTTCCGACCGGTTCTGGTACGATAAAAGGAACGAAAAACGGCGGAGGAACGAGAAGTGGCGACTTATACGTTCAATCCGGCCCGGTTTCCCGAGGAACCGGGCTGTTACTTGATGTTCGGCGAAGACGGACGGCTGCTCTATGTGGGCAAATCGACGAATTTGCGGCGGCGGCTCGGCTCCTACTTTCATTCGAAGCCGGACCGGGACAAGGTGGCGAAGCTCGTCCGGGAAATCGCCGACATCGAAGTCATGATCGTTCGCAACGAGAACGAAAGTTTGACTTTGGAAGCGAACCTGATCCGGCATTACCAGCCCCCTTATAACCGGGCAAGGAAGCGGGAGCCGACCGTCTACCCGTATATCGTCCTGACGGACGAGCCGTTTCCTAGGCTCATCGCGGAGGATCGGGACCGGCTGGCCCCGCGGCCCAAGCTTGCCGCCGAGGACGGGACGGGACGGCTGGGACCTTATCCGAATGCGATCTTCCGCCAATATGCGCTCGACTTCGCCATCGAACGGTACAAGCTCCGTACGTGCGATCCGTTCGAGAAGCGGCTGTGCATGCGCTATTACCTGCAAAAGTGCGGAGGCATCTGCGAGCGAATGGAAACGGAAGAACAGTACGCCCGGCATGCGGCCGAGGCGGTCCGTCTGCTGTCGAATCCGAAATCGATACCGGCGGAGATGGAGAAGGCCGTGACCGAATGCGCGGAAAAGCTCCAGTTCGAAAAGGCGAAGGAGCTGCATACCCGGCAAAAGGCGATGCGAGCCATGCTCGACGAGCAGGCGGTGAACGTCGCGCGGGACGACCAGCAGGTTGTCGTCTATTTCGGCGGCGGACGGCTGCTCGCGGCGCGAGTCGAATACGGCATGCTGCGAAGCCGGTTCGCATGGATGGAGGCGGAATGCCCCGGCGATCCGGGACGAACGGACTGGGCCGATCGGTTGCTTCCGCTGCTTCCTGCGGTCGGACGCGTGGAGCTCGTCACGAACGACGCCGCGAAGATCGATCCGCTCCGGACGGCCGCCGAAGCCCGCGGTCTCTCCGTCCGGGTGACGTCGCCGCGAAAAGGCGCGAAACGGCAGCTGCTGGACATTTGCGGCCGCAACCTCGAATACCGGACGCTGCTCCCTCCATATTCGGACTAATTTCGACACAATCACCAATCAAATTCCACAACATCTCACGTTTCGCCGTCACGTCCCGACACTGACAAAAATGCTGACAAACATGATAACATCCGGTATTTCAGGATCGAAGGAATCGTGGTATGATAACCCATGTGGGTGCAGGAAAGCGTTGCCTTGCGGGAAAATGTGTTGAATTTCACCGTTATATTGTTGGAAACCACACAGAGATGAAAGCACCGGTATGGCATAATGATCGGTAGCATAAGTCTTTGGTAGGATGAACTTATGAAATACGTAGTTAGAAAGGACCGCGTCTATGCGCCTAATTCCAACCCACATGTGTCAGTCCGGAATGAGACTCGGTAAACCGATTTTCAATAGCGAAGGCCAAATTCTCGTCGGGTATCATTTTCAGCTGACGCAACCGATTATTACCAAGCTGCAAAAGATGGGCATCGATTACGTGTACATCGAAGACCCCAACACCGACGACATCGTGATCGAAGAAGGCATCAAGGAAGAAACGCGATTGCAGCTCCGAACGACGCTGCAAAGCATTTTGGAGACGGTCGCAAGCCCCTCTTACGATTCCCGGTTCGGCAACGCCCAATTGTCCCGCATCTGCTCCAAAACCGTCTACATGGTCATGGAAGATCTCCAGTACGACAAAAACGACGCGTTCATGCTGATGAACATGCACGCATTCCCTACGAACGACTACGACCACCATTTCATCCAAAAGTCGATGAACGTATGCGTGTACGCCACCAAGCTCGGCATGGCCGAGGGGTATTATGGCGACGATCTGATCGCATTCAGCCTGGGCGCGCTGCTGCACGACGTCGGCAGCCTGAAAATATCGCGGGAAATCTTGAACAAGCGGGGCTTGCTCAGCCCGCTCGAGTACGAAGAAGTGAAGAAGCACCCCGAATACGGCTTCAAATTATTGAAGGACGAACCCGGCATACCGCTCATCGCCGCCCATTGCGCGCTGCAGCACCACGAACGGATCAACGGCAGCGGGTACCCGTACGGCTTGAAGAAGGAAGAAATTCACCCTTACGCCCAATGGATCGGCTTGCTCGAGACGTACGACTCCCTTACGCATCCTCGCGCCCACCGCGAAGCGCTGCTGCCGCACGAAGCGATCGAGATTCTGTACGGCGGAGCGGGCACCTTGTACGATATCGACAAAGTGAAGCTGTTTCGCAACAAGGTCGCGATCTTCCCCCTCGGATTAAGCGTTCAATTAAGCTCGGGAGAATCGGGCATCGTGTCCAAGGTACTGCCCGACTTCAAGCACCGGCCCGTCGTGCGGGTGTTGAAGGATCCTTACGGAGCGGACTTGAAGCAGCCTTACGAAATCGACTTGGCCCGCCATCTGAACATCATGATCCGCCGCGTCGGGGAGGCCGCGAGAGCGAATTAGGTTCGTCCTGAACAAGAAGGAGTAGAATTCGCATGGAGCAGGTCGCCGCTCTGATCCGCAACATCCCTTTGTTTCAGGATTTGAGCGACGAAGAGCTTCTCAGCATATCGTCCCTGTTCTTCGAGAGAAAGTACAAGAAGAACGCAATCTTGTTCTTCGAAGGGGACGTGGGCGAGGAGCTGTTCGTCATCAAATCGGGCACCGTCAAAATATACCGGATCGACAATACGAAGCAGATTACGCTCGCGCTGTTTCGCAGCGGCGATTTCTTCGGCGAAATGTCCATCATGCAGAAGGACGGTACCCGCTCCGCCAACGCGGAGACGTTGGAGCCTAGCGTCATGTACACGCTCAAGCGCTCGACGTTTTACGAATATATCGGCCGGTCGCCGGCGCTCTGCATGCGATTGCTGGAAGTGACGATGAACCGGCTGCGCCGGGCGAACGAGCAAATTCACGACCTGTCGTTTCTCGACGTGCGCAGCCGCATTCTGAAGGCGGTTTATCAGCTGGCGCAGGAGTACGGCGAGCCGAAGCAGGATTCCGTGCAAATCACGATGAAGCTGACGCATCAGGAAATCGCCAACATGGTCGGCACCGTCCGCGAATCCGTGACCAAAGTGCTGCAGGAGCTCCAGGACGATCGGATCATCGCGATCCAGAACAAGCAGATTCGGATCGACAACATGGACGCCTTGCGGAGCAAAATCGCATATTGAGGCGGGAAGATGCCGAAGGGCATCTTTTTTCGTAAGCGGGGTGGCCGTCCGCCGGACCGTGAAAGCGATTGCGGAATTTGTCGAAAGCGAGTAGAATAGGTAGTAAAATCCAACTATCCGTAGGATGTGACTGTATGGACGTACAACAAACGATCAAGCTGCAAGTGATGCGTCGCAAAAACGGGGTCGTCTTCGTCGCGCTGGCGGTAACCTGTCTGCTGGCGCTCGCCAGCGTCGTCGCCTTCAGCGGCTCGGCGCAACAGGCGGGAGGTGGCGATTCCGGGCTCGTCATCGGCTTGTTGATCGGGCTTCTTGCCGTATTCGGACTGCTCCATTTCACGAAGAGGTTTCCGTATGCGCTTCCTTACGTCGCCATTATCGGGAATGCGGCGATTTCTTTCGGTACGGGGATGCAGTCGGAATCGATGTCGAACATATTGGGCGTATTTTACGGCCTCGTGCTCGCCGGGATCTATATGAGCCTGTGGCCGACCGTCGTCAGTATAGCGGTCAATGCGGCGCTGCTCGCCTACTTCGTGAGCTCGCAGGGCGACGTGCCGGGTATCGCGGGGAACGGGACGACGATTTTTATTTACTACGCGCTCGTATGCGCGCTGCTGATCGCGATTTGGAGCACGGCCGGCCATCTCGCCAAGCAGATGGAGGCGTTCGGCGCCGAGACGGGACGGCTGCTGGCCCGGCAAAAGGAAGACAAGGAGAAGCTGCTCGAACACGCGGCCGCGGTTTCCTCCAATATGACCTTGATCGCCAAGGCGAGCGAGGAGAACAACGCTTCCTTCGTCGAGATGAATACGGCGTTCCACGAAATCGCCAGCGGCGCGAACAGCCAGGTCGACTCGACGCTGTCGATCAACCGTTCCGTGCAGGAAACGGGACAAAAGATCGGCGAGATGCTTCGTTCGCTCGAGCTCTTGAAGGAAAAGACGAGCGGGACGAGCGGGCGCAGCATGGAAGGCGGCGACAAGATGGATCATATGTTCCGCTCGACGACGGAGTTCCAGCACAGCATCGAATCGATGTCGAAGGCGATCGCCGAGCTGACGGAGACGTTGGGCGAAGTGACGCGGTTCAACGAGTCGATCCAGCAAATCGCCCAGCAGACGAACATCTTGTCGCTTAATGCGGGCATCGAAGCGGCCCGGGCGGGAGAAAGCGGCAGAGGCTTCGCCGTCGTGGCGCAGGAAATCCGCAAGCTGGCGGAGATGACGGGGCGGTCCGCCGAGGAGATTTCGGAGAAGCTGGGGAACGTATCCGCGCAAGCGGAGGCGACAAGCGGCAGCATGAACCGGATCGCCGAGCAGATGAAGCAGAATGCGACGGTGACGCTGGAGACGCGCCAAGCGTTCCAGGAAATCAACGCGTCGATCGCGGAGCTGGACGAGATGACGAACGGCTACCACGACATGATGCAGTCGATCCGGACCGCCGCCTCGTCGATTCAGGAATCGACGGAGCATTTCGCGGCGGTGAGCGAGCAGTCGTCGGCGACGCTGGAGGAGCTGTCCGCGACGGTCGAGACGCTGCTTCGCCAAAACATGCAGCTGCGGCAGCTCATTCAGGAAACGGACGGGAAAATCAAGGAAATGGTACAGTAACACGCAGGGAGGGAAGCGCTAATGCTATACCGGAGATTGGGCGGTTCGGGACTGAAAGTGAGCGAAATCAGCCTGGGCAGCTGGTTGACGTACGGCGGATACGTAGAGAAGCAGGGCGCGATCGACACGATTCGCAAGGCTTACGAGCTGGGCGTCAATTTCTACGACACGGCCAACGTCTATATGCGGGGCGAGGCGGAGAAGGTGGTCGGCGAGGCGCTGCGAGGCTATGCGCGCGAGTCGTACGTGCTGGCCACGAAGGTATGGGGGCCGATGGGCGACGGACCGAACGACCGGGGGCTGTCCCGCAAACATATCGTCGAGCAGTGCGACGCGAGCTTGAGGCGGCTCGGCTTGGACTACATCGACTTGTACTATTGCCACAGCATCGATCCCGATACGCCGATCGAGGAGACGCTTCGGGCGATGGACGATTTGGTGCGCCAGGGGAAAGTGCTGTACGTCGGCGTCAGCAATTGGACGGCGGCGATGATGGCGGAGGCGGCGCATATCGCGGACCGCCGGCTGCTCGACCGGATCGTGGCGAGCCAGCCCCCTTACAGCATGCTGAAGCGGGACATCGAGCGGGACGTCATTCCGGTCGGGGCGAAATACGGCATCGGGCAAGTCGTCTATTCGCCGCTCGCGCAAGGCGTGCTTTCCGGCAAATACAAGCCGGGCGCCGAAGTGCCGAAGGATAGCCGAGCCGGCAGCGAACGGGGAGGACAGGCGATCCAGCGCTACTTGACCGCGGACAACCTCGAGCGGGTGGAGCGGCTTCGCCGGATCGCCGACGGCCTCGGGCTTACGCTCTCGCAGCTGGCGCTTGCCTGGGTGCTGCGCGAGCCGAACGTCTCGAGCGCCATTATCGGCGCGAGCCGGCCCGAGCAGGTAGAGGAGAACGCGAAGGCTTCCGGCGTCGCGATTCCCGCCGACGCGCTGGAGGCGATCGAGGCGGCGCTGCAATAATCCGGAATGGCACGAGCCGCCATGAGGAATCGACCATTTCATCGGAATCATTTTGGTCGACCCTCCCATATCGGGCAGACGGAGCGAAACTTATGGACAGCAAGAGAACATCCCGAGGAGGAGACGATGATGATGAAGAAGAAATGGGGAATCGCAGTTGTGGTAGGAGCCATGGCCAGCCAGCTGGTGGGAGCGGCGGCTATGGCGAAGCCGGATCAAGACCATAGCGGCGCGGCAGCCAAGTCGGAAACGGCGGTCGAAGCGAAGGCCGATTCGACCGTCAAGGAAAACAACGGCAAAGCTCACGAAAACGGGCAAGGGCAGTCGGTAACCGAGGATACATACGGGTCTAAAGGCGGGCAAGGCTACAAAGGGCTGCTGAACGCCATCGAGAACGTGCAGGACAAGCCGGCCGGCGCGGTGATCGCGGAGCTGCTGCTGAGCCGCTACGATCATGTGCTGACGGCGGAGCAAAAAGCCGCTCTCGAAGCGATCGTCGAGAAGGACGAAGCGCTGACGGCGACGGCCGAGCTGCTGGAAGAGCAAGGCGAAGTGGAAGCGGCCGCCGAAGTGCAGCATGAAGCGGTTAAAGCGGACGTTACGAATCTGGAATCGTACAAGAAGCTCGGGAAGCTGTTGAACAAGCTTGGCAAAACGGGCGTGAAGCTGTACGTGAACGGCGATGTCCCGGCGTTCGAGGTCGCTCCTTTCATTCGGGACGGCAGCACGCTCGTTCCGTTCCGGGCGATCTCGGAGGCGCTGAAGGCGGACGTCGTGTGGAACGAGGACGAGCGCTCCGTGACCGTAACCCGTGACGGCATCACGGTCAAGCTGTTCGTCGACAGCACGAAGGCTTTCGTGAACGGAAACGAAGTGACGCTGGAAGTGCCGGCGGCCATCGTCGACGGCAGCACCGTCGTACCGGCCCGCTTTATTAGCGAAGCGCTGAAAGCGACCGTGGAATGGGATCAAGATACGCAATCCGTAGTCATTTTCGAGAAATAAAGAGCGATCGGACCTGAAAAAGGCCGCTGCCGGAACGAACCGGCGGCGGCTTCTTCGCGTTCCCGCAAGGCGCCGGTCGTCGTCAGTCCTCGGTACTTCCGCATTCGCCTTCGGCGGCGGCCGGAACCGCCGGCGCCGGGGCTTTGCCCCGAAGGCCGCGGAAGAAATCGGTCAACAGCGCGGCGCACCGCTCCCGCAAAACGCCCTCGACGAGCTCCGCGCGATGGTTGAACCGGTCTTCCTGCACCAGGTTCATCAACGTACCGGCGCAGCCCGCCTTCGGGTCGGGCGTTCCGTATACGACCGTCTTCACCCGCGACTGCACGATCGCGCCGGCGCACATCGGGCACGGCTCGAGCGTCACGTACAGCGTGCAGTCGAGCAGCCTCCAGGCGCCTAGCGCTTCGCTCGCTTCGCGAATGGCGATCATCTCGGCGTGCGCCGTCGGATCGAGCGACGTCTCCCGCAAATTGTGGCCGCGCGCGATAATGCGCCCGTCTTTGACGATAACCGCGCCGATCGGCACCTCGCGGAGCGCCTCCGCCTTTTTCGCCTCGCGTATCGCTTCTTCCATCCACAGCTCGTGCTGGTCCATCGGTTCGCTCCTTTCCCCGAAGTTATTCCCATGTGCATAATGGGCGAACGTCCATTCTTGTTAACATGGTGTGGATAACGTTGTGGACAAATCGGTCCGATCTGTTCATAACCGGGGGCGAGCTGGGGATATCGTCCGCCGCCGGCTTATCCCCACCATTGTAGGCGAACGGACGCCGCGAATCAAGAAGCGGGTCACGGATGGCGCGGACGGTGAATATACTGGTGGAAAACGCGATTGAGGGGGATGGTTATGGGGACGGTGGACGGAAGCGGCAAAACGCCGATTCTCGGCGCGAGCGTCGCGAACGCGTTCCAGATGGGCGAATACTTGCGCAGAATCAACCCGGCGGCTCCGAATTACGCGTCGCTCTACTTGGAAATCGGGGCGAGCTACGGCGTACGCGGCGATTTGGCGTTCGCGCAGTCGCTGAAGGAGACGGGCTTCTGGCGGTTCGGAGGCTCGGTACGGGCGGAACAGAACAACTTCGCCGGTCTCGGCGCGACTAGCCGGACGGAGGGAGGAGCTTCGTTCGCGACCCCGGAGCTCGGCATCGAGGCGCAAATCCAGCACTTGTACGGCTATGCCACGACGGCGCCGCTGCCGGGCGGCCGGCCGATCGTCGATCCGCGATTTTCGCTTTTGCAGGCGGCGGGACTTCGCGGCACGGCGCCGTACTGGGAAGATTTGAACGGGAAATGGGCGGTGCCGGGCACGAATTACGGGCAAGACATCGTCACGCTTTGGAAAAACATCCAGGCGATGCCGGCATCTTCCGGAGGCGGCGGAACGACGCCGGAGCCCGAAAACCCCGACGCCTGGAAGCGGGAAGCGCTCGACTGGCTCGTCCGCATGCAGCTGATCAATTCCGAGCACGACCCGGACGCTCCCGTCACGTGGGCGGAATTCGGGACGGTGCTTCGCCGACTGCGGGAAGGGCTGTGAATAACCGCAATGAAAGCCTTGTCATGTTATTAACATGTGGATAATCGCGGGACCGAGTGAGGATAACATCCACAAGTCTGTGTATAACGCTGTGGATAACGAGCCACCTCCGCATCGGACCAATCTTCTCCCGATTGTATATGGGCCGGGCGTGCTATATAATGATGGGAGTATTCAGAATGGAAGATGAGGAGTTGTTTCGTTTCATGGCATTGAAAGCCGGGATTGTCGGGCTGCCGAACGTCGGCAAGTCCACGTTGTTTAACGCGATTACGCAAGCGGGGGCCGAATCGGCTAACTATCCGTTTTGTACGATAGATCCTAACGTCGGCGTCGTGGAGGTGCCGGACGAGCGGCTGCAGAAGCTGGCCGAAATCGTCGTCCCGAACCGGATCGTCCCGACCGCCTTCGAATTCGTCGACATCGCGGGCCTCGTGAAGGGCGCGAGCAAGGGCGAGGGGCTCGGCAACAAGTTTCTCGCGCACATTCGCGAGGTCGACGCGATCGTCCACGTCGTCCGCTGCTTCCAGGACGAGAACATTACGCACGTCTCGGGCAAGGTCGACCCGATCAGCGACATCGAGACGATCAATCTCGAGCTCATTCTCGCCGATATCGAGACCGTGGAGAAGCGGATCGACCGTTCCCGCAAAAACATGAAGGGCGGCGACAAAAAGTACGCCCAGGAAGTCGAGACGCTGGAGCGGATCAAGGATGCGCTCTACGAGGACAAGCCCGCTCGGTCCGTGGAGCTGTCCGACGAGGAGAAGGCGATCGTGCGCGATCTGCACCTGCTGACGATGAAGCCGGTGCTGTACGCCGCGAACGTCAGCGAATCGGAGGCGGCCGGCGCCGACGGCAACCCGTATGTGCAAAAGGTACGCGAATATGCGGCGATCGGCGGCGCCGAGGTCGTGCCGATCAGCGCGAAGGTGGAATCGGAAATCGCGGAGCTCGAGGGTGAGGACAAGGAGCTGTTCCTCCAGGAGCTCGGCTTGCAGGAATCCGGCTTGAACCGGCTCATCCGCGCCGCTTACAAGCTGCTCGGGCTGTATACGTATTTTACGGCCGGCGTGCAGGAGGTACGGGCGTGGACGATCCGCAAAGGGACGAAGGCGCCGCAGGCGGCGGCGGTCATCCATACCGACTTCGAACGCGGATTCATCCGCGCCGAGGTTGTCTCCTACGACGATCTCGTAAACAGCGGCTCGATGAACGCGGCGAAGGAGAAAGGCCAGCTTCGGCTGGAGGGTAAAGAATATGTGGTGCAGGACGGAGACGTCATGCATTTCCGATTTAACGTCTAGAGGAAAGAAGACACCCGAGAGAGACGGAGGTGAAGGGACATGCTGGATCGGCTGCAAGCGTTGGCGGACCGATACGAAAAGCTGAGCGAGCTGCTTTGCGATCCGGACGTCGTGAACGATTCGAAGCGGCTCCGAGACTATTCGAAGGAGCAGTCCGATTTGCAGGACGCCTATCAGGCGTATACGGAATATAAGAGCGTCGCGGAGCAGTACGATGCGGCGAAAGCGATGCTGAGCGAGAAGCTGGACGAGGAGATGCGCGAGCTGGTGAAGCTCGAGCTCGACGAGCTGACGGAGCGCAAGGCGAAGCTCGAGGCGGACATTCAGCTGCTGCTGCTTCCGAAAGATCCGAACGACGACAAAAACGTCATCGTCGAAATTCGCGGAGCGGCGGGCGGCGACGAGGCGGCGCTGTTCGCCGGCGACTTATACCGGATGTACAGCCGGTATGCCGACAGTCAAGGCTGGCGGACGGAGGTGCTCGACTCGAGCGTCAGCGACCTCGGCGGCTTCAAGGAGATCGTCTTCATGATCAGCGGCAAGGGCGCTTACTCCAAGCTGAAGTTCGAGAGCGGCGCACACCGGGTGCAGCGCATCCCGACGACGGAATCGGGCGGGCGTATCCACACGTCGACGTCAACCGTCGCGGTCATGCCGGAAGCCGAGGAGATCGAGGTCGAAATTCACGAGAACGATATCCGCATCGATACGTTTTGTTCGAGCGGTCCGGGCGGACAGTCGGTCAATACGACGAAGTCGGCGGTCCGGATCACCCATCTGCCCACGGGGCTCGTCGTCTCGTGCCAGGACGGCAAATCGCAAAACTCGAACAAGGACAAGGCGATGCAGGTGCTTCGCGCGCGGCTGTACGACAAGCTGAAGCAGGAAGAGGACGCCAAATACGCCGGCGAGCGGAAGAGCAAGGTCGGCACCGGGGACCGGAGCGAGCGGATCCGGACGTACAATTTCCCGCAAAGCCGGGTGACGGACCATCGGATCGGCTTGACGCTGCACAAGCTCGACCAAGTGCTGAACGGCGATTTGGAGGAAATCATCACCGCGCTTACGCTGGAAGCGCAGTCCGAGCTGCTGGAAAAAGGAGAGTAAGCGGCATGTACGAAGCCGACGGGAAAGACGGACGGTCGCCGGACGTACGGGACGGGAAGCGGTCGGCAAGCACGAAAGGCGCCGGTACCGGGTCGCCTCAAGGCCCGGCGGACGCCGTCACGATTCGGGAAGCCTGCTTGCGGGCTTCTTCTTTTTTGCGAGACTGCGGGGTGGACGATCATGCGTCGTCCGCCGAATGGCTGCTGCAGCATGCGCTCGGCTTGGATCGCAGCGACTTTTTGATGCGATGGGGCGAGCCGTTTCCGATGGAACGGCACGAGGCGTGGCGGCGGATGCTGGAGCGTCGGGCGCAAGGGGAGCCGGTCCAGTACATTACCGGCGAACAGGAGTTTTACGGCTTGCCGTTCCGCGTGACGCCGGCGGTGCTCATTCCGCGTCAGGAGACGGAGCTGCTTGTCGAGCAGATCGTGAAGATCGGGCGGCGGATGTGGCCGAACGGCGGGCCGCTCGTCGCCGACATCGGCTGCGGAAGCGGAGCGATTCCGGTTACGATTGCGGTGCAGTGCCCCGGGTGGAACGTGACGGCTACGGACATTTCCGCCGACGCCGTCGAAGTGGCGCGCGCGAATGCCGAGGCGAACGGCGTAGGCGATCGGATCCGGTTTTATACGGGGGATTTGTTGGAGGCGTACGTCCGGGAGCGGATCCGGGTCGATATTCTCGTATCGAACCCGCCGTATATCGAGAGCGCGGACATTGCCGGCCTGCAGCGGGAAGTGCGGCTGTACGAGCCGATGCTGGCGCTGGACGGGGGGCCCGACGGCTTGCGGTTTTACCGCCGCATCCTGGAGCAGATCCGGGAGCTGCCGGCACCGCCCGCGCTGATCGGCTTCGAGCTCGGTCAGGGGCAAGCCCGTGCCGTCGCGGAGCTGCTGCGGATCGCCGGCCATTGGGACGACATCCGGATCGTCGAGGATCTGGCGGGCATCGAGCGGCATGTGATCGGCTCTATCAAATTTTCATAGATTGCTAGGTTTAAGACCTCTCTTCTCCGTCGATACTGGGTACCAGGAAGACGAAAGAGAGGTTTTCGCGTTATGGTGAAACGGCTGCCCTACCGATCCTACTGGATCGTCGCATTTGCCCTTATCGTGATGATGACTTGCTGGGAATCGAACAAGACGCAAGCGGCCGTCCTCGACCCCGGCATCCCGGAGCAATCGATCCGGCTGCGCATTCTTGCCAATTCGGACGCGCCGGACGACCAGCTGGTGAAACGGCTGCTGCGCGACGAAGTCATTCGCCAAATGAGCGAATGGGTGACGGAGCCCGACGGCATCGAGGCGGCCCGAAACGCGGTTCGCTCGCACATGACCGATCTGGAGACGCTCGTCGCGGATGTGCTGGCGGCGAACGGCTACGATTACGACTTTAAAGTCGAGCTCGGCCAAGTGCCGTTCCCGACCAAGGTATACGGCAACAAAGTGTATCCCGCCGGCGACTACGAAGCGCTGCGCATCACGCTCGGCAAGGGAGAAGGGCAAAACTGGTGGTGCGTCCTGTTCCCGCCGCTCTGCTTCGTGGACGGCAACGCCGGCGTCGCGGTGGCGAAAAAAACGTCGGACGACGTCAAGACGGCATCCGCCGACGCGGGTGCGAACGGAGCCGGGGACAGCCCGGCGAATGCCGACGGCCGGCCGGAAGTGAAGTTTTTCGTATGGGAAATCGTCAAAGCGATCATCGGGTTCGTCAAAGGATTACTGGCCTAATCGATATTCATTCCTTATTCTTAATCGGTTGTTCGAAATCGCGAGGGTGCGTCCGGGACGCATCCTTTTCTTGTTTGAAGCGTCTTCGGTCCTTGCTCGATCGCTAGTCCCTCGCGCGCGTCGTATGGCCGACGAACAGCGGTCCCTGGATGCGGATATGCTCGTAGGGCATCGTCGGGTTGGCGATGCGCCACAGCATCCGCTCCGCCGCGCGGTAGCCGGTCTCTCGGATCAACAGCTGCGGCCTCGTGAATAAGGGCGTTCCGTCGCGCTGCTCGTTCAGCATGCCGATGATCGAGACGTCCTTCGGCACGTCGAACCCGGCCGCCGCGATCACCCGGTAAGCGGGCACGACGTCGTCGTCGACGCCGACGACGACCGCATCGGGACGCAGCCGCTCCAGCTTGTCGGCCAGCCGCTCCGCCCACTGTGACGTACCGGAGCGCGAAGCCGTCAAATGGTCTTCTTCGCGGAAAGGCAGACCGTAATAGCCCATCGCCTCGATAAACGCCTGCCACCGGAGGAAGAACCCCCGCTGCCGCTTGATGTCTCCGACGTACAGGATGCGGCGGTGGCCGGTTTCCGCCAGATGACGGACCGACAACGCGACGGCCGTATAGACGTCCCAGATGACGCTGTCCGTTTCGGCGCCGGGAGCCGGGAAATTGAACAGGATGCGGGGCAGCGGCAGCCGCAGCAGCCTCTGCTCCGTAGCGGGCGGGTGCAGGCTCGGGGCGATGAATATCCCTTCGCAGTAATGCAGCTCCCGATCCCCGATCCAGTCGTCGAGCTCGGCTTCCTTCAGCCGTTCGGGGATGAGCAGCGGGTCGATCGTATGGCCGATTTCGGCGATGCGCTCGTTCAGTCCTTCCAGCAGAAGCCGGTTGTAATTGACCGACTGTGTCGTATGGATCAGCACGAACCGGCGCTTAAGCGGCGGCCGCACGGCAATCCGGTCGACGGAAAGCTGCTGGAGCTGCTCGCGGGTCAAGTAGCCGAGCTCGCGCGCCTTCTCGACGACGAGCCGCCTCGTCTCGTGCGACATGCCGGGCTTGCCGCGCAGCGCCTTGGATACGGTCTGGACGGACAAGCCGAGCGAGGCCGCGATCGTCTCGAGCTTCACTTGCTTGCGGATCGGCATCGGCGCCGCCTCCTTTTTCCGATATCGCTTCTACCTGAAATGTACCCGATCGTCGGTGCGGGAGCAAGCGGCGGCCGGCGAAGGCCGGCGTGACAGCGGAATCGATCCGCGTTATAATGGCAACGATTAGAAGGCGCGCGGGATCGATTCCCGCAAACAGGCGGAAGCAAGGATGATTCGACTCATGACGACAATGTGGAAAGTAAATCCGGATGCGTCCCCGACGCATCCTTTCTTGCTGGAAGCGGGACGTCTCCTCGCCGAGGGCGGCACGGTGGCGTTTCCGACGGAAACGGTGTACGGCCTCGGGGCCGATGCGTGCGACACGCGGGCGGTCGAAGCGATTTTCGCCGCCAAGGGCCGTCCGTCGGACAACCCGCTGATCGTGCATATCGCGGATCTCGATCAGCTGGACGAGCTGGTCGAAGCGGTCGACGACACGTCCCGCCGGCTCATCGACGCGTTCTGGCCCGGCCCGCTCACGCTCGTGCTGCCGGCCCGCCCGGGCGCCGTCTCGCCGCGCGTCACGGCCGGGCTCGCCACCGTCGCGGTGCGCATGCCCGCGCATCCGGTCGCGCTCGCGCTCATCCGCGCCGCCGGCCGACCCGTCGCGGCGCCGAGCGCGAACCGCTCCGGGCGGCCGAGCCCGACGCTCGCGGCGCACGTGCGCGACGACCTCGACGGCCGCATCGGCGGCATCGTCGACGGCGGCCCGACCGGCGTCGGCCTCGAGTCGACGGTCGCCGTCGTCGAGGCGGCCGGCGGCCGGGTGCACGTGCTGCGCCCGGGCGGCGTCACCGTCGACGAGCTGCGCCGCGCGGCGCCGCACGCGGAGGTGACCGTCGAGGCCGCGCCGGAGGAGGCGCTGGCGCCGCGCTCGCCCGGGATGAAGTACGCGCATTACGCGCCGCGCGGCCGTCTCGCCGTCGTGTTCGGCGACGCGGACCGGGCGGTCGCCCGCGTGCGCGAGGCGCTCGCCGAAGCGAAGCGGTCCGGCGAGCGGACGGGCGTGCTGACGGTCGCCGAGCACGCGGAGCGGTACGGGGACGAGGCCGATCTGGTCGTCCCGTGCGGAAGCGCGGCGGACGCGTCGTCGTCCGCCCGCGAGCTGTACGCGGCGCTGCGCCGGTTCGACGACGCCGGCATTACGTTTATCCGGGCGGAAGGCTTCGCCGAGACGGGAGACGGCATCGGGCTCGCCTTTCTGAACCGGCTGACGAAAGCGGCCGCCCACCGGATCGAGCGCGTCTAGCGTCCGTCCGGGGCCGATGCTTGTTCGCATGTTTCCCGGATTGTCCGCATATGTTGATTAGGAACATGTGGACATGGGGGAGATGTCATGGCAGCAGCTTCAGTCGAGACGGGACAGTGGATTACGATCGTCGTCATGGCCATTGCGCTGGGAATGGACGCCTTTTCCCTCGGCATCGGGATCGGTCTCAGGGGAATCCGGCTGCTGGACGTGCTGAAGGTCAGTTTCGTGATCGGCTTGTTTCACGTCCTGATGCCGTTGATGGGCATGTTCATGGGCCAATACGTCGGCGCGCTGCTCGGCAACGTCGCGACGTTGACGGGAGGAGCGCTGCTCGTGCTGCTCGGAGGGCACATGATCTTCAGCTCGTTCAAAGGGCCGGAAATGCGCTCGTTCGACCATCGCACGCTATGGGGCCTCTTGTTCTTCGCGCTCAGCGTCAGCATCGACTCGATGTCGGTCGGCGTGTCGCTCGGCCTGTTCGCGACCGATCTGGCGTTTACCGTGCTGATGTTCGGCGCGTTCGGCGGAGCGATGTCCGTAGCCGGATTGCTCCTCGGCCGGCGAGCGGGCCATTGGGTGGGCGAATACGGGGAAGCGCTCGGCGGCATTATTTTGCTCGCCTTCGGCATCCGGTTTTTGATATAACGCCGGGCGTGAGGTACAATAAAAGGGAAGACGTCCATGGAGGCCGAGCGGCGAAGGCCGGGACGAAACACCAACGGGACGAAACGGAGGGGTTCGGATGTACGAACGCATTTTATTTGTATGTACGGGCAACACGTGCCGCAGTCCGTTGGCGGAAGGCTTGTTCCGCAGCATGGCGCGGCGGGAAGGATTGCGGCTCGACGTTCGGTCGGCGGGCGTCTCCGCGTGGGACGGCGCACCGATCTCGAAGCATTCCGCCGACATTTTGAAAGAACGCGGCGTGACCGACCGCCTGTCGTCCAGCGCCGTTACGGGGGAAGCCGTCTCGTGGGCCGACCTGATCTTGACGATGACGGCGGGGCATAAGGAAGCGGTCATCCGGCGCTATCCGGAAGCGGTGGACAAAGTGTTCACGCTGAAGGAGTTCGCCGAGGACGATCCGCAGGCCGCCGCGAAAATCGAGGAACGGCATCGGATCCACTCCGAGCTGCAAATCAAGCGGGCGCTCGGGCAGCCGATCACCCCGGACGAGCTCCTTCAGGCCGAGCAAGCCGAGTACGGCATGCCGAGCTTCGACATCTCCGACCCGTTCGGCGGCGACCGGGCGCAGTACGAGAAAACGGCCGACGAAATCGAAGCGTATTTGGCCAAGCTGATCCGCAAGCTGAGGCGGGCCGAATCGTGACGAACGGTGCGCCCGTTTGGCCGAAATCGACTTTACAGCGCATATCGAATGCGCTATGATGAGGATATGAAGCAGGACTCGATGTAACTGGCGACGAGTGGAGATTACCACAATGGAGCATCGAGCTATACGGCCGGTCGCCTGGGCAAAGAGCAACGCCGTTTTCTTCGCAAAACGAGCGGCATGCTCTTTTTTCGTATTCCGGCGGTTATACTATGACGGTGCATCCCAAATACGAACGGAGGCGGATACGAATGAAAATCGCGATCGGCGCGGATCACGCGGGATTCCGATTGAAGGACGAAATTGTGAAGGCGCTGCGGGAGGACGGGCATGAGGTGGAGGATTTCGGCTGTCATTGCGCCGATTCCATCGACTATCCGGACTACGCGCTGCCCGTCGGCGAGAAAGTCGCTTCCGGCGAAGCCGACCGGGGGATTCTCATCTGCGGCACGGGAATCGGCATGACGATCGCCGCCAACAAAATTCCGGGCGTCCGCTGCGCGCTTGTGCACGACCTGTTCTCGGCCAAAGCGACGCGCGAGCATAACGATTCGAACGTGCTCGCCATGGGCGAACGCGTCGTCGGACCGGGCGTCGCGCTCGAAATCGTGAAGGTGTGGATCGGCACCGAGTTTTCGGAAGGACCGCGCCACCGCAACCGGATCGACAAAATCAAAAGTCTCGAAGAGAAGTACGCGCTGCATCCGTAAATCGGCGGAAGGGAGTGGCTTGTCGTGGAGCGGGACAACGAGGACGTCTTGGACTTGGAACAAATCCGGACCGGCGTGGAGACGGCGCTGCGCGAGCTCGTCGAGGCGGGCCGCATCGGGCGAGGGCACATCGTCGTCGTCGGGACAAGCACAAGCGAAGTGATCGGGCAACGGATCGGCACGTCCGGTACGGAGCAAGTCGCGGAGCGGATTTTCGAAGCCGTGTCCGCGGTGCGCCGGGATGTCGGGTTTTATCCGGCGTTTCAATGCTGCGAGCATTTGAACCGGGCGCTCGTCGTCGAGCGGGAGCTGCTGCGGCTCGATCCGCGCCTCGAGGAGGTTGGCGTCGTTCCCGTCCGCAAAGCGGGCGGCTCGATGGCCGCCTATGCGTACCGGCATTTGCCGGACGCCTGCGTCGTGGAGTCGATCGCCGCGCATGCCGGTATCGATATCGGCGATACGCTGATCGGCATGCATTTGCGGCGGGTCGCCGTACCGGTCCGTCCGTCGGTCCGTACGATCGGCCGCGCCCACGTCACGATGGCCTATACGCGGCCGAAGCTGATCGGCGGCGCCCGGGCGGTCTACTCCGTCGAGCAGGCGGCAACCCCGGAAGGAACGGCTGGCTGCGACTGAGCGGCTTGGCCGATTGCAATGGACAGCAGGGACTCTTTTATCCAAATTCTTTTATCGAGCGGAGGAACTTTATCATGGAACATTTGCGCCAATCCGATCCGAAAATCGTGGAAGCTCTCAATCTCGAGCTGGGCCGCCAACGCGACAAAATCGAGCTGATCGCGTCGGAGAACTTCGTCAGCCAAGCCGTTCTGGAAGCGATGGGCACCGTCCTGACGAACAAATACGCCGAAGGCTATCCGGGCAAACGGTACTACGGCGGCTGCGAATACGTCGACATCGTCGAAGATATCGCGCGCGATCGGGCGAAGGAGCTGTTCGGCGCCGAGCACGTGAACGTCCAGCCGCACTCCGGCGCGCAGGCGAACATGGCCGTTTACTTGGCTACGTTGAAGCACGGCGATACAGTGCTCGGGATGAACTTGGCGCACGGCGGCCACTTGACCCACGGCAGCCCGGTCAACGCTTCCGGCATCATGTATAACTTCGTGCCGTACGGCGTGCGCGAGTCCGATTCCCGCATCGACTACGACGAAGTGCGCAAAGCGGCGTTCAAGCACCGTCCGCGCATGATCGTGTCGGGCGCCAGCGCCTACCCGCGCATCATCGATTTCGAAGCGCTCGCCTCGATCGCGAACGATGTGGGCGCGCTGTTCATGGTCGACATGGCGCATATCGCGGGCCTCGTCGCCGCCGGGCTGCACCCGAATCCGGTGCCGCACGCGCACTTCGTTACGACGACGACGCACAAGACGCTGCGCGGACCGCGCGGCGGCATGATCCTGTGCCGCAAGCCTTGGGCGGCGGCGATCGACAAGGCCGTCTTCCCGGGCATTCAGGGCGGACCGCTCATGCATATTATCGCGGCGAAAGCCGTCTCGTTCGGCGAGGCGCTGCAGCCGTCGTTCAAGACGTACGCGCAGCAAGTGGTGAACAACGCGAAGGCGCTGTCCGAGGCGCTGCTCGCCGAAGGGCTCGACCTCGTCTCCGGCGGTACGGACAACCACCTGATGCTGATCGACCTGCGCAGCATCAACCTGACCGGCAAAGACGCCGAGCATCTGCTCGATGAAGTGGGCATTACGTGCAACAAAAACGCGATCCCGTTCGACCCGAACAAGCCGATGCTGACGAGCGGCGTGCGCGTAGGGACGCCTGCGGCCACGTCGCGCGGCATGAACGAGGAAGCGATGAAAAAAATCGCGAAGGCGATCGCGCTCACGCTCAAAAATCCGACCAGCGAAACGGCGCACGATCAGGCGCGCGCTCTGGTCAACGAGCTGACCGCGCAGTACCCGCTGTACGCCGGATTGCAGTATTAATCCGTAGCCGCGGGACGAATTCGGCTGATGGAGGACCGTTTTGAGCGGTCCTCTTTTTCGCGTGCCTCGCGCGCCCGGTTGGGCCGGCGCGATTTGGGGAATGCTATTCGACAGGAAGCGACGGCAAACGTTGCCAAAAGTTGCGTGCAACGCGATAAGGACAATGATATAATAGACGAGGTTCGCTCGAGAAAGGGACGAACCGCATGCATCCAGCATTCGCCATACGGCCCGCGAATGCTGTCGGGAGGACGTTTATGAGCAAGGTTTTCGTGTGCGATCATCCGCTGATTCAACACAAGCTTACGTACATAAGGGATAAGAACACGACCACGAAGGACTTCCGGGAATTGGTCGACGAAGTGGCCACGCTTATGGCATACGAAATTACGCGGGACATCCCGTTGGAACGCATCGAGGTGGAGACGCCCGTGCAGAAGGCGGAATGCAAAATCATTTCCGGACGCATGCTCGGTCTCATACCGATATTGCGCGCCGGGCTCGGCATGGTGGACGGCATCTTGAAGCTGCTGCCCGCGGCGAAGGTCGGCCACGTGGGCTTGTACCGCGACCCGGAGACGCTCCAGCCGGTCGAATACTACGTCAAGCTGCCTACGGACGTGCAGGAGCGGGAGCTGATCGTCATCGATCCGATGCTCGCCACCGGCGGATCCGCCAACGCGGCCATCGACGTATTGAAGAAACGGAACTGCAATCAGATCAAGCTGATGTGCCTCATCGCCGCTCCGGAAGGCGTACGCGCCGTCCAGGAAGCGCATCCGGACGTCGACATCTATGTGGCGGCCGTCGACGAATACTTGAACGACCACGGCTATATCGTGCCGGGTCTCGGGGACGCGGGCGACCGTCTGTTCGGCACGAAGTAATCCGATCGTACGACAAGAAGGAGAGTGACCCATGAGCCGCATTCGGGTAATGACCATTTTCGGCACAAGGCCGGAAGCGATCAAGATGGCGCCGCTCGTACTGGAGCTGAACAAGCGGTCCGAGCAGATCGAATCGCTCGTCTGCGTAACGGCGCAGCATCGGCAAATTCTCGATACGGTGCTCGATATTTTCGGCATCCGGCCGGACTTCGATCTGGACGTCATGAAGGACCGCCAGACGCTGAACGAAGTGACGATCCGGGTGCTTCAAGGACTGGAGCCGGTTTTCCGCGAGCGGAAGCCGGATCTCATTCTCGTTCACGGCGATACGCTGACGACGTTCCTCGCCAGCTACGCCGCTTTCCTGCAGCAGATCAAGATCGGCCACGTCGAGGCGGGTCTGCGCACGTGGAACAAGCTTTCCCCTTATCCGGAGGAGATGAACCGGCAGCTGACCGGGGTGCTGGCGGATATGCACTTCGCTCCGACCGACTGGTCGGCGGGCAACCTGCTCAAGGAAAACAAGCCGGAATCGTCCATCTACGTCACGGGCAATACGATCACCGACGTCATGTCGTACCTCGTCAAGGACGAGTATACGCATCCGATTCTCGATTGGGCCAAAGGCCGCCGGCTCGTGCTCGTCACGGCGCATCGCCGGGAGTCGATCGGGGAGCCGCACCGCCGTATTTTCCGGGCGATCAAACGGCTTGCCGACGAATTCGACGACATCGCGGTCGTCTATCCGGTCCATCCGAACCCGGCCGTCAAGGAGCCGGCCCAGGAAATGCTGGGCGGCCACGACCGGATCCGGCTGATCGATCCGCTGGACGTAACGGACTTGTACAATTTTTATCCGCATACGCATATCATCTTGACCGATTCCGGCGGCATCCAGGAGGAAGCTCCGTCGTTCGGCGTGCCGGCACTCGTGCTTCGCGATACGACCGAGCGCCCCGAGGGGGTCGAGTCCGGCGTGCTGGAGCTGGTCGGGACCGACGAGCAGCTGATCTACGAGAAAGCCCGCGCGCTGCTGACCGACGAAGCCGTCTACGAGCGGATGAGCAAGGCGGCGAACCCTTACGGGGACGGACGCGCGTCGGAGCGGATCGTCGACGCCATCCTGCATCATTTCGGACTCCGGGACGAACGTCCCGAGCCGTTCCGCGCTTAATGTCGAAACCGGTAAAGCAAACCAGACAGTGCTACTGTACGCTGTCCGGTTTGCCAAAACCGGGAGCCGTTGTGGCATAAGGAATCTCCGATTTCGTGTTCACACAATGTTTGATATTAAAGAAATTGACAAACGAAGTACCGCTTCGATACAATTAGTGAGGATTAGCAGGAGATCATGTATGCAAAATCGCAAATCCGAGAATAATCCATGGAGAGCGGCGGGGATGGCCGGCGCCGCCGGCGTCGACTTGGCCGTATGCATTCTCCTCGGCTATTTGGGCGGGAAATGGTTGAGCGACAGAATGGGCGGCGAGAAGATCGTCGTCGCGATCGGAGCGTTGATCGGTCTGTTTGCGGGAATTGCCAGCGTGATCGTATTGATTCGATACTTCTTAAAGGACTCCAAATGAACGATCTGTCGGGCTTTCTGAAAACGATCTCTAAGTTTTCGCTGTATCTGTTCGCTGCGGGCCTGCTTCTCTGGGCGGTGTTGACCGAGTATCGTCCGTTTGTCGCCGGGCTATTGCTTGGCATGGCAATCAGCTTGACCAACTTCGTCTATCTCGGATTGAAGACGCGTCAGTTGGGAGAGTTGGTCGCGCAGGGAGTGAAAAAGCGCTTCAATCTCGGTTTTTTCACCCGGGCTTCCTTGGCCGTCTTGGCGGTCATGGTCGCTTACAAGTCGGAACGGTTCGATTTGGCCGCGACGATTATCGGTTTGTTCTACGCACAAACGACAGCGTTCGTTTTGGGCTTGTTTTTTGTGAAAAAGAAAGACTGAAAGGAAATCGTCACCGGAAAGGGGTGAAACTAACCGATGCATGAGTTTCCCATATGGAAGGTCGGCGGCCTGAATATCGACCTTTCCACGTTTTTGGCCATCACGGTCACGTTTATTATCGTGTTTGTGCTGGCGAGATTGTCCGTGCGCAATTTATCCGTCGACAACCCGTCGAAGATGCAGAACTTCATGGAGTGGGTCATCGAATTCGTTCATAATTTGGTGGCGAGCACGATGCCGCTGAAGATGGCGAAGTCGTTTATCTCGCTCGGGATTACGCTCATCATGTTCATCTTCGTGGCCAACCTGCTCGGGCTGCCTTTCGGGATCGTCACGGAACACGAACACGATCTCAGCTTGTTCGGGTATCCGATCGAAGGACACCATCTGGCGTGGTGGAAGTCGCCTACGGCCGACTTGTCCGTTACGGCCGCGCTGGCGGTTATCGTAATCGTTCTGGTCCACTACTTGGGCTTGACCCGCAACACGAAGCATTATTTGAAACACTATTTCGAGCCGTTCTGGTTCTTCTTCCCGCTCAACATTATCAAGGAATTGTCCAAGCCGCTCACGCTTGCGCTCCGTCTCTTCGCGAACATTTTCGCGGGCGAGGTGCTGATCGCGACCATCTTGATGGCCGGGATCTGGGGTACGCCGCTTTTGCTGGCATGGCAAGGCTTCAGTATTTTCGTCGGAGCGATCCAGGCATTCCTCTTCACCGTTCTTACGATGGTGTACATCTCGCAAGCGACGGTACACGAAGAGCATCATTAATTTATCGGCTTTCAGGAACGAATTCGATCCGCTATCTTCGGATTGAAACCAAAATAAATCAACGAAACGTTGAACAATTTAGGAGGATTTCAAAATGGGACTTTTGGCAGCAGCTTTGGCAATCGGTTTGGGCGCGTTGGGCGCAGGTATCGGTAACGGTTTGATCGTCAGCAAAACGGTAGAAGGTATCGCTCGTCAACCGGAGCTTCGCGGTACGCTCCAAACGACCATGTTTATCGGCGTAGGTATCGTCGAGGTCGTGCCGATCATCGGGGTCGTCTTGGGCTTCCTGCTCTACTTCGGCGCTTAATGAATACGTTGGTTAGGCGGGGAAGGCCTATGCCGTCCGCGCCTTCGTTTTGATCGCCCGAGTATGTATCGAACCGATTGCAGCTCTTAGAAGGGAGTGACCTGAGTTGGCTTTTCATTGGGAGTCGTTCGTATTTGCGATTATCGCCTTTTTGGCGTTGTACTTCCTGCTGAACAAATATGCGTTCGGCCCGCTTTTCGGCATTATGGAGAAGCGCAGGGAGCAAGTTCAGAATCAAATCCAATCCGCCGAGCAAAATCGTGCGGAAGCGGCCAAGCTGCTCGAAGAGCAGAAGAAAGCGATTCAAGACGCGCGCAAGGAAGCTTACGAGCTTATCGAGCAGGCGAGAACGACCAGCGTCCGTCAGGCGGATGAAATTATCCAGCAGGCGAAAGACGAAGCGGTGCGCATCAAGAACGATGCGATGAAAGATATCGAAAGCGAGAAGAACAAAGCGATCGTTGCGCTGCGCAGCCAAGTAAGCGCTTTGTCCGTCCTGATCGCCTCCAAAATTATCGAGAAGCAGCTGGATGAGAAATCCCAGCACGAGCTGATCGACCAATACCTGAAAGAGGTAGGGGGCAACGTATGAGCAAGGAAACGATCGTAGCGAAGCGGTATGCGAAAGCGTTGTTCGAAGTCGCCCAGGCACGCGGCAAAGTCGCCGACGTGGAGCAAGAGCTTCAAGCGATTGCGACCGCGTTGGAAGCGAACCCCGACTATGCCGGCCTGCTCGAACATCCGAACATCGGCGCTTCGGTTAAGGCGTCCATGCTCAAGCAAGCGTTCGAAGGCAAAGTGTCCGAGGAAGTGCAGAACACGCTTCAATTGCTCGTACAGCGGGGAAGAGAAGCGATTCTCGCGGATCTCGTCTCCCATTATTCCCGGATTGCGAATGACGCGTTGGGTCAAGCCCAAGCGAAAGTATATACGCCTCGGCCGATTTCGGCGGAGGAATCGGATCAGATCGCCGCAGCGTTCGGTCAGGTGACCGGCAAGACGATTCGCATCGAGAACATCGTCGACCCGAGCCTGATCGGCGGTCTTCAAGTGCGAATCGGCGACCGTCTGTACGACGGAAGCGTATCCGGCAAGCTGCAAAGAATGGAAAGAGCGCTCAATCAAGCATAAAGCCAAAGTTAGGGGTGAGGTTCGTTGAGTATCAGACCTGAAGAAATCAGCACGCTGCTGAAGCAGCAAATCGAGCAATATAAATCGGATATTCAAGTGTACGATGTCGGTACGGTTATCCAGATCGGGGACGGCATCGCGCGCGCGCACGGCCTGCAAAACGTCATGGCCGGCGAGCTTCTGGAATTTTCCAACGGCGTCATCGGCATGGCGTTGAACCTCGAGGAAGACAATGTCGGTATCGTTATCATGGGTCCGTATACGGACATCCGCGAAGGCGACCAAGTGAAGCGGACCGGACGGATCATGGAAGTACCGGTCGGCGAAGCGCTTCTCGGCCGCGTCGTCAACCCGCTCGGCCAACCGGTCGACGGCAAAGGCCCGATCGAAACGACGGAATTCCGTCCGGTCGAAGCTCCGGCTCCGGGCGTTATCGACCGGAAATCGGTTCACGAGCCGATGCAGACGGGTATCAAAGCGATCGACGCGATGGTTCCGATCGGCCGCGGCCAGCGCGAGCTGATCATCGGCGACCGTCAAACGGGTAAAACGTCGATCGCGATCGACACGATCATCAACCAAAAAGGCAATGGCGTTCTTTGTATCTACGTCGCCATCGGCCAAAAGCAATCCACGGTGGCGAACGTCGTCGAGACGCTCCGCCGCAACGGCGCCCTCGATTATACGATCGTCGTAACGGCCGGCGCTTCCGAGCCTTCCCCGCTGTTGTTCTTGGCTCCGTACGCAGGCGTGGCGATGGGCGAGTACTTCATGTACAAAGGCAAGCATGCGCTTATCGTATACGACGACTTGTCCAAGCAAGCTGCCGCTTACCGCGAGCTGTCGCTTCTGCTCCGCCGTCCGCCGGGACGCGAAGCTTATCCGGGCGACGTCTTCTACTTGCACTCCCGTTTGCTGGAGCGCGCGGCGAAATTGAGCGACGCCTTGGGCGGCGGCTCCTTGACGGCACTGCCGTTTATCGAAACCCAAGCGAGCGACGTTTCCGCGTATATCCCGACGAACGTTATCTCCATCACGGACGGTCAGATCTTCCTGGAGTCCGACCTGTTCAACGCGGGCCAGCGTCCGGCGATCAACGTCGGTATTTCCGTATCCCGCGTCGGCGGTTCCGCGCAAATCAAAGCGATGAAAAAAGTCGCTTCGTCCCTGAAGCTCGACTTGGCGCAATACCGCGAGCTCGCGGCGTTCTCGCAGTTCGGTTCCGACTTGGACAAGAGCACGCTGGCACGGTTGAACCGCGGTCAACGTACGCTTGAGATTTTGAAGCAAGGCAACAACCAGCCGCTGCCGGTCGAGAAGCAGGTCGTCTCCATCTATACGGCGGTTAAAGGGTTCCTCGACGATATTCCGGTTCAGGACGTGCTTCGTTTCGACCGCGAATTCCTCGCTTACGTGGATGCCAACTACGGCCAAGTCTATGCAAGCATTCGCGATACGAAAGATTTGACGGCCGACAACGAGAAAGTTCTCGTGGAAGCGATCGAGAAGTTCAAGAAAAGCTTCTCCGTATCGGCTTAATCGTTAATCGAACCGCATGAGCGGCTGAACGGCCGCCCGTGCGGACTTCAATAGAACGTGCAAGACGGGGGCTCCGGGATCGCTCCGGCCCCGGTGATGCTTACGAAGTTTGCTTTTGCTCCGCAAAAGCCTGAGGTGGTGAAAGCATGGCAAAAGGAATGCGCGAGATCAAGCGGCAAGTCAAAAGCACGCAAAACATGAAGCAGATCACCAAGGCGATGGAAATGGTGGCCGCTTCGAAGCTCAGAAGATCGCAGGAAGCGGCCCAAGCGGCTCGCCCGTACGCGGAGAAGATTCAGGAAGTGGTGTCCAGCATCGCCGCGGGATCGAAAGGGACCAAAAACCCGATTCTCGTCTCCCGGGAGATCAAGAAAACCGGCTATCTGGTCATTACGTCCGACCGGGGATTGGCCGGCGGCTACAACGCCAACCTGCTCCGCAAATGGATGCAAACGGTCCGCGAAAGACATAGCTCCAAAGACGAATACACCGTATTCGTCGTCGGACGGAAAGGCCGCGACTTCATGAAGAAGCGCGACATTCCGGTGATCGGGGAAGTGACCGGGTTGTCGGATTCGCCGATTTTCGCCGATATTAAAGAGCTTGCCTCCCTCGCCGTCAATAACTACGTGGATGGCAAATACGACGAGCTGTACATCGTATACAACAAGTTCCACAACGCCATTTCCCAAGAACCGGTACTGAATCGTCTTTTGCCGTTGGATATGGGCGAAGGCAGCGTTCAAACGGTCAACTACGAATACGAGCCGTCTCCGGAAGAAGTGCTCGACGTACTGCTTCCGAAATATGCGGAGACGCTGATCTTCAGCGCGCTGCTCGAAGCGAAGGCGAGCGAGTTCGGCGCGAAGATGACGGCCATGGGCAACGCGACGCGCAATGCGACCGAGATGATCGCCCGTTATACGCTCATGTACAACCGGGCGCGTCAAGCTTCCATTACCCAGGAAATATCCGAGATCGTCGCCGGCGCGAACGCGCAAAGCTGACGAAACGGAACGGCTATTGAACCGACGATATCGAGGAGAAGCTTGTCGGACGACAAGCTTCCGCGATGCTTACGAAGTGAGTTTTCCTTACGGAAAGCTCAGCAGATGCTTACGAAGTGAAGCTTTTCTACGAAAAGCTTCAGCCATGCTTACGAAGTGAAGCTTTTCTACGAAAAGCTTCTTAGGAGGGAAAAAAATGAACAAAGGACGCGTTTTGCAGGTAATGGGACCTGTCGTCGACATCGAGTTCGAAAAAGGTCACCTTCCTGAGATTTTGAATGCGGTCAAGATTCAGACAAAACCGCAAAACCCGAACGAGCCTGAAATCAACCTGACGGTTGAAGTCGCGGTTCACTTGGGCGACAACGTGGCGCGCTGCGTCGCAATGTCCTCCACGGACGGACTGGTCCGCGGCACCGAAGCGGTCGATACGGGCAAACCGATCAGCGTACCTGTCGGCAGCGTAACGCTCGGCCGCGTATTCAACGTACTCGGCGACCCGATCGACAACGCCGGCGAAGTGGAAGCCGGTCAGAGAGACCCGATTCACCGTCAAGCGCCTGCGTTCGAAGAGCTGTCCGTACAAGCGGAAGTTCTCGAAACCGGCATCAAAGTCGTCGACTTGCTCGCTCCGTATGCCAAAGGCGGTAAGATCGGCTTGTTCGGCGGCGCCGGCGTAGGCAAAACCGTCTTGATTCAGGAATTGATCAACAACATCGCGCAGGAGCACGGCGGTATTTCCGTATTCGCGGGCGTCGGCGAAAGAACGCGCGAAGGTAACGACTTGTACCACGAGATGAAAGACTCCGGCGTTATCTCCAAAACGGCGATGGTATTCGGACAAATGAACGAGCCTCCGGGCGCCCGTCTTCGCGTCGCCTTGACCGGCTTGACGATGGCCGAATATTTCCGCGACAACGAAGGCAAGGACGTTCTTCTGTTCGTCGACAACATCTTCCGGTTTACCCAAGCGGGCTCCGAGGTTTCCGCGCTTCTCGGCCGGATGCCTTCCGCGGTCGGTTACCAGCCGACGCTCGCTACCGAGATGGGTCAGCTGCAAGAGCGGATCACATCGACGAAGAAAGGTTCCGTTACGTCGATTCAAGCCATCTACGTTCCGGCGGACGACTATACGGACCCGGCTCCGGCTACGACGTTTGCCCACTTGGACGCCACGACCAACTTGGAGCGTAAAATTTCCGAGAAGGGGATTTACCCGGCCGTCGACCCGTTGGCATCCAGCTCGCGTATTTTGCAGCCGGATATTGTCGGCGAAGAGCATTACAATGTCGCTCAAGGCGTAAAGCGTATTTTGCAGCGCTACAAAGAGCTTCAAGATATTATCGCGATTCTCGGGATGGACGAACTGTCCGACGACGACAAAGTGATCGTTATGCGCGCGCGCAAAATCGAGCGCTTCCTGTCCCAGGCGTTCCACGTGGCCGAGCAGTTTAACGGCTTCCCGGGCCAATACGTGCCGGTTAAAGAAACCGTGCGCAGCTTCAAAGAAATTTTGGAGGGCAAGCACGACGACCTTCCGGAAGCCGCGTTCCTGTTCGTCGGCACCATCGAAGAAGCGGTCGAAAAAGCGAAATCGATGCAGTAAGCCGAATGACCGTGCCATGCTGATGCTTCCGTCTTGTCGGGGCATCAGCATTGGCATACGATGAAGCTTTCGGGACCGAAAGCTCTCAGGAGGAATTTGCGTGAGTACTTTTTTATTGGAAGTCGTAACGCCCGAGCGGAAAGTATACGCTCAAGACGTAGATATGATCGTCGTGAAAGGCGTGAACGGCGAGCTCGGGATTTTGCCCAATCACATCCCGCTCGTCACTCCGCTTAAAATCGCGCCGGTAACCGTCAAGAAAGGCAAGACGACGGAATACATCGCGGTGAACGGCGGTTTTATGGAAGTGCGCAAAGACAAAGTCGTCATCTTGGCCGAATCGGCCGAGCTTCCGGGCGATATCGACGTGAACCGTGCCCGCGCCGCCAAAGAACGGGCGGAACAACGGCTCCGCGACGCGAAGAAGGACGAGATCGACTTCCGCCGCGCCGAATTGGCGCTTCAGCGTGCCATGAACCGTCTGGACATCATTACGAAACAATAATGCCTTCAAGCAGAGGAGAACTCCTTTGCTTTTTTTGTTTTAGAGGGCTTTTGGTGCGCCGGGAAGTGGTTCAAGAAGAAAAAAGCCCCCGTCGGGGGCACCATGGAAACCGGCTGTTTGTCTTCCGTATAACGGGGATGGATCAATCAGGTTTGTTGGAAAATAAAGGCCCCGTTCACCGCCCCTCGAGTCCGGATGGCGACCCGAGTGGAAAACCCGCCGCTTAACGTGCCGATTCGAGCGATCGTATAAGGCTTTACGCTAATGGTGATCGCTCCGTTCAAGAGAAGGACGAACGCTTTGTTGCTGTTGTTGGAAATGGCGATCGTTCCATCCACGCCTTTGGGGACGACGAACAGCGCTTTGGTACCGGAAGTCGTAAAATGGAACGCTCCCGATTTGGACAATTTGGCCATTGGCTTCACCTCCCTACCTTAAACAAGCTATTCAAAACCTGCAATTGTGGTTGGGTGAGAGGCATAAGCGATTCGCGGGAAATGGATAACCCGCGCGGTCGTACTTCCCTGAATAGACGACGATACACCTTTTTGTTCATGTTACGGAAAATCGTTTTTATCGCGAGAGGAAATGGAGCGAAAAGAGAAGTTTCCGTACCAACAAAAAGTTCCGATGAAACGCGGTCGTACTTCACTGAATAGACGACGATACACCTTTTTGTTATAATTGTGTGGGTGTTTACTGCCAATGGTTTCGTTTTCAAAGAAAAATGTATGTTATGCGAAGAGGCGGGAGGCGATCGAATGGCGTTGTACAGCAACAATTACGTGCTCGTGGCCATCTTTATTGCGCTCGGCATCATGCTGCCGGTAGCTGCGCTCACGCTGGGGCGGCTGCTGCGTCCGAGCAAGCCGACGGAAGAGAAGCAGACAACTTATGAAAGCGGTAACGAACCTGTCGGCGAGAGCCACGTCCGGTTCAATATCCGGTACTATTTGTTTGCTTTGATGTTCGTCATCTTTGACGTGGAAACCGTGTTCTTGTATCCGTGGGCCGTCGCATACGACTTCCTGGGCTTGTTCGCTTTGATCGAAATGCTCATTTTCGTCGCCCTGCTCGTCGTAGGGTTAATCTACGCCTGGAAAAAGAAGGTGCTGCAATGGAGCTCAATCTAGAGACGATCACGCCGGAAGAAAGACAAGAGCTCGAGCGCAACGTCTTGACGACGTCGCTCGATCAAATCAAAGCATGGGCCCGCAGCAGCTCGCTCTGGCCGCTCACGTTCGGGCTTGCCTGCTGCGCCATCGAAATGATGGGTTCGGGCGGAGCGCATTACGACTTGGACCGGTTCGGCGTCATTTTCCGGACGTCTCCGCGCCAATCCGACGTCATGATCGTCGCCGGTACGGTGACGAAGAAGATGGCCCCGCTGCTTCGCCGCCTGTACGAGCAAATGCCGGAGCCGAAATGGGTAATCGCCATGGGTTCCTGCGCCACCGCGGGAGGGCCGTACATCAAATCGTACGCCGTCGTCAAGGGCGTCGATCAGATCGTGCCCGTCGACATTTATATTCCGGGCTGTCCGCCGAACCCGGCCGCCCTCATTTACGGCATCAACAAGCTGCAGGAGAAAATTCGGTATGAGGCGAAAACCGGAAAGCGGGTGACGAACTCGTGAGCGAAGAGAATGAAAACGGACGCAAAGAAGAAAGCGCAACCAATTCCACATCGGGACAATCCGAAACGATAAAGGCGGACGAAGCGCAAGAGCGCAAGCCGGCTGCCGCGGCAGCCGGGGAAAGCGCTGCACCCGCAGCGGAGACGACACCGGAGACGAGCCCGTCGGCAACCGCACCGGAAGCAGCCGCGGCACCGGAGGCGAAACCTTCGAAGGCCGCCGCTGCCGCCTCGCCCTCCGCAGGCTCCGAACCGTCGGATCCGCCTGCCGCGGAGGCAGCGGCCGGCCCGACCGACGCCGAAAAAGAAGCGAAAGCGAAAGCCGCCGCCGAAGCGAGAGCCGCTCGGGCGGCTGCCCGCGCGCAGAAAACGGCCGAAGGCGATGCCGGTGCGGAGGCCGCTCCGAAGGAGCCGTCGCCGAATCAGCCCCGGCTGGACCGGATCGTGCAGCTGATCAAGGAGAACGTCTCGGAGGACGCGGTTATCGAAGCGGTCATTAACGAACGGGACCGCCATCTGCCGATGCTGACGATCCAAGCCGAACGCTGGTTCGACGTCGCGTCGTTCGTTCGTTCGAACGAAGAGCTGCGGCTGAACTACTTGCGCAATTTGAGCGGCGTCGATTACGAATCGCACCTGGAGACGGTATATTACGTCTTGTCGCTCGATACGAAGCACGAGTACGGCTTCAAGGTGAAGACGAACCGCGACGAGCCGTCGATTCCTTCGGTGACGCCCGTATGGGCGACGGCCAACTGGAACGAACGGGAAGTGTACGATTTGCTCGGCATCGATTTCCCGGGCCATCCGGATTTGCGACGGATTATGCTGCCGGACGACTGGGTCGGTCATCCGCTGCGCAAAGACTACGAACCGATTGATCCGGAGGTGTAACCTTTGATTCGGACCGAAGAACTTCTGCTTAACGTCGGGCCCCAGCATCCGAGCACGCACGGCGTCTTCCGCGTCATCGTCAAGCTCGACGGCGAAGTGATCACCGAAGCGACTCCCGTCATCGGCTATTTGCACCGGGGGACGGAGAAGCTCGCCGAAGATTTGACCTATACGCAAATTATCCCGTACACGGACCGGATGGATTACGTCTCCGCGATGACGAACAACTACGTGCTCTGCCATGCCGTAGAGACGATGATGCAGCTCGAAATCCCGGAGCGGGCCCAATATTTGCGCCTGATCGTCATGGAGCTGCAGCGCGTCGCAAGCCACCTCGTCTGGTGGGGCACGTATCTGCTCGACATCGGGGCGCTCAGTCCGTTCCTGTTCGCCTTCAAGGATCGGGAAAAAATAATCGATATGTTCAACGAGCTGTGCGGCGCCCGGCTTACCTACAACTACATGCGCGTCGGCGGCGTGAAATGGGACGCGCCCGAAGGCTGGATCCAAAAAGTGCGGGAGTTCGTGCCGTACATGAGGGAACAGATGAAGGAGTACGAGACGCTCGTCAGCGGCAACGAAATCTTCCTCGCGCGGATCAAAGGCATCGGCAAATATACCGCCCAAGAGGCGATCGACCACGGACTGAGCGGCGCGAACTTGCGCTGCACCGGAGTCAAATGGGACTTGCGTAAAGATAAGCCTTACGGCATCTACGACCGCTTCGATTTCGACGTGCCGGTCGGCCAAAACGGAGATTGCTACGACCGGTATCTCGTCCGGCTGGAGGAGATTCGCCAATCGCTGCGCATTCTCGAGCAAGCGGTCGAGCAGTTTCCCGCCGACGGCGAAATTATGGGCAAAGCGCCCCGGGTCATCCGGCCGCCGGAAGGCGAGGTGTACGTCGCCATCGAGTCGCCGCGCGGGGAGATCGGCTGCCACATCGTATCGAAGGGCAAGGATAAGCCGTATCGGTTGAAGTTCCGCCGGCCCTCGTTCGTCAATCTGCAAATTTTGCCGAAGCTGCTCGTCGGGCAGCCGATGGCGAACATGATCACGATCCTGGGCGGCATCGATATCGTACTCGGGGAGGTGGACTGCTGATGCTCGACTTGCTGTCGAAACAGCTGACCTGGGCGAACTTCGGCATTCTGTTCGCGGTAGCCGTCTTGTTCCTGCTGCTTATTCTCGGGTACGTTACGTACGCCATCTATTTCGAGCGCAAGGTAATCGGCTGGATGCAGTTCCGCTACGGTCCGAACCGTACCGGACCGCTCGGCTTGCTGCAAACGGTGGCGGACGTGCTCAAGCTGCTCATCAAGGAGGATACGATTCCGAAGAAGGCCGACCGCGAGCTGTTCATCCTCGCACCGGCGATCGCGTTCGTTCCTTCGTTCGCTGTATTGGCCACGTTCCCGTTCACGAAGCATTGGCAGTTCGCCGATCTGAACGTCGGGCTGCTGTATTACGCCGCGCTGTCGAGCATATCCACGATCGGCATCGTGCTCGGCGGTTGGGCGTCGAACAATAAATATTCGCTGCTCGGTGGCATGCGGTCGGCGGCCCAAATGATCAGCTACGAAATTCCGCTCGTCATGTCGATGGTCGGCGTCATTTTGATGACGGGCAGCTTGAATTTGCGCAAAATCGTCGAGGGACAGGGCGACTGGTTCTGGGAATGGAATTTCCTGCCGCAAATTATCGGCTTCGGCGTATTCATCGTGGCCGCCGTATCGGAGCTGAACCGGACGCCGTTCGACTTGCCGGAGGCGGAATCGGAGCTCGTCGCCGGCTACCACGTCGAGTACAGCGGCTTCCGGTTCGCCTTCTTCATGCTCGCGGAGTACGTCTACACGTTCGCTATCGCGGCGCTGACGACGGTCTTGTTTTTGGGCGGCTGGCATCCGCCGATTCCGTTCCTAGGGTTCATACCGGGGATTCTCTGGTTCTTGATCAAAATGGCGGTTTGTGTCTTCTTCATGTTCTGGCTGCGGGCGACGCTGCCGCGCGTCCGCGTCGACCAACTGATGGGCATCGGCTGGAAGGTGCTGCTCCCGCTCGCTCTCGCCAACATTTTCTTGACGGCGATCGTCAAAGAGCTGCTGCGCTAACGCATACGAGATGAATGGGGGGAACGCCCTATGAAAGGGATTGTCAAAGGACTCGGGCTTACGTTCAAAACGATGCTCCAGAAAAAAGTGACTTACGCCTACCCCGACGTGCCGCTCGAGCTGCCGGACCGGTTCCGCGGCATCCAGCACTTCGATCCGGAGAAATGCATCGTCTGCAATCAGTGCGCACGGATCTGCCCGACCGAATGCATCACGTTGACCGGGAAGAAAAATCCCGACCCGGAGAGCAAGATGAAGCTCGTCATCGACACGTACGACATCAACTTCGAAATTTGCATTTTGTGCGACTTGTGCACGGAAGTATGTCCGACGGAAGCGATCGTCATGACGAACAACTTCGAGCTCAGCACGTACAGCCGCGACGATCTGTTCAAGAACATGGAGTGGCTGCATCAGAACAATACGAACGTGCGAAAGGAAAACAACGCGGCGACGCCCAAGGGAGGAGCCAAGAAGGATGCTGGGTAACATTGCGGATTTTTTCTCGAGCGGCGCGAACATCGTCTTTTTCCTGTTCGCGTTGTTCGCCATCGGCGGCGCCATCTTCATGATCAGTTTCACGAAGGTCGTGTCGATGGTCGTCTCGGGAGCCGTTACGTTTCTGAGCTTGGCCGGCCTGTACGTGCTGCTCGAGGCGGAGTTCTTGGCTACGGTACAAGTGCTTATCTACGCCGGGGCGATCTCGATTCTGATGATTTTCGGCATCGTCATGACCCGTCACCAGGGCGAAGAGCAGGAGTCGAAGCGCCCGTGGCATTATGCGCTGCTCTGGATCGGCATCGCGGGGCTGTTCGGCGTTCTGTTCTACGCGTTCCAGCAGGTGACGTTCCCGCAAGGAACGCGCCAAGCCGCGGAAGACAATACGCTCGAAATCGGCAAGCTGCTGTTCAGCGAGCACGTCATCCCGTTCGAGCTCATGTCGATTTTGCTGACCGTGGCGTTTATCGGCGCCATCGTCCTGGCGAAGAGGGAGGAAGAGTAGGATGATGACCGATACGGTACTGCCCTACCTGACGCTGGGCGCGATTTTGTTTTGCGTCGGCTTGTACGGCGCGCTGACGAAGAAAAACGCGGTCGTAGTCCTGCTGTCGATCGAATTGATGCTCAATGCGGTCAATTTGAACTTGGTCGCGTTTTCGAAATTCGGAGTGAATCCGTCTTTGCAAGGTCAAATTTTCTCCTTGTTCAACATGACGGTGGCGGCGGCGGAAGTGGCAATCGGCATTGCCATCCTGATCGCGCTGTACCGCAACAAAGGGACGTCGAACGTGGACGAAATGAACGAATTGAAACGGTAATCCCGTTCGATCCCGCTTCAGCCGGAAAGCCGCACGACGTCACCTTATCGTAGCAAGCGTTGCGTCCGTACGCAGCGCTCTCAGGAGGAAAAACAATGGAATCGTTCGCACAAATCGCCTGGCTCGTTCCACTGTTTCCGCTGCTCGCGTTCCTCGTTCTCTTGGCCGCCGGCCGCCAATGGAAGGAAGGAGGCGCCTACGTCGGCATCATCGCGACGCTCGCCTCGTTCGTCGTATCGGCGCTCGTGTTCGCGGAACGTCTCGGGGAAGGCGCCGAGGATTACACGTGGAACAGTCTGGAATGGCTCAAGCTCGGGGATTATTCGCTCTCCATGGGGTACGAGATCAACAATCTGAACGCGCTCATGCTGCTCGTCGTTTCGCTCGTCAGCCTGCTCGTGAATGTGTATTCGAAAGGGTACATGCACGGGGACGAGCGAATTTCGGTGTTTTACAGCTATGTCGCGCTGTTCACGTTCGCGATGCTCGGCGTGGTCATGTCGGAAAACCTGCTCGAGCTGTACATCTTCTGGGAACTGGTCGGCTTGGGCTCGTTCCTGCTGATCGGATTCTGGTACTTCAAGCCGGAAGCGAAGGCGGCGGCCAAGAAGGCGTTCATCATGACGCGGATCGGCGACGTCGGACTGTTCCTCGCCATCCTGCTCTTATTCTGGCACATGCCGGGCCACGCGCTCGACTTCTCGAGCATTCATAACGCGTTCGCCGAAGGGAAAATATCGGGCGGAACGGCGACGCTGATCGCGCTGCTCATCTTCGTCGGAGCGGTCGGCAAGTCGGGCCAATTTCCGCTGCACACCTGGTTGCCGGACGCGATGGAAGGCCCGACGCCGATCAGTGCGCTGATCCATGCGGCCACGATGGTCGCGGCAGGGGTTTACTTGGTGGCGCGGACGTTCGACATATTCCAAGCGTCGCCGGCGGCGCTCGATACGGTCGCTTACGTCGGCGGCTTCACGGCGATATTCGCCGCGACGATCGGCGTGGCGCAAAACGATATCAAGCGCGTGCTAGCCTACTCGACGGTCAGCCAGCTCGGCTATATGATGATGGCGCTCGGCGTGAGCGCAACCGTCTCGGCGGGCATGTTCCACCTGTTTACGCACGCGTTTTTCAAAGCGCTGCTGTTCCTCGGGGCGGGCAGCGTCATTCACGCCGTACATACCCAGAACATTCAAGAGATGGGCGGCCTTTCGTCGAAAATGAAAGTGACGACATGGACGTTCGCGATCGGTACGCTTGCGCTGTCGGGCATCCCTCCGTTCTCGGGCTTCTGGTCCAAGGACGCGATTTTGTCCGAAGCTTATCACGGCGGGCGCTACGGCCTGTTCGCCGTCGGTCTGATCGCCGCGTTTTTCACCGCGTTCTACATGTCGCGCCTGTTCTTCCTCGTCTTCACGGGCAAGCCCCGCGGGGAGCATCATGCGCACGCGCACGAATCGCCGGCCGTCATGACCGTGCCGCTCGTCGTCTTGGCGGTCTTGGCCGTCATAACCGGCTTCCTGATGACGCCGTTCAACGGCTGGTTCGGCGAATGGCTCACCGGACATGCGGGCGAGGAGCACGGTGCGGCGCTCGTCATGCTGCTGTCGACGGTCGTCGGGCTGCTCGGCATCGGCCTCGGCTACTTGATGTACGTGAAGCGGAGCTTCTCGCCCGACGCGATTCCGAACGGCGCGCCGTGGCTGCATCGTCTCGTGGAGCGCAAATATTATATCGACGAGCTGTACGGGGCGGTCATCGTCAAGCCGCTGAAAGGGATCGGCTTCGTCCTGACGCTGTTCGACCGGTACGTCGTGGACGGCGTCGTCCGTTTGTGCGCGTCCGTCGTGACGGGGCTCGGCAAAGCCGGCTCGCGCGTGCAGGACGGGCAAGTGCAGACGTACGGTCTCGTCACGCTGCTCGGTCTGGTCGTCCTGACGCTGGTGTTCGTCGGAAGGAGGTTTTGGAATGTTTGGTAGCTGGCCCATACTTTCGACGATCGTCTTCTCGCCGCTTCTCGGCATTCTGGCGCTCCTGTTCGTCCCGAAGCACAAGGGCCGCGCGCTGAAGACGGTGGCCATCGCGGCCACGCTCGTCCCGCTGGTGCTGTCGGCTTTGCTATACGCCGACTTCCGGCACGACGCCTCCGAGCTGCAATACAAGGAGGACGTGACTTGGATCCAGGTGCCGCTCAGCAAAGAAATCAGCCAAATCAGCGAAGCGAAGGAGTTTTACTACCAATTCGACTACACGCTCGGCATCGACGGCTTGTCGCTGCCGCTCGTCTTCCTGACGTCGCTCGTGACCGCCATGGCCGCGCTGGCGTCGGTTCACCTGAAGAAACGGTGGAAGGCGTTTTACATCTGGTTTTTGCTGCTCGAGATCGGCATGTTCGGCGTCTTCATGGCGCGCGATCTGTTCCTGTTCTTCCTCTTCTTCGAGCTTACGCTTATCCCGATGTTTTTCCTCATCGGTATCTGGGGGTATATGGATCGGGAGAAGGCGGCGAACAAGTTTTTGATCTACAACGGCATCGGGTCCGCGATCATGCTACTGGCGTTCCTCATAATCGTGAATACGGCCGGCTTTACGATGCAGACGGTCGGGGAAGCGACATCCGTATTCTATAGCGGCAGTCTGGACGTCATCACGAAGAACCTGTTCCAGGATCCGGCGGCGTTCGTCCATGCGGGACCGGAAGCGTTCCCGGAAAATCCGTTTTATTGGAGCGATACGCTGAAGTGGACGCTGTTCCTCATGCTGCTCGTCGCATTCGGCATCAAGCTGCCGATCTTCCCGTTCCATACGTGGATGCTGAAGGTGCATACGGAGGCGCATCCGGCCGTCGTCATGATTCACTCGGGCATTTTGCTGAAAATGGGGGCGTACGGGCTGCTCACGTTCGGGGTCATGCTGTTCCCGGAGCAGGCGAAGCAAGCGGCGCTGGCGATCGCGATCCTCGGCGTCGTGAACATCCTGTACGGGGCGGTTCTCGCGTTCCGCCAATCGGATTTCAAGCTGATACTGGCTTACTCCAGCATCAGCCATATGGGCGTCGTGCTGCTCGGCATCGCGGCGTTCAACGAGATCGGCCTGAAGGGCGCCATCTTCCAGCTCGTCTCGCACGGCCTCATCTCCGCGCTTATGTTTCTGCTGGTCGGGAGCCTGTACGAGCGGACGGAGACGACGGAAGTTCGCAAGCTGGGCGGATTGTCCGCGACGCTGCCGTTTCTGTGCGGCTTCCTGCTGGTGGCCGGCATGGCCTCCCTCGGATTGCCGCTGCTGTCCGGATTCGTCAGCGAGTTTCTCGCCTTCCTCGGGCTGTTCGACAGTATGCCGGTCGTCACCGCGATCGGGGCGCTCGGCATCATTCTCACCGCGGTTTATGTGCTTCGCGGGATTATGAAGGTCAGCTACGGCCCGTTGCCGGAAGCGTACCGGGGCTTGCGCGACGCCCGTCTCGTCGAGGCGGTGCCGATGATTACGCTGACCGCGTTCATCGTGCTGATCGGCGTTTATCCGGCCGTCTTGAGCGAACCGATGCAGCAGACCGTGATCGGGATCGACCAATGGATTCAAAACATCGCGAAGATGGGAGGGTAGATAGACCATGGATCAACTGCAACGTTTGACGGCGGGCGATATTTGGCATCTGGCGCCGGAGTTGACCTTGGTCGTCTCCGCCGTCTTGCTGTCGCTCATCGATCTGCTCATGCCCCGCTCCGCGAACCGGACGGTGCTCGGCTGGCTGGCCATCGCCGGTGTGGCCGTCGCGGCCGCGTTCGTCGTCGGCGACATCCAGTCGCTGAAGCCGGGGGCCGGCGGCCAGCCGGTGGAGCCGATTACGCTGCTCGGCGGAAGCTGGCGCATCGACGATTACGGAAATTTGTTCAAGCTGTTGTTCCTCGGAGGAACCGCGCTCGTCCTGTTCATGAGCATCGGCAACATCAAGGAGGACGACATTCCGCACCGGGGCGAGTTCTACTATCTGTTCCTGCCGGCGACGATCGGTGCGATGGTGCTGGCCTCGTCTGCGGACCTGATCACGCTGTTCGTGGGACTCGAGCTGCTCAGCATCACGTCGTATGTGCTCGTCGGCATGCGCAAGAAGCGATACGCCTCGAACGAGGGAGCGTTCAAATACGTCGTGACGGGCGCGATTTCGTCGGCCATCATTTTGTACGGGATGTCGTTTCTGTACGGCATGTCGGGCTCGACGAATTTGGCGAAAATCAACGAGGCGCTCTCGAACGGGTATTCGTCGTTCGAGCCGCTCATTTACGTATCGTTCTTCCTGCTGCTCGCCGGGTTCGGGTTCAAAGTGGCGGCTGCGCCGTTCCACATGTGGGCGCCGGACGTCTACCAGGGCGCTCCGACGCCGGTTACGGCGTACTTGGCGGTCGTCTCCAAAGCGGCCGGCTTCGCCATCGCGTTTCGGGTGCTGTATAACGTATTCGGCTTGCGCGGGCTGCGCGAGACGACGTTCCATGGCGATTTCCTGACGGCGCTGCTCGTGCTGGCCGCCGCGGCGATGGTCGTCGGCAACTTCGTGGCGCTGCGCCAACGCAACATGAAGCGGCTGCTCGCGTATTCGGGCGTCGCCAACGCCGGCTACTTGCTCGTGCCGATCGGAACGGAGTTCGGCTTGGTGCATTTCTCGAACTTCTCGGAAATGTTCTTTTACTTGATCGCTTACTTGTTCATGAACATCGGCGCGATCGCCGTCTACGCGATCGTAAGCGATTCGTCGGGCAACGAGAACGTCTCCGCCTTCGCCGGGCTGTATTACCGGTCTCCGGCAACGGCCGTCGGCATGGTCGTGCTGCTGTTGTCGCTGGCGGGGCTGCCGGTGACGGGAGGATTTTTCGGCAAGCTGTACATCATGCTCGGCACGCTGCAAATGCACCATTATTGGCTGGCGGCCGTCATGATCGGTACGAGCATCGTATCGTTCTACTACTACTTCGGCGTCATCCGTCAAATGTTCATGCGTTCCGGCTCGGAGGAAGCCGCTCTGCCGGCGTCCGTCACGGGGCGGATTACGATGTGGATCTGCGTTGCAGGTACGCTGCTGACCGGATTTTTCCCTCATGTGGTGCTCCGGTACATCGAGTCGATCTTCAGCGTTCCGTACGACATGTTCATCCAATAATCCGACCGCCGCGGCGGTCGTACGATCAGCCTTCTCCGGCTTCATGCGCCGGGAAGGCTTTTTCGTCTTCTTGGGGCGAAAACCGTAGGCCTTTCGTCCTTATTTTGTTACAATAGAAAGGGTTGTCCGCTTGAACGGCGAATGATTTACGTTCGGAACAAAATGTGGGGAAAGCAAGAGGATACCGCCAATGAAGCGAAGCCAACGCGTACTTGCACCATGGGTGAGCCTGTTCGCCATTTGGATGATGATAGGAATCGGAATCACGGCCGGAGCGGGATCGATGTCCGCCGAGCCGCCGGCGCCCTCCCCGGCCTTCGAGCCGAAGGCGGGAAGCGGAACGTGGATCGTGGGATGGAAGGGAAATCCCGATCCGGAGCTTGCGGCGTCCGCGGTGATCGTCCGGGAGTATGCGTCCTCCGGTACGGCGGTCGTTCGGCCGGCCGCGGGGGAAGAGCCCTCGGAATGGCTCAACCGCTGGGAGCGGTCGCCGCACGTGCGCTACATCGTGCCGAACCGGGAGGTCGGCGTGGCGGCGGCCGCTTCCAACGACCCGCTTCTCGACAAACAAACGTATTTGCAGCAAACGCACACGATCGACGCGTGGACGCAAGTGACCCGCAACGAATCGCTCGTCGTGGCGGTCATCGATACGGGCGTCGATCTGGATCACGCCGATCTGAAAGGCAATCTCGTGACCGGCGTCAACCTCATTCAGCCGGGGCTGCCTCCGAGGGACGACAACGGTCACGGCACGAACGTGGCGGGTGTCATCGCGGCAATCGGCAACAACGGCAAGGGCGTATCGGGTATGCTGTGGAAAACGGGCATTATGCCGATCAAAGCGCTTGAGCCAAGCGGCCGGGGCGACGAGGACAAGCTCGGGGAAGGGATTCGCTACGCCGTCGACCACGGGGCAAAAATCGTCGTCATGTCGGTCGGCCTGCTCCGCAACGACTCGTATTTGGAGGAGATCGTCCGCTATGCGGAGGAGCGCGACGTGCTGCTCATCGCCGCGACGGGCAACGACGAGGGTCGGAACGTCCGGTACCCCGCCGCGTATCCGAGCGTCATGGCGGTAGGCGGCATACGCGACGACAACAGCGTCGAGGAGCGGTCCAATTACGGTCCGGAGCTCGATATCGTCGCGCCGTGGTCGGTGTTTACGACGGCGGCCGGAGGCAAATACGAATACCGGGACGGCACGTCGATGGCCGCGCCCCAAGTGGCGGCGGCCGCGGCGATGGTGTGGGCCAAGTACCCGGCGATGAAGGCGCACGAGGTTCGCAATTTGCTGCGCCAAACCGCTCAAGATATCGGGGAGCCGGGCTGGGACGAACGGACCGGTTACGGCCTGCTCCGGGTGGATCGCGCCCTGAGCGAGCCGTACCGCAACGATATGTACGAGCCGAACGACCGGATGGCGGACGCGAAGCCGTATTCGATCGGCCGGATGATTTCGGCCGAGCTGCAGGGGGGCGCGGATCAGGATTGGTTTTCGCTCGACTCGCCGTATGACGGCACGTTTACGCTGCAGGTGCTGGCCGATTCGGCGGCTCCCTCGGCGCTGAAGCTGACGCTTGCCGGCCCGCACGGGACGACGGTTCAACCGATCGTTCCCGGACAATCGACGGAGCTGTCGCTGTCCAAGGGGATCAACCGGATCGCGCTGCAGTTCGACAACGGCCGGGAGACGGCCGCCTGGACGTACCGGATGACCGGCTCGTTCGCCATTTACCGCGATCCGTTCGAGAACAACGACCGGCAATATAAAGCGTACAAGCTGTATCCCCGCAGTCAGACGGTCACCGGCACGTTCGATGTCGAGGACGACGAGGATTGGTACGCGATGACGTTCGAGCAGTCGGGCAGCCTGAATGTCAAAGTGACGCCCGACACGAAGCGGATCGATCCGCTGCTGACGTTCCAGAAGAAGGGCGAGCGTGCGGTGACGATCGACGATAACGAAGACGGGGAGCCCGAGCTGTATGCGGTTGACGTATTTCCGGGCACGTATTACGTACGGGTGGGGAAAACGCACCCCGATCCGGCTATCGGCGAATATGAGCTGCAGTTCGATTACAATCCGAAATATATCGATCCGAACGAGCCCAACGACCGCTCGTTCCAAGCGACGGTCGTAAGCTTGGATTCGCCGTACGAGGGCGTGTTCGATCGCTCTACCGATGTGGACTACTATAAATTTACGATATACGAACGCAGTCTCGTCCGGTTGTCGGTTTCCGGCGTTCCGGCCGGCCGGGAAGTCAGCGCTGCGCTGCAGAACAGCGCCCTCGGGTTGGTCGTGCGCGGGACGAACGCACCGGGCACGGGCGGCCTTGACATGACCGTTCCGCTCAATTCGGGCACGTATTACGTCCGGATGGGGACGGACGAGGCGTTTCAAGATCGGATGTACCGGCTGCTCGTGCACGCCGACAAGCTGACCGGCAACTATATCGACATCGGCGACCATTGGGCGAAGGATGCGATCCTTGAGCTGACCGACCTGCATATCGCGGAAGGCTACGGAACGTATTCCTTCGAGCCCGATGCGAGCATTTCGCGGGCCGAGGCGGTGACGCTCGTCGTCAAGTCGTTCGGCTACTCGAAACGTAAGGACGCCGCGTTCCCCGACTTGCCGACCGACCATTGGGCATACGATCCCGTTTCGAAAGCGCTGCAGGCGGGCATCGTCCAAGGCTACCCGGACGGCCGGTTCGATCCGGACGGGCAATTGAGCCGCGTCGAGATGGCGGTGCTGTTCGCCAAGGCGCTCGGCCTCGGCGGCAAGCTTAGGGGCGATGTGCCTTTCACGGACATCGACGCCGATTATTGGGCGCTGCCGATTTTGAAGCAGATGAAAGCGGAAGGCTGGATTACGGGCTACGACGACGGGACGTTCGCGCCGGACCGGCCGACGTCGCGGGCCGAGTTCGCGGTCATGCTCCAGCGCATCATTCACCGGTAGGAAGGATGAAATCGGATGGACACGGACGTATTGGACTATTCGATGGGGATGACAAGCCTCGTCTCGATCACGGTCGTGCTTCTTTGCATCGGTCTGTCGTGGTGGGCGCTGCAGCAATTTCGGTTCGACCTGTTCCTGAAGCAGCCGAGGAGCGCCCCGGCCAAAATGCTGCAGGTGCTGCTCTCGGTCGCGCTCGGCTACGAAATCGCCCGGTTCGTGCTCGATTATTTCAGCTGGTCCCGGATGCTCAAGGGGATGTTTTAGCGGGGGAATAACATTGTTGCATGTTGTCAACAATGGTAATACAGCTGTTTTCATGAAAATACGGCGCACGACTACCGATCCAAAATGAAGAGCGGTTACGAAACCTTTAGCTAAACGCGTGCGGCAGCCACCTTTTGACAGTTGTCAGGCCGAAAGCGGGGGTGCTACACTGAACGTTGGGCGTTCGGAGACTTCGGTCTCCGGCCGAACGTTATACATACCGGAAACGAACGGGCAGAGCGGCTTTTTGCGAAAATGCCGAACCCGACACGTTTCGATCGTACCACTCTTAGAAGCGCGGAGGGGGAACAAGATGAGCAAAATAATCGTCCGCGGCGGCAAACGATTGTCGGGAAGAGTCAAAATCAGCGGGGCCAAAAACGCCGTACTGCCGATCATTGCGGCTTCTTTGCTGGCGGAGGAAGGCGAAAGCGTCATCCACGACGCGCCTCCACTAGACGATGTCATGACGATCAGCCAAGTATTGAAGTCGTTGGGCGTCCGCGTCCATTATCATAACGAGACGATTCGAGTGAATGCCGAACACATTTCGTCCTGCGAAGCGCCATACGAATGGGTACGCAAAATGCGGGCCTCGTTCCTCGTCATGGGGCCGCTGCTTGCCCGCCAGGGCTATTCGCGCATCGCGCTTCCCGGCGGCTGCGCAATCGGAACCCGGCCGATCGACCAGCACCTGAAAGGCTTCGAGGCGATGGGAGCGGAAATCGGCCTCGGCCAAGGCTATATCGAAGCCCGCGCGAAGGGGCGCCTGCGCGGAGCGAAAATTTATTTGGACGTCGCCAGCGTCGGCGCGACCGAAAACATCATGATGGCGGCCTCGCTGGCCGAAGGGACGACCGTGATCGAGAACGCCGCGCGCGAGCCGGAAATCGTCGATCTCGCCAACTACTTGAACGCGATGGGGGCCCGCATACGCGGCGCCGGCACGGGGGTCATCCGGATCGACGGCGTCGAACGGCTGAAGGGCACGGTGCATACGGTCATACCGGATCGCATCGAAGCGGGAACGTTTATGATCGCCGCCGCGATATCGGGAAGCTCGCTGTTTATCGAGGGCGCGATCGCGGACCATTTGCGGCCCGTCATCTCGAAGATGCAGGAGATGGGCGTTTCGTTCGCGGAGGACGAGAACGGCATTCACGTCTCGACTGACAAGCCGCTTCGGGCGGTCGACGTGAAGACGCTGCCTTATCCGGGATTCCCGACCGACATGCAGTCGCAGATGATGGCGCTGCTTGCCGTATCGGACGGCACCGGCATCGTGACCGAAACCGTATTCGAGAACCGGTTCATGCACGTCGAGCAGTTTTGCAACATGCAGGCGCAGATCAAGGTGGAGGGACGGACCGCCGTCGTCACCGGCAACGCGAAGCTTCGCGGAGCGAAGGTGTGCGCGACCGATCTGCGCGCGGGAGCGGCGTTGATCTTGGCCGCGCTGGCCGCCGAAGGCGAGACCGAAATTACGGGCATCCATCACATCGACCGCGGCTACGTCGACATCGAGCGGAAGCTGCGCGATTTGGGAGCCGATATACGCCGCGTCGTACCGGTGGAAGAACCGGAGCCGGTAACGAGCCACGAAATGAACATATTCAGCGCCGTACAGCCGACATGGGCGTGACGGCGGGTTGAAGCGGATCGGCTTCCCTTGCGGAAGCCGGTCTTTTTTTGTCTATGTCGAAACGCCGGTCGAGCGGTTCTAGCCTCTCTCGATTTCTCATAGATATAAGAACAAGCAAGATCCGCTAGAACGCCGGGCTTGCCGACTACTTAACGGAGGAATCGTATGAGAAACCGCATATCCGTCCGGCCTTGGATGCCTATCGTCACCGCGATCGCCGCCCTGCTCTCGATTACGCTGCTGCTGCCCGGTATTCTAGTAAAGCGGATATCCGGGGGAAGCTCCGATGTCGCCGCGCCCAGCGTCGCCTTGCGGGAGGAGACGAAGCCGGTCTTGATTCCGGTCTATCGGACGCGCGAGGAGCGGGTCGATCGGGTGCCGCTCGAGACGTACGTCCGCAACGTGCTGGCCGCGGAAATGCCGGCCGAGTTCGAGCTGGAGGCGCTGAAAGCGCAGGCGATCGCCGCCCGCACCTATATCGTGAAGCGGTGGATGGACGGGGATACGTCCCAGGTGCCCGTTCAAGGTGCGCTCGTCACCGACACCGTCGCGCATCAGGCCTACGTTACCGAAGAGCAGATGAAACGGAACTGGCCGGGAGACGAATTCGCGAAGCGGCTGGACAAGCTGAACCGCGCGGTCAATGAGACGGCGGGGTTGATCGTCACTTATCAGCATAAGCCGATCCAGGCGGCCTTCTTCTCGACCAGCAACGGTTATACCGAAAATTCGGAAGACTACTGGCGGGATTATATCCCTTACTTGCGCAGCGTGCCGAGTCCGTGGGACAAGGAGCTGTCCCCCAAATTTACGGCTACGACGACGATGAGCGTGCAAGAGTTCGCGAAGCGGCTCGGCATCGGGGCGATTCCCGCATCGGCCGGAGCCGGCGGGGGCATGAAAGTGTTGGCGACGACGGCCGGTCACCGGGTGAAGACGATGTCGGCGGGGGGCAAGACGTTTACCGGGCGGGAAGTCCGGGAGAAGCTGGAGCTGAACTCGTCGCAGTTCACCTGGAAAATTACCGGCTCGACGATCGAGATTACGACGACCGGCTACGGGCACGGCGTCGGCATGAGCCAATGGGGCGCGAACGGCATGGCGAAGGAAGGCGGCTCCGCAGAGTCGATCCTCAAATACTATTACAAAGGCGTAGAGCTGGAAAGCGCCTCCGCCTTCATCGCCCCTTCGACTTGAGCTTAGGGCGCCAAGCGGTTGACGAATCCGGCCGTTTGAAAAAAATCTAGCACCGTGCATATCCCTCGCGTATAAAACCTATCGATCTGGCAACAATGGTGACTGAGGTGATATGACATGAGTGATCAAAAAGAAAAAGAGTTGCAGACTCAAGAGAGCGCTCCAAAATCGATCGATGGAGCCGTAAAGCCTTCCCGCTGGAAGCGGATGATGGCGAAGAAATGGGTATTCCCGGCGACTTACATGGCAGCAGCGGCAATTATCTTAACGTTAATGTGGGTCTATACGGATTCGGGCGTTAAGAATTTGTCCGAAGACGACCTCGGACTCGACGTCGCCAAGACGCAGACCGTGACGGACGCCACGAACAAGCCGGATGCGCTCGCTGTAGCCGCCAACACCGAAACGATGCAATGGCCGGTCAAAGACCGCAACGAAGTGGAATTGGTGATGCAGTTTTTCGACAGCAAAGCGTCCAGCGAAGTTCGCCAAGCCGCAATGATCGAATACGGCGACACGCTGACGCCGCACGTCGGAGTCGACTTCGCCCGCCAGGACGACAAGCCGTTCGAGGTCGTCGCCGCCATGAGCGGCAAAGTGACGAGAGTGGAAAAAGACGCGATCGTCGGCTCGCTGGTCGAGATTACGCATCAAGACGGAACGGTCACGATTTACCAAAGCTTGTCCGACGTGAAGGTCGCGAAGGACGTGCAGGTGAAGAAAGGCGACGTCATCGCCTCGGCCGGACGCAACGAGCTGGAGAAAGACATGGGCAACCACGTCCACTTCGAAGTCCGGCAGAACGGAACGCCCGTCAATCCCGAATCGCTGATCGGCGCGAAGTAATCCGAATCACCCGCTACATATAGCCGCGATGAAGCAGAAGGTGCGCCTTCTGCTTTTTTTGTCGTTTGCAAAAATAATTGCACCCGCAAGCTTGTCAGGCTTGGAAACAAAGAATATATGGCCCTGCCCCTCATATACTGTACCAAACCAACTCGAGTAGGGAGGCGAGGGGCGTGCACGATTACATCAAAGAGCGTACGATCAAGATCGGTCGCAGTCTTGTGGAAACGAGGCAGACGGTCCGCACGATTGCCAAGGAATTCGGAGTTTCGAAAAGCACGGTTCATAAAGATTTGACGGAACGGCTGCCCGAGATTAACCCGGAATTGGCCAACCAGGTGAAAATGATACTGGAATACCACAAGTCGATCCGGCATCTCCGGGGAGGCGAAGCGACGAAGGTCAAATACAAGCGCACCCGCCAATCCAAGCCGGCCGATCATTTGGTCACGGCCCGATAAGCCTAATCGCCCCAAAACTTTCTGGCTGCCGTGCGAAACGAAAAGAGGAGTTTTGAAAAAGTTGTCGAAATAAGTATACTTATGGTATGGCGTAAGTATCGTAAGGACGGTTCGCCGGCGGACGAAGGAAAACGCCATGCGAAATCGGCATGGCTCCGTTATGCTCTCGGGAGGATGTAGGATGTTTAGCAAAGATATCGGAATCGATTTGGGCACGGCCAATGTACTCATTCACGTCAAAGGGCGGGGCGTCGTGCTGGATGAACCATCCGTGGTGGCGATTGAAAGCGATTCGAAGCGGGTGCTCGCGGTCGGCGAGGAAGCCCGGCGGATGGTAGGGCGTACGCCCGGCAATATCGTGGCGATCCGCCCTTTGAAAGACGGAGTAATTGCCGATTTTGAAATTACCGAGCTCATGTTGAAGCATTTCATCTTGAAGGTCGGCGGCAAGCGTTGGTACAGCCATCCGAGAATTCTGATCTGCGCGCCAGCCAACATCACTTCCGTCGAGCAGAAGGCGATTCGCGAGGCGGCGGAGCGAAGCGGTGCAAGGGAAGTATATCTGGAAGAAGAACCGAAGGCCGCAGCGATCGGGGCTGGAATGGACATATTCCAGCCTAGCGGCAATATGGTCGTCGACATCGGCGGAGGGACGACCGATGTCGCCGTTCTGTCCATGGGCGATATCGTCACCTCCTCCTCGATCAAAGTGGCGGGGGACAAGTTCGACGCGGCCATCATGAAATATATCAAGTCCAAGTACAAGCTGTTGATCGGAGAACGGACGTCCGAGGATATCAAGGTCAAAATCGGAACGGTCTATTCGGATTCGCGCAAAGAGGAGATGGACATCCGGGGGCGGGACATGGTTTCGGGCTTGCCGCTGACGGTGACCATCCGATCGGACGAAATCAAGGAAGCGCTGTGGGAGCCGGTATCGTCCATCGTCTCGGCCGCCAAGGTCGTGCTGGAGCGGACGCCTCCGGAGCTTTCGGCGGATATTATCGACCGCGGCGTCATCCTGACCGGCGGCGGCGCGCTGCTGCACGGCATCGACCAGCTGTTGGCGGACGAGCTCAAGGTGCCGGTGCTGATTGCGGACAATCCGATGAGCTGCGTCGTGCAAGGGACCGGGATCATGCTGGATAATTTGGATAAAGTTACGAAGAAAAAACTGGGCTAATCGTACCGATATAAGGTGTAGGATTAAACGTTTCCAGGAGGTTTCTCCATGCTAAGAGGTCTGTACACCGCCGCTGCGGGCATGGTGTCCCAGCAGCGGAAGCACGATACGATCACGAACAATATCGCCAACCTGAACACGCCCGGCTTCAAGCAAAGCCGCGCCGTTTCCCGTTCGTTTCCGGAGATGCTGATCGCGCTCATGGAAGGGAAGCCGGGCATGGAGGTCGTGAACCGGGGGCGGTTGAACACCGGCGTGCTGGCGGAAGAAGCGCTCACGGTCAACGTGCAGGGCGAAATTCGCGAGACGAACAACCCGTTCGATTTCGCCATCGTTTCCGACATTCAAGTGGACGGGCTCCGCTTCGAGGGCGGTAAGACGATAACGGCCGACGGGCAGCGCGTGTTCCAGCCTCAAGCGTTTTTTACGGTGGCGAACGAGGCCGGGGAAGAACGGTATACGCGCAACGGCAAGTTTAGCGTGAACGAGCAGGGAGAGCTGATGACGGCGGAAGGGTTCCGCGTCCTGGGGGAAAACCGCCAGCCGATCGTCCTGATCGATCCGGCGACGCAAATCCCGATCACGAACATAACCGTCAACCGGTTCGGGCAAATACTCGATTCCGTGAACGGACAAGCTATCGCGGACGCGGCCGGCAATCCGATCCGGATGCTGATCTCCCGGGTGGACAACCCGGTGCGGATGATTCCGGAAGGGAGCGGCTTGTACCGGCTCGAGCAGGAAGACGCAGGAACGGTCGTTCCCGTCGCCGCGGCCGACAACGTCGAGGTGAAGCAAGGCTTCGTGGAAAGCTCCAATGTCGATCCGGCGCAAGCGATGGTCGATATCATGAGCGCGGCCCGCATGTACGAGGCGAATCAAAAAGTGGTACAAGCCTATGACAAAAGCATGGAAAAAGCCGTGAACGAAATCGGCAGAGTGTAAGCGAGGTAGCGTATGAACCATTCGATGATCAACTCGACCGTCTCCATGCAAGGGCTGCAGCAGAAGCTTGACATCATCGCCAATAATATGGCGAACATCAATACGACCGGGTTCAAGCGCAAGGAAGCGACGTTTCACGACGTGCTGACGACGACGATGCGGCAGCCCGAAACGTTTCAGCAAGTGGGACGGATGTCGCCGCTCGGCTTGACCCAAGGCTGGGGCGCCAAGCTCAGCCAGGTTCAGACGCTGATGGCGCAAGGGTCGCTGAAGCAGACCGACATGCCAACCGATCTCGCGATCGAGGGGGACGCGCTGTTCGAAGTGACGATTCCTTCCGTCGACGAGAACGGCCAGCCGGTCACGAGGACGGCATGGACCCGCGACGGAGCGTTCGCGCTCAAAGCGCAGCCGGGCGATACGGAGAACGTCTACTTGACGACCCAGGAAGGGCATCTCGTACTGGGCACGGATAATCAGCCGATCCGCATCCCTAACGACACGCGGATTCGAATCGAGACCGACGGGCGCGTGCTCTCGTACAACGACCGGATACCCGGCCCTCCGGCGCAGGCAGGACAGCTGAAGCTCGTCCAAGTCGTTCGCCCGCAGCTGCTGCGCAACTTGGGCGATAACCTGTACGTGCTGCCGGAGGAGATCGACCCGGCGCTCGGCGAGGTCGTTCGGGTTGTGGCGACGGACGCCGTCAATCCCGAAGCGGCCAAAGTGAAAGTGCAGCAAGGATTTTTGGAGCAATCGAACGTCAACTTGACCGAAGAGATGACGGAGCTGATGTTGACGCAGCGGGCGTTCCAGTTGAACGCCAAAGCGCTTACGTCCGCCGACAACATGATGTATTTGGCGAATACGCTCCGGGGTTAATTCGGCTTCAAGGGAGGCTTGGAATGAACGATCAAGATACGAACGTTCGCGAAAGCCCGAAAGGCAAGCTTCGACCGAGATGGGCGAAAATCGTTCTGAGAGTGCTCAGAGCGCTGCTGATCCCGTTTCTCTGCCTAGTCGCCCTGATCGTCGGTTTGTGGATCGGGTATTCGTACATCGGGGGAAGAAGCGCTGCGGACGTTTGGCAATGGAGCACGTGGAAGCATTTGTTCGACCTCGTCTTTGCCACCTGAGACTCCCCGCCCGGGGAGTTTTATTTTTGGGGTAACAACGGTATAATGGATGGGTATGGAAGAACATTCCGGGGGAGAGAAACGGGTGAACTTGCCAAATCTGTTGACGTTATGTCGTTTCGCGCTGATCCCGATCTACGTCGTCTTGTTCAGTACGAATCAACTGAAGACGGCTTTTCTGATTGTCGTTTTGGCAGGGGCGACCGATATTTTGGACGGTTACTTGGCTCGTAAAAGGGGACAAATTACGCAAGTCGGCGTCATGCTCGATCCGCTTGCCGACAAATGCATGATGCTCGCGGTTATCATATCGCTGCTCGCGTCCGCCATGATACCGTGGCAGGCGGCGGTGGCGATGTTCATTCGGGACGCCGGGATGATCGCGGGGTCCGCGTTTTTTCATTTTCGGGGCAAACGGACCGTCCCGGCGAACAGCATGGGGAAGCTGACGACGGTATTGTACTATTTCGCGTTTCTGTTTATTTTTTTCGACTTTTCGTTCGCGGTTCCGTACCTATGGTTTGTGATCGGGGTATCGTTCGTCACGTCGATCATCTACATCGTGCTGTTTCTGTCGCTGAACCGCGAAGCCGGAACGTTCGATTCCCGATAAAAAGGAGCATATGCAAGGGACTATGTCGGAGTCCGCATCCATACGCTCCCTTATATCAACCTCCGCTACTGCAGGTCGCGAAGGGACATTCACTAGTTTAAGTTAACCGAGATTTTTTTATACCATTGCCGGAAGGGGACGATCTTGTTTTGATGGACATCAAAGACATTCAAGAGACGATACCGCATCGGTATCCGTTTTTGCTCGTGGATCGCATTTTGGAAGTGGAGGAGGGCGTTCGGGCCGTCGGGTTGAAAAACGTCACGATCAACGAGCCGTTTTTCGCCGGCCACTTTCCCGGCTATCCGGTAATGCCCGGCGTGCTGATCGCAGAAGCGCTCGCCCAGGTGGCGGCCGTCGCGATGCTTCGCTCGGAGGCGAATCGAGGGAAAATCGGCTTGCTGGCCGGCATCGACCAGTTTCGGTTCCGCGACCAGGTGAAGCCGGGCGATACGCTTATTCTGGAGATGGAAATTACACGGATGAAAGGCACGATCGGCAAAGGCCGCGGCGTCGCCAAGGTCGGCGAGAAGATCGTAGCCGAAGGCGAGCTGATGTTCGCTCTCGCAAACCCGTAACCCTCAATTCATATTACAGGAGTAGGAGAGTGGAGACATGAGTGTGGAGCATGCGTTGGCCAAATATCGGCAATGGTTGAACGATTCGTTAATCGACGAAGACACGAGGAGCGAGCTTGAGTCCCTTCGAGGCAACGACAAAGAAATCGAGGACCGGTTTTACCGGGATCTCGAATTCGGAACGGGCGGGCTGCGCGGCGTAATCGGCGCCGGAACGAACCGGATGAACCGGTATACGGTTGCGCAAGCGACACAGGGGTTGGCTCAATTCGTTAAGGCCACGGCTTCGGGCGCTCCGTCCGTCGCGATCGCTTACGATTCCCGCCACCAATCGCCCGAATTCGCGCTGGAAGCGGCTCTCGTCCTGGCCGGCAACGGCGTCAAGGCATACGTTTTCGAATCGCTGCGGCCTACGCCGGAGCTGTCTTTCGCGGTGCGTCACTTGGGAGCGACCGGCGGCGTCGTCATTACCGCCAGTCACAATCCGCCCGAATATAACGGCTACAAAGTATACGGAAGCGACGGCGGCCAGCTTGTCCCCCGCGATGCGGAGCGCGTCCTGGCGGAAATTCAGAAGGTCGACGCCTTGTCCAAAGTGAAGCGGATGGATCGCGCCGCCGCGGAAGCGGAGGGGCTGCTGATCTGGATCGGCGCCGAAGTGGACGAAGCGTTCGTGCAGGCGGTTGCGGCCACGAGTCTTCATCCGGACGTCGTCAAATCGGTAAGCGACCGGTTCCACATCTTGTATACGCCGCTTCACGGAGCCGGCAATGTGTCGGTGCGTAGCGTGTTGAAGCGAATCGGCTTCGAGCACGTGCATGTCGTCCCCGAGCAGGAGCTGCCGGACCCTAACTTCTCGACGGTCAAGTCGCCGAATCCGGAGGAGCGGGAGGCGTTCACGCTCGCCCTGGCGATGGCGAAGGAGACGTCGGCCGACATCTTGATCGGTACCGACCCGGATTGCGACCGGATGGGCGCCGTCGTGCAGAACGACAAGGGCGAATTCGTCGTGCTGAACGGCAATCAGGCGGGAGCCGTCATGGCTTATTACGTGCTGAGCAGCTTGAAGGAACGAGGGGAACTGCCGGATAACGGCGTTTTGATCAAGACGATCGTAACGAGCGAGATGGGGGCGGTGATCGCCCGCGACTTCGGCGTGCATACGATCGACACGCTGACCGGCTTCAAATATATCGGCGAGAAAATGACGGAATTCGAGCGCAGCGGACAATACCGTTTCTTGTTCGGCTACGAGGAGAGCTACGGCTACTTGGCCGGCACGTACTGCCGGGACAAGGACGCGGTGCTCGCCTCCATGCTCATCTGCGAAGCCGCCGCCTTTTACAAGAGCCAGGGCAAGACGCTCTATGACGTGCTTCAGGAGCTGTACCGCCGGTACGGCTACTTCCAAGAGCAGCTCGAATCCCGTACAATGAAAGGGAAGGACGGCCTGGAGAACATCAAGGCGATCATGGAAGACTGGCGCCAATCTCCACCGGAGAGCGTCGTCGGCGTTCCGGTCGTCAGCGTGAAAGACTATTCCAAAGGGATCGACGGCTTGCCCGCGGAAAACGTTCTGAAATTTACGCTTGCGGACGATTCGTGGTTTTGCCTGCGACCGTCCGGCACCGAGCCGAAAATCAAAATGTACTTCGGCGTAACCGGCACGTCCGGCGACGATGCAAGCGGGCGGCTGGAACGCGTGCGCGCCGAGGTGATGACCCGGATCGATCGATTTCAATAAATCCGTAGGTTGAACGTCTTGTTCGACTTCTAGGCCGCTTGAGCCTCTTCGACGGTACGTCCCGCACCGCTTTCGTGCGGCGGCGCCGCTTCGGAGAGGTTTTGCGGATTTTCGCCCTACGACACGTTACAAGGAGTGAATGGCTTGCTTCAACAGTATGGCAAAGTTAACGATCGCGTACGGAAATGGTTATGGATTCTTGTCGTTCTCGGCTTGATCGCTTCGACTCCGCTCGTCTACAAACGGGTACAGACCGAACGTTCGACGAAAAATGTGGAAATCGTGTTCGACTACCGGGATTTGTTGGAGGCTTCGGCTTATCGCCCGAATCCGGAGAGCTACGTTCAAGAATGGCTGAAGACGATGAAGGAGAACGGCATCGGGAGCATGGCCGTCTACGAAAGCTCGCTCGAGGAGCTGAAGAACAGCCGTCGCATCCAAGTGTTTACGCCGCAAGAATATTCGTTGCTGACGGGTAAACCGCCGGTTCCCGGGGAAAATTACACGTACCTGCTCTTCACCAGCACGGAAGCGCGGGACAAGCTGCAGCCGGTTATCGAGAGGACGTACCGGGATCGGCTGAAGGTGACCGTAAGCACGTGGACGCACAACAACCGTACGGGACTCGTGATCGGATTGCCTTACGAAGAAGCCAACACGAAGCCGATGGAACCGGATCCGATGACGATGGATATGCTTCAGAAGGAAGGGTTCCGAATCGTGGCGCGGCTGTCGAACCGGGTGCAGCCGTATACCGAAGCCGAGCTGGACGATTGGCTGAACAAGCTGAGCGACCGCGGAGTCAAGCGAATCGTCTTCGACGGCAATGCGGTGACCGGCTTCGATGAATCGCCGAAACCGAATAACGCTCCGAAGATGGCGGCGTTGTTGAAGAAATACAACATGGGCACCGCTACGATCGAGCGGCTGAAAGCGCAGCAAAAAGGGTTCACCGCTTCGTTTGCGGACAAGCTCGATTATAACGTCGTCCGGCTGTTTCCGCTGTTCGATACCGAGGTGAATTTGAAGCCCGATCAAATCGCGGACAAGCTCGTGCTCGCCGTCAAGGACCGCAACATGCGCATGCTGTTCCTGAACACGAAGGCGGCCAAAGATTTGGACAAAGGCTACATGAACGACTACCTCGACAATATTATGAACAGCTTGACCGGGCCGGACGGAGCGATCCCCCGTATCGAGAAAGCCGGCTACCAGTTGGGCGAGGCGCACGCGTTCGTCGTATACGGCGAATCTTTGCAGCCGCTGAAGCTCGCGGTGCTCGTGGCCGGGGCGGCCTTGATCGCGCTGACGATCGGCCTGTTCTTCCCGGCGTTGGTGACGGCGGCCTTTGTCATCGGGACGATCGGCGTGCTGGGCTTGTACGTGCTTTCCAGCTCCGTCGGGCTGCAGGCGATGGCGTTCGGAGCCGGCGTATGCGCGCCGACGCTGTCGACGATATTGGCGATCCGATACATTCGCTCCCGATCCGGCGTTGCTGCGGGCTCTAACCCGCATTGGGGAAGGGCGCTGCTCGTGTTCGCGGCCACTTCGGTGCTGACGCTTGTGGGAGTCGTTTATGTCGTAGCCTTGTTAAGCCATATCAATTATTATCTCGTGCTGGAGCAGTTTCGCGGCGTCGCGCTGCTGCATTTGCTGCCGATGGCGTTCGTGGGCGTTTATGCGCTTCTGTTCGCGGAATCGAATCGGCTTAGCGATGTGGTGGCAAGATTGCGGACGATCTTATTGGCCAAAATTACGGTATTGTGGATCGTGTTGGCCGCCGTGTTCGGCGCTGCGGTGTACTACTATTTGACGCGTACGGGGAACGAAGGCCAAGCGTCCGAGCTGGAGAAGGTGTGGCGCGCTTTTCTAGAAAACGGATTGGGCGTACGACCGCGGAACAAAGAATTTTTGTTTGCGCACCCGCTCTTTATTTTGGCGGCGTATATGTTCATGAAGTACCGAAATGCGATTTATTTGTTCGCCGGTGCGGTTATGGGACAGCTGTCGATGGTCGATACGTTCGCGCATTTGCATACGCCGCTGCACATTTCGTTCATCCGTGTAGGTTACGGAATCGTGTTCGGCATCGTCATTAGCTTGGTTTATGTGGCGGTATGGGAACTGCTGGCGAGAGGATGGCGCAGATGGGCACCCAAGTGAGACGAATCGCCATATCGGGGTATTACGGCTTCAACAATAGCGGGGACGAAGCGGTGCTGCAATCGATCTTGCTGGCGCTTCGGTCGGAAGGAGTGCGGCAGGGAGTGGCGATCGAACCGATCGTCCTCTCCGTAAGCCCGGAGAATACGTCGCGGATGTACGGCGTACGGGCCGTTCACCGGATGCGTTTCTCCGACGTTTCGAACGCGCTGCGCGAATGCGACGGCTTGATCAGCGGCGGGGGCAGCCTCCTTCAAGACGCAACGGGAGTCAAGACGATTCCGTACTACTTGGCGGTATTGAAGCTCGCCCAGTTTTATCGCAAACCTACATTTATATATGCGCAAGGAATCGGTCCCGTCCACCGACCTATTTTTTACCCTTTTATTCGAACGATATTTAAGGGGTGCCCGTACATTTCCGTCCGGGACGAAGAGTCGGCCGCGCTGCTAGCCAAAATGGGGGTCGCTCGGGACCGTGTGGAAGTGGTGCCGGATCCGGTCATGGGATTGACCTTGAAGGAGTCGGCCGCGAAACGGGAACGTTCGCCGGTACCCGTGATCGGCGTATCGGTCCGATTTTGGAATCGGGACCGGTCCGAGCTTGATCGGCTGGCCGCTGCGCTTCGTGCAATTGTCGAAGGCGGTGCGGCGACGATTCGATTCCTCCCGTTTCATTTGCCGGACGATACGGAGGCTTCGAAGTACGTCGTCGAGCGAATCGGCTCGCTGCCGGAGGGCTCGGCCGTCGAGACGGTAGCCGATGCGGTCCATCCGCAGGATATGTTGGCGGAAGTCGGGGCGTGCGACCTGCTGATCGGCATGCGGCTGCACTCGCTCATTTATGCCGCGTCCCAACACGTTCCGCTGATCGGAATATCGTACGACCCGAAGATCGATCAGTTTCTTAACCGGCTTGGCATGACGGCGGCGGCTTCGACCGAAGCGTTCGATTCGAACCGAGTAGCTGAAGAGGCGCGCAGGCTTTTGAACGATCCGACCGGATGGATCGATTCGAAGCGGGAGATGATCGCCCGTTTGCAGCAGGAAGCCCGTCAGCCGGCGCAACAAATCGTTTCGATTGTACGTTAAGAAACCGTGAAGCATCAAAAATGCTTGCCCCGCCGAGATACGCGGAGATACGGATGTCGGCAGCATGATAACGTTCGGATAGTTTGAAAATCGGAATGAAAATTGCCCAAAAACGGCCGTTTTTGCTGAATTTCGCATTGGAGTTTCCGAACGAATGGGAGTATAATGGGTCCGTTGGTCTTCAGGAAAGCGATTTTACGGGGGATTGGCATACAGATTGATGGGGGTGGGTACAGTCGGATGGTGTTTTTATACGGCATCGGTTTCATCGCGTCCATTCTTTTAGCCGTCATCCTGACGCCTGCAGTAAAACGGTTCGCCTTTTTCGTAGGGGCGGTCGACAAGCCGAACCAGCGTAAGGTACATACGCGCATTATGCCGCGTCTCGGCGGGTTGGCCGTATTTTTAGCTTTTGTAGGGGCGTTCTTCATCATCGCGCCGATGGTGGAGGACATTAACTGGAGAGTCGCATCCGCTCTGTTGATCGGTGGGTCGATGATCGTACTGGTCGGAGCGTTGGACGATAGATTCGATTTGTCTCCGAAGACGAAGCTGTTGGTCGAGCTGCTGGCCGCCTTCGTTATCGTCTTCTACGGTGACATTCAGATCGATTTGGTCAACATGCCGTTCGGCGACGAGTTCGAGACGAAATGGCTGAGCGTGCCGCTCACCATATTTTGGATCGTCGGCGTGACGAACGCCGTCAACCTGATCGACGGCTTGGACGGATTGGCTGCCGGCGTGTCCGGAATCGCCAACGGGACGATGCTCGTCATGGCGATCATGATGGGCAACGTGACGGTTATTCTGTTTAGTGCGCTGCTGCTCGGCAGCATCGTCGGATTTTTGGTGTACAACTTCCATCCGGCGAAAATATTCATGGGCGATTCGGGTGCGCTGTTTCTCGGCTTCTGTCTGGCTACGCTATCGGTACTCGGCTTCAAGCAGGCGACGCTCGTTTCGTTCGTCGTACCGCTTCTCATTCTCGGCGTCCCGTTGTCGGATACGTTTTTCGCGATCGTACGCCGCAAAGTGAACAAGCTGCCGATTTCCGTCGCGGACAAAAACCATTTGCACCATTGCTTGCTCCAATTGGGCTTCGGTCATCGCAATACCGTGCTCGTCATTTACGGCATTTCGCTCTTCTTCGGCCTTTGTGCCATCTTACTGTCGCAAACGTCGCAATGGGTCGCTCTCGTGCTCGTCGGCATCATTATGCTGGTGCTGCAGGTTGGAGCGGAGGCGATCGGGATCGTCAGCAAAAGCAAGCGTCCCGTCTTGAATTTGTTTTTGCGCGTTCGATCGAAGAACGTTTCGAAATAACCGTTATGTCGAATTTTCACCCGGTCCCCCAAGGGCCGGGTTTTTTGTTTGCTTGTTTTTGGTCAAAGGCTAAAAAAACGGTCCTTCACGACCGATAACAAAGATACGGGAATTTTTAAGAAATCGCATAATGTGAGGAAGGAGCCGTAAACCGTTTTAGGCGAATCAACGCAATTTATGACGGATTGGTGTAGATTTTGATCACATATAGGAGGGAAAGACTTTGAGTAAGACAATCCGAATATGGACAGCCTTAGTCCTGATGCTAACCTTGGTCGTCAGCTTATTGCCGCCGCTGACCGTAAACGCGGCGCCGACGGCTCCCGGCTTCTTTTTCCCCGACGATTTGACCTTGAGAGCGAAGGCGAATCCGACGGATCCCGTGGATCTTTCGCGATCGAGCGGGGATATATACATAGCGAAATCGAAATTGTTTACGATTACCGGTAACTACAACCACGTATCGGCCGATACGATGACGGTTACGGTGGAATTGATGGAATATGTAGGCGGCACCTGGAAGCCGGCTGCAGACAAAGTGTTCAGTGCAGGTATCACTCCGCTGGCCAATCAAAAATTCGAGGCGCGCAATCTCGATCTGTTCTCCGGCTACAACCGCATTACGCTCAAGGGACGTCAAGGAGCGGCCGACAAAAAGGACGTTTTTTATGTCCTGTATCAGGATGCGCCGGTTCTGAAGTCGCTGCGCGTCGGTTCCGGTGCGGATCCTGTCGTCAACCTGAACGAAGGCGCAAGCATCGTCGTCAAAAACAAAGACGTTTATATGGAAGGAACGGTCGAGAACGCGACACGGCTTTCCGTTAACGGTTCCAGTGTAACGCCTTTGGAGGACGGAACGTTTTTCGCTCCCGCATTGAGTCTGAATCCGGGAAAAAACGAAATTACGATCGACATCGAGAATCCGTCCAACAAAGTGACGGTGAAACGGACGATTTATTATTACGATCCGTTGGATCCGTTCGTTGCGGCCAATTTGCTCCATTCGTCCAAGTCTTACCCGATTTTGAATAAAAAACCGACCTCTACGGGAACGGACTCGACAGCGCAGCTTGAAATTGAAATGCTCGTTCCCTATAAATCGGCAGCATTTGGTACGGGTGCGACCGTTCAAACGTCCGTTTACGGCGGCGGCACGGTTACGGGCTTCACCGTTGCGGCAGCGGATGACCAGGTGATCATGGATAACTTGGGCGTCACTCCGACGTACCGTAAAGTCAAATTCAAGACGGATGCGGCCGCTCTTGCGGTCGACGGCAGCAGCGCCATTTTGAAAGAGCAACGAATGACGGTATCGATCACATACGACGATTTTGCCATTATCGAAGATTTCAACTTTATCGTTTTGCCGGACGAGCTGTATATCGAGAATATGTACCTCTTGCCGAACTATTCGGGCTCGGGATTAGTCGGCAATAAAGTGGCGTTGGACAAGAGCGAAGTCTCGACGGATTCTTTCTATGTAGTCGCGACGACCAACAAGGCGGTAACAACGGAATCGTTAACGGCCGTGTTGCTGCCGTTAGGTACGACAGCTCTGACGGTTACCCCTGTCACTCCGGTTGACGACCCGGCCACGTCGGGAGTAGACGAGAGCATAACGGGGCTTGTAGCAGGCAAAGAGTATCTCTATCGTGTTTCCGGACTGCCGAGCGGCAGCCAGAAGGTGTCGTTTAAATATTCGGGAACGAACTCGTCGTATGCGGCGGACATCAATTTCGTTTCCACCCAGTACGTGTTCTTGAACAACGTTTATGACGGGCAGTTTATCACGATTACCGGCACCGGCAGCCTTACGATTGACGGTCAATTTGTCGGATTCAAAAACCCGCTGGGCGTTAACGCGGAATTTTTCGTGAACGGTACGCGGTACACCGATGGCGATCCGCTGGCAGGACCGGCCGATTCGAAATTCGACCTGGACGGCGAAAACAAATTTAAAAACGTGCTGTCGATCGGAACGTCCGGCGATCTTTATTTCGGCGAAAACCGACTGGTCTATCGGGCCACCTATTTGGATCCGTCGACTAACGTCAGCCGAATCATTGAAAAGTCCATTCGTCTGTACGTAAACGATACGAACGTGCCGACGCTTTCGCGCTTCCAGCCGATTGTCGTGCCGAACGGCATTCGAGAGCCGTTGGCCGGCTTGCTCGGTTCCACGGGCACGGTCTATGATACGAAGCTAGGCAAAATCTTCATTCCGTCCAACGATATTCAGTTTACGAACAATCGGTACGTGACGAGCCGCAAGACGTATGACGTCGGATTTATCGGCAGCGGCGCTACGAATATTGTGGTAAGACAAGGCGGAGAGATAATTTTCGAAGCTACGTGGGGGACTTCGAGCTTTAACATTTCCGGTCCCAAGTCCGCATCCGTTGAACAGGATAACGTAGGCGGGGCTTTCGTTTTCCGATTGAACAATCAGGAGTTCCCTTCTACGGGTACGCATGTCTACACAATTGAGCTTCGCAATGCGAACGGCGTGAAAATTACGCAATCGATGGAGTTGGTTCGCGAAGTTTCAGCTTACCGAATTGTTGCGCCGAAGCCTAACGTAGGCGACCGGATCATCGTGAACAAAAACTTCGTCTCCATCGATATCGAAGCGGAAGGCGCGACCGAGGTGCTGGTGGACGGCAAGCCGGCCGAGAAGCGGGCGGATCGTACCGATCGCTATTATTACGAATATGTCGGTTTGAAGCCGGATAAGGAAACGTCGATTAAAGTATCGGTCAAGCAAGGCGGCAAGACGTTGAACGATACAGTCAAGGTGTACTATACCGCTGCGGTAGAGCCAGGCGCCCAGTATATGGAGCAGATGGGGGCGAAGCATTCCGTCTTCAACAAGAGCTTGTCGCTCACGTTCCCGAAAGGAACGCTGCTGGAGCAAAACAATCCGCAAACCGGTTATCCGCAATATTACGATAAGCAGAAGCTGTTGTTCGGCATTGCCGATCCGACGGATGGAGTCGTGGAGAGAGTCGACGATTACGGTAACATCGTAAACCGGACAGGTAGCGGCGACGAGAGACGTCCGAACGCGAATCCGGTATTTACGATGGATCGTTTGCGCATTCCGTTCATCAGCGAACTGGGCCGTCAAAACTTTACCCGCGTGTCCTCGATTTTCTGGATTTCGGGCGGTCTCGGCGAGCAGGGGGCGAAGAATACGTCTTCCTACAAGCCGGCTCTGAACGGTGTTAACCCGTATCCATATAACGTGGAGATGCCGTTTACGGCTTTCCCGGCCGATCGCAAGCTGACGCCGACTCAACGAGGAGAGCTGACGCTGAAATTCGACGAGAACGTCGTGACGAACGCGTTGACGACGGTAACGGTGTATCATTTCAACGACAAGGGCCAATGGAAAAACATCGGCGGAACGGTCAACGCGAAAGACAATACCATTACGGTGCCTTTTTATGATTTCGGATACTATATGGTCGCCAAGCTGCGGTACGGGTTCAGCGATATTACGCGGCACGGATGGGCTCGTAACGTCCTGGAAGCACTGTTCGCCAAAGGTATTATGCCCAACCTGCGTACGGACGAATTCGGAGCGGACGATTATATTTCCCGCGGCGAGTTTACGACGATGCTCGTGAAATCGTTGAACATTCCGTTGAACTATGACAACACTCAATCGTTTATCGATGTCGTTCCCGTAGCACAGGGAATGGGGGCTGGCGGTTTCATCTGGGATTACGCTCATATCGAGACGGCCGCCAGAGCGGGCATTATTACGGGTCTGGAGAACCGGATATTCGGCGCAGGCCAGCGCTTGAACCGCGAGCAGGCCGCCGTCATGATCGCGCGCGCGCTCGAGCTGAAAACGTCGTTGAACGACGCCAAGCTGGAAGCGAAACTGAAAAAACTATTCACCGACGAGATTACGTTCTATGCAAGACCGAGCGTAGAAGCCGTCTACAACGCGGGAATCATGCAGGGCATACCGAATGAGCTGGGCAACGACAAGTCGATCCGCTTTGACGGCGAATCGCCTCTGACGCGCGCTCAGGCTGCTCAAATTACGGTGCGGCTGCTTCAGAAAGTAAGCGATATTTTCCCGAAAAACTTCAACTGATCCGGCACAGACCTGCTCCGAGAATAGGGGCAGGTCTTCTTTCAAGGACGATGGACAATCTATCGCACATGGAAAATACTTAGTAATGACGAAACTGATAGACGCACGTTATACTAAGTTTCGTAGCCGGGACATGCACGCTGTAGTACACGGCCAGAACATTCCCCCCGGTTCGAGGAGTTGAGTGCGGAACACATAGAAAAAGTTTTTTTCAAAAGCCGCAACTTTTTGCGAAACACTGCGTTTAATTAGGTGTAGCGGCAAACGAAACATAAGAAAACCAAGAGCTGCAGTGGTACTTTTTCACAATTTCTACTTTACGGTACGAAAGCACCATTGTATAATGTTATAGTGGTGTCTGCATCTCTAGTTTTCCGATTCGACAGTTTACTAGTTTCTGCGACAAACGTTGCAGAGTCCAAATAGTAAGTAGCGCTCAACTCTGGGAAGGGGGTGAATCGGCCGATGAGTAATACGAGCTTACAAATTAAATTAAACTCTCAAACATCGAATGATAATCGAGGAGGAGACAAAAAGGTTATGAAGAAAAGCTTGTCTGTACTTGTAGCAACAGCTATGGTATCGTCCATGTTCGCTTCCGTTGCTTTCGCAGCTGACGAACTGACGACCGAACAAAAATTGGATGCCCTGATCGCAGCCGGTATCTTCGACAAAGAAGGCACGGGCAACGGTTATGAGCTCGACAAACATATGACTCGCGAGCAACTCGCGAAAATCCTCGTTAAATTGAAAGGCCTGAAAGAAGTTTCCGGCACGAGCTACGGCGACGTCGAGTCCAACCGTTGGTCCGCTGGCTTCATTCAAGCTGTATCCAAAGCAACTCCTCCTTTGATGGAAGGCGTATGGGATGGCGTGTTCAACCCGACTGGCGACGTAACGCTTGAGCAACTCGCTAAAGTAGCCGTTGTCGCTCTGGGTCTGGAAGTTAAATCCGACGCAGAAGTTAAAGGTACCGTTTCCGACTGGGCTAAAGGCTACGTTGCAACTGCAGTTGCTAACGGCTTGCTGGGCGAAAAAGCGGACTTCACGAAGCCTGCTATCCGCGCAGAGTTGGTAGAAGCAACTTATGCGGCTAAAGAAGTTCTGCCTAACCCGAATGGTAAGGTTTCCGTTAAGGAAGCTAAAGCTACCGGTGCAAAACAAGTTACGGTAAATCTCGATCGCGAGGTTGACACGACTAAAGCTGTAGTAACCTTGAAACGTGGCACTTCCGAAGTTAAAACAACTGCTAAATGGGCTGACGACAAGAAATCCGTTGTATTGACGTTGACTGAAGTTAAACTGGTTGCGGGCGAATACAGCGTTACCCTGAGCGGATTGGATGCAGCTGACGTTGATAAGACGACTGCAACGTTTACTGCTGAAGATGAAGTTGTTAAGAAAATCGAGTTCACCAACCCTAGCGATACACTCGCTTACGCTTCTAAAGTTCGTGTACCGTTCCAAGCTACCAACCAGTACGGTGAAAAATCGACTTTGACATCTGGGGGCTTCAGCGTATTTGCTACAGCTGGGGATCCAATTATTAAGAGAACTGCAAACGGTGACCTGTATGTTGAACTTGCGACAAACACAGGGACTATTGCACAAAATGTTAGCCAAATTTCCATTAACATCTATGATACCAACAATAACATGAATGTTCAAAAAGTGTTTAAAGTTGGTACTGCGCCGTATATCTCCAAAATCGAACTTCTTGATCCGGAATACCAAAACGGAAAAACAGCTTTGAACGATGTAGGTGACACTGCGAAGGTTGTTCTGAAAGAGTTCGATCAGTACGGTAATGTAATGGTTAAAGATTCTGGTGCTGTTAACGAACCAACTGCCTTGATCACTCCGAATATCGATACATTTGAGAGTGTGCAATGGGAGTGGAACGACGACAATATGCGCGTTGCTAAAATCGTTCTGAAGAAGAAGCCAGAAGGTAACGGTGAAAGCACGCTTTCGGTCTACGGCGGTTCCAATGCTGCTACGACCAAAATCAAACTTTCGGCAGCTAAAGTTGCTACGAAAGTAGAGATTCCTAACGAAGGCAGCTTCTCTGAAGGCGATGAAGATAAATATGTAACTTTGGTTGCGTATGATGCTGATGGAAATAAATTATCCGCAGATGACATCGTAGAAAATGCTAAGGCAAACAAGTTCAACATTAATGTTTCTGGCGCATTTACTACCGGGGCTACTGCTGGCGTCCTCACAACGAACGGCAACATCGTAACTGCTGGTGATAACAAAGGCAAAATTCATATTAAATCCGTTGGAAAAGGCACTGGTTACGTATTTGCTGCCATTTACACGATGACAGGGCAGAACAGCACAGCTCAACAAACATTCAATGTTACATCGGCTCGTTACCCTGTTTCGATTAAAGTAAGTGGTACAGATCTGGCAGCAAAAGCTGTCCGCAGTGATTCTGCTACCGTAACGACTGCTGGTACGATTAAAGTTTATGATCAGAACAATGTTGAGTTTAAGAAAGATTATAACACTTATTCGACCACAGAAAACGGTAAGACCGTAACAAACGATGTTTATGTTTCGATTAAAGCTGTTAAAGCAGATGGTTCTCCATCTACAATTAACGCTACCTTGAAAGATAGTGCAGGTGTTGCTCAACCTCTCGCTAATGGCCAAATCATTAAAAACTTCAATGATGTTAATGGCAGAGAGTTGAAAATCTATGTTCCATCTTCGGCTTCGATTGGCGACACGTTTGAAATCAAACTTTCCGTTCGTAAGACTGTCGCTGGCGAGTTGAAAGATGATGCAGTCTCTGTATATACGAAGAAATTGACTGTGATCGATGGAACTAAAGAAACCCTGAACTATTCCGTAGGTGCACTTGGTAACGCATTTGCAGCAATCGATGATAAAACCTACGAAGGCGGAGATTACGACTCTGTCACAGCGAGCAAGCAAAAGAAAGAAGTTAAGCTTGTTGCTAAAGATAACGGCGGTAACACAGTTGCTATCGATGCGTTGAATATGATTCAATCCGTTACTTCTTCCGTATATACTGTTGCAACTACGGCAGGTGGTAAAGGTTCTACGGCTTACGTTTTGGGTAACAAACCTGGTACAACCACGATAGGTCTTGTATTCAAAAACGCAAAAGGTGAAACGAATACGGTAACTAGTGATTTGACCGTTAAGAACGACGCGGTTGCTGTTGAGACCTTGACGGCCGGAAACACCAGTGTAACCAACAAAACGGAAGCTCAAATTGAGTCCACTCGCGCGGGCAATTTGATGAACCTGAGCGTTAAAGACCAATACGGCATTGAATACAAAGATGATAACACCACTAACTACATCTACCTGTACGACAAACACCTTGGAATTCGTTATGGTGTAAGTCAAATTGATGGTGGCGGAACTGTTACAATTACTGACGATGGTGTAATTGCTATCAGTGGTACTGTAAAATCTTTCGTAATCACTGCTTATTCTGCAAATGGCAAAACAGCATCGACTGCAGTTGTAGTAGCTCCATAACTAACTTAAAAAGAGAAAAAGGTCCTTTGGGATCTTTTTCTCTTTTTAAGTTCATTTCAATGTCACATACCTCCGATAAACTATTTTATAAAAGGACGAAACAATTCCGTTACTAATTCGTCTATAACTTTAGATGAAGTTAAAGGAGGCCTTTTATGTCAAGCAAATCCAAATTTAAGCGGCTGACGATGCAATCGATATTATCACTGACTTTGTTGGCGAGTGCAGCCCCTGTATATACATATGCGGACGGTGCGCAGGTAACGTCTAACTCTGTTTTCGACATTCCATCCGTTGGTTCAGTTTCAATGAATGACAGTAGTTATTTTGAGCTAAAAGACGTCAGATTAACCCCAGGTACAGACAATAATTTGGTTACTTTTACGGTTAAAGTCGTAAATGGTGGAGCAACCGATATTCAGTTCATTGATTACTGGATTCGCGTTCAAGCGGCTTCAGGTGCGAAATTTACGGTAAATGTAATGCCACAAGACAAAGACAAAAATATTATTCCGTCAGGAAGTGCACAGGAGATACAGTTTTATGCAAGTATAACTCCTTCGCTTGGTCTTAGCGATTTGGAATTTAAATTTATAAAATGGGACTTTTCTGCAACCGATTATCAAAAGATTCTGGGGGGACTTACCGTTCCGACTGGTTATACGACTGTGGCTCCCGCTGAATCTAGAGTAAACTTGAAAATTTCCAAAACCTCGATGCAAAGCTATATCAAAAAGTCAACTATAAGCAGTAATGAAGAAAATTACTTGCCTTCACTACTTTTGGAATTACAGAATACGGATTCAAGAAGTTTAAAGTTGCCTGCATTAAAATTTATGATCCGTACAGCTGATGGGTTGTTGTATCCGTTAATTGCAACCGGGATTAATGAAAATACAACAATTGATCCATTGATGAAAAAAGAAATCGCTTTGAGCGGAAAATTGCCGCGATCTATCCTTAATAGCGGCTGGCAGCTTGTTATCACGGAAGCAGCATCGGGAGGAGATACGGGCAGTAACAGCAGCACTAATATGAACATAGCTGTTGCAGAATTTACGATCCCTATACCAACGGAAGACCAAACTGCAACTGAAAAAGAACAGACATTTTCTAATAAGGATGGAACTTACCTGGCAAAGCTGGAATCGATCCAAAGAGTTCCTTGGGAAGACGACGATATTTTGTCCGCCTCTATTTTGTTGAAACCTAAAGAAAATAAACCCCTTCCTCTACCAAACATGACAGGATTCATTGAGTTGGACGAATCGGTAAAAGTCGAAGTTAAAGTTGTACAAACGGACAATGTTATCGGAGTACAACCTAACAAAGAAGTGCGGTTGCAGTTGCTAGGACGCATTCCTTATACTTATGAATTCTCAAACTTGAAAGTATATCTCCAAGAGAAAGAAGGAACAACAGGGGGAACTGGAAATACAGGTACCAACTCGGGGAGCACTGGAACAGTAACCGATCTTGTACAATTTAAAGTAGATTCGGCATTGGATAGTGTTCCTTTAGTGAACGCTAAAGAGCATTATAAAATTGGTGGAGTTGGTAGAAGCGGAGACTATGTAGTCCGTACAGTTCACAATTTTCCTGGTAAAAGCTCAAACATTGTAACAGCCCAAGTGGAAGTTGAAAACCTAGAGAAGCGCGCCAATGAGATTTCTAAGCTTGTAGCGCATTTTAAGGGCTCAGATGGTACGATTTACCCCGCAACAATTACAGAAATTAAAACAAAAATTAGTCCTTCTGGAAAAGCACTTTTGAATATATGGGCTAATGTGGCTAAAAACAAAGTCCAGGATATTACGCAACTTATTGTGGGAGAAGGCGTAACGGAAGGTAAGTTTACTCAAGGTGAAGCAAAACCAGATGCTTATGTTAATGCCGTATCTTTCTTCTTGCCAAGCGAAAAAACGAGTGTTTCCAATTCGATAAAAAACATTGATATGTTTCCGTATACGCTTAGTTTAAGCAAAGTGGGAACATCTGCTTTAATTGGGCAGACTACAAGCAATGTGAAAATCAGTTTTGACTATGAGTTAGAGAAAGATTCACGTTATGAGGTCAACCCTGATGAATATAAAATGGTTATTGAAATGGAAGACCTTCAAGGTTTGGCAAAACTCACAAAAACTTTAGACTTTGAAAAACAAAATCAAGGCCAAAACGGAAATACAAACAATAACGAATCAGAAACAATACTTAAAGTTGGTAAAAATAAAATGGAATTTACTGTAACCGACACCGACTTTATTTATAAGGCGCAGAGCTTAAAGAAGTACAAACTTAATATTTACCATCAATTCCAGGGTGAGAAAAAGCTGATTGCAAGCAAAGAATTAGACTGGTTCGTATACGCAGACTAAGATACTGTAATTCCAATCCTTTCGATCCATTCCATCGATCGAAAGGATTCTCTTTTTCCACGTCGAACTTGTGAAAGATCAGGAGGCGATAACAACGTGGGACAAAAACGAAAGTGGCTTGTAACGGGAATCGTGGGTGTAGCGATAGCGACAGGCATATATGTGGGACAAGCGGCTATCATCTCGAACGCCGACGGAGCCACACAGCCGGGCTCAGCGGACGATCCGTTGGTAACAAAGAGTTACCTGGACGAACAGCTCAAAAAGCTGACAGGAGGCCAGTGGACAGGCTCTGGCACCGGTACGGGCCAAACGGGAAGCGGCGGATCAACCGTAAGCGAGGCGCGCATCCAAGAAATGATCGCTGCGGAAATTGCAAAGCTCAAGCAAGAGCTTCAAAGGCAACCCCAACAACCGACCACCCCAACCACAGGTACTGCGCCTACGCTGGAGGTATTAAAGCTTGGGCCGGGGCAGATTTTATATGCAGGGGCCGGTGCTGAGGTAATTGTACGAACCGGCAAAACGATCGCCGTGAGCAACGACGACGGGATTCCCGATCTTACGTCCGGTGTCGATTTGCCGGCTGGAAGCGCCATAACCAATAATCATCTTCTCGTCTTCCCACGGGAAGGGCGCGGCATCAAGCCGGACCCGAAAAATAAGGACGAGATTTACGTGATGGTGAGGGGCAGTTATATCTTGTTAAAAGAGGATGGAACGAAAAGCGCTCCATAATTTTACCCGGATTAGCAGCAATCGATACGGGTGAACGATTGCAGGACGGCCATACTAGGATTACACCACTTCCAAGGAGGTCATCCAAATGGCTAGCAGCCGCAATCGTAATCAAAAAGTAGTGCCGGAATGCGGAAAAGCGCTGGATATGATGAAGTATGAAATCGCCGCGGAAATGGGTTTGCCGGTAGGACAAAACGTCGCGCAATTCAGCGATGTCGAATTCGCAACGGAATTGGGCAGCATCCAGGGCGGTTCCATCAAAGAAGATTATTGGGGGCATATCGCGACTCGAGACGCCGGAGCCGTTGGCGGAGCGATCACGAGCCGTCTTGTCCGACAAGCGGAGCAAGTGCTGTACGGATTGCAATAATATTCAGTCATTCGTTTATTGACAGAGGTCGACAAATCCAGTAACATCAATAACTGAAGGTATTGCCCAAGCAACCTTTTCCAACCGGAAAAGGTTCATTTTTTATGTGCCGGAAGCCTCGGCTTTTCCAGTGTAGAGTTCGTACTCATGATAAATAATAGGTGCAGGAGGTTGATTTGAACATGACGCTGAAAAGCGGACGACGTTTGTTTACATCGGAATCGGTTACGGAGGGACATCCGGACAAAATTTGCGATCAAATATCCGACTCGGTATTGGACGCATTCCTGGCTAACGATCCGAACGCACGCGTAGCTTGCGAAGTTTCGGTCGCGACGGGTCTCGTACTCGTCATCGGCGAAATCAGCAGCTCTTCCGAATATGTCGATATTCCGGCCATCGTCCGGAACACGATCAAAGAAATCGGCTATACCCGCGCCAAATACGGCTTCGACGCCTCCACTTGCGCCGTCCTGACTTCGCTGAACGAACAGTCCGCAGACATCGCCATGGGTGTCGACAAGGCGCTGGAAGCGAAAGAAGGAACGATGACGGACGAGCAGATCGAAGCGCTCGGCGCCGGCGACCAAGGGCTGATGTTCGGCTTCGCCGTCAACGAAACGCCCGAATTGATGCCGCTCCCGATCGCCCTGTCCCACCGTTTGGCACGCCGTCTGGCCGAAGTCCGGAAAAACGGCACGCTGCCTTACCTGCGTCCGGACGGTAAAACGCAAGTGACGGTCGAATACGAAGGCGAGAAGCCGGTTCGGGTCGATGCGATTGTCGTATCCACCCAACATGCCGAAGAAATTACGCTGGAGCAAATCCAACGCGATATTAAAGAGCATGTCATCAAACCGGTTGTTCCGGCCGAGTGGCTCGACGACAAGACGAATTACTTCATCAACCCGACAGGCCGTTTCGTCATCGGCGGACCGCAAGGCGATGCCGGCTTGACCGGGCGGAAAATTATCGTTGATACGTACGGCGGCTACGCTCGCCACGGCGGCGGCGCCTTCTCCGGCAAAGACCCGACGAAGGTCGACCGTTCCGCGGCGTACGCAGCCCGTTATGTCGCGAAGAACATCGTAGCGGCAGGCTTGGCGGAAAAAGTGGAAATCCAGCTCGCTTACGCGATCGGTGTAGCGCGTCCGGTATCCATCAGCGTCGATACGTTCGGCACCGGCAAAGTCAGCGAAGAAAAGCTCGTCGAAGTGATCCGCAATAACTTCGACCTGCGCCCGGCGGGCATCATCAAGGAGCTGGAGCTCCGCCGCCCGATCTACCGGCAAACGGCCGCTTACGGTCACTTCGGCCGTACGGACGTCGACCTGCCTTGGGAGCGCACGGATAAAGCCGAGAAGCTGAAGCAAGAGGCATTGAGCTAAGCGGCGACACCTACGATTCCAATAACTACCACCCCGCAAGGGGTGGTTTCTTTTTTTGCCCCCTGATACTCTAAGAAGAGAACGAAATAGTCTAATAGGATCAACAAAAACCGACAAGACGTTGGGTCTTTCGCGCTAAACCGATCCGACCGATGCCGACCATCGTAACTTTTCCGGGGAAATCGGAGTCTATTATGGTGTGCATTCTATCACGGGAGAGATAGAGACAATCGGAGAGGAGATTTACAATTGCAAGAGCTTACGAAACCGGGACACAAGAAGGGCAAATGGGTAAAAGGCGTGACGGCCGTCGCCTTGGCCGCATGTTTGGCGGTGCAGCCGTGGATCGCTTCCTTGCGCGCGGAGGCGGCATCGGCGGCGGATTCGCCGGTGACGATGGTGTCTCAAGACCCATTGACGTATGGTGCGATTCTTCGAAAATACGAATGGAAGTTCGATCGAAACAAAAAACCGGTTACGGTAACGGCGAACTTGGTCGAAGTCGATTTGCAAAATCCGTACGTGAAGCTGGATACGATCGCAGGAACAAACGGACAGTTTACGAAAAAACAAAGCGTCCGCAATATGGCGAACGAGACAAAAGCGGTAGCCGCGATCAACGGCGACTTTTTCAACATGTACGCGGAAGGCGTCCCGATGGGGCCGCAAATCAAGGACGGCAAGCTGATGGCGACGACGATCGACGTGCCGGGCTGGTATTCGTTTGCGCTGACGAAAGAAAACAAGCCGGTCGTCGACCTGTTTGCGTTTCAAGGCAAAATAGTCGCGAAGGACGGCGCGAGCTATCCTTTGGGCGGGATCAATAAAACCTATTATTGGTACGAAGACGACGGCGTCCACCAAGAGGGCGTCCACAGCATGATCGACGGCCTTTATATGTATACGAGCGCATGGGGGCAAACGAACCGGTCCAACGACGGCGTCACGGTACCGACCGAAGTGCTGGTGCGCAACGGAATTATCGCCGAAATCAAGCCGACCGGCGTACTCGACATGATCGCGCCGGAGGACGGGTACATTTTGAGGGCGTCCGGCAAAGCGGACGAGTTCGTCCGACAGCATTTGAAAGTCGGGGACCCCATCGTGGCGGACTATAAAATGATGGCGCAGGACCCTTCGAAAAACTACGATGTCAGCAGCTTCAAGACGATGATCAGCGGGCATACGATTCTCGTCGACAACGGCGCGCCTGCCGCTTTTTCTCGCGGAGGGGTACAGGAGAATGCCGCGGTCGCCCGGACGGCGATCGGCTATACGAAAGACGAGAGGTATGCTTACTTGATTACGGTCAATCCGGGCGTTACGTTGGCCGAGCTGCAGCAGTTTATGATCAAAGTAGGCGTATGGAAAGGGTTAAACCTGGACGGCGGCGGTTCCACTCAATTGGCGACGCGGCCGCTAGGCGAGTTTACGACGGTGCTGACAAGCGCCGATATGGGTTACGAGCGTCCGGTCGTAAACGGCGTGGGCGTCTACTCCTTGTCACCGCCGGGAGAAGTGAAGGACATTACGATCCAAGGCATTACGACGCTGTTCATGGGTCAAAAAGCGACGTTCGCGATGAAAGCGTACGATCAATTTTATAATCCGGTCGATACGAGCAAAATGCCGACTGTCTGGACGACGGACCGACCGATCGGCACATTCGAAGGTAACACGTTCACGGCGACGGGGACAGGCAAGGCGAAGCTGACGGTCACTTCCGGCACGGCGACCCAAAGCGTGGACGTCGAAGTCGCATCCGGGAAAGACATCGCGAGTCTGAAGCTGCAGTCATCCTCCACGGCTCTGCTGGCCGACTCCGTCTACAAGCTGACGGCGAACGCAACGACGAAATCCGGCAAAACCGGGGTCGTGCCGGCGGGAGCGCTGCAATGGGAGTTTATCGGATTCAAGGGACGGATGGAAGGAGATAAGCTGTACGTCGAAAGCATCGAGCCGAACGCAACCGAGGGACGCGTCATCGCCCGGTATGACGGATTTTCCACGATGCTGACGATGCCGATCTACGAGCAGCGCAACGTGGAAACGTTCGAAAAGCCGTCGGCCGTCTCGTTCTCCGCGACGGACGGGGTTAAAGGGAGCGTGGGCGTAACGCCGTCCGGGACTCCGACCGGTGGCAACGCGTTGGCGATCGAGTACGACTTTACGCAAGGCACGAAGACGACGGCCGCTTACGCGAACTTCATGAACGGGCTGAAGGTCGAAGGCGAACCGGAATCGATCAGCGTCAAAGTAAAGGGCGACAGCAGCCGCAACTGGATCCGGGCCAAGATCAAAGACAGCGCCGGCAAAACCCAGCTCGTCAGCTTGACCGAATTTGCGAACTGGTCCGACTGGAAGACGCTCAGCGCCGATTTAAAACCTTACAACTTCACGTATCCGATCACGCTCGAGCAGCTGTATGTGGCGAATCCGGAAAACGCGCACGACGAGCGGGAGCTGAAAGGTCGAATCTTGCTGGACGATGTCGGCTTCCAATACAATAAATCGACGAATAAGCCGAAAAACACCGTGAAATTGACGATCGACCAAAAGACGTTGACCGTCAACGGCAGCCCCCTTGCGCTCGATCAAGCGCCGGTCATTTATAACGGCAACACGCTTGTCCCTGTCCGATTCGTCATCGAAGCGATGGGTGGCGATCTGAAATGGTCCGATGCGGAGCGCAAAGTTTCGATCGTGAAAGATAGCCATTTCCTTGAGCTGTGGGTCGATCGGACGGAGCTGATCGCGGACGGCGAATCGGTCGTCGCGGAAGTGCCGCCGCTGCTCATGACCGAGCGGACGATGGTGCCGCTGCGGATCATTTCGGAGAAAATGGGCTGGAAAGTGACGTGGGACGAACAGACAAGAACCGTCACATTGGAATAAATTAGGGCCAAATATCCACTCCAAACAAGTCGAAATGTGATACTATAACAAATAGGGCCAAAATATGGGTAAAGGGGCACGGGTTAGCTTGCAATTCGACGCCATCGACACAGTCATCAAAAATGCGATAGGAGTCATGGAATCCAGCAAATATCAAATTTTTGAGATTTGCGAAAGCGCCCGTAGCGAGTGGGAGGCGCTCAACAAGGAACTGCACCAGGTCATGGAAGAAGTCTCCCGCACCATCGATCAAGTGGACAAGCTCGAAGTCGAATACAAACGTTCGCGAATCCGGCTTACGGAAGTAAGCCGGGATTTTCACCGTTTCAAGGAAGAAGACATCCGGATCGCTTACGAGGCGGCTACCCAGATGCAGCTGCAGCTCATCATGGCGCGGGAGAAGGAGCATCATCTGCGCGCCCGAAGGGACGAGCTGCAGAAGCGGATCCGGAACGTCGACAAGACGATCGAACGAGCGGAAGCGCTGGTCGGTCAAATGAACGTCGTGCTCGAATATTTGTCGGGGGACTTGAATCAGGTCACTCGCATTCTCGAATCGGCCAAAAACCGGCAGCTGCTCGGTTTGAAGATCATATTGGCGCAAGAGGAGGAGCGCAAGCGGATCGCGCGGGAAATTCACGACGGTCCGGCCCAGGCGATGGCCAACATGGTGCTGCGCTCCGAAATCGCCGAAAGGATGATCGATCGCCAAGAGTACGCAGCGGTCAAGGAGGAGCTGACCGACTTGAAAAGCTCGGTCCGTCTCGGCTTGGAGGAGGTTCGCAAAATTATTTTCAATCTCCGGCCGATGGCGCTCGACGACCTCGGGCTCATTCCGACGCTGCGCAAATACGTGCAGGACTTCGAGGAACGGACGAAAATCCATGCGCGGTTCGAGGTCGCCGGAGTCGAGACGCGGCTTCCGTCGGCCATGGAAGTGGCCATTTTCCGGCTCGTCCAAGAGTCGCTTGCGAACGTTTTGAAGCATTCCCGGGCGACCCGGGTGAACGTGGAAATTACGTATCAACGTCAAATGGTCAAAATCGTAGTCAAAGATAACGGCGTCGGCTTCTCCGTCGACAAGCTGGAAGTGACGATCGCCCGCGGCAACAAGCATTTCGGCATCATGGGGATGCGCGAGCGCGTGGAGCTGCTGGAAGGCCGGATGGATATCGAGTCCGAACCGAACGCCGGAGCGAAGATCACGATGATTATCCCGATCAGTATGGAACCAAGAGAGGAGTAACCGTATGGAATTGAAACGCAATGTAAACATCGTGATCGCGGACGATCACCAGCTGTTGCGCGAAGGCGTCAAACGTATTTTGAATATGGAAAAAGACTTCGAAGTGGTCGGCGAATGCGGCGACGGGATCCAGGTCGTCGAGCTATGCAACGCGCTGCGTCCGGATGTCGTGCTCATGGACATCAACATGCCGATCGAGAACGGGGTCGTCGCGACGGAGCGGCTGAAAGATTTTTTCCCGGAGATCAAGGTTATCATCCTGTCGATCCATGATGACGAAAGCTACGTCTTCGAAACGCTGCGCAAGGGAGCTTCCGGCTACCTGCTCAAAGATATGGAGGCGGAGTCGCTCATCAATGCGATTCGGTCGGTCGTGGCGGGACACGCCTACATTCATCCGAAGGTGACCGGCAAGCTGATCAACCAGCTGCGCCGTATGACGTATCTCGATTCGTCCGGCATAGGCGGCGGCGACCAAAGCGCGAAGGAAGCCGGCGTCAAATATATCCATCAGCCGAACAGCCCGTTGACTCGGCGCGAAGCGGAAGTACTGCGGCTGCTGGCCGAGGGGAAAAGCAACAAGTCGATCGGCGAAATGCTCTTTATCAGCGAAAAGACGGTCAAAAACCACGTCAGCAGCATTTTGCAAAAGATGGAGGTCGAGGACCGGACGCAGGCGGTTATCATCGCGATCAAAAACGGTTGGGTGACGCTGTAAAAGGGGAGCGGCTTTTCCTTGCGGGGGACAAGATGGATAGTCACCGCAAAGCAGCATCGCGAATTCCATTCTTTTCGCGGGTTTGTTTCGTCGGTTTTACGTAGGATCTCGCCATATGGCGTCGATAGCGGAGGAACCATGGACATCATGGCGGCATATAATGGCGGTAAGGGAGGGAGCCGCTATGATTGTCGGGTTGCTGTCGATTATCGGCGCGTACGGACTCGCGATCGCCATCGTCCACTGGGGACGATTCCGGTTGCTGCGGACGGAAAGCAGCCGGAAGCCGATCCACTACGTGCTCATTACGCGAAACAATGCGATGCATATCGAATGGTACTTGCGTACGCTGTTATTCTTTTCCCGGTTGAAGGGCAGGGAGATTCGGATCGCGCTCTTGGACGAAAACTCCGAGGACGACACGCTGGCCATAGCGGAGCGGCTGGCCGAGTCGCGCGCGGATCATTTCGACATCATCGAATGGAACGAAGCGTCGCAGCTCGACCATCTCATCGCCAGATACGAGTCCGAAGAGGTCGTGCTTGTGAGGCTGAGCAACAAGACGGATATGCAGAACATTCCGCTTTTTCAATAGTAAACCGCTTACACGGGTTGGGGGGACTGGGGTGAGGGTCCGTTTATACGCCGCCGACATCGGCGGCCGGCTGGAATGGCGATTGAGCATCCATATCGAAACCGATTGCGCATACTGGTTCGAACAGTACGGCGGGAAAGCATCCCTCCATCTGTTGGAACCAGTTTTGTCTTTAGGGGAAGTTTCGACGCTGCTATCGGAGCTCGGGGGCGTAACGAGCCTGGAACAAGGGCTCCGGCGGATCCGGGCGGTTCTCTCGGAATACGAGATGGGAGCTGTGGTGCAGGGCTTGATCCCGGTTACATATCGCGATTATAAGACCGGAGGGGGTGGCACGCCGTCGGCACTCGTACTGCCGGTACTGCTGGAGATGGAGCGGCTGTTGGCCGGGCGCTGCTTGGGTAAGGAGGAACTGCTTTCCTGCTTGAGCCATCATGGGCTGGAGGCCGCTCAGGCGAACTGGACGAGCTATTTGCAGGCCGCGTATTTGCGAGGAAGGGTGCTGCTGCGGAACGGCGTGGAGAGCTCGCGCAAACGGCGTCATTTTTGGTCCAAGCCGGAACGGCGATTTCGCTGCCGGCGATGCGGTACCGGGCCGGAGAGGATGTACCGGAAGGCGTGTCTTTACTGTACGGGAGCGTGCGTGTACTGCGAGGAGTGCTTAACGATGGGACGGATGCAGTCTTGCTCGCTGCTCGTGTACGGCGGCACGGCGACGGACGGCACGGAGGTGGGCGGAGAGCGACGGGATGGTGCGAGACAAGAGGACGTTGCGCCGTTTATTGCCAAATGGGGGTTAAGCCCCGCCCAGACCGAAGCGGCTGCCGCCGGGCTTGAATACCTGAATGCGTATCGGGAGGGGAAGCCGGGACGGTTCATGATTTGGGCCGTAACCGGGGCGGGCAAGACGGAGATGATTTTTCCGTTCATTGACTTCGAGCTTCACCGTGGACGAAGGGTGGCGATCGCGACACCGCGTCGCGATGTCGTGCTCGAGCTGCAGCCGCGGCTGCGCAAAGCGTTCCCCGGGCGGACGGTCGTCACGCTGTACGGGGGCAGCGAGGAGCGGTGGGAGATCGGCGATATGACGCTCGCCACGACGCATCAGCTGCTGCGTTTCCATGAGAGCTTCGACCTCGTCATCGTCGACGAAATCGACGCGTTCCCGTATCACAATAACCCGATGCTGCAGTATGCGGCGGAGCGGGTATGCCGCCCCGGGGGCACGTTTATTCTGCTGTCGGCTACGCCGCCGACCGAGCTTGTCCGAGCGGCGGAGCGGGGGCGGCTCGCCCATGTAAAGGTACCGGTCCGGTATCACCGGCATCCGCTGCCGGTGCCCTGCAAGCTGGCGGTCCCTCCCTTGTCGAAGTGGAAGGGGGACATCCCGGCCAAGCTTCGCGCCGCCATTCGGCAATCCGTCGAGCGAGGCGCTCAATTATTCGTGTTCGTCCCTCGCATTCGCGACGTCGGGCCGGTAGCGGATGGATTGCGGCGTCATTTTCCCGGTGTTGCGATTGAAGGGACGTCTTCACAAGATCCGCTGCGCGCGGATAAGGTGGCGCGGTTTCGGGAAAGGGAAATCCGCCTGCTGGTAACGACGACGATTTTGGAGCGGGGCGTCACGGTGCCGAAGAGCGACGTCTTTATCGTCCAAGCGGACTCGTCTACGTTCGATTCGGCGGCGTTGGTACAGATGGCCGGAAGAGCAGGACGTTCCAAAGACGATCCGAACGGCAGGGTGTACTTCGCCGCCACGGAGCTGACGAATTCGCAGGCCCGGGCAATCCGGCAAATACGCGCCATGAACCGGTTGGCTAGGCGTAAGGGGTATTTATTATCCGAAAGGAAAGGGGAGGGGCAATCTACTGAATAGTACGCTACTCGGTTCGTAGAACAACGATTGGAAAAGAGGGATATTGATGATCAAAACGATGTGGACCAAACTGGTCCGTACGACCGAATCTTACTTGGGCGCGTCGGCTCGAGCTTGCCGGTATTGCGGCTTGGACGCCAATCGCAATACGGGGTCGGGACTCGGGCTGTGCCGCCGTTGCCACGATCGTGTTCCGTGGATTGACGCGATCCGGTGTCTACGCTGCGGACGTCCCGATTCGTGCCCGGATTGCGAGCGGCATAGTCATTCCGCGCTCTATGCAAGCCGCAGCGCCGTCCGTTACGACGAGCGGATGAAGGAGTGGCTGGCGGCATACAAATATCGCGGCAATGAAAGATTGCACGATTTGTTCGCGGATATGCTTCACCGCGCTTATAAGCGTCATGAAGCCGACTACACGCGAGAAGGGCCGATCCATTGGATTACCTTCGTGCCGGTCAGCGAACGCAAGTTGGAGGAGCGGGGATTTAACCAGGCGGCGCAGCTTGCGGGAAGCTGGGGCCGGTTGACCGGTATTCCGGTCGTTCCGCTGCTTCGGCGGAACCGCGATACGGTCAAGCAGAGCAGCAAAAACCGAATGGAGCGGCTGCGTGATTTGGAAGGTGCGTTCTCCGTCGACGAAGATGGATTGAATCGGATATTAAAAAAGTCCGGCCACCTTCCGATAAACATAGTAATCGTGGACGACGTCTATACGACCGGCAGTACGCTGAATCATTGTGCGCAAACGATCCGCGATCACATGGACGCGAACGTTTTCGGGCTTACGTGGGCGAGATAACCGGATAATATAAGGGCAACGACAACGGACCGGACGGTTTGGGGAATTATGGGGAAGAGGTGGATGCGATGAATTTGGCCAATTGTCCGCAATGCGGGAAAGTGTACGTGAAGAACAGCTACAACATTTGCCCGAGTTGCCTGAAAGAGCTGGAGGAGCAATACCGGAAGTGCGCCGATTATTTGCGCAAAAATCGCGGCTGCACGTTGAAAGAGCTGAGCGAAGGGACCGGGGTTTCCGTCAATTTGATCATCCGGTTCATCCGGGAAGGCCGCATCGCGGCGAAAGACGCCCCGAACGTACTCGTGCCCTGCGAAAGCTGTGGGGAGCCGGTTAAGGAAGGGCCGCTGTGCGCGAATTGCCGCAGCAAGCTGTCCAAAGATGTGCATAATATGCGTGAGGACGAGAAACGGAGAGCGGAATATAAATCTTCCTCGGGCGGCAGTACGTACATGAAAAACAGGGATAAGTTCGAGAAATCGTAAAATTGGCGTGGCGCTATAAAAAAACGATCGGTCCTGTCCGATAAAAGGTATAACAGGTTATCGGAACCGATCGTCAAGCGAAAGAGCAGGTGGTACCCATGAAGATCAACGGTATTCCCCGAGTCGGAGGAACGAACCCGTATTCGAGAAATGACGCGAAACCGTCGGAGCTGAAAGGCAAGCGCGGGCAGCAGAAGGACGAAGTGCAAATATCCACACAAGCGCACGAACTGCTCGTCGCGCAAGGAACGGCCGATGCGGATATGCGCAATAAGAAGGTCCAGGAGCTGAAGCAGTCGGTCCAGGCGGGAACGTATCACGTGGAAGCGTGGCAAATCGCGGAGAAGCTGTGGCCGTACGTGAAATAATGATGTTCGAGGGAGCGGGTGAACGACATCTATGGAAGCGATATTGCATGCGCTGGATCAACTGATCGAAGTTCACCGCGCGCTGCTCGAATGGAGCGAACGGAAGAAGGACGCCATCGTCCATAATCGGGTCGAGGAATTGACGCAAATTACGAATAAAGAGTCGAGGCTGGCGAAGCGGCTGGAGGAGCTCGAAGCGGAGCGCGTGGAAGCGGTGAACGCGTATATGCGTTCGAAGAACATGTACGTGACGGCCGCCATCTCGATCAGCACGCTGATCCGGTTCGTCGTGCGGATGGAAGACAAGCAGGCGCTGACCGAGCGCCAGCAAGAGCTGGTCCGGCTGATCGAAGAGCTGAAGCGGGCGAACGATACGAATCGTCAGTTGATTCAGCAATCGCTGGCGTTTATCAATTATTCGCTGGACTTGCTGGTCGGACCGGATGACGACGCGGTGTATCATCACCCGCAGCAGCAGCAGACGTACCAGCCGAACCGCATGTTCGACCGCAAGGCGTAACGGACTGTACGGGACTTCAGGACGAAGAGGGGAAGCGGCAAAATGAGATCTACATTCGGCGGTATCGAGATATCGAAGCGGAGCTTGTTCTCCCACCAGGCGGCGCTGACGACGACCGGCCACAACGTGGCGAACGCCAATACGAGAGGGTATTCCCGGCAGGTGGTCAACCTCGTCGCGGCCAAGCCGATGGAAGCGGTCGGCTTCATGCGCAGCGCCATCCCCGGCCAATCCGGCCAAGGGGTCGAGTTCACCTCGATTACGCGCATCCGGGAGAAGTTTCTCGACGGCCAGTACTATAACGAGAACAAGTCGCTCGGAGAATGGAGCGTCCGCAACGATACGCTCGAGAAGCTGGAAGCGATCATTAACGAGCCCACCGATACCGGCGTCCGGCAAGTCATCGAAAATTTCTGGAACGCTTGGCAGGAGCTGAGCAAAAATCCGGACAATCTGACGGCCCGATCCGTCGTGAAGGAAAGCGCCATCGCTTTGACCGACGCATTCAATCATACGGCGAAGCAGCTGAACGACTTGTCGGCGGACTTAACGGACAATATCAACGTCAAAGTGACGGAGATTAACACGACCGTTCAGCAAATCGCCAGATTGAACGAAGAAATTTTTAGGGTCGAGGGTTTGGGGAACGATGCGAACGATCTGCGGGACCAGCGAGACGTCCTTCTCGACGATTTGTCGAAGGTCATCAATGTGAACGTGACCGAAACGGACAGCGGCTACAATGTTCGCATGGGCGGCATTGAGCTGGTGAACGGCAGGGAAGTCTTGACCCAATTCGATGCACAAGCTTTAGAGGACGCTGGCGCGAACGGAGATTTATCCAGCGGAGAAGTATACGGGATGATCTTATCCCGCGACAGCTTCGTGGCGAGTTACCGAAACGAGCTGGATACGATGATCCGTTCGTTCGTGTCCGGCGATACGGAGGTGACACTCCCGAAGGGAGCGGTTATTCCGGCCGGAACGACGATCGGGGATAAAACCTATAATGGCTCGATTTTGGACAGGACGTTGGAGGAACCGCTCAAGACGACGATCAAGGGTTTCAACGGACTGCACAGCTTGGGCTATGCTTTGTCGAACGGTGAAGCGAAGCAGGGCGGCGTGTTTTTCGAAGCGCTCGACGGAGGCGACATCACCGCGGCGAACATCCGGGTGAATCCGGATATCGTGAATAATGTCGAGAACATCGCTTCAGCCATGCGGACGTATTTGGATCCGGCGGACAATAAAGTCAAGGTGGTTAAAGGCAATAACGATTTGGCTTTGCTGGCGGCCGGACTGCGATCGAACAAATTCGATTTCAGCTCCAACAGTCTGGAAGGGACGGTTGCGCTGAATAGCGGCACATTGGACGAATTTTTTCGCGCCGTGGTCGGCAAGCTCGGTGTACAAACCCAGGAAGCCACCCGGCAAGCGACGAATCAGAAAGTGCTGGTCGAGCAGGTAGAATCCCGCCGCCAATCGGTAAGTGGCGTATCCATGGACGAAGAGATGGCGAATATGATCAAGTTTCAACATGCCTACAATGCCGCCGCACGTGCGTTGACGGTGCAGGATGAAATTTTGGATAAGGTGATCAACGGCATGGGAGTCGTCGGCCGATAATCGGCGGCTCCCGCTTTTTATAACTTTCGTTTGGAACGGAGGCGCTACCCATGCCTTTTCGCGTGACACAGAACATGATGAATACGCAGCTGCTGCGAAACTTAAACAATAACATGGTGCGTTCGGAGATGTACCAGAACCAGCTGGCTACGGGGCGGCGAATCAACAAGCCTTCGGACGATCCCGTCGGAATCAGTTTCGCAATGCGATACCGGAGCGAGCTGTCCGCGAACGATCAGTATCAGGATAATGCCGATGGAGCCATTTCGTTTTTGACGTATACGGATACGATGATGGATCAGGCGGGCAGTGTCGTCCAGCGGCTTCGCGAACTGGCGGTCAACATGTCGAACGGGACGCACCCTCAGCAAAGCTTGGATATAGCCGCGCAGGAGGTTCAACAGCTGTACGAGCAAATGGTGGACATTGGGAATAGTCAGTTTAACGGCAAATACGTATTCAACGGGCAAAAAACGGATCTGAAGCCTTACACATTGGAAAAAGCTCAAGACGAGCCGTCGGACGACGGGATCATCCAATTCGAAATCGGTGCAGGCGTTCGAATTCCGATCAACGTAACGGGCAATAAAGTGTTCGGCTTGCCGACGGATGAGGACAATATGTACCGCATCATGAACGAATTTACCGAAGCGTTGAAAACCGGCAATTTCGACGGCATTAATTCCGCGATCGGCAAAATCGATTCGCGCATGACGAAAATGCTCGACGTCCGTTCCGATATCGGCGCCAAAACAAACCGTGTAGAGCTTGCATCAGAGCGGCTTAAGGATATTTCGTTGAACGTATCGGAGCTGCAGTCCAAGACGGAGGACGCCGATATGTCCATCGTCATTACGAACTTGAAAATGAACGAGAACGTCTACCAGGCGTCGTTATCGGCGGGCTCCAAGCTGATCCAACCGAGTTTGGTCGACTTTCTGAAGTAAGGATAGGTTTGAAACGCTAGGAGTGAATCGTCGATGCCGTCCATCCCGCAAATTCAAATTTCCCAGCAATATGCCCGGATCGGCATCGACGCGGATTTGGGGCGCTATGAGATGAAGCAGCCTAGGCCTACGTTCGAACTGGAACAGCCGCAAGCGACGATGGAGATGAGGCAGCCGCTAGGGGAGCTCGAAATCGATCAGAGCAAGGCTTGGGATGCTTTAGGACGGGCCAATATATTGGTCGTCATGAATCGGATCTATAGCCAAGCGCGCGACATCGCGTTGCAGGGCATTGCCAAAATCGTCGAAGACGGGAACCGAATGGCCGCGATCAACAAAACAAGTGCGGACGCCATCCCGGAACTCGCGAGCGACGTAACCGTAAGCTTCCCCGACTTTCAATATGCGGGCGAGGCCGCTTTCGACAATGTCGATATTCAGTATACGGCGCGAAAGCCGGAGGTCCGGATTACGCCGGGACAAATCAAATTGAATACGCATCCCAATCCTCCCGAAGTGGAATACTTCCGGGGGAAGTTGGATATTTACATGCAGCAGTACAACAAGGTGGAGATTACGCCGCCTGCAATTGATATAAGAGCATAAGAACGATTAAACTGACTATAGGTGATTCGTCTATAGTTTTTTTGTTGTCGTCGAACATAAGTAAGAGAGGATAGGGTACTGATGATCATTCAAACGTTGCAGTTTGGCGAGCTAGAGGTGCAGCCGGAAAGCGTCATTTCGTTCGAGCATGGGCTTCCCGGGTTCGAGAGTCTTCATCGATTTACGGTCGTAACGCCGGACCCGGAGGTTCCGTTTTCGTTCCTGCAGTCGGTGGATGACGGAGACGTCGCATTCGTGTTGACGAATCCGTTCCTGTTCTATCCGGATTATGAGTTCGATATTCCGGAGGAGGTGCGGCAGCAGCTTCGAATTGGTCAAGAGAACGACGTAGCCGTCTGGTCGATCGTATCGATTCGAGACGATTTGGCGACATCCTCTTTGAACTTGCTCGCCCCCCTTCTTATTAACGTAAAGGAACGACTCGGAAGGCAATGTATTTTGCACGGCAGCGGGTATACGACCAAGCACCCTTTATCGGCACGAGCGGATACCGATACGACGGCGGAAGTAGGTGAAGCGCATGCTCGTATTGACTCGTAAGAAGGGCGAATCGATTATGATCGGGGACGATGTAGAAGTTGTCGTACTCGGAACGGAAGGCGATTCGGTCCGTATCGGGATCAAAGCGCCGAAGCAAGTGCAAGTGTATCGGAGCGAAATATACGAAATGATTCAGGAGTCCAACCGGGAAGCGACAAAATCCGTGCTCCATGTCAATAAACTTAGCCATTGGATGAAGAAACAGGAGATAAACGGAGATAACAATAGGTAGTGCGCCAATTTGCAAGGTATGAGGCCGATATTATCGACATATCGGCTTTTTTTGCGTCAATTTTCGATCAAACAATATCCGACTTTTGTCCGATATAGTATTCAGGCGCTGTTATTGTCTGGGCGGCCGACCTGGCAAGCAGAACGTCGACTCCCACAAGGATGTGGGTACATATTCAAGGAGGAATGGGCAATGAGAATTAATCACAACATTGCGTCTCTGAACACGCACCGTCAGATGACGAACAACACGTCCGCAACGGGCAAAGCGTTGGAGAAACTGTCTTCCGGTCTGCGGATCAACCGCGCGGGCGACGACGCGGCAGGTCTCGCGATCTCCGAGAAAATGCGCGGACAAATCCGCGGTCTCGAGCAAGCAAGCCGCAACGCGCAAGACTCCATCTCGCTCATCCAAACGGCTGAAGGCGCGCTGAGCACGACGCACAACATCCTGCAACGTATGCGCGAACTGGCTGTCCAAGCGGCGAACAGCACGTCGACCGACGCCGACCGCGCGGAGCTTCAAAAAGAAGTTTCCCAGCTGAAATCCGAAGTAGACCGGATAGCCAGCACGACCGAGTTCAACACGAAGAAGCTGTTGAACGGTAGCCTGTCGGCCGCGAAAACGGCTCAAGGAACGGTTGCGAACAGCAATAAGTTCGATGTAGCTGACACGCTTGGCACGGGTGGTACCATCACTGGCGGTACAACCGTACCTACAAGCACGGCAACTGCAGGCGTCAGCGGGACCGGCGCAAATTCGTTGGCCGGTGCTGAGCTGGCTGACAGAACGATTATTCAAACTGGTGTAAACGATCAGTTCCAAATTACAATTAACGGCAATGCAGCACAAACCGTAACCATTGCACCAAGTTCTACGACCGGTTACACAAAACAACAGTTTGTAGACGCTTTGAATGCTGCAGTGAAGTCGACACTTGGTACTAGCGCTACGGAATTCAACAGCGCTTCGTTCTCGCTCGAGAATGGCAAGTTGAAAGTCACGACTTCTGCTACTGGTGCCAATACTTCGATTTCCCTTTCGGCTCCGGCTGGCGCGGCAGCTCAGCAATCCGCTTTGTCGGCAATGGGCTTTGATAACAAAGCAGTAACAATTGGTGGCACAGTCGATCATTCGGGTGGGTTTACGGTAGGTGCCGTAACTGAAGTTCAGTTTGCGATCGGGATTGGTGCAAACTCTGCTGCCGGCGCTGGCACAGCTGTTAATATCGACCTTACCACGGATGCAAGCGTTGCAACTCGTCTGGCTGTCGGACAAACGTATACGCTTAACCAATTGAAAGATGCTCTTCAAAGTGCACTGGACAATAAATTGGGAACGGGCGCTGTTTCCGTAAGTGATACAAACGGCAAGATTACGTTGACCAACAACACAGGTTCGAAAGTGTTTACTGTAGAAACAAGCACAGCAGCTGGTGCTACTGGTGAAGTTAACATTTTCGGATCGGCTCTTACGGCAGCTACGGTAGTTCAAGCTTCTAACGTCGCTGGTGCTGGTACAAACTCGACAATGGAAGTTAAAGCCGGAACGGTTATTTCTAAAGGCGCCAACGACACCCTTAGCATCAGTGTTGACGGCGGAGCGGCTAAAGAAATCACTTTGGCAGCTGGACGGTACGCCACCCAGCAAGATTTGGTTACGGAAGTGAACAACCAAATCAATGCCGATAAAGATTTGGTAGGCAAAGTAAAAGCTCAGTTGAATGGCGATAAAGTGGAGTTTGTTTCCACTTCTACTGGTACTTCTTCTACCGTAAAAGTTGAAGACCCGACGATTAAAGCTCAAAGTGCTCTGGGTGCGCTCGGATACTCCGGTTTTGCTAGCCAGCTTACGGCTATAGCGGGAAGTGCACCGGATATCAAAAATGGTGTGGACCTTGTAACTACGGCAACGGACAGAAAGTTCGACGTAACTTTGGGTAACAAGACAGTTACAATTGATCTGACTGACGAACTGGGAATTAACTCTACAAACGTAGGGTTGTCCGACAACTCTTCCCGCGATGCCATTGTGAAAGCAATCCAAAACCAACTGAACAAACACTTTGGAGACAATGCGATTACGGTAAGTACGAAAGCTGTAGACGCGGGTGAAGAGAATCTGGTTCTGACCTCCAATGCGCGTGGTTCTGCTCTGAAAGTTGTGAATGGGGCAAGCGGTACCGGTGCAACTGCATTGTTTGGCGCAGCAGCTGGTCCTCTGAATGGTGTTACGGCTGCTGTTAGTGCAACTGTAGCTAACGTAGAGAAAGCCGGTACGGATGCAGTTGACAACAAGCTCGATACTACTACTTTGTTGACCGGTTTGACTGACGTTGACGGTAATAAACTTGGCGTCTCTGCCGGCAATGTGATCAAGATTACCGGAACGCAAAACGGAAAAGGATTTGAAACGTCCGTTAATGTTACGGAAACTTCGACTGTGAGCGACATCATGAACGCTCTCCGTAGCTTGGATGCTTTCAAAGGCGCTACCGTTTCTTTGGATGAGACTACGGGTCAATTCCAGATCAGTGGTGCAAAAGGTTTGACAAACGACATCTCGAACCTTTCGTTCTCGGCTCAAAAATCCGCTACCGATACTACAAAAGTAGCTGACTTCAACAAGATCTTCGGTTCGATGAACGAAACTCAAAAAGCCCAAAATGCAGCATCGGATAGCTCGTTGAGCATGCAAATTGGCGCCAACGAAGGTCAAACTTTGAACGTAGACATCAACGATATGGGCGCACAAGCTCTCCGTATTCAAGACGTTGACGTTTCTTCGTCCAAGGGAGCGCAAACAGCTATCAGCGTAATCAATAACGCGCTTGAGATTGTATCCGCTGAGCGTTCCAAGCTCGGTGCTTACCAAAACCGCTTGGAGCACACCATCAACAACTTGGGAACCTCTGCAGAAAACTTGACGGCTTCCGAGTCCCGGATCCGCGATGTCGACATGGCGAAAGAAATGATGGAGTTCACGAAGAACAACATTCTTTCCCAAGCGGCTCAAGCGATGTTGGCTCAAGCCAATCAGCAACCTCAAGGCGTCCTCCAATTGCTGCGTTAATTCTAATTCGCTTCACCAAGCTTCCTGGTATGCGTTCACGCGTACCGGGAGGCTTTTTTTGTTATATGTTTCTGTATCCGCTATCTACATATTAGCTCGAATCGTGCCGATATAAAGAGTAGGCACTTAGTACAAATGACGGAGGAGACACGACTCATGGCCAAAAAGCAAATGATGCTTGTGCCAAGTTACATGCGACAGTTTCGATGCATCGGATCGGACTGTGAAGATACGTGCTGTGCGGGTTGGAAAGTGGATTTGGATAGAGAAACATATAAAAAGTACAATGTGATTCGCGAGCCCGAACTAAAAAAAGTGGTAGATAAAAGTGTTACTCGGGTTCGGTCCAATCCGACCAACGAGCGATTTGCTAAAATCAAAATCGATCAGAACAATAATTCTTGTCCTTTCTTGAGTGCGGAAAGACTATGTTCCCTTCAGCTTCATTATGGAGAATCCTACCTTTCAAATACGTGCGCTTCCTTTCCGAGGGTGACGAACTTTGTCAATGACGTTATGGAACGTTCAGCCACCATGTCTTGTCCGGAAGCGGCACGTTTGGCGCTTCTTAATAAGGATGGGATCGAATTTGATGAAATTGAAGAAGAAGTGCTGGGAAAGTCGCTCCTTCATAAGAGATTGACCTTCAGCTCCCCCGCAACCAAAACGAAGCCGGAGCAATTTTTTTGGGAAATACGCATCTTTACGATTCAGATCTTGCAAAATCGCAAATATTCGGTGGCTGACCGGCTTGTCCTGTTAGGTATGTTCTATCAGAAGTTAAATGAATGTATTGAAACCAAACAGCTACATATGATTGAAGAGACTATCGCTACGTTTGCGGTATGGATCGAAGACAATGCATTAGCAGAAACTTTGCGAGATATTCCATCCAATACCGCTATTCAGATGGAACTGCTGAAGGAGTTGGCTGATGAGCGCTTTTTTGCAGGAATTAACAGCCAACGATATTTTGACTCGTTCGCAACATTTCTGAGCGGCATCGAGTACACATTGACCGATCCGGTAGAAGAGATCGCAATCCGCTACCAGGATGCGTATGAAAATTACTACAAGCCCTTTATGCAGGACAAAGAATATATTTTAGAAAACTATTTGGTCAATTATGTTTACAAAAACTTGCTTCCGTTCGGTACCTATAAAACCGTATACGATGAATTCGTGATGCTCGTACTCCACTATGCATTGATCAAAATGAACCTGATCGGGATTTCTCGTTTTTATAAAGAAGAATTCTCAATCGATCATATCATCACTTTGATTCAGTCGTTCTCGAAGACGGTCGAGCACAATAACGTGTACCTAAACCACGCGCATAAGCTGCTCGTACAAAACGGATACACAACCATGGCCTACATGGCCATACTGATCAAAAACTGATCGCTATGCAGTAAAATAATTCTAACAATTATTCGACATCTCTCCGATATATACGATATAGGAATGTCTATACGGAGGGATTTTCGATGGAAAATCAACCAGTAGGGGTAAGCTACCCCCGAATCCCGCCCAATGGAAGCGAAGTCGTCAGCACGATCCACACCACACAGGAGCTCAAGAGGGCGGAAGTTCAAGGCGAACATATTACGATCAGCGAGGAGCAATTAATCCGCGCGATCGACAAGGCGGTCAAAGCGGTTCAAGGTACGGCTACCGTACTTGATTTTTCGGTTCATAAAAGCACGAATCAAATCATGGTCAAGGTGCTCGAACGCGATACGGGACGAGTCATTCGCGAAATACCGCCGGAGAAAATGCTCGATTTCGTAGCGAAGCTGTGCGAAATGGCCGGTATTCTTGTCGACAAGAAGCTGTAGCACCTCGGATTTACGCAGTATAACGGGAGCGGGTGAAACGCAATGCCATTACGGATAGCCGGTTTGAGCGGCTTCGATGTGGACAACACGGTCAAAGAGCTGATGAAGGCTCATCGTGCTTCGTACGACAAACTCGACCAAAGGAAACAGACTTACGAGTGGTCCCGAGATGCATACCGGGACGTGAATTTGAAAATTACGGATTACCGGAACAACAAACTGTTCAACTTCAAGCTCGAAGGCACTTTTAACAAAAAGGACGTTACGATATCCGGCGATACCGAGGCCGTCAGCGCCAAAGCGACGGCGGGTGCCCTGAACGGCAATATTACCATATCCGTGCAGCAGCTTGCGGAGGCGGCGTCCAACTACAGCACGAGCGAAGTGACGAAGGACGGGTTCGATCTTACGAAACCGCTGACCGAGCAGATGGATAAATTGGCGCACGGTACTCCTCTCGCGGCAACCTACAAATTTAGAATCAACGGCAGCGAAGATATCGTCGTCGATCCGACTAAAGATTCCATGAACGACATCATCGCCCGCATCAACCAGAGCAGCAACGTAACGGCGTTTTACGATGAAGGCAAGAAAGTCGTATCCTTCATGGCTAAGCAGACGGGATTGACGAACGGTGCCGACGGCAAGGGCGATAAGATCGTCTTCGAGGACAAGCAAGGGAATTTTCTTAACACGATTATGCAAGTAGCGACGGACAGCGCGAACAAGAAAACGGCCCAAGACGCGAAGGTCAAAATCAACGGTCTGGAAACGACCCGTACGAGCAACAATTTTACGGTAAACGGGATCGAAATATCGTTGAAGAAGGCAGGCGGCACGGCTGCGACGATCGAACCGAAAACGAAGACGGACGAGATCCTGGAATCGATCAAAACGTTCGTTTCCGACTATAACGATTTTTTAAAGTCGGTACAGGATAAAGTGACGGAGCAGCGGGATCGGGACTTCGAGCCGCTTACAAGCGAACAGCGGGAAGCGATGAGCGAGAAGCAGATCGAAAAGTGGGAGGAAAGAGCGAAGAAAGGTTTGCTTCGCAACGATCCTATCTTGTCGAAAATTATCTCCAATATGCGGATGGCCGTAACCGCCGAAGTGGATACCGGTAACAAGGATATCCGTTCGTTGGCCATGATCGGCATCGATACCGGCGAATATTTCGAGAACGGCAAACTCGTCATCAAAGATGAAGAGAAGCTTCGGTCCGCAATCGAGAGCGATCCGTTGGCCGTTCAGGCTCTGTTTACGCAAAATGCGGAAGAAGGCAGAGACGGCTCCGAGGTTGGCATCGCCGAGCGCATGTATGCGAAGCTGAAGGAAGGCTTGGATGAATTGGTGACAAAGGCCGGCATCCCGAATACATCCGTCTTCGACCAAAGCACAGTCAGCACGCAAATTACCCAAGTCAATAAACAGCTGGATCAGATGGAACGGAAGCTGAGGACGTTAGAAGATAACTATTATAAGAAGTTCGCGGCGATGGAGGCGGCTCTTAACCGTTATAATTCCCAATCGGCTTATTTGGCTAATGCGTTTGGCGGCGGCGGTAGCGCTCAGTGAGTAAGGGATAAGGAGGAACAACCATGATTCAATCGCAGCCGAATAAGTATTTGGAAAATTCCATTCAGACGGCTTCCCCGGCTCAATTGCTCGTCATGCTGTGCGACGGCGGAATTCGGTTTTGCAAGCTCGCCATCGACGATATTCGCAAGAACGATCTGGGTGCGGCGCATGAGCATATTTTTAAAGCGCAGGATATCGTCAGCGAATTTGTCATTACTTTGGACCAAACCGCCCCGATCGCCAACGATTTGCTTCGGATTTACGACTATATGATCTATAGGCTGATCCATGCGAATACGAAAAAAGATATCGAAGCGCTTGAAGAAGTGATGGGGTTCTTGAAGGAATTGAAGGAAACGTGGGTTCAAGCGGCCAAGCTGATCAGTGCCCAGCGAAGCGGCGTTCCGAATGGATAATTGGATTCGGGAGCTGGAGTCGATGACCGAGCGGATGCTGGCCGGGATCGCAACCGCTTCGCAAGAAGAGCTCGAGCTGTTCATCGACCAGCGGGACGCCATTGTCGAACAAATTCGTCAGTCGATATTGTCCGGCGGAACCGTAGAGCCATACCGTGAACGGATAGCCGCCGTATTGAAAGCCGACCCGCTAGTCCAGAAGCGGGTAGAAGACATTCAACGGGAAAACCAGCAAGGAATCGCTAAAATGAACCAGGCCAAGAAGCAAAAGTCGTTGTATGATGCCGACTACGCAATCGATGGGTTCCTGTTCGATAAACGCAAATGAGGGTGTGGGACATCGCATACATACATGCGGTGTTTTTTCTTTTTCCATCCGCCCTTTTCAAATAAATTTGTTCTTTTCGATCCCCAGATTTTCCAGCCCCTCCTGTGCATAAGTGCACAACTCCCTTGTGGACAATGTGCATAACTCTGTGAATAACTAATGAAAACAAGCTTTCATGATGTTGACGTTTTGTAAATAGCCAAATTTTCGCGCAATTCTTGCTTGCGAAACTTGGTTGGGGCTGGAAATTCGCGAGAGCGCATTCACGTTGACATTAAGCGGGCCGGATGGTATAGTCAGGATGTGGGCTAGACTCACAGTCATTTGAAGACGAAGGGAATGTTTTGCATGCAAGGTAAAGTGAAATGGTTTAACGCAGAAAAAGGCTATGGCTTCATCGAGCGCGAAGACGGCGGAGACGTATTCGTACACTTCTCGGCTATCCAATCGGAAGGCTTCAAAACCCTCGAAGAAGGTCAAGCCGTAGAATTCGACATCGTGGAAGGCGCACGCGGTCCGCAAGCAGCTAACGTCGTTAAATTATAATCAACACGGCTGCACAGCCGCGATTGAATATATACGCTAGCAGCGAAGGCGCCCCGGTACAACCGGGGTGTCTTTTTTGTGTGGATTTCCGGCTGTGGCGATTGCGTTTTATTTAAATTTCAGAATTGTATAAACATTTTGAATTATTGTAAAGTTTTTTTGAACTGACCCGCCCAATATGATATAGTGAAGGTAGAAAAACCGCTTCGGCGGTTTCCTCTGGCAAAGGTTTTCCCGGCTTGTCGCCGGCCGGCGCGGGAGGGAGAAGCTCTTTGCCTGAATTTGAAAGGAGCTGTGGAACAATGAACTTTGCCATTCGCGGTCAGAACTTGCTGCTCACCGATGCGCTCAAAGATTACGCATCCAAGAAGATCGGAAGACTGGAAAGGTACTTCGAAGCTCCTCCTACCGCCGACGTGCATATCACGCTCAGCGTAGCGAAAAATATGCAGACGGTCGAGGTGACGATTCCTCTGCCGGGCGTCCTGCTCCGAGCCGAGGAACGAAGCGAGGACATGTACGCTTCCATCGACCTGGTGGCGGAGAAGCTGGAACGGCAAATCCGCAAGCACAAGACGAAAGCGAACCGGAAATTCCGGCACGACGGCATCCGCTCATTGTTCAGCGATAGTTATGACAGCTCTACGGCAGTACGGTATCTCGACGAAGAGGACGACGATCTCGAACTGGTACGCACGAAGCGCTTCAACTTGAAGCCGATGGACGTGGAAGAAGCGATTTTGCAAATGAATATGGTCGGCCACAGCTTCTTCGTCTTCGCCAACGCCGATTCCAAGCAGGTGAACGTCGTTTACCGCCGGAACGACGGCAAGTACGGCTTGATCGAACCGAATTAATCGACGGCGCCATCCGCCCCGACAAGCTTGATCCCGAAACGGATCAAGCTTTTTTGCGTAGTAGTAAGAGCAAGGAGGGGGTTGCGGTTGGACAACGCGAACAACAACAAACCGATTCAAAAAAACGGACGATGGCTGCTCGGGGCCGTAGGGGTGTTTTTGCTGACGAAGGCGAAATCGATACTCGCCCTGCTCAAGTTCAGCAAATTCGGCTCGGCTTTTCTCAGCATGCTGTTGACGATAGGGGCGTACACGATCGTTTACCCGTTTCAGGTGGCGATCGGATTGGTCGTCATGCTGCTCGTTCACGAGATGGGACACGTGTTGGCGGCCAAGCGCAAAGGGGTGCCCGCGAGCGCGCCGTATTTTATCCCGTTTCTAGGTGCGGCGATCCTGTTGAAGCGCAACCCCCGGGATGCGGAGACGGAGGCGTATATCGGCATCGGCGGGCCGCTGCTCGGGACGATCGGAGCGGGCGTTGCGTTCGTCATCGGCTGGCTCGGCTTACAGGCGGACGGCGGAGCCGGCTGGTACGTCTGGATCGTCATCGCGAAAATCGGGTTCATCCTCAACCTGTTCAATTTGCTGCCGATGAAGCCGTTGGACGGAGGACGGATCGCGTCGGCGGTCAGCCGCTGGCTATGGGCGGTCGGTCTGATCGGCGGGGCGGTGGCGATTATTTGGTTTCACGCATGGATTTTGATCTTGTTCTGGGCGTTGTTCGCCTACGATTTATATAAGAAGTATATTCGCCGCGCCAAGAAGGATCCGCACTGGCGGATGATAAGATGGGAGACGCCGCTTGCGCCGCTGCTCGAGGCGGGATACTTCATCCCGGGCGAAGAGCATAAGCGGGAGCTGCCGTTTACGACGAGCAGCACGCTGGACGGGGTGCAATCGATAACGGTCCGATGGGACGGACTCGGTCTGGACCATACGTTCGAGTTGGCGGACCAGCAGCTGATCGAGAAAGTCCAAGTCGGCCGCATCGAGAGACAGACGGACGGGGAGGAGCCGAAGCTTATCATATTTCTCATGGTGCAGGGTCATACTCATGAAAGCGATGTGTATTACGACGTACCGGCGAAGACCAGGCTCGGATTCGGGCTCGCTTATTTCGGCCTAGCCGCTTTCCTGATCGGTATGCTCGGCTGGATCGGGACGATGAAGGTGCCTCCGGTCGGTTAATCGGAGGGCTACCCTCCGGCTTCCGGAGACGGCTGGAACAAGCCGATTGTTGCGGCGGGTCCCGCAAACTGTTACAATTTATGCAAACCACATTCGTGCCAGGGGCATTATTCATAACCACCATCATGGTTCGCAACGGACGGACTACGTAGAGCGAAAGGGGTTCTCGCATGTTAGGACTCGTAAAAAAAATATTCGGCGATTCGAACGATCGCGAAGTGAAGCGCATCATGAAGACGGTCGAAGCGATCAACGAGATGGAGCCGCAGTTCAAGGCTTTGTCCGACGAAGAGCTTCGCGGCAAGACGGACGAGTTCCGCTCGAGACTCGAGCAGGGAGAGGACTTGGACGACCTTCTGCCGGAGGCGTTCGCCACCGTTCGGGAGGCGTCCTGGAGGACGCTCGGCAAGCGCCATTACGACGTACAGCTGGTCGGCGGTATCGTACTCCATGAGGGCAAAATCGCGGAGATGCGTACCGGGGAAGGGAAGACGCTCGTCGGCACGCTGCCGGTTTATTTGAACGCGCTGCTCGGCAAGGGCGTGCACGTCGTCACGGTCAACGATTACTTGGCGCAGCGGGACAGCGCCGAGATGGGGCAAATTTACCAGTTTCTCGGCATGACCGTCGGGGTCAACCTGAACAGTCTGTCGCACCAAGGCAAACAGGAAGCGTACGCCTGCGATATTACGTACGGGACGAACAACGAGTTCGGCTTCGATTATTTGCGCGACAACATGGTGCTTTATAAGGAACAAATGGTGCAGCGGCCGTTGTACTACGCGGTCATCGACGAAGTGGACTCGATCCTCGTCGACGAAGCGCGGACGCCGCTCATCATTTCCGGACAAGCCGCCAAGTCGACCGATCTGTACTATGCGGCGGACCGCTTCGTCAGCCGTCTGACGGCGGAGGAAGACTACACCGTCGACATTAAGGTCCGTTCCGTCAACTTGACCGAAGCGGGCGCGGCAAAGGCGGAGAAGACGTTCGGCATCGAGAACTTGTACGACCATGCGAACGTGACGCTGAACCACCACATCACGCAAGCGTTGAAGGCGCACGTCATCATGAAGCGCGACGTCGATTACGTCGTGCAGGACGGCGAAGTCATCATCGTCGACGAGTTCACCGGTCGTCTCATGGTCGGACGCCGATACAGCGACGGCTTGCATCAAGCGATCGAAGCGAAGGAGCAGCTGAAGGTACAGAACGAGAGCATGACGCTCGCCACCATCACGCTGCAAAACTACTTCCGGATGTACCGCAAGCTGGCCGGGATGACCGGTACGGCCAAGACGGAAGAGGAAGAGCTGAAGAAAATTTACGGACTCGAGGTCGTCGTCGTGCCGACGAACCGGCCGATGATCCGCGTCGATATGCCGGACGTCGTCTACAAAAACGTGAACGGCAAATTCCGGGCGGTCGTCGATGAAATCGTCGAGCGTCACAAAAAAGGCCAGCCGGTCCTCGTCGGTACCGTATCGATCGAGAACTCCGAGAGACTGTCCGAGATGCTCAAGAAGAAGGGCGTCCCGCATAAAGTGTTGAACGCGAAATACCACGCCGAGGAAGCCGAGATCGTCTCCAAAGCCGGACAGCACGGCGCCGTCACGATCGCCACGAACATGGCCGGCCGCGGTACGGACATCGTGCTCGGCGAAGGCGTTCCCGAACTTGGCGGCTTGCATATTATAGGTACGGAGCGTCACGAAAGCCGCCGGATCGACAACCAGCTGCGCGGACGCGCCGGACGTCAGGGCGACCCGGGCTCGTCGCAATTTTACTTGTCGATGGAAGACGAGCTGATGCGCCGCTTCGGTGCCGAGAACATTATGGGCATGATGGAGCGGATCGGGTTCGAGGAAGATCAGCCGATCGAGAGCAAGCTCATTACGCGGGCGATCGAATCGGCGCAGAAGCGGGTCGAAGGCAACAACTTCGATACGCGGAAAGTCGTCCTCCAATACGACGACGTCATGAACCAGCAGCGCGAGATCATTTACAAGCAGCGCCGCGAAGTGCTCGAGCACGAGAATATCAAAGAAATTACGCTCGGCATGATCATGCCGGTCGTCGAACGGATCGTAGCCGCCCATACGCCGGAGGATCAAGTGCCGGAAGAGTGGGATTTGGCGGCCGTCGCCGAATACGCGAATTCGACGTTCCTGCAGGAAGGCCAGCTGACGGCGGAAGAGCTGTGGGGCAAAGAGCGCGACGAAATGATCGAGCACATCAAGAACCTCGTGAACGAACGGTACGATCAGCGCGAGCAGGAAATCGGCTCGGAGATGATGCGCGAGTTCGAAAAGGTCGTCGTGCTGCGTGCGGTCGACAGCAAATGGATGGACCATATCGACGCGATGGAGCAGCTCCGCCAAGGGATCCACCTTCGTGCATACGGCGGTACGGATCCGCTTCGCGAATACCAGTTCGAAGGCTTCGAGATGTTCCAGGAAATGATCGAGAACATCCAAGAGGAAGTAGCCAAATATATTATGAAGGCGCACGTCGAGGCGAACTTGGAGCGCCAAGTCGTCGCCGAAGGGCAAGCCGTCGATCCAAAAGCCGAGTCGGAAGGCAAAAGTCCGGTTCGCGCCGAGGACAAAGTCGGACGCAACGACCCGTGTCCATGCGGCAGCGGGAAGAAATACAAGCAATGCCACGGGAAATAACCGACCGGCGGCGCACGCCCCGGCTGATGATGCAAGAGGCGGCCCCCTTCCCAGGGGGCTTCCCTATGCGCCATACCGTCGGCACACATTACATGCAGAGGTGAATCGTTCATGTTGGAAGCGGACGTCAAGCAAGATTTAAGGGAAGTTGCAAAGCGAATTCAAGACCTTAGGGGGTCTCTTTGACTTAGATCTGAAGCTCGAGCAGATCGCCAACTTCGAGGAGAAGATGGCCGCGCCCGATTTTTGGGACGATAATGAGAAGGCGCAAAAACTGATCGGCGAAATGAATGCGATCAAGTCGGTCGTCGACGATTTTCAATCGATGGCGTCCGCGTACGAAGATATCGAAGTGATGCTGGAGCTGGCCGAGGAAGAGGGCGACGCGAGCATCGCCGCCGATCTGACGGCGAGCATCCGCGAGCTGCACGGCAAGCTTCAGGCGTTCGAGCTGCAGCTGCTGCTCAATCAGCCTTACGACAAGTACGACTGCATCCTCGAGCTGCATCCGGGGGCGGGCGGCACCGAGTCGCAGGACTGGGCCGACCTGCTGCTGCGCATGTACCGGCGGTACGCCGAGAAGCGGGGCTACAAGGTCGAGCTGCTCGACTACTTGCCGGGCGACGAGGCGGGCGTCAAAAGCGTTACGCTGTCGATCAAGGGGCATAACGCCTACGGCTATTTGAAGGCCGAGAAAGGCGTTCACCGGCTCGTGCGCATTTCGCCGTTCGACGCTTCGGGCCGGCGCCATACGTCGTTCGTCTCGTGCGACGTCGTACCGGAGATCGAAGAGGACGTCGAGGTCGAAATCCGCACCGAGGATTTGCGCATCGATACGTACCGGGCGAGCGGCGCCGGCGGACAGCACGTCAACCGGACCGAGTCGGCGGTGCGCATCACGCATATCCCGACCGGGATCGTGGTCGCGTGCCAGCTGGAACGGTCGCAGATCCAAAACCGCGAACGCGCGATGAAGATGCTCCGTTCGAAGCTGTACGAGAAGAAGCTCGAGGAGCAGGCTAAGCATTTGGCCGAAATTCGCGGGGAGCAGTCGGATATCGCGTGGGGCAGCCAAATCCGCTCCTACGTCTTCCATCCGTACAGCATGGTGAAGGATCACCGGACCCAAGCGGAGACGGGCAACGTGCAGGCCGTCATGGACGGGGAAATCGACATGTTCATCGACGCTTACCTGCGGCAGCAGATTAATCCGGCCGACGCTTCATAAATAGGCGGCGAACCGTTTATCCTACACATAGTGTAGGATTTTTTTCTCTATTTTGGGAGGAGGAGCGCCGATGCGCCGCAAAGAACCCGCCATCCGGATCGGCAGCCCGCTGCACCAGGCGATCGAATATGGCCTGCTGCTCGCGGGCTGTCTGATTATCGCGAGCAGCTTCAACTTGTTTTTGAACCCGAACCAGATCGCGTCCGGAGGCGTATCCGGGATATCCACGATCATCCAGCATCTGTTCGACATCGAGCCCGCCATCGTGCAATGGGTGCTCAATATTCCGTTGTTTATTCTCGGGCTTTTGTTTCTCGGGGGGCAATTCGGACTGAAAACGGCGGTAGCGTCGGTCGTGCTGCCGCTGTTCGTCCTGCTCACGCGCGATATGGAACCGCTCACGAAAAACACGCTGCTGGCGACGATCTACGGGGGGATCGGACTCGGGGCCGGACTCGGCATCGTGTTTCGGGGAAGAGGCTCGACCGGCGGGCTGGATTCGGCGGCGCAGCTCATTCATAAATGGACCGGCATCGGATACGGCATCGCGGTCGCCATGCTGGACGGGGCCGTCATCTTGACGGCCGGCATCGTCTTCTCCCCGGAGAAGGCGCTGCTTGCGCTGATCGGCTTGTACGTGACGACGAAGACGATCGATATCGTGCAGACCGGCTTCCGCTACTCGAAGCTCGCCTTCATCATCTCGATGGAAACGGAGGCGCTTCGCCAAGCGATTCTGTACGAGCTGGACCGGGGGCTGACGCTGCTCGAAGCGAGAGGCGGGTTTACGGGCGAAACCCGGCCGACGCTCATGGTCGTCGTCAGCCAAACGGAGGTGACCCGGTTGAAGACGATCGTCCGGTCGGTCGACCCGAGCGCCTTCGTCATTTTGGCCGACGCGAACGAGGTGCTCGGGGAAGGGTTCAAGCTTCAAGGCTGAGCGCGAAAGGACCGGGAAAAGTATTGCAGATCCGGGCGATATTCCGTATGATCGATTAAGAAAGTCCCGTCGATCCGCCTAGCGGATCGTTCATCGTTTGTCCACGGAAAACAGGCAAAAAAGCATTGAATTATTATTCGTGTGATTGTATAATGATGCATATGTTTCGGGGGACGGCATCTTGAATTACGGCGGGAACCTGCATTTTTTGGATCATGGGGAGGGTGTGGCCATGGGCGGCAAATTAAGAGCGGCGATCGTCGGATCGACCGGGTACGGCGGAGTGGAGCTGATCCGGCTTCTGCTGCAGCATCCGAATGTGGAGATCGCCTCGGTCGTATCGTCGTCGAACGCGGGCGCGCTTTACGCGGAGGGGTATCCGCATTTGACGGAGATCGTAACGGACCGGCTGGAAGCGATCGATCCGGAGGCGATGAAGAGCAAGGCGGACGTCGTCTTCCTGGCGACCCCGCACGGCGTCAGCACGGAGCTGACTCCGAAGCTGATCGAAGCGGGGCTCAAGGTCATCGACGTGTCCGGCGACCTGCGGCTGAAGCGCGGAGACGTGTACGAGAAATGGTATAAGCATAAGCCGGCGGCGCCGGAGTATTTGGAGCGGGCCGTGTACGGACTGTGCGAGGTGTTCGGGGACGACGTGCGCGGCGCCGATCTGATCGCCAACCCGGGCTGCTTCCCGACGGCGACGGCGCTGGGGCTCGTGCCGCTTCTGGCGGAGCGCTGGATCGATCCGTCCACCATCATTTCCGACGCGAAGACGGGCGTATCGGGAGCGGGACGCGGGCTCGGATTGACGCACCACTATTCGGAGATCAACGAAAACACGCTCGCGTATAAAGTAAACCGGCATCAGCATACGCCGGAAATCGAGCAGACGCTCAGCCGCATAGCGGACGAGGAAGTGACGATGACGTTCACGACGCATCTGCTCCCCATGACGCGCGGCATTTTGGTGACGAGCTATGCGAAGCTGAACGCGGCGAGGACGGACGAGGAAGTGCTTGACCTGTTCCGGAAGTATTACGAAGGGCGCCGCTTCGTGCGCATCCGTCCGGCGGGCAAGCTGCCGGCGACGAAGGAAGTGTACGGCTCGAACTATTGCGACATCGGGGTATCCGTCGACGAGCGGACGAACCGGGTGACGGTCATTTCCGTCATCGACAATTTGGTGAAGGGCGCGGCCGGTCAAGCGGTGCAAAACTTGAACCTGATGATGGGCTGGGACGAAGGAATGGGCTTGGCGTTCACGCCTGTCTATCCTTAAACCCCCAAAAAACTATCTCGCGTCTTCGGACTTATTCCGACTATTTTCCGTGTATGAAGAAAGATGGTGATGGTTGCGGTATGGCGCAGCATGGCGAATTTGTAGTGGTGGAGAACGGCTCGGTGACGACGCCGAGAGGGTTTCGGGCCGGCGGGCTGCATTGCGGGCTCAAAAAAACGCAGCGCAACGATTTGGGCGTCATCGTATGCGACGTGCCGGCGGCGGCGGCGGGCGTCTATACGCTGAACGCGTTTCAGGCGGCACCGCTCAAGGTGACGAAGGAGAGCATCGCGGTCGAAGGCAAGCTGCAGGTCATGCTTGTCAACAGCGGTAACGCGAATGCATGTACGGGCCAGCAAGGCGAGGACGACGCGCGCACGATGCGGTCGGAGGCGGCGAAGGCGTTCGGCGTACCGGATCATTACGTCGGCGTCACGTCGACCGGCGTCATCGGCGAGCTGCTCAAGATGGATAAAGTGACGGCGGGCATCGCCGCGCTTCCGCCGAAGGTATCCGCAACGGACGAAGGCGGCGAGGAGTTCAGCCAAGCGATTTTGACGACCGACCTGGTCAAGAAGACAATCTGCGTCAAGCTGACGGTGGACGGCCGTACGGTACATATCGCCGGAGCGGCCAAAGGATCGGGCATGATTCATCCGAACATGGCGACGATGCTCGGCTTCATGACGACGGACGCGGCGGTATCGTCCGCGGCGCTGCAGAAGCTGCTGAACGAAGTGACGGATTCGACGTTCAACATGATTACGGTCGACGGCGATACGAGTACGAACGACATGGTCGTCGTCATGGCGAGCGGTTTGGCCGGCAACGGCGAGCTGCACGAGAGCCACCCCGACTGGGAAGCGTTCGCGGCGGGGTTCCGTTATGTCGGCGAGGTGCTGGCGAAAGCGATCGCCCGCGACGGCGAAGGGGCGACCAAGCTGATCGAGGTGAGCGTCGTCGGAGCGGAGTCGAAGGAAGCGGCCCGCGCGTTCGCGAAGACGGTCATCGGGTCGAGCCTCGTCAAGTCGGCCTGCTTCGGAGCGGATGCGAACTGGGGGCGAATCATCGCGGCCGTGGGGCGCGCCGGGTACCCGGTCAATACGGAGACGGTCGACATCCGGCTCGGCGACATCGTCACGTTGGAGCAGTCCCGCCCGGTTCGGTTCGACGAGGAGAAGGCGGCCGAATATTTGAAGGGCGATTTCGTCCTCATCCATGTCGATCTGCATATGGGCTCGAGCAGCGCCACGGCATGGGGCTGCGACCTGACCTACGACTACGTGCGCATTAATGCGGCTTACCGGACTTGATCATCGTCATCATCATGTTATCGATATAGAAACGGCAGCGAATAAAAGGAGATACCGGTTCGATGAGCAACGGCTGTTTTGTGATGAAATGCGGGGGAAGCACGCTTGCGGCGCTTCCCGAAGCGTTTTTCCTCGATTTGAAGAAGCTGCAGGAACAAGGAACGGTCCCCGTCATCGTGCACGGCGGCGGGCCGGCGATTTCCGATACGCTCGGCAAGCTCGGCATCGAGACGGAGTTCGTGAACGGGCTGCGCAAGACGAACGAAGCGGTGCTCGACGTCGTCGAGATGGTGCTGTCCGGCCAGATCAACAAAGAAATCGTCCGCAAAATCCAGCAGTCCGGCGGGAAGGCGATCGGCCTCTCCGGCGTGGACGGCCATTTGATCCAGGCGAAGCCGGTGGCGAACGCGCACGAGGTCGGCCTCGTCGGCGACGTGACCGACGTGAACGCGACGATCGTCCAAGGCATCGTCGACATGGGCTACATGCCGGTCATCGCGCCGGTCGGCATCGGCGAGGGCGCTCAGCGGTACAACATTAACGCCGATACGGCGGCCGGTGCGGTCGCGTCCCGGATCGGCGTCGCACGGATGATCGTCGTAACGGACGTCCCCGGCATCCTGAAGACGGTCAACGGCGAGAAGCGGGTTCTGCCGGTCGTGACGGTGGCGGAGATCGAACGGATGATCGAGAGCGGCGACATCTACGGCGGCATGATCCCGAAGGTGCGCGCGGCGATTCAGTGCATTCAGGGCGACGTGAAGGAAGTCGTCATCGTGAACGGCAGCGAGCCGGAGGTGCTCAGCAAGGTGCTGCGCGGAGACGAGATCGGCACGCGGATCCAGAAGTAACCCCCTATTACGATACGAAACGGAGTGATTGCGATGAGCGAGCAGCAAAGCGCGCTGTTCCCGACGTACGCCAGATTCCCGATTACGCTGGTCAAAGGGGAAGGCAGCCGTCTTTGGGACGACAAGGGGAAAGAGTATCTCGATTTCGCCAGCGGGCTGGCGGTCACCAACCTGGGGCACGTGCCGAAGCGGGTCAAGGAGAAGCTCGTCGAGCAGCTCGGCGAGCTGTGGCACGTGAGCAACCTGTTCCACATTCCGAACCAGGAGAAGCTGGCCCGGCTGCTCGTCGACAACAGCTGCGCGGACGCCGTCTTCTTCTGCAACAGCGGAGCGGAGGCCAACGAGGCCGCGATCAAGCTGGCGCGCCGGTACAACGCGAAGGTGCTCGGCAAGCCGCGTCACGAGATCATTACGTTCCACACGTCGTTCCATGGCCGGACGCTGGCCACGCTGACGGCGACGGGGCAGGACAAGGTGAAGGAAGGCTTCCATCCGCTGCCCGAAGGGTTCGTCTACGCGCCGTATAACGACGCCGACGCGCTCAAGAGCTACGTGACGGACAAAACGTGCGCCATCATGCTCGAGCTCGTGCAGGGCGAAGGCGGGGTCAATCCGGCTAGCGAGGCGTTCGTACAGGAAGCGGTACGGCTGTGCAAGGAGCACGACCTGCTGCTCATCATCGACGAAATTCAGACCGGCATGGGCCGGACCGGCAAGCTGTTCGCCTACGAGCACTACGGCATCGAGCCGGACATTTTCACATTGGCCAAAGGGCTGGCCAGCGGCTTCCCGATCGGCGCCATGCTCGGCAAGGCGAAGCTGCGCGACGCGTTCACCGCGGGCAGCCACGGCTCCACGTTCGGCGGAACGCCGATCGCGACGGCGGCCGGCATCGCCACGGTGGAGACGATGGTCGAGGAGAAGGTGCCGCAGCGCGCGGCGGAGCTGGGCGCGTATTTCATGGAGCAATTGAACGCGAAGCTGGCGGGCAACCCGCTCGTGAAGCAAATTCGCGGCAAAGGACTGCTCCTCGGCATCGAATGCACGCGGCCGGCGTCCGAGTTCATTCCGGCGATCCACGAGGCGGGCTTGCTCGTGTCGGCGGCGGGCCCGAACGTCATCCGGCTGCTGCCGAACCTGCTCGTCACCCATGAGGAGGCCGACCGGGGCATCGATATCGTCGCGGGCGTGCTGGCGCAAAAAGCGGCCGCCGCGGTTCAATAAGCCGTTTTCCATACTACGATAACCGGGCGGACCTCTTCACGGAGGCCGTCCTGCATAAAGGAGGAGCACCGATGTCCGATACGTTGACGCAGGACATGGCGGCCAGCTTGAAGGGCCGGGATTTTCTCGGGCTCGTCGATTATGCGCCGGAAGAAATCCGTTACTTGATCGATCTCGCGATCGAGCTGAAGAAGAAGCAAAAGGCGGGCGAACCGTACCAGCCGCTGAAAGGCAAAACGCTCGGCATGATTTTCGAGAAATCGTCCACCCGTACCCGCGTGTCGTTCGAGGTCGGGATGTACCAGCTGGGCGGGCATGCGCTGTTTTTGAGCAAAAACGATTTGCAGATCGGCCGCGGCGAAACGATTTGGGACACCGCCCAGACGATGTCCCGCTATCTCGACGGCATCATGATCCGCACGTACGCGCATCGCACCGTCATCGATCTGGCGCGCGGAGCGACCGTACCGGTCATCAACGGGCTGACGGACCGGTCCCACCCGTGCCAGGCGCTGGCCGATTACCAGACTGTCCTGGAGAAGAAAGGCAAGCTGCAGGGGCTCAAAATCGCGTATATCGGCGATGGGAATAATATGGTACACTCCTTAATGATGGGGGCTGCCAAGCTCGGCCTCCATATGGCCGTGGCGTCGCCGGAAGGCTACGACCCGGATCCGGAAGTGACCGCGAATTCCCGCGAGAACGCGTCGAAGACGGGCGGCTCGCTGCTGCTTACCCGCGACCCGAAAGAAGCGATTGCCGACGCCGACGTCGTCTACACCGACGTATGGGCGAGCATGGGCTTCGAAGCGGAACAGGCGGCGCGCGAAATCGCATTCCAAAATTATCAGGTGAACGAAGAGCTGACCCGCTACGCGAAGAAAGATTTTCTGTTCATGCACTGCCTGCCCGCGCACCGCGGCGAGGAAGTGAGCGAAGGCGTCATCGACGGACCGAACTCGATCATTTTCGATCAGGCGGAAAACCGGCTGCACGCGCAAAAAGCGGTCATGGCCGCTTTGATGGGATAATACGCGGGATGCGCAGAACAGGGGCGCCGCTGCGCCGGCCGATGGTTCCGAAAGGCCGGCGCGGGCGAACCCCGCGGCCGCCGTACCGCGGCCCGCACCCGAAGCGATTAACGACGCATCATCATTAAAGGAGACCGAATACCGATGGCGAAACAAAAAATCGTACTGGCCTACTCCGGCGGGCTGGATACTTCCGTCATTTTGACGTGGCTGAAAGAATCGTTCGACGCGGAGATCATTACATTTACCGCCGACATCGGACAGAAGGACGAGCTGGACGGTCTCGAGGAGAAGGCGCTGCGCACCGGCGCGACGAAAGCGTACATCGACGACCTGCGCGACGAGTTCGCGAAAGATTTCATCTTCCCGATGTTCCAGGCGGGCGCCTTGTACGAGGGGCAATATTTGCTCGGCACGAGCATCGCGCGTCCGCTCATCGCGAAGCGGATGGTCGAAATCGCCCGCGCCGAGGGCGCGACGGCGATCGCTCACGGCGCGACCGGCAAGGGCAACGACCAAGTACGCTTCGAGCTGACGGCGGCCGCGCTGGCGCCGGAGCTGGAAGTGATTGCGCCTTGGCGCATCGAGGAGTTCCGCGAGCAGTTCCCGGGCCGCGCGGAAATGATCGCTTACGCCGAGAAGCACGGCATTCCGGTCACCGCGACGGCCTCCAAGCCGTATTCGACCGACCGCAACCTGCTGCACATCAGCTTCGAGAGCGGCATGCTCGAGGACCCGTGGTTCGATCCGAGCGCGGATTCGAACCGTGACATGTACGTGTTGAGCCGTGCGCCGGAAGAGGCGCCGGACCAAGCGGAATACGTCGAGCTCGGCTTCGAGCGGGGAGACTGCGTCTCCGTGAACGGCAAGCGGATGAGCCCGCTCGAAGTGATGGAGACGCTGAACGAGCTGGGCGGCAAGCACGGCATCGGCCGCGTCGACATGGTCGAGAACCGGTTCGTGGGCATGAAGAGCCGCGGCGTATACGAGACGCCGGGCGGCACGATCCTGTTCGTCGCCCATCGCAAGATGGAGTCGCTGACGATGGACCGCGAAGTGATGCACCTGCGCGACTCGCTCATTCCGAAGTATGCGTCGCTCGTCTATAACGGCTTCTGGTTCGCTCCGGAGCGTCTCGCGATTCAAGCGCTCGTGGACGAGAGCCAGAAAAACGTCACCGGTACGGTGCGGCTGAGACTGTACAAGGGCAACATTATGGGCGCCGGCGTGCAAAGCCCGGTCAGCCTGTACAACCCGGACATCGCGACGATGGAAGCGGACCCGTCCAAAGCGTACAATCAAGGGGATGCCACCGGCTTCATCCGGCTGAACGCGCTCCGTCTGCGCGTCGCGTCCGGCGTCGCCCAGAACGCGAAGAAGTAAACGAATCGAATCCGATTTCCGTTAGAATGCTAGGCGGACCGTGCGAAGGCAAGGAGGCGACAGCCGTCCTTGCCTTTCGAGCGCCTGCGCCGCCGATGACCCGAGGAGGGAATAGTGAGCGTGTCGAAGCTTTGGGGTGGACGATTTACGAAGAAGACGGACCAGCTCGTCGAGGAATATACGGCCTCGATTCTGTTCGACAAAGAGCTGGCCGAGGAAGACATTCAAGGCAGTCTGGCGCACGTGAAGATGCTCGGCAAGTGCGGCATTTTGCCGGCGGCGGACGTGGAGAAAATTCAGGACGGCCTGCACAAGGTCATGCAGATGATTCGCCGGGGCGAAGTCGAATTTTCCGTATCCGACGAAGACATCCATATGAATATCGAGAAGACGCTGATCGAGGAGATCGGTCCGGTCGGCGGCAAGCTGCATACGGGGCGGAGCCGCAACGACCAAGTGGCGACGGATATGCATTTGTACTTGCGGAAGCGGGTCGTGGAATTCGTCGGCATGCTCGTCAAAGTGCAGGAAACGCTCATCGGACAAGCGAAGGCGAACCTGGACACGATCGTGCCGGGCTACACGCACCTGCAGCGGGCGCAGCCGATTTTGTTCGCGCACCATATGATGGCGTACGTCTCGATGTTCGAGCGCGACATCGAACGGCTTCGTGACAGCTACAAGCGCATTAACGCGCTGCCGCTCGGTGCGGGCGCCCTGGCGGGAACGACGTTCCCGATCGACCGCCACTTCGTGGCGGAGCAGCTCGGCTTCGAGCGCGTCTACGAGAACAGCTTGGACGCGGTGAGCGACCGCGACTTCATCGTCGAGTTTTTGTCCAATGCCTCGCTCATCATGGCGCATTTGTCGCGGCTGTGCGAGGAGCTCGTCCTCTGGTCGAGCACCGAGTTCCAGTTCGTCGAGCTGGACGACGCCTTCTGCACCGGAAGCAGCATCATGCCGCAGAAAAAAAATCCGGACGTCGCGGAGCTCGTGCGCGGCAAGACCGGCCGCGTCTACGGCAACCTCGTCGGCATGCTGACCGTGCTGAAAGCTTTGCCGCTTGCATACAACAAGGATATGCAGGAAGACAAGGAAGGCATGTTCGACACCGTGCGGACGCTGCAGGGAGCGCTCCAGCTGTTCGCGCCGATGATCGCCACGATGAAGGTGAATCGCGACCGGATGCGGCAGGCGGTCAATCAGGATTTCTCCAACGCGACGGACATCGCCGATTACTTGGTCGGCAAAGGCTTGCCGTTCCGACAGGCGCACGAAGTGATCGGCAAGACGGTGCTCTACTGCATTCAGAACAAGAAGTACCTGCTCGATCTGACGCTCCAAGAGTTTCTGCAATTCTCGGAGCTGTTCGACGACAACATCTACGACGTGCTCCAGCCGGAAAACGTCGTCAACGCCCGCAACGTATACGGCGGGACGGCGACGCCCCAAGTGTCGGCCGCCATCGGCCGCGCGGAGGAAACCGTCCGGAGCAATGCGGCTTGGGTCGAGGAATATCTCGAGAAAAGCAAGTAAGCGTAAGCTCGGCAATAAAGCCAAAACAAAACTCCCGCCCATCATGATCATGAGCGGGAGTTTTTCGTATTACTTTTCTCGGATCTCGATGCTGCCGAAGCTCGAGCGCGCTTCCAGCAGCGGCCCGCCGGAGCCTACGCTGCCTTGGAACGAGTGATCGGTATCGTCGCGGGATTTCAAGCCGGCCACGTCGACGTCGATACCGCCGGAATCGTTTTTCAGATCGACGCGAAGCGCATCGCCTTGGGGGACTTCCGCCTCGATGTTCCCGGTGTCGGTCGACAGCTCGACCTTCTCCGCCACCTTGTCGAGCGACATGTCGATATTGCCGAACGACGTCTTCGCCTTCACTTTTTCGGTCGCCGCGATACGCCGCGCTTCGATCCGGCCCGCATCGGTTTGGAGCTCCAGTCGGTCGCCGCCGTATTCGTCGACGGAGATGCGGCCGAAGCTCGTGCGAAGGGACAGCTTGTCGGCTCGGACCGCCCGGGATGCTTCGATATCGCCCGCATCGGTCGTCAGCTCGATCTCTTGGAAGGAACGATCCGGCAGCGCCACCTCGAACCGCAGCTTCGACCATGAGCCGTCCATCAGGGATACGAGCTCGAAAATGTTGAAATTGAACCAATTGTCCTGCTGCTTCTCATACCTCAAGTCGGCGGTCACCGTACCGTTGCGGCTGGTGAGGTCGATATCGGCGGCGTGCTGCACCCGATCGTTCGTCGTTCCCGCCAGGCGGAAATGGATATCGTCGTCCTCGCTCCGGACGAACACGACGTCGGAGAAGTCCGAATGAATCGAAAGGCGGTTGACGTCCCGGGACGGCGCCGTCTTCTCCAAATCGATCGTCGCGGCATCTTGGCGGAAGCCCTCGGCCGACGAATAGACGACCCAGGCGCCGGCGATGCCGACCCCGAAACAGATGAATCCCAAAGCGAGCAGCGTTTTTCGAATCCAGCCCATCGTTACAACCCCCTGACCGCGTTAACGTTCCAGCGAACATATTTGCCGGCCAGCTTCAAAAACCTCGGTCCGACATAGGACATGCCGACCGCAAGGACGAGCCCGAGGCCGAACATGCCGACACATACGAAAATGACGAACAGCAGCTCCGTCAAGCCGCCCGGCAACCCGTTGGCGACGAAGTAAAGAAACGGAGCGCCCAAGAGAACGACGCCGACGACGCCCAAGGCGAACAGCACGGCACATACCGCAATGAACGGACCAAGGATGAAAATCAGATTGAACAGCACGAGCGCGGCGCCCGCGATCAGCTTGCCGATCGACGAATCGCCCTTATTCGGGGGAGCGCCGCCGCCGCCTTGGTACAGGATTCGGTAAGCGATCTGCTCTTCCGGCTCGCCGTTCGCCATCGCCCGATAAAACAAATCCTCGTATCGCTGCAAAATGTGCGTGCGGTCCGGCTCCGGGACGCCGCGCAGCTTTTGCTCCAACAGCTCGAAAAATTCCGCTTTCGTCATTCGCATTCACCCTTCCGGCCGTAATCCATCATGATCGCATCATACCGTAAATTCGTCATACCCCTGTAGTCCCGTTCGTCATATGACCCGTCATAAGAAAAAGAAAAAGACGGGAGGAACAACGTTCCCCTCGTCCAATCCATGCGGACAGATCGTGTCGCGCGGCATTCACCTGCCTTTAGGCAGGACGGGACCGCTCACCCCGTCTTCGATAATCGTCCGCCCGCCGCCCGGCGGACCGTCTTTGTCTTCGGGCGGCGTCCCGTTGTTCGCCGCGACGAGAGAAGGCTGGGGCTGGTACGTATCCGTCGAGACGCGCTCCCGTCCGACGACGGCGCCGTTCTCCTTGCGGATGCGGTAAGTTTCGACAACGTACCCGGGCTTGCCCGGCTGCAGAAGCGACTGCGCGCCCTTCGGCAGCGACGGGTTGTGCACGTACTTGACCGGCGGCTCGATCGTCTTGATCACGTTCGATTCCACCTCATAGGTGACCGATTCGGGCATGCGGCCGAACAGCTTCACCGTGACGCTCGACTCGTTCGTTTCGGTGCGGATGAGCAAATGATGGCCGCTGTTGTTCGTAAAGACGAAGTTGATATAGCCGTTCGCAAACGTCGCGTCCTGCCCGAGCGCGACGTAGCTGACCGGCAGCGAATGGTTGCGGCGTTCGTTCACCGTTAGTCCGGCGCGAAGGACCGCGTTGTACAACGTCGTGGACACTTGGCAGATGCCGCCGCCGATCCCTTGGACGAGCTTGCCGTTGTAAATGACCGGCGCTTCGCGGTAGCCGTGCTTGCGCTCCGTTTCGCGGATGACCGTGCCGTAGTCGAACTTGGCGCCGGGGGCGAGCAGCATATCGTGAATGGTGCTCGCGGTCGCTTGAATGTTGTGGACGCGGCCCGGCGCGCTTCCGTGGGACGTCGTCGTGAATTCGGCGATTTTGCGGTCCACGCCTTGCGCCTTCAGCCGGTCCAGCGTCATCTCGGGCAAGACGTCGCGGAGAGGGACGTCCAGCTTCGCGGGAGAGGCGTCGCCGGTCCACCGGTCCGGGCGCAGCCGTCCGTCCCAGACGTCTCGCGCCGACTCGACGAGCAGGCCGGCCAGCACCGCGGTATCCGCCGTTCGGGCCCGAACCTCCGGCTTGTACTCGATCCGGTCGTCGGCGGTAACGACCCGCTCCGCATTTTTCGTCACGGGCTTCATCAGCCCCGGCCACGCCGCCTCAAGGGTCTGCCGCAGCTTTTCCTCGGAAACGGTCAGCTCGAGAGGGAGGGCGGCATGGCGCAGCTGCCAACGTCGGCGCGCGCGGTCCAGCCGGCTTCCTTCTTTCGCGAAGCTGTCCAAAAATGTCGATAGCTGTTCTCCGTTGGACGACAATCCGAGCCGCTCCATCGTGAATTCGGTCCGGTTCGCCGCCGCGTCGGCCGCTCCTAGCGAAACCTTTTGATTCGACAGCCGCTTCAATCCGTCCTCCAGCGCGAGCTTCGCTTCCTCCGCGCGCATCCCTCCGACCTGCCAATCGCCAAGCCGAACCCCGGCAGGCAGCGTCTGCAAACCGGAGTACCACCAAAACCATATCCATAACGCGGACAAGCCCGCGACGGCCGCTGCCAGCAGCCGGTTTACCGTACGGCGTTTCATCGGAACCGCTCCTCTATCATGGTGGTACAACCTATGTATATGCGAGGGGCCGCCTGAATTTTCCAATAACTATTAAGTCCGAAAAAGGCGATTGCCGTGCTATGATGAAAGAATATGTTGAATCGAAAAGTTTCCTAGAGGATTTCAGCGGCAGGTGTCGAACTCTTATATGTTAACTATGACCGGGATGTGATAGCGTGATCGAAATGCAAGATGTATGGAAGACGTATTCCGACGGAACCCATGCATTGAAAGGCATCAATGTGAAAATCGACGCTCACGAGTTCGTGTATGTGGTCGGGCCTTCCGGGGCCGGCAAATCCACATTCATGAAATTGATATATCGCGAGGAACGGCCGACGAAAGGCCACATCTTCGTTAACGGTTTCAATCTGGAAAAGCTGAAGCAGCGCAAAATTCCGTATGTCAGGCGCAACATCGGGGTCATCTTCCAAGACTTCAAGCTGCTGCCGAAGCTGACGGTGTATGAAAATGTCGCATTCGCGATGGAAGTGATCGAGGCTCCCAAGAAGCTGATGAAGAAACGGACGATGGAGGTGCTCGAGCTCGTCCGATTGAAGGACAAGGCCGGATCGCTTCCGGGGCAACTGTCCGGCGGCGAGCAGCAGCGCGTCGCCATTGCCCGGGCAATAGTGAACAACCCGGCCGTCATCATCGCCGACGAACCGACCGGCAACCTCGACCCCGAGACGTCATGGGGCATCATGAAGCTCCTCGAGGAAATCAACTTCCGCGGGGCTACGATCGTAATGGCTACGCACAACAAGGAAATCGTCAACACGATGCGCAAGCGGGTCATCGCTATCGAGAGCGGCAACATCGCTCGCGACGTCGTTAGAGGGGAGTACGGCTATGAGGATTAGCACCTTCGCTCGGCACGTACGGGAGGGTGCCAAAAACGTCGTACGCAACGGCTGGATGACGTTCGCCTCGATTAGCGCCATTTCCATCTCGCTGTTCGTCCTCGGCATTTTCCTCGTCTTGGCGCTCAATGTCAACAGCTTGGCGGATCAGATCGAGAGTCAGGTCGAAATTCGCGTCTATCTCGAAGTCAATACGACCGAGCAGCAGAGGGACGCCGTCCAGCGGGATATCGCCGCCATCCCCGAGGTGAAAAAGGTCACTTTCGTCTCCAAGGAGGAAGGGCTGAATTTGCTGCGCGAGAAGATGGGCGACGAAGGGAAAGAGCTGCTGGAAGGATTCGACGGGGACAACAATCCGTTGAACGACTCGTTTACCGTGGAGGTTACCGATCCGCATCTCGTCGGCCAAGTGGCGGAGCGGATCAAGGCGAACGATGCGAAGAACAATCCGCCGCTTCTGTATAAGATCAACTACGGCAAAGGCACCGTCGATACACTGTTGAAAATAACCGGCATCGTGCGCAACGTCGGACTCGTATTCGTCCTGCTGCTCGCATTTACCGCGATGTTCCTCATATCGAATACGATCAAGATTACGATCGTCGGCCGCCGGCGCGAAATCGGCATCATGAAGCTCGTCGGTGCGACGAACGGCTTTATCCGCTGGCCCTTCTTCATCGAAGGGGCGCTGCTCGGCTTAATCGGTTCGGCCATACCCGTCGGCGTTCTGCTGTGGGGGTATGCGGAGCTGCTCAACTATACGAAGGTCCAGCTCGGCTTGATGCTGATCAAGCTGATACCCGTGAGGGAGCTCGTGCTGATTATACCGGGGCTGTTGTTCGGCATCGGCGTCATGATCGGCATATGGGGAAGCATTTTGTCCGTCCGCAAGTTTTTGAAAGTGTAATGTCGAGGAGGAATCCCGGAGTTGAACAAGTGGAAACGATCGTTGGTCGTCGTATCGGGTTTGGCGCTGCTGCTTATGTCCGCGCCCCAAGAAGGGTATGCTATTACGGATGCGGAAATCGACAAGAGGCTTGACATGATCAAGAAGCAGGAGGCCGAGGCTGCCAAGAAGCAGCAGGAAGCCGACAAGCTCAAGAAGGATCTCGCGTCGAAAAAAGTTCAGGAAACGAACAATATGCAGGAGCTGTGGAAGCAGATCGAGGAGCAGGGCAACAAGCTGAACGCGATCCAGAAGCAAATCGACGCGACGACGGCTACGTTGAAACAGACGGGACAAGAACTGCAGGAAGCCGAGCAGCGCGTCGAAACCCGCGATCAGCTGCTGAAATCGAGAGTGCGGCTCATGTATACGAACGGCTTCGTCTCCTATTTGGACGTGCTGCTCGAATCGACCAGCTTCAGCGACTTTTTGGACCGGTACCATGCGCTCAAGTCGATCGTCGGCCAAGACAAGGAAATATTGGAGGCGAACAAGCGGGACCGCGAGGCGGTTGCGCAGAAGAAGGTGCAGGTCGAAGCCCAGTTGGCCCAGGTTCAAGCGCTGTACGCCCAGAACGAGCTGGCGAAGAAGGAACTGATGGCCAAGGAGAAGGACAAGGAAGTGCTCATCGCGAGCCTGGCGAAGCAGGAGCAGGCGATCGAGGAAGTAAGCGAGGAGCAGGAGGAATTTCTGAAGAAGCTCGCGGCGGAGAAATCGAAGCTGTGGGCGGAGAAAAACAAAAACAAGAAAACGGCCGTCTATACCGGCGGTCAGCTGAAATGGCCGCTGCCGGGACGGACGACGATCTCCTCCGGGTTTATCCATCGGATCAATCCGGTTACGAAGAAGAGCGAGAACCATAAAGGGATCGATATCCCGGCGCCGGCGGGAACGGAAATTCATGCGGCCGCTCCGGGGACGGTCATCATCGCGCAGTGGGTAAACGGATACGGCAATACGGTCGTCATCGATCACGGAGGCGGCTTGGAGACGTGGTACGGACATGCCCGAAGCTTGGCCGTCGAAGAGGGCGATCAAGTGAAAGCGGGGGACGTCATCTCGTACGTCGGATCGACCGGACAGTCGACCGGCAACCATCTTCATTTCGAGGTTCGCAAAAACGGGGAGCCGACCGATCCGATCCCCTACGTAAAATAACGCTACTAATTCGCACGTCGGTCTCATACAATGAACCAACCTAGAGACAAGCCAGCAGAGGCGGTGAGAAGACCATGTTCTGGAAAGGACGCAATCTGTACATCTTCGTCGCGTTTCTGTTGCTCGCGATGTTCGCCAGCAGCGTGCTGACGCTTACGATCGTCAAGCCGCTGTCTTATGCGAGTGAAGGACGCAGCGTATTCGGCGGCAAGACGGGCGAATCCGGCTTTACGGCGCAAGAGCTGAAGAAGCTGTCGACGACGTACGAATTGATACAAGGCCAATTTTTGCACGAGGTGGACCGGACGAAGGTCATCGACGGCGCGATCCACGGCATGCTCGGGGCGTTGGACGATCCGTACACGACGTATATGGATCAAGAGGAAGCGAAGCAGTTCAACGATATGCTCAGCTCGAAGTTCCAAGGCATCGGCGCCGAAGTGTCGCTGGAGGACGGCCGCGTGAAGGTCGTTTCCCCGATCAAAGGCTCGCCGGCCGAGAAAGCGGGCATCCGGACGAACGATATTATTTTGTCGGTCAACGGGGAAAAGCTGGACGGGCTGACGCTGTCCGAGGCGGTCATGAAAATTCGCGGAGACAAAGGCTCGCAGGCGAAGCTGCAAATTTCGCGGGCCGGCGCCGAGCCGATCGAGGTCGTCGTCGTTCGGGACGATATCCCGATCGAAACGGTTCACTCCGAGATGCTGGAAGGGCAAATCGGCAAAATCGACATTCGCGAATTCGTGCAAAACACGGCGAAGACGTTCAAGGATCAGCTGAAGGCACTGGAGAATCAAGGGATGAAGGCGCTCGTCATCGACGTGCGCAACGATCCGGGCGGCATGCTGCAGGCGGTCGTCGAAATGCTGGAGGAATTCGTCCCGAACGGCAAGCCTATCGTTCAGGTCGAGGACCGGAACGGCCGGCGGGAGCAGACGCTGTCCAAGGGCGGCTCCGGCAAGCCGTATCCGATTGCCGTGCTGATCAACAACGGCAGCGCCAGCGCGTCGGAAATTATGGCGGGCGCGCTGCAGGAAGCGGCGGGCGCGAAGCTGTTCGGCGAGAAGACGTACGGCAAAGGAACGGTTCAAGTGACGTACCAGCAGGAGCTGGGCGACGGCAGCAACATCAAGATGACCGTCATGAAGTGGCTGACGCCGAACGGCAACTGGGTGCATCAGAAAGGCATCGCCCCGGACGTGGCGGTGGAGCAGCCGGCGTTCTTCAAAGTATCGCCGCTGTCGAAGAAAACGACGCTGAAGGCCGACATGCTCGGAGACGACGTCAAAAATATGCAGCTGATGCTGGAAGGGCTCGGGCTCGCGCCCGGCCGGACCGACGGTTACTTTAACGACAAGACCGCCCAAGCGGTCAAATCGTTCCAAAGCGCCAACGGCTTGCCCGCGACCGGCGAGGTCGACGTCAAGACGGCGCAAAAGCTCGAGGAAGCGATCGCCAAAGAAATTCGCGATCCGAAGCACGATCTGCAGCTCAAGACGGCGGTCGAAGCGATGCGGAAAGCGGTGAAATAACAACGCAAGGAATCGGGTACCGGAAAGGTGCCCGATTTTTTTTGCGCCCGTTTCGACTAAAACGCGTCAAAAGACACACCCTAGTAGCAAAAAGGCGGTGCGAACATGAATGTTTTGGAACTGCTTACCGACTCGATCAAGCCTTTTCTGGACGGAGAAAAGCCTCCATTGAACGTCGGGGAAGTGATGAACGTATGGTTTTACTTAACCGCAACCGATCAAACGATGCGCGGCGAGCAGGTGTCCTACAACATCGTGGAGGATCCCGATTTGAAGGAAAAGCTCAGAGTGGTGATCGATACGGTGCATGCCCCCATCTTCGAGGAAGTGGTCAAGTTTTTGGAGTCGGAAGGCGTCCCGCTGCCGGATTTGTCGCAGCCCAAGCCGGTCGGCGAGTTCCGCCATATGCCGGAGGGCTCCCGATTGTCCGACGAAGAAATCGCCAATCTGCTCAGCTTCAATATCGTACTGGGCATCAATTATGCCTGCCGCGGGATGACGGAGGCCGTACGGCCGGACGTGGCGGCCATGTTCGCCAGATTCCAAATGAAAAAGATGGCTTACGCGGTTTCACTCAGGGAGATGCTGAGGAAAAAAGGCTGGTTGAAGGCCCCTCCGGACTTTAAGCCGTAGTGGAATTGAACGGCGACCGGTTGGACTTTACGGTCCTGTTCGCCCTTGCCGCGGCGGGAACGGCTGGAAATGTGCGTATCGCGGCAGGAAATCGCCGGCGGAACGTCGAATCGGTTGGTTTAGGAAGCTTCGGGAAAAGGAGCGGATTCGATGGACATCGCCGCGGATTTGGCGCGAAACGCGCTGCATGCGCTTGTGCAGCTGGCTGTGCAGCCTTTTTATTATATCGGGATCGTGTTCGTGATCGTGCAATATCGCAGGCAAATCGTACTGGAGCGCCAGCTGTTCTCGACGAGACTTCATTCGCTGATCGATACGACGTGGAGGACGGTGCTGTGGGGCATCGTCGCGGGAATGGCCGCCTCGTTCGTCATGTCGTTCGTCGGCGCTACGGTGCCGCTCGGCGTCGTCGTTTGGTTATGGGTGCTCTCGGCGCTGCTGGCCGTCGTCCAAATCCGGTTCGTCTGCTTGGCGTATTCGGTCGCCTTGCTGGGCGTGCTGCACGTCGTCGTCTCGACGTTCCCGTCCTTGACCGAGATCGACTATGTCGGAGCGGCACTCCGACCGCTGCAGCAGCTGCCGATATCGTCGATGCTTGCGTTGGTCGGCCTGCTGCATCTGCTGGAGGCGTTTTTCGTCGGCAAGCAGGGCGCGAGCATGGCGATGCCCGTATTCGTGGAAGGCAAGCGGGGCAAAGTGATCGGCGGCTATCAGCTGCAGCAGTTTTGGCCGGTGCCGCTGCTGCTCCTCGTCCCGGCCGGTGCCGGTTCGGCGGTGCTGCCCTGGTCGCCTCTGTTCGGCGGCGACATCTGGTCCGCCGGCTGGACGTTCGCCGCGATGCCCGTCATGCTCGGCTTCGCCGAACGGACGACGACGCGGCTGCCGCAGGACAAGGCGCGGGTCAGCGCCAAGCGGCTCGTCGTGTACGCGGTAGCGGTGCTGGCGCTTGCCGCCGGCGCGGAATGGCTGCCCGGCTTCGCGCTCGTCGGTTCGCTCGCCGTCGCGGCGCTGCACGAGGCGTTGGTCTGGTGGAGCAAGCGGGAGGAATCGTCCCGTTCGCCGATGTATGTGCACGGGGCGGACGGGTTGAAAATTTTGGGCGTGCTTCCGGCCGGTCCGGCCAAGGAAATGGGCCTGCTGCCCGGGGAAACGATCCATAAAGCGAACGGCATTAAGGTACGTACGAAAGAGGAGCTGCACGAGGCGCTGCGCTCGAACGCCGCATTCTGCAAGCTTGAAGTGATCAATACGGAAGGCCACACGAAATTCGTGCAGCGGGCGCTGTTCGCCGGCGAGCATCATTTGCTCGGGGTGGTGCTCGCTCCGGACGACAAGGCGATGTACGTCGTCGAGGAGCGCAGCGTAAACTGGTTCACGAAGGCGGCGCGGCGGCGGCCGGCCGGCTACGCTTCCGGCAGCGAGACCGGAAGCGGGCTGTAGAGACAAGAAAAGAGTCCTTCGCGTGAGGAGCGCGAGCAAGGACTCTTTTTTTGCGCGGCAGGGCCGTTATGACCCGTTGCGGAGCACGACGATTTCGACGCGCCGGTTTTTTTGCCGGTTCGTCTCCGAATCGTTCGGCGCGACGGGCTTCGTATCCGCATAGGCGGACGAGATGAACGTATCGCTCTTCAGCTTCGCGGAATTGACGAAGTAGCGGATGACCGAGACGGACCGCGCTTGGGAAAGCCCCCAGTTGTCCTGAAACTGCGAGCCCGGCGTCACCGGCAAATCGTCGGTGTGCCCCTCGACGCTCACCTTCGCCTTCAGCTGGGGGAACAGACTGGCCAGCTTCTCGAGAACGGGAAAAGCGCCCTGCTTCAGATCGGCCTTGCCGAGATCGAACAAAAACAAGTCGTTCAGCGTAATGGCGATGCCGCGGGGCGTATCGCTGGCCGAGACTTGGGCTTCCAGGCTTTGCTCGGCGATGTATTGCCGGACGAGCTTGAGCAAATTTTGCAAGTCCTCTTCCTTCGCGTCCTTCTCCGCGCCGTCCGTCGGCTTCGTCTCCGTCTCCCGCTTCGTCTCGTCTCCCGCTTGTCCGGCTCCCGGATTCGCGCCGTCCAGTACGCCGCTGCCCTTCGGGATCATCGACGTCGCGTCGTGGAATTGGAGCTGGAGCGCCTTGGCGAGCGACTCGTACTTCGCGGTATCGACCTGGCTCATCGCATACATGATGACGAAGAAGATCATGAGCAGCGTGATCAGATCGGCGTACGTAATGAGCCACCGCTCGCTGCTCGAATGGGAAGTCTCGCTGCGCTTACGTCTCCTCGCCATCGGCTACCGCATCCTTTCCGCCGAACGAGGCCGCATCCAGCTGGAGGAACGAAGCCAGCTTTTTTTGAATGAGCTGCGGGTTTTCGCCGGCCTGCAGCGCCAGCATTCCCTCCAGCATCATGTCCATCTCCGCGACGAGCTCCTCGCTGCGCACTTTGATTTTGTTCGCGATCGGCAAATACAGCACGTTGGCGCTGCCGACGCCGTACAATGTAGCGGTAAAGGCCACGGCGATCGCTCCGGCGAGCGAGGCCGGGTCGGACATGTTGCTCAGCACGTGGATCAGCCCCATGACGGTGCCGATGATGCCCATCGTCGGGGCGTAGCCGCCGGCCGCCTCGAACAGCTTCGCGCAGTTCTGGTGCCGCTTCTCCTTGGCCTCGATCTCCACCTCGAGAATTTGCCGCAGCACGTCGGGATCGGTTCCGTCGACGACCATCTGCAGCCCTTCCCGCAAAAACGCGTTCGGATGCTGCTGCGCGCGGTCCTCGAGCGCGAGGACGCCTTCGCGGCGGGCGACGACCGCCATGTCGACGAGCTCCTCGATCAGGGCGGCCGGGTTCGATTTGGGCTCGCGGAACGCCATGCGGAGCGCCTCGGGAATGAGCTTGAGCTGCGACTTCGGGAAGCTGACGACGACCGCGCCGAACGTTCCGCCGAACACGATGATCGCCGCCGTATATACGAGCAGCCCGCTGATGTGGCCGTCCTCGAGCAGGAAGCCGCCCACGAGCGCCAGGAGGCCGAGCAGGATGCCCAGTAGCGTTGTCAAATCCATGGACCAAACCCACACCCTTTGTTCGAAAATTTGCAACAATTCCGGAAAAGAGGTATAATGAATGAGAACAAACATTCGGTAAACCCCCATGTCCTATCCATATATCGGTAACGGCCGAATCGTTCAATAGAGGCGAAAGACCCAAGTGAGAGGTACAAGACGATGAGCGATATCGTGGTTCAACACAAACCGTTTCAGCTCGTATCCGACTTTCAGCCGCAGGGCGACCAGCCGCGCGCGATCGCGGAGCTGGTCGAAGGCGTGCGCTCGGGCAAGCGGTATCAGACGCTGCTCGGGGCGACGGGTACGGGGAAGACGTTCACGGCCGCGCAAGTGATCGCGCAACTGAATCGGCCGACGCTGGTCATCGCGCACAACAAGACGCTGGCCGCCCAGCTGTGCAGCGAGTTTCAGGAGTTTTTTCCGAATCATGCCGTGTCGTATTTTGTCAGTTACTACGATTATTACCAGCCGGAAGCGTACATTCCGTCGAGCGACACATACATCGAGAAAGATTCGAGCATCAACGAAGAGATCGACAAGCTGCGCCACTCCGCCACCAGCTCGCTCTTCGAGCGCCGGGACGTCATCATCGTCGCCAGCGTATCGTGCATTTACGGCCTCGGTTCTCCGTTCGAGTACCGGGATCTCGTGCTGTCTTTGCGCGTCGGCATGGAGCGTCCCCGCAACGAGATTCTTCATAAGCTCGTCGACATCCAGTATCAGCGCAACGACTTGAACTTCGTGCGCGGCACGTTCCGCGTCCGCGGCGATGTCGTCGAGATTTTCCCGGCCTCCAAGGGCGAGCAGGCGATTCGCGTCGAGCTGTTCGGCGACGAGATCGAGCGGATTACGGAGATCGACGTGCTGACCGGCGAAATTCTCGGCGAACGCGACCACGTCGCGATATTCCCGGCGTCCCACTTCGTCACGCACGAGGATCGGATGAAGGTCGCGATCGTCAACATCGAGCGCGAGCTCGAGGAGCGGCTCGCCGAGCTGCGCGCCCAAGGCAAGCTGCTGGAAGCGCAGCGGCTCGAGCAGCGGACGCGCTACGACCTCGAGATGATGCAGGAGATGGGCTTCTGCTCCGGCATCGAGAACTACTCGGGTCCGCTTACGTTCCGCGAGCGGGGGGCGACGCCGTACACGCTGTTCGATTACTTCCCCGACGACATGCTCGTCATCGTCGACGAATCGCACGTGACGCTGCCGCAAATCCGCGGCATGTACAACGGCGACCGGGCGCGCAAGGAAGTGCTCGTGGAGCACGGCTTCCGTCTCCCTTCGGCGCTCGACAACCGGCCGCTCCGGTTCGAGGAGTTCGAGAGCAAGGTGAAGCAGGCGATATTCGTCTCCGCGACGCCGGGGCCGTTCGAGCTTGAGCATTGCCCGACGATGGTGGAGCAGATCATCCGGCCGACCGGCTTGCTCGATCCGATCGTCGAGGTGCGTCCGACGAAGGGACAGATCGACGATTTGATCGGCGAGATCAACGATCGACTGGCCAAGGACGAGCGCGTCCTCGTCACGACGCTGACGAAGAAGATGGCGGAAGATTTGACGGATTACTTGAAAGATATCGGCATCAAGGTGCGTTACTTGCACGCCGATATCAAGACGCTCGAGCGAATGCAGCTGCTGCGCGACCTGCGTCTCGGCGTGTACCACGTTCTCGTCGGCATCAACCTGCTGCGGGAAGGATTGGATTTGCCGGAAGTGTCGCTCGTGGCCATTCTCGACGCCGACAAGGAAGGATTTTTGCGTGCGGAGCGGTCGCTCATCCAGACGATCGGCCGGGCGGCGCGGAACGCGAACGGACGCGTCATCATGTACGGCGACAAAATCACCGAGTCGATGGAGCGCGCGATCCGCGAAACCGAGAGGCGCCGGGCGATTCAGATCGCGTACAACGAGAAGCACGGCATTACGCCGCAGACGATCCAGAAGCGGGTGCGCGACGTCATCGAGGCGACGAAGGTCGCCGAGCAGAAGGCCGACTACTTGGCCGGCTTTAAGGCGGAGAAGATGTCGAAGAAGGACCGCGCTTCCGTCATCGAGCGTCTCGAGGCGGAGATGAAGGAAGCGGCGAAAAGCTTGCAGTTCGAACGCGCGGCCGAGCTGCGCGACGCGATACTCGAGCTGAAGTCGGCGGACTGACGGCGCCGGGAACGGGAACGGACGGTTTGACAAAAGCTGTCCGTTTCGTTCCGGGCGTCTGTCGTGCTATGATGAAGGAATGAACGTTCGGTTGAACCGGAAAGGATGGTTGACGTGGCTCAAGACCGGATCGTGGTCAAAGGAGCGAGAGCTCACAATTTGAAAAATATCGACGTGACGATTCCGCGCGACAAGTTTGTCGTGCTGACGGGATTAAGCGGATCGGGCAAATCGTCGCTCGCTTTCGATACGATATACGCGGAGGGTCAGCGCCGGTACGTCGAGTCGCTGTCCGCTTACGCGAGACAGTTTCTCGGCCAGATGGACAAGCCCGACGTCGATTCGATCGAGGGGCTGTCGCCGGCGATCTCGATCGACCAGAAGACGACGAGCCGCAACCCGCGTTCCACCGTCGGTACGGTAACGGAAATTTACGATTACTTGCGGCTCATGTTCGCCCGGATCGGCAAGCCGCATTGTCCGGAGCACGGCATCGAAATTTCCGCGCAGACGGTCGAGCAGATGGTCGACCGCATTATGGAATACCCGGAGAAGACGAAGCTGCAAATTTTGGCGCCGATCGTGTCCGGCCGCAAGGGCGAGCATACGAAGCTGCTCGCCGACGTGCAGAAGCAGGGCTTTGTTCGTGTTCGCGTGAACGGAGAAATTCGCGACTTGTCGGACAAAATCGAGCTGGAGAAAAACAAGAAGCATTCGATCGAGGTCGTCGTCGACCGGATCGTCGTCAAGGACGACATTCAGGCGCGGCTTGCGGATTCGCTGGAAACGGCGCTCAAGCTGGCCGAAGGGCGAGTTATCGTCGACGTCATGGACAAAGAAGAGCTGCTGTTCAGCCAGAAGCTCGCTTGTCCGGAGTGCGGGTTCAGCATCGAGGACTTGGCGCCGCGCATGTTCTCGTTCAACAGTCCGTTCGGCGCCTGCCCGGAGTGCGACGGTCTGGGCGCGAAGATGATCGTCGATCCCGACCTGCTCGTGCCGAATCCGAATTTGACGATCGAAGCGGGTGCGTTCGAGGCGTGGGCGGGCAGTACGTCGAACTACTATCCGCAATTTCTCGCCGCCGTATGCGAGCATTACGGCATCCCGATGGATGTGCCCGTATCCGAGCTGACCGCCGACCAGATGAAGAAGATTTTGTACGGCACCGGCGGAGAGAAGGTCAAGTTCCGTTACGAGAACGACTTCGGCTTGACGAAGGAGGCGCTCGTGCCGTTCGAGGGCGTCGTGCGCAACCTCGAGCGCCGTTACCGGGAAACCGCGTCGGACGGCATCCGCGAGCATATCGAGCAGTATATGAGCGCGAAGCCGTGCGGCAGCTGCAAAGGCCATCGTCTGAAGAAGGAAAGCTTGGCCGTCACCGTCGGCGGCAAAAACATGGCGTTCGTCACGAACTTGTCGATCGGAGAGGCGTCGGAATTTTTCCGCAACTTGGAGCTTTCCGAGAAGGACCGCACGATCGCGCATCTCGTGCTGAAGGAAATCGAAGCGCGGCTCGGCTTCCTCGTCAACGTCGGGCTCGACTACTTGTCGCTCAGCCGTTCGGCGGGCACGCTGTCCGGCGGCGAAGCGCAGCGCATCCGGCTGGCGACCCAAATCGGCTCGAGCCTCATGGGCGTCCTCTATATTTTGGACGAGCCGAGCATCGGCCTGCACCAGCGCGACAACGACCGTCTGATCCAGACGCTCGAGCATATGCGCAACCTCGGCAACACGCTGATCGTCGTCGAGCACGACGAGGATACGATGCTGGCGGCCGACTATATTATCGATATCGGGCCGGGAGCCGGCATTCACGGCGGCCAAGTCGTCGCCCAAGGGACCCCCGCCGAAATTATGGAAGATCCGAATTCGCTGACCGGCCAATATTTGAGCGGCAAGAAATTCATCCCGGTCCCGAGCCCGAGACGGAAGCCGAACGGCAAATGGCTGGAAGTGAAAGGCGCGAAGGAGAACAACCTGCGGGGCGTGAACGTGAAAATTCCGCTCGGCGTGTTCACCTGCGTCACGGGCGTATCGGGTTCGGGCAAGAGTACGTTGATCAACGAAATATTGTACAAGGCGCTCGCCCGCGACCTGAACAAGGCGAAGCTTCGTCCCGGCGAGCATAAGGAAATACTCGGCCTCGAGCACGTCGAGAAGGTCATCGACATCGATCAGTCTCCGATCGGCCGGACGCCTCGCTCCAATCCGGCTACGTATACGGGCGTATTCGACGATATTCGCGACGTCTACTCCAATACGTCGGAAGCGAAGGTTCGGGGATACAAGAAGGGCCGGTTCAGCTTCAACGTCAAAGGCGGCCGCTGCGAAGCGTGCCGGGGAGACGGCATCATCAAGATCGAGATGCACTTCTTGCCTGACGTGTATGTGCCGTGCGAGCTGTGCAAAGGGAAACGGTACAACCGCGAGACGCTCGAGGTGAAGTATAAAGGCAAGAGCATCGCGGAAGTGCTGGAGCTGACGATCGAGGATGGCTGCGAGTTTTTCAAAAACATTCCGCGCATTCACCGGAAGCTGCAGACGCTGCTGGACGTCGGCCTCGGCTACATGAAGCTCGGCCAGCCGGCGACGACGCTGTCCGGCGGCGAAGCGCAGCGCGTCAAGCTGGCGGCGGAGCTGTACCGGCGCAGTACGGGCAAGACGATCTACATCCTGGACGAGCCGACGACAGGCCTGCATATCGACGACATCGACCGGCTGCTGACCGTCCTGCATCGGCTGGTCGACAGCGGCGAGACGGTGCTCGTCATCGAGCACAATCTCGATGTGATCAAGACGGCCGATTACTTGATCGACTTGGGTCCGGAGGGCGGCAGCCGCGGCGGTACGATCGTGGCCTGCGGCTCGCCGGAGGACGTCGTGAAAGTTCCCGAATCGTACACGGGGAAATATTTGAAGCCGATTTTGGAGCGCGATCGGGAACGAACCGAGCGGCAGCAAAAGCTCGAAGAAGTGAAAGAAAACGCGGCGGTATAACGACCGCTTGGACGACAACAAACCGCGAATCGGGGAATGCTTCCCGGCTCGCGGTTTTGTTTGATGTGTCGCCGCTAGCGTTTATGCTCGCGTCGCTTTGACGAGGTGGCCAAATTGCCGGAACGGCCGGAATGCTCCCGTAACGGAGGCTTATGGTTATGGCCGTCGCCATGTCGCCCGTAGTCGGGCTGTCCCGGCATCGAGCGAGGCTTCCCGGAAGCGTCCCGCTTCCAAGCGGGATCTCCCCATTCATGGAGCCTCCGGTTAAAGCGGTAAATCGTGAACGGGATCAGCCAGGACAAAATGGCGCAAAACAGAACCATTCCTGACGGCATATGTCCCCACAGCGATTTTAAAACGTTCATGCCGATTCCTCCTCCTTCAAGTTTGATGCGGAATGCGTCTCAGCATCGCAATCACGAGCAGCAGCGTGGGCAGCAGGATGGCGAGCACAAGACCGTCATAGCCGATCCATTGTCCGAACGCATCGCGTTCCGGCGTGTTGGCCGGAATTGCCGTCGCGATATACACGAGGGTCGATAAGGAGACGGTCGTCAAGGTCTTGTTCCATTTCGGGAATATCATTCGCACCGACCATACGGAAATATCGAGCGCCATGACGCACGTGTTGAAGATAGTCATGATCCAGGTCGTCAAGAAAATCAGCTCGAACCGCTCGAAAAGGACACCGGGAAACTCGACTTTTTTCGCCATTTCTATCGTCGGGTACATAATTTGTTCCGTCGCTTCCCGGGAAAACACGCCGACCGACACGATGTAGATCAGGATATAGAGAATCGTAATAATCGCCATGCCGATCCAAACCGCACGCGCCGCTCCTTTTTTACGCTCTAGCAGCGTGCCGTAAAATAATAGAATATCGGAAGAGATAAACGAAAAGGCGCCCGTTTGCACCCCTTCCCATATGCGGCCGCTCGGCGTTACGAAAGCCGGAAGCAGGTTGTCCGTTTCGACGTCTTTGCCGTTCAATCCGAGAGCGGCGACCAGAATGAACAGGACGATCGGCAGAAACAAGACGTTCAACCGAATAAGACCCGCCCTGGAGCCGGAAGCCGCATAAGCGAGGATGAGAATGAAGGCGAGCGTAAGCACCTCCATGGGGGTGCGGTACAGCAAGTACAAACGCGAGATGTCCGACAGCACGCGTGTGACGTAGGCGGGGAACGTTAAAAAATGAACGGCCATCAACAGCGTAAGGACGCAAGCGACAGGCTTCGTTACGATACGGGACGTATATTCGTAAAACGTAGCGCCGGGAAAACGGAGGGTCAGCGTTAAGGAAATCCAGCTGAAAAAGGCGGCGAGCGTACCGCCGATGACCAAGCTGATCCAGCCGTCCGATGTTTCGCATGAATGCGCCAGCAGCCGAGGCAGCGTCAAAATGCCGACCCCCAATGCCCATGATGCGATCGTAATCCATAGCTCAAACGGGTACATCCCGCGCGCCTCGTAGCCTTTCATCGGATATACACCTCCCGCGCGCCGGTCCGTCGGAACGCGCCATTACTTTTTCCGGATGCGGGTTTCGTCGGTCGTTTGCATCATTTGCGGGCGGCGGCCGAGCAGCGTCACGGGCGCCCGCCATATCAAATCGACCCAATCCTTGATGAACGTGGGCGAGAACGGCGTCGAATAAGGAATGCCGAAGCTTTTCAAATTGACGATGTGAATATTGATCATGATGTACGACAGGATGATGCCGTACAAACCGAACAACGAAGCGGCCAACATGATGCCGAAGCGGATGATTCGGAGCGTTATGGCGAACGCGTAAGAGGGCAGGGCGAACGACGAAATCGCCGTGATCGCGACGACGATAACCATGATCGGGCTGACGATGCCCGCCGAAACGGCCGCTTCGCCGATGACGAGCCCTCCTACGATCCCGATCGTCTGGCCGATCGGCTTCGGCAGACGTATACCGGCTTCGCGCAATATTTCGAGGGTGCCTTCCATAATGAACGCCTCGATGACGGCCGGGAACGGCACGCCTTCACGCGTACCCGCGATGGAGAAGGCGAGCTTGGACGGAATCATCCCTTGATGGTATTCGACCAGCGCGATATAAAGCGCCGGAAGAAACGTGGCGGCGAACGCCGATGCAAGACGAAGGACGCGCAGAAACGTAGCGATCAGCCAATGGCTGTAGTAATCTTCCGGAGACTGAAACATGGACGCCAGCGTGATCGGGGCGATCAGGGCGAACGGATCGCCGTCCACCAAAATCGCCACGCGACCTCCAAGAATCGCCGCGGAACATTTATCCGGCCGCTCGGTCGTCTGAATTAGCGGGAACGGCGTCAGGAAGCTGTCCATAATCCACTGCTCGACATAGCCGGACCCTTCCACATCGTCGATGTCGATGCTGTCGATCCGCCGTTTCACCTCGTCGACGAGATCGGGCGCCGTAATGCCGGCCATGTAGGCGATGATAACCTGGCGTTTCCCTCTCCGGCCGACGTGCATCGAGTCGAGACGCAGATTCGGGTCGCGGATACGCCGGCGCAAATGGACCGTATTCGTCCGGATGTTTTCCGTGAAGCCGTCGCGAGGGCCCCGTACAAGCGCCTCGGTTTGCGGCTCCTCGACGCCGCGGCTCGCCCACCCCCGCGTTCCGATCAGCAGGACGCGGGAGGTCCCGTCCACGAATAAGGCGGTATCGCCGTTAAAGACGGCCAGCATAATATCGTCCCAGCTCGTGGCGACGGCGATATCGTCGACCGGTATAATGTCCGTATGGAGCCGGTCGAGCAGCTTGTCGGCCGTGACGAACGGAGGCGCGTCCTTATCCGCCTGAGCCACGCCCAGCATGACGTTCTGCATGATTGTATCGTTGATGACCGATTTGTCGACCAAGCCGTCGATGCAAGCGATCCCGCACAAATGCTTCGATTTGCCTACGTGGAATTGCCGCACGATCAGATCGGACGGGCTTTGGAGCATGTCTTGAATCGTGGATAAGTTCTCGACGACGCGCTTGGATAGCTTTAAGGAGAATTCCGGGAGAGACCCGCCGCTTGCAGACGCCTTTTTTCGTTGGAACAGTCGCGAAAGCAAATGGAACATGGCCGATTTCCCTCCAAAGGATCATTTTGCCTGCGGCAACGAGTATTATGTCCCAATGGAGCGGGGATTAATCGGTTTCGGGAAGCCCGGTAATAAAGGCTGGCAAGGCTGGGTATCTTATTCTTGCGGGTAGCAAGTGCGGGCGGGACTCGGCGATCGGCTTGCGGTCTCGAACCGCGGGACCGCGTCAATTTGGTGACAAACTTGTTAACAAACAAGAATTTGCTTGCAACCGTTGACCGGGCAGGATAACATAGATGAAGATGAGTATACTGTGATGTTTAACCATAAGGAGGTCCCTTGCTATGTTTTTGGCAGAAGAAGCCGCTGCGGGAAGCGCGTCCAACTTCCATACGTTCGATATTTTCATGGTTCTGTTTACGATCCTGGTCGTCGTCGGCTTGCTGAGACTGCTCGCCGCTCCGGTCAAAAATAAATTCGCGATCGGCTTCACATCCGTCAGCTTGCTCGTCTTCCTCATTCTCGACGTGCTGATGGTCCAAGCTTGGATGGGATAATCGAAACCGGTACGACGCCTGCGGATGCGGGCGTTTTTTTATTGCCTCGAAGATGAAGAACCCCTGTCTGCGTCTGCGGACAGGGGTATTGTTGCGGTCGAGCGGCAGCTTGGGCGCATTCCGCTAAAAATTCAGCAAACCTTTATAAATGCGCAGCGCGACGTCCGTATTCCCGCTGTAGACGACGATACCGATTGTCACGAGCACCTGGGTAACGACGCAGCGCCCGTAAAAGTAAAAGGCGGACACTTTCTTCCGGTTGACGATCGACAGCTGCAGCAGGCTTTCCAGCGCCATCAGCGTGCCGTGGTAAACTCCCCATAGCAAGTACAGCCACGAGAAGCCGTGCCACAATCCGATCAGCACCATGACGACGATCGACAGGACGGCGGCGGCGCCGCGCGACGTGAACGACCGGGAGAAGATCATGAAGATATGATCGCGGAACCAATCGCCGAGCGTCGCATGCCAGTTGCGCCAATATTGCGTCAGCGTCGGGGATAAGAACGGGCGTTTGAAGTTTTCCGGAATCGTGTAGCCCATCAGCCGCCCGAAGCCGATGGCGATGTCCGAATAGCCGGAGAAATCGAAATAGATGAGCGCGTAAAACCAGATCATGAGAAAGACGCTGTGGTAGACGTGCAGCTCCAGCCCGGCCACATGCTTGAACACGACGGTCATGCCGGCGACGAGCACGACTTTCTTGAACAAGCCGAGAATGATGCGCTTGATGCCGGCTTCGAAATCGGCGGCCGATACCGTGTACGGCTTTTTCGCATCGGCCATGAAATCGCGGAACTTCAGAATCGGCCCGGACGTGAACGTCGGGATGAACAGCAAGTAGTTGACGAAGTCGAGCAGGGGCGCTTTCCCCTGCTTGCCGACGTAATACGCGAAGTAATAGGCGTCGATGACCTTCAGCACGGTGTAGATGAGCCCGAACAAATAAATGGCGTCGAACCACGTTCCTTCGAACACGTCCATATCGAACAGCCTTAACGACACGACGGCGGCGACGTTCAGCGCGATCGCCGTGCCGAACAACAGGCGGCGTCCCTTCGCCGCGTGGCACAGCCAGACGTACCCGGCATAGTTGACGAGCGTATAAGCGATCGAGAATAGAAAGAGCTTCCGGCTGAACAAATACAGGAAGCACAGATTGAAGAGCAGCACCAAGATTCGTTTGTTTCCCGGCCATCGCCGCGTCGCCATCAGCACGAGAGCCATGCCGAGCAGGGCGGCCAGCGCGTGCAAATTCAACAAGTAAGACATGAGCTTGCTCCTTTAGACTGGTGAAGCGGATTCGAAATCAAAACCCTTCGTAAATGAACAAGCCTTGGCCCGTAAAGCAGACGGCGACCAAAGCAAGCATGATCGCATAGACGATCACTTCGACGAGCTTGCGAAGGAAAGCAGCCATCGGTCCACCTCCGCGGTAAATTTCGGCGCCCCGGTTTCGCGGTTCAAGTGCACGAGGTCGTGGAAATCGGCCGGCGGAAAGGCATCCGCCAAGTCGAGCGTCGGGATGCCGGCCGCCTTCAGCGTGGCGCCCACCCGCTCCCGCAGCGGCTTCCAGTAGGGAGGCGGATCATAGGCCGGGTCGGGATTCAGCGGCATCCAGACGACCTTGAGCGGCAGCCGGCGTTCGGCCGCATACCCGATCACCCAATCGAGCGCCTCCAAATTGTCCGCCATATCGTCCAGCGTCATCCAGTCGTAGTTGGCCGCATACCGGTCGCGGTCCTTCCTCAGCTGCTCGGCCGGCTCGCGTCCGAAATACAGCTCTTTATCGATCCAGCGGGGCTCGAACGTCCGGAAGTCGAGTCTGCCTTCCTTGGCGGCCTTCCACGCATTGCGCAGCCATTCCTTGCCCGCGTCCTGAAAGTAGTCGCGGTAATGGTACAAATAAGGGCTGTACCACGGTCTCGACCACGGGAACCGCGGGTCGGTCTGCATCTTGTCGAGCATCGTATGGACGTCGATGCCGACGACGAGCTGCTCTTCCGGCTCGTACAGGCCGCGCGACAAAATGTGCCGCAGGTCGGTAATTTTGCCGTACGACATCCCCATTTCGACTAGCGGCTTCCGCGACTTATCCTCCATGTAGGCGCCCGTTACGGCCGAGTTGCCAAAAAAAACGGGACCGGAACGATCCCACTGATGGTGAAACAACGTTTTCGTAAAATCGTCCTTCTCGAATCGCCGCGAGTACGTCATCGGGTCCCGCCAGGCGACGAGGAAGTCGATCAGCAGGAAGACGGCGGCGAGCAGAAGGACGAAGCCGTTTTTTTTGAGTACGGTCCAAAGGCTCACAGGAATCACTCGTTATCTCGATTTTGTTTGCCAAGCGCGATACTGGTCGCGGAAGGCGGCCGGCCAGCCTTCCTCGTTCAAGCCGAATTGAGCGAGGAACGCGAACACCCAGCGCTCCAGACCGAAGCCGACGCAGCCGGTCGTCGCCGGCCGTTTGCCCGTCTTGATATCGAACGCCGTCCCGAAGGCCGTGCTGTGGAAGTTGACCGAGCTGCAGGCGATCGATTTGCCGATGTACGGAACCGTCAGCCGCATCTCGTATTTCATCTCTTGATTGCGCTGGAACGACGCTTTCACTTGGAAGTCGTTCGTGAAGAACGGATCGTTGGCGTTCTCGATCAAGCAGTCGATTTCCCACTCGACGGCCAACTGCTTCAACAGCTCGACCGCCTTCAGCCGGTTTTCGCGGACGAACTCCGGCTTGCCGACGAAAATGATCTCGCGCATGCTGAAGTCGAGCAGACGGCCGAAATCGGCATGGTTTTTCGACTCGTACCGATGGCACTTCGCGACCGCGGTGGCGACGATGCCGTCCCCCTCCAGCGTCTCGCCCTGCAAGCCTTCGTAGCAATGATAGCACGTCGACGGGTTCATCGCGAGGCGCGGCTTCGGCATCGTCTTGTTCAGATCGAGCGGGGCGTCCTCTTTCCAGCCGCCGGCCTGACGAACCGATTCCGAGAACGATTCGATGACGTCGAGGTCGTCGCGCAGATGGTTCAAGAAATGAATATGCTCCGGGAACGAGGTGAAATGGTTCGTCTTGTCCAACGTCGACAAATGGATGACGGCCGGGTACGACTCCTCCTTGGCGCCGAACGGTTCGGCGACGCGCTTCACGAACGAATCGTCGAAGAAGCGCAGCAAGCTCGAAAACGGCTCACGGAAAATGAACAGACCCGGCTCCAGCACCTTGATCGTCTTCGCTTCGATCAGATCGGCGATAATGTCGCCCCGATACGGAGTCGGACCGCGGTGCTCGAACAGGATATGCTCCTTGAACCCGAAGTCGCCGCGGGAAAATCGTTCGATCAGCCGCTCCACGTGCGCCGCGATCCGCTCGCCCCCGTCCGGCGCATGGTGCGAGACGATCAGCTTGCCGTCGGCGAGCCGAATGTCGTCGATATGCTCGTCGACGAAGGCGGACGCGTATTTCAGCTGGCCGTGCTGGTTCGGGTCGAGCTTGTCCAGCGCGATGACGCGTTCCGTGACGTTATGGGTGTTCATGGCGTTACCTCCCCGTCTTGGTCGCGATAAAGGAGGCGATCTCCCGTATCGTGTTGAGCGGATACAGCATCAAGTCCTGGTTCGTCACTTGGATGCCGTACGTTTTCTCGATATGGGCGATCAGGGCGGTTGCCCCGATCGAATCGATAAAGCCATAGTCGAACAGGTGGACGTCGGTGCCGAAGTCGTCGTCGTTGTCGTCGATTTCGTACCGTTCGCGGATATGGCGCTCCAATTGCTGCACGATTTCTTCCATGGTCGTTCTCCTTTGGATAAAGCGCCTGTTTGCGATCAAGGCATCGTGACGACGATGCTCGTCTTGGCGCCGTAATGAGTAACGGTGTATACGTTCGCCTGCGGGTCTTTCTCGATCTTCAAATCGTCGCCCTGAATGTCGAGCGGGCGCGGGCTATACAGCTTGATTTGCTGCATGCCGTCGGACTGGAGCTCGATCGTCCGTTTCGTTCCGTCGTCGCGAATGTCGAACGGCACGTTGGAGCGGACGACGTGGAACGGCTCCGCCCCCCAATTGACGGAGACGGTCGTCAGCCGGCGCAGGCCGAGTCCGACGTACAGCTTGCCTTCGTTTTTCATGAACGCCGGAGAGTCGGTCGCGAACGGATAGCCCGCGTACTTCTCTCCCGCCTCGAAGACGACGCCCGCCGTATCGCGGTATTCCGCGGCCAGGTCCGGTACGCCGCCGGTGTCCGTCGACAGCGACAGCGTCAGGTGCAGGCCGCGGCCGAACCGCGTCTTCAGCTTGTCGATCGCGTAGACGAGCCATGGCCGCTCGACCTTGTAGGCGGTCTTCATCGTCGCGAGGAACGATCGCGCCATCTGCGGCTCGGTCATGAAATTGTAGTCGTACGTCGTCCGGAGTCCGTCGAAGTAGCGGACGAATTCGAGCAGCTGTCCGGTTTTGGCAGGATATTTATACTGGTACTCGATATGTTCGAAATAATCGATCGGCAAATCGAGCGCGGCGTACGACTGGTAAATGTTCGACGTCCCGCCGTTCGCGTCGAGACTGAAACGGAAGCCGGGCGCGTACAGCATCATCGGCGATTTCAGCTGCTTGTCGTCGAGCAGGAACGGGAAGCTCCATAGAAAATCTTGGCCCCACTGCGGCTCGGTCGGGCTGTGCGACGGCTTGAAGCCGAAATTGTACCAGATGTCCGCTTCGTTCTCGTTGCGCAGCGTCTGCAGACGGTCCGCCTGATTGATGCGCCACGTATGCTGGTTCGTACCGGTTTTCGTCCACGGAATGCCCAGCGAGGCGAACGACTTCTTCTGCAGAGCGAGCTCGAGCTTTTCCTGCTCGGAACTGACGAAGCCGTGCACGTATACGTGCGGGACGATCTCGAGCTTATTCGCCTTGGCGTAATCGAGAAATTCCCGAAGCTCCTCTTTGTATGGGAACGCCGGATCGTCGATCGGGACGGGCTGGCTGTACTGGACTTGACCGACGAGCAGGTCTTCCTTGCCGTCGTGGTTCAAGTCGGCCCACAGCGGCACCGAATATTGGCCGCCGACCAGCGCCTTGGTGCCGGACTGATTGCGCATCCGCCCTTCAATCGGCCCTTGAAGCGACCACGTACCGTCGGCTTGCTGCGTGTAGACGAGCACGTCGCCCTCGCTGTTGCCGACGACGAGGTCCGCCCGCTTGTCGCCGTTCATATCGCGGATCGCGGGCGCGGCGTGCGTCGCGGAAATCCGGAACAGCGGCCGCGCGGCGGCGAATTGCAGCGGCTTGCCCGCCGATCCGGCGAACAGCGTCAGCTGTCCGGTGGCGTCGCCGACGACGAGATCGGCGACGCCGTCGCCGTTCACGTCCCCGACGGCCGGGGCGGAGTGGGCGGCGACGCGGATCGGCGTGCCGTTCGACGTCAGCGGCACGGGTGCGGCGAACGCGCCGTTGCCGAGGCCGGTCAGCGCGACGACCGTCCCGTCCTCGCTGCCGACGACGAGATCGGCTTTGCCGTCGCCGTTCAAGTCCGTCGCCGTTACCGTGGCGTAGCCGGCCGTCTGGAACGGCTGGCCGTTCGGCAGCTTCAGCGGCTCCTTCGCCCCGAAGCCGTCGGGGGGCTGCAATCCTTCCGGCACCATCTGCGTCGACGGCGTACGGCCGACGTTCGGGAACCGGTACAGATAGCCGTCGGAGCTGCCCGCGATGAGATCGGTTTTGCCGTCGCCGTTCCAATCGGCGAGCGCCGGGTAAGCACGGTACGGCAGCTCCAGCTTCACCGCGAGCTCGTGCTCGCTCGGGTAACGAGCCAGCGCCAGGGTAGTGTCGCCGCTCGTCAGCAGCGTTCCGCTCGAATAAAATGAATTCGGCAATTCGCCGACGAATTGCGGCTTGTCCGTCGTCCCCTCGTTCAGATGGACCGTGATCGATTCGTTCCAGTAGTACCAATCGAACGAAGAACGAACGAGCGAATAGGACGGAATCTGATCGTATTGCTTGAGCAGCTCGGCCCAGCCGATCGCTTCCTTATGCTGGATCGCGGGAAGCGCCTCGAAATGGTTCTGGTACGCCATCGCGGGGCGGCCGTACGGGCCGAACACTTTTTTCAGGCTATAGCCGAGCGTTTCCTTGGATACGTAAGCAACGTACTCGTTGCGCAGCAAATGGTTCGCGGCGGCGAACGAGAATTGGAAGTACGGCTCCTGCGGCAGGCCGGTTTTGAAATTGAAGTAGAGCGACTTGCCGGGTGCGCCTAGCGATTCGTCATGCCTGGCCGCTTTCGTCGGAAACCCTCTGGCCGGGTCCATCCCGCTCTGCAGGTCGAAGCCGGTAATGAAATACCGGTTGGGCATAAACGCGCTGGCGGCGAACACCGTCCCCTGTCCGAACCGGTTTACCGTATACAGCGGTTGGCCGTTCATCGTGACGAGCGTTTCGGCGGTCGACGGGACGATCGCTTGCCCCCAATCGAAGCCGGGCATCGTGTCGTTCATGTCGACGTGAGTCGTGAAATTGTCGGCGAATTGCTTGAACACGTTTTGCAAGCCTTGCAGATTGCCCCTTACATGCGGGTAATCGAACTTCGGCTTGACGGTCGGCGCGACCGGCACGACGGCGGAAGCGCCGAGCAGCTCCATCGGCAGATCGCCCAGCAATTCGTTTTCCACGAACAGGTGCCCGCCTTGCTCGACGTACGCCGCAAGCGATGCGACGGCGTCTCGGAGTGCAGGCGATTGCTTCAAGGACACGTCCAAATAAACGGCGTCGTAAGATCGCAGTTTTTTGGCGTCGAGTCCTTCCAGAGGGAGCCGGCGGACTTCGGCGTTGGCGACGATCGATTGTTCGAAATTGAGATAAGCCGCCCGGTCGTAGCGGTCTCCGCTGCTTGCGAACAGCAGCCGGACCTTCTCCTCTTTGTGGCCGAACACGAGCGCGAATGCCGCGGCGACCAGCAAGAGCCCGACGAACCAGGCCGCTTTTTTGCGCAATGACAAGGCGATCCCTCAAAACTTGTAAGATGGTCGATGACTGTAGCCATTATAGCATTTTGAGCGTTTCTTGTTAACATTTGACGAAAGGGGAGAGGGGAAAGTTGACCGTTCCGCTCCACTTTTGTCGATTCGTCCGATATAATTCAACGTAACGAAGGATCAGGATATACTACATATTTAAGGAGGCGGTCGGATGGAAAAGCGTGCGGTCGTATGTTTGGGAGAGCTGCTGATCGATTTCGTGCCGGAGACGAACGGCCAACCGCTGTCGCGTGTGGATACGTTCCGCAAGGCGGCGGGAGGGGCGCCGGCCAACGTGGCTGCCGCGGTAGCGAAGCTCGGAGGGCGTTCGCGGTTTATCGGGAAGGTCGGCGCCGATCCGTTCGGCGAGTTTTTGCAGCGAACGTTGGCCGAGACGGGCGTAGAACCGGCGCTGCTCTTCACGGACGAGGCGCGGACGGGGCTCGCGTTCGTGTCGCTGCGCGACGACGGCGAGCGGGACTTCCTGTTCTTCCGCGATCCGGCGGCGGACATGCTGCTGCGCAAAGAGGAAGTGGAGGAAGCGTGGCTGCGGGACGCGGCCGTCTATCATTTCGGCTCCGTCTCGCTGATCGCGGAGCCGTGCCGGGGGACGACGCTCGACGCGGCGCGGCGTGCCCGGGCTCACGGGGCGCTTGTTTCGTACGATCCGAACGTGCGGCTCCCGCTATGGAGGAACGCCGACTTCGCGCGCCGGACGATCGCCGACCAGCTGCCGCTCGCCGATCTCGTGAAGGTCAGCGAGGAGGAGGTCGACTTCCTGTACGGCACCGGCGTCGAGAAGGGCGCCCGGCTCATGCTCGAGCTCGGCCCGCGCTGCGTCGTCGTCACGCTCGGCGCCGCCGGCTGCCGCGTGTTTACGCCGTCGGGCGACGTGACCGTCCCCGGCATGCCGGTAGAAGCGGTCGACACGACCGGCGCGGGCGACGGCTTCGTCGGCGGGCTGCTCTGGCGGCTCGCCGAGAGCGGCGTTACGGCGTCGCGGCTCGCGGAGGCGCTCGCGGACGAGGCGTTCGCGCGGGACGCGTGCGGCTTCGCATGCGCGGTCGGCGCGCTCACGACGACGAAGCGGGGCGCCATCGCGGCGCTGCCGACGCGCGCCGACGTCGAGGCGCTGCTCGGGCGGGAGGCTTGAGCGATGGGGAACGTGTTTCTGACCTCCGACCACCATTTCGGCCATCAGCACATTATCGACTTCGAGTCGCGGCCGTTCGCCGACGTCGAGGAGATGAACGAGACGATGATCGCCAGATGGAACGACGTCGTCGGCCGCGACGACCGGGTTTATCATCTGGGCGACTTTTCGTTTCTGAACAAGGAGAAGACGAAGGCGATCGTCGAGCGGCTGAACGGCTACAAGGTGCTGATCATGGGCCACCACGACCGCGGCCGTTCCCGGACGTGGTGGCTCGACGCCGGCTTCGACGAGGTGAGCGAAGTGCCGATCGTATACGGCGGCTTCTTCTTCCTGTCGCACGAGCCGATGTACATGAACAAGCATATGCCGTACGTTAACGTCCACGGCCACATTCACAGCCAGAAGTACGAGGGCCGTCAATACGTCAACGTTAGCGTGGAGCATTGGAACTACGCGCCGGTTTCGTTCGAGGACATCAAACGCCGGGTCGTGCCGAGCGAGGAGCAGTAAGAGCGCGAGTTTGCGGATTCCCGGCGTTTGCCGTCCTGCTTCGTCGGCGGCACCGGTTTCCATCCGGCCCCGGATAGCGCGAGCCGCCCCTTTTCTGGTACACTAGAAAGATCAAGGGGCGGCTTTTCGGCATGGCCGGCGGCCCCGTGCAACTTTTCTGGAGGATACGAAACCTATGCGCGAAGACATTCGCATCGAAGATATCGAGCTGCTGGCCCCGGCCGGCGATTGGGACTGCCTGCGGGCGGCGGTGGCCAACGGAGCCGACGCCGTCTTTTTCGGCGTAGACAAGTTCAACGCCCGCGTGCGGGCGAAAAATTTCACGATGGACGAGCTGCCGGACATCATGTCGTTTCTGCATCTGTATGGAGTCAAAGGCTTCGTCACGTTTAACATCCTCGTCTTCGAGGAGGAGATGAACGACGCCAAACGGCTGATCGAGGCGTGCATCGACGCCGGAGTCGACGCCGTCATCGTGCAGGACCTCGGACTCGTGAAGCTGATCCGGGACATCTCGCCGGACTTCCCGATCCACGGCTCCACGCAAATGACGATCACGTCGCCGGAGGCGGTCGAGTTCACGAAGCCGTTCGACATCGAACGGGTCGTGCTCGGACGCGAGAACAACCTGAAGCAAATCAAGCAGATCGGCGACCAGGCGAAGCTGCCCATGGAAGTGTTCGTGCACGGCGCACTGTGCGTTTCGTATTCGGGCCAATGCCTCACCTCGGAAATGTGGGGCGGCCGCTCGGCGAACCGCGGGGAATGCGCGCAGGCGTGCCGGCTCCCGTATGACCTGATGGTCGACGGCGAGCAGAAGCCGATGGGCGACGTGGCGTACCTGCTGTCGCCGAAAGATTTGGCGGCGCTCGAGCTCGTGCCCGAGCTGATCGAAGCGGGCGTGACGTCGTTCAAGATCGAGGGGCGGCTGAAGTCCCCCGAGTACGTCGCCAACGTCGTCGGCAAATACCGCAAGGCGATCGACAGCTATTTCGCCGGACGCGATCCGAAGCCGTCGAAGGAAGAGCTTCGCGAGCTGCAGCAGAGCTTCTCGCGCGGGTTCACCTACGGCTTCCTGAAAGGAACGAACAACAAGCAGCTCGTCGAAGGCACGTTCCCGAAAAGCCGGGGCGTCTACCTCGGGCGCGTCAAGCAGCTGCTGCGCGACGGCGTCGTCTGCGAGCTGGAGGCGCCGCTCAAGCGCGGGGACGGCATCGTCTTCGACGCGGGCGACCCGACGAAGCCGGAGGAAGGCGGACGCGTGTACGACATCCGCCGCAAAGGACAGAAGATCGAGGGCGAGGCGGACGGCGGCATCATCGAAATCGTGCCGGGGCGCAACGACGTCGACCTGAAGCGGGTTCGCGTCGGCGACCGGATATGGAAGACGAGCGACCCGCATCTGGACAAGCGGCTGCGGCAGACGTTCGAGACCGACAAGCCGTACCGGGTATTCCCGGTCACCGTCCGGGTAACCGGCCGGCTGGGCGAGCCGCTTCGCTCCGAGTGGACCGACGTGTTGACGGGCAACCGGGTCGAAGTGAATTCCGAGCTGCCGCTCGTGCAGGCGGAGAAGCGGCCGATGGACCGGACGCTGTTCGAGGAGCAGTTCGGCCGGCTGGGCGGGACGATTTTCGCCTTGGACGGACTGGAGCTCGAACTCGACGGCCCGCTGATCGTGCCGATGCGCGAGCTGAACCAGATCCGGCGCAGCGCCGTCGAGCGGCTGGAGACGGCCCGCCAGAAGCCGCGGCGATACGTGAAGCGCAGCGTGGACGTGTACGCGGACGCGCACCGGCAGCTGCCCGAGGGGGCGTTCTCCTCGGACGCCGGGGACGCGGGAGAGACGAGGCTGATCGCGCTTTGCCGCAATTTGGAGCAGGTGAAGGCGGTCCTCGAGACGGACGTGCAGTGGATTTACGCCGACTTCGAATTCATCAAGCAGTTTCCGGCGGCCATCGAAGCGGTCCGGGAGGCGGGCCGGCGAATCGCCTTGGCGACGCCACGCATCCATATGCCGGGCGAGACCGGCTATTTCAAAAACATGCTCAATCTCCGGCCCGACGCCATCCTGGTGCGCAATACCGGAGCGATGTACTACTTCATGAAGCACCGGGCGGAGACGACGGACGGCTACCGGCCGGAGCTGATCGGCGATTTCTCGCTGAATGCCGCGAACCACAAAACCGTCGACCTGTTCGTCGACGCGGGCTGCAGCCGGGTCACGCCGTCGTACGACTTGAACATCCAGCAAATGATCGACCTGCTGCGCCGCACCGATCCGTCGAAGGTGGAGCTCGTCATCCATCAGCATTTGCCGATGTTCCATACGGAGCATTGCGTGTACTGCACGTTCCTCAGCGAAGGAACCGACTACACGAACTGCGGCCGTCCGTGCGAGGACCATCGCGCCTCGCTGCGGGACCGGATCGGCATGTCCCATCCGGTACGGGTGGACGAAGGCTGCCGCAACACCGTGTACAATGCGATCGAGCAGTCCGGGGCGGAATATTTGCCGCAATTCCGCGAGCTCGGGGTTTCGACCTACCGTGTCGAGTTTCTCGAGGAGACGCCGGACAAAGTCCGGGAAGTGCTCGATCTGTACGGACGCGCCTTGAAGGGCGCGATCAGCGGCACGAGCGTATGGCGCACGCTGAAGGCGACGAACCAGCTCGGCGTCACGCGGGGGCAGTTGGTGAAGTAAAGAAAGGAATCGAGAACGGAACGGAATCGTCTAGGACCGCGAAAAAAGCGGACGGGGCGGTTCCGTTTTTTTATGGTAAAATGTTCAAGTATCGGCCTAGCGCTGAAAACCGGAAGGAGTAACCGTCGACTATGACACAACAGCAATATCCGTTCCGTCACGCGTTATATACGATGTGTCTCGTCGTGGACGGGGACCGCGTACTGCTCGTCAATCGTCCCGACAAGAGGGGATTCCCCGGCTACATCGGACCCGGAGGCAAGGTGGAGCCGACGGAGAGCCTGACCGAAGGGGCCATCCGGGAAGTGCGCGAGGAGACGGGGCTGCGCGTCGGCAATTTGGTCTACAAAGGGTTGGACGAATACGTCGACCCGAAGAAGCATTTTCGCTACATGGTGTTCAATTATATCGCCACCTCGTTCGAGGGCGAGCTCCTGGACCATCCGCCCGAGGGCGAGCTGCGCTGGGTGCCGATCCGCGAGGCGCTCGAGCTGCCGATGCAGCCGTGGTTCAAGCGGCGGTTCCCGCTCTTTTTCGAGGACGGGACGTTTGAAATTTTCGAAGAATGGGACGAGGCGGAGCGGCGGACGATTCGCGCCCGAGTCACCAAGCTGTAGAATCGGTTCGGGCGCAGGCGCCAATGGCACATGTGCGAATACGGGACATCTTTGACCTGCGGATTTTTCCGGGTTGAAGATGTCTTATTTGCGTTTATTTTGTTCACAATTTGGACACAAATTTTTAAGCTTGTTTTCAGATTCGTTTAAGGTTCGATTATTGTTTTGCGGGTATAGTGTTTGTGGTTAAACTGGCTATTGAAACTTCACCGTGCGAACGCGCTTTACCGTTTCGTTGCCGTTATGGAACAAGGAGGGAGCAATGTGCTCGAAGTCAATCAAGTCAGCAAGCTGTACGAGAACGAACGAGGGGTCCGCAACATCGACTTTTCGATGAGCCGGGGCGAAATCGTCGGCTTTTTGGGGCCGAACGGCGCCGGCAAAACGACGACCATGCGCATGATCACGGGATATTTGAACCCGACGAAAGGCACGATCCGGGTCGACGGCCTGTCGATGGCCGACCATCCGCGCAAAGCCCGCCGCAAAATCGGCTACTTGCCGGAGACGCCGCCGCTCTACCCGGAGATGACCGTCTCGTCTTACTTGAAATTCGTCGCCAACCTGCGCGACGTCCCCGTCCGCGAGCAGAAGCAGCGCATCGGCGAGGTGATCGAGAAGCTGGGGCTGCAGGGCCGGGAGAAGCAGGTCATCCGGGGCTTGTCGAAAGGCTACAAGCAGCGTCTCGGCCTCGCCCAGGCGATCGTGCACAAGCCCGATCTGCTCATCATGGACGAGCCGACGTCGGGTCTCGACCCGAAGCAAATTATCGAAATCCGGCAGCTGATCCGCGATCTCGGGGAGAACCATACGGTTCTGCTCAGCACGCACATTTTGCCGGAAGTGAACGCGATCTGCAACCGGGTGCTCATCATCAATCAAGGGCGCATCGTGCTCGACGAGCATCCGGAGCATATTGCGGGCTCGATGGGGGAATCGTTCGAAGTCCGTCTCGAGGTGAAGGGACCGAAGGAGGACGTCAAGCGGGAGCTGCTCGAGCTGCCCGGCGTCGGCTCCGTCAAGGAGCTGGAGCGCGAGTCGGCCGGGATGGAGCCGGAGACGGCGCTGCTTCGCGTCGTGTCCAAGGACCGGGCCGACATCCGCGAGGCGGTATTTTATCGGATGGCCGAACGCGGGTATCCGATTCTCGAGATGAAGAAGGAAAGCTTGAGCCTGGAAGATATTTTCCTGAAGCTGACGACCGACGAGAAGGAAGTCGCCGAATCCGGCTTACAGGACGAACAAGAGCAGGAGCAGAAGCTGGAGCACCAACAGCCGGAGGTGGAGGACCGTGCGTAGAGCGATGGCCATCTGCAGCAAGGAGCTGCAATCGTACTTCTATTCGCCGACCGTGTACGTGGCGTTTGCGGTATACGTGCTGATGTCGAGCATCATGTTCTATCTCAACTTCGTGTTGACCAATTACAGCATCGTCGACGTCCGACTGGTCGTCGGCAATACGTCGTTCATCTACTTGTTCATCATTCCGCTGCTGACGATGCGGCTCGTCTCCGAGGAGTTCCGGCAAGGGACGGACGAGCTGCTGCTGACGTCGCCCGCAGGCATCGGCGAAATCGTCGCGGGCAAATATATGGCCGCGCTGACGCTCATGCTGCTCCTTGTCGGCAGCAGCCTGATCTACCCGTGGATCATGTCCGGCTTCGGCGATCTCGAGCAGCCGGTGCTGTGGCTGTCGTACTTGAGCATGTTTTTGCTCGGCGCGGCGATGATGGCGATCGGGCTGTTCTCCTCGACGCTGTCGAGCAACCAGATGGTGGCGGGGATCGCCGGCTTCGTCATTTTGCTGCTGCTGTGGATCGTCGATTGGATGGCCGACGGCTTCGGCGGCAAATTCCGCGAGTACATCGTCCAGTTCTCGCTGACCGCGCGGCAAGCGAACCTGCAGAAGGGCGTGTTCCATCTGGCCGACGTGCTGTTCTACGTCATGCTGATCGCCGTCTTTCTCGTGCTGAGCATTCAGACGCTGGAACGCAAACGTTGGAGATAGGGGGAAGAGACGTGAACAAGTGGATCAAGGGTACGAACGCGACGGTGCTGTCCATCGCCGTGATCGGGATATTCATCATCGTTACGCTCTTCCTGAATTCCTTGAAAGGAATCCAATGGGACCTGAGCGCCAATAAAAAATATTCGCTGTCCGAGCAGACGACGAAAATGTTGAAGGAGCTCGACAAAGACGTCAAAGTGACGCTGTTCACCGGCGGATCGTCGGCGGACGACAGCGTCATGTACCGGGACATCCGGGACATGCTGAACGAATACGAGAAGCGGTCCGGCAAAATCGCATTCGAGGAAGTTGACCCGAACCGCGAGCCGACGAAGGCGCAGCAGTACCAGATCGACCAAGCGGGCACGATCGTGTTCGAGCTGGGCGACAAGCAGAAGAAGGTGTACAGCTACGAGCTGTTCGGCGCGGGCTCGGCGCAAGGCTCCTACCAATTTAGCGGCGAGGAGAAGTTTACGCAGGCGATTCTCGGGCTGACGTCGGACGTCAAGCACCCGGTCTATTTCCTGACCGGCCACGGCGAGCTCACCTCCTCGCAAACGTCGACGCTCCGCTCGTCGCTCGAAGGCGAAAACTACGTCGTCAAGGAGCTGAACCTGTACAAGGAAGGCAAAATTCCCGACGACGCCGAAGCGGTCTTCATCCTCGGTCCGCAAAACGACCTCGACGCGAAGGAGACGTCGCTGCTCAAAGAGTTCGTGAACGGCAAAGGCAAGCTGTTCGTCGCGCTCGGCTATTCGAAGGACATCAAAAACATGAAAAACGTCGACGATATGCTGGCCGCGATCAACGTGAAAGATTCGCAGGCGGTCGTCGTCGAGACCGGCCGCACGCTGCTGGGCGATCCGTTCACGATCGTCCCGAATTACCAGTACCACGACATTACGAAAGACTTGTCCGAACAAAATCGCGTGACGATATTCCCGGTCGCGCTCGCGTTTACGACCGACACGGCCAACGCCGACTGGAAAGCGACCGCGCTGCTGCGGTCGACCGACAAGGCGTTCGGCGAAACCGACATGGCCCAGCTCACGTCCGGCAAGGCGAAGCAGGACCCGGCCGACCCGAAGGGACCGCACGACGTCGCTTACGCGATCCAGAACAAGGACAATAAGCCGAAGGCGATCGTGCTGGGCAACGCCCAGTTTTTGCAGGATCAGATCATCGTCGAGCAGGGCAACCGCGACTTCGCCTTGAACAGCATCAACTGGCTGCAGGAGCAAACCGACCTCGTCACGATCCGCCCGCGGGAGGAGGCGGCGATGCAGCAGGCATTCATTATGCCGAATCAGGCGAAGTGGATTTTCTACGGCACGATCGTCATTTTCCCGCTCGCGATATTGCTGGTCGGGGGAGCGATCTGGTGGAGGAGGAGAAAAGGATGAAACGGTTCATCCCGACGATCGTTCTCGTCGTCGTATGCATCGGGGCGTTCTGGTATGCTTCCACGCAGTCGTTTTTCAAGAAGAAGGACGAGGAGACGGCGTCCAAGCCGCTCGTCGCGGTCAAATCCGACGACGTTACGGGCGTGAAAATCAAGGAAGGCGGGCTGGAGTTCCAGAAGAAGGACGGACAGTGGGCGATGGTGAAGCCGTCCGTGTATCCGCTCGAATCGAACGCCGTGGAGGGCTGGCTTGCGGGCTTTACGTCGCTCACGCATGACGGGGAAGTCGAGGCCAACCCGGCCGACCTGTCCGTATTCGGCCTAAAGGACCCGGCCAAGGAGTACGAAGTGACGCTTGCGGACGGCTCCGTCAAAACCGTGCAGATCGGCTCTCCGCTGCCGATCGCCGGCCATTTCTACGCGAAGCTGAAGGACGCGCCGGCCGTCTACAAGCTGCCCGAGCAGGAGGCGACGTCGCTTGCGAAGGACGCGTTCGGCTTCATGAACAAGACGCCGGTCAAAATGACGTACAACGAAGTGTCCGGCTTGCAGGTCGATTGGAAGGGCGCGAGCAAGTCGATCGTCAAGTCCGAGCCGGCGAAGACGGCGAGCGAGTCGGCATGGAAGCTCGGCGACCAGGAGCTGAAAGGAAGCGACGCCGAGACGATGCTCGATAAGCTGCTGCTCATGACGACCGCGGTGCCGGTCCGTCCGGCGTCGGAGCTCAAGCTGGATGCGGCGGAGCTGAAGCTGACCGTCAAGTCGACGAAGGACGGCACCGAGTCGACGAACGCGTACGCGGGCAAGGTCGACGGCGACAACGTCTGGATCGTCAAGCAGGGCGACGCGTGGGCGTACGCGGTGCCGACCGCGACGATTCAAGAGCTGTTCGACGCGATGAAGGTGCCGGAAGCGAAGCCGGCCTCGGAATCGAAATAATGCGAAGCGGGGGGACTGTCCGAAATCGGACGGTCCTTTTTTTGCGCGTCTCCCGTATGGTTTGTGCGCTCCCCTGCGTTCCTTGGAACGATACGAATAACAGGAGGAATCGTGCATGCTGGAGTGCGGCATCATTCATCGAGAGGCGACGCATCTGGTGGGACTGAGCTATGCGGGGCCGTTCCCGCAATCGTTCCCGCAAGGAGCGATCGACGTGCAGAGGCGTTTTTGGAAGAGAAGGCATGAAGTGGCTCACCCGGCCCGGGAGGGCGTCTTGTTCTCCCCTCATTCGGCCAACGAAAGCTTCGCCACGTACTGGGCGGCTTATCAGGTGGAACGAATCGAGTCCGTGCCCGAGGACATGGTCGGCATTACGCTTCCGGCTCATACGTATGCGCGAGTGCAGTGCACGAACCGGTCGATCGGGCAGGGCTACACCGATTTGCACCGGTGGATCGAGGAGCGGGGCCACCGGCCGCTGCGCAACGCCTGTACCGTGGAAGTGTTTCATATCCGGGAGGCGGAGGAAGAGCCGGTGGAGATTTGGATTCCGATCGAAGGATGAGACGACAGAAGCGGCCGGGATGCGTCCCGACCGCTTTCCTTATGCCTTCAGCACGAGCGATTGGAAGTGCGGATTGCCCTCGCCAAGATACTCCGTTTCGAAATAGAGCACCTCGAACACGTCACTTACCGCCTGCCGCAGCCGCTCGTCCGTATACATGGCGAAAAACCGTTTCGGCTCGTACGTATCGTTTTCCCATACGCCCTCGGAGTCTTTGCCGCCGTATACGCCCATGTAGAACAGCCCTCCCGGCTTCAGCACGCGGCGAATTTCCTCCAGCGCGCCCTTCAGCTCCCGCTTCGGCACGTGCAGCAGGCAGTTCAAGCCATAGACGGCGTCGAACGAGCCGTCCCCGAAGCCGAGCTCGTGGAACGTCCGCACCTCCGCCTTCAGTCCTTTCTCCCGGCACAGCCGCACCATCTCCGGCGATTGATCGGTACACGTCACGTCGAGTCCTTGTTCTTGGAAAAACTGTCCGTCCCGCCCGGGGCCGGAGCCGATCTCGAGCAGCGTTTCGGCGTTCCGCTCGCGCAGCATGTCCAGAAAACGCCCCCGCTCGCGAATTTTCCAGTCGGCGATGTTCATATGGTTTCGTTCTTCGGCGTGGCGGTTATAGGCGGAGGTCAAGTCCGCGGAATAGGGGTTGTTCAAAGGATACAGCCTCCCGGTTTCTCATTCTTTCAAATCGATTTTCGCCTGTACGTCAGAAACGCATGCGGGTACGCATTTTTCTCGTCGACCGTGCCGGGCCGGCGTTCGGCCACCTCCCACTCGGACGGATCGATGGCGGGGAAATGGGCGTCGCCCTCGAACGTTTCGCCGATCTCCGTCACGTACAACGTATCCGCCAGCGGGAAGAAGAGCGCGTACACCTCCGAGCCGCCGATGACGAACAGCCCTTCGCCGGCCGCGGCGCGAACCGCCTCCTCCGCCGTACGGACGACCGTGCAGCCTTCCGCCTTGTACGCGGGATCCCGCGTCAGGACGATGTTCGTCCGGCCCGGCAGCGGCTTGCCGATCGATTCGTACGTCTTGCGCCCCATGACGACCGGATGTCCCATCGTCGTCCGCTTGAAGAACGCCATGTCCGCCGGCAGCCGCCAAGGCAGCTTGTTGTCCCGCCCGATCAGCCGGTTGCGGTCCATCGCGACGATCATCGCGATGCGGCTCATACGGCGACCTCTCCTTTGATGCGCGGATGCGGGTCGTAGCCGATCAGCTCGAAATCTTCGTACCGGAAGTCGAAGATCGACTTCACGTCGGGATTGAGCCGCATCATCGGAAGCGGGCGGGGCTCCCGGGTCAGCTGCAGCTTCACCTGCTCCAGATGGTTCGAATAAATATGGGCGTCGCCGAGCGTATGCACGAAGTGCCCCGGCTTCAGCCCCGTCACTTGGGCCATCATCATCGTGAGCAGCGCATAGGAGGCGATATTGAACGGCACGCCGAGGAAGACGTCCGCGCTGCGCTGGTAGAGCTGACACGAGAGCTTCCCGTCCGCCACGTAAAACTGGAACAGGCAGTGGCACGGGGCGAGCGCCATCTTGTCGAGGTCCGCGACGTTCCACGCGCTGACGATCATGCGGCGGGAATCCGGATTGTTGCGAATTTGGTCGAGGACGACCGCGATCTGGTCGACCGCGCCGCCGTCCGGCTTCGGCCACGACCGCCATTGATGGCCGTAGACCGGACCGAGGTCGCCGTTCTCGTCGGCCCACTCGTCCCAGATCGTCACGTTGTGCTCGTGCAGGTAGCCGACATTCGTATCCCCTCGCAAAAACCAAAGCAGCTCGTGAATGATCGAACGCACGTGCAGTTTCTTGGTCGTGAGCAGGGGGAAGCCCTGCTCCAGATCGAATCGCATTTGATAGCCGAATATGCTGATCGTGCCCGTACCGGTTCGGTCCGATTTGGCCACGCCTTCGTTCAAGATCGTCTCGCACAGCTGCAAGTAGGATTTCATGACCGTTTTCCTCTCCTCGTTACGAAAGTCGCGAAAACCCGAAAGGCCGAACTTCCGCTGTCCATTTCTCGAATTTTATATTACCATAAGGGAGGGGCTCGCCGATACGTCGCTCTCGGATTCCGGCTTCCCCGACTTAGGTCCAGTCCGAATACCACCCCCGGTCCGTTTTGGGCTCGGGCGCGATTCCCTATACTAAAAGCATAAGGTCGGGCCGCAAGAAGGCCGGCTAATCCACATAAAGGTGATGTCTTCATGAAAAAACTGTACCGGTCCCGTAGAGACAGCAAGCTGTTCGGCTTATGCGGCGGGCTGGCCGAACTGCTGAATGTCGATTCCACGCTGCTGCGCGTTGTATTGTTGGTCACTACCTTTTTTACCGGAGGCACGCTCATCCCGATTTATTTTATCGCCTGCCTCGTCATTCCGAAGGAGCCCGCCTTCGATCCGTTCTACAACCCGCCGGGGTTCGGCTATACCGGACGTCCGGAGTACGGGCCGCAGCACAACTCGTACTACGGCGGCGGCTCTTACGGGAGCCAGCATCAGCCGTACGGGACTTCGTCCTACTCGAGCGGCTACGGATCGAAGCCGCCCGCATACGGTCCCGTATCCGGTCCGGGCCCGCAACCGGGGCCGGCGACGCCGTCCGCATCCGGGCCGATGCCGAAGCCGCCGGCTTCCAGCATCGACGAGATGATGGGAGAGCTCGAGAAGAAGGCGCTGCAAAAAGAAATCGAAGAGCTGCGCGCCAAGCTGGCGCAATACGAGAAAAAAGACGACAACTGAGTCTCCGAAGCCGTGGAAGCAACCGCTCCGCGGCTTTTTTGTCGCGTTTTTCTGCAATTCGTACATAGTTTGGATAAAATTGGGCACCTTAATCAGGTACAACTCGAAAGGAGGTGCTTTCCGTGTACAACCAGCAATCGATGTCGAACATGAGCGCCAAAGAGTTTTCGTACATAGCCGACTGCCTGAAAAACGAAGAAATGCTCGCCAAGCTTTGCGCCCAAGGCGCCGTCGAATCGCAAAACCCGCAAATCCGACAAACGTTCGCCCGTATGGCGGCGGACCGTTACGGCCATTACGAGCAGCTGCTCCGGACGCTGCAGCAAAACGCTCCAGTTTCCCATTAAGCCCGCAAAACCTATCGCGATCGCGATGATCGGCAAATTATCGGAGGTGTACGTCCCATGAACTATTATCCCGCGTCGTCGGCGCAGCAAGGATTCGGCCAGCAGATGCAGGCGGGCCGTCTTCACGACGAAGACATCGCCAACCTGATCCTCGGCGAATTGAAGCGGTTCGCCCGCGAGTATACGACGGCGGCGCTCGAGTCGAGCAACCCGTCGATCCGCCACACGTTCGAGCAGCTCGTGGCGCATACGCTGCGCGACCAGAACGAGCTGTACCGGGCGATGAGCCAGAACAACATGTACGGCCAGCCGACTCCGGCTCAGCAGCAGGAAGTGCAGAAGGAGCTGCAGAAGCAAAGCCGCACCCTCGGCGAGCTGCAGACGTTCCTCCAGCAAACGATAGGCGGAGGCGCGTCGGCCGCTTACGGCCAGCAGCCGCAATCCGGCTCGTACCCGACGCAGCCGGCTTACGGCTACGCGTCCGGCAACGGCGCATACGGCTCCGCTTACGGGCAGGAAGGCTACGCCTCGATGCCGCGTTCCTCGTACGCCGAGCCGCAGGCGCGTTCCGCCACCGGAGCGCAATCGCCGTACGAAACGCTTTCCCAGCAATCGGACGCCCCGTCGGCCTATCAGACGAGAAGCCCGTCCGCCGGCGCCTATTCGAATCCGAACCAGCAAACCGGGTACGGCGGTCTGGCGTTCGACTCTTCGTTTCCGCTGAACAGCTCCGGCAGCTCCGGCGGCGTTTCCGGCTCCGTTTCATCGTCCTACGGGACCGGCGCCTCCTCGAGCCCGTCGCACTCGAGCGCGACTTCGTCCGGATCGTCGTCGTCTGCGGCGGCTTCGGCCGGTTCTTCGTATCAATCCGCGTCCCACGGCGCCGACTACAATACGATGGATTCCACGGCGTACGGCGGTCATACGAGCGGTTCGTCGGATTTCGAGTCCGATAAGAAAGGCAAGAAGAACGAATCCGCCGGCAAATACGGCGTCTGATCGCTCTAGGCCCGGCAAGCGAAGCACCCTGCGGATCCGCTCCGTCAGGGTGTTTTCGCTATGCCGTTTTTTTCGTTCCGGAAGGAAACGGCACGGTTGCGAACATACATTCGCTTGGGTTATGATGGAGCAAAGGAATCCCATTTGACACCCCCGGAACGCTCGCATAGACTGAGATTAGTTAGAACCGCAAGGAAGAACGACCGATATTCGGAGGGTAAGAGGTTGCATATCGACATCAACGGCTGGAAGCACGTCTTCAAGCTGGATCCCGACCGGGACATCGACGATTCGGCGCTGGAGCGGCTTTGCCTGTCCGGCACGGACGCCGTCATGGTCGGCGGGACGACCGGCGTGACGTTCGACAATACGGTGGACTTGCTGTCGCGAATCCGCCGCTTCGAGGTCCCCTGCGCATTGGAAATATCGAACCCGGACGCCATCGTGCCGGGCTTTGATTTGTACTTCATCCCTGTCGTGCTGAACGCGGGCGATCCGGACTGGATCGTCGGTCACCATCACCGCGCCGTGAAGGAATACGGACCGATGATGCAGTGGGAGCAGATCGTGCCGGAAGGATACGTCATCGTCAACGGCGACTGCTCGGCGGCCCGAGTGACCGGCGCCCGCACGGAGCTGGATCCGGACGACGCCGTCGCTTACGCGAGAATGGCGGAGCGGCTGTTCCGTTTTCCGGTCGTCTACATCGAATACAGCGGGACGTTCGGCGACATGGAGCTGGTCAAGCGTGCGGCGGCTTCGCTCGGCGGCGCGCGGCTGTTTTACGGAGGCGGCATCGACGGAGCGGAGAGGGCTCGTCAAGCGGCCGAAGCGGCTCATACGATCGTCGTCGGCAACGTCATCTACGAGAATCTGGACCGCGCCCTCGAGACGGTCCCGGCGAATCCAGACGGAACGGAGAGGTTGGCTTAAATGAACGGAAGCATCGATATTCACGCGGCGGTGGCGAAGCTGAACAAGGAGCAGCGCGAGGCGGTCGAGGCGTTGAGCGGGCCGGTCCTGATCATGGCGGGGGCGGGGAGCGGCAAGACGCGCGTCCTGACGCACCGGATCGCCTACTTGATCGCCACGCGCAAGGCGGCCCCTTGGAGCATTCTGGCCATCACGTTTACCAATAAAGCGGCTCGCGAGATGCAGGAGCGGGTTCAGAAGATCGCCGGTCCTTCCGCATCGGACATCTGGGTGTCGACCTTTCACTCGATGTGCGTGCGCATTTTGCGGCGGGATATCGAGCGGATCGGCTACTCGTCGAACTTCTCGATTCTCGATTCGACCGACCAGCTTTCCGTCATCCGCAACTGCATGAAGGAACTGAACATCGATACGAAAAAATTCGAGCCGAAGGCGGTCCAAGCCGAGCTGGGCAACGCCAAGAACGAGCTGGTGACGCCCGATCGGTACGAACGCAAAGTCGGCGACTATTTCCAAGGCATCGTGGCCAAGGTGTACGCCCTGTATCAGAAGAAGCTGAAGGCGAACAACTCGCTCGATTTCGACGATCTGATCATGAAGACGATCGAGCTGTTCCAGCAAGTGCCCGAGGTGCTCGATTTTTACCAGAACAAGTTCCAGTACATCCACGTGGACGAATACCAGGATACGAACCGCGCCCAATACATGCTGTGCCGGATGCTGGCGGACAAGCACCACAACATCTGCGTCGTCGGCGACAGCGACCAGTCGATCTACCGTTGGCGCGGAGCGGACATCTCGAATATTTTGAACTTCGAGAAGGATTATCCGGAATCGCGCACGATTTACCTTGAGCAGAACTACCGGTCCACGTCGAACATTCTCGACGCGGCCAACGCCGTCATCAACAACAACACCGGGCGCAAGCCGAAGAAGCTGTGGACGGACAAGGACGGCGGCAGCAAGCTGGTCCGGTACGAAGCCGGCTCCGAGCACGAGGAAGGCTACTTCGTCGCAGGGGAAATTTTAAAGAATTACAAGCAGGGAAAGCCGTACTCGCATCATGCCATCCTGTACCGGACGAACGCCCAGTCCCGGGTAATCGAGGAAATCCTGATCAAATCGGACATCCCGTATCAAATCGTCGGCGGCATCAAGTTCTACGACCGTAAAGAGATTAAGGACATTCTCGCTTACTTGCGCCTCATCTCGAACCCGGACGACGACATCAGCTTGCGGCGGATTATCAACGTGCCGAAGCGGGGCATCGGGGATACGACGCTGGATAAGCTGGCGGAGGCGGCCGCAGCGCGAGGAGTCTCGATATTCGCCGTGCTGGAGCAGGCGGACGGATTGGATTTGAGCGCGAGGTTCAAAGGGACGCTGCTCGATTTTTACGGCATGATCCGCAATTTGAATGCGATGATCGAGTATTTGTCCGTAACCGAGCTGACCGAGAAGATGCTCGAGATGACCGGCTACCGCGAGGAGCTGCGCCGCGAGAACACGATCGAGTCGAAGTCGCGGCTCGAGAACATCGACGAGTTTCTGTCCGTTACGCTCGATTTCGAGAAGCGGAGCGAAGAGAAGTCGCTTGTCGCCTTCTTGACGGATCTCGCCCTCATCGCCGATATCGACACGATGGACAAGGAAGACGACGGCAGCGACAAAGACGCCATCATACTCATGACGATGCATAGCGCCAAAGGTCTGGAATTTCCCGTCGTGTTCATTATCGGCATGGAGGAAGGGGTGTTCCCTCACAGCCGCGCGTTTCTCGACAACGAGGAGCTGGAAGAGGAGCGCCGGCTCGCCTATGTCGGCATCACCAGGGCGGAAGAGAAGCTGTATTTGACGTGCGCCCGGATGCGCACGCTGTTCGGGAAGACGACGGCCAATGCGCCGTCGCGGTTTTTCAAGGAAATTCCGAGCGAGCTGGTCGAGCCCGTCGGCGGTTACGGGGGCGGCCCCGCTTACGGCGCCGGCGGGTATGGCGCGCGCAGCGGCGGCGCATCGCCGTACGGCTCCGCCGGACGGAGCGCCTACGGCTCGCCGGCCGGCAGCACGATCGGCGCGGCGCCCTCGGCCGCGAGCCGGGCGGCCGCTTCGGCGACGGCGCGACCGGCTGCCGCCGGAGGCGGTGGTGCCGCGATCGCGTACGCCAACGGCGACAAGGTCAGCCACGGCAAGTGGGGGACCGGCGTCGTCGTGGCGGTGAAGGGCTCCGGCGACGAAACGGAGCTGAATATCGCGTTCCCCGCACCGGTAGGCGTCAAGCGATTGCTGGCGAAATTCGCCCCGATCACGAAGCTGTAAGCGAACACGCTTGTATCGGCTGCCGACTTCCATATTTTTCGAGTCGAGGGGCCGTGCTATAATACAGAAATGGAAACGGAATAGACCGCCGGCTTAGGGGGCGGTCTATCGATATCCTTGAGAAGACACCGCTCGTCATAGCGGCCGCGGTGCCCATGGAGCCGGTCGCGCCGGCTCCTTTCTTCTAATGGCTTTACTATTTCCCTCGCACTTTTCCTGCAATCATGCCATTATTTTCAATTTCCCGACCATACTACAACTATCGATCTTATTTCTTTTCAAGAGAGGATGAAATCGAACGTGGCCGATGCGATGGAAACGATGAAAAGCTTGATCGAACAAATCGAGCACCACAATTACCAGTATTACACGCTGGATCAGCCGACCATCAGCGACAAAGACTACGACGAGCTTTACGACCGTCTTGTGGCGCTGGAGAAGGAGACCGGGGTAACGCTGCCGAATTCGCCGACGCTCCGGGTCGGAGGGGAGCTGCTGGAAGGGTTTCAGCCTCATCGGCACCTTGCCCGGCTGTGGAGCCTCGACAAGGCGCAAAATGTGGATGATTTGAACGCTTGGCATACCCGCGTGCTGAAGCTGATCAACGACCATAACACGATGAATCCGGACGAGCCGCTGCCCCCTCCTACGTTCGTCGTCGAGCTGAAATTCGACGGGCTGTCGCTTAATTTGACCTACGACGGGGGCCGGCTGGTTCAAGCCTCGACACGAGGCAACGGCGTAGTAGGCGAGGGCATTCTCGCTCAAGTGAAGACGATCCGATCCATCCCGCTCGAAATCCCTTACAAGGACGGCATTATCGAGGTGCAGGGCGAAGGCATGATGTTTTTGTCCGTGTTCGAGAAATATAACGAAACCGCCGCCGAGCCGCTCAAAAACCCGCGCAATGCCGCGGCGGGAGCGCTGCGTAACCTGAACCCGAAGACGACGGCGGAACGGAAACTGAACGCGTTCATCTATAATGTAGGGTATTCCGACAACATCACATTCCGAGATCATCGCGAGATGGTGCAGTTTTTGCGCGACAATCGTTTCAAGGTCAACCCGTACGTCCAATTTTTCGATTCGATCGAGGAGGTGGCGGCCGAGCTGCAGCGGTTGGAGAGCGTGCGGCACGAATTCGACTACCTGATCGACGGTGCGGTCGTCAAGATCAACGACATGCGCACGCGCGAGGTGTTCGGCTATACCGACAAGTTCCCGCGTTGGGCGGTTGCGTTCAAGTTCGAAGCGGAGGAAGCGACGACGACCCTCCTGTCGGTATCGTGGGAAGTCGGCCGTACCGGCAAACTGACGCCGGTCGCCACGGTGGAGCCGGTCGACATCGCCGGCGTAACGGTTCAGAAATGCACGCTTAACAATATCGGCGACATCGAACGCAAAAACTTGAAGTTTGCGCTCGGCACATCCGTCTTCATCCGCCGCTCGAACGACGTCATTCCGGAAATACTCGGTAAGGCGACGGACGAGCAGGACGGAGCGGAGGTCGTCTTCCCGACGCATTGTCCCGCCTGCGGCACCGAGCTCGAGCAGCGGGGCGCCCATCTGTTCTGCCCGAATCGGCTCGGCTGCAAGCCGCAAATGATCGGACGCATTACCCATTTCGCGTCCCGGGACGCGATGGACATCGAGACGTTCAGCGTCATGACGGCGGAGCAGTTATATGAAGAGCTCGGCGTGCGCGACCCGTCCGACTTGTTTTATTTGCAATTTGACGATTTGGTCAAGCTGCAGCGGTTCGGGGATAAAAAGGCGAAGAAGCTGCTCGAGTCGATCGAGAAATGCAAAACGCGCGATCTCGCGTCGTTCTTGTTCGCGCTCGGCATTCCCAATACGGGGAAGACGACGACGAAATCGCTTGCCGACCATTACGGAAGCTTGGAGAAGCTGATGGCGGCGACGGCCGAGGAGCTCGTCGCGATCCCGGATATCGGCGGAATTGTCGCGGAGAGCATCGTTACGTTTTTCGCCGATCCGCTTATGGTGCGCAGCATCGAACGGATGCTGGCGGCCGGCGTGAAGCCGTTCGTCGAAGAGAAGGCGGCGGCTGCCAATCCCGAGCATCCGCTGTTCGGGAAGACGGTCGTCTTGACCGGAACGTTGACGTCGATGGGCAGGGACGAGGCGTCGAAAAAGCTGGAGGCGCTCGGGGCGAAGGTGACGGGCAGCGTTTCGAAGAAAACGGACCTCGTCATTGCCGGAGAGAGTGCCGGGAGCAAGCTCGCGAAAGCGAAGGAGCTCGGCATTCCGGTAATCGAGAACGAAGAGGAGCTGCTTCGTTTGCTGGAGAGCTGATCCGGTTAACGATCGGGAAAGGCGCCGTCGTATCGGTTACGACGGCGTTTTTTCCTTTCCGGATTTCCCCATGGAACGGCTGACAAAAATTGATTTCGAGCAAGTTCGGCTAGGGTGTTGCATTTCGTTTTTAAACCTGCTATTATATGTTCTTGTCACGACATGATTCGCCAATCACGAGCCGAGCAACAAGGCGTGACGGGCCATGTTCGACAACAAAGTTCCTTGAAAACTGAACAAATGAAACGGACCATTAAGTCAGTACGAATTGAGCAATCGGCTCATCCAATAAGCAGTACCTTTTTGGAGAGTTTGATCCTGGCTCAGGACGAACGCTGGCGGCGTGCCTAATACATGCAAGTCGAGCGAGTCTCTTCGGAGGCTAGCGGCGGACGGGTGAGTAACA
>NZ_QJVJ01000015.1 GCF_003217775.1 Paenibacillus flagellatus
TAGACTTCACCTAAAAGGTGCTCCTCTCTTTGGGTGATGTTGTCCTGGACAAACACCATTCTACCAAAGATTTGGAGCCCTTTTTATGTTTTTAATGCGCAGTACTTTCGAAATTCAGGTTTATTTATTGAAAGCCGGCCGGCATTTCAATCTATTTAACATTCAGCCCTTACACTCTTTTGAACACGCAAAGGATTGATCTGGTTGCATGTAATTTGGTAAAAATGACAAAAAAATTATCGACAAAAGCCGAGGGATGGAAGGCTCTATCACCTTTTTCCCTCGGTTCTTCAGACCACTATAATGGATTACAGTATCCAGTACCCTAGAACCCCGCCAATGCCCGCAAGTATGAACAGAACGCCTCCAATGCGAGCAGACACAACATAGAGTCCGGACGGTTCGGTTGCATCATGTGATTTCCAACTTTCGATGATGGTCCAAACAATCGACGGCCGTATTACCATTAACAACCCTAAAATAATAAGAAGCAAGCTAATGAACCCCATAAGAATGCCTCCTGACGATAGTAACTACCCCTTTTATAATAAAACACGAAAAGAGCGGTCTTGGTTGCAGGAATTTGAGGATTTTTTTCAGAATCGCAACCAACTCAAGACTGTTGGTGTTCTTCAATATGGTAGGAAAATCATGTGAAAGGGTGTTAATATGAAGCAAGTGAAACCGTTGGTCTATTTGTTTGCAGTGGTGGTATGTTCCATGCTTTTAGTTCCACCAAGCGTTACACACGCCGCTAAACCCAGTACAACCGAAGCGAAAACACCGCCTCCGCCAATCGAAATGACGATTGAAGGTTTTTTTGACCCATCCTTCAAATACCTCGATCAAGGCGATAGCAATACAGTAGACAAGGGGAATCAGACGGCCGAAGTTACAGTTACAACCATCGCGAAGCAAATCGTTGCCTCGATCGGGGCGACCATATATTTCGATAAATGGACGGGGAGCGCTTGGGTGCAGGTTGGCTCTCAAACGGTAAGTGCTTCGAATAAGATGCTGTTTAATGGATATGCGGTCTTCGGCACGGTTTCCGGTTACTATTACCGGGCGCGCACGGTGCATTGGGTCAGTAACAACGGCACATATGAGCAAGGCAATTACACGTCGAATACGATTTTAGCCAAGTAAAACAAACAGGGAGCGGCAGATATTAGCCCTCCCTGTGTTTATTTTATCCAATATTGTCGGCTACCTTAATAATATCGTCTTCCGCTAATCCGCCGGAGATCGAGATTAGAATGTTACCTGTCATATAGTCCAAACTGGAACGACCATCCTTCGTCAAGAAGAGAAAACCGTTCTGACCTTTGACATTAACTTTTTTGTAGTCACCAGCATCCTTATCAAATCCTGAAGTCACCGTTTCGTTTTTCTCCAACATGCGAATGGTTATCATGAACGATTTTCCTGCATTCGGATCCCTATAGATAAGGACAGCCTTCTTCGCGTTCTCTCCGCCTTTTGAAAAAACAAGGATATCATTCAAAATGAACGCCGGGGGTATATAGCCGATTTTAGGAGCTGGAAATAGCAAGTGGTCGCCCGCTTCTTCCCACGTTTCATAATGCTGCTCTTGAAGTACGCCGGAATCGATGCTTTTTCCTTCGTTTTCGAGTGGAGAGTCAGGAGGAGGCGCTGTTCTCGCCTTGCCGGTCGGTTCAGCATCGTTCCCGAAAATAAAACTCACGACACCCGATTGAATTTGCTTAATGGTCTGAAAGAACGGGCTGAATGCTTTTGTGGCTGTCGGTGATCCGACGATGAACGCGCCAATAAGAAATGAAGCGGCCACTACATATGGTAAAAGCAAAAACCGTTTATGCGATCGACGTGCTTTCAATTTTGGCTCAAGCCGCTGCCATGAAGGTTCGGGGTTTGCAACCGGCAATTGTTTTTTGACTGCTTCTTCAAAAGCAGTATCAAAGAGCCGATCAAATTCATCTTTGTTCATTTGCTCTCACCCCACTCCTTGATAAAGCGCTTTTTGATCGAATTCCGAGCTCGGTGCAACTTATATTTGATTGAATCCTCGCTTGTATGGAGTTCCTCTGCAATTTCTTTATACGACATACAGTTTTTCCAGCGCATTTCAATTAGACAGCGGAATTCTGGTTTAAGGTCCTGAAGATATCGACCAATCATGTCGGCCATCATTTTCATCTCAATGTGGTCCTCGATCATTTCTGCATCAGTAGCGTAGGCAATATTGTTATCTAAAAAAACATTATCGGAGTCAATTTGGTTGCAGTTTTTTTTATTTTTTCGGATGTAGTTGTATGTGGTGTTCCGAACGACAACTTTTAACCAGCTTTTCAGTTGGGTTTCATTATCAACAATTGGAACATTTCGAATCACCTTCAGAAATGCCTCTTGTATAATGTCCTCTGTGGCTGCATGATCTTTGACCATTTGTATGACCACCCTATAGACCAAGGTGTAAAACTCACGGTATACACTACGTTGAATGGTTATATCAAGCGCCGAAAAATTAGAGGAAGTCAAGAGAAGTAATATGTTTTCCAAATCCACTGCACCCCTTCCTTCTTTAGGGAGTGTGCCTCCCTTGTTGTGTCTTTCTAACATTCAAAGCATGCTCCCGCTTTTTATGGATCTCATCGACGGAGTAATCCTTCCGTTCCGGATATGAAACATAAGCTAATGGATCCTTGATCGGGGCACGTCCCATTGATTTAATCTCGATTCGACAAATCATCGGGGGACTTCTTCCGGCAAATATCGGAGTTCCGCATTATTCTGGGGGCTGCCGCCACACTCTCTGTTGCCTCGTCGCTGTATTCTACAATCAGATCCTCTAAGAACTTATCCGAAAACCTCTGCATGGCGGAAACAAATCCAGGTGCAAGCAAAATGGAGCATCGCCTCGTAGTTCTCCACTTCTTCTCCCAACGAACGAGCAGTCGGCGAAAACGGTTGATCCAGGAGTGGGTTGTTCGACCATCCATCGCTGTACCCGGTATCCCGGAATCGATGCCTTCTCTTACCGCGCGAACACAAGTTAAAGATGTATCCCAACTCGGCCACTTGTTCCCGAATGATCGGATAGTCGTATCCCTTATCCGGGTACAAATACTACGGGTTCTTTTCGTCCGGTTCCGGTCTTGGTGCAATTGCCTCAGACAGCGCGGTCTTGAACATTTTCATATCATGGAGATTCGCCCCATCTATAACGACGCCGTCCATCCGGCCACAGACTCCGTTTCGCGCCACGCTTGCCGCGATCCGTCGGATTAGGTCCCGTTCCTTTTCCCCAAGCGGAGCCTTGATCATGGCTCCGTCCACCGCTTGCCAGGTCTATTCAATACCTTTAAATTCATTGTACGCCTGTAACCCCGCTTCCCACATGCGTTTGAAAAGGCCTTGCTTTTGCCAGCATTGAAAACGATCATACATCGTACAAGCGGCCCCCATCTCACAAGGAAACGCTTTCCATTGGATGCCCGTGCGGAGCACGTAAAAGATTGCCGTCATCGCCTGATGATCGTCCATACGCGGACGACCGCTCTTCGGGTTTCGCGGTTCCACCGGTAACAAGGTTGGATTTTATTCCACAACTCATCAGGAATTGTAAAGGATTGCTGTTTCGGTGCGGTTGCCATGACGATCGTCTCCAAACTTTTCTCTTGAAGGAATTCGACATTTTCCACCGTTTTCCTACTTTTTCACAAATGGTTTCGGATAGGGTCTTAGTAGGAGAAGGCCAGGAAAAAAAGGGAATAGCCCAAATGCTTTCATATTTTCACGCATTTATGCTACGTTGGATTTGCTTTTGAGACCATGGTTTACGCCATGGAAGCGAAGCAGCGGGCTTGCGTGGCGGCGCAGGGCTCGCTGTTTTTGTTTCTGGCTTGGTTTCCTGACGACGGGATGGTTTTTGGGTTTCCCGTGATTCTAATGCATGTCCTTTATGCCAAATGACCAGCGTAACCTGCATAGTTTCCCGTACTTCCTCGCTTGTTTTCGTCTCAAAGGGCTGTGAAGGCTTTTCGGCTAGTGTATAAAGTTTCCCCTATAGGAAAGAGTTTGGCAAGAACCAATCTGTCTATAAGTTCGAACAGCAAAACATACTCCAAATCGGTCTCCGCAGGTAGAGGACGGTATGCGGATTCCGCCTCCTATGGTTCAACCGCAAAAGTGCGGTTATGTTTTTCTATGAGTTCCGGCAATGCTCGATTTGCTTCTTCCAGCGTATTTAAACCCAGCAGCCGAAGTTCAATGACCAAACGGTCTTGAAAGGTACCCCACAGTCGCTCTCCTGTCTCATAGTGACATTATCTCAAAATAGTTACACCGTGACATTATCACAGACGAATAACAATTTGAGTAATAACCTCCTTGACAATCTGCACCGGAAGGAACGGGCTATCGGGCGAAAACCCGGTTTGCCCGTTTTTACAATTTGCCGGAACTGATGAATATGTTCAAGGAAGTGGCCGACATCCAGACGGCTGACATGCTTCAGCTTCCCGTGCCGAAAGCCCACTTCCATAATGTGGCCGTGCCGCCGAGCGATTTTCAACGCGACATGGTTGCGGATCTCGCCCGCCGCGCCGAGCGGGTGCGGGCGAAAGAAGTGGAGCCGCACGAGGACAACATGCTGACGATCACCAATGACGGACGCAAACTGGCGCTCGATCAGCGGCTGGCGAATCCCCTGCTTCCCGACGACGAAGGCAGCAAAGTCAGCGTCTGCGCGGACAATGTCTTCCGGTATTGGGCGGAACATCAGGAGCAGCGTTTGACCCAGTTGGTGTTCTGCGATTTGTCCATTCCGAAACAGGATGGTGCCTTCAATGTGTACGACGAGCTGCGGCGCAAGCTGATGGAGAAAGGTGTTCCTGCCGAGGAAATCGCGTACATTCACGATGCCAATACCGAGGTCAAGAAAAAGGAACTGTTCGCCAAAGTACGCAGCGGACAGGTTCGGATACTGCTCGGATCGACATTCAAAATGGGCGCGGGCACGAACGTGCAAACGAAGCTGATTGCCCTTCACGACCTCGACTGCCCTTGGCGTCCGCGGGACCTGGAGCAGCGCAGCGGACGGATTATTCGGCAAGGCAACCAGAACAGTGAGGTTCACATCTTCCGCTATGTCACAGAGAACACGTTCGACGCGTACCTTTATCAGACACTGGAGAACAAGCAGCGCTTCATTTCGCAGATCATGACCAGCAAGTCGCCGGTCCGTTCCGCCGAGGATATCGACGAGACGGCGCTCTCCTATGCCGAAGTGAAGGCGCTGGCGACCGGCAACCCGTACATCAAAGAGAAAATGGACCTGGACATCCAGGTATCCAAACTCAAGCTGCTCAAAGCCAACCACTTGAGCCAGCGATATTCGTTGGAAGATCGGCTGCTCAAGCTGCTGCCGCAGCAAATCAAGTCCACGGAGGAACGAATTGCCGGCTATGAACAGGACGTCGCTTTGTATATACGTTCTCTGGCATCCGAGGCGGATGGGGCAGATAAATTCCCCGGCATGACGGTAAAAGATTACACCTACTCGGAGAGGACGGCAGCGGGCGCGGCTTTGCTGGACGCTTGCAAAGGAATGACTTCGCCTGATCCGCAGGAAATCGGCGGCTACCGGGGATTTTCCTTGTGGCTGTCCTTTGACAGCTTCCATAAGGAGTACAAGGTTACGTTGCGCGGCGCACTCGGTCATACGGTGACGCTCGGAGCGGATGCGGGCGGCAACATTAGCCGCATCAACAATGCCTTGTCCGACTTGCCTGCGAAGCTGGAGCATGCCCGCGAGCAGCTTGCCACCTTGCGGCAGCAAATGGAAACGGCGAAGGAACAAATCGCGGCTCCTTTCGAGAAGGAGCAGGAGTTGCAAACGAAAGCGGCGCGGCTTGCGGAACTGAATGCCCTGCTCAACATGGACAAGCGGGAAAACGAAGCCGTGGACAGCGTGCCGGACGAAGAAATAGAAGCACCGGAACGGCGGGCTGTGGGTCGTGAACGATAACGGTCTGGTATCGGGCTTTACATCCAAGGCCATGCCGATGTTTCGCATATTTGCGCACAATTGGCGTGTTGTAACATGCCGATGTCCCGGCGAAGTATTTCATCTTCCAGGACGAAAATGATATACTAAAAAGGAAAGGAATGGGGTGGTTTTCCGATGCATGACTTGCTTGATCCCCGCGTGGATATTGTTTTCAAACGCATTTTTGGCAGCGAACATAATCGGGATGTGCTGCTTGCTTTTTTGAACAGTACATTTCGCGAGGCGGGCGAGACGCCGCTGACGGAGATTGTCCTGCTGAACCCGTATACGGAGGCGGACGGCCCCGACGATAAGCAGTCGATCATGGACATAAAGGCCAAAACGGCAAAGGGCGAACTGCTGAATATTGAGATGCAGCTATTTAATCCGTATCATATGGAGAAAAGGACCCTGTTCTATTGGGCCGAGATGTACTATCATCAGATTCCGAAGGGCAGCAACTACAATGCGTTAAAAAAATGCGTGACGATCAACATTTTGAATTATTCCTGTCTACCCAATGATCGTTACCACAGCGTGTTTCACTTGCGGGAAGATCATACCGGGATTGCGCTTCTGGATGATATCGAGATTCATGTGATGGAGCTGACGAAGCTGGATCAGCATTCGATTCCGCTTGACCGGGGTGGATTAGTCAATTGGTTGTTGTTTTTGAAAGGCGTAGACAGATCGAATTGGGAGGTGCTCACGATGAAAGAACCAATGCTGAAAAAAGCGATGGACACGCTGGAATTTTTAAGTCAGGATGCCGCGGCGCGTATGGCTTACGACGCCCGGATGAAGGCGCTCAGCGACGAAAAGTCGCGTATTGAAGGAGCCAGAGCAGAGGCAAAAGCAGAGACCGCGGCTAGGCTTCTTGCCATGGGAATCGATATCCAAACCATTGCTAAAGCAACAGGACTGTCGGTTGAGGAGATTAAAGCATTAACTCCTCTTCAATAGTTCAGAAAATTAAAAGGTGCTTGCGATGAATGAACAGAAGCTGAAAAAAGCGATAGACACGCTGGAATTTTTAAGGCAGGATGCCGCAGCGAAGATGGCTCATATCGAACATGTATATGGCAGCCACTCCCTTTGGAGTTGGCTGTTTTTGCTTAATTTCTAATCCCAATTAGTGGCGTATCTATGCCTTTCAGCTAAAAACCGGAACTAATGAACTACAGGCGGAGGGAACGAAGATGAACGCTTTCTCGGATAAATTTGCATTGACCAGGCAACAGAGCGTGTTTCTGGCCAAAAAGAAATGGGATGAAAATATATATTGCGGCATGAAGATGGAGAACCGAAACATCACCTTCCCGCAGACGCGAACGATTTTGAACGGTGTGAACGTACCCGGTGTTACCTTGGACGACATTCAGGCCGTACTGAATATGCGGGATGCCTGGCGCTACCTGGTTACTACCATTGACGAGCCGACAACGCTGACATACATTTGCAAATTGGACGTATATGTGGCGAGAAATGAAGCGTTGGAATGGGGCGTTTTGCGAACGGGAAGAATCGGCATTCCCGGAACGGATGATGTGCCCCCTCTCACCGTAAGCGGTGAAATCGAGCAGGAATTGTCCGTGCTTTTGTCTGCGGATATGACAAATACCGAGAGGGCGATTACCGCTTTTCTGTGGGGCGCGCGGAGGCAGATGTTTTGGGACGGCAACAAGCGGACTTCACTTTTACTGGCCAACAAGCTGCTAATGGAAAAGGGAAACGGTATGCTGACCATTACAGAGAAAAACATGGAGAAGTTTAACGAGCTGTTGACAGCGTACTACAACACGAATGATATGCGCGCCATCAAGGTCTTCCTTTACGAGCATGCCATCGACGGCATCGAGTTTAAAGAAATGGAAAAAAGTGAACCGGACAGGGATCGGTAAGTCATCGCAATATCGATAGGAAAGCTTGCCTCGCTTCATCGCGCGGCAGGCTTTTTGTTGTTTGGGGCACTATGTGTTCGATTCGTAGCAATTCACAGATCGAAGATATGTCCGTCAGATAAAGTTATCAATCATATGACGAATTGGACTCCGATTTTGGGGTCCTTTTCTCATTTCCGGAGGAATGAACATGTTGTATGCCATCCCAAGCGGCGGATGCTTTTGTCCGATTCTACCGCCTTTTTGTTATAGAACCGGCTTGATCGAGGAGGGAGAAGCCGTGCCAACATTGGAGTTGATATCCAAAGAGAAGAACGGATTTGGCGACACGTATTATTACATCCGCGACTCAAACGGGGTGACCAGTCAAGTTTATGAAGGCGATTTAGACGCATTCATGAAAAAGAATGGAGTTACGAAGTTGAATGAAGGCAGCGCTTATACGTACCTCAAAAAGCGGGGTAAGGCACGATGAACCATATACCCATCGGACGCTGCCTGGATTTCCAAAAGGGGCTGCGGCAATGAGCTATGTAAACAAGGAACAGATCGAACGTGCCAAAAGACTGGACCTGCTCACATATTTGCATATGCACGAGCCGGCAGAACTGGTCCGATGCTCTCACAATGTCTACACCACCCGGACACATGACAGCTTGAAAATTTCCAACGGCAAATGGTACTGGTGGTCAAGGGGGATCGGCGGGCGCTCGGCGCTGGATTACCTAATCAAAGTGCGCGGCATGTCTTTTCCCGATGCGGTGCTGCAAATTGAAGGCGTTCATCCCGGCAACATGCTTACGGTTTCGCAATCGTGCCAACAACGCTCATCTCCAGCGCGGTTTGAGCTTCCAGAACCGTATGAAAACTCTCATCACGTCATCGCTTATTTGAGCAAACGGGGCATCCACCGCTCGGTGATCGACAACTGTCTGGAAACGGGAAGGTTGTATGAAAGCCTCCGCTACCACAACGCGGTATTCGTCGGATTTGACCAGGAAGGGACGCCGCGCTATGCGGCGATACGCGGTACGACAAGCACCCGTTATATGGGGGAAGCCGCCGGCAGCGACAAGCGGTATTCATTTTCCATTCCGGCCTCGGAAAACAGTACGGAACTGCATCTGTTTGAGAGCGCCATTGATCTCTTATCCTACTGTACGCTGGAACATCTCGCCGGCCGGGATTGGCGGCAGGTGCATAAGCTGTCGCTGGCCGGAATATACAGGCCCAGGACAAATGGGGAGGACTCTACTCCCCCGTCTGCCCTAACGCATTACTTGAAGTGCTTTCCCCAAGTAAATCGACTTGTTCTGCACCTGGATAATGATGAGCCGGGGCGATTGGCGGCAGCCACGATACAGAGGCTCCTCTCCCCCACCCTTCTCATATCCGATGAGCCGCCTAAGTTCGGAAAGGATGTAAACAACGAATTGATGGAATTCCGACGAAGACGCGGTGAACCATCCCGATAGCGGTAGACGCTGAACGGTTGGCGTCTTTTCTTTTGGGTTACGGAAAATTTTCGCAGCATGTGGATAAGATGTGAATAGATTGGGGATAAGCGCAAATTCATTGATTGTATAGCATGTAATAGGTATAATAAAATCACTATACAGCTATGCAAGGAGTGACCAAGATGATTATCAAACCTTCCGCCAGTATCCGGCAAAACTATAATGAAATCGCCGATCTATGCAAATCTTCCGGGGAACCGGTTTACCTGACCAAGAACGGTGAAGGCGATCTCGTCGTGATGGACATTGAGACGTTCTCCCGTCGCGAGAAGATGTTAAAGCTGCGCGAAGAACTGCTCGCTGTGCAAGAGGATCGTTTGGCGGGCCGTATTGGTGTAACGCCGGATGAACTGGACGCTTACCTGGAGGGCATTATTGACGAGGTTCAGCATGGAAAAGATGCCCCGTTATAAGATCGTCGTCTCCGATCGTGCCCGCCAAATGCTGGCGGTTCATGTGCGATTTCTTGCGGAGAAAAGTCCGGATGCCGCGCGGAAAACGAAAAACGAATTGCTGCATGCGATACGTTCCTTAGCGCAAATGCCGGAACGTTATCCTTTTCTCGAAGCGGAATTTATCCCGTCAAACAAGTATCACAAGATGTTCGTGGAAAAATGGTATCTGGTGTTGTATCAGATTCAGGGTGAAATCGTGTATGTCGATTTCATTGTAGACTGCCGCCAGGATTACCGCTGGTTGGTGCGATAACAAAAAAGTTCTGCGGAAGACGCCCGAGCGGATCGGCGTCTTTTTGTGTTTTTGGGGTTCTCTCTTGTTCCCGGCAGGTGCTTTGAAGGCGACGCGAGACGAATGTCTCGTGTTGCAGCAAGCACTGAATTTGGTCTCCCAAATTCGGCTTGTTAGGGGCAGGCCCCTAATACCCCACATCTAAACAACACGCTGTTTTTCAAGAATAAAGGTTGCAACAATGAACGGTATTTTTCAGAGACGGCAGAAGCCATTTAGCATTTTTATTAAGACCATTCTTTTGAAGAAAGAAGCGAAAGCGATGAGAAAACGAGGGATTCGCATTCAGGTATGGGTGAACAATGAAGAAGACGCAAGACTCCAAGCTAATGCGAAAAAATCCGGACTTTCACGGGAAGGTTATCTCCGTTCCTTGATCAATGGCTATATCCCGAAGGCGCTGCCGCCGCCGGATTATTACGCCATGATGCGCGAGCTTCACGCCATCGGCAACAATCTCAACCAACTGGCGGTGAAAGCGCATGCGACAGGCCATCTGGATCGGGCGGTGTTCCAGCAGGAGGCCGATCGGTTGCGCCGCGCGGTGCAGCATATCCAGGAGGCCGTGACTTCGCCGGAGAGAAGAACCGAGCAAGCGACTCCAAATGTGCATCCGCCGTAAAGGGGGCGTCACGTATGGCGACGACGGCGATATGGGATGTCACCGACCGATTGAAGCGGGTGATTGATTACGCCATCAATCCCGACAAAACAGCGCAAGATCGCGCCGAGAAGAATGAAGGCTTGCGGCAGGTGCTGGAATATGCAAAAGCGGATGTCAAAACGGAAAGGCAGCTTTATGTGAGCGGCATCAATTGCGACCCACTCACCGCATACGAGCAAATGCAGCGCACCAAGCGGCAGTTTCAAAAGACGGATAGCATTGTGGCTTTTCACGGGTATCAGGCGTTTGCGCCGGGCGAAGCTACGCCGGAGATCGCGCATGCCATCGGCGTCAAGCTGGCGCAGGAGCTATGGGGAGATCGCTTTGAAGTCGTGGTATCGACCCATCTGGACAAGGAGCATTTGCACAATCACTTCGTGCTCAACTCCGTTTCCTTTATAGACGGCAGACGGTATTACGACAACAAAGCCTCCTACGCACTTCTGCGGAGAACATCCGACCGGTTATGCCGGGAACATGCATTGTCAGTAATTGAGCAGCCCGAGCCGGGCAAGGCCAAGCACTACGGAGAATGGAAAGCGGATCAGGAAGGCAAGCCGACTTGGCGAGGATTGATTCGGACCGATGTGGATCAGGCGATTGCAGCATCCATGACGTGGACCCAGTTTATCGCTGCTTTGCAGAAGCAGGGCTATGAAGTGAAAACGACCGTGAAGCATATGGCGGTTCGTCCACCGGGCAAGGAACGCTTCGTTCGTTTGCGCAGTCTGGGAGAAGATTACACCGAAGAGGCTCTGAAGCAGCGTATTTTACGAAACCGTCTCCCCCGGCGGCAACCGTCTTTACCCATGCCGCGACGCAGACGGGCCGTTTGCAAAGGAACGCTTCGATCCGGCAGGAAGTTCAGCGGCTTGCAAGCATTGTACCTGCGCTATTTATATGAGATGGGCATATGGCCTCATTTTCGCGCGTCCCCCAGAAGGACGCATTTTTTATTGCGGGAAGACTTGCGGCATTTGGCGGTTATTACCGCGCAGACCAAGCTGCTCTGTCAGCACCGTATTTCCAGCAAGGATCAGCTTTTGGACTATGTATCTGTCACCCGGCAAGAGATGCGCTTGCTTTACGGCGAGCGCAAAGCGCTGTACAACCGTCTTCGCCGCTGCAAGGAGGAAAGCCAGATCGTTGCTCACAAAGAGCAAATTGCCGCGCTGTCCAAGCGGCTTGTCAAGTTCCGAAAGGAGGTGAAACTTTGTGCGGGTATCCTTTCCCGGTCGAGTGAAATGATGACCAAACTTTATGGGAACGAGCAGTACAAGCCATATCGAAAGGAGGACGCCATTCATGAGCAGTGGAGCCGAGGCGGCCGATCAGGTCGTCAACATGAGTCTGCGGGGCATCGAAGTGATGGCCAAGATTTCCGGCGAAGGCGCTAAGCATCTTGCCGTCTATTTGTTTGCCGCCCTGCAGGGGCAGAAGCGGACGAAAGGCAGCATCCGTCTGGAAAGCTTACTCCGCAGCGGCAAGGAATTGAAAGTGTTTGCCGTCAGAAACGAGGACCTGCCAACGTTCTGCAAGGAGGCCAAACGTTACGGCGTTCTGTACTGTGCCCTGCGGGACAAAAAGAATGTCGATGGGTTATGCGACGTGATGGTGCGGGCCGAGGACGCGTCCAAAATCAACCGCATCGTCGAGCGGTTCAAACTGGCGACCGTGGATACGGCCAGCATTAAAAGCGAAATTGAAAACTCCCGCAACGGAAAGCAGCCGGACCAATCAACACCCGGGCAACACCGGCAACAAGCATTGGACCAAACCCGGCAGAGGACAGAGGTACAAGGGGCGGCGGTCAAGGGAACGCCAGGAGCGAAGAGCACCGACGTTTTTTTGGACGAACTGATGCAGAAGCCCGAATCGACGCAGCCTGCTTCCCCAGTGAACGGCAACCCAAACCCTGCGATGGCGACGACGGAGCCGCCCCATCCGTCCGAGCCTACCTCCGGGCGCAGCGAAGCATCCGCAAGGGGTATGATTGAGCCGGATGGGCGGATAGCGCCGCAGCGGCCATCGATCCGCGAACTGCTGCGCGAGATCCGGGAAGAAAATCGGAAGGCGGAGAAAGAACGGCGTCAGATGGTCAAGGAATCGTCGCTGCCCAAGCGAAGCGAGCCACATAATGGAAAAGCGAAGACGGACAAAACCAAATCCAACGGAACCCGAAAGCGAGGGAAAGCGAAATGAACAATCTGGACGATTTATTCCGGCAGGAAGCATCCGGCCATTCTTCCACGAATTCGTCCGAGCAACCTTTTGACAAGGAAGCGTGGACACAGAAAAAGCAGGAACTCAGGCAATGGGCCTACGAGACGATTGATTCCGCCACGACCGCCATCTTGCAAAGCGGCGATGAATTTCAGCGGTATTTGGATGTGCAAAGCCGTTTCGACCGCTCCAGCGTATCCAATGCGCTTCTGATTCTCATGCAGCGGCCGGAGGCGACCCGCATCGCCGATTTTGATTCGTGGAAGGAACAAGGCGTGTTTATTCGCCGCAAGGAAACCGGCTTTTACATTTTGGAGCCGGGCGAGGAGTACCGGAGGGAAGACGGCAGTGCCGGCATCAGTTATAACCTCAAAAAGATGTTCGACATCGCGCAAACGACGGCTAACCCAAAACGGGAACAACCGGCCTATCCGGACGACCGGATGCGTATCAAAGCGCTGATGGATCGCGCCCCTGTTCCAATCGTCATTGGGGATGCGATGCCGCCGGAAACGCATGCGCTCTATCAGCCAGACATGCGGAATATTGTCATCCGCGGCGGCATGGATGCCGGGGACATTTTCCGGTCGCTCGCGCAGGAGCTGGCGCATGCGGAACTGGATCGCGGCGATGGCCGTTACAGCCGTTCCGATTTTACGTTCCATGCATATTGCGCCTCTTACATGCTGTGCAAACAGTTCGGCGTAGACACGTCTTCCTTTGGTTTCCATCGAGTGCCGGAGAAGCTGAAGGACATCGAGCCGCAGCACATTCGCGCCGAACTGACGGTGATGAAGGATGCCGCGCATGACATGGCCCGCAGGATGAACCGGATGCTGGCGCAGCAGCGGCAACAACAGCGGCCGGAACCTGCAAGGTAAGCGCCGTCAAGTTCAATTTTACTTGGGAGGGAGCGCCTGTGAAGGAAGAAGAACGGATTCTCTGTTTGGATTATTACGAGCATGGCATTGTGGTGCATGCGCTGAATGCGCTGCGTAATGATTTGATCGGCGAGAAGCGTCCCACCGACGCCGTCGATGATCTGTTGCTCAAAACGATTGAAGCCCCTTATCAAAAACATAAACGCCGGAGCCATCATGAGGCGCGTTGAAACCGCAAGGAGTTATTTGATACTCTTTGCGGTTTTTTTGATTCCCGTCGTTTGGGCGGGATTGCTCACCGCCCCTTCTCTTTCCGGCGGGCTTCCGGCGATGGTGGAGCATCTCAGCGCGGCGATCAACCACCCGTTCGACATTCAGTGGGTAGACGATACGCCGCGCTGCCTACTCATTTTTACGCTGGCCTATGGACTCGGCGTCTGTATTTACTTGGCCTCCCCGCGAAACTATCGACGACGGGAGGAGCACGGCAGCGCCCGCTGGGGCCGGGCGAAAAGCATATGCGCCAAATATAGAAGCAAGCAGCCGGGACAAAACAAAATTTTAACCAAGCAGGTTTGCATCGGGCTCGACGGTCGCAAGCATCGCCGAAATGTGAATGTGCTCGTCGTAGGCGGTTCCGGCTCAGGCAAAACGCGTTTTTATGCCAAACCGAACGTCATGCAGGCGCATACGTCGTTCGTTGTTCTCGACCCGAAAGGCGAAATCTTACGGGATACCGGTCATCTGCTCAAAGCCAAAGGGTATGACATCAAGGTGCTCGATCTGATCAATCCTCACCGCTCCCACGGCTACAACCCTTTCGCCTATTTGAACGACGACAAGGATGTGCTGAAGCTGGTCACCAACCTGATTCGCAATACAACGCCAAAGGGCAGCAATACGAACGACCCGTTCTGGGAACGTTCCGAAACGGCGCTGCTGGAGGCACTCATGTTGTATTTGCTTTATGAAGCCCCCCCGGAGGAACAGAATTTTCCGATGGTGATGGAGATGATTGCCGCCGCCGAAGTGCGGGAAGAAGACGAAACCTACCAGAGTCCGCTGGACGAGTTGTTTGAACGGCTGGCGATGCGCGACCCGGAGCATTTGGCGGTCAAACAGTACAACATCTTCAAACTGGCGGCGGGGAAAACAGCCAAATCGATATTGATCGGCCTAGGCGTTCGGCTGGAGAAGTTCAACTTGCATTCGATTGCCGGGATGAGCCTGGTCGATGAAATGGATTTGGCTGTCATGGGAGAAAAGAAGACGGCGTTGTTTGCCGTTATTCCCGATAACGACAGCAGCTTCAACTTCATCGTCGGGATGCTCTACACCCAGCTTTTTCAATGCCTGATGTATGAGGCTGACTACCGGCACGGCGGACGCTTGCCCGTGCACGTGCATTTCGTGATGGACGAATTTGCCAACGTTGCCTTGCCCGATGAATTCGACAAGCTGCTCTCCACGATGCGCAGCCGCGAGATTTCGGTTTCCATCATCCTGCAAAATTTGGCGCAGCTCAAATCGCTGTACAAGGAGTCGTGGGAATCGATCGTTGGGAACTGCGATGTGTTTTTGTACCTGGGCGGCAATGAACAATCCACCCACAAATACGTATCGGAGCTGCTGGGCAAGGAAACGATCGACACGAACACCTATGGCCAAAGCAAGGGACGCAGCGGCAGCTATTCGATCAACTATCAGTTGTCCGGCCGCGACTTGCTGACGCCCGATGAGGTGCGGCTTCTCGATAACCGTCATGCCTTGCTCTTTATTCGCGGCGAGCGTCCTGTTCAGGACGACAAATACGATTTGCTCAGGCATCCCCATGTCGCGCTCACGACGGATGGCAACGGTCCTCCCTACCAGCATGGGGGCACGGAACTTGCGCTCGATTGGCGAACCGTGACGCTTGATGAAAACGGAGAGTACGAGCTTCTGTCGGAAGAAGACATGGAGTCGCTATTTTTACGAGGGGAATGATGAAAATGAAGTTCAAAAAGAAACGGCTGCTGGCACTGTACATCATGCTGATGTTAACGGGAACCGTATTCGTCTCTACCGCTTATGCCGAGGGCGACCCGATGACGACGGTCAATAATTTGTCCACTTTCATATTCGGATTAATACGGGCCATCGGTATGATCATACTCGGCTTCGGCATTGTGCAGATCGGATTGTCGCTCAAGTCTCACGATCCTTCCCAGCGAGCGAACGGGTTCCTGACGCTCGCCGGCGGGATTATCATTACCTTCACGAAGGAAATTCTTACCCTGATTGCCGGTTAAACGGGAGTCGCAAATGAGGGGAACGGGCGATTTGTCCGTTCCCCGTTTACAGAAAAGGGGTGAGAATATGGCCAAAAACAGTTGGATTATTGACAATCTCGAACATGCGCTCGATACATGGAACGAGAAAATGAACGAAATCTGGCAGCTTGTTACCGAGTCGCCGGCCGACTTCAAGGGCGGCGGCGTGTGGCGCGTCATTACCGACATTCACGGCGCGTTGCAGGCGACGGGACTGGCGCTTCTGGTCTTGTTTTTTGTGATTGGCGTGGTGAAAACGTCCGGCAGTTTTGCCGAAATGAAAAAGCCGGAGATGGCCGTCAAGCTGTTTATCCGGTTTGTCCTGGCCAAAGCGGTCGTCACCTACGGGCTGGAGCTCATGATGGCGCTGTTTACCATTGTTCAGGGAATCATCTCCACGATGATGGGACGTTCCGGGTTCGGAAAGACGGAGGCCATGACCTTGCCGAACACCATTGCAAAAGCGATTGAAGACGTCGGCTTTTGGCAAAGCATTCCGCTGTGGGTCGTCTCCCTTTTGGGCAGTTTGTTCATTACGGTGTTGTCTTTTGTGATGATTCTCTCGGTGTACGGGCGGTTTTTTCGCATCTATTTATATACGGCCATCGCTCCCGTTCCGCTTTCCGCCTTTGCCGGGGAGCCAAGCCAAAATATCGGCAAATCGTTTCTCAAAGGGTATGCGGCCGCTTGTCTGGAGGGAGCGATTATCGTACTCGCCTGCATCATCTACTCCGCCTTTGCCTCCGCTCCCCCGGCGGTCGATGAAAGCGCGGGCGCGGTTACGATGGTGTGGACCTATATCGGAGAGTTGATTTTTAATATGCTCGTTCTCGTCGGCACGGTGAAAATGGCGGACCGGGTGGTGAGGGAGATGATGGGGCTGTAGCTTCATTCCGATTCTTCGCCCAGCAATTCCCGGACGGAAACATCCAGCGCTTTAGCAATCGCCACGACTTCGTAGTCTTGGACAAGCCGATACTGTCCTTCCAGACGCGAAAGACTGGTAGGACTGATGTCGAGACCAGCCGTTTGCAGTCTGGCGAGAAACTCCTTCTGTTTCATCCCCTTTGCCTTGCGGATGGCAACGACTCTCACACCGATTATATTTTTGTCGCCTGGCGGTTCTTTTCGATGTTTCATTTGTATGCACCTCACATTACAAGCAAAATTGTACGTGAGTGCATCGTTGTTTTAATGCGAATATCGAATTAAAATAAAATAAACCGATTTGCGCAATAAAATGGAGAGGCAATCTATCTTTCAGACAGCCAGGAACGCCGATCTAATGAAGACACGGGGAGGCCGACCGATGACACGTTTGCTAGGTCAATTAGAGGAGGAAAGAAGGAAGTTGAACGAACTGGAAAAAGAATCTCTTGAACAGGGAATTCCCCTGTTCGAGAATGAGGCGGTTCAGGCTCAAAGCCGGAAGGTAGACGAGTTGATCGTCCAACTGCACCGCAAGAGGGCCGAACGAGAGCACCAGTTACGCTAACACTCGTTCGCGAGGAGGGGGCAATCAATGCAATTACCGTCATGGTTTCAAAACGCGATTCAGCGGCGGTTGGATCACGTTACAGCTCGGATTGAACGCCATCCCGAGTTGCACAGATGTCGCGATGAAGAGGAATCGGCTTTTCAAGCGATGTTTTCCGGCGTGGATATGACGCAGTTGCCGACGTTTATGGAATGGGAGGACAAGCACCATTTTAAGCAGGCGATCATGAATGAATGGATATATTTGCAAGGCATGCGAGACGGTGCTCAGCTTGTATTTGCGCTTTTGGCAGATCCTCTTCTATCCGGTGATGAGTTGTTGGCAAGCTCGAAAAAGACAGAGCCAACTACGGATAAACCGGAGGATGGGGCCGAACTGTAAACCATAACGAGCATCGTTAATGGGAGGGCTTCAAATGGAAGTGAAAATCAACCGGGAAATCCGGGATTATACGGAAAGCTTATTCTTTGGACTGTCCTTGCGGCAGTTCTTTTTTTCTGTGCTTGCTGTTGGCGTGGCGATCGGACTATATTTTGGACTGCGCGGCCGCTTTGGCTTGGAAACGCTCAGTTGGATGTGCATTTTGGGGGCCGCGCCCTGCGCAGCCTTGGGTTTCATCAGCTATCACGGCATGACGGCCGAGCAGCTGCTTTGGGCGTATGTGAAATCGGAATTTCTGCTGCCAAGGCGATTCGTCTTCTATTCGACCAATATCTATGTTGAAGCGCTGAAAAAGAGCATGCATAGTCATGAGCAGGAAAGGATGAAGCGCCATGATTAAAACGCTCAGACGCATCATCAAGCAGGACAAGGAACGATTTGTCATTCCGAAAGGCGTTCAGCAAGTCATCCCGATTCGCGCCCTCTGGCCGGACGGGATTTTTTTTGTCGGCAACAAGTTCTCCAAATCGTATCGGTTCGAGGATATCAACTACGCCGTAGCGTCCAGGGAAGACAAGGAAGCGATGTTTTTGTCTTATTCCGAGCTGCTCAATTCCTTTGACAGCGGAGCGACCACGAAAATTACAATCCATAACCGGCGTTTGAATCGGGCCGATTTTGAAAGCTCGATTCTGATTCCGCTACGGCAGGACCATCTCGATGTGTACCGGCAAGAGTACAACGAGATGTTGCTCGCAAAGGCCATCGGCGCGAACGGAACGATTCAGGAAAAGTACGTTACCATTTCTGTCGTCAAGAAAAATGTAGAGGAAGCCCGTCAATACTTCGCGAGGGTCGGAACCGAACTGATGTCGCATTTTTCCCGTCTCGGTTCCAAATGTATCGAACTGGATGCAACCGACCGTCTGCGCATTTTCCATGATTTCTTTCGGAGCGGCGAGGAAGCGGATTTTCGTTTCCATCTGTCCGAAACAATGCGTAAGGGGCATGATTTCAAGGACTACATTTGCCCGGATACGTTCGAGTTTGAAAAAGATCATTTTCGGATGGGCCACTTTTTTGGCCGCGTCATCTTTCTGCGGGAATACGCCAGCTATATTAAGGACAGCATGGTGTCCGAGCTTTGCGACCTGAACCGGAATTTGCTGCTGTCGCTGGATATCATCCCGATTCCTACCGACGAGGCCGTTTGCGAAGTGGAGAGCCGTTTGCTCGGCGTGGAGACGAACATCACGAACTGGCAGCGGCGACAAAACCGGAACAACAATTTTTCCGCCGTGGTCCCTTACGATATGGAGCAGCAACGCAAAGAGAGCAAAGAATTTCTGAACGACCTGACCACCCGCGACCAGCGGATGATGTTCGGCCTGCTGACGATGGTCCACATCGCGGACAGCAAGGAACAACTCGACAGCGATACGGAGGCGCTGCTCACAACCGCCCGCAAGCATTTGTGCCAGTTTTCCACGCTGACCTACCAGCAAATGGACGGTCTGAATACGGTGCTCCCCTACGGCTTGCGGAAGGTTCACGCTCTGCGGACGTTAACGACGGAAAGCACGGCTGTCTTTATTCCGTTTCGGGCGCAGGAAATCGTGCATCCGGGCGGCATTTACTACGGACAAAATGTAATTAGCAAAAACATGATCATCGCCAACCGCAAACAATTGCTGAACGGAAACAGCTTTATCCTCGGCGTATCCGGTTCCGGCAAAAGCTTTACCGCAAAACGGGAAATCGTCAACCAGATGCTGGCCAGCGACGACGATATTATCCTGATCGACCCGGAACGGGAATACTCCGCGCTGGTAAACGCAATGGACGGCGAGACGATTCATATATCCGCCACCTCGCCCAACCATATCAATGCGATGGATATGAACCGGCAATATGGCGACGGAGCCAATCCGATCATTCTCAAATCGGAATTCGTCCTCTCGCTTTGCGAGCAATTGATTGGCGGTTACCAGCTGGGAGCCAAGGAAAAGTCGCTCATTGATCGCTGCACCGCCAGCGTGTACAGGAAGTATTTGCAGAGCAACTATAAGGGGCAGCCGCCGACGCTTCAGGACTTTCGCGCGGAACTGCTCAAGCAATCGGAGCCGGAAGCGCAGGACATCGCGCTTGCGATCGAGCTGTTTACTTCCGGCAGTTTGAATACGTTCGCCAAGCCGACCAATGTCAATGTCCATAACCGGCTCATCTGCTACGACATTCTCGACTTGGGCAAACAGCTTCTCCCGATCGGCATGCTGGTTGTTTTGGACAGCATTCTGAATCGGATTACACAAAATCGGGTTAAAGGCAAAAATACGTTTATCATTATCGATGAAATCTATCTTTTGTTTCAGCACGAATACAGCGCCAACTTTCTGTTCACGCTTTGGAAGCGTGTCCGAAAGTATGGCGCTTTTTGTACGGGCATTACGCAAAACGTGGACGATTTGCTGCAAAGTCATACGGCCCGGACTATGCTCGCGAACAGAGAGTTTATCGTCATGCTGAATCAGGCAGCTACCGACCGAGCAGAGCTTGCTGGGCTGCTTAATATTTCGGACCTTCAACTCTCTTATATTACCAATGTTGACGCCGGGAATGGCTTGATGAAGGTAGGCAGTTCCCTTGTTCCGTTTACCGACAGGTTCCCGCGGCATACGAAGCTGTATCGGCTGATGACGACGAAGCCTGGTGAATAGAAGGAAGCGGCCAGAAGGGGCTGGACTCAGGTTAGGTCAGCCCCTTCTTGTCGATGAATAATTATGATATCGACAAAAATACGATGAACTGCTTCTTAATACGGCGGACTATGAAATAAGTGCCAATTTCGAGTATAATAGGTATGGAATCATAGGCCTTTGAGAGCATTGGCATGAGGGAGGTTGTCATGGCCAAAATTATGATTGTGGACGATACGGCGTTCATGAGAATGATGCTGAGAGAGATCATAACCGACAGCGGCTTTGAAGTGATAGCGGAAGCGGAGAACGGAAAGGAAGCCGTGCAATTTTTCAGGCAGTACAGACCCCAACTTGTCACGATGGATATTACGATGCCCGAAATGGATGGCATTGCCGCCTTGAAGGAAATCAAACGAATGGATCCTGGGGCGAAAATCATCATTTGTTCCGCAATGGGACAAAAAGATCGAGTTGTCGATGCGATTACGTCGGGGGCCGCAGATTTTATCGTCAAGCCGTTTCAGAGGGAAAAAGTTCTGGAGACGCTGGCCAAAGCGTTGAAATAGTCGAGCGTTTATGAACAAGATTGGTCGCGTTACAGCTGTCGTTTTCGTTATCTCTCTTGTCGCAATTCTGCTAATTTATATTAAACTTGTTTATGATGTAGTGGATAAGGCCGTGGCCATGTCGCTCGCGGTCTTTTTGCCATTGGCCTACTTGTACGGCAAGCGGTTCGATGCGCTGCTGCGGCTCTCGCAAAGAGACGACTTGACCGGGGTGTATAATCGCGGGTTCATTCAGCGCCTCTTCCCCAAACTGGTTCGCCGATCTCAAAGGCTGCGAAAAAAACTGCTCGTCTTTTATGTTGATGTAGACAACTTCAAGGTTATCAACGACACCTACTCTCACGAAACCGGAGATCGTGTGCTATGTCAACTTTCAAGCCTGCTTACAAAAACAGCGAGCAAATACGACTATGTTGCACGATGGGGAGGCGATGAATTTGTAGTCATTGTGCCGCACACCGACGAAGAAGGAGCCCGGGTGCTCCAGAGACGCCTTGGCAGTGCGCTGTCCATATCGCTGAATGAATTAAAAACGCACGTGCACCTTTCTGTCGGCTATGCGGTTTGTCCCGACGAAAGCGCCGATCTTGGCGAGCTCTTGAGAAGGGCGGACAAGAGAATGTACAAGCAAAAATTCAGCCAACACAATGACTGACATGTGCGTCACAGACAAGGCTTAACGATTTGAACAAAGCCATTTTACGTTATTCCGGTTCTGAATTCAACCTACAACAAGGAGCGCTTAAATTTATGAAAACTGTACCTATCCGTCTAAATCGCATCCAAAATAAAATCGGCCTTGGTTTTCTGGTCGTCGTCATTTTTTTTGTCTTCGCCATTCTTAGCGTAACCCGGCAATTATCCTCTTTCCAGAAGGAAACAAGGTTCATTACGGATCATGATATGCAAGTACATAGTCTGGCCCAGTCCATTGAGAAGGATCTGGTAGATATGGAAACCGGTCAAAGAGGTTTTATTATAACCGGGGAAAACAAATATTTGGACCCGTACAATAACGGCAAATCCAATTGGCAAAAGCACTATGAGGCCCTTTTCCAGCTTGTGGCCGACAATCCAAGACAGCAGGACAACTTGAAAGCCATTCAAAAAAACGTGGAACATTGGATTCAAAACGCCGGCGAGAAAGTAATTGCCTTGAAAAAAGCTAATGACAACAAGGGAATCCAGCAGTTTTTCCAGGACGATCCGGGAAAGCAGGATATGGATGCCCTGCGCGAGCAGCTTGCGTCGTTCCGTTCCATCGAAAAACAGCTCACGTTGAATCGGGTGTCGGCGCTCGAGAAGAAAAACGGTCAACTCCGATTGCAGCTATACGGTTCTCTGTTGCTGGTACTTATCGTTTCGGTCATTTCGTCTTACTTCACCGGCGCATTGACGGCCAGAAACGTACGCAAAGTCGGGAATGCCATCGCAGAAATTGCCTCCTCCGGCGGCGATTTGACGAAACGAATTACAGTGAAAACCAAGGACGAAACGAAGGATTTGGCCGATCAAACGAATTTGCTGTTATCCAGTCTTCAAAGCATGATCGCCGATATTCAAATGAAGACCCTGGAATTGGAACGTTCCTCATCCATGTTGAAGGTTGGCGCTGACGAGAGCTACAAAGCGGCCGATCAAATCTCCGAATCTGTTCAGCGCGTAGCGCAGGGAGCTGAGCAGCAAGTATCCCAGACGGAAGAGATGTCGGCGATTTTGCAGGAGACGGTATCGGGACTGGAGCAGGTTGCCGTCACGACAACCGACGTTTCCGGACTTGCCAGGCGGGCGCAGTCCGTCGCGACGGAGAATGCCGGCGAAATGCAGGCAAATGCGGAAAAAATCGGCCGGATCGAAGAAACGTTTTCCGAAATTCAGGCTTCCGCCGCGGAACTGGCATCGCTGTCTGAAAAGATTCGGGATGTGGTCGGATATATTCAAGACGTCTCCAATCAAACCAATCTGTTGTCGCTGAACGCCGCCATCGAAGCGGCGCGCGCCGGGGAACAAGGGCGCGGGTTTGCCGTCGTCGCCGGTGAAATCCGCAAGTTGGCGGACCAGGCCGCACATTCGACCCTTGAGATTCATGAAACCATTGAAGTGATGTTGAACGGCATTAACGGACTCGTCCAGAAAGTAAACGAGAACAGCCATGGCGTCAAGGATGGCGTTCAGGCCATGCTGAAGGCCAGCGATTCGTTCCGGGCCATTATGAACGAAGTGAACAACTTAAGCGTTCAAGTCATGGAGGTTGCCGCTTCTGTGGGACAGATGTCCGCCGGCAGCAAAGCGATTGAAGGTTCCATTCGGGAAATTACGAAGATTACGGAAGAAACCGCTTCGTTCACGGAAGAGGTTGCGGCCATGACCGAGGAGCAGGCGGCCACGAGCCAGGAAATGCTGCAAACCGCTCGCCAGCTTGGCGAAATGTCGGATTCCCTGAAAGCGTTAGTCGGCAAGTTCAAAGTATGACTGCAAGTCCCGATCATCCGATGGAGATCGGGATTTTTTTAGTGTTTGCTCCCCTCATTGACACTGATTAAAAAGGGAACATATTGTCAACAATAAAATGGAATTGAAATATGAGGGGATCGTAATGGGGAAGACGAAAGGATTTTGGAGCCGCCGCCCGCGCTCCGATCAGAGCGAGGCCGAACGCTTAGCACATCAGGAAGAAAATCGGCAAGTCGATCAGGTTCTTTCCGCAAATCTGTCCGAGAATGTTCATGCGCTTCAGCGCTTGTATACCCGTTGTTCAGATGTGATTTTTCACGAGTTCTGCATAGGCAATTGCATGGAAGCTATGCTCGTTTATATCGACGGTCTCGTTCATATCGAAGAAGTGGATCAACATGTGCTCGCTCCGTTGCAGCGGGATCTCCCCATGGATTGCACGCTGGCGGATATTCGCGGAAAAATCGCTGTTTCCTCGATAAAAAAAGTGGATACGACAGCCGAAGTGATTGAAGAAATATCCGGCGGAAATCCCGTATTGCTGATGGAATGCGAGCCTCACGGACTGGCAATCGGCTTGCCGAAATGGGAAAAACGGGCCATCGACGAGCCGTCCGCCGAATCGGTGTTGCGCGGCCCTCGGGAAGGGTTCATCGAGTCGCTTCGCACCAATACGGCTCTGTTGCGGCGTAAAATCCGAACCCCTCATCTCAAAATCGTCACGATGCATATGGGGACTTATACGCGTACGCAGATTGCGCTCGCCTATCTGGAGGGGGTTGCAGCCCCTTCCTTGGTAGAAGAAGTCACAAGCCGTCTGCAACGAATCGAGATCGATGGCATTTTGGAGAGCGCGTACATTGAGGAATTGATTGAGGACAACCCGTTCTCCCCGTTCCCGCAATTGCTCTCTACCGAAAGGCCGGACGTGGCGAGCGCTTACTTGCTCGAAGGACATGTCGTCGTGCTCATCGACGGTACGCCCAGCGTGCTGATTGCGCCGATCACCTTTTACTCCTTGCTGCAGTCTCCGGAAGATTACTACGAGCGGTATGTTGTCGGTACCGCCATACGCTGGCTGCGCTATTTGTTCTTTTTGATCTCCTTGCTGGGTCCGTCTTTCTACATAGCGGTTATTACTTACCATCAGGAAATGATACCGAACGCTCTGTTGATCACAATGGCCAGATCCCGGGAGCAAATCCCGTTTCCCGCCATTGTCGAAGCATTGCTGATGGAATCGATGTTTGAAGCGCTGCGCGAAGCCGGCGCGCGGCTGCCGAAGCAAATCGGCACCGCCGTCAGCATTGTCGGAGCGCTGGTTATCGGTCAAGCGGCCATTGCCGCCGGCATCGTCTCTGCGCCGATGGTAATGGTTGTGGCCATAACGGGCGTCGCGTCGTTTATGGCTCCCCGCTTTACCGTCGGCATTGCCATCAGGCTGCTGCGGTTCCCTATGATGGTGCTTGCCGGCTTTCTTGGGCTGCTGGGATTGATTATGGGGGGCATACTCATTCTGAATCACCTGTTCAAACTGCGTTCGTTCGGCGCTCCGTATATGGCTCCCTTGGCCCCGATGCAATCACGCAGTCTGAACGATGTGCTCTGGCGCGCTCCGCGCTGGCTCATGACCAAACGTCCCCATATGACGGGGGCGTGGAATCCCAGAAGGCAGCCCGCCGGTCAACGTCCGGGCCCGCATAAAGGGGAGACAGACGATTGACGAGATCGGGTGCTATGTTGATGGGGGGGCTGATTGTCTCGTCGGTGCTGCTGTCCGGATGTTGGGATCGGACCGAAGTAAACGATTTGGCGATTCTTACGGCCGGTGGATTGGACTTGACGGAAGATCGGAAACTGGAGCTTTCCGTTAAGCAATATGTGGTATCGCCATCTTCCTCCGAACAATCGGGAAGCTTATCTTCAGACACCGGCGGAGGTTCCGGCAAGTCGGTCGTTCGTTCCTCCTGCGGTGTATCGATGGCCGATGCGGAATCCCATTTGCAGCAAGTGTTGAGCCGCAAAGTGTTTTGGGGCCAGGACGAAGTATTCGTATTCGGTCAGCGGCTGGCGAAAGAAGGACTCGCCGAACCGATGGAATTTTTGACGAGGCACCCGATTCCGCGGGAGCGGGCCAATGTTTTCGTCAGTCAGAGTCCCGCGAGCGAGATACTGGAACTTGATCCGCCGATTGAACGCTCGGTTTCGCAAGCTTTGCGCAAAATGGCCGAAAATGAAACCGGGCTGAATATTACGATAAAAGAACTGGCCGAAATGATGGCGGGAAGATCCAGATCGGCTGTCATTCCCTGGGTAGAAATCAAGCCTGGCGATGGAAAACAGGCCGCATTCGCATACATTATCGGCTCGGCAGTCCTGAAAAACGGCAAGATGATCGGACGAATGAACGATGCCGAGACGCGGGGAATCATGTGGTTGAGAAACGAAGTGAAAAAAGCGACGGTGACCGTTTCCCCGGGCAAAGGCAAGGGACTCGTGTCGCTTCAGTTGCTCAAAAGCCGCACCGAGTTAATCCCGCATATTCAAGGGAGGCAATGGAGCCTGACGGTTCGGATCGAGACCCGGGACGACATCATCGAAAATACATCGGATCTTGATCTTTCCGTGCCGGACCATATCAGCGAGTTGGAGCGCGAGCTCGAAGACGATATTAAACGTCGCATTCAAATGGCGCTAAAACGCGCGCAAAAAGAGATGAAAGCCGATATTTTCAATTTCGCGGACGCCTTCTATCGGAAGTACCCGAGGGAGTGGAACCGAAACAAGGACCGCTGGGACGATCTTTATTCCCATTTGGAAGTCAACGTACAAGCCAAGGTCAAAGTTGTCCGTCCCGGCATGACCAACAAAAGCATATTTAAGCCGGAACAGAGGTGACATTGGATCATGATATGGGGGGGATTGCTGGGCGTTGCCGCGGTGCTCGCTTTAATGATTTTGCATGATTGGCGCGCCATGCCTTCTTATACCAAGAGGGAGAAGACGGCTTATGGCGTCCTGACCGGATTGGGGGCGATATTGGCAATCCTGCTTGTTCTTGATCCCCAAATGCCGGGTCCTACGGAGTGGATGGATGTTATTTACAAACCGCTGGTGAACTTGCTGGAGAAGCTCGCCTTACAAAGGAGCGGGTGATGGGTGATGAAAAAAGAAAACATATCCGTCCTGCAAATCGGAAAAATGATGTATTTGGCGGTAACTCCGACGGCTATATTAAGCACGCCGGCAATTACATATAAATTTGCCAAGCAGGATTTGTGGATTTCTCCGATGTGGGCATTCAGCGGGGTCATTGCAATCTGGATTGCGCTCGGCATTCACCGATTGTTTCCGGGCGAAAATCTCGTTCAGGCAGGCGAACGCATTCTAGGTCGAATGTTGGGAAAAGTGTTTGGGTTGATTCTTCTGTTGTACTATTTGTATTTAGGCGGCGTCATCGTGAGGGAATACGGCGAATTTGTAGTCGGAGCGTTTCTTGTCCAAACGCCGTTGCTGGTAGTATCCGGGAGCATGGTGCTTGTATGCGCCGTTGTAGTTCGCAGCGGCGTGGAAATCATTGCGAGATTCGCCGATCTATTTATTCCTGTTTTTGCGCTTCTTTTTCTGCTTCTGATCCTCCCCCTTCTTCCGGAGCTTCATATTCTGAAGATGCTGCCGATCATGGGAGAAGGTATCGGGCCTTCCCTCTCCGGTGCGGTTGTATTGCAAGCATGGTTCAGCGAATTTCTGACGGTGTCGTTTTTAATTCCATTTGCAAACCGTGCGGGAAAAGTGAAAAAAAGCATGGCGATCACTTTGCTGGCCGTCATTGTGACGCTTGTGTCATCCAACCTGGCAACGCTGTTGCTGTTGGGGGATATAACAGGAAACTATACCTATCCCTTTCTGATTGTCGCCAGATACATCAACCTGGCCGATTTCTTTACGCACCTGGAGTCGATTTTTATGGCCATTTGGGTATTGGGGGCGTTCGTTAAAATATGTGTTTTCTTTTATGTAAGCGTATTGGGCACTGCTCAATGGATGGAGCTCCGGGATTACCGTCCGATCGTACTCCCCGTAGGCTTCTTGCTGCTATTAATGAGCATATGGGTTGCGCCCAACCTGCAGGAATTGACGCACGCTTTATCGACTTCGATCATTTTTTCGGCGCTGACGGTATTGGTTTGCATTCCCGCGGCGTTGCTCGGTTTGGCCTGGTTCAGAAGACTTTGGGAGAAGAAAAATATACAGGATTGAACCATCCATAATAAAATAATAGCGCCAACCTTCTGTTCACGCTGAGGAAGCGTGTCAGAATGCTTGACGCTTTTTACGCTCCCAAGTTTAGCAAAAAGTCGAGTTTTCTATCATGCAAGAGATTTTTGCTTCAAAGAAGTGGATAGAAGACTGGCTCTGCTGATCAATTCTCGAAAAGGCAGCGAAAAAAAGTCAGGTACGAGATAGCCGTTTATGATTCCCACCGATGCGGATAATGTAACGTTATGAATGACGACGGGTTGGGACAGGGCAGTTTCTAATTGCAAGGCCTCGTGCTCATTCCGGCATGTAATCACAACAAACTCATCCCCTGCGTACCTGCATACGTAATCCTGTTCGCTCGTTAATGCACGCAAGCGATTGGAGAACTCGACAAGAAAATCGTCCCCTACCGGATGCCCGTGCAATTTGTTGATTTCACCGAAATTATTGAGATCAATAAAGAGCAAACGGAAATGTTGGCGACGGTTCAGAAAATGTTCGCCGATATGTTGGATATAAGGTGCGCGGTACAGTCCCGTTAGAGGGTCAACGAGCTGGTTCAGTTTGATTTGAAGCTTCTCGCGGGTCACGATCCCGAGTACCCGATCTTCATGGACGACAAGAAGTCGTTCAATGCGATGCCGCTCCATCAATTCCAACGCTTCCCAAGCAAATTGGTCAGGCGAAATGCTGATCGGGCTTGGGGTCATTGCGTCGGCTGCAATCCGATTGGGGTGGGAAGAGCGGATGTCCCGCGACGTAATAATTCCTACGATTGTCCCATGATCTGTGACGGCCAACGAACCGATTTCAAGTTCATTCATTACATCCGACACATGCTGGACGCTTCTTTCAGTTGAAACCGTATAGACGGGGGATGACATGAATTCCGCCACCTTCATTGTAACTCCACCTCCCGCTGAACCGATACCGAAATTTTCAGTTCGGAACGAAGCACCATGTTGTCGCTGATCAACCGGTCCGCTTCTTCCATTATGATTTGCATCAGCAAACGTTCGTCCAACATTTGAAGAAGGGAGTTCCGAATCAAGACCGCTTCAATTTTGGCGTGCTCCAGTTTAACGATTGTAAATTGTTCCGGCGATAGCGCCTGCGCCATTCGCTTTACCGCTTCCGGCCCGATCGGGGCTTTTTTTCCGATGATCAACAAATCCTGCATGGGCGGAACTTCAAACTCTGAAATTTTTAAAGAGAGCGTTGCTTTGCGGAAATAGTTCAGTTTATCCTGCATCCTGATTACTCCTTCGTGTTCGGGTGAGACTTCACGTTCAACCGTTTACGTTAACCGATTCGGTTTTCCGAATAAATAGCCTTGTCCCATCTTGATACCCAAAGACAGCGCGGTATCCAAATCCTCTTCTTTTTCGATTCCTTCCAGGATCAGATTGGCCTCGTTATTGCAGTACTCGGCAAACAGTGCGACAACTTTTTGTTTTTTCCTGGATGTACTCAAGTCAGAAGCAAAGAATCGGTCGATTTTGATAAAATCAGGCGAGACGTCCACAATATTTCGAAAAGAAGTTGTTCCATCTCCTACATCGTCCAGGGCTATCAGGAAATTCAGTTCACGCAGCAATCGGATGGCATCTCTGAAAGAAGCGCTTTTCCATAAGAGGCCCTCATAAATGGACTCGTTAATCTCAAATACGATTTGGTTTCTATATAGCTCGAATCGCTCGGCAAGGGAGTCGAGTAAGTCGATAAATAAAGGCGAGACCAAAGTTGAAGGGAATATGTTAATAAACAACAGGTTATGTTCACGTGAGCCCGGAAATTCAAAGTAGGCTGAAATCGCCTGGAAAATTGAAAAAGAATCGACTTCGAACAACTTGTTCTGCTCCATGGCGCGCTGAAATAAAAGATCCGGATTCATGTTGGAGTTACTGCGAATGAGGGCCTCGTAACCAAGGATTCTCTTTTCGGGAAACCCCAAGATGGGCTGGAACACATGATAAAAATCGTTTTGTACTATTAATTGTTCAATATTCGGCATCGAGGCTACTCCCTTTGCTGAGAATCAAAATAAGAAGCCACCCCGATCTGGGGCAGCTTTGAGCTCGGAAGCAATAATTTCGGCAACCCAGCTACCATAGATATCATCCTTAGGCCTGAAGTTTTGCGCCCCCATTTTTCAATGGGTTTGCCGTTTCGTTTTTTATGATCCTGAAAGAAAGGGATCAGCCTGAGGACCTACGAATAGAACCTCCCCCTTTTGAATGAAGTTAGATCATTTACGACAAAATCCTTCTTTATACCCAATAATTCGCGCAAAAAGCGCCAACTCCTTCCAAACGGGTGTTCCTAAGAAACCGTATTTATCCAAAAAATCGGTAAAGACTTGCCATTTAACATAGAGAATCGCGGTAAATAAGCAGCAAGCGGTTGGTTCAGATCGTCCCAACCGCTTGCTTTTTTCATAGCTTGAATCACTTTTTACGAATCTTCGGTTGCCGGTTCCAACAGTTCCCGTAAAATACGATACGCTTGTCGCTGTTTGGCATCGTTGTGTTTGAGCAATAAGAGAATGCTGGCCCATAACCATCTTTTTTGTTGCAGATAGGACTCTTTCTCGTCGCTGAATAAATCGTATACGCTCATATGTAATGCCAAAGCAATTTTTTCAATCGTTTGAAGTTTGACGTTTTTTTCGCCGCGTTCAATCTGACCAAGATATGTCGCGGCCATGCCGATCGATTCGGCTAGTTTTTCCTGAGTCAAATTTTGCTCCAAGCGGTATAAGCGAATTTTTGCTCCGACTATTTGTGCAAAGGTAGACATAATGTCCCTCACAACCCCTCTCTATAGTAAAGTGTAGTCAAAGCAGTCGGAGGGATGGAGTACTCTTAAACTACAGTCTATTCAATTGATTGTACCTTGAAAATCTTTGCGATATAATTTTCCACGGAGTTTATTTTGTCACAAATTCCTTTAAGCCAATATTCGATAAAAAGGAGTCAGAAGTCATGCATCATTTCATGATCGCTGCGCAGACCGTATTGTATGGGAAGCGGCAGGAAATCGGCTTGAGCCATAATCAAGTGGTCCAGCTTTCCAAGGAGATTACAAGAATGACTCGACTATTGGAAAACGTAAGTCAACAGACTGAGAATGGAATGCGAGAAATAAGGGGGAGGGTTGCCACGAGGCTGCTTAGCAAGGAGCAACTGCTCGAATGTATAGCGACAGCTTGGAACATGGGACTTGAAGAAGAGTTTGTTGCTTTTTTGTTCAAGGAACTGCTATGGATGGAATCCGATACGAAATTGTCCGAAATGGAATAGGAGGTTGTCTTCAGAGAGAAAGCTTGATGGATGTAAAATGGTTACGGCATTGCTGCCGACGTGGAAGCGCGATTGATCGGATGTATCAATCGCGCCGCGAATCCATCATTTGAAAATCGGAATTTTCAACATCAAGGCTTGACTGGGCTTTAACTTGTACCTCCCCGTATTGGTCAGTTGAACATGGATTCGTATGTTTCGTAAAGAATCCTCATGCAGCACAAAATGATTTTCGTCTTCAATCCGGTGCCATACCGTGGGATAGCGTCGAAACAACGACTCGCCGAGACTATAAACATCGACCTTTCGCTCAAAACCCTTCCGGTAAGTATGGCGGATTTGTTCTTCAATCTTTCGTTCGGCCAAGTCGATCAATTCTTTCTCGGACATTTCCTGATGCAATTCGTTAATGCCTGCTTTTACCGTCAGCTCGACGTCAAAATAAACGCGAAGATCTTGAACCGACGGCCTGATGCGCACTTTTGGCTTCTCCATGACCAAAACAGCCGCTAACGATTTTCCGCGTTCGAGAGAAAGCGGCACGCGAACTGTTTTTTTATGCAGCCAGGGCAATCCATGCAAATCGTCCGGATCCAATTCTCCATGGTACCGATTGTTCCAAAACACGGTTATACCTGCATATTCCAAAAATGGATGCGTTTTTCTGCTAACTTCCCACTGATTCTTCTCGATACGCAGAGAAGGCAAGTAAGTCATGCGCGCAGCTTCTTTCAGCGTCATAACAAATTGATACAGCCTGATTGGCGGGATGATCGACCGTTGCCGATACGGTTCCTCCGGGCTATGCAAAATGGACATCATCGGGGACTCATTAAAGAAAGGAGTCGAGTTGAAAATATTTTCAATTGATTCTTTGGTACTAAAAACCCAAACCAAATAGCGGATTTCCCTGTAACGGTTCAGCAAATCCATTACATCCTGAAATTTGTTCTGTTTCAAAATAGGTTCGCTGAACACGAGCGCGGAAACATGCCCCCAAAACACTCTTTGTTGCGACGTCTCATATAAATGGTTTACCGCTTCCGTAAACGATGCGCCCGTTCCTTTCCCCACCCATACAGGCGCTTCTTTTGCTTTTTGCTGGCCTTCCAGCTTGGCGACGCTGGAAAAATCAATCAGTTGCAAATACACAATGTACTTTCCGTCGTCATAATCAAACCCGATAGCCGTTACATAACTGATATTTTGAATTTCCTTCATATTCCAGCAACCGGTCGTGATAACGAGCAGAACAATCAAGATTCCTGTTAATTTCACGCCTTTCATTTTGACTGTTCTCCCTGGTTCGTATCGTCAATCGGATGAAGCATCTTCGGACGCTTTCGCTTCCATGCCATTGGTAACCGAAACAATGCATGCGGCAAGTCTCTGAAATACGGAGGTGACATCGGAGCCAGATACGGGACCCCGAAAGATTGGAGAGACGCCAGCAAAACCAGCAATAAAAATACGCCCACAAAAAAACCATATAAACCGAAAATGCAAGAAAATATAAACAATACGATTCTCAGTATGCTTACTGCACCTCCTAACGCTTGATTGGTAAGCGTTGCGCCGAATACATGCGTAATCGCGCCGATGATCACGATGCCAGGCGACAAAATTCCGGCCCGAATGGCTGCGTCGCCCAAGATTAGACCGCCTACCACTGTAAGTGTCGAACCGATAGAGGAAGGAAGGTGAACACCGGCCTCGCGCAACATTTCAAGAAAAATCAAGGCAAGAAACATCTCCAGACCGGTAGATAAAGGGATTCCGAGACGATTCACAGTCAGCGTCGCAAGCAAATAAAACGGAAGTTGGTCTTGATGATAAGAAAGCAGGCAGAGCCAAAATGCCGGAAGCATGAGCGACACGAAAAAACCTAACAACCGCAACATCTGTCCGAACGTTGAGGATAACGCTGTAAAGTGGATGTCTTCCGGCGTTTTGATCAGGAGCATTAAGTTGGCGGGGCCTATGAGCGCTGCCGGCGTTCCGTCCACCAATATAACAAATCTTCCGTTCGTCAAGCAGTTGACGGTAAAGTCGGGTCTTCCGGTATACGCCATAAGGGGAAATAACGCCCATGTCGGTTCAATCATTTCTTCAAGTTCCGTAGCGCTGAATACTCCGTCTATCGTTATCTTCTGCAGGCGCTGTTTCACCTCCTGTATGACCTTTGGATCGGCGATATCGTACATATACATCAATCCGATCCGGGTTTGCGTACGTTCGCCAAGCACCATTTGCTCATAGGCTAACGAAGGCGATTTAAGCCGTTTGCGGATGAGCGCGGCATTGGTGGCCAACTCTTCCACAAAACAATCCTTGGCTCCCCGAACGGAGACTTCGACATTTGATTCTTCCGGTTTTCTCGCCGGAAGCTTGGCAATATCAACGGAACAGATGATCTGAAGCGCAGGAAAATACATGAGCAATTTGCCTTCAAACACCTGTTGTGTTGCTTTCCGTTGCCAATTATCATCCGGCAGACGTTCCAGTTGAAGCTGACTCGCCGTTTGAAGCATGCCCGCGTCCGTAAAGCCGTATGTCTCATAAAAACGTTGCAAACGGGGAAGCACCACCTCATGAATCATATGTTGGCTATCGCTCATCCCTTCGCAGAAGACGAATAGTACGGTTGAACGTTCCTCCAGTGCGTTCAAGGTGTAAGTATGATGCTTGACATCGGCGCAACGATTGAACAAATTTAAAATAACTGAAGCATCGGCCAGTTCAACGGCTGGCCGTTCGGAAGTTGAAGGGGATGGTTGAAAAGAGTCGGCGACAGATTTTTTGAAAACAAACGGCCTCAACCCCCTTTTGAACATGGGAATTCACCTCCTCATTCTGTTGGAAATCCAGATTTTCGCGACAAACAATGCCGTCAAGCCCAAAGCAGAGTAAACAGACGCCGGGAAAAACACGCTCCCAAGAAAATCGAGGAACAGTGCATCACTCACGGGCAGCACAACGACAACGATCATCAGCGCGCCGTATAGGATGAGCCACGGCAATCGCTTGCCCGGTTTCCAAATGTCAACCATAAGAAACAGGGCCAGCGAGACGCGAACAAACGTGCCGGAAAGCCACTGGTAGATGGAGAAGAAATCAAGGTGCGAAATATATTGCCCGAGTTGAACCAAACGCCATTGCTCGTATGCAGGGTAGCGTTGATTTGCCGCCTCAGCAGGTCCAAACACGGCGATGGCACCCATCAGCGGTCCCAGAATCAATCCGGCAAGCAGCACATTCACCAGCATGAGAGTGCCGAAGCGAGGACGTTTGGATAAATGCTCCTGATAAAAAAGGATGCAGATGATCTCCAAAAGCCCCCCAGCCGCATATAATGCGCCTTTCCATACAGGCTCCCACCCGAACTCGAAGACCGGAAACAGCAGGCTGTAATCCTTATACTTGTAGTTGGCTGTCATCACAAAATCGCCGAGCACGATCACAACCGGGAGCAAAATGCCGGTGACGATTGCAATCACGCGCAACCCGGCATATGCCGCCAATAGATTGCATCCGACTCCCGCAAGTACTAACGCCAAAGCAGGCGTCTGCGGCAAATAGGAGGCAATCGTCCATGTGATGGTGTCTTTTAGCGAAATGGCGCCCATTACGAACATATATATCGTGAAAAAAACGAGCATACCGGTTGCAGGCAGTTTGCCGAAATGACGATACAACCAGGTTTTGACCGGCGTCCCGTTCATGTTTTTGAGAATATAAGATAAACAGGCGATCCAGACTGGCGATGCTGCCAATACGGCTAAAACGGATACCCAGGCATCCCTTTTGGAAGCAGTCAGCAGAAGCGGGATAATAATCACGTGATTCAGAATGCCTATCGCCATCAGGATCACCATGTATCCTTGCAGCAACGAAATTTTTTGATTGACCGATGCGATACTTGTCACCACTTTCAGATGAACCTCTTCTTATGCTTTCCAAATCCCCCCCTTTCTAAAACAACGTGCATGGATGGACCAATAGCATTTTAATTCAGATGAACGGCAACGAAGGCTGACGACTACGTTCGTAGTATGCGAATCCGACGAAAGGCAAGGAGTTGGACCGTTGTTGTCGAATATGTCCGTAATGTGGTCATGAAATTGCATTGAATGTGCAACAATCGGTATCGCGCATCTAGCAACCTTATCCGCGGTTCGAGCTCGCCCGGACGCCAACGTCCGTCCTTTGATCCGATGTATGGGGGGCTTTTCCATTGGGCTTCCTCATGCCGAAAACAAGCTGCTTTCCTGGAAAACGAACAAAGAAAAAGAAGTCTGCGCTTTTTTGATCCATCACGAAGAGACGCCCGCGGATACCGCGCTCATCATTGAGTCGATTTGGCCGGGGTACGATGTGAAAAAGGCGAAAAGCTACTTGTATACTTGTCTGTCCTACTTGCGGAGAAGCTTGCAGGAGCATGACGTCCCCATAAGCGTAGACAAAGCCGGAAACGGGTTCACGATCCGGCTGGACGGGGCGGCTGCCGATGTGACGACATTCGAGGGGATGCTGGACGACATGTTGTCCGAATTTCCCGCCAGCAGCGGCATCAACGAATCGATCTATTTGGGGTATGTCGCGCAAGTTTCCGGGCTGCGCGACAAGGCGCTCACGCACGACTTGATTACGTTACAGCCTTTCTGATGATGTGATTGTATTTTGTCGGCTAGTACTCCCAACGGAAAAACGATTATTCCCTGATCGTATTCGGGCTGGTGTGCATGTTTTTCGCCCTGTTCACCAGCACGCGCGGCGAAAGAGTGTTGTTCAGCCTGTTCGGCTCCGTTCCGTTCTGGCTGTATCTTCGCATTCAGATGGTTTCGGCGATTGGCGCGGCATGGGATTTCTCCTGTACGTGTATACGGCGTTCCGTCCGGTTTACTCCTGATGGTTGATCCGGATCGGGTTGATATTTGGGACGGTTCTGGCGGTCTGGGCAATCGGCTTCATCCCCCGTTCGCGACGGATCTGTTTAGGCAACTGGTCACGATCTACGCCACCTTCCCGCAAAGTGGAGGGGAGCCTGTATCTGGCCTTCGCCGTGATCGCCCTGAACGTCTTTGCGCTGGTGCAAAATCTGAACGTCTATTTCGCCGTACCGGTTGATTCGGTGCCTCCGTTCGAACCGCTCGTGTACCTGCTGATGCTGGCATTGCTCATGTCGCTTCGCTTCTCCAACGCATTCCGGAAAATCGAAGAGCTCTCCGTTCAATTGCTGAAAGCGGACAAGCTGAAAGACGAGTTCCTGGCCAGAACGTCGGATGAGTTCAAGTCGCCGTTGCACGGCGTCATGCATATCGCAAGGTCGATGCTTGACAACGCCAATCATCCGCCGACGGCGGAGCAGCGCGAGAAGCTTGAATTAATCACGAGCATCACCGGCAGGCTTTCGCAGCTGGTTTACGATATTCTGGATTTTTCCAGGCTGAAGCAAGGTGAATTGGCCGTCGATTCGATGCCGGTCGATGTCCGCCCGGCTGTCGAGATGCAGGTGCGCATCTATTCGTTTCTGTGCGCGGACCGCAACATCCGGCTCGAAAACCGTGTCCCCGAACATTTGCCCTATGCGATTGCCGATGAAAGCCGGTTCGGCCAGATCGTCGGCAACCTGCTCGGACAACGCGGTCAAGCATACGGTGAACGGGAGCATTGTCGTCACAGCGGCGGAGAATCGCAGCATGATTGAAGTTTCGGTCAAAGATACGGGGGAAGGAATCGAAGCGCAGCACATCCCGCACCTGTTCGAAGCGTTCCAATTGTTTGATGAGCGAGCGGAACGCCGGGGCTTCGGGCTCGGGCTGTCCATCGTCAAACAACTGGTCGAGTTGCTAAAGGGAACCGTAACGGTATCTTCGACGAAAGGCGTCGGCACGACGTTCACATTCACCCTGCCGATCGCAGGCAACGCGGGAAACCGATAGCGGCTTCCCTGTTAAGCGAACGTCCGGTCAAAGCACCGGAGTACGCTTTCGTGACGCCTCATTATCTGAATTAAAAAGGGAAGCATACCAGCGGTCGATCTGGAAGTGGCGTTTCTGCATTCGCAGATCAAGCCGCATTTTTTGTACAACGTCGTTGCATCAAGTTATACGGATGCGGAACGTTCGCGAAAATTGACCGCGGATCTGGTCGATTATTTGCGAGGCAGCTTCCGGTTAAGCCATATGGAGAAGCGGATCGCTTTCGTGAAGAGTTCAACCTGATCCGGACATACGTCGATATTGAAAAAGCGCGCTTCAAGGATCGCTTACAATTCGAGGATGTACCGGGTGAGCATCCCTCCCCTGCTGCTGCAGCCGCTCGTCGAAAACGCGATTCGGCACGGGATCGGCAATCGGATAGAAGGCGGAACGGTCAAATTGACGACTTTTGAAACGGAGGGCGAATATTGGTTTGTGATTGAAGATAGCGGTGTCGGCATCGAGAGCGAACAGCTAAGTCGACTGCCGGCTTCCGGATCGGACAGGCGTCAGGGCGTCGGGCTGCTGAACATCAACAAGCGTTTGAGACACGAATACGGCATGGATCTGCGGATGTACGGTTATGCTAGCAGACGCACTGAGATTGGAGGGAACTGATGCAACCCTTACCTTCACGGATCAGACGAAGATCGGTGACTGGCCAACCAGGCGGTTGCTCTCGCTGTAAAAGCGGGAATCGTCAGCGGGTACGAGGACGGCAGCTTCCGACCGGATGCTCAGATCATCCGAGCGGAGATGATATCGATGATCGCAAAACCGCTGAAAGTCTCACTTAATTCGCATACAACAACGGGCTTTGCTGATGACGAAAACATTCCGAGGTGGGCAAAAGGCTCGGTGGAAACGATCCGCAAACTAGGTATTATTGACGGCCGAACGGCAGCAAATTCGTTCCGGACATTACGGCCACTCGGGCGGAAGCGGTAGCCATGCTGCTAAGGTTACAGGAACGAAGCGGTTACGGGTGTTTCAAAGACGACCGAGATGTAAAGGAGATGCCCCGAGGCATCTTCTTTCGTAGCCCTGCGAGCTTCCGGATTATGCTTAGTGGTGATGAAAAAGACAACAACGGACATGGGGCAGTATAACGAATGACGACAAGTTCCAACAGGAAAAAGGCAAACCAGTGCGAAAGACTGTGACGCAAAGCCACGGGTCTTCCGCATGCTTGCAATGATCGCCGGGTTACCCTCTCTAATGCTGTCAGGAAAAGGCACGGCCTTTCGAGGGTACGTGTCTTTTCGTTTTTCCAGAACAATCAACGAGGTGATGAAAAGATGGAGGAGCGTGCAAGTTATGCCGTAGAAGTTGATGAAGTCGTTCGTTGGAAAGAAGGCAGGATACAAGTATTGCTGGTGGACAGCGACCCCATTTGGCAACAACGGACGGCGGGGCTGATCAATACAGAGCCGGATATGAATATATTTCATATTGCAACAGATAAGGAATCAGCCATTCGAGCCAGCGCGCAATTGGATTTAGACGTGATGATTCTTGATCTGATACTTCATTCATCGCAACAGGATGGACTCCATACAATTTCCGAAGTTCTGAAAATGAAATCAATGCCAATCATTATCTTGACCTCCCTCTACGAGCCTGAAATCATTGTGGAAGCTGTGCTAGCCGGGGCGATCAATTATATTACCAAGATAAACTATGCTGATGTCGTAAATGCCGTAAGGGAAGCGTATCGGGGGCAACCTTCTCTTCATGCCGATGTTGCATCCATTATCCGTAATGAAATTGGGCTGGATAAGCGAAAAGAATTACATCGAATGCTGACGCCCACTGAAAAAGAGATCTTGCAGTTGATCGGTTGGGGCTATAGACAGCCGGTGATCAGAGAGTTATTAGGCGTCACAGCGAACACCATGAAATCGCACGTTCGTAACATCATTCGAAAATTCAACGCTTGCTCCATTCATGAAGCGGCGGAAAAAGCAAAACGAAGAGGCTTGTACGATCGGCATGATCGAATCATGTGTTAGCGATTCGTACTCGATTCGAGTCATTTTGCGTTCATTCGACACTTTATGAATTGATAGCGTGATGAAAAAATCACCCTCCATATTTAAGCGCTTTATAGGTAAAATGGTAGGTGCAGATGGATATTATTAGGAGGAATTTACCGGAGGTGAGAGTCGTAAAAAGCGGAACGAAGGTTGTGAAAATAGTACCTTGTCAACTTATGCCAAACTAGAAAAGAAGGGAAGATGACGATAGAAATGGAGAGTGAACAAAGTACAACGAAGTCGATTGACTGCCGAAACTGGCGGAAAACGTTAGGAAAGCATGCACAGCAAGGAGGGATTTGTGATGTCGCGGACCCGGTCTCCATTCCCTACGAGAAAGTTGAATCATGGCTAAAGTCCTATAAGGACTGGAAAGCGAGATTGAAGTATGTTCAATCCGAACTCACTTACATCCCAGAATTGACGCGCACCCTGGATATGGTTGCGGCTCATAGCAGCAGAAAACAGGAAACGGTATTGCGAACGGTCATTCGACGCATACAGATCACTGAACATGAAATCCCATTGTTGCTATCCAGAATCGGTCTGATCGACTACGCTCTCACGGCGCTCACCTCGGAAGAGGGCTTATTTGTTCGGTTGAGATATTTTGATAATCTGGGTCCTCAGAAGCCATGAGCCGCCTGGCACTTTCCCGCCGCGCATACTTCTATCATCGGAAGCGAATTTTACGCAAAATCTACATGAAAATCAAAGATCGGACGGTTTTGCTGGATTTGGAGTCTTCTCAAGCAGATTGAATGAATTCAGAAGATTCGTTGCGCATAGATCTGTCCCAGTAATTCAATTTTGAGGATTGGAGTGCCGGAATTGCATCGAACATGCACCGAACGCTGCACCGGATGTGCCTTTTTTTGCACGAAGTATGCACACGATATGCACAGATTTCGTGTTATGATGATAGTGTGGACAGACAGTGCAGCGGTAGCAACAAGAAAACTCTGTGGTCACTCTTTATCAAGCGTCGATTCTTTCCCTGCTACCCAGCGGAAAGGATTACGGCGCTTTTTTTATTGTGTCAATGCGGTCGTCGGCTAAATCCCGGTTGCCAAGGAGCTGAACCAAGCTTAGGGCAGCACCATACATCATAGCCCGCCTAATTTCTCACTCGGTGTTGCCAGGTGAGAAAGAGGGTGAAGGTAATGTATCCCTATTGCTCTTAACTGCAAACGGCGAATTAATCGGCAAGAATGTAATCCAATTGGCCTGGTCGCAATCGCGCGTTGGCGCTCTCTGCGGGTGGGTCTTTTTTGTTGTGCTTCCTGCTTGTCGGGGAGCGTTGGCTGTCGCTCCCCCCCCTCTGTTTTGGTTTGCCATTAAACCAAAATGGAGGGACTTGAATGAAGAAGATGAATTTGCGAGATATGTATCCTTTTTTCAGGTCGGATGTATGGGTTGATGTAGATGAAGAGGTTGCCGATGAAATCCGTCGCTTTGACTTAAAAGAGAGCGCTTACAGACTGCGGACGTATCGTCATAGGGCCTATTATTCGCTGGATCGCAACGACGGGATTGAGCAGCATGTTTTATTTCTCTCGATTTCACCGGAGGAGGTTTACGAGCGCAAGCTTTCACGGCAGCAACTCTATGAAGCTATGTGTCAATTGCCGGTGAAATCAGCCAGACGGATTTATGCCCATTATTTTTTGGGTATGAGCAAAGTCGATATTGCCAGAGCCGAGCATGTCGATGAGCGGGCGGTTCGTAAATCGATCCAACGAGGCTTGAAAAAAATGGAATACTTGCTCAAAAACATGTAATCGATTCGTCGGAGGGTCCGATTTTCCTGCCAAAATGAACGGTTATATAGAGGACCATGTTCAGACAGCGGCTGGTTGCAACCAGCCGCTGAATTCTCCATGAAAGGGGTATGTGACGATGCATCCGATTTGGTTTCGAGATGATGAACACGAGAGATTTTACGTTCAGATGTTGGATGCAGAGAAATGCAGCGATGGCTACCACCGGGCACTGTTCTATACATTGGGCATTTCCCGAGAAACCAGAAGTCATATCCGCGATTTATATGATTTCTCTAATGGCGGCATTAAGCCCGAAGGTCTTTCGGCCCCATGGCAAACCGGCGGTACCATCCGAGTGTGTCGGCTCGCCTTTAATTTATGGAACGGCTGGACCGAAGCAGGCGACGAACGTTACTCCACTCCCCACGAATTATTCGATTGCAGCTATGCCCCCTATTTTTTTGAAGCGATTCGTCTTCGTTACCCTGATTATTGCCAAAGTAACGAGAGAACGATCAAACGGCTGGCCGAACAAAACCGCTGAATGTCTGCCGACATTGGGAGTTGAATGGAACGATGAAGGAGATTAAAACGAGGAATGTTGTGAAGGACATTAAACGTTTGGAAAGATTCCCAAACGTGTTGCATCGTGTAAAGCGTTCAAGCGCTCATGCCAAGCGGCAAGTTGATCATGACAAGACGACTTCCCAGTCTCCAGTTGAATTTGCTCAGCGCCATTCCGCAGCGGCTACGAAAAAAACAATACGTGCCCAAATGGGGATGAGTGTGCGTATCAACAAGAGATTGATCCGGCACATTCTAAAAAGGAAGCCGTTTCCAGACGGTGATTCTGTCACAAGTCAGAGTCCGATTGATGTTCATACGGAGTCATCGATTTCGCGTACACCGCGACTTGCCCGTAGGATACGTCTGCGAAAGCCGGTTGATGGAAAATACATCTTGTCTTCTGGCTCGCATTCAGGAAAACAACGATTTATACGGAGCCGGGTCAATGCCCGGCTTCTGCATCGTTCTCGAACAGGCAGCTATCCTGACTGGATGCAAAAACGGGATATCGGCCCTCTAAAACCGGTCGGGAAGAAGGAATCATTCTCCGCCGCGGTATCTCATTCAGCAAATGGACGCGTGAAACCGTTAACCCGAGTCCCGTCTACTATAATGAAACAATCAGGTCATACGATCAAACGGAAAGCGCGAAATTTCAAGACGTTAGCGCCATTTATAAAAAATGGGCATCGGCTAGATCACGCTAACGATTATTCGGATGCTTCAACTGAAGGGAGAATGGATGCTGTCAAGGAAGCTCATCGGGCTGCGCATATGGCGATATCAGCTCGCCGGTCCATTCAAACCGCGCGTGCAGCCGCGAGATTGAATCGCCTTATCGTTAAATTGCTTGTAAGAGCCACTGCCTTGCTTGTCAAGGGATTGACGGCGCTTCTGGGATTCAGCGGTTCGGTAATTGTAGTTTTGTGCATTATCATGGCGGTAGCCGCTGTCATTTCCTCTCCGTTCGGTATCTTTGTGTCTGGTGAAAATACGGATGCCGATGTAAAGCCGCTTACCCGAATCGTTCAGGAAATAGACGATGAATTCGCCGCCCGAATTGCAGATATGCAGCGATCCGCTGGCCATGTAGACCGGGTGGAATATCATTATCCCGGCAGCGCGGACAACACTAGAATTGATAACTGGATGGACATTATCGTCGTCTTTGCCGTGAAGACCGTCACAGATGCGGAAAACGGAATGGATGTGGCTACGCTTGATGCAACAAGAATCGGTATCATTCGATCGGTGTTTTGGGATATGAATTCGCTGGAATCTCGTGTTGAAACGATAGAACATAAGGAAACGGTTACGGTAGAACATGAGGACGGGAGCACCAGCGAAGAAACGATTACCCGATATGAGCGCATTTTGCATATTACCGTCACTAGCCAAACTGCGGAGCAACAGGCAGATATATATCGCTTTACAAATGAACAGATGGAATTAATGAAGGAAATGCTGTCCGAGGAGTTCCGCCCGCTCATGTATGCAATACTTGGAAAAGGTGCGGATATTGGTTTGACGCCGGAGCAGCTTGATTTGGTTCAACAGCATTTGCCCAAAGGCGAACTGGGCAGTGAAGCCGTCAAATTGGCGCAGACTCGTCTAGGCGATCCTTACAGCCAACCGAAGGCCGGGCAGGGTAATTATACGGATTGCAGCTATCTCGTCCAATGGGTTTATCGTCAGCTAGGTATTAGCTTGCTGCGAACCGCAGCTGAGCAGGCCAGATTTTGCGTGGAGAATGGCCTTACAGTAGGCGCGGCCGACTTGGTTCCGGGTGACCTTGTGTTTTGGAGCTACGAGCGTAATGGTAGATTTATGGATATTACTCACGTTGGGATTTATGCGGGTGATGGCAAAGTTGTAGATGCTTCCTCAAGTCGCGGGCAGGTGGTGTTTCGGGACTTGTTTGATTCGGATAAGCAAGTGTTGTTTGGAAGGCCGAGTCTTTCTGATTCTTCGCAACAAAATTCCTCCCTGTCGGCAGAAAAATAGCGAAAGCAAGAACCAACTTTAAAAAAATGGTGCAACGGAGCGGATGTGACAAAATGGCCGGGTTACGAGTGAACGCTCATTTTTGTATTAATTTGGTTTATTTCCTGCATTCGGGTCTGCAACAAAATCAGTCCTATAGTCTATATATTTTCATTCCCTTACCATACCAGACGAAGCATGATGAAGATCGTGACAATGGAACATCCAGTTCCCTTCATTATCTGCTTCGAATGCAACAACGTACTCTTCCCCCGGCTTCAAATTCACCGTATCCTTAATAACGGAGGACCCTTCAAGCGGTTTCCCGTTTTTGTTTAGGCCTTGGAAGAAGTGCCCGTATAGGTGCATCGGATGGTCGTCGCTTATTGAGTTATTGACACGGTGAACTTTGACGGTATATCCTTATTTGATGTTTATCGGAACGGTATCCGCAGTAGTAGATGTCGTCTCTTATGTAGCAGTTTGATTGGATTTACGAAAAAAGTCATTTGTAATATGTATGCGGTGTGCCGAAGCCTTCTTCTCCTGTGTAATGACATGCGAGGCAATGGCGAGCTAACCGAATAAAAGCAGTCCTATCCAAACAACGATAGAACTGCTTTGCTTTACTTATGATCTGCTGTGCCGATTGGGTTATGGTTTAACTCCTTTTATAACGGCAGAGGCAAGGTAATCTTCCACCTTCGACCCAGGAACCCAATCTTTAATAAACGCCCTCGATTCCTCTTTCGGTTCGACCACCACATCCTTAAATCCACTTTGCGTTAGCATCGTTTTCAGCTCGTCAACGGACGAGGCCCCCGATATGCACCCCGAATAAAAAACATCCAAGTCGTTTTTGATTTCCGCCGGAAGCTCTGCCGTCATCACGACATCGGAAACGGCCAGACGACCACCGGGGCGCAAAACGCGGAACGCTTCATGAAACACTTGCTGTTTATCCGGAGAAAGATTGATGACGCAGTTGGAAATGATGACATCCATCGTTTGATCGGGAACAGGCAAATGCTCGATTTCCCCTAGCCGAAAATCGGTGTTCGTGAATCCTCCTTTGACGGCGTTATTGCGGGCGCGACTTACCATTTCCGGCGTCATATCGACCCCAATCACATGGCCGGTTTCCCCTACTTGTCGGGACGCCAAAAAACAATCGAAACCGCCGCCGCTGCCGAGGTCCAATACTACTTCTCCCGGTTTAAGCTCCGCGATGGCTTGCGGATTGCCGCAACCAAGACCAAGGTTTGCACCGTCAGGAACAGCGGTTAATTCTTCGGATGAATAGCCCAACTGCGAAGAAACGTCATCGGCCGATCCGCGGCAGCTTGAAGCTGGCGAACAGCACGAACCCGACTCCACTTTTTGTAAGGCGATTTCTTTATACCGGCTGCGTACATTTTGGCGAATTTGATCGTTCGTTATTTGATTCATGAATCTTCTCTCCTTCAACTTTTTTATCAAATCAGCAGTAGCTAGGGGTGCAACAAGCTGCTGTGTTTGCAATCGTGAGTTGCCGTCTCCAAAGGAACCGGCTCGATAACTCCGTGGGATTTTGCCATTTCCAAGCTTCCCGTGCCGAGCGCTCTATTTCACGCTGCTCCTGTTTCATAAGGTATTCCGTGGCAAACCAATTCAAGTTCATGGGAACTTGCCTCCCTACAAGTCATTTTTCACAAAACGTCGTAGTTTGCGAACAACGTATTTCGCGTCCCGCCCCACCCCCTTAATGTGGCGGAAGCAAAGGAACGCTGTCCTTCCAAGCCGACATAATACAGTCCCGGAACAGAAAGACTGATTTCGGCGGTCTGTAGCGGTTTCCCTTCGGCATCCAGCGCCCCGAGAGGGTGAAGGTAAGACAGATCGGGGCGATACCCGGTTGCAAAAATGACGGTTGCTACCGGTTCTTTCGTTCCGTCTGTCCAAACGACGCCATCGGAATAAAACGAGGTAAACATCGGCCGTTGGTCCGGCTTCCCAGCCTCTAGTCTTGCTCGGTAATCGTCCAAATCGGCAACGGAACTCGGACTTGGAGGCTTTTTGCCAAATCGCCAGAATGGAAAGGTATCTAAGCCGACAGCTCTGATCCAAAAATGAAGATCTATTCCCAATACTTTTGTTTTCGTAAGCTGAACGGGCCGAAGAACGGCGAGCAATGTATGGCTGCTGTCGGCAAGCTCTATTGCAATTTGAACCGCAGAATTTCCGCGCCCGACGACGACCACTCGTTGCCCACGGTAACGATCCGGATTGCGGTACGCGGAAGAGTGAAGGACTTCTCCTTGAAAGACTTCCTTTCCGTTTATGTTCGGCGTATAGGGATTATGAAAGGAACCGGTCGCATTGATGATCGTTCTCGTCAGATGACGTCTCCTGCAGCCGTTCGGATCGAAAAGCAGTTGTCGGTTTTCTCCACGGCAACAACCTTCTGATTCGTCCGGATCGGCAAGTCAAAACGTTGGTCATACGCCTTTAGATACTGAATCACCTCGTTTCGCAACGGGTAATGGGTCGCAGCTCCGGGTATCTTCATGCCTGGCAATGAGGATAACCGAGCTGGCGAAAACAGCTTTAGACTATCGTAATAGTGTGGCCAAGAACCGGTTGCCTGTTCGCTTGCTTCCAGGATCACAAATTGCAGCCCATTCTTCTTCAAGTAATATCCGGAAGCAAGACCGGCTTGCCCACCCCCGATAACTATTCCATCGAAAATCGCTGACATTCCAAGTCCTCCTTAGAATATTTGCAAAATGCAAGTATTATAGGAAAAAGATCACCCACAAGAAGGGGTGGAACAGCATTGGCCGGTTTTCGCCATCGCTTCGTTTAATAGCTTGATCGAGCGAATGACGGTATCTTTTTCAAAATCGTTCATGTGTGAGAAAATTTCGTTTAAATAGTCATTCATTTGCTGGTCAATCGACGCCGCAACATATTTTCCTTCTGTCGTTAAGGAAAGCAGCTTCACCCGCCGGTCATCGGGATCGGGCGTTTTCTTCACTAATTTCATCTTGATTAACGACTGGACTTGTCGGCTGAATGTCGTGATATCGGTCCCTAATGCCTCTGCTACTTGCTGGATGGAAGGCTTGTGTTGGCGATCAATTTCGTAAAGAATATGGCTTTGAATTAAGGAGATGTCGCAGCCACCGGCAGAACAGCAGTTTTTATTCAGAAAGCCAAAGCGACGAGTCATGATTTGAAATTGTTCACGTACATTTTCCACGGCGCCTCACCTCATGAAACAGTTATACAACAAATGATTGCAAGTTGCAAGTGTTTAATTTATCTGCAATGCAAAAAACAGGAACTCGGTTCTTAGACAGGATTTTTAAAATTTCATTTTTCGTATTGACTTTTTCCCATACATAAATAACAATATGGTTATATGGTTTTGGTGTGGGGTGATTATCACGACAATGGAATTTGAAAAGATAGCAGATATTCTGAAAGCTCTTGCCGATCCGACAAGGCTGAAAATCCTTTCTTTGCTCCGTGTTCGCGATTGCTGTGTGTGTGAACTGGTTCCCATCTTTAACATTTCCCAGCCAGCCATATCCAAACATGTAAGCCGTCTAAAAACGGCGGAACTGGTCCGCGAAACGAGAAAGGGGCAATGGGTGTTTTACTCCATCAATGAGAAGCGGTTAGAGGAAATTGGTTATGCTCTGTTCCACTTGCCTGATCTATCCGAGGATCTGCGGGAATTGGAGCAACAAGGACTAACGGTTATTTGCGAGTAAAGGGGGTGTACAGCAAGTGTGTAAACAAGAGAAAAAGCGACTTTCATTTCTGGATCGCTATTTGACGTTATGGATTTTTATTTCGATGGCGATAGGAATTGGCTTGGGCTACGTATTTCCCAACTTTGTTGCCGGTTGAATGAATTTCAAGTCGGAACCACATCGATACCGATTGCGTTTGGCCTTATTTTAATGATGTATCCGCCGCTGGCGAAGGTACGATACGAAGAAATCGGTCGTGTCTTCCGAAATGGCAAAGTGTTAACCATTTCATTGATTCAAAACTGGCTCATTGGCCCGATCTTAATGTTTTTCCTGGCTATTATTTTCCTCCAAGGCTATCCGGAATATATGGTCGGCCTGATTATGATCGGTTTAGCTCGTTGTATTGCAATGGTCATCGTTTGGAACGATTTATGCAAAGGGGATGCTGAGTACGCGGCGGGACTCGTTGCTTTCAACTCGATCTTTCAAGTTTTGTTTTATTCCGTCTACACCTTTATCTTTGTTACGATTTTGCCGGGATGGTTCGGGGTGGAAGGTGTCGTTGTTGACATTACGATGGCCGAAGTTGCCAAGAGTGTGTTCATTTATCTAGGGATACCGTTTTTGACCGGAATGATTACTCGCTATTCTCTTGTAAAAGCAAAAGGACGGTCCTGGTACGAAACGGTCTTTATTCCGAAAATCAGCCCCATTACGCTGATCGCGTTATTGTTTACGATCATCGTCATGTTCTCGCTGAAAGGCGAAATGATTATCCAATTGCCGTTCGATGTCGTGAGGATCGCGATTCCGCTATTGATTTACTTTGTCGTCATGTTCTTGATCTCGTTTTTCATGGGCAAAAAAGCAGGGGCTGGTTATCCGGTGACTTCTACACTGGCTTTTACCGCCTCGGGGAATAACTTCGAGCTGGCGATTGCCGTTGCCGTCGGGGTGTTTGGTATTCATTCCGGCTCAGCATTTGCGGCCGTCATCGGTCCTCTTGTGGAAGTCCCCGTGATGATTGCCTTAGTCAACGTCGCGCTCCGATTCCAGCGGAAGTATTTTTCAAAGCAAGCAGCTTAATATAAACAGGAGGACTCATCATGTCAGAAAACAAAAAACTCGTTTATTTCCTTTGTACAGGAAACTCTTGCCGCAGCCAAATGGCGGATGGCTTTTTGAAGGCTCTCGGTACTGATCGCTACGAAGTAAAAAGCGCCGGGTTAGAGGCACATGGGCTGAATCCCCGTGCCGTCCAGGTGATGAAGGAAGCTGGCGTCGATATTAGCAGCTATACATCTGATGTCATCGATCCGGAGATTTTGAATCTGGCAGACTATGTGATTACGTTATGTGGCCATGCAGACGAACATTGTCCGGTGATTTCGAATAAAAACGTCGTGAAATGGCATTGGGGCTTCGATGATCCGGCCAAGGCGACCGGCACCGAGGAAGAAATCATGAGCCAATTTCGAGCGGTTCGGGATGCGATTAAGTCGCGTATCGAAAAGTTTCTAGCCGAAGGTCGGTAAATTTGAACGGGAATGTAAAGTTGTAGACTAAACATTGTCATTACTCCATGGGCAGGATTAAATGAGTAAAGAAAGAAATGTATCCTCACCCTTAAGCCCATTCTCGTCTACATGAGGAGTGGTTTAGGATGGATTGCTGTACATGTTAAAGCTTCTGCTTTAGAAACCATTCATCCCGACAACTCTTATTTATTTTGTTCGAACTCTGCTTACGCAACCGTATATTATAGTGGGAATCATTCGCAATCATTTGCCGAGGATGACTTGAAAGTGGCTGTGTAACAAAAGAATCCGAGCATGGGCGTGTCTGTATGTTACTGTTTCAGTTGGACGAGAGAGCGCCTCGCAGTCGATCTCATTTTTGCTTAGATAAACGATAAGATTGTTAGAACACTTTTTTATTTATCCGCTCGACAATCATGGTAACGCTGAAGTGCAAGTTGCATAGCCATTCACCTCATTTCGTCTTTAGGGCGATTTCAAATGAGATTAGGCTATGTCCTTGCTGGATCAGCCTTTAAACTGGTGATCACTTCTTTTTGAGACTCCTTGTTTGATAACGCCGCGCATTCACGGAAAGCAAAATGTTTACAACCTAGACATTTATTCAAATCCAGTTGCAATAGCGCGAAGTTAAGTGCCTCACCGGTATGTCCAAAAAAATGTTCAGCCCCAATCAGCGTATACAACCCTGTTCTCTTCAATACATCTAAAGGCTGAGCTTGAATTCCGGATACAAGAATAATCCCACCAAATTTCTCGAAATGCTTCACCAAACTGGAAAGATTTGATTCACCCGTCGTATCCATAAAAGGTACTTTTCCCATGCGCAGCAGTAACACTTTCGGTCTTAGATGAATCGAATCCATAATGGACTTTTCAAACATGTTCGCGGCGCCGAAAAAGAGGGGGCCTTCGATGGTATAGATCCCAATTTGTGGACAATCGTGGCCTTCGGTCACCATATGAGCTTTCACTTTTTCATGTTTAACTGTTGGGTCAGGCAATACCTTGGAAACCAATAACCCATCACTCATTCGTTTCACAAACAGTATAACAGCCAAAATTAATCCGACTTCAACGGCAGTCGTTAAATTCGTAAAGACCGTTAGCAAAAAGGTAATGAGAAGGACAAAAGAATCGCTCGTTTTGATTTTTAAGACGTGGGCAAATTCTTTTCGTTCGCTCATGTTCCAGGCAACCAGCATTAGAATCGGTGCCATACTAGCAAGTGGGATCTCTGATGCATAAGGTGCAAACAAAATGAGCACCAGCAATACAACAATACCATGTATAATACCTGACAGGGGTGAGATCGCACCGTTTTTGATATTGGTTGCTGTTCGTGCAATGGCTCCTGTCGCTGGTATGCCTCCAAAAAGAGGGGTTACCATATTGGCGATGCCTTGCCCAATCAGCTCCCGATTGCTGTTATGACGACTGTCGGTCATGCCGTCGGCAACAACCGCCGATAATAAAGATTCGATGCTGCCCAACATGGCAATAGTAAAGGCGGGGCGAATCAAATTTTCAATGCGATCCCAGGTTAGATCAGGGAAATGAAAATGGGGTAGGGTGCTTGGAATAGCTCCAAATGACGATCCAATCGTTGCAACTTCCCCTTTAAAGAATACGGTCGCCACTATAGTGGATACGATAAGCCCTACCAAGGAACCAGGGACCTTCGGTAAAAATTTCGGTGTTAGGAGGATAACTGCCAAACAGACGACCGCTGTGATAATACTGTAGAGATTCGTAGTTGCGAGATGCGTTACAATTTCCTTCATATTTGGTAGAAAATTCTCATGTTTCTCGATACCGCTCAAACCTAAAAAGTTGGCAATTTGTCCGCTGAAGATTATGACGGCAATTCCAGCGGTAAATCCGATGGTTACAGGGCGAGGAATAAATTTTATCAACGCACCGAGTTTAAATAGCCCCATGAGAACAAGAATAATTCCCGCCAAAAATCCTGCAAGCAATAAATTTTCGTATCCATATTCCATGACGATCGCGAAAAGGATCGGAATAAATGCACCGGTCGGGCCGCCGATTTGAAATTTAGAACCCCCGAACAAGGAAATACAGATACCGGCAACGATGGTGGTATAAATGCCATATTCCGGTTTTACACCAGCCGCAATAGCAAACGCCATCCCTAATGGAATGGCGATAATACCAACAATGAGGCCTGAAATGATATCCTTGCGGAATGCGGCCGCATGGTATCCTTCAAATCTTCCCGTCCATTTCATCTGAATTACCTTCTCTTATTCATATATTTGATTATTTGAATATAAGTGAAATGTTACTCCTGTCATCGAATAATGTCAATCATAATAATCTCGTGTCGCTCCGCATGTTTCCGGCTGCAAAACAAAAAAACAAGGAGATCCTTGATGTTACTCATGGAACCCCTTGTTTTTCAGTTTAAGATTCATTTCGAATGACCTCAAGTAATGAAATGGCATCAACGAGATGATTATCGAAGATCTGCTTTGTGACTGCGAGTAGATCTTTAATCAACGGGTCACGTAACGAATAAATGACAGAAGTACCATCCTTTAAGCCCGTCACCACATTTTTATTTCGCAATACTGCCAACTGCTGAGAAACGGCTGAACCCTCTGAGCCTAAAATACTCTGTATCTCATTTACGTTTTTATCTCCTTCACTCAGAACCTCCAGGATTCGAATCCGCATGGGATGCGCCAGCGCCTTAAAAAAATCGGCTTTAAACTGTTGGATATTTTGGTTCATTGCTAACGCCTCCTTGATCACTATACTTTTGAATATATGAATATCATAACACAACTTTACCCAAAAACATTCTGGAAAGAAGGGCATACCGGCGCATGGATTGTGATTTGGTTGCCTATACAATACACTTTATATTCAAATACCTAATTATTTGATTAAAATAACATAAGGAGTGGATACGAATGCCGGACTCTACGAGTAATGACTGATCACATCAAGATTCGTCATCCTCGCATGAATTGACTACACCTTTCATGCAGGAAAGCAGACAAACCGCGGCTTCGCCCAAGGCGAGCAAAATTGTGCGACTAAAACAATTGCATTGTCCAAAGCGGAAGGGGAAGTATTCCGTTGGGTGATGCGAACCATACCCAATTTGAAAGAATCTCTGATTTGTGTTCGATGGTAGGTGATGGAGCGACCCGCCCAATCGTTTTTGGGCGTACAGCTCTGCCGGTGACTCGACCTGCTCTGCTATGTATGGAATGACTGCTTTGGGCACTTCGAATTTATGGAAGGGGAATCGCGCTTCATATTGGAAATGGAGTTGTCAAAAAAAGTGCAGTTTGAAAACACCCTCATACAGAAAACCCGTTACTAAGCTGCCTGTGACAGCATTCTTTCGCGATAAATAGCTGGGGGCCAGCCCCTGGATTAGAGGTGTAGATCCGCTGTCTGTTGTAGTAGACCATGATGTATCTGAAGATGATCGATTTAATATAGGCCATCGGATAGCGCTCCGTGTTGATCTTGTACAGCTTTTCTTTCTTTAGCGTAGCAAAAAAGCTTTCCATCCTTGCTTTGTCAAGCAACGCCCTGTGCCGCTCATGCTCTGAATGGCATCTCGTTTTGCTAGACGCTCTCGGAATGCATGGCTTGTGAATTGACTGCCTCGATCGCTGTGAAATATCATTCCGCGAGCATTCTTTGCTTTACAAGCGTTCTCAAAGGCCTGAATGCAGAGTTCCTTGCGCATGTTGTCGTCCATGGCGAGGCCCACGATCTCGCCGTTGAAACAATCCAGTACCGCGCATAGATATAACTTGCCGTCTAAACAAGGGACTTCGGTGATATCCGATAGCCACTTTTGGTTGGGTCCTGAGGATTTGAAGTCTCTCTGGATTAGGTTCTCGCTCTTGTGAGCTGCGGCATCCTCGCATGTAATACCGTTTGGATGACGTTTGGTTTTCTTCAGCAGGCCATGCTTCTTCATGATTCGGTAGACGGTGCTGTAGCTGGTCGTGATCTCTATTTGGGACAGCGCCAGCAGAATACGCTGGACACCGTAATTTCGGTTGTCTTCATGCTCTCCAATGATGTCTTTGATTTTGACCAGAAGAAGTTGCTGCCGCTCCTGTTTCGGTGTGGGCTTCAAGCTACGGTAATAGCCCGATTCGCTGACAGCAAGTACTTTGCACATTTCCTTGACGGTCCACTGATCCCGTCGTTCACGGATGTAAGCATAGAGCTGGCATGCCTTTACCGCTTCCGGTCTTTTGCGAAAAAACCGAGTGCATCCTTGAGAATTTCATTCGCGCGGCGCAACTCGCCTATCTCTCTTTCTAATTCGATTTCACGCGCAGTCTTATCGGCAGATGCATAAGCGCGTCCGCTCCCGATATGCGCTCCGTCACCGTGCAGGATTCTTCGCTTTCTCCATTCCTGCAAGGTATAGTAGGATACACCTAACTGCTCGGCGGTTTTCTTGGGTCCAATCTCATCGCTCAATCTTACTGCTTCTTCTTTGAATGCTTTGTCGTATCGATTCATTGTCTCTCGTCCCCTCGTCAGCTTTCATTTTATTTCATATGAGGGGGTTTTTCGACTGCATTTTTATCGTAGCACTCCATATTTGATTGTATCAAAAAATGGAAGCCGCGGAGGGGAGTTTTTTGGGCAAGCAGTTCCGATTTTACCCTAAAAATGAAATGAATATTAGAGGGACATTATTCAACCTCTCAATGCTCCTTGAAAACTGAATACAATCTTATCCGGTACGTTCCCCGCATGGCCTGGAAGGATAGCCAAATTGCAGGTGCGCCACGACCATTTTGCCGATTTATTTCTATATGTCTTTCATCAGAAACGGCAACCTGCGAGCGATTTTCCCATGCAATAAAAAATGGTGGTTCCATTTAAGGCGAAGACCCATGCGGAGGGATAATGATACTTCCGTCCAGCCACAGTTCATCGCAATGGGGGCGGCTTGCAGCGATCCTGGAAGAGGTTTGAACCCTATGAGGACGGCTAACCACTGTCCGCCGGATAAGATTTTTGAGAGAAGCAACCAAAACAGAGGCGGAAACAGAGATGCGCACACGCGGTTATGTTTGTTGCGCATCTCTGTTTTTCAACTTTTCTGGATTAATGGGAGGTTTTTATGAACCATAAACTCATCCGATACAGCATGCAAATCGCTATGATAAGACAATTGCTGGCATTATCTTTGATTACCGAAAACGAATTTCATTTGATAAAGAACAAAACGATGCGGGATTACGGCATCATTTCGGACCTTACTTCTTGATTCGCACATTTGTCGGTCCGCCCATCTCTTATTAAACTGATGGCAAGTAAATAAGAATGGAGGACAACACCATGGCTCTCGAAGTAGAAGTAATTAAAGCAAGTCGGAAAATATCGGATCGAAACGCCGGAAAGTTATCGGATGTTCTTCGCGTCGCCCCTTATGCCCGCGTAAGTACCGACACCGAGGAGCAATTGAGCAGCTACAAGTCGCAAGTCGCCTATTACACCGATCTCGTTAGCAAACGAAGCGACTGGGTGCTGGTTGATATTTATGCAGATGAAGCCATAACCGGTACTCAGGTAACGAAGCGCGAGGATTTTCAACGCATGATTAACGATTGTATGGACGGGAAAATTGATATGATCATCACGAAGTCTATCTCCAGGTTTGCAAGAAATACGCTGGACACGTTGAAATACGTCCGTATGCTGAAGGAAAAGAACATCGCCGTATTTTTTGAAGACGAAAATATCAATACGCTGACGATGGACGGCGAATTGTTGCTCGTCATTTTAAGCTCCGTAGCACAGCAGGAAGTGGAGAACATCTCCGCCAACGTGAAAAAAGGTTTGAAAATGAAAATGAAGCGCGGCGAACTGGTAGGCTTTCAAAGCTGTCTGGGATACGATTACGATGTGAATACGAAAAAGATATCCGTTAATCAAGAAGAAGCCGAAATCGTCCGCTATATTTTTGAACGATACACATCGGGAATCGGCGCTTACGTTATTGCAAAGGAACTGACTGAGGCGGGACATAAAACCAAGTACGGAAGAGTCGAATGGCAGGACACAACCGTTCTTGGTATCATAAAGAATGAGAAGTACAAAGGCGATTTGTTGCAAGGAAAGACATTTACCGTCGATCCCATATCCAAGAGAAGACTGGACAATTACGGCGAGGAAGATCAGTTTTATGTCAAAAATCATCATGAGCCGATTGTCAGCGAGGAAGTATTTGAAAAGGCGCAGGACATATTGCATCGAAGAGGCGAGAATCGCCGCCGCGGCGCGAAAGGCAAGCGGGACAAGTACAGCAGGAAATTTGCTTTCAGCAGCAAGTTGGAATGTGCTTTCTGCGGAAGCAACCTCTCGCGGCGGAACTGGCACAGTGGAACCCCGCATGAGAAGGTGATTTGGCAGTGCGTGACGGCCACGAAAAAAGGGAAGAAATACTGCTCTCACAGTAAAGCCTTGGAGGAAAAGCTGATTGAGGGTGCTTTTGTCGAATCGTACAAATTGGTATGCCGCAATAATTCGGACGTGCTGGACGAGCTTATGAAAAGAATGGAGTCGATGTTTAGCGACCAGAATCATCAAAAGCGACTGAACAAAATTATCAGCGACATTCAGGCCACGGAGCAAAAACGTTGCAGACTGATTGATTTGTGCCTGGATGAGAAAATAGACAGGGCTACTTACGAACAGAAGTATGCGGAACTCGATACTTCGCTTACTAAATTGCTCGAAGAAAAGGAACAGTTGGAGCAATCCGCGCAAGATGAGATTGACTTGGGAAAACGGCTTGAACATTTTCGCAAAGTGCTCCAAACGAATGAGGTTCTGACCGCATTCGACCGGAACGTATTCGAAAGCATCGTCGATAAAGTGATTATTGGGGAAAACTCCAATCAGGAAAGTCCCGAGCCGTACAAACTGACCTTCGTCTATAAAACCGGCTTTCATAACAGCATCCAAAGCAAGATGCATAAGCAAAAAAAGTCCTTGCGAAGTGAAAGGGGGAGAGTGCCTTCCTATTCCGAGAACAACACATGTGGAGTGCGTAATAGGAATGCAACGAATCGATACGTAGAAATCCTTTATTTCCAACACTTTGCGCGATTTAAGACTTTTGCGGCAGACGGCAGTGACTTCAAAAATAAGACCTGGATTTGGACGTAGGGTGTGTAGATATGGTTAACGCAGGAGTATAGTTTCACGAACTTTTTAACAACGGATTGTTTACATCGAGGAATATCCAAGAGAACGTTCCTTCAACTTCGAAGGCGTTCTTTTTTATATTCCATCAATGTTCAATATCGTCCAATTTTATTTACTATATGATATGCCGTATGAATCTAACTGGATTCTATATGTCCAATCGTGTCCCATATTCGCTTTGACGCCTTGCTCCACGCGTCAATGACGCCCTAGAGCCAAGCCGTATGCGAACGCTGCGGCTTCGTTTCGCAGTGCGGGCGGCTTCTCATCTCGGTCCGGAAATAGATCCGAGGGGCCGAATTCTCCCGATGCGATGATTTGCATATCAAAATTAGAATAATGGGTGTTTGTACTCCAAATTGTAAGAATCGGCAAAGGGCGTTCAGGACTCGGGCAGCTTCTTCAATCCGGCCGCATACAGCGGACCGTGCACCAGAATGGTTGTCAGAATGCGCGCCATTTCCTCGGGCGACTCTTGCATGCCGCTCTCCAGCCATTGTTGAATCACGCCGATGTGCGCCGATCCCACGTATGTAGCAAAATACTTTGCCGGAACGAGGCATTCTTCTTCATTGATCAGCACGTCCGGGCTTTTCCCCAGCATCGTCTCCCGAAAAAAATCTTTAAACCGGGTGTGGAACGTCATGTCTCCCTGCGGTCCCAATGCCGCTTTCATGAATCGGCTATGCTCGTTCAGGAACTCGAAGATGGTTACAACGAGCGGATAAATCGCCAATCGGGGCGGCGAATGCCGCATCTCCGCCGTCACCGATGGGACCGTCTTCTTCACAAGTTTGGACAGCCGGACCATGATCTCTTCTTCGCACTTGGCCATCAGGTCGTATTTGTCCAGGTAGTGAGCGTAGAACGTGCCTCGGTTGATTCTGGCCCGCGTTGTAATGTCTTTGACCGTCATCGCTTCGAACCCCTTCTCTTCGATCAATTCCACCAGCGCATCCCGTATCGCCTGCTGGGTGCGGACGACCCGCAGATCGGTCGTGTGCTCGCGCATTCGAATCCCCCCGACTTTCTTCAAAATTTAACCCGACACCTTGACCTGATGTGTTCATTATACGACACATCCGCCATGTTTGCTCATTGAGCCTTACTTGCCCCGGCATCATAATAATCCACAAGGTGATGTTGTTGAACATACATACAAGACGCGTTACAAGAACGGAGGAGAATGATGAGCAGAGCCAATGTGCAATCACGGAAGGGACGAGCAGCCAAGCTGCTCCTTATCGCGTTGGCGATCATGTTGGTGAACGTGGTTCCCCTGCTGCCGGCAGACTGGGGGAGCCGCGCTTACGCGGCAGCGGCGGAGAACTATACGATCGACACTGTCGTCGGAACCGGTACGGGGGGCTTCTCCGGAGACGGAGGGCCGGCCACTTCGGCCCAATTTAACATTGTTTACCATCTTGCCGTAGACGCCGCCGGAAATCTGTATATTCCGGATCAGTATAATCATGTGATTCGGAAAGTGGATACGTCCGGCATCATTACGACGGTAGCCGGAAGGCCCGGAGTCGAGGCGAACTGGAGCATCCCTTCGGGAGACGGCGGACCGGCGACCTCGGCTACATTGCGATACCCTTCATCCGTGACCTTCGACAGCGAAGGGAATATGTACATAACGGAACTCGGCTACGAGCGCGTACGCAAGGTGGATACGAACGGCATCATCAGCACGGTGGCCGGCTCGAGCACGGGCCAACTGGGCTATTCCGGCGACGGTGGACCGGCGACTTCGGCCCTGCTGAACCGTCCGGTGGATGTTGCGGTGGACAGCACCGGCAATTTATATATCGCGGAAATTTTTAATCATACCATTCGGAAAGTGGATAAGTCGACCGGCATCATCAGCACGGTAGCCGGGACGGGAGCTGCCGGTTTCTCGGGCGACGGCGGGCCGGCGAATTTGGCGCAGTTGAATACTCCCTATTCCATTGACTTTGACGGCAGCGGGAATATGTATTTCGCGGACCGAAATAACAATCGGGTGCGGAAAATAGATACGTCCGGGAACATCAGTACGGTGGCCGGCACGGGAGTTGCCGGTTATACCGGCGACGGAGGTCCGGCGACGGCGGCACGTATGTGGAGCCCGATCGGACTCACCGTGGACGACGACGGAACGCTGTACGTCGTGGAGAACGGCAATCACGTCGTTCGGAAAATAAGTCCGACCGGTATCATCACGACCATTGCCGGGACCGGCGCCTTCGGGGATTCCGGAGACGGCGGCCCGGCGACATCGGCGAAATTGAAAGTCCCTATCGGGATCGATCTAGACCATAACGGGAATCTGTATGTATCGGACAACGGCAACTACAAGATCAAAAAGCTTAAAGCGGTTACCTACACGGTCACGTTCGATAAGAACGGCGGGGATACGGAGGCGACACCCACGACCTTGAACGTGACGGACGGTGAAACAGTGGATGCCCTTCCCGCACCGCCGACCCGTCCCGGCTATGCATTCGCGGGATGGAACACGCTGCCGAACGGCAGCGGAAGCAGCTTTGACGCGACGACCGCCGTGAGCGGGAATGTGACCGTATACGCCCAGTGGAGTCTGAATCCTCCCGGCGCTCCTGCCAATCTCAGGGTTTCTCCCGGAAACGGTCAAGTGTCTTTGGCATGGGACAGCGTAGCTTCGGCCGTCTATTATCGCGTATATATCGGCACCGCATCCGGTACATACGACGCCTTGCCCTTGGCCACGGTGACGGGAACCACCTATACGGCTACGGGTCTTATAAACGGTACGCCCTATTATTTCGCGGTGAAGGCGCACAACGCCGCGGGAGCCAGCGGGTTCTCGAACGAGGCGAGCGCGACGCCGAACGCGACGCAATCGACGTCGGACTCTCCGCAAGATGCGTCGAACTCCTATTCCCAATCCGAACGACCTACGGTTAACGTAGTAGACGGCAACGGCGGTGCCGTTGTGTCGACCGCTTATATCGTCCGATCGTCCGCTTCCGGCGGAAACCGGCAGGCAGCGGTCGAACTGACGAACGATCAGGCGGCCCGTGCGGTCGACAAGCTGAAGGCGCTCGGTTCCGATTTCGCGAAAATGCTGATTCCGGACGACAAGGACGGGGACGCGGAGTTGATCGTGAAGTTCCCGAAGGCTTCGGCCGATCGGCTGTCCGACAGCGGGATCAAGATGGAGATTACCGCGATGCAGGCGCGTCTCGTCATTCCGAACGCGGCTTTCGAAGGGGTTATGGATGAGCTTCGTTTCCGCATCGAACCGGCTAAGGAAGAGGACCGCCATTCGATCGAACGGCAAGCAACGGCGGATCCGCTCGTACTCGAAGCCGCGAGAGGCGGCAAGGTCGAAACCGTCGGCCGTCCGATGACGATCGGTTCGAACGCGAGCGGCGGCGAATACGAGGCGATTCTGCCGCTGACCGGTGCGCCGCTCAGCGACGAACAGCTGAAGAAAGCCGCGGTCTTCGCGCTGTATGACGACGGCACGAAGGAGCTGGCGAAAGGAAGCATCGTCCCCTATGACGGTGAAAACCGGCTTGGGATCCGGTTTCCCGTAACCGCAGGCAAGACAGGCACGTTTACCGTCATCCGTTGGACGAATCCGGAGCATAAAGCCTTTCTGTTCGGCTATGCCGACGGGACTTTCGGTCCGGACCGAAACATAACCCGCGCGGAAGTCGCCGCGATGCTGGTCCGGGTCATCGACCGGGGCGAGGTCGCTGCAGCCGGGAAATTCCCGGATATTACCGAAGCATACTGGGCGAAGGCGTATATTGACCGCGTCGCCAGGATGGCCTTGATGATCGGATATCCCGATGGCAGCTTCATGCCGGACGCGCCGATTACGCGGGCGGAGATGGCGACCGTGATCGCCCGATTGCTGCCGGAGGAGACAGCCGGGAGCGCGGGATTCACCGATATCGCCGGAAGCTGGGCGCAAGCCGGCATCGGGAAAGCGACGGCGGCGGGTATCGTAAACGGGTACGAGGACGGCACGTTCCGCCCGGATTCGACGCTGACCCGCGCCGAGGCGGTCGCGATGATCGACAGGCTGCAGGGCCGGGGACCGCTAGACGGAGCGCCGCAGCAATGGCCGGACGTGACGCAAGCCCACTGGGCATACGGCTATATCCAGGAATCCTCCATGGACCATTCCTACGAGAAGCAGCAGGACGGCACGGAGAAGTTCATTCCGGAACCGTAAGCCGGTTCCATCGGACGGCGGGGCTAACGCCCCGTCTCCGGTTGAACGGGCTTGCTCTGTGATTAGGCTGAAAGGATCGCTTTACGGCGATTTGCATGCCAGTGGGAAGGACGACGTCAAATTTTCTAACGTCGGAAACCAAAACAGCCGAAAGGGCCATCTCGGAACGGCCCTTCCTTTTCATTTTCCGAATTCATACATCGCCTCTACTCTGCAGCTTTTCCTTGCCGTCGCGGTAAACATATTGTACGTGTCGAACGGGATGATGCGGCGGTCCGGGATCGCAGCATTGGCAACACAGCGGCAAGGCGGGGAACTTACGGAGAGATTGGAACTCACCGTACACCACAGTACGATGTGGATGTCCAAGTTATACTGGTATAATCGCGCACGATTGACGAAGTGGGATGCAAAGGAACGCCAGTGAAATCGCTGGCTAAAGAAGTTAAGTGCTCTGCCGAATGCATGAATTAAAACCGCCGTTATAGGCCGCAATTCGATGAATAACGAACATCGGAATGCCGTATGAGGGAAAAAACGATAAACCGATGGACTCTGCGTCCGCAGGGAACAGACGAGGAAAATTCGGAATGGTAGAAGTAGAAGATGAGGAAATGGATGATAGTTGTAAATCAGATCGTAGAATGTGGGAGTGTCTAACATGTTATTCATGAAAAGGCGAAGGGTCATGCCTCTTGTTTTGTCTTTCGTGTTGCTGCTGACCGCGGCGGTTCCTTTCGGTTCCGGGAAGGCGAATGCGGCTCGAACGGGAGTGGGAAGCGGAATCGTGCAAATCGCCGCGGGATATCAATCTTCGCTGGCGCTGAAGTCGGACGGCACCGTGGTTGCTTGGGGAGATAATAGTCAAGGTCAAACGGATGTGCCGGCCGAGCTTACCGTGCCGGGGACCGTGATGGATATAGCGGCGGGATCGTATCATTCGCTGGCGCTGAAATCGGACGGCACCGTGGTTGCTTGGGGATATAATAGCAAAGGTCAAACGGAAGTGCCGGACGAGCTTACCGAGCCGGGGACCGTGATGGGCATCGCGGCGGGATATCAACATTCGCTGGCGCTCAAATCGAACGGCACCGTGGTTGCTTGGGGATATAATGGCCAAGGTCAAACGGGAGTGCCGGACGAGCTTACCGTGCCGGGGACCGTGATGGAAATCGCGGCGGGAGGTATTTATTCGGTGGCGCTGAAGTCGGACGGCACCGTAGTTGCTTGGGGAGTCAGTACGCTCGTGCCGGACGAGCTTACCGAGCCGGGGACCGTGATGGATATCGCGGTGAAAGCGGCAAACTCGTTGGCGCTGAGGGCAAACGGCACCGTCGTCGCCTGGGGAGATAATAGTCACGGTCAAGCGAATGTGCCGGCCGAGCTTACGGTGCCGGGGACCGTGATGGATATAGCGGCGGGAGCGTATCATTCGCTGGCGCTGAAAGCGGACGGCACCGTGGTCGCTTGGGGAGATAACGACCAAGGTCAAACGGAAGTGCCGGACGAGCTTACCGTGCCGGGGACCGTGATGGATATCGCGGCGGGAAACAATTTTTCGCTGGCGCTGAAAGCGGACGGCACCCTTGTCGCCTGGGGAGATCATAGTGCGGGTCAAACGACCGTGCCGAACGGGCTTGCCAAGCCGGTCAAGGGTGGCGCTGTCGCGGCGGGAGCGATTCATTCGCTGGCGCTGAAGTCGGACGGCACCGTCGAAGCCTGGGGAGGCAGCCCGGGAGACGTCTGGGGTGACGACGACCCGGAACTTGGTCAATTGACCGTGCCGGACGAGCTTACCGAGCCGGGGACCGCGATGGATATCGCGGCGGGATCGTATCATTCGCTGGCACTGAAAGCGAACGGCACCGTTGTCGCCTGGGGAGATAACCGTTACGGTCAAACGGACGTGCCCGGGCTCTCCGGCGTGAAGGCCGTCTCGGCGGGAACGCAGCATTCGCTGGCGCTGACAGCGAACGGCACCGTCGTCGCTTGGGGAGATGACTATTATGGTCAAACGACTGTGCCGCCTGGACTCTCCGGGGTGGTGGCGATCGCGGCGGGAGGTTTTCATTCGCTGGCGTTGAAAGCCGACGGCACTGTCGTCGCCTGGGGAAATAATTCCAGTGGCCAAAGGATCGTGCCGTCCGGACTCTCCGGGGTGGTGGCGATCGCGGCGGGAGGGCTTCATTCGCTGGCGCTAAAAGCGGACGGCACCGTCGTCGCCTGGGGTGGCGATTTTCATGGTCAATCGTACGTGCCGGCCGGGCTTACCGGGGTGGTGGCGATCGCGGCGGGAGGGCTTCATTCGCTGGCACTGAAAGCGGACGGCACCGTCGTCGCCTGGGGAGATGATTTCTATGGGCAATCGGACGTACCTGCCGGACTCTCCGGGGTGGCGGCGATCGCGGCGGGAGGGACTCTTTCGCTGGCGCTGAAGTCGGACGGCACCGTCGTCGCTTGGGGAGCCGGCCCGGGAGATAGTGATTATTACGGTCAAACGAACGTGCCGGGCAATGACCGTCTGAGCGGCCTGACGGTACAGGAGGGCAATATGGATCCCGTGTTTTCCCCTTCGATCACCGCTTATACCCTCGACGGCCCGTTGGTATCGAGCGTGCATATCACGCCAACGCTGGCAGACCCGACTTACGCCGAGCTGTATGTCGACAACAAGCCGCTGGCCAGCGGCAGCACGGCGACGGTAAGCGTCTCGGGAGCATCGACGGTCATCCCTGTTCGGGTTGAACCGTATTTGAAGCCGCCTCGGACGTATACGATCACCGTGCATGGAGACGGAGAGCCTCCCGACGTTCAGTTCGCCGCGAACGGTCATGCGACGCCTTCGCAAACGGCGGAAAGCACTGTAACCGTGACGGATGCGGAAAGCGGCGTCGATACGGCCTCGCTGCAATACGCCTGGACGCAAAGTACGGCCGTTCCCGCAGACGGCTGGACGGCTTTTGCCAGCGGCGACCCATTGCGGCGGGCCAGCGGAGACGGCAACTGGTATTTGCATATCCGCGCGCAAGATCTGGCCGGGAATGTCGCCGACGCGGTATCGAACGCGTTCGTGCTGGACAACACGGCGCCGGAACTTACGCTAAACGGCAGCAATCCGATGAATATCCCGCAAGGCGGGACGTACACGGAACCGGGGGCGGTGGCGACCGATGCGATCGACGGCGCGATTCCGGCCTCGTCCATCACGATTTCGGGCGCCGTGGACACGACGCGCCTCGGAAATTACCCGGTCCAATATGCGGTCGCGGACCGCGCAGGCAATACCGCTACGGTAACCCGAAGCGTGTACGTGTACGACGGAGACGCGCCGGCGATTTATTTGAACGGAACGAATCCCATGACGGTGGAAGCGAACAGTCCGTTTGTCGATCCCGGTGCAACGGCGCAGGATGTGCAGGACGGCGACATTTCCGCTTCGATAATAGTGACCGGAACGGTGGATTCGACGACCCTTGGCACTTATACGCTCTTCTATAATGTTTCCGATGCTGCAGGCAATGCGGCTGCGACCGTGACGCGCGCGGTCTATGTGAACGATACGCAGCCTCCTGTTCTCACGTTGCTCGGCGATCCCGTAATGAGCGTGCCGGCTGGCGCAGCGTTTGCCGATCCCGGAGCGCAAGCGACCGATGCCTATTACGGCGACATCTCCGAACGCATTGTCGTGACCGGAACGGTAGATACAAGCCAAGCGGGCGAGTATACGCTGCGGTACAATGTGGAGGATCCATCCGGCAATGCCGCCGCGGAAGCGACGCGCACGGTGACGGTCACGGCTCCTGATGACTCCAATGGCTCCGACGGTTCCGACGGCTCCGAAAATACGGGGAACTCGGGAACGAACGAATCCTCAGGCAGCGGCGGGCCTGCGGCCATCCGCTAGGTGAGCGTCAAAATCAACGGAGTGGTTAAGCGAGTCATCGCATCGTACGAAACGTCCGGCGGGCAACGTATAACCCGGATTTTCCCGACGGCGGGGCAATTGTCCGAAGCGTTGGCAACTAAGCCGGACGGCATTCGGATCGAAGCGCAAGACATCGGAGATTCGGTCAAGATGGACCTTCCGGCCGCTCCGCTGCTGCACGCGCTGGAAGTTCGTCCCGACGCCCTGTTGGAATGGAGCGTTAACGGAAACGGCCTGCGCATTCCGCTCAACATCCTGCAAGGCGTTCCGAAGGAAGCGACCGTTACCTTCGGGATCGCGGCTGCTGCGGGTTCTGTCAGCGACGCCGGGAACGGAGCGATCGCGAGAGCGAGGGGAGTGCCGCTGCTCCCACATCCGGTCGTGTATTCGCTTCAGGCAAACGACGGCAGCAGCATCGATTGGGGCCGAACGTACGCGACTTTGACGGTCGCTCTGCCCGAATCGGCCAATCCGGATCAAGCGACTGCCGTACGCATCGATGAAAACGGGCGGATGCGGTTCGCGCCGGCTGTTTTCTCGAAAGACGGGTCGCCCCTGGTGACGATTCGTTCGCCTTATAACGGCGCTTATTCGGTCCTCCGATCGGATCATTCGTTTGCGGATTTGAACGGGCATTGGGCGCAAAAGGATATCGTCTTGATGGCGAACAAGCTGCTAGTCGAAGGAAGAACGCAAGACCGATTTGTGCCGGACGATCCTATCAGCCGCGCCGAATTTGCCGCCATGCTCATGCGTTCTCTCGGCCTGGACGATGAACCAGACGGTTCGGCGCCTTTCCGGGACGTGGCGCCGGGAGCCTGGTATGCGGGAGCCGTCCGGGCCGCTCAACAACATCAGCTCATCGGCGGTTTCGAAGACGGGACGTTCCGGCCGGAAGCACCCATTACCCGCGAACAAATGGCGGTCATGATCGTCAGGGCGATGGAGTACGCCGGACATGCGCCGAACGCGAACGGGGCCGCGACGAGAACGTTCGCCGACGAATCGGACATCGCGCCATGGGCAGACGCCGCGGTCGGTCGGCTGATTGGAGCCTCCATCATCCGCGGTTTGACCGAAACGAAGTTCGGCCCCCGGGAATATGTGTCCCGCGCGCAAGGCGCCGTCCTGTTGAAGCGGATGCTGCAGGCGATGCAATTTATCAATCCGTAAGCTTTAAGGTTTTTCGAGTAGATATGCGGGGCCCGTACCCCTGGGGCAGATTGTTGACAAAGCACCGTATTTCGCGGGGCTTTCGGTAATAGCCTCCGGAAGTGCTGCGCAAGGAATGGAGGAGGCGATTTTGCAATGAGCTGAGTTATCCTGTGGTAGTCCGGATGACTTTTCATATAAAAAGTACAACCATGAAAAAAGAGGGGTTCTCGCCCCTCTTTACGATTTACACGAATACTTCTCCGATTTGTCTTTCGTCATATGCTGTGCAATTCCGCCTGAGTGAATCCCTTTATTCGGGCGGGATTGGGTCTCTTCGAAGGTTGGGAGCGGGCAACTTTTTCAACAATAGTTCTCCATCATTTTGCTTATAAAATTTCGAAACTCTTCCACATATGTCCGGGGCTCGACGATTTTGAGACTCGTACCGAAGCCTGCCAAAAATTGAAACCCCGTATGGTTTTGAGGGACAAGAATGGTTGCCAATAACCATTCCGAACTATGCGCTTCAATGCTTTTTCGACCGTACCGTTCGATGAATTGATCTTTTATGCTCGGCGAAATCAATGCTTTAATCGCGACCAATTCCGGTGGATAGGCGGCTTCGCGTTCTTGCTCGGACGAATCCTCTCTAGGGTGGAACGTTTTTTCATCCATCGCAAGATGATCGATTCGAGATAATTTAAACGTCCGGTATCCTTGACGGTGTAAGCAGAAGCCTTTCAAGTACCAGCTCGTTTCGCTGAAATGAAGCCCGTACGGCTCGACGATTCTATTCGTCGCCGTGCCGTTTTTATCGATATAATCGAATGAGACGAGCCTTCTCTTTACTATGGATTCTTGACAGAGCTTCAAGGTTTGAAGAAGTTCAGACCGACCCTCCCATTCATAAAACGACAGTTGAACGGAACGATTCGGAGACAGGGGGCCAACCATGGCCTCTATTTTTTTTATCGTCTTTTCCACTTCTTCGCTTATGAAAATTTGTTCCAATCCGCTCAACGCAGTCAATATGTTCCCGATGTCGGCGTTGCTTAACAGACGTTTATCCACCTTGTATTCATCCATAATACCGTAGCCGCCGTTCACGCCATTGACGGCATAGATCGGGATATTGGACAAACTCAAGGTTTCCATATCGCGAAGGATCGTTCTTTTGGAAACATGGAACAATTGCGCGAATTGTGTTGTGGAAACGACCTCTTTTTTCAGCAGGATCATGATAATAGAAATGAGTCTCTCGACCTTGTCCATATTCGCCCTCATATTTCTTGATTTTTCTCGGAACGGTGACATTAAGCTGTCACCTTTTATTGATTATACTACATGTATCTAAAGAAGGAGGTTTTGCTTGATGTCGGCTATTGCCTATTTAAACTTTGATGGAGTTGCGGAACAAGCGATTGCATTTTATGCGGAGGCTTTCATGGCGACCGAAGTGAAAAAAGTGAAATTCAAAGATTTCCCGCAAGATCCGAACTATCCGTTGACGGAAAACGAATTGAACATGATCATGGAGTCTTCCATCGCATTCGCGGGCGGGAAAATCATGGCGTCGGATATTTTGCCTTCCATGAAGGGGGTAACGGGCGAGCTGGTAAAAGGGAACAACGTATGGATTAGTCTAGTCATCGAGGATGAACAAAAGCTGGAACAATACTTCAAGCATTTGTCCGTTGGCGGCCATGTGGTGATGCCGTTATCCGCTACTCCTTGGTCATCGTGCTTCGGCCTGCTGGTCGATAAGTTCGGGGTATCCTGGAAATTCAATCGTGACGCCGATCGGTTTCTCGATCAAGTGCTTTCCAACAAATCGTAACGCCCCCGAAAATGGTCTTGAACCCGAGGCCGTTTCTGTGACAAGAACAGCTATGAATCATCAATTTACGATCCTTCTTTTAAACGATAGTTGTATTCGGCCGTGACAGGATTGTGCACATCAGCAATCCATGAGAAACCGGGCATGCTGTTGGATGATAAGATGCTGCATAAGGACGTGTAATCCGGATGATGAATGTGCGAGAAAACCAGGGAGGAGAGTCAGTCGCATGGCAAAGATCGTTTTCGCATTGAACCAGTCTCTGGACGGGTTCGTCGACCACATGGCATTCCAACCCGATCCCGTGCTATTCCGTCATTTCATCGACGACATGCGCGGGCTGGCGGGCATCCTGTACGGGCGCCGCATGTACGAGACGATGCGGTATTGGGACGGAGACCCTTTTGAATGGGATGCGCCGGAACGGGAATACGCAGCGGCGTGGCAAAGCAAACCGAAGTGGGTAGTGTCGAGGACGTTAACGTCCGTCGGTCCGAACGCTTCTCTGATCGAGGGCGACCTCGCAGCGGCCATACGCGGGCTGAAGGCTCAGCATGAAGGGGAGATTGAAGTTGCCGGGCCGGAGCTGGCGCACAGTCTAACGGAACTCGGTCTCGTCGATGAGTATCAACTCTATCTCCATCCGGTCGTGCTCGGTCACGGCAAGCCGTTCTTCGCCGGTCCGCGGCCGCCGCTGCGCCTCGTGGCGAGCGATCGAATTGGCGGGCAGGTGATCAGGTTGACCTACGTTCCGGCTTAGAGCTTAGTGGTGCGGCTGACCCAGCGGCAGAGGGATACGTTAGTTTAACAAACGGCGATTGTGAAGGCTGCTGGTAGGCGGCCTTCTTTTATGCGATTACGGCAATGCACCTATGTTCATGTCATCCGACAATCGCAACTGCCTATATATTTTATTTTGTTGAATTGTAACTCCAATTCATTAAATCGTAGAGTTCGCTTTTAGGAAAAGGACTATCCAAAACAATAGAAATCCAATGCTCCTTATTCATATGGTACGCAGGCAAAATTCCTTGTCGACTCCTCAATAAACCATTTAATTCTGGATCGCACTTCAAGTTCATGATGTCGACTCTTCCTTCCCCGGATAAACCTAATTTGATTCGTGGTACATTCATTATCACTCCATACCACTTGCCATCCCCGTTATGTCTTAATACCGCATAATCCGGATGCTTGAACCAAGGGTAGTCCGGCTCTGTGTTGAACTTTTCCTTTACATAAGTAAATATATCTTCTCTATTTATCAAAAAAACGACCTCCCGAAATACCCGTTTATCGATTGGTTATACAAATATGTATTGTCCTGTTTTGTGCGAGAAGGAGCTTGGCGGCCCGCTTGTCGACATGCACGTTCGTCTGCCCTTTCAAATTGCGATAAGCACATAAGCCGCCGCCGCGTCCATGTTAATGGTCTTTAAGCAAACCCGATGCATTCGCTTATACCGCTGAATCGGAGAGATCTTAGGGAAAAGCTGCCGTCACGTATTCCGAAAAACGTTGCGCCGCTGGCGTCACAAACTTGTCCCTTTTCTTCACGAGGCCGATTTCGCAGATGCATCCTTCGTCTTCGATGGGCAGCCACACCAAACCGTCGAGCAGTAATCCGTTCGTTTTGGGAAGAATCGATAACCCGAGTCCGGCCGCCACAAAGCCCGCCACCGTCATCAAGTCCTCCGCTTCGTACGCGACTGCCGGTGCGAAGCCGAACCGGTCGAAGCAGCTTTCTAGTGTAGACTTAAGTCCACAGTAATGTTTTACTTCGATGAACGGTTCGCCGGTCAATTCCGTGAATTTGATCGCTTTCTGCTGCGCGAGGCGATGAGTAGGAGAAACGACGACATACAAGGGCGCCGCCACCATGGGTACCCATTCATAATCGTCTGACTCCAGTTTGGCGGATGAGATCATAAGATCGCATTCACCGCGTTCCATATGGCCTCTAATGAACGTATGATTCCCCTGCACCAATTCGAACCGAATTTTCGGGTGCCGTTGATGAAACTCGCGAATAAGCTTGGGTACAAGCTCCGCGCCCAGTATATTCAGATAGGCGACACGGATGACCCCGGATTCGGGATTCACTTGTTCTTCGATCGCTTGCTTTCCCCTCTCCAGCTCGGATAATGCGCGCTCCACCGATTCGGCAAACATTCGTCCGTAACGGCTAACTTGGATATTGCGGCCTCTTCGCTCGAACAACGGTACCCCCAGTTCTTCCTCCAATTTCGATATGGAGTGGCTCAAGGCCGGCTGCGTAATCGCCAACGCTTCGGACGCCTTCGTCACATGCTGAAGCCGAACGACAGTAAGAAAATAATCGAGCTGAGTCAGCTCCATCTTAGTCATCTCCGATTCATTAGTAATATTCATGATATTGATTATTATAATAAATTGGACGATATGAATAGTCAAATGTAAGCTTAGTGCAAAGGAGATGATGAAGATGAAAGCGACAGTAAGCATAAAAACGGTTGACATCGAAACAAATTTCCGAGGCATGCCGGAAGTGCTGCATCCCGTACTGATCTGGGACGATCGGGAGGCCGTCTTGATCGACGCCGGCATTCCATACCGGCTGCCTGTCATGAAAGAAGCTATGGCTCAGGCGGGAATCCCCTTTGCCAAGCTCAAAACAATTATTTTAACCCACCATGATTTGGATCATATCGGAGGGTTGACGGAGCTTCTGAACGCCTTTCCGCATAAGATCGACGTACTCGCCACCGAAGAGGAAAAACCTTATATTCAGGGGGAGAAGCCGCATCTGAAGATAACCCCCGCATTCATCGATCGTTTTCGCGCCGCGCTCCCTGCCGAACTGCCTTCGGAAAGACGGGATGCAATCCTTCATTTATTGGAGCATCCGCCGACGGCCAAAGTGGATCGAATCGTAACCGACGGGGAGGAACTCCCCTTTTTTGGCGGGATGGAGGTCATTCATACGCCGGGCCATACCCCCGGACATATCAGCCTTTATCTGAAACAGCACAAGATTCTTATTACCGGGGACGCCATGATGATCGATAACGGGTGCTTCGTAGAACCCGACAACAACGTTGATGCGGATTTGGCAAAATCATCATTGAAAAAATTCCTTCCTTATGACATCCAAACCGTCATCTGTTATCACGGGGGGCTTTGCGAGGAAAACGTTAAACATCGAATCGAGCGACTGGTATACAGCTGAATAAGATTGCCTCCATCATCGAAGCCTGAGAAACGTAAACGATACCGGGAAGTCGGCGTGAACACGGTCTTCATCGGGTTAACTGTATTTGCTGCTGCCGGCCGTTATTAAAGTCGACGTTACGTCTACGCCATATAGGGACATCCGCCATGGAGGTCCCTAGTGGTCATCAGGATTATAATCGCGCCGGACCCGGTTTCACAACAACAACTCCATGGCCGCGCGTTCCTGCTCCGCGATCTCGAGCAAAAGCTTCGACGCCTGCTGCAGCTCCTCATGGTTGCCGGTTTTTCCCGCACGGTCGATGCAAGCGGAGACACTGGACCACATCGGAGCGATTTCCGTAAACAAACGGTACGATTGTTCGATTCCGGGGTCTTCCAACCGTTCGACGCATTCTTTCAAGAAATCGCGATACAGATTCCGGAACAGAGCGCCGCCGGTTCCCGCCCGCTCCATCAGCAAGGCGGTCAGGCCGAAATCATGCTCGACATTGTTGCTTCGGGAAGGCCACTTCAAAATTTCGGCGCTCATTTTGACGATGCCTTTGTTCCCGATATTGCGGATGGGCGGGTTCAAGTAGTCATGCGCATTCCGGGTCAAGGCGGCGCGTAGAGCGGGCTCGAGCGGCGGCAAGGCGTCGATCGGCTCGAGCGTAAACGAACGATTCCGGGAGCTCATGGGCCCTTTCGCGTTTCTGGCTTCGGCCAAGCTGGTCAAACGCGTCTTGACCCGCCCGCCTTGTTGTCCGGTGTCCGCCATGTAGGCGTATTCGTCATCGATGCCGTATAGGACCGCATAGTGGCCGGCAAAGTGCACCTTGCTCGTGAAGTAGTCGAGGTAATAGGAATCCAATTTCAGCCCGACCGGCATTCCGCGATCGATACAGCTCCGTACGTTCTGCCACGCTTTCTCCAAGGACGACGTTTCTTGAATGCGGACGGACAAACCGAGCCTGTCGGCGAGGTTGGCCGTCAGTTCATCCGGCTTCACCCTGCCTCCGATGAACGGAAAGTCCATCCCCTTCGAGTCCCAATAAATAAATCCGAGTCCATGCCCGAGTCCGAACAGCAGCGGCTCCGACAGCCGGATTCCCGCAAATTGCAGCAAATTGCCCATGGCGGTCGTTTCGCAATGCTCGCCTGGATAGGGAACGAAACCTTCAATGATGGGGGCCATATTCGCCTGTCTCCTCCAATAATTCGTTTATGAGATTGAAAACGAACGATCGTTCGCTTTCGATGAGGCTTATCGGGTGCAGGAACAGCGCCCTTACGTTCAGCGGCAATCGATCGCCGCCCTGCGATTCGTACTTCTGCTTTATTCGGGTTGAAGCGCCTTGAAGGACATCCAGCCGTTTCCGCAAAGCAACGAGAGCCTCGTCCTTCCCGATTAGAGGCAAAGCGGCCAAGCCGAGATCGAAGCGGTTGTCGCGCTCCCGTGTCGACGACAGGCTGTCCAGGATTTCATCTCTCAGCTTGGCCCTACCGGCATCGGTGAGGGAGAACCGGGTCGGCATCGGTCCCTTGCCGGATTTGGCGTCGGGCTCCTCGGATGCGATCCATCCTTTATCGCTCAGCTTCTTCAGTCCTGCGTAGATGGATGTCGTGCCGATATTCGCCCACTCCCGATAGCCTCGCCGATCGACCAGCTTCTTAAGATCGTACCCGGACGCTTGCCGACATTCCGCGATCATTTGCAGCAGCATGAATTCGACATTCGAAATAGGGTGCATGGAGAGACCTCTTATCTTTAATATTTCATATATGGAATATAACACTAGTGTAATAAAAGTTCAATAGCCGGTCCTATCAAGAATGGCAAGTGCGGACGACTCATCCTATTCGATCGGTTCAACTTGTCTGTGCGGTACATCGGGAAGGCGCATTTGCGGCGAGTTTGTTAACCAATCTAAACCGGTCGCGCTCTGGTCAGCTCCACACAAGGGGCAATTCATTGTTTTCGCTGAAATGTATTTTTTATAACAAAATGATATATTATTTTATTATAAATTTCTGATATAATAAAACCGATCGAATGAATAAGGAGGAAATGGACGATGTTCAAGAGCGGCAATGTGACGGTAATGGTTGCGGATTTAAACAAGGCGGTACAATTTTACGTAGACACGCTCGGATTAAAGCTGCAGCACGAAACGGAAGGGCATTTTGCCCAGATCGAAGCACCGGGGCTGACGATCGGGCTCCTGCATTTTACCGGGGATCAAGGTTCTCAACCGGGCAAATCGGGCGGCATGTCCATTGGGTTTGAGGTCGAACAATTGGAGTCGGCCGTCGAGACGCTGAAGTCGCGCGGCGTTGAATTTCATGACGCTGTAGAAGGCAAAGCGGCCCAAGTCGTACATTTCAGCGATCCGGACGGCAATACCCTCTACTTGATTTGCAATCGTTAAGCCATCGGAGTATATGGGGACCGGAAAAGTCGCGACGTTCGCGGCTTTTCTATTTTCTCGCGGCCGTATGGTATACTGTTGTTTACTTGGTAGCATAAGGGGGGCCATTCGCTTGAATGAATTGTTCATACTCGGCGAATTGATGAACAACCCGATGCACGGCTATTTGCTGCATCAGATTTTGAACGGAATTGTCGGGCCTACGCGAAAAATAAGCTGGGGGGCGCTTTATCCGCTTATTCACGAGATGGTCGCGGACGGGCTGATCGAGCAGGTGCCCGATGAACAACCGGAGGGCGCCAAACGGGGCAGAGGCAAAACGATCAAGACTTATAAACTCACCGATGAAGGCAGAATCCGTTTTTTTCGGTTAATGGAAGAACCGATTCCGTACTCGCCGGATTACGAGCTGCATTTTTATACGAAGCTTAAAAATTTTGATCTGATCAGTAAAGAATTGCAGTTTTTAATTTTGCACCAATACAAGGATTACCTGCGGTATGAAATGCGCCATGAGGAAGAACGGTTGGAGTATGCGAGCAAGGATGAGCGGATTCCGTCCGGGGAACAGCACTATATTCTGATCTTTTTCCGGCATCGGTTGGAAAAGCTCCGATTGGATGAAGAATGGGTTTTACGGTTAATCGATAGCCACCGAGAGAATGGAAAAGGGCTTGAACGGGAGTGAAACCTGAAGCGCTTGAGCGCCTTTTATCAGAAGTTAATATCGAATGGAAGAAACAAGGGCGGTGGGCAATACGGTGGACGGATACCTTGAATTCGTTATAAGAAAGGCCAAGGAACAAAATAAAGTATTCATCATTGATAGCGGCGAAGGACGAGATTTTAACGACCCGATTACCGGATGGTACGTTGAAGATTGAGCGGTTGGTTAGTCGATGAAGAATGAGCAGACGAGCTTTCTTCAGATAGGCGGAAGGCTTACGAGAAATATAGCGACTACTACGTATTTGTTAAGTGGTCAATAAACGGTGACGGAGGAATATCGATTCAATTTGTGCCTATTGAAAAGTATTAATGAGCAGGAACGAGCACGATAACTACTCCATTGTCGGCGCTCTGTCATAAGCCGGAACATAATTTCAATTGACGGCCATTGCTGGAAACGATATACTGTGTTAAATTCCATACCCGTTAAACGCTGTGACCGGGAGTATTAAGGATTCCTATTGTGCAGAGAACTGTCGGATCGGTGCGAGACAGTCAATAGCTTCCCCAACTCGCCCTTGAGCGGTAAGGCCGAATTCAGTAGGTCTTGACGGCTAACCCCCGTAAACAGGTTTAAGATGGTTCGTTCAAGCTGTGATCCCAACGAATCAAAAAGAGTGGTACCGCGAAGGAAAACCTATCGCCTCTTTACAGGCAATAGGTTTTTTTGTATTCCCTTCGAACACAACAAACCAGTGAGGGCAGGTGTTATCCGATGGAAAACGTTATCGACTATTATTCCCGTTTTGACGAATGGGGCAGGCTGGACAGGGAACCGTTGGAGTTTATCGTGAACTGGCATTACATGAACCGACATTTACCTGCGCATGGCCATGTATTGGATAATGGGGCGGGGCCCGGAAAATATGCGATGGAGCTGGCGAAGCAAGGATTTCATGTTACTCTTGCGGATTTGACACCGAGACTGGTTGAAATGGCGAAGGAGAAAGCAAGCGAATTGGCCTTAACGGAACGATTCAAGGGATTCCATCCGTTAAATGCTACACGTTTAGAGGGATTGCCCGATGAGGAATTCGATGCTTCCCTTATGTTAGGGCCACTTTACCATTTGCAAAAGGACGAGGAACGAATAAACGCCGTAAGCGAATTATTCCGCGTTACAAAAAGGGGAGGCGTCGTTTTTGTCGCATTTCAAAGCAGGACGAGAATGACGATTACTTCGTTGCAATATCCGCAGCACTGGAAACCGAATGATCGTCTAGAATCCATAAACGAGTTTCGTTCTACCGGGGTGTTTAATCATGCGGATCAAGGAAGGTTTACGGGAGCCTATTACTTCAACATTGATGAGATCAAGCCCTTCATGGAGAATAGTGGATTCGAAACCATCGACTTGATCGGTTCTTCCGGTATCGGCGGGTTATTGAGCGACGAGCAGAAGCGGTACTGGGAAGAAAAAGGCGAGTCTCGGCAGCTGATGAGCTTGCTTATCGAGAGCGCGAAGGACCCGGCGGTCTTGGGCATTTCCTCGCATTTGCTGTATATCGGCAGAAGGAAGGAGTAGAGGCGGGCGGAGGCGTTCCTCGCATTTCGACATCAGCCGAAGAGGAGTCACGAAAGAACCGTGACCATGACGAGATTGAGGAGCCGGTCAGCCGATGTTCCGGCTTCTCCCGGAACGAACGGTTTATGTTTGCGGCACCTCCAAGTCGATGTGCTCCGATTTCCAGGAACATATCCCCTCGCCACTCGGCCGTTCGTTCGAGTGAAAACCACCCTGACGTATCGCTGCATGTCCAGTTATGGTTTGGGGAATTATGTTTTTGCGGTTTGCGAAGGCAATAAGCCACGATCATCCAAGGATAAATGGTTCTTCATTGATTAAAACATGCAAGGTCAATTTCCGTAAAAGGAAAGGTTGGCGGCTTGCCGGAGAACGTGATACGTTAGGAGGAGCAGGGTGAACGATCCTTTCAGGCCGGGAGTGAACGCTAATGGGACATGAGCGAAATTGGGCGGGTAATCTCGTGTATGGTGCCGCAGAACTCCATATTCCCGATACCGTGGAGCAAGTTCGGGAGCTTGTCGCCCGCCGGGAGCGCGTGAAGGTGCTCGGGACACGGCATTCGTTCAACGATATCGCCGATACGTGCGGCAGCCACCTCTCGCTCGAGAGGCTGAACCGGGTGATCGGGCTGGACGAGAACAACGGCACCGTGACCGTGGAAGCGGGGATCCGCTACGGGGAACTGAGCGAATTTCTGCACGGCAAGGGCTACGCGCTGCCCAATCTGGCCTCGCTGCCGCACATCTCCGTCGCGGGGGCATGCGCCACGGCGACGCACGGGTCGGGGGACCGCAACGGCACTCTCGCTACGGCGGTTCGCTCGCTGGAGCTCGTGAACGCTGAAGGGGAGCTGGTCACTTTTGTCCGGGGCCAAGAGGACTTCGACGGAGCGGTCGTCGGACTCGGGGGACTGGGCGTGGTCGTCCGGCTCACGCTGGACGTCGTCCCGACGTTCGAGATCAGCCAGCACGTGTACGAAGGCTTGCCGCTCGCACGCCTGGAGAAGCATCTCGACGACATCTTCTCCGGTGCTTACAGCGTCAGCTTGTTCACGGACTGGAAGGCGGCGGCGTTCAACCAGGTATGGCTGAAGCGAAAAGTCGACGACGCATCTGCCGCTTCGCTCGCATCCGAGTGGTTCGGCGCCACGCCCGCCGATGCGCCGCGGCATCCGGTGCCCGGACACGAGCCGGAGCCTTGCACCGGTCAGATGGGCGTGCCGGGAGCGTGGTACGAGCGGCTTCCGCATTTTCGCCCCGAGTTTACGCCAAGCGCGGGAGACGAGCTGCAGAGCGAATATTTCGTGCCTCGCCGGGACGCTTACGATGCCTTGCACGCGATTTCCGGCTTGCGGGAGCGCATCGCGCCGCTTCTGCATGTGTCCGAGGTTCGCACGGTCGCGGCGGACGGCCTATGGATGAGTCCTTGCTACGAGCGGGATTCGGTCGGCATCCATTTTACGTGGAAATCGGACGAAGAGGCGGTTCGCCGGTTGCTGCCGGAAATCGAAGCGAAGCTGGCGCCGTTCCAGGCCCGCCCGCATTGGGGCAAGCTGTTCGTCATGCCGCCCGATCGGCTTCAGCCGCTGTACGCGAGGCTGCCCGACTTCCGGAGGCTGATGCGGAGCTGCGATCCCCGCGGGAAGTTTCGCAACGCCTTCTTGGAGCGTTACATCGTGGCCAACGGTTTGCTCCCTCGCGATAATTCCTGAGCTGAGTCTGGATTAAGCCTGCACAACAGAGACTTTCATTACATTAGGTTGCTTCATCCGTTTCGAAGGGGGACTGGCCATGAGCCTGGAAAAGCCAGCAGGCATCTTTTCTTATAAAATGTTCGGCTTGTCTCTGCAAGCCCTCGTCGTTCTGACGAAGCAGAAGGATACATGCCCGAGCTGGGACATCGCGCAGCACCTCCGATCGGAGGCGACTCAACTGAGGCGCGTGCTGGCCAAGCTGGTGCGGGAAAACATTCTGGAGACGAAGGAAGGCCGGGATGGCGGATATCGGTTGAAGAAGCCGGCGAACACCGTTACGCTCGCGGAGGTCTATACGGCGCTCCGGATGGAGGAGCCGATATGCGGCGGGCTTATGGATACGGCGGGGGATCATCCGCTCGGCGACAAGATGAACGCCGTATTCGCCGATTTGACGACGGAGATCGACCGGTCCGTGCTGGACGTTCTGAGCCGGTACACGATTGCCGATCTGGCGGACCGGGTTCACGGAACGAAATAGCTCGCGCCCGAGGGAGCAGGGAACCGGTCGTGTCTCGTACGGAATCGGGACGATTGACATCCGGTCCGGCTTTCCGATATACTGTGTATGAAATAACAACAGTTAGAGATTCTTTTTTTTTGAGCTAACTGTGTTTATATTTTACACAGAAAAACGGAGGGATTCGCTGATGGAGACTCGAGTGGAAACACGGGAAGCCGATCTGTTCACAGTCATTCGCGAGCGTCAATCGATTCGGGGCTACGACCCGAACGTTCAAATTTCGGAGCAGGAGCTCCGCGAGATGATCGAGGAAGCCGTGCTGGCGCCCTCGTCTTCGAATTTGCAGCCCTGGCGCTTCCTCGTCGTGCAGGACCCGGCCGTGAAGGCGAAGCTGCAGCCGATCGCCAACAACCAGAAGCAAGTGACGGAGTCATCGGCGACGGTCGTGCTGCTGGGCGATACGGAGGCTTACAGAAACGCGGACGTCATCTACGATCGTGCGGTCGAAGCCGGCTTGTCCAAGGAGTTCAGAGATTCCTACGTACCGCGGATCAAGGAATATTATACCCGCTTGACTCCCGAAGCCGCCCGTTCGATCGCCCTAATCGACGGCGGGCTGGTGGCCATGCAGTTCATGCTCGTGGCCAAGGCGAGAGGGTACGATACGGTGCCGATGGGCGGCTTCTCGCCGGAGAAGCTGATTGAGGAGTTCGACATTCCTTCCCGTTATGTGCCCGTCATGCTGATCTCGGTAGGCAAAGGCGCGGCTCCCGGCTTCCCGAAGGCGCGCCTGACCGTCGACGAAGTGACGTTCTGGAACAGGCTGGACGGAATCGACCGATAAGCCGACGGCGCGGTAAGGCTTCGCTCGTGATGAGCGGGGCCCTTTTTCATGTACAGGGCCTATGGTATGGCCGCCTATGACGCTGCGCGTCGCCGGAACGTACATACGATGAGATCGTACGGGCGCTGTCCCAAGTTAGTGATCTGAAGGCGGAAATGACAGGCTAATTATTTTTTCGAAGGCACGGAGTTGGCTCTCCGTGTCTTTTTCTTTTTATGCTGGTAGATGCAGGATGTTACATAACCTAGAATATAAGTAAACGTGGAGCAGCTTAGGGGTGATTGTTTGAGACTTTTTAATTTTTCGGAGCGGATAGAATATGAAGATTTAATTCGTGGCAGGCACAATAGATGGGGAAATGATGCCCTTCTTTTCAGGGTAAATAGAGGGTTGGGGAAGCTAACCACAAGATACGGGAAAGATAACAAAGGCGATACATATGGATTCTTGCTGTTAGATAATAAGCCATTAATTAACAGCTATGGAGAAGAATTATACTGTCCAACCTGTGCCAAGATTTTAAGTATTGGTTTGGGCAGAGAAAAAGTGAATATGAGTTTAATCGACACTGTTAGACACTCACAAGATTTAAGCGATATCACTAATGCTTTTGAAACTATTAAACCAATGCTATCCCTATTAGAGGACGGGTATTACTTTCTTACCCGCATTGAAATGATTCCAACTGACGGGGAAGGGAATTTTTTCTGGAATTTAACCAGTTCAAAGAAGCTCTATAAAGCAACGGCACCTGTGTATTATAAGTTCCATGTTAGTCCGGGCACTCCTAAATTTCTGCTTCCATCGCAGGGTATTACTATGTTGAACAAGGAAAGAGTTCACCATTATCTAGATCAAATAAAGAATGGGAAGACCATGACCGGACTTGCTTTTTACTATGGAGGGTTCATGAGTACATTATTAGACGGGCACCATAGAGCAACCGCAGCTTATATGGAAAATAAGAGTATCGATTGTTTGACCATATTAAAAGTTACTGGATTCGGATTTCATCAAGACAATAAGCCAAATAAGATTTATGTTGGCGGCGAAACGTACGATTTCAATTCATTTAGTAATCCGGAAGGGATTTGTAACTATTTAAAAAAGATTTTCGAATCAAGAAAATCCAACCTTGAGGTTCAGGAGGTTGCGAGCCTTCTTGAAGATTGTCAAAACTTATGGATAGGCGAGGAAGCCTCTAAAATAGGAATCGATCTTGGACAAAGAGTATATCCAGACTATTTAGCAATTGCGTTCTCCGATATGGCTGGAGATGTATCAGATGAACGTATTAACGAGGCTATGGCCAGGCGGGATGACGAGGCGGAGTTTGAGCTGGAGATGATGTTTAAGAAGCTGCAAATACAAAAACCTAATAAAGCGTTTGAACTTTCAAAAAGAATAATCAATGACTCGAACTGGGCAATGCTTCTTGAAGATGCATTTCGTTACTTATCAACACTAGACAGTTCGGAGGTTGAGGATCTATTTATCAAATATTGAATTGATTCCGAATATGATTCAAAGAATGTATGCCGAAAAATAGCAGATGAATATTTGAATAATCGGTAACCTTGAACTTAAAAGTGTTCGTTTCGTTCCCTAACGCCCCAAGCCCTTTCGCAGAGAGGGCTTTTTCACATTCGCATCGGTCTTTCTAACGATTTTCGTTACCAAAACGAACGTTCCCCGTATTATGATAGACAAGATCCGACAAACGGCAGCGGATCGGAACCGAATTCCTTTTCATAACTCGAATCATTGGAGAAGTTCGGCCGTACATTGGATTGAACAATAACGGAGCAGAGGTTGTCCATCTATGAATAAGCCCTTTATCGATCAAGCCGATACGTGGTATAGCCGGGCCGAGCGGAAGGCGGCGCACTATTACGCCTCGCTGTATGCGCAGGTCGCGGAGAAAGCTTATGTGCCCCTGCTGACGGAAGATTTCCGGGCGTGGCAGCGGAATCGGATTCGTCCGCGTTCGTGGCTGTCCTTGTTGCCGCGGGGGATGAATAAGCCGGATCCCCGGGACGATATTCGCTCTATGCGATGGTTGGCTCGCACGGGCAAGCTGGAACGGTACTTGCACCGCAGCATGTCGTACATCTATATGAGGGATTTGGGCAAGGAGCTGGACAATCCGGCCACGCAGGACAAAATTCGGCGCGCGGTCGCCGACGTCCGCGAGCAGTTGACGCGTTCCGCCGCCGCGAGCCGGGACGATCAGCCGGACTATATGAGCTTGGCGTGGCTGTATCGGCGAGCGCAGAAGGAAGGCGTCGAGTCCGCGGTCATCTGGGTGATCGACAAGCTGAAAACCGTCGCCGCCCGCATGCCGGAGGAATTGAACCCCGAGCATGCGCAGCGCAAGCTGATCAAAATTATGGTCGGGGTCGTGATGCATGCGATCGACGAGCTGGACGACGAGCCGTCGTCCGCGGAACGCGCCCGGCGAATCGACGAAGCCGTTCGGCTCGGCTACTCCTATGGTCTGACGTATCCGTTCGTCGACGACCTGCTCGATTCCCGATTATTGACCGCGCGGGAGAAAGAACGATATTCCGCCCTAATCCGCACCGCGCTTCTGACCGGGACCGTGCCGGAGCTGGGCGAGTGGGCCGAAGAGCGGATGGAGCTGATCCGGTACGTGCACGCGGAGCTCCGGGAAGCGTTCGACTATATCGCGGGGCGTCAGCGGCCGGAAACGCGAAACACGTTTTTCGAGCAGGCGTACGTGTTTTTCCATGCCCAGGAGGCCGACCGGAAGAAGGACCTGTCCAACCCGGATTATACCAACGAGGACCTGTACATCCCCATCATCTTGAAGTCCGCTTCTTCCCGTTCGATCGTCCGTTCCGTCATTCACGCCCCTGCGGACGAAGGCTTCGACAACCGGACGTTTTATTACGGCATCTACAACCAGCTGGCCGACGATTTCGCGGATATGGCCGAGGATACGCAAGCCGGCGCGGTTACGCCGTACACGTATTATTTGAAATACCGCGACCGGCGCCCCGATCTGATCAACCCCTTCGAGCTGTACTGGACGGTTATCGCCCATTTGATCCATCGCGTCTACCGCTCCGACGCCGAAACCCGCGACGTCATCCTCGACCGCGCGATCAACGGATTAAAGCGCTGCAAGGCGCGGCTGGGAGAGAAAGCGTACCGGGAAACGATGGACCTTTTCGCCTCCGGGCACCCGGAATTCAACCGGCTCGTGCAGCGCATGGTACGCAGAGCGGACGACGTCGATTTTTTCGACAAGCTGCTGCGGGACCAGATGGTCGCCGTTCTCAGAAAGAGCCGGGACGATAAGAAACGTTTTCTCGATACGATCGAAACGATCCGCCGGCGCATCAACGACGTTCTGCCGATTGCGAAGCCCGACGAAGCTTTGCCGATGAAGGAGACGCTGATTGACGCGGCGAATTACAGCCTGGAAGGGGACGGGAAGCGGCTGCGGCCGATCCTGACTTGGGTCATGGGCGTAGACGAATACGGTCTGGACGCCGCGGCGATCGTGCCGCTGCTGCGATCGTTGGAATATATGCATACCGCCTCCCTCATCTTCGACGACCTGCCGTCCCAAGACAACGCCTCCACCCGCAGAGGGCGTCCGACGCTGCATCGTCTGCATACGAGCGCCACGGCGGAGCTGACCGGGCTGTTCCTGATTCAGAAGGCGATCGGGGAGCAGGCGTCGCTGGACCGGTTTCCCGCCGAAGCCGTACTCGCCCTGATGCAGTATTCGGCCCGGAAGGCGGAGGACATGTGCATGGGGCAGGCGATGGACTTGGAAGCGAAGGGCAAGGCATTGACGCTGGAGCAGCTGAACGCGATGTGCTTCTACAAAACCGGCGTCGCCTTCGAAGCGTGCCTCGTCATGCCGGCCATTCTCGCCCGGGTCCCGGAGCCGGAAATCGCGGCGCTGAAGACGTACGCCTACCATGCGGGCATCGCCTTCCAAATTCGGGACGACTTGCTGGACGTGGAGGGCGATCGGCTCCTGCTCGGGAAACCCGTCGGCCATGACGCGGAAAACCGCAGCTCGACATTCGTGACCGTCCTCGGCTTGGACGGGGCCAAGAAAGCGATGTGGGAGCACTACTGCCTGGCCGTGGAAGCGCTGAAGGAGAAGCCGCGCGGCACCGCGTTTTTGAAAAGCTTGTTGAATTATATGATCAATCGCGATCGGTAAAAAACGGTTGCGGTCAAAGAAAGGAGCGGTTGCATGCCTTTTCAGATACAGGAAGCGATCGAGGTGCTGGAGCGTACGCCGCAGACGCTGGAAACGTTTTTGGCCGGGTTATCGGACGGGTGGCTGGCGTGCAGGGAAGGGGAGGGAACGTGGAACGTCTCCGAGGTGATCGGGCATCTGATCGAGGGCGAGAAGTCCAATTGGGTGCCGAGGCTGGAATTCATTCTTCGCGAAGGCGAGAGCAAGCCGTTCCCCGCGTTCGATCGGCATTCCCACTTGAAGGAAGAACCGGAGAAGCCGATCGGGCAAAAGCTGCACGAATTCAAAACGATCCGAGCCCGTAATATCGCCAAGCTTCAAGAGCTTGTCGGGGACGCGAGGCAGCTCGAACGGACGGGGATGCATCCAGCATTCGGCACGGTGAAGGTCCGGGAGCTGCTTTCCGCGTGGGTCGTCCACGACCTGACGCATATAGCGCAAATCGTACGGGTGATGGCCGAGCGATACCGGACGGACGTCGGGCCTTGGAGCCAATACCTGGGTATATTGAAAAAAGCCCCTTCCGAGTAAAGGGGCTTCGGTGCCGACGGTTATTCGGCAGGCCGGACACGCTGCAGAACGGCTTTGATGAGCTGGCTGCGGTTTTTCACTTCCATCTTCGCATACACGGAGCTTAGGTGCTTCTTGACCGTAACGACACTAATGAAAAGCCGTGACGCGATTTCCGGATTGGAGCAGCCTTCCATGATGCATAGGGCGACCTCGCGCTCGCGCTCCGTCAAACCGCGGCCGACGAACGGATCGCCTTGCGCCGTGCCCTCCGTCGCCTTGTCCGGCCGCGCCCCGATGCGGTTCAGCATGGCCGCCAAAAAGGCGTCCAGCTTCTCTCCCCGCGTATCCAAGACGAAGGTAGGCGTCGGGGTTTTCCCGTCGTAGCTGCAATGGACGACGCCGGGCACCTCCTCGAACCCGAGCCCGAGGTGGGAGTCGCGGAACATCGGAAGCGGGGGCGGGGAAGCGAAGAACAGCTTGCCCGAGCACATGTAATTGTACATCTGGGATGCGGCTTCCTTAAGCAGGACGGAGTCCGTCCAATCCCCGATATCGATGCTCCGGATGAACCAGCCGGCTTGCTCGGACTCCGGCACGTCCAGCCTGTTGCGCTCCGAAGCCGATAGGCTGCGAATATAGGGGCCGGAGAACGGATTGCGTTCCAAGTAACGCAGCGTCCCCCGGTTCATCGGAACGATGGCCGACAGACCGTGCACCGATCCGTCTTGCCCTCTCATCAGCATGACCGACGGCTGACCAAGCCCGAGCAGCTCCTCCAAATCGAGCCCCTCGATCGTATACAGCAATTCCTCCGCCGATAGCGTCAGCTCCAGCCGGGCGCCCGTCATCGGATCGACGCCGCTGCGGGAAACCGGCTTCGCTTCCCGGCGCCGCCGCTTCAAGTACTCGGTCCCTTCCCCGAGATTGGCGGCCGTTAGCGGCTCCCACGTCCACTCCGTCTCTCCCGGCGTATTCAGGTGCGCCCGGATCAAGGCATCTCCGATATACCCGAACAGCTCGGCCACTTCCCAAGCGACATCCCTTTGGCCGCGGGCTTCCTTGATGACGGATGCGTAGTAGCGGACGCAGCGCTCCGTCAGTTTGCCGAAGCGTCCGGGCGTCCGTTCTTTCAGCAGGCCGCGAATCGATTCCCGCATCAGGTCGTGAAGAATCCAGCCCCTGTCGATTTTCCGGACGAACGAAAGGTTCACGAGCCTCTCGAACGCATCCGTCCTTACGTCCCGTTCCATGACGTATGCGACCACTTCCTGATTGAACGCCTTCAGCATGGAGGCCGCCTCTACGAGGTGACGAAGCTCTTCGTCCGGCACCTCCTTCAACCAAGACGAAGCGAGCTCCGTGGACCATCCGGCGTCCGTCAGCGGACCGTTCCCGGCGAGTAGCTCCGTCGAGACGGCCAGCGACAGCGAAAGCGCGTGCCCTCTCGTACGCTCCCAAAGCCGCTCCGCCTGCGCTTCCTCGGCAAGGCCGCACCGACGAGCATAGTCCGTGACGTCCTGCCGAGTCAGAGGGCCGACGGCGAGCCAGAGGACGCGCTCTCTCCAGGCCGGGGATACGAGCCACGGCCCCTTGAGCGGATGCCGCCCCGCCAATATAACCAGAATGCCCGGGGCCAAATCGCTTAAAAACCGCTCTCGCACCCATCCATCCAACCCGGTCATATCCTCGTACGTATCCAAAGCCACGACGACGCGGCGATGCTGCGCCATCCGGTTCAGCCCGGCCCTCAGCGCGTCCAGCGGGTCTTCCTCTCCGCCGCCCGCTCCGAGTGCGGCCGGAAGCTGAAGGAGCAGCCGTCTGCACAAATCGTCGCCCGTCCGGCTGAATTCCCGGCTGTCCAGCTGCAGAAACGCCGCTCCGCGCCGGTTCGCCTGCCTGCGGAACGTATCGAGCAGCGTGCTTTTGCCGACGCCGCCCGTGCCGTACAAGTTCCACACGGGCCGCTCCAACGGCTCGCCGGACAAAAACCGGTCGAACAGCGCTCTCTCCCGGTCGCGGCCAACCCAATAGGGCTCTTCGCGGTCGCCGATGCCCGGCTGGGCCTTCGGCCTGCCCCGTTCGAATCGCAATAGGTCTCCGTTCATGCCGAACCTCCCGTTTTCCCCGTCTCTAACGGCCATCCGCCCCTGAATGCACCTAAAGTATACTACCAAATTATACCGCGGTATAGTGTTCCGATCAGCCATTCGGATGATAAGGTGGAGACATGCGAAAATGGCATGAAGGTAAGAGGGAAGGAGGAATTCGGACTTGTCTGATGCGGCATTGCCGAGAACGATCGAAAATCCGCTCGTCCGGGATCGGGTAACGTTCATCGAGACCGGGGCGGAATCCGGAGGCGCCCATGAGCGGGTGGAGGTCGAGCTGGCACCCGGAGGGGGAGTGGATCCGCATTACCATCTCGCCTTTACGGAGCATTTTGCGGCGGTACAAGGCCTGCTTCATCTGGAGCTGGACGGCCGGCATATCGAGCTCCGTCCCGGTCAAACCGCCTCGGCTCCGCCGGGGGTGCTGCACCGATTTTTCAACCCGGGCCGGGAGAAGATCGTGTTTCAGGTCAAGGTGGCTCCGGCCAGACGCTTCGAGTCGATGCTCCGCATTGCATACGGCTTGGCCCGGGACGGCAAAGTGAGGAGGAAGAGCGGCATTCCCCGCAGCGCGCTCGATATGGCCGTCCTGTTCGAGCTCGGCGAGACGTACACGGGAGCGATGCCGTTAGGGCTGCAAAAGGCGATATTCGGCCTGCTGTACCGGATCGCCAAATGGAGGGGCGCGGAACGAAGGCTGTTCGACGCGTATTGCGGAGGAATGAACGGAAAGGATGATCGATAATGGGAATTTGGATGATCAAAATCGCTTCGTTTTATTTTCTGGTCGGGGTCGTGATGGGGATGGGGATGTCCATGACCGAAAGCTACGGACTCAGTCCCGTTCACGTGCATTTAAACTTGATCGGATGGGTGTCGATGGCGATCGGCGGGCTCGTGTACGAACGGTTCCCCTCGGCGGCCCGTACGTTGGGCAAGCTGCATTTCTGGATGCATAACGCAGGAGTCCCCCTCATGATGGGCGGGCTGGCCGCCTATATTCTCGGCTTCCCCGTCCTCGCTCCGCTGATCCCGGTCGGCGGCATCCTGATCGTGCTCGGCACGCTGCTCTTCTTCCTCAACGTCGTGCGCAACGTCCACGGCGTCCGGGAAGCCCAGGCCGACCGATCGGCGTCTCGTTCCACCCCCGCAGGATAATCTTGTCGCACCCGGGAGAGAAACGCCGCTCGGCGGACGCCCCGTCGTCCGGCGTTCCACTCCCCGCTTGGGCGACGGGACGCCCCGTCAATCGGTCAGCTCGGCCAGCTTCGCGAAGTAAGCGAGCCCGTCCGCGTCGACGGCGCTTCTGCCGTAGGCGTCGAGAAACAGCCCGTTATAGGCGTCGGTTTTCAAATTGAACGCCAGCGTCCAAAGCCCCCAGTACAAGTCGCAATGCCGGTCTCCCACCCCGCCGCTCCCTACGTCGATGAACCCCTTGAACGAAAAACGATCCATGACGATGTTCGGCAAGCAATAGTCCCCGTGAATGACGGTATCGTCCGCAGCCGCATAGCGGATCTCCTTCAGCGCGCCGAGGTTTGCTTCCTTCTCCGCCGCTTCCCGTACCATTTCGGCCGTACGATCCCGGTAGGGGCAGCCGTCGGTGGGGAGGGAGTGGAGCATGCGCAAATATTCGCCGAATGCGCCGGCCAGCCGACGAGGGTGATCGAGATGCGATCGTGCGGTACCGTCTTCGCCGCTAACCGCTTCCGTCAATAAATAGTCGCTTTCCGCGTCGGATTCGTAGGCGATGACGGCCGGAGCCAACCGGTGTCCGTGCAAAAACGCCGTCATGCCGCATTCCCGTTCCAGAGCGCCTTTGCGGCTTATTTTCAGAAAAGCGGAGACGTCTCCCTCGATCCGGTACGTTCGCGCCGTATCGGAGCAGCTGCTGTCGGAAATCACGGCGCCTTTCAAATACGGTCGAATGAGAAGCGGTACCGCCTCCCTATCGAGTGAAACCTTCGTTCTGTCCATTCGCTCCATCCTCCCGAACAATCGTTTGGCATCCATGATACCATAGAGTCGAAGGCCGGTTGCGGGAAAATTCGGCCATAATCAAAATGTCGTGCGTCGAAGCCGCACGCGTCATGGTACGATGTGGCGAGGGCGCTCCGGTATGGTATTCCGGCTTGCGAACGAAGCGGGCGAACGCCCGCGATGCGATCGGGCCAACCTTTCCGGAGCCTCGGTCCTAAGCGGGATGATATGCGTATAGGGAGGGGATTGCCGTGAGACCGCCTTTATGCGGCGAAGACATTCCGGATGCGATCGTGCAAACGTTGGGCGGCATCCGATCGATGGCGTTTCCCCGTCAGGGACATACGTCCGACGTCGCGATCGTCCATGCGGCCGAAGGGACGTTCGTTCTGAAACGGGCGAGCGGCCCGCTTTACGGCGGATGGCTTGCGAGAGAAAGGGACGTGTTGAGGTTGTTGTCCCGAACCGCTTTGCGGGTTCCCGCCGTTTACGGCTTTTGGGAGGAGGAGGGCGGTACCGGCGATAAGGCCGCTTGGCTGCTGATGGAGCGGTTGCCCGGACAATCGCTGCGGACGGCTTTGCAGCACGAGCGCGATTCGGCCGTCCGATCCCGCGTCCTATACCGATTCGGCCGCCTATTGCGGGAGATTCACGCGACTCCGTGCCCGGCCGAGCTGAAGTCCGAGGGCGGCGGCTGGCTCGATGCGATGCTGGCGCAGGCGGAGTACAATCTGGCGAACTACGATGTAGACGGGACGCCCGAGCTTTTGCAGCGATTGAAAAACGACAAGCCCGAGCCGGTCGGGCAAACGCTCATTCACGGCGATTTTACGATCGACAACGTTCTCGTGCACGAGGAACGCATAGCCGGCATCATCGATTGGAGCGGCGGCGCTTGCGGCGACCCGAGGTACGACGTCGCATTGGCCGTTCGGCCGAAGCCGAATCTGTTCCAAACGTCCGAGGATCGTCAGTCGTTTTTCGAAGGCTACGGGGAGGCGAGCTTGACGGAGGACGAGTTCGTTTATTTCGAAAGCGGACTGTATGCGTTTTTTTAATTTTTGGAAGAGACTATTCCTTCATCGAAAGAGGTGATGTCGTGTTTATCGCTGCGGCCAAGCTAAAGCGCCGTTTTCTGGCAAAGGGGCGATTTTACAAGATTGCGCTGGATGGCGGAATCGAAGTGCGCTGTAGAAGCGTTTTGGACATTATCCGAAAAGATTACGCTTGGGAGGAGAACGACCCGGACGCGCTTGTGGTCATGATGAATCCGGGAAGCAGCACGACGATAGGGCTCGCACAAGAGCAGGAAGACGGGGGAACGTACGGTCATTCGCAAGTAGATTTGGCGGAAAACATCAAAGCGACGCCATGGTACGACGCAATTCCCGATCGAACACAATACCAAGTCATGCGAATGATGAGTCATTACGGTTGGGACTATGTTCGAGTGTTGAATTTAGGCGATATTCGGGACGTCGACAGCGACGAATTTATACGAATGGTTCGGCAGTATGACAATCCGCATTTCAGTATTTTCTCGCCGGATCGAGACGAAGAACGGCGGGCTTTACTTGAAGGTTTAACGGATAAGCCGATTGTGGCGGCCTGGGGAGTCTCGCCGGCGTTGGAGGAATTGGCGGTCCAAGCCATGCGATGCTTGCCCGGCGTCGTTCATGGGCTTAAAGGGGAAATGGATTATCAATACTTCCATCCTTTGCCTCGAAAATGGGGGGAGCCCCGGAAATGGCTGGAGCGCTTTTTGCAAGAAGTACGATTTGAAAAGACCGAGAGCCGGACTAGTTAATCAAACTCCAATGGGTCGAAAAACGGTGCCGAAAAAACGCGAGGCCGCCCGACGGGCGGCCCGCTTAACGTTCGCTTTCGCGGCGGGCATCCGGCGAAGAGGTGCCGAATAGCGCTTTCGCGACGGTTATCGCGTTCAGCACTTTGGGAAAGCCGGTATACGGGGCGCATTGCAGCAGCGCCTCGACGATTTCCTGCTTCGACAGGCCGACGCGAACGGAAGCATGGAGATGGACGCGCAGCTGCGGCTCGCATCCGCCCTGGGCGACCAAGGCGCCGAGCGTGACGAGCTGGCGCTGCCGGGGAGTCAAGCCCGATCGGCTGTAAATTTCGCCGAACGCGAATTCGACAAGCTGGTCCGCCAAGAGCGGCGCGATATCGGCGAGAGAGTCGACGACCGCGGCGCCGTGGCTGCCGTCGATCTCGTCCAGCTTGGCCAGCCCTCCCTCCCGCCGTTCCTCGGCATGATGGAGAAATTCGTCCTCGACGGTTACCTCGATCCGCTCTTCCTCGAAAAGCCGCTTCGCGACGCCGATTGCATTCAACGCGCGGGGGAAGCCGCAAAACGGAATGCAGTGGGTGGCGATTTCGACGATTTCGTTCGGCGTCATTCCGACTTTCAGACCGAACCGCATATGCCATGTCAGCTGATTCGGCGTATCGCCCAACGCCAGAAGAGACGCGATCACGACCGTCTCTCGCTCGGAATAGGAGAGGACGGGGTTGCGGAACAATTGGCCGAAAAACTCGATAATATATCGGCCGATGTGCGGAGAAACGGCGTTCAAGCCGTCGAGAACGGCTTGGATGCCGGCTTCGTCCGTTTCCCGGAACAGCCGCTTGCCGAATGCAAAAGATTCGTTCATCGTTCCTCTCCTCCCTTGCCGGGGCGGTCCATTTCCCATTTCCGGTATGTGTCGATTTTCTCCACGATCACGTCGTAATGCTCTTGCAGCTTCGCAATTTGTTCGGCCAGCTTCGCCTTGTGGGCTTCGAGCAGCAATCTCCTTTCCCGGGTCGTTGCGGGCCCTTGCCTCCTTAGGTCGGCAATCCGCTGCATTTGCCTGATGCTCATGCCCGTCGTGCGAAGCCGGGCCAGGAACCGGATCCAGGCCAAATCGTCGGCCGAATAGCGGCGGCGTCCGTTCGTCTCGCGGGCGATGGCGTGGATCAGGCCGTTTCGTTCGTAGTAGCGCAGCGTGTGCGCGGTAATGCCCGTCAGCTCGGCGACGGCTTGTATGCTCAAATAAGGTTCCATAGCGGTATTGTACCTCTTCGAGCGCGCTCGAAGTCAACCGTCCGATGAAGGCGATTGTCACTCCCCCATATTGCTGACAAATAGCGGCTTCCCTTCGCTCAGCAGCCGCGGAATCATGTCCTGCACGAGGAAGGGCAGGACGTTATGGCGCCTAAGCTCCTCCACGGTCGGCTCGATCCAATAAAATTCCAGATGGGACTCCGCCGATGGCGGGGCCGCGTCCGACGTCAGCCCGTCGCACCGGACTTCGAACAGATGGTTGATTTCATGATAATGGTTCTCCTCCATCCCGAACTCCACGACGCCAAGAAACCGGACGATATCGCAGGACGTAACGCCCAGCTCCTCGCGGAGTTCGCGCTTCAGCGCCGCTTCGGCGCCTTCCCCGAGCTCGACGCCGCCCCCGGGCAAAAACGAATGGGCGCCTTTCATCCGGACGACCAGCATCCGGTTGCGATCGATAATCAAGGCGCGCGCGATATGACGGAACGTTATGCTCAAACTCGGTCACCCTCCTCCACAAATTGGAACCACATCTATTCGCTACGGCCCCGGCCGTTTCCTGCCGGAGGGACCGCTCCGCGCCGGATCGAAGGCCGCCGGGGAAGGAATTTGCCCTCCTTCTCGCGAATCCGTATATCGACAATCATCGACAAGGCCGGAAGGGCAAGGAGCGCTACCATGAACAAGCAATGGCTCGCGATCGTCGCGGGCGTTATTCTGGTCTTGATTTTGCCGGCCTATACGGTCGCCCAGATGCTCGTAACCCATAACCGGAATCCCGTGGCGAGCTCGGGGCTGCTCGACCTGAGCGGCTGGAGCTTCTCCGCGGACGGTGCGGTCCGGCTGAACGGCGAGTGGGAATTTTACCGGAACCGGCTGCTGACCCCCGACGATTTCGATCCGGCCCGGTCGTCCGGAGAGATGCCGAAGCCGACCGGCACGGTTACGCTGCCGGGCAAATGGAACGATTACATAGCCGAGGACGGCGAGCCCGCTCCGACCGGCTTCGGCACCTTTCGACTGACGGTACGGCTGCCGGACGACGCGGAAGGCGTATACGGCATCCGGACGACCAACATCCGGACCGCGAACCGTATTTTCGCAGCCGGTCAAGAAGCGGGGGCGAGCGGTGTACCGGGGCGTTCGCCGGACGATGCGCGCCCCGGCAACATCCCGTATGTCGGCTTCGTTCACGTATCCGGCACCGAGGCGGACATCATCGTTCAAGTGTCCAACTTCGTCTATTCCTCCGGCGGCGTCTTCTCGCCGATCTTGTTCGGGGACGTGCACTCGGTTACGGACAGCAGGGAGTTCGGGCTGTTCGCCGATTGGATGACGCTGGCCGGTTTTTTGATCCCTGCGCTCTACTTTTTGTTTTTGTACCGGCTAAGGCGGCGGGAACGCTCGCTGCTGCACCTGGGCTTGTTTTGCCTATCCGCGATCGTCTACGTGGCGACGCACGGGGAGAAGCTGCTCGCCGGGGCGTGGCCCGGAATGCCGTACGAGACGTTTCTCAAGACGCAGCTGGTCTCGTCGGCTTTCGTCTATTACTTTCTGATGCGCTATGTGGAGGCGGCCATCCCGGGCTCCGTTCACCGGATCGCCCTCCGTCTGTGCGACGTCGCGACCGTCGCGGCCGTGATCGTCGCGGTCGGGCTGCCGACGCTCGTGTTCTCCAAGCTGGAGCCGTTCCTGTTCGTGTACAGCCTGCTGACCGTCATCTACATGGCCGTCGCCATGGTGCGCGGAATGCGCGAGCGGTCGGAGGATGCCGTATTTATGCTGATCGGCGTTGTCAGCATCCTGCTGGTCATTCTCCTCAATCTGGTCAGCTTGGGCGGCATGACGGACGCTCAGATGCTCGTCCCGTTCGAGATGCTGCTGTTCGTCATAACGCAGGCGCTGCTGCTTGCGGGACGTTTCGCCCGAACGTTCGAGGAAGTGGAGCAGCTGTCCCGGAAGCTGCTGACGCTCGACGGCTTGAAGGACGAATTCATGGCGAACACGTCCCACGAGCTGCGTACCCCGCTTCACGGCATCGTCAACATCGCCCAGTCGCTGCTCGAAGGGGCGTCCGGCAAGCTGAACGGGAAGCAGGCCAACGACCTGTCGATGATCGTATCGACCGGCAAACGGTTGTCCGCCCTCATCAACGACATTCTCGACTTCGGAAAGCTCAAGAACGGCGAAATCGTCCTGAAGCGCCAACCGGTCGATCTGCGGGCGGTCGTCGGATCGGTGATGGACGTCACGCTTCATCTGGCGGGCAGCAAGCCGATCCGGTTCGTGCAGCGATGGCCGGACCGGCTGCCGTGGCTCGATACGGACGAGGATCGGCTTCGGCAAATTTTGTACAACCTGCTCGGCAATGCGGTCAAGTTTACGCACCGGGGCGAAATTCGCGTGGAAGCCGAAGTCGGAGAAAGCGGCGTAACCATCTCGGTAACGGATACGGGGATCGGCATCGAGCCGGAACGGCTGGACGATATTTTCAAAGCGTACGACCAGGCCGGCGCCACGGCGCACAGGGAATACAGCGGTACCGGACTCGGCTTGAGCATTACGAAAAAGCTGGTGGAGCTGGGCGGAGGCCGAATCTGGGTCGAGTCGGAGCCGGGACGCGGTTCGGCATTCCGCTTCACGCTCCCGTCCGCGGACGTGCCGCCGGATGCGGAGCGCAAGACGGCTGTCGTTCCGCTGGCCGGAACGGCCTCCGGCGACGGCGAGGCGCAGGCGGAGGACGACGTGCCGGGCGTCGGCCCGGAAAGCGAGCGGTTCACCGTCCTCCTCGTGGACGACGACCCGGTCAACTTGCAGGTGCTGCGCAACCTCCTCTCCATCGAGAGCTACAGACTCGTCGCCGTCGGCGACGGAGCGGCGGCGACGGCGTACATCGACTCGGGGAAGCCGGTCGATCTGCTCATTGCGGATTGGATGATGCCGGGCATGTCCGGCATCGAGCTGTGCCGGTCGGTCCGCCGGCGGTACTCCTTGTTCGAGCTGCCCGTTCTTCTGCTGACGGCCCGAGGCTTGCCGGACGACGTCCGTGTCGGCTTTCAGGCGGGGGCGAACGATTTTCTGCGGAAGCCCGTCGACGCCGACGAGCTGAGAGCGCGCGTCCGCACGCTGCTGGCGCTGCGCGATTCGGTCCGCAAGGCGATATCGTCGGAGCTCGCGTTTTTGCAGGCGCAGATCAAGCCGCATTTTCTGTACAACGCCTTGAACACGATCGTCGCGCTGCTGCCGTCCGATCCGGACAAGACGACGAGGCTGCTGCTCGAGCTGAGCCATTACTTGCGCGGCAGCTTCGATTTTCAGAACCGTGAGCAGCTGACGACGCTGCGCAAGGAGCTGGCGCTCGTCCATTCGTACCTCGCGCTGGAACAAGCCCGGTTCGAGGAGCGGCTCGAGGTCGTCTACGACATTGATGCCGAACTGAACGGTCTCGTGCCGCCGCTGTGCATTCAGCCGATCGTGGAAAACGCGATCCGGCACGGCGTCATGCAAAAGGAAGAGGGCGGGACGGTGCGCATTACGATTCGGGAGACGGTCGGAACGATCGGGATCGCCGTAGCGGACGACGGAGTGGGGATGGAGCCGGAACGCGCCGCATCCGTCTTGGCCGGCGTCGTCCGTGAAGGCGGCGAGGGCGTCAGCGGCGTCGGGCTTCGCAACATTCACGCGCGGCTGCTGACGCTGTTCGGCAAAGGGCTGACGATCGACAGCGGCGTCGGCCGGGGGACGGCCGTCCGCTTCGAGGTGCCCGACGCGTCCCGCATGCGGCGCTAGCGAACGAACGAAGGGAGTCGTGTCATGAAAGCGATTTTGATCGACGACGAGAAGCCGGCGCTGCTTCAGCTCGAGAGACTGATCGAGGCTCACGGCGGCATAAGCGTGGCGGGGAAATTTACCCGGGCCCAGGAAGCGCTCGACCATTTGGCGAGGGAGAAGGCGGACGTCGTGTTTTTGGATATCGGCATGCCGGGCATGAACGGGCTGGAGGCGGGCGAACGGCTTCACCGCATCGATCCGGACGTCCAAATCGTCTACGTGACGGCCTACAACGAGTATGCGGTCGAAGCGTTCGAGCTGCACGCCATGGATTATTTGCTGAAGCCGGTCGATCCGGAACGGTTCGCCAAGACGGCGAGCCGGCTCGATGCGCATCTTCGGCTCGTACGAGCGGTTGCGGAGACGACCGCCCCCGCGGGGACGACGGTATCGTGCTTCAAGCGGCTGACGCTGGACGAATCGCTCGGGGTCGGCGGCCAGCTCAAGTGGAGGACGCAGAAAGCGCAGGAGCTGTTCGCGTTTCTTCTTCATCAAAGGAGCAAATGGATAACGAAGGATGCGATTCTGGAGGCGCTCTGGCCCGAGCTCGGGCTCGACAGAGCGGTGACGCAGCTGCATACGACGGTTTATCTGGTTCGTAAAATGTTAAAGGAGTGGGGCATCGGCGCGAAGATCGAATACGCCCAAGACGGCTACTGTCTCCTGCAGGAAGGCTTCGTGACGGATGTGGAGCTGTTCGAGCGCGATACGGCGATGCAGCGCGTGGAGACGGAGCGGGATTGGCAGAGGCTCGACCGCGCGCTGGCCTCCTACCGGGGCGACTATCTGGAAGAGCACGACTACCCGTGGGCGGAGCCGGCGAGAGAGGAGCTGTACCGGCAGTTCATCCGGTCGAGCTTTCTGGCGGCCGCTTATGAGCGAATCGCAGGACGGGGGCGGGATGCGGTTCGGCGGCTGTCGGCGCTCCGGGAGAAGGAGCCGTACTCCGAGGAGCTGTGCCGGACGATGATGGAGACATACGCCTCGCTGGGGGATTATGCCGGCCTGGCGAGCCATTACGAATCGTTCGTCGCGCAGCTTCGGGACGAGCTGGACGCCCGGCCGGACGGACAGACGGTGCGGTTATACGAACGGTTGATGAGCGCAGCCGAATAAATCGTGGGGAAGCAAACGTGCCCTCGCCGAAACGCGGCGGGGGTATTCGGCGTTGCTGTGGATGTCGTATATTTCTTTACAGTTATATAACCGTATGGTAATATAAAGGCATGAAAACCGACATCTTATTCGAAGTGCTGGCCGAATCGAACCGGAGGACGATTCTCGATTGCTTGCGGCAAAAGGAGCGTTCGGTCGGCGAGCTGGTCGCCTTGTCGTCGCTCAGTCAGCCCGGCATATCGAAGCATTTGCGCATCTTGCGGGAAGCCGGCCTCGTATCCGTGCGCAAAGACGCGCAGAGACATCTGTATTACTTGCGGCCGGAGCCTTTGGCCGAGCTCGACCGTTGGCTGGAGCCTTACCGGACGTTCTGGTCCGGCAAGCTGGATGCGTTGGAACGGCATCTGGACGACATGGACGAGACGGAGCAACGCGCGCGAATCGATCATAAGGAGGAATAAGCAGTGGAGGGAAAAGTAAGCCGAACGGACGAAGGCCATGTCGTACGGTTCGAACGCCGCTTGAATCATCCGGTCGAACACGTCTGGGCGTCTATTACGCGGCCGGACCGGATCGTCGATTGGCTGACGGCCGAAGCCGACATGGAGCTGACGGAGGGCGGCAAGCTCGAGCTGCGGTGGAGCAATGGAGACGTCGTGACGGGTTCGTTCGTCAAAGTCAATCCGCCCGTCGAACTGGAGTACACCTGGAACGAGCCGGCTGCCGGCCGCTCTTCGGTAAGGTGGGAGCTCCAAGAAGACCGCGGCGGCTGCCGCCTCGTGCTCACCCATACGTTCCGCCATTCCGATCCCGGGGAAATCCCGAACTTTCTCGCCGGCTGGCACGTTCACCTGGACGTGCTGGAAGCGGTGCTTCAAGACCGGCGTAGCGACTATCCGTGGGATCGGGTCAAGGAACTCCGGAAGAAATACGCTTCCGGCTTGAACGACGAGCAGGTCTCGAGAAGCGGCTCGGAGGCATGACCGCTAGCATGTGAAAAGGCCGCTTTCGCTTCCGGCTCCGGAAACGAAAGCGGCCTTGCTTTATTTCCGTCACAGCGCGTTCAGCAGCCGCTTGATCGTGATGAAAGCTTGCTGCCGCGTGTAGCGGCCGGCCGGGTCGAACGCGTTATCGCCGATGCTCCCCATCACGGCGGCGCCGTTCGTCTTGTCCTTGACGGACGCAACGAACAAAACCGCCGCCTTCGCCCAAGCCGCTACATCGCCGTCGTCGGCGAACGAAGCCGCCGCGGCGCCCGCTTCGCCGAGGCCGAGCGCCTGCGCCGTTCTCGACAGCATGACCGCCGCTTCCTGGCGCGTGATGTCGCCGTACGGATCGAACAAGCCGCCGTCTTTGCCGCTGACGATGCCGAGAGCGTAAGCGGCCAGCACGTCGCGGTCGTCGGTGTCCCGGAAGGCGGAGCGATCGATCCGTTTTCCCCGCTCGGCCAGCAGTCCGTCGATCGACTTGCCCGTTTTCACACTCAGCAGGCGGACGGCCAGCTCGCTGAAATCGGCGCGGGTGATGGCGTTCGCGTAGCCTATCCGCATGGCGTCCGGTACGAGACCGGCGGCGATCGCCGCATCGACCTCGCCCTTCGCCCAATCGGCCGGCTGATCGAGAGCCGGGTCCGGGCTTTGCCGAACGGCCTCGGCCAAGTTGAAAAACCGGACCGAATAGGTCAAAGAAGCGGGATCTCCGTTCACGTCCAAAATCCCCGTAACCGAAACGGTATATTCGTCGCCATCCTTATAGCTGCCGCCGATTCCGTCGGGCCGGAATACAATCGTGCTGCACAGCTCGTCGCACGGATTGTCGATGACGCCGAACCGGTTCGTCCCCGCATCCCCCGTGCCGGAAGCGCTCATTTCCCAAACCTTTTGATCCGATTTGCGCAGAAGACGTACGGTCGCCTGCGGCAGCGACTTGCGATCGTAAAAGTCCGGACTGAACGAGATCGACCAAGGATCGGAGCCGCCGAAGAAGGAGGTGGGGAAAAATCCTTTGTTCGGCCATGCCACATAGTCGTATTCGACCTCGGGTGCACTCGCGTCGGTTCTCGTAAGCAAGGAGGTGTAGCCGCCCGCATAGCCGAAGCCGATTTTTTGCAATCGGGGCTGAAGCGCCCAACGGCGGTAACCGGCGCCGTCCGACAGCCGGCCCGTCTCCTTGACGTAATTTTCCACGGCCCCCGCGAACGATCGGTGTCCCGAGCCGATCAAGCCGCTAGACGAAAGCTTGTAGCCTTTATCGAAAAACGCGGCGTCCATATCGTCCGGCTTGACCGGCCGGAACGTCATCTTTTTGACGGCCGACATGACGGCCGCTTGGTGCTGCGCCTGCTCGAGCAGCTGGTCGTCCGCCGCGACGCCCTCCGGCATCCCGGCCAAGAAGCGTACAAAGTTCAAGAGGCGAACCCCGTCGGCAATAAATCCTTCCTGCAGCGTGCCGGCGGCGTACGGCGCCTTCGCGCTCGGGAACTCGACGTAGGTGCCGCCGTCATGGGAAGGCTGATACGCCAGCCATTTCCGTACGATCTGTTCCTTGGAACGGCCGAGCGACAACCGGGCCGACGTACTTTCATCGGGGCTTGCCGACGCTTGCCCTTGCGGGAAGAGGATCTGCTCCACGCCGGAATAGTCGCTGCCCCACATCCAGACCGTGCCGTCCGTCTTCAAGACGGCCGAATCGCTCTCTCCCGCCGTAACGGCAGCGCCGTCGGCTATGCCGGCCAGCGCGACCGGAAGCGGCTCGATCGAATTCGTGCCGGGGCCGACGCGGCCGCGTTCGTTGCTGCCCCACGCCCAGACGGTGCCGTCCTTCTTGAGCGCGACCGAATGATCGCCTCCGCCGGAGATCGCGGTGACATCCGACAGGCCGGCTGCAGGAACGGGAGCGGACTTGTTGGCGGTCGTGCCGTCGCCGAGCTGGCCGTAGCGGTTGTTCCCCCACGCCCAGACGGTGCCGTCCTTCTTCAAGGCGAGGGAATGAATCCGGCCTGCGGAAATGTGTACGACATCCGACAGCCCCGACACTTGGACCGGCACGGACGAGCTGGCGTTCGTGCCGTTGCCGAGCTGACCGAACGCGTTGTAGCCCCACGCCCAGACGGTGCCGTCCTTCTTGAGCGCGAGCGAATGAAAGCCTTTGGCAGATACGGCGACGACGTCCCGCAAGCCCTTGACCTGAACGGGCAAGAAGGCGTTCTCGTTCGTCCCGTCGCCGATTTGGCCGTATTTGTTGTAGCCCCAGGCCCAGACGGTCCCGTCCCGCTTTACCGCCACGGTATGATTGCCTCCGGCGGCGATGCCGGCGACATCCGCTAATTGGCGGACTTTGGCGGGTTTTTCCCGGTTTTGCGTCGTGCCGTCGCCGAGCTGGCCGTAGCTGTTCCACCCCCACGCCCAAACCGAGCCGTCGCGCTTCAAGGCGGTCTCGTGCTGGCCGCCCGAGGAAACCGCGGCGATGTCGCTCAAAGGGGCCAGCGATGCGGGGGTCGCCGTGAACTCGCGGCCGTTCATGTCCCAACCCCACTGCCACGCCGTTCCGTCCCGTTGGACCGCCAGCGACGAGCCCGATCCGGCGGATAGCTGCGCGATGCCGGCGTCCTTCGTCTCCGCTTCCGCCTTGGAGACGGACGGAACGACGGGGAGAAGGAGAGTTAGGGCGAGGGCGGCGGCGAGGAGCCGGGCTATGCGTTGCTTCATACGTGTTCGCCTTCTTTCCTGTTACTCCGAATAGGTGATATCTTCGTATCGATTCTAGTTCCCAGGCACGAGGGGGGTCCACGGACTATAAGTCACATCGGAACCGGAATTCGACAATGATATGGAACTTTCGAACTAGAATCGAATATAATAGATATAGACAAGCGATTGACAATGGGAGGCAACCCACCATGGATATTCGTGCCGAATTCGGATTGCGGGTCAAAGAATTGCGCGCCCGGAGCGGGATGTCGCAGGAGATGCTGGCGTACCGCTCCCGGCTGGACCGAACCTACATAAGCGGCGTGGAGCGCGGCGAGCGGAACGTCAGCCTCGTGAATATCGAGAGAATCGCGGCCGCACTGGACGTACCGCTCCAGTACATGTTCTCGAACGAGCGGTTCTCCGCCAACCCGGCGTACCAGCAAAAAGATTTCAAGGTGCCGTTTCTCGAACGGTTTCAATATCGGATGGACGGCGACAGCCGGCTGCTTACGTTTCAAGTGTCGGGATTGCTGACTCCCAAAGACGTCGACTACATGTCTTCGACGCTGCTTGGCATTTGCTCCGCTTTTCGGGAGGGCGAGCTTCGCGTATTCGTCGATCATCGCGATATGAAGGGGGCGGACGGCGAGCCTGTCGTGTACTCGCCGGAGGTGGCCGAGAGGGCGGTCGCGTTCCAGGAAAGGCTGAATATCTACAGCAGCAAGGTCGTCGTCCTGTGCAATTCGGAATTCATGGTCCACCAATTGAACCGGGTGACGACCGAAAGCGGCATTCATTCGATTCATCTGTTCGGACCCGACAAGGAGACGGTCGGCAAGGCGTATCAGCTGCTGGACATCAACGGCAACGATTTGATCCGGAACGCGCCGTAAGGGGACGGCAAGAAGACCGACCCGCTAGGGAACGGTCTCGACGGGGACGATCGTCTCGGCAGTCAACCGATATAGTGCATGTTCGAGATTTGGAACGAAGCGAAGGACGACAACGGCACCATCACGTTTTTCTCGTTGGCCATCTGGCACTGGCCCAGCAGCCCGGCCAGCCGGCCGCTCGTTTGGTCCAAGTAAGCCTTGAAGCGGGTTTTCCATTCGTGGTCCGCTTGAAGCTCCTGTACGCCGAACTGAAGCAGCGGCAAGTATTGGTTATGAATTTCGATCGAAGCGGCCGGGACGGACTCGTAGTAAAAGACCCAGCCCTTTTTGGCGTTCAAGCCGATCGGGTCGGTTACGAAATCGGTCAGATGGACGGTGACCGTATCGGTTTTGAAATCGGCGAAGCCTTTCAGTTTGGCGCAGCCCTTGATGGCAAAGCTGCCGTCGCGCGTTCTCAAGGCGATGTCCATGCCCAAGGTCAAGTCGGAATAGTACCGGTTGAAGTCGTCGAACGTGAATGGGGTGCTCATGGCTTCTACCTCCTGTTAGTCGTCTGTCGGCGAGCTTCGGCTTCGCCGGCAACGGATCGTTTGGAGACCGACCAGCTTGCCTCCGCGTGCAAGACCATTATAGGAAGAGGCTCGATTCGTTTCCACGGACTATAAGTAACATTTTCCGGCAGCGTGTGGAGCGCTCGATGCTCTGCCGACGCCGACGGACCGGTTGGACCAAACCGGCCATGAAAAAGAGGCCAGCCGGAAATTCCGGCTGACCTGATCATACGAGAAGGAGTCCCGGAGCCGGGACTCTATTTATGTTCGGCGTTCCGTTCCTATGCCGCTTTACGGCTCGTATCCGCGAAGCCATCGCTCCGACTCCTTCTCGTCGTACGGCGGGTATACGTCCGGATGGAGCCGGTGGGCCAGCTTTTGCAAGCCGGCGACGAGCAGCGGCGACGGCCGGCAGTACAGCGACTCCTCCATGACGAGCACCCGGCCTTCCGCCACCGCGCGCAGCCGGTCCGCGCCGGGGCGCTTCGCCACCGATTCGGGCTTCACAAGCTGCTCGCGCACGCCTACCCAGGCGAGCAGGACGTAGTCGGGGTCGCGCCGCAGCACGTCGTCCCAGTCCGTCTTCACCTTGGCGTCGGAGACGTCGGCGAAGACGTTCGCGGCGCCGGCCAGCGCGCTGACCTCCGTCAGCCAGTTGGCGCCGCCCGGCGAGAATACCGGCTTCGGCCACCATTCCCAGTACAGCGACGGCTTGTCGCCGCACCGCCGGCTCAGCTCCGCGTACCGCTCCAGCTCGGTCTCCAGCCTTCGCCGGGACGCCCGCGCCGCATCGGGCACGCCGAGGGCGTCGCCGACGACGTCCATATTGTCCGCGATGTCGGCGAAGCTTTTCGGATTCAACGTGACGTGCGGGATGCCGCGCTCGACGAGGCGCTCCACGTTTTTTTCCATGCCCGGTACGGAGAGCGAGGCGAATACGAGATCCGGACGCAGCGCCTCCAGCGCGTCCATGTCGATATTCCGGTCCGACCCCAGCCGGGGGAGAGACGCGACGGACGAAGGCCAATCGGAGTAGGCGTCAGTCCCGACGAGATGCCGGTCCATTCCCATGAAGCCCAACAGCTCGGTATTGCTCGGACAGAGCGAGACGATTCTCATCCGGCAAGCACGCTCCTTTCCGTTTCCGTTGGCGGTACCCGAATTATTTCACCAGCTCGGGATAGATGCCCTTGGCGATGCTGAGCAGTCCTTTCGTAATGCGCGGACCCGGGCGCGACAGCGTGTCCTGATCGACGGCGATGACGCGCTTCTCGCGGATCGCTTCGATTTTGTCCCAGCCGTTGCGCTTCGTGATGATCTGATCGAGCGTCGTGCCCGCTTTGTCCTTGGCGCCGGACGTATAGAAGATGACGTACGGGTTGTCCTGAATAATTTTCTCCTCGTTGATCTTGTTGAAGCCTTTCGTGTCCGAGGCGATGTTGATGCCGCCCGCCAGCGTGATCAGCTCGTCCATGAATTCGCCCTTGCCGACCGTCCAGCCCGGGGAAAATTCGATATACACCTTCTTCTTCTGCTCCGGCTTGAGGCCGGCTACCGCCGTCTTGACCGATTCGATTTCCTTCTTCATGCTGTCGACGAGCGCCTTCGCTTCCTTCTGCTTGTCCGTTATTTGGCCGACGATCAAAATGTTGGCGAGAATGTCGTCCACCGACTTCGGCTCGAATTTATATAGCGGCATATTCAAGCCGCGCAGCTTGGCGAGCGCGTCGTCCTTGATCGAAATGCCGGTAATGACGAGGTCCGGGTTCGCCGCCAGGATCGCTTCCGCGTTCGGAGCGGATACGCCGCCGACCTTCGTCTTCGATTTCGCTTCCTCGGGGTAGTTGTCGAAGTCGGAGACGCCGACGACTTTGTCGCCCAAGCCGAGCGCGAACAGCATTTCCGTCTCCGCCGTGGACGTCGAGACGATGCGCTGCGGCGCTTTCGCGATCGTAATCTCCTGACCGCTGGCGTCCTTCAGCGTCAACGGATATTTCGTCGCGAGCGCGTCGTCCTTCTTGTCCTCGGCTTTGCCGTTCGCCGGAACGGAGCCGTTCGGATTCGCGGAGCCTTGCGTCGCGTCGGGCTTCGAGCCGCAGGCGGCCAGCGTCAGCGCGAGCAGGAGAGTGAGTAGCAGGGATAATGCTTTGTTCATCGTGCATCTTTCCTTTCGGGGTAGGTTGGGAGACCGGAAGCTGTGACAACCGAAAAGACATGCTTTCCTGGCGCAACGAAAAAGCCCCCGTTCCGTCCGGAACAGGGGCAGCGTCAATCAAGGATCGTTTGCGATCGGCACGGCCCCGCCGCATCATGCGCCGCGAAAGGGCAAGGCGGACGCGCGTCTTCCGACGCTTCCGCACTGCTTCCGCGGGCCGACGCCGCGCGGCGCCGTGCCGCGATGGTCGATTCACCCGATTAAGCCGATCCTTTTCCGCGAAGGATTTCGTTGGCTAAGCCGGATAGGCAGGTTTCCTGGCTCTCGGGTGTCGCGAGCTTCCCGCCTTCCCGTTCCGGCGTGCGGAACAGTGGCTTGAGCGAATCTTGCGGACGTCTGCGACGACGGCTGCAAGACCGGTATGGGAAACTCCCCGATTCACAGTGGCGGGACCGCGCCGGATTTGCACCGGCTTCCCTTTTACCCCCGCATTCCTCGTCGGAACGCAGGGCACCTATCGGCATTCATGCAATTGGATAAGTCCAAGCTCGAATCTCTTTGGCGATTATAGCACAAGGTAGAAGTAAAGAGAACTACAACGGGATACAAAAATGGGCTATAATCGGATGCATGATCGATTAACGTCATAAATGAAATGGAAGTCGAAGAGGCCGACCGTAACGGCAACGTGCGAAAGGGTCCAGCTTCGGGATGCCGATCGCCCGCGGGAGAGCGAGGCGCAGGCGCGGAGCGGCGGCAGCAAGAGCACGAACGAGGGTCCGGGCCGTAAAGGAGCTGCAAAATCATGTCCGTGCTGGATAAGCTGGCCGTTTCCCGGGGACTGCGGGACGAGTCGGCGAATGTGGAGCTGGCCGAAAGCCTCGCCCGGTCCCGCGACGCCGAATCGATCGCGGCGATCGTCCGTCATCTGGACGATCCGAACAAAGCGGTCCGCCACGACTGCATCAAAGTGCTGTACGAAATCGGCGCGGCGGCGCCGGAGCTGGTGGCGGACTATGCGGATCGCTTCCTCGCGCTGCTGAAATCCCGCGACAACCGGCTCGTCTGGGGAGCGATGACCGGGCTCGCCGCCGTGGCGGAAGTGCGGGCCGACGAGCTGTACGAACGCGTGGGCGACCTATACGCTGCCGTTCGCGGCGGGTCGGTCATCACCGTGGACAACGGCATTCTCGCGCTGTCGCGCATCGCGGCGGCCAACGAGGAATACGGGCGGGCGATCGAGCCGTTTCTGCTCGAGCATCTGGCGGCATGCCGGGCGAAGGACGTGCCGCCTCATGCGGAGAACATCGCTGCGGCGATCCGGCCGGACCGGCGTGACGCCTTTGCGGATGTGCTGTTGGCGCGGAAGGGCGGGCTGAGCGCGGCCCAGTCGGCCCGGGTGGACAAGCTGCTCAAGCGGCTGGCCGCCGCCGGGACCGGAGGCGGGACGAATACCGAAACCTATCCGAGAGACAAGTAAAGGAGAACGACATGATCCGATTTGGAGTGATCGGCACGAACTGGATTACGGAATCGTTTCTCGAAGCGGCCAAGACGGTGGACGGGTTCGCCCTGACCGCCGTCTATTCGCGCACGGAGGAGCGGGCGCGCGAATTTGCCGCCAAGCACGGCGCCGCGCATGCGTACACGGATATCGAGGCGTTTGCCGGAAGCGGGGAGTTCGACGCGGTATACATGGCCAGCCCGAATTCGTTCCATGCGCGGCAGGCGATCGCCTGCCTGCAACGGGGCAAGCACGTGCTGTGCGAGAAGCCGATCGCCTCGAACGCCCGCGAGCTGCGCGAGATGATCGACGCGGCCCGCGGCAGCGGAGCGGTGCTGATGGAGGCGATGAAGTCGACGCTCATGCCCAATTTTCAAGCGGTGCGCGATCATTTGCACCGGATCGGCCGCGTCCGCCGTTATTTTGCGAGCTACTGCCAATACTCGTCGCGATACGACGCCTACAAGCAGGGCAACGTGCTGAACGCGTTCAATCCCGCGTTTTCCAACGGCGGGCTGATGGATTTGGGCATCTATTGCTTGTATCCGATGGTCGTGCTGTTCGGCAAGCCGGACCGGGTGACGGCGAACGGACTGCTGCTCGAATCGGGCGTGGACGGTCAGGGCAGTCTGCTGCTCGGTTATGCCGGCATGGACGCCGTCGTCCAATATTCGAAAATCGCCAACTCCGGGGTTCCGTCGGAAATTCAGGGGGAGGACGGCCAGATCGTCATTCATAAAATCAACCAGCCGGAAAAAATCGAGCTGCGCCTCCGGGACGGAACGGTCGAGGATTTGACGAGGGGGCAGGCGGGGAACACGATGGTGTACGAGGTGAAGGAGTTCCTCGATCTGATTCATAGAGGGGAAAAGCAGTCCGCCGTCAATTCGCACGAGCACTCGCTCTGGACGTTGGAAACAATGGACGAAGCCCGCCGGCAAATGGGGCTCGTTTACGCGGCGGATCGATGACTCGCCGTTGGGCGGTGAGGGGAAAGCCCGGGGAACGCGCCCGGTTTTCTAATTGTCGGCGGTTCACTTCGTGTTATGGATCGCCAGTGCCCGCCCGCTCAAACACGCTCGGAAAGCAGAGCAAGCCCGGACGACGTCCGGGCTTATTTGCCATTCGCCGGCGGACGGTTTCCCTTCAATCCGGCGAATAGCCGGGCCCGTTTCGGCAGAAGCTTTGAGGGTATGAACTCATTTTGACTGATCACTCATTTCAATCCCAGAGAGGAGCCCGATCATGACAACGGCGGCCGTATTTTCCCCGTTTCTCGAACGACACGCGGTCAAGAAGTACGATCCGAACGCCAAAATGTCCCGCGACGAAATCAAAAAGCTGCTCGAAATCGCGCAACAGGCGCCTTCGGCTTGGAACCTGCAGCCTTGGACGTTTCTCGTCATCGACGAGCCCGAGGCGAAGCAAAAGCTGCTGCCGATCGCGTTCGGCCAACAGCAGGTCGTCGACGCCTCGATGACCGTAGCGGTACTGGGCGATCTGGAGGCGCAGCGCAACGCCGAGTCCGTCTATCAGCCGGCCGTCGCGAGCGGGATGATGACCGCGGAGGTCAAGGACCGGCTGGTCGGTCAAATCGAGTCCGCCTACGCCAACCCGCAAACGGCCCGCGACCAAGCGTTTCTGAACGCTGCGCTTCCCGCCATGCAGCTGATGCTGGCCGCGAAAAGCATGGGCTACGACTCCTGCCCGATGGGCGGCTTCGACGCGACCAAGCTGTCCGAAGCGTTCCGCATCCCCGACCGGTATATCCCGATCATGCTGATCGCGGTCGGCAAAGCGACACACCCGGCTTATCCGAGCACGCGCTTCGAGGTCGACGCCGTGACGAAGTGGAATACGTTCTAGGCCGCGACAAATCGTACCGTTCGTCCACTTTTCCCTTGACGTCCCGTTCTCCCTGATTCATACTGACAGACGTGTCATGTACTTCAAAGAACGGTGGCGAACATCCGAATGAAGCCGCATTCCCTATATATGGAATTTACCCGTGCCGAGTGGGCCGCTTTGCGCGATCATACGCCCCTTCCTTTGTCCAAGGAAGAGTTCGAACGGCTGAAGGGGCTCAACGACCAGATCCCCTTCGAAGAAGCGGAGCAAATTTACCATCCGATTACGCGTCTCATCAACTTGTATGTGGCCGCCTCGCAGCAGCTGTACCGGTCGGCCGCCGATTTTACCGGGAATCACGAGGGGAGAACGCCGTTCGTCATCGGCATCGCCGGCAGCGTGGCCGTCGGCAAAAGCACGGCGGCCCGCCTTCTCCAGCTGCTCTTGTCGCGCTGGACGAACCACCGGAACGTCGATTTGGTGACGACCGACGGCTTCCTGCTTCCGAACCGGGTGCTGCAGGAGCGCGGCCTGATGAAGAGAAAAGGATTTCCCGAGAGCTACGACATCAAGCGGCTGCTTCAATTTTTGAAGGATATCAAGGCCGGCAAGCCCGAGGTCGCGGCGCCGGTCTATTCCCATCTCGTCTACGACGTCATTCCGGATAAGCGGCAAATCGTCCGCAACCCGGATATTTTGATCGTGGAAGGCATCAACGTCCTTCAGGTGAGCAAAGAGGCGCAAGTATTCGTCAGCGATTTTTTCGACTTCTCGATTTACCTCGACGCCGACGTAGCCGATATCGAGCGTTGGTACATCGAGCGGTTCCGCATGCTTCGCGATTCGGCGTTCCGCGACCCGGAGTCGTATTTTCACCGGTATGCGACGCTGTCCGAGGAAGAGTCGGTTTCGACGGCGAAGCAAATATGGGAAGAAATTAATGCCGTTAACTTGCGCGAAAATATTTTGCCGTCCAAAGGGCGCGCCCGTCTGCTGCTTCAAAAAGGCTCGAACCACGAAATCCGCAAAGTGCTGCTGCGGAAATAAACGCGTTTAGCTTGAATAATATTTCCAAGCGGTTGACATGGGAATTTATCCTATGTTAGTGTTGCTTTAACTGATACGAACGGAGGGGTTACGTGTGTTAAACTAATTCTTCGATATTCTTTGCACAATGAAGGAAATAGTGGTTTAAGGCTATTTAGTGTGCATAGTAATCGAAGAATGGTTTACCATCGCGGTAACCCGGTTTAGTTTTTATGCGATTGGGGATAGGGGTAACTCTATTCTTATGTCGCATAGACTGGATTTGAAGAAAATGAAATGAACCCTTTTGTGATTTATCCGGTGACAAGACTACGAGTCTATACGGGTAATCATTTATTGCGTTCATTCTTATTCTCTTTTTCGATTACGGTATGCACAGGCCTATAGCCTGTGTTTTTTATTTTGTACATTTCCATTGGAGGAATCCGCGTGAACGAACGATTAGTAAAAGTAGATGGAATTAACTTATGTACAGACAGTTTTGGAAAATCGGTTAACCCGGCCATTTTGCTGATTATGGGCGCCCAATCCTCAATGATTTGGTGGGAAGAAGAATTTTGCCAGCGTTTAGCGGATGCAGGGCGTTTTGTAATTCGTTATGATAACCGCGATGTTGGACGTTCAACAACTTACGAACCTGGCCAACCGGGTTATTCTTTCGAAGACATGGCAGATGATGCCGTTAGAGTATTGGATGCTTACAAGATCGAGCAGGCGCATATCGTAGGCATGTCCATGGGCGGTATGTTGACTCAAATGATAGCTCTGCGGCATCCGGAGAGAGTTTTAACTATTACCCTCCTATCAACGTCCAATTTTGCTCCGCATCTCCCCCCGATGGAGGAAAGGATTATGGATTTTTTCTCGAATATGGGGATTATAGACTGGACTAACGAACAATCGGTAGCCGAATTTGCTATTGAGAGATCAAGAATCCTAGTGGGTTCAAAGCATCTTTTTGATGCGGAAAAAGTCGGTGTTTTGGCTAAAAAAGAATTTGCCAGAAGTAACAATATGGCCAGCATGACGAACCACGCCTTGCTGACTGGTGGGGAATCCTATCTAGTTAGGACGAGTGAAATAAATGTACCCGCTCTGATTGTACACGGTACTGAAGATCCCATTATCCCTTATGAACATGGAACGAATCTTGCTAACGAGATCCCGGGTGCGGTGTTACTGACATTGGAAGGTACGGGGCATGAACTTCATAATGATGATTGGGATTTAATTATCGATGCTATTTCAAAGCACACTTCAGTACAAAATCAGTTCAGCTAAAGGCAGACGATAGTTCAATCGCTTCGCAGTTCGTATCCACAACAAATCCCATGCGCATGGTGTTCTCAAGGTGAAACAGGAAGCAGGCCGGCAAGTCCTAGCTTATAATTTGCTTAGCTCGGCACAACCTCAAGACCTCGCATGCGTATCTGGCCGACTGATCGCGACTTTTCAGCCGTATGTCGATCTTCTCGGCCGGCGGCGGATACGCTTGGGAGGCACGAGCCGCTACGCTGATGGACCGTTTTCTCGACAGGAGGAAGGTTCGTCGTAAAGGGATGCTCCCGTTGCCGGCGTTTTTTTGCTGGTTGGCGCGGTGCGAGGTATGGTACAATTTGACTCGAATTCGAAGCAGGCTCGACGGTTCGTTGTCGTCCCTGCCGATTGCGAGGCGATACCGATGGCGACGATCCTCTGGATCAACGGCGCGTTCGGGGCGGGCAAAACGCAAACCGCCTACGAGCTGCACCGGCGAATTCCCGAATCGTTCGTGTTCGACCCGGAAAACGCGGGCTATTACATCCGCAAAAACTTGCCCAAGGGCGCGGCCAAGGACGATTTCCAAGATTACGCCATGTGGCGGGAATTTAATTATGCGATGCTAAATCATTTACGCCGTGAATATAACGGCGTCGTGATCGCGCCGATGACCGTCGTCAATCCCCGCTATTTCGAGGAGATCGTGGGACGGCTGCGGGACGACGGCGCGATCGTCCATCATTTCGCGCTGTGCGTCTCGAAGGAAGAGCTGTACCGGCGGCTGCGCGGCAGGGGCGAAAAGGCGGATTCGTGGCCGGTTCGGCAAATCGACCGGTGCGTCGAAGGCTTGGCCGCCGAGGTGTTCAAGCATCATTTGCAGACGGACCATATGCCGATCGAAACCGTCGCCGAGACGATCGCTTCGATGTCGGGCATTACGCTGGTCCCCGACCGGAAAGGGAAGCTGGGCAAAAAGCTGGACCGGCTGAAGACGCAGCTCAAGCATATCCGCTTTTTCGGATGAAAGCGAGAACCGAACCGCCTCGATCCCCGGGGCGGTTTCTTCGTTTCGACGCACCGGAACGTTTCGAGAGGAGAGCGGGGAGGTGCCATGCCCGGAAATCGCCGCAGTGTAGGCGGGATAGTGTACATTTGTACCTTATCCGGCCGGAAGAAGTGGCGATTAGCCGAAATAGCGCACAAATGTACGCTAAGTGCGGCGCCATGCCCGGAAATCGCCGCAGTGTAGGCGGGATAGTGTACATTTGTACCTTATCCGGCCGGAAGAAGTGGCGATTAGCCGAAATAGCGTACAAATGTACGCTAAGTGCGGCGCCATGCCCGGAAATCGCCGCGGTGGGGGCAGGATAGTGTACATTTGTACCTTATTTGGCCGGAAAAAGTGGCGATTAGCCGAAATAGCGTACAAATGTACGCTAAGTGCGGCGCCATGCCCGGAAATCGCCGCGGTGGGGGCAGGATAGTGTCCATTTGTACCTTATTTGGCCGGTGGTGCGGTTCGGCTTCGTGACGACCGCGCACGCCCAAGCGGCTTGACATGAGCCTATAATTAGAATAACATCTAATTAGACAAATGACAAATTTCATTTCCGCTCCCCATTTTGACGAATCGAGGCGATCAAGATGCAATTGGACAAAATCGTCCGCTACCACAAGGCGCTCGCCGATCCGACCCGCGTCCGCATGCTTATCTTGCTCGCCGACGGCGAGCGGAACGGGCTGGAGCTGGCCGAGAAGCTCGGCATTTCGGCCGCGACGGTGACGCATCACGCAGCGAAGCTGCGCGAGGCGAGCTTGATTCACGAGCGGCGCGACAAGAACACGATTTACTTTTCGCTCGACCGGTACTTCATTCGCGCTCATGCGACAGCGGTCGTCGATTTGATCGAGAAGCGAGACGGAGAGGAGGAACTGTCGATGGACGACAAGAACGAGCGGCTGAAGCAGTCCGTGCTGAAAAACTTTTTCGCGGCCGACGGCAGGCTGAAGCATATTCCCGCGCAGCTGAAGAAGAAGCTGATCGTGATGGAGCATCTGGCTTCCGGCTTCGAGCCGGGACGCAAGTACGCGGAGAAGGAGATCAATGAGAGCATCAAGCGGGTGCACGACGATTACGCGACGATTCGCCGGGAATTCATCATGCATCAGTACATGTACCGGGACAACGAAGTGTACGAGCTGAACCCGCGCCGCATGTGGACGAAGTGGGAGACGTTGTCTTGACGCATCGAAAGCGAATCGGCACGAACGGGCCGGGGGCGATGCCGTCCCCGTAACCGCGGTTCGGATCCGCGGAGCTTGCAACATTTTCCGAAACCGTTATGCTAACCTTATACGGAAACAAGCCACGGCTGCCCCTCTTCTAAAGATGATCGGTTCACCTTTAGCGGGATCTACCGTGGCTTTTTCCGTTCAATCTTCCAGGAAACGCGAGGTGGACGGGTGAGGAGTAACGGTAGTGGAGTAGCAAGAGCGCGGCGCCGGCCGCTCGCCGCGTTCGCGGCGGCGGCATCCTTGCTGGCCGTAGTCGTATTGGCGGGCTGCGGCGGCGCGGATCGGGAGACGGCGTGGCCGTACGGCGGCGGACGGGACCCGGGGGCGGGGAACGGACAGGCGGTGCCGAACAAGGCGAAGCGCGTCTCGATCGATTTCTGGTATACCTGGTCGGGCGACTTTCGCAACGAATTCCAGAAGACGGTCGTCGACGCGTTCGTCCGGGATCATCCGGAGCTCGAGGTGAACATGACGTTCCTCGAAGGGACGGGCAGCACGCAATATTCGGACAAAATATTGACGTCGATCGCGGGCGGCGAGCCGCCGGACGTCCTGCTGTTCGACCGGTTTCTGATCCAATCGTGGGCGTCGAAAGGGCTGCTGGAGGATTTGACCCCTTACCTGACGGAGGACAACGTGTCGCCGGCCGATTACGATCCGCGGATTTGGGCGGAGACGGTGTACGAGGGCCGCGTCTACGGGCTTCCTTGGGTGATCGACGGGAGGGCGATGTACTACAACAAGACGATGATGGCCAAAGCCGGGCTCGACCCGAATCGCCCGCCCCGCACGATCGACGAGCTGGACCGGATGGCGGAGCGGATGTTCGCCGCCGACGCCGAGGGGCGCTATACGCAAGTCGGCTTCATTCCGTGGATGGGACAAGGCTTTTTGTATACGCAGGCGTGGAACTGGGGAGGCCGATGGGAGGACGCCGAAGGGCGCTTGACGCCGGACGACCCGCGCAACGCGCTGGCGCTCGAATGGATGGCCGGATACGCGAACAAGTACGACATCGCCCGGCTGCAGCAATTTTACGACAAACGGTCGTCGTACGGCATCAATCCGTTCGTGGGCGGCAACGTCGCCTTTTCGTTCGACGGGAATTGGGTGCTGAACGACTTGCGCAAGTACGAGCCGGGCTTCGACTGGGGCGTGGCCCCGATGCCGTCGGCGGGCGAGGCGGAGCAAACGACGTGGGTCGGCGGCTGGTCGCTCGTCGTACCCAAGGGCGCGAAGCATGTCCGGGAGGCGTGGGAGTTCATCCGATTCGCCGCCGGGCGGGAGGGGGCGCTGCTCTGGTCGAAGCGGCCGAACGCCGGCTCCGACATGACGGCGCTGCCCGCGGTGAACGAGGAGCTGAAGCTGCGTGACGATCCGCATCTTCGCGTCTTCCTGGACATGCTCCCCCAGGCGAAGGTGAGGCCGGTAACCCCGCTCGGCTCGCTGCTGTGGAACGAGGCGATGCGCGTTCAGGAGCTCGCCGTCAACGGCAGGGGCAATCCGCGCCAGCTGCTCGCGGACGTCAAGAAGCAGCTGGAGGAACAGTCCGCCAAGCTCGGATTGACCCAAAAATAAGACACAAAATCAAAAAGTGACCCGCTAGGCGGACGAACGCCGATCCCTTATAATGGAAAACCACAAACCGGCCTAAACGGGAAAGCGCTTACGTATGAAGCAAAACCGAATCGAGCGACAGAACGGGAGGCGACAACCATGTACTCATTGCTTATCGTGGACGACGAGAAATGGGTCCGGCAAGGGCTGCGGACGACCGTCGATTGGGCGTCGGAAGGCATCGAGGTGATCGGAGAGGCGGCGGACGGCGCCCAGGCGCTCGAGCTGATGCGGGAGCGGACGCCGGACATCGTGCTGACCGACGTCAAGATGCCGGAGCTGGACGGTCTGGCGCTGATGGAGGAAATCCGCTCGAGAGGGTGGGCGTGCCAGGTGGTCGTGATCAGCGGGTACGACGATTTTCATTTCGCCCGGCAGGCGATCAAGTGCGGAGCGGTCGACTACATTTTGAAGCCGATTCAGGAAACGAATCTGGTGGACGTCATCCGAAGATGCGCCGACCGGCTCGACACGCGGAGCCGGCAGATGAGCCAGATGAGCAGCTTGCACCTCAGTCTCCGGGAAAGCGTGCCGCTCGCCAAGCAGCGCCATCTCGAGATGCTGCTGACCGGGGAACGGACGTACGGCGCCTCTCTGCTGGCGGAAAAGTGGCAGGCGCTGCGCATCCCGCTCACCCCCGAGCGCATACGCGTCGTCGCGGCGTGGGTGCACGACTGGGGCGAGAAGGGGAGGACGGACGAGGACAAGCGGGCGATCGCGTACGCGCTCGGCAATATGGCCGAGGAGATCGCCTCCCGGACGGGAAGCGCCGTAGCCTGTCCCGTCCGCGGCCGCGAGGCGCAGCTGGCCGTGCTGTACTCCGGCCGGCACGGGAGCGGGGCGAAGGCGCCGTTCGCCGAGCTGATCGATTTCGCGGCGCGTTATTTGGGCGTCGGCGTGACGCTCGGCGTCAGCGGGGAGCGGGACGCCGTCTCGCTGCCCGCCTCGTTCGAGGAAGCGGTCGAGGCGTCGCTGACCGCCTTTTACGAAGGGTTCGGCGCCGTATACGAATGCCGCGCGTCCGTTGCCCCCGAGCCGTCGCCGGCATCGCTGCCGGCCGAACCCGGCGGCTCCTGGTTCAACCGGGTGCTGCACGCGATGAAGCTGGGCGACGAGCCGGCGATCCGCGCCTGCATCGAGGAATGGCTCGATCCGCTCCGCGACCGGAAGCCGGATACGCCGCCCCACGTCATGTACCGGACCGTCTCCCGCACGCTGGAGAGCCTGGCGGCGCACTGGGGGCAGCATACGAACCTCGACGAAAAGGCGGATCGGCCCGAGGACGAGTCGCCGCCGGTCCGGATGCCCGTCTGCACGATTGAAGAGCTGCGCGGCCGGCTGCCGGAGCTGCTGCTCCGCTGCGCCCGCGAGGCCGGGCCGGGCGGCGGCCGCAGCCGCATCGTCCAGCTGGCGCTCGCCTACATTCACCAGCATTACGCGGAGCCGCTGTCCATGAACGACGTCGCGGAGGCTCATCACGTCAACGCGTCTTATTTCAGCAGCCTGTTCCACGAGGAGGTCGGCGAAACGTTCAGCAAATACGTGATGCGGCTGCGGATGGAGAAGGCGAAGCGGTTTTTGAAGGAGTCGACGATGAAGGTGTACGAGGTGGCGTACAAGGTCGGCTACAACGATTACCGGCATTTCGCCAAAACGTTCAAGGACGCGGTGGGCGTGACGCCCGCGCAGTTCCGCGAATGGGGCTCCGCCACTTGACGACGGGAATGTTCGGGAAACGGTCGCGCTATCGCCTCTGGTCGTTCGGATACAAAATGTTCGTCTTGTATGTCGTCAGCATGACGGTTTCCGTCTCGCTGATCGGCTATTTCTCGTACCGGAAGTCGACCGAGATCATCGAGATGAAGGTCGGTCAAATCGCGCTGGAGACGATCCAGCAGGCCGACAAGCGGATCGATTCGATATTGGCCGAATACCAAAACCGGTCGCAGCTTTTGCTCGGCTACAAGCCTTTGCACAAGGGCATCATGGACGCGTTCAAGGACAACTACGACCGGATTCAGACGAACGCCGACATCGACAACTTCATCTCGACGACGATCAACGCCGAGAACGACATCGCCCGCCTGTACGTGTTCGGCGAGAAGGCGAACTCGTACCGGTACGCGGAATCGGAGAACAGCGCGTTCGCCGTCTGGCCCGCCGTCGGACCGGAAATCGCCGGCCAGGACTGGTACCGGGACATCGCCGCGGCGGGCGGCCGGGTCGTCTGGCTCGGTATTCGGCCGTCGGTGCTGCACGGCAACGCCTTGAGCTCCATCGCGGAGCCGGCCGGGGAGAAGCGGGAGCGCAGCCGTCCGGAGGCGTCTCCCGTCTTCGCGTTCGGAAGGGCGATCAAGGACGTGTACGGCACGAACGAGACGATCGGCGTCGCCCTGTTCGAGATGAAGCCCGATCGGATCCGCGACATTCTCGGCCAGGTCGACTTCCATTCGTCCGGCGTCACGTTCATGGTCGACGGAGCCGGTCGTATCGTCGGCACGCCGGACGACGACCGGCTGGCGGGGATCGGGACGTTCGAGCTGAGCTTGCCCGCCGCCTCCCCGGGCGGCATGATGCGGACGAGCTACAAGGGGCACGACACGGTGCTCGTCCACGATCCGATGTACATCGAAGGCTGGAAGCTCGTCGGGATGGCGCCGGCCGATCATTTCATCCGCGATTCGCTGGAAATTCGCGGATTTACCGTCGTGCTGGCCGCAAGCCTCGTATTCGTGGCGGTCGCTCTGGCGCTCGTCGCCTCGAGCCGGATGAGCAAGCCGGTCCGCCGCTTGATGCAGGCGATGAAGAGGGCGCGCGAGGGCGACTTTCAAGTGCAGATCGGCGAGAGGCGGCGCGACGAATTCGGCGTCCTGTACGACAGCTTCAACCTGATGGTGTCGCGCATCAAAAGCTTGATCGACGAGCTGTACATCCAGCGGCTGCTGCAAACCGAGCTGCAGCTGAAAATGATGGCCTCGCAAATCAACGCGCATTTTTTGTACAACACGCTCGATTCGATTCATTGGATATCGCGCATTTACAAGGTGGACGAAATCAGCACGATGATATTCGGCCTCTCCAACTACTTGCGCATCAGCTTGAGCGAGGGGAAGCCGGAGGTGACCGTGCGGGAAGCGGTGCAGCTGATCGACAGCTACTTGTCCATCCAGCAGGTCCGGTACCAGGACCGGTTCACGGTCCGGATGTCCGTCGACGAGACGCTGTCTGACTATTCGGTGCTCAAAAACATTTTCCAGCCGATCGTCGAAAACGCGATTTACCACGGTCTCGAAACGAAAAAAGGAAAGGGCGAGCTCGCGATCCGCTGGATGAGGGAGGACGACCGGCTCGTGTACGAGGTGGCCGACAACGGCGTCGGCATCGAGCCCGCCAAGCTCGCGGAAATCCGCGAGTCGCTCGGCAGCCCGGAGCTGATCGGCGGCGACGAGGGCTGCTTCGCGCTGAAAAATATTCACTCCCAGCTGAAGCTCGCTTACGGCGAAGGGCACGGCCCACATATCGAGAGCGAGCGCGGGACGGGCACGGTCGTCCGGTTGACCGTACCGCTGCGAAAGTGACAAAAATAGCACACAATATCCAAATTCCGGAACGTACCGTCCTTGACATGGAAGCGGATACAATGGGGGTGTCGATCCAAATCCATGTCAAGGGAGGAACGGAGATGAACGAAGAGCGCGGCGCAAAGCGGCGAATCGGCCCCCGGTGGCTCGTCCCGGCCGTCGCGGCGGCGGTATTGCTGTCGACGGTGATGGCCGGGTGCAGCAAGGGGAGCGAGACGACGGCGGGTACGAAGGAAGGGGGGAACAGCGGCGAAGGAAGCGGGAGCCCGGTGACGATCGACTTTTGGTTCCCGTGGGGCGGGGACTACCAGAAAGATTTCAAGGCGAACGTCGTGGACCCGTTCGAGAAGAAGTATCCGAACATCAAGGTGAAAATGACGTTCGTCGAGACGACCGGCAGCACGCAGGCGTCCGACAAGCTGCTGACCGCCATCGCGGGCGGCAATCCGCCGGATGCGGCGCTGTTCGACCGGTTCTTGATCGGCCAATGGGCGGCGAAAGGCTCGCTCGAGGACTTGACCCCGTTCGTCAAAGCCGACGGCATCCAAGAGAGCGACTATTACCCCGGTCTCTGGGCGGAAGCCGTCTATAAGGGCAAAGTGTACTGTCTGCCTTGGGGGACGGACAACCGGGCGATGTATTACAACAAGACGCTGATGAAGGAGGCGGGTCTCGACCCGAACGCTCCGCCGAAGACGATCGAGGAGCTGGACGCGGCGGCCGCCAAAATATTCAAGAAAGGCGGCAATGGCAAATACGAGACGATCGGCCTCATCCCGTGGATGAACCAGGGCTATCTGTATACGCACGCGTGGAACTTCGGCGGGAAGTGGGAAGCGAACGGGCAGCTGACGCCGAACGATCCGCAAAACGTCAAGGCGCTCGAATGGATGGCCGGCTACGCGAAGAAGTACGACATCGCCAACCTGCAAAGCTTCTCCGACTCGATGGGGCAAACCGGCATGAACCCGTTCTGGACCGGGAAGGTCGGCTTCGTGTTCGACGGCAACTGGATTCTGAACGACTTGGCGAAATACAAGCTGAACTTCGAATGGGGCGTCGCCCCGATGCCTTCCGCGGCGGGGCAGCCGCAGGTGACGTGGGCGGGCGGATGGTCGTACGTCATTCCGAAAGGGGCCAAGCACGTCAAGGAAGCGTGGGAGTTCGTCAAATTCGTCGCGCATAAGGAAGGGACGCTGCTGTGGGCGAAGCGGACGAACGCCGGCAACGACATTACGGCGATGCCGGCCGTCAACGAGGAGCTGAAGCTGGCCGAGAAGCCGGCGCTGAAAGTGTTCCTCGACCTGATGCCGAAGGCGTATACGCGGCCGGTGACGCCGGTGGGCGGCTACATGTGGAACGAGGCGATCCGGGTGCAGGATTTGGCCATCAACGGCAAGGGCGAGCCGAAGGCGCTGCTCGACGAGGTGAAGAAAAACGTGGATGCGGAGCTAGCCAAGTCGCAGCCTTGATCCGAAGCCGCGGCCAAGGAGCGGGAGACGGAGCGGCGGAAGCTCCGCCCCCTCCGGGTCCGGGGCGCAACCATCATTAGCAGAACGGAGGGAGACGATTGGCCGAACCGCGTACCGCGTCCGTCCCGGCTTATGCCGATTCGCGGACGTCGCGAAAGACGAAATTCGAGAAAAAACTGCGGCTGTTCGGCGTCCTGTTCGCCCTGCCGTGGATCGCCGGCCTGCTGCTGTTCCATCTGTACCCGCTGGCCGCTTCGCTGTACTACAGCTTTACGAGCTACAGCATTTTGGAGCCCGGTCAATGGGTCGGCTTGGACAATTACCGGGAGCTGCTGCATGACGGCACGTTTCGCACGAGCATCTACAATACGCTGTATTACACGTTTCTGTTCGTCCCCTTGAGCATCGTCTTCGGCGTGGCGATCGCCCTGGTGCTGAATATGAAAATCCGCGGCCAAGGGGTGTACCGGACGCTGTTCTTCATCCCGAGCCTCGTGCCGCCGGTGGCGACGACGATCATATGGCTGTGGCTGCTCAACCCGCAGTTCGGGCTCGTCAACTATTGGCTGGAGCAGATCGGCATTCCGGGCCCGCCTTGGCTCGGGAGCGAGCATTGGTCCAAGCCGTCGCTCATCCTGATGAGCCTGTGGGGGATCGGACAGGCGATCGTCATTTATTTGGCCGGGCTGCAGGACGTTCCGCAGGACTATTACGACGCCGCGGAGGTGGACGGAGCCGGCACGCTGCTGCGCTTTCGCCATATTACGCTGCCGCTGATCACGCCGGTCATCTTCTTCAACCTGATCATGGGAATGATCGGGGCGCTGCAAAATTTCGCTTTGCCTTATACGCTCACGAACGGCAAAGGGACGCCGGCCAACTCGATGATGTTCATGGTCATGTACTTGTATACGAACGGCTTCGGCTACTTGAAAATGGGCTACGCCTCGGCGATGGCCTGGGTGCTGTTCCTGATCGTCATTACGCTGACCGCCGTCCTGTTCGCGACGCAGCGGCGATGGGTGTTTTACCAAGGCAAAGAGTGAAGGAGGCTGCGGCATGAACACGTGGAGCGGCGGACGCATGGTCCGTTCCGTACTGGCGCATACGTTTTTGATCGGGATGGGGGCGTTTTTCCTGTCGCCGTTTCTATGGATGGTGTCCACTTCGCTCAAGTCGGACGCCGAGCTGTTCCTGTGGCCGCCGAGATGGATTCCGTCGGTGCTGGAATGGCGCAACTATCCGGACGCGATCGACTATATTCCGTTTTTCACGTACCTGGGCAATTCGGTTCTGATCGCGGTATTGGCGACGGCGGGCGTGCTCGTCTCGTGCCCGCTCGTCGGCTACAGCCTCGCGCGCATTCCGTGGAGAGGCTCGAAGGCGCTGTTCGCGGCGACGCTGGCGGTCATGATGATTCCGGGACAGGTGACGATGATCCCGATCTTCATTACGTTCAAGCATCTCGGCTGGGTGAATACGAACATTCCGCTGTGGCTGCCGGCGTTTTTCGGCGCCCCGTTTTATATCTTTTTGCTGAAGCAGTTTTTCATGGGTTTGCCTAAGGAGCTGGAGGACGCGGCCCGGATCGACGGAGCGTCGGAATTCCGCATCTATGCGCAGATCATGCTGCCGCTGTGCCGGCCCGCCCTGCTCTCGGTGGCGCTGTTCCAATTCCTCGGCAGCTGGACGGATTACCAGGGGCCGCTCATCTACTTGGCCGAGGAGTCGCAATATACGATGATGGTCGGCGTAGCGGCGTTCCGCTCGCAGCACGGCGCGGAGTGGCAGATGATGATGGCGACGCTCGTCATGATTACGCTTCCGGTCATCCTGCTTTATTTTTTGGTGCAGAAGGCGTTTATTCGAGGCATAACGTTCTCCGGTATCAAGTAAGGTGGGAGTAGGACGATAGTCGAGAGGGAGGCGTCGGGCGAATGGGGAAACTGCGCTTCGGCATGATCGGTACGGGCAACATATCGCAATGGCACGGCAGGCAGCTTCTGGAGCTGGACGGCGAGGTCGAGCTGGCGGCGCTGGCCGATCCGGACGAGGGCGGACGGGAACGGTTTATCGGCAAATTCAGCCTGGGCGGCATCACGGCGTACGACGATTACCGCGACATGCTGGAAGCGGAAGAGCTGGACGCGGTCGTCATCTGCTCGCCGCATACGCTCCATTACCGGCAGGCGTCGGATGCGATGAAGGCGGGCTGTCACGTGCTCGTGGAGAAGCCGATGACGTGCTCGTCGCGGGAAGCCGAGGCGCTTCTCGACGTCGCCCGGGAGACGGGCAAGCTGCTGCAGGTGTCGTACCAGCGGCATTTCCAGCCGTCGTTCCGGTATATCCGCGACGCGATCCGGGACGGCCTCATCGGCCGGCTGACGTCGGTCACCGCCTCGCTGTACCAGGATTGGAGGCAGCTGACGGTGGGGACGTGGAGAGTCGACCCGCGGCTGTCCGGGGGCGGCATGCTGATGGATTCCGGCAGCCATATCGCCGACGTCCTGCTCTGGACGACCGGGCTGACGCCCGCGGAGGTAAAACCCGTCATGCACCGCCAAGGCTCGCCGGTCGAGATCGACTCGTTCACGGCGATCCGGTTCGAGGAAGGGCCGGTCGCCGGTCTGAACATCGTCGGCCATGCGCCGTGCTGGCACGAGACGTACGTGTTTTGCGGGGAGGAGGGAGGCCTGTTCTACGACAACGGGCGGATAACGGTCCGGAAGCCGGGGGAGGACCCGTTCGTCCCCGAGCTGCCCGAAGCGACGACGAATCAGGCTAAAAGCTTCGTCGACGCCATCCGGGGGCGGCAGGACGTGGCCGTGCCCGGCGAATTCGCGCTCCGGGTCGTCCGGCTGACCGAGATGATCTACGAGGCGGCGGGCTGCGAGCCGCTGCGGGAGGCGGAAGGGGAGCGAGCGGAGTAGCCGGCGGGGAGCGGGTGCTTGCCGCCTAACAATCACGAACCGTCCGATCCATGTCGGGCGGTTCGCTGCATCAGGGGGGGCCGGATGGCGGAAGGCTTCACACGAATCGCCCTGAAATCCCGATAGGGTGCTGTAGGCTCAATGCCCGCAGCACCCTATCTTTGTTTGTCGGATTTTTGCCGTTCCGCGATCATGCGCGGAGCCGTAAGGCCCGGGCTCCCGCAATCAAGCGAGCGGGAACTGCAGCGGATTCCACTCGCGCAGCTCGAGCGTGCGCGCGCCTTCGGCCACGACCGGGTCGGCTTCGGCCAGCTTTTGCGCTTCTTCCGCCGAATCGGCGCGGTAGATGACCATGCCGCCTTTTTTGTCGGCGAACGGACCGGCCATGACCACTTTATTTTCCTTGTACAGCTTGTCCAGGTAGTCGAGATGGGCGGGGCGGACTTTGGCGTTCAAGTCGGCGTCGACGATCGTGAGCAGGGCGACGTAATGCATGCGGGATGCACTCCTTTCGATTGGGCGTTTCGTTTTCTCTTGCATTGTACCTTGCCGGCCGCCCGCTGAAAAGGGCGAATCGGCCCCGATTACGGGCTCCGGTCCGGACGGGAGGGCGGGAGCGCTTTGGCGAGCTGGGTCCGGTTTTTCAGCCCGTACTTTTGCAGCATGGCTTTGACGTGCTTCTTGACGGTCGGCACGCTCATATAGAGAGCGGCGGCGATATCCGCGTTCGTAAAGCCTTGCGCCAGCAGGGCGGCCACCTCGCTCTCGCGCGGGGTCAGGACGGGCTCTTCGGACGGCGGCTCGGCGTCGGCGGGCGCGGCGAACGCGGGGAAGGCGCCCCCGCTCGATCCGGTTACGCGGGCGAGGAACGCGAGCATCCGCTCGCCGCGCGTATCGAGCGCGTATGTGGGCGCCGGACCGGCCCCGTCGTAGTCGGTATGCTCCGCGCCGGGAACCGGCTCGAAGCCGAGGCTGAGGTGCCCCTCCTCGTAGTACGGGAACGGCGGCGGCGAAGCGATCAGCAGCGCTCCGCCGAGCATATGCTCCAGCTTCAGCCGCACGAGATCGCTTCTCAGCTCCTCCCGCTCGTAGTCGTCCGCGTCCGCGATGTACAAATATCGCACGTCGCTGTCGCGGGGCGGCTTGCGCAGCGCTTGCAGCCGCTGCGGCGGCAGCGCGCGGAAGTAAGCGCGGGAGACGGGCGCTTGCGCCAAAAAGTCGAGCGTGCCCTCGTGAACCGGCACGATGGCGACGAGCCCGACCGCTTCCCCGTCGGGATTGCGCAGCAGCGTGACCGCCTGCTCGCCTCCGCGCTCGACCAGCTCGCGGATCGGCAGCCGGGTCAGCGCCAGCAGGCTGTGGCCGGCGGCGAGGGCGAACCGGAACGGCTCCCCGGTCTCCGGATCGGAGCAGCGGATGTTGAAGTCGCGCGCGCGGGACAGCCGGCGGCGGACGTAGGCCTCTGCGTCGGCGACGTTGTGCGGGCCGACGGTTTCCCAATAATTGCGGGAAGCCCGGGAGTGGCGGAAATGCGCGCGCACGATCGGGTTGCCGATATGGCCGAGCAGCTCCGCCGCCTCGCGGGACATGTCCCGGCCGTCCCGAAGCGCGGCCGTAATCCGGTCGCGCAGCGAGCGGATCGTCGACGCCCGGTACTCGGCGAACCGGTCGGGCAGCCGCTCGCGGAACGACTGGCGCACCGTCTCCCGGGCGAGCTCGTGCATGTGCCACCCGCCGGCGCTCCGCTCGACGAACGACAGCCGGACGAGCCGCTCGAACAGGGAGGGCGCGATCGGCCGTCCGATCAAGGCGGAGAGGCTCTCCTGATGGAACGTGCGAGGCACGGACGCCGCCATGACGAGGTCGCGCAGCTCGTCGTCGGGCGCTTCGCGCAGCCAATGGCGGACGAGCTCCTCGAAGCGGACGTCGAGCCGCTCCGGCAGCGAGGCGGCCGACCGTCCCGCGCCCGGCGCGGCGGCGGACGCGGCCATCGACAGCGAGAGCGGATGGCCGAGCGTCTGCATCCAGAGCCGGTCGGCGAGCGGCTCGTCGGTGACGCCGCAGCGCGTCAAATACGTTTTGGCGTCGTCGTAGCTCCACTCGGACACCGGGAGCGCGACGACCAGCTTGCGCCACGCGGGCGACAGCCGCCAAGGGCCTTCGAGCGGGTAGCGGCCGGCGATGACGACGAGGACGTTCGCGTGCAGCTTCGGCAGAAACGTTTCCCGCAGCCAAGCGTCGAGCGGGCCGACCTCTTCGTAATGGTCGAAGGCGAGGACGACCCGCCGGGACGCGGCGATCCGGTTGAGCGCCGCGGCGGCGGCGTCTGCGGCCTGGCCGGCCGGCGCGGCGGGGGCGTCATCGGCCTCGGCGGCGTCCGCGTCGGCGGTCTGCGAGCGGACGATCGCGGCGATGTGCCCGGGGTCGCCGGACACGTCGCGCAGGTCGACGAGCGCGAAGCGGGCTCCGAAGCGGACGGCGATGGCGCGGAACCGCTCGAGCAGGACGGTTTTGCCCATGCCGCCCGTCCCGTGCACGTTCACGATCCGCTCCGTCCGCTCCGGCAGCCGGGTCAAGTAATCTTCGAAAAAGCGCAGCTCGAACGTGCGGCCGACGAAGTCGTCGCCGCGAAGCCGGTCGAGCCGCTCTCCGATCGTATCCGGCGCGTCATGGCGCCGTTCGTCTTCCGGTGCCGCATTCATCGGCGATGCTCCTTTCCGTTTAGGATGGTGTAGGGCGGGGATGCGGAGATAAGGTGCGTTTGTACGTGATGGGGCGCTCCGCCGCCGTCGGCGGACGAAATTGTGTACCAACGTACCTTATTTCCACGGTCCCCCTCACCGATCGAGCCGGATAGTGTACAAACGTACCTTATTTCCGTGAAAAATCGGCCGGGCAGGGCTAATCCAGACAAAATAGTGTACAAACGTACCTTATTTGTGCCAATCCCTCGCCGATCGAGCCGGATAGTGTACAAACGTACGTTATTATTGCAAAACCTCAGTCAGACGGGGCTAGTGCAGACGGAATCGTGTAAAAAACGCACCTTATTTGCGGCCGACTACGGGATTCGGCCGTCGCCTTCGCCGCCACGCCCGCTTCAGTCGCCGCACCGCACCGTGCCCGCGCCGGTAACTTTTTATCACAAAGTATACTATCAAAGTAACCCAAAGGATAGTACATCGTCCCCCGCGGACATGGTACCGTTACGGTAAACGATCCGAAAGGGGAACGACCGCATGAACGATTCAACGCTTCAACGGGGGGCCGCCGCGGCTGCCGCCGCCGAACGGGAAGGCGGAGGCGACCGTCATCCGTCGGCCGGGGGAGGGAGCACGTTCTCCGCCGCCCCGATCGCCGATCCCGCATTTCGCGAAAAGCTGCTACAGCCGGACCGGGTATCCGGGTCCGAAATTTTGCTGCGCTCGCTGCTGCTCGAAGGAGTCGAATGTGTATTCGGCTACCCGGGCGGCGCCGTTCTGTACATTTACGACGCGATGCACGGCAACGAAGGCTTCCGGCATCTGCTGACGCGCCACGAGCAGGGCGCGATCCACGCCGCCGACGGGTACGCCCGCTCAACCGGCAAAACCGGCGTCTGCATCGCCACGTCGGGACCGGGGGCGACGAACCTCGTCACCGGCATCGCCACCGCGCACATGGATTCGGTGCCGCTCGTCGTCGTGACCGGCAACGTCGCGACGTCGCTCATCGGCACCGACTCGTTCCAGGAAGCGGACATCGTCGGCATTACGCAGCCGATTACGAAGCACAGCTTCTTCGTCCGGCGCGTCGAAGATTTGGCGCGCATCGTCCGCGAGGCGTTCCATATCGCCGGTACGGGACGCAAGGGGCCGGTGCTCATCGACATTCCGAAGGACGTGTCCGCCGAGGAGACCGAATTCCGCTGGCCCGAGACGATCTCGATCCCCGGCTACGCGCCGGAGGCTCAAGTGCGGCACCCCGGGCTGCCGGAGCAAATCGGGAAGCTGCTCGCGGCGCTGGAGACGGCGGAGCGGCCGCTCCTGCTCGCGGGGGGAGGCGTCGTCGCCGCCGACGGCTCCGCCGAGCTGATCGCCTTCGCCGAGCGCGCGAACGTGCCCGTGACGACGACGCTGCTCGGGCTCGGCGGCTTCCCGAGCGGACATCTGTTATGGCTCGGCATGCCGGGCATGCACGGCACCGTGGCGGCGAACCGCGCGCTGCTCGAATGCGACCTGCTCATCTCGGCGGGAGCTCGGTTCGACGACCGCGTCACGATGCGCCTCGACGGCTTCGCGCCGCAGGCGACGATCGCGCACATCGATATTGACGCCGCCGAGATCGGCAAGCTGGTGCCGACGTCGATCCCCGTCCAGGGCGACGTCAAGGACGTGCTCGCGTCCGCGCTCGCCCGGATGGGGAGCCGGAAGGCGGGCGTCGGACGGACCGCCGAATGGCTGGGGCGGCTGGCGGCGCTCGCCCGCGAGCATCCGCTCCGGTACGCCGACGCCGAGAAGCCGCTCAAGCCGCAATACGTCATCGAGATGATCTCCGAGACGACGAACGGCGAGGCCATCGTGACGACCGACGTCGGTCAGCACCAGATGTGGACGGCGCAATTTTACAAATTCAAGCGTCCGCGTTCCCTGCTCACGTCCGGCGGACTCGGCACGATGGGCTTCGGCTTTCCTTCGGCGATCGGCGCGCAAGTAGGCAACCCGGACCGGCTCGTCGTCTCGATCAACGGCGACGGAGGAATGCAGATGTGCGCTCAGGAGCTGGCCGTATGCGCCATCCATAACATTCCGGTCAAAATCGTCGTCATCAACAACCGGACGCTCGGCATGATCAAGCAGTGGCAGGAGCTCATCTACGACGGCCGATACAGCCATATCGACCTGTCGGGCAGCCCGGATTTCGTCAAGCTGGCGGAAGCTTACGGCGTGAAAGGGCTTCGGGCGGACAACAGGCGGGACGCGCAGCTCGTCTGGCGCGAAGCGATGGAGACGCCGGGGCCGGTGCTCATCGATTTCGTCGTCTCGAAGGACGAGCTCGTCTTCCCGATGGTTCCGCAAGGAAAAGCGCTGAGCGACATCATCACGGGGGAGGCGTAACCGCAGTGGAAAAGCATACGATATCCGTCCTCGTGCGCAATCAGCCGGGGGTGCTGCAGCGCATCTCCGGCCTGTTCGGACGCCGGGGCTACAACATGGAGAGCATTACGGTCGGCGCCTCCGAGCGGGAAGGCTTGTCCCGCATTACGATTACGACGGCCGGGGACGACCGGGCGGCGGAGCAAATTTGCAAGCAGCTCGACAAGCTCGTCGACGTCGTGCGCGTGGCGCTTCTGCCGCGCCGCACCGTCATCGCGCGCGAGCTGATGCTCGTCAAGCTGCGGGCCGAGCCGCAGGCGCGTCCCGATATTTTCGCCGTCGTCGATACGTTCCGCTGTTCGACCGTCGACGTCGGGCCTCATTCCGTCGTCATTCAAGTCGTAGGCGATCCGGACAAAAACGACGCCCTGCTCCACCTGCTCGGCTCGTACGGCATACTCGAGCTGACGCGCACGGGGGAGACGGCGATGCTGCGGGGCGATTAAGACGCCGCGGCGGCGGCGAAAGTAGGGGAAGGGATTCCGTTTATGCTACAATGGCATAAAGACGGAATCCCTTTTTCCGCTGTGTACGAGAGGGGAGAGTGAACCGCATGACCGACGGACATAACGACGAGAAGCTCAAGCTGGAGCGGGCCGCCGTCCGCGACTTCATCCGGCTGTACAACGCGCGCCACGACGTCAAGCTGCGCCTGCTGTATCAGCACGACCGTCCCGACGCGGTGCTGCAAACGTCTCGCGGCGGCAAGCTCGGCGTGGAGATCACGCACTTGTTCTACGACGCCGCGGAAGCGAAGGCGCTGCTCGGCCGGCCGGACGGCACCGTATCGGGCCCCGTCACGTTGGCCCATCTGATCGCCCAGCTGAACGAGCTGGTCCGCCGCAAGGAATCGAAAAGACAAGCCTACGACCCCGCTTATCCGATCTCGCTGCTCATTCGCAATTCGTCGCCTACGTTCCGGCTGACCGAGATTTGGGCGGCCCGCGAGCATATCCATAAGCCGAACGACGTGTTTGTGGATACGTGGTTTTTGACGCGAGACGGTACGCCGGATTGGAAGCTGGTCAATTTGGACGACATATAGAGCGCCTTTAAGGGAAAAGATCCGCCCGGTGCAAGCGCGCCGCCGGCGGAGATAGACCCGGTAAACGAGCCGCGGAGCGCCATGCTTCGCGGCCGGCGGCGCTGGAACTCTTGCTTTATGTCGGGAGAGGGGGCCGGATGAGCCCAATCGATCATGCGGACGGCGGGAAGGAGCTGATATAATAGATTTGCTGGAGCAAGGGGAGGTGATAACGATTTACTTGGAAGCGCTTTCCTTGTGCGCACAAGCGGAAAGCGAGGAAACGCTTCGTCAAGAACGGCGAGAAATGCAGGTTTGCCGAACTCGCGAAACCCGTAAATTTCGTAAAAACGCGGAACTCGCAAAATCGCGCAAACCGGGTAACCCGTGCAGCGGATTCGAAGATTTTGAACGGTAAACGGTCCCAGACTCGCGGATTTGCAGATTCGAAGGCTTTGCACACTCGCAGACTTGCACACTCGCAGACTTGCACACTCGCAGACTTGCAGACTTGCAGACTTGCAGACCCTAGGACCCACCCAATCGCGTTACCCACAGAACCCGGAATCCGGCCCTCGGGCCCCCGGAAACCTCACCTCGCCGCGTCGCAAGTCCAGCAACCGATGCCGGCGATCGGAACGTCCCGAATCAACGCAGACTCGATCAACCAGAAGATGGAGGAATCCGAAATGAAACGCGATTCGCGTCTCCGCCCTGCCAGGGGCTTCTTTGCCCTCCGATTGACCGTCCTGATCGCCATGATTCTCTCGCTTCTGCCCATTCCCGCTTATGCGGCGAAAGACCGGAAAGCCCCCTCCGCCCCGACCGGGCTTCGCGTCGTCCAAAAGACGGACGTCTCGGCTACGCTCGCCTGGACTCCGTCGACCGACAACGTGGGCGTCGCCTCTTATCTCGTTTACAAAAACGCAGCGTTAGCCGGAACGTCGTCCACCCCCGGCTTCGCCGTCACGTCGTTGTCCCCGTCTACGACGTATACATTCACCGTAAAAGCGAAAGACGCCGCAGGCAACGTATCTTCCGCCAGCACGCCGATTTCCGTCACGACGTCCGCCCCGACAGCGCCCGCTCCGACACCGGCTCCGGGTGCCGCTCCCAAGCTGATCGGCTACTACGGAGGCTGGTCGACTTATACGGGCAGCCAAATCGCCGACGTCGACGGCTCGAAGCTGACGCATCTGTTCTATGCATTCGCCAACATCGGCGACGATTGGAAGGTGCAGGTCGGCGATCCGTATGCCGATACGGAGAAAACGTTCCCGGGCGATACCGGCTCCGAACCGTTCTGCGGCAACTTCAATCAGCTGCTCAAGCTGAAGCAGCGTTATCCGCATTTGAAAACGTACATATCGGTCGGCGGCTGGTCGTGGTCGGCGAAATTTTCCGACGCCGCGGCTTCCGACGCCGCCCGAACGGCCTTCGCGGACAGCGCGGTAGCCTTTGCCGCGAAATACGGCTTTGACGGCGTCGACATCGACTGGGAATATCCCGTATCGGGCGGCATGGCGGGCAATACGCACCGTCCGGAGGACAAGACGAATTTTACGCTGCTTATGCAAAAGCTTCGCGAAAAGCTGGACGCCCAGTCGACCCGGGACGGCAAAACGTACGGCCTCAGCTTCGCCGGCGCGGCCGGCGCGTATTATGCGGCCAATACGGAGCTCGGCAAGCTGCAGGCCGTTTGCGATATCGTCGGCATCATGACGTACGACATTCACGGGACGTGGGACGGGATAACGGGCTTGAACGCGCCGCTGTACCGCGATCCGAACAGCGGCTTCGCCTCGGATTGGAGCGTCCATGACGCGGTTCGGCTGTACGTCGGACAAGGCGTGCCCGCGAGCAAAATCGTGCTCGGCGTTCCGTTCTACGGCTACAAGTACGACAACGTCGCCGGGACGGCCCGAGGCGGCTTGTACCAGCCGTTTTCCGGCGGCAAATCGGTAAGCTACGCGACGATCGCCGCTTCCTACGCTCCGGCCGGATCCGGCTATGCCCGGTCGTTCCATGCCGATTCCAAGGTGCCGTCTTTGTTCAACGGGACCAGCTTCATCAGCTACGACGACCCGGAATCAGTCGCGTTGAAGGGAGCTTATGCGAAGGCGCAGGGGCTCGGCGGGGCGATGATTTGGGATTTGGGGCAGGATACGGCCGGACACGACCTATTGAACGCGCTGTACGCGAGCATGCGGTAGTTTGTCGCCCGGGCGGCGGCGTGGTATACTGGCAGCGAGTACGCAAGGAAGCTGCCGAACCGGCAGCGGACCGGAAAGCGAGGAAAGGCGTCATGTCCGCATCAAGGATAACCTCCGCGCACGTTGCCGCCTGGCGGATGTCCCGGCAAGGGCTGCTGCGGCGCGCCGGCAAAGAAGACTGGCTGGATACCGTCCGGCGAATCGGCGGCCTTCACGCGCAGGTGATGTCGGCGGCCGAGCTGAGCGTCTGGGCGAGAGCCGACGGCGTATCGCCCGACGACGTGAAGCGGGCGCTGTGGGAAGACCGGACGCTCGTCAAGACGTGGGCGATGCGGGGAACGCTCCACCTGCTGCCCGCGGACGAGCTGCCGACGACGGTCGCGGCGCTTCGCGAAACCGTTTCGACGTTTTACCGCAAGCCGTCTTGGCTGAATGTTCACGGCATCACGCTCGAGCAGCTGGACGCCGTCATCGAAGGGATCCGGCGCTCGCTCGGCGAAGAGCCGCTTACCCGCGAGCAGCTGGCCGACGCGCTGGTCGCCCATACGGGACAGGAGAAGCTGCGCGAGCTGCTGCAATCGGGCTGGGGTTCCCTGCTCAAGCCCGCAGCGCACGAAGGGGCGTTGCTTTTCGGCCCGAGCCAGGGGCAGAACGTCACGTTCGTCCGGCCGGACCGATGGCTGCCCCGATGGACGAGCCCGTCGGTCTCTCCCGAGGAAGCGGTGCGCGGCGCCGTCCGCCGATATTTGTCCGTATACGGTCCGGCCACTTACGAAGATTTCGGACGCTGGTGGGGCGTCGACGTATCGAAGGCGAAGCGGCTGTTCCGCAGTCTCGACGACGAGCTCGTCTCCGTACGCGTCGATGGCCGCGAAGGCTGGATGCTGCGGGACGACGCCCCCAGCCTCGAAGCCGCTTCGGTCCCGGACGGGACGGTCCGGCTGCTGCCGCATTTCGACCCGTATACGGTGTCGATGTCGCACCGGACCCAGCACGTGCTGGCGGAGCCGTACAAGCCGCTCGTCTACCGCAATCAAGGCTGGATTTACCCGGTTGTCCTCGTGGGCACGCGGATGGCCGGCATTTGGGAGACGGAGAAGAAGCGGGGGCAAATCGAGCTGAAGGTGGAATGGTTCGAGCCGCCGAAAGGCAAGCAGGCGGCGGCGACAAGAGCGGGGCTCGAGGAAGAAGCGTCGCGGCTGGCCGCCTTTTTCGACGCCGATATCGTGATGAGGGGGTAACGACATGGAGAACATAACGAGCGCCGAGCAATTTCGGGAGCTGATCGGGCAAGACCGGGTGACGATCGTCAAATATTACACGACCTGGTGCCCGGATTGCAAAAATTTGGACCGCTTCATCGGGGACGTCGTCGCCGACCACGCGGACAAGCAGTGGTTCGAGATGGACGCCGAGCAATTCCAGGACATCGCCGAGGAGAACGAAGTGCGCGGCATTCCGAGCCTGCTCGCCTACCGCAACGGCCGGAAAATCGCGCATCTTCACAGCAAATTCGCGAAGACGCCGGCGCAAATCAAAGAATACTTGGACGGGCTGCCGCGGGAATGAAAGCCGGCGGTCCCATACAACAAGCGATCCGCCTCCTCCTTAGGGGAGCGCGGATCGTTTTTTTTCTTGCACGGGCCGCGGCGGAACTCTTCGTTACCTTGGAGAAACGAACTGAAAACAAGATCACTCCTTTTCAATGGAAACCGGGATGCTTATAATCGCATTAAAGTTGAAACAATAGGGAACATACCCGATAACAGGAGGAACCTTCATGAACCGACTGGACACGCCTTTCGCCCATAAAAGCTTGCAGCTTCGCAACCGCATCGTCATGCCGCCGATGTGCCAATACTCGGTCGAGGCCAAGGACGGCAAGCCGAACGACTGGCACTTCGCCCACTACGTCGCGCGCTCCGTCGGGGGAGCCGGGCTCGTCATCGTCGAAATGACGGACGTCGAGCCGGACGGCCGCATCTCCGATTACGACCTCGGCCTCTGGTCCGACGATCACATCCCGGCGTTCGCCCGCATCGTGTCCGCCGTCCGGTCGCACGGCGCCAAGATCGGCGTGCAAATCGCCCACGCCGGCCGCAAAGCCCAAGACGCCGAAGTGCCGGTCGCCCCGTCCGCGATCCCGGTCGACGCGCAATCGAAGACGCCGCGCGCCTTGACGACGGAGGAGACGAAGGCGATGGTCGGCAAGTTCCGCGACGCCGCGGTGCGGGCGATCGCCGCCGGCTTCGACACGATCGAGCTGCACGCCGCCCACGGCTATTTGATTCATCAGTTCCATTCCCCGTCGCTCAACCGGCGCGAGGACGAGTACGGGCAAGACTTGGCGCTGTTCGGCGTCGAGGTCATCCGCGCGGTCAAGGAAGCGATGCCGGCGGATATGCCGCTTCTGCTGCGCATTTCCGCGATCGAGTATATGGACGGCGGCTACGACCTCGACCATTCGCTCGCCATCGCCCGCCGATACTTGGAAGCGGGCGCGGACATCTTCCACGTCACGACCGGCGGCGAAGGACCGGCCGGCAAGCGCAAGCCGGGCAACTACCCCGGCTACCAAGTGCCGTACGCCCGCGCCTATAAGGAGGCGCTCGGCGTGCCCGTCATCGCCGTCGGCATGCTCGAGGACCCGGCGCTCGCCGACGCCACCGTGGCGAACGGCGACGCCGATTTGGTCGGCGTCGCGCGCGGCATGCTGCGCGACCCGTATTGGGCGCACCATGCGATCCGCGCCGTTACCGGCCGAAACGCCGACTACGTGCCGAAGCCATACGCCCGCGCGTTTTAAGGGACGGCGGACCGAGAGTGCGTCCGGCGCCAACCGATTTCGCGGCGCAAGCCGCCATCCCAAGCCCGCCCCCGTACCCGATGGGGGGCGTTTTTTTATTTGCGGAGCGATTTGTCCCTATAAGCAAGCTAGAATAAAATTTCATATAATTATATACTTAGAGAAATTATTACCGCAGACCGAGAACGGACGGACCGGCATTTGGCCGGAAAATGTTGGAAACCGGAGGAATGCAGCCATGTCGACCGAAAACCCGCAATCCAAAAAACGAAACGAAGCGCATCTGAGCCAGTTGGCCTCCGTCGGACAAATCGCGGCGGGCATCGCCCACGAAGTGAAAAATCCGCTCACCGCCGTCAAAGGTTTTTTGCAATTGCTGAAAGAGAAAAACGACGAAGCGTATATCGAGATTGCCCAGACGGAGTTGGAGAACGCGCTCGGCATTTTGCAAAATTTGCTTCACGTGTCCAAGCCGGATCTCGACGACGAGCCGTTCGAATCGATCGACTTGACCGTCGAGCTTGAAATGCTGACGCAGCTGTTTCAGGATCAATTTTACCGGGTCGCCCTGATCAAGCGGTTCGAAGATCCGGGCAACTACATTTACGCCAAGCGCAATCAATTGAAAAAAGCGTTTTTCAATCTGCTCAAAAACGCGTTCGAGGCCATCCCCGACAAAGGTACGATTATAGTCGCGCACCGGAGCACGGGAGACGCCGTCACGGTGACGATCGAGGACGACGGACTCGGCATTCCGAAGGACAAGCTCGAGCTTCTGGGCACTCCATTTTTTTCGACCAAGCCGAACGGGACCGGTATGGGACTTACGCTCGTGTTTTCCGTCGTCTATCAGAACAACGGGTTTATCGAGGTCGAGAGCGAGGAAAACAAGGGAACCAAGTTCACGATAACGTTTCCGAAGGAGAACGGATCGAAAAAAAACAAAGAGGTGGTTCGGTTGAGTCTCAAGACTCCGCTGGAAGACAATTTGAAGGAGTTTTTCGTCCTGAACCGTCCCGAGTTCGAGGAACGGCTATTGTTGGAAGCGGTCAACGTCCGGGACAAAATCGACGAAATTCTCGAAGTCGGCAAAATCAATTTGCTCGACAACGCCCACAGGCTCGTTCTGTATATCGTCGAGGGCAGGGAGCACGAGGTGATCTCCTTCGCCAGGGCGGAGGGCGTCACTTGGGCGAAGCATTCGCTGACGCTCGCCTTCAAGCTGGAATGGATTCAGGCGCTGCGGCGCGTCCTATGGGACTTCCTGTATAACTACGACCGGGAGCGAGGGTTTGTCCACACCAAGGAGGACTTCTTCGCACTGGAAAAGCGGATCAACGAGCTCATGGACCTGTTCCTCAATCATCTGTTCATCAGCTATTCGCAATATAAGGACGATCTGATCCGGGCCCAACGGGAAATGGTGGAGGATCTTTCGGTGCCGATCATCCCGCTGACGCATTCGATTTCGATCCTGCCTCTCATCGGCGCGATTGACGCTACCCGTGCCAGCACGATCGAAGACAAGGTGATCACGCAGATCGGGAAAGAACGGATCGAAACGTTGATCATGGACTTGTCCGGCATCATCGAGACGGATATCGGATTCATCCAGAAGCTGATCGGCGTAATCGACGGGGTGAGGATGATGGGCTGCCGCGTCGTCATAACCGGAATCCGGGCGGAAACAGTCAAGCTGATGATTCGATCCGGCTTATCGTTCGAGCAAAAAGCGATTATGAAAGGAAACTTGCAGCAGGCGCTGGCGGACCATATTCGAAGCGAGACGCCGCCGAGCCTGTGATACGGGGGAAAGCCCCGGGAAGGGGGGGACGGACGATGACCGCCAAAGTCAAGCTGGCGCTAATGGCCGTATTCGCCGCGGCCGTGCTGTTGACCGGCTGCGTGAAGGACGGCAAGTGCGGCTGCGTCGACGAGCCCGCCGAGCCGAATGCGCCGGCCAAGACGGAGTCCGTGTCTTAAACGGCTCGGGAACGGGGCGAACGGAAGCGGATTCCGGACGTTAAGCGGAACCGAACGAATCTTCAATCGATACTCGAGACGGAGGAGGTCTATCGTGAGCGGGAATACAGGGAACGGGCGGCCGGATTACGGCCGTCTGCGGGATTCGCTGCGGCGGCTGTTCCGGGATGCGGGGTACGTCGACGGCGAGCTGCTGGAATGGGTCGACGCGGCCGAACGGGATGAAGCGGAGCGCGAGACCGCGGAGCGGCTGCGCGCCGAGAACGAGCGGCTGCGGCAGGAGCTGCGCAAGCTGCGGGCGGTCCAGGCGGCCGGTATGTCGAGCCGTCTGCGCGACGCGCTGCGGGAGTAAGCGGTATTATGAAATAAGATGGGCGGCGCAAAAACGGCGAGCTCGAGGGAGTCCCTCGAGCCCGCCGTTTTTAGTTGTGCCCGATGTTGGATTGCGGGTGAACGAAGGCAAGCGTCATAGCCGTCACTCGACGTGCCGGATCGAATCGACGATCGCGAGCCGATTCAGCCTTCGCAGCGGCAGGATCGCGGACAGCAGGATGATCGCGGTCGTCCCGGCGAGGGCGAGTGCGACGGAGAGCCAAGGGAACCGCCAAACCGGCACCATATCCGGAAACTCCGCCGATAGGAAGCGGTAAACGGCCCAGGTGGAGCCGACGCCGAGCAGCGCGCCCCAGAAGCCGCTGTGCAGGGCGTACAGGAGGCCTTCGGTCCGGACCATCTTCCGCAGCTGCCGCTCCGACATGCCGATCGCCCGCATGACGCCGAATTCTTTGGTGCGCAGGACGAAATGGGTCGTCATCGTATTGACGATGCTCAAGGCGCCGATCGCCGTCACGATGGCGATGAAGGCGTACAGCAGGCGGGTCGCCTGATCGAACTCCGCGCGAATTTGCTCCTTCTTCCGCTCGAACGAGACGAATTGGCCGTTGTTCGACTTGGCGATCCGCTTCAGCGCGTCCTCCGCGGCGGCGCGGTCCGCGCGCTCGTCGAGCCGGACGTCGATTTTCCGGTACAGCGTACCGCCGGAGAACGATTCGTAAAAGCGTTCGTGTCCGACGGCGTGCAGCCCTTCGGGCATCGCCCCGACCTGCGGAAACTTCTTCACGACGCCGCCGATCCGCACGGTCCGCGTGTCCGGGGCGTAGCTCCAATTGTCGTTCCTCGGTCCGTCCACGAGCTGCATATGGCCGAGCTCGATCGTGTCGCCCGCCTTCAGCAGCGTCTTCGGCTCGTCTCCCGATTGGATGAGCAGCATGTCCTCGCCCCGAGCAAGCCTCTCCTTGTCGATTCGGCCGTCGATCAAGTACGACTCCGCTTTGTCCAGCAGCTCGTCGGAATAAAAATACGCCTTCACCATCGTCGTGTACGAGCCGTCCCGGGCTCGCGGATTCGCGAGGTAATCCTGCTCGCCGTCCAAGATCGTCCGGAAGTCCGGCGTCAGCCGGTCCGGGGCCAAATACGTATACCCGTAGCTGATCCGGGTCGGGAATACGTCGCGTACGCCTTCGATCGCGCGGACGGACGCCAGATCGGCTTCGTCGAAGCCGCGTCCTTCCCGGTTGCTGCCGGCCGACAAGTAATAGTCGGCTCCCCATAGAAATTGGTGCCGGATGCTCGCGGCGGGGTCTTGGATGGAGACGAAATAATGAACGCCGACGAACAGCGCGATCGCCACCGACATGGACAGGACCGTAACGGCGAATCGGGACTTGCCGCGGCTTACGCTGCGATGGGCGAGCAGGCCCGCCAAGCCGAGCCACCGCCCGTACGCCCGGCCCGGCTTCGCCCGGAAGCCCGACGGCGGACGGCTCCCGGCGGCGGCTTCGCGCAGCGCTTCCAGCGGCGAGACGCGTCCGGCGACGATAGCCGGCCGAAGCGCCGCCAGCAGCACCGTGGCGAGCCCGACCGCCGCCGCCAAAGCCGGCACCGTCCACGGCGTCACGAGCGCGGGCGCGGGCGAGCCTTCGAAGACAAAGGAGGCGGCGGCTTGCAGGGCGCCCCATCCGAGGGCGATGCCGGCAGGGATGGAAACCGCGCATAGCAGCAGCGCCTCCCCGATAATGAGCCGGCGAAGCTGCCGCGCATTCATGCCGATGGCGCGCAAAATGCCGAACTGCTTCAGCTTTTCCAAAACCGACAGGTGGAACATGTTGTAAATGGCGATGACGGTCGCGGCGGCGTCCACCAGCACGATCGCCAAGGACGGCAAGTCCCGCCCCTTGTACGACCCGTATGCTTCGATCCAGCCGTCGTTATGGTTCAGGGCGGTTTTCCCGATGCCCGCCGCGTCGCGCAGAACCGCCGACCGGGTATAGACGTCGTCGGGGCCTTCGACGAGCCGATCGTGGAAACGGACGTAGACGCTGCGCTCGATCGGGCCTCGAGCCAGTCCGAGAAGCGTTTCGGGGACGACCGCGCCAGCCGTTTTGGCGTCGATCCACGTGCTTTTCGGATTGCTCATAATGCCCACGAGCCGAAACGAGCGTCCGCCGGCCTCGATCGTCTGGCCGAGCCGCGGCTCCATCCGCATCGCGGTCAGCGCCCATTCCGCCAGCGCCACCTCGTCGGCGCGCTCCGGGGCTTTGCCCTGCACGTACGTCAGCGGCAGCATGGAGGCGGCTCCGTCGTTCTCGACCGCGAACAGCGACACCGACGTACCGGCGACGGGGGACGGGACGTCGGCCGTCAGCAGAGCGCCCGACGTCCGGACGCTCGGGTGCAGGCGGATCGTATCCGCCTGGCGTTCGTCCGAGCCGATGAAGCGAACGTGATACGAGCCGTAAACCCGCTCGGCCGTCCGGAAGTTGATCTCCTTCAAATTGACGACGAACAGCGTCATGAACGTCAGCAGCGCGACCGACAGCGTGATGCCCGCAGCCGTGAGCAGCGTCCTTCGTCTTTGATGGCGCAAATACCGGGGAATCAAGCCGGCGTACGATTTCATGCGCTCACCGTCCTGTCGTCGACGACGGCGCCGTCGTCGATGGTGACGATCCGGTCCGCCGAAGCGGCGATCTGAACGTCGTGCGTAATCATGACGAGCGTCTGGTGGTATTTGCGGATGGACAGCCGGAGCAGGTCGAGCACCTCCTGCGTCATGTTCCGGTCCAAATTGCCCGTAGGCTCGTCTGCGAAAATAATCGAAGGCTTGCAGGCGAGCGCCCGCGCGATCGCCACCCGCTGCTGCTGGCCGCCCGACAGGGCGGACGGCAGATGGGAGCGCCGCTCCGTCAGGCCGAGCCAGCCGAGCAGCTCCTCGATATAGGGGCCGTCCGGCGTTTTGCCGTCCAGAAGGAGCGGCAGGACGATATTTTCCTCGGCCGTCAGCACGGGCAGCAGGTTGTAGTATTGGAAAATAAAGCCGAACTTGCGCCGCCGCAAAACGGCCATCTCCTCCTCGCCGAGTCCGGTCATTCGCTTGCCTTCCAGCAGGATGGAGCCGGACGTCGGCCGGTCGAGGCCGCCGAGCAGGTGGAGCAGCGTGCTCTTGCCCGAGCCGCTGGCGCCGACGATCGCCACGAATTGGCCTTGATGAAGCGTCAGATCGGTCGGCTTCAGGGCGTGAACGGCCGTCGCGCCTTCGCCGTACGTTTTGGTCAGTCGGATCGTTTGAAGCAATGGTTCCATAAGCGTGTCCTCCTCGCGTGCATCGCCTGGTTGATAGGATCAGAATAGCGGAAGGAGCTTACGGTCCGATGCAGGGGAAGCTTACGTTTTCGTAAGACGGCGTCAGCCTTCGGCCGACGGGCCGAACAGCGGAAACGTCATCGTGAAGACGGCGCCTTGCCCCGGCTCGCTTTCCGCATGCAGGCGGCCCCCGTGCTTGTCGGCAATCAGGCGGGCGAGCGAGAGGCCGATGCCGGTGCCGCCGCGGCCGGAACGCTTGGCCGACTTCCCTTGGTAAAAGCGGTGAAACAGAAACGGGAGATCCTCCGGATCGATCCCGGGACCGCTATCCCGGACGGCGATCGACAAGGACGCCTCGGTCGTGCGGACGGAGACGCGGATCGAGCCGTCCTCGGGGGTAAAGTCGATCGCATTGCCGATCACGTTGCCGAGCGCCTCCCGCAGCCAGAACGGATCGTGGCGGAAGGAAGCCGGCGGTCCGGACGTATCCAGCGTCAAGTCGATCCGTTTCCGCTCCGCTTGCGGCTTCCAGGTATCGAGGAGGGGGGCGATCGTATCGACGACGTCCGTCGCCTCCATCCGCAGCTCGATGATGCCGGCTTCGAGCCGCGACATCGTGAGCATCGAACGGATGAGGCGCTCCATCCGGAACAGCTCGCCCTTGCTTTTCTCCGAGAGCGTCTCGCGCTCCTCGGCGGACAAGCCCGCATCCGACAGCAGCTCCTGGAACAGAAGCAGCGAGCTGAGCGGCGTTTTCACTTGGTGCGACACGTCGGAGACGAGCTGCCGGAGGCGCTCCTTCTCCCGGTCCAGCTGATGCAGCGTCAGCTGGAGCCGGTTCGACAGCTGATTGAACTGGTGGCCGAGAATGGACAGGTCGCCCTCTTCGCCGTCCGGGAACCGGACCCGGAAATCGCCGCGCATCAGATGGTCGGCGCCGGCCGATACGTCCCGGACGGTCCGGTAAATGCGGCGGAAGGCGAGCCACGCCGCGGCCCCGGCGGCGGCGAACAGCAAGCCGAAGACGATGGAGACGCCGAGGAACAGCCGGCCGGGGGACATTCGCGCCTCGCGATATTCCGCCATCGGCAGGCTGTCGATATAGCCGAGCGCCCCGGCGATTTCCATGCCGCGGAAGAAGTCCGCGTCCGTATAGCCTTTGCCGTACAGAGACATGAGCTCCTCCGCCGCCTTCGGATCGATGGACGAGACGCGTCCGATCGCGGCCAGGTCGGCGCGGGTCTGCTCGCGATTCCAGCCGTCCCAGACGAACTGCATCCAGAACAAGGAGACGACGATCGCCCCGGCGAACAGAAGCGCGGCGGCGACGATTAATCGCTTCATCTCGCGGTTGCGCAGCAGCGAGCCGTTCATGACCGCTCGCTCCTCGCGTCCCACTTATAGCCGACGCCCCGGACGGTGACGATATAGACGGGGGCGGACGGGTCGGGCTCGATTTTCTCGCGAAGCCGGCGGATGTGGACCGACAGCGTATTGTCGTCGATAAATTCGCCGCCCGCGTCCCACAGCCGCTCCAGGATGACCCGGCGGGTCAGCGTCTGCTGCGGGTGACGGACGAGTGCGGCAAGCAGCTTGAATTCGGTCGGCGAGACGGCCGTCTCGACGCCGTTCAGCCTTACTTGGTGCCGGGCCAGGTCGACGGTGACGGGGCCGGAGCGGATCGTGTCGCCGTCAAGCGCCGCGGCTTGTCCGGCGTGCATGTCCGCCCGGCGGAACGCCGCGCGTATGCGCGAGACGAGCTCTTGGACGCGGAACGGCTTCGTGATGTAATCGTCGGCTCCGCTTTCGAGGCCGAGCACGATATTCACCTCTTCGTCCGAGGCGGTCAGGAAAATGACCGGCACGGTGGACCGGCTGCGGACGTCGCGGCACAAGTCGATGCCGAAGCCGTCGGGAAGACGGTTGTCGAGCAGCAGCAGATCGAACGCCCCGTCCCGGAACCGCTCTCGCGCCTCGCCGATGGACCGGGCGGAGGCGACGCGCCATCCTTCGCGCTGCAGCGTGAAGGAGACGCCGTACTGCAAAGATTCGTCGTCTTCGACGAAAAGAATCGTTTTCATATGCGCGTATCACCCAGAATCAATTATAACGAAATGCTCCATGGAACCCTACAAGCAAATCGTTTATGATGAAATCAACCTTCGGAAAGGAGTGATGCTACGCATGAACAACAAGGTGATTTCGGTATAACCGAAACAGACCGGCCACGGCGGAAACGCCGTGGCCTCTGACTTTTATAGAGGATATGAAGGAGTGCGAGCGAATGACGGTGGAACGATACAGGGAGTACGAGAGCGGGTTTCTGACCGAAGCCGGCAAACGGTACGGCGTGGCGCCGGAGCGGTTCCGGCACGTCGGCGGCTTCGAAAATTTGATTTACGGCTTCGAGCGGGACGGGCGCGAGTATATCTTGCGCGTCACGCACGAGTCGCACCGTTCGGCGGGCGAGGTCGCGTCCGAGCTTCATTGGATGCGCCATCTCGCGGAGCATGACGTCCGCGTCGCCCGCCCGGTCGAAGCGGCGGACGGGCTGCTGCCGGGGGACGTGCGGACGGAAGCGGGAACGTTCCTGTTGAGCGCGTTCGAGAGGGCGCCGGGCGGTCACGTCGATGCGCGCCGCCCCGAATGGGGGCCGCGGCTGTTCGAGCGGTGGGGCGAGCTGACCGGCCGGATGCACCGGCTCGCCGCCGGCTACGAGCCGCCTCCGGGATTGTCGCGCCGGCGCGGGGGAGAAGCCGAGATCGGGGAGGCGGCCGATTTCGCGGCGGAAGCGTTGGAGGCCGCGCTCGGCGACGGAGCGGACCAGGCCGACGCCGCGACGCTCGAGGAACTGGCGCACGCGTTCGGCCGAGCGGTGGAGGAGGCGGAGCGGCTGCCGAGAAGCGCGGACGGCTTCGGCATGTGTCACCGCGATCTGCACCACGGCAACTTTTTCGTGGACGGCGAAGGCGGGATGACGGCGTTCGACTTCGACGATTGCGGATACGACTTCTTCATCCAAGACGTCGCAATGCCGGTTTACTACGGGGCGGTATTCGGGGTATGGGAGAAGCCGGAGTTCGATCCGCGCGCGGCGTCGGCTTCGGCGGAACGGATCCTCGACTCGTTCCTGCAAGGATACGGGCGGGAACGGACGATCGGGGCGGACTGGCTTCGGCGGCTCCCGCTGTTCGTGGAGAAGCGGAGGGTAGACCTGTGCCTCGTCCTGTTCGGCGAATGGGGCCCCGGACATTCGAACGAAGCGCAGCGGGCATGGCTCGCCTGGAATGCGGACGCGATTCGGCAAGGCGTGCCTTGCCTGGAGCTGAAGCTGTAAAGGCGGATGACAAAACGGACGGTTCTCCGTGATATAATGGAAACATACGGAAATCGTATGCATTCCTGAATTGAATCGGAGGTGGACGCACCGTGGTCGATGGGTGGATCAAGGCCGGGACGGTGGAGGAGCTGCGCCGGGAGGGCGCCAAGGTGATCAAGGGCGGCATCGCCGTCTTCGCTCGCGAGGAAGGCGTGTTCGCGCTGGACAATCGATGCCCGCATATGGGCTTCCCGCTCCATATGGGCAGCTTGTGCGACGGGATGCTGACATGCCATTGGCATCACGCGCGGTTCGACGTCTGCACGGGCGGTACGCTCGACTTGTGGGCGGACGACGTGCCGGCGCACGAGGTGAAGCTCGAAGGGGACGTCGTCTGGGTCAATCCGAAGCCGGCGCGGGCGGGAGGAGCCGAGAGGCACGTCCGGCGCCTTAGGGAAGGGCTGGAGCAGAACTTGTCGCTCGTCATCGCCAAGTCGGTCGTCGCGCTGCTCGAGGCCGGCGTCCCGGAGCGGGACATCGTCCGGATCGGCGTCGAGTTCGGCACGGCGAACCGGTCGGACGGCTGGGGCTCCGGCTTGACGGTGCTGACCGCGATGGCGAACGTGCTGCCGAAGCTGGACGGCTACGGCCGGATGCTCGCCCTGTTCCACGGGCTGCGCCGGGTCGCCTCCGATTGCGCGGGGCGTCCGCCGCTGTTCCGGCCGGAGCCGCTGCCGGACGGCGGGCGCGACCCGGCCCGGCTCGCCGCCTGGTATCGTCAATGCGTCGAGGTGCGCGACGCCACGGGAGCCGGCCGGGTGCTGCTGACGGCGATCCGCCAAGGCTTCGAGCCGCCCGCGCTGGCGGAGATGATGCTGGCCGCGGCGACGGACCATTTTTATCTCGACGGCGGCCATACGTTCGATTTCCATAACAAGGCGTTCGAAATGATCGAGCTGCTCGGCGGGGACGCGGCGGATACGGAGCGTATTTTGACGTCGCTGGTCCCGCTGCTGCGCAATCCGTCCCGCAGCGAGGAGAGCCACAGCTGGCGGCACCCGGTCGATCTGGTCGAGCCGGTCCGCCGGGCGATCGGCGAATTGGAGCGTCACGGCATCGGAGTCGGCGGGGCGGTGACGGCTTCGGCTACAGCTACGGCTGCGGCCGGGCAGCCGTACGGGTTCGACGCGGAGCGCTTCGTGTCGCTGCTGCTCGGCGACGAGCCGCTCGAGACGATCCGGGCGATGACGGAGGCGCTGCTCGGCGGCGTGCCGCCCGCCGCTCTCGGCAAGCTGACCGCCTATGCCGCCGCCGAACGGGTGAGCCGGTTCCATACGCAAAACGAATTCAGCGACTGGATCGGCGTGCTTCATACGTTCACCCACGCGCATGCGGTCCATGTGCGGCTCCGCCAAGGCGGCAGCGGGCCGGAGGTGCGGGCGCTGTACCATGCCGCGGTCGCCATTTACTTGGACCGGTTCCTGAACATTCCGCCGGCCCCGAAGCCGAAGCCGGAGCAGTACGGCGGCCGGGGGTATACGACGGATACCGGCGAACTGCTCGCGCTGCTCGACCGGCGGCAGCAGGTCGCCGAGGCGGCCGATTGGGCTTCGCATTATATGGACGCGGGCGGCGACGCGGCGAAGCTGTTCAATGCGCTCGGCCATGCGCTGCTCCGCGAGGATGCGGACTTCCATACGTTCCAGATGGTCGAGGCGGCGCTCGCCGAGTACGATCTGTGGGCGGAGGAGGACGACGGACCGCCGCTACGGGAGCGCGCGAAGCGCACGATGGTGCTGGCGCTCGTCCGGTATGTGGCGGCCCATGCGCCGACGGCGCGGGAAATCCCGCACACCGCCCGCATCGCCTGGCGGCTGCAGCGCGGCGAGAAGTTGTTCGAAGAGGAATGACGTCTCGCATCGGCCATGGCGGATATGCTGCAATAACGAACATACGGGAAAGGCAAACGGATCGCATCGGGCGGACCGTTTGCCTTTTTGTCTTTGTTCGACCGGCGTGTTAGGCGTCTTCCTCCGGGTATGCTACAATATCCGCGAAACCGTTCGCCTGTCGAACGAACCAAGAAGGAGGCGCCGCTCATGCTGCGTTTGGGCGTATTGGACCAGAGCCCGGTCATGCCGGGGGAAAGCTCCGCGGACGCGCTGCACGATACGATAAGGCTGGCCAAGCGGGCCGACGAGCTCGGCTACGCCCGGTACTGGGTGTCCGAGCATCACGATTCGCCGTCGCTCGCCGGGTCGTCGCCGGAGGTGCTCATGGCGGCGATCGGAGCGCATACGAGCCGTATCCGGATCGGTTCCGCCGGCGTGCTGCTGCCCCATTACAGCCCGTATAAGGTCGCGGAACATTTCCGCGTGCTCGAAGGGCTGTACCCGGGGCGCATCGACCTCGGCATCGGCCGGGCGCCGGGCGGGATGCCCGCGGCGACGCGGGCGCTCCGCTACGGCAGGCCGCCCGAGACGGCGGAAGCGTTCGTCGAGGCGCTGACGGAGCTCGCCGGCTACTTGCGGCCGGAGGAAGGCGAGGCCGGAACGGACGAACGGCCGCCCAAGCTCCGCGCCACGCCGCTCGTCCCGACGAGTCCGGACATATGGCTGCTCGGCTCGAGCGACTACAGCGCGGCCCGCGCGTCGGAGCTGGGCGCGGCGTTTTCGTTTGCGCACTTCATTAATGGCGAAGGCGGCCAAGAGGCGGTTCGCCGCTACTTCCGCGACTTTAGGCCGGGACCGCTCGGCAGCGAGCCGCGCGCGAACGTCTGCGTCATGGTCTTGTGTGCAGACTCCGACGAGGAGGCCGACCTGCTGGCCGCTCCGCTCGACTTGAAGCTGCTGCTCCTCGAACGAGGCCAATTCGGACGCACCGTGACGCAGCGGGAGGCATTGGACTATCCGTACACGGACGAAGAGCGGCTGCGCATTCGCCATAACCGGAAACGGATGATCGTGGGGGGCCCGCGCGGGTGAAGGAAGGCTTGCTTCGCTTCGCCGAATCGTACGGCGTCGGAGAAATCGTCGTCAATACGATTACGCCCGACTTCGCTTCGCGGCTGCGCTCCTACGAGCTGGTGGCCGGCTTGTTTTGACCGGCCCCGCTTTGCCGGTCTCCGGTGCGACCGGCGGCCGCGGGTTCTGCCGCACAACGAGCTCGCGAAAAACATTTCGACTTATATTGACACCATACGACATCTATCCCATAATAAAAATAGGTAAAATATCCTTGTGTATAAGCGTTCGGATGGTGAAAGACGATAGAGGCCATCCTGCCGCAAGGCGGCGCCGCCAAGCTGCGGACCCGCCCGGCCCCCGGGACCGATTTGACGGCCGGGCTCCCGAACGCCCCGTCCTTTGGGGGCGGGCCTTGCCGCATTCGTGCGGTTTTTTTGTTATCCGACGAGACGGAAGGGGCGGTGTTGAAGCTGGACAAGCCAATGCGCGACGGCATGATCCGATTCTTTATCCGGCTGGCGGCGGTGAGCCTGCTCGCCACGATCGCGCACGATCTCCTCCTGCACCGGCTGCCGTTTCTTCGCGGGAGCGGCCATATGGTCGGAGGAGCGCTTCATTTCGCGATTATGCTGCTGTTCTCCGCCCCCATCGTACTTGTACATATCCGGCATATGAGAGAAAGCCGGGAGAAAGAGCGGGAAGCCTACGAGCGGCTGAAAGGGAGCGAGACGCTGTACAAACGTCTCGTCGAAACGATGTCCGATGCGGTGCTGATTCATGCCGACGGCGTCGTCGTCTATGCCAACCCGGCCACGTTCCGGATGGTCGGCGCCGACCGGGAGGAGCAGCTGCTCGGCTGTCCGGTGCTGGACTTCGTCCCGGACAGCTTCGCGGAGTCGATCCGGGAACGGATGCACAGGCTGTATCGCGGCGAAACGCTCCCGGCAACGGAGCTCCAGTACGTGAGGCTCGACGGCTCGTGCCAGGACATGCATTTGGCCGATACGCCCATCGAATGGAAGGGCCGCCCCGCCGGCATCGCCGTCGTTCGCAACGTGACCGACCGCAACCGGACGCGGCAGGCGTACGAGCGGATCCAGAGCCAGCTGTCCAACTTGATCGACAACGTCGACGTCGGGCTCTGGTCGGTCGATCAGGTGGAGAACCGGGTGCTGTTCGCCTCCTCGGCCGTCGAGCGATTGTACGGGACACCCGTGGAGCAGTTGGTGGCGCAGCGCGGCAAGTGGCTGGAATTCATTCACCCGGACGATGTGGATCGCGTATTGGCCGTTCAACCCGAGCTGGAGAAAGGCCGGACCGTCCGGCACCAATACCGCCTCGTGGCCGGCGATACCGGCGACATTCGTCATGTCGAGGACCGGACGATACCGGTGCTGGACGAATGCGGCCGCGTGACGCGGCTCGACGGCGTCATTATCGATATTACCGATCGGGTCGAATTCGAGCGCAAGCTGGAACGCGCCGCATACCGCGACGAGCTGACGGGGTTGTGGAACCGCAGGGCGTTCCACGACCGGCTGCAGGACGAAATTCGCGAAGCCGAACGGCTCGGGCGGAAGCTGGCCGTCGTCTACATGGACCTGGACAAGTTCAAAAAAATCAATGACTCGCTCGGCCATTATGCCGGCGACCGGTTTTTGCGCGAAGCGACCGACCGTCTCACCGTTGCGCTCGGCGACAAGGACGTGGCGGCCCGTATGGGGGGAGACGAGTTTACGGCCGTTCTCCGGGAGGCGGAAGACCGCGGGGCGATCGTCGAGACGCTGGAACGGATGCGGCGGCTGTTCCGGGAGCCGTACAAGCTGGACGGGTACGACTTCTACGTCGGCGTCAGCATGGGAGTCTCGATTTACCCGGACGATTCGGAGGACGGGACCAACCTGCTGAACTACGCCGATTCCGCCCTTCTGTTCGCCAAAAAAACGAGGGGCGGGTACCGGTTCTTCGAAAAGACGATGTCGCTCTCCGCGGTCGAAGGCGTCATTCTCGAAACCGATTTGCGCAAGGCGCTCGAGCAGGGCGAGTTCGAGCTCCATTACCAGCCGCAGTACGAGGTTCGGGGAGCCGGTAAGCTGGTCGGCGCCGAGGCGCTCATCCGCTGGAATCACCCGCAGCTCGGGCAAATTCCGCCGGCCAAGTTCATCCCGCTTGCCGAGGAGACCGGATTGATCGAACCGATCGGCGAATGGGTCATCCGCGAAGTTTGCTTGCGCTTGAACGAGTGGAAGGCGAAAGGATGGGCGTTGCCGATCGCGGCCAATTTGTCGGTCAGCCAGTTCCGGAGCGGGACCTTGGTCGACCGGATTCGGGGCATCCTGGATGAGACGGGCGCCGACCCCGGCTTGCTGGAGCTGGAAATTACCGAAAGCATGGCGATGGACGCCGGGCAGGCGTATACGGTACTTCACGAGCTGAGCCGCCTCGGGGTGCAGATCAGCATCGACGACTTCGGCACCGGCTACAGCTCGATGGCGTATTTGAACAAATTCCCGATTCACCGGCTCAAGATCGACCGGTCGTTCATCGACGGCATCGACCGCAACGGGGATAACGCCGCCATCGTATCGGCGATCGCGACGCTCGGCCACCATTTGAACATGAACATCGTCGCCGAAGGCGTCGAGACGCGGGAGCAGGTCGAGCTGCTGAACCGGATCGGCTGCGACGTCGCTCAAGGGTACTACTTCAGCAAGCCGCTGCCGCTTGACCGCTTCGAGGCGCTGGCGGGCAAGGCGGCTTGGGACAAGTAGCGCGCTCCCCGTTTATGAAAAGACAAAACACCGGGCCGGTTCCCGACCTCGTTTCGGAGGACCGGCTCCCTTCCTCAACGATACGCCCCAAACCATCATGCAGCCCCTGCAAGCCGACGGGTAACGTGTCGTCGATTTTCGGCAGCGCATGGATCGTCGGCCTTTTCCCAAAGCAATGCCGCTCCACTCCCCGTATGCCTTTTACAAAATACCCCTCCCACGCTCTCTCATGTCCATAGTCGGGACTTTGCTGCGACATTCCTCCATTCGGTTGGTTCAGCCGGACAGGAAGAGGAGCCGATCGGACAATCGCTCCGGTACCGTTTTTGGTACGCTGGCGGCCGCTCTCCGTTTTCTTGTTGTTGGCGATGACAATAGGTGATATTTTTAAGGAAAATCGAATTTCCGGAATATGAGGCCCGCTGATGAAAAACGTTCTGTTGTCGATGACGCTGCTGCTCGTCCTGGCCTGCGCCTTGCCGGCTGTCCGGTCGTCCGCCTCCGAAAGGCATCCGGCCTCGCCGGGAACGATCGACTTGACCGGCTGGGACGCCGGGAGGGACGGAACGCTGGAGCTGAAGGGCGAATGGGAGATGTACTGGAGCCGGCTCCTCGCGCCGGAGCAGCTTCGGAGCGTCGCGCCCTCGGAAGCGCTGCACGTCCCGGTGCCCGGTCAATGGGGCGAATACCGGCCGAACGGCGAGCCGCTGCCGAACGAAGGCTACGCCACTTACCGGCTGACCGTCCTGCTGCCGGACGACGTCGGACGCGAGACGCTCGCCCTGTACGTCCGCAGCGTCGCCACCGCATACCGCCTCTGGGTGAACGGCGAGCCGCTCGCCGCGAACGGCGTCGTCGGAACGGCGCGCGAGGAGATGGTCCCCGCCAATTACCCCAAAACCGTCTCGTTCGTTCCGCGTCCCGGGCCGAACGAAATCGTAGTGCAGGTCTCCAACTTCGTGCAGCGCAAGGGCGGCCTGTGGGAGGCGATCCGGCTCGGCGAGTCCGGGCAGATCGCCCGCGAGCGGGGGATGCGGATCGGCTCCGAGATGTTCATCGTCGGCGCCATGCTCGTCATGGGGCTGTATCATGTCGGGCTTTACGCGTTTCGCCGCCAAGAGCGCTCCCCGCTGTACTTCGGCGTCATGTGCCTGGCGCTCGCGGCGCGAACGCTCGTGCTGGGCGAGACGCTGGTGCCGTACTGGTTCCCGTCCGTTCCTTGGGAGCTGGCGGTCAAGGCCGAATATGCGTCCGTCTGCGTCGGCTTTACGGCGCTTGTCCTGTTCATCCGCAACGAGTACGTGCGCAAGCCCCGCAACGGCGTGTTAACGGCCTACCTCGCCGTTCAGGCGTCCGTGGTCGCGCTCGTCTTGACGACGCCGGCCCGCGTGTACACTCTTATCATGCTGCCGTACCAGCTGGCGGTAGTCGTTCCGGTATTGGCGTACACGATGTACGTCTACGTACGGGCGTGGATTCGCAAGCAGGAAGGGTCGGCCGTCAATATGGCCGGCTTCGTCGGCTTCGGGGCGTCGGTGGCGGGCGACATTTTGTTCTACAACCGGATCGTCGCCGTCGGCACGATTATCCCTTACGGCATCCTGCTGTTTCTGTTTACGCAATCGGTTCGTTTGTCGTTGACCTTCGCCCGAACGTCCCGCCGGGCGGAGGCGCTGTCCGTCCAGCTGCAAGCGGCGAACGATACGCTGGAGCGGAAAATCGCGGAACGGACCGCCGAGCTCCGCCGGACGAACGGGGAGCTGGAGCGGGCGAACGACGAGCTGTCCCGGATGCAGACGGTCCGGAGGCGGCTGCTGTCCGACATTTCCCACGAGCTCGGTACGCCGATTACCTCCATCAAGGGCTACTCGGCGGCGATGATGGAAGGCGTCATAACGGACGACTACGGCAAGTACGCCCGTCGCATTTACGAGCGGACCGCGCTGATGGAGCGGCTCATCGACGATTTGACCGAGCTGACGAAGCTCGAGACGGGGCAAATCGCGTTCGATTACAAGGAAGTGGAGGCGGCTTCGTTTTTCCGTCTGCTGTACCGCAAGTACGAGCCGGAGCTTCCCGGCGACTCGTACGACTACGGCTGGGAGGAGACGGCCGTCGGGCCCGGCGAAGCCGATTCGGCGATCGTGAAGCTGGACCCGATCCGGATCGAGCAGGTCGTGTCGAACATGATGTCGAACGCGTGTAAATATACGCCCGCGGGCGGGCGCATCCGCATGCGGCTCGAGTTGCGATGGGGCGGACCGGGCCAGGGAGCGGGCGAGGCGGTCGTGTCCGTCATCGATTCGGGACCGGGCATACCGGAGAGGGAGGCCGAGCTCATCTTCGACCGGTTTTACCGGGTGCAGCGAACGGGGGCGGCTTCGGCCGCCGGCAACGGCCTGGGGCTCGCCATATGCAAAGAAATCGTGGGGCGCCACGGCGGGCGTATCGGCGTCGACAGCAAGCCCGGGGAAGGAAGCCGATTTTACTTCGCGCTGCCGATCCGGGAGAGCGCCGTGCCGATGGCGGCCCCGTACGGCCGGAAGGAGGCGTGAGACATGGCAGGAACCGTTCTGGTAGTAGAGGACGACGCCGACATCGGCGAAATCGTGGCGTTGTACTTGCGAAAGGAAGGCTTCTCGGTCGAGCTGGCGCCGGATGCGGGGACGGCGCTGGCGTCGTTCGCCCGCTCCGCGCCCGATCTCGTCCTGACGGACATTTTGCTCCCGGATACGGAGGGGACGGAGCTCGTCCGACGCATTCGCGAAAGGTCGGACGTGCCGGTCATTTTCATGAGCTGCAAACGGGAGGCGCAGGACGTCATCGACGGCCTCGAGCTCGGAGGCGACGACTATATTACGAAGCCGTTCGAGCCGAGCGTCGTCGTCGCCCGCGTCAAAGCCCACATCCGTCGCGCGCGGGGCCGTACGGCCGACGTCAAGCCGCCGGAGCCGGTATGGAAGGACCGCCGGCTCAAGATCGACCCGGTCAGCTGCGACGTGCGGGTGCGGGGGGAGCCGGTGACGCTGTTCGCCAAGGAACGGCAGCTGCTGCTGTTTTTGGCCGAACGGCCGAACCAAGTGTTCAGCGTGGAGCAGCTGTACGAGCAGGTTTGGGGATGGGACAAGCAAAGCGACATGCGCACCGTCTTCGTTCATATTCGCACGCTCCGCAAAAAAATCGAGCCGGACCCGGCCTCCCCGCGGTATATCCAAACCGTTCGGGGATTCGGCTACAAGTTTTGCTGGGCCGAGCCGACGGACGGCGGTGCCGCTACAAGCGGGGCATGACCGGACCGCAGGACGATTGACAAGGCGGTAACGCGAATGATACCATATGGGTCAATGCACCATCATGATTTCCGGGTCATTTCCGATCTTTGAAAACTCGATAAGTACGAAAGGACTGGGTGGATATGAAGCACGTTATCCGGCAGTTTCCCAACCTCGCGTTCACGGAGGAGGCCTGGGCCGCATCGGTCGGCGGCCGCGGTCTCGCCTCGGAGGATCGGCTCGGCATGTTCCGCGCCTTGATCGCCCTCGATCGGTTCGGCTTGGACGAATCGTTCGTAAGCGGTCTTTCCGAGACGCCGGACGGCGGCATCGAGCTGGCGTTTCGCGGGAAGTCCCGCAAAACGTGGGCTTTTCGAGCCGTCGCGGACGCGGGCGCCCCTTCGAAATTCGTCATCGTTCGGTTTTATGAGAAACCGGACGGCGACGCGTGACGGATAAGGGCGGGGAGACGATGGGTAGGGATCGGGAGGCGTTGGCAGGGTGCGCCCCCCGGTCGGGAATCCCACGGTCCGACCTATCGTACGATCGAGTGAACGGGAACGGAAATTCGCATACGGCTAACAATCGGAGGAAAAGGAGAGGATGGATGGGAGGAAGCAGCGCGTACGCGTCCTAAACGATCGACGGAAAGCAAGGCAAGGCGAAAGGAGAACAACATCTTGAAAACCGGAAAACGGGTTGGGGATCATGTTGTTCACGAGTTGGACCAGTTGGAAGTGCCGCCCGAATATGAAGTATTGATCCGACCGAAAATCGAAATTGCGCAAGCGATCAAACGACAATTGGAAAACAGGCGGATGTCCGTCCGCAAGCTCGCCGAACGCACCGGCATGCAGCACCCGCAAATCGTGCGCGTCACGAGCGGAGATACGAATTACAACATCGATACGCTGTTGAAGCTGCTGGATGCATTGGATTTGGAAGTCGTCATTCAAGAAAAGAAGCTTTAAAAACGAATCAGACCATATGTTTATTTCGTTATGCCCGAAACCATGAAAATACGGGTAAAGGAACGGCCGATTTGGTATTGAAGCGATCGCTTTTTGCGGTCGCTTTTTTGTTTGATTTGGATCTCTCCCGGGTAGTGGGAATCCGAATTTGGCGATTTGGTCGCAAATTTACCCGAATTTTCGGTTTTGCTGGATTTAAATCAGGGTTTCGGTCCAATATGTAGAGAATGGGTGTCTTTTTCAAATAACGCCTAAGAAGAAAGACCATTTTATAGCCTTTGCTGTTGTGATGCTGTTAACAAGCTGGATCATCCATTATGGGGGGCTAACTCCACAGCCGTTTGGAAAAAAATACGAAACGGCCACCTTATATTTCCTCTCTTTTTTCCTTCACTGAGTCAACCCGTTCTAGCCGACACTTTAACTTTTCCGAGGACCCGATCCAAGTCCTCAATTGACTCGTCCAGCAAAAGCTACCTATTGCCGTTTAGGAAAGTTGTCGTTCGCCCGTCAGCATATTCAAAATAGCTAATATCAGGAACACATCCGGATGTCGAAAGCAAATGATAATTTACAATTTTTTATATTTTTTTCTGCATTTTTATTTTTTTTATATAATAGGAAAACAGGAAATATGAACTATGGAAGGGAATTGTTAAATAATGGTATTATTAATGTGTAAATGGGATGGAGTGGTTTTAACGATTTTCCGGCCGGATTATCAAATACAACTATAAGGAGGATTCCCTTTTGAAAAAAGCTATATCGTTATTTCTTACAATAATGTTTACACTTTCGTTATTTTCAGTAGCCTCGGCCCAGACGAACCCAGATGATGTGCTACGTCAAAAAGGATATCCTCAAGAAATACTTGATATTTTAAGCTATAATGATAAACAAGATCTTATTTCGAATGGTGTCGTCAAATTTGAAGGTAGTTCAACAAAAGAATACTATTATAATGACCAAGGTAACCTAGTCCAAAAGGGCGAACTCTCTACACTTGGTACAATTCCTACAACCGATTTATCTCTAGTCACGCTTTATTCCGGATTAGATCCGGCACCAGATGGTACAAAACGTTATCGTATTACTACGAACTTCCGATGGAAGAATAAGCCTCAAATTCGCGATGATGACAAAATCGGATTAGCTTATAACGAATACTTTACAACTGATCCTATTACAAACGGGAATTACTACTGTTCTCACAATACCGTTTTAAATGGCCAGTATTACCAGCACGTTAGTAACTGCGGTGGTAGACCTTCCGATATCTCAAATTCTGGCGCTGGCTGGACTATTGAGTTAACACCAACCTACCTCGATGCAGGTACAGTTTCTATGAACATTAAAGCGAAGGAAGCTGCTACTGGAAATAAAACCGCGGTAGCTCTTGGAAAGTATGGTCACAACAAAGCAGCAGGATCGCAGCTTCAAATTAATTTTGTACTCGGATCTATCACATTTACCGGGAGTTTTGATGACGCAGCTTCTCAAGCATCGTGGACATTCTAAAATGAATAGAAGGATTAACAAGGAAGCCATTTATTGGCTCTCCTTGTTTTCATTTTAAGAATAGGGGTTGACATTTTGATTTTTTCTAAAAAAAGACGAGTAGCTACTCTAATAATTGTCATATCGACGATTGTATTATGCGGATTTCTCATACTGAATAGTTTTAATATTGATTCGAATAATAATATTGAAATATCTACAACCGGATTCTATCAAATAAGTAATAAAGGGAAGCTCAACGAAATGTTATGGATTGATGCCATCGATGCAACAAACAATGTCATTAGAATAACTGTAGACGAGGCTGAGGTGTGGGAGAAGATCGAAATTGGCGGAAAATTCACAATACATTTTAAAAAATCAGGAAATAATAATTTTTCTTTAGTATCCATTCATCCTGAGACATACAATGGAAGAATAGATTAAATAGTTTAAGCATATCCGAACAAGAGATCGGGGCCCCCAGTCATACAATCTGTCAAATCAATATTTCCGATAGGCCCCTGCACGGACCTAGCCGCCGGCTCAGATTTAGCTAGGTCTAGTTTCATATTTCCAAAAGTTATTTTAACAGATTTGTTTGGAAGTAAGTCATGTGAAACTCATTTTGGCAGGCATACTAATTCTTATCGGTTTGTTCGTTATATACCGAGGGTTTACAACATTAACGTTCAAGGCACGTGGAGAAACGATCCCTGTGCTTGGATTTTTAATTCCAACTCAAGATTGGTCATTATATACCTTCGGTGCTGCTTTCGTTCTGTTGGGCATCGCTAATACTGCTTCTCCACTCAGGGCTCAAAAAATCATGCGTCGCGCTGCGTACTGATCGCCACGGCTTTCCGTGGGCTTCTTTTCCTCCCCCACTTCCCACTTATCCAATAAATGTGAAATCCCGAACTTGCTTCTGCATGCAACTTCGTCTGCTCTTACTGGAAATGGAGAAACTCATAGAAAAAACAGCAGATGGTAGGACATTGAATGGGTTGCCCTTGGGGGAACCCGGGAATCGCGAAGAATGGTTAGAACGAGTGCTCATTCCGGAACTAAATAGAAAGGTATTGCCGGTGGGTGCTGTACGAGTACCAGCGAACGCAGGGCGGCGACTATCTCCGAAACTTCCTGGGCCGGGTTGACGGCTACCTACATATTGATGACTACGCCGGTTACCTCAACGTGGCCAAGGTGAAGCTTGTCGGCTGCTGGGCGCATGCACGCCGGACGTTCGACGAAGCTCTGAAGGCGGCGCCGCCGGAAGCTCGAAAACCGGGCAGTGTCACCGGCCAGGGTTTGGCTTATTGCAACCCCTGGGTGAAGAGGAACTAATTCCAGTATATCTGAACCCTGCTCCCGCCGTTAGGTGGGGGCTATTTGACACTCGCGTCCTCTCCATTTTCGTACTTCCAGAGACGATTTAAATTCCAGCTTGGCGCTGTTATTTGACTTTATGGTAATATACATGATACCATTTTGGTAATTTATATAATACCAATTACGTTTCGCGAATGGAGTGGATCAGCTCGTGTACGCCGTATTTTATCGGAGCCGACGATTGACCCGTCCGGGGCCGTTGACGCTCGCGCAGATCGATTTGCTGCGGTTGAAGGACGTTTTGTTGAACTTGGAGATCCGGGAATGCCGAGGCGGCGTTCCGACGCCGCCCGGAGAGCGGACCCGGATCGAACGGACCTATGTCGAACGGACCAATGTCGTTCCGTTCCCCGCCGGACCGGAATTCGCGTGACTTCCGGCGGGACTTTATGCCGAGTGTTTTGCACTAAATTGTCCTCAGGCGATAGAGGGTTCGGAAGTTTTTTTGTCGAATAGTAGTTCTTTGGTAGCGACAATGACAATCCGAGTATGGGAGAAAGGGTGCGCAAGTTGAACCAACCTGACGATTCTTTGCTGCAGCAGCTGGTCGGCCAAGCCGACCGGCTCAGCGAACGGCTGCACGAGGCCGGATACGTACTGCGTTCGAAAGGAACGCTTCCCGAGCGGAAGCTGGCGGAGGACATCCTCGAGCTGCACGGCTTGTTCAGCCGGCTGTACCAGGAGATGCAGGCGGCGTGGAAGGAGGTCGGCGCGCCGCTGACCGAAGCGCCGCAGACGATCGGCGACCTGAGGGAGCTTCACGACAAGCTGGAGCGCGAGCGGTCGCTCCGGCAGCTGGCGGTTTGGCCGCTCCGGGCGGCGCGACTTCAATCGTCGCTAGCCTCGGACGAAGCGGCGGTCGCCGCCGTGCGCGAACAGGCAAACGAGCTGTATGCGCGCGCCCGGAGCGGGCAATCGTTCGCGGAGGAGGACGTCGCGCCGTTCATCGCGCTTGTCCGCCTGCTGACCGAAGGCGATTCGCTGTCCGACGAGGAATGGACCGATTACGACGGCTTGGTGCGGCAGCGGCTCGGCCCTTCGATTTCGCTCGCCTTGACGCGCAACCGGCTGAGCTTGGCGGATGCCGGCGAGGAAGCCGAAGCGTCGTCGCCGGCGGCAAGCGCCGAGTCTGCCCGGGACCCGGCGCCGGCCGAGACGCCGCAGGCGAAGCCGGATGAGACGGCTGCCGCCGATCCGGCCGAAGCCGGACAGGCGGAGGCCGAAGCGGCAGCGACGACGGCGCCCGAAGCCGCACCGGCGGAGGGGGCAGCGAAGGCGTCGCCGCAGCCGCGGAAGCTCGCGGAAGCGGTCGCGGATGTCCGGCCGAAGCCGGCCGATCCGCTCGCGGCGCTTCCGAAGCTGAGCTGGGACAACGACGCGCTCGGCGCCCGCCGGCTGGACATGGACCGGCTGCTGAACGCGCCGGCCGAACCGGCGGCGGGGGCCGCCAAGCCGATCAAGAGCGTCTCGCTCGCGCGGAAGAAGAAGGGGGCGCCGGTCGCATCGGCGGACGCCGCGGCAGCCGCGGAGCCGGCCGAATCGCCCGCGACGGACGATGCCGCCGCACGCGCCGCATCCGCCGATGCCGCGCCCGAGGCGCCCGAGGCGTCCGTCGCCGCGGTCGCCGATGCGAGCGAGGCTCCCGAACCGGCGGAGGCACCGGAAGCCGTCGCCGATGTTACCGATATCGCCGAGGCCATTGCCGAGGCGGAGGCGCCGGAAGCGATCGCCGCCGAAGAGCCGCCCGCCGCACCGGAGCCCCCGGCTCCCGCGGCCGTCCGCCCGGCCGAGCCCGCACCGGCCGCAGCCGAGGGCGGCTGGACCGGCGGCACGATCGGCGAGCTCGCGAGCGTCGCGCTCGCCCGCCTGACGGCCGGCGCCGTCCCCGACATGGCCGAGCTGCTCTGGCGGCTGCTGGCCGAAGACCGGCTGAACGCCGCTTACCGGATCGCCGAAGCGATGGAGAAGGGCGGCGCCGGGGCGCCGGTTCCGTCGCGGCTCATCCGCGCCATTATGCTGTCGCAGCACGTGCGCCATAACTCCGGCTACATCATGCACTTGCTGAAGGAGGATATCGAGCACGTCCTGGCGGATTCGGCTCTGCCGAACGGCAAGGAGTGGGCGGGGTATTTGTTCGCCGCGGCCGCCTACCGGACGACCATCCTCGCGCCCAGCACGAACGGCTCGCAGCTGCTCGGGAAGCTCGGCTTCACCGGCAAGCTGTACGAGCTGAATAAAGAAATTCGCGAGTTCGGGCAAAACTTCATCCCGCTCGATCCGCACCTGCTGCGCACCATCCGCTCCGAGGCGAGCTGGCAGGCCGATCTGAACGATTTGCGGACCCGGGTCGAGTCGGACATGGTCCGGCTGTCGAACATCCGCATCTTGTTCCAGGCCGCCTCGAAGGTGTGGAAGCGGTGGATGGAGAAGGGCGGGCTCGTCCATTCGATGCTCGACCCGATCCGCCGCAACGATACGGAGAGCATCCCGTTTCTGAAGGAGCAGCTGGAGCTTTACTCCGATCCGTCCGAGGTGCAGCGCATGGTCGACTATACCGACCGCACCGAGCTCGGACGCTACACGGGCAGCACGATTACGGCGCGGGCGCTCACGCAAATCCAGACGCACTTCGGGGAAGCGTTGAATCTCGTGCGCGAATGGATCGAGCTGATCGATACGCAGCCGGGCCACTTGAACCAGTTCAACCAGCGGCAGGCGAAGGCGCTGCAGACCGGCCTGCTATCGCGCCGCGACGCGGTACACGGCGAGCTCGACGCGTTGGCGGACGAGGACAAGCCGCTGCCGGTGCGCGCTTCGATCGCCGTGCTGCGCCGCGCGCTCGACAACGTCTATTCCCTGTTCGATCCGAATACGCCGCTGACGAACCGCGAGCCGGACCCGAACTACATCCTGAACGGACAGTTTTTGGCCATTCCCGATATCCCGCTTCAGCCGAACTGGGAGCCGTATTACCCGGACCGGTTCCCGGTCGCTCCGCTTCTCCGCTCGATGACGGAGCCGCCGAAGGATATCGTCGAATCGTTCCACAGCCGTCTCGAGCTGCAGGATTTGGAGGGCGCGCAGCTCATCCTGAAGCTGCTCGGCCAGCAGCCGGACGCGGGCGTCTCGACCGACCTGCTGGACGATTTGCAGAGCCGTTTCGACCGGCGGGGCAAAGATTGCCAAGACTCGCTTCACCTGAATATCCGCGACTGCATCAAGAGGGTCGAGCAGGATTTTACGCTGAACCTGCTGAACGAAACGGACCGCTCCAACCATCTCGCGGAGCTCGAGACGATGACCCGGCAAGTGAAGGAGACGCTGTACTTCCCCGAGCCGATCGAGAGGCTGGACCGGCTGCGGGCGGAATTGGGACGCGTCCGCGAGAAAGCCGCCGAGCAGGCGTGGGGCCGGTTCCAGGAGGCGGGTGTCGACGAGAGCCACCCGGACTACGACAAAATCCGCAAGGTGCTGAACGACGGCGACCTGCACACCGCCAACGACTACTTGCTCCGCCTGCAAAGCAACGAGCCGATCGATCTGGACGAGCAAACCCGCGAGCCGATGCGCGAATATTTCGATCCGAAGTTTTTCGCCGACATCATGGACTATTTGGAGCGGGCTAATGTCCGGAAAATCGTGCAGGAGCTGAAAAAACGCGACGCCAAGCCCAACCAGACGCTCGGCCCGCTCTCGATCGGCCGCGTCCCCGGCGCGCAGAAGGATCAGGCCGCCGAAATGGTCGAGGCTTGGTACGCCGCGAAGAAAACGCAGACCGGGCTGCTGGCCGACGAGAAGCATCTGCGCACGATTTTGAACGGGGTCGGTCTGCAGGTGCGTACGGTGACGAAGCACAGTACGGTACGCAAAGGCCGCCCGTATCAGACGATCCAGACCGAGATCGTCTCCGAACGGACGCGTTGTCCGATCCCGCTGTACGGCTCCGAGGCGAACGGGCAATACCGGATTTACAGCTTCTGGGAGCGGCTGACCGAGGAGGACATCATGCACGAGATCGGGGAGACGAGCCGCAGCGAGCCGCCGGTCATCGTGCTCTACTTCGGGCGGCTGACCGCGCAGAAGCGGCGCGACCTGGCGCGTTTGTCCCGGGAGCGGAGACGGACGTTCGTCATTCTCGACGAGACGCTCATGTTCTTCTTGTGCGGGGAGCGCGGCTCCCGCCTGCCGGTGTTTTTCAAATGCGCGCTGCCGTTCACGTTCACGGAGCCGTATACGATTACCGGATCGATTCTGCGCGCGGAAATGTTTTACGGCCGCCAGTACGAGCTCGATTCGATATTGGAGGGCAAATCGGGGCTCGTCTACGGCGGCCGCCAGCTCGGGAAGACGGCGCTGCTCCGCGCGGCGGAGAGACGGTTCCACAATCCGGAGGAAGGCAAATACGCCGTCCTGATCGACCTAAAGGCCGAAGGGATCGGCTCGGACAAAGCGCCGGACGACATCTGGGGGCTGATCGCCCGCGAGCTGAACCGGATCGGCGTGCAGGAGATCAAGGCCGGGCCGTCCACCGCCGACAAGCTGTGCGAGCAAATTTTGACCTGGATTCGCCAAGACCGGAGCCGGCGGCTGCTGCTTCTGCTCGACGAATCCGACCGCTTCCTCGATATCGACGCGAGCGAATATGGCCGGGCCTCGGAGGACTCGAACCGGGGCAAGGAAGGCTTCATCCGCTGCTCGAAGCTGAAGGGCTTGATGGAACGGTCCGACAAGCGGGTCCATATCGTGTTCGCCGGCCTGCACAACGTACAGCGTTCGTACAAAAACCAGAACGACCCTCTCGCCCATCTGGGAGAGCCGATCTGCGTCGGACCGCTGTTCGCCAAGGAAGAGTGGCGGGAAGCCTGGGCGCTCGTCGAGCGGCCGTTTGCGGCGATGGGCTACTTCTTCCAATCGCGCGACCTGATCACGCGGATTTTGTCGCAGACGAACTATTACCCGAGCTTGATCCAGCTGTACTGTCACCAGCTGCTGCGCCATATGACGGAGCACCGGGCGCTCGCTTCGTTCTCGAAAAATACGCCGCCGTACGAAATTACGTCCAAGCACGTCGACGAGGTGTATCAGGACCGGGAGCTGCAAAAGGCGATCCGCCACCGGTTCAAGCTGACGCTGCAGCTGGACGCCCGCTACGAGCTGATCGCCAATATCGTCGCGTACGAATCGCTGACGGACGAAAGCGCGGCGAAGCACGGCATGTCGACGAAGGACATCAAGGAGAAGGCGCTCGAATATTGGCATCAAGGGTTCAAATCGCTCGACTCGTTCTGGGTGCTGCTCGACGAGATGGTCGATCTCGGCGTGCTGCGCCGGGTGCGGGAAGGCTACTTTGCGCTCCGCAATCCGAACCTGCTGTCGCTGATGGGCTCCGAGGAAGAGATCGCGGACGAGCTGCTGCGCGAGCGGGTCGTACAGGGCGAGTACAACGCCTCGCATTTCCGCGCGGCTTATTATTACAACGGCCAAGGCGAAAATTTGTCGGTGCGAAGCCCGCTTACGGCCGAGCAGGATTCCGAGCTGCGCCGCCTGCCGTCGAACAACCGGGTGTCCGTCATTTTCGGCAACCGGGCCGCGGGAATCGGCGACGTCGCCAAGTTTCTCGAGATGAGCTACGGCAAACATTTGCTGGCGTTGAACGGCGTTCTCGAAATGCCTGCTTTTATCCGCGGGGTCAAGGAGTTTGTCGATAAAAAAGCGGGCCAAGACATCCACGTCGTGGTCGGCGTCGATTGCGCCTGGACGCCCGAGTGGGTCCACGAAGCGGGGCGGCTGCTCGGAAGCGCCAAGATGGACCGGGTGCGCATCAGCTTCCTGTCCGATCCGGAGCAGACGCTGGCGCTCGTCAAGTCGAACGACGCGATCGTCGACGAATTTACGGAAGCGGGCGTCGTCATGCTTCATTTGCAGCCATGGCACATGAACACGCTCGCCCAATGGCTGAACGACTGCGATCTGGAGAAGTCGGGTCCGGTGCAGGCCGAAATTTCATCGGTCACGGGCAACTGGCCGTCCATTCTCATGCGGCTGTACGACAAGGCCCGGGCCAATCCGCACCAGCTGAGAATTCAGCTGCAGAAGCTGAAGGCGGACATGCTCGACAGGAAGAACGCCGCCGACATGCTGGACGAAATGGGCGTCAACCGGGCCGATTGCCAAGCGCTGCTGACGGCGCTGTCGTTGGCCGAATCGACCGCGACCGATTTGGCCGCCTTCTGCGACATGCCGGAGAAGCTCGTGCGTTCCGTCCTGCGATGGGCCGAGCTGATCGGCATCGTCCGTTACTTGGGCAAAGACGGCTGGACGATCGATCCGACCGTCGGCGGGCTGCTTCAGGCGGTCGAGGGGGAAACGGCATGAGACTGTTTTGGTGGACGCTTCCCGGTCCCGCCGATTTTTTGGCCAAGGTGGCCGACGACTTGAAGTACGGCAACCAGGTGTGCCTGATGCTGCCCGTCACGTTTCCTTGGAACTTGAAGGCGTACGTCCGGGAGCTGATCCCGGACGGCGGCGGGTGGGACTGGCAAAGCTTGCGGCTCGACGAGTTCGGAGAGGACGCGCGGAATCCCGCCGCTCTCTTGTACGGCATCTACTTGCCTCGCACGAAGCCCAGCGTCGTGCGCGATGCGGCCAGCCTGCTGCGCGAGGAGGAGTTTTACGGCAAAGTCGTCTGGCTGGAAGGGATGACGTCCGAGCTGTGGCCGGTATGGAAAACGTTTCTGGAAGATTACGCCGCCCTCAGCCGCAAAATCGACGCCTACGATCAAACCCGATTCGTCGTGACGCTGACCGGCGATCTGACGGAGGATCCGCCGAAGCCGGACATGGGTCTCGCGATTCACGAGTGGCGCGGAACGATGGACAAGCTCGACATGCGGCTGTACTGCTCGGGGCAAATCCGCAACCGCCCGGAATCGCGCGTGAAGAAGGCGCTGCTCGTCGAGCTGAGCGCGCACTTGGCGCAGTGGGATTTGCTTCTGGCGGAGCAATTGAGCTATGAGGAGCTGGAGGAGCTGGTCGAGCCCCGCGCCCTGCTGCTCGACTACGCCCGGCAGTTCGAGTGGGAGGCGTCGGCTTCCTCGTGGAGCCAAGGCTCCGCGAACGTGCTGGAGGACCGGATATCGATTCATTCGGCGTTCATGACGCTGTCCGGCGACCATGCCGGCGTGCGCCGGCGCGTCTGGGAAGCCCAGCTCGCCGTTTTGTTTCCGCTTATCGAGGAATGGCGCCTCACGCTGATCGATTTTTTGCGGCCGGTGCTGACGGTTCCGTTTCAGGTGGACAACCGGTGGGTCCACGATGCTTATGCGATGGAGATCAATCATGTGGACTACCAAATCCGCGATTCGGCACTCGTCGACGCCGGCTTGAAAAATTGCGTGAAATATTTGAAGATCATCCGCAACCGGTTGGCGCATCTGAAGCCGTTAACCCGAGCGGACCTGCATTGGATCGACGCCTTCGACGCGCTTCCCGGGCTGCTGGTCGAGGAAAAGCGGCCGGTACTGCCCGCGCCGGTTTCCGCCGCTTCGTCCGCCGCGTCGGATGGGGCCGGTGCCGACGGCTCCGGAGAAGCGGCCGCCGTACGCGACGCGAGCGCGTAGCGTTTAACGCGAGTCGCGGCTTCGGTTCGCGAACCGGCCGTTTTTCACACGGGCATTTCCGTTGTTCCGGTCCCTCAAAAAACGCAAGCGATGGTGTGGGACTGCTGTTACTGGTTCGATTTTTACTACAAGGTGACCAGCGATTTGGATTTCGCCGAGCATGGTTATAAGGTTTGTTTAAGTCAGCGTTATGGATAAGTATGCGTTTGCTGCGCGGGCCGCGTCGGGGAAATTCCTCGCCGCGGCCCGTTTTTTTGCGCGCGACTTGACATTGCGATTTTTTTTAATGCGAGTAGGGAATCCAATCGATGACAAGCGGAGGCGAATGGCCACGTTCGGTTCGACGGTCGGTTGGCGATCGAGGACGTTTGGGCAATGGCGGAGGAAGGAGGCGAGTTATGAAAATCTTAATGATTTCTTATATAAGAACTCATAAATATAGTTACCGATTTTAGTAAAATAGTAGGATGTCGCGTTCTGTCCGAAAGGAGCTGAAAATGATGTGCGCTAACGTTCTCGTTGTGGACGATGAACATGAAATAGCGGATTTAATAGAAGTGTATCTGCGAAATGAAAATTATGAGGTGTTCAAGTTTTACTCTGCGAAGGAAGCTCTTTCCTGCATGGAAGCGGCGGAGCTTGATCTTGCCATTCTGGACATTATGCTGCCGGACATCAATGGTTTTACGCTTTGCCGGAAAATACGGGAACAGCATACCTATCCCATCATTATGCTGACGGCCAAAGACGAAGAGACGGATAAAATTACGGGGCTAACCTTGGGTGCCGACGACTATATCACAAAACCGTTCCGTCCGCTTGAGATGGTAGCGCGTGTAAAAGCACAGCTGCGGCGTTATAAAAAATACAACACGACGCAGTCGGCGCCCGTCGCCGAGCCTGTAATCGTCCATTCGGGTTTGGTTATGAATGTAAACACGCATGAGTGTCTACTGAATGAAAAACCTCTCGAACTGACGCCCACCGAGTTTGCCATACTCCGCATTTTACTGGAGCGAAAGGGCAGGGTGGTGAGTGCCGAGGAACTATTTCATGAGATTTGGAAGGACGAGTATTACAGCAAAAGCAACAATACGATCACCGTCCATATCCGTCACTTGCGCGAAAAAATGGGCGACACTGTAGAAAAGCCAAAGTATATCAAAACCGTTTGGGGGGTCGGCTATAAAATTGAAAAGCAATAGGAAGGGCCATTATGCCATGCTGAAGCGAAAAGCTTTTTTACAGATGCTGCTGATTACGGTCACCGCCGCCGCTACCGTCCTTTTGTTGCGGGATATTTTGCGTGGACAGATTGGAGATCGCATCGTTCAATATCTGATTAATACGTTTCATCTGGACCATTCCGATGCGCAGACCATCTATCATTATCCTGAATTTCGAAAGCGCATAAGAATGCGGTGGCGATCATCCAGGAGCGGATCAACAACTGTGAATAAGTGGGAGTGGGACCAGCGAAATTTTGAAACCAATATCCACATGGGGATAACTCCCCCCT
>NZ_QJVJ01000016.1 GCF_003217775.1 Paenibacillus flagellatus
CGAGATGTATCATCTGAACTCATACCATACGTTCGAGGAACTGGAGAAAGCCATTGACGCCTATATTTACTTTTACACGAACCAGCGAATACAGGCAAAATTAAACGGCCTCAGTCCTAAGGAATATAGGACTAAAGCCGTCTAATTCTTTTACTTATTTGTACTGTCTACTTGACGGGGTGCAGTTCAGAATGTCGCCGTTTACGGTCCCTTATTTAAACTCGATTCAGCTGATTTTCTGATCCGGGCGCCGCTTCTCCTCGAGCTTCGCCAGCATATCCGCCGTCATCCGCTCGAGATCGTATTCCGCGCGGAATCCCCATTCCTCCGCCGCGGCCGTCGCGTCGATCGCATCCGGCCATTCGTCGGCGATCGACTGCCGCACCGGATCGACGTCGTAGTCGAGCTCGAAGTGCGGAATATGACGCCGGATGCTCGCCGCGATCGCCTCCGGGTCGACGCTCATCGCCGTGACGTTGAACGCGTTGCGGTGCTTGAGCCGGGAGGCGTCGGCCTCCATCAGCTGCACGACCGCCCGGATGGCGTCCGGCATATACATCATGTCGAGGAAGGTCCCCTTGGCGATGTAAGACGTGTACGCCCCTTGGCGGACGGCCTCCACGTACATGTCGACGGCGTAATCGGTCGTGCCGCCCCCCGGAGGGGCCGAATGCGAGATGAGGCCCGGGAACCGGATTCCTCTCGTGTCGAGGCCGTACTTGGCGAAGTAATAATCGCACAGCAGCTCGCCCGACACTTTGTTCACGCCGTACATCGTCAGCGGACGCTGAAGCGTATCCTGCGGCGTGCCGACCTTCGGCGTGCCGGCGCCGAACGCGGCGATCGAGCTCGGGGTGAAGAATTGGCAGCCGAGCGCCCGCGCCGCCTCCAGCGCGTTGACGAGCCCGCCCATGTTCAACTGCCACGCCAGCAGCGGACGCGCCTCCGCCGTCGCGGACAGCAGAGCGGCCAGGTGAATGATCGTATCCGCCCGATGGTCCTTCGCCGCCTCGAACACCGCATCCGCCGCGGTCACGTCGAGCAGGCGGAACGGACCGGACTGGGCCGCCTCGCTCGAATTGGACCGAATATCCGTCGCCAGGACGGCTTCCTCCCCGTACAGCTCCCGCAGCTTGACGACGAGCTCGGAGCCGATCTGCCCGAGCGCGCCGGTAACCAGTATGCGCTTCATCCGAATCCCTCCCTATCCGATCAGCTTCAGCTCGCGCCCGACTTTCTCGTAAACGGCCAGCGCCCGGTCGAGCATTTCCGTCGTATGGGCCGCCGTCGGCATGTTGCGGATGCGGCCGGTTCCCCTCGGCACGGTCGGAAACACGATCGCCTTCGCGTACACGCCTTCCTCGTACAATCTCGCGCTGAACCGCTGCGTCTCCTCTTCGCCGCCGATGATGCACGGCGTAATCGGCGTTTCCGTAACGCCCGTCGAGAAGCCGAGCCGCCGCAGCCCCTGCTGCAAATAAGCGGCGTTGGCCCACAGCCGTTCCTGCAGCTCCTTGCCCGTCCGCAAAATGTCGATCGCGGCGATGCAGGAAGCGACCGCTCCCGGCGGCAGCGCGGTCGAGAACAGGAACGGACGGCTCCGCACCTTCAGCCAATCGATCAGATCGCGCGAGCCGGCCACGTAGCCGCCGACGACGCCGACCGCCTTCGACAGCGTGCCGATTTGGAAATCGATCCGGTCGGACAGCCCGAAATGCTTCACCGTACCCGCCCCTTCGCCGAGCACGCCCGAGCCGTGCGCGTCGTCCACGTAGGTGATCAGATCGAACTCCTCCGCGATCCGGACGATGTCGGGAAGCTTGGCGATGTCGCCGTCCATCGAGAAGACGCCGTCCGTAATGACCATGATTTTGTCGTACTTGCCCGACGCCCTCGCTTCCTGCGCCTTGGCGCGCAAGTCGTCCATGTCCGAATGGCCGTAGCGGATGACGGTCGCCTTCGTCAGCCGGCAGCCGTCGATGATCGAGGCGTGGTTCAGCTCATCCGACAAAATCGCGTCGCCCGCGCCCATAACGGCCGAAATGGCCGCCATGTTGCAGTTGAAGCCCGACTGGTAGGCGACCGCCGCTTCGGTATGCTTGAAGGCGGCAAGCTTCTCCTCCAGCTCCGCATGGAGCGCCAGCGTCCCGTTGATCGTCCGGACCGCTCCGCTGCCTGCGCCGAACGTACGCGTCGCCTCGACCGCGGCTTCCACAAGCCGGGAATCCGTCGCGAGCCCCAAATAGTTGTTCGACGACAAATTGATCAGGTCGCGCCCCACTATGCGAATGATCGGCCCGTTCGGCCCTTCGAGCGGCTCGATCGTGTTGTACAGCCCCTTCTCCTTCAGCTCGGCGAGATTGCGACGCAAAAACGAAGCCAAACCGATGCTTGCCATTATAACCCCTCCATTGTATGCTATAACGCTCAAAAATCCGTTTTCATGGTATATACGTTATATTATACATGTGTGCGTTATAATGTAAATACTTTGTACCCTTATCGTTCGGCATCGTCGCATGCGGGCTCTATCGCTTGCTTCGATACCAGCTCGAACGTATCGTTGCCGCAGAAGGAGCATCCTTCGTTTTTCAGCTGCTCGATGGCGGCGATCGTTTCCCGCAGGCCGACGGTTACGTTCCGCGCGCATCGCTTGCAGCGATACGTACGCCTCGTTTGTTTGACTTCGCCCGTATACAAGGCGTCGGCGAAAACGCCGCGGTGCTCCGGCTCGGTTTGGTCGGTCGTGCGCAGAATGAACATTTGGCTCCGGTTCGCGATCATTTCCGCCCCTTCGTAAGCATTGAAATTCGGATAGCCGGCTCCGACGGTCAGTCCCATCCGTACGAGCTCGCGCTGCATGGCCAGGTTGAACGCCGGCGACTTATGCGCGAACGACAAAAAAATCGGCAGCCCCTTTTCCCGCTTCAGCGCGCTGATCCCGCGGGAGACGAACAAGCTCATGCCCTGCAGCGTATAGGGCGGATCGGTGAAGATGCAGTCGAACCGCCCTAGAAGAGAATCCGGAAGCGGCTCCCGCAAATCGATGCGATGGCATTCGATCGGCATGCGATGTTCCGCGGCGATTTCTCCGATCAACCGCAAGAACCGTTCGTCCTTGTCGAGAACGTGAATACGCGTCGCGGAATGATCGGCTCCCGGAAACAGCCGTCCCAGAAGCACCCCCATGGACACGCTGACGAGATCGTCGTCGCCTACGCACAATATTCGTTTGCCGATCAGAGCATGCTGCTTCAAGCCAAGAACCGCCCGGCGCAAGCTGGTTTCCGGCGTGCACATCGATTGGTCGATCCGGACGTCGGCCGGCGGCCGCGAAGCAAGCAACGCTTCCGCTTGCGCAAGCATTCCTTTCCATTCGGCGGCCCGCTCCCCTTCGCGGATCAAGGCTTGGTACAGCGAACGGTCCAGCCCTCCGAGGCCCCATTCCGTCTCCAGCCGTGCGGACGCTTCGGCCGTACACCGGACGCCGCGGTCCTGCACGAGCGCTCCCGCTTTGATCAATTCCCGTTTCACCGCCGCGGCGACGGGGACCGGGAGCAGAACGCTTCGGGCCAGCTCCTTGGTCGACACGCCGGGGTGCAAATAACATTCGAGCAGCAGCTGCTCGATCGCCACCCTCCCTTCCTGCAGCTCGATACGCTCGCTTACCCGCTTGATATACGAATCCATAGTCCATCGCTCCTTCACCGAAAATAGAAAAAAGGGCACGGATGAACGAACGTCATCCCTGCCCTTGTATGGCCTAATCGTCAAGCACCGCGAAAACAAACAAAAATCCGCGCTGAACACAGCACGGATCGGGTGCAAAAAGAATAGGTATCCCTAAGGATCCAGTCGTATCCGTTGTTCTTAACTAATTCCGAAGACTTCGAACGCCCATGCCCAATAAGCCTCTCGATTCTCGCTTCGAGCGGATGGAGCCGTTTGAACTCTTCCCATATGGAATTGATTAGTTAAGAACGACCGCAGACATTAAAATCTCTCCTTAGTGGAAGTACCTTCCATTCTATGTTATGGATCGGTCGAAGTCAAGCGATCCCGAATCGTGAATATTAAAAACCGAATGGTTGACCATGAATCGAAAATGTCCTATTTTTAACCATATGGTAGAATTTTCAGACAACAAGCCGGATCGCATTTTCATGCTTTAGCCGCTAGGATCGGGCGATCGGCGTTTCTTGGCAAATCAATTTACCGTAAATGCAGGTATTCCGAACTCATAGGGGGGAATTGGGGCATGGATAAAGGCAGCGGTTTACGGGAGGAAGCGGCAGCGCTGCTCGATTCGCTCGTCGCTTGGCGGCGCGATTTTCACCGGCACCCCGAGCTTGGCTTCGAAGAGCACCGAACGTCGAGTATTGTTGCCGATCATTTGCGAACGCTCGGGCTTGAAGTCCGGACGGGGGTCGGCAAAACCGGCGTCGTCGGGCTGCTGCGAGGAGCGGAGCCGGGACCGACCTTGCTGCTCCGGGCGGATATGGACGCCTTGCCTATTCCCGACGGGAAGGACACGAACTACGCGTCCACGGCAACCGGCAAGGCGCATTTGTGCGGACACGACGCCCATACGAGCATGCTGATGGGAACGGCCCGGCTGCTGGCGGAGCGAGGGCTGCCTCGCGGCAGCGTGAAGTTCGCGTTTCAGCCGGCGGAGGAAGGATCGGCCGGGGCGAAGGCGATGATCGAGGACGGCGTGCTCGACGATCCGAAGGTCGACGCCGCCGCCGCTCTCCATGTGTGGCCGTTCCTTCCGACCGGCCGTCTCGGCTTGGCCGGCGGCGCCGCATGGGCGGCTTCCGATACCATCAAGATCCGGATCGTCGGCCGGAGCGGACACGCCGCCTACCCGCATCAAACGATCGACCCGATTCCGGTCGCCGCCCAAGCGATTACCGCCCTGCAGCACATCGCGAGCCGACAGGTCGATCCGCTCGATTCCGTCGTCGTCACGATCGGGCAGATCAACGGAGGTTACACCCGCAACGTCATCGCCCCGGAGGTGGAAATGACCGGTACGGTGAGGACGTTGAACCCGGCTGTCCGGGAGCGGATGGAAGCGACAATCGCGACCGTGCTCAAAGGAACAGCGGAGGCGCACGGGGCCGCCTACGAGCTGGAATACCGATACGGCTATCCGATGGTAATCAACGACGACGATATGGCCGGGCTGCTGACCCGGACGAGCGCCGAGCTGCTGGGTGAAGGCGGATTGGAGCGGCTCAAGCCGACGATGGGCGCCGAAGATTTCTCGTTTATTGCGGAGCGCGTGCCTTCCGTCATGTTCCGGCTCGGCACCCGAGGCGGCGAACGGAGCGGCTACCCGCTTCATCACCCGCTGTTCGATCTGGACGAAAGCGCCATGCCGGTCGGCGTCGCGATGCTGTCCGCATTCGCTTTGAACTTCTTGAATCTCCCTCGGCCCGATTAAGACCGGAATGCCCTGCCGCTTCGAAACGTTGCGGCAAGGGCTTTTTTTTATGGAAGCGACCGCAGCTCTCCCCCCCTCCCCGATTAAACTTTCTACTAGAAAATAATGGTTCTTGTATCGTCCATACACCCCCACTATAATGGATGGGCAATGAACGAAGCAGAGTGCAAAATACCGGCTTGGAAAAGGAGGTTATGATAGGCGAAGTCGGGAACGCCCCCGCTATGGGGAACGATCGAAACGTTTCATGACGGTTCGGCTGCCGAAAAGAAAACTTCATAGAAGCCTTCTTTGCTGCGCAACACGAACTCGCGGCCGGTGGACGGGAAGCCGAGCCTTCCCGCAACCATGCGGGCCTACCCAATCGCAAAGGAGTGCAAGACTTGCCAATCTTACGAGCTTGTCGAAAAGGAATATCCCTGTTACTCGCCTGGGTAATGGTCGGTCTGATCGCACTACCCGCCGCAAACGTCGCCTCTGCCGCCCCTTCGGTAGATGCGTACGACGATCCGATCGCGGCGAGCTGGCCGGCATTCACGGCCTACGCGGACCGGAACGGAAACCCGTTTTACGATCCGGCGAACGAACCCGGGATCAGCCCGGATGACGTCGATTTTACAAGCGGAGCCGTCAAAGGGATCGGGGACAAGCCGTCCTTTTATGCGGCCGGCGACGGCACGAATCTCTTTTTCAGAATGAGAATGCTGGGAGATCCGAGAGATACGAAGGGCGGGTTTCTATCGTCCGTTTGGCTGGTCAAGCTTTACAAGAACGGCGTGCATAAGGCGACGGTAGGCTTGAACGGCAAATCGCCGCACGAAGATTACATATATATGGCGAACGCCGGCGGATCGGTCGTCAAATCGATCAACAAAACCGATTCTTCCGGCGAAAACGTTCGGGGGGCGAGAGTAACCGAAGACGATAACGGCGATTACTTTCTCGACTTCCAACTGCCGATAAGCCGCTTGGCGGAAATCGATCCGGAGCTGACGCCGGATGCGATCGTGCAATTCGATTTCGCAACGTCGAAGGCGGCGAATTTGTCGGTCGTCAATAAAGACGGGATGAACGGCAACGGGAACGGCTCGAACGGAGCCTATATCCGGCTGGCGCCTTTCGCCGTGTACTCGCCGACGATGGCGTTCACCGGTTTGGCGAACGGGGCCGACGCATTCCCGGATACCATCGCGGGAACGACCTCGGGAGCCCGGACAGGCAGCTCCGTAACCGTAACCGTCACCCCTCCGGGGAACGGGGAGCCTGTAGTCAAGCAGACGACGGTTACCGACAACGCTTGGAGCGTAACCGGCATTACCGGGCTAGCCGCACAGGGAACTTACACAGTGACGGCCGTCGTGACGAACGAAAACGGCGACGCCGCAACGACAAGTCAAACGTTGACGGTCGGTACGGGAGCGGCTTTCGTAACGCTGGCCGGAGATGCCGATTATTCGACCTTCGTATTCCCGACCGGCTTCTCCGGCCAGTACGTCAGAACGACGGGCGGAGCGCGGAAAGTGAACGTGCATGTGTACAAGCTGTCCGACGTCCCCCCGTACGAAACTCAAATCGCGTCGGTGACGGGATCAAACGTCAGCGGCTCGCCGGGATCGTGGGGACCCGATACGATGTCGTACACCGGACTGGAGCCCGGGAAAGCCTATAAAGTGAAGGTTGAAGCCGCCAATAACCCGAGCATCGTGGCCTATAAAACGATTCGTTATCTAAGCGGCAACGTAACGATTACCGTTCCGGAAGACCAATCGCGGTCGTCGAACGCGACGCCGGAAGTAAGCGGTACGGCCGATTCGGGCGTTACCGTATCGTTATATGTGGACGGCGCTTTATACCGGGACGTCGTCGCGGACGAGAACGGCAGCTGGACCGCCACAATCGACCGGGCGCTAAGCCCGAATGCGGATTCGTCCGCGTATCACGAATTCAAGGCCGTCGTCACCGCGGATGACGGCACGACCCGGGAGGACGTCGTTCATTACGGCGTCGACGAAGTGAACGTCAGCGCGGAAAACGGCGCTCACGACTTCATCTATATCAACAATCGGGAGCCGGCGATCCGCGGACGCTCGACCGATACGTTTGTGAATGTGAAGTTCGTGGAGGACGATCAGCCTGAACATAACTTCGAGCTCCAAAACGTCGAGGTCACCGGCGGCAAATGGTCCAAGCGCGTTCCCGCCGAGAACGCCTTGAAAGACAATACCCGTTATACCGTTACGGTCACGGCCGCCAACGACCCGACCAAGACGGCAACGGTAAAGCTTCGGGTCAAAACTTCGAACTCGGTCCATATCGCAAGCCCCGTTTCGGGCGGCTCGACCGGTAACGCAAGAGAGCCCATTACCGGAACGGCGGAGCCCGGCGCCTTGGTCGAATTGAATTTGAATCGCTCGACGATCGTTCAAGTGACGGCGAACGAGACGGGCCACTGGTCCTATACGCCCGTCGGCGATTGGAATCCGGCCAACACGGTTATCGCCACGACGTCCGACGTCGCAGGCAACACGTCCGAAGAGGAGACGCATTTCACCGTCGGCGATCAGCCCCCTGCGAACGGGAGTCCGACCGCTGCTTCCGAAAGCATCGAAGTGCATGCAGGCGTCCCGTACGTCGGTCAATTGAAGGGCGCCGACCCGGATCACGATGCCTTGACCTATGCGAAAGCGAGCGAGCCGGCGCACGGAACGCTCGAAGTCGAGGCAGACGGAAGCTTTACGTACTCGCCGAACGACGGCTACACGGGAACCGACGGCTTCACGTTCCAAGCGACGGACGAGCACGGAGCGGAAAGCTCCGCGGCGACGATCGGCATTACGGTCGTTCCGGCCGGCGTCACGGTGAACGCCCCGCCGACGGCGAACGCGCAGACGGTCAAAACGCAAGTGAACCAAGCTTACAGCGGTACGCTGACGGGCACGGATCCCGAAGCGGGACAATTGTCGTATCAATTGGTCGACGCTCCCGCCCACGGTACCGTAACCGGCGACGTCTACGGCGGAAGCTTCGTCTATACGCCGGAACCCGGCTACACCGGGCAGGACGGCTTCACCTTCGCGGCCGTCGACGAGCATGGCGCGGCCAGCGCTCCGTCCGCGGTTTCGATCACGATCTCGAACGATACCGCCGTCATCGAGCTTACGGCCGATCCGGACAAGATTATCGGGGACGGCAGGTCCGTATCGGTTCTTCGGACGAAGATCCAAGCGAACGGCGTGCCGGTAGCCGGTGTGCCGGTTCAATTCTCCGCGACGCTCGGAACGTTTCTGAAGGAGGACGGCACCGACTATTCCGAAACGCCGGCGGTCGAAACGAATTCGGAAGGGTTCGCTATCATCCGGTACCGTTCCGCGAATATTACGCCGGACTTGACTCCGAAAACGGCGGTCGTAACCGCCACGGTCAACGACACCGTCCGCGGGCTCCATGCCGAAGCCAGCATCGATATCGTCTTCCAGCCGGCGTATTTGAGCGGCAAAATTACGGAGACGAAAGCGAACGGAACGACCGTACCGCTCAAGGGGAAACGGATCGCGGTCAAGGGCGATACGGACGGCGACGGCGATATCGACGGCGACGACTTTTCGACCACGACGGTAACGGGCGACGACGGCAGCTATGCGCTGGCCGTTCCGAAGGGCGAAGTCGACTATGTTGTGGAATATACGAAGACGGTCGGCTCGAAGGAGATCACCTACACGCAGCCGGCGCCGTTTCCCGATCCGATTACGGGGACGCTGCAGGAGGAGTCTTCCGTCGAGACGGTCGCCGGCATTATCGGCGGCAAGGACCGGTCGGGCAATCTCGCCTTGATCGATTTCCGGGCGATCGACGACAGCCGGAGCCACGTGAACCCCGCCTATAAGGTTTATCTCAAAAAAGGCGGCGGATACGTCGACCGGACCAACGCGCAAGGTCCTTCCGTCGCTTCGCCTGACGAAAGCGAAGGGTACGAGATGAGCGGCGACGGTTTGTTCGTCGCCAGCGGTATCCCGCAAGGCACCTACGAGCTGGAAATTCGCTTCTACTTCGATACGAAGGGCGAGGACGGGCTTCCGACCCGCGGTTATGTCGTCATCAATACGAAAAGGGACGGCACGCTGCCGAACGTATCGGTCGGTTCCGGCGAGATGAACATCAACGAAGAGCTGATCGACCCGTACGGCATCATTACGGACAGCGAAACCGGCGTTCCGGTCGTCAACGCCCGCGTCGTATTGAAGTACGCGAATACGCCTTACAATATCGCCAGAGGCGTTACCCCGGATACGGAAGTGTATTTGCCGGAATTGCCGGGCTTCCCTCCGTCCGATAACGCGAGCCCGGTCCAGTTCAGCGACGCGGGAGGCAATTACGCGTGGATGGTTTACGGCGACACCGACTATTATATCGAGGCGACCGCTTCCGGATACTACGATTACCGGAGCTCGACGATTCCGGTCAGAAGCACGATCGTTCGTCACGATTTCCAAATGGTGCCGTTGTGGGCGGGCGGCGGCTCGTCCTCCGGGCCGGTCGTCCCGACGAAGCCGCCTGTCGTCGTGCCGGCGCCGCCGACGGACGACGGCAAGCCGAACCTTACCGTCAATCTGGAAGTGACGCGCAGCCTGTTTAAAGAAGAGACAACCGGCTCGATCTTCGTCGACTACGTGAACGACGGGACGGCGAAGCTGCAGGCCGGGGAAATCGTCGTGACGCTTCCCGAAGGATCCGAAGTGATCGAGCCGAAGGACGGCGTTTTCGAGGAGAAGGAGCACACGTTCACTTGGCCGGTCCGGGATTTGGACGTCGGCCGGAAGGGCAGCCTCACGCTGACCGTCAAGTTCCCGACGCTCGTGGCTTCGGAGAAAATCGTGAGCGTGAAAGCGAAGGCGAAAGCGACCGTCGGGGAGCTGATCCATCCCGACCAAGCCGTCGCTTCGCTGAAATTTCTCGTCTTCTCCACCCGATTCGGCAATTTGAACCATCAACGCTATATTCTCGGCTATCCGGACGGCACGTTCAAATCCGGCCAATCGTTGACGCGAGCGGAGCTGGCGGCGGTGATCGCCAGACTGTCGGGCAATAAGGATTCCGGAGAAACCGTCCGGTATGCCGATGTTCCGGCCAAGCACTGGGCATATCCGTACATTCGCACGGTCACGCAGTTGAAGCTGTTCGACGGCTACGACGACGGAACGTTCCGGCCGGATCTCCCGATCGGCCGGGGCGAGCTGGCCGTCGTGATGACCCGTTATCTGGAGCTGGACGTCGCCCGGCCGATCGACGCGACATTCGCCGATGCCGAGCGGCATTGGGCCCAGCATGCGATCGAAGCGCTGTACCGGAACGGCCTGCTGTCCGGTTATCCGGACGGCACGTTCAAGCCGGACGAAGCCATTCGCCGCATCGAGGCCGTCACGCTGGTCAACCATATGCTGTACCGCGGGCCGGTGGCGAAGGCCGATCCGACATTCCCGGACGTCGCGACCGATTACTGGGGATACGGCGATGTGGAGGAAGCGTCGGTGTCTCACCAATCGTCGAGGGAAGATAGCGGGTCGGAGAAGTGGGTCCGTCCGCTGCAGGACGACGTCCAATAACTGCCGGCAAGCCGATTAGGAAATAGGATTAAGAACGTACTCGTCGTCAGGGCGGGTACGTTTTTCTTTTTTATCGCGATGGTTGGCACTCCCGCTCTTGTGGGTTAAAGTATAGACAGATGCAACCCGTATACTCGAAAAAGCGATGAGGTGCAGAGATGGAATTCAAGCCGTTGGAGCAATCGCGGATCGCTGACATGGCCGATCTGTGGAATCAGGAGTGGGCCGGGACGTTTCCGATGCGGGAGCGGCTGCTGCTGCAAAACGTGTTCGAGGACCGCAATTTGCTGAATTCCGGCTCGTGGATGGCGATCGACCCGGCGACGAACCGGCTGCTCGGCTTCGTCACGGCCAAAGTGTGGCAGGATCATGAATCGGGCATGGCGTTCGACGACGACGCCGGATGGATCCAAGCGCTCGTCGTGGACCGCGAAGCGCGCGGACGCGGCATCGGCGGAGAGCTGCTCGCTCGTGCGGAGTCGGCGCTGCGCGAGAAGAAGGTCGGGCGAATCGTGCTGGGCAACGATTTCTATAGGCGGTTTTTTCCCGGAGTCCCGACGGAAAACCCGGATGCCAAGCGCTGGTTCGAGCGAAGGGGGTATACGGCGTTCGAACGGTCGCACGACCTTCTGAACGAATACGAGGAAGCCGGATCAATCGAGCGGCCCGAGGCGGACGGAGCGACGTTCCGGTTGGCCCGGCCCGAGGACCGGGACAACCTTCTCGCCTTCATGAAGCGGTGCTTCCCCGGCCGATGGGAGTATCAAACCCGGTACTATTGGGAGCGGGGCGGCACGGGCCGGGAATTCGTCGTGCTTGAGAAAGACGGCGGCGAGATCATCGGGTTTTGCCGGCTGAACGACGATCAGTCCCCGATTCTCGCCCAAAATATATATTGGGCCCCCCTCTTCGCCGACAAAATGGGAGGAATCGGACCGCTCGGCATCGACGAACGGTTTCGCGGCTACCGGTACGGTCTCTCCATCGTGCAAGCGGCCATAGCGGAGCTGCGGGAACGGGGCGTTCGCAGCATCGTGATCGACGCTACGCCCTATGTGGACTTTTACGGCAAGCTCGGCTACCGCCCCTGGAGAGCGTACTGGCCGATGCATCGCATCTTGTAGACGCCCGACCGTTGTACGAAAAAAATCGCCATTTTCGCTCGAGCTTGCGAAATGGCGATTTGTGTTTGCGGATGCCGCCGCCTGGGGCGGTTACCGGACGTCCGGAAACCGCGTCAATTGGATCCGCCGTTCGCGCGGATCGTCTGCCCGGTAATCCAGCCGGACCGGTCGCTCACCAGCAGCTCGACCGCATTCGCGATGTCCTCCGGCTCGCCGAGGCGCCGGAACGCATTCGCTTGGCTCGTCGCATCGATCTGCTCCTGCGTTTTGCCGGTCATGAACAGCTCCGTGCGGACGGGCCCGGGTGCGATCGCGTTGATCGTAATCCGCTTCGGACCGAATTCCTTCGCCAGCTGGCGGGTCATCTGCTCGACGGCCCCTTTCGTCGCCGCATAGACGCTGTAGGCCGGAAGCATCGAGCCGACGACGGAGGTGGAGAAGTTGACGATTCTCCCGCCCTCCTCCATCCGCTTCATCGCTTGCTGGCAAGCGAAATAGGTGCCTTTGACGTTGATCGCGAACAGCCGGTCGAAATCCGCTTCCGTTACGTCCCCGATCAGCCTGTAGTCGATCACCCCGGCATTGTTGACCAATATGTCTACCTTGCCCAGCTCGGAGACGGCGTCCGCGAACAGCTTCTCCACATCGCCGACCCGGCTTACGTCCGCTTGCACGGCAATCGCTCTCCCGCCCCGCTTGACGATGGACTCGACCGCTTCCTCCGCTTTATCCCGATTCGCGGCATAGTTGATGACGACGCTGGCGCCGAGCGACGCCAGCCGCTCCGCTATCGCGCGCCCGATTCCTCTCGACGCTCCCGTTACGATCGCTGCTTTCCCTTGCAAATGCATGCCCGGATCCCTCTTTCCCTATTGGTGTATGGTTCATGGGATCATTGTAGCGGAGCGGCTACGGAACGGGGTAGCCCGATCGCGGATGACGATTGCCTAATCCTATCCGGTTTGTTATGATTCGGTCAACACATGCATCGGAGGTTGATCGGTATGAAGAATAACGAACGGACGACGTCGGATCCGGCGGCCGGTCTGGGCGAGCTGGCCGCCTTGATCGAGCGGCACGCCCCGACGGACGGATCGCATGAGACGGCCGTTCCGGCCCTTCGCTTCATCCGCGCGACCGATACGTACGGTACCGTCCATTCCGTCTATACGCCGTCGCTCTGCATCATCGCGCAAGGCGCCAAAACCGCATCGCTTGCGGATGAACGGTACCGGTACGACCCGGCCTCCTACCTGGTCACGTCCGTCCACCTGCCCATCGCCGGACGGGTCGTCCGGGCGTCGCCCGAGGAGCCGTACCTGGGCCTCCATCTCGGCTTCGGCACGGACGATATTCTCGACCTCGCCGAAGAATTCGATCCGGCCTCTTACGGAGGGACGGAGGTCGAGCGCGGCATCGGAATCGATACCCTTACTCCCGAGCTGCTGGACGCCGTCGTCCGGCTCGTCAGGCTGCTCGATTCGCCGCAGGACGTTCCGGTTCTGGCTCCCCTCGTCATCCGCGAAACGTTGTACCGGGTCATGCAGGGCAAGCTGCGCCGGATGATGCTGACGTTTGCGGCCGCCGGCAGCCATTCGCACCGCATCGCCGGCGCCATCCGGCTCATTCGCCGGGATTTCGACAAGCCGCTCCGGATCGAACGGCTGGCGAAGGAAGTGCATATGAGCGCTTCGGCGCTGCACAAGCATTTCAAGAAAGCGACGGCCATGAGCCCGCTGCAGTATCAGAAGGCGATCCGTCTGCAGGAGGCGCGCCGCCTGCTGCTTGCGGAATCGCTGGAAGCCGCGGATGCGGCGTTCCGGGTCGGCTACGAAAGCCCGACCCAATTCAGCCGGGAATACGCCCGCATGTTCGGCCTTCCGCCGATCAGCGACGTCCAGTCGGTTCGCGGGGCGCTGCTCGCATCCGAGCGGCGGTAAGGGCAGAGGCGAAGCCGCCGCCGCGCTGGGCCCGAATCGCCGGGGCGGCATCGTTTCCCGCTTCCCGCTGTCGTCAGCTCATCCACTTGTACGGCGACGCCTCCAGCCTTTCGCGGTACCGGGGCGACACGAGAAACGGCTTGCCGGCTTGGCTGACGAGCCGTCCCCCGTCGGTCAGCCCCGCTCCCCTCGGCTCGAGCTCGGCGACGAGCCGCTTCCGCCAGACGTCCAGCTCCTCCCGCCAGTCGCCGTCCGCCGACAAGTCCCGCTCCTCCCGGAAATCGCGGCTGATGTCGAACAGCTGCTCCCGGCCGATGCGCGGCAGCCAGACGTACTTGCGCTTGCCGTCCGTCATGTACTGCATCTCCTGCTCCTCGGAGTAGCACGTGCTGTGCTCCCCGTGGATGTACTCGCGCCCGACGCTCTTCCCTTCCATCAGCGGCTTCAGGCTGATGCCGTCGACCGTATCCGGTATCGGCAGGCCGAGGAAGTCGAGCACGGTCGGCATCAGATCCTGCAGGACGGCCGGCGTATCGACGACCGCCCGGGCGGGCTTGCCCCACGCGCGCGGAGGACGGACGATCAGCGGGACGCGCGCGGAGCCGTCGTACGCGTACGTTTTGCGCCACAGGTTATGATCGCCCAGCATGTCGCCGTGGTCGGAGACGAACACGATCAGCGTCCGGTCGAGCTCCCCGATTTTTTGCATATAGGTCAGCAGCCGTCCGATCTGGTGATCGATATGCGTAATCGAGCCGTAGTAGCCCGCGCGGGCGCGGCGAATTTCCTCGTCCGAGCGCACGCCCCGCCACGCGTCCGGCCGGGCCGCCTCCTCCGGATCGTCGTGCATGGACGCCCATTCTCCCTTGTACGGGGCCGGAATCGCCTTGCCTCCGTTCGCATACAAGTCGAAATAATACGCCGGAGCGTCGTAAGGGGAATGCGGCCGGGCGAACGACGTTTTCAAGAAAAACGGCTTCGCCGGATCGCGCCGCTTCAAAAACTCGATCGACTCGTTCACCGTCCAGTTCGTCGGATGCAGATGCTCCGGCGCATGGTACGGCCGGGCCATCCACGAGTTCCAGCCGATGCCGTGGTCGGTGATGTCGTAGTCCCCGTCCTTGTGGCGCTGAAACCATTTCCGGTAATCCGAGACGAAGCCCGGATCCTCCTCGCGCCCCGATTCGTCCAGCACGGTATGGTGGAAGCCGTTCAGCGTGCGCTGCGGGTAAAAGTGCATTTTGCCGACGCCCTGCGTATGGTACCCCGCCTTCGCCAGCTCGCCGGGCAGCGTATGCGCGAACCCGACCCCCATCGGGCCTTGTCCGCGTCCCATTCCGAGAATGCCCGTGTTCCACGGCTTTTGCCCGGTCAGCAAGGCCGCCCGCGCGGGAATGCACGACGGGCTCGGCGTATACGCCTGCGTGAAGATCGTCCCTTGGGACGCCAGCCAGTCCAAATTCGGCGTCTCGACGACCGGGCTGCCGAAGCAGCCTACGCTGTCCGCCCGCTGTTGGTCCGTCATGAGAAGAAGCACGTTCGTCCGCGTCATATCCATCCCTCCCTTTCGTCAAGATCAGTGTAGCAGGAACCGCTTTCAAGAAAAAGAAGCCATTCCGTGCGAAAAGCGAAACGACGGAGCGGCAATCGCTCGCTCCGTCCCCCTTTCACCAGTTCGACGATTTGCCGGCCGACGGCCGGTCGTGGCGGACGTGCCTCTCCAGCAGCTCCGCGTGCATCGCCTGCCGGACGGCCGCCGCCTCCGGCGTCCCCGCGAGATCGGCCGTCTCGCCCAGATCGGCCTCGTGGTCGTACAGCTCGCATTCGCCGGCGGCGGGATACCATGTGTACCGGTACCGGTCGTTCCATAGACTGAAATTGCGATCTTCCGGCGCCTCCCCGTAACAGGCGACCGTGACGGGCGACGACGGAGCCCGGCCCTCCAGGAGCGGGACCAAGCTGCGGCCCTGGACGCCGTCCGGCGCCGGGACGCCCGCCAGCTCGCACAGCGTCGGCAGCACGTCCGCATTGCTTACGGCCGCCCGGCACTCGCCCGGCCAATCGTCCCGGCGCATGGGCACCTTCACGAGGAGCGGCACATGGTTGAGCGCCTTGCAGCCGAATTCGGACTTGAAGATAAGCCCGTAATCGCCGAGATAGTCGCCGTGGTCGCTCGTGAACAGCACGATCGTATCGTCCTCCAGCCCGAGCTCCCGCAGCGCGCCGGTCACCCGGCCGACGGAGAGGTCGACCAGATGGAGCATCGCGTCCGTATATTGACGGGCGAGCCGGACGAAGCCGTCGCCGAACCGCCGGACGTTCTGCAGCGCATCGTCGCGGTACAGCCTGCGCATCGCGGCGGGGACGCCATACGGGTCCGCCTTCTCCCGGGCGGGCGGGACGTCCTTCGACGCGAACCGCTCGGCCAGCTCCGCGGGCGGCACGAACGGGAAGTGCGGATCGGGGAAGCCGAGAAACAGCAGGAACGGCCGCGTGTCGTTCGCCGCCTCCCGCAAGTACGAGACGGCCCGACCGGCGATCCAGGTCGAGCTGTGCGCCTCGACCGGCACGACGCTCGGGTACAGCGTATGGCGGGAGGCGCCGCTCCCCCGGTACAGCCCCGACTTCACCCGGGCCGCGACTTCGGGATATTCGCGCTCCAGCCACCTGCCGTAATGGCCGGTATAGTCTTCCCCGTGGCCGATCGTCAGCTCGACCCGATCGAAGCCGTAATACGGTCCCGACCACGACTCCATCGCCTCTTCCGCCCACCGGACGCGCGACTCCTCGTACCGGCAGCTTCGCGGCGCGTTCGTGCACGTCAGGTGCAGCTTGCCGATCGAGGCGGTCCGGTACCCCGCCTCCGAGAACGCGTCCGCCATCGTCGGCACGTGGCTGAACACCCCGGCGTTCAACGGCTGACCGTCGTTCATCGGATGGCCGGTCCAATGGTCGCGCCGCGGCAGCGCCACCCCGTTCGTATGGACGCCGTGCCCGTTCGGGTACCGTCCCGTGAACAACGAAGCGCGCGACGGCATGCAGACCGGGCTTGCGCTGACGTGCCGGCGAAACAGCGTCCCTTCCGACGCGAGCCGGTCGATGTTCGGCGTCTCGGCGTACGCGTTGCCCGTGCAGCCGAGACTGTCATATCGCTGCTGGTCGGTATGGAAAATGAGCACGTTCGGCCGTTTGTCCGGCCGGACGGCCGTCCGTTCCTTCATCGCGATCTCCTCCCTGATCAGGCGTGGCTGAGCCGCGGCATCGGCATCGGCTCCTTGCCGAGCTCCGCCCATAGAAACTTCAGCAGCAGCTCCGACTTGATCCCGCGGTAGTCCGGATCGTCCCATGCGTTGCGGATTTCGCCCGGATCGGCGGCCAAATCGAACAGCTCGCCGTACGTCCGGTGATAGTAGACCGTCAGCTTGTAGCGGGCGTCGACGTACGTCCTCACATGCATCGCCGTCGGTTCATTGCGATGCTCGCACACGATATGGTCCCGCGCCGCCGACTGGCGCCCCGCCCAGACGAGCCGCTGGTCGACGCCGGTCATGCCGCGCGGCGCCGGCCGGCCCGCGAAGCCGAGCAGCGTCGGCGCCAAGTCGACGAGCGACTGCATCGCCGCCGAGACGGCGCCGGCCGGGACGACGCCCGGGTACCGGACGAGGAACGGCAGCTTCAGCAAGTCCTCGTAATGAAACGCGCCCTTGAACTGCAGCCCGTGCTGGCCGAACAGATGCCCGTGATCGGTCGTGAAGACGACGATCGTCTCGTCCGTCAAGCCGAGCGCGTCCAGCTTGTCGAGAATGCGGCCGACGTAGCGGTCCAGCATGCTGACCATGCCGTAGTAGACCGCCATATTTCGGCGCTGTTTCGCTTCCGGGATCAAGTGGCTGTGCAGGCCGTGCACCCCTAGTCCGGTCTCCTGATAAGCGGCGAAATCCGGGTTCGGCAGCTGCGTCATGCCGAAATGGGGCGGATTCGCCTCGTGCTCGCCGGGCGTCAGCGCCGGCTGCGTCAAGGCGTCGGGGTCGTACATCGCGTCCCACGGCTCGGGCACGAGATACGGCGGATGCGGATCGGGGAAGCTCGCCCAGACGAAGAACGGCTCCCCTTCGTCCCGGCAGCGCTCCATATACGCGTTCGTCCGCTCGGCGATCCAGGCGTTGTAATGGTACTTCTCCGGCAGCGACCACCGGTGCTCCGTCGCGTAAGGCAGCGTCCCCGTCGGCTCGGCGAAATGCGCCCTCCAATCGAAGCCCTGCTCATCCATCCAGAGCGCGTAATGCTGCCCGACCAGGTGCTCGTGCGCGTGGTTGCGCAGCATTTCCACATGCTGAAACCCGTAGAACGGCCCTTCGAAGCGCTCTTTCCAATAAGACAAATCGTGCAGCAGCGGCTCGCTTTCAATCGACGGATACGTCTCCGAGGACCGGAGCTGCTGGAAATGGGCTTTGCCGATCAGCGCCGTCCGGTACCCTTCCTCCTGCAGCTCGTCGCCGAGCGTGCGCGTCCCTTCCGGGAGCTTCGTCCCGAGCGCCCAAGCGCCGTGCCGGCTCGGGTACGTTCCCGTCACGATCGACGACCGGCTCGGCGTGCAGGTCGGATTCGGGCAGTACGCGCGGGTGAACGTCGTCCCCTCCCGCACGAGCCGGTCCAAGCTCGGGGTGGAGATTTCCGGGTTGAACGCCCCGATCGTGTTCCAATGCTGCTGATCGCTCGTGATGAGCACGATATTCGGCTTTTTCGCCATGTCACCGCCCGCTTTCGCTTCTTATTTCACCGACTGGTACCGGTCGTAGTTCGACTGGTAAATCGTCATCATTTCCTTCAAGCCCATCTGGTCCAGCTTTTTCAAATAATCGTTCCATTCGCCCTCGATGTTGCCGTCGATCACCCATTTCGGCTGCATTTGCGTCACGTAGGTCATAATGTCCGTCTGCAGCACCGTCAACCGTTCCATGTCTTTCGGATCGAACAGAATGTTCGGATACGCCGTGTTTTTCATAAACGGCTTGTAGATGGCGAGGTATTCGAGCCGCTTCTTGACGTTGTCGTTTTTCTCCATCTTCGCGACCGTATCCATCAGGATCGCCGCGGCCGACGTATTGCCGGGCGCTTCGCTGTGACGGAACTCGTCGTAGCTCATTCCGGACGGCGTCGGCATGTTGCCGTACGTCCCGTCGGCGTTCTCCTTGAGCGTGACGCCGATCGGCCCGTAGCTCCATTGCAGCGAATTTTTCTCCTTGTACAGCTCGTCGATCCAGCGGAGCGACGCCTCGGGATGCTTGTTCGCCGACGTGATGGCGAACCCGCCGCGAGCGAAGTACCGCGGCTCGTATTCGTTCCACATTTGCTGCCCGCCCGGTCCTTTCAGCGGCGGAAGCGGCACGTACTGCTTCTCGTATTCGGTGCCGACGACGTTCGGCGTATGGAAGCCGCTGAATACGCCATAGACGGCTCCGCCCTTGCTGCGGCCCTTCGCGAAGTAGACGTTGCGGTCGTGCGTGAACGCCTCCTGATCGATCAGCCCTTGCTTGTACAGCCGGTTCAAGTAGGCGATCGACTCTTTGAACCCTTGCTGGACCGCCGTGAACGTCACCTTCCCGTCGATCGCCGACAGATGCGAGCCGTTATCGAGCGTCCCGAACGAGCCGCTGAACGAATAAATGCCGTTCAAGGCGTTGCCGTACAGGAAGCTGAGCGGAATTTCGTCCGCTTTGCCGTTGCCGTTCGGATCGTTGTCCTTGAACGCCTTGAGCACCTGCTCGAACTGCTCCGTCGTCGTCGGCATTTGCAAATTCAATTTGTCCAGCCACGTCTTGTTGATGAACCATACTTCCCCGAGCGCGCTTTCCATCCCGTCCACGATCGTCGGAATCGAGTAAATGTGCCCGTCCGGCGCCGTAATCGACTTTTTGATCGACGGATTGTTGTCCAAAATTTCCTGAATACGCGGCGCATACTTCGGGATCAGGGTTTCAAGCGGAACGAGCAGCCCTTGCGGGCCGTACCGGAGCAAATCGTCGTCCCTCAAGCTCTCCGGACCGAAGAAGACGTCGGGCAAATCGCCGCCGGCGAACATCAGATTTTTTTTCTCCGGATAGCCTTGCCCTTGCGCCGTCGCGTCCCATTGAATGCGGATGTTCGTCTGCGCCTCGAACGCTTTCACCGCCTCCATCTCTTCATGCGGCTTTTTTTGCTGCGCCGATTTCGTCGTCGCGAACTTGAGCGTCAGCGGCTCCTTGACGATCGGCAGCCCCGTCGCGTTCACATTTCCGTCCTTCGTCTTGTCGGCGGCGTCGTTCGCCTTCGGTTCCCCGCCGCCCGAACATCCCGCAATCAGGACGGCCGCGGCCGCCGTCAACGCGAAGCCCGACCGGGCGATTCGTTTCATGGTCATGGCAATACCCCTTTTCGTCTATAGTCTCTATCCTTTGATCGAGCCGATCATGACGCCCTTGACGAAATACCGCTGCAAAAACGGATACAGCACGAGCACCGGCAAGCTGGCCACGATGATGACGCCGTACTTCATCACGTCGACGATGCGCAGCGTCTCGGCTTCGTTCTGCGACGCCATCAGCATGTTGTCCTGCGTCGCGTTGACGATCAAAATCTCGCGCAGAACGATTTGCAGCGGATACAGCTCCTCGTTGCGCAAATAAATGAGCGCTTGAAAGTACGAGTTCCAATGTCCGACGACGCTGAACAGCGTCATGACGGCGACGATCGGCAGCGACAGCGGCAGCGCGATCCGGAAAAAGAACGTCGCGTCCGAGCAGCCGTCCATATCGGCCGCCTCCTGCAGCTCCTTCGGAATCGTCGATTGAAAAAACGTCCGGGTGATGATGATGTTGAACGCCCCGACGGCGTTCGGGATGACCTGCGACCAGACCGTGTTGACCATCCCGAGCTCCTTCACGAGCAAGTAGGACGGGATCAAGCCCCCGCCGAAAAACATCGTGAAGACGATGAGGAACATGAAGAAGTTCCGCCCGGCCAGCTCCGTCCGCGACAGCGCGTATCCGGCGCCGAGCGTCAGCGCCACGTTGATCGACGCGCCGAGCGCCGCGTACAGGAGCGAATTGCGGTACCCCGTCCAGATGCGCCCGTCGGCGAAAATACGCCGATACCCTTCGAACGTCACGCCGTCCGGCAAGAGCCAGACGCTCCCCCCGTTTACGCTGTTCGGGTCGCTGATCGACGAGATGACGACGAGGTACAGCGGATAGAGCACGACCAGCATGACGGCCCCGAGCAAGCTGTAGTTGAACAGGTCGAACCAGCGGTCCGCCCGCGTTTTTCGAATGACCATCACCTCAACCGCCTTTCTACCATAAGCTCGCCTGCTTCAACGATTTGGCCAATCGATTGAACGCAAGAAGCAGGACGAAATTGACGAGCGAGTTGAACAGGCCGACCGCGGCGGAATAGCTGTACTGCGCGCCGAGCAGCCCCGTTTTGTACACGTACGTCTGAATCACTTCCGACGAGGCGAGATTGAGCGGGTTTTGCATCAAATAAATTTTCTCGAACCCGACCGACATGAAGCTGCCGACGTTCAAAATGAACATGATCATGATCGTCGGCAGGACGGCCGGCACGTCGATATGCCAGATGCGCCGCGCCTTGCTCGCGCCGTCCATGACCGCCGCCTCGTGCAGGTCCGGGTTGACCGCCGTCAGCGCCGCCAAGTAGACGATCATCGACCAGCCCGCGTTTTGCCAGACGCCGGAGAAGACGAAGATCGTCTTGAACCAGTCCGCGCTCGCCATGAAGTAGACGGGCTCCCCGCCGAGCAGGACGATGAGCCGGTTGACGAGCCCGCTCCTCGGCGACAGGAGCAAGTAGAGCATGCCGACGATGACGACCGCCGAGATGAAGTGCGGCGCGTACGTGACCGTCTGGACCAGCTTCTTGAACCGGGCGTGGCCGACCTGGTTCAACAGAAGCGCCAGCACGATCGGGAGCGGGAACGCGACGAGCAGCTCGTACAAGCTGATGAGCAGCGTGTTTCGGAGCACGGTCGCGAACTGGAACGAGTGGAAAAACCGTTCGAAATGGGCGAACCCGACCCACGGACTGCCCGCGATGCCTTTGACGGCGACGAATTGTTTGAACGCGATCGTGAGGCCGTACATCGGGCCGTATTGAAACACGAGAAAATAAACGATCGTCGGCAGCAGGAATACATACAGCTGGTAATGCTTGCGTATCCGCTTCCAAGTCGGCGCAGCCTTCGCGGCCGCGAACGCCTTGCGTGATGAATCCGCTTCCATCGGAGACGTGATTGCCGGTTTCAAGGAATCCCCCCAACCTCTCGTAGTCGTATGATGCCTGTTGCCTTGCCGCGGCACCTCCTACGATAGCCGTGCCGGCCGGCCGCCGTAAATATGCGTATCGGCCATCCGGTTGGCCGAACGGACGCGACCCGTCCGGCAAATGCAAAAACCTTCCGCATAGGGGCGGTCCCCGTAGCGGAAGGTGTTGCGTCATTCGACCGTCAACCCGGCTCGCGGGGCCGGTCGTCCCGAAGCTTCCGGTATTCCCCCGGCGTCACTTTCATCGTCTGCTTGAACTTGCGGATAAAGCTCGGCACGTCGAAATACCCGATGTCCCGCACGACGTCCTTGAGCACCAGATCGGTCGTCAGCAGCAGATGCTTGGCCTGCTCCAGCCGGCAATGGTTGACGTAGTCGGTCACCGTCTGCCCGGTCTGCTCCTTGAAAAACCGTTTCAAATACGAAGCCGACACGGAGAAATGATCCGCCATCGACTGGACCGAAAATTGCGGGTCCCGGTACGCGGTCCGGATATGCTCGATCATCGCGCGCTTGAGGGCGGTCTGGCCGGCTTCGTCCCGCGAAGCGGCGATATCCGCGCACAGCTGCTCGCCCATCCGTTCGATCAGGGCGGCCAGCTCTTGAACCGTATCGAACTTCGTCAGCGCGACGACGTCGGGATACGGGACCGCCGCCGATTCGATGCCGCCGTCCAGCCGCTGCATCGCCTTCAGAATGCAGTTGATCATGTCGTAGCAGACGCAGCGGACGAGATGAAGCGGCATGGAGCCGCTCTCGATCCGGGCCAGCAGCTCGCGCACGGCCTCATTCAGCGATACCGTGTCGCCTTGGACGATGAGCACCTCGAGCGTCTCGATTTGACGCCGCGGGTAACGGACCGCCATCTCCTGCTCCCCCGTCATGGTCCGGTAATCGATCACTTCGTTGAAGCCCTTGATCAGCTTGAAATCGAGCGCCGTCGACGCCTCGATGAACGATTTCCCCAGCTCGCGCAAATCCCGGTACGGGCTGCCGATGCCGACGGCGACGTCGATGCGGAACGTCTCGCGTACGCTGCCGTGCAGCTCGGCGATCCGCATCCGCCAGTCGTCGCCGGCTTCGTCGACGGCGCACAGAAAATTGAGCTGCGGCCCTTCCAGACCGTCGACGCGGTACGATTCGGCGATGTCCGCCATCCCCCGTTCGATCGCCTCCGCCAGCTCGGCCCGTACGCCCGGCTCCCCGTCGGCGGCTCGGCGTACCGCGAAGCGAACGACGACAAGCTGCGGCTTCGTGAACCGGATGCCCGCCTCCTCGGACTTGCGGCGGAACTCGTCGACGTCCTCGACGCGCCCTTTCATCAAGGCGAGCAGCATATGCTCGCGGACCGCCGTCCGGGTCTGATCGACCTTGCGCCCCAGACGCTCGTTTTGCTCGGCAATTTGGTGGAACGCCCTCGTGACGTCGCCGAACGTGCGGAACGAGCCGCCCCACTGCTTCCCGGCGGAAGACAGCAGCCGGCGGACGGGTCCGTAATTGACGTGCAGCAGCCCGTAGATGAGCGCGCTCCCGACCGCGAGCACCCAGCATAAGGCGACGACGGCCCGGTTCTTCACGTCGATGACCCGCTGGAGAAACCGCTCCGTAGGCAGCATCGTCACGTACGTCCAGCCGTTGTAGGACGACTTCACCTTCGAGAAAACGTAATCTTGCCCGGCATAGCTGCGCGTGCTCGTCCCGGCCGAAAGCGCTTGCGCGATTGTCGTCGCCTCGAGCTCGTCCGCATCCGTCCCGTCCCGCAGCGATACGATGCGCTCCCCTTTCTCGTTGAACACCATCGTGTTGCCTTCGCCGTATTCCAGCAAACCTTGCAGCATCGTCCGCACCTTCGATTCCCCGATCACGAAGAGGACGCTGCCGTACGGAGCCGCCGCGTTCACGGGGATCGGAACCATGTAGGTAAGCGCCCGCTTGTCCGACAAATGCGCGGCCACGATCGGCTCGGAGGGCCGAAGCCGCGGCGAGCGGAGCGTCGCCATATCGCTGACGAATTGCTCCAGGCTCCACGACTCGTACTTGTAGATATGGTTCATGAACAGTTCCGGCGTATACGTGCTCGAGCCCGAATACAAATACGGCTGGCCGCGGATGTAGACGAGCACGTCGCTGATGAAATCGTTGGCGGCGGAATACGTCAGCAGCTGCTTCGCCTTCACCCCGCTGTAGGCCGTCTGCTGCAGCTGGAACGGCGTCAGCTCCGGCTTCGAGGCGATTTCCGCGGCGATCGTGTTCATTTCCTTCACCTTCTGGTCGAAAGCGGTCTGGATCCGGTCGAGCATGCGCAGATGATTCGTCGTCACTTCGTCCTTCAAAATGTCGACGTAATGCTCGTATACGAGCAGACCGATCATCAGCAGCGGGATGATTAGCACGGCGATATAGGAGATCAAATATTTCATGAAGATCGGCATTTTGTTCAGCATGACGAGCGTCCCCCATGTCATATAGTCGCGAGGTTCGGAAATCAGCGTATTCACATGGTACTGGAATCGCTTTCAAATGTAAATGTGCGAATCGGTCCCCGCATATGCGCGTCGGACCCGGCACATGCGAAAAGGCCGCGGTGGTCATCCGCGGCCTGCGACACGTATCGGACGACGCCGGTTCGTCGTCTAAGCGGAATAAGGCTGCCGGCGGCTCTTGCTTCTCGCGTTTCGGTCCGGCCAATGCCACGCCATGATCGCCGCGAACGCGGCGGCGCAGCCGAGATAGACGGACACGATGCCGTACGCGGAATCGGTCGCGAGGAACGTAATCGTCGGACCGAGCGCCGCACCCAAATCGCCGAAGACGGTATAGGTCGTCATGAGCGAGATGACGGAGCGGCTGTTGGCCGCATCCGCGGCCATCGCGTCCATGACCGTCGTCAGCGAGGTGGTCGCGACCATGACGGTCAAGGCGGCGGCGATCCAAAGTTCGATGGGAATGTCCCACGGCAGGACGGCATACCCGGCGGCGCAGACGGCGAGCGCGATCAGCAGCTGGGGCACCCGTCCCGCCGGGCCGTCCGACCGCCGTCCGAACCAGGTCGCGAGGAACGGCTCCCAGCCGTTGCGCACCGCCTGCAGGATGCCGCCCAGCGCCGCGCTGCCGATCGCGATGCCGAGAACCGTCACTGTGGCGCCGTGCCGCTCGGAGACGACCAGCGACACCGTCGAGTTGAACACGGAGCCGAGCAGCGCGACCAGCATGCCGCTCAGGACGACTTTCGCCACCGGCTTCGACCAGACGTGCCGGACCCGTTCGTTCGCGTGCCGGGAAGCCGATTCCGTCTGGGCGGAACGGCCGGGGCGGATATAGGCGACGATGCAAGGCAAGCCCAGCAGGGCGACGGCGCCGAAGACGAGCGCGACCGGCCTCATGCCGAGCTCCGGAACGAGCAGCCCGCCGAACAGGACGCCGGCCATGCTGCCGAGCCGCCACAGGCCGTTGTATTTGCCCATCAGCCGGCCGCGATTCGTCTCGTCCGAGCTTGCGATGACGGTCAAATATCCGCCCATGCGCATGAGCGACCAGGCCACGCCCCAGAGAGCCCGAAGCAGCACCCAAATCCAGAAGCCCTTCCACATGCCGTAGCCGAGCGTCGTCATCGCCCCGATCGCCACGGAGACGACGAGCCCCGTTCGCAGCGACATGTTATGGTACAGCCACCCGATCACCGGATTGAGCGGCAGCCGGACGAACCGATTCATGGACAGCAGGATGCCGACCTCCCATAACGAATGAAGCCCGACCTCTTTCCAGTAAAGCGGTAAAACGATGTACAGCATCGAATCGCCGAGCAGCGACAGCGCCGTCACCAAGCCGACGACGACGACGAGCTTCTCGGATTTCGGCTTCGAGTCCGGGTTCATGCTCCACTCCCTTTTGGCAAAACTCGCTTTCCGGGTCTTTTTCTTGCTCCGCTGCACTTGCTATCTCGAAGAGGTATCCCTTGCGCCGGCCGGATGGCCCTCAAACCGTATCCAGCTTGCCGTCGTAGGCGACTTCGATGCCGTAGGGCGCGAACGCGCGCACCCAATCGTCGTGCTGCAATCCCGCGTTGTGGGTGAAATGAGTCACCGTGATCCGGCCGTTCTCGGCCAGCACGCCTTGCTCCCGGAAAGCCCGCTGCATATCGACGATCGTCTCGATCGACATATGGTTCCGGTTTCTCGGATTGTTCGTGTACGCGTGCGTGCAGTCGAGGATGGCGTAGTCGATCCGTTTGCCCTGCAGCCAAGCCCACGTCTCCTCGGGAAACCAGCCCGTATCGTTGCCGTACAGCAGCTTCCGGCCGTCCTTTTCGATCACGTAAAGCAGGCAGGTTTCGTTCCGATCGTGATCGGCCAGCAGCGGGGTTACCGCATATTCTCCCGCGGAGAACGGACGGAACGGGAGCAGCCGGTGGAACCGGTACCGCTCGCTGCCGCTTTCGACGGCGGCGATGCCTAGCCGGATGACGTTGTCGTTGCCGTAAATGTGGAGCGGTCCGTCGAGTCCGTGCGCGAACCCTTCGACCCGGTTGTACAAATCTTGGGGATGATAATGGTCGTAATGCGTATGGGTGACGAGCAGGTGCTCGATCGCCCCGAGATCGATATCGTCGCGAAGCGCCTGCATGTAGGAGTCCGCCGAGAAATCGACCTTCAGCCTCCGGTCGATGATGACGGAGCTGCGGGTGCGTATGTTTTTCCCTCCGAGCCTTCGCGCTTCCCGGCAAGTGTCGCACCGGCAAAAGGCGTTCGGAATCCCTTCCGCCGCGGCCGTTCCAAGAAAATGAAGCTGCATGTTCCTCATCCTTCCGCTTGTGTTGTCACGCTTCCTGTTCCGCGCGATGCCCGGACAGCTCCGCTACCGTGCCGTCGGATTGGCGAATCCACGTCTCGAATCGCCTCTCGCCCGCCTTCAACCGAATGACCCGGGCCCCGGTCGAGAAAGGGTCGCTGCGCACGCCTCCGACATAGCCGATATATTTCGCCGACCGGCCGTAGCAGAGACGGATGCCGTGCACCGTCCCGGCGTAATCGTTGGCGTGGTCGTGGCCGGCGAACGTTCCCAGGACGTCGCCACTTTCCGCCATGGCGGCGAACAAGCCCGAGTTGATCCGCGGCACGCTGCACCGTTCCCGCTTGTGCCCAACGCAATCGGCCGCCCGCCACGCTTCCTCGTATTCCGGCAGCGGGATATGGAAGAAGGCGAGCGACGGAAGCGGGACGCCGCCGTTCCGTTCGGTCCGCTTGCGCGATTCGCGGGCGTACCAGTCGATTTGATCCCGGCGGATCCAGTCGTAGCCGCCTACGCGGTCGAGCCGGGAATAATCGCCGCTGTCGAGAAAGTACAGCGCGGCGGCCGGCCGGTCGTCCGCATCGTGAACGGAAAGCGCGAAATTTCCGGCTCCGCTTACGCCCGGAGGATCCGGCTCGGCGACGTTGCACGCGTGCTCCAACTGGAGCTCGTGCATGCGCTTCCTCGGAACCGCGCCTTCGGAATCGTGATTGCCGAATACGGCCGCCCACGGTACGCGTCGTTCCTCCGCCGCCGCGACGGCATTCCGAAACGACGCCTCGGGGTCTCTCGTTCTTGCGCTTGCGATCAAGTCTCCGGTGAAAACGATCAAGTCGGGCCGCTCCGCCTCCAGAACCGTCTCCATCGTGGCCCGGGTCGCCCGGTCGAGCAGGGGCGATTCCGGGTCCGCATCGTATTCGTCGATCAATTCCGTATCGGTAAATTGTACGATCACAAACGTGCCGTCATCCCGAAACTTCAACCGTTTGTTCAATCGACGCCTCCTTTCCATACCCCGAATCGTTGCCTTCACTTTGCATAATAACACAATCAAACACACATATATACAATAATTTCAACCTTCCTCCGAACAAATAAAAATCCCTTCGTCACGTCGAGTGACAAAGGGATCGGAGCTCTTCCGAGCGGTGTCGCCGCGCTCACATGGACAACGCCGTTTGCGCGTTCCGAACGTCGTTCGCCAACAGCTTCTCCAAGTCGTACGAAGGGTAATAGCTTCTTTCGTACATGAAATAATAGACGGACGCATGCAGACGGATGGCGACATTGATTTGCCTGGTCAGCACTTCCCGCAAGCTCGGCGTCGCCGTTTCGGTAATGGCGATCGCATAGCTCCGGACCAACGTCTTGGCCATGCCCAGCAAATTGCCGGCAAAAAATCCGGTGGCGGGGTCTTTCTGGTCGCGATGGCCCGGAGGGATCGGCGCATTCGGATAAAAGGCCAACAGCTCGCGCAGATTGCCGTCGAGCACCTGAATCGTCTGGGCGTAAAGATTGCGAAGCTCCTGATCCTGCACTTGGCGAATCGCCCTTTTCAATTCGATCAAGCTTACGGTTTGAAAAGCGACCAATTCGTGCATATCCAACGTCTCATGCCAGGCCAGCCGGTGATGTACGTTCACGAAAATCCTCCTCATGGTTGAATACCGCTTCGCCATAGTGTATTCGCCCAATGGGCGGCGGTTACAACGATTTTACAAAAAGACGATCGCGGTACATCGTTTGATGATCGTGCTATTCGAAGAAATGGCCGTTTAAAAAATGAACGATTGCCGGAAACGGGTACGGCCGCTATGCTTTGACTTGTTGACAGCGCTTGCAACCCCTGCGGCAGGCTTGCCGCGCTCATCCCAAAAGAAAGGAACGGCGCCATGAGAAGCAGATTATGGTCGGATTTGGCGAGAGACAAATATTTGTTTTTGCTTGCCTTGCCCGGCATCGCCTTCTTCATCCTGTTCAAATATGTGCCGATCGGCGGGCTGGTGATCGCGTTTCAAAATTATTCGCCGTTCTTCGGTATTTTCAAAAGCGAGTGGGTCGGCCTTGCCCACTTCCAGCGGTTTTTCTCGAACGACGATTTTTATTTGCTGCTGCGCAATACGTTGGTCATCAACCTGTTGAGCTTGACGTTTTTTTTCCCGTTTCCGATCGTGCTGTCGCTTCTGCTGAACGAGCTGAGAAGCATGGTGTTCAAGCGCGTCGTTCAGTCGGTGCTCTATATTCCGCATTTCATGTCATGGGTGCTGATATCCGGCTTGACCTATCTGATGCTGTCGCAGTCGGAGGGCATGGTGAACAAGCTGTTCGCCTCGCTCGGTTGGGAGACGATCGACTTTTTGACGAATTCGGATTATTTCTGGGGGCTCATAACCGCGCAGTCGATGTGGAAGGAGGCCGGCTGGGGGACGATCGTCTTTCTCGCGGCGATCGCGGGCACGGACCCGCAGCTGTACGAGGCGGCCCGCATGGACGGGGCCGGACGGTTTCGCCAAATGTGGCACATTACGCTTCCCGCGATCCGCAACGTCATCATGATCCTGTTTATATTGCAGCTGGGATCGATCATGGACACCGGCTTCGAGCAAATTTACTTGATGATGAACGGAGCGGTATCCGAGGTGGCGGACGTTTTCGATACGTACGTCTTCCGCTCCGGCATCCAGCAAGGACAGTTCAGCTACAGCACGGCGATCGGCCTGTTCAAATCGGTCATCGGCATCGTACTCGTAACGGGCGCGAATTTCCTTGCGAAGCGGTTCGGCCAGGAAGGAGTGTATTGACGTGAAGGAGAGCTTCGGCAGCCGTCTGTTCAACGCGTGCAATGTGGGCTTTTTGCTGCTGGTCGGCCTGGGTGCGCTGTTTCCGATTTACTATACGTTCGTCCTTTCGTTTACCGATCCGACGGAGTATTACCGTAAAACGTTTCTGTTGTTCCCGACGATGTGGACGCTTGACGCCTACCGGTATTTGGTCTCCAACGACTTATTCGTGAACTCGATCGGCATCAGCGCGATTTTGGCTACCTTCGGCACGCTGCTCAGTTTGTTCGTGACATCGGGTCTCGCTTATGCGCTGTCGCGCAAAAGACTCCGCTTCCGAAGAGCGATGATGTTCATGATCCTGCTGACGATCCTGTTCACGCCCGGGCTTATCCCCTCCTACTTGATCGTTCGCCAGCTCGGGCTGATCGATACGCTGTGGGCGCTGATCGTACCCAGCGTGACCGGAGGCTGGTACGTGCTTCTCATGAAAGGCTTTTTCGACAGCATACCCGACGGACTGGAGGAGGCGGCCCGCATCGACGGAGCGAACGAGATCGGCGTTTATTTCCGTATCGTGCTTCCCCTCTCCCTTCCCGCTCTTGTCGCGTTCGGCTTGTTTTTCGCCGTCGGCTATTGGAACACGTTTTTCAGCGCCGTCATGTACATCAACGATTCGCACAAATGGCCCTTGCAGGTGATCCTGCGCAATATGCTCGTCGACCCGATGATGTCCGGCAACGACAAGATCGACGCGGCCCGATCGGGCCGGCCCATGCCGACCGAAACGCTCAAGATGGCGGCCGTCGTCATGGCCACGGTGCCGATCATGCTGGTGTACCCATTCCTGCAAAAGCACTTTGCCAAAGGTGCGATGATCGGTTCGATCAAGGAATGATCACATAGCTTCGAACGATTTTCAATCGGAAAGGGGTAAACGGAAATGAAACGTATTCGCAGATCGCTTTACGTGCCTTTGGTTTCCGCCATGGCGCTGTCTCTCGCGCTTTCCGCCTGCGGCGGCAAGAGCGGCGGCGGGACCGCATCCGACAACGCCGGGAAGGACGGGAGCCAGGAAGCGCCGACGGAAATCTCCATGTCGGTAATCGCTTGGGGGACGCCGGTATCGGACAACGACAACGTTCTCTTGAAAGAAATGCAGAAGAGGACGAACACGAATTTGAAAATCGAGTGGATCCCCGACAGCACGTACGACGACAAAATCAATGTACTGCTCGCCTCCGGCAAGCTGCCGGACATGGTGTTCATCGAGAACTCCGACGCCCCGCAGGTGCGCACGCTCGTCGATCAGGGCGTATTCTGGGACTTGACGCCGTTCATTAAAGAGTACAAAAACTTGTCTCGGGCCGATTTGAAGGAGACGTGGGACACCTCCAAAATCAACGGCAAAAACTACTCGATCCCCCGCTATTACGCAAGCTTCGGCGGCGGCGTGTTCCCCCAGCTGCGCAAAGACTGGCTTGACAAGCTCGGACTGAAAGTGCCGGAAACGATCGACGATTTTTATAACGTACTGAAGGCGTTCAAGGAAAAAGACCCGGACGGCAACGGCAAAAACGATACGATCCCGTTCTCGACAAGCTCGAGCTATATCGGGTGGGTATACGCCTTATTCAATGAAACGGTGGGCTCCTGGAAGCAAAAGCCGGACGGCAAAATCGTCCCGATCATTACCGAGCCTGAATCGCGCGACGCGCTGCTCTGGATCAAAAAAGCGTACGACGAGGGCTTGTTCCCGAGCGACTTCGCCATTCTCAAGTTGTCGCAGCTCGGCGATCTGGTGAAAAGCGGCAAAGCCGGCGGCGTAGGCTGGTCGATGCCGAACGCATGGCCGCTTACGGAGGCGGCCCGCAAAACGGACCCGAAGGCGACCATGCTGCCTCTGCCCTACATGATCAGCCCGAAGGGCAATCGCTATACGCACTCCGGCACGCCGTTCTACGGGGAATATTTTATCCCGAAGTCGGTACCGGAAGCGAAAGTGAAGCGCATTCTCGCCTTCATGGATTACGGCTACAGCCAAGAAGGAAACGATCTGGCGTTCTGGGGCGTCAAGGACGTTCACTATAAGGAAGACAACGGCAAAAAAGTGCCGACCGAGCAGGCAAAGACGGATAAAATCGCGGAAAGCGGCGCGACGACCCTCTGGGCGACGATCGATCCGGAATCGAACATCAAGGTCAACGGGACTCCGGACGATTACTACAAGCTGCTGCAGGGCGTCCTGGCGGAGCGCAGCAAAACCCGCATCTATAACCACGGCGAGCGTACGTTTTCCCAAGCGAATATTACGCTGTACCCGGACTTTTCCAAAAAAATTACCGACATGCGCACGAAAGTCGTTCTTGGCCAAGAATCCATCGAGGCGTACGACGCGCTGGTCGCGAAGACGCTGGCCGACCCGAACTTCCAAAAAATAATAAGCGAGATGAACGATTCCTTCTCGAAGCGTCCCGATCCCAAGTAACCGCATGTCCTTACCGCCCCCCGTCTTTCCTGGAAAAAGGCGTTCCCCCAAGTCCAACCGGACTTGGCGGGAACGCCTTTTGCGCTTTTCGGCCGCCGCCGTTCATGGAGCGTCGGCGTTAACGGGGGGTTTGCGACGATTCCATCCTCTCCCGGTATTGACCGGGGGTCATGCCTTCGCCTTTCTTAAAAATACGGATCAGGTAAGAAGGCTGGTAACCCAGTCTCTCCGCGATATCGTTCACTTTCATGTCGGTGGTGACGAGCAGCTCCTTGCATTTGTCGAGGCGCTTCTGCATGACCAGGTCGATGAAGTTCATGCCGCTTGCTTGCTTCAGCGCCTTGCGCAGCTTGTACGGGCTCGTTCCGTATTCCTCGGCGTACGATTCGACGGAAATATTTTGCGTAAACTCGGTATCGATCCGGCGCAGCACCTGCTCCAAGATGCTTTTCAACTCGCGGTCGCTCGTATCCGTTATCGTTCGGATGAACGGACGAATCAGCTCGTGCTGAAACCAGTGCACCATCTCCTCCGGATCGCTGATATGCAGCAGCTTTTCGTAGAGGTGGACGCCCCCGTACAGCACGTGCGGATTGACCTCGGCTCGCAGCACGACGTCCATCACGCTTCCGAGCAGCTTCATCATCCCCTGATGCACCATCAGCTCGGTGCTGGCGTCGTTCTGCAGCGCCCGCACGAATTCGCGGATGTTGCGGACCGCTTCCTCCTCGAGGCCGGTGCCGACCGCATGCACCACCGCCCGCTCCAGCTCGTACGGAAACCGGACCGGCTGGCCGCCTTCCAGCACGAAATCGTCCATGTCAAGCAGTTGGCTGCCGGTTTCGGGGTCTCGGAAGCGCAGCGCGCTGCGCGTCAGCCCGAGCACGCCCGGGGTATCGACGAGACGGTCGGTCGGCCTGCTCACGACAAGCGTCGTATTCATTCGCGTGACGTTGTTAACCGTTTTCATAACATCGCTGCCAAGCTGCAGCAGCTCTTGTCTCGCCTCGGCCATCGGCCGCCCATCGCCAAGCACGATCAAGAGCTCGACACACAAGTTTTGGGCGTTGATCAGGTGCAGCATCGCATAGCGCGATTCGAACAGCTCCGTCATTACGTTGGAGGCTGCGAAGGTAGCGAGCTGCTTGTCTTTGTCCGATAAGGCCGCCTCCGCTTGAAGAGGCGCGTGAAGCTTGGCGACAACGACGGCGAAGCCTTGATCGTCCGTATCCCAGCCGAGCTGCTTCAACTTGCCCCGCGCCTCGCTCTCGGTCAAGGCTTGCAAGCTGCCTTGAAGAAGCTGCATCAGGAACCGTTCGCGCATGGCCGGAAGCTGTTCCTTCAGGCGATGCTGCAGTGCGACCTTTTCCGTAAGCAGCTGCCTCCACTCGTTTTCGATCAGCTGGATCTCGTCGCCGGTTCTCGCGGTTACTTGGTGACCGTGCAGGAGCTTCGTCAACCGGCGGATCGGATCATAAATTTTGTTCGAAACGAGCCATCCGAGCAGCAGGGCGGCAAGCAGTCCGAAGCCGCTGACAAGGACGATCAGCTTGGACATCGAAGCGACGGGCGCCATAATGTGCGTCAGCGGCGTTGCCGTCACATACGTCCAGCCGGCTCCGATTCCGCCGAACCGGGGGAGCTTGCCGTAGGAGACGGAGTAGGTTTGGCCATTCCATTTGTACGCGGAAGTCCGGGGCGACGAAATATCCAGCGCGGCCATGCGGCTGCGCAGCTCGTCGGCCAGCTGCCGGTCTTCCCCGTCGTCCGGCAGCGTCGTGACGTACGACTGGCTGTCGTCGACAAGGAAAGAGACGCCGGACTGCGGAGTCAGCCTTTGAACGAGCAAATCGAGCTCCTCCTGCTTGATATAGAGGATGAAGGCGCCGAAAGGCTTATACCAGCTGCCTCCCGGCAGCTTCACCACGACCGCCGGCTTGGGCTTATCGGGGTTGTCGATCTCGGCAAGCGAATTGCGCCAGTAAATCGGGCTGCCCTGATCCAACAGGTTCGCCAGCTCGCCCCGGTCCTTCTCCGTCTCGATCGTTCGCACGCCATCGGAATCGCCGATCAGCTTGTTCGCGTCTTTCAGATACAAGTAAACGCTGTCAATTAACGGGTTCGTTTCTTTCATCAACCGCAGCGTCTTGATCAGATCGTTCGTTTGCTGAAACTGCCGGGCGAAATCGACGGTCGCAAGCGACCGGTCGAACTCCGGATTGAAACCGAGCTGCGCGGAATACAGCTCCAGCTGGGTCAAATAATCGTCCAGCCGTTGAATCGACTGCTGCAGCTGGGTGCGGTACGCGCCGTTCACTTCATTCACGATACGGTCGCTTCCCGCATAATACAGCACAATACCGATCAGGCTGACCGGCAGGCAGGTGATGGTGAGCACCCAAGCCAAGCTTTTGCGAAAAAAAGATCCACGCCTGGCTATCGTTGGCTTCAATATCGTCATCGTCCGATCCACCTTCGCAAACGTTTCCTTCTTTCATCATAGTAGATTTGCGAAAGGAATCCAACCAAAACCAAATAAACCCAACTATATACTCGTCCTCAACTATCCCTTACCGCCGGCTCTCGCCTTGCACCGATTTCAATCCGTACCGGCCGTTCACGGCACCCCCCCACATCCTACCGGGCGTCCCGCATCTGCTTCTGCTCCTTGTACTGCAGCTCGAACAGCTTGTAGTAATAGCCTTTGTTCGCCAGCAGCTGATAATGGCTGCCGATCTCCCGCACCTTGCCCTTGTGCATGACGATGATTTGATCGGCGTGCTGAATCGTCGACAGCCGGTGCGCCACGATGAGCGTCGTCCGGTTTATGGTCATTTCGCGCAGCGCGTCCTGCACGACGAGCTCGGTTTCCGTGTCGATGTTCGACGTCGCCTCGTCCAGGATGAGGATTTGCGGCCGGAACGCGACGGCGCGGGCGAACGACAGCAGTTGCCGCTGGCCGAGCGACAAGTTGACGCCCCGCTCCCCGAGCGGCGTGGCGTAGCCGAGCGGCAGCTTCGCGACGAACTCGTCCGCGTGCGCGAGCCGCGCCGCCTCCCGCACCTGCTCGTCGGTGATGCCGGCTTCGTTCAGCCGGATGTTCGAGGCGATATCGCCGTTGAACAGGAAGACGTCCTGCTGGACGACGCCGATCGTCCGCCGCAGCTGATCGAGCGGGATGTCGCGGATGTCGATGCCGTCGAGCCGGATCGTGCCTTGCTGGATATCGTAGAACCGGTTGATCAGCTGGATGATCGAGCTCTTGCCCGCCCCTGTCGCCCCGACGAACGCGACCGTCTGCCCCGGCTCGATGCGGAACGATACGTCGCGCAGCACCCACTCGCCTTCGTTGTAAGCGAACCAGACGCGGTCGAATTCGATCGTCCCGCGCACCGGCCTCGGCAGCGGCTTCGGCTCGGCGGCGTCGACGATCGCCGGCTTCTCGTCCAGCATGTCGAAGATGCGCTCCGCTCCGACCATCGCGGTCTGGATCTGGTTGTATTTCTCCGCCAAACTCATTAACGGGTTGAAAAATTGACGCACATAATGAGTAAACGCATAAACGATTCCGAACGTGATCGTCCCGTCGAGCACCGAACCGCCCCCGTACCAGATGAGCAGGGCAATGGCGAAATTGCCGAGGAAGCCGACCGCCGGCTGAAAAATCGAGTTGATGACGGTGCCGCGCATCCCCGCTTTGTAATGCTCGCCGTTCAGGCGGCGGAACTGCTCGAGCTGCCGCTCCTCGCGGACGAACAGCTGCGTGATGCGGATGCCGGACAAGTTTTCGGCCAGAAACGAGTTGAGCCGGGCGAGCAGCAGACGCATCTTCCGCTGCGCCTCGCGCACGACGATCCGGTACCAGACGGTCATCCCGAACAGAAGCGGGATGACGACGAGCATGAGCGCGGTCAGCTTCAAGCTCATTTGCAGCATGATGATCAGGATGCCGAACAGGACGATGACGTCCTTCACCAGGTTGACGATCACCTGCGAGTACAGCTGGTTGAGCGACTCCGTGTCCTGCGTGACGCGAACGACGAGCCGGCCGACCGGATTGCGGTCGAAAAACGACGACGACATGCGGCTCAAATGGTCGAACAGCTGCTGACGGATGCGGAAAATGATATGCTGTCCGGTATATTGCAGCAAGTTCGTCTGCACGTAGCTTAAAGCCGCTCCGCCGACGACGGCGATCAGGAACAGTGCGCCGAGCACGAAAAATCCCCGGACGTCGCGCTCGCGGAGCGCTTCGACCGTCTCCGCGCCGAGCGGCTCGGCCGCGAACGCAAGCCCGGCCGCCTCAAGCACCGCCCGGTCGCCGTCGAGCCGCACGGTCGGCTCCGTCTTTGGATCCGGCCAGCCGTCGGCCAAGTAGGCCGCCCCGCCGGCTTCTACGATGCGCACCGGACGGACGGCGTCCGACGGCGGTCGCGGCGGCGCCGCGCTTTCCCCGGCGTCGACGCGGACGTACGCCCGGCCGCCGACGACGATCGGATCGCCGTACGGCGCCAGCAGCGCCGCGTCTTCGGCCCGGGCGGCGTACATCGGCTTGTGCAGCCCGTTGATCCGGTCGTCGATCGCCACCTTGATGATGTACGGACGGGCCAGATCGGTCAGCACGATCAAAAACGCGAGGGCGATGCACAGCAATATCGTTTTCCAATGCGGCTTGGCGTAGGCAAGCATTTTTTTGAACAGCTGCCCGTCCTTGATATCGACCGCCGCTTTCTCCGCATGAATGCTCATCCCGCTCTCCCCCCGCCCGCCGCGCCGCGGCCCGCTCCCGTCGGCTCGCCTCCGGCGTCGTCCCATTCCCGCCCGTGACGCTCGCCGACCTCGTCCAGCAGCTGCTTGTGATACATGTCCGCATAGATGCCGTTCAAGGCGAGCAGCGATTCGTGGTCGCCCCGCTCGACGATCGCCCCCTCCTCCAGTACGACGATTTGGTCGGCCGACTGCACCGACGAGATGCGGTGCCCGATGATGATCGTCGTCCGATCCTCCATGACGTCCTTCAGCCCTTCGAGGATGCGGTCCTCCGTTTCCGTATCGACGGCGGACAAGCTGTCGTCGAAGATGAGAATCGACGGCTTCTTGATGATCGCCCGCGCGATGCTGACGCGCTGGCGCTGGCCGCCGGACAGCGAGACGCCCCGTTCCCCGAGCGCCGTCTGGAACTGATTCGGGAACTCGACGATATTGTCGTACACTTGCGCCACCTTGGCCGCCCGCTCGATGTCGTCGTCGCCGTACGGCTTCGGGTCGAAGCCGATGTTGTCGCGGATCGTCGTCGAGAACAGGAACTGGTCCTGCGGCACGATGCCGATGCCGCCGCGCAGCACGTTCAGCGGAATGTCGTGAATGTCCCGGCCGTCGAGGAACACCGTTCCTTTGGGCGGATTGTACAGCCGGACGAGCAGATGGACGAGCGTGCTTTTGCCGCTGCCGACCCGGCCGACGATGGCGAGGCTCGTTCCTTTCGGCACGCGGAGCGAGATGTCGCGAAGCGCCGGCTCGTGCGCTTCCGGGTAACGGAACGTCAGGTTCCGGATGACGATGTCCCCTTCGATGCCGCGGATCGATGCGTCTGCGCACGAGTCGTCGGCAACGTCCGGCTCGGTGTTCAGGATGGCGAGCAGCCGGTTTTCGGACGCTTTGCCGCGCTGCATCGTGTTGGCGACCTTGCCCAAATTTTCGATCGGCCCCATGAGCAGGGACAAGTACGAGTTGAAGGCGACGAACTCGCCGAGCGTAATCCGGCCGCGCAGCACCATGATGCCGCCGAGCACGACGGAGACGAGGAAGCTGACGCCGACGACGCCCGAGCTGAGCGCCCCGAACAGCGAGTTCGACTTCACCAGCCTCCGGTTCATCGCCACCGCATGCTCGTTGTCCCGCCGGAACAGCCGGCTCTGCTCGCGCTCCTGCACGAACGCCTTCACGACGCGGATGCCGGCGATAAATTCCTGCACGCGGCTCGTCAAATCGCCGATCGCCTCCTGGACGCCGGCCGATTCCTTCTGGATGCGCCGGTTGAACCGGTAGGCGAGAATGCTGAGCAGCGGCAGCGGCAGCATCGTCAGAAACGTGAGCAGCGGATCGACCGCCGTCACCATCGCCACGACCGTAATCGTGATCAGCACGACCGCCTCGAGCGAGTTGAAGATGCCGGACATCGTCACGTCGCGGATGACGCTGACGTCGCTGATCGCATACGACATCAGATCGCCGACGCGCTGATTTTTGAAGTAATGGGTCGACAGCTTCTCCCAATGCTTGAACAAATCGTCGCGGATGCGCATGTCGAGCACGCGCGAGAGCCGGAACAGGTAGATGCGCCCGGTCGACCGGAACAACGCGACGCCGAAGCCGGCCGCCATCATCCAGACGGCGATGGTCGCCGCCTCGCCGTACGTGAGCTCGCCGAGCTCGAGCCGGTCCGTGAACGTGCCGAGCAAGATCGGAATGACGAGCTGGAGCGCGCACGAAATGGACAATAATGCAAAGCCGAATGCGTACGCATAGCGGTGCTCCTTGATATGACCCCACAAAATATGTTTCCTGCCCATCGTAGTCCCCCTCCGGGATGGCTTGCTGCAACAGGTTGCGGCACGTATCCTACCTGTAAGCTTACATAACCCGTCAGGGAGAAACCATGGATATCCATGCTGGAAATAATGGACGATTCGATCATGCGCACAGGGTGGGACATAAGCGGAATAAGGCGGGGAAAGCCCGACGGGACGGGCAAAACGGCGGGTGAAGACGGGACCGTTCGGATCCGCGAACGCGGCGGCCGTCACTGCGTTTGACGTTCCGAACGGGAAGAAGCGGGAGCCGGCGGATCGACGGATCCAACGAAGGCGAATCGACAATCGGAAGCGAAAGCGGGAAGAGCGTGCGGGGATCAGGCAAGGCGACGGCCCTTTTACGGCCGACGTCGCGGACGCCGTGGCGGACCGTTCGTCCGGTCCATACAATACAACCGGGTCAAGCGATACGCTCGATTCGTCCCGCTTGTCCGTCAGACGGCTAGCCGGCTGGCTCCGTACGGCGAAAGTGCCAGACGTGCACCTTCGCCAAGCCGCCGGGGACGAATTCGGCCAAAGCGCCCCAGGACGGGTCGCCCGGCTCGAGCCGTTCCCGCTTGAACGATCGGTACCGCTCGTCGTCCATCCCCCGCCACAGCTCGACGAACAGGTCGGGCTGCTCGGAGCCTTCGTACAGCTCGAATCGGTTATCCGCGCGCGCGGCGGCTCCGATCCAGCGCAAGTATGCATCCCGCTTTTCGGGGAACACTTTATACTCGACGAAAACGATATCCATGGAAATTCCCCTTAATGTCACTTTCATTTTTTTATCGTTAAAGAAAATCCACTCTTGCTATTCCAAAAAGCAAAGGCGATTTTCTTTACCAAAAAAATGTACAGCTGAAACGCGGTCGCTCATCTTCGCGATTTTCACCGAACTTTCATTTTTTTATCGTTAAAGAAAATCCACTCTTGCTATTCGAAAAAGCAAAGGCGATTTTCTTTACCAAAAAAATGTACAGCTGAAACGCGGTCGCTCATCTTCGCGATTTTCACCGAACTTTCATTTTTTTATTTTACCGAATTACATGGTATGATAACAAGGAAGACCGATGAGGAGGAGACATCTTTTGGATACTGGAACGCATCTGGTAGTCGGACTCGGTTTGGCCGGATTGGCCTATGTGGACCCGGCCGTAGCATCGGACCCCGCTCTGGCGACCGCCGTATTGATCGGCACCGTGCTCGGGTCGCAGGCGCCGGATTCGGACGGGCTGCTCCGCTTTCGCAGCAACGCCGCGTACATCCGCAACCATCGCGGCAAATCGCACAGCTTGCCGGCCGTCGCCATCTGGACCGTGCTGATTACGCTCGTGCTCGCCGTTCTGTTTCGAGGTGTATCCGTCGTGCACCTGGGCTTATGGGTGTTCATCGCGGTCGCGCTTCACGTCTTCAGCGATTTGTTCAACACGTACGGCACGCAGGCGTTCCGACCGATAACGGATAAATGGATTTCGTGGAACATCATCCACATTTTCGACCCGATCATCTTCTCGACCCATCTGATCGCCATCTTCTTGTGGTCCGTCCGTCTCGCACCTCCCGCGCAGCTGTTCTTGACGCTCTACGGCCTGCTCGCCATCTATTACGCATGGCGAACGCTCGTGCACGCCAACGTTTCCGCTCGGCTGAAGCTGCAGGACCCGCACTATCAACCGGACCACACTTATATATTGATCCCGACGATCCATCTGTACGTCTGGAACGTGGTGAAGCGGACGAAGCCCGATCATTACACGATCGGCGAGTTTCGGGGAGGCAAGCTGCGCTGGGTCGATCAAGTCCGGTGCGAGCAGCATCCGGCGATCGACGCTTCCAAGGAGCATCCCGACGTTCAAGCGTTTCTGTACTTCACGTCGACGGCATGCGCCGAAGCGAAGGAGCATTCGTGGGGCTACGAGGTACGCTGGACGGACGTCCGGTACCGGCACCGCAAGCAGTACCCGTTCGTCGCGGTCGTGCTCATGGACAAACAATTCCGGCCGATCGATTCGTACGTCGGCTGGCGCAGCGAAGGACGTGTCGAGAAAAAGCTGAAAATCAGCACGTATTAGCCGGCCCGACGCCGGCCAACCGCAACGGCTGCGGAGCGTTTCCCGCCTTCGGCCCCGGCTCTTTCCGCCGGGACGATCGCGCGAAGCGCTTCGTCGTTTTCCCGCGTCCCCCCGAATATGGAACAAAGCCCAAGGGACGAGTCCCTTGAGCTTTTTCAAACGACGTATGTGCGAAAGAAAGTAATCGTTTATCGACCAATGCCGCCGGAAAGTTGTTGTTCGGCGATTTGCACCAAGCGGCGAGTGATGTGTCCACCGATTGCGCCCGTGTCGCGAGTTGCCATGTAACCCATATAGCCGTCTTGCGGGATTTGGATGCCCAGCTCTTGAGCCACCTCATATTTCAGTTGATCCAGAGCTTGGTTCGCTTGAGGTACGACGAGCTGATTGCTGCTGCGAGATTGACCACTTGCCATAAAACGATGCACTCCTTTCAATCTGCGTCTGATGTCTTTGATGTATTTGCAAGCTTGCAAGCTTATTATGTTACGTAGGCCGATTTATATGCATCCTATTTGCAAAAAACTTTGAAGTCGATTTCAGAAAGCGGGTGATCCGTTGCATGAACCGCCCTTTGGCCCTATTGTTCGCCTTGATCGGAACAGCCCTGCTCGTCGGCATCGCCGCCGCGATCAGCTACGGCAATGTCGCCGCCGTCTGGCTGTGCTCGATCGGCTCGTTCCTCTTCATCGGCTTCGGCTTCATGGTGAAAGCGAAGCTTCGCCGGCGCAACGAAAAACCGTAACCCGAAGCGAATTCGGATTACGGTTTTTCTTTGGGCCTCTACGGCCATCTTTGAAACGATGATTACGGCAGCACGAAGCCCATCTTCTCCTTGGCGTCGCGCACCGTCTTGTTCGCGATTTCGGCCGCCTGCTCGGCGCCTTGACGGAGAATCGTCTTCAGCTCGCCGGAGGCGCGAATGTCCTTGTACCGCTGCTGCAGCGGCTCGAGCGTAGCGACGACCGCCTCGGCCAAATCTTTTTTGAACGGACCGTACCCCTGGCCCTCGTACTTCGCTTCGATCTCGGCGACGCTCATATTCGCGCAGTGCGCATAAATGCTCATCAGGTTGCTCACTTCCGGCTTCGACGCCGGGTCGAACTTGATTTCGCGGCCCGAGTCGGTCACGGCCCGGCTGATCTTCTTGCGGATAACGTCCGGCTCGTCGAGAAGCGCGATATAGCTGCCCGGGTTCGGGTTGCTCTTGCTCATCTTCTTCGACGCATCGTCGAGCGACATGATGCGCGCGCCGACCTGCGGGATGTACGGCTCGGGAACGGTGAACTGTTCGCCGTACCGCTGATTGAACCGATGGGCCAAGTCCCTCGTGATTTCCAAATGCTGCTTCTGGTCGTCCCCGACCGGTACGAGATCGGCGTTATACAGCAAAATGTCGGCCGCCATCAGCGCCGGATACGTGAACAGTCCCGCGCCGACCGATTCCTTGCCGGCCGACTTGTCCTTGAACTGCGTCATCCGTTCCAGCTCGCCCATGTAGACGAGCGTCGTCATGATCCAGCCGAGCTCGGCGTGGGCGGGCACATGGGACTGCAGGAAGACGCTCGCCTTCGCCGGATCGATGCCCGCGGCGATGAACAGGGCGGCGACCGACTCGCTCTGCTCGCGCAGCGCGGCCGGCTCCTGCGGAACCGTAATCGCGTGCAGGTCCACGATCATGAAGAAGCAGTGGTGATCGTGCTGCAGCTTGACGAAATTTTTCATCGCGCCGATATAGTTGCCGAGCGTCAGCTGGCCGCTCGGTTGAATCCCGGACAATACGCGTTTCATATCGTTTCCCTCCAATAAGTCGATTACTGGCCGACCAAAACAAAAAAGCCCTCGTCGCAAGGGACGAGAGGCCGTGGTACCACCCTAATTCGTTTTCCGATACAAAAGCCGATAGCCGGTATCGATACGGAAAACCTTGGTCGTTCCGATAACGGGGAACCGCCGTTCCGCCTACTTCGTCCGCCGGGCAGCTTGTACCGCGGGCGAACGTTTCGGCTTCATGCTCCAGGACCCATTCGGAAGACGCGCCGCGCCGGTTCGCAGCAACCACCGGCTCTCTGAATGCGGGGGGACGTCTCCTACTTGCTCCTGTCATCGCTTGGCTAAAGCTAACCGCTTAGCGGGTTTCGCGGTGAAGAGTGTATTTCTTCAGGCGAGGGCAATATTTTTTCATCTCGATCCGCTGCGGATGAGTTTTTTTGTTTTTCGTAGTCGTGTAATTGCGATCACCTGTTTCGGTGCACGCCAAAGTGACGATAACGCGCATCGTACACACCTCCTTTTGTCAGTCGAACGCGAAAAAGGCCGCATCGGTCGCGGTCTGTCCGCATTTGTTTCCATAATCACAGCATAACTAATATGATACCAGCAAAGGGCCCGGGAGTCAATCGTTCAAGCGGGATCTCCTCATCCGGTCCATAACGGCCCCGGCTTTGCGCCCCGCCGGGGAAGATGATAAAATTTGGCTGCGCGACGGTTCGTTGCGCGGCTGCCCTATGGTCTTTTTATCCGGGAGGTATACCAATGACAGAACCTATCCGCTCCGTCGAGGAGCACCGCCGCGAGGCGCCGTCGTCCGTCCGCTGCATGATCGTGACCGTGTCGGACACCCGCACGCCGGAAACGGACAAGAGCGGGCAGCTGATGCGCCAGCTGCTCGAGGAATCCGGCTACATCGTCGCCGATTACCGGATCGTGAAGGACGAATACGAGCACATCCGCGAGCTCGTCCGGTCCGCCTCCGAGGACGACCGGATCGAAGCCGTTCTGCTGAACGGCGGTACCGGCATCGCCATGCGCGATACGACGTACGAAGCGGTCCGCGACTCGCTCGACAAGGAAATGCCGGGCTTCGGCGAAATATTCCGCTACCTGAGCTACGCGGAGGACATCGGCCCGGCCGCCATCCTGAGCCGTGCCGTCGCCGGCGTCCGCGGCAATACCGCCGTCTTCTCGATGCCCGGCTCCTCCGGCGCGGTCCGGCTCGCGATGACGAAGATCGTCGTCCCGGAGCTGCGCCACGTCATGCGGGAAATATACAAGGACCGCAAGTAGAGATGGAGCCGGACGCGCAAAAGCCCGCCTTCTCCGTCGGAAAACAGGCGGGGTTTGCGCGTCTCGGTCAGGCGGAAGGGCTTCCTGTGCTTAAGCGGCACCGGCTCCCGGGAGACGGTCGGCGAATGCGCCCCAATCGGCGGCCATCTCCGCGTCGCTCAGCAAGCATTCGTCGAGCGACCGCTCCAGCGATTCCCGGTCCATCCCGATACCGATCAGGACGAGCTGCGTCATCCGGTCTCCCCATTGCGGGTGCCACCCCGACACAGCCGGCTCTCCCTCCTCCCGGAGATACGCTTCCCGCTCCGCTTCGTCGAGGGCGGCGAGCCAGTACCCGGCCGGTCCCATCTGAATCGAAGCGCCGGCTTGGCTGAACGACGTGCCGACGTCGTTGCGCGAGGCGAGCCACAGCGTTCCTTTGGAGCGGACGACCTCGACGGGGAACTCTTCGAGCCAGCGCGCCAGCCGTTCCGGGTGGAACGGACGCCTCCGCGCATAGACGAACGAAGCGATGCCGTATTCGTCCGTCTCCGGGACATGCTCCCGCTCCAGCTCCGCGATCCAGCCCGCGGAACGGGACGCCCGCTCGAAGTCGAACAGCCCCGTGTTCAAGATCGTCTTCGGATCCAATTCGCCGCGCGTCGTCCGCACGATTGTCGCGGTCGGCTGCAGCTTGGCAAGCAGCCGCTCCAGCTCCTCCAGCTCGTCCTCGCCGACCAAATCGCACTTGTTCAGCACGAGCACGTCGCAGCATTCGATCTGGTCGATCAGCAGATCGGCGACGTCCCGCGTATCGTCTTCGCCGACATGCTGCTTGCGGTCGAGCAGCGTTTCGCCCGAGCCGTAATCGTGCCAGAACCGGTGCGCGTCGACGACGGTCACCATGCAGTCGAGCCGGCAATAGCGGGACAGGTCGATCCCGGACTCCTCGTCCGCGTACGAGAACGTCTGCGCCACCGGAACCGGCTCGCCGACCCCCGTCGATTCGATCAGGATGTAGTCGAACCGTCCGTCCCGCGCCAGCTTCTCCACCTCGGTCAGCAAATCTTCGCGCAGCGTGCAGCAGATGCACCCGTTCGACATCTCCACCAGCTTCTCTTCCGTCCGCAGCAGACCGCCGTCGCGCACGATACCCGCGTCCACGTTCACCTCGCTCAAATCGTTGACGATAACCGCCACCTTCAACCCGTCCCGGTTGTTCAGCACATGGTTGAGCAGCGTCGTCTTGCCGGATCCGAGATAACCGCTCAGTACCGTAACCGGAATCGGCTTCAAGCTTCCGTTCATCGTTCATCCTCCTTGACTGTTCAAATAGTAATTGTTACGATTATACGAGACGGATTCAGTTTTGTAAATATTACGATTAAACGTCGCAAACAGCCAAAAACATGTCCTAGCGCCATGCTTGGCCGCATACGTTAGTACGGGTACCGATCCGCCTTCCAAGGAGGAATGTTCGTTGCAAACGCTGCTTCGCCGAGGCCCGTTCGTCGCCGGTCTCGCCTGTATCGTCCTGATCGCGCTTATTCTCGTTCGTCGTCCGCCCGATTTCGGCGCCATCGCGTCTTTTCCATGGGCCAACTTCAAGACGATCTTCATCAGCATCATCCTCGAAGCGATCCCGTTCGTCCTGTTGGGCGTTCTCTTCTCCGCGCTGCTGCAAGTGTTCGTCTCCGAGCGGACGGTCCGGCGATGGACGCCCCGCCATCCCGTTCTCGGCGTCCTGTTCGCCTGTACGCTCGGCGTCGTCTTCCCGCTGTGCGAATGCGGCATGATTCCGATCGTCAGACGGCTGATGCGCAAAGGCATGCCCGTCTATATCGCCGTCGCGTTCATTCTCGCCGGTCCGGTGCTCAATCCGGTCGTGTACGCCTCCACCTATATGGCATTCCGCTCGCGGCCGGAAATGGCCTACTCCCGCATGGGGCTCGCTTTCCTCGTCGCTGCGGCGATCGGCTTGATCGTCTACCGCTTCGTCCGACGAAGCCCGCTTCGACCGGAGCTCCCTCATGCCGCCGCCCGCACCGAAAACGGCGATGGACACGGCCACGGTCAGCATCATCATCACCACCACGGTCATGACCACGGACACGGTCGCCCGGGGCTGACCGGCAAGCTGCAGGCGACCTTCGGACACGCCTCCGACGAATTTTTCGAGATGGGCAAATATTTGATCTTCGGCGCGATGATGACCGCCGTCATCCAAGCGGCCGTATCCCGCGAAAGCCTCGTGTCGATCGGCCAAGGCGACTGGAGCTCGCATTTGTTCATGATGGGCTTCGCCTACTTGCTGTCGCTCTGCTCGACGTCGGACGCCTTCGTCGCCGCTTCGTTCGCCACGACGTTTACGACCGGGTCGCTGCTTACGTTTCTCGTCTTCGGCCCGATGCTCGATTTGAAAAACACGCTCATGCTGCTTTCCGTCTTCCGCATCCGGTTCGTCCTCGCCTTGACCGCGCTGCTGGCCGTTCTCGTCCTGCTCGGCTCGCGCCTATTCGAACTGACCGTGCTGTAGCCGCGCCATATTTCGCCGATTGGAGTTGACCTACCGATGAGCAGCCGTTTCCCTTGGATCCATCCGTCGATCCGCGCTCTCCTGCTGTTCGGCTTCGCCGTCTATATCGCTTATTTGGTAAAAACGGACGGAATATTGTATTACATCTCCCCCCGCATGACGATCTACGTCAAGCTGTCCGCGCTCGGCCTGTACGCCGTCGGCGCCCACCAGCTGTATACGGCGGTTCGCGCCTATTGGGGGCGCGCCGAAAGCTGCGACTGCGGTCACGACCATTCGCATGCCGGTCCCGCCTGGAAAAGCATGCTCGTGTACGGGCTGTTCGCGTTTCCGCTGCTTCTCGGCTTCGCGATGCCCGATACGTCGATGGGCAGCTCGCTCGCCGCCAAGAAAGGGATGAACTTGAACAGCGCCTCGACGATTCGTACCGCTTCGCCGCAGCCGGACGTCCAGCCGCAGCAGCCGGCTCCTTCCGGCACGCAGCCGACGGAACCAAACCCGACGGCGGCCGAACGAACGGATGCCGCCTCCCCGCCTTTACCGGCCGGCCAAAACGCGGCAGCCGACGCCGACCTCGACAAGCTGTTTCCGTCCGACAAGTTCACCGAAGCGTTCGCCAAGCACGCCCGTGAGCTGTACGTCACCGACCCGATGGTCGTCAAGGAAGAGCTGTACATGGAGACGTTGACGACGCTCGATCTGTACGCCGCCTCCTTCGCCGGCAAAAAAGTGAAGCTGAGCGGCTTCGTCTACCGCGACGAGACGATGAACGACAAGCAGTTCGTCATCGGACGGTTCGCCGTCCAATGCTGCTCCGCGGATGCCGCTCCGTTCGGCGTGCTCGTCGAATTCGACCGGGCCAACCTGTACGCGACCGACGAATGGCTCGAGCTGACCGGCACGATCGGGCGGACGACGTTCAACGGCTCGGAGCTGCTCGTCGTCAAAGCGGAGAAGATTGCGAGAATCGAACCGCCGAAGGAGCAATACGTGTACCCGAATTACGATTTCGGCGCCTGATGGCGTCCCGCCGCCGGATTTCGGGAAATGGCCCATGACAACCGGCTCCCCCGTTTGCTACAATGGGAAGCGTGAATTCCGATCCGAAAAGGAGCGAACCAACGTTCATGGCAAACGTCCGTCAAGCATCATGGGACGGCTCGCCCGTATACGAGCTGGAAAACGGCACTTTTCTCGCTTCGCTCATTCCCGAAATCGGCTCCAACGCGTATCGGCTGCGGGATAAAATCGCGGGGCGGGACGTGCTCCGCACGCCCGAACGCCCGGAGGAGCTCCGCGCCAGTCCGGGACACTACGGCGTTCCGCTGCTGCTGCCCCCGAGCCGGATTCGCGGCGCGTCGTTCCCGTTCAACGGCCGAACGTACCGGTTCGAGCCGAACACGCCTGACGGCCACTACATCCACGGCTTCGTGCGCATGCGCCCGTGGCGCGTCGTCGATACGAGCGCGGACGGCGACACCGCGTCGGTGACGACCGAGTTCCGTACGGCCGACTTTCCGGAGCTCGCTCCGCAGTACCCGCACGACCTGACGATTCGGGCGCGTACCGAACTGAACGGCGCGTCTTTCGTCCAGACGTTCTCGTTCCGCAACGGAAGCGACGAGCCGGCCCCCTTCGGCTTCGGCCTGCATACGTGGTTTCTGCTCGACGGGGAACCGGAGCGTTGGACGCTGAAGCTGCCGGTGTCGGACATCTGGGAGCTGAACGAGAAGCTGCTGGCCACCGGCAGCCGGCTGCCGCTCGGCCGGTATGAAGCGTTGAACGAAGGGATGAATTTGGAGGGGCAAAATATGGATATGGCGTTCCGCATCGGCGATCGGCCGGTCGAGGCCGTCCTGTCCAAGCCGGGATACGCGATCCGCTACTCGGCGAACGAGCCGGTGACCCAATGGGTGGTCTATACGAAGGGCGAGGCCCGCGATACGATCTGCATCGAGCCGCTCACTTGGACGCCGGATGCGCCGAACCTGGACGCGGGGCCCGAGCTGACAGGCATGCGGGCGATCGCGCCGGGCGAGGAACTGATCGTTCGGACGACGCTGTCGATCGAACGGGAATAAGGGGAGAACACGAACGATGAGCTTGAAAGCGACGGTCATCGGGACCGTATTTATCGATTGCAAAGGGTTCGCCCGGGACATCTACATTCCGACAGGGCGCAACCTCGGGTCGATCCGCTTCGTGCATGGAGGAGTCGGACGCAACGTAGCCGAAAACTTGGCGCGGATGGGCGTGCCGACGCGGTTCGTCTCCTCCGTCGACGCCACCGGCCTCGGGCAGGAGGTGATCGAGCGGCTGCGCCGGACGAACGCGGACACGCAATACGTCGGGGCCGCCGAGCGGGAAGGAATGGGGATGTGGCTCGCGGTGCTGGATCATGCGGGCGATTTGGCGGGTTCGATTTCGCAGATGCCCGACCTCGGGACGATGGAGCGGATCGTCGCCGAGCACGGCGACACGATCGTGCGGGAGTCGTCCCACCTCCTGCTGGAGCTGGACTTGAACGCGACCATTTCCAAACGGGTGCTGGAGCTGGCCGAGAAGCACGGAAAGCCGGTATACGGCATTCCCGGCAACCTCGAAGTCGTCCTCGGCCATCCCGAGCTGATGCGGAGCCTCTCCTGCTTCATCTGCAACCACGTCGAGGCGGAGCGGCTTCTGGGCGTTCCCGTCCACGAGCTGGACGAAGCGGCGCAGAAGGAAGCGATGCTCGCCTACTTGCAGCGAAGCGGCTTGCGGTCGCTCGTCGTTACGCTCGGGGCGGACGGCTCCGTCTACGCGTCGGCGGATACCGGGGAATTCGGCCGCCAGACCGTATTCCCGGTCAACGTCCAAGATACGAGCGGGGCGGGCGACGCCTTCTTCTCGGGTGCGGCCATGGGGCTCATGCGCGGCTTGCCGCTCCGGGACGCCGTCGTCTGCGGCACGAAGGTGGCCGGCTGGACGATCGAGTCGCCGGAAAACAACTGCGAGCGGCTCGGCGAGCTGCTCGCACAGGACGAAGCGATTCGGGCGCTGCTGCCGGATTCCGTTTGAAAATATAAAAATAGGCCGCCCCGGGCGCCCGCGTCGTAACCGCGTGCCCGAGGGCGGCTTTTCTTGTATAGACTCCCGGCGGTATTAAGGATTTAGCGGAAGCTTCGTTTCGACTCCGCTCCGAACCATAACCACGTTCTCGATTTCGTTTGCCGTTTCTTTATCCAATCCGATTACGAACGTTCTCGGTGTCGCATCGGTCGTACACGCGCCTTTCGGTTCCGACAGAGGGACGGTCAACGTTTTGCGATCGGAGCTAAGTTCCACCTTTTTCAGGGTGTAGGGGCAGCTCCCGGACTCGTAAACGCCGATGAAATAAACGATTTTCCCGTCAAAGTCCACATTCGGCCTTTTCCCTTGCAATCCATACAAGCTCCATGCTTCCTCATATTCCGATTGATCGGCTGCTTGTTTCACCACATATTGAAAATGGGGAGGCGAAGGTCTCGAAAACGCCATTTCATGAAAATTTGCGGGCAAACGCTTCTCGCTTGCTATCGGGTTAAAGGCGTTTGGGTCGGCACGGCAGCCGAATAGTAGCGGCAGCAGGACGACAACGGGACATAAAAATTTCCAAGACGGCAAATCGCTGTCTCCTCTCCTTAAGCAACGAGCCGATCGGTCAACGAACGGCCGCTTTCAGCCGGTCCACCAGCTCTTGCACGACCGGAACGGTATCCGCAAAATAAGGCCTGTAATCGAGCGGTCCGACGAAAGCGAGAAACCGTTCGCCAAGCTCGATCAGCTGTTCGCGGCACTCGCCGAGCGGCACCGCGTAAGACTCCTGCTCGCGGTACGTCCCGTCCTCCGACTCCTCGACCAGCGTCCACTCCGCCTCCTCCCCGTTCCGGTGCTTCACCCGAAACGAATACGCCCGGCATTCCGGATCCCCGCAGCCGCAGACGAAAAACGGCATGCGGCTCCATTCGTCCGCGGGCGCCCACCGATACGGCGACGTGTCCTCCAGCCCGCTCAGCAGCAGCGCCGGCAGTCCGACGTCGACGCAAAGCGGCTCCTCGACGACGGATTCGCCGTCGATCGCCAGCCGGACGTCGGCTTGGACGATTTGCAGCCCTTCGTCGAACGACAGCCGATCGACATTCAGTTCGAACATGTTCGAGCCCCTCCCCTTGGTCCGATTTTCCAATTTATTTTTGAGTAAGATTTCGAATTGTGTTCATACTACCTATCAACGGAGGTGATAAATATGGCACAAGGACAAAGTCGTTCCAGCAACCAGCTCGTCGTACCTCAAGCGTCCCAAGCTTTGGACCAACTGAAGTACGAAGTGGCTCAAGAGCTCGGAATCCAAATCCCTCAAGACGGCTACATGGGCTACATGGCTACCCGTGACACCGGCGCGATCGGAGGTCACATCACTCGTCGCTTGGTTCAAATCGCCGAGCAGCAATTGAGCGGCGGCAGCCAGTTCTCCCGCTAACCTATACTTAACCGCAAAACCCGGCTTCGCAGGATTCGTCCCGCGCTTGCCGGGTTTTCATTTTGCCGTCAATCCGCAGGCGTATCCGGAATTCCGCGCAAAATGTCGCCGAACTTGAACGAGGCGCACCCGATTCGCTCCGAACGGACCGGCTCGTCTGCGGCGAATACGTCGGCCAGCGCGTACTTGTCGCCCTCCAGCACGTATTGCTCGATCATCCGGTTCGCCGGATCGGCGATCCAATATTCGGGAATGCCGTAACGCGCATAAGCTCGCGTCTTGTGAAGCCTGTCCCGGCGTCCCGAATACGGCGACAGCACCTCGATGACCAGATCCGGGGCCCCTTCGATCCCTCTCCGCGTGACGATATCGAGCCGATCGCGGCGGATCATGACAAGATCCGGCTGTCTAACCTCCGTCACCGACAAGATGACGTCGATCGGCGACACGTAAAGGACATATTCGGAGCCGCAGCTTTGCTGCAACTTCGTCAATAACTGAACCACGACCGCTTGATGTCTCGGCGACGGCCCCGGACTCATCAATTCCAGCTTGCCGTCCGCCACTTCATAGCGGCTTCCGTCGTCCGGCAAATTGGCGTAGTCGTCGTACGTCACGCCGGTTTCTTTCACGATTCCGGGCTTGAACTCGGGCTTCATGAACGAGCACCCCTTCCACGCGTATGATCCCCATTATATCATAATCGCACGCACCGCCACGTCTCCCCCAAGTCGCGTAAAACCCGAAAAAAAGCAAAGCTACCCCCGCCGCCGAAACGGTTCGGGAATAGCTTCGGATCCGCTGCCGTCGATTCATGAAACGAAGCGCCGATGTTTCCGGAAAACGCCGTGGACGTACGAGCGCGCGGTCCGTACGCCGGAGTTATGGCGCCGCCGCGGGAAACTTCAGCTTCTTGTACGACCGGGCGAAGGCCGCCCCGTCGTAGCCCGCGTAATCGTCGGGGATGTCGCCCAGCGCGACGGGTAACCCTCCGCGCTCTGCGGACAGCTTGGCGGCGATCGCCGCCCGCTCCGTCTCGGCCAGCTGCCCGATCGGCACCGGTGCGGGAGCCTCTCCCGCCAAATACGGCATCACCGCTTCCAGCAGCGCCGCATACAGCTTGCCGTTGTCGACCTTGATCGCGTCGGCCCGCTTCTGTGTGACGATCTGGGCATAGAACGGCAAATAGCCCGACGTCCTCCCGACGCTGACGACACCCCGCCGACCGTCCTCCCATGTCAGCTCGAACTGGTCTTGTCCGCCGCCTGCGCCGAGATGGCGGGCGGTGCGGACGCCCGGTCCCATCAAGCCGTGCAGCATCGAGTACGCGTGGATGCCGTAGTTGAACTCGTCGACGGCGCAGCCGGCCAACGCGTACACCCATTCCTCGCGCGGAACGTCGAGGGCGAGCCAGTCGCGCACCTCGGCGCAGTAGCGGAGCGACGAGCCGCCGGTAATCGTCGCCCCTTCCTCCGCCCACCGCTCGATTTGCCGCAAATCGCGCACGTTGCCGGCCAGCGGCTTGTCGAGGAAGACGGCTTTGCCCGCCTCGACGAACGGACGCGCACGCCCGACATGGAGATCCCAGTCGCAGCTATGGATCAGCGCCGCGTCGACGAGCCCCGCCATCTCCTCCACGCTCGCGCAGACGCGGGGGATGCCGTGCTCCTTCGCGAACGCGGCCGCGTAGCCTTCGGGATAAATCGTACCGCCGTCGTAGACGGCCGCCACGTCGTGGCCCATGCTTCGCAGAATCGGGACGAAGCTGCCCGGATGGGACGTGTCGAGATCGACGAGACCGATTCGCAAACGTTTCATGCCGATGATTCTCCTCCTCCGACGACGAGCGATTCGTAGGCGGCCCCGATGTCGAGCGCCCCGCCCGCCGTCTCGTAAAATTCGTCGTCCAGCGCGAACAGCCCTCTCCGCGCGTCGATCCAGCCGGCCCCGCTGCGGGGATGCCGGCTTTTCATTCGTTCCCAGTTGACGTAATGTTGTGGCCCGTTCGTCTCGAGAATGCCGACCTTCAGCCCGGGCAGCGGCGACAGCCTGGCGGCCACATTTTTGTTCCAATCGGCGAGCAGCGGATTTGCCGTCAAGTCGGCGCAAAAGCACGGCACGCCTTTCTCCCGCGCCAGCTTCGCCACCCTGAGGCTCATGCTCATCGTCTTGGCGACCGGCTTGAGCGCCAGCGCGCCGTACCCCATCTCGATCCGCGCGAGCGCATCGCGCTCGTCGTGGACGCTCTCGTCGGCCGCCAGCCGGACGGGGACGTCCGAAACGTCCAGCTCGACCTCCTCCGGGAACGGCTCCTCGAACAGGACGATCCGCTCGAGCGCGCCGATCCGGTCGGCATGCTCGAGCAGACGGAGCAGACGGTCTTTCCCGTCGTAACGGCCGTTCGCGTCCAAGTAATAGGCGATATGTCCGCTTTGCGTAAGCTCGGTCGCGTAGCGGGACGCGATCTCGTGGACGAGCGACAGCCGGCGGCAGTCCCAGTCGAGCATCTTTTGTTGACTGCCGTCTTGATCCGGATCCGCCCCGATTTTCATTTTCAGCAGACCGTACCCGTCGTCCAGCAGTTGCGCGATACCCGCCTCTCCCATTCCGTAGGGGACGAGCGGAATGGCGGCGAGCCGCGTCCGCCGCTCGCCGAGCGCCGCACGATACGTCTCGGGCACGAGCTCCTTGAAGCGCCGCCCCTTGCCACTCGCGTACAGTCCCCACGCGGCGTGATCGACCGCGACGAGCGCGTTCAGCGCGAACGTCGTCCTCAGATCGGACAGGCCGGTCGACCTTTGCCCGTATGCGCATACGGCGGGCAGCACCGCGTCGAGCAGCTCGAACGGGGTTTCGAACCGCGTCGACCCGATCCGGGTCAGGGCGCTGCGGGTCAAGTCGGCCATCAGCTCGTTGGCGGCCGTCTCCCCGTACCGGACGAACACCCGGGCGTCCGACCAGAGCGGGCTTTGGACGCCGACCCCGATCCCCGCCTCTCCGCCGTCCCCGGCTATCATCGCGACGGACTGCCACAGCTCGGTCAAGTACGTCCCCTTGAAGCCGAACGGAGACCGGAGCGGCTCGCCGTGCACCGCATGCTTCGTCTCCGCCACCCGGATCATGCGATCCCCTTATCGGACACGGCCGACACCGCGTCCTCCACCAGCCGCTTGATCGGCTCCGGCTTGCCGCTGCGGAGCGACTCGAACGCCTGAAGCACCATCAGCGTCGCATACAAGCCGTCCACGTGGTCGATCGGCGCCGGGGCGTCCTCCTGCAAGCAGCGGAGAAACGCCTTGTTTTCTTCCACGAAACCGGATTCCGTCCCCCGGAACACCTGCGTTTCCTTGCCGGCCTCCGTATAGGTTAGCGTCGTTAGTCTGTCGTTGATCGTGATCGACTTGTTCTCGGCGAACAGCTGCATGAAAAATTTGCTCGTCAGCGGCGGGCAGCCGCAGTCGCCCTGCACCAAATTGCCGGCCGCGCCATTGTCGAAGCGGAAGACGGCGACCATATTGTCGACGACGCCGGTCGGCTGGTAGTAGTTGCCCCCCGCCGCGTAGACTTCGATCGGCTCCGCTCCGGCCACGAACCGCAATATGTCCGCGGAATGACATCCTTGGCTCAGCACGTTGCCCCCGCCCTTGACCGGATCGTTCGGCCAAATGCCGTCTCCCCACCGATTGTCCATCATCTGCATCGTTACGAGAACGGGCTGCGGGATGAGCTCCTTCGCTTTCCACAGCAGCTCGTAATACCGCATCTTGAACGCGGTGAACAGCTTCTTCCCCGTCCGCTCCACCGTTTCGCCGATGCGGACGCAGTCCTCCACCGTCATCGCCAGCGGCTTCTCCACCAGCACGTGCTTGCCGGCCTCCAAGGCGCGGATGCAGTAGGCCGCGTGCGTATCGTGCTGGGTCGTCACGTAGATCGCATCCAGCTCGGGATCGTCGAACAAGCGGTCCGCGTCGCTCGTCGCGTAGCTCCCGCCGAACTGCTCCAGCATCGCCTTCGCGCTCGGCTCGTAGACGTCGCAATAGGCGGCGATCTCCATTCCCTCGATATCCGCGATACACTTCGCGTGCGTTTTGCCCAAGTTGCCGCAGCCGATCATGCCGATTTTCACCGTACGCATCGTTCGTTTCTCCTCCCGGTTCGTTCGTTTCGATTGCCTGCTGTACATCGATTTCCCGAAAACCGTTAACAACGCCTTACTGGTGTATATGTTGATGTATATTTTGCGCCCCAATCTTACATTCCCATCTGTTCTGCTGTCAATACTTTCTTTTATTGACTCACATCCTTATTTCTGTTCAATGATATACATCAGATTGCTGTACAAAAAGGCCCGCATCCGATATGATGGAAGCAAACGATCGTCACGCGAAAAGAGGGCATCCCATTGACTGATCCAACCGGCAAACCTGGCAAACCTAGCCGCAAAACGTTCGACGCCCGGCTCCGCCGCATGATCGAGCGGCTCGGCGCCGCCATCCGCAACGGCGACTACGCGCCGGGCGACTATCTGCCTTCCGAGAAGGTGCTGGCCGAGCAGTTTCGCCTGAGCAACAAGTCGGTACGCAAGGCGCTGGACGCCCTCGTCGAGGAAGGGCTGATCGTCAAGCTCGACCGCGTCGGCAGCCGCGTCACGGACACGGCGGCGCAGGCGGCGACGGCCGAGATCACGATCGGCTTCAGCGCCTCGATCGAGCGGGACTTCGCTTTTTCGGCGCTGCTGGACGACTTCCGCACCCTCCATCCGGCCGTCCGCGTCAAGGCGATTCCGGTGCAGTCCTCGTCCAACTACACGGGCTCCGTCCGGGAGTATGCCGATAACGGCTTGATCGATGCGTTCACGCTGAACAATTTGGACTTCCAATTGTTTTGCGAAACCGGGTTCGTACATCGGCTCGCGGCGTTTCCGCCCGATCCCTCCCTATACCGGACCGCCCAAGAGGCGTTCGTCTTCGAAGGGGCGGTTTACGCCCGGCCCGTCGTCTTCTCGCCGATCGTGCTCGCCTACAACCGCGCCCACTTCCGCGAGGCGGGCGTCCCTGAGCCGGACGGCGGCTGGACGTGGGACGACGCGATCCGCCATGCGGCGGCTCTGACCAAGCCCGGCGAACGCCACGGCCTGTACTTTTACCTGCTGTCGGACAACCGCTGGCCGGCGTTTTTGCTGCAGAGCGGCATGCGGTTCGCGGCCGTCGGGGACGAGCCTTTGCGTCTTGCCGGCTCCCGGATGATGGACACGATCCGGCTGTGCAAGCGGATCATCTCCGACCCGGACGTCTTCCCGAACTATTTGTCCGAGAACAGCGACGACGTGACCGAGCTGTTCGCGCAAGGAAAAGTATCGATGATCATGACGAACTACATGACGATCAACGAGTTCAAATCGACCGGTCTCGACTACGACATCTCGCCGCTGCCGTACTTGTTCGAGCCGCGCTCGCTCGTCAACGTCATCGGCGTCGCGGCGGCGGCCGGCGCCAAGCATCCCGAAGCGGCCCGCCTGCTGGCCGACTATTTCGCTTCGCCGCGGGCGCAGCGGATGATCCGGGAGCGCACGCTCAGCTTGCCGGCGCACAAAGAAACGGCCGAATCGCCCGCCGTTCCCGACGATCCGATGAACCGGCCGCGCCGCTATTACCTGTTCCGCGAAATTATGGCCTCGTACCGGCTCCACCGCGAGCTCGGCTTGACGTCGCCGGCGCTTGCCGGCTTGCGCCAGCTGCTCAAAAAATACTGGTCCGGCCTGATCGGCGAGCCGGAGCTGTGCGAGCAGGTCGACGAGCTGCTGCGTCAGGAACGGTAGGCCGAACCGTTCCGCCACCGTTCGTGCTCGCCTTGCTCCGACCGGCGAAAAAAAGCCCGGCGCTCGACGCGCCGGGCTCTTTTCTCGCCGGGATCGGAATGAACTCATTTCGAAATGGATCACGGACTCCGGATCAGTCCATAAATGTCGTTTATGATCTGACTCACTTTTTCCAACAAAACGTGCAATTCTTTATTGTTAACAAATTCACTCGGATTGTTCGAGACGTTATAGAGCGTTACGTCGCTTGAAGAGCCGGAAACTAACAAGGGGTAGATGGCCTGCAGCCTTTTTTGAATATCTCCCCACTTTTTGGCAAAATCGTTATCGTCATGACGATTTAAATAGTCGTATAGATTCCCGATCAGGATGTTGATTTCGTTGTTCACGCCGATTATTTGATTGACAACCGGCTTATCCTTTTCTTCGTACGCGTCCAGCATCGCCCTTTCCACACTTTTGAAATAATCATCCGTACTATTTCGTTCCAGATAGCCTTTTGTATACAGGAATGCATCCGACCTGGTATTCAAATTTTGACTTAATTCAAGAAAATAGCGGGCTTCCATTTGAACTCGGGCCGCATAATCGTTTAAATAACGATATGGATCGACAATCAGACGGCTCCCCTCCCCCGCTCCGTTGTTTTTAACGCTTGCCAGCCCATAAATGCCGACACAAACTGCAAGAAGGAGAATTGCAATCATGTATGTCTTTTTGGATGCCATCATGAACTCCTTTCCGTTTGTTGGTAGGATCGAAACCCGTCGGAAAAGAAATACAAGGGAAATATCCCATTATCGCCCACTTTATCACAATACGGTTTTCCGAAGAATGCCCTTTAAGAAAAAAAGCCCGGCGCTCGACGCGCCGGGCCACTTGTAAAGCTCCGCGGATGAAAGATAAAAGAAATCAGTTCGTTTTATGAAACAGCAAGTTCGACATATTGTAATTGCTCTCGAATTGCACGCTCGTGCAAAGCTTGTTCTGGCGGACGGTGAAGTCGAAATGGATTTCCCCGTGTGTCCAGTTCGTCTTGTACTTGAGCGCGTCCACCGCCATCTTCTGGAACGAGCGCACTTGCAAAGCCGTCAGCCCCGACGCCTTGGGCTCGACCTTGCCGTCGGCCGCCTCTAACGGAAGATGGCGCACCCCGAATTTCCCGATCAAGTTGTTCCGGATATGTACGAATATGGTCCCGGAAGACAGCTGGGACAGCTCTTGCTGAAGTTCTCTGAATACCATGTCCAGCTGCCGGGATAGGGACAGCTGATCGATCATGAATTCCCTCCTTTCTTTTTCATAATTATGGAACTTATGTCATATTCATGTGGGTCTTACGTCACATTATACTGCGACGTTCCACCTTTTTCAACAACAATTTACAAATCCAACCAACTTTCTGGTTACAATGGCCTAGCTTGCTGGATTTTGTCATAAAGCCTGCACGACAAAGGGCCCGTCCCGCCGGAGCGGAACGAGCCCTGTTATGTAGATCGCGATCGCAACGACGCGAATCAATGACCGTACGGCGCGAAGCTTTCCTTGCGCATCTCCAGCACCTTCGACAGCGGAATGCCCGTCTTCTCGTGAATGTCGAGGACGGTGCTGCGCGGGTTCGCCTTCAGGAAATTGCGCATCGTGAAGTAATCTCTCTCGTTGCGCTCCCGGCACGCATCGCAGTGTTCGGACTTTTGCCGCACGAACAGCCGGCCGCAGCTTTTGCAGTTGGCGAGTGACATCCGTATCCCTCGTTTCTCGATCCTTTAAGCTAGTACAGGTTTCGAAACGGCCTGTCGATATGTGGGGGTCGTCCGTACCATCATTATAGTCACGCCTTTTCGCATCCACTAGGGTACTTGGGACCTAAGTTTGAACATAAGGCGATAGACCGATACGATTCGACATGATATAATCGAGGCGTTATCTAGAATATGGAAAAGGGGTCGAATCATGATGAACGGTTTCCAGGGTCTCTCCTTCAAAAGGAAACTGCAAATCGGCTGCTACTCGCTCGTAGCGGTATTCTCCGCGCTTACGCTCGTCTTCGCCTGGATGTCGGACGTCTCGTTCGTCCTTTCCCTGGTCGTCGTCCTCGTGCTGATCGGCGCCAGCGTCCCTTTTATCGGGTGGTTGGAGAGAGCGCTTACAGGGCCGATCGAGAGCATGTCCCGCATCGCGCTTAACATCGCCAAAGGCGACTTCTCGATGAAAGTTCACGTCGACACGAACGACGCCTTGGGCGAGCTCGGGAAGACGTTCAACCAGATGATCGACAAGCTGCGGGGCATCTTGAACGAGACGACGTCCATCACCCGTTCCGTCGTCGATACGAGCCGCGAAGGAAGCGACAAAAACCGGCAGCTGAAAGACGTCCTCGGCCATGTCACGCAATCGGCCAACGAGCTCGCGGCCGGTTCGATCAAAATAACGGAAGAAATCGCGACGATATCCGGCGCCATCAAGGACATCGAGCAGAAGGTATCCTCGTACGCCCTTTCGACCAAGGAAATGAACGAAAAGTCCGATGCGATGATCCGCCTCGTGCAGCGGGGCCGCGAAGCGGTCGAAAGCCAGGGCGAAGGCATGAAGCGCAACGTCGAAGCGACGTCCACCGTATCCGAGACGATCGACCGGCTGGCGGAGCAGGCGAAGGGCATCTCGAACATGACGAGGACGATTTCCGAAATCGCCGAGCAGACGAACCTGCTGTCGCTGAACGCCTCCATCGAAGCGGCCCGGGCCGGGGAGCACGGCAAAGGGTTCGCCGTCGTCGCCCAAGAGGTGCGCAAGCTGGCCGAGGAATCGACCGCCTCGACGAAGGAAGTGTTCAACCTCGTCCGCAACATCGACCAGGGGATCGAGCTCGCGCTTCGACAAATGGCGAACAACGCCGAAATCGTCCGCACGCAGACGACGCTCATCCATGAGACGGAAGCGATCTTCTCCCAAATCGTACATAGCATCGAATTCATCGCCGAGACGATCCAGCAGTTCGCGAAGGAAAGCGACCGGATGCTCGAATCCGCCACGACGATCTCCGCGACGATGGAAAATATCGCGGCCATTACGCAGCAGTCCGCCGCCGGGACGGAGGAAGTATCCGCCGCCATGAACGAGCAGATCGCCGTCGTCGAGGCGCTCGTCCGCCAGTCCGAGCAGCTCATGCAGACGGCCGGTACGCTGCAGCGGACGATCCAAATTTTCAAGTTCTGAGCCGCAAAGCGAAAGCCCCCGATTCCCTTCGAGAGGAGTGGGGGCTCTTCTTTACGCTTCGCGCGTCATTCCGTCATCGCGAGGAACTGCTTCACGTCGGCGACGGCGAGGTCGACCGCGCTTTGCCAAAAGTCCGGCTGCGTCAAGTCGACGCCGAGATGCTTCTCGGCAAGCCGCTCCACGGTCATGCTGCCCGTGTCCCGCAGCAGCGCGACGTAGCGGTCCTCGAACCCGGCGCCTTCCTTCTGCGCGACGGCGTACAGGCCGGAGCTGAACAAATAGCCGAACGTGTACGGGAAATTGTAGAACGGCACGCTCGTAATGTAAAAATGCAGCTTCGACGCCCAAAAATGGGGATGATATTCGCTCAGCGCATCCTGGAACGCCCGGCGCTGCGCGCTCGTCATCAGCTCGTTCAGCTGCTCGACGCCCACCAGCCCGCCGCAGCGCAGCTCGTAGAACTCGGTCTCGAACAGGAAGCGCGCGTGGATGTTCATGAAAAACGCGACGGACCGTTGAATTTTATCCTCGAGCAGCGCAAGCCGCTCCGCGTCGGTCGACGCTTGCTTGACCGCCGCGTCCGAGACGATCATTTCCGCGAAGGTGGACGCCGTCTCCGCCACGTTCATCGCATACTCCTGCGCCAGCGCCGGCATGTCGTTCATGACGTGCTGATGGTACGCATGACCGAGCTCGTGCGCCAGCGTCGACACGTTCGACGCCGTGTTGGCGTACGTCATGAAGATGCGCGTCTGCCCCTTGATCGGAAACGACGTGCAAAACCCGCCGGGACGCTTGCCGGGGCGGTCCTCCGCCTCGATCCACCGCTCGGCGAACGCCATCTCGGCGAAATCGGCCATCTTCGGGCTGAACCGTCGGAACTGCTCCACGATCATGTCGGCCGCCGCGTCGAACGGGATATCGTTCCCCGCCTCGCCGACCGGCGCTTCGACGTCGTGCCACGACAGCGTGTCGAGGCCGAGCAGCTTCGCTTTCCGGTTCAAGTAGTCGACGAAGATCGGCTTGTTCCGTTCGATGACGTCCCACATGACCGACAGCGTTTTCTCCGACATCCGATTGACGTCGAGCGGCTCCTTCAATATCGAGTCCCAGCCCCGGTGCTTGTACGTCTGAATGCGGAAGCCGGCGAGCCGGTTCAAGGCGTCGGCCGCGTAATCGGCCTGCTCGCCCCACGCTTTCTCCCATTCCGCGAACAGCCGCGTACGGACGTTCCGGTCCGGGCTGTGCAGCTTGTTCGCCGCTTGTCCGGCGGACAGCGCGGTGACGGAGCCGTTCTCCTCGAACTCGAGCTTGAACTTGCCGACGACCGTGTTGTACGCCTCGCCCCAGCCGTGATAACCGTCCACGGCCAAATCGCCGATGAGCGATTCCAGCTCGGGAGCCAGCTTCTCCTTCGCCAGCTGGCGGCGCTCGTCGATCGGGAAGGCGACCGGGCGGAACGGCTCCGATTGCAGCAGCGCGCTCCAGTCCGAATCGGGCACCCGCTTCAGCAGCTCGTCGAATCGGGTCAGCACCGAGGAGAACGCCGCGCCGAGGGACGCGATTCGTCCGTTCAGCTGCACCGCCTTCTTATCGGCCTGGTTCTCCGAGGCGAGACAGCCGGCGAACGAATCCGCTTCGCGCAGCTTCAAAACGATGCTCTGCATCCGTTCGATCAGCGCGGCCAGCGTATCGGCGCCGGGCGCACCGTCCCGCTCCGCGGCGGAAGCCACGGCATCGCGGAACGATCCGATCTCGCGCTCCGTCTCCTCGAGAAACGCGGCGAACTGCGGGGAGGCGCTCCCCCCGGGGAAAAAGACGTCCAAATCCCAAACGAGGCTATACCGTTGCGTCATGGCCATCTCACCTTTCGTGTTATCGTTATGACAACATTAAACCATATTTCTCCGCAATTATGAAACGCGCGAACCGATTCGAGAATGCGGCCCGTCTGTTGTATAATGGGTACAACGCGGCCAACCGCGATAAACTACGACCGGGAGGAACGTCCCATGAGACCGTTGCAAATATCGCCCGAAACCGCCGTCAAGCTTGCGGAAGCGCTGCAAGTGCCGATCGAGCGGCTTATGCATATGCCCCAGCATATCCTGATCCAGAAGCTGGCCGAGCTGGCCCAGCAGCAACCCGGCGCGGATTCGGCCGACGGCTCCGGCTCCGGCGGGAAGAACGGACCGGCGTCATGATTCCGTTTGAGAATACGCTGCCTTACGAAACGATCGGCCGAGACGTTTATCTCGTCGAATGCCCGTATTGCGGGGAACGCAACGTTCACCTGGCGCTCAAGACGAACGACCTCCAGCCGATCCGGGAAGGGCGCAAAAAGCTGATCGTGTTCCCCTGCTGCCGGGAAAAAATAACGGCCGTCGACGCGGACCGCGATTACTTGCTCGCCGACCGTATCGTCCGCCGCCGCTGACCCGCCCATGGCGCCGATTTTTATGCGCAACGCCGGAGCCAAAAAGAGGATTTTCGATCCGCTCTATCGAATACTATACATTTTCACGGCACTGTATGCTGCAGCCTTCTCGGGAGCGATACGTTTATGAACGATTTCCTCATTCCGGTGACGAACTCCTGCACCTTGATTACGCTAAGCTACGTCGCGATCAAGCTGCGAAACCGCGTAATCGGCGGCACGAACGAAATGGTGCTCGTTCCCCTGTTTACCGGACTCTCCTCCGTTCTCATGATGCTTTTGCCGATTCCGGCCGACTTGATCATCAACGATCTCCGGTACATTCCGATCATTATGGCGGGGCTGCGGCTCGGCTTGCCCGTGGCGCTCCTGTCGACGATTCCGCCCGCGGCGTACGGCCTATGGCTCCAGCAGCCGTATTTGATCTACGAGCTGCTGCACGGCTTGTTGTTCCCCGCCTTGATCAGCTCGTTTCTGCACCGGAAGGAATATCGTTCGGGCTTCGAGCCGCTGCGGCTCGTCGACGGGGTCAAAATCGCCGTTTTGCTGTTCGCCGTCAAGACGGCGGCCGGCATTTTGCTTTTCCGAAGCGACTGGCTCCATTATGCGGCGATGAACGGCTACATGTTCGTCATTACGCTGCTGTGCCTGCTCGTCCTGATCGCGCTCCATAACGACGAGAACAAGACGTGGCTGCTGCAGCGCCAGCTCGAGCTGGAGGCGAACCAGGACCGGCTGACCGGACTGCCGAATTTTCGCAGCTTTTTGGAAATCGCCGGCAGCACGTTGAAGAAGCGGCGCATCAGCATTTTCATGATCGACATCGATAATTTCAAAAACTTTAACGATACGCTCGGCCATCTGCAAGGCGACCAGCTGCTCCGCGAGGCGGGAAGCCTCATGCGGGGGACGATCGGCGAGAAGGACTATATCGCGCGCTACGGCGGCGAAGAGTTCATCGTCATGTGCGACTCCGTCGACCGCAATCTGGTCGCATTTCTGGCCCATCGGCTGTGCGACGAAATCGCCGCGTACCCGTTCGTCGGCCGCGAGGTGCAACCGGATAAGGCGATCTCCATTTCGATCGGCATCGCCGTATCCGAGCGTCCCGGCGACGACCTGTACCGGCTCATCGCGGAAGCGGATCAGGCGCTGTACGTCTCCAAGCGAGGCGGCAAAAACCGCTATACGTTTTTCGACAATCGGGAGCCGCTTTCCCTCTATTCCTGAACGTCCTGTCGGTATCGTGCGGCGGGACGTTTGTCGCAGAAACGACGGCCATACCAAAAAAGACCGGTCGCCCGGTCTTCTCTCCCGTTATTCGGATGTATCCTCAAGTCCCGCTCTCGCGCATCTCCTCCGGCAGCTCCATCTTCGCCGCCAGCATATCCTCGCGCGTCTGTACCCATTGCTCCCGGGAAGCCCGGATCATCGCGGAATCCATAATTTTCTTGTCATTGATGACGCGACCGAACCAGAGCACCGCCTGCTGGTAATTCGCCAGCCTGCGATGAAGCTCGCCGATCAAGTACATGAGGCGCGCATTGTTCACGTCCGCCCCTTCCGTCTCGAACACTTTCACGTAAGCGTCCAGCGCGAATTCGAGGAACCGGTTCTCCTGCTCCCGGTTGTCCTTGTACCGGTACAGCCACGCGATATGGTGGAGCAAGCCCGCGACGACGCGATCCTTCTCCTCCTTGATCTGCGCGCAGACGAGCGCGAGCTTGTACGACTGCATCGCCGCGTTCCAATCCCGCTCCCCGGTCAAGTCGAGCGCGTTCCAATTTTTCCCGAGCCTGTCGTAGTACAGGCTCTTATGCTTCGGCGTCATCCGCTCGGAAAAGTTCTCGGTGAAGGAGAAGCCGCAGAACGGACATACCCGGACGACGTAATAATCCGGATTGACCGTCTTGTAGTGCATGCAAAAATCGGTGTCGGTCTTCGCCGTTTTCTTGAAGCTGGACCGGACCCGCGATGTATGGAAAGGCTGCTCGCAGCAAAGGCACGTCGTTTGAATCAAATATAAAGGTTCCAGCTCCGCCATTGCACGGACATCCTTTCGTTACGGCGTATTGACGAAATGATAAGCGGGGGCTTTCAGCCGCTCGAGCACGATATCGCGCCATTCCGGCGAAAGTCCGATCTCCTCCAGCGCCCGCTTCATGCAGCGAAGCCAAGCGTCCGCCCGCTCCGGCGTAATCGGGAACGGCAAATGCCGGGCCCGCATCATCGGATGGCCGTATTGCTCCGAGTACAGCGGCGGTCCGCCGAAAAATTGCGTCAAAAACAAATACTGCTTCTCCATGACCGGCGTAATGTCCTCCGGAAACAGCGGTCCGATGTCCGGATCGGCCTGAACGTTCGGATAAAACGCCTCGACCAGCCGGCGAACCGTCTCGGCGCCGCCGATCGACTCGTATAGGGATTTGGTCCCATCTCGTTGAGTGTCCATATCCGCCACCTGTCCTATTGATTTCCCCCACATTATACACTAGAACAACAAAATGGTGCCAACTTATTTTTAAGCGGCACCATGCGTTTTAACCGGGCGAACCCCGATGGGATTAATTTTCCATATCTTCCTCGGCGGAGCTCATCAGCGTCTCCCGAATGACAAAAACGAAGGCGCATACAATCAACCCTGTGACTACACTCATCATAAGCATCACTCCGTCTTCACTTTTTTTTAGTTTACCATATCCGGAACGAAATATCAGCCCTTTACGAAAAAAATGTATCCGTTTTCAGCCGTACGAGTCCCGCATGTCCGGGCTTTTCCCGTCATAAAGATGAAGGGAGCGCGATAACGTCCGGGGGCGGGTCCGCCCCGCCCGAACGGACAAGTTGCGCCGGAAAGCGGGTGTAACTGACGCATGACCTCCGTTCGCGTCTGGAAAACGGCGCTGGCCGGCTCCGCCGTCGCGGCCGTCGCCGCCTTGATGACGGCGTTTCCCGGCCCTTCGCTGGCCGCCGCGCTGCGCGGCTTATCCATCTGGTGGGACATTTTGTTCCCTTCGCTTCTGCCGTTTTTCGTTCTATCGGAATTGATGCTCGGCTTCGGCATCGTCCATTTCTTCGGCACGCTGCTCGACCCGATGATGCGTCCGCTGTTTCGCGTGCCGGGCATCGGCGGGTTCGTCATGGCGATGGGGTTCGCTTCCGGCTACCCGGTCGGCGCCCGGCTGACCGCCCAGCTGTGGGAGCAGCGGCTCGTCAATCGCGACGAAGGCGAACGGCTCGTCTCGTTCACGACGTCGTCCGACCCGATTTTTCTCATCGGCGCCGTGTCCGTCGGATTTTTCCATGACGTCGGCCTGGCGCTCGTTCTCGGCATCGCCCACTACGGGTCGGGCTTAATCGTCGGCTTCTTGATGCGGTTTCACGGCGGCAAGCGGCAAACCGGCACGCTTCCGGCCGCCTCGGGTCGGACGCTGCTTTGGCGAGCGATGCAGGCGATGCACCGTGCCCGCTTGCAGGAAAGCCGCACGTTCGGCGAGTTGCTCAAGGATTCGGTGCAGTCGTCGCTCAAGCTGATCATGGTCGTCGGAGGGCTCGTCGTCTTCTTCTGCGTCGTGCTGGAGGTGCTGACGCTATCCCGCGTCATGAGCGGCTTGTATGCGGCCGTCGATTCGGCGCTGCGCTGGTTCCGTTTCCCGCCGGAGCTGTCGCAAGCCGTCGTGAACGGCTTGTTCGAGGTGACGATCGGCGCCAAGTCGGCAGCCGGAGCCGGCACGCATTTGAGTCTCGCGAGCAAGGTCGCGATCGCCGCGTTCGTCCTGTCGTGGAGCGGCTTGTCGGTGCACGCGCAAATCGTCAGCCTGCTCAACCGCACCGATCTGCGCTATATGCCGTTCGCCGTCGCGAGAATGGCGCACGGCTTGATGGCGGCGGCGCTCGTCTTCGTGCTCTGGAAGCCGCTCTCCCCCGCCGTGTCGGCGCTGTCGGCCGCCGTCCCCGCATTCGCGCCGGACCGGTGGCTGTATGCGGCGCTGCCCGCCCTGTATTCGCTGTCGGCGCTGCTGTTCGCCGGGACGATCGCGGCGGTCGCGGCGATGTATGCCGTCTACCGCTGCGTACGCCCGCTGCTTCGCCGCTCTTAGCGCGTCCCGTTCTCGGACGCTCCGGGATACGCCGCGGCGGGCGGGCAGCGGCGATTCGGCATTGTGTTGTGCGGCCATATTGATTATGATGAAAGGAGAGATTGCCCTTACTACGAAGCGAATGCGGTGATGGCCATGAGGTGGACGCAATTGTTGGAGGAAGGACGGGTCGTCTCCGGATCGAAATGCCGATTGATTCTCGTCGGCGAAACGAAGGACGGGCAGCCGTTTTGCTACGAGGACCGGTTCACCGTTCATAAGCTCGATGCGGAGCGAATCGTCGCGGGTCTCGCTTACCATACGATTCACCCTTTGGAAAAGCTGCATCATCTCGGATTTATCGAGCTTTCTTTCCTGGAACGGGGCATGCTATATTACGGCTTTGCGGACATGCTGTCGATGGAAATGACGAAGCAGCACTGCTTGCTGACGCTGGCCGCACCGGAGACGGTTCGGATGACCCAGCAGCGGAAGTCGGTTCGCGTGCAGCTGGCCTCCCGTATCCCGATCACGTGCCGGATCGTCGGCGTTCGCGGCGAGATGTCGCCCCAGAGCGTCGTTTTTTACGGTCAAATGATCGAGCTGTCGGCGGGCGGCGTCTCGTTCGTCACCTCGACCCGGCTGTTCGAGCCGCTGCTGCTGGAGCTGACCTTCGTCCTCCCTTCCTCGCCCGAGAAGCATCATCTCGTCTGCGAAATCGTCCGGGTTACGGCGTTCGGCAGCGATTCGTACCGGGTGGCGGCCGAGTTCCGCGATTGCCCGCCCGAGACGATCGAGCCGATCGACCGGTTTTGCCGGGCGAATCAGCAAGGCCAGGAGCGGGAACCGTCTGCGGGTCGCGCGGGCGAAGGAGACGATCGCGACGACGACGTCGCGGGTTGGACCGACGCCTACGAAGGGAAACCGGCTTCGCCGAAATCGGCGGACGCTTCCGATATACAAGGGGCCCGATCGCTTTCGGCCCTTGGTTACGATGTGAATTTGGCTCGGCCAAATGCTGAGGAGGACGACGAGTGAAGTACAACGTAGTGAACCGCGGAGACGAGACGTCCGTCCGGACGAAAGACCGTTTTCACGAGCTGGCCGCGGCATCCGGCTTGACGGTTGACGCCGAGCATCCCGACGTCGTCGTGTCGATCGGCGGGGACGGTACGATGCTGCACGCGTTTCATCTATACGCCGACCGGCTGGATCGCATCTCGTTCGTCGGCATCCATACGGGCCATCTCGGCTTTTACGCGGATTGGAAGCCGATGGAGCTGGAGACGCTCATCCGCCATATGGCGACCGATACGTCCGAGCCGATCCGTACCGTGAAATATCCGATCATCGAAATCGAAATATCGAACGGCAATACGACGGAAACGCACCTTGCGCTCAACGAGTGTACGCTGAAGGGCGTCGAAGGGACGCTCGTCGCCGAGCTGCGCATTAACGACGAGCGGTTCGAGATGTTCCGCGGAGACGGCATCTGCATCTCGACGCCGACCGGAAGCACCGGCTATAACCGGAGCTTGAACGGCGCCATTCTCCACCCTTCGCTCGAAGCGGTCCAAATCGCCGAGATGGCGTCGCTCAACAATCGCGTCTACCGGTCGCTCGGCTCGTCGATCGTCCTGCCGAAGCACCATCATTGCGACATTTACCCGAAAAAGGGTCAAAAAATATTGTTCACGCTCGATCATCTCAACATGCAGCTGACCGATTTGACGTCGATTCGCTGTATGGTCGCCGACCGGAAGGTCAGCTTCGTGCGTTACCGTCCGTTCCCGTTCTGGAACCGGGTGCGCGAGGCGTTCATCGGCGATATCGTGGAGTAGCGCACATTCGTTAAACGCGTTCTTTCCGTTGCTTTTTTCGTTCGTCCCCGCTAGGTTGAAGATACGGCCATTTCGCCGACACGCTGGGGGACGACGACTTGAGCGGAAACGAACGCGTTTCTTTTTCGAACTGGAGAAGAATCGGCTCCTCCCCGGAATGGGTGCAAACGCGCCACCGAATGTCTTACGCGGCCAGACGGCTGATCGGGGAACGCGTCACCGAGCGGCAGGACGCGAAAGACGTGCTTCGGGTATTCGCGAGATACGAGATAAGGAGCCTGCGGGATCGCCCCGCATCCTCCTATCCGGAATGGCTCGGCATCGTCGAGCACGGCGAAGAATGGCGGCGCAAGCTCCGGCTGCTGCGGCAGTTGGAGGAAGAGGTATTCGGTGCCGGCGAGCAGGCAAGATGAAAAAAAGGGAGTACGGGACGCCGTCCCTACTCCCTTTTCCCCGTTCAGTCGAACGCGCCGGGCTTATACGAGCCCGGAACGGCCCGCATCGTGACGGCGATCCGGTTCCAGGCGTTGATGGTCACGATCGCCATAATGATTTGCGCGAGCAGGTTCGGCTCGAACACTTTGGCCGCCTCCTCGTATACGTCGTCCGGCACGTGAGTCTCGGCGACCAGCGTCACCGCTTCCGTGAGCGCCAGCGCCGCCCGCTCCTCGGGCGTGAAGAACGGCGTCTCCCGCCACGCGTTCAGCGCGTAGATGCGCTGCTCCGTCTCGCCGTAATGGCGGGCGTCCTTCGTATGCATGTCGATGCAGTACGCGCAGCCGTTCAGCTGCGAAGCGCGGATTTTGATCAGCTCGAGCAGCGTCTTCGGTATCGAGCTCGAACGGACGTACCGCTCCAGCCCGTACATCGCCTCGTAAGCTTTCGGCTCCAGCTGCTGCATGTTCAATCGTTGTTCCATCGGTATTCCCTCCCGTTTCCGTATCGTTTCGGTCTTACAACCATGAGACGATCGGGCGGTCGGGTTTGTGACACGCTTCATTCGAAGCTTTTAAAAAAATCGGCGGCCGCGATTACGTATACATCAGCGTAATGACGAGCAGCTCGTACAGGACGAGCGGGAGAATGACGTTGTTGTACGCGTAAGCTTGCTGCAGCGGGTTCGGCCATTGGCGAGCCGACTCGTCGGCGGATACGCTCAAGTACAAATGCGTCGCGTCGATATTGACGATGACGCCTTCGTGCACGTGGCCGGCGAGCGTTTGAATGCGGACGCGACGGTTCATACAGTGCCGGCCCACCTCCTGGAGACGCTCTCTTACCGCCCTCACGTGGTGCACATAGCCGGGATCGGCCTGATACAACAGCTGCTGCCCGTATACGGGTTCGTTCATCATATTGCTTGCTCCTTCCGTTCGATCGGTTCGCCTCATTCTATGCATTCGCCCACCTGCCGGTGACAACGCTGCGCACTGCGGAACGGACTTGAGCGAATACAAAAAAAGCTCGGGAGCGTGGCGCCCCCAAGCTTACCGAACCGGTTCATGCCGTCAATTGTTCAAAATGAGTTGCTGACCCGCCTTCAGCCCTTTGCGGATTTCAACCTCGGTCGCCGTCTCGAGCCCTTTCTCGACGTCGACCTCCTTGCGGCTGTCGCCGTCCTTGACGTGGACGAAGCTTCGTCCTTGGTACGAGCGCAAGCCGACTCGCGGAATGACGAGGACGTTGTCCCGGCGTTCCGTGACGATCGACAAGTCGCCTTGCCCGCCGATTTCGGCGTCGTCGGGCAGCCGATCCAGCGCGACGAGGATCGATCTCGTGTTTTTCTCCACTTGAACCGGGTTGTCCGTGAACGGAGACGTTCTCGGCGTCTGGATCACTTTGCCTTTATAGGTCGACCCTTTGTAGGCGATTTCGGCTTCCGCCCCCAGCTCGACGGACGACAGGTCGCCTCCCGCCGCGGGTACCGCGTACAGGAACAGCAGCTCCTTCGGATCGGATACGCCGACGACGTCCTTGTACGACGCGAGCGTATCTCCCGGCTTGACGAAATCGAGGAACGTCACCGTGCCGGCCTTGTCGGCCGTCAGCTTCGTCTTCGCCAGCTTCGCTTCCAGTCCTTGCAGCTTCATCCGCTCGACGTCCAGATTCAAGCCGGCGAGCCGAAGCACCTCCGCATCCCGGGACGTTTTCGCTTCCTCCAGCCTCTCCTCCGCTTTCGCCACGACGAGCTTCTGCTCCACGATCTTCATCGGCAAGTCCTGCGGGTCGAGCTCGAGCAGCACGTCGCCCTTGGCGACGGAATCGCCGGCCTTCACCCGCAACGCGGCTATTTTGCCGCCCGTGGCGTGCTGATAATACTTCGTGGAGGCCGGGACGAAAAAGCCGACGCCCCGGATCTGACTGACGATCGAGCCGCTCTTCACCTCGAACAAATCTTCCTGCCGCTTGACCGGCTTCAGCAGCTCCGGCTTCGCTTGTTGCTCCGCATTGACGTACGTGCAGCCGGTTTGTACCGCGGCAATCGCACCGAGCAGCGCCCATGCGATCCACCGTCTTTTTGCCATGTTCAACAAGCGTTCCGCCCCCCGACCGATCGCGACGATCGACGATTCGCTATTTTTGCGGCTGCTGGCGTCCTTGCGAACGTTCGTGACGCGGCTGGCGCTCATGGCGCTCGTGCCGGTCATGGCGCTCGTGACGCTCGTGACGGTGCTGGTGCTGGCGCGGGGGCATGGAGGAGCTCGACGTCGACACCGTCGCGGCGTTTTCCTGCGGCGCGCCCGCTCCCGTCGTCTCTCCCGGCCCTTGCTGGGGAGCCGCCTCCCCTTGCCCCTGCTTGCCCGGCACTTTGCGCACGATGAAGTACGCGCAGCCGAAATTGCAATATTCGTTCAAATAATCGTGCATGCCGGACACGCACGTATCCTTGTTGCCGTTCTTGCTGTTTTCCTTGAAAAATCCTTTCAGCCGCAGCTGATTGTAGCCCCAATCGCCCACGATGTAATCGTAGCGGTCGAGCACTTCGCTGTAGCGGTCCCGGAACGCTTCGAAGCTGTAGCCGTTCCGGTGATCCTGCACGAGCTCGAACGTTTTGCCGCCGATATGGATCAACGGGATCCCCTCCTTGCGCCGGTTTTACGGTCTCGATCAAGAATGCGCATGCGCCGCCTTCACCTGCTCGTGAGCGTGATAGGAGCTCCTTACGAGCGGGCCGGATTCGACATGGCGGAATCCCCGCTTCATGCCTTCCTCCTTCAGCATCGCGAATTGCTCCGGCGTATAATACTGCTTCACGTCGAGATGCTGCTTCGTCGGCTGCAAATATTGCCCGATCGTCATGATGTCGCAATCGACCGCGCGCAAATCGTCCATCGTTCGCAAAATTTCGTCCCATTCCTCGCCGACGCCGACCATGATGCTCGACTTCGTCGGGATCGCGGGAGCCAGCTTCTTGGAGCGGGCCAACAGCTCGAGCGACCGGCGGTACTTCGCCTTCGACCGGACCCGGTCGGACATCCGTTCCACCGTCTCCATATTGTGATTCAAAATGTCGGGCTTCGCCTCCATGACGATGCGCAGCGAATCCTCATTGCCCATGAAGTCCGGGATCAGCACCTCGACCGAGCAGAACGGCATCCTTCTGCGGACCGCGCGGATCGTCTCGGCGAAGATGGAGGCGCCTCCGTCCGCCAAGTCGTCCCTCGCCACCGAAGTGATGACGCAATGGCGCAGCCCCATCTGCTCGGCCGCCTCCGCCACCCGCTCCGGCTCCTGCAGGTCGAGCTCCGTCGGGAGACCCGACTTGACCGCGCAAAACCGGCAAGCCCTCGTGCAAATGTCGCCCAAAATCATGAACGTCGCCGTCCGGTTCGCCCAGCATTCGTGGATGTTCGGACATTTCGCCTCCTCGCAGACCGTGTGGAGCGTCTTGGAGCGCATCATATCCTTGATTTCTTTGACGTTATCGTAATCTTCGCCTGCCGGCAGCTTGATCTTGAGCCATTCCGGCTTGCGAAGACTTGGTTTGGTCGCCATGTTCGATTCCCGCTTTCCGTCATATTCGGCATCGCCCGGATGGACCCGTGTCTTCCCGGTGCGACCCGCCCTGTCGATCCGCCCGGCCGAAGCTTGGGCGAATCTGTAAGTATTATATCACGAAAGCGGCAACAATCCATGCCGGACGTCGGCTTCGATCCCATTTTAACGGAGCCCCGGGCGAAAAGCAGGATCGAACTTGTTGGAAAAGGTGTCGATTTGTTCGGTTGCGCCGCCCCGGGAAAGTTGCGCTACCCGTTCCAGACGAACCGAGGTTATGTTACACTTACGAGTAGTAAGCGGCATCACCATCGAACGGCCGCGGCGCGAATCGCGCGGCGGCTTGACCAGGGAGGGAACCCGCATGGAAACCGGTATGACGTTGCGGCAAAAGGATGAACGGCTCGGCCGCATCCTTCGGGATATGGGACGCGTCCTGATCGCCTTCTCCGGGGGCGTCGACAGCACGTTCGTCCTGAAGCGGGCGCACCAGGAATTGGGCGACCAAGTATTGGCGGTGACGGCCGCCTCGGAGACGTTTCCGACCCGCGAATTCGATGCGGCGGTCCGGCTCGCCGAGGATATGGGCGTCCGGCTGTACAAGACGGAAGTGAAAGAATTCGAGAACGCATCGTTCGTGGCGAACAACCCGGACCGATGCTACCATTGCAAAACCGGCCTATACTCGCACCTGCAAACGCTGGCCCGGGAGCTCGGCTATCCGTTCATCGTCGACGGCTCGAACGTGGACGATTTGGGCGACTACCGTCCCGGCCTGCAGGCCAAAACGGAGCAGGGCGTACGCAGCCCGCTTCAGGAAGCCGGCTTCCTGAAGGCGGAAATTCGCGAGCTGTCCAAGGAGCTCGGCTTGCGGACGTGGAACAAGCCGTCGTTCGCCTGCTTGTCCTCGCGCATTCCCTACGGCACGAAGATCGAGAAGTACAAAATCGATCAGCTGGACGCCGCGGAGGATTTCCTGTACTCGCTCGGCTTCTGGCAGGTGCGCGTCAGGCACCACGACAAAATCGCCCGAATCGAGGTCATGCCCGACGAGCTGCACAAAGTCGTCGAGCTGAACGAGCAAATCCACCGCAAATTTACCGAGCTCGGCTTCACCTACGTCACGCTCGATCTGGCGGGCTACCGGACCGGGAGCATGAACGCGGTCCTCAAAAAAGAACTGCCGGTGACGGTTAAAGGAGCGGCGACATGATGCAGCTGGAGCACGTATTGAAGCTGCTGCAGGCCGGAGACCTCGATGTGGAGGAAGCGAAGCGGCAAATCGAGGAGATCGCGAGGACGGACGCCGCGGGCAAAGTGGCCGATCTCGGCTTCGCCCAGCTCGACATCGAGCGCGAGAAGCGGACCGGCTTCCCGGAAGTCATCTACGGCGAGGGCAAGACGACCGAGCAGATCGTCGCCATCTTCAAGCGGCTGACCGAGCATTCCGACCGGGTTCTCGCCACCCGGGTCGACGCCGACAAGGCGGAGGCGGTGGCGGCCGCCGTCGAAGGCGCCACGTACCATGCGACGGCGAGGGCGCTCACCTGGTTCCGCAAGCCGATCTTGAACGTGCATGACGGATACGTAGCCGTCGTCTGCGCCGGCACGTCCGATCTGCCTGTCGCCGAGGAAGCGGCCATTACGATCGAATGCATGGGCAGCCATGTGGAGAAAGTATACGACGTCGGAGTGGCCGGCATTCACCGGCTGTTCCGGCGGCTGCCGGTCATCCGCGGCGCGAACGTCGTCGTCGTCGTCGCCGGCATGGAAGGCGCGCTTGCCAGCGTCGTCGGCGGCCTGGTGGCCAAGCCCGTCATCGCGGTGCCGACAAGCATCGGCTACGGGGCGAGCTTCCACGGCGTCTCCGCGCTGCTGACAATGCTCAATTCGTGCGCGACCGGCGTCACCGTCGTCAATATCGACAACGGCTTCGGCGCCGGCTACAGCGCCGGACTCATCAACAAAAATATGTCGAAAAGGTCGTGAACCGAGTGCGAGTCGTCTATTTCGATTGTTTCTCCGGCATTAGCGGCGATATGGCGCTTGCCGCTTTGGTCGACGCCGGCGCGGACCGCGCGTATATCGAGAGCGAGCTGCAAAAAATTCGGATCGAGCCGTTCGCTCTGCAATGGCGCCGCGTGAACAAAAAAGGAATCTCCGCGCTTAAAATGGACGTCGAGCTTGACTCGAGCCGGCCGCCGACTCACCATCGGCATTATGCCGACATCGTCCGGATGATCCAATCCGCCGGCTTCAACGAGCGGGTCGTGGCGTACAGCCTTGCGATCTTCGAGAAGATCGGCGTCGCCGAAGCGAAAATTCACGGCATCCCGGTCGAGAAGGTCCACTTCCACGAAGTCGGCGCGATCGACTCGATCGTCGACGTCATCGGCGTCGCCTTGGCGCTCGATTCGCTACAGGCGGAGCGCATTTACAGCGCTCCCGTGCCGCTCGGCTCCGGCACCGTCCGGTGCGACCACGGCCTGTACCCGGTGCCGGCTCCCGCCACGCTCGAAATGATGCGCGGCCTGCCGATCGCCCCGACCGACTACGCGATGGAGATGACGACGCCGACGGGCGCCGGCATCGTTTCGGGCGTCGTGCACGATTTCTCCAAGGGGCTTCCGCCGATGGTCGTCGAGTCGATCGGCTACGGGGCGGGAACGCGCGACTTGCCGAACCAGCCGAACGTGCTGCGCGTCGTCGTCGGCTCGGCCGATTCGTACATCGGCCAGTGGAAGGCGAATTTGCAGCCGATCCATGCCGACCACGCCCATCCGCACGAGCATCATCATCATCACGGGCACCATGATCACGACCATCACCATCATGATCACGATCATCACCACCATGATCACGATCATCACCACCATGATCACGATCACCACCATCATGATCACGATCATCACCACCATGAGCACGACCATCACCACCATGATCACGATCATCACCACCATGAACATCGTCACGGCCACGAGCATGAGCACGATCGAGCCCGCCGGCACGAACAGCGCGACCGTCACGGGCATGCGCATCACTCGCACGAGCACGACGATAAGCACGATACGAACGCGCACAAGCATTAAAGCGCGCCGGGAAACGCCGAGAGGCTGTACCTCCGAGGACGGAATCCGTCCGGAGGCACAGCCTCTCGCTTTATGATCATCGCCTTCCGCGCCTACCGCCGGATGCGCTCACGTCCCTCCGCCGGAGCCCGATTGTTGCCCGGCGGCCGATCGCATGTCGGCATACCGCCGGCGCACCTCGTCGTACACCGTCTTGAGCGGCACCCCGCTCGATTTGGCCGCCGCCTCGCATTCCTTGAATTCCGGCGCCATCTGCACGAGCTCCCCTCGGTGGAAGCCGAGCTTGACCGTAATCGGACCCCATGGCGTCTCGACCGTTGCGAATTCGCGGCCGAGCCGATGCACGTCCGCCCGCAAATACCGCAGCCCGAGCGTCGTCGTCTCGGCGAACACGATCCGTTCCATCTCGCCGATCCGCTCTTCCGAGACGAGCACGTTCAGCATGACGCCGGGCCTTCCCCGCTTCATGACGATCGGAATCCAATAAACGTCGTTGGCCCCGGCTTCGAACAGCCGGTCGGATACGTAGGACACGTATTCCGGGTTCATATCGTCCAGGTTGGCCTGCAGCAGCACCATGCGGTCGTCGATGTGTTCGTGCCGGTGGTCGAACATGGGCTCCCCCCTTCCTTCTCCGCCACTCTCTTGTTCCCCTTATCGTATCAAATCTTCCGTATGCATGTAAACGAATAGCAAGAAGCGGAAAGGCGCACCCTAACCAAACAAAAGCCTCGTTTTCGGAAGGAGGAAGCGAAGTTGAAACGTGCAGGACGGTTTCGCCGGTATTCGGCGGTGATGCTATGCGCCGTGCTGCTGGCGCTCGCATGGACCGCCCCCGTATCCGCGGCGCAAACCGCACAAGGCGAGACGAAGGATATGAATACCGTATTCGCGGAACGCAAACGGCTCTTCGATGAAATCGGGCAAATTTCCGGCATTCCCTGGTACAACCTCGCCGCGATCGATCAGTTCGAACGTTCGCTCACCATCGCCAATCCGAAAAAGCGGCCGACGCGAAAAAACGCTCTGATCGGCATCTATTACTCCGAAGTCGAATGGACGGGCTTCGGCAATCCGAATGAAGCCGATACCGACCCGGCGACGATCGCTCTTTTCGCAGGGCGGGGAACCGACGGCGACGGAGACGGCCGGGCGGACCGCACCAACGACTTCGACGTGCTGTCGACGATGGCCACCTTTTTGCTCGGCTACGGCACGACCGAGAACGATCTGAAGCTGGCGCTGTGGGAACGGTACCGCAACGTCCGCAACGTAGACCGCATCCTGCAATTCGCCCGCATCTACGCCGCTTTCGGACGGCTCGACCTGCACGACCACGCGTTCCCGCTGCCGATCAAGTCCACCTACTCGTACCGCGGAACGTGGGGAGCGAGCCGAGGCTGGGGCGGCCACCGCATCCACGAAGGGACCGATCTGTTCGCGAATTACGGCGTCCCCGTCCGCAGCACCTGCTACGGCGTCGTCGAGGTGAAAGGGTGGAATCCGTACGGCGGCTGGCGGATCGGGCTGCGCGACCTGAACAACGTCTACCATTATTACGCCCACCTGTCCGGCTTCGATAAAAGCTTGAAGGTCGGCGACATCGTCAAGCCCGGCCGGGTGATCGGCTGGGTCGGCAGCTCCGGCTACGGCAAACCGGGCACGTCGGGCAAGTTTCCGCCGCACCTGCATTTCGGTCTGTACCGCGACAACGGCATGCGCGAATGGTCGTTCGATCCGTACCCCTACTTGAAAAAATGGGAGCGCGAAGACCGTCTTCGCGCCATGAAAAACAAAAGCGGCGCCTGACGGCGCCGTTTTTCGCGTCGGAAGCTTTCGCTCCCTCTATTCGCCCGCTTTGCCGGCGGCTTCCTTGCCCGCGCTCCCCGTCGGCGTCTCCGTCCCCGCCCCCGTCTCCGTCTTCGCCCCGTCCGGCTTGATCTGCGGAATGGCGATGCTGGGCGGCGCCGCGGCCGACCTGCCGCTCGGATTGCCGTTGTTGTCGTAATAATACATCGGCACGTCGCCGACGACGAGCACGTACGAGATCGGGATTTCCGTCTCCACCATCTCCGGCTCGGTATCGAACGGAATGATGATGGCCACCTCCGCCATGATGCGGATGTAAACCTCCATCAATACCATGTTGATGCCCGCGTTTTGCTGGCGGGTGCTCAAATCGACCTTGACCGATCCGACCGGCGTGAACTTGATCGGAATTTTCGGGCCGAACGAAGCGAGAATCGGGCTGTCGAACGCCTGCCCGACCGGGATGTGCTCCGGAATTTCCTTCAGCTCGTTCAGTACGCCCTGGACCGTCCCTACCGTTTCCGACAATATTTTCGAATGCTCCATATAGTTGAACATCAGTCCGGTGTTTTTCCCGTTTTTGTCCGTCCGCCAATCGATCAGCTTGTCGAAGTTGCCGCCCTGCGCAATCCGCTCGGTAATGGCCGAGTTGATCGATTGGGTGGCGATTTGCTTCACCCGGAGCTTCGCCACGTTCATGAGCGGCGGACGCAAATGCTTGTCGACGAATATGATCGATTGCAGCGTAAACAAAAAAAAGATGAGCAGCGCGATAAACAGCGCCCTCCTCCTCCCGCTCTTGGCCGGCCGGCTCCGCCATCCGCGTCTCAGCATGTCAGCGCGTCCCCCTCCGATCCGTTCCGTTTCCGTACAGTGTATGCGGCTGTCCCGGAAAAAAGACGAGATCCGCATGATGCGTAGGCTCGGGTTGGCCGCCGGTGCGGGCACGGGAGAGGGATTTTTCGAATTCGTCGGATTGGAGTACAATGGGAGTGAACGAACGATCCGGCGCACCGCCGGTTCCCCAGGAAAGGATTGAACCCGACATGAAATCGAAACCGAATACGAGACATATAGCCGCGATTTCGCTCGTAGCCATGGCCGCCGGCTTTTGCATCTGTCTGCCGTTCGACGCGGTCCCGTGGGTCCGGTTTCTCCGCAGCGGCTTCGAGGCCGGTCTTGTCGGCGGCTTGGCGGACTGGTTCGCCGTCACCGCCCTGTTCCGCCACCCGCTCGGCATCCCGATTCCCCATACGGCGATTTTGCCGAACAATCGGGCGAGAGTGACGAAAGCGCTCGTCTCGACGGTCGAAAACGATTTGCTGAGCAAGACGAGCATCCGCGACAAGATGAAGCAGCTCGCCGTCACGTCCCGGCTGCTGGACGGCGTCGAGGCGAATGTGCGCACGCCGGAGGCGGTCCGCGCGATCGTCGGCATCAGCGACTTCGCCGTCCGGTCGGTGCCGTTGGAGAAGCTCGTCCCCGTTCTGGAGCGGGAGATCGGACGGCGCATCGACTCGTTCGATACGGCCGGGGCGGCGGCCCGCTTGGCCGAGTACGGCTTCGCGAACGAATGGGACAAGAAGGCGCTCGACTTCGTGCTCGATTTCGCGGAGGAATACGTGAACCGCGAATCGACGGTCCGGCAGCTCGGCGCGATGGCTTCCGACGCGATCGGCCGCATCCAGACGAACGGGCTTATGCAGTTCGCGCTGAACGCTTTCGCCGGCTTCATGAGCGAAGAACGGCTCGGCGAGACGATCCGGCAGCTGCTTCAGAGCCAAATTCGCGAGCTTCGCGACGAGAACAATCCGACCCGAATCGGCATCTCGAATACGATGCGGGAGAAGCTCGATGCCGCCTTGGCCGATCCCGAAACGAAAAAGTCGCTGGAGCGGTGGAAAACCGAGCTGGCCTCCCGGTTCGACGTAGCCGCGGGCGTCCATCGTTTTCTGGAGCAGACTCGCGAGCGGGTTCTCGATTACATCCATACGGACGCTTACCCGAACGGCTTGATCATCCCGCTGCTCGAACAAGCGATCGGGCGGCTGAAAGCCGACCCGGACCGTACCGAACGCGTCGAAGCGTTCGTGCAGGACAAGCTGGCCGGCTGGATCGAGAACAACCACCATAAGATCGGCAAGCTCATCGAGGAAAACATCGCGAAGTACGACAACGAGACGCTGATCGCCATGCTGGAGGAGAAGATCGGCTCCGACCTGCAGTGGATTCGCGTGAACGGCGCGATTTGCGGCTTCTGCATCGGGCTCGTGCTGGCGGCGGTCCATCTGATCGTTTCGTAATCTCGGCCAATAAACGGTGAAGGCGGGTGAGACGTTCATCGTGCTGCTTCATACGGTTGTCGCCGTCGCGTTCGGCTTTCAAATCATGCTGAATATGACGCGCCCGGTCATGACGCTCTACGCCTCCTCGCTCGGCGCGTCGGCGTTCGAGGTCGGCCTGCTGACGTCGGCCTACGCCTTCTTCCCGCTCATCGTGGCCATCCGCATCGGCCGCATGACCGATCGTACCGGCGAACGGCTGGCGGCGGTGGCGGGAACGGCCGGCATCGCGGCGGGCATGGCGTTTCCGTTCGCGTTTCCGGCGCTGTGGGCGCTGTTCGTCTCCCAAGGCATTGTCGGCATATCGCAAATTCTCGTCAACATCGCGCTGCAAAACGCGCTCGGCCGGGCCGCCACGCCGGACAACCGCGACACGTACTTCGGCCTGCTCAGCTCCGCGGTCGCGCTCGGCGGCGTCTTCGGCCCGGTGGCCGGGGGATACTTGGCCGAGCACGTCTCGTATCCGTTCGTCTTCCTCGTCGCCCTATGCTGCGGCGCCGTCCCGGTCGCCCTGTCGTTCCGGCTGCCGGGGCGCACGGCCGTCACCCGTCCGCCGCAAGCGGCGAAGGAGGCCGGGTCCGCCCTGCGCCTGCTGAGCATTCCGCTGCTGCGCAAAGCGCTCGCGACGAGCGCGCTAGTCCTGTATTCGCGCGACATCTTCGTCGCCTACTTCCCGCTCTACGGCTCCGAGCAAGGCTTGTCCGCGTCGGCGATCGGCTGGATCATTACCGCGCAAGGCGTCGCGATGGTCGTCGTCCGCGCGTCGATCGCGCGAATCAGCGGCAGGTTCGGCCGGGGCGCGGTTTTGTTCGCGTCGGTTACGGCCGCCGGGCTCGCGTTTTTGCTCGTCCCCGTGTCGGCGCACGGCGTGCTGTCCGCCGGACTGGTCGCCGCGCTCATGGGGGCCGGGCTCGGCTTCGGCCAGCCGCTCTCGATGACGACGACGTACAACGCCTCGCCGAAGTCGCGGACGGCCGAGGTGCTCGGGCTTCGGCTCGCCACGAACCGGATGTCGCAGATGATCGCGCCGCTGCTGTTCGGGCTGGTCGGCACGACGGCCGGGCTAGCCGCGGTGTTTTACGCGAGCGGAGCGTTCCTGCTCGGCGGCGCCGTGCTGACGCGGGAGAAGCCCGGCGACGCGCCGGCGGATGACGAGCGGGCGTAAGAGGCGACCGCAAAAACGTTCAAACGTAACACGTTCCCCGTCCACACTAAGATCATTCTCGAGCCGCCGCTGTTCACGAACAGCGTTTGGATCGGGGAGAGATGAGGGTTATGCGGTAAAGATCCGAAGTCTCCGATATGTAAAAAAGCCCCGGCCAGGCTGCGACACGCCACACGTCGAGGCACACCGGCCTCCTCTTCCCGAAAACGAAAAAGAGCGGACCGCTCCGCTCTTCCCCTCATTTCCCTATTTCCCTTACGGAACTTTCACGACGAACGGAACGATGAACGTTTTGCCGTTGTGCTGAAACTGTCCCCAAATTTTGTAGACGCCGCTATTCGGAAACTTCGTCATAAACTTCGCGTCCGGTCCTTTCGCCTTCTCCTCGGTCGGATGGACGTGCAAGTATTGCTCCGCGTCCCCGCTCACGATGACGACGTGGCCGACGGCTCCCAAGTAGGGCTGAAGGTCGGTGATGGGCTGCTTCGTCTTCTCGTCCGCGATATGGAACGTCAAGCTCGCATCCTTGCCCGCCGCAAGCCCGTCGATCGACAGCTTCACTTCCTTGCCGTCCACCGCCTTGACGAGATTCGCATCCGGCGTGACGGGTACCGACGCGGCGGCGTTCCCTTCGACGCGGATCCATTCGCTCTTCGTGACCGTCGAGCCGCCCTTCGGCACATAATCGGCGTACAGCTTATACTCCCCGCCCGCCGGGAACCGGGTGTCGATGTCGAACCGGCCGTTTCCCTTGTACTCCGGATGGATGTGGTCGAAGTAGGACAAATCTTTGCTGATGACGATCAGATGCATCATCTTCTCGTGGCTGATGTCGAATGCCTCGACCGGCTTGCCGTTCTTATCCTCCACCTGTACGGAGACGGTCGTAACCGCCCCGGCTTGCGGCTTCGCCGCCGAGAGCTTCCATACCGCCCGGGTGGCGTCGGCCGCCGCCGCGCCGCCCCCCTCCTCGTGTCCGCCGTGCTCCGATCCGTGCTCCGTCCCGTGCCCGTCGGTCCTAGCGGAGGTTTCCTTGCCTCCGGTCTTCGAGCAAGCGGCCAGCAATACGAGAGACAGTGCCAGCGCGATCCATATCGTTCGTTTCATCGTTTCCCTCCGCGAATTCAAATCTTCGCCCGCTGCAGCCGAAGCGCGTTCAGCACGACCGAAACCGAGCTGAGCGCCATCGCCGCCCCCGCGAGCCACGGGGCAAGAAATCCGAGCGCGGCGATCGGGATTCCGATCACGTTGTACGCCAGCGCCCAGAACAAGTTTTGCTTAATGTTCGCCATCGTTTTCCGGCTCATGCGCATCGCATCCGGAATGGCGTTCAGATCGCCACGCATGAGCGTGACGTCCGCCGCCTCCATCGCCACGTCGGTTCCGGTGCCGACCGCCATGCCGATGTCCGCCGTCGCGAGCGCCGGGGCGTCGTTGATGCCGTCGCCGACCATCGCTACCTTGCGGCCGCCCGCCTGCAGCTTTTTCACTTCCGCCGCCTTGCCTTCGGGCAGCACCTCCGCCAGTACGCGATCGATGCCGGCGGTACGGGCGATCGCCTTAGCCGTCCGTTCGTTGTCGCCGGTCATCATGACGACCTCGATTCCCATCTCCTTCAGGCGGGCTACCGCCTGCGCCGACGTTTCCTTGATCGTATCGGCTACGGCGACAAGCGCGGCGTAGCGGCCGTCGACCGCGACGAGCATCGCCGTCTTCCCTTGCTCCTCGAGCCGGTTCATCTCCGGCAGCACCGCATCGACGTCGACGCCGGCCTGAGCCATCAGCTTGCGGGTGCCGACGAGCAGCTCGCGGCCTTGCACGACCGCCCGAATGCCGTAGCCCGGAACCGCTTCGAACGATTCCGTCGCGGGCAGGGCGATTCCGCGGCTTAGAACGCCGGCGACGATCGCTTCCGCCAGCGGATGCTCCGAATTGCGCTCCGCGGCGCCGATCCAGCCGAGCAGCTCGTTCTCGTCCCACTCCGGACCGGCCGAGAAGTCGGTCAGCTCCGGCTTGCCTTTCGTCACCGTACCCGTCTTATCGAGTACGACCGTCTCGATGCGGTGCGTCGATTCGAGATGCTCCCCGCCCTTGAACAGGATGCCGAGCTCCGCCGAACGGCCCGAGCCGGCCATGATCGACGTCGGCGTGGCAAGACCGAGCGCGCACGGGCAGGCGATGACGAGCACCGCGATCGCTTTCTCCAGCGCGCCGGCGAAATTGCCCGCATCGACGCCCAAGTACCAGATCAAAAACGTGACGACGGCGATTCCGACGACGATCGGGACGAAGATGCCCGAGATGACGTCCGCGATCCGTTGAATCGGCGCCTTCGAGCCTTGCGCCTCCTCGACCACCTTGATGATTTGCGACAGCGCAGTCTCGCGCCCGACCTTCGTCGCGCGTACCCGGAGCACGCCGTTCTTGTTCAGCGTCGCCCCGATGACGACATCCCCCGCCCGCTTCTCGACCGGGATGCTTTCGCCGGTCAGCATCGATTCGTCGACCGCCGATACGCCTTCGACGACTTCGCCGTCGACCGGCACCTTCTCGCCGGGCTTCACGATCACGACGTCGCCGACGGCCACTTCCTCGACCGGCACGCTGATTTCCTCGCCGCCGCGCAGGACGAGCGCCGTTTTCGCCTGCAAGCCCATCAGCGTCTTGATCGCCTCGGAGGAACGGCCTTTCGCCAGCGCCTCGAACAGCTTGCCGAGCAGGATGAGCGTGATGAGCACCGAGCTCGTCTCATAATACATGTCGACCTGGTGCATATGCCCCCCGATCGAATCGATCGTCAAGTACAGGCTGTAGAAGTAGGCGGCCGACGTCCCGAGCGCCACGAGAACGTCCATGTTGGCGCTGCCGTTGCGGAGAGCTTTATACGCTCCCGTGTAAAAATGCCATCCGATGACGAACTGGACCGGCGTCGCCAGCGCCAGCTGGAACCACGGGTTCATGAACAGCTCCGGCACCCAGATCCAGGACGTGAACGAGAAATGCCCGACCATCGCCCACAGAAGCGGCAGCGACAATATCGCGGAGACGGCCAGCTTGCGCTTTTGCTTGCGGATCGCTTGCAGCCGGTGCTCGCCCGCGTCGCGCGCTTCTTCCTTCGGCTTCGCCTTGTAGCCGAGCTGCTCCACTTTGCGAACCATCTCCTGCACGGTCGGTCCGTTCGGAGCCGTCTCCACCCGCGCCGACTCGAGCGCGAAGTTGACGGTGGCGCGCTGCACGCCCGGCAGCTTGCCGAGCCCTTTCTCGATGCGGGCGGCGCATGCCGCGCACGTCATGCCCGAGATGTCCAAGTCGACCGTCCGTTTCGCCGTGCCGTAGCCGAGATCCTGGATTTTGCGCTCCAATTGCTCGAGGTCGACCTTAGCCGGATCGTAGCTGACGGACGCTTGCTCGAGCGCGAAGTTGACGCTTGCCTGCGAGACGCCGTCGAGCTTCGACAGCCCTTTCTCGATCCGGTTGGCGCACGCCGCGCACGTCATGCCCGTAATTTGCAAAACCGTTTGTCCGTCGTTGATTTGTTCCGCTGCTTTCATTAGGATCACCTTCATTCGCTTTCTTATACCCCTATAGGGTATATTTATTGGCAAAAGGATGGAGCCCCCTGACGGGCGGCTCCCTCTTCGTATGAACCGTCACACGACGTCGTAGCCCTGGTCCTCGATCGCTTCCTTGATCGCCGCCAGCGATACTTTGGCTTCGTCGTAATCGACCGTTACCGTTTTGCTGCCGAGATCCACTTTCGCCGAGGCCCCGACGTTGCGGACCGCCCCCTCGATCGAGCTGACGCAATGTCCGCAGGACATGCCTTCCACTTGCAGTTTGACGTTTTGCATATCGATTCCCTCCGTATAGTAGTATGGTTTCAAGATTTCATCAATTTATGAACCGTTACGAGAAGCTCGTCGACAATATCCGGATCGCCGGCTTGTATCTTCTCGACGACGCAGCTTTTCATGTGGCCCTCGAGCAGAAGCCGGCCGACGCCGTTCAGCGCCGATTGGATCGCCGCGATCTGGTTCAGGACGTCGTCGCAGTACGTATCCTTCTCGATCAGTCCTTTGATCCCCCGGACTTGGCCTTCGATCCGGTTCAGCCGGGTAATCAGGTTCGCCTTCATCTTGTCCGAATGGTGGCTTCTTCTGGCGTCGCCCGGATCGCTCGCGCAGCAGGCGCCCGTCTCGCTCGATTCCTTCGTGTCGATTGTCGCTTGTTCCATAACGTTTCACCTCACACTGTTAATATACAATACCCCCCAAGGGTATGTCAAGCGGCAAAAAGAAAAAAACGGCAACCCCGGATTTACTCCGTATGCCGCCGTTTTCCCGATCATCGTCAAGCCTGTTTAACCGCCTCGATTTCGAGCGCGATCTTGATATCGTCCCCGATCAGGACGCCGCCCGCTTCCAATACCGCGTTGTACGTCAGCCCGTAATCGCTCCGCTTGATTTTGCCTTGGGCGCTGAAGCCGACCTTCTCGTTGCCCCAAGGATCTTTGCCCGCGCCTTCGAACGTGACGGAGAACGTCTCCGGACGGGTAACCCCGTGAATCGACACGTCGCCGGTAACGTCGTACTCGCCGTCACCCTTGCCGACGATCTTGGTCGATTGGAACGTGATGTGCGGGTATTTCTCCGCGTCGAAAAAGTCCGGGGAGAGCAAATGCGCATCGCGGTCGCCGTTGCGCGTATCGATGCTCGATACGTCCACTTGAAAGCCGATCTTCGCCGTCGTCAAATCTTGCGGGTCCGCTTCAACCGTCGCTTGGAACGACTTGAACGACCCTTTCACGTTCGCGATCATCATGTGCTTCACCGTGAAGTCGATGCTGCTGTGCGTGGCGTCTACCGCCCAATTCGTTACTGTCATAAATGATAAACCTCCTTCATAATTAACTTACATAAAATTATTAACTAACATTAAGTAATAATCTAATCATAGTTGATCCCCTTTCGGTTGTCAATACGAAACTTTGATCGCCCCCGAGCCTGTCGCAACCTCTCCGAACAACGGCAAAAACGCCAACCTGAACGGTTGGCGTTCGACTCCGGCCATGCCGGGCGTTTCGTGGCAGACTCCTCCGTTATTGAAGATGCGGCTTCAAGATCGCTTCCAGCTCCGAGAGCGGGCGCGCTCCGACGTACGTGCCGACTTCGACGCCGTCCTTGAACAATTTCAACGTCGGAATGCTCATCACCCCGTACCGGCCGGCCGATTCCGGGTTATCGTCCACGTTCACCTTGGCGATCGTGACGGCGTCCCCGACTTTCGCGCTCAGCTCCTCCAAAATCGGCGCGATGATTTTGCAAGGGCCGCACCAGGGCGCCCAAAAATCGACCAGCACCAGCCCGTCTTGAATCGTTTGTTGAAAACCGGCATCATTTGTAGTTACAATCGCCATCTCCATCCGCTCCTTTTCGTCTCCTATTCGGTCTACACCGCTTTTTCCAAATACGTTACGCTTCCGACCCGTCGCCCGAGGCTTTGCCCGTCAAACGGCTGCGCAGCCTGTTCGGGTATCCCCGTCCGGGGCGTCCTGCCGGAGACGGAGCCGCACCGGCGCCGAGCTTCGCCATCAGCTCCTCGAACCACGGCTTGTCGTGCGTCAGGAGCGCCAGCTCGATCAGGTCGCGCAGCTGCTCCGGTGCGCTCGGTTCGTAATCCGGCAGCTTCTTCGCCTTCGACGTTTTCGTCTCGACGGTCGTACCTACCGTCTCCGGACGATCGCACTGCGTCACCCGTACCTTTAATGTGCCTCCGCTTACGGACTCGACATAACCGATCAATTTCTCGTCCTCGGGAGAAGTCGCGCTGATCCAATCGCCCACTCCGATCCGTCCGTCGAAACCTTGTTCCATAGCCATCCACCTTCTCTCTTCAACTTGGACACCGCATATCTGACACTAATTCAGTAACAGTTAGGCCGTAAAAAAGGGAATGCTATCCTTTCCCCCGCTGGGCGGCCCGAACCTGCTCCAGCACGCCGGCAATCGTCATCTGCTGCAAATACGTCAAAAGCTGCTGCTCGGCTTCGCAAAAAATGCGGTCCATCACGTCGGCCATATTGCAGGCGACCATGCAGGACTCCTCGTCGTTCCCGGAGCACCATCCCGGCTTGATCGAGCCGATCGAGGTCGCGCGGTATATGGCGGCAAGCGTTACTTGCTCCGGGTCGCCGTCGAACAGGTAGCCCCCGCCGATGCCTTCCTTCGTCGAGATATACCCTTGCTTGCGCAAGCAGCTCATCACCTTGCGTACGCGCGACGGGTGGGTATTGACGTTATGGGCGATCATCTCGCTGGTAGCCATTCGATCGGGCCTGGAAGCCAAGAAGACGAGGCTGTGCACCGCTATCGTAAATTCGCTGTTCACCCGACGCTGCCCCTTCCCGTTTGCTTACTGTTATTATATTAGTTACAGTTTGAATTGTCAATCGCCTTTCGATACGACGGGCTCGTCGGAGCCCGTTTACCGGTTCAGCGCTTTTTGCAAGGCGTCGAGCACGCGGTCTTTCTGGAACGGCTTCACGATAAAGTCGAGCGCTCCCGACTGGATCGCCTCGATGACCATCCCTTGCTGCCCCATGGCGGAGCACATAATAATTTTCGCCTTCGGATCGCTTCCTCGAATCGTCTTCAGCGCCTCCAGGCCGTCCATTTCCGGCATCGTAATATCCATCGTGGTCAAGTCCGGCTTGACATTGGCGTGCATCTCCACCGCCTGCCTCCCGTCCGAAGCTTCCGCCACGACTTCGTGCCCGTTCTCCGTCAAGATTTGCTTCAGCATCATTCTCATGAATGCCGCGTCGTCCACGATCATGATCCTTGCCATACCCGTTGTCCTCCTTCGTTCGGCTGCCGATACGCAATGGATGAATACACTTCGATCGTCCCGACATGGCTGAGCAGCGGGATGAACTGAAACGGACGGCTGTCCTCTGGCGCCGATTGCCGGGCTCCGACCGTCGGATGGCTGATGTTGACCTCATAGCCGCGGTTGGCGAATTCCGTGGCGATCCCGCTCATGAACCAATTGGCGAATTCCCGGATCGCGCTCCACCCGAGCTCGTCCAGCTCCTCGACGGCGACGCCGCCCATCATCGTGCCGACGATCCGTTTGGCCGTAGGCTCCTCCATCGAGAAGACGAGCTTGCCGCCGTAAGAGCCCAACAGCTCGATATGGACGGACACGTCCTTGCTCGGGGCCGTCCGCATCGTTTCGACCCGCTCCGAAACGTTCACCGGTATCCCCAAGTAGCCGGTCATCACGTTCGCCCCGACCGTCCCGATTAACTGCCGCAGCTCCTCTTCTTGTTCCATCCCGGTTCATCCCCCGCCCGTTTTTGCCCATTAAAAAAAGCCCCGGAAGGGGGCTTTGATCGGCAGGCCGTCGCCTTGCTCCCTTTGGCAACCCGGCCGTCATCGCGTTGCCGCCTTAGACCCGTGGCTTTGCGTCCTTATCTTTCAATAAGTTTGCCTTTTTCAATTGGGACTTTCATCACGCAACTAGTTCTTTCATCCTAAATCATTATACATGGGCCGGACCGGATCGTAAAGACGTCCGGGAAAATTTCACCGGACGGCCTCGCGCAGCCGCTCCATCGTCATCCGCCCGACGAACCGGGAAAACCTCTCCTTCTTCTTGCCGTTGTCGCGGAAGTGGGCGAGCAGCTTCGGAATCGTCTCGAGCAGCTCCGCTTCCGTCAAACCGCTCAGCCACAGCTGACCGACCGAAGCGCGGATCGATTTCCCGTCCCCGCCCAAATAAACATCGAACCGGTCCTTCATCTTGACGATCCCGATATCCTGAAACAGCGGCTCGCTAGTCGCATTGGCGCATCCGGCGTAGCCGACTTTGAGCGGGTGGGGAAGCGCGCGGCCCGCGACGAGCTCGTTCAGCTTGAGCGCCGTCGACAACCCGGCCTCCTCGGCGCCCCGGCAAAATTGGCAGGCGATCAAGCTTTTCGAGAAAAACCCGGCCGGGTAGACGTCCAAGCCCTTTTCCGCCAGCCGGTCCCGCACGTCGTCGAACCGTTCCTCCTCCACGTCGGCGTACAGCTGCCGAAAAGGCGTAAATTCGATGTGCGCCTCGTCGCCGAGGACCGAGCCGACCGTCCTCCATTGCTCCGCGGTGAACCGATTCCCCCCGACGCCGATGAGCGGCGCGATCGCGATTTTCATGCCGATTCCTCCTCGATGAAAATAAAATAAATAAGGTCGAATTACAATACCCCTGTATTGTATATGAATGAGCAAAAAAATAGAGCTCCGCTGTTGGTTCCGGGCTCCCCTCCAATCCCGGCATTCACCTCCTCCTCCATCTTCAATATACCCCCCACCCCTATATTAGTCAACCTAAATCTTCCCTGGATTTTCCTAGGAGGGGCCGAAATCGGCACACGTATCGATGCCTATCCCCTTTACAACAACCGGCGCCTACAGACAACTTGAAACGGCCTCCATCCCACGGAATTCAGGACTGAGGCCGCCTTCATATACTTATAGTAGAGTCCCGTTGACAGGGTGCACTTTTTCCTATACGGAAATGTTCAAAGAAACGTATTTCACTTCGGTGAATTCCTCGATGCCCCAGTGTCCTCCCTCCCGGCCGATGCCGCTTTCCTTCATGCCGCCGAACGGCGCTTGGGCCGTGGCGGGCAAGCCGTCGTTCAAGCCGACAATGCCGTACTCCAAGCCTTCCGAGAACTGGAAAGCCTCTTTCAGGTCTCGCGTGAACACATAGGCCGCCAAGCCGTATGGCGTTGCATTGGCCCTTCTTATTACTTCCTCCGTCGTCCGGTAAGTGGCGATCGGCGCGATCGGGCCGAACGTCTCCTCCCGCATGCACAGCATGTCGTCGCTGACATCCGTAAGCACCGCGGGCCGGACGAAATACCCCTTACCGCTTATCGGGTATTCCGGCGTTACCAGCTTCGCTCCTTTGGCCAGTGCGTCCCGAAGATGCTCCTTCACCTTGTCTACGGCCGCTTGATTGATGAGCGGACCGATGGTTACGCCCGTTTCCATGCCGTTCCCGACTTTCAGCTTATCGACTTCCGCCTTCAGCCGGTCCACGAACGCGTCCCGGATCGATTCGTGAACGAATACCCGGTTCGGGCACATGCACGTTTGTCCGGCGTTCCGGAATTTAGGAGCGATAAGCTCCTTCACCGCCAGCTCCAGGTTCGCACTTGGCGCCACGATGAACGGCGCATGCCCGCCAAGCTCGAACGAAACCTTCTTCATCGTATCGGCGGCTTGACGCATCAGCAGTTTGCCGACGCGAGTCGAGCCCGTGAAGGAAATTTTGCGCACCCGCTCGTCCGCCATCCAGATTTCGCCGATTTCGCGCTCGTTGCCGGTTACGACGTTGATCACGCCAGCCGGAATGCCCGCCTCGTGCGCGAGCTCGGCCAGCTTGTACGCCGTGAGCGGCGTGAACTCCGAAGGCTTGACGACGACGGTGCAGCCGGCCGCGATCGCCGGGCCGACCTTGCGGGTGATCATGGCTGCCGGAAAGTTCCAAGGTGTGATCGCGGCGACGATTCCGACGGGCTGCTTCAGGACGAGAATGCGCTTGTTCGGCGCGGATGCGGGCACCGTCTGTCCGTAGACGCGTTTGGCTTCTTCCGCGAACCAGGATACGAAGCTGTTCGCGTAAAGGACCTCGCCGACCGCCTCTTGCAGCGGCTTGCCTTGCTCCAGCGTCATGATGCGGGCGATCTCTTCCTTATTTTCCATAATGAGCTGATGCCATCTCATCAGCAGCGCCGCCCGTTCGCCCGCCGCTCTGCTTCTCCATGCGGGAAGCGCCTCTTCCGCGGCCGCGACCGCCAGCAAGGCTTCTTCTTTTCCCGCATAAGCGACCGTTCCGACCTCTTCCAGCGTGGCCGGATTTTCCACCTTAATCCTTCTCTCCGTCTCGATCCAACGTCCGTTGATATATAAGTTCGCGTTCATCCCGGCCTCCTTCATGTCGTCACCGATATGTCCAGTAAATACGGTCCCGCCGCGTACAACCCTCTGCGCAAGGCGTCGGCCAGTTCGTCGGGCTTTGTCACTCTCTCCGCGGCCACGCCGAAGGCTTCCGCGATCTTGACCAGATCCGCGGGACCGTCCAAATCCAGGCAATCCAGCGAATCGGCGCCGAGCGGAGCGCCCATCGCCTGCATTCCCGTCTTCAGCACGTGGTAGGCGCGGTTATTTACGATGACGAACAGTACGCGGGCATTGCACTTTACGGCGCTGTACAAAATTTGCGGGTAATACAGGAAAGTGCCGTCTCCCGATACGCCCACGACAATCCGTTCCGGATCGGCGATCGCCGCGCCGACCGCTTGGGCGGCTCCGTGGCCCAGTCCCCCGCCCTTGCCGGCGGTATACTGCTTGGGATCCCAGAGGGGAACGTAATCGGAGAAAGCCGACGCGCCCGAAACCGCCTCGTTTACGATCGTGAACATGCCGTCCGGCGGCAGAAGCTTCGCCAGCTCCGCCGCGACAAGCTTGGCGGATATTTGTCCGGTGCCGCGGTCCGCGAGCAACGCGGCAGCCAGTCTCTTCCTCCGGGCCCCCGCCTGCGCCTCGACCTCCCGTCTTCTTTCCGCAATCGTATCCCGGTAAGGACCGGAACTCTTTTTTACGATTTCCATTAGCGCCGCTAAACTCGCCTTCAGCTCGCCCCAAGCGCCGATGCCGCCGATGACGTTTTTGCCGATCTCCCACGGATCGTCGCTTAGGTACGCCATTTTCGTCCCCGGGGAGACCAAGCTTCCGCCGTTGTCGTAAAGCGCCACGGGCGCCTGGGCGCCGACACCGACATAGAAGAGAAGGTCGGCTCCGCCTAGCGATTGCCGAATTTGCTTGGCGTTGAGCGGCAGGGTCCCCAGGAAAAGGGGATGACGGTTGTCCGCGTTTTGTCGCGTCGGCATGCCCTCGGCGATTACGCCGATGCCCAGCAGCTCCGCGAGACGCACGACTTCGTCATGGGCGCCGGCATCCCCGACGCCGTCCCCCGCCACAAGGAGCGGCCGTTTTGCGGCCAGGAGCACTTGGGCGATCTCTTCGAGAGCCGCCCGCTCGGCGACGAAGCCGGAGGCGACCTTCGCGGGCGGAGCGATCCGGTCGATCGCCGTCGGCGCCAGCGACACGTCGTAAGGGATCGACAGGAAGACCGGGCCGTGCGGCGGCGTCAGCGCCACCTTAAAGGCGCGATGCAGAGCGATCGGCAGCTCATCCGCGTGCCGTACCTCGTGCGCCCACTTGGTCATGCTGCGCACTTGGCCGACGTGGTCCCCAGCCAGGATCGGCTCTTCGATCAGCATGCGGGTATGATGCTGTCCCGCGATTACAACGAGCGGAATGCCGGCGCGGTACGCGTTATACAAGTTGCCCGTGCCGTTCGCCAAGCCGGGCGCGACATGGAGGATGACGACGCCGGGCTTGCCCGTCTGCCTGGCATAGCCCATGGCCATGCCGACCGCATTCGCTTCGTGCAGCGCGGTGACGTATTCGATGCCCGGATATTTCGGGAACCCGTCGATGAAGGGCAGCTCGGACGTCCCGGGATTCCCGAACGCGTGCGACACTCCGTAATGTTGAAGCAGTTGAAACAGCAAGTCTCTTCCCAAGGCCGAGCTCATGATACCGGCTCCTTCCTTCATGCGATGTCCATTCATGAACGTGTCCGGCAAAAGGCTAGTCCAGCACGAACCCGTGCTCCCGAAGGAAAGGAGCCAGCCCGCGCCGGAATTCGTTGCCGCGCGCCATCCGCCGCGCCGTATGCTCCGCCCATCCGTAATGCCCCGTATCCTGTTCGGGTTCCGGGGTCACGCCGGGAATGCGGACTCTGCGTCCTTTGTATATATCCGATCGCGCCATTCGTTCGTCGTATTCGGCGATGCCTCGATCCATGCGCTCGGTCGAATAGGTTTCATGATGCACGACGACCGATTGAGGCAATCGCGGTTTCACGCTGTTCGGACGGGAAGGATAACCCACCGCCAAACCAGTCGTCGCGAATACGCCCCTCGGCAGACGGAGCAGTTCCGCGACTTCTTGCGCCCGGTTGCGGATCGCGCCGACCATGCAGCAGCCCAGGCCGAAGCTTTCCGCGGCGAGCGCCGCGTTCTGCGCCGCCAGGGCGCTGTCGATGACGGAGACGAGCAGTAGCTCCAGGTAGTCGGAACCGAAACGGTATCCTTGTTTCTCGGTGACGTACCGATGACGGCTCGAATCCGCGCAGAAGACGAGAAACAGGGGCGCTTGTCCGATAAAAGCTTGATTGTCGCACAGCTCCTGCAGCTTGTTTTTCCTCTCGGGTTCGCGGACGACGACGACGCTCCACGATTGGAAATTGGACGATGTCGGCGCGCTTTGCGCCGCAGCGGCCATCGTCTCGACAAGCCCTTCGGGCAGCGCGCGTTCCGGGTCGAAGCCGCGAACGGACGAGTGGCGTACGATCTGATCGATGACCGGGTTGCGCAGCGCCTCGAATACGGGCAGCCCGTCGACGGAAAAGCGATCCATCAGTGTCCTCCTAGCCCCTCATTCGGGATCAGTATTTTTTTCATATAGACGGTCAAATGTCCTTTGCCCAGATCCTTGGAGCCTTGGATGTCGTAACCGCGCCGTTTGTACATATCGATCAGCCAAGGATGACGGTCCGCCGTGCCGAGCGAGACGGCCGGGGATTTGAGCGTATCCCGGATCATCGCTTCTTCGGCCCACGTAATCATTTCGCGTCCGATGCCTTTGCGCCCCGCTTCGGGATCGCTCGCAAACCACCACAGATGGGGTACACCGTAAGGGCCCGGAGACGGCCCCCACGGCATCCTCGCCGAGATTGTGGAGACGATCTTGCCTTTCTCTTCCATCACGAAGCACATATTTTCCCGGACGTTCTTCTCCACCAGGGCCAGGTCCGCCGTCGCGGCGGCGAAGTGAATGCCGAGCGCGCGGATCGGCGCGTAAGCGCGGAGCGACAAGTCGAGCAGCGCCGGTGCGTCCTTCAAGGCCGCTTGACGAAATTCAGCCATGCCGTTCGTCCTCCTCCCATGCGATGCCGATGAAAGCTACCCGGTCACCCGTATCTACAGGAGGGTTGCTTCTCGAGGCGATGATATACGTCATCTGCTCGGCGACAATTTCCTGTACGGTGCCGAACATATCGACGATGCTGCAAATCCGTTCTCCCGGCTGCACGACGGAGCCGCTCGGAGCGACGTCGACCGCAAGGCCTCCCCGGTCGGCGTAGAGAAACCGTCGCTTCGTGATCGTGAGCGGCTTGGCCGCGGAGCGGTGTTCCCGGGCTTCGGGAGCTTCCGGCCACATGCCCAGGTCGTGCATGACCGCAAGTATCCCCCTTTCCCCCAAGGCGACCATCTCGGGCTGAATCCGACCTCCCGAGCCGAGCTCGGCCATAAAGGCCGGAATGCCGTGCTTCAGACACTGCACGTCGAGGAAACCGGCCACGTTGCCCGGCAGCTCGTTCAGACTGCCGCCCAGATCAACGCGGCAGTGTGCCGTTCCGCCGAACGTCCGGGCCATTCGTTCCGCCTGGTCGCAAGTGTCCGCCGATGCGGCCGGCAGCCTCTTGAACACCGTATAAGGCAGCGCGTCGTAAGGCGTGCCGAGCGTATGGAAATCGATCAGATGCGTGGCCGTGCTCCTGATCTTCTCGAACAGCAGGTGCGCGAGACGTTGGGAGAGCGTTCCCGCGGGATCCCCGGGGAACTGCATGTCCATGTCCAGCCCGTCTTGCGGCGTGTTTTTCTTCCTCGCTTGAAAAGCAAGCGGGTTGGAAATCGGCGTGGCGACGACCGCGCCGGCCAGCTTCCGAGGGTCCAGCTTCGGCAGCAAGCCGCGAATGGCCATCGTGCCGTTCAGCTCGTCCCCGTGGATCGCCCCGTTCAACCAGAGACAAGGCCCCGGCTTCACGCCGTTGACGATCAGGACGGGAATTTCGACGGCTCCGCGGTGGGATAGCTCCGCTACCTTGACGTTCCCGGCCGCGTACTCTCCGGGATCCGCCTGCAGCCCTCCCCAAGAGAGGGTCCGATCTTCGCTCATTCCGCCTCCTCCTCCCGCAGCCAGCCCGCCGCCTCGGCCGCGGCCAACACCCGGTCGACGATTTCCGGAGCCGAGCCGAGATACGTCGCCGGATCCATCAGGTTCTCCAGCTCCTCCTCGCCGATCGCTTCGCGAATGCGAGCGTCGGCCATCAGCGCCTCGCGGAAAGGAACCCCATCTTCGACGCTCTTCATGCACAATTCGTAGACGACCTCGTGCGCCGTTTGCTTGCCCATCGGCTTCGCCAGCACGAACATGACGCGCTCCGAGAGCAGCAGGCCGCCGAGCAGGTTCAGGTTGCGAAGCATGTGGTCCGGTTTGACGACGAGGCCCGCGAGGATCGCTTTGGCGGAGGCCAATTGGGACGCGAGATAGATGCAGCTTTCCGGAAGCGCGATCCATTCGCCGCGCCAACTCATCGCGTCGCGCTCATGCTCGACGATCATCGCTTCCTGGACAAGCGCGACGTTATAGCGGATCGGCTTGGTCAGGCTCGCAAGCCCTTCCAGAGCGGCCGGATTCCGTTTATGCGGCATCGTCGAGGAACCGATTTTCCCGGAAGAAAACGGCTCTTCGACCTCGTCGATCTCGGTGCGCATCAGATTGTAAAACTCGTTGCCCAACTTGCCGAGCGTGCCGCTGATCATCCCGAGCACGCCGGCGTATTCCGCCGACCGGTCGCGCGACGAATGCCAGCAAATGTTCGGTGCCTGCAGTCCCAGCCGTTCCATCGTCCGGCGTTCCACCTCCGGTCCGAGCGGCCCGAAAGAAGCGTATGTGCCCACGCCGCCTCCGAGCACACCGGCGAACACCCGGGGCTCCGCTTCGTGCAACCGTTCCAGGTGGCGGACGACTTCGTCGAGCAAGACGGCGACCTTAAAGCCGAAAGTCGTCGGAAGCCCTTGCATGCCGTGAGAGCGCCCCGCCATCGGCGTCGCCCGATGCTCGCGCGCCAGCTTGGCCAGCTCGCGGGCAACGGTCCGAAGATCCCTCACGATGATGCGGTGAGCTTCTTGAAGCTGAAGCATCATCCCCGTATCGACGATATCCTGCGTCGTCGCGCCGTAATGCACCCACTCTCCGTGTTCGGGTCCGCACAGCTTCTGCAGCGCTTTCAGCGTCGGCATCAAGGAATGCTTGACCTTCAACACGTCCCGGGCGATCTCCTGAATGTTCATCAGCTCGACCTTCGCTTTGGCGGCGATCGTCTCCGCCGCTTCGGCCGGCACGAGCCCCAACTCCGCTTCCGCGAGCGCGAGCGCCGCTTCGACGTCCAGATGCTTCTGCAGCCGGTTCTCGTCCGCCCAGACTTGGCGCATCTCCGCCGTGCCGAAATTGTTCTGAAGCATGATCATATCGATGACATGTGACGGCATGTTGTCGTCCTCCTAGATGTCTGGAATAAAGTTCGATAAGTTCTCTATCCGTTCAAGCCGGCTAATCTTGTCCGGCAATCGTCTCCACGCGTCAGGCATGCGCCTTGCGGCATCAGCGAACTTGGCCGCCCGCTCTTCCTTCGACAGCGGACGGCCCGGAGAGCCTCGCGGGCAGTCGACCCGTTCCGTCAGCGTCGTTCCGTCCGCGAGCTCGACGCGGAGCACCGTAAATCGGCCCTTCGGCATCGCGTTCGGCGCCGGCGCCAGATCCGCGTCGTAGCGGCGGCTTACTTTGGCCGCAAGCGCCGCCAGATCCGCGCGAATCGGGCGCTCGGAGAACGTCCCGATGCCCAACTCCCCGTCGGACAGCGCCGCCGCAACGACGTACTCGGCGCTGAACCGCCCTTCCGCCCCGGTCTTCGGCTCTCGCACGACGAGCGCGGCGTCTCCTCCGGGCGGATAGACGACTTCCGCCCGAACGACGTCTTCGGCTGCGAATTCGCGCGCCGATCGGATCGCGAGCGCCGCGTCCGCCGCGTGATGAGCGGCGGAACAGCAAGGATAAGGCTTGAACCATAGCCCCGGTTCGACGATCTGCCAAGGCTGCCCCCACGCTTCCGCGATCCGTTCCGGACGAGCGCCTTCTCCGCCGAACAGCGATAGGAAACCGATCGGTCCGTCCAGCGGCTCCGCCGCGCCGGAGAAGCCCGTCGCCGCCAATCTGGCGGCGAACAAGCCCGCACGGGCCGCGATTCCCGCATGCAGTGGCTTGACCGGACTTCCGAAGTGAACCCGCAAGCCGCCCGATTGCGTTCCGGCCAAGCCTAGCGCGCGAATGGTCGCGTCGACGTCCAGATTGGCCAGCCGGGCGCATGCGGCCGCGGCCCCCAGCGTCCCGAGCGTGGCCGTGCTATGCCATCCGGCCTCGTAGTGCCGGTTGCCGAGCGCGAGGCCGACCCTGCACATCGTCTCCGCCCCGACGGCGTAAGCCGCCATCAGCTCCGCGCCGGACGAGCCCCTTTCCTCCGCTTCGGCCAGCAGCGCCGACATCAGCACCGCGCTCGGATGGCCCCGGATGCTCTCGTGAACGTCGTCGTAGTCGAGTGCGTGGCTTAGATACCCGTTGATGAGCGCAGCGTCCGGCGCGGACGCGCGACAGCGGAAGCCGAGCACGGACGAGACTCCCGTATTCCGCCCCTCCGAGCCGATTCCGAGTGCCCGGAGCAGCATCCCCGCCCCCGTGTCGGAAGCCGCGGCCAGTGCCGACGCGATCCAATCCAACACGGCCGCGCGCACGGCTTCTGCGACTCCCGCGTCCTTCAGCGGCTCGGAACGGACGATCCGCTCGGCCAGCCCCCGCGTCAACGATCCGGCGCTCATCCGACCGATTTCAGCGCTTGAGCGGCCGTTTCGGCGAAGTACGACGCACTGATCGCCAAGGCGTCTTCGTTCAGCGTAAATTTCGGATGGTGCCATTGCTCCGTACCTCCGGTCCCCATCCAGATGAAACAGCCCGGTACGCGTTCCTGATAAAGAGCGAAGTCCTCGCCTCCCATCGTCGGAATGGCGTCCGTGACTTGGAGGCCTTGGGCGGCCGCGGCCGCCCGCATGATCGCGGCCATTCGCCCGTCGTTGTTCACCGCGGGCAGCATCGCCGTCCAGTGCAGCCGCGCTTGCGCCCCGTACCCCTCGGCGACGCTCTCGACGATCCGCTTCATCCGTTCCGGTATCGCGCTTCTCGCTTCGGGCTGGAACGTCCTGACGGTCCCTTCCAGTACGCCCGAATCCGGAATGACGTTCCAGGTCGAACCGGACTGCAGCTTGCAGACGCTCACGACCGCCGAATGATGCGGACTGACGCCTCGGCTTACCAGCGTCTGAAGCGCGCCTACGATGGCGCTGCTGACCACGATCGGATCGACGGCGGCGTCGGGAATACCGGCATGCCCTCCCTTGCCGAAGACGTCGATCTCGAAGCGGTCGACCGACGCCATCAACGGGCCCGTGCGGATGCCGATCGTACCTACGGGCAGCTCCGGCTTGTTATGCATGCCGAACACGGCCGTCACGCCTTCCAGGACGCCCGCCTCGATCGCCGCTCGCGCGCCGACGGCCAGCTCCTCGGCCGGCTGGAACAAAATGCGCACCGTGCCGTCCAGTTCGCCGGCAAGCTCCTGAAGCAGCTTCGTCGCCCCGATCATCGACACCGTATGGAAATCGTGCCCGCACGCGTGCATTTTCCCCGGAATTTGGGAAGTGTACGGCAAGCCCGTCTCTTCGTTCACCGGCAGCGCGTCAATATCCGCGCGAAGCAAAATCGTCGGACCCGGTCGCGCGCCCTTCACTTCGGCTAAAACGCCGGTCGGCAAATCCAGGTCCAGCAGCCGGATGCCCGCTTCGGTCAGCCAAGCCCGGATCCGGGATGTCGTCTCGTACTCTTCGTTCGACAATTCGGGAAACCGGTGAAGCTCCCGGCGCATCGCGACCAGCTGCGGTTGAAGCGACGCGGCCCGCTCCCTGAAAGCCGTCGATATCGTGGTCATGGTTGCATGCTCCTTCTCTCTCGATCATGATTAGTCGGCCGGCCAGAAATCTTTCGCCGTTTTCATGGCCGGTTCGAGGCGCAGTGGCCCGTCCGGCACGGGCTGCCTGCAGCCCAACCTGTTTTTCCCGTTGACCTTCACCAGGCAGCTTCCGCAAAACCCTCTTTTGCAGGCATGGTCGTAGAAAGCGAAAGACCCGTCCAGCTCGTCCGCAATGCAGCGCATCAGGTCGAGAACGGTCATCCCTTCCCGATACGGCACCGTATAAGGCGCAAAGACGGTCTCGGCCGCAGACGATTCCTTGCGCGCCACTTCGCAGGTCAAGACGTTTCCGTTCGTCATGTCCGCTCCCCCTCTTCCCTCGCCAGCTTTCGGATGAGGGCCGAGCCGTCGGACAGGCGGATCGCCAGGCTGCAAGCCCATTCGCCGCTTTTCTCCGGAGCGTCCAGACGCACGTGCGCCCCGCGACTCTCCCGCCGTTCCAAGGCGGAGGCGGCGACGCTCCATCCGGTATCGATCATGTTGCGCAATTCCAGCGCCTTGCCGGCATCCCTGTTATAAACCAGCGAGGACTCCCGAAGGCCGAGCCGCTCCGGCAGCTCCTCCCGCAGCGAAGACAAGCGATTGAGCGCGCGTTCCAGTCCTTCCGCCGTACGGGTCGCGCCGGCGTCCCGCTGCATGAGCGACTGGACTTCCGCCCAGCCTTCGCTTGGCTTCAGTTCGCTTTCGCCGCGGGATACGCGGCTCAGTATGCGCCGAACCGGTTCCAACGCTTCCTCTACGGCACGGCCGTCCGTCCCGGAGGACGGCAGCGGATGACGCAACGCGTAAGCGGCGGCGCTTCGCCCGGCAATCGCGCCGAACACCTGGTTCTCGGACAAGGCGTTGCCCGCCAGCCGGTTCGCGCCGTGGATGCCGCCCGAGCACTCGCCTGCGGCGAACACTCCAGGCAAGCTCGTCGACGCGTCCGGCTCGATGCGCAAGCCGCCCATGAAATAATGGGCACCGGGAGCGACCTCGCGGTCCACCGCGTCCCGGTCCACGCCTACGTCTTCCAGCAGCCTTTGCTGCATTTGCGGAAATTCGTCCGGATCCATTCCTCTCGTGCTGATATACAATCCGCCGGCATCCGTTCCGTTACCGGCGGCGATCTCCCGGGACATGACCCGGGACATGACGTCGCGGGTCGCTTCCCGCAACGGGCCGACTCCGTATCGGTCCCAGAAATCTTCACCGTGGCGGTTCAGCAAACGCGCTCCTTTGGGAATCAATATTCCGGAATTGAACATCAGTCCTCGGGCCCCCGGCGGAGATACCATGACGGACGGATAATGCTGGACGAACTCCATGTCCGTCAATTCGATGCCGGCGCGAAGCGCGAGCCCGTATCCGTCTCCGGTCGCCTCGAACGGATTCGTGTTCAATTCGTATATTTGACTGCCGCCCCCGGTCGCCACGACGACGGCCGGCGCCTCGTACATCCGAAGCTCGCCGCTCGGCTGATGATAAGCGGCGACCCCGTGCACGACTCCGTCGTCTACGATCAAATCGATCGCGTGGGTGAACGCGTGAATCGGGATGCGGGCCTGCTTGACGGCCTTCACCAGGACGCGAACCATCTCGCGGCCGACGGCGTTCCCGACGTGTACCGCCCGTGCGAACGTATGGCCGGCCAACCAGCCGAGATGCGGTTTCGAGCCGTCCTCCTCCAGGTCGAACGCGACCCCGAGCCGTCCGGCGAAGGCAACCGCATCGCCCGCTCGTTCGGCTAGCACGCGAACAAGCCGCGGATCCGCTATTCCTTCCCCGGACCGAAGAATATCGCCCGCGAATACTTCCGGGCTGTCCCCCGGCTTCGCTGTGGGCAACACCGCACAGAACGAATAATGGGCCGAGAGGGTTCCTCCCGACCGCTGCGGCTCTCCTTTCGTCAACAAAACCGGGCGGGCTCCAAGCTCCGTCGCGGCCAAAGCCGCTCGGAGGCCGGCACCGCCGCTCCCGACAATGACGACATCGTATCGTTCCCGCATCATTTCCATAGCCGCTTCCTTCCTTTATCGTAGGATCAGGTGCCGCTCCGGCGTGACCGGACCGCTTGGAAGAGACGACGCACGAGCGGCCAGACCGTCACGACCAGACCGACCGCCAGCAGCGTGCCGGAAATCGGACGGTTGAACAATTGCCACATGTCTCCCCTGAAGATCAATGCCGATTGACTGAGCGAGTTTTCCAGCACCGGGCCCAGAAGAAGCCCGAGCACGAGCGGCGACGGCTCCATCTTCGCTTTTTTCAGCAAGTATCCGACTACGCCAAAGATCATGAGTACGATAACGTCGAACATGCTGCTTCGGACGGAATACGCGCCGATCATGCAGAACATCATGACGATCGGCATCAGCACCTTTGACGGCAGATGCGCGACCTTCGCGAACAAGCCGACGAGCGGCAGATTCAGCACGAGCAGCATGACGTTCCCGATGTACATGCTCGCGATGAGCGCCCAGAACAAGGAAGCATGGTCTTTGATCAAGAGCGGTCCCGGCGTAATGCCTTGAATCATGAACGCGCTAAGCAAAATCGCCGGCAGGGGCGAGAACGGAACGCCCAAGGACAGCAGCGGCACTAGAGCGCCGGTACTGGCGCCGTTGTTGGCCGATTCGGGGCCGGCGACACCTTCGATCGCCCCCTTGCCGAATTCCTCGGGATGCTTCGACAGTTTTTTCTCCAAGCCGTAGGAAGCGTAAGTGCTCAATATATTGGACGGTCCGGGCAGTAAGCCCATCAAGAAACCGAGCAAGCCTCCTCGTACGATCGGGCCGGCGCTGCGTCGCAGCTCCGTCTTGGTGGGCATCAGCTTTTTCAGGGAAAGATCCGCCCGCACCGGCTTCTGATACGACTGCTCGAGCGCCCCGAGCACTTCCGACATGCCGTAGAACCCCATAATAATCGGCACGAAGTCCAGTCCGTCGATCAGCCAGGGCGAATCGAACGTGAGCCGCAGCGAACCGCTCATCGGGTCGATTCCGATCAAGGAGAGGACTACGCCCAACGCGATGAGCATGTAGCTCCGGATTAAGGAGGTGTCGGTCAATCTCGACAGTACGAGCAAGCCGACCAGGACGATCGCGAATTGCTCGGGCGGCCCAAACTTTAAGGCCGCCTTGGCGATCGGCGGCGCGAGCAAGGTCAACAGTACCATGCCCAGCGTTCCCGCCACGAACGATCCGATCGCGGCGATGGAAAGCGCGGCTCCCGCCCTTCCTTTCTGCGTCATCTTATAGCCGTCGAGCGTCGTCACGACCGATGCGGCCTCCCCGGGCACGTTCACGAGAATCGACGTCGTGGAGCCCCCGTACATCCCTCCGAAATAAATGCCCGCGACGAGAATTAGCGCCGAAGTCGGTTCCATCGAGAAGGTGAGCGGCAGCAGCATCGAGATTGCGCCTACCGGTCCCAATCCGGGCAAGACGCCGACCAGCGTGCCGAGCGCCACCCCGAGCAAGCATACCAATAAATTAAAAAACGAAAACGCGGACGATATACCCGCGAATATATCTTCCATACCGGTCACGCCGTTCTCCCCCCAACATCGTCAATCGAAACTTATAGCCAGATGCCGGGCGGCAAAGTAACCCCCAACCATACATCGAAAATGAGCCAGATCGCGGACGTCGTCGCGACGGCGAGAACGGCAAGCCGCCATCCTCTGAGTCCCAGCACGAAGCCCGATGCCGCCAAAGCGGCGAACATGGCGATCACGAAGCCGAGCATATACGATACCGCCAAAAACAAGGCGAATATTCCGCTGAACGACAACAGACCTCGCCAATGGACGGGCTCGTCCGCTTCGCGTTCCTCGGCGGGACCCGTATGATGCGGACGGCTTCCCAGCAGACCGATCAGCATCAAGACGCTTAAGCCCGTCAGAAGCCCTCCGAACACGATCGGGAAAAAACCGGGTTTCAGTTGGCGCAACGAACCGAACGGCAACTCATAGGATTGTCCTATCGTAATCAGCCCCGACGCCAAGAACAGAAGCGCCGTCAACAACCTCGCCCTGCGCACCGTCTTGGTCATCATTTAATCTGACCGAGCTTCTTGTAGATTTCGCCCGTCGTCACGAACCACTCGTCCACTTCGGCTTTGGCGTCGGAGCCCTTTTTGTAGCCGAGCTGATACCCCGCTTGGTTCATCAATTGCTTGAACTTGTCCGATTCGTAAACGGCCTTCGTCAGCTCGTCGATTCTTTGAACGACGTCGTCCGGCACTTTGTTCGGAATGATAATGAAGTGGCCCGCGCCGCCGGTGACGCCTTTGACGCCTTGCTCGCCGCCGGTCGGAACGTTAGGCAGCAGATCGACCCTGTTCTCGCTCAGAACGGCGAGAGCGCGCAGGTCGCCGGCTTCGACTTGGCCGCGAATCTCCGGCACGTTCATGAAGCCCGCCATGACGTGCTTGCCCAACACGGCCGGAAGAAGCGTACCGCTTCCCTGGAACGGTACGTGCTGCAGCTTGATTCCCACGCTGTCCTCCAACATGGTAGCCAGCATCGCGACGACCGTGCCTTCGCCCGGATTGCCGACCGTCACCTCGCCCGGATGCTCCTTCGCGTAGCCGATCAGGTCTTGAAGCGTTCGGAACGGCGAATCCTTCGGAACGACGACGGTCACGACCATGTCGCCGACTTTGTTGACGATGGTAAAATCGTCTTTCGTATATTGCGCCGGAGTGATATGCAAGGCCGAGGACATATGGCCCGTGGCGGCCCAGAGCCACGTATAGCCGTCCGGCTTCGCCTTGACGAGCTCGTAATTGCCGACCGTGCCCGATCCGCCGCCGACGTTCTTGATCGTAATCGGCTGGTCGATGATGCCCTTGGCCGCTTCGGCGAAGGAACGGGCCAAAATGTCGGACACGCCGCCCGCGGTAAACGGAACGATCAATTCGATGTTTTTCGTGGGCCAATCCAACTTTTGCGCCGCCGGAGATGCGTTAGCGGCGTTCGCTTCCGACGTGTTGGAAGCCGAATTTCCGCTGTTCGAGCATGCCGCAAGAAGCGTAAGGATTACAATCATAAATGCGAGATTGCCGAATAAATGCCGTTTTTTCATAGAAGCTTGCCTCCTGGTAGATTTCGTGTTGATGTCGCGAAAACGCAAAATAACGTGACAAAGAGTGAAGATCCGGTGCAGTGTCTTGATGTTGTTCTTGTTCACCCGAGCCAAGTTAGCCGCGGAAGGATAAGGCCTTGAAGGAATAAAAAAAAGCACATAGAACACTCAAAAATAACGAGTGTTACATGTACTTCCAGTTGTCTGGTCAGTATATTTAATTAATTCCCATCGGCTTTATTGGTTTAATAGTACAACAGTTCATATATGGCGTCAAGCAATAGACCGGCTCAGTCCTCGAACAATTCGTCCAAGACGCGGTCCCGGTTTTCGAGAAACCGCCTGGTCACGATGTAATGCAGCGTATCTTCATACCGGATTTCCCGGATCGGTTGATCGTCGAAATGAAAAATTTGCGCACGGGGGTAACCGAGCAAAATCGGCGAGTGTGTCGCGATCATAAACTGGGCGTCCTGCTCCAAGTCTTTGATGATGCGCATGAACGCCAGCTGCCTGGCGGGCGAGAGCGCCGCCTCCGGCTCGTCCAGCAAGTAGATCGCTTTTTTGCCGAACCGGTGGGTGAACAGCGAGAGGAACGCTTCTCCATGGGATTGCTCGTGCAAAGACCGGCCGCCGTAATAGCGGAGGCTTCCCGGCATCGTGTCCAGATGGGAGGCGAAGTGGTAGAACGTCTCCGCTCTCAGGAAAAAACCGTTCGTTATTTTCGGCAGCCACGACAGCCGGATATGGTTGCCCAAAGCGGATTCCGAGGCGTCCACCTCATACCTATTGTTGCGCCCGCCCCCCGCCGTATGAAACCCGCATTGATAGGCGATTGCCTCGAGCAGCGTGGATTTGCCCGACCCGTTCTCCCCGACGAAAAACGTAACGTTCGTCCGGAATTCGAGCGACGTCAAATGCTTGATCGCCGGGATGTCGAACGGATAGCCGTCCGTTCCGGCTTTATTCAACAAGTCGAGTCTTCGCAAGAACATGATTTCGGTCCCCTCCATCGCGCTGCCTTTAGGTGGCGGCCGGCACAAAAACCGGATCGCGGCCGGCTCCTCCGGTCCTACCCGACGTCGGTGTTCAGCCCAAACCTATTTTACTATAACATAAAAGCCTGCGGACCACTTCACCCAGGGAAGTTTGGTCTACAGGCCGAGCCCTGTCTAACAGGAGACAGTCTTACCCTCCATGATTGCAATTTGTGATTTTCCTCATCTGTCACCGGTGCCAACCGGTTCGGCAATCGCTTCGCCAATGAAAACAAGCCGTTGTCCGAAAACAATGGCTTGTTGATGACGCCCGAACGTTATTCATTCTCCATCGTGCGGATGTCGATCACAAATCGATACCGTACGTCTGACACTAACACGCGCTCCCACGCTTCATCGATCTGATTCGCGGAAATCACTTCAATTTCGGGTGCGATGTTATGCTCCGCACAGAAGTCGAGCATTTCCTGCGTTTCGCGAATTCCACCGATCATGGAGCCGGCGAACGAGCGGCGGTGCGGGATCAGGGAGAATACCTGAACCGGCAGCGGCTCCGCCGGCGCACCGACGTTGACCAATGTACCGTCCAGCGCCAGCAACGACAGATAGGCGTTAATATCGATCTTCGCGCTCACGGTATTGATGATGAGGTCGAACGAACCGGCAAGCGTCTTAAACGTCTCCGGATCGCTCGTCGCATAATAATGGTCCGCGCCAAGCCGCAAGCCGTCCTCTTTCTTTTTTAACGTTTGGGATAAAACCGTAACCTCAGCCCCCATCGCATGAGCGAGCTTCACCGCCATATGTCCGAGCCCGCCGAATCCGACAACGGCTATTTTCTTGCCGGGAGCGGCTCCCCAATGGCGCAGCGGCGAATACGTCGTAATGCCGGCGCACAAAAGCGGCGCAGCGACGTCAAGCTCCATGCCGTCGGGAATTCGAACCACGAAATCTTCCGTTACGACGATGTGGGTGGAATAACCGCCCTGCGTATATTGCCCGTACCGGTCGATCGCCGCATAGGTTCCCGTATTGCCGCTGAGGCAATATTGCTCTTCCCCTCTTTGGCAGTTCACGCATTCCCGACAGGAGTCGACCATACAGCCTACCCCGACCCGGTCCCCGACCGCATATTTTGTAACTTCCGAACCGACCTGGGTGACGATTCCGGCGATCTCGTGTCCCGGAACGAGCGGATAGTTGACAGGACCCCAGTCGCCGCGAGCGGTATGGATGTCGGAATGGCAAATGCCTGCATATTTAATCTCGATAAGGACATCTTGCGGCTTAAGCTCCCTGCGCTCGATCGTGGTCAGCTTGAACGGACCTTCCGGACGGAATACGGCACGTGCCTTCGCGGTAATCATAATGTAACCTCCTACAGGAACGAGCTTATCTTTTTCACAGGCATGCAAAAAAAGGTGGAATCAGTCTTGCTCGGCATGCCCTTGAATGAATAGCTGTTGCTGTTTGTCATTGTTTGGTACGGCTGCTGCCGGTGCAGCATCCGATTGCTGCCGAGCGTATTGGATCAGCTCGTTGCACCCTTCGATGACTTGACTCCAGTCGCTATTGGAGCAAGCGTTGCGGATCTCCTGGCATTGATGCTGCCAGCTTTGTCCGGCTGTCTCCATACTGGCCCTCCTCCTTTGTAACGTCCGGTATTTTAACCAAAACGTAGGATCGGCCATGCCGGCATCTTTTATGCGCATCGTGTTCCACCCTGCTTTTTATTTCGCCTTGTTTCTCGTATATAATACACAATAGTGTATTACGAAACATATATGTATTATCGTAAAAACAAGCTCCGCACAATGAACGAAACCGTGTGCGAAATGGAGTGGAAACCGGCAACGAAAATCTGTTTCGAATACTTGGAAAGCCATTACTTGTTTTTTTCGACGATGTTGGCCAATAAGGGCGCACCGTACTTTCGCAATCGATTCCTGGAGTATCAAATGGAAGCGTTCAAAAAGGAGCTCCGTAAAACGGACAAGAAACATAGCGAGGTCAGCGAAGAGATTATTGTTCATTTTGTTGCCTCGGCTTACGTTGGGGTAGTGGAATGGTGGTTAACGAACGGAATGCCGTATCCGCCTAGTGTTATGGCGGAACAAGTGGGGACGTTGTTTGAAGCCATTTATAACTAGAATGGTTATCGGTTAACCGTCCGACCTCAACCAAAGGGCAGCAAACCCTTATCGTAGAAGGATTTCGCTGCCGTCCGAGGTTTTAAACCAAACGATCCTATCGGTGTCCATTACAGCCCCCGCTGCCGCATCGCCTCGAACAGCAGCACTGTCGCGGCCATCGCCACGTTGAGCGACTCCGCGCTCCCCTTCATCGGGATGATGACGTGCTCGTCGACTTGGGCCGCCACCTCGGGCGAAACGCCCTTCCCTTCGTTGCCGAGGACGATCCACGTCGGGCCCGTGAAGTCCGCCTCGTAGCACGTCCGGCTCGCCTGCAGGCTCGCGTTGAACAGCTTGACGCCGCGGCGCTTCGCTTCCGCGAGCAGCGGGAGCAGATCGGCTTCGGCGACCGGGACGTGAAACAGCGAGCCCATCGTCGAGCGGACCGTCTTCGGATTGTACAGGTCGACCGTCCCCCGCCCGAGAACGACGCCCGTCGCCCCGACGGCGTCGGCCGATCGGACGATCGTGCCGAGATTGCCCGGGTCCTGCACGCCGTCGACGACGACGACGAGGCCGTCGCGCCGTTCCAGCAGCGATTCGGCCGACAGACGCGCCTTCTCCACGATCGCGACGACCGCCTGCGGCGTTTGCGTGTCCGACACCTTGGCCAATACTTGCTCCGATACCGGGATGCATTCCGCGCCTTCCATGGCGGCCGGTCCGATCTCGTCCGGCAAGCCGCGAAGCTCGGAATACAAAATCGTCTCGACCGCCGCTCCGTGACGCAGCGCCTCTTGAACGAGATGGACGCCTTCGATGATATACGCGCCCCGCTTGTCCCGTCCTTTTTTATCGAGAAGCTGGCTCCACCCTTTGACCCGCGGATTGTTTACGGAACGGATCGGTTCTTGTCGGTTCATGCGGTGCTCCTCTTTCCGTCAATTTAGGCGAATACGCGCTCCAAATGACGGAGCTGCTCGTTTTGTCCGACGACGATGAGCACGTCGTCCTGGCGGATCGAATCGTCGGCGTGCGGCGAAATGTTCATTTTGTCGCCGGTCTTGAGCGCCATGACGTTGCAGCCGTACTTCGCCCGGATGTCCAGCTGGCGCAGCGTCTGGCCGACCATCGAAGGCGACGCCCGCAGCTCGACGATGCTGTAGTCGTCCGATAGCTCGATAAAATCGAGAATGTTCGGAGATATTAAATGATGCGCGACTCGCAAGCCCATATCCCGCTCGGGGAAGACGACTTTGTCGGCGCCGATTTTTTTCAGTACTTTGCCGTGAAGCTCGGTTTGCGCTTTGACGACCAGAAGCGGCACGCCCAATTCCTTCAAGATAAGCGTCGTCAAAATGCTCGACTGGATATCTTGCCCGATCGCCACGACGACGACGTCGAAATTGCGGATGCCGAGCGCCCGGAGCGCTTCCTCGTCCGTCGAATCGGCTTGGACCGCGTGCGTGACCATGCCGGATACGTCCTGCATCCGCTGTTCGCTCGAATCGATCGCCAGCACCTCGTGGCCGAGCTCGTAGAGCGACTTCGCGACGCTCGAGCCGAAACGTCCCATTCCGATTACGGCATATTGCTTCGTTTTCATGCCGATGCTCCTTTCCGGGTCCGGAAGTTGTCGTCGTTTTATTATACCACAACGCTTCTTGCCCATCATAGCAGCCCCGGCGACCGATACATGAACGCCGGACGTTGTGCGCATATTAAGGATCAGAATACGAAACCGGAGGTCCGACCCATGATTTTAAGCTTACGGCAAGCCATCATCCAACGCGTTCACGACAAGTCGACGGACGAGCTGAAAGAAGTGATCGACGGCTCCATCGGCGGCGACGACAAAGCGCTGCCCGGTCTCGGCGTCCTGTTCGAAATCATATGGGAGCATAGCGGGCAGCAGCTGCAAGATAGCATGGTGGAAACGTTGAAAACCCACTTGGAGTCGTAATCGGACCGATAGCAAGCCGGGCACGCCCGGCCCGTTCGCGCCGTTGCCGGAAACCCGGCCAACGGCTTTTTGCCGTTACGGCGTCTTCGGTGACGACTTCCCCCTTTCCAACCGGCGGACGACACGCTATACTGAATTTATTGTTTTTTTTTGTCGATTTTTCCAGTCAAGCGCAAAGGAGTCTTTCCATGTCCGACGTACCTCTGGCGGAGATCGCCTACCGGGACATTCGCCTGAAGCTGTTGAACGCCGAATACCCGCCCGGAACGATGCTGTCCGAGAGCGAGCTGGCCGCCAAGCTGCGGATGAGCCGCACGCCCGTAAGAGCCGCCATCGCCCGTCTTGAGAAGGACGGATACTTGGAGACGATCAACAAGCGGGGCATCCTTGTGAAAGGGATCGACGTCCGGGAGCTGCACGATCTGTTCGACCTGATGACGGCGCTGTACGTATACGCGCTCGACGTCGCCGACCGTCACCGCATCGAGCCGGATCTGCCTTCGCTCCGCCACCACCTCGAACGGCTCGCCGAAGCGCACGATCATAACCGGTACCGCGATTATTACGAGCACGGCCTTCTGTTCATGCGCACGCTATTGTCCGGGCTGAACAACGCCTGCCTGCTCCGGACGTTCGATACGTACCAAGACAAAGTGCTGTTCTACGTGATCGGCCATCGGGCGCAGGACGGCTCGTCCCGTCCTTTTACCGGCAAAAGTTTGTACGCCGATTTGTACCGTCTGCTGTCCGAAGGCCGTTTCCTCGATGCGAAGCGGGCGATTCTCGAATCGGAATGGAACATTCGCGAGAAGCTCGCCCGGCACGGATACGCGGACGGGCTGGCCGTCTCCGGGCAGCGCTAAAAAAACCTCCGTTCCCGTCTGTCGACAGGAAAACGGAGGTTTTTGACTTGACCGGTTCGACGATCCTTACGGTGCCGTCTCGAGAAATTTCGCCTGCGGCATTTTTTCAATCGCGCTGCGCATCGCGTATTCGTTCTCGAACAGGGCGACGTAATTGTCCTTCTTGTCCTTGACGAGCAGCGAGTTGATGCGGAATTTCGACGGGTCGATCTTGTCGTCGACGACCCAGCGGGCGAACTGGTAAGGCAGGCGCTGCAGCAAAATTTCCACGCCGTACTCCGCCCGCATCCGGTGCTCCATCACCTCGAACTGCAGCTGCCCGACGACGCCGAGAATCATCTCGTCGAAGCCGACGGTCGTCCGGAACACCTGAATCGTTCCTTCCTCGGTCAGCTGGTCGATCCCTTTCAGAAACTGCTTTTGCTTCAGCGCGTTCTTGATCGTCACTTTGCTGAACATTTCCGGAGAGAACGTCGGCAGCTCCTCGAATTCGAGCGCCGGTCCTTGCGTGAGCGAATCCCCGATGCGGAATATGCCCGGATCGAACAGACCGATAATGTCGCCGGGAAACGCCTCTTCGACGATGTCCCGCTCCTGGGCGAGAAACTGCTGCGGCTGCGACAGCTTGATGTCTTTGCCGACCCGGACGTGCTTCACCGACATGCCGCGCTCGAACTTGCCCGAGCAGATGCGCAGAAACGCGATCCGGTCGCGGTGCGCCGGGTTCATGTTCGCCTGGATTTTGAAGATGTAGCCGGTAAACTTCTCGTACGTCGGCTCGATGACGCCTTGGGTGCTGTTGCGCGGCGTCGGCTCGGGCGCCAGCTGCAGGAAGTTTTCCAAGAACGTCTGCACGCCGAAGTTGTTGATCGCGCTGCCGAAAAAGACGGGCGTCAGCTCGCCGCTCGCCACCCGCTCCAAATCGAACTCGTCGCCGGCGATGTCGAGCAATTGAAGCTGCTCCTGCAGCTGCTCGTACAAGTAGTCTCCGGCGATTTCGCGGACGAGCGGATCGTCGTAGCCGCTCACTTCGCGCACCTCGATCTCGTCGTGGTCGCCGCCCTTGAACAGCTCGAGCCGCTTCTTCACCCGGTCGTACACGCCGCAAAACTGCTTGCCGGAGCCGATCGGCCAATTCATCGGATACGACCGGATGCCGAGCAGCTGCTCGATCTCCTCCATCAAGTCGAACGGATCGCGGCCTTCGCGGTCCATCTTGTTCATGAACGTGAAAATCGGGATGCCGCGCTTGCGGCATACCTGGAACAGCTTCTTCGTCTGCGCCTCGACGCCCTTCGCCGAGTCGATCAGCATGACCGCGCTGTCGGCGGCGGTCAACGTCCGGTACGTGTCCTCGCTGAAGTCTTGGTGGCCCGGGGTATCGAGGATGTTCACCTTATGCCCTTCGTAATCGAATTGCATGACGCTCGACGTTACCGAGATACCGCGCTGCTTCTCGATTTCCATCCAGTCCGACGTCGCATGGCGGCTCGCCTTGCGGCCCTTGACCGTTCCGGCCAGCCGAATCGCGCCCCCGAACAGGAGCAGCTTCTCGGTCAGCGTCGTCTTCCCCGCGTCGGGGTGGGAAATAATCGCGAACGTCCGGCGCTTGCGCACCTCGGTCAATATGTCCGTAGAGGTAGGGTTCATGAGTTTCGTGTCTTTCCCTTCTTCGTATTCCGTTGCTTACACTTTCGCCCGTTCGAGCGGGACGGTCCAATTCGCCGCCTCGATGAACGAACGGGTCGTAAATTCCCGGCCCCGCAGCACGACCCGGTCCTCGTACACTTGCACGTACAGTCCCTGCGACTTCTCCTTGCCGCCCTGGGTACGGGTACGGCCGACGGAGGCGTTCATGAACCAGTGGAACGTCTCCTTGCTGTAGTGCGACGAGCCGTTCTCGTAGTCTTGATGCGTATGTCCGGAGATGACGAACACGTTTTTGTACGGCTTCAGCGCCTCGCGGAACTCTTTGGCGCGGATCAGCCGGTGCGAGCCGCCGTCCTGCCCTTCCGGCGGCAGCGGCTGGTGAATGAGAACGATGATCGGTTTCCCGTCCTTCGTCTCCTTCAGCTTCGCCTTGAGCCATTCGAGCTGCTCGTCGGAATACCAGGCGCCCTCGCCCACTTCGGGCTTCTCCTGCGCATACGCCTCCTGGGACATCAGAATGACGTGGTAGCCGTTAAGCAGGACGTCGTGGTACGGCTTCGCGTAGCCGAACAGCTTCTGGAACCTTGCCCGCGACTGCGCGTCCGTTTTGCCGTTCGGGAACGCATCGCGGTTGAAGCCGCCATTCTTGTCGATCCAGACGCCGTAATAATCGTGGTTGCCCATGTTGGCGTAATACGGGGGAAGCTTGTATTCCTTCAAAATCGCTTCGAACGATTTGTACTCGGACTCCATCGAGTAGTCGGTCAAGTCGCCGCCGAACAAAATCGCGTCCACCTTCGATTCGAGCTTGACGATGTCGTCCAGCGCCATCCGCAGCTTCCGCGGCGTACTCTCGTCGTAGATCGAGATGTGCAGGTCGCTCAGCACGAAAAACGAAAGCAGCGGCTCCGCGGACACGACCGGCTTCGCCTCCTGGGCATGCGCCGGCTCGGGATGGACCGGCACGACGATGTCGGCCGCCGCCGGCGGGGGCGTCTTCGTGCCGAATCGGGTCAGCAATTGAAACAACGCGTAAAACGATGCGGCCACGACCGCGGCGGCCGCCGTCAACCATTTCAAAAATCCGCGTCTCGACATGCGTTCACTTCCATTTTACCAGGATGGGGCAGCCACCGTTCCTTCATTATAGCGGTTCGGACGGTGTCGTGCATAGAAGGCGAGGCTAGGGCCATCCAATCCAAAAAAGACCTTCGCATCCGAAGGTCCCGGCGGACACGGCCGCCGCCCGCGCGGACGCTTGCGACAGCATATGCGCGAGCGAGCCGTCTTGCGCGTCGCGGTCCGGCGGCGGGCGCCGCTTCCCTTGCACTCTCCGTACTCAAGGAAACGGCGCCGCGCCCGGTCCGGTTCGACGATTATTTCCCGGCGACCGGCGTCGCCCAGACGACCTCGCCCTCGTGCTGGCCGTTCACCGGCCACCACTTGAAGCCGTCGCGCGCGAGCAGCGCTTGGGCGGCCTCCGGCCCCCAGGAGCCGGCCGGGTACGGATGGAGGTCGACGTGCTGCTCGCGCCAAGCTTGCTCGATCCGGTCGACGAACTTCCACGCCAGCGCCACTTCGTCCCAGCGGGTGAAGTAGGTCGAGTCGCCGCGCGCCGCGTCGTACAGCAGCCGCTCGTACGCCTCAGGCGTATTGATGCCCACCTCGCAGCTTTGGCAAAAATCCATCGCGATCGGCACGATGCCCCATTCGGAGCCCGGCCGCTTCGCGTTCATTTTCAAATAGATGCCTTCGGTCGGATTCACCCGGAAGACGAGCAAATTCGGCTCGAGCTTCGTCTTGCGGGAGAAGTAGACGTTCTCCGGCATGTTCTTGAACTCGACGACGACTTCGGTCGTCTTGACCGGGAGACGCTTGCCCGTCCGGATATAGAACGGCACACCCGCCCAGCGGAAGTTGTCGACGAACACTCTCGCGGCGAAATACGTCTCCGTGACGGAATCCGCGGGGACGCCCTCCTCGCTCCGGTAAGCCGGAAGCGGCTTGCCCTTATGCTCGCCGGCGGCGTATTGGCCGCGCACGACGTTGTCCCGTACTTCCTCGGCGTCGCGGAACACGCGCAGCGAGCGGAGCACCTTCACCTTCTCGTCGCGGATATCTTCCGGCTCCATCCGGCTCGGCGGCTCCATCGCCATCATCGTGATCATTTGCAGCATATGGTTTTGTCCCATATCCCGCAGCGCTCCGGCATGGTCGTAGTAGCCGCCGCGCTCCTCCACGCCGACCGTTTCGCTCAGCGTAATCTGGATGTTCGCGATATGCTTGTTGTTCCAGAGCGGCTCGAAGAACGCGTTGGCGAACCGGACGACCTCGATGTTCTGCACCATTTCCTTGCCGAGGTAATGGTCGATCCGATATACCTCGTCCTCCTGGAACACTTGGCGGATTTGCTCGTTCAGCTTCTCCGCCGACGGCAAATCGTAGCCGAACGGCTTCTCGATGACGAGCCGGTGCCAGCCCGGCGAATCGAGCAGACCGCCGTCGCGCAGGTTGAAGCTGACGCTGCCGAACAGCTCCGGCGCGAGCGCCAAATAAAACAGCCGGTTGCCCCCGATGTCGTAGCTGTCGTCCAGACGATCGGCCAGCTCCTTCAGCTGCCCGAACGCCTCCGGCTTGTTGATGTCGAGCGACATATAGTGGAAGTGACTGGCGAACTTCTCCCACTGCTCGTCCTCTTCCGCCTTGTAGCGGGCGAATTCCCGGATCGACACCGAGACGTCCTCGCGGAATTGCTCGTTCGTCCGCGGACGGCGGGCGAGCCCGATGACCGCGAAGCGTTCGGACAGCTTGCCTTCGCGGTACAAGCTGTAAAAGGCCGGAAACAGCTTCCGGCGGGCCAAGTCGCCGGTGGCCCCGAAAATGAAAAAGAGTGTGCGATCGGCTCCGCGATCGCCCAGATCCGTCATCGTCATATGCTCCATCATTCTTTCCTATGTATATTCGTCCGGACGGTCCCGGCCGTTATGTATAGTAGTGTAGCATATCGCAACGCGACAATCCATGGCCCGCCCGCACGCCTTTGGAAAAATGGGCGCGCATCCGCTGGGCGGTTGACCATGCGCCGCCCGGCACCGGTGAATAGCCTATACCGAGAGTGCACAACAGGGAGGTGCAACATACCGATGAACCGAATCGATCCCGTCACCGAAGAATCGTGCAGCCGTTTTATCGGCATGCCCGTATGCGCCGTGCTGCACGACGGCACCCGCCACTACGGCGTCATCAGCCGCGTTTCCGGCGGCAAGCTCATCTTGAACGATACGCCGGAAACGTCGCAGACGTCCGGCTCCGTCAAACGGTCGAAAGGCAAGGCGAGCACGTCGGCCCGACCGAAATCCGGCAAAGCGAAAAAAGGCGCACCCGCAGGGCAAGCGGCCATTTCCGCCTTTCCGGCCGAAGTCGGATACGGATACCCGTATCCATCCCCTTATCCTTACCCGTACCCGTTCGGAGGACGAATCGCGCTCGACTTGGCCGCGATCGCCCTGCTGTTCCTGCTGTTCATCTGACAGCTCCTCCATGCGGTCGTACGCCTTCCGCCGCAACGCCCGAAGCCCCCGTTCCTTCGAGGAACGGGGGCTTCGTCGTTGATGCGCATTCGAATTCGAAAGCCGTGTTACGGGTTCCAGACGACGAGCGTCGCGGAACGGGCCGGGAGCCGGACCGACAAGCCGCCGTCCTCGCCGACCGTCGCTTCGCCGGCGGCGGATACGTGCGATTTCGCGTCGAACCGGTACAGCTGCGCTTGGCCGCCGACCGACCCATTCGCGTTCACGTCGGCTTGGCGCGCCACCGTGTCTTTGTTGAACAGCAGCACGTACAAGCGGCCGTCCCGGCCTTCGATCGTATAGGCGCCGACCGCATCCGCGTTGCTCGACTTCGTCCGGACGCTCGTGCCGTCGACCTTCGAGCCTTGGCCGTCGTAGTTCAAATACAGCTTGAACGCGTCCTCGATCGTCGTGCCCGCCTTCATCGCGCCGAAGCGGGTGGCGAGATCGACGCCCTCGCGCCCGAAGATCGCCAGCGCTTCCGCCTGGGCCAAGCCGGCGGTAATGCCGTCGCCGTTGCCGAAGTTGTATTCGGTGATGGCGAGCTTGGCACCCGGCAAGTTGCTCTCGATCATCTCCTTCATCCGCGGAATGAGCCTGATCGGCTCCTGGATCCACGATTCGTCGACGAAGTTCGGGTCGTACAGCGATTTCAGCGACTGGAACCGCCGCTTCGCCGCGATCGGCCCTTCCTCGCCGGACGTCACTACGTTTTCCTGCGGATAGAAGTGTACGTCCAGGTAGTCGACGAGCCGGACGCCGTGCGCCTGCTCATACTCCTTCACCTTTTGCAGGTACCATTCGAGGAACGGCTTGCCGCCGTGCGCCTGACGGTCCGGGCCGTCCGCGCAGTTATCCGCCGACGAATAGAAGTAAGCGCACCAGCCCCAGGACGTCGGTCCGAAAATTTGCGCGTCCGGGTCCTTCTCCTTGATCGCGGCCCCGTATTTCTCCGTGAAGCCCCAAATCTCGTCGTAGGTCGGCGCGTTCGGGTGAACGTCGCGATGCGTCACGTGCCAAATTTCCGGCTCGTTGTCGAGCGCGTAAAAGTTGATCCGGTCTCCCGTGCGGCCTTTCAGATGATCCATCCACCGGGTGACGAAGTCAGGCCCGATCCGCTTGGACGTATCCTCCGGATCGTTGTTCGTGACGAGGTCGCCGTTCGGACGGACGCCGTTGCCCGCATCCCGAAGCTCGTCGGCGCGCGCTTGCTGCGGACCGTACTTTTGCTGCGAGAAGCCGTAGTGGACCGCCCGCTCCTTCGGCGTCCAGCCGATCGTCGGCACGGTAAGCAGCACTTTGCCGTTGTCGGCCAGCACGTCGTCGACGAACTTATCGGACGTGGAGCCGTGCGGGAGCTGCTCCGGATGATCGTTGTCGTACGGATAGTTGATGAAGAACCAGTCCGACGCCCGGTTCGCCACGTCCAGCTCCCAGTTGTACCGGGTCGTGTTGTTGCCGCCCCACCGCTGGACGGGGAAGGCGAGCTCGGAGTCGTTCGGATGCATGTCGTTGAAGTTGATGCCGTAAATGTCCGGGCTCACGACCCGCCGGTCCGCCGACGTGTCGATGCCGATCTTCACCGCCGGAAGCTCCGGCTGGGGCAGCCGGCCCGCCTGCGTATTGCGGAGCAGGTAGACGTCGTCGATGTAGACGGCCGCTTGGTCGCTCTCGGTGCCCGCTTGGAAAATAACGCCGTCGAACTGCCCGTCGGTCAGCCCCATATCCGCAAAATTGACGATGACGCGGCTCCATTGCCCGGCCGGAAGCGATCCCCCCGGCACGTAGTCGGCCAGGTCGATCGCGCCGAGCGCCGTGTAGTTGTCGTAGGCGTGCACCTTCAGCTTCTGCCCGCCGGTCGTCCCGCCGTGAATCCAAAACTCGAGGCCGTAATAGTCGGCGATTTCCCGCTTCGTCTCGCTGCCGAACCAGACGCCGTCCCAGCCGTCCGGCTCGAACTTGACCGACCGGTCGCCGCCGTGCGCCTGCTCGGTATTGGCCAAGTCTTTATCGTGCCAGCTCCGATTGTAGTAGCCGGCGGACAAGCCGTCCTCGTAGACCGATTCCGGAGCGATCTGCGCTACCTGGACGTAGGCGGAAGCCGTGAACGTCTTGTAGGCCGCCGTTATTTTGGCGATCCCCGTACCGTGTGCCGTCAGCGCTCCGCCCTCGACTTGGACGATGTCCGGACGGTCGGACTGCCATTCCGCTTTCGCCGTTACGACGTCCGTCGCTCCCGTCTCGAGAAACGCTTCGGCGTCCAGCCGGAACGTCTCGCCGGGCAGCAGCACGAGCTGGTGCATGTTCATCCGCACCTCCACGACGGCGGGAGGCGCCACGTATTTCTTCACGAGCGCGATGTCGTCGAGATAAACCGCCGCTTGATCGCCGCCGTTCGCCCCGGCGAACAGGATGCCGTCGAAAATGCCGTTCGGCAAGTTCAGGTCGGCGAGCATCAGCTCGACCTTCGACCAGCCGCCGGCCGGAATGCCGCCCGGAATCAAGTCGTCGAGCGACCGCTCCGCCGCAGGCTGGCCGCCGGACAGAAGCGCGAGCTTCACCTTCTGGCCGCCGGTCGCGCCGCCGTTCACCCAGATTTGCAGCTTCTCGAAATCCTTTGTCGAAATAATGCGGTCGCTGTACAAGTACAGCGCGCCGTCCCCGTCCGGCTCGAACCGGATCGAGCGGCTGCCGGAGCGGATCGTCCCGTTCTCCTCCAGGCTGCGCTGCGCCCAGCTGTAATCCGCGAACTGTCCGTTCAGGGCGTCGTCGTATACGTACACGCCGTCGACCGGCTCGATCGGAATGCCCTGGCTCGGCACGTACGGCAGCACCTCGACCGGCAGCAGCGCTTCCGCGCCGCCGTAGACGGCCTTGATCGTCGTCGTCCCCGGCGTCCTGCCGATGACGAGCCCGGCCGACACTTGGGCCACCGCCTCGTCGGCGGACGACCATTCCGCCTCGGGCGTCACGTCGCGGTGCGTCCCGTCGGACAGCGATGCGGTCAGCTGCGTCGGCTGCCGATCCCCCGCGCGAACTTTCGCAAGGGGCTCCGCGAAGCTCAAGCCGACCAGCTGGGGCTGCTGCTGGCCGCCCGGCTGTTGCCCGCCGGGTTGCTGCCCGCCGGGCTGTTGGCCGCCCGGCTGCTGCGTGCCGGTTCCGCCCGAGCCTTTGACGAACGCGATATCGTCGAGGTAGACCGGCTCCTGCTCGCCGTCTCCCCACAGCCAAATGCCGTCCAGCAAGCCGACGGCGCCGACGTCGGCGAGCTTCACGCTCACCTCCGACCATTGTCCGGCTTTCACCCCGCCGGGCAGCAGATCGGAGATTTGGCGCTCCGTCACGCCTTGCCCGCCGAGCGACAGGACGAGCTTCAGCTGCTGCCCGCCGGCCGTTCCTCCGTGAATCCAGAACCGGAGCGAGTCGTACTCGTCCGCGTTCATGATCCGGTCTTTATAAAAATAAAGCGCCTTTCCGCCGTCCGGATCGAGCCGGATCGCCCGGCTCCCTCCATGCACGATGCCCGTCTCCGCCAGATCCGTTTCGGCCCAGCCGTAATCGACGAAATCCGCCGACAGCGCGTCGTCGTAAACGGTAAGCGCCGTACCGGCGTCCGCATTCGCCGCCGGCGGGACAAACGCCGCCTGCGCCGCCAGCAGGGCGCCGGTCAGCGCCAGCGCGACCGAACGAAGCGGCTTCGCCCGCTTTTTCCTTCCCTTCATTCCCATTCTCCTCTCGGCTCTCCAACGTTTTCGGGGTCGCCTTCGCTCCCCTTCCCGTTCATCGTATCGGCGGAAAGATGACGCAGCTAGTGACGGAATGTCATTTCTTTTGTCATAATGGGGGTATGACCATAAGGAAAACGGGGCGAAATGCCGATGTATGGTAGTAGATGCGCCGCACCGATCCCCCAAGAAAGAAGGTTACCGCTTCATGATACGCATCCTCATTGCCGATGACCAAACGCTTCTGCGGGAAGGCTTGCAGACGATATTGAATTTGGAGACGGACATGTCCGTCGTGGCTTCGGCCGAAAACGGGCTGGAGGCGCTGGAGGCGGTCGCCCGCCATCGTCCCACGCTCGTGCTGATGGATATCAAAATGCCCGTCATGGACGGCATCGAGAGCATGAAACGAATCAAAAAGGACTACCCCGACACCGTCGTGCTCATGCTGACGACGTTCGCCGAGGACAAATTCATCGTAAACGCCATGGCCGGAGGCGCGAACGGTTTTCTGCTGAAAGATATGCCGTCCGACAAAATCGTCCAAACCGTCCGCGAAGCGGTCAACGGCGACCTGATCATGCCGGCCCCGATCGCCGCCAAGCTGGCGTCGCGCCTCGCCACGCTGTCCGACGAATCGTCCGACGCCTTCGACGAGGAAGAGCTCAAGCGGCAAGGGCTGAAGCTGACCGAGCGGGAGCGCAAAATCATTTTGCTCATGCTCGAAGGGCATACGAACAAGCAAATATCCGGCGCCCTGTTCATGAGCGAAGGAACGGTCCGCAATTATATCAGCGTCATCTACAACAAAATCGGCACCAGCGAGCGGCAGGCCGCCATCGCCAAGCTGAAGGAGCTGCTGCTGCAAGATGCCAAGTAACCCGCCTCCCTTCCGCAAAGACCGCCGCGGAAGCCTGATCTCCGCGCTCTCGGCGATACTGCTGTCGATCGTCTGCCTCGCCGCGCTGGTCTCTCTGCCGAAAGGGGCTTCGTCCGGCGGCTGGGACAGCCGGTTCATTCCGTACGAGGACTGGAGCGCCCGGTCCGTGGGCGGCTGGCAAATGCTCCGGGGGGAACGGTCCGGGGCGCAGGACCGTTGGGAACCGCTCGACGCCGGGGCGATGGCGGGCCTCGCGGATTACGAAGGGACGCTATGGCTGCGCCGGACCGTGCCGGAGCTGCCGTGGCGCGACCCGTACTTCGTGTTCCGGAACGTCCAAGGGTTGGAAGCGTTTATCGACGGACGAAGCGTCTACGCGTTCAACCCCGACGGCCGGATGCGCTACGTCAACCCGTTCTTCTCGGCCCACCCCGTCCGGCTCGAGCCACAGGATGCGGGCAAGGAGCTGACGCTGCGGCTGCCGTGGGACCGCATGACGCTCATCCGGGGATGGAACGCGATCGGCGAGCGCTCCGTCTTCCTGGCGGCGCAGACGCCGTACGACTCCCGTCTTCTTCTGTACGCCGTTCCTTTGCTGCTGGCGGGAGCCGTGTCCGCGTTCCTGTTCGCGAGGAGGCGGGAGCGGATTTACATGTGGTTCGCGCTGTTCGCCCTTTCCGCCGGCGCCGGATTGTACTGGCTGCGTTCGACACCGCAATGGTTCGGCGATCTTCATGCGGTGTATTATTGGCGGGACATGGCGATCCCGCTTGGCATACTCGGGTTCGTCGGCTTCTACGCCGAAGCGCTGGGGGCGACGTTCAAGCGGATCCGCACGGCGGCCGTCGGCTTCTGGCTCGCCTACTCGATCGCGACCGCAATCGCCGCCGCCACCGACTCGCTCCTTTACCGAAAGCTGCTCGTCGACTATATCCCCTACTGCATCGTACCCGTCTTTTCGGTCGTGACGGTTACGCTGATCCGTCATGTCCGAACGAACCGAACCCCTTCGGTCCGGTGGCTGCTGACGGGCTACGGCGTGCTCGTCGCGTCGTTTTTGAACCATATCGTCATGGTCGCCTCGCCGTCGATGGCGACGACGATTATCCGCCTTTCGCCGAATCTGTACAACAAGCTTCTGGAGGTGCTGCCGGTCGGGCTGCTCGTCTTCATGGGCTGCCTCGTCATGGTGCTCGTGCAGCGGTTTCTGGACGTATACCGCCAATCGGTGCGAAATGCCGAGGAGCTGGCCGCCCAGCACGAAACGCTCGTCCGGATGGACCGGCTGAAGGACGATTTCCTCCGCACGACGTCCCACGAGCTGCGCACGCCGCTGCACGGCATCGCCGGGCTGACCGAGTCGCTGATCGAGGGAGCCGCCGGTCCGCTCGACGACCGGATCCGCGCCGATTTGCGGCTCGTGCTGGACAGCTCGAAGCGGCTGCTGCGGCTCGTCAACGACATTTTGGATTTGTACCGGCTGAAGCACAGCGACATCCGGCTTCAGCCGGAGGCGGCCGATTTGCGGCGCATCGCCGGCGTCGTGCTCGCGATGCTCGCCCCCGCCGCCAAGCGGAAAGGACTGCATACCGAGCTGCACCTCGACGAGGTGCGTCCGTTCGTATGGGCCGACCCGAACCGGCTGGAGCAGATGCTGTACAACCTCGTCGGCAATGCGGTCAAGTACACGGACAGCGGCGTCGTGACGGTCAAGGCGGAGCGGGTCGGGGCGATGATCTCGATTTCGGTCGAGGATACCGGGAGAGGCATCGCACCCGATCAGCTCGACGTGCTCTACGAGCCTTTTGCGGCCAACGACGGAACGGGAGGCGGTACCGGCCTCGGCTTGTCCATCACGAAAAATCTGGTGGAGCTGTCGGGCGGTACGATCGAAGCGAAGTCGGAGGTCGGCCGCGGCACCGTCGTGACGATCCGGCTGCCGGCCGCCGATGAAGCGCCCGAGCAAGTGAGCGGGCCGGAGTCGGCGGAAATGTCGCGCATCGTTCTCGAGGAAGAGCCGGAAACGGCGGCGGCCGGCGCGACGATGGAAGGCGCCGCGATGCCGGACGAATGGGACGGCGAAGCCGAAGCGCCGGTCCTGCTCCTCGTGGACGACGAGCCGGTCAATATCCGGGTGCTGCACAATTATTTGCAGCCCGGCGGCTATCGGCTCGTGCAGGCGAAGGACGGCCCGGAGGCGCTCGCCCTGCTCGAAGGCGGCTCCGTCCGGCCCGACCTCGTCCTGCTCGACGTCATGATGCCGGACATGACCGGCTACGAGGTGTGCCGGCGTATACGCGAGCGATGGGGCCAGAACGAGCTGCCCGTTATTTTGCTGTCGGCACGCAATCGGGTGGCGGATTTGGCGGAAGGCTTCGATTCGGGGGCGAACGATTATTTGCCGAAGCCGTTCGCCCAGCGGGAGCTGTTCGCCCGGGTCGGCATCCAGCTGCGGCTGCTGCAGTTCCACCGGTCGCTCGAGCGGCTCGTCGAGCAGCGGACGAAGGAGCTGGAGGAGGCGAACCGGTCGCTCGCCGGGTCGGTCCGCGAGACGGCGGAGGCGCTCGCCGAGCTGTCCGTGCTCGAGGAGCGCAACCGGATCGCGCACGAAATCCACGACGTCGTCGGCCATACGATGACGGCGGCGATCGTGCAGCTGGAGGCGGCGCGCAAGCTGACCGAGCGCGACCTGCCGAAATCGATCGAGAAACTGGAAAACGCGCAGCGGCTCGTCCGCCGGGGGCTGAACGACATTCGCCAATCCGTCCGGATGCTCAAGGACGAAGGCGCGTCGTTCGACCTCGTCCCGGCGATGAAGGAGCTGATCCGCGAAACCGAGGAAGCGACGGGCGTCGTCGTCGATGCGTCGTTCGGCGATTTGCCGTATTTGAACGGCTTGACCCGGCGCGTGCTGTACCACGCGCTGCAGGAGGGCTTGACCAACGGCATCCGGCACGGACGGTGCCGCCGGTTCGAGTTCGACATCCGCGTCGGCGACGGCGACGTGCGCATGCGGCTGTCGAACGACGGCCTGCCGTTCGCCGACGCGAAGCCGGGGTTCGGCTTGACCGCGATGATGGAGCGGGTGCACTTGCTCGGCGGCTCGGTCCGGATCGGACCGGCCTCGCCCGCCGCCGGCGACGAGGGCGAGCCGGACGGCGGGGCGGACGGCTGCCGGCTGGCCGTCACGCTGCCGGTAACGGGCGGCGGCGGTTGACGGCGCCGGCCGGCGCGGGGCCGAGCCCATGCGCAAGGCGAGACCGGGCCGGGCGTGAGGCCGCCGCTCATAAGAGCCGGCGGCCTCTTCGCCCCGATCGCGCCGGCGGCCGTTCGCCCCGCGGGATCGGCGCCCGCCCGGTCCGGCCGTACCCTCCCGTCGGCGACTCGCCGGACGTATTCAACATTTTGCCCATGCCGAAGCAGCGGAGGACGGGATAGTAGCCTTCCTCCGCATAGCCATGGCGGGCGTAAAACAATCGCGCCCTATCGTTCGTCTCGTCCACGTACAGACGGATCGTCGTGGCGCCGCGGGAACGGGCGTACCGTTCCGATTCCCGAAGCAGCTCCGCTCCCAAGCCTTTTCCTTGGCTGTTCCGATCGACCGCCAGCATGTCGAGGAATACGTCCTTGCCGACTTTCCGGACGGACGCGAAGCCGACCGCGCTCCCCCGTCCCGGGACGGCTACGAACGTCACGTTCCGTTCGAGCCGCCTCCGGACGTCGCTCGGGTCCCACCGCAAGTTGGGCATCGTCCGGAGCGTGTACGGGAACAGCTCCCGCTTGACCAAGTCCAGGATGATCCGGTCGTCCCGCCGCGGATTGCGCTTTCGTATCATGGCTCCCCAGCCTCCCGTCCGTGTCTCCGCCGTTATGCGAACGCGCGGAAGCCGCCCGCCGACGATGCGCCGGGCAAGCTATACGGTAGTGTATGTGGGAGCCTTGCGGTTGGTGAAACGTCTTCCCTCCGCCGTTCCCTCTACTTTTTCCACTTGTTGCTCATGACCCATAGAAACCCTAAAGTCGCCGCCAAAAAGACGACCAGCACCGTCCACTGCGTACCGTTCATATCCGTTCTCCCCACTGTATGCGGCGGTCGTTCGCCCGCCTTGTTTATGGCTATTGTACCGGGAACCGCAGGGAACGTCAAAAGCCGCCCGACGAGGCGGCTTTTGATGTGAGGATCGGGACGAGCGGGAGCGCTTCGTATCCCGCGTCCTTGCCGGGATGGCGGCTAGCGCGGCGGTGCCGGGATGGTGCGCGTTTGTACCTTATTTGCCGTCAATCGGCGCGTGCTCGCAAACCAGCGTACATTTGCACGTTAAATCCGCGCCTCGCCTTGCCGCCCCCTTTCCACCTACGGCTGCAAAACGATTTTGCCGACGTCGACCCGGCCCGCCACGAGATCGGCGAACGCCTCGCCGCCCGCCGCCAAAGGCCGCACCTCGGTCCACCCTTCTTCCGTGATGCGCCCCTCCGTAAGCAGACGTACCGCATCGTGGAAATCTTGATTCGAGTAGCAAAACGACCCGAGCACCTCGATCTCGCTGCGGATAAGATGGTTGATCGGCAGCATCGTCCCGTCGATGCCGAGCCCGATGTTCATCACCGTCCCGCCCGGCCGGACGAGCCGCATCGCCGCCTCCCGCGTAGGCGGAAAGCCGGCCGCGTCGATGACGGCGTCGAGCCCCCCGGCGCCGAACACGTCGCGCACGCGATCGGCGAGGTCCTCCTCGCGCGGGTTCGCCGTCTCGCCGACGCCGAGCGCGGCCGCCATCGCGAGCCGCTTCGCGTTCGTGTCGGCGATCAGCACGCGCGACGCGCCGAGCCGCTTCGCCGTCATCGCGCACAGCAGCCCGATGCCGCCGGCGCCGAACACGAGCGCGCCCGCGAACGGGTGCCGCTCGAGCGCCCGGCGCGTCGCCCGCAGCGAGCAGGCAAGCGGCTCCGCGAGCGCCGCGCGGAACGGGCTCATGCCGGCGGGCACCGGCACGGCCGCGGAGCGGGGAACGTGGACGAGTTCCCCGAACGCGCCCGGCCGGTGGACGCCGACGAGCGACCGCTGCGCGCACAGCTGCGGCAGCCCCCGACGGCACGACGGGCACGCGCCGCACGCGGAGAGCGGGTTGACGACGACCCGCTGCCCGACCGCCAATGGCGGACAAACGGTGTCCGGAAGGGGGACCGCCGCTTCGGCCGCCCTCCCCCCGGAATTCGCCACCCCTTGCGCTTCCGCTCCCGAAGCACCTGTCTCCCCGTCCGCCTCGACCACCGTGCCGCAAAACTCGTGGCCCATGACGAGCGGCGGCACGCGCAGGCTGTTATGGCCCAAGTAGCCTTCGATTTCCGACCCGCATATGCCGACCGCCTCGACCCGGACCGTGACCTCGCCCCGCTTCCGCGCGGGAAGCTCCGTTTCCCGCCATTCCATCCGCTCCGCATCGGTCCATACCAACGCTTTCATCTTTGTCATCTCGGATGGCCTCCTGCCGCAAACCGGCATACCGTTTCGCCCGACTTGCCTCGGTTTCCGTTATTGGATTTCGTTCCCGTTGTCAGCGGATCGCGTCCATCCATAACAGCCCCCCGTTCCCGTACGATCGCACCCTTCGTCAGGACGCGTTCTCCTCCGCGATCGCCGACAGCTGGCGGACGAGCGTGGCCACGTCGTTCGAATCGTTGTACAGATGGATCGAGGCGCGCAGCCGGCCGTCGCCGCCCCATACGTACGTCCCCCGCTTGCGGAGCGTCTCGGCGAGCCGCTCGCCGTCCGGACAGACGAACGAAAGGTTGCCGGCCCGCCGATCCGGCGCGAGCGGCGTCATCGGGGCGAAGCCGATCCGCTTCATTTCTGCGATCAGCTCGCCGCCCAGCGCCAAGACGTGGCGCTCGATGTTGTCGATGCCGACCGACAGCAGCAGCTCGGTCGACGCCTTCATCGCGTACAGCGTCGGGTAGCTCGGGTAGCCGCCCTCGAACCGTCTCGCGTCCGGCATGAACCGGAACGATTCGAACCGGCTCTCGCTGAACATGTCCTCGACGCTTCGCCAGCCGACGTAGCGCGGCCGGAACCGGCCGGCCCGCTCCGGGTTGACCGCGAGGATGCCGGCTCCGTGCCCGGCGAGCAGCCATTTGTACGAGCTCGCCACGACGAAATCGGCCTCGTTCATATCGATCGGCACGACGCCGAGCGACTGCGTCGCGTCGACGAGCAGCAGCGCCTGCGTCTTTTTCAGCCCGGCGTATACGCTTCGGTAATCGATCCGCGCTCCGGACATGTAGCTCACGTGGCTCGTGACGACCATCCGCGTCCGTTCGTCCACCGGCGCAAGCAAATCGTCGGCCGTCACGTTCCATTCGCGGCTCGGGACGACTCGCACCTCTACGCCCGACTCCTTCAAGCGAAGCCAAGGGAGGACGCCCGACGGAAACTCGAGATCGTGCAGGACGATGTTGTCGCCCGCGCGGAAATCGCCCGACGTCGCGATCATCGAGATCGCCTCGGAGGCGTTCGACAAAATGGCGATTTGCTCCGGCCTTCCTCCGAGCATGGCGGCGATATTCCGCTTGCAGGCCAGCTCCACCTCGGCGTTTTGCAGACGGCCGTCCGGGCCGTTCGCGCGGTTGGCGATATAGGCTTTCGCCGCTTCCGCCATGCCGCGCAGCGGAGGCGATTCGGCCCCGCCGTAAAACCAGGTGCGTTGATCCAGGCCGAGAAAGGCGGACCGGTCGATTAAGGCTTCCATTGCATGCGCCTCCTTTTGTCGAAGCAGGGGTTACAGGTTCGGAGGGAGATCGAGCCGCCGGAAGCATTCGTGGGCGCGCTCGACGTGCCGGTACGCTTCCTTCATGACGGGGGCGCCGTGTCCGGCGTACAGGACGTCGAGACGGAGGTCGTGCAGCTTCGCCGTCGTCGCCGCGTAATCCTGGATATGGCAGTCCCAAGTCGACTGGAGGACGATCTTCCCCCCGGCGAAAACGACGTCTCCCGCGAAAATCGCTCTGCCGTCCCCGCCGTCCCACAAGTAGCTGACGTGTCCGCGCGAATGGCCGGGCGTATCGAGCACGGTCAGCTCGAGCTCGCCGACCCGGATGCGGTCGCCTTCCGCGACCGTGCGCCCGACCGGGCACGGAGGGAAGCGGTAGTCCTGCGGGTATGCGCCCGCCGCGATCGCCGCCCGCAGACTGTTCTTCTCCATGTCCCCTCGTTCCAGCCACGGGGCCGCCTCCGCCGCCACGATCACCTCGGCCCCGTACCGGTCGCGGAAATGCCGGGCGCCGGCCGCATGGTCGCCGTGGACGTGCGTGAGGAGCAGCTTCCCGATCTTCTCGGGCGCCACGCCCGCCGCGGCGATATTCGCCTCGATCCACTCCGGCTCCACGCCTCCGCCGGCGTCGATGAGCGCGCATTCGGAACCCCCGTCCAGCAAATAAACGTTGCAATCGATCCAATGCGTCGTCTGCAGGCCGTGCCGCCCGCTTCCGACCAGATGAACGCGCGTTGACAGCCGCATGAGGATGCTCCTCCCAATCCGTAGATCACAGCCGCCCGAACGTTTGCGCGAGCCGCCAATAAAACTCCGCCGCCCGCTCCACGTCGGACACCGGCACCCATTCGTCGTTCGTATGCGCCTGAGCGATCGAGCCCGGCCCGTAGACGATCGACGGGATGCCCTTCAGCTCCTGCAGCTTGCTCGCGTCGCAGCCGTACGTGACGCCGCGCAGGTTGTCGTCGAGGCCGATCGCGGCCGCCGCGGCTTGTGCGGCCCGCACGATAGCCGCATCGTGCGGCGTGTCGAGCGCCCAGTCGAGCAGCAGCCGCTCGACGGTCAGCTTCACGCCTTCGGGCGCAAGCTCCCGACGCAGCCGTTCCGCCAGCTCCCGCTCGACGATTTCCGGTCGCTCGCCCGGGATGATCCGCCGATCGATCTCGATGACGCACCGGTCCGGCACGATATTGATCTGCGTCCCGCCGCGGATCGTCCCGACGACGATCGTCGGGCTGCCGCACAGCGGGTGCGCGCGCGACGCCAGCTCCGGCTCGAGCCGCTCGCGGATGAAGCGGAGGACGCGCATCATCTGCATGATCGCGCTGTCGCCCTCCGCGGGCATCGAGCTGTGCGCCGCCTTGCCGTGCGTCGTTGCGGCCACGCGGACGCAGCCTTTGTTCGCGACGGCGATGCCGAGCTCCGTCGGCTCGCCGACGACGGCGCCGGCGACCGGCAAGCCGAGCTCGAGGAAGGCGAGCAGCCCTTTGTACGCGTGCTCCTCGTCCACCGACGCGCACAGCACGAGATCGCCGCCGACGGCCTCCGGGTTGCGGGCGGCCCGCTCCATCGCGTACAACATCCCGGCGAGCGAGCCTTTCGTGTCGCAAGCGCCCCGGCCGTACAGCCGACCGTCGCGGTACGTCGGCATCAGCGCGTCCGGCATGCCGCCGAGCGTTACCGTATCCATGTGGGCTTCGAGCAGCAGCGTCTTGTCGGGCTTGCCGACGCGAAGCTCGACGATGAGATTGTCCCGGCCGGGAAACACATTCTGCCTCGTCACCGCAAGTCCCGCCGCCCGGCAGCGGCGCTCGACGTAGTCGGCCATCGCCCGCTCGCCTTCTCCCGACTCGTCGAAGTACGGGTTTACGCTTTGGATGCGGATCATGTCTTCCAAGACGGGAAGCGCGGGATGCTTGCCGTTCCCGGGCACGGATGCGTCCCCGTTCCCGTTCGCCTGCCGAATCCCGCTTTCGTTCTCGTCCCCGCCGTGCCCTAGCGCTTCAGTCGCCATACCGTCCTCCTTGCTCCTCCGAAGCCGGCGACGCTCCCGCGGCGATTTCCGCTCGCACGGCCAGCCCGCGCTCGAGCATGGCGATTTTGGCGTCCAGCATCTCCAGATTGTCGGGATATTTGCCGTCGACCCGCAAGCCGATGTTCAGCCACGGCGCCTTCTCCCAGACGGCTCTCGCCGCCCGCGCGTTGTCCAGCTCGGCGGACGCCGCCGCGACCATATCCCGCATCGCCTCCGGGTCGCCGCGATCGGCATACTCCGCTTTCGCCCGCAGAAACCGGTACGAATGCCGCATCGTCGCCATCGTGCGGCTTACCGCCTCGATGAGCAGCTTCTCCTCCGCGAGCGCGATGCGGCCGGCATCGTCGTCCGGCTCCGGCAAGTCGCGGACCAGCGCGTAAGAACGGGCTGCACACGCGGCCGCCGCCTCGTATTCGTCCAGCATGAGCGGGACGAGCTCCCGCCCTTCGTCCGGCCGCACGATCGACGACCAGTACGCGACCGGCAGCTTCTCCAGGACGAGCGAATGCTTCACCTCGCTGACCGTCGTGGAGAACGTCTCCTCCAGCTCCTGCAAGTAGTACAAGTAGCAATGGAACAATTCCGGCACCGGCTCGTCGGGCTCGAATAGCAGCGGATGCGCCGGCCCGATAAATTCCGGCCCTTTGAAATAAGTCGGAATGCACGGCAGACGGGAGACCGCCTCGCTCATCGCCCGCCACGCCTCGATCAGCACAGGGGCGGCGGCGCCGAAGTCGCGGCGGGCCATTCGCTCGATCGCCTCGGCCTGCGGCACATCGGGACGCCACGACGTCCACCAGCCCAACTCCTCCGCTCTCGATCCCCACATGCCGAAAAACATCCACGATTGCAGCACCCCGTCCGGCCGAAGCCCGCTTACGTTGGCCCATTTCTCTCCGAGCCGCTGCAAGGCGGGCACGTACGGGAACTGGATAAATTCCAGGCCGAGCGCCGTTTCGTGCTTGATGAACAGCCGCAGTCCGCGTTCCCGCGTCACCTCCGCCTGTCGAAGCGTATTGTCCGCAGGGCCGGTGTAATCGACGCTGTAGTCCCATATTTGCTTCGAATAGCCGTCCTTCTTGTACCATTGGTCCTTCTCGATCGTCGTCAGCAGCCCGACCTCGGGCGCCATGCCGCGCAGCAGCTCGAGCTGGGCCGGGTCGCCGGACCAGGCGAACGCGCTGTACGGCCATGCAAGTACCGGAACGTCCGGGTTCGCCGCACGAACCGCCTCCCCCGTCACCCGCAGCAGGTCGCCTACCACGTCCTCCGGCTTGCGCGCCGCGCAGCGGGGGCAATTCGTCTTCGTTCCGGCCGGCAGCCCCGTCTTGTCGGGACGCATAAAGCAATGATAGTACGATTCCCCGCCTATGATCAGGATCAGTCCGCCGAGCTCCGGCACCTCCCGGAACAAGCTCGCCATCGTCTCCCCGTGCAGCTCCAAAGCCTCCGCGTCGGAGGAGCACAGATTATGGATCTTCGTCCCGGACTGTCCCGGCGCGATTCTGGCTCCCTTCAAGCCCGGACGGCGGACGAACAGCGGATGGTCTTCGGCGAACTTGGGACTGACCGCCACGTAATACAGCTTCACGCCGTACTTCCCGGCCCGGTCGACGGCATCGCGCAGCGTCGCGATGTTCCGCTCGTAGTCGGGGCTGCTCAGCTCGGGGTATTTCTCGTTCCGGACGTACAAGAGCCAATCCCCGTAAATCGTCATCCCGTTCGCCCCGAAATGGGCGAGCATCCGGAACGCATCGTCGGATAAATAGTCGGCGGACAGGTCCGGCACCAAGTAGTTCGAGCCGAACGGAGCCTGGCTGATCTGCACCGGCCACGACGGCGTCTTGACGATGTCGCCTGCGTCGATGACCGCCGAACCCCGGACGGCGATCTCCCGCTCCGTGTAGACGACGCCCGCCCACAGTCCCCGGGCGTCCTTCGCGCCGATGGTGACGGCATGCGGGCGTGCCGTCCGGCGAAACGCCCCGTCGGGCAGCGCTTCGTCCACCGACAGCGTCACCGTATTGGAAGCGGTTGCGTCGATCCGTACGCTGAGCTTCGAGAGCCCGTCGCGCAAGTCGTCGGCCGCTTCCGCCCAACCGGGCTTGCTGCCGGGGGCGAGCGAAACGCTCCAGCTTCCCCGAAGCGCAATCCGTCCTTCTTCGAGCTCGACCGCCTCTACTCCGGCCTTATACAGACGGTGCGGATCGCGACGTCCGCGATGCAGCGGGTTGCCGTTCGCGCTTTTCAACAAGTCGCGGATCAACAGCGAATTGTGCATCATCAGGAGCCAGCCCCTTTCGGCTTTCGGTGTTCTCACATCAAAGATTATATATAATATATATTATATCGTCAATCGTCTATTTTCTAAATCAAGCAATCACCGAGAACCAAATGACAACCTTCAAATGGAAGAGGATCACCGGTAGTCCGTCTTTTCCCTTACCTCTTTCTCGCCCGATTGGATTTGTCCAATAGCCGAACCTCGACCGGAGCAAACTCCGACCTGCGATTGGATTTAATCCAATGAAAAGGTTCCATATGAACCCGACTCGTTTCGTTCGAGGCCCGAACAAAAAGAAAGACAGGCTCCCGCCAAGGGCCTGTCATAGCCACAGCTTCTCGTCGTATTCGACGGGCTGCTCCTTCTGCTCGTTCAATTGGACGAACTCCCGGTACGACCGGAAAATATGACGGCGCATCGTCTCCTCCGCATGATCCGGGTCGCGCCGTTTGAGCGCTTCGATCAGCTCCAAATGCTCGTCCACCTCCTTGCGCTTGGTCGACTTCGTGCCGAGCAGCCGGTTGACGAGCGAAATTTGGAACGAGATCGATTGATACATCGAGATGAGCCGCGTATGGTTGGACATCTCGATAATGGTGCGGTGAATATGCGACGAGTCGTGAAGCAAAAACTTCACCGAATCGTCATGCAGCTTCCGCTTCATCTGCTCGTAGAACGATTCCAGCTCGGCGATCTGCTCGTCGGTCGCGTTCCTGGTGGCGAGACGAATCGCAAGCCCTTCCAGCATCGAGCGCACCGAATAAATTTCGAACACGTCCTTCATATCCAACGTGCGGACCATCGGACCCTTGTTCGGCACGATCGTGATGATCCCTTCCCCGTGCAGATGCCGAATCGCTTCCCGCACCGGCGTCTGGCTGACGCCGAGCTCTCGTGCCAGCTTCGTCTCCACGATCCGGTCGCCCGGGTTCAGCTCTCCTCCGATAATTTGCTGCTTGATATATTTGACCAGCTCTTCGCTAATGTTCTGCTTCTGGATAATGAGCGGCGTCGTATTCGGTCGGTCCATCGGACAACTCCGTCCTTCGTCGGCGTATTTCCGCTAAGCGGCTGCACATTCTATAGATCATAGTATATAACATATATTTTCATGTCAAACGCCAATAAGCCCTCACCGGAGATGAGAGCGTGCGGAAGGCGTGAGCAAGCGGCGATGAAACGTCCCTGTCGTTCTTAAAGACTCGGTTTGCGAAAACAATCGGTCCGATCCGGTCCTCGCGTTCCGTTCCGCCCGCCGGACCGACGGGACGCCGGAAGAGCCCCTTTATTCGGCGATGCCGTGCTTGAACGCGTAAATGGCCGCCTGCGTCCGGTCATCGACGCCAAGCTTCGCCAATATGTTCGTGACGTGGAACTTGACCGTCTTGATGCCGATGAACAGCTCGTCGGCCACTTCCTGGTTCGATTTGCCGGCGGCGATCAGCCGCAGCACTTCCATTTCCCGGTCGGTCAGCTCGTGATGCGGCTCGGCGGCCGGCTTCGGCTGGCGGAACCGGTTCATCATCTTCGCCGCCACCTGCTGCTCGAGCACCGACTGTCCTTTGACGGCCGCACGGATCGCTTGTGCGATTTCCGAGGCGCGCGACGTTTTGAGCAAATAGCTGAACGCGCCCGCTTCGATAACCGGGTACATTTTCTCGTCGTCCAAAAAGCTCGTCAGCACGATGACCTTGATATGCGGCATTTGCTGGAGCAGCTTGCGGGTCGTCTCGATGCCGTCCATCCCTTCCATGACCAGGTCCATCAGGACGACGTCGGGATTGTACTCCTGGGCGAGCCGGATGCCTTCCGCGCCGTTGCTCGCTTCGCCGACCACCTCGATTCCGTCCTCGGTGCCGAGCACGGCCGCCAAGCCGATGCGCACCATTTCATGGTCATCCACCAACAGCACTTTGATCTCCGATTCCATCGGTTGCTCCTCCTCCATCTTCTTCGGTCAAAATGGGCACGCGGATTTCGATCCGGGTTCCTTTGCCCGGCGCGGTGACGAACTGGATCGACCCGCCGACCTCGTTGATCCGCTCCTTCATCGACTGCAGGCCGTACGACGCGTGCTTCTTCTCGTCCAGCTCGAAGCCGACGCCGTTGTCGCGGATCGAGAGACGGATGCTGTCCCCCGGCCGGTACAGCTTCAGCTCCATCTGCGTCGCCTTCGAATGGCGCAGCGTGTTCGACAGCGCCTCCTGCACGATCCGGAACAGATGGTCCTCGATGCCTTTCGGCAGCCGGATCCCCTCGTCCATATCCCAAGCGATCTCGATCGGCACCTTCGCCTGCAGCTCCTGCAGCAGCTCGATGAGCCCTTGCGACAGACGCTTGCCCTCCAGATGGACCGGCCGAAGATGGAGCAGCAGCGCCCGCATCTCCGACTGGGCGACGGAGGACATCTCCTCGATCAGCGCGATTTGCCGCTTCGCCCGGTCGAAATCTTTGTCCAGCGTCCGGCCGACCGCCGTCGCCGTCATCGAGATCGCGAACAGCTGCTGGCTGACGGCGTCGTGCAGCTCTCGCGCGAGCCGCTGCCGCTCCTCCACGACCGCGGTCAGCTTCGCCTTCTCCGCAAGCTCGGCGTTGTTCGTCGACAGCCGCTGGAGCGACGTGACCTGCTCCTCCCACTTCGTGCTGATCCGGCCGAGCTGGTCGGCGATACGCCCGATTTCGTCCTGGCCGAGCGGCGGGATCGGCCGGAAGTTGCCTTTCTCCAGATGCAGCATCGCGTCCTGCAGCAGCTCGAGCCGGCGCGTCGTCCGGCTGCTCGCCCAATAGCCGTATCCGGCGCCCGTCACGGCGACGATGCCGATCAGAATAAGACTGATCTTGATGCCTTCCTTCCAATCGGTGAACGGCCTTATGTAACCGTAATAATTAAGCACGTAAACGACCGTACCGAACAAAAAAAGGCTGAGAAGGATCGACTCGCCCATGCTGCGCCATATCATGTTCGTCAATTTTTTGTTCAAGCCCGACCCTCCTCGCAACCCGATGCGCAGTCTATTTATACGATCTTGATGTCGATATCCCCTACGAGATACGACACCAGGAGCTTCACCTTTTGATCGCTCGTCTCGTAGTTCGGCGATTGCCAAACCACTTTGTTGACGAGCCCGGTCTCCTTCTCGTTGCCGACGTTGATTTGCCCGACGAGCGCGGAAGCTTGCACGCTGACGCCGAGAAACTCCGGCACGACGATGTCGACGTCCCCGAACACGCCTTGCAGGACGATCGTCGTTTCCTTCTGGTCGAGCATGACGAGCGACATGTCCATATAGATCTCGCCGACTACGTTCCACATGCTCGTATTTTTCAGCTCCCACGGCTCCTTGTCCCGCTTGAAGCTCTCGAGAATGCTCTGCTTCTGGGTGTAGGAATCGTCCCGGTGCGCCTGCTTCGACTTCATATAGAACAGTCCGAGCGAGATAAGCACCACGGACAGGATAAACGTGAAGTGGCTGCTGAACACGAGTATGACTCCGACGGCGAGCAGCACATAACCGGTCTTGTCCGGGGACGATCGGATTTTATAGATGCCGAGGGCGATGAACAACAGGGCGGCAATGGTAAAAAAACTGACGTAATGCTCGATCAAGATGAACAGCCCCGCCGCGATGAGCACGATTGCCGTGTTGCGGTTGCGATTTTCCATTGCCGCACCTCCTTTGCGTTCGCCTTGTGCCCGAAGCGGTATACGGGAAAAGCCATAGCGCGTTTCGCTCCGCCCTATGGCTTTGTTCCCTGATTAGAATATCACAATTCGTCTACCGCTTCAAAAGATTATTCGGCGGCTGCGCTGTTCACGGACAGCTTTTCTTTCAATGCGAGCAGCTGCTCGTCGATTTTTTGCTGCTTCGCCGCGTCGATCGTCTTGACCGATTGGAGCGCGGACGCCGGGACGTAAGGCGTGCGGGCGATTTCGGCTTCGACCTCGAGCTGGATGATTTTCTCCTCCATCCGTTGGAAGCCGCGGGACGCGTTGCCGGATTCGATCGAATTCGTCGTCGTCACCTGCGCCATTTGCTTCTTCGCCTTCGCGAGTTCCGCACGGCTGGCCAGCTCGTTGCGCTTGTTGCGCATTTTGTAGAACTCGTCCTTCATCGCGTGCAGCTGCGACATCAGCTCGTCGGCTTGGCCTTTCGATTGCGTATGCATGTCGGAATATTCGACCGTCTTCTGATCGTAGTACAGCTTCTCCTCGAGCGCCTGGCGAGCGAGCGCCTCGTGGCCGTTTTTGAGCGCCTCGGCCGCTTTCGCCTCGCGGTCCGCACTGAGCCGAACCGATTCGTTCAACCGCTCCAGCAGCTTGCGCTCGTTGGCGATTTGACGGGCGACCGTCACTTCGGCTTGAGCGATTTCCTCCTCCATGTCGCGGATGTACTGGTTCAGCATGACGACCGGGTCCTCCACCTTATCCAACAGCTCATGCACCGATGCCTTCGTCATATCCTTGATCCGTTTGAAAACTCCCATTGTTTACACGTCTCCCTTCTCGTATTTGGCCAGTTTGGCCTTCAGGTCTTGTATTTCGTTCCACATCGCTTTGCTCTCGATGTCCTTCATCATGTGATCGATATTCGATTCCGTCTGCGGGACCGCAGCCGGAGCCGCTTTCGGAGCCGCCGCGTAGCCCGCCGCGCCGTTGAAGCCGTAGCCGCCCGGGGTAGCGGTGTAGCCCGTATGGCCGGCGCCGTGACCGTAGTGCGTCCAGCCCGCGCCGCTCATCAGCGGATTGTCGAACGTCGGCTCCTTCGGGATGACGAGCGCCGCGATCAGGTAGATCGGAATGAGGGCGCCGCCCGTGAAGAAGGTCGTCACGACGATGACGAGCCGCAGCAGCGTCGAGTCCACGTTCAGCAGCTCGGCCAAGCCGCCGCATATGCCGAACAGCTTTTTGTCCCGCTGGGAACGGTACAGCTTCTTCATTTCAACCAACCTTCCTTCTCCAGCTTGTTGCGCAGCTGGGACAGCTCATGCTCCAGCGTTTGCTGCATCGCGCTTCCCGCATGGGCGAGCTCCCGTCCGAGCTGGCGGACGTCCCGCAGCGACTTTGCTTCGATCTCCAGGTCGGAGATGCGCTCCTCGAGCCGGCTGAACGTCCGGCCGTTGACCCCGGGGTAGCCGCCGCGCATCGATTCGTTCATCCGTTTTTGCAGCCGGACCGACTCGAGGCGGGCCATGTAATATTGCCGTTTGCTCAGCACTTCGTCGAAATCTCGCTTGTACTGGTCGATTTGCTCCTCCAGCTCGACGATCGCCTGCTTGCTTTGCTCGTACAACCCTTTGAACTGCTCGTACTTCTCTTCCTGCAGCAGCTTCTCTTGAAGCGCCATCTTGGCGACGTGCTCCTCCCCCGCTTTCAGGGCGATCATCGCTTGCTGCTCGCGCTTGTCTCTCAATTGCTCCGCCGAAGCGACTTGCTGGCGAAGCGATCCGGCGTGCGCCATCATGTGGCAGTGCAGCTTCTCCGATTCTACGATTTGTTCCTTTTGAGCCGCCAAGTATTGATCGATCAGCTTGATCGGGTCTTCCGCCTGCTCCAGCCGCTCGTTCAGCGTGGCGACGGTGATGTCTCTCATCCGCCTCATCAGGCTCATCGGGCATCCTCCTTTTCGATTGCGAATCTATGTGTAAGTACCGGCATATCGGGCGATTATAGCATGCTTTGCTTCTTCTTCAGGATCGTGATGCCGAAGTAGATCAGCCCCGCCGCGAAGAGGATGGCGAACAGGCCGGAAAACTTGCCGATCAGCGCGAACAGGCCGATTACGAAGATGACCCATCCGAAAAACTTGCTGCCGTTCCGGATTCCGAGGTACCCGAGGCCGAGCATCGCGACCGGGAGCAGGTAGCTCATCAGGTGGCCGATGCCGAATCCGACTTTGCCGAGCAGGATCAGCGCACCGCAGGCGATCAGAAGAATCGCGAGTCCGCTGTTTTTGTTCAGTTTCATGTGTTCACCGCCTTTCGTGTATGTCGTTCGCTTATGTACTCATTGTAGGCGAATCCGGGGTCGGTCAAAACGGACCCGCGACGGTTTTTGACACTGGACCTAGGTCGGGCGCCGAAGACCGTCTCGAGGTACCGCCCGTTACGACCCGCGGACGGCCCGTCCGCCCGCGCCGCTGTGCGGATTCCGCGCCCGGACCGGCTTCGGCCGATACACCGGCGCCGCATAAACCGGCGATGTCGGGGAAACGGTAATCGTAGCGAACGATGTCCGGCTATGGAAGATACGGCCGCACAAGTACGGCCTGCGCATTCGAAAGGAAGAGACGAGGATGAACGGAAGCGATGCGAAGCAAGCAGCCGGTCGACGGCTGCTCATAGGGTGGTTGGCGGTGGCGCTTGCATGCGCGCCGGGCGGGGAAGCCGCGGCGGCCGTCTCGGCCGGGATGCCGTCGGCCGGGGCGGAATCGGCGGCGGAAAGCGCCGGTCGGGCGCCCGAGCCCGCGCAGCTGTTCGACGTAAGCCGGGGCGAGGTGATCCGCACCGCGCCGAATACGCCGGAGCTGCGCCGGGTGGCCGCCTCGTGGATCGCTTCGATCCGCGGCGTTTGGGGCGGGCTCCGCCCCGAGCCGCGGAGCGGCTATATCGTGAAGGTGCCGTTCGAGCCGCCGTTGTTTACGGACAGCGTTTGGTACCGGGGCGAAGTAAAGGAACTCTACGCGATGTGGGATCCGAAGGCGCCGGGAGATACGCGGCTTCTGCTGCTCGGGCGGGACGGCTCCGTTCGCGTGTTTGTCATCGGCGCGAATGTCGGGCCATACGTGGAACGGTTCCGGACGGAGGGACGTTAGCGGGAAAACATGCAGGTATTTCGAGCGATTGCCCGAATCCGGTGCTTTTAGACGGAAACCCTCGATAAGGTATCAAGAGACGGAATCCCGTTCCGTTGGGTTAAATCCTTTACCGATTAGCCATATCGCCAAAACCAATTGCTGAAAGGCGATCGGAATGTTCAACATCATGTAGGCTGCATCCAGACCGATGAAGCGTATCATAAACAATAAGCTTGCCGCTATGGACAATGCCGATCCAAGAAGCCCCCAAACCGACAACCAGCGTGGAACCAATCGAGCCTGGTAAAATATGCGGTTAAACAAGAACATAGCCCATACAAACGACAGTGTCGTTGCCACATGGTTTACCAAATCGCGTCCTTCCCGCAGCAACCCGCCCAGGACCTGGAAGTACGATATATTCGGAGCTCCGCCTTTTGCGAATTCTTGGCTTAAGGTCAATAGCAGCAGAAGAACGATGACTCCAATAATAATGAACACACCCGCAATGATGCCGAAAGCGACGGATCCGAGAGCCAAGCCTTGATTATGCTTTCTTAGAATCGGATACAGCAAAATGGGAATACCGGCATAGGCAGCCACCATTAACAGCTGGAAAAACGCACCTATTAGTACCTGACTGCCATTGGCGGAAGCTTCGACGAGGTAATCCGCCCCATCGATAACCGGAACGACGCTTCCTATACCCGTAACGAACCCGGCTATTAGCAGCACCCCGGCAATTACGGCGGACCTTCTACCCGAATTTCTACTCTTCCTCATCATTAAGAGCCTCCTTGGAATACCTACCCTGGCGGAAGTTTGCGGAGAAGGCGGCTCGAGGAGCGAATGCGGGGAGGTGCTGCCGCTATTTGCCATGGTCGGTCAGAATGGTCATTTCGAAAAAGTTCACGGAAGAAATATATTCTTGGATCCGTGAATGATGCCGATTGGAACCGTCCGCGGGGGGGATGCTGGTCCGCCTTGCATTGTCTCTGGGCAAATCGGCGGCCAATCGCATCTCTCCCTAGGTTTTATTTTTTGAGCTTCAACGTCTCGTTCCGGGTAATATCCCGGCTCCTTTCGAAAAAGTCGAAGAGGAGCTTGATTTGTTCGTTATCATACTGCTCGAGCATCGCTTTCATCGATTGTCCGAACGATTGCAAGTGCGCCATGATTTCGCCCTCCGCCTTTTCCATATGGACGCGGACTATCACTTTTCTGCGATCTTCCGGGTCCTTTTCACGGAACACATACCCCGCTTTTTCGAGGCGGTCTATCACTCCCGTAACCGTTCCGGTCGTCAGCCCCGTCAAATCCGAAAGCTTCCCCGCCGTAATCGGTTGATTCCGCAATATAATGTCCAAGCATTTATGGTCCGTCGAGTTTAATCCGAGCTTTTCGGCCACGGCTTGATGAAACAAAATGGTATCGGTGCTGAAATGCCTCAATTGTTCATTGAGAAGGTGGAGCAGATTTTCCCTTTCGTTTGTTGACATCGGAAAACCTCCCTGCTTATAATTATCTTATCTCGCGAGATAAATAATTTATCTCGAGAGATAAAACACCTAAACCCATTATACCATTTCACGTCCGAACAAAAAAAGGAGTGTGCGTCATGTCCAAAAAATTTACGCAAAATCAAAAAAACGGGTGGCTCATTTCCCATCTGCTGTTTACCGCGATGTGGATCGGAGGCGGCTGTACCCAGATTGTCATGATTGTTCTCATTCACCTGACGTCGAGCGGGGAGTTCCTGTACGCGGCGCATTCCTTCATGCATATTTTCGACCTGGCTCTCATTATTCCGGGCGCGTTAGGAGTCGTCATTACGGGGATCGTCCTGTCCGTGCGGACCCATTGGGGGCTGACGAAATATTATTGGATTATTTCCAAAGAAGTGATCGCATTGATCCTTATCGCATCAGGAGGCGTACTCAACATCTGGGTGCAGGATGCCATTCGGATTACGCTAACCGAGCGGATGGCCGCCCTTAACAGCCCTGCGTATTTGCATGACCGGCTTATGCTTCTTCTTTTCGGTGCGGGCCAATTGCTTTTACTGGTAACCGTCGTGCTGATATCCGTCAAAAAACCGTGGGGCAAGCGGAAAAACAAAGGTCTTGCCGAAGCGGCAAGACCGTAATCAAAGCTTTTCAAAGCCCGGGAAGGTCGAAGACCGCCCCGCCGCATAAGGATGGCTTTTCCCTGCGGGACCGTTTCTGGAAAGCTTAAAGAGCCCCGAAGGGCTCTTTCGGCTCCGTTCACGGTTACGCCTTTGCTTGCATACCCGAAGGCGCCGCTCGAATCAGTCACTCGGCGTGAGCCAAAACGTTGACGAGCTTGCCGAACGGGTCCCGGACGTAAAACCGCCGCACTCCCCAAGGCTCGTCGGCCGGGCCGTATTCGATCGGAAACCCGGCCTCCTTCATGCGGGCAAGCGCTTCGTCGACGTCGTCCACTTCGATCGACAGGTCGGGCGTCGGCGTATTCGAGCCCCCTTGCGAGGCAAAGCTGATCTGGACGTTCATCTCCCCGCTTGCGCCGTATGTGGCGATCCAGCCGTGGTCCATCCACAGCTCGAGGCCGAGCGCATCCCGGTAAAATCGGGCGGCGTCCTCGATCCGGTTCGTCTCGATATTCGCAACGATTCGTTTCACCTTCATCAATCCGACCTCCTCAGCCCGCTTCCGTCAGCGGTGCTTAATAGTAGTCCGGGAAATATCCGATCCGATCCGGCACGAGCCGCTCCCACCGCTCCGCTTCGCCGGCATCACCCGCGAGCAGTCCCGCGCGATGCAGAAAGCGCGGCCGCTTGTACCCCATCAGCATCGCCGTCATCGTCCCGATACCGCATGAAGCGACGGCCGTCCCGTCTTCACCCGGCGCCGGCTCGACCGTCGCCCGTCCGGACGGATCGACGGCCAGGCGGAACGTCCCGTCGTTCCACGGTGCTAGGGGATCGGCCAGCTTGACGACCAGCCTCTCTTCCCGTCCCGTAGCGACGAACGGATATCCCTCCGCGAACGAACGGAAATCGACGATCCGGGCCATGAAATACGGCTCCGTCTCCTGCCCGATTCGCGGGTCCGGCAGCAGAAACGGCAAGTCGTCGTCGGCCGGAGCGGTCAGCTTGACCGTATCGCACATCGAATCGTGGTTGGCGATGAACCGCCATAGCGCTTTTCGCGCGGCCTCGTCCGAGAAAGCCATCTCCCCGACGTCCATCACCCGCTGCTTGACCTTGTACAGCACATACCCACGCGGCTCGCCCGTCCCGTCGAAGTAGACGGCGGCCTGTCTCCCTTTTTGCCTGAAAACCGTGTGAACCCACCAGGCTTCGTCGCGGATGAGCGTCCCGTTGTACTGCCGCGCGTATTTGTCGTATACCCGGTTCAGCAGCGCCCAGTCGCCGTCCGTCCGTTCGATCCGCCCCTCGCCGGTATCGAAGGCCGGCAGCTGACCCGCGGTCAGCTCGTACTTCTTGTAATCGGCGTACAGCTCCCAGCCGTATTTGCGGTAAAACGGCACCGAAAACGGATGGAGGCACGACAGCGTCTGCCCGTCCTCTTTCATTTCGCGAAGACCCCGCTCCAGAAGCTGCGCCACCATCCCCCGGCGCCGGTGCTCCGGCCACGTCGCCACGCTGGCGACTCCTCCCATGCGCACGGGAACGCCTTGCACGTACATGCGCATATCGTGAATGTGCATTTTCGCCGCCATCCGTCCGTCGACGAAATACCCCCAGATCCGATCCGGGTTCATCCGCCGCTTCCGATCCTCTCTCTCCTCCGGCGTTACGTCGTATTGAAAGGCGAAGCAGGACAACGTGATGCTGTCGTCCAGCTCTTCCGGCTTCAACGTGCGAATTTCGTTCACGACCGTCCTCCTTTCCGCGGGCTCCGTCTCGTCCGTCTGCCCGACTTTCCATCGTTGCGTTACGGGCACGAAGCCCGCGCAATAAAAACGGTACTAAAGTCACCGACACAAATTCGAAGAATGCTTTCGGCCGAATTTCGACAAAATTGATTCGAAAGAACTATAACCCGGTCGTACTCGAGAAGGTTGCCTCCGAATTCCCCGCATCCGGGTACCCAAAATAACGGCTCGACCGGCCGTTTTTCGCGGGCGGCTGTCATTTTTTACAACTAAATGGAGGACAAGCGATATGTTATATTGTGGGTGTAAGCGTTGCAACCGACGGAACCGGTTCCACCGTTCGACAATCGCATACGTCCAAGAGGAGGCGTTTTCATGAAGAAAAAGCTTTTGACCGTTGGCACCCTGTTCGTCCTCGCATCGTCGGTCCTCCCTTCCGGCGCGATGGCCGCCTCGACCCCGGCGACGGCCGCCAAGGCGAGCGTCGTGCAAACCGTCAATTTCCGGACAGGGCCGGACACCGACTCTTCCCGAATCCGGTATTTGCAGCCCGGCGAAGTGCTGGACGTCTTGTCCGTCGTCAACGACTATTGGCTCAACGTCCGCGACGCCAACGGCCAAACCGGCTACGTCAGCTCCTCGGATAAATATGTGGAGCTTCAGCCGCCCCCCGTCCAGGCCGAGCCGAACGGCACGATCGTCAGCTCCGTTTCGTTCCGGACCGGGCCTTCGACCGATAACGAGCGGATCCGCTACCTGCAGCCGGGCGAAGCGGTGTGGATTACGGAGAAGACGAACTCCTATTGGTACAAAATCACCGATAAGAACGGCGTAACCGGCTATATCAGCACGAACGCGAAATACATAAGCACGACGTTCGGCCAATCCGCCGAACCGAACGAGACGTCCGACGAAGATACGAAGGAAGAAGCGGCGTTCCCGGCAACGCCGAACGCGACCGTCGTCAAATCGGTGTCGTTCCGTGCCGGCCCGTCCACCGACGACTCCCGGATCCGCTACCTTCAAAGCGGCGAGAAGCTGCTCATCATCGACAAGCCGAACAGCTATTGGTACAAAGCGATCGACCATAACGGAACCGTCGGCTACGTCAGCACGAGCCCGACTTACATCGACAGCCAATACGTGGAGGCGTACAAGCAATTGGACCCGGCCGTCGCGGTCGAGAAGGTCATCGATGCGGGCATGGAATATTGGGGAACCCCTTACGAGTTCGGCTCCAGCCGCTATACGACGACGACGTTCGATTGCTCCGATTTCGTCCGGCAATCGTTCCTCGACGGCATCCGTCTGCAGCTGCCCGGCGATTCCCGAAGCCAAGCCCAATACGTGAAAGGGATCGGCAAAGCGACGACCGACTGGCGTCAGCTGAAGCGCGGCGACCTGATGTTTTTCATGTCGTATCAAGGCTCGAAGGCGTCCGACTACAGCGGAATCGACAAGTCGTCCGCCCGGGTGACCCACGTCGGCATCTACTTGGGCAACGGCGAAGTGCTTCACACCTATTCTATCAGCTCGGGGGGCGTTCGAACAGACAGCATCGTCGGCAAGAGCTGGGAGTACCGCTTCCTGTTCGGCGGCAGCGCGTTTTGAGGTCGACTCCACCGCCGCAAGCTCGAGAAAAAATACCGGTTTTCGTTCGGCGGAGCGCGCCGCAAGGCGGCTCTCCCCACGAAACGAACCGGCTGCAGGGCCGTCCGTTCGCGGGCGGCCGTTTTTCGTTTGCTCCAAGACCCGGAATCGGAACCGGTTTTCCGAAATCCGGGCGCCCCACCCGGGCATCCGTCCATACCGCGATCCGGTACAGCGAATATGGTATATTATCTGTTCCGGAAAGGAGGATGCCGAATGAGTGCTGTTGGCGGTTACTTCACAACGACGGGTGTAATTCTGGTTCTCTTCATCCTGCTTGTCATCGTTAGCCGTGCGGGGTGGATCTAAGCGACGCTTCACGCGACATCCTGACGAGGCCGGAGAACGACATGTTCTCCGGTTTTCTCCTATTTTATGCTAAAATAGGGTGGTAACGCCGCCATTATTCGACACCCCACCGAGGAGAACGATGAACAAGAGGCTCAATCCGATCATTACGGCCGTCGTGCTGCTGCTTCTTACCTTGGCCGTCTATTCGCCTTTTCAACCGGCCCACTCCCCCCCCCCGAAAGCGGAGCGAGGCGTCCTGGACGCATCGTCGTGGAACTTCGGCCGGTCCGGCCCGATCCAGCTGAACGGCGAATGGGAGGCGTACTGGAGCCGTCTGCTCGAGCCCGGCCGGATCGCCGGTGCGGACTGGCCCGCCCCCGATTACTTCACCGTACCCCAAGCGTGGGACAAGCAAGCTTCCGGCTCCCGATCGCCGGCCGGCTTCGGCTATGCGACGTTTCGGCTGACCGTCCATCTGCCGGAAGGAGCGGATCTGCTGGCGCTGAAGGTGCCGGCCATCGCCTCCGCCTACCGCCTATGGGTAGACGGACGTCCCGTCGCCGAAAGCGGGCGCGTCGGTCCCGCGCGCGACGAGATGGAGCCTGACGAGTCGGTACAAACCGTCGCGTTCCATGCCGCGGGACCGAACGCCGAAATCGTCGTCCAGCTGTCTAATTTCGTTCAGCGCAAAGGCGGCATCTGGGAGGCGATCGAGCTCGGCCCGGATAAGCTCATGACCGAACGGGCCGTTCGCGCGAGCGCGTTCGAGTCGTTTTTGTTCGGCTGCCTGCTGCTGGCCGGCCTTTATCATTTCGGCCTTTACTTATACCGGAGAAAAAACAAGCTCGCCTTGTTTTTCGGATTGTACTGCCTTATCACGTGCATTCGCATTTTGTTCGTCGGGGAAATGTGGATCGGCCGAATCGCCCCCGATTTCCCTTGGGAGCCGGCCCGCAAAATCGAATACGCGACGATGCTGGCCGCTCCCCCCGTCTTCATCCTGTTTTTGTACCACGCTTTTCCGGCCGAAATATCGAAGCGTTGGGTCCGGTATACCCAAATCGGCGCGGCCGTCTCCATTACGACGGTGCTCGCGTTCCCCGCCTCGGTTTATACGCGGCTGTTGTACGGCTTCCAGGCGTTCATGCTGGCCGCCGTTCTTTACGCGCTCTTCGCGTTCGTCCAAGCGATCCGACGCCGCCGCAACGGCGCCGTCCCGTTCGCGGCGGCCGGCGCGATCTACGTCGCCAGCGTCGTCAACGATGTGCTGTATTACGACGGCTTGATCGGGACGGGCAGCTGGTCGCCGTACGGCCTGCTCGTCTTCGTTCTTGCCCAAAGCTACATGCTCGCCCGGACGTTCTCCGGCACATTCGACTTCTTGAACCATACGTCCCAAGAGCTCCGCGTCCCGCTCGGCACGATCGTCGGCATCGCCGAATCGATGCTCGAAAGCGCGGCAACGGGGCTCGGGCCCGCGCAGCGTTCGAATTTGTCGGTCATCGCGGAGAGCGGCAAAAAGCTGGCGGCGCTCGTCGACGACCTGACCGACTTTTACCAGCTTCGCGATAAAACGGTCGATGCGCTGCTCAAACGGCCGGTCGATTTGCAGCAAATGACACAGATCGTCCTCTCCGCCAACAAATCGCTCGCCGCCGGCCGCAACATCGGGCTGCTCAACGCTGTCGGTCCGGACATTCCGTACGTCTCCGCCGACGAATCCCGCCTGCAGCAGCTGCTTGTCCATCTGATCGCCTACTCCGCCCGGCAGATCCGTTCCGGCCTCGTCTCGGTATCGGCACGGGAACGGGGCGCCATGGTCGAGGTGGTCGTCGCGGCCGAAAGCGCTCCGCCGACGCAGGAGCAGCCGCACGAGCTGCGCGAGACGGACGCGGCCGTTAAGCCCGGAGCCGGCGATACGGAATATCATCTGGCGACGACACGCGAGATCGTCGAGCTGCACGGCGGCGAATTTGTCGCCGAGCCGACGGCGGAGCGGGGGATGACGTTCCGGTTCACGCTGCCGCGCGCCGAGGCGCACGCGATGCCGGATGGCGACATCGACCAAGGCTTGCGCACCCTCGATCATGTAATCGCGCACATGGGGCGCGATCACGACACGGGCGGGAGGACGGCGCGCATCCTGATCGTGGACGACGATCCCGCCCAGCTCCAGCTACTCTACAATCGGCTGTCGCCCGAGTCGTATTCGGTACTGACCGCGACGACCGGGCAGCAAGCGATCCGGACGATTCGCGAGACGCCGGGAATCGACCTCGTCATTCTCGACGCGATCATGCCGAAGATGTCCGGGTTCGAGACGTGCCGCACGATACGGCTTCACTATTCGATGCTGGACTTGCCCATCTTGATGCTATATTCGAAAAAGCAGCAGGAAATCGTCTATGAAGGGTTCGACGCCGGCGTCAACGATTACATGATGAAGCCGATCGACAAGAAAGAGCTGCTCACCCGGGTCAAGACGCTGCTCACGTTGAAGCGGTCGATTCGCGAGGCGACGCGGCACGCCGAGGAGCTGGAGAAGCTGAACCGGAGGCTGACCGAGTGGAACAACGGCCTCGAGGAGAAAATTGCCGAGCGGACGTTGTCGCTGCAGCGTTCGAAGCAGCAGCTGGAGACGATGAACGAAAACCTGGAGCGAATCGAGCGGTCGCGCATCCGGCTGTTGACCAACGTGTCCCACGATTTGCGGACGCCGATCACGTCGATTCAAGGCTACATCGAAGCGATATTGGACGGGGTCGTCACCGACCCGGACGAGACGAGCAAATATTTGCGGCTCATCCATTCGAAGTCGCTGACGCTGAACCGGCTCATCCAGGATCTATTCGAGCTGGCCCAGCTCGAGTCCCGCCAAGCGGCGTTCCGGATGCGGGAAGTGCCGGCGTCCGCTCTCGTCCGGCAGGTGAAGGAGAAGTTCGAGCTCGACGTGAACGCCCACGGCGTCCGGTTCGAGGTCGGCAGCACGCTGTCCCATCCGGTCATCCTGAACGTCGATCCGGACCGGCTCGATCAAGTGTTCGCAAACTTGATCTTCAACGCCCTGAAACATTCGAAGCTGGACGGGACGATCTCGATCGGCTTCGAGAAGCGAAGCGGACGCGCGTTCAAGGACGACCTGCTCGTCAAGGTCGCGGACACCGGGACCGGTATCGCCCAGGAAGATTTGCCCTACATATTCGACCGGTTCTACAAAGGAACGCCGCGGAACAATTCCAACAAAGGAAGCGGCCTCGGGCTCGCGATCGCCAAAGAAATCGTGGAATACCACGGAGGACGCATATGGGCCGAGAGCGAAGTCGGCCGCGGCTGCACGATCTGCTTCACCCTGCCGATCTTCTACTAAAACGCCGGGATGCCGCCGCGTACGGTCTTCCGTAGCCGCCGATCCGCGAGAGTGGATACCGCGGGCGGCGGCGCATCGGCGCCATGCGGCTCCGCTTCAGCCTCCGATCTGAGACATGCGCCGGGTCGTCGGCGTATGCGACTGATCCTCCCGAGCGAGCGCCTGCGCCATCTCGTGATTTTCCGGCTTGATGTCCAGCGCGCGGAGAAACAGCCGCTCGATCGCCTCGTCGTCCCCGATCGCCTTGCGCACGTTGAATTCGTCGGTCCAATACAGGCACGGCTTGATGTTGCCGTCCGCCGTCAGCCGCAGCCGGTTGCACGTCTGGCAAAAATGATCGCTGACCGGGTGGATCAGCCCGAACGAACCGCGCGCGCCGGCAATCCGGTAATTGCGGCTCGGTCCGTTGCCGTACACGGCTTCCGTCGGCTCGGCCGTCCAGCCGAGCTCGGCGCAGCGCTCGAGCACCGCCGACAGCGGCAAATACCGGCTGCGCCAGCCGTCGTCGTCGTGCCCAATCGGCATGTATTCGATGAAGCGGACCGTCAGGGGGCGCTCCATCGTCATCCGCAGAAAGTCGCCGATCTCGTCGTCGTTGATGCCTTTCATCAGAACGACGTTCAGCTTGATCGGATCGAACCCGACACGCTCGCTTGCCTCGAGGCCTGCCAATACTTTCCGGATGTCGCCGCCCCGCGTGACGAGTGCGAACCGGTCGGCCCGAAGCGAGTCGAGACTGATATTGACGCGCGTCACCCCGGCTTCGCGCAGCTTCTCGGCCCGCGGCGCCAAATGGATGCCGTTCGTCGTAAGCGCGATGTCTTCGATGCCGGGTATGGCGGACAGTATTGCGACGAGCTGCTCCAACCGTTTGCGGACGAGCGGCTCCCCGCCGGTCAAACGGAGCTTGCGCACGCCTCGCCGCGCCAGCACCCGGACGACCGCCTCGATTTCCTCGAACGTCATGATCCGCTCGTCCGGCTCGAACTCCATCCCTTCCTCCGGCATGCAGTACACGCAGCGCAGGTTGCACCGGTCCGTCACGGAAATGCGCAAATAATCGTGCACCCGCCCGAACTTGTCGACGAGTCGGTTGTCCATACGCTTCCGCCCCCCTTCCGTCTCTCGAATCCGTTTCTAGTATTGTATCACCTTTCCGGCCGTTCCGACACGTTCCCCGCCGGTCTGGAAGAAAAACGAAAAAACAGCCCGTTCCCCACAGGCTGTTTGACGGACTCGCTAGTTCGCGGAGCCCCCCTCCGGCATCGCCGGGTCATAAAAGACGAAATTGTTGCGGCCGGAGCCCTTCACGCTGTACAGCGCCATATCGACATGCCGGAGCAGCGTGGTTGCATCCTCCCCGTTCTCCGGATAGACGACGATTCCCCCGCTGACGGTCGCGTGGAACTGATGGCCGTGCGATTCCCACGGCGCGGAGATGGCGGCCAAAATGCGCTTCGCGACTTTATCCACGTTGGCCGCGGAATCGACCGTCGGCAGCAGAACCGTAAATTCGTCTCCGCCCATCCGCGCGACCATGTCGATTTCGCGAATGCACCCCTTCACCCGTTTCGCGAACGCCTTCAAAAACTCGTCCCCCGTCTCGTGTCCCATCGTGTCGTTGATTCGCTTGAAGTCGTCGATATCGAGGTAAAGCAGACCGAGCAGACCGCGGTTGCGCTTCGCCTGAGCGAGCGAGTGGAGCAAATGCTCCTTGAACAGCCGGCGGTTCGGCAATCCGGTCAACGAATCGTGGAACGCCATCGTGCGCAGCGATTCCTCCGTCCTTTTCTGCTTCGTAATGTCTTTCGTCAATACGGCGATATAGGAAAGATCTTCATGATCCCCCGCCATCGGGATGCCGGTCGATTCGACCCAGATCCAGTCTCCGTTGTCCGATCGATACTGGTATTGAGCCGAGAACGGCTTGCCTCGCGCCTTGACCCGAAAAAAAGCCCGGGTCACGTCGTTCCGGTAGCCGTCGTGAACGCGCTCCAGAAGCTCGCGGACGGTAGGCGGCGCCGACAAAACCGGATGATGCGAAACGGCATGCGCGATTTCGCCGGAATCGTAGAGAATGATCATCGTATCGGCGACGGCTTGCAGCAGATGACGCAGCACGTCGCTTCGCTCCAACAGCTCGGACGCGGCTCGCCCGAAAGTATCGTTTCGTTTCATGTCCATGGCGTCCTCCCTATCCGACAAGCCGATCGATATTCAGCTCGTGCCGCTTTCGCAGATCGATATATTCACTCCCGGCCAAAACCGTAGGGTTGATCGGGTCTCCCGCATGCACGATCAATATTCTCGCCTGCCGTCCGTCCGTGAGCAGCACCTCGCTGCCTACGGACATGTCCATCATCCGTTGGACGAATACGTTGCAGATGACCGGGTCGAGCTTGCCGAAGCCGTCCGTCACCATTTGCTGCATCACTTGGTAAAATGGCGTCGCTTCCTTGTACACCCTTTTGGACGTCATCGCGTGAAAGACGTCGGCGACCCCGACGATTTTGCTGAAATAGGCGATCTTGCTCCCCGGGATGCCGTGCGGGTAGCCTCGCCCGTCCTCGCGCTCGTGATGCTGAAGCGCTACCAATGCGGTGACCGGGTCCACGCCGGCGGTGTTGCGGATAATATCGTAGCCGAACACCGTATGCTTTTTCATAATCGCATACTCTTCTTCCGTGTAGCGTCCGGGCTTGTTCAGAATATCGTCGTGGATGCGGATTTTCCCCACATCGTGAAGCGTTGCCGCCGTCGTCAGCTGGCCGAGCTCTTCCTCGCCCATCTTCAGCCACTTGCCGATCAGCGTGGCGATGACGCCGACGCCGATATTGTGGCGGTACGTATAGTCGTCCTTGGCCTGCAGGCCCGACAAAACGCTGTACAGACTCGGGAACTCCGACGCCTGATGAATCGTCGGGATGATATTCCGTCGCACTTCCTCGATCGGCACCGACTCTTTGCGGCGCATATAGTGGAACACTTCCCGAATTTCTTCCGTCGCCCGGAAAATGAGCGGCTCGTTGGTCGGTTCTTCGGAGGCGTCCACCAGCTCCAGCCGATCGAGCGGGATGTGATGTCGTCGAATAAACTCGGCATGCTCCCTGGTTAACACGGTGTCGCCGGGAATCAACACGAGGCCGTTCCCCATCATGAGGTCTTTTTTCAGTTTGCAGCCGATCAGGTTATCGATTTCCACTCGGGTACACCTACCTGACCGCTTGTCTTTTTTGAAGTACAGACCCGCCAATATCCCTTCTTCAACCGTTGGGAACGGCGGACCGCCTTAGCTCTTTGTCCTGCAAAACTAAAATCGCGTTCGGACGATCACGGACGCCGATTTTGCCGTAAATCGAACTGATGTAATTTTTGACGGTGCCTTCGCTGAAATTGAGCGCCTTCGCGATTTGTCGATTGTTGTAGCCTTGTACGAGCAGCATCGCGATTTGATTTTCCCGTTCGGAGAGGGCGATCCCCCGGCTTCGCCACCGGTTGGCCAGCAGCTCCGAATGCGTCGAGGCGAACAGGCCGGACAGCTTGGTCGCGAGCCTGGCCGCGATGACGGCCGGCACCATCAGCTCGCCCTTCGCCGCGTCCCGTACCGCATTGACGAATTTCACGCCTTGCATGTCCTTGAGCAGGAAGCCGCTCGCCCCACTGGCGAAGCCGTCCACGATATTTCCGTCGTCCGCGGACGTCGTCAGGAAGAGGACGACCGTATCGGGATAATCGCTCTTGATTTTGCGGGTGGACGCCATGCCGTCCGCCTCCGACGTCCGAATGTCCATCAGGACGACGTCCGGCCGATGCCGCGCGACCAGCTCGTACGCCTCCGCTCCGCTTGCGGCTAGCGCTACCACTTCCATATCCTCCTCCGGATCGAGGATCATCTTCAACCCTTCGCGCATGAGCGTCTGTTCGTCGGCAATCAGGATTCTAGGCATCCGGTCTCGCTCCTTTTGTCCCAAATGGTGGAAATTTCAATGACCGCAATCATGACCCCGGTCACTGGTCAACCGGGTCTTCATGCGCTTTAATGGAAGTGCACCATTGCCATCGCATCACGGATTCGCGAACGGAGGAGGGCTCGGTATGCCCAAAGTCATGATCGTGGACGATGCCGCTTTTATGCGGGCGATTATTAAAGATATCGTGGTCGAGCTCGGCTGGGAGGCCTCGGAGGCTGCCGGCGGCGCGGAAGCGGTCGCCGTATACAACATCGTCAAGCCGGACCTGGTCACCATGGATATTACGATGCCGGAGATGGACGGCATTACCGCGCTGCGCAAGCTGATCCGGCTCGATCCGGGCGCGAAGGTCGTCATGATCTCCGCCATGTCCCACCATCATCAGGTCATCGAATCCGTCCGGGCGGGTGCGGTCGATTTCATCGCCAAGCCGCTGTTGAAAGATCGCGTGAAGCTCGCCTTGGAGCGGGCGTTATCGCGGAAAACGACAAAACCGGCCGGCGAGCGTCCTCACTATTCGACAAAACCATCCGCGACTGCATCCTATTGACATCATTATATCGTTTTTTCCAATCCGTTAGTTAAAGGCCGAATCAAAAAAACTTTAAAGAAATTTCAAACAAGCGATAACGAAACCGACCTTCTTTCCGACAAAAAGAGCCGCCCTTCCTTCGAGAAAGGGCGGCTTTTGGCCATTGTCCGACTGGCTTGCGTTATTGCCAGCTTATCGATTGGAACGTACCGGTTTCCGCGGATTGCTTCGCTTTCAGGCACAGCAGCGCACTGTCCAATCCCGCTTCGAGCGGGCTGACCGATTCGGCCTCGTCGCGCATCAAATCGATATAATTTTGCGCGAGAGCCGCGTCCCCGCCGAAATGATCGTTGGTCGATTCGAATCGGTGCGTTTCGACGCGCGCGCTTTGGTGCAAAATCACTTTAACCTCGTTCGTGTAGAAGTCGAAATCGACCGTTCCTTTGTAGCCGATGAATCGGGCTCCACGGGCCGCCGCCGAACGCCGCGCGAAAAAGTTTTGCGAATACGACACATGCATGCCCGTGTCGTACCGAATGAGCGCGCTGCCGGAATCCTCGTTGCCGGTATCTTCGGCGAAGCAGCAATATTCCCAGTTGTTGTTTTTTTCGTGTCCGTGGACGAGGCTTTCCGGACAAGTCCGGTTTTCGTCGCAATCGACGCATTTCAAGCCCGCCGGCTTCGTGCCCTTGAAAATTTGCTTCGACGTCATGGCGCATACTTGCGTCGGCTTCCGCCCGAGCACATAGTTGATATAGTCGAAGTCGTGGGTCGCCTTCTGCAAAAACAGTCCGCCCGTCTCGTTCTCGTCGCGGTACCAGTTGTGGAAGTAGACGCCTCCGTACGGCACGTTATTGACGGCCTGCACATGCTCCACCGTACCGATTTTGCCGGAATCGATAATTTCCTTGACCAGCTGTACGATCGACGTCACCCGCAGCGGAAACGAGACCACCACCTTGCTTTTCCCGGCCTCATACCCCGCTTTGAGTCGATGGACATCGGCCATCGTAGTGGCTACCGGCTTTTCCAGAAACAGCGGAATGCCGGTCGGCAGCACCTTCAACGCCATGTCCGTATGCAGCGAGCAGCGCGTTCCGATCAACACTCCGTCCAGTCGTTCTTCCGCCAGCATCTGTTCCGGGGTGGCGTACTGTCGCACCTGCCCCGCCTCGCTCGGGCCGAGCGCATCTTGACGAATGTCCGCGATCGCCTCGACGACGCATTCGGCATGTTGTTTTCGGATCGATTGGATGACCGACTTGATCCGGCCGCCGTAGCCGATTACCCCCAATTTCATCGGTGACGCCTCCTTTTGGTAGCGTAGCGCTAATGGTTACACCCCCATTGTAGAAACAAACGGCCGGCAAATCTTTGTCTCATCAGCCGAAATTTTTGCCATGATCGCGTAGCGGTTGTCCGCTTCCGGGAGAGCGGGTAATGCGGTATGATGAAAAGAAAAGCCGTCCCGAGGAACCGTATGATCACTTTTCAAAGAACCCGGCTTCAACCGGCGATCGACATCCCGAGCATTATTACGATGTACTATTTCGAATTCGGCAAGCATTACGTCTTCCGCGGAGAATCCCACGACTTTTGGGAGTTTTTATATGTGGATAAGGGCGAGCTCGAGGTGTGGGCCGACGACCGCTCTTACCGGATCGGCCAAGGGACTATCATTTTCCATAAGCCGAACGAATTTCATCGCTTTTACGCGCAGAACGACAAAGCGCCCAACGTCATCGTCATGACGTTCGATTGCCGCTCCGATGCGATGAATCGGTTCGCCGACGCGGTGATTCGTCTTGACGATGAGGAGCGCAATCTGCTTGCGTGTGTCGTCAAGGAAGGGATGGCGGCGTTCGAGTTCCCGTTCCGGCATCCGTTGGTTCGTCGAGAAGACGCTCCGATCGGAGCGGAACAGATGGTGCGAATGTATCTCGAAACGCTGCTGGTGCGCCTGCTGCGCCGGGCGGACGCTTGGTATTCGGAGGCCAAACCGCTCGTCCTGCCGGCCAAGGCGAAGGACGACGACGACGTGACCCGCCGGACGATCGATTTGCTTCGACGATCCATCGGCTCTCCGGTGACGCTTGCGCAGCTGAGCGACGCCCTGGGCGTCTCCAAGACACATTTGAAGGATGCGTTCAAGCGCAACACGGGACACAGCGTCATGGAATACTTCGCCCTGCTCAAGATCGAGCAAGCGAAGCAGCTCATCCGCGAAGCGTCGTGCAACTTTACCGAGATCGCCGCCCTGCTCGGCTTCAGCAGCGTGCATGTCTTCTCCAAGGCGTTCAAGCGGTCGACCGATATGACTCCTTCCGAATACGCCAAGTCCGTCAAAAGCAGGCTCTAGCGCTTTAGGCACGCTCCAACGCCGGGAATGCGGGCCGGCACGGCCGCATTGTCTTCGCACGGATTCCAAGAAGCAGTAGCCAAATAAAAACAGAGCGCCCAAGATCATACGATCTTGAGCGCTCTGTGCGATGCCGGTGAAGGGACTCGAACCCCCACGGTTTCCCTCACGATTTTGAGTCGCGCGCGTCTGCCAATTCCGCCACACCGGCAAAAGAAGCGTGCCCTAAGAGATTCGAACTCCTGACCTTTTGATTCGTAGTCAAACGCTCTATCCGGCTGAGCTAAGGGCACATATGAAAACGATTGTGGAGGCGCCACCCAGATTCGAACTGGGGGTAGAGCTTTTGCAGAGCTTTGCCTTACCACTTGGCTATGGCGCCGAAAATGAAAATGGAGCGGACGACGAGATTCGAACTCGCGACCCTCGCCTTGGCAAGGCGATGCTCTACCACTGAGCCACGTCCGCATGAAGATTGCCGCTTTGGCGCACAATCTGGAAAACCTGGGGATCTAGGATTCGAACCTAGGAATGACGGAGTCAAAGTCCGTTGCCTTACCGCTTGGCTAATCCCCAATACTGAGTAAAAAATGGGGCGATCGATGGGACTTGAACCCACGAATGCCGGAGCCACAATCCGGTGCGTTAACCCCTTCGCCACGACCGCCACGCTGTATTCGACTGGCAGGGGCAGCAGGAATTGAACCCACACTAACGGTTTTGGAGACCGCTGTTCTACCTTTAAACTATGCCCCTATATTGGATCGGTAATACCGAACGTAATTAAAAATGGTGGAGGATGATGGATTCGAACCACCGAACTCGTCAGAGAACAGATTTACAGTCTGCTGCGTTTGGCCACTTCGCTAATCCTCCATGAATGGTGCCGGCGAGAGGACTTGAACCCCCAACCTACTGATTACAAGTCAGTTGCTCTACCAATTGAGCTACACCGGCTCATGCTTGGGTTCGCACCGACTTCGCCGTGCTAACCTAAGTGGTGGCTCGGGACGGAATCGAACCGCCGACACGAGGATTTTCAGTCCTCTGCTCTACCAACTGAGCTACCGAGCCTCATGATTATGAGGTTGTCATGTCAAGAACATAATGGCGGAGCTGACGGGATTCGAACCCGCGGTCTCCTGCGTGACAGGCAGGCATGTTAGGCCTCTACACCACAGCTCCATGTTCATTGCGGGGGCAGGATTTGAACCTGCGGCCTTCGGGTTATGAGCCCGACGAGCTACCGGGCTGCTCCACCCCGCGTCAGTAAAAAACGATATGGTGGACGCTGACGGGATCGAACCGCCGACCCTCTGCTTGTAAGGCAGATGCTCTCCCAGCTGAGCTAAGCGTCCATAATGTTAAAGTCACAATGTTTAATATAACAAATCTTCATCCAAAAAGCAAGTGTTAATTAAGAGAAAGTGACCCGTAGGGGATTCGAACCCCTGTTACCTCCGTGAAAGGGAGGTGTCTTAACCCCTTGACCAACGGGCCATGCTAAAGTTGTTGCTACGGAGAGAGAGGGATTCGAACCCTCGAGACGCTTTTGACGCCTACACGATTTCCAATCGTGCTCCTTCGACCACTCGGACATCTCTCCATATGGCTCCCCGAACAGGACTCGAACCTGTGACAACTCGGTTAACAGCCGAGTGCTCTACCGACTGAGCTATCAGGGAATAAGGTAACCCGCTTGGCAACGTCCTACTCTCCCAGGACCCTGCGGTCCAAGTACCATCGGCGCTGGAGGGCTTAACGGTCGTGTTCGGGATGGGAACGCGTGGATCCCCTCCGCCATCATCACCAAACGGATTGC
>NZ_QJVJ01000017.1 GCF_003217775.1 Paenibacillus flagellatus
TCGACTTGCATGTATTAGGCACGCCGCCAGCGTTCGTCCTGAGCCAGGATCAAACTCTCCAAAAAGGTACTGCTTATTGGATGAGCTGATTGCTCAATTCGTACTGACTTGTTGTGGTCTCTTGCGAAACCGCACTTGCACGCTCGTTGTTCAGTTTTCAAGGAGCAAAAGCTTGTCTTGCTTGCCGTCGTCCCGTTACCCTTTCGATCGGGGTTCCGAGCGGCGACTTTTATAAGATATCACATTCGGCCATTCGAATGCAAGTCTTTTTTTCAGCCATCTTTTGGTCGATAGCCTCATGCCGTTTGAAGCGGCGAAAACAAATATACCAAATCTGTACGACGAATGCAAATGGAACATTCGGCCAATCCCGGATACAACGAAAAAAGCGCCGGCAAAAGCCGACGCTTACGCAAAAGAAAGAACGTCAATGAACGCCCAGGAACATGTAGCGAACAACGATCAAAATGCTGATTACCCATAGCAGCCAATGAATTTTGATCTTTTTCGAGGACACGATATTGCTGATCGCGGCCAGGATCGTGTACGATACGAGACCGAACGAAATTCCGTTCGCAATGCTGTTCGTGAACGGCATCATGACGATCGTCAAAAACGCCGGGAACGCTTCAAGGAAGTTGTCCCACTCGATCTCCTTCACTTGCGCCATCATGAGCACGCCCACGATGATGAGAGCCGGGGCCGTAGCGGCCGAAGGCACGATCAGGGCAAGCGGCGCGATGAACAGCGCGAGAATGAACAGGACGCCCGTCGTAACGGCGGTAAGGCCCGTACGTCCTCCCTCGGCTACCCCGCTGGCGCTTTCCACGTAAGCCGTAATCGTGCTCGTGCCGAGAAGAGCGCCCGTGCTGACGCCCGCGGCGTCGACGAGCATCGCTTTGCCGACCGTCTTCTCGCCCTTCGCCTTGTCTTTCAACAATCCGGCGCGGTTCGCCGTACCGACGAGCGTTCCGAACGTATCGAACAGCTCGACGAAGGTGAAGATCAAGATGATCTCGATAATCCCTACACCGAACGCGCCGGCAATATCGAGCTTGCCGACCGCCAAGTTGTCGAAGGAAGGAATCCAGCTGGCGCTGCCTAGTCCTTTGACGTTCGTCACGCCCATCGGAATGCCGATAATCGTAGCGGCTACGATGCCGATCAGCAAAGCGCCCTTCACGCGCAGCACCATCAGGATCGCGATCAAGAGAAGCGCGATCAGTGCGAGCGCCGTATCTTTATTATGTATGAAATCGCCCAGCACGATGTTGAACTGGTTGGAGTTCAGTACGGGGGTCTTGTTGACGTCCGTTCCCGGATTGACGCTGACCATCATAATATTGGCCAGCTTCGCCCCGATAATCGTAATGAACAGCCCGATGCCGACCGTAATCGCGACCTTCAAATTGTGAGGCACGGCGGTAAGCAGCAGCTGACGCACTTTGGTCACCGTCAGGATAATGAAGATGATCCCCGACAGGAAAACGGCGCCCAGCGCGATTTCCCAGCTGATTTTGCCGTTGGAAGACAGGACGACGGTCATGAAGTAAGCGTTCAAGCCCATACCCGGAGCAAGCGCGACCGGTATGTTGACGAACAAGCCCATCAGCAGCGTAACCAAGCCCGCACCGACCGCCGTGGCGAAAAAGACGCCCTCATCCGGAATTCCCGCACCGTTCTTGCCCAGAAACAGCGTGTTGACGAACAGAATGTACGCCATCGTCATAAAAGTGGTCAAACCCGCAATGACTTCGGTCCGAACCGTGGTTCCGTTCTCCTTCAGTTTAAAGAAGCGATCCATGTTTTTACTATTCCTCCTAAACAAGCTTATTGGGAATAACAAAAGCTCCCGCCGAAACGAATTCGGCGAAGATGCATTCGGGCGGAGCGGCTGCAAACAGCAAAAAAAACCTAAGACGATCCACAGAATCAACGTCTAGGTTTCCACTCCCGGGAAACGTTATGCAGCGAGCCGGTCCGGTGCGAGAACGCGGCCTGCTTTCATACGATACCCGATTCGTAGCCAGATCATTTACGGTGACCTTGTAGAAACTCTCAAGCCAATTCTTGAGAATATACGAAATCAATATGTTATTCTTCCCATATTGTAAAGGCGACTGTCGAACGTTGTCAACAGGAAAGGCGAACGTTAAACGAAAAATATTTAGATTCGTTCGGAAGTATGCGTTTTCAAATTAATAGCATAAAGCCGGATCGCCTATCGGCGTCCGGCCCTTCCCTCGCCCCGATTATCCCGTTTTTTCCGCTTCGTTTGCGGGAGACGGCTTCAAAAACAGCTTCATCAGCGGCGGCGTAATGAGCGTCGTGACCAGTACGACCACCACTATTACCGCGAACATGTCCCGGGAGAGCAGGCTCGCCTCCAAGCCCATCGCGGCAATGATCAACGCGACTTCTCCCCGCGATACCATAGCCGCGCCGATGCCGAACGAAAGCTTCCAGCCGAAGCCGGACAGCTTCGCGCCGAGCGCCGAACCGATCAGCTTGGTCGCGATCGCCAGCACACTCAATCCTGCAATCAGTCCGACGTTCCCGCCGATTCCGGCAAATTCGGCCGTTACCCCGATCGACGTAAAAAACACGGGAACGAATATCGAATACCCGATCGTCTCGACCTTCTCGAACACCTCATGCTTGAACGACGTCAGGCTGATGGCTACGCCGGCGGCATAGGCGCCGATAATCGCCGCCACGCCCGCATATTCGGCCAAGTAAGCGAACAAGAAGCAAATGATGAGCCCGGCGGAAATGACCGCCTCGCTGACGCGGAGCGGGGCGAACCGCTTCAATACCCAAGGCACGACCTTCCATCCGAGCACGATCGCGACGGCGAAAAACGCCGCTTTCTTCAAAACAAGCGTACCGAGGCTGACGTCCCCGCCGCCTACCAGGCTCATGACGAAAGCGAGCGCGACGATGACCAATATATCGTCGATGACGGCCGCCCCGAGTATCGTCGCCCCTTCCTTCGACTTCAATCGCCCCATTTCCTTCAACGCCTGGACCGAGATGCTGACGCTGGTGGCGGAGAGCAGCAAGCCCAAAAAAATCGCCTCCGTGGCCGAAAGCCCGATCAACATGCCCGCTCCGTACCCGCAAGCGAAAGGAACGGCAATTCCGGCGATACCGACGAAGGTCGACGCCTTGCCGGTTTTCCGGAACTGGTCCGCATCCGTTTCCAAACCGGCTATGAACATGAGCAGAATGACGCCGATTTGGCTGAGCTCCTGTAAAATATCGGTGCTGTTTACGAGCCCGAGAACGGACGGGCCAAGGACGATGCCGATCAGAAGCTTGCCCAGAACGGAAGGCTGCCCGAGCTTGACGCTGATATCCCCGGCGATTTTGGATGCAAGCAAAATAACGGCCAGTTGAAAAAGAAGCATCTCGATTCCACCTCTTCTTTCTTTACTTTAGAATGCGCAAAAGCCCGAAACGACACGCAAAAAAGGAGCCCGTCGACCACGACTTTGCCAATTGGACATGGCAAGGCCCTGGTGACAGGCTCCTCCGAAAAAAACGTATTCGGTTCTAGGGCATTCTTTGCGTTACTATACGAAAGAACGAAGGGACGGTTTCAACAAAACGTTCCGCCCCCGGCCGCTCTCGTCTTATTCCCACTCGATCGTCGCCGGCGGCTTGGACGTAATGTCGTACACGACGCGGTTCACGTTCTCCACTTCGTTGACGATCCGGTTCGAGATGCGCTCGAGCACATCGTACGGAATCCGGGCCCAATCGGCCGTCATCCCGTCGATGGACGTGACGGCGCGGATGCCGACCGTATGCGAATACGTCCGGCCGTCGCCCATGACGCCGACGCTCTTCATGTTCGGGAGCGCGGTGAAATATTGCCAAATCTCGCGGTTCAGCCCGGCCTTGGCGATCTCGTCGCGCAGGATGGCGTCGGATTCGCGCACGATATGCAGCTTCTCCTCGGTCACCTCGCCCAAGACGCGAATCGCGAGCCCCGGCCCTGGGAACGGCTGACGCCAGACGATTTCCGGCGGCAGTCCGCACTCCTCCCCGACTTTGCGAACCTCGTCCTTGAACAAGGCCTTTAACGGTTCGACGAGCTTGAACTTCATGTCCTCCGGCAGCCCGCCGACGTTGTGGTGCGACTTGATCGTCTGCGCCGTAGCCGTACCACTCTCGATAATATCGGTGTACAAAGTACCTTGAGCGAGGAAATCGAAGTCGTCGAACTTCGCCGATTCCTCTTGGAAGACGTAAATAAATTCGTTGCCGATAATTTTTCGCTTCTGCTCCGGGTCGGAGACGCCCCGCAATTTGGACAAGAACCGTTCCCGGGCATCGATCTTGACGACCTTCATGTCGAATTTGCCGACGAACGTCTCCATGACGCTTTCGGCTTCCCCTTTGCGGAGAAGGCCGTGGTCGATGAACATGCAGGTCAGCTGCGGACCGATCGCTTTGTGGATCAGAATCGCGACGACGGACGAATCGACGCCGCCGCTCAGCGCGCACAGCACTTTGCGGTCGCCGACCTGATCGCGGATTTCGCGGATCGTATCTTCGATGAACGTCTCCATGCTCCAGTTGCCTTCGCAGCCGCACACGTTGAACAGGAAGTTGCGGATCATTTCGTTGCCGTACACCGAATGGCGTACTTCCGGATGAAATTGGACGGCGAAAAACTTCTTCTCCGGATGGCTCATCGCCGCAACCGGCGCATGCTCCGTGCTGGCGTCGACGACGAAGCCGGCCGGCTGTACCGACACGTGGTCGCCGTGGCTCATCCAGACCGTTTGCTTGCGCTCCAGTCCTTGCACGAGATAGCAGCCTTCCGTAAATTCGACGTCGGCTTTGCCGTACTCGCGCTTGCTCGATTTTTCGACCTTGCCATCCAGCTGGTACGCCATCAGCTGCATGCCGTAGCAAATGCCCATGATCGGCAAGCCCAGCTCGTAGATCGCCGGATCCACCTTCGGCGCATTTTCCTCGTACACGCTCGCAGGCCCGCCGGAAAAGACGATCCCTTTCGGCGCCAGCTCGCGAATTTTGTCCACGGACGTATTGTAGGGCAGCAGCTCGCTGTACACGCCCAAATCGCGTATACGGCGCGCAATCAGTTGGTTGTACTGTCCCCCGAAGTCAAGAACGACGATCATTTCGTTCGGCTTGCTCATAAAAGCCTCCTCGAAGCGGTTTGCGCTTCCGTTTTCATTTAGCTTTCATTATATAAAAGCGCGGAAGACAAGGTCAAGGAAAAAGGAACCGGAGTTTATTTCCGGTTCCGATCCCCGTACGCCCCCTCCAAAAAAAATTGCGGCTCTCAATACTGTTCTCTCATTTAATTGATACAGCCTTTGGCTAATTGTCCCATCATTCATTTTAACAACCTTGATTCCGGCCGCGAAAAAAACACTCCCTAGATCGCTTATGCTACTGGGAGTGCTTCAAATGAAAATTTAACTACGTGCGCCCGATCCGCCGCCAAAACTCCTTGGCGCTCCGCCTCGAGGAGCGCGGCGCCGGCGCGCCGCCGTACCGGACGGCCTCGTACTGCCGGACGAAGTCGCGCAGCGCCTCGCGCTTGTCCGGCTCGGCCAGCGGCAGCGCGTCGACGTACTCGCGGACGGTGAGGCCGGGATGCTTGCGGCCGAGCTTGGCGAACAGCCGGCGCCACAGCCTGTCGAACGCGCGCGTCGAGGCGGAGCGTCTGCCGCGGGCGTACTCGTGCGAGTACGGGCCGCCGTGCGGGGCGAACGCGACGGCCGTCGGACGGCGGCGGAGCAGCGCGTACAGCAGCGGCGGAACGAGCAGCAGAAGTGCGCCCGCTGCAATCAGCGCCAACCGGGAGGCCGGTTGCTGCTCCAACCATGCGCGAACGTTCGTTAGGGCGGCATCCCATGGCCGCCCCGCGCTTACTTCCGCAGCTCCGGCTGCGGAAGCCGCCCCCGCCGCATTCCCCGCAGCGCCTGCAGCAACAGGCGCAAGCGAGGCCACGACGCTTTCCGGTGCGGCCGAGGCGGCGGCACTCGGCGTCGGGTCGAATGCGACCCAGCCGCGACCCTCGATATAAGCTTCCGCCCACGAATGCGCGTTCCGGTTCAGCACTTGAACGAGCGTCATGCCGTCTTCGCTTCTCCCGCCCGCGTCCTCGATCGCCTCTCCCGGCGTAAACCCTTTGACCCATCGGGCGGGGATGCCCGCGGATCGGAGCAGGACGACCATCGACGTCGAGAAGTAGTCGCAGTAGCCCTCCTTGCTTTCGAACAAAAACGAGTCGACGAAATCGTCGGCTCCCGCCGGGAGCTCGGCCACGTCCATTCTATACGCGTAGTTGGATTTCAGAAACGTCTCGATCGCCGAGGCGCGGGCATAATCGCTCGTCAGCCCCGATGCGATCGTCTCCGCCAACGCCTGCACCCGGGTCGGCAGCGTCGCAGGAAGCTGCAGCTCGGCCGCGAACGTCTCCCGGTCGGGTCCCGCCCATTCCGCGTCCGCGGGTGCGCCCTCACCGAGGGCGGCCGCGGGCGATACGTCCCAACCGGCATCCGTCCTCGGCACGGAAACCTGCAGCCGGTAAAAGGCTACCGGATCGCGCGGATCCGGGCTCGAGACGACGTAAGCGCCGTCGCCGCCCGTGAGCACTTCCTCAGGCGGCAGCGGCTTGCCGCTCCGGGTCGCGATCGCTTCGACCTTCTCAATCGTCCCACCCGCGAACAGGCGGCCAGCCGCCCGCGGATCGAGCACCGTCACTTCCTGCACGATGGAATCGGTCGCCCTCGGTTGGGGCTCGATACGCCTCTCTCCCGCAACGACGTCACCGTTCTCCCAGCCCTTGCCGGTGTAAAACGTCTTCGTCTCCCCGCGCCAATAGGTGGACCTCTCGGTCCGGGCGATAAACGCGACCGAATCGTCCGGCCGCACCGGACCGCCGAGAACGGTGTCGTCCTCCCCGTAGCCCGTCAACGCGACGTCGTTCGGGCCGGACGTTTCTTGCGCGCTCGCGTCGATAACCGAAACCGGCGCCGCTCCACCGCCCGCAATAGGGCTCCACGACCCGAGCCGAGCCATCAGCTCGCCGGTGTCGAGCGGCTTCATGACGCCGGTCCGCTGCTGCGGCGGCAGCCACAGCCCGGCCGCCACGACGGCGGCCAGCAGCAGAGGAACGGAGACGAGCCAGCCGATCGGCCAGCCGGCGAGACGCCGCCGCAGCGCGAACCGGCTCTCCAGACGGGAAAATTGAAGCAAGCCCATCAAGACGAAGCCGAACCATACCGTGCGGATGATCGCCCCCGACGTGTTCACGCCCGGCCACAGCTGCAGTCCGAGCAGGTAGAGAAGCGTCGCCGCGACAAACCAGAGCGCATGCTGGCGCTCCACGACAGACGCATAGATGACGGAAATCATCATCGACCAGCCGAGCAGAAACAGAAGCGTTCGGTTCTCCCCGCTGAACGCCCCGTAATCCGCGTCGGCGATCGCGACCGCGTCCTTCAACGTCAGCTCGAAGTGACGAGCCAGCCAAGCCGGATTCGGAAACGTGGCGGCATCGAATAAATACCCGACCATCCCGATACAGACGAGCAGCTTGATCGGCCAGCCGATCCACGGCGGCAGGCGCGACCAATCGACGGCGACGAACAAGGCGAAAGCCAGCAAAAACGGCCCGATCCGGTATACTCCGCTCCACTCCGCCATATCGAGCAGCGGGCGCAGCCATTCGATCAATAAGGCGTACAAAAGAACCGCAGCGACGCCTTCCCGAAACGGCGAACGTTCAGGCGATAACATCTTCGGCACCTCCCGGAAGCGGCAGCGGCGTTCGCGGCGATTGGAGCACCGTAACCGGACAGCCGGCCGTCTCCAGCTCGCGCATCATATGTCTTTGCCGGTGCGTAAGCGGCTTTTCGCCTTGAACGATCCAAACGTTAACCGGACGGCGGGCGGCCCGCAGCAGCCTCGCGGCACGGACAAGCGACTCGTCCGGATTCGCGGTGATGTAGATCGCCGCGCAATCGGCCGGCCAGGAGGCCGACTCGCGCAGCAGCGGCTCCGCTCCGCTCCCGGCGTCCCCCGTGCGAGCGCGGCTGAGCAGCTCGTACGCTTCCGTCATGTCGGGACGGCAAGCGAGCGGCAGGCTCATCGCGGGATCGCTCCCGACGCGCAGGCTGGCGGCCGCCTTCCTCCGGACCGCCCATTCCAGCAGACCGGCGGCGACCCGTACGCCGGCTTCGAACAACCGTCCCTCCTCCGGTCCGGCGAATCCGACCCGCGACCCGTCCAGCACGACGGCCAGCCGTTCGGCTTCGATCGAATCGGTCGTTTTCGTCTTCAATGAGCCGGTTCGAGCCGTCGCCTTCCAATGAATACGCTGCAGCGGATCGCCCGCCGCATAGTGGCGAATGCCGGTCACGACCGGCGTCGTCGGAACGTCCGGCCGGATCGGCGCAACAGACCTGCCCGCTTCGGACGACGCTCCGCGAAAGACGGCGTCAAGCGGCATCGGCTTCGGATAGACGGCGAACTCGTCGCCTCCCGGGATGACGATCCGTTTGCGCAGCAAGCCGACCCAGTCGCCGGCGTCCAGCTCGAGCCGGACGAACCGGTACCGTCCCCGTCCCAGCCGGCCAAGCTTGTAGCGGAACCGGACAACGGATCGCCAGCCGGGAAACAACAGCCGGCTGTACCGGTAATCCTCCGTTCCGTCGGTCCAGACGTCGGTGGCGACGATCCAGCCGGCCGGCAAAACGCCGCCGCGCCGAACGGTCACGGTGACGAAGGCGTCGTCCCCGGCGAAAAACCGGGTCTGCGGCAGCTGCCGCTCGGCCCGAAGACGGCGAAGCCCGAACAGCATCGACCCGAGCGAGAGAGCGAGTAGCATAGCCGTCCCGCAGCTCAGAAACGAAGACGAAAACCCTCCGCGCCAAAGGTACAGCGCATACGAACCCGAGCACAGCACGGCGACGGCGGCGAAATTTCCCCAGCTCATCCTTTTTTTCATAACGAGCCACCCGACGCCGCGCGCACAGCGGGGACCGGTACGGACGCGATCAGCTGCTTGACGACGGCCTCCGCCGTTTTGCCGGTGTAGCGGGCGTCCGGGTGCAGCACGAGACGATGGGCGATCGTCTGCACGGCCATGCTCTTGATATCGTCGGGCACGACGTACCCGCGACCCGCACAATAGGCTTTCGCCTGCGCGACGCGCATAAGCGCGAACGAGGCGCGGGGGCTCGCCCCGAGCGCAACGTCCGGATGCGCGCGCGTAGCCGACAACAGCCGGACGATATATTGCTTGAGCGTATCCTCGACGTGGACTTGGCGCACGTCCCGCTGCAGGCTCGCCCATTCCTCCCGGAGCAGCACCGTTTTCACCTCGTCGAGCGGGTGCCGGTCCTGCAGCCGTCCCAGCATATCCACCTCGTGGGTTTCCTCCGGATAGCCGAGCCGGATTTTCAGCAAAAACCGGTCCAGCTGCGCCTCGGGCAGCGGAAACGTTCCTTCGTGCTCGATCGGGTTTTGCGTCGCCAGCAGCACGAACGGCTCCGGCAGCCGGTACGTCTCCCCGTCCACGGTCAGCTGCTTCTCTTCCATCGCTTCGAGCAGCGCCGATTGCGTCTTCGGCGATGCGCGGTTCATTTCATCGGCCAGCACGACGTTCGCCATAACCGGCCCGGGGCGAAACTCGAACTGGCCGGTTTTCTGATTGTAAATCGAAACGCCGGTCACGTCGGACGGAAGCAGATCGGGCGTGCATTGAATCCGCTTGAACGAAGCGCCCACCGTCTTGGCCAGCGCCCGGACGAGCATCGTCTTGCCGACACCCGGCACGTCCTCGAGCAAAATGTGGCCTCCGCACAAAAAAGCGACGACGGCCGATTCGATACTCTCTCTTTTTCCGACGATCGCCTTCTCGACATGATAGACGATCCGTTCTATGAAGGACTGCGGGGTGTCGAACGGCAGCGAAGCGCTGCGCCCTTGCGGCATACGGGAAAACCTCCTATCGATACGTACGTTGATAGTTTCCAGTTTTCCCCTCGTTCTAGCTATTTAGACTTCGATTCGATAGGAAGTTGAAATATTCAGGGCTGGTCGGCATGCGCGAGCATTCTCGCCGAGAACAGCCCTTCGACGGGAGCTCGCGGCGCCAATGCCAGCCCGTACCCGTCCCGGACGAGCACGCGGACCTCCCGCTTGTCGCCCTCCATCGCGTACAGGCTCACTTCGCTGCCGAGCAGCTCGACCGCCGTTCGCAGCGGCACCATCAGCTTGCTGTCGGTCAAGCTCATGTCGGCGAGGGCGAACGTTTGGGCCGCTTTACCCGGAGCGGTTACGGCGATGGAACGGTGAGCCAAGTCGTAGACCGCCCGGTACATGCCGTACTGGACGATCGCCTGGCGGTTCCGTTCCTCCCACCGGACCGTTCCGCCGATCGATTCGACCACTTTGCGCAGCGGCACGTACAGCTTTCCGCTCTCGACCCGATATTCGGCCCCCGGCAAGCTCAGCTTGGAAGCTCCGAGCGCCAGCTCGAGCGGAGGCGCGGCCGCTTGAAGCGCCTTCGCGGATTCCTCCGCGGCGAGCTGTCCCTGCCGCTCCAGCCGCCGCTCGCTTTCCCGGTCGGGAGCCGCCGATTCGGCCGCGACGCGGGCGATTTCGTCCGGCCAGCCGGCCGCACGTTCGCCAGCCGCCAACGTCCACCGCGCGAAATCGGCGAAGTCGACGCTCCGCTTCCATTTCAGCTTGCCGAGCGCGAACTGGACCGGCTTGACGTCGGGCGTCAGCACGGCGAACGCATACCCTTTCTCCTTATAGAAGCGGATGATGTCCGGCAGCGCCTTCACCGTCTCTCCGTGACCTGCGGAGTCGTGCATCAGGACGATCATTTCGTCGCGGAGCGTCACGTTCGTCGCTCCCTGCACGATCTCCGACGCAGGAACGCCCCTGCGCCGGGAGTCGCCGCTGTCGACGTTCCAATCGAAGATCGCGTAGCCGGCCGTCTCCAAGTAATAAAAGTACGAGGCGTCGAAATTCGTGCTCGTGCCTCCGGGCGCCCGCAGCAGCCGCGTGCGGACGTCCGCTTTTTGCTCCAATACCGAATCGGTCTGCCGCACCTGCTTCCAAAACTCGCCGAAGCTGCCGTACAATGTATCGTAAACGTGATCATACGTATGATTGCCGATGGCATGTCCTTCCCGGACGATTCGCTTCACGAGGTCGGGACGGGCTTCCGCCGCCTGACCGAGCACGAAAAACGTCGCCGGCACTTGCTCCTCCTGCAAAATGTCCAACACCTCCGGCGTATGCACGCTCGGTCCGTCGTCGAACGTCAAATAAACGGTCGGCCGCTCCACCGAGGCGTATTCGCGAGCCGCGACCTGCTGCCGCTGCCCCGCCTTCAACCGTTCGAACACGGCCCCGTCCGCTTGTCCCGCCGGCGAACCGGCCGCCTCCGCCCATGCGGCGGGCGCTGCGGCGATCATCATTGCGAATACGAGCAACCATTGGATCGCAGTTTCCAGTTTCCGTCTTTGCCGTTTCCGATGCGCTCTCATACGCGTCCCTCCATAGGTTGTCTATCTTTTGTCGTCCCGCTGATAGAGTATATGGTAGAGAGCCCGGAAGTATGACCGCGATCCCGGGGAATCCTCAGGCCTACTTGGACGCAAAAAAAACGCCCTCGAAAGGGCGCCGGGATTTCGGAACAGTCGTCAAAGAGACTTGGGCAGGAAGCATGGGGCAGCGATATGCGCTCCGCTTCCGTATCGATCGAGTGGTCGGGACAGAGACAGACCGTGCGTTGTCACCCGTCGGTCCGCGCCGCTTCTTCATGCGGTGGCGCATCGAAGGCTTGATGCGGCCGCTGGCACCCGCCCGCTGAGCAGAGCGGCCTAACGCACGCAGCCGTTAAACGAAAGAAAGAGTCGGGACAGCACTCATCCCAACTCCTTCGCTGCGTCCAGAACCGCCTCCACGTGTCCTTTGATCCGCACGTTGCGCCATTCCCGTACGAGAATGCCGTTCCGGTCGATCAGGAACGTCGACCGCTGGACGCCCATATATTCGCGGCCGTACAGCTTCTTCAGCTTCCAGACGTCGTACAGACGGCACACCGTCAAATCCTCGTCGGACAGCAGCGGGTACGGCAGCTCGAATTTGTCCGCGAATTTCAGATGCTTCTTCACGGGGTCCGGGCTGACGCCGAGCACGACGACGCCGTGCCGGCGGAACCGGCCGATGCCGTCCCGGAAGGCGCACGCCTCCGCCGTACAGGTCGGGGTGTCGTCCTCGGGGTAAAAGAACAGGACGACTTTTTTGCCGGCGAATTGCCGGAGCGATATCGTTTTGCCCGTCGACGCCGGAAGGGCGAACTCGGGCGCCGGTTCTCCGATAATAAGCGATGCCATGGTCGCGCTCCTCCTTTCCTTCCCAACCGCCGCCTCGCCGCGGCGTTTATGAACCCGCTCCCCGGTACTTCTTGACGCCGTAGTTCCAAAGCGACAGCCCGATCGTCAGGAAGACGACGCCGACGACCGGCGTCCAAAGCGCCACCCATCCCCATTCGTCGCGGTCCAGGAAATAGGCGGCCGGGTAAAAGCCGACGAACGCGAACGGCGTCACGAACGTCAGGACGAATTTGATCGTTTTGTTGTAAATGTTGACCGGATACCGGCCGTAGTTTTGAATGTTCCACATGAGCGGCAGGATGCCCGTCGGCGCATCCGAGAAAAACGACACGGACGTCAGCGAAATGTAGACGCCCCCGTAGATCAAGATCGCGCCGACCGTAAACAGGACGAACAACAGCGGATCGTACCACGCCAGCGCCAAATCGAGCTGCGCTCCCGCATACCCCATGATGATGAGCCCGACGACCGTCCCGGACAGCGAGGCGGGGTCGAGGTTCTCCAATATGATTTGCCACAGGTTGTACGCCGGACGCGTCAGGATACGGTCCATCTCGCCCTTGACGATATAGCGCTCGGTAAAGCCCCACAGGTTGAAAAAGCAGCCGAAAATGCCGTACGGCACCATGAAGTAGCCGTAAATGAACACGACCTGCTCCTGCGACCAGCCTCCGAGCAGCGGCGTATGCAGGAAGACGACGAGAATGAAAATGAGGTTCATCCCTTGAAACAGCAAATCCGACAGCATTTCGATCCAGAAGTCGGACCGGTACGTCAGCTTTCGTTTTAAGTAGTTGACGAAATAATCGACGAACAGCGATGCGTAGAACATCGGTCCGCTTCACCCCCCTTGGACGAACAGCCGCTTGCGCGCCTGCCGCCACATCCACCAGATCGGCACGAGCAGCAGCGCGAACCAGACGAGCTGGACGACGAACGCTTCGTATGCGGCGGAGCCCGTCACGCGCCCCGTGAACACCGAGCCCGGCAAATACGTGATCGCCTGGAACGGCAGCCATTGCAGGACGGTAGCGAGCGCGCCCGGGAACAGCGACACCGGGATGATGAGCCCGGAGAACAGATCGACGGCGACCCGCTTCATCCGCATCATCCCTTCGTTGTTTTCCACGAAGAAGGCGAACAGTCCGGTCAATATGTTGATTTGCGAATTGATCAGGAAGCTGAAGAACAGCATGATCAAGAAAACGAGCCAGACGACCGGGTCCGTCGGCAGGCCGACCGGGAACAGCAGCGACGCGATGATCATGCCCGGAATCGAGAACAGGAAGAAGCGGAACAGCCCTTCCCCGAACCCCTGCATCATTTTGACGACCAAATAGTTATAAGGACGGATGAACTGAATCGCTACGCTGCCGTCGCGAATTTCGTTCGCGATTTCGCGGTCGAGGTTGTTGAAGTAAAACGCCCGGGCCATCCACGACACGGCGACGTACGTCGTCATCTGCGTCACCGACATGCCGCCGAGCGACTCGCTCGAGCCGTATATCGCCTTCCACAGAAAATAGTACGCGCCGATATTCAGCGCATAGATGAGAATGCCGCTGTAATAGTTGACGCGGTAGGCGAGCATCATCATGAAGCGGATGCGGATCAGATCGGCGTAAGCGCTAAGCATGACGGCCCGCTCCCGTTCCTTGCGGCGCCGGAGAGGACGTCGATTCGCCGCGCGTCTCCGCCGAGCCGGCCTTGTAAATTTCCCGGACGATATCGTCCGTATTCGGCTCCAAAATACTGACGTCCCCTACCTCGATCGCGCCGACGACCCGGCTCAGCACGACCGATACCGGAGCCGCCTCGAACGGCACCCACGCCTTGGCCGTCAGGTCGTTTTCCTTGGACCACGCGACGCCCAGCCCTTCGGTCAGCCGTTCCAAATCGTCCAGCGCGACCGGCGTCTGCAGCCGGAACGACAGCTCCCGTCCTTTGCCCCACCGCGTCTTCAGCTCGTCCAGATTGCCGTCATAGATAATATTGCCGTCGTCTAGCATGATGACCCGCGAGCAGAGCGCTTCGATATCCTGCAGGTCGTGCGTGGTGAGCAGAATCGTCGTCCCGTACCGGCGGTTCATCGATTTCAGAAATTCGCGGATTTCCGTTTTCACGACGATGTCGAGTCCGATCGTAGGCTCGTCCAGAAACAGGATGTCCGGATTGTGCAGCAGCGACGCCGCAAGCTCGCACCGCATCCGCTGGCCGAGACTCAGCTTGCGCACCGGACGGTTCAGCAAATCGCCGAGCTGCAGCCGCTCCGTCAGCTCGTCCAGCCGGAGCTTGTACTCCTTCTCGCCGACCCGGTACACTTTGCGCAGCAGCTGGAACGACTCGATGACGCCGATATCCCACCACAGCTGGCTTCGCTGGCCGAAAACGACGCCGATGCGGCGGACGAATTTTTCCCTCTCCTTATACGGAACGAACCCGCCCACTTCGATTTCGCCGGATGTCGGCACGAGGATGCCGGTAAGCATCTTGATCGTCGTCGATTTGCCCGCCCCGTTCTCCCCGATATAGCCGCATATTTCCCCTTTCGGAATGGCGAAGCTGATATCCTTTACCGCCGTGACCGTCGTATATTCCCGCTTGAACAAGTCGCGGAGGGCGCCCTTCAGCCCTTCCCGGCTCTTTTGCACTTGAAATTGTTTGCGCAATTTTTGAACCTTTATCGCATTGACCGCGTCAGACATTATGGTCCCTCCTACATAAAACGAGCGCTTCCGACAAGGACCCCCGAAAACGTCGAACTTGACCGAATCGTTTAACGGAAGACGCATACCGGCCGCCGACACGCCGACCCCATGCCGGACAAGGGATAAAGTTGCGGCTGGAATCGGCGAGCACGTATAATGATTGATAAGGCTCCCTGTTTTGGACAAATTAATTTTGTTGAACTTACTCGAAATTTAATGATACACGATCGGTGCGCGAAGGGAAAGTGAACCGGACGAAAGGAGTGAAAGCCCATGTGGCGAAAAGCGAAATGGATCGCCTTGGCCTGCACGGCCGTCATCCTCTGCGTCGTCGGCTATTATGGATATTCGTTTTACCAGTTCGGCACCAACATTCAGGAGAAGAAGGACGACCCGTTCCTCGGCCAATTCAAAACGCAAAACATGAGCGCGACGGAGGAGGCCCCGCCCAAGTGGGAGGGCAAGGAGCGGGTCAACATTTTGCTGCTGGGGGCGGATTCGCGCGGGACGTCCAAAAACGAAGTACCCCGTTCGGACACGATCATGGTCGCCTCGATTGACCCGCTGACGAAAAAAGCGCACTTATTCTCGATTTTACGCGATACGTACGTGAAAATTCCCGGCCACGGCGAAGACCGGGTCAACGCCGCCTTTTCGCTCGGCGGACCGAACCTGGCGATGCGGACGGTCGGCGAGCTGCTGGGCATCTCGATCCAATATTACGTCTATACCGACTTCCAAGGATTTATGGCGCTCGTGGACGCGATCGGCGGCATCGACATCGACGTCGAGAAGGACATGAAGTACCGCGATTCGGAAGAGCCGGAATTCGACATCAATTTGAAAAAAGGGTTCCAGCATATGGACGGCAAAACCGCGCTCCAATACGTGCGGTTCCGGCATGACGCGACGTCGGACTTTACGCGGACGGAGCGCCAGCGCAAGTTTATGACGGCCGTGGCGGACAAAATGCAGACGACGTCCTCCATCCTGCGGCTCCCTTCGATCTTGAACAAAATCGATCCGTACATTACGACGAACATGTCGATTACGGATATGATCAAGCTCGGATCGCTCGGGTTCGAGGTGAAGGCGCAGGGCGTTACCGGCGTGCAAATTCCGCCGTCCAGCCTGCTGCAGGACAGCAACGTCGGTGGCGCTTCGGTGCTCACCGTGAACAAGGCGAAGCTGCTGCAATACGTGAAGGAGCAGCTGAACGGCGAATCCAACCCGTCCGGGCTGGAGTACGCCGACGACAAGGACGACGGACGGACGAGCGGCAGCGCGATCAAGTCCGGCACGTCGACCGGCACGAGCGGCTCCTCCTCGTCCGGAGTCAAATCCGGGACTGGCGGGAGCTCGTCCGGCACCGGCGGTACCAAAGCGACGACGGGGACGAGCGGGACCGGCACGGTCAAGCCGAGCGGCAGCTCCGGCACCACCGGGACGAAGACGACCGGCGGCACCGGCACAGGCGGCGCGACGTCCGGCGGGACGAAGTCGACGACGCCCGCGACGAGCGGCTCGGGTACGGCGAAGCCGCCGGCTTCCGGCGGGACGGCCGGAAGCGGCACGACGAAACCGGGAACCGGGACGGCGACGACGCCGACCGGCGATAAGGCGACGTCCGGCACCGCCGGGACGGGCGCGACCGGTGGCGCCGGAAGCGGCGGCACGGCGACGGGCGGAGCGGCCGGAAGCGGCGGCGGGACCGCGACGCCGCCGGCGGCAGGCACGGGGGCCGGTGCCGGGACGTCCGCAACCGGCGACGGCGGCGGCACGGCGACGGGCGGCAGCGGTACGGGCGGCGCCACCGGCGGAGCGGCGACGAGCGGCTCCACGACCGGCGGCAAGCCTGCGGCGTCGACGGTGCCGCCGACGGGAGCGAAGACGTATTGAGCGACGAGCGGAGCGGCCGAATGGCCGCTTTTTTTTGTTTGCGGCGCTCATCGCGGCGGTGTTGTCCGTGGTACAATAAGAAGGTGCGTTCATGGACGGCACGTTACGTTTTCAAGTTACATAGGGGCGGGATCGGACTCGAACGGTATCGCCCTATCATTCAGCCTGAATGGGAGATGGATCGAAGATGAGCGACATTCGCCACCGGCCCCGGTCGGAACAATTATATGAAGAAGCGCAGCGGCACATCGTCGGCGGCGTAAACAGCCCGTCCCGCTCGTTCAAGGCGGTCGGCGGCGGCGCCCCCGTCTTTATGGCGCGGGGACAAGGCGCCTATTTCTGGGATGTCGACGGCAACCGGTACATCGATTACCTTGCGGCGTACGGGCCGATCATTCTCGGTCACGCGCACCCGCACGTAACCGAAGCGATCTGCAAGGCGGCCGCGGACGGAACGCTGTACGGGACGCCGACGGCGCACGAGAACGTTTTCGCAAGCATGCTGAAGGAAGCGATCCCGTCGCTGGATAAAGTCCGCTTCGTCAATTCGGGCACGGAAGCGGTCATGACGACGATCCGCGTCGCCCGGGCATACACCGGCCGCGACAAAATCATCAAATTCGCCGGCTGCTACCACGGCCATTCCGACCTGGTGCTCGTCGCGGCCGGTTCCGGTCCGTCCACGCTCGGCATTCCGGACAGCGCGGGCATTCCGGTCAGCATCGCGCACGAGGTGATCACGGTGCCGTTCAACGACTTGGCCGCGCTGGAGCTGGCGCTCGACCGGTGGGGCAGCGAGACGGCGGCCGTCATGGTCGAGCCGATCGTCGGCAACTTCGGCATGGTGATGCCCGAGCCGGGCTTCCTCGAAGGGCTGTGCCGGATGGCTCGCGCTCACGGCGCCCTCGTCATTTACGACGAAGTCATCACCGGGTTCCGCTTCCACTTCGGAGCGGCGCAGACGTTCGCCGGCGGCGGCTTCCCCGATTTCGCCGCGATCGAGCCGGACTTGACCGCGCTCGGCAAAATTATCGGCGGCGGCCTGCCGATCGGCGCCTACGGCGGCCGGCGCGACATCATGGAGCGGGTCGCCCCGCTCGGTCCGGCCTATCAGGCCGGGACGATGGCGGGCAACCCCGCGTCCATCCGCGCCGGCATCGCCTGCCTCAAGACGCTGCGCCAGCCGGGCGTCTACGCGAAGCTGGACGCCCTGGCGTCGCGGCTCGAGGCGGGGCTCGCCGAAGGCGCCCGCCGGCACGGCGTGCCGCTGACGATCAACCGGATCGGCGGCGCCCTCTCGACCCACTTCTGCGATCATCCGATCCGCAGCTACGAGGATGCGCAGCGGGCCGACGGCGACCGGTTCGCCCGCTTCTTCCGGCTCATGCTGGAGCAAGGCATTTGCTTGGCCCCTTCGAAGTACGAAGCGTGGTTCCTTACGATCGCGCATACGGAGGCGGATGTGGACGAAACGATCGCGGCCGCCGATCGCGCCTTCGCCGCCATGGCCCAAGCTTAAAAGCAAAACACGAACGAACGAGTTCAATTCTACTCGTTTGTTCGTGTTTTTTTATCGCGTTGCCCGATAATGAACGATTTATGCCGCCTTTCCGTTCAAGGAACCGCTTACTTTTCAGAAAATTAGCTCCACCGGATTGTACGATCCGAAATTTCGTGTTATGATCATTAGTATCGATTTACCCCCCCACGCCGTTTCGCCCTCACGGGCGACGGCCGGGCGCATCCGGCTCCTTTCTCGAACGAAGCGCGTTTTCGGCCCCCGGCCGGTCCGAAACCGATTCGCTTCCCCCGCCCTGAGAATACGCGGATGCCGCTCGCAATCGGCCATGCCGACCCGCATGATCGCAAGTTATTTTGGTACCGACGGCCGGAACCCGATCGTTGAGAGACGTCTTTGACGTTTTTCATAAACACCCAAAACCATTAACCTAAACCATCTTTTATACCTTTAACCTTAAACCATTGAAACCAAAAACCATTGAAACCAAAAACCATTGAAACCAAAAACCATTGAAACCAAAAACCATTGAAACCAAAAACCATTGAAACCAAAACCATTGAAACCATAAACCACTGAAACCAAAAACCATAAACCCTTAAACCAAAACCTTTGAAACCAATCCGCCGAAACCATAACCTTTTGAAACCAAATCCCAATCCTTAACCCTTTCCAACGAACGAACGATCCGATGGAACTTTTTAACCGATGCGATCGGTTTGAAATCATGCGACAATAACCGTATAAACGATGAATCGAACCTGCCCGAATCGCCTCGCGGCGTGCTTTCCCAACCCTACAAGGAGGTGCAGTAGGCCGGTTCTATTCAAGCATAGGCAATAGCCGGCTGAAAAACGCTATGAACGAAATCATGATCAACGAAGGTCGATTCCAAGACCTCTTAAAAACCGAGCACGACAGCTGCGGCATTATTTGCATTATCGAAAAAGACGGCCACCCGTCCCGCGACAACATTCGCAAAACGATCGAAGCGCTCGTGAAAATGGAGCACCGCTCCGGCTTCATCGACGGCGAAGGCGACGGCTGCGGCATATTGACCGACATTCCGCGCGCACTGTGGGCGAAGCGTCTGCAAGACGCCGGCCTGTCCGCCGATCTCGCGCACGACCCGCGCTTCTCGATCGCGCACATCTTCATTCCGCGCAAGCTGGATCAGTCGGTCGCCGAAATTCAAACGATCATCCGCTCGATGTTCCAAGAGCGCGGCATCCGCATCCTGATCGAGCAAGAAGCGCAGACGGACAGCAGCGTTCTCGGCAAAAGCGGACGTCTCGACGAGCCGTGCTTCTGGCAGGTGGCGGCCTTGTGCGAACAAGGGGATGTCGTCGTCGCCGACCATCTGTTCGAGCTGCACGTGGCGATCGAGGATCGCTTCAACGTTCACGTCGCTTCGCTCAGCAACGTAACCGCCGCCTACAAAGTCATGGGCGCGGCGAGCATTTTGCCGAAATATTTCAAAGACACGCAGGATCCGCTGTTCGCCGCTCAAGTGACGATCGGCCATAACCGGTACTCGACAAATACGCTGTCGAACTTTTTCCGGGTGCAGCCGTTCTCCCTGCTCGGCCACAACGGCGAAATCAACACGATCAAGAAAATGCGCTACGAGGCCGAAATGGTCGGCGTCCCGCTCGTCGACGGCGGCAGCGACTCGCAGGACATGAACCGGACGATCGAAACGTTCATCCACCGGTTCGGCATGAGCCTGTTCGAGGCGATGGAGCTCGTCTTCCCGCCGATTCATAACGAAATCAAGCTGTTCCGTCCGGAGCTTCAAGACTTGTATATGTATTATCGCCAAATTTGGGGCCACTATGCCCAAGGTCCGGCCGGCATCGTCTCCCGTTACGGCAACGAGTGCATCTTCAGCGTGGACGCGCTCGGTCTGCGTCCGGTATGGATGGTCGAGAGCGAAACGTCGCTCTACTTCTCGTCCGAGCAAGGCGTCATCACCGTGGACGAAATGGTCGCCGAGCCGAAGCCGATCGCCCCGGGCGAAAAAATCGGCGTCGTGCTGACGAACGGCCAGCCGGTTCGCGTCGTGCCTTATGCCGAAGTGCAAAACGCCGTTCTCGAGCGCACGAAGAAGCGTATCGGCATCGAAGGGATGCGCAAGCATCTGGCGTTCGGCAAGACGGATGCGGCCGTTCAACCGTTCGCCAAAGTGGTTGCGACCGACAACGTGTACAGCGCGTTCGGCTGGGACCGCGACGGCATCCAAATGATCGAATCGATGGCGCAGACGGGCGCCGAGCCGATCCGTTCGCTCGGCCACGATTCCGCTCACGCCGCGATCCATTGGGAGCGTCAAAACATCCCGGATTTCATCAAGGAAAGCGTGGCCGTCGTCACGAACCCGGCGATCGACCGCGACCGCGAGCAGGAGCACTTTTCGACCCGCGTCGTCATCGGACGCCGCCCGTCCGTGTACGGACAGCCGAACGAATCGGCCCGCTTCGAAATTATGGCGCCGATGGTGCTCGAAGGCGAGAACGGCATCGGCTCGCAGGAAGAGATCGGCCATATGTCGCTCGAGCAGATTATCGCCGAATGCCGCAAGCAGGGCGATGACGCGGTCGCGACGCTGTCGGTCACGTTCAAGCGCGGCACTTCGCTGAAAGCCGCCCTCGACCGTCTTGCGGAAGAAGCGGTAGCGGCCGTTCGGGGCGGAGCCGTGTTGGTGCTGCTGGACGACGCGAACGCGCACCAGGACGACAATCTGTGGATGGACCCGCATCTCGCGATTTCCAAAATCGACATCGCGCTGCGCGCCGTCAAGCTGGGCTCCGGCGACAACCTGCGCCGCCACGCTTCGATCGCCGTCCGTTCCGCGGCGATCCGCAACCTGCATGACATCGCGCTTGCCTGCGGTCTCGGCGCGGAAATCGTCTCGCCGTACATCCTGTTCGAGACGGCCGCCGCCAAGGAAGGCGCAGCCTCGGCGCGCAAAGTGCTGCTGACGCTGCAAAAAGGGCTGGAAAAAGTCATCTCCACGATCGGTACGCACGAGCTGCGCGGCTACACCCGCTTCTTCTCGGCGATCGGCCTCAAGCCGGAGCTGGCCGAAGTGCTCGACATCGTCAACTACTTGGGCAGCGACAAAGCCGGCACCGGCTACGCCGAGCTGGAGAAGGACGCCGAAGCCCGCTATGCGGACTTCCATAATCCGAAGGCGAAGGCGGCCAAGAACTTCCGCTTCTTCCAACGGATGTGGAAAGCGCTCGGCGACGCGGCTTCGGGCGAAGCGCCTTACAGCGAATACCGCGACAAGCTTCAAGAGGAAGAGAAGAAAAATCCGATCTCGATCCGCCACGTGGCGGAGTTCGATTTCGCCAAATCCGGCAACAAGCCGCTGGATCCGTCCGACGTCGACATCTCGGTCGGCCAGCACAGCTTGCCGATGCTCATCTCCTCCATGTCGTTCGGCTCGCAGAACGAAACCGCGTTCCGCGCTTACGCGGAAGCCGGCGAGCGTCTGAACATGGTGACGATGAACGGCGAAGGCGGCGAGATCAAAGATATGCTCGGCCGCTATAAGCGGACCCGCGGCGCGCAAGTCGCTTCCGGCCGTTTCGGCGTAAACGTGGAGCTGGCGAACGCGGTGGCGTTCCTCGAAATCAAGATCGGCCAAGGCGCGAAGCCGGGCGAAGGCGGTCACCTGCCGGGCTCGAAGGTAACGGCCAAAATCGCCGCCGCCCGTAACGCGACGATCGGCTCCGATCTGATTTCGCCGTCGAACAACCACGACATTTACTCGATCGAGGATTTGGCCCAGCTCATTTCCGAGCTGAAGGAAGCGAGCGGCCGCAAAGCGCAAATTATCGTCAAAGTTCCGGTCGTACCGGGCATCGGCACGATCGCGGTAGGCGTAGCGAAAGCCGGCGCCGACGTCATTACGCTCTCCGGCTTCGACGGCGGCACGGGCGCGGCCCGCGTCCACTCGCTGACGCACGTCGGCTTGCCGACCGAGATCGGCACGAAGCTGGCGCACGTCGCCCTGATCGAAGCGGGGCTCCGCCATAAGGTCGAGCTGTGGTCCGACGGCGGCATGAAGTCCGGCGCGGACGTCGTCAAGATGATGCTGCTCGGCGCGAACCGCGTCGGCTTCGGCAGCATCGCGATGCAGGCGATCGGCTGTACGACTTGCCGCGGCTGCCATCTGGACACGTGCCACGTCGGTATCGCGACGCAAATCGATTCGATGGAGGAAGCGGAGGAGAAAGGCTTGCGCCGCTTCGTGCCGCGCCAATTCGATCTCGCCGTCGACTCCCTCGTCCGTCTGTTCGGCGGAATGGGCGACGAAATCCGCGACATCGTGGCGAAGTTCGGCTTCAAGAGCGCGCAGGAGCTCGTCGGCCGCTCCGACCTGCTGCAGCAGACAGCCCATCTCGAGCGCATCGACTTGTCCGATCTGCTTCGTCCGGCTCCGCTGTCGTTCCTGCAGGCGGCTCAAGCGCATGCGGAAGCGGCTGCCGCGGTATCGTCGGATATCCGCATCGCGGCCGGCGCGGAAGGACAGGAGTTTTATCCGGATTCGCTGTCGTACAACAAATCGGTCGAGCGCAGATGGTCGAAGATCGACGCCGAATCGCGCATTATCGGCACCCGCTTCTCGAGCCACCGCGTCCGCGACCGGTTCGACGGCAGCTACGACAAGCTGCCGGAAGCGTCGCTCGTCCTGACGGACGGCTCCGTACCGGGCAACGGCCTCGGGGCGTTCAACGCCCGCGGCGTGAACATTACCGTTCACGGCGGCGCCGAGGACGGCGTAGGCAAAATGTCGCTCGGCGGCAAGGTCGCCATCCTGAAAGCACCCGGCAAGCACGGCGTCTACATCGACGGCTCCGTCGGCAAGTCGTTCTGCTACGGCGCGCAGAAGGGAACGTTTATCGTCCAAGGCGGCGCCGACTCCCGCGCCTGCATCCGGCTGTCGGGCGCCGACGTGATTTTCGGCGGTGAAATGACGCAGCCGCTGCAAGACGAGCTCGGTTCCATCGCGAGCCGCGCGAACCTGAAAGGCTTCGCGTTCGAGTACATGACGAACGGCCGCGCCGTCGTCATGGGCGATCCGGGTCCGTGGATTTGCGCGGGCATGACCGGAGGCGTCATTTACCAGCGCCTCGTGCCGGAGATGGGACTCGATACGAAGGCGATCGAGCGCCGCGTCGCCAAAGGCGCGAAGGTCAGCATCCAGCCGCTCGGCCCGCAAAGCCGTGCCGACCTGACCGAGCTGCTCGGCGTATACCGCCAAGAGCTGCAAGCGTCCGGCCAGACGGAAGCGGCGGCGAAGGTGGACGCGCTGCTCGGCGATTTGGACGCGAACTTCGTCCGCATCTCGCCGGTAGGCATGCAAGCGGACCAATCGGTCGCGACGGAATAATCGATCGGAACGGGAACATGCATACGAAAAGCCCCCGGGCGTCGCAGACGCCTTCGGGGGCTTTTTCGCTCAGCGGTTCGAGCCGCGTCAATGATGAATTTGCCGCATCGAGTTCGGCTCGACGATGTTGTCGTCCTGCCGCGTCGGCGGGTTGCCGCCGTTCGCATCGCCGGGGCGTATATTTTGCTGCGCCTTGTAGTCGTCCTCCGGGGACGTGCCGCCTTGCGGAATATTCGTGTTGACGCGGTTTTCCAAATACCGTTCGTCCTTCATGCCGCGCTGGTCCTGATCCGGCTTTTGCTGCTCCTGCATCCGGTAGTTCGACTGCCGGCAGCCGGCCATCGTCAATGCCAGCAGCGCCGCTGCGACCGCGGTCGCCCATCTGTTCATGCTGTCCACCTTCTTCCTGCGCCAATATTTACGAAATCTTCTTTAGGATGTCCCGGAAAACGTGTTACAATTGAACTTACTTTACCCGACACAAGAAGCACTCAAGCAGGGAGGCGAACGCACCATGAGAAAACAGACGATTTTATTCGATTTGGACGATACGCTCATCCATTGCAACAAATATTTCGACGACGTCCTCGATCAATTCGCCGATCTGATGACGACCTGGTTCAACGGCTTTTCGCTGCAGGCGGACGAAATCAAGCGCAAGCAGTACGAATTCGACTCGGCGGGCGTCCATAAGCTCGGTTTCGTCGCCGATCATTTCCCCGATTCGCTCGTTCAGACGTACGACCACTATACGGCCGTAACCGGCCGGGAGCCGAGCGAGACGGAGCGCAAGCGGCTGTACGATTTGGGCAAGAGCGTTTACGAGTTTCCGGACATCGAGCCTTATCCGAATATGGCGGAGACGCTGGAGCATTTGAGGGTGCAGGGGCATGAGCTGTTTCTGTATACGGGCGGCGAGTCGGCGATTCAGCATAAGAAGGTGAAGCAGATGGGACTCGACGCCTTTTTTGGGGACCGGCTGTTCGTCTCCTCGCATAAAACGACGGCGGTGCTCGAGTCGATCTTGTCCAAGCATCGCTTCGACCGCGCGAAGACGTGGATGATCGGCAATTCGCTGCGGACCGACGTGCTCCCGGCTCTCGAGACGGGCATTAACGCGATCCACATTCCGGCGATTACGGAATGGCAGTTCAACGTGATCGACATCGACGTGAAGCCGAAACGGGCGTTTCTTCGTCTGCCGAAGCTGATGGACGTGCCCCCGGCGATCGAGCGGTACAGCTTGGTTTGATGAGGGAAGCGAAGCGAGAAAGCTTCGTTGAGAGTGAAAAAAGGACCGGAACCGACAGTTTTCCCCTGTCGCTTTCGGTCCTTTTTGGCTTCCGACGTCCTGTCGCCTCCGGGTCCCTTTACCCCCGCTTCGCCTCGCGGTACGCCGCCATGTACTGGGCCGCCTTCTCCGCGACGAGCGCGTAATTGCCCGTCTTCACCGCCTCCGACGTCAAGTCGGAGCCGATGCCGACGGCGATCGCGCCCGCCTTGATCCATTCGCCCAGGTTGGCGAGCGAGACGCCGCCGGTCGGCATGATGTTCGCCTGCGGCATCGGCCCTTTGATCGCCTTGATCATCGAAGGCGAATACAGGTTGCCCGGGAACAGCTTGACGATGTCGACGCCGAGCTCGAGCGCCGCCTGGATTTCCTGAACGGTCATGACGCCCGGCATGACCGGCACGCGGTACCGGTTGCACAGCGTCACCGTCTGCGGATTGAGCGACGGTCCCACGACGAACTCGGCCCCGCTCAGGATGGCGGCGCGAGCCGTCTCGGGGTCGAGCACGGTGCCGACGCCGATGATCGCGTACCGGTCGCTTCCCGGCTGCGCGCTCGAATAGCGGGACGCCAGCTGCTCGATCGCCCGCAGCGCGAACGGGACGGTCATCGTCACTTCGATGACCTTGATCCCTCCCGCGATCGCCTGCTCGGCCATGGTCACGACTTCCTCCGGCGTATCGCCCCGCAATACGGCGACGACGCCTTCCTCTACGATTTGCTGCACCAGCTTTATTTTTTTCACGTTCGATTCTACCTTTCCGTTTCCGTCATATTCGGTCCGTCCCGTTTATGCTTCTCACGCTCGGCATGCGGTAACTCCCAGGCTTCCGGCATTACCGCTCCACGTGCGTTTCGTTGTTCAGCGCGGCTTGGACCTCCGCCCACGTCGGCAGCCCTTCCCAGTCGCCCGCCGCCTGCACGACCATCGAGCCGATCAGGTTGCCGATCCGGACCGCTTCCGCATGGGAATACCCTTTCAGCAGGCCGACCAAAAATCCGGCGCAAAAGCCGTCGCCCGCCCCGACCGTATCGACGACACGCTCGGCCTTGAAATACGGCACGGACGTGACGTTCCCGTTCTCGACGAGAAACGTCCGGTCGTCGCCGCCCTTCACGACCGATACCGCCTTCAGCCGGGAAAGACGCGAGACGATCTGCTCGAAATCGTCGGTTTCGTACAGCAGCTTCAGCTCGTCCAGTCCGGGTAGAAAATAGTCCGCCTCCTCCGCCAGCGCGAGCAGAACGTTTCTCGCCTCCGCCGCGGACCACAGCTTCAGCCGCAAGTTCGGATCGAAGCATACGCGTACGCCGTGCTTGCGGGCGATGCGGATCGCCTCCCGGACCGTATCACGGCACGAATCGCTCAAGGCCGGGGTAATCCCCGTCACATGAAGCAGCTTCGCCCCCGCGATATACGCCTCGTCCAGCTGATCCGGGCGCATGAGGCTGGCCGCGGAATGCTTCCGGTAATAAAACACCGACGACTTGCCGTTCACGACTTCGCGGATGATGAGTCCGGTCGGCGCCCCGTCGACCAGAGCGGCGCGGGAGACGTCCACGCCTTCGCCGCGGATCAGCTTGAGCGCGTAGCGGCCGAGCGGATCGCCGCCCAGCTGTCCGCACCAGCCGCTCCGGTGGCCGAGCCGGGCTATGCCGATCGCGACGTTGCTCTCGGCGCCGGCGATCGACTTCTCGAAATGGGCCGAATATTCGATCCCTTTCGCACCGGTCGGCATCATCAATCCCATCGATTCGCCGAACGTGACGACTTCCGGCGCTTCGGCCGCTTCGGCCGTCCGTGCAACGTTATCACGGTTCGGGCTCATCATCGCACCATCCAGCCGCCGTCGACGCACAAAATATGTCCGTTCACGTAGTCCGACGCCTTCGAGGCGAGGAACACGGCCGCTCCCTGCAAATCTTCCGGCGTCCCCCACCGTCCTTGCGGGATGCGCTCCATAATTTGGCGGCTCCGGTTCTCGTCGGCGCGAAGCTGCGACGTATTGTCGGTTACCATATACCCCGGCGCGATGGCATTGACGTTGACGCCTTTGCTCGCCCATTCGTTGGCAAGCGCTTTCGTGATGCCCGCGACCGCATGCTTGCTGGCGGCGTAGCCCGGGACGTTGATGCCGCCTTGGAACGACAGCATCGACGCGATGTTGATGATTTTACCGCCGCCCTGCTTGATCATCTCGCGGCCGACGAGCTGGCAGAGGAAAAAGACGGAGTTCAAATTCAAGTCGAGCACGTCGTGCCAATCCGACGCCGCATGGTCGGCCGCCGGTGTCCGGCGTATGATCCCCGCATTGTTGACCAGAATGTCGATCCGGCCGAACGCGTCCAGCGTCTGCCCGACGACGCCCGGCAGCGCCGCTTCGTCGCTCAGGTTGGCCGTCATCGCCAGCGTCTTCCGTCCGAGCCCCTCGACGGCTCGTACCGTTTCGTCGAGCGGACTGCGGTTCGTCACGAGCGCGACGTCGGCCCCCGCCTCGGCCAAGCCGATCGCGATGCCTTGTCCGAGCCCTCCGGCCGCTCCCGTCACGAGCGCCGTTTTCCCTTGCAAATCGAATAATTTCATCGTTTCACCTCTACCCCGGTTTTGCCCTCATCTTATCAAATTTAAACGTTTAAATCAATGCACAAAAAGAAGGCGCTCCTCATAGCGGAGTGCCCCCGTTACGCCTTTCTCTTGTCGTCGCGCTTCGCGGAGAAGCGTTTATGACGACAGCCTCTTTGGCCGGTCCATCGCGCACAACGAACAGCTGCACCGCGCTGCGAATATCAGGAACGTTTCGTCCCATGCCGCTCCTCCTTATCGTCCCGATCGAACACGCCGTAGCCGATATGATAGTCGGCTTCGACGCCCGATCCGTCCGGGGACGCGAACGACTCGGCGTAACACCGCTCCATCGCCTCGATCAGCCTGCGCCCGCCGACGCCGCGCGGTCCCGCCGCAATCGCGTTGCCGGCGCCGACCCGCTTCACCCGATGGAGAAACGTCCGGACGTCCGGATGCACCTCCGTCCGTATCCGTTCCTCCCAACGGAACGTGCCGGGCAAGCCCGCAAGCCAGGCCGTCCATTCGTCCTTGCCGGCGAACGTCTGGCCGTGCGGGGCGGGGCGAAGGCCGAGCAGCGCTTCCGCCCGCGCGAACGCGGCGTGCAGCTGGCGAAACGTATTCGGCCCGAACGTGGAAAAGGCGAGACGCCCCCCGCCCGGCCGCAGCAGCCGCGCGCAAGCTTGCGCCGTTCCCCCGGGGCTGTCCAGCCATTGGAACGCGGCGTTCGAGACGACGAGATCGAAGACGGTACCTTCTCCCGCCTCCCTCAGCCGAGCCACCACCGCCTCCGCGTCCCCTTCGATATAAGATACGCGTCCGGCCGCCCCCGGCTGCGCGGCGTCGAGCTTCCGCCGAGCCTCCTCGATCATCCGCCCCGACAGCTCGACGCAAACGATCCGGGCTTCCGGGAACGCGGCGGCCAGCATCGCGGTCAGCCGCCCGGTCCCGCTGCCGATTTCGAGGATCGTCCCGGTATGGCCCCTCCGCTGGGCCGGGTGATCCGAGACGAGCGCGGCCAGCCGTTCCGCCATCTCCAGCTGCACGTCCGCAAACGTCTCGTATTCGTGGGCGTGACGGTCGAAATGTTTTTTCACGAGCGATTTATCGATTCCCATGCAGCCACTCCCCCAGCTTCCCGGCGAACGCCTCGGGGCGAGTCCGGAACGGCATATGGCCCGCGCCCGCGAAAACGATCTTCGCGTCGTCGGGGACGTCCGATAAGGCGCCGAGCGGACAGATCGGATCGTCCGAGCCGTGCAGCCACACGACCGGCGGTCGGCCGTTCCGGCTTGCCCTGTACCGTTCCCACCGCTCCGTCAAATCGGCTTCGAGCAAATAGCCGAGCCCCGCGTCCAGCCCTTCGGCCGAAAAATCGGTGTCGTCCAGGGAAACCGGCATGCCGCCTTCGACCGCGGTCCGAACCGCCGCTTGCCGTTCCGCCCGCTCGTCCTCCGACAGCATCGCCTCGGCGAACGCGCGAAGCGTCTCCTCCGGCTTCTTCCGCAGCTGCGCGCGCATGCGGCGGACGATGCGGGCCGGCCAGGCGCGCGTCCGGTCGTCTCCGACGAAGCGGAGCGTGGCGCCGACCGCGGCGACGGACAAGTCGGAGGCGGGGCCGCCGCCGGTACAGCCGTCCGCCCGCTCCCGCTCTGACGCGAACGCCATCGCCGCTTCCAGCGCCAGCATCCCGCCCATCGACCAGCCGACGAGCGCGAGCGGCCCCGCCGTCGCCTCCTTCCGGATCGTCCGACGCAGCCGTTCCCGCATGCTCTCGACCGACGAACAGCCCTCGTACGTAAAAAGCCGATGGCGGAAGCCCGGCAGCTGCCGCACCGTCTCGTCCCACACGCGGGGCGAGGCGCCCCAGCCGTGCACCCAGACGATCGTCGACGCTCTCACGCGCCGATCACCCCCAGCTCGACGCCGATGCGCCGAATGACGGCGACCGCCTCGCGCAGGTCGTCCTCGCGGTGCGTCGCCATCGGCGTCAGCCGGATGCGCGCCGTCCCTTCCGGCACGGTGGGCGGGCGGATCGGCACGGCGGCGATCCCTTCCTCCTGCAGCCGGCGGCCGAACGCGAGCGTCTTGTCGCTGGCGCCGACGATCACCGGGACGATGTGACACTCGCTCTCGCCGGTGTCGAACCCGGCCTCGCGCAGCTCCGAACGCAGCTGCGCCGCCGTGCGGAGCAGCCGTTCCCGGCGCCATCCTTCCGCGACGGCCGTGCTCCATTGGTCGCGGATCGCATGGACGACCATCGGCGGCGGCGCCGTCGTATAGATCAGGCTTCGCGCCTTGTTGACCAAATAGTCGACCAGCACCGCATCGCCCGCCGCATAGCCGCCGCAGCAGCCGTACGCTTTGCTGAACGTGCCCATATGGACGTCGATCCGATCGGTCAGCCCGCACGCGCGGGCGAGCCCTTCGCCGCGATCGCCGAATACGCCGCCGCTGTGCGCTTCGTCGACCATGAGCATCGCGCCGTACCGCTCCTTCAGCTCGACGAGCGCGGCCAGCGGCGCGAGGCTGCCGTCCATGCTGAAGACGGCGTCGGTGACGATCAGCTTGCGCTTCGACGGGTCGGCCTTGCGCAGCAGCGCCTCCAAATGATCCATGTCGCGATGCCGGTAGCGGACGAGCTCGGCGCGGCTCAGCACCGCCCCGTCGACGATGCTGGCGTGATTGAGCCGGTCGCTGAAGACGATATCGTTGCGGCCGACGAGGGCGCTGACGATGCCGACGTTGGCCATGTAGCCGCTGCCGAAGACGAGGCACGCTTCGGTGCCCTTGAATGCGGCGAAATCGCGCTCGAGCCGGCCGACTGCGGGGTCACCCCCGACGACGAGCCGGGAAGCGGTCGAGCCGGTCCGGATCGTCCTCTCCGGTTCGGCGTCGCCGCCGCCCTCTTTTCTCCAGCGGTCCAAAACCGTCTCGTCCAGCCGATGGTCCAGCCCCAAATAATGGTTCGACGCAAGGTTGAGCATCCGGCGGCCGTCCCGAACGATCCAGCCTTCGCCGTCCGCCGGGGACGATTCCGTCAACGTACGATGCAGCCCCTCCCGCTTCAAGCGGTCCAGCTCGTCGATCATCCACGCCCACTTCGTCGTACGTCCCTCCGCGCGGGTCTCGCTCATAGCGCGCACAGCTCGATTTCGAAGCCCAAATCCTCGATCATCCGGTGATCGGCCGACGCTTCCTGGCCTTCGGTCGTCAAGTAATCGCCGACGAATATCGAATTGGCGGCATACAAGCCAAGCGGCTGCAGCGAACCCAGATTCACCTCGCGCCCTCCCGATACGCGGATCTCCTTCGTCGGGCAGACGAACCGGAACAGCGCCAGCACCTTCAAGCATTTGCGCGGGTTCAGCTCCCGCTTGCCTTCCAGCGGCGTCCCGGGAATCGGGTTGAGGAAGTTGACCGGAATCGAGTCCGCATCCAGCTCCCGAAGCGCATGAGCGATCTCGACGATTTGTACGTCCGTCTCGCCCATCCCGACGATGCAGCCCGAGCACGGCGACATGCCCGCCGCTTTTACCTTCTCTACCGTATCGACCCGGTCGTCGTACGTATGCGTCGACGTGATGGCGGCGAAATGGCCGGCGCTCGTATTCAAGTTATGGTTGTACCGGTCCACCCCCGCCTCCTTCAGCCGGCCCGCCTGCTCGTCCGACAATATGCCGAGGCAGGCGCATATTTTCATCGGCATCGTCGCCTTGATTTCCTTCACCGCCTCGACGACTTGATCCAGCTCCTTGCCGGTCGGCCCCCGTCCGCTCGCCACGATGCAGTACGTACCGACCTTCAGCTCCATCGCCTTGCGGGCGCCGTCCACGAGGACGTCCTTCTCCAGCAGCGGATATTTCGAGATCGGCGCCTTCGACACGATCGATTGGGAGCAGTATCCGCAATCTTCCGGACATAGGCCGCTTTTGGCATTGATGATCAAGTTCAGCTTCACTTTTTTGCCGAAATACGTTTTCCGGACCCGAAAAGCCGCCTGCAGCATCGGCAGCAGCTCGTCATCGTCCGCCTCGAGCACCTCGAGGCCTTCCTCGACGGTCAGTCGTTCGCCCCGCAGCGCTTTCTCCGCAAACCCGTCCCATTTCGAACGCCATTCGCTCATCCGTTACTCCTCCACCCTTATTCCGCATAATGTATCGCTTTGCACTTCCCCCAGCACGACCGACCAGTCCAGCCCGTCCCGGACCGCCTCCGTCCATTCCCGCGAAAAAACGCCGTCCTTCCGCTCGACTCGAGGCAGAGTGCCCGCGATGGCGACTTCGCCGAAAACGCGGATCATCTCGGCGTTCTCCTCGACCGCACGGCGGTCCGAGCCGTCGGCCGCGCAGCCGTTCAGCACGACGCCGGCGACGGGGATGCCGAGCTGCCGCGCCAGCGCCACTGTCAGCAGCGTATGGTTGACCGTTCCCAGCCCGGGCCGCGCAACGATCAGAAGCGGCAGGCCGAGATCGGCGGCCAGATGGGCGACCAGCTTCGTCTCCGTCAACGGAACGGCCAACCCGCCCGCTCCTTCGGCAAGCAGGAAGTCGCCACCGCTCATCCGCCGTTTCCCTTCGGCGACGAGCTCCGCGTAATCGACCGGCCGGCCGATTCGCCGGGCGGCCATCCAAGGCGCCAGCGGATCGGGGTACGTGAACGTCGCGATGCTGCCCGCAGGCTGCTCGAGCCGCCCTTCCGCCCGAAGCCGAAAGCTGTCCGCTCCCGCGTCGTCCGGCGATGCGGCACCGGTTTGCACCGGCTTCCAGACGCGGACGTCCCCGACCGGAAACGCCCCCGCCGCGACCATGCTCCGGATCGCGGCCGCCATTCCCGCCGTTACGCACGTTTTGCCGACCTCCGTATCCGTCCCGGTTACGAATATGCCTCGTCGGTTCATCGCTTTCGCCTCCTCTCGGTTGTCGTCGCCACTCCATCTCGCCGACGAATTGTTAACCTCTTTCCATCCTACTAGGTTGACAATTAAACTAGAACCGATTGTACACGATTTCCCCGAATGCGGCAACGCCCAAATTCCGCTCCGACCGCAAGTGGATTTCGCCAAGTCGATGGCGTACAATATTCCGTAAGCGGCCCGCAAACGGCCGCAACGGCTAACCTGTACCGCCTTTCCGGCCCGCCGGCCGAAAGGCCGTTTCCCAGCGAGGAGGACCGTCCATGTCCGAATGGTCATTGCCGCAGCAATACATGCTGCTCGCCGTCGATCGCGCCGCGCACAAGCACCGCACGCCGCTCAAGCAAACGATGCAAACGTACGTCTGCGGGGCCGGCATCGTCGCGCTTCTGCTGGACGGCCGTCTCCGGATCGCCGGCGACGGCAAGCTGGAGGTAGCCGATGCCGCGCCTACCGGAACCGAGGCCGGCGATTTGCTGCTGGCGCACTTGGCATCCGCCAAAAAACCGAAAACGATGCGCAAATGGATGCAGGACATCTACTCCATCGGCCGCTTTCGCTCCGCCTACTTCGCCGCCGAAGCGAAGCCGCTGCTCGGCGACGGGTGGCTGCGCGAGGAGAAGCGCAAGGTGCTGTTCGTCTTTCCCGCCGTCCGATACGTCCCGCATAACGGCGCCGTCGGCCGGATCGTAAGGCGCATTCGCTCCGGGATGCTGCAGCCGGGGACCGTGGACGACACGACCGCCCTGCTCGTCATGCTGCTCGAAGCGTCGAAGCTCGCCAAGCCGTACTTCTCCGCATCGGAGCAGGATCAGCTTCGCAACAAGCTGAAGGCGCTTCAGGAGCAGCAAGGCGAACGATGGGCGACGATCCGGCATATTCGCCGGGCGATCGACGACATGAATGCCGTCATCGTCACGACGACGGTAACTTAAGCCCGCCCGGCTCCCGCTAAACAAAAAAAACGCCTCCGTACGAGTAACGGAGGCGGTCACTACCGCAAAACATTATGGCGTATCGACGATTGTCAGCCGTTCGGACGCCGGAATGCGCGGCTGCGCCGGGGGCACCTTGGCCGGGTAGCCCATGTGCAGGCTCGCGACGGCCCGTTCCCCGAGACCGATGCCGAGCGTATCGCGAAATTCCGTTTGCGTCAGCAGCGGGTAGCTTTCCCAGACGAGCCCGATGCCCTGCTCCCAAGCGAGCAGGCTGAAATTTTGAATGAGACAGCTGACGGCCGCATAGTCCTCCTCCCGCACCGCCATATTCGGGTTCTCCGACATGACGACGACGAGGATGAGCGGGACGTTCATGAACCGGTCGTAAAACGTTTGCCCGAGCTCGGCTCGCTTCGCCGGGTCGCTTTCCCGCTTCTCCGCGTTCCGTCGCGCAATGTCGGCGATGCGCCGCCGGCCTTCCCCCCGCACGAGCACGAACCGCCACGGCTGCGTCAGACGATGGTTCGGCGCCCATACCGACGTGTCGAGCAGCTCTTCGACCAGACCGACGTCCACCTCGCGGCTCTCGAATTGGTGGACCGATCTTCGTTCTTTCATCAAACGGGCGAGCCCGGTTTCCGTCTGCGCTATCGTCATCGAATTTTCCTCCTGCCCCTCATTGTGATAATGAGACTCATTATCATTTATAAGTGACAGTGTACCACACCATCCCGCCCCGACGATATGGAATTTTCTTCACCGGACATGGACTTTCGGGTACGGCAAAAAAACGGGCCGGCCGACTGCCGCCGACCGCCCGTTCGGGTTGGGACTACCGATTTCTTGTCCGAATCGGGAACACGTTAAAATCCCGTCGCTCCCGCCTCCGCCAGCGTCGTCTGCAGCTCGCCGTGCACCGCACCGTTCGTCGCGAGCACATGACGCACCGCCAGCGTGTACGGCTGCCCCGCCGTATCCGTCACCTGGCCGCCCGCTTCGCGGACGAGCAGCGCTCCGGCCGCAATATCCCAGCTGTTCAGCCCGATCTCCCAAAAGCCGCTCAGCCGTCCCGCCGCAACGTACGCCAGATGAAGCGCGGCGGACCCCGCCACGCGGATGTTGCGCACCTTCGGCGCCACCGCCTGCACGCCCTTCATATTCGCCGGAAGCGCGTGGCGGCTGTCGGCCGGAAAGCCGGTGGCGATCAGCGCGTCGGACAGCTTGACCTCCCCGGACACGTGCATCGGCTTGCCTTTGACATATGCGCCCTTCCCCTTCTCCGCGACGAACAGCTCGTCCCGGTTCGGATCGTACACGACGCCGACGATCACTTCGCCGCGATGCGCGAGCGCGATCGATACGGAAAAGAACGGAAAGCCGTGGACGAAGTTGGTCGTGCCGTCGATCGGATCGACGATCCACAAATATTCGTCGTCCTGCATCTCCTGCAGCGCTTTCGCCGATGCGTCCGCGCCGGGCGCGACGCCCTCCTCGCCCAATATCGAATGATGCGGAAAATGCGTCTTGATCAAGTTGCGGATCATCGTCTCCGAACCTTTGTCGACCTCGGTCACCAAGTCGTGCGGCGTGCTTTTTTGCGTCAGCGAAGCGTGCGCCCCGAGCTTCAGCTTGATCCATTCGCCGGCCTTGGCGGCCGTGTTGATGGCGACGGCGGTAAAGCTTTTGCCGCCTACGGTAAAAATGGGTTTTGGCTCATTGCTCAACGGTAGATCACTCTTTTCTTTCAATACGTTGCGATACGAATTAGTATATTACATATACGCTTCGATGTCCTCGGAGTTTCACCCAAATTGGTTAGGCGCTTTCCACAAATCGGCCGGCCCTCTCGCCGGTCATCCCCAAATCATGCGGATCGCGAGCGCGATCAGTGTAAGACGAAGCACCCACAGCAGAGCCCCGCCGCTCATCCTGCGGACGATCCGCGCCCCGAGCCAGCCGCCCAGCCATGCCCCGGGAGCAAGCGCGATCGCGCTGTAGACGTCGATCTCGCCGTGGTAGCCGTGCGTGATGCTGCCGAGAATCGAGGACAGGAAAATGACGAACATCGACGTCGCCGTCGCCACGTGCGGCGGGTAACGGAACAGCAGCACCATGACCGGTACGAACAACGACCCTCCGCCGATGCCGAACAGACCCGAGATGAACCCCACGGCGAACCCGACGGCGAGCGCCGACGGGATGTTGTAGCCGTATCGGTGCTCCTCGCCCTTCGCGTCCGTGAACGTCCGCTTGATGCGCCAATCGATCGCGGACGGCTTCAGCCTGCTGCGCAGCATGAGCAAGCCCGCCATGAACAGCATGAAAATGCCGAACGACAGCTCGAACGGCCGGGGGGCGAACTGACCGGTCAGCGAGGCGCCGATCATCGCCGCCGGTCCGCTCGTGACGAAGTAGAGCCAGCCGCTGCGGAAATCGACCTTCTTCTCCTTCATGAAGGTCAAGGTGGACGATAAGGCCGTGAAGATCAAGACGGTCAGCGAAGTGCCGACCGCCGTCGCCGTCGTGATGTCCCGGTCGAGAAAAATCGGGGCGATATACAGAAGCGCGGGCACGATGATGATGCCGCCGCCCAGCCCCACGATGCTGCCGAACGTCGCGGAAACGGCGCCGATTAGAAGCAGCAATAGGAATCCCGTCATCCGTTACTCCCCTTTTCCCGTTATTCTCCCTACTGTAGCAAGCGGGCAACGGTTCGTCAACCGACGGTCCGGTCCTCGCGTTCGCGCGAAAAAGCCGCCCGCCGGAAATCGGTGGACGGCCTCCCCGCAGCGCTCGAAACCGCATTCAGACGCCGATAATATGATAGCCGTTGTCGACGTGAATCACTTCGCCGGTAATGCCTCTCGACAGAGGGCTCATGAGGAACATCGCGGTGTCGCCGACCTCGGCCGTTTCGGTCGTGCGGCGCAGCGGCGCTTTTTCCTCGACCTGCCGGAGAATCGAGTTGAAATCTTTGATGCCTTTCGCGGCGAGCGTCCGGATCGGGCCCGCGGAAATGCCGTTGACGCGGATGTTGAATTGGCCGAGGTCGTTCGCCAAATAACGGACGCTCGCTTCGAGCGCCGCCTTGGCCACGCCCATGACGTTATAATTTTTCATCGCGCGCTCGGCGCCGAGATACGTCATCGTCATGATGCTGCCGCCTTCGGTCATCAGCGGATAGACGCGCTTCGAGACGGCCGTCAGCGAGTATGCGCTTATGTCGTGGGCGAGCGCGAAGCCGTCGCGGGACGTGTCGACGAACAGACCTTCCAGCTCCTCCGTCCGGGCGAAGGCGATACTGTGCACGAAGCCGTGCAGCACGCCGAAATGCTCCTTCAACGCGCCGGCCAGCGTATCGATTTCTTCGTCGACCGTAACGTTGCACGGCAGGACGAGCGAGTTCGGAATTGTGTCCGCCAGCTTCCGCACCCGTTCCTCCACCCGCTCGCTTTCGTACGTGAAGGCGAGGCGCGCGCCTTGCGCGGCCAGCGATTGCGCGATCGCCCATGCGATGCTCCGGTCGTTCGCGACGCCCATGATCAAAATGTTCCGGTTTGCCAACAATGCGCTCATCGTCGTTTCCCCTCTCGACTATGGAGCCGCCGGTTCTCGCGGCGGTCATCCGTTCTCCCGATTCGGCCGGGTTCGGCACGAATCGCACGGCTATCCGCGAAGCTCGAAGGACGCTTGATCGAGCTTGACGACGCCGTTCTCCCCTTGCAAATCTTCCATCAGCTTGAACAAGGCGGAATCCTTCATCTTCGCCTCGAGCATGACGTCGAGCCGCTCTGTCCCCGCCTCCGCGGCGGTCCGCAAAAACGAGAGCAGCTTGTCCGCCTCCACGTAGTCCGCATGACCGCGCGGATCTTTGTCGCTTTTCGGGCTGGACATGTGGATTTTCGGCGGAATCGCTTCCCCCCGCCAAGTCGCTGCGATCCGCGGCCACAGCTCCGAGACGGTTTCCTCCCCGGGATTGACGTCGTGATGGTGAACGTCCAGCACCATCGGCACGCCTACCCGCTCGCAAATGTCGAGCGTTTCCCGGGCGGTGAACGTCTTGTCGTCGTTTTCGAGCGTCATCCGCCGCCGCACGGCCTCGTCCAGCTCCCCGAACTGGCGGACGAACCGATTGCCCGCCTCCGTTTTGTCGCCGTACGTCCCGCCTACGTGGATGTTGCACTTGGCCCGCTCGTCCAGCCCCATCGTATCAAGTATGAGCGCATGCCGGCGCAAATCGTCGATCGAATGGCGAAGCACGTCCGCCCTCGGCGTGCTCAGCACGGTGAAGTGGTCGGGATGGAAGCTGACCCGCATGCCGTGCTCCTTCGCGTAGTCGCCTACCGCCCTGAAATCCGGCTCCAGGTCCGGTATCGGGTTCCAGCCTTCCAGCATCTCGTGCCCGATCAGCGGGATCAGTCTGGACGAAAAGCGGTACAGCCGAATATCGTGGGCGCGGTTATGCCGCAGCAGCCGCAGCGTGTTGTGCAAGTTTTCCGCGGCGATTCGCTCCAGCTTGCGGATCGCCGCTTCCCGGTCGGCGATTTTGGCGAAGCCGGTGGCGGTCATCGTTTTGGACGGCGAAGCGTTTTGAACTACGGTCGACATGGCGACGTATCCGAGTCTGACGATCACGTCATCGTTCCTCCCATCGGGCTTTTTGTTATCGTGCCCGAAGGGAGGAATACGATGCCATGCGTACGGCGAAGAAGGCTTGTCCGGCGTCGGTTACGCTTCCGCGGCGGGTGCGAATCCCCGCTTGCGCAGCCAATTCGCGCATTCGAGCGTCCAGGTGTACGCTTGCGGATGGGCTTCCGCCAAGCCGATGCCGTGACGGCCGCTTTCGTAAACGTGCAGATCGAACGGAATGCGGTGCCGGCTGAGCGCGGAAGCGAACAGCAGGCTGTTCTCGACCGGAACGCCCTCGTCGTCCGCCGTGTGCCATAGAAACGTCGGCGGCGTTCCGGCATGGACCGCCAGCTCGCCCGACAGCTCCTCACGAAGCGGCTGCGGAGCGTCCGGTCCGAGCAGGCTGTCCATCGAGCCCACATGCTGGAAGGCCGTGAACGAAATGACCGGATAGCATAAGACGAGCGCGTCCGGCCTCGAGCTTACGCGCTCGATCGGGTCCTCCGCCTCCGGATCGCCCTCCGTGAAGTGAACGCCCGCCATCGCGGCGGCATGTCCGCCCGCGGAGAAGCCCAGCATGCCGATCCGGCCCGGATCGATGCCGTATTCGGCGGCGTGGGTGCGCACCCAGCGGATCGCCCGGCGGCAATCCTCAAGCGGCGCCGGGTGCCGGTACGGCGCCACGCGGTAGTGCAGCACGAACGCGGCGATGCCGAGCGAATTGAGCCACCGGGCGACCGGCTCGCCCTCGTGCTGCGCGCGCTTTTGGTAGCCGCCTCCCGGACATACGACGACGCAGCCGACCGGCTCCGTACGGCGTACCGGATAGGCGACGAGACGCGGGCGGTCTTCTTCGCCGTTCCCGCGCGCTAGCGGCGCCCCCTCTGGCCACAGTTCAATCATCATGACGCAACTCTTCCCTTTCTCATCCCCAAATTGGCTGTCAGGTTTGATTCGTTTCGTTTCTTTCGCCGAAAAACATTTCGTGCGCCAGCGCGGTCTGGATGCGAGCTTCCTCTTCGGTGAGCCGGCGGACGAGCTCCATCTCGACCTCCGTCACTTCCTCGCCCTGAAAGTTGATTTCGGCGATGGAGACGACGATTTTGACGATGGCGACCGCTTCGTTGTTCGGCGCGTAGGCGATTACCTTCTGTCCGGTCGGGTAGACGCGGAACCCTTTTTTGACCATTTTGCCCCGCCCGTATTCCAGCAGTTCGTACAATTCCTGCTCCGACTTGAACTTGCATACGGAGTTGAATTCCGTCGCGAAGCCCATTGGCTCATCCCTCCCGGTCCATGTGTTGGTTCGAACGAAAACCGGACGTTCAGTCCGGATCGAACGTGTAGCGAATCGACTGCTTGGAGGCGTGCCGTTCCAGCGCGAGCCGGATCAAATCGTTCAGCAGCTCGCCGTACGGCTTGCCGGATTCCTTCCAGAGCAGCGGATACATGCTGAACGGCGTAAAGCCGGGCATCGTGTTGATTTCGTTGATGAGCACCGCTCCGTCCGACTTGCGCAGGAAAAAATCGACCCTCGACAATCCCGTGCCGTCGATCGCCTGGAACGCGCGCACGGCCATCTCGCGAATTTCGTCGGCTTTCCCTTCCGGAAGCTCGGCCGGGATGATCATCGCCGACTTTCCGTCGATATATTTGGCCCGGTAATCGTAAAATTCGTTCGACGACACGATCTCGCCGGGAACGGACGCTTCGGGCTCTTCGTTGCCCAGCACGCTCACTTCGATTTCGCGCGCCTCGACGTATTCTTCCACGATCACTTTGCGGTCATATTGGAAAGCATCGGTAACCGCGGCGATCAGCTCGTCGCGGTTTCTCGCCTTGGAGATGCCCACGCTGGAGCCGAGGTTGGCCGGCTTGACGAAGCACGGATAGCCGACGGACACTTCGATTTCCATCAGGAAGTAAGGCTGATCCTTGTCCCATTGCGTGCGGGTAAAGTGCCGGAACACGCATTGCGGAAGCCCCTCCTGTGCGAATATTTTTTTCATCATCACTTTGTCCATGCCGACCGCCGAAGCCAAGACGCCGGCGCCGACGTACGGGATGCCCGCCATCTCGAACAAGCCCTGAATCGTCCCGTCTTCGCCATACGTGCCGTGAAGCAGCGGGAAGACGACGTCGAGCGGCTGCTGCGCCGGCTCGTCCTCGTCGCCGGCCTTCAGCAGCGTGCCGAAAAACGGCTGAAGCGCGTGGGGGGCCGGTTCCGCTCCGTCCGTTTCGATCGCCGGCGCATCCGGCTCGAACCGGAGCAGCTCCGCGCGATCGACCGGTCCCGCCAGACGCGGTCCGCTTCTCCATTCGCCCTGCTTCGTTATATAAAAAGGATGAATTTCGTATTGCTTATGATCGAACGCTCGGATTACGGCCAAAGCGGTTTGCAGGGAGACGTCGTGCTCGCCCGACTTGCCGCCGTACACCAACCCGACCCGAATTTTTCTGTTCATGGCAACCTCCGTTATGTATGAATAGGGAACCTGTCGTTTGCCGCATCCTAATCAGGAATAATCGTCCGCAATATGGAAAAAACGGTACCGGGTATTCGGCGTCCAGGCGTAAGAATCGCGATAATCCCAATAGCGCATCCGGCTGTCGACCGTATGCGCGTTGACGAGCGGCATGCCGGCCGCATCGAAGCCGGTGACGATCGTATTGTGCTGAAAGCGCCCGTCCCCGTCCCAGTCGTAGCAGATGACGTCGCCGATGGCGAGGCGCTGGGGAGAATCGACCGTTTCGGCGCGCAGGCCGCCCCGGCTGGAGGAGAGGTACGCGGACAAGCTGTGCGCGACCGCCCAGCTGTAGCTCCACAGCTCGCGGCTGCCGTCCTTGCCCTGGTACCACCAGCCCGATTCCCTTTTTCCAGTATAGTTCATGGGGGCTCCCCCTGCAAAGAGGCATTGGGAAACAAAGTTGGTGCAGTCGACCTCGAAATGAAGGTATTGCGGATTCGCTCCGTTCCACCACGTTTCCGCATAGCGCTGGGCTTTGGCGCGGTCGTAGCGCACCCGGCGCTCGCTCGTCGCGAGGACGGGAACGACGTTATAGTTCAAGTACGGCACGGACTTCGGACGGCTGTCCCCGGCTTCGTCCGGATCGAGAGGCGCGAACGGCGGAAGCGGGCCGGCGGGCCGGCGCTCGCCCGATATGGGCGAAACTCCGGTTATGACCCACTGCGATCTTTTTTTGGCCACCGTAATGCGTTCCCGCTCCATCCGTTCCTCGCGGATCGTCCGGCCGAGCTGCTCGTATTCCGCGCCGAGTCGGAGCTCCAGCTCGACGACGGCTTCCTGGCCGGACAGCTCGGAGGTGCGGATTTTCATCCCGGTTTCGCTGCGCAGCGGCGCGACCCCGCGGTCTTCCCGGCTCGTCTGCATCCGCCGGAGCCTATGCTCCAGACGGCGGACGAACTTGTCGTCGCGCACGATCGGCACGAGCTGGCCGACGTCGCCGTCCGTCTCCAGACGATTGCGGCGATGCGCGTACTCATAAACGGCCGACTTCCAATTGGCGAACATGAGCGATCCCTCCTTCTGACGTTTGAACGGCGGCAGACGGTCATGACGGTGCGATCCTTGCAGGCGGAAGCCGCTGTATAGAACCGCATTCGGCCGAAAGGGACGCGAGATGCGGGAATGTTGCGAACGCTATTCTCATGTGTATGTACGGCGCCGCGCAAAAATGTGCCGTCCGGCAAAACGGCCCCGGATATCGCCGCAAACCGGTCCCGGTACCGGTCGAAAACCGGGATGGATCACCGCCTTTTACGGGACAAAAAAAACTTTACGTCATACCGGCGAAACGGTATACTAAAGGTATAGCAATTATGAAATCCGGTTTCATCTAATGAAACCATATCGGCCGGGGCGACCCGGCTACCCTAACGTTAAGGAGGCATCCACCCATGTCCAAAAAGGACCATTTCAGCGTCCGGACACAGCTTGCCGTAGGCGGCAAGCCGTACCACTACTACAGCCTGAAAGCGTTGGAGGGCAAAGGCTTCGCCAATATCGACCGGCTGCCGTTCTCCATTAAAGTGCTGCTCGAAGCCGCCGTGCGCCAATTCGACGGCCGCGCCATTACGAACGAACACGTTAAGCAAATCGCAGGCTGGGCCGAAGGCCGCGACGACAATAAAGAAATTCCGTTCATTCCCGCCCGTATCGTGCTGCAGGACTTCACCGGCGTGCCGGTCGTCGTCGACCTCGCGGCGATGCGCGCCACGATGAAGCGGACCGGCGGCGATCCGAAGCGGATCAATCCGCTCGTGCCGGTCGATCTCGTCATCGACCACTCCGTCATGGTCGACGCGTTCGGCAGCAAGGAAGCGCTCGAGTATAACATGAAGGTCGAATTCGAGCGCAACGAAGAGCGGTACCGGTTCCTCCGTTGGGCGCAAACCGCGTTCGACAACTTCCGTGCCGTTCCTCCGGCGACCGGTATCGTGCACCAGGTCAACCTCGAGTACTTGGCGTCCGTCGCCGCTACGAAGACGGTTGACGGCGAAACCGAAGTATACCCGGACTCCCTCGTCGGCACCGACTCGCATACGACGATGATCAACGGTCTCGGCATCGTCGGCTGGGGCGTAGGCGGTATCGAAGCCGAAGCCGGCATGCTCGGCCAGCCGCTCTACTTCGTCACGCCGGAAGTAATCGGCTTCAAGCTGACGGGCAGTCTGGCCGAGGGCGCGACGGCGACCGACTTGGCGCTGACCGTCACGCAAATTTTGCGCAAAAAGGGCGTCGTCGGCAAATTCGTCGAGTTTTTCGGCTCCGGCCTCAGCAACATCAGCTTGGCGGACCGCGCGACCGTCGCCAACATGGCTCCGGAATACGGCGCCACGATCGGCTTCTTCCCGGTCGACGCCGAAACGCTCAACTACTTGCGCAGCACCGGCCGCTCCGAAGAGCAAATCGCGCTCGTCGAAGCGTACTATAAAGAGCAAGGCATGTTCCGTACGGACGAAACGCCGGATCCGGTATTCACCGATACGATCGAGCTCGACCTGTCGACGATCGTGCCGAGCTTGGCCGGTCCGAAACGCCCGCAAGACCGCGTCGAATTGACGGCGATGAAGGAATCGTTCAACACGATTCTCCGCACGCCGATCGATAAGGGCGGCTACGGCTTGTCCGAAGAGAAGATCGAGCAGACCGCGGAAGTGAAGCACCCGAACGGCGAAACGACGAAGCTCGGAACCGGCGCCGTCGTCATCGCGGCGATCACGAGCTGTACGAACACGTCCAACCCGAGCGTTATGCTGGGTGCGGGTCTCGTCGCCAAGAAGGCGGTTGCTCGCGGCCTGAAGAAACCGGCCTACGTGAAAAGCAGCTTGACGCCGGGCTCGCTCGTCGTTACCGAATATTTGCAAAAAGCGGGCTTGATCGAGCCGCTCGAGGCGCTCGGCTTCCACGTCGCCGGCTACGGCTGCGCCACTTGTATCGGCAACAGCGGTCCTTTGCCGGACGAAGTAAGCCAAGCGATCGCCGACAACGACTTGACCGTCGCCGCCGTCCTGTCCGGCAACCGGAACTTCGAAGGCCGCGTACACGCCCAAGTGAAGGCGAACTACTTGGCGTCGCCGCCGCTCGTCGTCGCTTACGCGCTCGCCGGCACGGTCAATATCGACCTGGCCAACGATCCGATCGGCTACGATCAGAACGACCAGCCGGTTTACTTGAAAGACATTTGGCCGACCAACGACGAAATCAAGGAAGCGATCGGCACGGCGCTCACGCCGCAAATGTTCCGCGACAAATACGAGAACGTCTTTACGCAAAACGAACGCTGGAACCAAATTCCGGTTCCGCAAGGCGAGCTGTACGAGTGGGACGAGAAATCGACGTATATCCAAGAGCCGCCGTTCTTCATCGATCTCGGCGAAACGATCGGCGATATCGGCGAAATCCGCAGCGCCAAAACGCTCGCGCTCATGGGCGACTCCGTCACGACGGACCATATCTCGCCTGCGGGTAACATTAAGGTGGATAGCCCGGCCGGCAAATATTTGCTCGAGCACGGCGTGAAGAAGGAAGACTTCAACTCGTACGGCTCCCGCCGCGGCAACCACGAAGTCATGATGCGCGGCACGTTCGCCAACATCCGGATCCGCAACCAAGTCGCTCCGGGCACCGAAGGCGGCGTGACGACGTACTTGCCGACGGGCGAAGTGATGTCGATCTACGACGCGTCGATGCAGTACCAAGGCGAGAACACGAACCTCGTCGTCATCGCCGGCAAAGAGTACGGCACCGGCAGCTCCCGCGACTGGGCGGCCAAAGGCACATTCCTGCTCGGCGTCAAGGCGGTCATCGCCGAAAGCTTCGAGCGGATCCACCGCTCCAACCTGGTCGGCATGGGCGTTCTGCCGCTGCAGTTCCCGGAAGGACTCGGCTGGAAAGCGCTCGGCATTACCGGCCGCGAGACGTTCGACATTACGGGCCTCGACAACGGCGTACAGCCGGGGCAAACGGTCCGCGTCCAAGCGACCCGCGAAGACGGCTCGACGTTCGAGTTCGACGCGATCGTCCGTCTGGACAGCATGGTCGACGTCGACTACTACCGCAACGGCGGCATTCTGCAAACGGTGCTTCGCCAGTTGATCAAGGAAAGCAAGTAAAGACAAAAAGCCGAAGCTCGGGACTCCCGGGCTTCGGTTTTTTTTGATCATATGACGGTTAGTTTGACTCCGTTTCGGCCAAACGCTTGATTTCCGCTTCCGAAATGCCCGTCACTTTGGCAATCATGGCGGGGCTTATGTTTTCCTTCAACATGCTGAGGGCGACTTCGAGCTTGCCTTCGAGCAAGCCTGCGGCCCTTCCTCGCGCTTCTCCGCGAGCTTCGCCTTCCGCGATCAGGCTGTTGCGCTCGATCAGCGAATGCTCTCGCGCCTCGTACAGGCGGATCGTTTCTTCGTCGCTGCTCAGCCACTCCAGCCGCTCTTCCGTCTTTCCGATGATCGGATCCATCCGTATCAGCTCCTTCAATTGATCGTCCGGCAGCTTCTCGTCCAGAAACAGGAGCCACCGGTGCAGCGGGTCCTCCAAATTTTTGCGGACCGCTTTGAATTTCGGGTATTCGATGAAGTGAACCTCCATCGCATCCGTCAGCATAAAATGATCTTCATGGTCTTCGTAAAAATGAAACGTGCTGTGGAATCGTTCCAGCTCGAACAAGTTGAAATCGACTATGTTGATCGTAATCGTTTTCTTCAATTCTTCGAACCTGCCTCCGGCCTTGATCGATTCGACGTAAAGCTTGCCTAAGTAAAACAAGGTTCGCCGGGGCATATTCCGGTAGTTAGTCAGCTGCACCTCGATATTGATCTGAACCCGATCCGCCGTCTCCGCCCTAACGTCGAGCCTACCCGTCTTGTCGTCGATCAGCTTTTTGGTCAGCTGTTTGTTGTCGATTACGGTCAGCGCAACGATCCGCTGCGGGCCCTCCAAGCGCAATATGGCGTTCAGCAGCGCCATCAAGCTTTCTTTCGTATCCTGTTCCCCGAACAACCGCTGAAAGATGAAATCGTTTTTCGGCTTGAGCCGCCTGACCGTCATCGCGGACGCCCCTTTTATCGGCTTGATTTGTCTTTATTATACCACAGCGGCACGGGAGTTCTAACGGCAAAAAGGCCGCGAAAATGTTCGCAGCCTCCTCCCTGTCCGACGGCCTTACCCCTTCAGCGAAACGACCATGTCGACCTCGGTCGAAGCGCCGAGGGGCAGCGTATGTATGCCGAGCGCGGCCCGCGCATGCTTGCCCGCCTCCCCGAATACGCCGATCAGCAGCTCGCTGGCCGCGTTCATGATCGCGGGGTGCTCGGTTACGTGCTCGGCACAGCTCAAATAGCCGGTCACTTTCAAGATCTTGTCCACCCGCTCCAGGCCGACTTCTTTGTCGAGCGATTCGAGGCAGTTGACGGTCGACAGCGCGGCCGAAAGCTTGCCTTCCTCGATCGTGACGTCGGCGCCGATCCGTCCTTTGTACGCCAGCTCCCCTCCGGAAAATGCGACATGCCCGGACACGTAAGCGACGTTCCCATCAACCCGTACCGACATAATCAGACCCGGCGGCTTGACGGTCGGATCCGGCTTCCACCCCAGCTTCGTTTTCACAGCTTCGTATTGTTGACGATCCATATCTCCTTCTCCTCCATCAGTAAAGTAAACACACTTATTCGACAATCCTTCCATGAAGCCCCTGCTGGATAACCCCATCCCGGATCGCGAAACGCCCGTTGACCAACACGTGCTCCACGCCTTCGGGAGCCAGTCGCGGTTCGGCGAACGTCGCCCGGTCCCGGATTTCGGTCTCGTCGAAGACGACGATGTCGGCGTACAGGCCCGGAGCGAGCTTCCCGCGCCGTTTGATGCCGAACCGCTCGGCGGGGTACGCGGTCATTTTGCGGACGGCTTGCTCGAGCGTCAGCCATCCGTTTTCCCGCACGATCCGCCGGAAGATGTTCGGATACGAGCCGAAGCCGCGCGGGTGAGGCTTCGCTCCGGCATAAATGCCGTCGGTGCCGACCATATGGAGCGGATGCTTGAACGTCGGCTCCAAATAGGGGTACCGTTCCTCCGGCCAATGGAAAATCATGAGCGACGGATATTCGGTATGGACGATCAGGTCGCAAATGAAATCCGTCAAGCCGATACCGAGCTCCCGGCGCACCTCGCCCAGCAGCTTTCCTTCCCACGTTGTCGCATCGGTCAGCCAATCGGGCGGCGAGGAGCCGATAACGATCTGACCCTGCTCCCAGTCCGAACGAACCCTTCCCACGGAAGCGAAACGGATCCGCTCCTCGGGAAAAGCCCGTTCCACCTCGGCTTCGATCCGTTTGCGGAACGCCGGATCCGCGAGCCGCTCCCGCACCTGCTTCGGCGTGCCGGCTTGCGCGGCTTCCGGCAAATTCAGCAGCAGATGCGTGCTGCCGGCGGGGTACGGGTACATGTCGAAGCTGATGTCGGCGCCAAGCTTGCCGCCCCGATCCAGCTCCGAGGCCGCGGCCGGATCGACCGTCAAATGCGAAATATGGACGGGGATGTCGGCCTGCAGCCCGATGGCGAACGTCTCTTCGCAGCCGATCGTCACCTTGTCCGCATAGCCGCGCTGGTGCGCGACATAGATGCCGCCGTAGGCGGCAGCCGCCCGGGACAAGGCGACGAGCTCGCGCAGATCGGCGCGGCGCATCGGCTCGTATTCGAGCCCCGTCGCCAGCGCTTTGGCGCCGCGCTCCATCCATTCGCGGACGAGCCGGTCCATCCGGCCGATCTCCTCGTCGGTCGCCGCCCGCGTCTCCCATCCCAGCACCGCCTGCCGGACCGAGCCGTGTGGCGCCTGCAGCACGAGATTCGAAGGCAGGTTTCCCCGGAACAACGCCAAGAAATCGTCCAGTGACAGGTCCCGTCCCTCTTCGATGAAACCGTCTTCATAAAACGGCCGAAGATACTGCTTCATCTCCCCCAACCGGGTCCGGTCGAGCGGCGCCCAAGAGAAGCCGTCCGGCGAAGCCAGTTGGGTCGTCACACCCATGCGCAGCGGAGCGTACCGATCGGGGCCGCCGAGCAGCGCCAGCTCCGAATGGACGTGAACGTCGATGAACCCCGGGCATACCGCCTTGCCCGCGGCGTCGACGATGTCCTCCGCCTCCGCCCCGCTCAAATCGCCGATCGCGACGATCTCGTCCCCGACGATGCCGACGTCGCCCTTCCTTCGCCCCGCCCCGGTGCCGTCGACGATCCAGCCGCCGCGGATGATCCGATCGAATACCATGCGGAAACATGCCTCCCCTTACGGATTTGCCGATCGTTTCGTCTTGTTTCGCATGTGCTGTCATCTCCACCTTAACCGGGAGGCCGAACGAAGTCAATGCGCGGTTTGCGCCTCCACGACAAACCGTATCCCCGGGTCGTACAGCCCGTTCGGCATTCGCGCATATTTCGTTCCATATTACGGAATAGTAACGTTCGAAGGGGGTGGAAATCGTGGAAGATAACGCCCGCGAACGCGAGCCTACGCTGGCTCCCGGCATGAACACGAGCGACCCGCTGGAGGAACGGGCTTCCGAGGAGGACGTCCGGCGCGGCAATTCGACGGAGGTAACCCGATTGTATCTCGATCGAACCCCGGATGAATAACGGAGCCGATCGGACGCCGAAGAAGGAAGCCGAGGACCGCGACCAGCACGTTCAGTCGAATGCGTCCATCGTCGAGCACTTGCTCACCAATCAAATTCCGAAAGACAAGTCCCGCGAGATGAACAATAATTAGGAAGGAGCCGAACCCGATGTCCGACAACCGTAACGATCGTCCGGGCGACAATCGCGAAGAGGAACGCGCCTCCGCTTGCGAAACGCCCGAAGTAGCCCAAGTTGCCGCGCCGTCCGACTTGGAGGACGGCATCGTCGAGCTGGCCGACAAGGATACCTATATCGACGAGCCGTAATCGGGGACGACAAAAAGAGCCGGAGCTGTTCTCCGACTCTTTTCCCGTTGTCCGCCTTATTCCCCGGACAAGCTGCTTTCCTTCAAAATGACGTCGTGCGCGCCGCCTTCGACGATGCTCGTGGCGGAGACGAGCGTGATGCGCGCCTTGCGCTGCAGCTCCTCGATCGTCAAGGCGCCGCAGTTGCACATCGTCGACTTGATTTTGCCGATCGTCTTGTCCAAGTTTTCCTGAAGTCCCCCGGCGTACGGCACGTACGAATCGACGCCCTCCTCGAACAGCAGCGTCTGCTTGCCGCCCGTGTCGTACCGCTGCCAGTTGCGCGCCCGGTTCGAGCCTTCGCCCCAAAACTCCTTGACGAAATTGTTGCCGACCTTGAGCTTCCGCGTCGGGCTTTCGTCGAAGCGGGCGAAATACCTCCCCATCATGACGAAATCGGCGCCCATCGCCAAAGCGAGCGTAATATGGTAGTCGTGCACGATGCCGCCGTCCGAGCAGATCGGAATGTAAATGCCCGTCTCGGCATAATATTCGTCCCGCGCCTCCACGACCTCGATGAGCGCCGACGCTTGGCCGCGCCCGATCCCTTTTTGCTCGCGCGTAATGCAGATGGAGCCCCCGCCGATGCCGACCTTCACGAAGTCCGCACCCGACTCCACCAAGTACAGAAATCCTTCGCGGTCGACGACGTTGCCCGCGCCGATCGGAACGCCGAAGTTCGACTTGACGTACTGCAGCGTCTCCCGCTGGTATTCGGTATAGCCGTCCGACGAGTCGATGACGAGCACGTCCACCCCGGCGGCGACGAGCGCCGGCACCCGCTCCTCGTAATCCTTCGTATTGATGCCCGCGCCGACGATGTAGCTTTTGTTGGCGTCGAGCAGTTCGTACGGATTTTCCTTGTGCGCGTCGTAGTCTTTGCGGAAGACGAGATAGTCCAGATGCTGCCGCTCGTTGACGATCGGCAGGCAGTTCAGCTTATGCTCCCAGATGAGATCGTTCGCCTCGGAAAGCGTGATCCCCGATTTGCCGTAAATGAGCGAGGAGAACGGCGTCATGAAGTCCCGTACCGGCTTGTCGAGCGGATCCCGGCTCGTCCGGTAGTCGCGGCTCGTCACGATGCCGAGCAGCTTGCCGGTCGGCGTACCGTCGTCCGTAACGGCCGCCGTCGAATGCCCGGTTCGCTGCTTCAAGTCGAGCACGTCCCGAAGCGTATGGTCGGGCGTCAGGTTCGAGCGGCTGACGACGAAGCCCGCCTTGTGCCCCTTCACCTTGCGCACCATGGCGGCCTGCTCCTCGACCGGCTGCGAGCCGAAAATAAAAGAAATTCCGCCGCACCGCGCCAAGGCGACCGCCATATTATGGTCGGATACCGCCTGCATGACCGCGGATGAGAACGGAATGTTCAAGGAAACGGACGGCTGCTCGCCCCGTTTGAACTTGACGATCGGCGTTTTCAAGCTGACGTTCCCCGGATGACAGTCCTTCGTCGTCAAATTCGGCACCAGCAAAAATTCGCTGAACGTCCGCGACGGTTCCTTGTAATAGTAAGCCACTGGTCTACCCCCTAGTCGTGTTTTGGAATAAATTTTTGCAATCATACCACACGATTCGGAAAGAATCAACGGGTGTTTGAGCGTTCGGGCCGGTTGCGGACAAAGGAACGGGAACGGCCCGCAGGGCGCATTCGTTGCGCCGGAGCGGGCCGTTCCCGTATCCCGTATGAAAGTCGCGCTTAGGCCGATCCTCGCCGGCCGGTAATGAGCGAGATGAGGAACAGCACGAGAAAGACGAAGAACAACACCTTCGCGATCGACGCCGCCGCCGCGACGATGCCGCCGAAGCCGAAAATCGCGGCCACGATGGCGACGATAAGGAAAAACGCTGCCCAGCTTAACATATGCATCACCTGTCCTTTGCGGGGTTAGGGTGTCCGGCACCGCCGGTACGTCCTATTACCCCCGCCCGTCCGAGATGAAACAAACGCTACAGCTTGAACCGCTCGACGACGCGCTGCAGCTGCTCCGCCATCCGGGCCAGCGCCTCGGCCGCGCCGTTGATCTCCTCCATCGAGGCCAGCTGCTCCTGCGAGGAAGCCGCCACCTGCACATAGCTGCCGCTCGCTTCCCGGAAGCTGTCGGCCATCTCCTGCGCCGACGCCGCGACCTGCTCCGAGCTCGCCGACATTTGCTCCGTAATCGACGAGATGTCCTGGATTTGGCCCACGACGTCCAGCGTCGATTTCTCGATTTGCCGGAAGGCGCTCTCCGCCTGAAGCACGACGGCGATGCCGTCGGCGGCCTCCCGCACCCGCTTGTCCATCTCCGCCGACGCCCGTTCCATCAACGCGTTCATTTCGGCGATGACCGTATGGATATCGTCGGCCGTCCGGCTGGACCGGTCGGCGAGCTTCCGCACTTCGTGCGCCACGACGGCGAAGCCTTTGCCCTGCTCGCCCGCCCGCGCGGCCTCGATCGCGGCGTTCAAGGACAGCAGGTTCGTCTGCCCGGCGATGTCGGCGATCGCCTCGTTCATCTCCCGGATGCTGGCGGACAAATTCGTCAGCTCGCGGATCGTCCCCGCCAGCCCGTCGATCGAATCGCGGAGCGCGGTCATTTGCCGCTTGACCTGCTGCACCGTTTCGCCGCCGTTATGGACGTCCTCCTCCGTTTTCGACGACGTCTCGACGATGACATGGGCCGATTCCGCGATCCGCTGCACGCCGATGGACATCTCCTCCATCACGCGGGCCGTCTCCTGGGCGCGCTGCGTCTGCGTGTCCATGCTTCTGGCGGCGTTCTGTATCGATCCGGCGATGCGCTCCGCGGCTTGCGACGTCTGCCCGGTGCCGGCCGTCATTTCCTCCGACGAAGCGGCCAGCTGGCTCGACGTCTCGCTCAGCTCCAGCAGGACGTGCCGGAGCGATTCGGTCATCCGGTTGAAGCTTTCGGCCAGACGGCCGAACTCGTCGCCGGAGCGAATCGGAATCGTCTCCGTCAAGTCGCCGCCGCTGACGCGGGCGGACGCCTCCGTCAATTGCCGGAGCGGGCTCGTGATCGAGCGGATGATGAAAAAGATCAGGACGGCGCCGACCGACAAGGCCGAGACGATGACGATGACCGTATTGTGCAAAATCGGCGCGGTCGCGATGCCGACCTCGCGCACCTCCATCGTACCGACGATTTTCCAGCCGGTCGTCGGGTTCGTCGCGTAAGCCGCCCGCTTCGCATTGCCGTTCAGTACATATTCGACGACGCCGGCGTCCCCCTTCAATATTTCCTCATAATGCGCCCCTTCGGCCGCCTTGCCGGCCTCGTTCGTCGGATGGACGAGAAACTTGCCGGTGCGGTCCAGCACATAAACGTAGCCTTCGGTGCCGATCTTCACGTTCTTGACGATTTCGGCCAGCTTCTGCAAGCTCAAGTTCACGCCGACGACGCCCTTCCCGTCCTGCAGCGTTTTGGCTACCGTCACGACGACGTTGCCCGACGTAACGGACACGTACGGGTCGGTAACGACGACTTGGCCGGGCGACTGCATCGTCTGCTTGTACCAATCCCGGGTACGGGGATCGTACTCCTGGGCCCCCGGGTCCGGCGATTTCATCCAGGCCCCGTTCTCGTTGCCGAGCGTCAGCAGCTCCAGCTCCGGATGCTTCGACGTAAAGCCGTCGACGAGCTGCCGGGCTTGGTGGTCCTTCCGGTCGATCATCGCCGAGGAAAGCTGGCCGGCCAGCATATCCACGTCCTGCATTTCCAGCTGGATATATTGCCGGATCGTCTGGTCGACGAGCTCAACGTTTTCGGCGGCGGAGCCGATCAACCGGTCGGCGATGCTGCCGGCGGCGGTCCGGTACGAAATCGTGCCGATCAGCGTGCCGGGAACGAGCAGCAAGAGGAGAAACGAGGCGATCAAGCGGTTTTTTACGGTCAGCAGGACCGTCCGTTTCTTGCGGGTAGGGTTGGCGGAATCTGGGTTCAACTTCAATTCGTCTCCTGTTCTAGTCATATAGTCGTTAGTCGTTTAACAACTTACATATTTCGACAATTTCCGTAGATTTCCTCTCCCTTTCTGTCCAAATGAAAAAAAATTTCGTCAATACCGCATTCCGATGCCTTCCGCGCCCCCGTTCCGTTTCGGCTCCTCCGTGTTTCATCCGTAGTAAATGCGGGTAAAGGATTCGTAGAACGGCAATTCTCCCCCACAAGGGGACACGACAAGGAGGCGTTTCGCATGAACGGGAAAGCTTTCGTAAGAGTGGTCGACAGCGGCTCGAAGGCGATGGAGGAAATCCATCAGCTGCACCGCCAAGGGTATTTGCCGGAAGACATTTACGTACTCGCTCACGATCGGGACCGCACCGAGTATTTGGCCGGAGCGGCCGATGTGAATACGATCAGCGTCGAAGAGGAAGGGCTTATCCGCAGCGTGGCCAATTGGTTCCGCTCGCGGGGCGACGAGCTCCGCGCCAAGCTCGAGGCGATGGGCCTGTCCCGCCGCGAGGCCGAGGAATACGAGGCCGAGCTCGACCGCGGCAAAGTCCTCGTCATGGCGAGAAGCCGGACGGCCGACCGCATGCTGTAGCCGCTTGCCCCATAAGGGACAAGCCCGCTCTCCGGGCCGCAGGACGGCAAGGAACGGGAGCCTCGCGCTCCCGTTCCTTGCTGTCGTTTTTTGCGATATGGACAGCTTTTCGCCGGATGGGCTAGTATGAAAGCAGAATGAAAAAGGAGATAGCAAGCCAATGCGGATACTCGTAGTGGACGACAATCCGACGAACTTGATGGTCGTCCGGGAAATGCTCAAGAAAGCGGGGTACGCCCAAATCGAAACGGCCGCGTCGGCCGGCGATATGTTCAGGCTGCTCCGGATCGAGGACTCGGCGACGCCCGCGGCGACGTCCTACGATCTGATCCTGCTCGACATGATGATGCCCGGCATCGACGGCATCGAAGCGTGCCGGAGGCTGCAGCAGTCCGAAGCGATGCGCGACGTGCCGGTCATCATGGTGACCGCCGTGGGCGATTCGAACAAGCTGGCCGAGGCGCTCGACGCCGGCGCCAGCGACTTCGTCACGAAGCCGATCAACCGGATCGAGCTGCTGGCGCGCATCCGGGCGGCGCTGCGCCTGAAGGCGGAGAAGGATTGGCACAAGGAACGGGACCGCCGGCTGCGCGAGGAGCTCGAGCTGGCCCGCCAAGTGCAGGCGTCGGTGCTCCCCTCTCCGGTCGACGGCGATCGGCTGACGATTCGGGGACTGTATCGCCCCGCGGACGATTTGGCCGGCGATCTGTACGCCTGGTACGCGATCGACCGGAACCGGTACGGCATCGCGATCGTCGACGCGATGGGCCACGGCATCTCGTCGTCGCTCGTCTGCATGTTCGTCGCGTCGGCGCTGCGCGACACGATCCTGACGCGCGTCGATCCGGAGCCGGTCGTGCGCGAGCTGAACCGCCGCACGACGGCGCTGCAATTTTCCAATCCGCTCATCCACTATTATTTCACCTGCCTGTACGCGGTCGTCGATACGGCGCGCGGCACGGTCGAGTACGTCAATGCCGGCCATCCCCCGGGACTGCTCGTCCGGGCCGACGGATCGCCGCCGGAGACGCTCGAGCGAAGCTGCCAGGCCGTCGGCCTGTTCGAGCGGATCGAGATCGTCAAGAGGACGCTCGACATTCGGGCGGGAGACCGGCTGTTCCTTTATACGGACGGCGTGCCGGAGACGATCGACGCGGAAGACGGGGAACGGACGGATGCGCTGTTCGACGTTCTGCGCCGGTTCGGCTCCGATCTGCAGGAGCTGGAAAGCCGGTTTTTCGGCGAACGCGTCCCGGACAAGCGCGAGGATGATCGCTGTCTGGTCGTCGTCGAAGTGAGAAAAGGAGCGGGCGAATCGTGAAAATCAAAACGAAGCTGGTCATGGGCTACGGTCTGATGGTCGCGCTTCTGATCGTCATTACGACGATCGGCTACGAGCGGATGGCCAAGATGAACGACACGATGGAGCGGTTCTACGAAATGCGCTACGCCAAAGTGAAAACGACGTCCAGCATTCATGGCGACGTCAACACGGCCGCCCGCGAAATCAACAACGTCCTGCTCGATCCCGACGGCCCCCGGAGCCGGTTCGATATGATTCACGAGTCGATCGAATCCGTCATCAGGCAATTGGCCGAGCTGCAGGGCCGGGTGCAGGAGCCGGCGGAGCAGCAGTTGGTCGACGCCGCCGTCCGCGACGCCGAGAAGTTTCGCGTCTTCAAGGACAACGTGCTCTCGATGCTGCTGGAGGGACGGATGGATGCTGCGCTCGAGTATCGCGAGACGGTCGGCAACGACACGCAAAAGGCGTTTCTCGGCAGCCTCGAAAGCTTGTCCGGCTACCACCAGCGCGCGCTCGATGCCGAAATCGCCGACTCGCAGGCGATGTACCGCCAATCCGTCAGCGCCACCGCCGTCCTGACCGTCGCCGGCATCATTCTCGGGCTGTGCATCATGCTGTGGGTCATTCCGAGCATTACGCGCGGGCTGAACCTGCTGACCGGCATGGCCAAGAAATTCGGCCAAAATCGGCTCCGCTCCCTCATGCGCCTCGATGTGCAGGCGAAGGACGAGCTCGGCCAGCTCGCCCGCGTCTTTCAGCGGATCGCGATGGACCTGCACGCCAAAAACGAGGTCGAGGCGAAATACCATATGGCCAAGGAAGAGCAGGCGTGGATGAATACGCACATGGCCCGCATTACGGAGCTGCTCGAGGACGTTACCGCCGTGGAGCAGGTGGCGCAGACGTTCATCAGCGAATTCGCCCCCGTGCTCGGCGCCCAGTACGGCGCCATCTATCTGTACGACGCGCTGCGCCGCTCGGACGCTCTCGAGCTGAGAGGCGTTTACGCCGCCGGCGGCGAGGAGATCGATATCGTCCGCTCGTTCCGCACCGGACAAGGACTCGTCGGCCAATGCGCCAAGGACGGCAAGCCGATGGTCGTCGACGGCGTGCCCGACCACTACGTGCGCATCCGTTCGGGCTTGGGCGAGACGGTGCCGTCGCAGCTGCTGCTCAAGCCGATCCGCTTCCGCGGGGAGGTGATCGGGGTAATCGAGCTCGCCTCGCTCCAGCCGTTCACGTTCATCCAGCGCGAGCTGCTGAAGCAGCTGGCGGAGAAGCTCGGGACGATCTTGAGCACGATCCACGACCGGCTGCGCGTCGAGGAGCTGCTCCGGCAGTCGCAGGCGCTCGCCGAGGAGCTGCTGGCCTCCAATGAGAAGCTCGAGGAGCAGACGCGGCAGCTGAAGCGCTCCGAGGAGCTGCTGCAGAAGCAAAGCTTGCAGCTGCTCGAGGCGAAGGAGGCGGCCGAGCTCGCTTCGCGGGCGAAGAGCGAATTTCTTGCGGTCATGAGCCACGAAATCCGCACCCCGATGAACGGCGTCACCGGCATGACCGATTTGCTGCTCGAATCCGACCTGACGGACGAGCAGCGGGAATACGCCCGCATGATCCGCAAAAGCATGGACGCCCTGCTCACCGTCATGAACGACATTCTCGACTTTACGAAGATGGAGTCGGGCCGGATGGAGCTGGAGGAGCAGCCGTTCCAGCTGGAAGCGTGCATCGCCGACGCGGCGGACCTGTTCCGCGCGGAGGCGGCGAAGCGCGAGCTGGAGCTGGTCGCCGATCTCGCGCCGGACGTGCCGCCGTTCATCGTCGGCGATCCCGCCCGGCTTCGTCAGGTGCTCGCCAACTTGATCGGCAACGCGGTGAAGTTTACGGAGCGGGGCGGCGTCTACGTGCTCGTCAGCCTCCTCGACCGGGGCGGTTCGATCGGGCCGGACGCACCCGACGAGCGAATACTCGAATTCGCCGTCAAGGATACCGGCATCGGCATACCCGAAGGCAAGGAAGGCAAGCTGTTCCGCCCGTTCTCGCAGCTGGACGCGTCCATGTCGCGGCGGTACGGGGGAACCGGCCTCGGGCTCGCCATCTGCAAATCGCTCGTCCAGCTGATGGGCGGCCAAATCCGGATCGAGCCGGGCGAGCCGGACGGCGCACTGTTCGTCTTCACGATCCGCGTGAAGACGTACGACGACGCCGACGACGCCCTGCTCGCGCGCCGCGAGGCGGCCGCGGCTGCGGCCCAGGCGGCCCGGCCGGCGGCGCTCGTCGCCGACGTCCGGCCGTACCGCGCCCGGCTCGCCGCCGCGCAGCTGCGCCAGCTCGGCTACGCCGCCGCCACCGTCGCCGACGCGGGCGGCGGGGCCGGCGCGCTCGCCGATGCGGCGCGGCACGCCGGCGCGGCCGTCGTCGCCGTCGGCGCCGGCGTGCCGGACGCGGCGGAGCTGGCCCGCGCCGCCGCCGCCGAAGGGCGCGCGGCCGTGCTCGTCGCGGACGGCGACGCCGAGCCGCACGGCGAGTCGCCGCCGGCGGCGGAAGACGGCGGCGCGGTGCGGCTGCTGCGCGGGCCGCTGACGGTCGCGGCCTGGCGGGAGGCGCTCGCGCCGGAGCCGCCGCGGGCGGACGAGACGGCCGTGCGCCGGATACGCGCGCTCGACGGCGAAGACGCCCCATAGCAAAAAATGGAGCCGCGCATCGGCTCCATTTTTTAACTTCCTGAAAAGATTTACGAATGGCTACATCGCCCGCTCCATCGCCCGGATCAAGTCGAGACTGCTCAGATAATAAGGAACGTTCATCCGTTTGAGCAAGAACGGACTGTCGCTCAAATCGGAAACGCCGCTGTCTACGGTAAGGCTGAACTTGAAGCCCAAATGCCGGATCACGCTCTCCGCCGTCGAATTGTAAATCCCGTAGGGATACGTATAGACGATCGCTTCATTGCCGATGCGTTCCTCGATCAAGCCTTTGATCCGGAGCGTGTCGGCCGTAAACCGTCCGGCATAGTCGGTCTCGCTTTCCTTCGCGTAAGGAGCCGCGCCGTGTTCCGAATCCGATTGATTGTGCAGGTCGAAGGAGTGGCATTGAATGTCCACCACCCCGGAGTCGTACATCTCCTTGCCCTGCTCCCATGTAAAATGGCGGGTGATCGGAGTGACGCCGTCCTTATGGTACTCCCTGCCCACCGACCACCCGATGATCGAGACCGTCGCCTTTGCGTTCATTTCCTTCAAGATCGGATATGCCCATTCATAAGTGCTGTAATATCCGTCGTCTATCGTAATCAATACCGGTTTGTCCGGCAATCGGGCGCCGCCTCGCCGCGCCCGGTCGATGTCTTTGAAGAAGATGGGGGAATACCCGTACTGGCGAAGCACGCTCAGATCGCTGCGGAATTTGTCCGGCGAGACGGTGTCGTGCCCCCATTGTTCCGGTTCCGGACGGATCTCGTGATACATTAGGATAGGAATGTACAGCGGGCTCTTCGTTCTCCCGTCCGGCTCGAAGCTGACGACAACCGTTCCGACTAGGAGCGGGATCAGGAGCAAGAGCGCGATCTTTCTTTTTTTCTCCAAACTAAGCTTTACCATCGTGTTTACCTTCTGCGGACAGGGGACTCGCTCCTTTCGCTATATATGCAGCATGGCTATATGCCGAGTGTAGTCGCTGGCCCGATTCCGATCAATGGCGAATCCGATATCGAAACGATAGGCTCAATCGATCGTTTGCCGCGTCCCGCGTCGGCCGATCAAGCCGCCTTCGTTCGAAAAAAGCGCAAAACAAAAGCGGGCGCGCGGCCCGCCAAAATACGTCAAATGCCCCGCCGTATTACCGGAACAGCGGGAAGACGTAGCGAACGAGGAAGTATAACGCTCCGAAGAAGATGACGATGTAAGCCGCGTAACGGATGAAGGTGGCCGCGACGAGGCTCGGCTCCGACCGTTTCTCCACGTTCGTTTTCTCGATTTCGACGTTGCGGTTTTGTTGGATCGCCATAATAATCGCTTCCTTTCCGTGTGGTTTGGTTTGATTACCGGCTTGCTTTTCGTTACCCCGAACGGCGGAGCTTCAAACGTTTTCGCGCGTACAAGCGATCGCCTGTTTCAAAGCTCTGCGCTGTGGTTAAATAGAGAAAGTAGAGTACGGACAAGGAGATGATCGAACGTGACGATGAATCCATCCGACAAATTGCGCCTGCGTACCGAGACGAAGGAAGGCCGGTGCACCGTATACATAAGCGGCGAGCTCGATCTCGAGGTCGCTTCCCAAATGCGGGCCGCCATGGAGCCGCTCGTCGAGCTGTGCGACCGGATTTTGACGCTGAACCTGAAGGAGCTCCGCTACATCGACAGTACGGGGATCGGCATTCTCATCTCGGTGCTGAAGGCGCGGCACGCCCGCAGCGGAGCGTTTACGGTGGAGGCGGTGCCTTCGCATATCCGCAAGCTGTTCGATATGACGGGCATAACTCCCTTTTTGAACGAAACCGGCCCTTCGGCCGCCCAAGCCCACTGAGAAAGGAACGATACGTGAACGATGAAATCCGTTGAACCGACTGTCACCCTTCGCGTTCCGGCCGCGGCCGAATATGTCGATCTGGTCCGGCTGACGCTGTACGGCGTCGCCTCGAAAATCGGATTTTCGTACGAGGATATCGAGGATATGAAAGTCGCCGTCTCCGAAGCTTGCAACAACGCGGTGCTTCACGCCTACGAGGAGGCCGGCTTCATGGAGATCCGCTTTACCGTTCGGGAAGGGGCCCTCTCCATCTCGGTGAAGGACGAAGGCCGCAGCTTCGAGCCCCGCGTGCCGAGCGCGGACGCCCCCGCCCTTCTCGGCAAATCGATCGACGACCTTCAAGCCGGCGGGCTCGGCTTATTTCTCATGCAGGCGCTTATGGACGACGTGGAGGTACACGGCGGCGACGGCGGCGGCACCGAGGTCATATTGACGAAACGTCTCGCGAGGAGTGAGGAGATGGCATGAGCGCGAACCCGGCATGGCCTTCCCCGAATGCTCCGGCGGCGATGCTGCTCGATTACCAGCGGAACCCGACGGAGGATTTGGCGACAGCGCTCATCCGGCACTACGAACCGATGGTCAAGATGGCGGCGGGGAAAATGTCCCGGAACCGTCCGGATTTGTTCGAGGACTTGAGCCAGGTCGGTCGAATGGCGCTGCTGCGCCTGTTCGACCAGTTCGATGCCGGCATGGGCAGCCCTTTCGAACCTTACGCCATGAAGAGCATAATCGGGCATATGAAAAATTATTTGCGGGACAAGTCCTGGTACGTCCAGGTCCCCCGACGGATCAAAGAAAAGGGAGCGCTGCTGCAGCAAGCCGTGGACGAGCTGACCGTCCGGCTGGAGCGCTCCCCCAATGTCGAGGAAATCGCCGGCCATCTCGGCTTGTCGTACGAGGAGACGATGGAGGTGTTCGCCGGACGGGAGCTGTACCATTACGTCTCGCTCGATACGCCCGTCTCGGAGGACGATTCGGCATCCACGCTAGGCGACTTGATCGGCTCTCCCGCGGACGAGTACGACGCCGTCGAGAACCGGATGGATATAACGGCGGCCTTGGAGAAGCTGAAGCCGGAGGAGCGCAAGGTGGTACAGCTCGTCTACGAGGCGGGGCTGTCGCAGCGGGCGATCGCGGACAAGCTCCACGTCTCGCAAATGAGCGTCTCCCGCATCCTGAAGCGGGCGACGGATCGATTGAAAGCGCTGCTCGTCGGGGAAGACCCGTAGAGCGGCGAACCGAACGGGCGCGTGACGCCTCCCGGCTACGTCCGGAGGCGGACGCGCCTTTCGTGTGCAAGGCTGTTCGAAGCTGGAATAGGAGTGATGGCGATGAATGCGACTCCGAACAAAGGAGCGGAAGCCGGGGCTAACCGCAGCTGGCAATGGATCCGGCAGGTTGTCGGCCGTATGGACGGGATCGAGCCCGCGGCGGCGGCGAACCCCGATGACGGCGGGCCGCGCGAGGGCCGGGAGCCGGACGTCAATGCGGCCGTCGTCACGGAAACGCCGGACGGCGAGCCGCTTCTGCACGGCACGCTCGTCTGCGGACGTTCGCCCGGCGGCGGCGAAGGCTGGGCCGTTCATTTCCGCGTGACGGAACGGCGGCTCGTCACCCGGTATTCGGACGGCTTCCCCGCGTACCGGCTGGAGCAGGCGCCTTGGAAGCGCAGGCTCGACCGGTGCGCCGGCGGCCACGAGGCGTTCGCCGTGCTGCTCGCTTTTGCGGCGGAGCCGCTCCATGCCGGGCTGGACGGGTACGAGTCCCGTCTCGGCGAGCTGGAGCAGGCGATGCGCGGACGCAACCGGAAGGTGCTCATGAACCGGGTGCTCGAGCGGCGGCACGAGCTGATCGAGTGGAGCTTGAAGCTCGCCCCGCTGCGGGAGTTCGCGGACGCGCTGCACGAGACGTTTCTCGACGACGTCGCCGAACGCCCGGAATATCGCCGGCTCGTGCTGAAGCTGGAGCGGATCGGCAGACTGCTCCGCCGGTACGAGGACGAGCTCGATACGCTGCTGGCGATGGACGATGCGGTGTCATCGTACCGCGGCAACGAAATCATGAAGACGCTGACGATCTTTACGGCGCTCTGTACGCCGGCGACCGTCATCGGGGCGCTGTGGGGCATGAATTTCGACAAGCTGCCCTTGGCCGGATGGGCGTACGGCTTTCCGGCTTCCTGCGCGGCGGTCGCGCTACTGACCGCGGTCGTCTACGTCTGGCTGTGGCGCAAAGGGTGGACCGGCGAGCTGCTGCGCGGACGGCGCTCGGGCCTATAGCCGGGCGAACCGTCATGATTCCGACGGAAGCCTTCTCCGAAAACGATCCGGCGGAAGCCGGAAACGGTTTCAAGCCCGCGCAAACCGGTTAATGATAAATACGCGACAGACAGCTGTCACCCAAACTTTCGATAGGCGGTGAACGTTTATGACGATCAAACACCGAATTCGTTGTTTCGACAGTGAGGTACTGGTTTGCGCTGCCGACCGCGCATACAACGTCAACATCCAGACGACGAGCAATCCGCTCGGCTTCGGACGTACGCTGGCGGCGTTCGAGACGCTGGAAAGCGCCGTGGAGGCGGCGGAGCACTTCTGTCTGGCGTACCGGATCGCGAAGGAGCATGGCTACTACTTGAAGGATAACGAGCTGGTCCGCCACGAGCGGGAGCCGATCGCCGTCCGCTGGGTGATGGAGAGGCGATGGTCCGGCGAGGAATGGATCGAAGTGCTGACTCGGGGCGCCGGAGTCCGGTAACCGGACGGACGGCGTAAAGCGCGTCAGAGAAGCGGGTCCGACGGGCCCGCTTCTTTGTGTGCCGGCGCGTGGGACGCCGGCAGACTGGTACTCGCTGTCGAAGGATGAACCGCCCGCCGCTACGGAAAACGGCGGGACGGCACGGAGAGGTATAAGCCTGTTCGTTCGGACGGCCGGGCTCTCGCCTCGCCTCGGCAAAAAAAGACGCCGTACGTCGACGGCGTCACTACTGGATCGGGTCGGGAATCATCCCTTCCCGCTCCAGTTCCGTATTCGTCTTCATCGCCTTCATCTCCTTGCCCAGACGGACCAAGTCGTCCTCGTCCTGCGCCATGACGCCGTTCAGCGCCGCGGACAGCGCCGGATCGTCGCCCGCGCCTCCGTCGCCGCCGCCCGTCGCCGGGCTCCCCGGCGGTTCCGCACCCGCATCGCGTGCGTCTTCCCGCTCCCCGTCGATCAGCTCGCGCAGCTTCCGGAATGCTTCCTCGCGAATGTGCGGCGGTATGCCGACATACCCTCTCCACTCGCCTGCAAACGCGGCCTCGTGCTCCAACAGCGTAATCCGCCCCTGCTCGTCCGACCGAAACGGGATGCGAAACTCGATGCAGCCGCCCCGATCGGGAGACAGAAACGTCAGCCGGACCACTTTCCGCCCTTCCACTTCGGCCGGCGTGAAGCCGAGCCGAACGATCGATTGCCGGAACCGTTCCGGCGGTGTCGCTTCGTACCGATGTCGAAACGTCATGGGATCGCCTCCTTCTCGGATTGTACGCCTCCGTCCGCCGCGGGACGCCGCACCTCAGTGCGGCGTCTTGTCCGCCATCTCGGACGCCTTGTCGCCGATCGCCTCGGCGGTCTCCTTCGTCTTGGCGGCCGCGTCCCGTGCCAGCTCCGACGTTTTGGCGGAAGCGTCCCGGGCGAGCTCCGACGTCTTGTCGCGGAACGCCTTCGTCAGCTCGATCGTCTTCTCCTGCACCTCTTTCGCCAATTCCGCCGTTTTGTCGCGGACGCTTTGCGCCGCCTCCGACGTCTTGTCGCGGGCCGCCTGCGCGCCGCGCGCCAAATCGCCGCGAAGCTTTCGGCCCGATTTCGGCGCGAGCAGCAGCGCCGCCGCCGCTCCGACCACGCCTCCGACCAAGGCGCCTTTCCAAGCTGCCGTCTGTTTCATCCCGAATCACTCCTCCTCGTTTGTATCGTCCGGTCTTTCGGACTCGAACGGTGCCGGAACACATCCCCGGCTCCCGCTCATCGATTGCCGGTCACACCGATCTGCGGAACATTTGGGAAAGCAAGCCGAGCAGAAATACGAACAGCGCGCTGCCGACGATCGCCGGGATGACGGCGAAGCCGCCGATGACCGGCCCCCAATCGCCGAGCAGCAGCGAGCCGAGCCAGCCGCCCGCGAACCCGGCGATCATGGCGCCGAGCAGCCCTCCGGGCATCCGGTTCCGCACCAAGGCGTCTCCGATCGTCCCGATTAAAATCGCCATCAGGATGCTGATCAACAGTCCCCACATGCGCCTCACCTCTTTCGCATTGTCGATCCAGGCCGCCTTACGGTTCATTACCCGTCGCGGAGCGGCGTGAAACAAGCCATCCGGCGCGAGCGCCCGCTTCGCCGCTACGGGCGGCCGCGCACAAGCATAAAAAAAGACCCGCTGCGACGATCCGTCGGCGAGTCTTTCCGATATTCGATCCGGCACGCTCCGCGGCCAAGGGCGTCCAGCTATTTCAACATTTTGCCCATCCGGGTGGCCGCTTCGATAATTTGCGGAGCGTGCTCCTTCATCTTCTCGAGCGTCAGCCGGTTGGACGGCCCCGACACGGCGAGCGCCGCCACCAGCTTGTGCGCCCGGTTGAAGATCGGCGCGGACACGGCGGCCGCCCCCGGCTCGCGCTCCTCGACGCTGGTCGCGTAGCCGAGCCGGCCGATCTCGCCCAGCTGGCGCTCGAACGCCTCGCGGTCGGCCGTCCCGGCCCATTCGAGGGCGCCCAGCACGTGCCGCTGCACCTCCGGCTCGGCGAACGCGATCAGCACCTTGCTCGACGCGCCGACGCTGAGCGGCAGCCGTGCGCCGATCGGCGCGACGCGGCGGATCGCCTGGTTGCTCTGCACCGCCTGGATGCGGATCCGCTCCTCGCCGTCGCGCACGTACAGGCTGATCGTCTCGCCCAGCGAGTCGCGCAGCCGCTCCATCTCCGGCTGCAGCAAAATCGCCGGATCGTCGCTCTGCGACAAATTGGCGGCCAGCTCCCAAATGCGGAAGCCGAGCCGGTATTTCTCCGTCTCCGCGTTGCGGATCATGAATCCTTTGCCCTCGAGCGAAGCGAGCAGCCGGTGGACGGTGCTTTTGTGCAGCTTCGTCTTGGCGGCGATTTCGGTCAAGCTCAGCTCCGTCTCGTCGGTGAACACGGATAAAATGTCGAGCGCCCGTTCCACGGCGCGTACGGTCAGCTTCTGGTCTTCCATCTCGATCCGCTCCATGTGTTTCATTATATGAAACCCGGTTTTAATTCCAGTATACCTTATCGGTCCGGCCTCCGTAAAGGGAAGCCGCGCTCCCTTTTTCTACACATTTCCTTTCCCCCCGCTATTGACCGGAACCCGTGCAACCGAATACTATGAATATAGAATAATCCCTTTGCCGGAACGACATTCGCAGCTTTGCTCAAGGAGGGATCCCTCATGGATACGACCCCCGTTTCATCCGTACCGTACTCCTCACCCGTTGTTGGAAACGCTAACATTGGAAAATCGCGCCGCCGCTGGCGATGGATCGTCTGGCCGGTTGCGATCGTGCTCGTTCTGTTCACCCTCGCCGTCCTTGCGTTCCACGGCTACGTCGCCTGGATGCTGGCCCGCCCGGCCATCGCTCCGCTCAGCTCCAATCCGCTCAAAGCGGTCGGCCTTCCCTACGAGGACGTCCGATTCACGAGCAGCGACGGCGGAAGCGCCCTCGACGGCTGGTTCATTCCGGCCGCGGGCTCGGACAAAGCGGTCGTCTTCTCGCACGGCTACGGCGGCAACCGCGAGGAGCTGTGGGTTCCCTTTTACAGCTTGGCCAAAGAACTGAACAAGCAAAACTACAACGTCCTCCTGTTCGATTACGGCTACGTCCGTCCCGACATGTCCGTCACCGGCGGCGTCCGGGAATCGCTCGAGCTGCAGGGCGCGATCGATTTCGTCAAGCGCAAGGGCATGAAGCATACGTACGTATGGGGCTTCTCGATGGGAGCCGGAACCGCGCTGCAGACCGCGCTGCACAGCAAGGACATCGAAGGAATGATTCTCGACAGCACGTTCCTGCTCGAGCCCGACACGCTCTACCACAACATCAAGCAGCGCGTCGACCTGCCCAAGTTTCCGTCCTTGCCGCTCATCCGTTTCTTCTTCCCGATCGTCAACGGCACCAGCATGAACCAAATTCCGTCCCAAACGGTGAAAGAAACGACCTACCCGATGCCGATCCTGTTCATCCACGGCATGAAGGACGCCAAGGCGCCGTTCGAAATCGTCCAACAGCTGTACGACCACCAAGCCTCCACGCAAAAAACGAGCCTGTGGCTGCTGCCGGAAGGCCGGCACGAGCTGATCTACAAGGCGAACAAGCGGGAATACGTGAAACGGACGACCTCGTTCCTGAACGCCGTCGCCTCGCGGTCGCCCTGACGCCGCGAAAAACCGAAACGAGAAGCCGCGAAGCTTCAAACCGCATAGGCCAACTTCCCCTCCGAATACACTTTTGGAAGAACGACTTGTGGAGAGGGAGGTTGGCCTCATGCTGTACGTATACGGCTCGCTGATGCCGCTCAGGCTGCTCGAGGAAATTCGCTTTTGGAAAATGCAGGAGAAGGAGCATACCGTCGTCATACGCGAGCTCGTCCCGAATTTGGAGCCTCCGTACGTCGCCCGTCTGCAGCAGTGGGAGGGCGTCTTCGCGCAGACGGAAGCGGCCGCGAATCAATGGATCGAAGCGGTCATCCGCTCGGGAGGAACGGTCGGCCCCGAGCTGTGGCGGCACGTGAACGCGCTGCTGCGTACGTCGGCGGCCCAATCGAACGAATTCGTCAAGCAGCTGTTCGCCATGCTGCAGCAAAGCGCGGCTGTCCGAGCCGTCGCGACGGCGCCTACGGTCGTACAGCACATCATACGCGAATCCGAATATTTCCTCGGCGTGCTGCAGGCGATCTTGACCGCTCCGGGGACGCACGGAGGCTTCGGACCCGGCGACTCGAGAAACGGAAGCGAGGAGTTTCCCGCGCCGGCGGATCGCACCGAACCGCTAGCCCCCGAAGGGACGTGGGCGGACCCCGTCGCGAGAACGAAGCCGGTCCCGATCGGCGGCCATACGCTGCCGCCGCTTCCGTATCCGTACGACGCGCTCGAGCCCCATATCGATGCGGAAACGATGCGGCTGCACCACGACAAGCACCATAAAAGCTACGTCGACGGCTTGAACAAAGCCGAGACGATGATGGAGCAGGCGCGCAAGTCCGGCCAATTCGACCTGATCAAGCATTGGGAGCGGGAGGCGGCGTTCAACGGAGCCGGTCATTATTTGCATACGATCTTTTGGAGTACGATGTCTCCGAAAGGAGGCGGCAAGCCGAACGGACCGGTCGCGGCGCAAATCGATCGCGACTTCGGCGGCTTCGACGCGTTCAAGAAGCATTTCACCGCGGCCGCCGACAAAGTCGAGGGCGGAGGCTGGGCGATTCTCGTCTGGAGCCCGCGCAGCCACCGGCTCGAAATCCTGCAAGCCGAGAAGCATCAGAACTTGTCGCAATGGGACGTCGTCCCGCTTCTGCCGCTGGACGTCTGGGAGCACTCGTATTACTTGAAATATAAAAACGAGCGGCCGAAATATATCGACGCCTGGTGGAACGTCGTCAACTGGCCGCACGTGAACGAGCGCTTCTCCGCCGCGCAGACGTTGAAATGGCAGTCGTATTGATCGGCTGCCCGGCCCACCGGCTCCAGGCTCCCCTTCGGGGGGCTTTTCGTTTTTTTACCCGTATGGCCCCGGCGATTGGACCGGTGAAAACAACCGGAATCGGCCCTGTTCACGAGCCGCCCGTTCTTGTACCATGAAGGCGAACCGAACGCCAAGACAGGAGCGAACGCTTATGATGAACGTCGTCTATTCGACTCTCGAAGGAACCTCCGTGAAGCTCGCCCCGATGAAGCGGGAGCATGCCGAGCCGCTGTACGAGGCCGGACGCGATCCGGCCGTCTGGACGTATATGCAGGCCCGCATGCAGTCGCCGGAGCAGATGCGCGCCATCGTCGACGAGGCGGTCGCAGCGGCCGAACGCGGCGAGGAGCTGCCTTATACGATTTTCGACGCGGCCGGGGAACGGGCGCTCGGCAGCACGCGGCTGTACGATATGTCTGTCGCCCACCGCAACCTGGAAATCGGCTGGACGTGGCTTACGCCGTCCGTCTGGCGAACCCGGGTCAACACCGAATGCAAGCGGCTGCTGCTCGCGCACGCCTTCGAAACGATGGGCGCCATCCGCGTCCAGCTGAAGGCCGACGCCCGCAACGCCCGCTCGCGCCAGGCGATCGAACGGATCGGCGGCGTCTACGAGGGAACGCTGCGCCAGCATCGCATTTTGCCGGACGGCTTCATCCGCGACACCGTCTACTACAGCATCCTCGAGCGGGAGTGGCCGGAGGCGAAGCGGCGGCTGGACGACAGGCTCGCCCGCCGCGACTGACCGGGCGGCCGCATGAAGCCGGCCGGCGGTTCCCGCCGCGGCATGCCGTTACAGCGAGCGGATGCCGCCGAACAGAGCCGCCAGCACCATCCGGTCGCCGACCCAGTCGGCGTCGGCGACCGGAAAGCCGAGCTTGACCGGCAGCAGCGTCAGCCGGCCGCCCGCGCCGCCGAGCCGGAACAGACCGCGGTCGGTGCACGCGTAAACGTCCCGGCCTCTCGGGATGAGCCCGATGACGAACAGACCGCCGAGGCCGAACACGTCGAACGCTCCCCGTCCGTTGCCGACGATCAATTGTCCCCGGTCCCCCGTTCCGATCAGCTTCCCGCGGAACACGGCCAGACCGGTGACGGAGGCGGCCAGCCGATAATCCGTCCATTCGCCGGTCAGACGGTCGTACAGCGACAGGCCCCCCTCGCGTCCCGCCACGATGAATTGGGGCAAGTAAAGCACATCGTAAACGACGGCTTCCGGATACGCCCAGCTGAGCCATCCGTCGGCCGTTTTGCACCATATCCCGTACTGGGTGGCGGCGATCATCCGCCCCGCCTCTCCTTCGCGTAGCCGGTAGGCCGGAACGGCGATATCTTCAGCCTCCCAGCCGGCATGCCGGTAGGCGTACAAGCCTTTGCTCGTGCAGGCGTACGGAACGCCGCCGCTCATTTGAAGCCGATTGACGACCGCCCCTCCCGGCCATCCTTCCTCCAGGCAAGTCCACTCTCCTGCGGGAGAAATCCGGTAAACCCCTTGTCCGAGCGAGGAAGCGTACACGCTCGAGTCGCCGCCGACCGTAACGGACGAGATGGGCGAGCCCGGCCGCCTCCAGATCGAACGTGCCGTTCGGGTCATCGCAAGGCCCCCTTTCCAACATGGGTTAACGGCCTCATTATAATTGATAATGATTCTCATTGTCAATTATGCCGAAACACACGGCTCGGTTCGCCGGCCTTCACATCCAAGTCCACGGGCGCCCCGATCGAAAGCGATGCCCGAGTCGCTCCTAACGGCGGTCGTCCTCGGGCAGCTCGATCCATTTGGCAGCCCACCTGCCGATATTGTCGAAAAGCGGAGCCAAGTCGCGCCCCTTCTCCGTTAGCGAATATTCGATCCGAACCGGAGTTTCCGGATACACGTCGCGCCGGACGAGCCCTTCGGCTTCCAGCTCCCTCAGCCGTTCCGACAGCACTTTGCCGCTCAAGTTCGGCAGCGAGCCCGCGATCCCGACGAACCGCTGCGGCCCGTCGAGCAGACGGAAGACGATCAACGCGGTCCATCGCTTGCTCAGCAGGTCGATCGCCTTCTCGAACCGGGGGCATAATGGAGAATGGGGTTCCACACCTATCACCTCGTCTTTGCTTTATTATATCCACCATTACGAATCTATACAACCTTACTTTTTTAATATTAATTACGTATAGTAAGTTAAAGAAAAAAACCAAAAGGGTTGCAAACGACGCGCGAATCGATTATGATGAATTCAAGCCAGTGATTGGTCAATCAATAATAAAGCAAAACGAAAGGAGCTGCCCTCCATGCGCAAAGGAAATGCTACCTCCGCCGATCGGCGTACGGATATCGTATCCGCCGCCATCGAAGTGTTCGCGGATATCGGCTACTATCGGGCCACCACCGCCCAGGTCGCGGAGCGCGCCGCCATTTCGCAGCCTTACGTATACCGGTTTTTCACGAAGGAATCGCTGATGGCGGAAGCGCTGGACGTTTCTTGGCAGCGGATCGAGAAGGCGTTCCGGCGTGTCATCGATACGGCGACGCCGGAACGGCTCGAAGCGGGACTGATCGAAGCGTACGAGGAGATCATGGCCGCGCACCGCAGCGAAATTTTGCTCCAGATGCAGGCCCAGACGATCCGGGAAGCGCCGATCCGGCTTGTGATGCAGCAAGGGCTGGAGCGGGTGCGGCTGTTGGTAAGCCGGGCGTTCGAGCAGGCCGGAATCGCGGAAGCGGACGTCCGGACGTCGGATTTTTTGGCGAGAGGGATGCTTTGCAACGTCGCGATGGCGTTGGACATGCCGAATTTGATGGCGAAAAAGTAAAACAAATTTTTTTCAAGGTTTGTAATTGGTCAATCAATAACTAAACGGGAGATGGTAACGATGCAAAAAGCAATCGTATTGGGAGCAACGGGCGGAGTCGGGCATCCGCTCACGGCGGAATTGGCGAAACGCGGCGTCGACACGATCGCGTTCGGACGATCCGAAGGCAAATTGGAACGCTTGGCGCGTCAATTGGGCCGACCGGCCTCGCTGCAGCTCGCGACGGGGGACGCCTTCCGTCCGGACGATATCGTCCGGGCGGCGGACGGCGCCGACGTCATTTTCCACAGCGCCAACGTGCCGTATCACGAGATGGCGTCGCGGCTTCTGCCGCTCGGCGAATCGGTCATGGAAGCGGCCGAGCGTCTCGGGGCCAAGGTCGTCGTCGTCGACGGCATTTATCCTTACGGCAGACGAACGGCAGACAAGGCGACCGAGGACCATCCGAAGCGTCCCCATACCCGCAAAGGGAAAGTCCGGCTCGCCTACGAGGAGCTCGTCTTCGATGCCCGCTGGCGCCGGGCGAAGCCGCTTATCGTGCGTCTCCCCGACTACTACGGGCCTTCCGCCCAAGCTTCGTATCTGTCCGTCACGATGGAAGCGATCGCGGCCGGCAAGCCGACCGCCTTTATCGGGAATATGACGGTTCCGCGCGAATACGTCTACTTGCCGGACGCGGCGCGGATGATCGTCGAGATCGCCTCGCGGGAGGACGCCTACGGACAAAATTGGCATATCCCCGGTCCGGGCCTCCTCTCGGGACGCGACATCGTCCGGATCGCGCAGGCCGCGAGCGGGAAACGCAAGGCCGTCGTCCCGCTCGGCCGGATCGGACTCTCGTTGATCGGCTTATTCCAGCCGGTCATGCGCGAAGTCGTCGAGATGCTCTACCTTACCGAAGAGCCCTTCGTGCTTAGCGGCGAGAAGTACGAGCGCGAAATCGGCCCGCTCGTCTGGACGCCCCACGAGCGGGCGATCGCCGACACGATCCGCGAGCTGATGAATCGCGGCGGCGAAGCTCATTCGTGAGATGCGGTGCGGCGGTCGTTACAGCGCGGGCTCGGGAGCGCCCATCTCCCCCCACATTTCCTTCGTCGGTCCGTACACATCGGGGACGCGCAGGCCGGCTTGGCGCATGAGCACGGTCATTTGACCGCGGTGGTGCACCTCGTGCTGAATGATAATGCGAAGCGTCAACCCGTTCGGCCACGATTGCCCGAACACTTGGTTCGTCTCGCTGAGCTTCGCGTCGGTCCATTGCGAACGGACCGCGTCCAGCAGCGCCTCGCTCGTCCGCCGATAGGCGTCCGCCAGCTCGCGGGCCGATGCCGGCACGTTCTCTTCCGATCCGGGGGATGGCAGCTCCAGCCCCGTCTGCACCGCCGTTTGATGAATTTGCGTCACGATATGCCAGGCGAGCCGCCCCAACGTCCGGAATCCCGGGGCGACCTCCCGGGCGAGCGTCTCGTCGGTGAGCGCGTCCATCACCTTTTGCGTTGTGGCCGATTCCTGCCGCCATTCGGCCTCGAATGTCTCAATCGTCGTAAACATGATTCTGCTCCTCCTGCTATCGATTTCGTTTCGGTTGCGTTTCTATCGTAACCTACAAACGCTGACAATAGCTTGTCATCGATTCCGCCCGTTCATACGAAAAAAGAACGGACGAAGCCCCAACAGGGGAGTTCGGCCGTTCTCGCTCGCCGCCTGGCGAATTCATCGATTACCCTTTGATCAGCGACAAAAACTCCGAGCGCAGCGCGGAATCGGTCGCGAACTGTCCGCGGACGGCGGACGTGACCGTCTTGCTTCCCGGCTTCTTGACGCCGCGCGAGCACATGCACAGATGCTCGCCGTCGACGACGACCATGACGCCGTGCGGCTTCAGCACCTCGACGAGAATGTCGGCGATCTCCGACGTGATGCGCTCCTGCACTTGCAGCCGCCGCGTGATCGCCTCGACGAGACGGGCGAATTTGCTCAGCCCGGCGATTTTGCCGCTCGGCAAGTAGCCGACGTGGATTTTGCCGAAGAAAGGCGCCATATGGTGCTCGCACTGGCTGTAATAGACGATATCCTTAATGATAACGAGCTCCTCGTGCTTCTCGTCGAACGTGACGCCAAGCACGTCTCTAGGGTCGACGGAATAGCCCGCGAATATTTCCTCATACATGCGCGTCACGCGGGCGGGTGTCTCGAGAAGCCCTTCGCGCTCCACATTTTCGCCGATGAGCCGCAAAATCTCTTTGATGTGCTCCTCGATCCGTTCCCGGTTGCGCCCGACGTTATCGTTGATGTAGTCCTTCACTCCTGCCATCCGTTCCCCTCCTCACCCGTTGGTCGCGAACGTCTGCGACGATTACTTCCACTTCTGGTTTTTCATCATTTGCTGCATTTGCTGCATCTGCTTTTTATTCAAGTTGTAGCCCATTTTCTTCGCCATCTGCTGCAGCATCTCCGGGTTCGATTGCATCGCTTCCATCTGCTTGCGCAAATAGTAGACGCCGATGAAGAAACCGCCGACGAGACCGACGATCAAAGTCAAGATGGGTATGATCCAAGCCCACATGGTAAACGTCACCCCGAATCGATTCTGTAAACTGAACGTGCTTGTCCCGGCGTCCCGCGTCGTCCCGCTTTCCGGAATGGAACGAATTGGTTATGCCGCCGCAGCGCAAGTACAATTCATGATAGCATTTCGGTGCCGGTTCTTCAAATACGAAAATGGCCGCGTCCTCCGAAGCGCTTACGTCAGCACGCCCTCGACGAACACGGTCGTCAGCTTCGCCAAATCGATCTCCTTCACCTGAATTTCGTCCTCGTTCTGACGGACGACACGCACGACCGGACGACCCGGCAGCCCCCGGTGCTGGCCGACGACGACGCCGGTTTCCTTCGTGGACAGCCGAACCGACGAGCCGGTCGGGTAAATCGATACGGTGCGCAAAAAATGAATGAGCACGTCCCGGTCCAGCTTCGTCCCGGCCAGCGCCATCATATGCTCGCACGCCTCGTGAGGCAGCATCCGCTTGCCTGAGGCCGCGGCACCGTGCTGCAGGTTGTCGAATAGATTCGCGACCGCCACGATTTTCGCGTACAGATGAATTTGATCGCCCACGAGCCGCCGCGGAAACCCTTCCCCGTCCGGCGATTCGTGATGCTGAAGCGCCACGTGCGCGATCAGCAGGTTCAGCTCCTGCTTCTGCTTCAGCACCTCGAAGCCGCGCCACGTATGGTGCCGCTTCGGATCGGACGATTCGTCGTCCGCCAGCTTGTCCACCTTGCCGATATCGTGCAGCAGCGCCCCGATCGCCAGCTCCTTCAGCTGGGTTTGGTTCAAGTTCATGTTGATGCCGATCATCGTCGACATCATGCAGACGTTCAAGGCGTGGACGTACGCCTCGTTATCCTTCGTGCGAATGTCGGACAGCTGGATGAGCACCTCGCGGTTGCGGGTGACGTCTTCCAGCAGCTGCCCCACCCCTATGCTCATCGACCGGGTGTCGAACTCCTTGCCCGACTTGATCGTTTCAAACGTTTCGGTCATTTTTTTGAGGACGCTCCGCTTCGTTTCGTCGGAAAGCACCTCGGGAATTTCGACGTCCTCGAACTGGGGGTCCTTGATATAGATCATCGTCGCGCCGATCCGGTTCAGCGTGTTGATCATGTAGACCGTCAGCTGGACGCCCTCGGACAGCAGCACCGCGCCGGTGCTGGAAAAAATCGTTTTCCCCAAAAATTGCCCGGGCTCCACCTGATCGATGCTCACGTACTTCATGTTGCGTTTCCCCTCCGGCTCCCCTGAATCGGTGTAGATGCGCTCTCCTTGGCCAGCTCCCGCTCGGCGTCGCCGATCCGTTCGGCGACCTCGGGATGGGCTTCCGTCCGCTTCGCTTCGGCAAGCGCCGCCGCGGCTTCCGAGCCCCCGATCCGCCCCAGCGCCCAAGCGGCCGTTCCGCGTATTTCCGGCCGCTCGTCCCGCAGCAGCGCTTCCTTCAGCTCGGGCACGGCCGATTCGTCGCGGAAGTTGCCGAGCGCGATGATCGCGTTGCGCTGAATCGGCTTCTTGCCGCGCCACGACGCCGCCATATGACCGTACGTTTCGCGGAACTCCCGGTTCGACATCGACAGGAGCGGCTTGAGCAGCGGCTTCACCTTCTCGGGGTCCGGCTGCAGCTCCGGCTGATGCGTCCAGTTTTTGCCCTTGTTCACCGGGCAGACGACCTGGCACGTGTCGCAGCCGTACAGCCGGTTGCCGATTTTGCGCATCAGCTCGTCCGAGACGAACCCCTTCGTCTGCGTGACGAACGAGACGCAGCGGCTCGAATGGAGCTGTCCCGGTCCGACCAAGGCGCCGGTCGGGCAGGCGTCGATGCAGATCGTACAGTCGCCGCATTGCTCTTGAATCGGCGTATCCGGCGGAAACGGGATGTTCGTCACGAGCTCGCCCAAGTACACCCACGAGCCCCATTCGGGCGTAATGACGGCGCAGTTTTTGCCGCTCCAGCCGATACCGGCCCGCTCCGCGACGGCCCGGTCGACGAGCGCTCCCGTGTCGACCATGCTTTCGATGCGCGCGTCCGGCACCCGTTCGCGAATGAACGATTCGAGCGAAGCGAGACGTTTGCGCAGGACGGCGTGGTAGTCGTCCCCCCAGGAAGAGCGGGAGATGATGCCGCGGTACGCCCCCGGCTCCGATTTGGGAGGGTTCTGCAGCTTGGAAGGATAGGCGATCGCGATGGAGATAAGCGATTGGGGACGCTCGAGACTGAGCGACGGGTCGGTGCGCTTGTCCAAATCCGGCTCCTCGAAGCCGGATTCGTGGCCGCGCTCCCGGTGACGGAGCAGCATTTGTTTCAGCTCGGCGAAAGGCTCGGCCGACGCGAAGCCGATCTTGTCGATGCCGAGCCCCGGCGCCGCAGCGCGTATGTCTTCTTTCAGCTTCGCCCAGTGTTCCCGGGTTCCTGACGCCGTCGTGACGTCCATGGCGCGTTCACCTCATGTCAGACGCTTGATCGCCTCGCGGGCCAAAAAGTCGCAATGGTTGTTGAACTCGTTGTCGCTATGACCTTTGACCTTAATATACTCCACCCGGTGCGTTTCCATTAATTGCAGCAGCTGCTTCCACAAGTCCTGATTTTCCACGGGCTGCCCTTTGCTGTTTTTCCAGCCGTTGCGCTGCCACCCCTTATACCAGGCTTTCTGGAAGCAGTTGACGAGATAGGCGGAGTCGCTGTACAGCTTGATCTTGCAAGGCTCCTTCAAGGTGCCGATCGACTCGATCGCGGCCAGCAGCTCCATCCGGTTGTTCGTCGTATGCTTCTCGCCGCCGGACATCTCCTTGCGATGCTCCCCGTAAAACAGAATGGCCCCCCAACCGCCGGGGCCCGGGTTGCCGGAGCACGCTCCGTCGGTATAAATCTCCACTTCCTTCACTTACAAACCTCCCATTTGACGAATCGGCCACAGGATAAAGTCGGCCCGTCCCTGAATCGCCTGCTCCGATACGGCGCCGAAGATGCGGCTGTCCTTGCTCGCCCCTTGATGACGATTGTCGCCCATCACGAAGTAATGCCCTTCCTCGATGACGACCGGCCCCCGGTCGCCGTCCTCGATCTTGATATCCGTATACGGCTCGGACACGGCCTCCCCGTTGACGTGGAGCTTCCCGCCGCGAATTTCCACTTTGTCGCCCGGCACCGCCACGACCCGCTTGACCAAATATTGGCGCTCCGCCGCATGCGTATCCGGGTCTTTCAAAATGACGACATCCCCCCGCTGCGGATGGCCGACCAGGTAGACGAATTTGTTGACGAACAGCCATTCCTTCTCGCGCAGCGTCGGCTCCATCGAATGCCCTTTGACCGTCGACAGATTGAAGACGAACAGATTCAGCAAAATGACGATCGCGAGCGCGACCACAATCGACTTCGTCCAATCCCACAGCTCGGCGGCCAAGCTGCGCGACGGCGCCGCATCCGCCCCGGCGACCGCCGCTTCGCGGCCGTCCTGGCTTTCATACGTGCTCATGTCACACCCCCGGCGCTTCCTTTTTCCACAGCTCATAATAGGCCAGCACCTGCTCGTTCCGAAAAGGCGGACCTTCCCGTTTCAATCGGGCCAGCAGCGAATCGAGTCCCTGCTTCACTTTGCGCTCCACGACGTCGGAATAATGGTAATTGTGCTTGTGCAGCTCGTATTCGTCCTGATCGACGATTTGCGTATAGCCGTCGGGCGTCCGGATGACGTCCAAATCGTAGTCGATATAGGTGATGACGCCTCCGTTCACATAGGGCGGGGAGGCGATATTGCAGTAATAGCGGATCCCCTGATCTTCCAGAAGCGAGACGACGTTGAACCATTCCCCGGGAATGAAGAAGGTGACCGACGGGATTTTGCTCGTCCACTCTTTGCCGTCCCGCTCGCGGATCGGCGTCTGGCTGTTGATCAGCACAAGCATCGATTCGGCGCGGTGCTCGGGCGCGAGCATCTCGTCGGGGATGCGCCAGTTTTGCAGCCACATCCGGTGGAGATGGCCGTCGTGCTTGAAGCTTTTGATTCGGTAGGGGGAAAATGGATTCATAATAAGCCCTTTCTCGCAATTATCCCTATTATATATCAAAAAAGCCTTACGTAGTAATGCACGGATGAGCGACCGCGGAATAGCCCTTCCTCCGCATCGCCCGATATGAATACAAAAGCATATCTCTACGCCAAATGCAATGGCTTCAAGATATGCCCCACATAAATGAAATCGGTTTGTACGGAAGCCGCTCTCGGCTTATCGGCCGCTGACGATGCGCAGATGACGGTACGAACGGGAGAAATTGCGGTCGGTGTAGCCGACGGCTTCGTATACGGGGAGAATCGGTTCGTTGTGTACGTCCACGGTGACGAGAATTTGACTCACCTTCCGCTGGATGAACCTTTGCTTCAAGCCGTTGATCAGCGATTTGCCGATGCCCATGCGCTGATATTGCGGCGCCACGGCGATGCGGTAGTAGTACCCTTGGTTGCGTTGATCGATCGTGCCGATAATAATGCCGACGACTTCATCGTTCATGACGGAGACGAGAACAAGATCGGGATCCAGCGACAGCTGCTTGGCAAACGCCTCCAACGTTTCACCGCAGCACTCCTCCGACAACACTTCGTTGAACAGACTTGTAATCGACGCGTAATCAGACAATTGAAAAGGCCGAACGAACATCGTGGTCTCTCCCCGTTTTGTTTTTTTGTTAAGTAACAATTACGACAAAAATCGAGGAAATCCTGCCTAAACCTTAACAAAAGCTTAAAAAGTTTCGATTATCGCGTATTTTCGCCTGAAAACGCTTTATTTGAAGCGTTTTCACCTCCTGTTCAGGGAAAAGAAGGTCTTTTTACATATTTTTACGGTTGTCGAACGTTCCCGACGGCTCCCGTTCGCCGCTTTCATCCGGCTTTTTTTTCGGGCCGGTTCGTCATTCGGGACGGCGATTACTATATCTCTATGAGAAAATGCCGTATAAGATGATTGAAAATACCCATAATGGAAGTTGGAGCGAAATAAACTTTCCAAACATAAGTATTGAACATGTTGATTTACGATCGAAAATAAGGGATAATAGCGGTGTACAAATCCATAATTTAGGGAGGTACTTACCATGGCACACCAATTGCCGCCACTGCCTTACGCCAACAACGCGCTGGAGCCGCACATCGACGCGCAAACGATGGAAATCCATCACGATCGTCACCACAACGCCTACGTTACGAACTTGAACGCCGCTTTGGACAAACATCCGGAGCTGCACGACAAGTCGCTCGAAGCGCTCATCTCCGACTTGAACGCCGTACCGGAAGATATCCGCACCGCGGTGCGCAACAACGGCGGCGGCCACGCCAACCACTCCCTGTTCTGGACGACGATCGGCCCGAACGCGGGCGGTCAGCCTACGGGCGCCCTCGCAGCCGCGATCGACAGCGAGCTCGGCGGGTTCGATAAATTCAAGGAAACGTTCGCGGCAGCCGGCGCTACCCGCTTCGGCAGCGGCTGGGCATGGCTCGCGCTGGGCAAAGACGGCAAGCTGAAAGTGTACAGCCTGCCGAACCAAGACAGCCCGCTCATGGAAGGCGATACGCCGCTCCTCGGCCTGGACGTATGGGAGCACGCCTACTACCTGAAATACCAGAACAAGCGCCCGGACTACATCGCCGCGTTCTGGAACGTCGTGAACTGGAACGAAGTCGGCAAGCTGTACGACGCGGCGAAGAAATAATTCGTCGCCCCCGTTATGCCGAGACGAAAACGCCCCGGGTCGCCCGCATCTTATGCGGCGGCCGCGGGGCGTTTTTTTATGGGCATATGCGGCTTAGACGTCCGGGGACGGCATTCCCGGCATGTTGCGTCCGTTCCGCGAATACAATGTACCGTTGCATCCGTATACGAAAGGAACGAACGGCATGGCGAAATCGAACCGCGGAAAAGCGCTTTGGAAGCTTCCTTCCCGAGGCCGGGGCACGTGCCCGGTATGCCGGGCGACCCGCATCAAGCTGCTGTACACCCGTACGCTCGAGGACGGCGTCAAAGCGAAGGTGTGCAAACGGTGCCGGGCCGGCGCCTAAGAGGACGCGTCACCCGCGGCGGACGGGCCGCCGTAAGCCGCTCGCGCCCGGCCGCCATGCAGAGAGAGCCCTTGCGAGGGCTCTTTTTGCCGTTCGGCGCTTACAGCCGGCCGGCCTCCTTCAAAATGCGCAAAAACACGTTCGGGAACGCGTACTGCTCCATCTCCCGTCGGCCGAACCAGCGGAACGGCTCCTCCCGGTCGCCGTCGCTCTCGGCGCTTCCCGCGGCTTCGGCCTCCGCGGCCGCCGCCTCCGCCCGCGCCTCCGTTCCCGGCTTGTCCGCCCAGCCGGCGAACCGGCACCGGAATACGCGCATCCGCCACTGGATATGGCTGAACGTATGCTCCGCGTCCATCATCGGCCCGAGCGGCTCGACGACGAGCCCGTATTCGGCCAGCAGACGCTCGCGCAGCATCCGGATCGCGGCGCCGTCGTCGTCCGCCTCGCCTCCATAGGCGCCCTCCGGCGCCGCGTCGGGCAGCTTCACGTGCGGCAGCTCCCACATCCGGGCGAGCAGCCCGTCCTTCGGTCTTTGGCGGGCCAGCACCTTCCCCGTCTCGGCTCCCTCGCCCTCGATGAAGGCGACGGCGCGCCGCTCCGGCCGCGGAGGCTTCGCCTTCGTCTTGACGGGGAGCTCGTTCTCGACGCCCTCCAGCCTGCCCGCGCACAGGTCCATCACCGGACAGGTGAGGCAGTGCGGCGACTTCGGCGTACAGACCGTCGCCCCGAGCTCCATGAGCGCCTGGTTAAAGTCGCCCGCCTCCCCTTCCGGAATGAGCTCTCTCGCCAGCCTCTCGATGCCGGCCCGCGTCGACGGCTTCGCGATATCGTCGCGCAGCAGGAAGTAGCGCGAGAGGACGCGCATGACGTTGCCGTCGACGGCGGGCTCCGGCTTGTTGTACGCGATGCTGAGCACCGCCCCGGCCGTGTAGGGGCCGACTCCTTTCAGCGACGAGATCGCCTCGGGCGTATCGGGCACGCGGCCGCCGTAGCGCTCCTTCACCTCGCGGACGGCCGCCTGCAAATTGCGCGCCCGCGAATAATAGCCGAGTCCTTCCCACGCCTTCAGCACGTCCTCCTCCGGCGCGTCGGCCAGCGCCTCGACCGTCGGAAACCGGTCGACGAACCGGTGGAAGTACGGAATGACCGTCTCCACCCGGGTTTGCTGCAGCATCACTTCGGAGATCCAAATATAATAAGGGTCGCGGCTGCGGCGCCACGGCAAGTCCCTTTTGTGTCTGCGGTACCATTCCAGCAATCGGGTCGAAAAAAACGTCTTCGCGTTGGTTGCTCCCACTGTGCGTATCTCCTCTTTCGTCTTTCGCCCCGTTCAACTCGGCTGGCGTTTCTGGTATGATAGTCATGCGAAACCATGCGCCCGATCGGGCGAAAGGAGCGTGCCGCATCCCGATATGCTGACTCCGGGGGAAATCGCCGCCCGCCTGAACCGGCTCGTCTTCTCGATCCTGCTGATCGGCCACCGCAAGTGCGAGCCGACCTGGTTCCAGCCGATGCGGGCGATGCGTCATCATTCGTTCTGGCTGATCGTCAAAGGAAAAGGAACGTTTACGATCAACGGCACCCACTACCCGGTCGAGCCGGGCAAGCTGTTCTTTTTCTCGCCGGGCATGCTCGTCGAACGGCGCACGGACGAGGACCAGCCGATCGAGTATTACTTTTTACGTTTTCATTATACGGAAACGTACGAGGAGAAGGAACAGTGGATTTCCCGGGACGCCGCCGACAGCCCGTTCCCGCTGCAAGGGATGTATTCGCTGCAAAATACGCCGCAGTTCATTTATTGGATGGAGCAGTTGTGCGTCCTGTGGCAGCGGCGGGGGCATATGACGGCGATGCGCCGCAAAATCGTCCTGCACGAGTTTTGGCTCGCGCTGCTGCACGATTTCCGCGCGCAAAAAATCGCCGGCGATACGACCGCCGTCATCGAGCTGACCCAGGACTACATGGTCCAGCATTACCGCGAGCCGCTTACGCTGGAATCGCTCGCGACGATGGCCGGCCTGAGCGTCAGCCATTATTCGCGCCTGTTCAAGAAGGTGATCGGCTACAGCCCGATCGATTATTTGACTCATCTCCGCATGGACCGGGCGAAGGAGCTGCTCGTCCTGTCGGACTTCCGGCTCAAGTCGATCGCCCACAGCGTCGGCTACGGGGACGAATTTTATTTCAGCCGCATGTTCAAAAAAGTGGTGGGCGTTTCGCCGCGCGAATACGCCAAACGGCACCGGGGCGACCCGGTCCGGTAGCGCGGGGCTTCCTCCCGAAAAGTTGACTTCTCCGGAGGGGAATAGTAAGCTAACCTTGATTTGGGGTGAGCCTACTGTGAACCGGAATGCTGCGCAAGCTTATTCGTTTATTCCGTATTTGATCATTTGGGGCGTTCAATGGATGACCGATTCGCTCCTGCAATATATGTGGAAATGGGACCCGGACGGACTCTTCCGCACAGTGCTGGCTTGGACCGCCCTCGCCGCGACCGCCTTGATCTTCGCGGCCCGAAGCAGGCGCGGCAGCGCGAACCGGGCCGCCGTCGACGGCGGCGGCGAAGGAACGTCCGCCCGCAGCGCCGCTCGCGGCGTCTGGCTTCCCGCGGCGATCGCCGCCGTCCTGCTCGCGATCGCGGTGCCGGTCGCCTGGGCGGACGTCATGCCGCTTTATTTCGCCGAGCTGTTCCGGGCGTTCGTCCTGGCGCTGTTCTACGTCGCGGCGGGCTTCGCGCTCGGCCGGGAGCTCGTCTATCTCGGCGCCTGGCTGCTCGTCCTGACGGCCGTCATCGGGTACGGCTACCTCGGCTACGCGCCGATCGTGCTCGGCTTCTCCGGCGGCGCCAGCCTGGTCGCCTGCGCCGTCATCATCCGGCTGTGGAACCGGACGTTCCCCCGCCGCGCAGACAAGTCGGAACCGGCTTAGTGCCAAAAGGCTGACCCGATCGATCGCCCAAGCGACGACGGGTCAGCCTCCTGTTTTTTCGGCCGAAAGCTACAGCTGGTAGCCGACCGCCTTCAGCCAGCCTTCGTACAGCGTACGCCGGCGCTCCTCGGCCATATCCGGCTCGAACTGCCGGTCCTTCTCCCACAGCTCCTTCAGCTCCCCGCAGCCGCTCCAGAAGCCTACGGCCAGTCCCGCCAAATAAGCGGCGCCCTGCGCCGTCGTCTCCTGCACCTTCGGCCGCGTAACGCGGACGCCGAGCATGTCGGCTTGAAACTGCATCAGGAAGCCGTTGCGCGTCGCTCCGCCGTCGACGCGCAACTCGTGCAGCCGGATGCCCGACTCCTTCTCCATGACGCGCAGCACGTCGACCGTCTGATAGGCGATCGACTCGAGCGCCGCCCGGACGAGATGCGCCCGGCCGGTTCCGCGCGTCAGCCCCGTAATCATCCCGCGGGCGTCGGCGTTCCAGTACGGCGTGCCGAGTCCGGTGAACGCCGGCACGACATAGACGCCCTGCGTGTCGTCGACCGACGCGGCCAGCGCCTCCGTCTCGGATGCGTCGGAGACGAGCTGCAGCCCGTCGCGCAGCCATTGGACGACCGCGCCGGCCGTGAATATGCTTCCTTCGAGCGCGTAGCTCACTTGGCCGTCCAGCTGCCAGGCGATCGTCGTCAGCAGGCCGTTGGCCGAGCCGACCGGCTTCGCCCCCGTATTTTTCAGCAGAAAGCAGCCCGTGCCGTACGTATTTTTGGCCATGCCGGGCTCGTGGCAGCCTTGGCCGAACAGCGCCGCCTGCTGATCCCCGGCCGCTCCGGCCACCGGGATGCCGGCACCGCCACCGAGCAGCGACGTCTCGCCGTAGACGTGGCTCGAAGGCTTCACTTCGGGCAGCATCGCCGGCGGAATGCCGAACCGGGCCAATATGTCCGCGTCCCATTGCAGCGTATGGATGTTGAACAGCATCGTGCGGGACGCGTTGGACGCGTCCGTCACGTGGGCGGCCCCGCCGGTCAAGTTCCAGATGAGCCACGTATCGATCGTGCCGAACAGCGCCTCTCCCGCCTCCGCCTTCTCGCGGACGCCGGGAACGTGGTCGAGAATCCATTTCAGCTTCGTGCCGGAGAAGTACGGGTCGGTCACGAGTCCGGTCTTGCTCCGAATGACCGGCTCCCAGCCGTCCCGCCTCAGCTCCTCGCACGTCTCCGTCGTCCGGCGGCATTGCCAGACGATCGCCCGGTGAAGCGGTTTACCCGTCGCGCGGTCCCACACGACCGTCGTCTCCCGCTGATTCGTCAGCCCGATCGCGGCGATGTCGGCCGGATCGACGCCCTCCGCCGCTTCCCGCATCACTTGAAGCTGAACGCTCCATATCTCCTCGGCGTCGTGCTCGACCCATCCGGCTTGCGGAAACCATTGCCGGAACTCCCGCTGCGCGGTCCGAACGGACCGGCCGCCGCGGTCGAACAAGATCGCCCGGCAGCTCGTCGTTCCTTGATCCAATGCCATGACGTACCGTTTCATGCCATCCCCTCCACCGGTTTGCTTCTGTTATCACGATACCATCCGCGGCCGCGAATGAAAATACCGGCTCTTTCGTTTCCGTTACAGGATTCCCGGCGCCTCGTATCGAATATAGTCTCATCGCGACGCCGTTTCGGGCGGTCCTTCGTGCCCGCCGGGACCGCCACGGTTGTCGGGAAACGCCCTTTCGTCTCCGCACGCACGAGGAGAAAGCGATTTCACCATTTCGGATGCGAGGTGCCTGTATGTCCTGGATCCATCTGATCCCGATCGCGCTGATCGCCGTCGGGCTGCTGAACGTTCTTTTCCCGCGAACCGGGCTGTTTTGGAGCTTGGGCGCGAAGTCCGGCCAAGCCGAGCCGGGCGAAGCCGCCGTCCTGTTGAGCCGGATCGGCGGCGTGCTGGCGGCGGCCATCGGATTGTTCCTGCTGCTCTATACGATGTAAGCCCGGATGCCGGTGCGGGTTACCGCTTTTCTTCCGGAAAGCTCGAGATTTGGTCGATATATGCGAACGCTTCCGCCCGCTGCCGCTCGACCTCGTCCTCGTTCCAGCCGAACAGCCGGCCCATCGTCTCCGTCACCGGTCCGACGAGCGCTTCCGCGCGCAGACGGTCGAAGTAGACGAGACCCGTCCGGCGAATGAGGAAATCGGTCGCGTTCACGGCCATCTCGTGCCCGGTCGCATACGCCAGCTCGGCCTCGAGCAAGGCCGCGTCGATCCCCCGGTCGGCGACGCCTCCACGCTTGGCGGACGCCGCGCTTGCAGTCGCCGCGGCCTCGGCGGCGGCAGCCGTTTCCCGGGACCGTTCGGCGTACCGGCGGAAAATCGCCTCCACGTTCGAGCCGTATCGGCCGAGCAAGTATTCCGTCTGCGCGCGCGGAATTCCGAGCTCCTCTCCCCGGCCGATCCACTGCCGGCGGTAATCGTCGTACGAGGCGAAGCCGCCTCGGTCGCCGCCGCTAATATTGTCGCGATCGGTGCGGCAGCCGACGGCTTGCCGCCCTTCCTCCTGCCCGAGCTCCCGCTCGACGAGGTCGACGACCTTCTCCGCCATTTTGCGGAAGCCGGTCAGCTTGCCTCCCGCGATCGTAATCAACCCCGAATCGGAACGGAAAATTTCGTCCTTGCGGGAAATTTCCGACGGCCCTTTGCCCTCCTCCCGGATCAGCGGGCGCAGCCCCGACCACGACGACTCGACGTCCTCCGCCGTCAGCTTGACGTCCGGAAAGGCGTGGTTGACCGCGTCGATCAAGTAATCGCGGTCTTGTCGCGTCGTGCGCGGCTCCTCGATGCTGCCCTCATAGAACGTATCGGTCGTGCCGATATACGTCTTGCCTTCGCGCGGAATGACGAAGATCATCCGGCCGTCCGGCACGTCGAGATAGGCGGACTGGCGAACGGGCAGGCGGGAATGGTCGACGACGAGATGGACGCCTTTCGTCAGCAGCAGCCGTTTGCCCTTCACCTCATGGTCCGCCGAGCGGACCCGGTCGACCCACGGACCGGCCGCGTTGACGATTTTTTTCGCATAAATCCGGTGCATGCGCCCCGTCAGCACGTCCTCCACCTCGACCCCGACCGCCTTGCCGTTCTCGTACAGGAAGCCGCCGGCCTTCGCGTAATTGACCAGCATGGCGCCGTGGCCGTGCGCGGTTTTGGCGATTTCGATCGTAAGCCGGGAATCGTCGGTGCGGTATTCGTAGTAGAAGCCCGAGCCCTTCAGGCCGTCTCGCTTGAACAGCGGCTCCAGCTCGAGCGTCCGTTCGCGGCCGTACATGATCCGGCGCTCGCCGCGCTTCACGCCCGCCAGCCAGTCGTATACGTACAGGCCGATCGCCGACATCCAGTAGCCGTACGTGCCGCCCTTGTAGATCGGCAGCATCATCGGGGCCGGAATGACGATATGCGGCGCTTTGTTGTACAGCAGCGCCCGCTCGCGGCCGACCTCCATGACGAGCTTCACTTCGCCCTGCTTCAAGTAGCGCAGGCCGCCGTGCACGAGCTTCGTCGATCGGCTGCTCGTTCCCCAGGAAAAGTCGCGCATCTCCACGAGTCCCGTCTTCAAGCCGCGCAGGCTGGCGTCCCAGGCGATGCCCGCCCCCGTTATGCCTCCTCCGATGACGAGCACGTCAAGCCGCTGCTCCGACATGCGCTGCAGCGTCTCCGCCCTCCGGTCGGCCGAAAATGTCAAATTCATCGCTAGCTCCCCTTCCCTGGACGACCCGGCCGGGCCGATCGGAATCGCGCCGATTTTCGCGAACGCGAAAAACCCTTTCGCATGAGAAAGCGGCCCGCTACGCGAAGTAGCAAGCGCTTAATCAGCAAAAGGGTTCTCCTCGTCTCCGCCCGTTTGTTGATGCCGTCCGTTCGATTGTCTTGCCACCAAGCGTATCACAGTACCCCCCGCTCTGTAAAGACGGACCGCGGCGGCAGGAACGCCCATTTTCAGGAAAAGGGCAGGTCGCGCAGGTCGAGAACGCTCCCGCTCGGGTACCGGTCGTCGAACAGGACGTCCAGCAGCTTGGCGGCCGCTTCGTCCGCCGCGGTCAGCTCGCCCGCTTGCTTCAGCCGCACGAACCGGTCGCGGTCGCGGAACCGTTCCGCGCTCGTCTCGCGAATGTCCCGCTGCATGTCCGTGTCGACGACGCCCGGTGCGACGGAGACGATCCGGACGCCGCCGCCCGTCTGCCCGTCATGCTCCGCGGCCACGCACCGGGTGAACATGTCGAGCCCGGCCTTCGAGGCGCAGTAGCCGCTCCACCCGGCGTACGGCTTCCTCCCCGCTCCCGACGACACGTTCAGCACGCGAAGGTCCGCGCCCCATCCTCCCGTCCGCCGCAAAAAAGCGGCGGTCAGCACCGCCGGCGCGATCAAATTGACGGCGATATTGCGGGCCAGCTCTTCGCCGTCCGCCCCTGCCGCCGGTCCCATCGGGTGAACCGTCCCCGCGTTGTTGATCAGGCAAGCCGTATCCGGCTTCGCCGCGCCGAACCCGGAGCAGGCCCGTTCCATCGCCGCCTCCAAGCCGCCGGCGTCGCTCAGATCGCAGCGGATCCAGTCGAGCTCCGCTCCGGCGGCGCGCGCTTCCTGCGCGAGACCTTCGGTCTCGCCCCTCGCGATCCCGACGAGGCGATGTCCCGGCCGCATCAGCCGGCGAACGATCGCCTCCCCGAGTCCTCTCGACGCGCCCGTCACGATAAACAGCTTCATCCGCGTTCCCTCCATGCCCGTACCGCGAGGCGGTACGCGTATCGTTGTCACCGATCCTACCAGATCGGCGGCGGCGAGGCAAGGCGGGGCCGCGTCCGCCCGGACGGTTGGGCGCGCGGGCGGAGCCGCTTCCTTAAAACGTGTTGTAAATGTTGTCGCATTCCCCGGCAATCGGCTCGTAGAAGCAGTGCAGCTTGTAGCGGCCGACGAGGCGTTGGTTGTACCAGGTCGGCGGGCAATCGCCTTCCGGGCGGAAGTACCACAGGCTGAACTTGCCCGGCCATACCCGCTCTCCGTTCACCGAACGGCGGGCCAGACGCTTTTCCTTCTCTCTCGCCCTCTGGTAAAAGTAACCGTGCAGCGTCGCTTCGAACGCATGGGGCTGGAACACCATCTGCGGAATCGTGCGGATGCCTTTGAAATCGGAGCAGTTTCCCCGAATCCGGTTGATGCCGACGTTGCCGACGAGCAGCATGCCCGTCTCGCCCTCTCCCTCCGCCTCGGCCCGCAGCAGCCTCGCGAGCAGATCGATATCGTTTTCCCTTGCTTTGACAACAGCCATTGGCTCCACCTCTTTGCGTATTCTACCTTTAGCGTATTGCGGTCGCCCCCGCTAGGTGAATCCCCATGCCGAATTTTCCTTATTCCCCGTATGCGACGAGGGATCGGAGCGAGCGGGGATTGCCAGATGCCGCCGGTCCGTGGTACAGTGGAAATGGATCGAAATTTGATTTGGGTAACTATTTTCAAATAGACGGGTGATGCTTATGAACAAAAACGACATGAAGCTGATCGTTCCGGAGCGCGAAGGGCAGCTCCGGTTCGCCTTCTCCCGGGGAGGACCCCGCGAGGGCGCCGGGCGCAAGGGGATCGGAGAAACGCGGAAGCTGTCGCTGACGCTGCCGGCGGAAGACTGGGAGCGGCTGGAGGCGCTGTGCACCGAGCTCGGCTGCTCGAAATCGGAGCTGCTGCGCGGCATGGTGCGGAGCTGCTTGTCCGAGCCGAAGCCGGAGGAGGCCTGATGCCGATGCTCGCGCATATTCGCCAAAGCCGGCTCGTTCACGCCCTGCAGCGCGTGATGCGGGCGCTTCCCGCCCAAAGCCCGATGCCGATTTTGTCCGGCCTGTACATGGAGGCGCGGCCCGACGGCGTGACGTTCGTCTGCAGCGGCTTCGGCTTGCGGATGGAGTCGGAGTTGGCGGCGCAGCCGGACGACGTCCGCATCGAAACGCCCGGGACGGTCGTCATCCCGGCGAAGCAGGCGTACGAGCTCGTCCGCAAGCTTCCCGACGGGCCGGTTTCGTTCGAAGCCGGGGCCGACGGCCGGACCGTCACGATCCGGACCGACGCGACCGTCTGCCGGCTGTGGAGCATGAGCCCGGACGAATATCCCGCCGCCTCGTCCCTGGAGCCGGACCGGCACCGGATCCGGCTGCGCAGCGACGAGCTGAAGACGATGATCCGGCAAGTGGCGTTCGCCGTCTCGCCGTCGGAGACGAGGCCGATTTTGACCGGCGTGTCGTGCCGGTTCGACGGCGGTTCCGTCAAGCTCGTCGCTTCGGACGGCATCCGGCTCGCCTCCCGCCAATCGCCCCCCGGTTCCGGCGGCGACGGCGAGCCGCTCGAGGTCGTCGTCCCGGGCCATCATCTGAACCAGCTGATGAAGACGCTGGAGGACGACGGACAAGCCGTGACGGACATTTCCGTGCGCGGCGCCCGGATCGTCTTCGCCTCCCGGGACTGGTCGCTCCATTCCGCCCTGCTTGAAGGCGCGTACCCGCCGACGGACAACGTCGTGCCGCGATCGGTTTCGGCCCGGATCGGGATCGGGACGGCACCGTTTTTGCAGGCGCTGGAGCGGGTCGGCCTGCTCGCCGGCGAAGGCAGCATCGTCCGGCTGGCGACGGAAACGACGGACGACGGGCGCTTTCTCCGGCTATGGTCCGATACGGCGGAGCTGGGGGATATCGTCGAACGGCTCCCGATCTTCGGGTCGGAGGGCGGCGACTTCGCCGTATCGTTCAACGGCAAATATATGCTCGAGATCGTGCGGTCGATCGACTGCGGCGCGCTGCACCTCCAGTTCGCCGGACCGCTCCGACCGATCGCGCTTCGGCCCGCCGAGGACGGGGACCGGCTGTTCTACGTGCTGACGCCGATCCGCACGCACGTTTAAAATAGGAGCGGCCTCCTTCCGGGAAGCCGCTTGAAGCCGGGAGCGCCGGACCTATACGGGACGGAACGAATGCCCGTACCGGAGGGGGCGGGCGTACGGGAAGCGAGCCCCTTTCGGCACGTTGTCACGAAACGTTCGCAGAACGTTCAACGGAACGCCTCCGCTCACATACCCGCCGTTCCGGCCGGTTATGCTAAGATGGGGGAAAAGGAAAAGACAGGAAGGGGGTAATCAAATGAATTCGAGCACGAAGGCGCGTTTCGCAGGCAGGGCGGCCGTCGCGGCCGCCTTGATCGGCGCCCTGCTTGCCGGCTGCGGAAGTGCGAGCAAGGATAACGCCGGGGCCGGAGCGGGTGCAGGTACGGGGACGGACGCCGGCAATACGACGACCGTCGCGGCGGATGCCGAGAAGCTGTACAAGAAAAGCTGCGTCTCTTGTCACGGCGACCAGTTGGAGGGACGCATCGGCCCGTCCACAAACTTGACCAAAGTCGGCGGCAAGCTGAGCCGCGACCAGATTGCGACGCAAATCGCGAACGGCGGCAACGGCATGCCGGGGTTCAAGGGCAAGCTGAACGAGGCGGAGATCGGCTCGCTGTCCGATTGGCTCGCGGCGAAGAAGTAGCTTCGGCGAACGCGTTCCCCTCGCACGCAACGACGCTAAAAAAAGAACGGGGCCGGACCCCGTTCTTTTGCATTGTCGGTTGTTAACGTCGCTGAATGTTCATTTCGCTAAAAACTTTGATAACGGACGTATTGAAGACGGCGTTAGCCGGTTTTCTTTCCCGGGCGCCTACGCCACCGCATTACTCCGTCTCCACGACGGCGTAGGCGCCGGCCATCGTGGCCGAATGGGTAATGCTCAGATGGATCGTCAGCTGCCGCATCTTCCCGAGCCGGGCGCATGCCCGCTCGGACAAGACGCATTCCGGCTTGCCGGTCGGTCCCGGCAGGATGCGGATGTCCTGGAAGCCGACCTCGCGGCCGATGCCGCAGCCGAGCGCCTTGACGACCGCCTCTTTGGCGGCGAACCGCCCGGCGACGTATTCCGCGAGCCTGCCGCCGCGACGCGACGCCTGCTCCCGCTCTTCCGGCGTCAGCACCCGCTCCACGAAGCGGTCGCCGTGCGGCTGCGCGAGCAGCTTTTTGATCCGATCGATTTCCAGCAGGTCGATTCCGACTCCCGCTATCATATTCATCCGTCCTCGCTTTCACGGCCTTTCGGTTCCGCTTCCTATCCGTTATTATAAGGAAAACGGCGATCGCCGTCTAATCGGCGGGGGAACCGGGCGGGAATAAGGTGCGTTCGTATGCTATTTCGCCGACATGCGCCGTCGCCCTGCCCGATAAGGTACATCTGTCCCTTATTTCCGCCGCAAGGACGGGTTCCGCCCCACTTATCGCACAACGGAGGTGCTCCCTATGGACGCAGCGCTCAAGCGCGAGCTATTGGACAAAGACCGCAAGCGGGTATGGCACCCGTTCACCCAAATGAAAGATTACGCCGAGCAGGACCACCTGCTCATCGAGAAAGCCGAAGGCTTGTACCTGTACGACGCCGACGGCAACCGCTATTACGACACCGTCTCGTCGTGGTGGGTCAACGTGCACGGCCACGGACACCCCCGGATCAAGCAGGCGATCGCCCGGCAGCTCGAGGAAACCGACCATATCATGTTCAGCGGCTTCACCCACCGGCCGGGCATCGAGCTGGCGGACAAGCTGATCGGCATCGTCCCGCCGGGGCTCGGCAAAGTATTCTACTCCGACAACGGCTCCACCGCCGTCGAGGTCGCCTTGAAGATGTCGTTCCAATATTGGCGCCACGTCGGCCGGCCGGAGAAGGCGAAGTTCGCCTTCCTCGAGCACAGCTACCACGGCGACACGCTCGGCGCCGTCAGCGTCGGCGGCGTCGACTTGTTCCACGCGACGTTCCGGCCGCTGCTGTTCGACGCGCACCGCGTCCCGTCGCCGGACGTGCGCGACTGGGCGGACGGCCGCCCGACGGCCGAGGCGGCGGAGGCGAGCGTCGCGGCCGCGATCGAGGCGGTGCGCCGCCTGTTCGAGGCGTCGGCCGACGAAATCGCGGGAATCATCGTCGAGCCGATGATCCAAGCCGCGGGCAGCATGCGCATGCATCCGGCCGCCTACCTCGCGCAGCTGCGCGAGCTGTGCACGCGTTACGACGTGCACCTGATCGCCGACGAGATCGCCGTCGGCTTCGGGCGAACGGGCACGATGTTCGCCTGCGAGCAGGCGGGCGTCACGCCCGACCTGCTCTGCCTCTCGAAGGGACTGACCGCCGGCATGATGCCGCTCGCCGCGACGCTGTGCACCGACAAGATATACGAGGCGTTCTACGACGATTACGAGACGCTGAAGACGTTTTTCCACGGCCACAGCTTCACGGGCAACCCGCTCGCCTGCGCCGTCGCCCTCGAAAGCTTGCGCATCTTCGAGGACGAACGCGTCATGGACCGGGTCCGGACGACGTCCGAGGCGCTCCGCGCCCGCCTTCCCCGGTTCGGCGAGTTCAGCCGGCACATCGCGAACGTCCGGCAGCTCGGCCTTGTAGCCGCCTTCGACCTGTACGAGGACGCGCCGTCGCGCCGGGCATATCCGTTCACGGAGCGGAGAGGCTTCAAGCTTTACTTGGAGGCGCTCCGAGAGGGGCTCATCCTCCGCCCGCTGGGCGACACGATCTATTACTGGCTGCCGCACTGCACGACCGTCGAGCAGCTCGACGACATCGTGGAGCGGACCTGCCGCGTGCTGGAGCGGCTGGGCTACCGGTGACCGCCACGACGAAAAAGACGCCTCGGCCGATCGGACCGGGGCGTCTCGCGTATTCGCGCACAAAGCTCAAATGCCCGGAATCGGGGACCGCTTGTGCTCCGTTTTCAAATATTGCTTCTCCAGCTTCTCCTTGGCGGCCGGATCGATGTCCTTGCCCTCCAGGTAGTCGCTGTTGTCGTCGTACGATATGCCAAGCTCCTTCTCGTCCGTCTGCCCTTCCCACAAGCCGGCCGTCGGCGCCTTGTCCAAGATCGGCTGCGGGACGCCGAGCCGTTGGGCGAGCTGGCGCACCTGACGCTTGTTCAGCGAGCTGAGCGGCGTAATGTCGACCGCGCCGTCGCCGTATTTCGTGAAAAACCCGGTAATCGCCTCGGAAGCGTGATCCGTGCCGACGACCAGCAGGTTCAAATCGAAGGCGAGAGCGTATTGGACGACCATCCGCGTGCGCGCCTTGATGTTGCCTTTGCCTTCCCGGCTCACGTGGCGCGGGATGCCGAGTCCTTTGAAGGCGTACTCGACCTCCAGGGCGATTTCGTCGACCGCCTGCTCGATGTTCGTCTCCGCCTTGTGCGTCAAGCCGAACGCCTCCGCCACCGCGTAGCTGTCCGAGATGTCCGCCTGCTCGCCGTAAGGCTGGAATACGCCGAGCGTGATGTACTCGCGGCCGGTCTCCTTCGTCAATTCGTCGGTCGCCCTCTTGCACAAGCCGGCCGCCACCGCGCTGTCCACGCCGCCGCTGATCGCGATCAACAGCCCGGACATGTTGCTGTTCAGCACGTACTGCTTCAAAAAATCGACCCGTTTGCGAATTTCGGCATCGACGTCGATCTCCGGCTTGACGCCGAATCGCGCGATAATGTCCTGCTGCAAGCTCATCGTCTCCATCACCTTTCCGGGATTGTCACCCTTTCTAACATCCAGTATAGTGTACCGTCGCCAGATTTCAAGCTCGGTCCCGAAAAAGACGCGCGAATCTTCGCGTCGGCCCCGCCGTGCAAGCTTACCTCGCGTACGCCGCGTCCCTTCCCGCGGCCACGATCGTCCCTTCGTCGCCCCCTTCGCAGATCCGTCTCATCGCACCGGCCCGGTCGAAGTTGAAGACGTGCAAAGGCAGTCCGTAATCGCGCGCCAGCAGGAAAGCGGACGGATCCATTACCTTCAAATCCCGGCGGATAACCTCCTCGTAAGGGAGAGAAGCGAACAACCGGGCGCCGGCATCCCGCTTCGGATCGCTTTCGTAGACGCCGTCCACTCCTTGCTTCGCGACGAGAATCGCCTGCGCGTTCACTTCAAGCGCACGCTGAACCGCCGGATAGTCGGTCGTGACGTAAGGCTGGCCGTTCCCGCCCGCGAAAATGACGATATACCCCTTCTCCAGATGGTGAATCGCCCGCAGCCGGATATACGGCTCCGCGACCGCGTTGACGGGGAGAGACGACATGACCCGCACCTCCCGGTCCGTCTTCGCCTTCAATACGCCGCGCAGCATCAAGCTGTTGATGACCGTCGCAAGCGTCCCGATGCTGTCCGCCTCCGCCCGCTCGATCCCCCAAGCCTCCGCCATGCTTCCGCGAAAAATGTTGCCGCCGCCGACGACGAGGCCGACCTCGATGCCGAGACGCGCCACCGCCAGCACCTCGTCCGCAATATGCTCCAGCCGGCCGGGATCGAAGCCGACCGTCCCTCCGCCTGCCATCGCCCCGCCGCTTAGCTTGACCAATACCCGCTTGTACCGCATGCCCCGCGCACCTCCGTTTTGTCCGAAAAAAATAGCGCCGAAGCCGGAAGCCTCGACGCCTTGCCTAACGTATATCCAATACGGCCACCGAAACCGTCGGCCGTAACAACGGGAATATAGCCGCTAACACTGATGCCGATTCCGCGATTGCGAGCGATCGTCGTCATGGTTCCGCCCCCTCTTCCCGTTTCTTCCATCGGATCATACCGAAAAGCGGGCGGTTTTTCAAGATCGCCTGCACGCCTACGCCGATCATCATTTTCTATCATAATGATAAAATAGTTAAAGTTTATCTTATCACTCCATTCGCATACAATAGCCTCAAACGAAGAAAAGGGTGACTGTTCATGAACGAGCCGAACTTGCTGCGCGAACAATTTCCTTACGAGACGCCGCCCCTCATCGCCTTTGACGGCGTCGACGTGCCGATGTCCCGTCCCGCGGACATTTTCATTACGGACACGACGTTCCGCGACGGTCAGCAGGCGCGTCCGCCGTATACCGTCGATCAGATCGTCGCACTGTTCGACCTGCTGCATCGGCTGTCGGGACCGAGAGGCGTCATTCGCCAAACCGAGTTTTTCCTCTACAGCGAAAAAGACCGGCAGGCGGTCCGCGCCTGTCAGGAGCGCGGCTACGCCTTTCCGGAAATTACGGCGTGGATCCGGGCGGTCGCGAACGATTTCCAGCTCGTCAAAGCGATGGGCATCCGCGAAACGGGCATCCTGACGTCCTGCTCGGACTACCATATCCATCTGAAGCTCGGCTTGAACCGCGAACGGGCGATGGCTCAGTATGTATCGGTCGTCGAGTCGGCCCTCTCCGAAGGGATCCGCCCGAGGTGCCATCTCGAGGACGTCACCCGCGCCGACGTGTACGGCTTCGTCGTCCCGTTCGTGCAGCGGCTCGTCACGCTGTCCGAGGAGAGCGGCATTCCGGTGAAGGTGCGGCTGTGCGACACGATGGGGTACGGCGTCAGCTATCCGGGCGCGACACTCCCCCGCAGCGTCCCGAGGCTGCTGCACACGCTCCGGACCGAGACGGGCATCGCTTCCGCGCAGCTGGAATGGCACGGGCACAACGATTTTTACAAAGTGCTGACGAACGCCGCGACCGCCTGGCTGTACGGCTGCTCCGGCGTAAACGGCACGCTGCTCGGCTTCGGCGAACGGACCGGCAATACGCCGATCGAGGGGCTGCTGTTCGAATATATGGGGCTGACGGGGGATACCTCGGTCGACACGCGCATCGTTACGGAAATCGCCGACTACTTCGAACGCGAGCTCGGTTACGCGATCCCGCCGATGACGCCGTTCGTCGGCCGATCGTTCAACGTGACCGCGGCCGGCATCCACGCCGACGGCGTCATCAAGAACGAGGAAATCTACAACATCTTCGATACGGCCAAGCTGCTCGACCGTCCGCTCGGCGTGCTCGTCACGGACAAAGCCGGCGCCGCCGGCGTCGCCCATTGGGTGAACCGCCGGCTCGGACTGGCCGGCGATGCGCGCATCGACAAGCGCCATCCGGGCATCGCCGCCATGTACGACTGGGTCGTCGCCCAATACGAGGACGGCCGGACGACGAGCTTGTCGGACGACGAGCTGCTGGGCGCGGCGCGGCGGCATTTGCCCGAATGGTTCCCGCCTGCGTAATGCGCCGAAGGGGCAAAAACCCCCTGAAGCTCCGTTTCTCGGAGCCTCAGGGGGTGAATCGTTCGTCGGCCGTTCACGCGTCGAACTGCGCGCGTTCCCGTCCGACCGTGACACCGTACGTTTCGAGCAGACGCGCTTCCGGCTGGTCGCTGAACCGTTCCAAATCGTTGTAGGCCGGGATCCCGTGCATCGCCATGTCGAGCCCTTCCTCTTCTTCGGCTGCGCCGACACGCAGACCTACCGTCGCCTTCAATCCTTTCGCCAAGACGAAGCTGACGGCGAATCCCCACGCCGATACGACGGCGACGCCCAGCAGCTGGACGAGCAGAAGCCGCGTCTGTCCGGTCGTGAGCAGCCCCGCCTGCGTATCGAACAAGCCGACGGCGACCGTGCCGAACAGGCCGTTGACGCCGTGCACCGCTACCGCGCCCACGGGATCGTCGATCTTCATCTTGTCGACGGCGAGCGTCCCCCAGATGACGAACAAGCCGGCCAGCAGGCCGATGACGATGGCCGAATACGAGCTCACGAACGCGCAGCCCGCCGTGATGGCGACAAGTCCGGCCAGCGCGCCGTTCATCGTCATGCTCGGGTCGGCTTTGCCGTACCGGAACATCGTGTACAGCATCGACGAAGCCCCGCCCGCCGACGCCGCCAGCGACGTGTGCAGGGCGATCGAGGGCAGGTTCGCGTCGAACGCGTTCAGCGTGCTCCCGGCGTTGAAGCCGAACCAGCCGAACCATAAAATGAAGGCGCCCGCCGAAGCGAGCGGAATGTTGCTCGGCGCGAACACGTTGACGCTGCCGTCCGAATTGAACCGCCCCCGCCGGGGGCCGACCGCATAGGCGAGCGCCAGCGCCGAGAAGCCGCCCATCGCGTGAACGGCCGCGGAGCCGGCGAAATCTTTCATCCCGAGACGGGCGAGCCAGCCGTCGGCGTTCCAGATCCAGTGGCCCGAGATCGGGTACAGGACGGCCGCCACGAACAGCGCCACGAGGATGTACGCCTTGAACGACATCCGCTCCGCGACGGCGCCGGATATGATCGAGATGACCGCGACGGCGAAGCCGAGCTGGAACAAAACGTACGCCGGCAGCGGCAAGTCGATCGACAGCTTCAACGACTCGGCCGCCCCCCATAGATCGAAGCTGACGAAGCCGCCCCAGTCGGAGCCGAACATGATGCCGAAGCCGATCAAGTAAAAGGCGAGCGCCCCTACGGTCAGATCGACGAAAATTTTCATCGTGACGTTCACCGCGTTTTTCGTGCGGACGAGTCCCGCTTCCAGCAAGCTGAAGCCGCCCTCCATGAACAGCACCATAGCCGCCGCCATGACGACCCACACCGTATTGAACGAGGTAATCGCTTCCCCACTCATCCTCGCTGCCTCCCACTCTCCTAACGTTAAAACCCATTATAGGAGCGTTCGGCAGTTTAGTCAACGACGCATGTAAGGTTATCTAACATAATTTCGAAATAAATGTTTCCAATCATCCGCAGGGCGGCGGGCCGAAGCAACCCGCCGCTTTCCGAATGAGCCTCCGTCATGCCTGCTGGCGTATCGCCCGCATCAGGCGGACTCTTGGGTCAAGCTCCGGGTTCATGATGTGCCGGACGTAGTCTTCGGCGCTGCGGCTTACCGCTTCGTCGGGCGCGCCGGCGGCTCCGTGGAACACGAAGCTCGGCAAAAACTTCATGCCGATCAATCCCGCCAACGCCTGCATCGGCTTCGTAAATTCGCTCATGCCGAACCCTTGAAACCCTCCGGCCTGATAGGCGTCCGCACCGGAGCCGGTCGAGATCGCCAGCACGAGCTCCTTGCCCGAGAGCCCCCGTCCGCCGGGGCCCATGATCCATTGCGACTCCAGCACCTCCTCCATCCATTGCTTGAAGAAAGCCGGTGCGCTGTACCAATAAAACGGGAATTGAAAAACGATCCGGTCGTGCGCTAGCAGCAGCTCCCGCTCGCGGGCCGTATCGATGACCTTGTCCGGATAGGCCCCATACAAGTCGTGTACCGTTATGCCCTCCGTTTGCTTCAGCTTCTCGAGCCACGTCCGATTGACTTTGGACTGCTCCATGCGCGGATGCGCCGCAAACACGATCACGTTCAATCCGATTCCTCCTTCGCGTTTTCCAAAACTATTTTTCGACTGACACGAATGTCAATATAACGGGCAAAAAAAATTACTCGGGCCGAATGACCGCCACCGCCGATTCGACCACTTGCCCGAGGACGACCTCCAGCCGTTCCAGCGCCTCTGCTTCCGAAGTCCCGTTTGCAAGCATCTCTCGCTGCAGCTGTCCCAAATAGTTCATCCCTTGCGATACGGCTCCCCAAAACTGCATCGCCAGCAGACTCGCGTCTCCGCCACGGATCGTACCGTCGCGCATGCCCGCCTCGACCGCTTCCGTCATCGGCCGGATGAAGCTCTTCATCCATTCGAACGGGGAGAACGTTCCGGGATCGTACAAATATTGGACGTCCAGGGCGATGCGCATGTAGAACCGGGCGGTCGCGGGATCCTCCAGCACTTGCCGGCAAACTTTCTCCGCATACTCGACGAACCGTTCGAAAGCCGGGCCTTCCCGTTCGAAATGCGACCGGGTGAACTGCCGGCTCCCCTCCATCATATGCTCGTAAAGCTCGCGAAACAGCGTCCGCTTGTCTTTGAAATAATGGTAGACGAGCCCGCGCGCAAGTCCGGCCCGCTCCGCGATTTCGCCGATTTCGGACGCCGCGTAGCCCTTCTCCGCATAGACGAGAACGGCCGCGCGCAGCAGCTGCCGCATCCGCTCCTTGCGAATCTCTTCATTCTGTTCCTTGGTGCGCGGCGACATGTGAGTCCCTGCCTTTCGTTGACATGCGTGTCAGTCAAAATCATAAGCAACCCGACGGCTTTTGTCAAGGCGAGCCGAAGCGTTCCAACGGGTGCTTCAACTCCATTATGAGCCGAAAACAGGGAACGGGTAAAAAAGCTTGCTGCGGGTACGCCCGTCAACGAAAAAAAGACGCCTCTCGGCGCCTCTTCCCGTTCCGTTCGTTCCGTTCAAGAGCGAAGCTCGTCGATCGTCTCGTCGAATTCGCCCGTCCTCACGTTGTACATTTCGAGTACCGGCAGGACGAATATTTTGCCGTCGCCCATCTCGCCGGTTTGGGCCGTCCGGATAATCGTCTGCACCGTCTCCTGCACTTTGTAGTCGGATACGACGATTTCCATCTTCACCTTGGCATGCAAATTGACCGTATACGTTTTGCCGCGGTATACGCCGGTCGCGTTTTTTTGCTGGCCCCGGCCTTGCGCCTGCGTCACGGTAAACCCGGTAACGCCGATCTCGCGCAGCGCTTCGATCACCTCGCGCAGCTTCTCGGGCCGGATGATCGCTTCGATCTTCTTCATATGGTCACTCCCCCGTCGGTAACACCGTCTTGCTCCCTATGTTACCGCGATCGGACGTCTTCGATCAACAGCGATTCGTGCCGGCTCCGTCCGGTGGAACGAAGTATAGCGGTCATACGAAAAAACCGCCGGGGCGGCAGCCCCGACGGCTTGATCGTCACGATGGTTATCGGCAGTATTGCTCGAACGCGCGGGTCAAGTCGGCGGCGATCTCGTCGGCCGACCGGTTCTCGATCTGGTGGCGCTCGATCATGTGCACGAGCTCCCCGTCTTTCATCAACGCGATGGACGGCGAGGACGGCGGGTACGGAGCGAAATATTCCCGCGCCTTGGCGGTCGCTTCCTTATCTTGTCCGGCGAACACCGTGTACAGGTGGTCCGGGGTAATGTCGTGCTGCAGCGCCTTGGCTACGCCCGGACGGCATTGGCCGGCCGCGCAGCCGCATACGGAGTTGACGACGACGAGCGACGTGCCCTTCGCCTTGTCGAACTGCTCGACGACTTCCTCCGGCGTGCGCAGCTCCTGAATGCCGAGACGGGTCAATTCGTCCCGCATCGGTTGAACCATATCCCGCATATATGCTTCGAAAGACATGGACATGTTCGCTTCACTCCTCGACGATTCGCAAGTTCGAATCGAAAATGGTTACGACCCCATTATACAACTCCTGCTTGCGTAAGCAAAGCCCCATGCGGTCCGGACGCGAACGGCGGGCGGCCGTACCCGCGCTTTCGTACGTCGCCGGTCGGGTTAACGACGGCCGCCGCCTTCTCCCCCGGCTTCGTCCCGCTCCTCGCCGTCCGCACTCTCCAGGCTCTCCTCGTAGGCGACGTCCTTGTCCGGGTGCATGAACCGCCCCCCTTGCGCCGACGGAAAAATGCCTTTCTCGAAATAGTCGCGGTTTTCCTCGGTTCGAAAGCCGATATCCTTGAACGGATGCACCCATTGATCCCCGGCCATGACGAACGGGTCCGTCTCTTCGCTCCATTGGGAAAGCGGGGATTGCGGCGATTCGTATTCGTGGTCGCCGATCGTGACGCCGAACTCGTTGACGAACGGTTCGCGCGGCCCTCTTCCTTCCGTAAATTGCGGCAAAAAGTCGATCTCGAACGGATCGAGCGACTCGTCGGGTCCGTTCGCATCCGTTCTCTTCTCGTTATCGTTCATGGGCAGCCCCTCCGGCGTCCGGTCTCAAACCGACGGCCGATTCGGGCCGTCCAGTTTTTTGTCGACCGCCTCGCCTGCCGGAGTGTCTTGCCGGTTGCGTTCGTTTTGCTCGGCTTGGCGGCGCTGAGCGGCCGAATCTTGCGTGTTCGTTTGCTTCGTAGACATGGATGTCATCTCCTTTCGCCCCTTATTATGCGTCGGAAAGGAGGAAACGATGCCGATTCCGGCCAAGGCGAGCCCCCGCCATTGGGCGCCCGACAAGAACAGCAGCGAAGGCTCCGCGGCGTCCCAGATCGAGACGGCCAGCAGTCCGATCCCCATATGGAGCGCGGCGTATCGGAACAGCTCGCCCGTCCCCGCCGACGCCCGTCCCCGCCACAGCCGGATCGCCGCGGCCAAGGCGACGAGTAGCATGTAGCCGGAAACCGGATGGTACCGGTACGCCGGATCGTTCAGCACGATGCCCCACGGCATCGCGGTCGGCTTGCCGTAGCGCCAGTCAATCATGACGTAGACGATCGTAGCGGCGACCGCCCCGCATGCCGCCAAGTCCAGAACGAGCCGTGCCGGTATCCCTTTCCGCCGGCTAGCCGCATAGCCGTACGCGATCGCCGCCGCCACGGCGAGCACCGCCTCCCGCGTGCCGCCGTTCAGCATGAGCAGCGCCGCCGGACGCTCCCAGACGACCGACGGCGCGAACAGGACGTGGCCGAATTTCCACACGACGAGCGCGAGCAGCGCCGCGCTCTGCATCGCGTCGGCCGCATGACCGGCGGCCGGTCCGACCGGCCGGGACATCGCGCGTACAGCGACAAGGGCCGCCAATCCCGCGGCGACGGCGGCGAGCAGGCCGGTCTGGATCGCGAACGGCCCCCAACTGAGCAGCTCCGGCAAACGTCATCCCTCCGTTCCACGATGTATAACCAAGCGAATTCGATACACCCTATCGATATCCGAAAAAGCCGAGAAGACGGTTTTTCAAGTTCCATCACCGTAAGGAGGATTCGCCATGAATACGATTCGCCTGTCGCTGCTGCTGTTCGCTCTAGTCGCGGCCGCGCGTACCCCTTCCGAACCGAGCTCGGCCGGCCCCGAAGCCGCAGCGGTCCGGACGAACCGCGAAGCCCCGCTTGCGACGTTCGCATTGCTGAGCGATATCCATATTCAAGAGACGGACGCCCTGTCCCACGAACTGTTCGTGAAAGCGCTTCAAGACCATTATACCATAAACCGGAACGCCGACATGCTTGTCTTGAACGGCGATTTGACGAACGGCAGCGCGGTCGATTTCGATCGGCTCGGCGCTTTGCTGGACGCCGTCCCCCATGCGCCCGTACGGGCGACGATGGGCAACCATGATTTTTACCGGATGTGGCTGCACGACGACCGCTACGATTACACCCGGCTGAGCGGCGAATGGAGCTCGGCTCGGGCCGTCGACCAATTCGAACGGCAGTTCGGGTACGACCGTCCGTATCACGAGGCGTCGGTGCGGGGCGTCCCGTTTCTGTTTATGAGCGGCGAAGCGTACCGGGACGTCGAGCCTTCCGTGGCGGAGGACGCGTATTTATCCGACGGGCAGCTCGATTGGCTGGAGGAGCGGCTGGCCGCGTTTCGGATTTGGCGCGAAGCCGGGAGCCGGCCCGAACGCCGCTTGCCGGCGCTCGTCTTCCTCCATCAGCCGCTGCCGGATACGGTGGACGGAAGCGGCGCCAAACGCGGCGTCGTCCAGCACGAGCGGCTGCGCGCCATTCTGAGTAAATATCCTTTCGCCGTGCTGTTCTCCGGCCACACCCACTGGGACGCGGAGACGACGAAGCAAGTATGGCGGGGCGGCTTCGCCGCCGTCGGAAGCGGCGCGGTGCGGGGCGCCTACTCGTCCGCCGACCGGCCGATCGAGCCGCTCAAGAGCGAAAGCTTGTACGTCGAAGCGTATCCGGGACGGGTCGTCGTCCGGGCGCGGGACCACGGCGCGAAGCGGTGGATCGGCGAGCCGTCCGTCCTCACGTTCCGCTAGCAGAGCCATTTTCTTTTTGCCCGGAAACGCGATACAATGGGCGTAATCCCCACGTCCCGACCGGGAATGGGAAAGGAGCGGAGTACGTTGGTTTACGACGTTATCGTCATCGGCGGCGGGCCGTCCGGCTTGATGGCCTGCATCGCGGCAAGCGCCTCCGGCGCCCGCGTGCTGCTGGTGGACAAAGGAGACAAGCTCGGCCGGAAGCTGGGCATTTCGGGAGGCGGCCGGTGCAACGTGACGAACGCCAAGGAGACGGACGAGCTGGTGAAGCACATTCCCGGCAACGGGCGTTTCCTGTACAGCGCGCTTCACACGTTCGGCAACCGGGATATCATCGCTTTCTTCGAAGGGATGGGCATTCGGCTGAAGGAAGAAGACCGCGGGCGCATGTTCCCGGTTACCGATAAGGCGAAGACGGTCGTCGACGCCCTCGTCGGCCGGGTTCGCGCGCAGGGCGTGGCGATCCGGGTGAACAGCCCGGTCGACCGGGTGCTGTACGAGAACGGCCGGACGGCGGGCGTCCGGCTGCGGACGGGCGAGCGGCTCGCGGGGCGGTGCGTCGTCATCGCGACGGGCGGCAAGTCGGTGCCGCATACCGGCTCGACCGGCGACGGCTACGCCTGGGCGGAGGAGGCCGGGCATACGATTACGGAGCTGTACCCGACGGAGGTGCCGATCACGTCGAACGAGCCGTTCATTCGCAGCAAGGAGCTGCAGGGGCTGAGCTTGCGCGGCATTCATTTGTCCGTCTGGAACGAGAAAGGGAAACAAATCGTCGAGCACGAAGGGGATATGATCTTTACCCATTTCGGCATCTCCGGCCCGGCCGCCCTGCGGTGCAGCCAGTTCGTCGTGAAGGAGCGGAAGAAAAACGAAGGCCGGCCCGTTCCGATGACGATCGACCTGCTGCCCGACCGGACGGCGGACGACATTTATGCCGACACGATGCGGCTTGCCCGCGAAGAACCGAAGAAAGCGGTCAAAAACGTGCTGAAGGGCTATTTCCCCGAGCGGCTCATTCCGCTGCTGCTCGAACGGGCCGGCATTCGCGAGGACGTCACGTACGACAATATTCCGAAGCAGCCGTGGGCGGAGCTGGCCAAGCTGGCCAAGGCGTTCCCGCTGCGGGCGAACGGGACGCTGTCGATCGAGGAGGCGTTCGTGACGGGCGGCGGCGTCCATCTGAAGGAGATCGACCCGAAGTCGATGCAGTCGAAGAGGATGCCGGGGCTGTTTTTTTGCGGCGAGGTGCTGGACGTTCACGGGTATACGGGCGGCTATAACATAACGGCGGCGTTTTCGACCGGCTACACGGCCGGGCAACACGCGGCGGCGGAGGCGACGGCGGTCGCTTCGATCTAGACGGCGAAAAGCGGGGTGTCCGGTAGGGACGTCCCCGCTTTTCGTTTCGCGGCCCGAATCGCCGCTACAGCCGCACACCGGCCGAGAAATGATCGTAGTCGTCCCCCGACGGATCGAACATCGCCGGGTCGGCGCCGTTCTCGTCGGCCGAGCCGATCGTTCCGGGAACCGGACCGCCGCCGTCGAAATACGTCTCCGGCCAATCCTCGTTCACGAGGTGCGCCGGAATCCGCACGGCGTCCATCCCGTACGCCTCGTCGTACGAGGTCGCCTCGGAAGGGGCGCAATCCGTATCGAGCAGCGTACCGCCGTTCGCCTGCGCAATTTCGAGCGCGGAGGTGAGGTCGTTATGGTCGACGTACAGCCGCAAGCCCGGCTTGCCGTCCTGCTCGAACGGATGGACGTGATAGCCGAGCTCGGACAGCGTATCGATCGCGATATCGGCGGCACGGGCGTCCTCGTATTGAAAGTAGATCGGTGCTTGAGTCATCGGAAACTCCTCTTTTCGTCCTGATGGGTGTAAGGGGGCCGGGCGAATCAGGTACCTGTGTACGCTATTTTCGCAGCTACGGGGCGTACTCCGATTAGGATATTCCTTCCGCGCCTTCCCTATACGGCTGACGCCCCGTACGCCTCGCACCGGCTTGGCCTAGACCCTTACCACGAGTTGAACAGCCGGCCGAGCGCGTACCCGAGCAGCCAGCCGGCCGGCACGAGCAGCAGTCCGGCCCAGAGGCCGTACGCCGTCCAGCCGAGCAGCAGCCCCGCCGGCGCGAACGCCGGCATGAACAAGAGCGGCGTCGCCCGGCCGATCGCCCGAAGCCGGTCCTCGTCCTTCCACGGAAACAGCTTCACGAACGACGACGCCGTCACTTCCTTGCCGTACTGCTTCACCCAATAGGCCATCAGCAGCGAGATGCCGAGCGCGAACAGCCACTTCGCGGCGACGGGCATCGCCGCGATGCCGAAGCAGACGGCGAACGCGAACTGAATGTACAGCTTCAGCTGCGTGCCGCTGCGAAAAAACGACTTGACGATCGTCTCCGCCAGCACGCGATCCGGCGTCCGCCTGCGGAACAGCTTCCGCGAGCCGCGGAACAGCAGCGGCGTCCGGCGGCGCAGCAGCTTCGACGGCCGGGGCGCGACTTGGGCGAGCAGCAGGGCGGCGAACCGCATCCGCCGCTCGTACTCGTACGCCGCGTCGCGGTAAAACGTCCCCGCCAGCCGCAGCCGCACCTTCGCGAGCCAAGCCGTGGAGCCGGCCAGCAGCGCCGCGAGCGCGAGCGGCTGCCACCAAGCGGCGCCCGGCATGGCCGCCGCGACGAACAGCGCCCCTAGCGCCGCGTATGCGAGCACGCTCGCGCCCCCGCCGGCGAACCGCGGCAGCGTCAGCTCGAGCAGCCGCCTCGCCAGCACCGAGTGGGTCCCGGCGAACACGGCCAGCACCCCGAGCAGCAGCAGACGGCCGGTCTCGTACTCGTGAACCCGGACGAGGAACGGAGCCGCGGCCGCTGCGGCCGCCGCCGATCCGATCGTCCGGACGGCCAGCGAGTACGCGATCCCCGATCGCTTCAATCGGTTCATCCACGACGCGTTGCGGATCAGGAACAGCTGATCCGCCTCCTCGAGGAACAGTCTCACGCCGCCGAAGCCCGTCAAGACGTAAACGGCCGCGAGCCAGACCGGAAGCGGCACGCCCTCCGCCCATCCCGGCGCGACCCGCCACCAGGACGCGTACTGATACGCCGCCACGGCGAGCGCGGGAATGACGATGTACAGCGCCACCGTCCAGTCGACGGCCATTTTCCATACCCGGTACTGAAAACGCCATTCGGACCGCAGCCGGCGGACGAACAGCCGTTTGGCATCGATCATGCGCACGATCGCTCCTCCCTCCCGGTCAAGTCAACGCATGAAAGCAGTCGAACAAGCTCGCGTCCGGCATCCCGCACGTCTCGCGAATGCGGTCGAGATCGCCTTGGGCGACGACGGCCCCGCCGTCCAGCAGCACGAACGAGTCGCAGATCCGTTCCGCCGTATCGAGCACGTGCGTCGACATCAAAATGCCGGCTCCCCGGCTTCGCTCCTCGTTCAGCGCGTCCAGCAGCTCCTTCGTCGCCTTCGGGTCGAGGCCGATGAACGGCTCGTCCACGATATAGACGTCCGGCTTCGTCAGGAAGCCGAGCACGAGCATCACCTTTTGCTGCATTCCTTTCGAGAACGATGTCGTCAAATGATGCCGCACGTCGCCCAGCTTGAACCGCGCGAGCAGCCGCTCCGCCCGTTCCTCGAACCGCTCCCCGGTCAAGCCGTAGGAAGCGGCGGCCAGCTCCACATGCTCCCACAGCGTCAGCTCCTCGTACAGTATCGGATGCTCCGGGATATAGGCGTACGTGCCGCCGGGACCGCAAAAACGAACCTCGCCCTCCGTCCGCTTCAGCAGCCCGAGAATCGCTTTGATCGTCGTGCTCTTCCCCGCTCCGTTCGGACCGATCAGGCCGACGAGCTCGCCGGCCCGCACCGTGAACGCCACGTTCCGGACGACGCCTTCCCGCTCCTCGTAACCGGCCTTTTCCAGCCGAACGTCCAACAACGGCCCCTCCATCTCTCCAGCCCCGTCCTTTCCTGGTGCGCCAACGCGAAAAAACCGTCCGATGCGCGTATCGTTATTCCATAACGATACCACATCGGGACGGCTTTGGAAAAAGCGCCATCGTCGCAGCCCTCCTACCGGACCCCGGCTTCGCTGCGGTTCTCGCGGCGCAGCCGCTCGTACTCGTTCAGCTTCCGGTCGAGCAGCTGGCTGAGACGGACGACGCAGTTGTGGGTCAAGTCGCCGTGGCGGTCGGCCAGCTTCGACAATTGCCGCTTAAGACTTTCGATTTCGCTTAACAACGTCATACGCGATCTCCCCTTTCCGCTTTTCGTCCCGCATGCGCTCGCGGAACAGATGGTTCATCAGCTCGACCAGGTCGGCATCGAACAGGACGTCGCTCCAGGCGTACAGCTCCTCGAGCGCCTCCTCGTGACTGAGCCCAAGCGACGTCTGCGCATCGGTCATGTCGGTATAGTTGCTCGCGAGCCGGATGATGCGCGCGTTCAGCGAGATCGCCTTCCACGTGAGGCCGAACGGATAGCCGGTGCCGTCCAAGTTTTCGTGATGATGCAGAACCGCTTCTCCGTCGACGCTACCGTCGGCGATCATCGCCGCCAAAATGTCCGCTCCGTGCTTCGGATGCTCCTGCAGCTTCCAGACGTCGCCTTGATACAGCCGGTGACGGCTGTCGAGCAGCTCGCGGGAAACGTGCAGCTTGCCGATATCGTGAAGAAGCGCCGTCCGGTACAGCACCCGGCACTCGTTCCCGTCGAATCCGAGCGCTTGCGCCAGCTGCAGCGAGTAATGGGCGGTCAGCAAGCTTTGCCGGTATGTGGGGGCGTGGTGCCGTTTCAGCCGCTTCAGCAAAAAGGCGACTTGCGGTTCGCGGCGTTCGAGCGCCTTGACGTCCTGTTCGATTTGCTCCACGGTTGCGACTGTCGTTCTCATTCCGATCCGCTCCTTCGATCCGGTCTCTGCTGTCCGATCTGTGTTGATAGTTCTATTTTCATCGTTTTTCATAGAAAAGGGTATCCCCGGCCATTCTTATCTTTTCCTTCGCCGCACCGGGAAGCTCGTCCCACTCCATTCCTATTGCCGGCGCTCGTGCCGTCGGAGGGTTCCTATCACGACGCTCGGTCCGTCACCAGTTCCTACGAATAGGATAGAGATTCGGTTTGCGGGATGAAAGCGGCGTTTGCGCTCGCGAAAAAAAGATGCCCGCCGTCATAACGGCGGGTATAATGGACGATTATAGGAAGACGAGCGACGATTCGGCGAATCGTCCGTCACCGAAAGAAGGCGAGAACAACGTGATCGGTTTGCTGCCTCTTATGCTGGAGCGGGTTGGCATTTTGCTCATGGTGGCGATTCTCCTGTCCCGGCTGAAATCGTTCCGTTCCATCGTGCACCGCGAGCACGGCAATGCCGAGAAAATCAGCCTCATCCTCATCTTCGGCGCATTCGGCATCCTCAGCAACTACACGGGGGTGGAAATTCGCGGAGGCGGGTCCGTCTCCTCCCAGGCGTGGCAGACATGGATCGGCCCGGACGGCGCCATCGCCAACACGCGCATTATGGGCGTCGTCATCGGCGGCATGCTCGGCGGGCCGTTAGTCGGAACGGGCGTCGGCCTCATCGCCGGGCTGCACCGGTTTTCGCTGGGCGGCTTTACGGCGCTGTCGTGCGGCTTGTCCAGCGTGCTCGCGGGCATCGTCACGGGCTGGCTCGGCCGCGGCATACGGGTATGGGAAAACCGGGCGCTCTGGCAAGCGGTCGTCATCGGCATCTCGATGGAAGCGGCGCAGATGGGCATCATCCTGCTCGCCGCCCGGCCGTTCGACACCGCGCTGGCGCTCGTGAAAGTGATCGGCGTGCCGATGATCGTCGTCAACGGCTTCGGGACGCTGCTGTTCATGCTGATCATCCAATCGATTCTGCGCGAAGAGGCGCGAACCCGCGCGACCCAGACGCAGCAGGCGTTCTCGATCGCGGACGAGACGCTTCCCTTTTTCCGGCAGGGGCTGAACCCGGAATCGTGCCGGGAAGCGGCCGGCGTCATCCTGAAGCGGACTCACGCCGACGCGATCTCGATCACGGACCGCCAGCGCGTGCTCGCCCACGCCGGAGAAGGGGCGGATCATCACGTCGCGCTGCAAAGCATCTCGACCCGGCTCACCCGGCAAGTGCTGGAATCCGGCCGCACCGGCGTCGCCCTGACGCGGGAGGACATCCAGTGCAGCGAGCCGGACTGCGTGCTTCAGGCGGCGATCGTGCTGCCGCTTGCGGTGAAGGAGGAGACGGTCGGCACGCTCAAGCTGTACTACAAAAGACCGAGCCGGCTGGACCGCGCCGAGCGGGAGATCGCCGAGGGGCTCGGCAAGCTGTTCTCCACGCAGCTCGAGCTCGCCGAGGCGGAGAAGCAGCGCAGGCTGCTGAAGGACGCCGAGATCAAGGCGCTGCACGCGCAGGTGCATCCGCATTTTTTGTTCAACGCGTTCAATACGATATCGTCGCTGTGCCGGACCGATCCCGAGAAAGCGCGAACGCTGCTGCTGCAGATGAGCGTCTTTTTCCGCAGCAACCTGCAGGGAGCCCGGCAAGTCGTCGTCCCGCTGTACAAGGAGCTGGAGCACGTGAAGGCGTACCTCGCGATCGAGCAGGCCCGGTTTCCGGACAAATATACGCTGCGGATGGAGATCGATCCGTCCCTCGAGCCGATCGGGGTGCCTCCCTTCACGCTGCAGCCGCTCGTCGAAAATGCGCTCCGCTACGCGTTTCCTTCGAACGCGTTTGCCGGCAAGGCGCTGATCGTGCTGCGCGCTTACCGCGAAACTTCGCACATGGTGCTCGTCGCCGAGGACAACGGCGTCGGCATCCCGCCGGAGCTGCTCGCCGCCTTGGGCAGCAAAGCCGTGGAATCGCCGGAAGGTACGGGAACGGCGCTGTACAACATCCGCAAACGGATCGACGAAATTTACGGATCGAAGGGACAATTCCGTATCGAAAGCGTCCCCGGCTCGGGAACGACCGTCACGATCCGATTGCCCGTCTACAACTCGCCATGGGAGGAACCGCATGCTGAAAGCTTTGATCGTGGATGACGAACCGATCTCGCGCGACGAGCTGGCTTATCTGCTTCGCCGCACGGGGCTTGTCGAGGTGGTCGGGGAGGCGGACCGGCTGGACCGGGCGCTTGCGCTCGTCCGCGAGACGGAGCCGGACGTCGTCTTTTTGGACATCCAGCTGGAAGGCGAAAGCGGGATGGATATGGCGCGGACGATTCGCGACCAAGGCGGGGAAGCGAAGCCGGAAATCGTCTTCGCCACCGCCTACGACGAATACGCCCTGCAGGCGTTCGAGCTGAACGCGAGCGACTACGTGCTGAAGCCGTTCGAGGAAAGCCGGATCAAGCGGGCGGTCGAGAAAGTCGCCAAGCTGATCGAGCGGAGAGGAGCCGACGCCGCGACCGCGGTTCGTCGTCCGAAGCAGCCGGAACGTCCGGAGCGGCTGCCCGTATCGGTCGACGACCGGATCATGCTCATCCCGGCGGACCGGATCGTCTACGTCGGCTTCGAGGACGGCAAAACCGTCATCGCGACCGACGACCGCGACTATCGGGTCAACGAGCCGCTGACGACGCTCGAGCGCAGGCTGGAGCACGGCTCCTTTTTTCGCGTCCACCGCGCCTATGTCGTCAATCTCGACGCCGTCGTGGAAATCCAGCCGTGGTTCCATTCCACCTGCAATTTGATCATGCGCAACGGCGCCTCCGTCCCGGTCAGCCGGACGTACTTGAAGGAGCTGAAGCAGCTGCTCGGCTTCTGAATTCGGGAGCGTACGTCCGAGCTACCCCGTCGCCGGGAAGGCCGAACGGCTGGAAGGCGGATGTTGGCGAAGGGAGCTTCGGTGCAGCTCAACCCGCCATTTTTGCAAGTTAAGCCCTTTCCCTCGCCTTTTGGCGTGAAAACCGCTTTCGTCCGTTTCCAATGCCTATAATAGGAGTCACGGATAAAGGAAAGGGGTGCACGTCCATGAATGCGATTACAATCGTAATCGGATCGATCTGTATACTTATGATAGCGTACCGTCTGTACGGTACGTTTATGGCCGCAAAAGTGCTGAAGCTGAACGACGCGAAGCAGACGCCCGCGCACGCGCTCCAGGACGGCAAAGACTACGTACCGACGAACAAGTGGGTGACGTTCGGCCATCATTTCGCGGCGATCGCGGCCGCCGGTCCGCTCGTCGGCCCGATTTTGGCGGCGCAGTTCGGCTACTTGCCCGGCCTGCTCTGGCTCTTGATCGGCGCGGTGATCGGGGGAGCCGTGCACGACATCGTCGTCTTGTTCGCCTCGATGCGCAAGCAGGGCAAGTCGCTGTCCGAGGTGGCCAAGGAGGAGCTCGGCCCGGTCGCCGGCTTCTGCACCGGACTCGCCATGCTGTTCATCATTACGATTACGATGGCCGGCTTGTCGATGGTCGTCCTCCATGCGCTCGAGAACAATCCTTGGGGCACGTTCGCCGTCGGCATCACGATCCCGATCGCGATGGGCGTCGGCCTGCTGTACAAAAAAACGGGCAATTTGAAGCTCGCTACGACGCTCGGCTTCATTCTGCTCATGATCGGCGTCTTCGCCGGCCCTTCGATTCAAGAAACGGCGCTCGGCGATCTGCTCACGCTCGATACGCGGACGCTCGGGTTCGCCCTGCCGGTCTACGCCTTTTTCGCCGCCGCCCTGCCGGTATGGCTGCTGCTCGCCCCGCGCGACTATTTGAGCAGCTTCATGAAAATCGGCGTCTTCCTCGCGCTCATCGTCGGCGTCTTCATCATCAACCCGTCGATCCAGTTCCCGGCGTTTACGGCGTTCACGGGAGGCGGCGGTCCGATTATGGCCGGTCCGGTCTGGCCGTTCATCTCGATCACGATCGCCTGCGGCGCGATTTCCGGCTTCCACGCCTTCGTCGGCTCGGGGACGACGCCGAAAATGATCAACCGCTGGAGCGACATCAAGGCGGTCGGCTTCGGCGCGATGCTCGTCGAATGCCTCGTCGGCATCATGGCGCTCGTCGCCGCCACGGCGCTGCAGCCGGCCGATTATTTCGCGATCAACTCGGCGCCGAAGGTGTTCCAGACGCTCGGGATGGACGTCGTCCATTTGCCGGAGCTGGCCGAGAAGATCGGGCTGAACCTCGAAGGACGCACGGGCGGCGCCGTGACGCTGGCCGTCGGCATGACGTACATTTTCACGAAAATCCCGTGGTTCAGCCACTTGTCGTCGTATTTCTTCCAGTTCGTCATCATGTTCGAAGCGGTGTTCATCCTGACGGCGATCGACGCCGGGACGCGCGTCGCCCGTTATTTGATCCAGGATTTCTTCGGGGAGCTGTATAAGCCGCTGAAGAGAGCGGATTGGATGCCCGGCTCGATCTTCGCGAGCGCGCTCGCCTGCTTCCTGTGGGGCTACCTGCTCGTGTCGGGCGATATCGGCTCCATCTGGGCGCTGTTCGGCGTCTCCAACCAGCTGATGGCCTCCATCGGGCTGATCGTCGGGGCGACGGTCATTCTGAAAATCGCCGACAAGCGTTGGTACGCGCTTACGTGTCTCGTCCCGCTCGCTTACTTGTTCGTCACGGTCATGTACGCCGGATACTGGATGATCGCGAACGTCTACCTGAATCCGTCCAATGCCGGCTACAGCGTGCTGAACGCGACACTCTCCGTCATCATGCTCGTGCTCGGCGTCGTCATCCTGATCGCCGCCCTCAAGAAGTGGAACGAGCTGTGGAACGCTCCGACGCTGCGGCTCGACGCCAAGACGGCTTGACGGGCGGTCGCACCGCCCCCCAATGGAACCGCCCTCGAGGCGGTTCCGTTTTTTGGTTCCAGGCGCGGACCGAACCCGGTCCGCTCTTCGTTGTCCAAACGGCCGCCGCTTCGAGTCCGACTCGCCTCGCTCCCCGTCACGTTTGCCCGCTATGCCGGGAAACGTCCGCTTGCTCTTTCTCTTGTCCGGTCCAATTGGATTTCGTCCAATGGCGAAACCTTATTCATAAACAAGCCCGCTCTGCCATTGGATTCCATCCAACCGACTGGCCCAAGTTGCTGATGGACCGCATTCGGAAGCGATTCTATTGGATCGATTCCAATGGCGACCCTCCGCTAACACCTAATCGGTTCCTTTCATTGGATGAAATCCAAAACGGCACTCCGAACGCAACAAAAAAGGAGAGACGCTCCGTCTCTCCAGCCAGCCGATAACCCCTTTTTACGGAAGGGGGCTTACAACTTTTTTTTTCTGCTATAGGAAGAGGACCGCCCCGCCGCGATCAATACAACGGCTCCTCCACCTTGACGACGAACAGCTGCGTCTTGGCCGCCGCGTTCACCTTCAGCTTGCCGTCGTCGCCGTAGCCGTCCACGCCGAAGTCGTTGTCGTTGACGATCGCGATCCGGTTCCGGTCGATCGGCGCGATCCCTTCCAGCTTCTCGTGCGGATAGCCGAGCTTCGCCACGTCGGCGACGAGCTCCTTCGCGGCCGGAACGACGCCCCGCTCCCGCAGCTCCGCCGGCGTCAGCGCCTCGAGCTCCTTGCCGCCGAACAATTGGCCGAGCACGTTCGTCGCCTTCGTCAGGTCCACCCTGTACAGCCGCTTGATCTGCGCCTCGCTGCCGGCGTTTTTGTCGCGCTCGTCGACGAGCAGCACGTCCGTGCCGAGACCGGACAAATCGCTGATGACGACGTCCTTCTGCTTCACGTTCTCGAACATCGAGGCGTCCTCGGCGATGTAGACGTATTCGCCGACGGGCTGCTTCGTCTTCAGATCGAGCTTCAAGATGCGCAGGCTGCGGGACGCCTCGCCCGTCTTCTTGTCCGGATTGGCGAGCGGGCTCTGGATCGACGCGTACAAGTACGCGCCGTCCGGCGAGATCGCCACGCCCTCGAAGCCGCGGTTCGGGATGCGCTTCGCGTACGCCGCCGGCAGCACGTCGTACAGCTCGCTCTGCGCGCCCGCCGCGACGAGCGCGTCCTTCGCGCCTTGCGGGATATATCGGCCCAATATCGTGCCGTCGCGCTTGACTTGAATCAGTGACGGACGATATTCGTCGGACAGCCAGAACGTATCGTCGGACGGGCTGTAGGCGATCCCTTCGAGGTCGAGACCGTCGGGGTCGTACGCCAGCTTCTTCGTCCCCGTGCCGTCGTACGGCACCTCGTCCGTCCCTTCCGTATTCGGCAAGCCGCTGATCGCGGTCGTGCCGGTGAATCGATCCGTCTTGCCCGCCGGAAGCTTCAGCGGAATCGTCTCGAGCACCTCGATGGAGCCGCCGGACGCCTTGATCTTGTACAGGCGGGGCACGAACGATTCGACCGGGAACGTGCGCAGCTTGTCCTTGCCGTATTCGCCGTTCGGCCCGCGATCCGCGAGCGTATAGAAGACGTCGGCCGGATCGTTCGGCAGCCGGACGAGTCCGGAGAAGCCGCCTTCCCGGATGCCGCCCCCCAGCTCCTTCGGATCGTTCCAGTCGTGCGTCGCTTCGACGGTCGGCTTCGCCTTCAGCCGGATCGCCTGCTCCCACTCGTTCCACTCCACCTGCTTGCCGAGCAGCTCGGCCAGCGTCCGGAGCGGCACGTACGTGCTGCCGTCGATGACGACGGGAGGCTTGTCCGCCGATACGGGCTTGCCGCCGGCCCATAGGCCGAACGACGTTTCCGTCGCCTCCTTCGCCTCTCCTCCCGCAGCCGCGGCCGTTGCCGTGGCCGAACCGCTCCCCAGCGCCACCGCGGTGAGCGCGAGCGCCAACCATTTCGCCTGCTTCAACCGTTTCTTCATCGATACAACCCCTCCGCCGCGTTCGTGTATAAGTTTCTACACCAGCATACCGAGCGAACGTTGCGGGAAGGTAAAGACGATATGTAGATTTTGTAAAAAAAACGATTACCGGTTCCAGCCCGACTTGTACGCCAAAGCGATCGCCTGCGCGCGGTCGGTGACGCCGAGCTTCTGGAATATGTTCGTCATATGGTTTTTGACCGTATGCTCGCTGATGACGAGCTTCTCGGCGATTTCCCGGTTGCTCTTGCCCTGCAGCACATGGCCGAGCACCTCCCGCTCCCGCGAGGACAACGGGGGCAGGTCGTTCAGCTTGGCGATATTCGTCGCCGGCGGCTCGCCGCCGGACGAGTCCGCTTCCTCCTCGCCGCCGAGCGAGATTTCGCCCTCCACGACTTCCCGGGAATCGCAGAACGCCCGGAACGCGGCCCGCAGCTCCGGGCTGACCGGCCAAAGCTGGTCGAGCGCCTGCAGATCGCGATTGAACTGCAGGTAGAAGTACAAAATCGCGATCACTTGGCCGCCGACGCCGAACGCCGGCACGGACGAGGACGATGCGGATGATGCGGACGACGCCGATGCGGGCTTGCCCTCCTCGAGCAGCCGGGTGATCGCATGAAAGTGCGCGATCGGCTCCATCTGCTCCGGGCTGCGCAAAATGTCGCTCAAAAAGGAGGGCGAATACGGGTAAACCAAGCACGCCTCGCCGAGATGCTTGATCTCCGCTTCGCCGAGCTTCAGCGTGCGGGCGAACGGAACGGCGAGCTGCTGCGCCTCGTGCGTCATCTCGTGCGCGTACGAGTCCCAATAGCCGAGCGCCCGGTTGAGCAGCTGCACGGCGTCGCCCCGGTCGACTCTTCCTTTGTCCCACAGCCGGTACAGCACCGAGCTTGCCGCCTGCGCGACGATCGACATGTAATCGCGGTACAGCCCGTATTGGCCCGCTTCCTTCAAGGCGATGCACCATACGCCGAGCAGCTCGTTCTGATAGTACAACGGGCATTCCAGCGCGGGAGCCGCTCCGAGCTCCTCATGCAGCCCGGGCTCCGGCTCGTTCGCCCCGCCCGCTCCGCCGCGCCCCGACCAGCGGGCCGCCACTCCCTTCACGTACCGCTCGGCCTGCTGCCGGCCGAGCCCCCTCGAGACGAGCTGCACCTTCTGGTCGGACGGCTTGAGCACGACGCAGGAGAACGGTCCTTCCACCAGGTTCAAGCTCATGTCGACAAGGATGTACGACAGCCGCTTGACGTCCTGCGCGTGATTGATCGCGCTACACGTTTCGACGAACGTGGACAGGCGGGTAAAGTTCGTATTGCGGTCGTCGCGCACGGCCTCGAGCGTGATGCGCGAGCTCCATCCGGCGGCGAACGCCTGTACGAACGACTGCATGCACCGGCTGAGCGCCGGCTCCGTGACGCTTCCGCCGAACAGGACGCCGTCCAGGTCGTTCTCGCGCATGACCGGCACGCAAAACAGCGACGTCGGGTTCAAGCCGCGCTGGACGAAGGCGAACGTCCGCGGATCTTGGGAGACATGGTCCCAGAAGGCCGCCTTCCGGGCGGTGCCGACTTGGCCGATGAACCCTTCCCCGAGCGAAAAGGAAAGCCCCGGCACCGACTCGGCCGCCGGCCCGACGTAGTCGCGGACGGCGAACAGCTGTCCCTCGGTACGCACCGCGTATCCGAGGAAGTCCGCCTCGTCGGCGGCCTGCGTCAAGGCGTCGACCCATTCCTGGATCGTCTCGTTCCCCGTCGGCGCGAGCAGGCGCCGCAGCAGCTCGATGCGCCGGAACGACGACTGCTCGGCGTATTCCGCCTTCATCAGCCCGGCGGTCACGGCCGCGAGCCGGTTCAGCTGCGCCAGCGCCTTCTCCGTGCATCCGGCTTCGCTTGTCCGGACGCCGTCCCAGACGTCCAGCCACGGAAAGTCCGCGTCGTCGTTCCCCGCGCTCCCCTGGGCGTGGACGACCGCCCGCTCGTCCACGAGACAGCCCGCCCACAAAAATGAGGTCGGCTGCTTGGGGACGGCCACCGGGGCCATCAGCAGCCGGATGCCGGCGGCGACATCGTGCACGATGCCGCCCTGCACCGGCCCGAAGCTTTGCACAATCGCCCGCAGACGGGCTTCGAGTCCGCGGGCCGCCGGCCCGTCTACCCGGCTCGGCGGCGCGATCGCGCCGGACGGTCGCGTTATCCGTTCGCCGCGATCATTCGTCAGCATGACGGTCAGGCCGCTCTCGCTCGCGTACAAATCGTGCAAGCTTTGGACGAGATTCAATTGAGGTTCCATTGCACGTCCATGTCGCCCGAGAAGCTCGGTTCGATATAGCGGTAAATGGAACGCGAACCATTCCCCAGCTTTTCCAATATCGACAACGCGACGAGCCGCCCGAGCACCGGATCGAGGTGCTCGACCTTGCGCCCGAGCCGCAGCGAGATGCCTTCCGCCGTTTCCAGACTGTACGGATTGTTCTGGAAGTAACGGGTGCACTCCATCTGCAGCTGCCATGTATCTTCTTCGGTCATCGTGATCCCTCCCGCTTCACGCCGCGCGGCTTCACATCAATCGTATGAAAGGCGACTCGTCCGTCGTCTCCACGATGTACGGCTCGGAGATGACGCCGTTCGGCGATTTCGTTACCTGCAAATACTGATAGTTGCCGTCCACCCAGGTCCGGATGACGCCGTTGCACGTTCGTTCCAAATACGCGGAGCATTCGGGGCCGATTTCGCTGAAGTTGCACATGACCATCATCGTCATGCCGAGCGACTTGATGCTTGCCGTCTCTTCGGCGAAAAATTTCATGACGTGATCTTTCCCGCGTTCGGAAATGACCGTGTTCAAATCGTAGTAGATGAACCAGCTGTCGCCCCGTTCGAGCCCCTGCTCGACGACGGGTCCGAACCGCTCGCGCAAAATGTGGCGATATTCCCGGCTATCCGCCCCGCTGACGTCGATGACGTTCGCCTCGCACCCTTCCGGGTACCGCCGGTTGTAATGCTCGATGAAGTAAATCCGGTCCTCCCGCGCAATCTGCCCGAGCGACAAACCTTGCATGGCGAACATCCGCTTCAAGTCCTGCGGCGTATTGAAGCTCGACAGCAGCGCCAATATATGATCGCCCGCCTCGTACCGGTTGGCCAGGACGGTGGAAATCATATATTTGTAATTCGCTTTGCTGTTCGTATCGAGCAGCGTGACGGTCCCCTTCGCAAGCCCCCCGCCGAGCAGACGGTCCAATTCCGCGATGCCCGTCGGCACTTTGGTTTGGCCCTTCAACAGCGACCGGTCCTCGACCATCGAACGCGACGGAATGAGGTGAATGCCCGCATCCGTAATCCGGTACACGTGCTCGCCTTCTTGAATGCGCTTTCCTCTCATCTTTAAAATTTCCAACGTCCGCACCCTGTATTTTTCCATCTGCTGCTTCAATTGCAAGGCGATGAACCCGTCCGAAATGTACGCCTCGAAGCCGGAAACGTCCGTCGACGTCCCCCGCTCCTTGATCAGCAGCGAGGTCAGCTCGAACTTGCGCAAAATGTTCCGCAGCCGGTACAGCGTCCTCCGGTGCTCCTCCTGGTCGGCCGCTCCGTAACGAAACAGGCTGATGCTATCGATAACCATCCGCTTGCAGTCAAGCTCCCGGATCATCTTCTCGAGCAATCCGCCGGGCTCCGTCATCTGCTCCAAAAAGACGTCCGGCGACATGGCGACGACCCGGAGCAAATTGCCCGCTTCGAGCTTGCGAAGGTCCCACCCGAAGGCGAGCATGTCGCGGTACAGCTGGTCCGGAAATTCCTCGAACGTAATGTAAATGCCCGCTTCCCCGTCCGACACGGCGCCGTGATGAAGAAACTGCATGCCCAAAGTCGTCTTGCCGGTTCCCGGAGCGCCCTCCACGATAACGGTCGATCCCCGAGGAAATCCTCCGTCCGTCAACGCGTCCAATCCGCGAACGCCTGTAGGCACAGTGCCCATTCGATCACCCGCATATTCTATGAATTAAGGTTCCGCCTTCCATTTTACCATAGGAAGTTCCGCGGCGGCGATAGACGCGGGTTTTTTGTCGTTGGACGCCCGCGCATATTCCGGTTGAAAACGAAAATGGCGTACACTATAGTAAAGCTATTACGCTGCGAGAGACAACAACCGGGTCGAGGTGGAACGATGCGCAACCGTCAACGGAACGAGCGGCTCCAACAACTGCAGGACGTTTTCGCCGACTGGTGCGGATTGACGATATTCGTTACCGATACGTCGGGCGAGCCGGTAGCCGAACGGTCCGGGGGGCAGCCGCTCGCCCGGCTGCTGCTCGACGGATGCGGCGGGACGGACATCCGGCGCTGGCTCGAACGGACGGCGGGCGATATCGGCGGCGGCGACGGACCGGTCGCCTGCCGGCACGAGCAAGGATGGACGATGCTCGCCGCCGGCTTCGCGGGGCGGGACGGCGACGGCTATCGGATATGGGCCGGCGTCCTGATCGAGCCGCAATGGCGGGAGGCCGTCGTCGGCTGCGCCCCGCGTACGCCGGACGCCGAACGGTGGATGCAGGCCGTCGCGGCGACGCCGGATACGACCGAGGCGGACGGGCGCGTCCTGCTGGACCGGCTCGCCCGGATGGCCGGCCTGGCCGCGGCGCAGATCGGCGGCGACGGCTCCGGTCTCGTACCGGGGCCGGGGCCGATGCGGGAGGATGCCGCGGATGCGGAGGAGCGGACCCGGCTGCTCGTACGGTCGATGGCGTATTGGAACCCTTCCGCCCATGCCCGAGCGTTGGAGGTATGGCGCGAAGCCGGCCGGCTCGCCGCGGAACGAGGCGGGCTGACGGCCGAGGATGAGGAGCGGCTGCGCCGGGCCTCCCTGCTGGCCGGATACGACGACGGGTTTCTTCGGGACGTCCTCCCGGACGACCCGGCCGTCCGGCTGCTCGGGGAGGCGCGGCGGATCGCCCGGTCCGGCGTCCGCCCGTCCGAAGACGGCGGCGCGGGCCCCCTTTCCTCCGCCGTCTTGCTGGCGGGCGCGATGCGACGTCCGATGCGCGCTTTCGATGACGCCGAGCCGGCCGCCGACGCGCGCGCGCCGGACTCGACCGGGCGGGACGCCCGCGGCGGCGCCGCCTCCGCGTCGCTTACCCCCCGGGAAAGGGAAGTGCTCAACCTGGTGCTGCGCGGGCTGAGCAACCAGGAAATCGCCGAGAAGCTCTACATCAGCGCCCATACGGTCAAAAACCATATTACGAAAATTTACGAAAAGCTTGACGTCTGCGACCGGACGCAAGCGCTCGCGAAAATATACGGAACCCGGTTCGAAGCCGGTCCGGGGTTCGCCGGCTTCTGAGCCGCCGGAAGCCCGGACCGGCATCCGATCGATCGGGCGTTCCCCCAACTCGTTTCCGCCGAAGGGCGGAATTTTTTTGTCTATAGGAAGGGATTCCTGTATGATTTTGTCGAATATTGTCTTATGATGAGAGATGAGGGAAACGGACTTCCGGAATCCGTTTCCGTCGCAATACCTAAAAGCGCTTACCGTACATAACCGGAGGGGACTCCATGGCTTATTACCCGATTCCGTTTCGAGACCGCTTTCATCCCGGTCCGGGTCCTTTTCCCGATCACGTGCTGCGCCTCATCCACGACCTCTCCACCGGCATCGTCGTCACCGATCCGAACCGGCCGGACAACCCGATCGTGTATGTGAACGAAGGATTCACGACGATGACCGGCTTTCGCGCGGACGAGGTCATCGGCTGCAATTGCCGGTTTCTGCAAGGACCCGGCAGCGACATGAACACGGTGGCGCTTATGCGGGACCTGCTGCGCTCCCGAATCCCGTTCACGGTCGAGCTGCTGAACTATCGCAAGGACGGCGCTCCGTTGCCGGTCCGGCTCTTCGTTATCCCGATTTTCGATCCGTCGGGACGGCTCCTCTATTATGCAGGCATCCATCATGCGCTATCCGCGCGACCGGAATTACCGGAACCATGACGAGAGGGATGATTTCATGAAGATTTCCCGGCTTCTTCAAGTGACCGCCGCCGTATTTTTCGTCTTTTCCATCGCTCTGGCGCTCTGCATCAATGCGCTGCGCACGTCCTACCGCGATTATTCGGAGGCGGTGTCCCGCCAAGCGGAGTTCAAGCAGCTCGGCATCGATTTGGTCGACGCCTCCAAGTATTTGACCGACCAAGCCCGGCGTTACGCCCAATTCGGAGAAAAGGTGTATTACGACAACTACTGGCGCGAGGTGAACGAGACGAAAAACCGCGACCGCGTCGTCGCCCGGCTGAAGCAGCTGAACGCCCCCCAGAACGAGCTGGATCTGATCGAGCAGTCCAAAAGCAAGTCGGACACCTTGATCGCAACCGAGGAAGCGGCCATGAAGGCCGTCGCCGCCGGGAAGTTCGACGAAGCCCGCCGCCTGCTGTTCGATGCGGCGTACGATGCGAACGTGAAGACGATCATGGAGCCGATGTCGGCGTTCCAGACGAAAATGAACGACCGCGCGGCCGGCGAGACGAAAGCGGCCGAGAACCGGTTCGAGCGTTATTTGACGGTCACGTTCGCGATCGTGTTCGTCGTCGCGGCGAGCATGCTCGTCTCGGTCTGGGCGCTGTACCGCAAAATCAAGCCGCTCGGCTCGGTCGGCGCGAAGCTGCGGGAGCTGGCCAACAACGAAGGCGACTTGACCGTCCGGCTGCCGGTCACGAGCCGGGACGAAATCGGCGAGGTGGCCGGCTCGTTCAACTCGATGCTCGGCAACTATCAATCGTTCATCCGCGATATCATGACCTCCGCGCACAACGTGCTGGAGACGACGCAGCAAATTTCGTCCGCCTCCAAGGAAATCGCCGGCGGCAGCCACAGCCAGGCGAAATCGGCGGAACGGCTGAACGATCTGTTCCGGGAGCTGACCGCCGCCATCGAATCGGTCGCCAAGCATGCCGATCATGCGGCCGGCGTATCCGGGCAGACGACGGCCGTCGCCGAGCAGGGCGGTCAAGTCATCCTCGATTCGATTCGGGAGATGAACCGGCTGAACGAGCAGGTCGCGCTGCTCGAACGGGATTCCGAGCAGATCGGGGCGATCATCGAGGTGATCGACGATATCGCCGAACAGACGAATCTGCTTGCGCTGAACGCGGCCATCGAAGCGGCCCGGGCCGGCGAGCAGGGACGCGGCTTCGCGGTCGTCGCCGACGAGGTGCGGAAGCTGGCGGAACGAAGCGGCGACGCCACGAAGCAGATTACCGATATTATCCGGGGGATGCAGGGCAATACGAAGATGAGCGTCAATGCGGTGCTCGCCGCCGTCGACCGGTCGGAGAAGAGCGGCGAGGCGTTCCGCAGCATCGTCGCGATGGTGCGGGATACGTCCCAGACCGTGTCGGAAATCGCCGCCGCGACCGAGGAGCAGGCGGCCCAGTCGAACGAGGTGCTCGCCTCGATCGAATCGATCGCGGCCGCGAGCGAGCAGTCGGCCGCCGCCTCCGACCAGACGGCCGATTCGACTCAGCGGCTGTCGAGCATGGCCCAGGAGCTGAATCGAATGGTCTCCGCCTTTAAAGTGTAATCCGCCAACGATTCGCCATTTGACGAAAACAGGAGGAATCCCCCTTGATCTGGACCGTCGGCAAAAAAATGTACGCCGGATTCATCATACTGCTGCTGTTGGCGATCGCGGTAGGCTTGACGTCGTTCTCCCGCATGAACGCCCTGAACCATAAAACCGACGAAATTACCGGCGTATGGCTGCCCGGCGTGGAATCGATCAACAAGATCAATTCCCAGCTTCAGAGGATGCTGGTCGTCACGATGAACCACGTCGTGGCTGCGACGGCCGAAGCGAAGGCGGAGCAGGAGAAGACGCTGGCCGCCTTGGCGCAGTCCGTCGTCCAAGAGATGCAGCGCTACGAATCGACGATCGTCGAGGCGGAAGATCGGGCCAACTTCGACCAATTGAAAAAAAGCTACGACCAGCTGACGAAGCTGCACGAGGCGACGCTTGCGGTCAGCCGGAAAAGCCCGGTGGAACAATCGTTCCCGCTGTATCAGGCCGAGCAAAAGCAGCTGCTCGACATGGCGCCTCTGATCGACAAGATGATCGCTTTCAACCATAACGGAGCCGTCGAGGCCAGCGACGAGTCGGACAGCCTTTATTCGAGCGCCCTTGCCGTCATGACGATCCTGCTCGCGGCCGCTCTCGTCGTCGGCTTGGGCACCGCCTTCTTCTTGACGCGCAGCATTACGAAGCCGCTTATCGCCGTGACCGATACGGTACAGAAGGTGGCTCGGGGCGACTTGACCGTGGACGCCCTGACCGTCGCCCAACGGGACGAAATCGGCACGCTGGCCCGTTCGACCAACGACATGATGAGCAGCTTGACGGACATGATCGGCTCCGTCCTTAAATCGTCGCAAAGCGTGGCCGCGACCGCGGAGCAAATATCCGGCAGCACGGAGGATATCGCGAACGGCGCCACCAACCAGGCCAGCGCGGCCCAGACGGTGAACGAGCTGTTCCGCGAGCTGTCGCGCGCGATCGATTCCGTCGCCCGCAACGCCGAATCCGCCGCGGAGCTGTCCTCGCAGGCCAGAGCCGTCGCCAAGGAAGGCGGCACGACGATCCATGCGTCGATCGAAGCGATCCGGCAGCTGGAAGGGAAGATGGGAAAGCTGCAGAACGATTCGGACAAAATCGGCCAAATCATTTCCGTCATCGACGACATCGCCGACCAGACGAACCTGCTGGCCTTGAACGCCGCCATCGAAGCCGCGCGCGCCGGCGAACAGGGCAAAGGATTCGCCGTCGTCGCCGACGAGGTCCGCAAGCTGGCGGAGCGGAGCGGGGACGCGACGAAGGAAATCGCCGCCATCATCAAAGGGATGCAGGCGAACACGACGGAGAGCGTAACGGCCGTCTCCGCCGCCGTCGAGCTGTCGAGACAGATCGACACCGCCTTCTCCCACATCGTCGACAAGGTGAACGAAACGGCCGAGCAAGTGGGCGAAATCGCCGCCGCCAGCGAGGAGCAAGCGGCCCAATCGGCCGAGGTGCTTCAGTCGGTCGAGACGATCGCCGCGGCCAGCGAGCAGTCCGCCGCCGCTTCCCAGGAGACGGCCGCCGCCTCCCAATCGCTTGCCCGGCTGTCGGAAAACTTGAACGCGACGGTCGCATCTTTCAAAATCCGTTAACGAGGGGGTATCCGCATGTCCGTCCCTATTACATCCCGTCAATTCGTCGAAATCCGGGTCGGCACCGAACGGCTCGCCCTGCATATTCAGGACATCCACGAGATCATTCGCGTCCAGCCGCTCACCGAGGTGCCGAACAGCAAGCCGTACTTGATCGGCGTCATCAACCTGCGCGGCAAAGTCGCGCCCATCGTCAGTCTGCGCAAACGGTTCGGCCTGCCGGAGGCGGCCGACACGAAGGCGACGCGGATCGTCGTCGTCAACTATCAGGAATCGATGGTCGGCTTGATCGTCGACCAGGTGTACCAAGTAACGTCGTTCGAGGAGATCCAGCCTCCTCCGGAACGAACCGGCGGCACGGACCACGGCTTCATCGAGGGGATCGGCAAGTCGGGCGACGAGCTCGTCAGCATTTTGAAGCTGGACCGGATTTTGCAATAAAGGCACGCGCATCAGGACATTGGCATCGAGAGGAGGGCGGCTTTCATGACCGATCCGAACATGTCCGCGTATTTGGGCATTCTTATGGACGAGTTGGACGAGCAGCTGCAAATATTGAACGAGCAACTATTGGAATTGGAGCACGACGGCTCCAACATGGAGACGATCCAGCGCATTTTCCGGGCGGCCCATACGCTGAAAGGCTCTTCCGCCGCCATGGGGTTCGAGCATCTGAAGGAATTGACGCACGCGATCGAAAACGTGTTCGATAAAATCCGCAACCGCCAGCTGTCGGTCAGCTCCGAGCTCGTGACGGTGCTGTTCCGGGCGATCGACTATATCAAGGTGCTGAAAATCGCCATCATCGAGGAACGTCAGAGCGAGACCGACATCTCCCCGTTCATCCGCATGCTCGACGAAGCGGAGCACGCCTCCGCCGCCTCGTCCGGAGACGCGACCGCGGCGCCCCACGAGGCTTCGGCGCCCGCCGGGCATGCATGGAGTCCCGACATCCGCGGCGCGTTGCAGCCGTATTGGAACGACGGCTTCGACGTGTATTCGCTGCGCATCGCGCTCCAGCCCGACGCGGAGATGAAGCAGGCGCGCATCATGATCATCTGCAACGGCTTGGACGAATCCGGGCATGTGCTGGCGATGTCGCCCGAGGCGGATGCGAACGCGCAGGACGCCGTCTCCGAATACCGCATCCTGTTCGCGACGAAGCGGGACGAGGAGACGCTGTCGGGGGCGCTGCGGCTGGCGTCCCAAATCGATTCGTTCGATATCGGGCGGCTCGACCGGGACCGGGCGGAAGCGGCGGAAGCCGTCGCGGAGCCGCCCGCCGAGACGCCGCCGTCCGCCGACGTGCCGGCGCTGGGGCTGTCCGCGGAATACGGGCAGGAAGCGTGCGACCCGGCCTCCGCCGCCCCGGAGGAAGCCGGCAAGACGAAGGCGGAAGCGTCGAAGGTCAAGGTGAATCCGACGGTCCGGGTCGACGTCGACCGGCTGGAGAAGCTGCTCAACTTCGTCGGCGAGCTCATTATCGACAACACCCGCCTGCTCGAGGTGAAAAACCGGCTCACCCAGCAGTTCAAAGACCATAGCGACATCGCCGTGCTGAACGACATCAGCAACCATCTGAGCCGCGTCGTCAGCGAGCTGCAGGAAGGGATGATGAAGACGCGGATGCTCCCGATCGAGCAGCTGTTCAACCGGTTCCCGCGCATGCTGCGCGACGTGGCGCTGCAGGCCGGCAAAGAAATCGACTTCGTCATGGAAGGCAAGGAGACGGAGCTCGACCGGACGCTCATCGAAGAAATCAGCGACCCGCTCATCCATATTTTGCGCAACGCCGCCGACCACGGCATCGAAAGCCCGGAGGAGCGCGAGCGGCTCGGCAAGCCGAGGAAGGGCAAGCTGATCCTGAAGGCGTCGCACCAGGAAAACCAGATCGTCATCTCGATCGCCGACGACGGCCGCGGCATCGATCCGCAGAAGATCAAGCAGGCGTCCATCCGCAAAGGGTTCATTACGCCCGAGGAAGCGAGCCGGATGACCGACAAGGAGCTTGTCTTCCTCATCTTCCATTCGGGCATGTCGACGGCCGACAAGGTGACGGAGCTGTCCGGCCGCGGCGTCGGCATGGACATCGTCCGCTCGCACATCGAGAAGCTGAACGGCGTCATCGACATCGATACGTCCCCGGGAGAAGGGACGGTGTTCACGATCAAGCTGCCGCTCACGCTGGCGATCATCCGCTCGCTGCTCGTGAAGCTCGGCCAGAGCACGTTCGCCATCCCGCTCGTCAACGTCCTCGAGATCGTCCGGCTGCAGCCGCAGGAAATCCAGACGATTCAGGGCCGCGAAGTGTGCGTCATCCGCGGCACCGTGTTCCCGCTCGTGCGGATGCACCGCCGGCTCCGCCTCGACGAGCCCCGGGACGACGCGCGGGACCGCCGCATGTTCGTCGTCGTCCTCGGCATCGCGGACAAGCGGGTTTGTCTCGTCGTCGACAAGACGCTCGGCAATCAGGAGATCGTCATCAAGTCGCTCGGCCGGTTCGTCGGGGACGTCCCGTACATTTCCGGCTCGACGATTCTCGGGAACGGCAACGTCGCGCTCATCCTCGACGTCGGCTCGGTCGTCAAGGAGGAAGGCTCCCTCCTGCTGTCCAAGGAACAGGACGCCCAGCAGAAGCAGCTCGTCCGCTCGAGGGAATGCCAGCTGGTGACGTTCCGGCTCGGTACGGAGCATTTCGCGCTCGACATTGCGAAGGTGAAAGAAATCATTACGGTGCCGGCCATCACGAAGATGGTCGACGCCCCCGCCAACATGCTCGGCATGATCAATTTGCGCGGCGCGGTGCTGCCGGTATTCGACTTGCGCCAAAGCTTCGGCTTCCCCGGCGGGGAGCCGACGACCCGCTCGCGCATTATCGTCATCGAGGCGGGAAGCCGGGACGTCGGCATCCTGATCGATCAGGTGACCGAGGTCGTCAAGGTGCAGCAGAGCGACATCGAGGCGGCGCCGGATCATTCCGCGAGACACGACGGTAAGCTGATCCAGGGCATCTACAAGCAGAACGACTCGTTCATCGTCGTCCTGAACATCGATTATGCGCTGCGCACGGAGGAGCTGGCGGCGTACTGACAATATTTACGCGTTGTCCGAACGGCGTCCTTTTTGCACAATGGAGATAGACTACATACTTCTCCGCGGAAAGGACATAGCGATCATGACCGTTCGTACTCGCCTTCGTTGGATGGCGGCCGCAACGGCCGCCTTTTTGCTGTGGGGCGCGGGAGCTTCGGCAGACGCCTCGCGCTTCCAAATGTCGTATCTGTATACCGGGAAAACGTCCGATTACGTGCGGTTTGTCGACCGGACGGACGGCGCCCTGCAAGTCGTCTCCCCGAGCTACTTCGACCTGAACGCCGACGGAAGCTTGCAGGTTACCGGCAAAATCGACCGGGCGTTCGTCGACGACATGCACGAACGCGGCTTGAAGGTCGTCCCTTTCTTAAGCAACCATTGGGACCGCCAAGTCGGGCTTGCCGCCTTGGCCGGACGCGACGCGCTGGTCGCACAGCTCGTGCAGGCGATCGAGTCGTACGGCTTGGACGGCGTCAACGTCGATATCGAGAACGTGACGGAAACGTCTCGGGACGATTATACCGATTTGGTAAAGAAGCTTCGTGAGGCGCTCCCGGCCGGCAAGGAAGTGTCGGTCGCCGTCAGCGCCAACCCGCAGGGGTGGACGAAGGGATGGCACGGCTCCTACGATTACGCCGCGCTGGCCCGAACCAGCGACTATTTGATGATCATGGCCTACGACGAGACGTCCATCGGCGACACGACGCCCGGCCCCGTGGCGAGTCTCGCCTTCGTCGAGCAGTCGATCCGCTACGCGCTGAAGGCCGCTCCGGCCGACCGGCTCGTCCTCGGCTTGCCGTTCTACGGACGGTTCTGGAAGACGGACGGCACGATCAACGGAGACGGCATCGCGAACGGCGACGTGGACCGGCTGGTCGCCCGCTACGGCGGGTCGACCTCCTACGATGCGGCAAGCGAGTCGGCCGTCAGCACCTTCACGATCCGGGACGGCGATCCGCTTCCGGTCGTCGGCTACAAGACGTTGACGCCGGGTACATACGTCATCTGGCACGAGGACGAGCGGTCGATGAAGAAGAAGCTGGAGCTGATCGACCGGTACGGGCTGAAAGGAGCCGGCAGCTGGAGCCTCGGCCAGGAGCAGCCCGGCCTGTGGGACTTTATGACGCTGTGGGTGAACGGCGCGACGTTCGAGGACGCGGAGGCGCATTGGGCGCGCAACGCGATCGCCTCCGTGGCGGCGCGCGGCTGGATGAACGGCACCGCGCCGAACCGGTTCGCGCCCGAGCTCGCGCTGACGCGGGCGCAGGCGGCCGCCATCCTGGCGCGTGCGCTGGCGCCGGGCGGGACGTCCGCCGCCGGAAGCGGCGCGGCCGCCTTCGCCGACGTGCCCGCGACGCACTGGGCGTACCGCGAGATCGCGGCCGCCAAGCAGGCCGGCATCGTCGACGGCGTGGGCGCCGACACGTTCGCGCCGGACGCGGCGGTGACGCGCGAGCAGATGGCGGCCATGCTGGCCCGCGCGCTGCATGTGACGGCGTCGCCGGCGGCCGTGAACGCGTTCGCGGACGTCCGCCGGGACGGCTGGGCGTATCCGTACGTCCTCGCCCTCGCCGAGCAGGGCGCCCTGCAGGGCTACGAGCCCGGCCTGTTCCGTCCGGCCTATCCGATCCTCCGGTCGCAGATGGCGGCTCTGATGGACCGTCTCGCGCCTCTGGTCGACAAGCGCGCTTGAGCGGCCGGCCTGTTCCCCGCAGCGACAAGAGGCATGACAAAAAAACGCAAGCCCGTTACGCGGCCTGCGTTTTTTTGTCGGCGTTTTTGCCCATACCCCTTACAAGACGCGTTTCGCGCCTATGTATTTCGGCCCCCAATAGGAGCTCCAGATCGAGTCGATGCGAACGCCGCGGGATGTCGTCGCCGAGATGAACTGGCCTTCGCCCATGTAGATGCCGACATGCGTCGTCACCCGTCCGATGTTGAAAAAGACGAGATCGCCCGGCTGCAGCCCGGTTACCGTCCGGCCGGCCGTATCGTACATCGAGCGGGACGTTCTCGGCAGGTCGACGCCGAGGCCGTCGAACACGTAATTGACGAACCCGGAGCAGTCGAAGCCGTCCGGCGTCGTTCCGCCCCAAACGTACGGCACGCCGATCATCGTCTTCGCGGCGTCGAGCAGCTTCGCGGACGGCGCGGGCTCGGGAGCCGGCACCGGCTTGTACCAGGCCGGGGAATGATACTTGCCGTCCTGGCATACGATCGCGATGCCGTTGTCGTTGTCCCACTGCACCATATAGCCGAACGATTCCGACACGACCCGCAGCGGCACGTAAACCGTCCCGTCGCGGAACTGGGCTCCGGTCGGCACGGTCATCTTTTTGCCGTCCACCCGCACCTCGTTCGTGCCGGTTTTCAGCTCGATCGTCTTCCGCTTCGCGTCCTGCAGCGCCACTTCCACGCCGTCGCCCTCCATGCTCCAATCCATCCGGTAGCCCATCGCTTCGAAAACCGGCCGGACCGGCACGAGCGTCTGGCCCTGCCCGTCGATGTACGGCTGCGCTTCGGGGAAGGCGACCAGCTTGTCGTTGATCTGGATTTTCACATCCGGACCGGCGGAGTCCGCAGACGCCGTCGCTCCGTGTGCGGCCGAGGCGGACAGCCAAACGGCGCATGACAAAACAACCGTTTTCAGCAAACGTTTCAAAGCGTTGTTCCCTCCTGGTGCCTCCGAGGTTAGTTGACGGGTTAGGGAAGAGGATGCTCCCTTATCCGATCGCGCGTCTCCTTACGCGCCGCCGGACATTCACCCCATGGAAATCGTCCCCCGTACCGGGCATTCGGCATACCCGGATTCGGCCTGATTTGGTTTTGATACTGGTTTAGCCTAGCACAGCATCCCTGTCGCTTCAACCCCCAGAAAACGGCACCTTTGTACGAAAAGAAAACTCCCGGAACGCGAAGCTCCGGGAGCGAAAATAGGAACGCTCATTTTTTTCGGTTCAACAATTCGGTCGGAACTTCCGGCTTATGTATGAGCAAAGCCGATTGCGGAGTGACGAACACGGTGGCGACGACGGTCAGAATACCCGAGATCCATTGGGCCGCGTAACGCTTGATCATTGACTCTCACCTCCTTCTCATCGGAATAAGGAGCAGGGCTTGTACGAAAAACGCTTTGGCCAACGATTCCGAGCCGATCGCGAAGTTGGTGCATACGATCAAGACGGAGATCAGCTTGAACCACGGCTTATGCCCTTCCGACACTTGAATCTGATTCTCCACCTTCGTCGGCGCGAGCAGCGCCGCGAGCGCCGCGCTCGCGATCGTGAGCCGCATCGTCCAATCCGGTACGGACAGATGGGGAAGCGCCGAGATGATCGCCGTCGAGAAGACGACGCAGGCGTCGGACGACTTCAAGTGGAAGCCCCCGGAGAAAAAACGCAGGACGACGAATCCGGCCAGCACGACGGCCGTCTCGGCCAGCCTGCCGGTCGCCCATCCGATCGCGAGACAAAGCGCGACCGTGGCCAGCGCGTTCAGCAGCAAAATGAGCGAGAACCGCATGACCGCCACGCTGGCCGTACGCTCCGGATTGGCCCGCTTCAGCGATTCGGCCATGCGGCCGGCCATCGAATCGATCATGACGGCAGCCCCCGTTTCGGATTTAATGTTGCCTCGACTTCAAACGATCGTACTTCTCGTTGATTTCCCGCTTGTTCTTCTTGTACGTAACGACCAGTCCCACGACCGAGATCAGCAGAACGGCGGCGAGAACGGCAAGGATGTTCGTATTCTCCGCGAACGAGATGACCGTAAGCTGGATCGCCCCGATCCCCGCGAGCAGCAGAGACAGCAGGAACAGGTTGTACGCCCGGGTGCTGCTCGAGAACGTAATCCGCTTCTGGATGAACATGAAGCCCAGCTTGCGTCGGGTCATCCAGAACACGATCCCGAGCACGACGAGCGAGGAAACGGCTTGCAGCAGCGACCCTTGGAACAGCGACGCCTGCATCTCCTCGAACGTCGTCCAGCCGGTCGCGATGATCAGAATCGCGAGCAGAGGCTGGATGACGGCATAAGCCAAATAACCGAACATGCAGATGACGGCGGCGAACATCAGCTGAATATTGAACAGAAACGAAACCAGCAGTATGTAGGCGACGATCATGGCCAGTACGGCCGTTTCTCCCACTCCGACATAATCCCGCTGGTACAGGGAGATGAGCGTGACCACTACGGAGACGACCGCGATTTTCCACACGCTATACCGAATCGGCAGGCGGAACAACGAGAACGACAGCATGACGATAGAGAAAAATTCCAACGTCCCGAACAGAAGCTTGACCGATTCCGTAATGATGGCGACCACCCCATGTTTTATCTATCCGATCTACTAATATTATACGACAAGAGTCGTCAAAAGTCCTTCGGCTTTTGGTTCCAGTCCGGTTTTTCGTGCGATAGCCGAGCTTGAACCGCAAGCGAACGCCAAAAAGCCCGTCCCGCCTGGCGGACGGGATCGGACTTCGACAGATCGGCCGGCTTCGACGCGCCGGGAGGGGCCTCGGCTTTATCCGGCTTCGCGATGAGGACATGGCTCCAAGTAAAAGGCGACGGCGCCCGGCTCGTTCGCCGCCCGCACGATCATGCCGTGACGGTCCGCGATTTGCTTGACGATGGCGAGGCCTAGGCCGAATTGGCCATTCTCGCCCGTGCGGAACGGCTCGAACAAACTTTCGGCCTCCCTTTCGTCCAGCGGCGGTCCGTCGTTGGCGATCCGGATATCGGGCTGCGACTCCCCGGTTCCCGGCTTTGCCGCGATGCGGATCGTCGACTGCGCGAAGCGAAGCTGGTTGTCGAGCAGGTTCTCGATCGCGACGCTCCACTGCTCCGCATCGCCGACCAGCCTCGCTTCTTCCGCGACGTCGAGCTCCCAGACCACGTCCGGCCGCCTGCAGCGGAGCCGCTCCACCGCATCCTCGACAACGGGCTTGACGGCGAACGGCCGGAACGTCTTCTCCCGCGTCGACATGAACTCCAGCTTGTTCAGCAGCAGCAGGTCGCGGACGCGGCGCTCGAGCCGTTCGGCTTCCTTCATCATGACGCCGAGACTGCCCCGCAGCGTCCCCTTCGGGAAGATGCCGTCCTGAATCGACTGCAGATAGCTGCGGATGACCATGACCGGCGTCTTCAGCTCGTGCGAGACGTTTTGCAAAAAAAACTGCTGCGCCTTGTCCTGCCGCACGAGCCGCTGCCGCATCGATTCGATCGCCGACGCCAGCCGGCCGATCTCGTCGTTCCGGCCGCCGGTCTCGAGCGGGTCGTGCCAATCCCGCTCGGCGAGGCGTCCGACGTGCCGCTCCATCTGCACGAGCGGCCGCGTCCAATATCGCGCCAGCGCCAGGCACGGCAGCCAGCAGACGACGATCAGCCCGACCATCAGCAGGACGAGCCGGCCGTACATCGTATTGACCAGATCGTTGCGGTAATTGCCCCAGGCGTAAGAAACGATATAGCTCATTCCCCCGTTGGCCGCATCCGTCTCTTTGCGGATGACGTAAAACATCGTCGTATCGCCGATGGCGAGCGAATATTTCCCGATAGGTCCGGCCTGTACGGCGGCGTTGTGCTCGATGACGGACGCGAACGATTCGGGGGGCCGGTCGGGCGGCGCCGCTGCGCCTTCCGCCGCCGATAGGCTCGAGGAGGCGCCGATGATGAAATGGCGAACCGCCGGCATCGTTTGCGCCGACAGGACCGGCCCCGCCTCCAAGCGGGGAGGCGGACCTCCCGCCTCGCTTTCGATCCGCTCGGCGATGACGGCCGGAGACGATGCGACCGTAATCGCTTCGGAGTCGTTCCCGACGATGATCGAGACGACGTTCCCGGCGGGCTCCGCCGGGACGCCGGGTGCCGGTGCGGCCTTCCACGCGGTTTGCACGTTCGCTTGGGAGTCGGCCAAAATGCCGTAAATTTGGTCGGTAAAAAAATCTTTCAGCAGCCACGGCAGCAGAGCCGCCAGCATGGCGAACAAAAACAGCGTCAGGACGGCGAACGTCCCCCACAGCTTGACGGCCAGCGGCCAGCGTCCCCATCTCATCCCCGCACCATCCTGTATCCGTAGCCGTATACGGTTTCCAGACGCATGTCCGGCATTTTGCGGCGAAGCCGCCTCACCATGTCGTCCACCACCCGATCGGATCCGAAGTAATCGATGCCCCACACCGCACCCAGCACTTGCTCCCGGCTCAACAATTGGCCCGCATGCGCGGCCAAATAGCGCAGCAGCTCGAATTCCTTGGCCGTCAGCTCGACCGGCCGGCCGTCCCCGTCGGTCACCGTTCTTGCCTGTACGTCGACCGCATAAGGCGGCACGGCCAGCTTGATCGGCCGCCCCGCGAGCCCCGGCTCGTCGTCCGTCCTCGTCCCGTACACCCGCTCGAGCAGCTTGCGCATGCGTACGATCAGCTCCCGCGGCAGGAAGGGCTTGGCCAAATAGTCGTCGCTGCCGAGCTCCAGCCCGACGATCCGGTCGATGTCCGCATCTCGCGCCGAAATGAATATAACCGGCATTTGCGGCCGGTCCGCCTTGATTTCGCGCACGAGCCGGTAACCGTCCGTTCCGCCGGGAAGCATGATGTCGAGCACCCACAAATCCGGCCGCTCCGGGATGGCGGCCAGAGCGGCGGCGCCGTCCCCGAACTGCCGGACGCGCCAGCCCTCCTTCTCCATATAAGCGGCCAGCAGCCCGCTCAAGTCCGCTTCGTCCTCGACCAAATGAATGCGATACATGGTCCGGCTCCTCCGTTTGTTCGTTCGTTTATGCGTCCGTAACGGACGAAAGCAAACCGGGTCCATGAAGCTCGTCCCGGTTTGCGTCCGCGTCCGCTCGTTTACGCGTCGTCTTCGTTCTTCGTCGCGCTCTCCGTCGAATCGCTCGACGGAAGCTTGGCCAGCCGCTCCTTCAACTCCGCCGTCTGCTTGCGGTAATCGTCCAACAGCTGCGGCAGCAGGTCGCGGATCGCTTGCGCGTCGCCGGCTTCGACCGCCTCGCTCAGCTTGATCTGCCGGGCGATCGGGGCCGGCGGCTCTTTGTCCATTATAGCAGGAACGGCCTCGACCGCATTCGATTTTTCGAACCGGATCTCCCCGACTCCCTTCTCCCGGGTGCCCGCTTCGGGAAGCGGCTGCAGCTTGTGCTCGACGATCGGCTTCTTCATCTCGTCGGCCGGTTGAAGCTCCTTGATGTCCGATACGTGTACGCTAATCGGCTCGGCCTTCGGAATCGTCGCCTCCACCTGCTTGCGCTCCTCGAGCGCTTGTCCCCAGGCCGCTGCCAAGTCGGGCGCGTATGCGTCCACGAGCAGCTTCCAGTAATGGCGCTGATGCGCCGGTGTCATCATCAGCCCCGAATCCGGGCCGAATACGGCGATCGTCATCGCTCCGCCCTCCACCGTAGCCGCGGCGACCGTAACCGCCGATGCCGCGAGGGTCGCTTGCTCCTTGGTATCCTCCGCGTACGCGGAGCCTCCGATGCCGGCAATCGCGCCGACCGCCAGCATCGCCGTCAGAGCCAGCTTGCCCGCTCTCGCCTGCGCCCGCTCGTTCCAACCTTTGATCATTTTCCGATCCACTCGCTTTCTTTTATCATTTTGTCGGGATTGGATTCGAACGCGTTCTTCCTCCTCCACGTGATTTATCGTAACCGGGAAATACGGCCAATCTGTCGCCGCATTGTGGGAAATTATGTGATGGCCGCCTACGGTCCGCCGAACGGCGAAAAGCCGCCTCCCGAAGGAAGCGGCCCCGCTGTTTCGTTATCTGTCACGGCGTCTGCGCCCCGCCGGCCTGCTGCTCGAACAGCTTTACGATTTCCACGATGAGATGCGTCGCTTGCAGCATCGTGTCGACCGATACGTACTCGTATCGGCCGTGGTAATTCTCGCCCCCGGTGAACAGGTTGGGCGTCGGCAGCCCCATGTACGACAGCTGGGAGCCGTCGGTTCCGCCGCGAATCGGCTGCACGACCGGCTCGATGCCCAAATTCGCCATCGCTCGGCGGGCGACGTCGACCACTTCCGGCGTTTGCTCGATTCGCTCGCGCATGTTGTAATACTGGTCTTTGATGTCAAGCACGATGCGGTCTTCTCCGTACACCGCCTTCAGCTCGTCGACGATCGCCGCCAGCCGGGCTTTCCTTCCTTCGAACCGGTTCCGGTCGAAATCCCGGATGAGGTAATGCAGCTTCGTCTCGTCGACGTCGCCCTGGATCGACACCAGGTGAAAAAATCCTTCGTATCCTTCCGTATGCTCGGGCGCCTCTCCGGCGGGCAGCCGGCCGTTGATTTCCATCGCGATTTTCGCGGCGTTGATCATTTTGCCCTTGGCCGAGCCCGGATGGACGATTTTGCCTTTGCACGTGATGCGGGCGGCCGCCGCGTTGAAGCTTTCGTACTGCAGCTCGCCCAAAGGTCCGCCGTCCATCGTATAGGCGTATTGGGCTCCGAAGGCGGCCACGTCGAACCGGTGCGGCCCCCGGCCGATCTCTTCGTCCGGCGTGAAGGCGACGCGAACTTTCCCCCGCTTGATCTCCGGGTGCCGGATCAAGTAGGCCATCGCCGTCACGATCTCGGCCATGCCGGCTTTGTCGTCGGCGCCGAGCAGCGTCGTGCCGTCGGTCGTCACGAGCGTATGGCCGGCGTATCCGGCGAGCTCCGGAAAGTCCCGCGGAGACAGCACGATGCCGAGCGGCCCGTTCAGCACGATGTCGCCGCCGTCGTACCTCTCCACCAGCTGCGGTTTGACGCCCGCACCGGTGAAATCGGTCGCCGTGTCGAGATGGGCGAGGAACCCGATCGTCGGCACCGGCTTGTCCGTATTGGCCGGAAGCGTCGCCATGACGTAGCCGTTATCGTCCATCGTCACGTCCTCCAAGCCGATCTCCTTCAACTCCTCGACCAGCATCCGGCCGAGCGTCAGCTGCCCGGGCGTGGACGGACACGTCTCGCTGCTTTCGTCGGACTGGGTGTCCACTTGCACGTATCGGGTGAACCGCTCAATGATCTCTTTCTTCATGTCGCTCATCTCCTTTCGTCCATTGTACTGCAACGGACTCCGGATTGAAAATGCGGCCGACGGCGGGCGTCACGCCGAAAACTCAAGCGAGCGACGGCTCGCTCGAGTCCGGTCCGGTCGTGCATGGATGAGCGCACACCGATTTTCTTCGTCATTCCGAAACGCCAGGCCGCCGCAGCGGAATAAGAAGGAGCCGTCCAAGCCCGGCAGGGTTTCGGACGGCTCCGCCTTACGAAATCAGGAACAAATGCTCGGGCGTAGGCGTCACGGTTTGCAGCGCCTGCCCGATCTGTCCGGGCTGGGAAGCGGCGACGGGCAGCCCGGGAGCCGGAGTGCCCCCGCCGTTCCCCCCGTTGCCGCCGCAGGCGCCACCGCCGCCGCCCGCGGTGACGATGCCGGTTACGCCCGGAGCGTTACCGCCTCCCGTCCCTCCGTTGACTTGGAGCGTTCCCGCTACGACGGGAGCGTGGACGGAAATCAAATGCACGATACCGCCGGAGCCTCCTCCGCCTCCGCCTTCCCCGTCGCCCCCGTCGCCGTCCCAGCCGTCCGCTCCGCGGCCGCCGTTCGCCGTTATCGTGCCGTCGACGGTCAAGGGGCCTCTCGCGGCCATGACGATGATCCCGCCCGCGCCCCCGCCGCTGCCCGCGATACCCGCTCCCGCCAGCTGCGGGTTCGTACCGTCGTTGCCGTTGGCGGCGACCAGCGCGCCGGCGCCGATATGGATCGCGCCACCGGCAAGCAGGACGAGCGCGCCGCCTCCTTCTCCTCCGCCGCCCAGCAGGACGCGGCTCCCCGCTCCGCCGGCCGCCGCCTTGGGCAGCGTAATCTGCGACGCCTGCAGCGGGCCGAGGCCGATTCCGCCGCTAAACGGCCCCGCCTCCGCGATCGATACGCCGGGATTCGGCGAGCCGTTGCCGGAATCCGCACCGCCCGCGAGAACGTGGACGGCACCGGTAATCAGGATGTTTCCCGATGCTTGCAGCACGATGCCGCTCGGGAGGATCAGGGTGCCCTCGATCCGGATTTCGGAAAATTGCAGGTTGAACCCGGCCGGCAGAGCGGCGAGACCGGCCAATGTGTTCAAGTCCAACGTTTGCCCGACGGGGACGTGAAGGAGGCCCGCCGAGCCGTCCCCGAACAGGCCCGTATCGCTCTCGGAACCCGGAGGGCCCTGTACGCCTTGCGGACCTTGCGGACCCGGCAATCCCGCAGGGCCTTGGGGTCCCGCCGGGCCACGAAGCCCTCGAAGCCTAACGATCCTCACCTTTCTTGCTTTTCTTTTCACCGCACATCCCGCTTTTCGCCGGACCACGATCTTTTTTCGAAAACGGCGCTTTTTGAAGATACAAACCGACATTCCGTCCCAACCTCCTTTCCGCTGCTCGAACCCATTGTATGCGGGGCCGGGCAGACATGTAGGGGGCAAGAGACTAGGGGAAGCCCTTTTGGACCGCACAAAAAAAAGGCCATTCTCCGTTGGGATCGGAGTGATGGCCGTTATCGGGGAGCCGTCTCAGGTGTCCGGGCGCGGCGGGAAGATGCCTTCCAGCGCGATGCAGTAGTTGCCTACCAAAAAGGGCTGCATGTTGTTATGCGGCTGATTGCCTCCGGTTGAAGACAAAGCCGCGCCGCTCATCGGGATGCCGCCGGAGTCGGTATACGCGAGGTTTTCGGCTCTCGCCCAGACGCGTCCGGTCGGCAGTACGGTGTTGGCCGGATCGGAGCTCGCGATCGCCTGGTGCGTGTGGCCGGGCATTTCGGCGACGGTCAGTACGTGCGCGGCCTCGCCTCCGGATAAACCGAGCGGAAAGCCGGGCCCTTGACCGAGGGCCGTCCGGCCTCTCAGATCGGGAACCGCGAAATGCGTCGTGCCGTTGCCGCCGTAGGTCGTCCCGATCAACGAATACAAAGCCGTATGCTGGCTAATCGGGAGCAATTGCCCGTCGCATACGGCCCACCGCAACGGAGCGAATCCGAACGCGAACAGACGAATTTCGCCGATAAAAGGGTCCGCCATATCGTTTCATCCCCCTTCCCTGTTGTGATTTAGACGCGGCATGCTCATCCGGGAATCGGCGTTCCCCGCCTCCATTCCATCGCGACGTACGCTTCGTCCCCGCTTACGGTGCGAAAGCCGAGACGATCGTAAAGCCTAAGGGCGCGATTGGCGCGAAGCACATGAAGCGTCAGCGGCTTGCCGCACACCGCGGCAACGGCCTGCCACCGCCTCAACAGCGCCGTCCCGATCCGCAAGCCCCTGTATGGCGGCAATAGGGAGATGTCGATCACCCGAATCTCGTCGGGGCCTTCTTCCGTCAGGATCCGTCCCGCCTTCGACCCGTCGCATCGAATGATCCGGCATTCGGCATGCGGGTATTGCAGCCGATAGGCGCGCTGCTGACACTGGAATTGCTGCAGCAAAAAGGCTTCCCGCTCCCGGTCGCCCCACCCCCATGCCTCCGCTTCCTCTGTACGCGTACTGCCGTACAATTCGAAAAGGAACGCTTCGTCTTCCGACGTCGCCGACGCCGTCTCGATCGTTGCGTCCGTCATCCGCCCCTCCTCCCTCCGCTTCCTCGTATTATCATACTGGCGTCCTGCGGCGTTGGTGAGCGGAGCGGGCACCGGCCTACCCGGACGGGGCATAAAAAAAGACCGCCCGCAGGCGGCTTCTTCTATGCTCGTCGGCAAACGGCGCTTGCGGGCTCGGCGGAGGAGATCGCCGACCGTGTCGGCCGAACCCGCGCGGCTGCTCGACAGTGGCCAAGGCGAGGCGCGATCCGAACCGCCCCGAATCCGGCGCAGTTGACCGGATCGCTCCTCGTGGACCGCCACGGGGGCCGGAGCCTTCCCTTGGCGATGCGGCACCGACGGCTCCGTCCGCGTAGTTCGCGAGCGTTGCGAACGTCGGACCGTTCGTGGAACGGTTACGGACGGCGAACCGATAGACGGAAAACATCCCCCTATTTCGGACGATGGGGCTGCAGCCGGGCATTTAAGCGGAAATCTGCAGCTAGAATAAAAAGTGGACACTTCGTAACGTTAACCGGATAATAGTCATCAAAAATGTAGAGGTGTCCGTGATGGGGAAAATCAGGCAGCGTTACAACGATGAATTCAAGATGAAGACGGT
>NZ_QJVJ01000018.1 GCF_003217775.1 Paenibacillus flagellatus
GGTCTTACGGGCAGGTTGCCTACGTGTTACTCACCCGTCCGCCGCTAGCCTCCGAAGAGACCCGCTCGACTTGCATGTATTAGGCACGCCGCCAGCGTTCGTCCTGAGCCAGGATCAAACTCTCCAAAAAGGTTACTGCTTATTGGATGAGCTGATTGCTCAAAATGTTACACTTGCGTGTTTGCTTACTCACTCGTTTGCAGTTTTCAAAGAGCAACCGTCGTCTTGCGACAGCGAAATCTACTATATCATAGTTCGCTATTGCATTTCAACTGTTTTGTTTTCCCATCGGCTCCGTTCCTTCAAACCGAACCGGCAGGAACATTATATTACCACGTTGCCGCCCGAAGCGCAACCGAATCTTTTTTCCATTCGAGGGTATCGTAATACCGACAAGCGCAGAATCTTCGATTCGATCCGTTCGGCGAAGACAACGAAATACACTATATCACATCCGTGGTCCGGTTTCAAATACCGATCGCTGGAAAAAAGAAAAAGCCGCCCGCAGGCAGCCTTCGTACGGATCGAACCTCCGCCGTCCTAAGTCCGCTTCGTCCGGCTGACGGCCAGCCTCGTCTTGTCGAGCATCGGGATGACCTTGTCCTGCAGCCGGCTCGCGATCGTGATGAACAAAATATCGACGACGTTCAGCTGCGCGATCCGGGACGCCATCGCTCCGCTGCGGATGCTTTGCTCGACCGAGCTCGTAAACAGCCGGATATCGCCCAGATCGGCTACCGGGGACGTGCCGAACTTCGTCAGCGTAATGATCGTCGCCCCTTGCTTTTTCGCCTCGGTCAACGATTGAATGATCTCGTCGGTTTGCCCCGAGTACGAAATGCCGAAGGCGACGTCCCTCCCCGTCAACGTTACCGCGGACGTCAGCTGCGCGTGGAAATCGGAATACGCCTGGCACCACCAATTGATCCGGCTCAGCTTCTGATAAATGTCTTGGGCGATGACGGCGGAGGCGCCCATGCCGTAGACGTCGATTTTGCGGGCCTTCGCCAGCGCTTCGGCCGCCCGCTCCACTTCCTCGGGGGAGAGAACCGATATCGTATCCTGAATCGACTGCTTATTATTGTTGCTTATCGCCTGAATGATCGTCTCGACGGAGGCGCCCATCTTGATTTCCTCGTATTCGCCCGTCGGCATGTTCGAGCTCAAGTCTCCCGCGATGCGAAGCTTCAGCTCCTGAAACCCCTTCATGTTCATCGTCTTGGACAGACGGATGATCGTCGCTTCGGATACCCCGCTGTACTCCGCCAGCTTTTGTACCGAAAGCTTCACGACGTCTTTCGGATGCTCCAATATATAATCCGCGACTTTCCGTTCGGACGGCTTCAATTGATCCAATATCGCTTTCAATGCCACAAGCCCGCCGTTCATCATCTCGATCACTCGTTTCCCAGCGTCTCTGACGAGAGCACTGACAGGTTGAAGAAGAAAAAAGCCGCTATGGTGTGGTCCGCCTAGGTAGAGAAAGGCTTTTCCCTGTATTAACAAAAGCTTAACCGATCCGAACAGTCGGTGTAAATAGCATTTCCGGAGCGCGAAATGGGGATATCCGGAATTCGCTTGTTCGGCTTGGCACACGGAAGGACCGAAATAAGGATTCGCCGGTAGCCGCCGCCCCTTCTTTATATAAGGATAGACAGTTTGCGAAGAAAATAAATGCCTCCATGAAATCGGATATTAAAAACGTGCCGCGAAAAAAAGACCCCCGCTGCGCCCGCGAGCAAGTCGCAGGCGTGCGGGGGTTACTCAGACGCCGATTTAAACCGCGATCTCCGCCGCCGGTTTCTCCTGAGGACGCACATAACGGCCGGGTCCCGCGTAAACCGCCGCAAGCAGACCCAGTACGGCAAACCCGATTGCGATCCAAAAGCCGTGATTGATCGCCGCGCCGAGAGAATCCCGCACAAACTGCAAAATGTCTTGCGGTACGTTCGCGCCGGCGCGCATCAGCAGCTCCGGATTGGCCAGCGTATCGATCTGGTCGGCCGGGATATGGCGGCTCTCGGCGCCGGCCTCGATCATGCTCCTCAGCCCGTTGTTCACGGAAGTCGCCATCAGCGAAGCGCCTAGAACGCCCCCGATATTCCGCCAGAAGCCGACGATCGACGAGCTGACGCCGATGTAACGCTTGTCGACGCTCATCGCCATGGCGTTCTGGGAAACGCTCATGAGCGGCCCGATCGCGCCGAAGCCGAGCACCGCCATCAGCACCGTCATATACGCAACCGAGGCGTCGGGCCCTACCCGACTGAGCAAATAGGAAATGACGATTCCCGCCGTCATCGCGAAAGCCATTAACGTGCGAAACGCGAATTTCGCCTGCAGCATGCCGAACACGATAGCTCCGACCATAAGCGAGAACATCATCGGTGTAAGCAAACCGTTCGAGTCGGCGCGTCCGAGTACCGCCACCGAGAGGATCGGCAAGTAGGCGATCGCGGAAAACATGATTGCGCCCTGGCAAAACACCGTCAAGCTCGTGCCGAGCACCATCCGGTTCCGGAACAGATGCAGCGGCAGAACGGGCTCCTCCGCCTTCCGCTCGGCCAGGACGAACAGGACGCCCGCGACGACCGCCGTGGCGAACAAGCCGACGATCGGAAGCGACGTCCATGCGTAGTCTTTTCCACCCCATTCGAGCGCGAGCATGAACGAAACGGTGCAGACGACGAGCAGAATCGTGCCGAAATAATCGATTTTCGGCTTACGCTCCGACCGTGATTCCTTCAAGGCGAACAGCAGCACGAGGAACGACAGCAGCCCGAGCGGCACGTTCACGTAAAAGCACCATCGCCAGCCCAAATGATCGGAAATCCACGTGCCGAGCTGCGGACCCGCGACCGAGGAAAGACCGAAAATGCCGGCAAACACGCCCGAAAGCTTCGCCGCCTGCTTCGGATCGGAGAAAATGGTAAAAATAATCGTAAAGCTGATCGGGAACAAAGCGCCCGATCCGATGCCCTGAATCGCCCGGAACGCGATCAGCTGCTCCATGCTGTCCGCCAAGCCGCACAAAGCCGAGCCGATCAGGAAGATCGTAATGCCGATCAAATAAAACCGCTTCCGCCCGAACATATCGGACAGCTTCCCGAAGACGAGCATCGTGCTCGTCGAAGCGAGCATGTACGCGGTAAATACCCACGCCATCCGGTCGAAGCCCCCGATGTCTTTCAAAATCGGGCTGATCGCCGCGGACGTGATCGTATTGTCCAGCGACGCCATCAATAAGCCGAGCGCCATCGCCAAGACGATCAAGCCCGTTTTGGACCGATTTTGCATCGTTTCGTCACTCCTTCTCCAATGCTTCTTTCAGACGGGCAAGCCCCCGGCGTAATACCTCGAGGCGGGAAGTGTAATTCGAGATGCCGATCTCGATACAGATCCGCTGAGAAGGCGACATGCCCGCCTCCCACCGTTCGTAATCGGCCTGCAGCTTGGCGGCTTGCCGTTCCGTCTTTTCGATGCCCTTCTCGAGCCAGCCGATCAGGACGGCCGGGTCGACCATTTCGCCGAAAAACAGCCGCACCAAATAATCCGATTTGATCGCATCGTTCTGAATGTCGCTGTTCAAGTACGATTCGAAGGCGGCGCGCCCCCGCTCGGTGATCGAATACACGTTTTTGTTCGGCTTGCCTTCCTGCGCGACGCTTTCCTTCGTAATGAGACCGTCCTTCTCCAGCTTGGCGAGCGTCGGATAAATCGTTCCGTAGCTGGCGTCGAAAAAGTAAGAGAATACCGCCTCGAACCTCATCTTGAGGTCGTAGCCGGAACAGCTTCGCAGCATCAGCATCCCGAGTATGACGTCCTGACTGGTCACGATGAACCTCCTTGCTCCGTCTATTTTTTATCTCGCTTCAAAATATAACATATCGATATATATCGATTCAATATATGAATATAAAAAATTCCAAGACTCGGCCCCGGAAGGGCCTTCGCCTTGGAATCGTTCTCCATCGTTCGCGTCGCCTACGTGACATCCGCTTCATTCAGCCGACGCATTATGCGCCGCTTCCGGTACAGCATTTTGCCCGTTTCCGCGACGTCGTTCACCGTGCTTTTGTTCAGCAGGGCGCCGAAGAGCAGTCCGGCGACCGGCACGAGCTGGAACAGCTTTTTCCAGCCGAAATTGTCCCGGTACGTCGCCACCACTTCGCGCCAGCCTTGAAGCTGGGATGCGATGCGGCCTCCGCCGGTTCCGTCGTCGAAGGCGGATAGCTCCTCGAGCACCGCCCGCTTGCCGACGATGTCGGACGAGCTGAACTGGAGGCATTTGACGATGAACACCCGTTCTTTCGGGTCGTTCGGGTCAAAGCCGTAGCAGATCGCCATTTCCTGCAGCACCTTGAGCGATAAGCCGAGCAGCGCCGGAATGTCGACGGCGAGCGTGAAAATGCCCCCGAAGCCGGTCGTCGCCCCTTGCACGGCGGCGATCGTCTTGCGGCTTCCCGCCAGCTTGTCGGCGGCGCGGTCCATGGCGGCCAGCGGCAGCCGGCCCGCATCGGCGACGGTGGACGGCGGCGCCACCTCGTAACCGGCCTCGCGCGCGGCCGCGTCCACGACGGACAGCACCGATTTCTCGGAGACGAGATACCGTCCGCCCGTCTGCACGTAGCCGCCGAGTTCGTCCAGCGCCTGCCCGATCTTTTCCTGGATCGCCTTCGGCGTCAGCTTGTCGAGCAGCATGAACGGCAGACGGCCGAGCTTTTCCCAGAACCACAAGTCTTTCTGCTCCTTCTCCCACCGTTCGACGACCGCCAGCTCCTGCTTCAAATGCTCTATCGTTTCATCTATTACCAATTCGCCTCACTCCTTGCCGTTGCCCTATGAAGGTATACGGATCAGCCGGCTTTCGGGTGCAAACGGCAGGGCACCGAGACGAACGGTCCGCCCCCAGCCGCGAAGGGCGCCCGTCTCATGAGCGGCTTAGCGGTCCCGAAGCCGTTTCAGACGCGCGAGCAGCTCCTTGTACCGAGCCTCCAGCGCCGCCTGCATGTCGGGCTTGGCAGGTACGGACAACCGGCCGAGCACTTCGGTCAGCTCCAGCTCGAGCCGCAGCTTCTCCTCCTCGCGCTCCGCGGGCGTCGATGGTCTTTCGTCTGCCCGGGCATCGGCGCTATCCGCCGCTTTCGCCCCCGTGCCTTCACCGGCAAAGGCCGAAGCCGGCTTCGACTTCTCCGTCTCCGCCGGTCCTCCCTCCTCCGCGGCGAGCGCGGCCTTCCTCTTCTTGCGCTCGATATACTCCGAGTACCCGCCGTGCTCGAACGTCCAGACGCCGTCCTCGATCACGAGCAGATGTGTCGCCACTTCGTCCAGAACGTGCCGGTCGTGCGAGCAAAACAAAATCGTACCCGGGTATTCCCGCAGTACCTGCGCCAGCTTCTCGCGGGCGAAAATGTCCAAGTAGTTGGTCGGCTCGTCGAGCAGCAGCACGTTGCCGTCCGCCATGAACAGCTTGGCGAGCGCCGCCTTCACCCGCTCTCCGCCGCTCAGCACGCCGGCCGGCTTGAAGACGTCGTCCCGCTTCATCAGCAGCCGCGCGAGCACGGTTCGAACGGTCGACTCCGGGTATTCGCTCGACTCGGCCACCTGCTCCAGCACGGAGACGTCCTCTTTCAGGATGGCCAGCCGCTGGTCGAAGTAACCGATTTTGCAGCCGGCGGCGAGACGGACTCCCTCCGCCCCGCGCAGTATCATGCTCATCAGCGTCGTCTTGCCCGAGCCGTTCGCCCCGACGATGCCGACCCGCATACCGGTCGCAATGGCACACGAGAACGGGCGGAACAGCGTCCGGTCGCCGAACGAGCAGCGGATCCGCTCGAGCCGGATCGCTTCCTTGGCGTGAAGCGGCGCATGACAGCGGATGTCGAATACGGGCAGCTCCCGATGGCGCGGCTTCTCTTTCACCTCCAGCTGCTCGAGTCGTTTCTCGATCGCCTTGGACGCCTTCTCCACCTTCGCCTTGCGCGTGCCGAACCGGTCTTTGCCTAGCCGGTATTCGCTGTCCGCCTTGTTCGTCGGCTTTTTCTTCATCCCCCGCGCCTGCTCCGCCTTGTCGGCGGCGGCCCGCTCGAGCCGCTTCCGCTCCTTGGCGTATTGCTCGTACTCGAACTGCCGCCTGGCGAGCCGCTTTTCTTTCTGATCCATGTAGTCGGAGAAATTGCCCTTGTAATCGCGCAGCTCGCCGTCCTCCAGCTCGAGGATGCGGGTGCATACCGCGTCCAGCAGCGCGCGGTCGTGCGAGATGAGCACGACGGTGCCCTCGTACGTCCGCAGCTCCTCCTCGACTCCGGCCGTCGCTTCGGCGTCGAGATGGCTCGTCGGCTCGTCGGCGAACAATAGAGGGGCCCGCTTGCGCATCGCCTGCTCCCATTTCCACCGCGTCCGCTCTCCCCCGCTCATCGTCCCGTATCGTTCCGGAGGCGGCGCCTCCGCATGCTCGGGGTCGATCTGCTCGACGACGGCGATCGCGCCGTGTCGCGCCACCGTCCCGGCGTCCGGCTCCTCGAGGCCGGCCAGCACGGCGAGCAGCGTCGATTTGCCCGCGCCGTTCACCCCGACGAGTCCGACGCGCTCCCCTTCGTATAGGCGAAGCGCCCCTTCGATCCGGAACAGCACCCGGTCGCCGAGACGGCGCTCAATCTGATTCGCTTCCAATCGCAACATAAAAAAACCTCCCCGTTCCCGGAGAGGAGTTGGTCCACGCATCTGTTCACTCGGATCGACGCCAAAAACAGCGAACGAATCCGAATCAAACGCCGCAAGCAAGCCGATCGAAAGCGTCGGAAACCAAGGGCACGGCACGGCTCGCCCGTGGGGCGAAGCGCTTCGGCCTTCGTCGCGCAAATCGAATCGCACCGGCGCGAACCGGAAAAAAGCGGTCGCGGACGGTCGGCTTGGCAAGGCGTATAGACGGTCGTATGGACAGACGTATCCCAATCTCCGGGTTCAATCGAATTTGATTCATCATGTGGTACATGATCAAATGCGGCGACCTTCCGATTCGGATGTGTTGTCCATGGCACCGGGTACCTTGCCCTTTCGCTCGATTTGCCGCGGTTTTCCGTTGCGGCTGATTCCCAGTATAATGGGAATGTGCGAATAAAGCAACCCGTCGAACCGGCCGAATCCGACAAACCGGGCCGACCGGTTCGTAAGGAATCCGATACCGTAAAGGAGGGCTATCCATGGCCCGAGACCCGCTGCAAACCCCGCTGTGCCGGCTGCTCGGCATCGAACTGCCGATCATCCAGGCCGGCATGGCCGGCGGCCCGACGACGCCCGAGCTCGTCGCCGCCGTCTCCGAGGCGGGCGGCCTCGGCACGCTCGGCGCGGCCTATATGGAGCCGGAGGCGATCCGCGAAGCGGTCCGCGCCGTCCGCCGCCTGACGGCGAAGCCGTTCGGCGTCAACGTGTTCGTCGTGCCGATGCGCGACGACTATTCGCGCTACGCCGAGGTGCAGCCGCACCTCGACCGTCTCGGCGCCCCGCTCGGCGTCGCCCCGCGCGCCGGCTCGGAGCCGCTGCCGACGCCCGACCGGCTGGAGCGGCAGTTCGCCGTGCTGCTGGAGGAGGACGTCCCCGTCATCGGCACGGCGTTCGGCCCGCTCCCGGAGCCGCTCGGCCGGGCGGCCCGCGACGCCGGCCGGCTCGTCACGACGATGGTGACGGCGCCGGAGGAGGCGCGGCTCGCCGAGGCGGCGGGCTGCGACGTCCTCGTCGCGCAAGGCGGCGACGCGGGGGGCCACCGGGGCACGTTCGACGTCGAACGGCACCCGTACGGGGCCCTCACGGGCACGTTCTCGCTCGTCCCGCTGATCGCGGATCAAGCGAGCGTGCCCGTCGTCGCCGCCGGCGGCGTCATGGACGGCCGCGGCCTCGCCGCAGCGCTGATGCTGGGGGCGCAGGGCGCGCAGCTCGGGACGCGGTTTCTGACCGCGGCCGAGTCGGGCGCCCACGCCGCCTACCAGGAGGCGCTGCTCGCCGGCCGGGACGACGACACAGTCGTCACCCGCTGGTTTTCCGGCCGGCCGGCGCGCGGGCTGCGCAACCGGTTCGTGGAGGAGGCGGAACGGCTCGGCATCGAGCCGCTGCCGTTCCCGAGCCAGAACACGGCGACCGGCCCGCTCCGGCAGGCGGCGGCGAAGCGGGGCGACGCCGGCTATATGGCGCTCTGGTCCGGCCAAGCCCGGGGGATGCTCACCCGCGGCACGCCGGCGGCCGACATCGTCCGCGACATCGCGGAGCAAGCCCGCGCCTTGCTGACGCGAGGCTGAAAGCGGAACAAGCCGCGTTACCCTTCATCGGGGCAGCGCGGCTTGTTTCGTATTTCGTTCCGGTAGTCGGCGGGCGATCGGCCGACCAGCTTTTTGAACAGCTTGCTGAACGTGAACGGGTCCGCGATGCCGACCTCGGCGGCGATCGACTGGACGCTGTCCTCCGTCGCCTGCAGCAAATATTGGGCCCGCTGGACGCGCAAATGCCGAACGTACGCGCCGATCGTCATGCCGGCATATTTTTTGAACACGCCGCACAAATATTCGTACTTCCGGTCGAGCTGCGCCTCGAGCGTCTCCCGCGTCAACGAGGATGGGTACTGATTGTCGAGCAGGCTGACCAGGCTGCGGTAGGTCACATAGGAAGCCGGCAGCGTCGTCTCCTGGCGGACGTGCCCGAGCAGGTCGCTCGCAAGCCGCTCCAGCATCGTGCCGAGCAGCAGCGACGAACGGTACCGGTAATAGCCTTTCGCCTCGTCCATCTCGCGGACGAGCTGCTCGAACAGGCCGAGCAGGTGGAACCGGCCGGACGACCGGAACCGGCGCGGGACGATCATCGTTTCGTCCCGGTACGCGGGGACGGTTCGCAGATCGGACGGCCCGTGCGGCGCCTCGAGGCCGACGGGGAGCCGGTCCTTCGCGAAATCGAACGGCCGCGGCTCCGGCGTGGCGGCGAACTGCACCCAATAAAACTCGCCGCCCTGCGCGGCCGGGTTCCAGCCTTTATGCCGCTCCCAGGGGCGAAGCAGAAACGTATCCCCGGCGTGCAGCACGACCTTTTCCTCCTCGGCCTGCAAATGGACCGGCCCCTCCGTCACGGCGATCAATTCGAAATACGGGTTGTAATGCTGCTCCAGCGAAAACGATTCGCGGACCGTATGAAGAGCGGCCCACTTTACATCGAGAAATGCGGATCGGGACATGGCGTAATGGATGGCCATCGCTCCTTTTTTTCGCCGTTACATCGCAATGTCGGCCATGTTCATGCATCGCGGCCCCTCCCTATAATGGGGAAGGAACCGTTTCCATGACTTTATTATAGAGGAGAGTGCACGGATGCAAAAGACCGGCCGCCCCCGCATCGCGCTCCGGGAGCTGGACTATCGCGACAAAGTATACGCCGGCTGGCTCGGCAAAAATATCGGCGGAACGCTTGGCGCGCCGCACGAAGGGCGGATGGAGCCGCTCGATTTGACGTTTTACTCCAGCCTCCCCGACGGCCCTCTCGAAAACGACGATCTCGACCTGCAGCTCGTCTGGCTTCACGCCTTGGAGCAGCACGGCGCCCGGCTTACCGCGAAGGAGCTCGCCCAGGAGTGGCTGGAGCACGTTTTTTTCCCGTACGACGAATACGGATACGCGCTCACCAACTTGCGCCGCGGACTCGTCCCGCCCGTGTCGGGTGCGTTCAACAATCCGTTCGCGGACGGCATGGGGTCCCCGATCCGTTCGGAAATATGGGCGATGGTCGCCCCGGCCTCGCCCGGTATCGCGGCGCAGTTCGCGTATCAGGATGCGATCGTCGACCATGCGGGCGGCGAAGGCGTATACGGCGAAATGCTGTTCGCCGCCATCCAGAGCGCCGCTTTCACGGAGAGCGACCGGGACCGGCTGCTCGACATCGGGCTTGCCGTCATCCCGGAGACGTGCCGCACGGCGAAGGCCGTCCGGGATTTGCGAGCATGGCACGGGCAAGGGAAAAGCTGGACGGAAGCCCGCGAGCTCGTGCTCGCCGTTCACGGCAGCGACAACTTCACCGACACCCCGCAAAACGTAGCCTTTACGATTCTCGGCTGGCTGTACGGCGAACATTTCGGAGACGCGATTTTGAAGGCGGTCAATTGCGGGTATGACACGGACTGCACGGGCGCGACGCTCGGCGCCATTCTCGGCATGATCGGGGGAACGGCCGGCTTGCCCGCCGAGTGGGCGGATCCGGTCGGCGACCGCATCGTCGTCAGCCCGCCGGTGAAAGGCTTCCCGGCTCCCGCCGATTTGCGGGAGCTGACGGAGAGGACGATGGCGGCGGCGAAAGAAGTGCTTGCCGTATGGGATACGGGCGTGTCGATCGGTCCTGACGGCGAACCGGCCGCGGCGGCCGGTTCGCTGAGCGACGCCGGCGATCCGCGGCGGCTGTGGGACGTTCCCGTCACCGCCGTCCGGTACGGCGTCCCGCAAGGACCGGTTCGCGATGCCGCGGTCGAATTGACCGTCGATTTCGGCCCGGATGGACCGGCCATCGGACGCGGCGCCGAGAAGACGCTCGTCGTCTCGCTGGCGAACCGTTCGCGGGAAGCGTGGCTCGGCTCGATGGAGCTGGCCGTGCCCGAGGGTTGGCGGACGTCGGCCGGGGCGAAGCCGTTCGAGCTCGCGGCCGGACAATCCGTCACGTGGCCCGTAACCGTCCGCGCCGACGATGCGGTCCGCAGCTCCCACGTGCTGGCCGTTCTTGTCCATCGCGACCATGACGGTCACCGGTGGCGGACGGAACAAGTGCCGTTCGCCTTGGTAGCGGCGTCCCGGTGGACGGTCGAAAGTCCCGGCGGTGACCGCCGGCAAATCGACTGCGCCGGCAACCGGATCGAATTCGAGCGGCTTCGGTCGGACGGGCCGGGCATATATCGGGCTTCCGCGACCGTTTCGGTGCCGAGCGGCAGGCCGCTCAGGCTGATCGTGGCCAGCGGTTCGCCGGTGAAGGCGGCGTGGAACGGCGAGACGATCGTCGACTCGCCGCACGAGACGAGCTTCATGCCGGCGTATCATCGGGCGCCGGCCAGCCAGCGGCACGAGTGGCTCGCGGAGGCGGGTCGGCACCGTCTCGACGTCGAGGCCGTCTCGCCGGACGGGAAGCCGCCCGTCGTCTACGTGCTGCCCGTCGCGCAGCGGTCGGCGTCCGCGCCGGGGTCGAATTATTACTACACGGATGTACTGTTCGTCTGACTTCGCCGGGCATGGGGGAATAGGCTCCTTCAACCGCCGCCCGAAGTCCCCGCAATCCAAAAAGGCCGTCCCCCATGAAGCCATGCAGGGGACGACCTTTTCGTTCTATTCCGGTGCTACCCGCTTCAGGGGTTCCGGCTTCCCGGCTTTGCTTCACGTCGCATCGCCCGCTCGAAGTAGTCCCAGCCGAAGCCGACCTGCTCCGGCTTGTGCGAGTCCGAGCCGTAGACGCACTCGACGCCGGCATCGACGCACGCCCGGATCAGCCACTCCGGCACGTAGGCGACGCCGCACGTGGCGACGCGCAGTCCTGCCGTGTTCACGTCGACGCCGACGTTCGCCCGCACGAGCAGCGGCAGCGCCTTCTCAAGCCGCTCCCGCATCTGCCCTTCGTCGATCGGCGGCAGCGCCTGGCGGAACTTGCCGATCAGCCCGAGGTGGCCGATCCGTTTGCGGCCGGGCAGCCGGGCGGCGGTCTCGATCGCCAGCTCGACATGGTCGAAATAGGCGTCGACGACCTGCTCCATCGAGCCGTAGTAATCCAGCAAGTTCGTCTTGAAGTCGTCGGGCTTGTAATCGATGCAGCGCATGCCGCCGCGCCCCGGCAAATAGTGGACCGAGACGACGATGTCCTCGAGCGCGTCCGCCCAAGGGTCGACGATCCGTTCCGTGAACGCGAACCGGTCGTGCAAATAATCGATCTCGAGGCCGACGGTCACGTCCAGCCGTCCCTCGTATCGTTTCTTCGCCTCGCGCACGTACGCGAAGTACGCAGGCATCTCCTCGAAGCCCATCGCCAGCTCCGCCATAAGCGGCGCGTCGTCGATCCACCGATCGGGCAGCGGCGGATGCTCGGTCACCGAATACCGCTCGAAGCCGAGCTCGACCGCCCGGTCCAAATACCGGTCCAACTCGTCCGGGTGACCGTGCTTGCAAAATTTCGTATGCGAATGCCCATCCCATTTGATCGTCAACCGTTTCTCCTCCTTGAGCCCCGTTCGGCCGCGGCCGCTTCTCCCGTCATTGTACCAGTTCGCCGGCCGGCGCACCATCCTCCGACGCCGCTAACGCCCGACACGAGGCCGGCGGGCAAACCCTCAGCCTTCGGAAGCGTACGTCACGGGCAAAGCGTCGCCGATGAACGGACTGCGCTCCCCGACATGATAGACGTGCAGCTCGTGCATCGCCCGCGTGCAGGCGGTGTAGAACAGCTTCCGCTCGCTCTCGCGGCCGTACCGGTCCCGGGAAGCGTCGTACAGGACGACGCCGTCGAATTCGACGCCTTTGGCCAAATAGGAAGGAATGACGACGACGCCCCTCTCGAACGAAATCGCCTCCGTGCCGACGAGCTTAAGCGGCAGCGCGTCCTTCAGCGCTTCGAACGCTTCCCGGCTCTCCGCCGCCGTCTTGCAGATGATGCCGATCGAGCCGTGGCCGTCCTCCTGCATCTTCCGCACCCGCTCCGCGATCGACCGCGCCAGCTCCGTCTTGTCCGCAACGCCCGTCACCGTCGGCTTGGCCCCGTCGCGGTTGAACAGCTCGATCGCTTCGCCGCCCGGCACGAGCCCCCGCGTAAACTCGACGATCTGCCGCGTCGACCGGTAGCTGCGGGTAAGCACGAACGTCTCCGCTTCCTCGGGCTTGAACAAGGCGCGGAGCGCCTCGAAGCCGTCGCTCCCCGTCGCGTGCGCGTAGATCGCCTGGTTCAAATCGCCGAGAACGGTCATTCTCGCCATCGGGAACAGCCTGCGGATGACCGCGAACTGGAACGCGGAATAGTCCTGCGCCTCGTCGACGAACACATGCCGGACGGACGAATTGCGCTGGAACCCTTCCAGCCGCTCGGTCAAATAAAGGAACGGCGTCGAATCCTCCCACGCAAGCTCGCCCTGCTCCACCTTCTCCGCCGTCTGCGCGCAGATGTCCGCCCAGCGGGCCGGCAGCTCGGCGTCAGGCGATATCCGCGAAGCCAGCCCCGGGTCGGCGAACAGCTGCCGGTACATCCCCGGCGCGTCGACAAACGCGAGCCGCTTCGCCTGCCGCCTGAGCGGCTTGAACTGCTCCTGCACGATCATATAGGCGAGCTGCTCCTGCTCGCGGGCGAAATCGTCGAACGTATCCTCGCTGAACCGCTTCTTCCGCTGCAGCTGCTCGAACGCTTCGATATAAGCGTCTTTGTCCAGCAGCTCGGCCTCCTCCTCTACCCAGGGCTTGCGTCTCTCCAGCTTGGCGAGCCGCCGCAGCTCCTTCAGCAGCCATTCCGACAGCGCCTGCATCCGGTTCGGAATCGTCATGCCCGCATCCAGCTCGTAAAATCGCTCGCGCAGCGTTTCCGCCGGCACCAGCACCCGGTCGCGGAAGACGACGTCGCGGAACAGCATCCCCTCGCGTCCCAGGTAGCCCGCGTATTCGTCGATCAGCTTCAGGAAGTCGGCGGACGCCTTGTACCGGATCCCTTCGATGCGGGCGTCGTATCCCGGCTCCTCCATCCGCGACAGCGAATACTCCATCTGCTCGAACGGATCCTCGACGCGGAACCGGCTGCCGAGCCGGTGCTCGATATATTCCTGGAACGTCGTCTGCTGCATATTCTCCTCGCCGAGCTCGGGAAGGACGGTCGAGACGTAGCTGTTGAACATCGGGTTCGGCGAGAACAGCACGATCTGGTCCGCGCTCAGCGTCTCCCGGTACCTGTACAGCAAGTAAGCGACTCGCTGCAGCGCCGCCGACGTCTTGCCGCTGCCGGCCGCTCCCTGAACGATAAGCAGCCGCGCCTTCTCGTTGCGGATAATCCGGTTCTGCTCGCGCTGAATCGTCGCGACGATGCTTTTCATCTGCGCGTCGGAGTGCTTGCCGAGCACTTCCTGCAGCAGCTCGTCGCCGATCGTGACGCCCGTGTCGAACAAGCTCCGGATGCGGGCGTCGCGGATGATGAACTGGCGCTTGAGCTCCATCGAGCCGCGGATCGTCCCGCCCGGCGTCTCGTACTCCGCCTCCCCCGGACCGTAGTCGTAATACAGGCTCGATACCGGAGCGCGCCAGTCGTAGACGAGAAACTGCAAGCCGTCGTCGTCCAGCAGAGAGCTCGTGCCCAAGTAAACGCGCTCCGGCTTCGTCTCGCCCTCCTCCACGAAGTCGATCCGTCCGAAGTACGGCGAACGTCTCAGCCGGCCGAGCGCCTTGAGCTGGCTCATCGCGTGGCGGTGGCTGCGCTCCCGCTCCGACAAAACCTCCGCCTGCTGCTTCATGCTCGCGAACGTCTCGATCGCCTCGTTCAAGTCCTCCATGTTCACGGTCACGTCGTCCCAGAACGTCTTCCGGATGTTGACGATATCTTCCCGGAGCCCCCCGACTTGATCGCCGAGCGTCTCGATTCGCCGTTCGACGATGGCGACGACCCGGTCCACCCTCATCTGCTCTTCCGTCCAATTTTGTTCCGCGCTCATGGCACCGCTCCTTCTCGTCTCCATATTTTTGCCGGGAATCGTTTGACAAACATCAGACCTTTGTGATATGATTATTGTGGAGATAATCTGATTATGTTCATATTTCCGGCAATATCACTCCTTATTGTAGCACGGAGCGCCGCCCGGATCAACTTATAAACCGACGGAGACGCGAAGCGCCTCCGTTTTTTTGCGCTTGCTTTTCCCATAACGGTCCCTTCCGCAAGGACGCCCCAGAGCCTTTCTTCATTTCGGGCCGCCCCGGAGCTTGCGGATATGTTCCTAACCTTGAATCGGACCCGGACAAACCCGGAAAACGAACGCTTTACAACGAAAACGGAATCGGCTAAAATGAGGGCATACCGAATAGTCAACGTTGACTATGCAAGATTGACTAATCAACTTTGGAGGCACGCCTCATGACAAGACTAATGGTGCTCGGCCTGCTGTCTCACAAGCCGATGTCCGGTTACGAGATGCAGCAGCTGCTGCAGCAGTCCCGGACCGACACGTGGGCCGGCATTTTGCCCGGCTCGATTTACCACGCGTTGAAGAAGCTCGCCCAGGAAGGGTTCGTCCGCCTCGATAACGTGGAGCAGACGGGCAATCGCACCAAAGCGATTTATTCGATTACCGAGGCCGGCCGGGACGAGATGCTGATCCTGCTCCGCGAATCGCTCCGCCAATCGTCGGTCGTCTTCCCGACGGAGCTGTATACGGCGCTGTCGTTCATCGAGCTGCTTCCCCGCGAGCATGCGATCGCCGCCATCGACGAGCAAATTCGCCGCATCCGCGACGACTACGAAGCGGCGAAGGCCGGAGAGAAGGCGAAGGAGGCCGCCGTGCGGATTCCGGAGCGGATCCGATTGCTGTTCGGCAATATGTACCGGCAATTCGAGCTTCAGCTCGACTTCCTGGAGCAATTGAAAGAAGTCATCCATGGCGAGGAGGAATCGAAATGAAAGGAAAACCGAACACGCTGCTGTCGGTAACGGGGCTGCGCAAACGGTTCGGCGGACGCGAGGTCGTCCGCGGCGTCAGTCTCGACATCCTGGAAGGCGAAATCGTCGCGGTCATCGGCCCGAACGGGGCCGGCAAATCGACGACGCTCGATCTGGCGCTGGGGTTGAAGCGGCCCGACGAGGGAACGGTCGCGTATTGGCGGGACGATTACCGCACCCACGTAGGCGTACAGCTGCAATCCACCCCGTTCTTCCCCGGTCTCGGCGCCGCCGACAATTTGAAGCTGTTCGCGGCGTTTTACCGCAAGCCGCTTACGCGCGAGCAGGGGGAACGTCTGCTGCGGCTGTGCGGGCTGCAGGACGTCGCCGATACGGAGGCGTCGCGCTTGTCGGGCGGCCAGCAGAAGCGGCTCGCGATCGCGGTGGCGCTCGTCCACGAGCCCCGGCTCGCCTTTCTCGACGAGCCGACCGCCGCGCTGGACCCGAAGGCGCGCCGGGATATTCATTCGCTGATCCGGACGCTGAACGAATCCGGCGTCTCCGTCGTGTTCACGTCGCACGACATGGAGGAAGTGCACCGATTGGCTCACCGCATCGTGTTCATCGAGGCGGGCCGGGTCGCCGCGGAAGGCACGCCGGAGGAGCTGTGCGCCCGGTTCGGCACGGACGATATCGAGGACGTTTATATGATGCTCGCGCAATCGGACGCCGGCTCCGAAGGAGGTCGATCGGCATGACGGGTACGATATTCCAATCGATGCTCGCGACATCGCTTCGCGATAAAATCAGCCTGTTCTACTCGACGCTGTTCCCGGTGGCGCTGCTCGTCGGGCTCGGCCTTTACTTCGATTCCCCCGCCTACAAGCCGGTATTGACGACCGGCGTCATCGGGCTCGGCAGCTTGTTCTGGGCGCTGCAGGGGGTCGCCTTTCAAGTGATGCAGCAGCGGAACAAAGGCGTCTACAAGCTGCTTCGGCTTGCACCGTATCCGACGCTGTCGTTCATTCTGTGCATGACGCTCGCCCGGACCGTTCTCGGGTTGGCGATGAGCGTACTCGTGCTGCTCGCCGCCGTCGTCGTCCTCGGCTTGCCGGTGACGCTGGCGGGCGTCCTGACACTGCTCGTCGTACTGGCCGCCGGCACGCTGTGCTTTACCGCGCTCGGGTTCCTGGTCGCCAACATGGCCCGGAACGAAGGCCAAATCAATATGCTGTCCAACCTGCTCTATCTCCCCATGGTGTTCGGCACCGATGCGTTTTACAGTCTCGCCGGAGCGCCGGGCTGGATCGAGGCGGTCGGCCGCTGCTTCCCGTTCGCCTACTTCGTCGACGGCATGCGTTCCGCGCTGGCGGGACATTATGCCGACGCGGCCGTCTCGGTCGCGATCGTCGCGGGCTTCACCGCCGCCGTCCTGCTGCTCGCGGCGGTTACGTTTCGCTGGGACGCGGATCAATCCCCGCTCGGCGGCAAAGCGTAGCTCGTCCGGCCGGCCGGCGAAAGAGCAGGCCGCGTAAAGGCTCCCTCTCCGGGAGCCTTCGCCGTCCCGCCTTCCTGCGGGAAAAATCGGATGCGCACCGCCTTGTCGACCGAAGGATCGTACTCGGCCAGCACGAACGCTCCCCGCTTCTTCGTCTCCCCATCCGGCACCGCGTCCAGCGGGACGACCTTGTCGTACAAGGAAGCGTCCGCGGTCCATAAGCCGTAGAGCCGCACGCCGTCCCGCCCGTCGCGGGCGGCTTCGGCCGCCTTGCTGCGCATCGTCTCGGCGACCTTCGCATCGTTCGCGTCGTACGGCAAATAGACGAAAAACGGGCGGACGCTCGCCTCGTACGTTACCCGCTTCCCGACCGTCGCCGCCGGCTTCACCGACGATAGGACCGCTTCGGCCGCGAGCAGCGCAAGCAGCAGCAGCGACGCGGCGATGCCGACCCATAACGCCCCTCTCCCTCCGCGGACCGCCGCGGTTGCCGGCTTTCGCCCGACCCGGGCGGCTGCGGATACCGAAACCGCGGGAACGGCTTGGACGACCGCCGGCCGCGTCAGCCTCCGAATCCCTTCGTATGCCCGGCCGTAGTACGGAGACGAGCTCGTGCGGGCGGCTTCCCGGTAATGGTGCAGCGCTTTCGGCTTGTCGCCCAGCTCCTCATATTTTTTCCCCAGCATATAGTGCGTTTCCGGCGAAGTCCGGTCGCCGTATCGAAGCATTTTCTCATAGGCGTTCGGATCGTTGGCGCTGACGTATACGCCGTTGTCGATTTTCACCAGATGGCGGTGCAATGGATTCGGAAAACGGGCGGTTTTGTTTTTTTCCATACCGGGCCTCCCTTTTTCGACGGATGACGATCCGCTCGGCTTCGTTCGGTTTCCCATGGCTGCGATTGTTCGGTTTTGCAGATACATTTTGTATCAAAATAATAGTAAGCAATTTTTCGCATATTTTCAAGACAATTCCCTCTTGCCGACGAATAATCCGATACGATATGTATCAATCCAACAACTGCCGACCCTCCCCGACTTGCGCCGCCGGATCGCTGCATGTATAGTGTAATTAGACCGGTCAGTTTGTTTAATGTAAAGGAGCATCCACATGAATCGCCGTCGCGGAGAAGCGGAGCAGACGAAGAAGCAGATCGCCGCCAAGGCGAAGGAGCTGTTTTGCCAGCGCGGGTACGCCGCCGCGTCGATGGACGACATATGCAAGGCGGCCGAAGCGAGCAAGGGCAGCTTGTATTACCATTTCAAAAACAAGGAATCGTTATTCCTCTACATCCTCGAAACCCAGCTGCAGGAATGGATGGAGAGCTGGAGCGCGAAGGCGGCCGCATGCCGTACGGCGACCGAAAAGCTGTACGCGCTGGCGGATCATTACGCGGCCGATTTCCAGAGCCCGCTGACGAAGGTGGCCGAGGAATTTTCGGGCAGCCAGGCGAGCGGCCCCGAGACGCTCGAGAAGCTGCTCGAGCTGACGCGGATGCACTACCCCATATTCGAGGACGTGCTGCGGGAAGGAATGGAAACGGGCGAATTCCGCCAAAGCAACGTCCGCGACATGTCGCTCATTCTCGCCGGGCTTCTCGGCGGTCTGGGCATCTCGTACTACGAGACGGATATGGACGGCTTGTTCGCCTTGTACCGTCAAGGCGTCAGGACGATATTGGAAGGCATCGCCAACCGCTAATTTTTTTTGCCCATTAATTAAACCGATCGGTCGGATTAAAAGAGGAGGACCTCCGCTCATGAAGCATTTGTTCGGCAACCGCGTCATTCGGCTGCTGCTCGGCAACGACTTGTTGGACAATATCGCCATCTGGATTCGCAACATCGCCGTCCTGTTCCTCGTCATGGACAAAACCGGCGACGACCCGGTCGCCGTATCGCTCATTACGGTGGCGGAATACGCCCCGATTTTCCTGTTCTCGATGATCGGCGGAACGCTGGCCGACCGGTGGGAGCCGCGGCGGACGATGATGGCGGGCGGGCTGCTGAGCGCGGCCTCCGTCGCGGCGATTGCGCTCGCCGTCCGGTACGGCGCCTGGGAGACGGTGTTCCTGGCGACGGCCGTGTCCGCGATCGTCAGCCAATTTTCGCAGCCGTCCTCCTTCGTCATCATCAAGCGGCACTTGAAGGAGGAACAGATCGCGGCGGCGACCGGGCTCGGCCAAAGCATGGCGGCGATATTCCTGATCGCCGGACCCGTTATCGGAACGGCCGTGTACGCCCGGCTCGGCATCGAGGCGTCGCTCCTGCTCGTCGCCGCGCTGTTCCTCGCCTCCACGCTGCTCGTCTTCTGGCTGCCGCGCGTCCCCAGGGAGACCGACGCCGAACGAAGCGGCGGTCTGTGGAGCGACATGCGGGAAGGCGTCCGGTTCGTCCTCCGCGACGCCCGGCTGAAGACGCTGCTGCTCTTGTTTGCGCTGCTTGGCATCGGCACCGGGCTCATTCAGCCGCTGGACATTTTCATCGTCACCGACCGGCTGGCGCTCGACAAGGAGCAGGTGCAGTGGTTTTATCTCGTCTCCGGCGTCGGCCTGCTCGGCGGCGGCGTGCTTGCGGCCGTGACGGCGGGCAAGACCCGGCCGAACGGGCATTGGCTCGTCGCCGGCGGGCTCGGCTTCCTCGCCGTCTCGATCGTCGTCGAGGCATGGTCCGTCTGGGTGCCGGTGACGCTTGTCTCCCGGTTTCTCGTCGGCATCGCGATGGCGTTCATGCAGACGGCTTTGTCGGCGATGATGATCCGCATGATCGACGAAGCTTATGTGGGCCGGATCAACGGCACGCTCGCCCCGATCATGACGGGCACGCTGCTCGCCGGCTCCGCGTTGGCCGGCCCGCTATTGAAGGCGACGTCGCTGCTTGCCGTATTCGCGCTCGCAGCCGGCATCGTCGCCGTCGCGGCCTTCTGCGCTTTGCGGCTGAAGGACCGGCCGTCCGCCGTCGAAGCGGCGGACCGGGCATAGCGGAGAGGACCGCGCCGCCGGCCGTGCCGTCTCCCGTACGTTACCCAAGCCTTTCGCACGACGGAAGGCTTGTTTTTTTGTAACGGAAATATCATTTTGTACTTGAATACAATTAGTTATCGTTATATAATTTCGTTACAAAATAAACGATATGAAGGGAGCGTCCCCTATGCCGGATCCGACCGCCGTCAGCTCGTCGCTCGACGAACTGTCCGAAGGAATGGCCGCCTACGAGGAAGAATTGGCCGACGAAATCGCCGAGCTCGCCAAGCGGCGCGAATGGCAAACGATTCAGGAGAAGTCCGAATACGCCAAGCAAATGCGCGTTTTCGCCGCGAAAATTATCGCGCTGAAGGAAGAGTGGGACCGGCTGAACGGGCTCGACGATCTCGCCGAACCGGCGTCCGGCGGAGACGCGGACAGCTTGCCCGTTACCGCCCGCACCCGCTGGGAGAAGCTCGGGGACAAAATCCGCGTCCAAACCGAAGGAGGTCGTTCCGCTTATTCGAACGTCATTCCGGTATGGCTGTTCAAGGAGCTCGCCCTCTCCGCCCTGAACCGGATCAAATCGGACGGGTACGTGAAGACGTCGGACGTGCTGAACGTGAAGCTCGATACGATCGTGGAAAAGAGCGAGTACAAGCGCGCGCCTCGGCTGCCGGTGTACGTGACGTTCAAGGTGCTGGTGAAGGAGGGCTTGTTCGAGAACCCCGACAGCAACTCGCACCGGTATACGCTCGTCGGCGGCAACGAGCAGGCGCTGCGAAGCTTCCTCGACCGGTTGGACTAAATCGTCATGGGAATGGAGGAATGATCGGATGGCCGAACGACAAATTCGCAAAATCGGAGACCCCGTCCTGCGGGAAACGTGCCGCCCCGTCCCGGCCGTGACGCCGAACGTCGTCAAGCTGCTGGACGACTTGGCGGAGACGATCCGCGGGGGCGACAACCGCGCCGGCTTGGCCGCCCCCCAGGTCGGCATCGCCAAACGAGTCGCCGTGCTCGAATACGACCATACGGGATTGATCGAGCTGATCAACCCGGTTATCGTCGAACGGTCCGGCGAACGGACCGGCCACGAAGCGTGCCTGTCCATTCCGGGCGTATACGGCACGGTGAAGCGGTCGCAATACGTGAAGGTGAAGACGTGGGACCGTCAAGGGAACGAAACGTTCATCGAGGGGGAGGACGAGGTCGCCGTCTGTCTGCAGCACGAAATCGACCATCTCGACGGCGTGCTGTACATCGATCGCGTGAAGCCGGGCGAGCTGTTCAACGAGCTGTCCGACAAGCCGATCGACGTGCTGCAGATGATCAAGCTGTCGCGCTCCGGACAATGAAGCGGGCGGCCGGCGCCGCCGCGGACGAGACGATTCGCCTCTTTACAAATCCGAAGTGCGTGTTACAATAACGACGATTGGACCTTCATACGCCATACGCCGAAACGGCGCGAACTCCCGGAAGGGGCTCGCGCCGTTTTTTTGCCGATTGCGCAAAAGGAGGAATTTCCATGGAAGCCCCGCGGTACCTGCTCCTCCATGCCGACGACTTCGGCCTGTCGCCCCGTGCGAACGCGGCGATCGCCGGTTTGTTCGTCCGGCGCGCCATCGGGTCGGCGACGGTGATGGGCCGCATCAAGCGGGAATACGAGTATCGGCTGATGCTCGACCCGGACGTGCGCCGAACGATCGACGAGGAAGGCTTCCGCCTCCTGTCGTGGAAGGAGCTTCGAGACCGGCAGCGGTCCCGCTAACGCGCGGTGCGACGCGCCTTCATAACGCGAACGGCGCCAGCCGGACGAGCTCCTGCCGCGTCCCGATCGCCATGACGGGCTCGGCCTCCGGCCTCATCCATTCAAGGACGCCGACGACGTGCTCCTCCGCGGCCGTGACGCAGCCGGCGGAGCCGGCGTCCGGGCCGCTCCAGACGTGGAAAAAGATCGCACTGCCGCGCCCCTTGACGATCGGCTCGTCGTTGTACCGGATGACGGCCGCCTTCCGGTACGGCGGAATCGCCAGCCGCTCGAACGACTTCCAGCGGGCGGCCGGGTCCCCGGCATAACGCACCCACGTGTTGTAATCGTCCGACTGCGGATCGTCGATCCAGTAGTCGTGCGCGTCGACGACCCGGTACGGCCACGACCCTCCGGGGGCGGGCGGCGCGCCGAAGCCGGTGCCCATACGGAACCGGCCGGCCGGCGTCCGGCCGTCGCCTTCCCGCTTCAACAGCGTCAGCCCGCCGCGGCCGATGGCGGCGGGCACTCGCGCCTCCCGCCTCCAGCCTCCGGCGGCGGCTTCCCACATCGACAGCGTCGCCCGGACCGAGGCGTAGTCCGGTGTCTCGACGACGAGCATTTGCCGGGCGCGGTCGATCGGACATATTTCCATCGCCTCTCCTCCTCCCTTTCCCCTTCCGTCTCTCGAACGATCCGTTCCGTTCATTATACGCCCCGACGCGTCGTACAAGAAGGGAATCGCCGCGAAAAAACGTTCAAAGTACCAAAAAAGGTCATCGCATTCCATAGGATAACGCCGCCCGATTCTATACAATGAAGCTATCTATGCCCACCGCATAGCGATATAATGGAAACGTAGACCAACCGGCAAAGGAGTCGAACCGATGAACCGTCATCTGCATGCGGATATCGTCATTATCGGAGGGGGTACCGGAGGCGTCGCCGCAGCGCTGGCCGCCGCCCGGATGGGCCGCTCCGTCATCATGACCGAGGAGACCGATTGGATCGGCGGACAGCTCACGAGTCAGGCGGTTCCGCCCGACGAGCATCCGTGGATCGAGCAATTCGGCTGTACCCGCAGCTACCGGCAATTCCGCAACGGCGTTCGCGCTTATTACCGAGACCATTTCCCGATGACGCCGCAAGCGCGCGCCAACGAGCGCCTCAATCCCGGCGGCGGCGGCGTCAGCCGGATTTGCCACGAGCCGCGCGCGGCGCTCGCCGTGTTGAACCAAATGCTCGCCCCTTACGTGCACAGCGGCTTGCTGACGATTCTGACCCGTCACGCCATCGTATCGGCGGAGACGGACGGCGACCGCATCGTCGCCGCCGTCGTCAAGAACGGCGATACCGGCACGCTCGTCACGCTCACCGCGCCGTACTTCATCGACGCGACCGAGTGCGGCGACGTGCTGCCGCTCGCGGGCGTCGAGTACGTGACCGGCGCCGAGTCGCAGGCGCAGACGGGCGAGCCGCATGCGCTCGAGGGCGACGCCGATCCGCTCGACATGCAAGGCTTCACCCACTGCTTCGCCATGGATTACATCGAGGGCGAGGACCATACGATCGACCGTCCGGCACAGTACGATTTCTGGCGCCAGTACAAAGCCGACTTCTGGCCGGACAAGCTGCTCAGCTGGACGGGCGTCCGCCCGCATACGCTCGAGACGGTGCAGTACGAGCTGTTCCCGGGCACGGACCGCTACTCGCTGTTCCATTACCGGCAAATCGTCGACAAGTCGCACTTCGCGCCGGGCACGTTCGCGAGCAACGTGACGCTCGTCAACTGGCCGCAAAACGACTACTGGCTCGGCCCCGTGTTCGAAGTAAGCGCGGAGGAGCGCGCGAAGCATCTCGAAGGCGCCAAGCAGCTCAGCCTGTCGCTCTTGTACTGGCTGCAGACCGAAGCGCCGCGTCCGGACGGCAAACAGGGCTATCCGGGACTGCGCCTGCGCCCCGACGTCGTCGGCACCGAGGACGGCCTCGCCATGTATCCGTACATTCGCGAATCGCGCCGCATCAAGGCCGAATTCACCGTGCTCGAGCAGCACGTCGCGACCGCCTGCCGTCCCGACGGCAAAGCGGAGACGTTCGAGGACTCGGTCGGCATCGGCTGCTACCGGATCGACCTGCATCCGAGCACGAGCAACCGGCACTATATCGACATCTCGTCGCTGCCGTTCCAAATTCCGCTCGGCTCGCTCATCCCGGTCCGGATGAACAACTTGCTGCCGGCCTGCAAAAACTTGGGCGTTACACACATTACGAACGGCTGCTACCGGCTCCATCCGGTCGAGTGGAACATCGGCGAAGCCGCCGGCTACTTGGCCGCATACAGCTTGGAACGCGGGATCTCGCCGCGCGCGGTGCGGAACGGCAAGTCCGATCTCGGCCAATTCCAGCAGCTGCTGACGCGCGAAGGCGTCGAGCTGTCGTGGCCGGTTACGCGTCCGGTCTAATCTTTTATTATCCTAATACGAGGTGCATCCCATCATGAGCCAAACGACTAAAATCGCCGTCGTCGGCGCCGGCTCCATCTCCGAGAGCCATCTGAAATCGTACGCCTCCAACCCGCAGGCGGAGCTGTACGCGATTTGCGACTTGAACGAGGAGCGCGCCCGCGCGAAAGCCGAGAAGTACAATATCCCGAACGTTTACACGGACTATAACGAAATGCTGAAAGACCCGGCCATCGAAGCGATCAGCATCTGCACGTGGAACAACAGCCACGCGCCGATCAGCATCGCCGCCTTGAACGCCGGCAAGCACGTGCTGTGCGAGAAGCCGCTTTGCAAGACGGTCGAGGAAGCGCTGGCCGTCCAAGAGGCGGTCCGCCGAAGCGGCAAAACGCTCCAAGTCGGCTTCGTCCGCCGGTACGCGTCGAACACGCGGATCGTCAAGGAATATATCGACAACGGCGATTTCGGCGAGCTTTATTACGCCAAGGCGACCTGCATCCGCCGGCTCGGCAATCCGGGCGGCTGGTTCTCCGACATCGAGCGCTCGGGCGGCGGCCCGCTCATCGACTTGGGCGTTCACGTCATCGACTTGTGCTGGTACTTGATGGGCCGTCCGAAGGTGAAAAGCGTCAGCGGCAATACGTACCGCAAGCTCGGCAACCGGTCGAACGTGAAAAACTTGAGCTATTACAAAGCGGCCGACTACAACGCGGAGCATAACGACGTGGAAGATTTGGCGAACGCGGTCATCCGCTTCGAGAACGGCGCTTCGCTGCTTGTCGACGTCAGCTTCACGCTGCATGCGAAGAAGGACGAAATTTCCGTCAAGCTGTTCGGAGAAAAGGGCGGCTTCGAGGTCGAGCCCGAGCTCGCGATCGTGACGGAGAAGTACGATACGATTCTGAACGTCACGCCGCAGGTCAACAACTTGTCGTTCGACTTCGTAAGCGGCTTCCAGGACGAGATCGATCATTTCATCGGCGTCTGCCGCGGCGAGCGCGAGACGCTCAGCCCGGTCGAGGACGGCGTCGAAATGATGAAAATTCTTTGCGGCATTTACGAATCCGCGGAGAAGGGCGTCGAAGTCCGCTTCTAAGAGGCCGTTGCCGAAGGCATCGGCGTATGGCTTGACCGTTCGAACGAAAAAGCTGCCCGTCCGCCGGGCAGCTTCTTCGTTCTTATTTCCTTTCCCCTCTCGTTTACCCCTTCAACGCCCCCACCATCACGCCTTTGACGAAATACTTTTGCACGAACGGGTAGACGCACAGGATCGGGATCGTCGCGACCATGATCGTCGCGTACTTGATCGTCTCTCCGACCTGGAACCGCTCGGCGGCGTCGGCGCCCTGCGCCATGCTGTCGGTCGAGTTGGCGATCAATATTTCGCGCAGCGTCAGCTGCAGCGGGTACAAGTCCCGGTTCTGGATGAACACGGAGGCGTAAAACCAGCCGTTCCATTTCTCCACCGCGTAATACAGCGTCATGACGGCCAGCACCGGCATCGACAGCGGCAGCACGATGCGGAACAATATCGTGAAATGGTGCGCCCCGTCCATTTTCGCCGACTCCTCCAAACTTTCCGGAATCGCCATGAACGCCGTCCGCATGATGATCAGGTTGAACGTATTGACGGAGAACGGGATGACGGTCGACCAGAGCGAATCGACGAGTCCGACGTTTTTCACGATCAAGTAAAGCGGGATCAAGCCCCCGTTGAAAAACATCGTCAGCACGATGACGAACAGGAACGGCTTGTTCCACAGCACGTTGCGGCGCGACAGCACGTACGCGGCCAAGGCGGTCATGAACAGGTTGACGGCGACGCCCGCAATCAGAATGAACAGCGTATTGCGGTAGCCGGTCAAGATGCCCGGATTGGCGAACACGCTCTTGTACGCCTCCAGGCTGAAGCCGAGCGGCCGGACGAGCAGCCCCTTATGGACGACGAGCCGGGCGGCGTCGCTTAACGAGGCGAACGCAACGTACAGCAGCGGATACAGCGTAACCGCGGCGAGCGCGAGCAGCGCGGCGTAGACGGCGACGTCGAACAGCCGATCGAATGCGGTTTGCCTGAGCTTCATCGGGCTCCCCCTTTCACCATAAGCTGTGTTCGTTCACTCTGCGGCTTATATAGTTGGCCGATACGAGCAGGAGCAGATTGATGACCGAGTTGAACAGGCCGACGGCCGCGCTGTAGCTCCAGCCGAATTCGAGCAGTCCCTTGCGGTACACGAATGACGAGACGACATCCGCCGTATCGTAAATGGCCGGATTGTACAGCAGAATGATTTTCTCGAAGCCGACGTTCAGCAAATTTCCCATCCGCAGGATGAACATGATCATGACGGTCGGCATGATGCCGGGAATCGTAATGCTCCACATTTGCTGCAGCCGGTTCGCCCCGTCGATCCGGGCCGCCTCGTACTGCTCCTGGTCGATCGTCATGAGCGCCGCGATGTAGATGATCGACTCCCATCCGACCCGCTGCCATATTTCCGACAGCACGTAGATGAAGCGGAACCATTCCGGCTTTTGCAGCATCGCTTGGCCGTCGTAGCCGAACGACGTCAGCATCCCGTTGACGATGCCCCCGCTGTTCGTAAATTCCTTGATCATGCCGCAGATGACGACGAGCGAGATGAAATACGGCATGTACGTGACGGTCTGGATGAACCGCTTGAACAGCCGGTGCCGAACTTCGTTGATGAGCAGCGCCAGCACGATCGGCGCCGGAAACTCGAACGCCAGCGTCAGCAGGCTGATGACGACCGTGTTTTTCAAAATGCGCCAAAAGTAGTAGCTTTCGAAAAAGTCGCGAAAATGGGCGAAGCCGACCCATTCGCTGCCGAGGATGCCTTTCATCGGGCTGTAGTCCTTGAAGGCGATCGTCGCTCCGTACATCGGCGCGTAGTGGAAGACGACGTAATAGACGAGCACCGGAACCATCATGACGTACAAATATTTATTGAGCGCAAAATCGCGGACGAGCCGCTTCTTGAAGCCCGTTCGGACCGCCGGAGACGCGTCGGCGGGCCGGGCCGGCGCACGTGTGGCCATCGGCCGCCCTCCTTTCCCTTGTCCGGCGGCGCATTACCGCTTATTGTACCGGTCGAGCGCGGACTTCTGGATGTCGATCGCCCGGTCGATCTTGAGCGACTTCATCTTGTCGACGTACTTCTCGAAGCTGTCGAGCGGCTCGGTGCCGAGCACGATTTTGAGCGTCATCTCGTCGACGAGCGTGTCGATGTCGGTCATGATTTTGGCGTATTCCGAGCTTTCCTCCGGCGTCGGCGTAATCGGAGGCAGCTGATGCTTGGCCATGTCCGTCTTCTGCCACACCTGAATCGCCTCGCGCTGCTCGGGCAGCGCCAAATATTGCTCGATGTACCGTTTGTCCTGCACGAACGGGCCGTTGTAATTGCTGCGGAAGTACATCGACATCGCTTGGGCGGGCGCAAGCTTATCCGGATTTTTCATGATGAGGTCGGTATATTTCGGATAGCCGTTCTCCATCTTGTAGCTGACGCCCTCCGTGCCGAAGTTGAAGAAGAGGTGCCCTTCCTCGCCGTAGCCGTAATCCAGCATCTTGGCCGCAAGCTCGGCGTTTTTGCTCGTGGCCGTTATCGCGACAAGCCCTTGCTGCGAGAACGGCTGCTCCCGCTGGCCGAACTTCGGCGTATCGCCCTTGTTCACGACCGGGTACGGGGCGGCGACGAGCTTCGCCTTCGGATCTTTCGCCGTGACGAGCGGCTGCCACTTCCCGATGCCGCCGCCGGCGTTGCCGACGGTCGCCCCCGTCGCTCCGGAGGCGATGTTCGCGTCCAGCGCCTTCGTATCGACCGTCGCGATGTTTTTGTCCAGCAGCCCCTCCGCGTACCAGCTTCGGAATAGCGCCAGGAAATCTTTGAAGCCTTTCTCCGCCGGACCGAACTTGATCTGTCCCCCGTCCAAATAAAAGCCGCGCGTGACGCCGAAGGCGCCTACGAACGCGCCCGAGCCGAATTCGTTGAATATTCTCGGCTTGCTCGTGACGGATATCGGCGCGGCCGCCCCCTTCTTCTCCTTGAACGCCCGCAGCATCGCCGTCCATTCGTCGATCGTCGTCGGCACCGGCAGGCCGAGCTCGTCGAGCCAATCTTTGCGGACGATCGGCCCTTGGTACACCATCAGCACGTCGTCGCCGCGTATGAACGGAAAGACGTAGTAGCTGCCGCTGTCCGTTTTGATCATCTTGTCGACATCGGGGTGCTCCTTCAAATACTTTTTCAAGTTCGGCGCGTGCTTGTCGATCAAATCGTTCAGCTTCAAGATGTAGCCGTCCTTGATCGCCTTCTCCGGCCCGCCCGGGAAGCCGACGAAGTTGTACTCGATCATGTCGGGCAAATTGCCGGAGGCGAGCATGACGTTCAGCGCCTCCTTCGCCTGATTGGTCGGAGCCGTCGTAAATTTGAGCGGAACGCCGGTACGCTTCTGCCATTCCTGGAAAAACGGCACCTCGCCGTGCGCCGCCTTGACACCGGTTAAGTTGCCCGGCAGCTCCGCCCAATACGTGAGCGTCTTGTCCGTCTGGATCGGATAGACGGTCGCGCTTCCGCCTTGGGGGGCGCTTGGCGCGGCCGCCCCGTCGGACGCGGGCTTTGTCCCGCCGGAGCAAGCGGCGATCGTGACGCCCAGCAGGCCGGTTGCGACCAGCGCGGCTGCCCGTGTGCTAGTCCGGATTCTCATGTCTTCGGAAGACCTCCTCATTCTGCCGGTCTCGGACCGGAGCGATTTCGAGACGAATCTCGCGCCTTCATCATAAGACACCGCTTACATGACGGAAATCGGCAATACCTCGAATCGGATCGCGAAAACGTACGCCAGCCATCTCGAAAATCGCCAATTCGATCTTCAATTTGTCGAGCTTTCCTTGTATAACCCCGGCGTGACGCCCTCGTACCGCTTGAAGACGCGGATGAACGCGTTCACGTCATGGAAGCCTACGCGCCTCGCCACGTCGGACACGCTGTTCCTTCCTTCGCGGATGAGCCGCTTCGCTTCGGTCAGACGAGCCCGGTTGATTCGCTCGAGCAGCCCTTCCCCCGTCTGATCCTTATACAGCTTGGAGACGTACGCCGGCTTCAGTCCGAAGTGAGCCCCGATCGTCGAGACGTTCAAGTCCGGATCGGCGAACCGCTCGTCGATAAAAACGGACACCTGCTCCGCCAGCTCGCGGATCGCCCGCTGCCGCGACTCCTCGATGTTCCGCTTCCGTTTCGCACCCGCCGCTTCGCAAAAGGCACGCAGCAGCTCGGTCATCTGCCGTCGCATCTCGGGAATCGTCTCGCACGACGCCAGCCGCTCGATCCGCTTCGCATCGTGCGGCGCCTCCTCCTCCGGCAGCGCGCCCGCCTCCCCCGCCGCCTTGACGAGCGTACCGACCAGGTCGAACAGAAGACAGCGGGCGAGCGGCAGCGGCATGACCGGAGACGCGAAGTTGCGCTCGATGATGTCGTCCAGCGTCCGGCGCGCTTTCGGAAAGTCGCCCGTCCTTACGTAATTGATGAGCTGCCGCTCGACCTCCAGCGGATAATCGTAGCCGCTCTCCCGCCCCTCGGTCATCCGGGCCCGCAAATCGCCGTACGACAATATTTCGTCCCGGCCCATGACGAGCTTGTATTCCATCGCGTCGAGCGCCTCCGCATAGGCCTGCGGAATGCCCGCGACGGTTCGGTGGACGCCGCCGATCGAGACGGACAGCCGTATCCGGTATTGCGACGATAGAAACTGCCGAATATCGTTCGCGATGGCGTACAGCTCCTCGTTCCGGCGGTCGCCTCCTTCCGGATGCAGACAGATCAGGCAGACGAGCGTCTCGTCGATCTCCGTCACATAGGCGCGATGAAGCCGGCCGGCGACCTCCTCCGTCACGTTCGTCACGATAAAGTGGATCAGCTTGAGCTTCTCGTTCCGGTCGTCTCCCGGTATCCACTCCGCCAGCGACTCGACGTCCTCGATATACAGCGCCATGACGCCGAATTCGTCGGAGTCGAACCGCATGCCGAAGGCGGCCAGCGATTCGTCGACGGGCGTCCGGCCGTCCAGCCTGCCCTTGAGCAGGCGCGCGATGAAGTGCGACCGGACGATGTCGCGCTGCTGCTTCATGCCGCTGCGCAGCCGGTCCATCTCCTCGTAAGCGCCGACGATCGCTTCCTGGATGACATGAAACTCGTTGTACGTCCCTTGCCGCCGCGACGACGATTTGGCGCCGAGCGACTGAACGAGGCGGCGAACGGGATTGTAGTTTTTGCGAAGAAAAAACGCGGTCAGCGCCAGCCCGCCGAGCACGCTGATCGCGATGCTCAGGTCGGTTACGCGGCGGACGAGCCGGACCTTTTCCCAAAAAATGCGGCTCGGCACGATCGAGACGTACTTGAGCTTCGAGCTGCCGGAGGTCACATATGAAATTTCGTAGCCTCGCTCCCCGTCGCTCCATAGGAAAGGACCTTCTTGGCCGTTCAGCCGGTCGACGAGGCCCGCCGGTAACGCCTCGTCCGAGCTCGAGACGAGCACCTCGTTGCGTTCGTTCAGGATGGCGACATGTCCTTTGCTGTACAGCTCCAGCTGCTGGACGGCGCCGAGGATGCGGCTTTGATCGATCATGACGACGTTGGCCCCGACGGGCTCTCCGCTATCGGACGAGTAGGCGGAGATGTAGGCTACCGTCGGCTTCATCGTCCCCTCCTCGGTAACCCGTATCGCCGGGATGTAGCCGGGCGACCGGCGGCCGTCGACCAGCGATTGCCATCGTTCGAAAGAAAGCGCTTCACTTCGATGAAGCAGCTCGTACCCGAACGCGTCGCTCCTATAGACGTTCGGGAGCATGACGAGACGGTCGCCGGCCAAATGAATGTAAAATAAGTCGATCTGGGAAAAGGACGTTTTGTAGAGGTTCAAATCTTGGGTGATTTGATGCAAGTCGTAGTAGAAGTCGTTGGGGTAGTATAAATATTTGTTGGAATAGAGCAGCTGTCTCACTTTGACGTTCCAGGTCAGCTCGAAGTTGAGCCGTTTCATCGTTTCGAATTGATTGTCCATCGCCTCGCGAAACTGGTTCATCAGCGCCTCGTTCGCCTGGTGCGTTTCGCGCTCCAGCATGCGGCTCGACAGCATGTAGACGAGCCCGCTCAAGCAGACGGGAAAGAGCAGGACGACCACGTAGGAAATCAGCCAGGTCACCCATACGCTTCCGTTTGTTCCGATCTTGAATCGCAGAACGAATCCCCCTTCCGCCCATAGGTTTACCGCTTTTATTGTAGCGGGTACGAAGGCCGTCTGTCCAAACGAGTTTTGCGATTGATAATAATTATCATTCTTGGCAACACTGTAGGCAACGGGCAAAAAGAAAGAGGGAAGTTGCCGCTCCCCTCTCGCCCTTGCGTCAAATTTTCGGTTCGAACGTCTTGCAGTCGGTTTCTTCGGAGTTGCGGGCGTGGTTGCCGCGGTGACTGACGACATAAATCGACGAGGCGCTGCACTTGTTGCCGTTCGCCCAATATTTGCACGAGTTCACTTCGCACAATACGTCTTTGGCCATGGCGCGATTCTCACCTCCCTTCCTCCTAAGGGTGGTGTACCGGCCTTCCTTTTATACGCTTCGCGGCGATTTTGCCCGCCCAAAGCCGAAAAACCGCCGTTCGCCTGCGGGCGAACGACGGTTCTTTTCGGTTCTCCTGATTCTCTACTATCCGGTTCGTTCTTCTTATTTCTTGGACGAAGCGTACCAGTCGTTGGCCGCTTTGATCATGTCGTTACCGCCGTCCGCTTTCCATTGAGCCAGGAACTTGTCGTAGTTTTCGAGCGGCTCGCCGCCGGTAATGAACTTGATGAACGTGTCTTCGGTCAGCTTGTTGAGCTTTTGCCCGTTTTTCGAAATCGCGTCGAGTGGCGGCGCGAACGTGAGCGCGTCGGAGACGAGATTTTCTTTCGCGTTTTCTTGGTACGTCTCGTAATACTTTTGCACGTGCTCGTTTTTGCGCACGCGAGCTTGCCAGTAGATCGGGTAGTTTTTCTCGTCGACACCCGTCAGGAAGTAGCTGCCGTTGTTCCATTTTTCGTTGAAGATCGGCAGGATCGGGTAGTACTTGCCGTCCTTGACGGTATGGTGAACGCCTTCTTGTCCGATGGCGATGCCTTTGAAAATGTCTTTGTCCAGCTTCAGGTCCATATATTTGACGGCTTCTTCTTTGTTCGGCGCCCATTTCGGAACCGCGATGTACCAGCCGATACCGCCGGTGCCGATCGCCGTGCGCTTGCCTTCCTTGTCCTGCAGGAACGGCAGAATGGCCATTTTGCCGTTAGGCGACGTTTTCGCGAGCGCTTCCACGACGGTTTGCGCGTTGGCCCAGTTCATTTTGAACATGGCCGCTTTGCCGCTCGTGAACTTCTCGATCAGCTTGTTCGATTGGTTAAGCGCCCATTCGGAGTCGATCAAGCCTTCCGTGTACAGCTTCTTCATATAAGTCAAATATTCTTTCGTCGCAGGGTCTTCGACGAGGTGAACGAGCTTGCCGCCGGATTCTTTCCACGGGGACGTAATCGTTCTCATGCCGAAAACGGTGCCGATTTCTTGGACGATCGGGTCTTTGCCGCCGGTCAACGGAATGACGTTTTTCTTGTCCTTCAACGTCTTCATCAACGTGTACAGCTCATCCAGGTTGTTAGGCGCTTTCAGGTTAAGCTCGTCGAGCCAGTCTTGGCGGACGACGAACGCCGAGTTGACGCCGATCCCCGATCCCGCTTCCGGAATGGCGTACGTTTTGCCGTTCAGCTTGACGCCGTTCCACGAGTTTTGGCTGATTACTTGCTTCATGTTCGTACCGTATTTCGCGATCAGGTCGTCGAGCGGCTCGAGGGCGCCGGCGGCAGCCAGCTTCTCGAATTGGCTTTTGCTCAGCTTCATGATGTCGTACGGCTCTTTGCCGTTCATGAGCAGGTTGAGCTTCTCGTCGGCGTTCTCGACCGGCAGGACGTCGTACTTCACGTCGTAGCCGGTTTTCTCTTTCATGTATTGCGCGACCGGGTCCTGATTCGGATCGTCCTTGATATATTGGTTCAACATACGCAGCTGCGGCTTCGGCTTGTTCGCTTCCGCCTGCTTGTTGTCTGGCGTTTTCGTATCGGGTGTGTTGCCCGACGTTTTCGTATCTCCGCCGCCTCCGCAAGCGGCGACCGATGCGGCCAACACCGCGATCGACATGGCGGACAATGTCTTTTTGAACATGGATGAACCTCCCTTTGGATGCTTGGATGCTTGAATGCTTGAAGTGTTCCTCTATTCCCTATTTCCGACAACCCCCTAGCCCCCATCGACCACCACCTTCAAAGAATTCGGGCTTCGCCGCGGGCGACCGGTCGTCACTCCTTGACCGAGCCCGTCAGCGTGCCTTTCACGAAATATTTTTGCAGGAAAGGGTACACGATAACGATGGGCAGCGTGCCGAGCATGATCGAGGCCGCCTGGATCGATTGCGGCGATACGTTCATGGCCGCGTCGATGTTATCCCGCAGGAACACGTCGCTCGACGTGACGAACAGCTCCTTCAAGTACAGCTGCATCGGCTTCAGCTCGGGCGTGTTGATATAGATCAAGGCGTGGAAGTAATCGTTCCAGAACTGAACGGCGTAAAACAACGTAATGGTAGCCAATACGGGAAGCGACAGCGGGATCGTGATGCCGAACAGGATGCGCAGGTTGCTCGCGCCGTCGATTTTCGCCGACTCCTCCAAGCTGTCGGGCAGCCCTTCGAAAAAGTTTTTGATGATCAGCATGTTGTAGACGTTGATCATCGCCGGCAGGAACAGCACCGGCAGCTTGTTCAGCAAATGCAGGTTCGACATAAGCAGGTAGATCGGAATCAATCCCCCGCTGAACAGCATCGTGAAGATGTACATCAGGATGAAAAACTTGCGTCCCCGAAGTCTCGATTTGGACAGCGGGTAAGCGGCCAGCGTCGTCATGAGCAGGGCGAGCAGCGAGCCGACGACCGTGACGATCAGCGAAATTTTCATCGAGTTGAGGAACATCGAGTCCTCGATGACGAACCGGTATGTCCCGAACTGGATATCGATCGGGATAATATTGACCATGCCGGAGACGACCGCTTCCTCGCTGCTGAGCGACTTCGCGATCAAGTTCAAGAACGGGAACAGCGTCGTCAGTCCCAAGCATGTAAAGAACAAATAGTTGAAAAAGGTAAAGGCCCGCTCCCCGAACGAGACGTGAATATGATTCGTGCGCCGTGCCGGCTTGCCGGACGATTGCGCAGCCGTTGAACTCATGGCGATTCCCCCCGATTGAATTTCTGTGTTGCCGAAAGCGCCAAGCTTACCAAATTCCGCGCTTCAAAAATTTGCTGCTCAAGGCGTTCCCGGTGACGATCAGGAAGAAGGCGATGACCGATTCGAACAAGCCGACTGCCGTAGAGAAGCTGTAATCTTGTTCGCCCAAGCCGATCCGGTACACGTAAGTGCCGATGACGTCGGCGACGTTGTACACGCTCGGGTTGTACATGACGAGAATTTGCTCCGTACCGGCTTCCAGGATGGAGCCGAGCCGGAGAATGAACATGAGCAGAATGACCGGTACCATGCCCGGAAGCGTAATGTACAGCGTCTGCTTCCATTTGCCGGCGCCGTCGATTTTGGCCGCCTCGTACAGCTGCGGATCGATGCTCGTCAATGCCGCCAAGTAAACGATCGTGCTCCAGCCGACTTCCTTCCAGCCTGCCGTCGCCACCAGCAAGGAACGGAACACGCTGTTGTCGAGGAAGAAGGCGATCGGTTGGCCGCCGAGCGCGACGATGAGTTTATTGACGAGCCCGCCGTTCGTCGAGAGCAGGTCGATGAACAAGCCGCTGACGATAACCCAAGACAGGAAGTGCGGCAGGTAGATGACGGTTTGGACCGTCCGTTTGAAAATCATGTTTTTCAGCTCGTTCATCAAAATCGCGACGATGATCGGAAGCGGAAACAGGAACAATATTTTGTACAAGGAAATGATAAGCGTGTTCTGGAACACGTCCATGAACGCGGGCGAGTTGAACAGCCGCTCGAAGTTTTTGAAGCCGACCCAAGGACTGGCGGCCATCCCTTCGAAAATATTGAAATCTTTGAATGCGATCAAAACGCCGTACATCGGCGTGTACTTGAACAACAGCAAGAAGGCGATACCGGGAATGAGCGCTACATACAAGTCCCAGTCTTTGCGAATGTCGCTCCATAGGCGACCCATATACGATTTCGATTTCGGTGCGGCTGCGGTGCGTGCGGTCGTTGCCGGCTCCATGCTCTGTAAATCCCCCTTCGAGTTTCGATCGCGACGCGTTTGCGGAAAAACGCCATACGTTGCGGCAATTGATTGGTATGGTCAGTTTAACAAACGGGGGGGCCTTTTGTACCGGACTACTTTTACGTGTTTTGGTACTTTCATAACCATTTGGGGAACGTTGTCCGTTTCGGGCGAATTCGGGGCGATTCGACGCGATCGGACAGAAGGAAAAGGGCGGAAAATCGGGACTTTGTCGAGGGTAAAAATAAAAAATCTATCCGCGGAGGGATAGATGTTCGAAACAACCGGACGTCGGTTCGACGATGCGGCGATCGGCTCACGGCTCGGACGCGATCAGCGGCGTCGCCATCGTCAGCCGGTACGTGCCGTCGACGGAGTCCCGGTGCAGCGCGGCTTGCAGGTTGACCCGCCCGTCGGCGACGCGCACGCCGTCGCGCAGCAGCGGGCTGGCGTACGAGACGATCTCGCTGCCCGCGTCCGCATACGTCTCGACGGCTTCGGCTTCGAACCGCTCGCGGACGTAGCTTTGCAGCGCCCGGGCGACGTCGGGCTCCAGCTTCCCGACGCTGCCCCGCACCGTCGCCGTCCATGCGGCGTCCACGCCGAGCTTGCGCAAGCGCGCCTCCGCCTCGCGCGTCCAAGCGCCGGCCCGCTCGGCGTCCGTTCCCGCGGGCGCGTCCCAGCGCACCGTCAAATGCGTCGCGCCGTCCGCCCAGCCGACGAGCGCCGCCTCGAGCTTGCCGCCCGCCGCGGCGTCCGTCTCGCCTGCGGCGACGTAGACGCGGTGGCCGTTCGCGTCGCGCGACGGCTCCGCCAGCGGCAAGCCGAACGCGGCCGCGACGGCGTCGCCGAGCCGGCCGAAGGCGGCGTCGCCGTTCGCCCGGCGATAGGCGCCGGCGTGCTGCAGCGTCACCGCGTAGGCGGCGGACGGGTACAGCCGCTCGGCCGCCTGTAGCAGCGTCGCCGCATCTCCGGCCGCGGACGCGGCGGCGGCGTTGGCGACGCTGCCCGGCTGGGCGGCCGCTCCCGAGTTGGCGGCCCAGCCGCCGAGCAGCAGCGCCCCGAGCAGCAGCGTTCCCCACATCCGGCTCCGACTTTGACTCCGACTCCGGCTTTGACGGCTCATCGTTCATTCCTCCCGAATCTATCAATCTAGTACAAGCCTGCCCGAATCTAGCGGGCTTTATACTCGGGAGCTCCGTTGGATTTTATCCAACCCAATTGCTTTTCGGGACGGCAATAGGGCGCTTCACTGGAAACGATCCAACAGTTCGGTGGCAGGGTCGAGCCCGACGTGCCTCCCGGGACCATATCGTTGGATGAAATCCAATGAGCGGCCTGTCCCGTCTCCTCCCCATCCATTTCTATTGGAAGATACCCCATGAACGGTCGGACGCCGAAAAGAAAAAGAGCCCGACCGCAGCCGGACTCCACATTTCCCTTCCCTATCTGGCGTTCCATGCACATGTTGAAGGATGCCTAGGTCCGCGACACCGCTCGGGAACGGCGGCGGACGATACCGCGGCACGAAGCTCGGCCCGTACCAGGGCCGCATAACCCGGCAGCGCCCGCAGCCGTCCGGGCTCTCGAGTCAAACCCTTCCGCAGTCCGCGAATTCCGGCCTCCGCAAGCGACCTCGCCCGCCGCGTTACGGCCGCACCTCGCCCGGCGTGACGCCCCAATATTTGCGGAACACGCGCGTGAAGTAGCTGCCGTCGTGGTAGCCGACCATGGCGGCCGCTTCGCCGATCTTCGCCCCGTCCAGCAATGCCGCCTTCGCCCGCTCCATCTTGCGCTCGATGACGTAGGCGGAGAACGACTTGCCCGTCTCCTGCTTGAACAGCCGGCTCAAATACGACGAGTTGACGAACAGCCGGTCGGCGACTTGATGGAGCGAAATTTCCTGATCCATCTCCTCCTCGACGATGCCGAGCAGCTGCTTGACGATTTGGTGGCTGACCGACATGCGCTCCTTTTTCACGTATGCGGCCGCCCGCCGGACGACGCGCAGCAGCATCGCGTGAATTTGCTCCTTGTTGCCGAGCGATTGCGGGTTCAGGAAGAACGCGAAGTCGTCCCCGGCCAGCTCCTTGAACGGCCACCCCTGCTTCTGCATGATCCGGATAAGCAGCGCGCCGAAAAACATGACGTTCTCCTGCACGTCGTCCATCGACTCCGCCCTCACGATCCCGCTCATCCCCCACAGCTGGTCGAGCGTCTCCTCCGCCTTCGCCTCGTCGCCCGTCTGGAGCGCGATCTCGAGCGACTTCTCCAGATTCGGATCGGTCGGCAGCACCGGCTTGTGTCCCGGCTCCTCGCGGAACGGGATGGCGATGTTGCCCCCGTAGACGATCCGGTTTTGCAGCGCGCGCACCGCTTGCCGGTACAGCTCCGGCACTTCGTCGCGGCTGCCCGTCGTCCGGCATATGCCGGCGCTCGCCGTCAGCTTCAGACACTCCTTGACGTTCGACAGCAGCCGGGTCACGTCCGTATTGATCTGCAGCATGACCGCATTCGCGTCCTTGTCCGGCGGCGCCTTGTAAATAAGCGCGGTCGCCCCTCCCGGATCGGAGCATACCCAGTAATCGGGCAGCACTTCCTTGGCGATGCTCCCGAGCGAAAATTGCAGCACCGGCAAATCGCGGGGCGTAAACCGCGTCTCCTCCTCCGGTACCGGGTCCATATCGACCGCGACGACGGCGTACCGCGCCTCCCGGTCGAGCTCGAGCTGCACGTCCTGGCTGCGGCGGGTCACCTCCCATTCCACGAACTTGCCGTTCAGCCAATGGATGAAAAAGTTGTTTTGCAAATTCGGCAGGTTGTGCCGCCAAATTTCCTGCAGCGCCTCCTGGCTGTGCTTGAGCTCCAGCTCTCGGCGCAGCTGCTCCGCCGCGTGCAAAACCGCCTCCATAATTTCCGTTTCGCCCGCCGGCTTCAGCAAATATTTCGACACGCCGAATTCGAGCGCTTTTTGCGCATACGTAAAATTGTCGTGCCCGCTCAAAATAATGATTTTCGTCATCAGCCGCTGCTCGTGCACTTTGCGCGCCACGGTCAAGCCGTCAGCGCCGGGAATCGAAATGTCGAGCAGCAGCAGCTCCGGCTTCTTCCGCTCGATCAAGTCGAGCGCGTCGAGCCCGTTATGGGCCATGCCGACTATTTCGATACCGTGCTGCTCCCATGGCATATTGTTCGCCAAGCTGTTGCACAAGCGGATTTCGTCTTCCACGATGAGCAAATTCATCTATTCCGCTCCTCTCCTATCCAAGCCGGCCCCTTCGGACAGCTCGAACGTCTCCTTGCACCGGTCGAGCGGCAGCAGAACCGTAACGGCCGTCCCTTCGCCTTCCGCGCTGTCCACCTTCATCGCCGACCGTTTGCCGTACACCATCCGAATGCGCGAAGCGACGTTGCGCAGCCCGTACAAATCTTTGGGCGCCTCCCAAGGCGGAAGCGACAAGCCGGGCTTGTCCGGACCGAAGATGAGCTCCAGCTCGCCGCGAATATAATCGAGCCGCTCCCGGCTCATGCCGACGCCGTTGTCCGTTACCGTCATCCGCAGGTAGCCTTCTTCGATCTGCGCGCGCACGACCAGCTCCCCGCCGCGCTCCCGCTGCTCCAAGCCGTGCAAAATCGCGTTTTCGACAAGCGGCTGCAGCAGCAGCTTCATGATCGGAATCGGCTTGCTCGCCTCCTCGATCTCGTAGCGGACCGAGAACTTGTCCAGAAAGCGCAGCTGCTGCACCCGGACGTAATAGTGGAGGTGCGACACCGTATCCTCCACCGTAAACGTATCGCTTCCCTTGTTCAGGCTAAGCCGGAAAAAGCGCGACAAATTCAGCACCATTTCGCTGATTTCGTCCGCCTCGTAGTTTTTCGCCGCCCAATAAATCGAATCGAGCGTATTGTACAAAAAGTGCGGGTTGATCTGCGTCTGCAAAAACTTCAGCTCGGTCAGCGCCAGCCGAAGCTGCTGCTCGTAGCCGTGCTCGATCAGCTGCTTCTGGTCGTAGATCATCTGGTTGAACGCCTGTGTCAAATAGCCGAACTCGTCCTGCCGGTCGTTCTCGATCCGCACGTTGAAGTTGCCTCCGCCCGCGCGCTTCATGCCCGACATGAGCCGCTGCACCGGTGACGCGATGCCGCTGTAGACCGCCCACGAAATCCAGAGCGCAAGAAGAACGCTGATCCCGATAATGATATACGTGTACAGCTGCATCTGCTCCGACTTCGCATATACTTCGTCCTTGGGCTGCATGAGCAATAGCGACCATTTGTAATATTTCGACTTCACTTCGACGGTAAACGTACCGTCGTCCGCCATCCGCCCCGCCAGCTTCTCCGCGCTCAGCTCGCCCGTCCCGGTAATCGGCTTCCGTTCGCTCGTCAGCAGGACGATCTGCGCGCTGTCGGAGGGCAGCAGCGAGCGGATGAGGCCGAGCAGGTTCGACTTGCTGAGCGTAACGACGAGCAAGTTCGGCTGCCGGTCCGGATTGCTCAAGTCCATCGCCCGCACGAGCGAGATGCCGTCCGCTCCGATGACGGAGCCGAACGTCTGCCCGTCCGGCGTAGGCTCGTCCGGGAGCGTATACACGATGCCGCTCCCGCCGAACCGGGCGAGCAGCCGCAGCCATTCATGCTGCCTCGGGTCGACGAGATGCTTGCTTCCGTTCGCCGTCGACACGACCATGTTGGAGCGGGAATGGAAAATCGACACCTGCGAAATCATGTGGTTGATCGACGTCATATTCGACAGCTGCTTCAGCACTTCCGTGAAGTTGACGATCGCCTGCGGCGTCAGCTGCGAGCCGTTCTGCTCCAAGTAGCGGAGCAGGTTGGCGTCGGTCGCGATCAGCGTCGAGATTTCCTCGACGTTTTGCAGCGTCAAATCGATATAGTCCATGGACGAGGTCAGCGCCGCCTTCGTCCGCTCGGTCGTCTGCTCGAGCAGCATGCGGCGCGACTGGAAGTTGGAGAACAGACTGACCGCCACAAGCGGCAGCAAAATAAACAAAAAGTAGACGGTCAGCCGCAGCTGGATGTTTTGATGGTACAGCCGGCTGAACCAGCGGATCGGGCGTATCGTCAAAACCCCCGTTTCTGATCAGGTGGAGTGTCGGCCGAAAGGCGCGCTTCAAGGGTTGGACGCACGATACCATTCGTTGACTTCCCGCGTAATTTCGTCTCCGCCTTCCCGCCTCCATCGTTCCGCATAGCGGTCGAATTCGTCCAGAGGCGATACGCCGAGGACGATTTTGATAAATTCGTCCTGAAGCGCCGACAGCTTCATCATATATTTGCCCATAGCCGGCGTCGGCAGTCCGGTGAATTTGTTCGGGATGAGATTGCTTTCGACGATGCGCACGTTTTCGTACAGGCGGAAATGCTCGCCGAGCGAATCGAGCCGCTGCTTCTCGAGCTCGGGCTCGACGACGTCGGCCAGCGACGTATAGATGCCCCGGTACTGGTGCTTGTTATGCTCCTCGAAGTTCGTTACCATTTTCCCGTTTTGCATCGACCATACCTGGTTTTCGAAGCCCAGCTTCAAGCTGCGGTGTCCTTCGCCCGCGATGAAGTTGAGCATGCGGATGACGTTGGCCGCATTCGGGCTGCCGACGGGCACGACCTCCATGCCGCGAATGAGCGAGGTGGCGTAGACGCCCTTTTCGCCTCTCGGCCCGGTCGGATAGTCGAGCGGAATCCATTCCGCCTTCGGGTCGCGCTGCTTGTTCAGCTCGATCGGCCCGCGCGTATCGTACCAGGCGGCGGAGAACAGCCCGACTTTGCCCGTGGCGATTTTCTCCTCGAGGTTTTTGTTCCGGTTCAGCGGAAACTCCGGGTCGATCAGCCGCTCCTCGTACAGCTTCCGCAAGAAGGCGAGCGCCTCCTTCGTCTCCGGCAAAATGTTCGAATAGACGAGCTGTCCGTCGCGTTCGAGCCATTGGTCGAGCTGCGTGCCGAACGCCCCGAAGAACGGCGCGCTTCTGCCGAGCCTCTCCGTCAGCAGCAGGCCGATCGTATCGTCCTTGCCGTTGCCGTCCGGATCGTTCCGGGCGAAGGCGCGGATCACTTCGTAATACTCGTCCAGCGTCTTCGGAGGCTTCAAGCCGAGCCGATCGAGCCAATCTTTGCGACCGTACATCAGCTGGATGCCCTTCGCTTCGTTCAGGCTCGGTATGGCGTAGATGCGGCCGTTGAACGTGACCTGATCCCACGCCTCCTTCGGAATTTTCTTCTTCAGCTCGGGACCGTACTGGTCGATCAAATCTTCGAGCGCCTCCAGCTTGCCCTGCCTCGCATAGTTGGCCACCCACACCTCGTCGACCGCATGCAGCATGTCCGGCACATTGCTGGACGTCATGATGATGTTCAGCTTCTCTTCGTAGCTCTCGACGGGCGGCAGCGTGACATGAATGTCCAAGTTCGTATGCTCTTCGATGTAATCGAGATACGGATTGTCGTTTTCGTTCAACCCCGGCGGAAACGTCGTCCCCAAGCTACTGGTTACGATGGATATTTTCTCCTTTTCCGCACGCTCCGCCCCGCCTTTGTCGTCTCCCGTCCCCATTACGGCCCATACGCCGGCCGCCGCCGCGACGATAACCGCCGTTGCGGCGTAGACGACGACTTTTCTCTTTCTCGGATTCCCCATTCGCGACTTCCTTTCCGTCCCCCGACGGGACGATGCCAGATAACGCGAGACCCCACTGCAACATTCCTTGTACGGCAAACGCTTACAGCGTCATATACCGATATTTTATCATCCCCGGGGCCAAAAAGAAACTTCTCCGCCCGGCCGGGGCGCACCGCCACGCGGTTTCCCGGACATCGGGCGGACGGTCCCCGGCCCGAGCGTGACGTATAACGATCTTTTCCCTTGCCCGGGATCGTCTTAGGCGTTACAATGGGCGCAATCGCAAGCACGAGGGAGAGGAGCGGATACCGATGGCCGACGACACGATCGTAAGCCGTATGCAGGATGAGGACGCCGCATACGTCCGCCATAAGCTGATCGAGTATAATAGCAAGCATGTGACGGGGGCGTACGAGCCGATCCAACTCGCGATCCGGGACGAGTCCGGCGATATCGTCGCGGGGCTCGTAGGGAAACGGTGCTGGAACTGGGTGGAAGTGGACATCCTATGGGTCGACGAGCGGTACCGTCGGCACGGCTACGGCTCCCGGCTTCTTGCCGAAGCCGAATCGCTGGCCGCGGCGAAAGGGGCGGACTTCGTCAAGCTGAATACGTTCGGCTTCCAAGCCCCCGATTTTTACCGGAAACACGGCTACGAGGTGCTGTGCGTCATCGAGGACGCGCCTCGGGGGAGCCGGCATTACTACTTGAAGAAGTCGATCAACCGTATCGACTGACGATCACAGCCTGCTATAATAAGGAAAAATCCGAGGTGATGTATCGTGGCCCATAAAAAAAGGAAGGCGCCCCCGGCGGCTTCTCCCGCCGCTTCTTCGGCCGATAAGCCGGCGACGCTGAAAGATTTGCTGAATCCCGACGTGCTCGCCAAGCTGAAGGCGACGGGCGACGAGCTGAAGGCGACGGAGGAGAAGCGCAAGGAGGACGCCCGCAAGCAGGCGGAGGAAGCGCGCAAAGCCGAGCAGAAGCGGCTCGAGAACGATTTCGGCCATCTGCTCGAGCAGAGCGGGATGGACTGGCGCAAGTTCAAGTAGGGGGCTGGAGGCGGACCCGCCTCCCCCGGCTACTTGCCTTCCGCCGTCCCTTCCGCGGCGGCATGCGCCTTTTCGCCGGCGTCCGCCGGGACGACACCGTCCTCGTTCACCCATTCGGCTCCGCCCGCCGTTTGGATATGGTACCATACTTCCCCGTCCTCGGCCGTCCAACGCTCGAACGACTTCACCGTCTGCGGCGAGAAGAACCCCTTCGCATGGTACACATCTCCTGTCTGCGGATAGTAATACGACTCCGTCTTTTCCGACAGCTTCACATCCTCCTCGATCCAGACGGCGCGTTCCCTCTGCCGAAGCAGCGCGCGTTCCATATCGACCCACGCCGTACCGTCCGCCGTCTTCACATGCACCCACGGGCCGGTCGCTTCGATCGCTTCATAGGTGCCGGGCGGAAGCTCCGCTCCGCCTACTCCATATCTCGGCTTCTCATGCACGTCCGTCGCTTCCGTCAGCCGGATCGGCCGCTTCAACGTCCGATACTGAATCCAAGCGTCGTCCCCGAGCGGAATCCACCGCTTCTCCCCGTTCCATTCGATCTCGTACCAGTGAGGCGACCCCATGTCGCGCCCTTCCCAAGCGCTCGCCGTCACATGCACCACGCCGGCCGGAATCGTCTCTCCGGGACCTTCGACGTGCGGGAGCGGATACGCCTTCGCCTCTCCGGTCAGCTTCAATGCATACGACTGCTCCTTCCGGTTCATCTTCTCCATCAAGGCCGGCTTGTAAATCCATTTATCCCCGAGCCACGTTTCGATTCGCAGCCACTCGCCGCTTAAGGCCGCAAACTGGCGGGCCGAACCGCTATCTTTCGGCTGAAACGATATCGTTCCGGTCACCTTCAGCTTTTGCGGAGCGATCCACGCTCCGACGGCGTCTCCCTCGACGGGCGTGTTATACAGCTCGACCGTGTTCAGCAAGTGGGCTTCCCCGCGTTCCTCGTCGTAGCCGCCGTATAGCACGCCCGCTCCGTCCTCGATCCATGCGGGGCCGAGCCACGTCTTCACCCGAATCCAGTCTCCCCGTTGGGGGAACTTCTCGGGCTTGCGTCCGTCCTCCTCCCAATCTCCCCAGTCGACGTCGACCTGCTGGATGCCCGACACGACGCCGAGCGGCTGTCCGGTCTTCTCGGGCGACGGGTAAAGCTCGGCCGAACGAACGACGACGACCGATTTCGATATCGTCGACCCGGCTTCGACCCGCTCCGCCCCCCACACGGGCACAAGCAGCGCGATCGCCGACAGCGCCGCAAGCAGCTTTCCTCTCATCCTTCTCCATCCGCGAAGCATCGTTGCGCCTCCCTCTCTCCTACCGATTTCCTGTAAATGGTTAGACGCTTCGACCGCCGGAACGGTTGCGCCGATCCGCTATTTTCGCCGCACCCTCCTCGGCCAACGCGAACGATCCGCGTACCGGCACATCGTCTCGTAAACGATTGCCCAACGCTTCTCGTCCAACGTGCCGATCGCCGCGTTCCGGTCGCCCCCGAGCGCGCGGCAAAGCACCTTCAGCTGCGGCGCCGTAAAGACGTCGCCGAGCGCTTCGAACAACGGGAGCCGCGGCTCCCTCAGCCCGTGCGCGGCCAGCGCCAAGAACCGTTCCGCGCCGCCGTCGGGAACGAGCGGACGCTTCCTGCGCGTCGCGCACAGGACGGCTGCATCGACGCGCGGCCGCGGCGCGAAGCTGTCGCGCGAAATCGTATGCGTCATCTTCAGGTCGTACCTCATGCGCCATCCCAACAAGCGCGGATCCGTCACCGGGTCGGCGGTGAACCGGTACGCCGCCCCCCGCTCGACGACGAACACGCCCCACTCGAACGAGGAAGCCGGCGTACCGAGCAGAAGATCGAACAGCCTCGTCGTAATGGCGAAAGGAATGTTCGCGACGACGCCGAACGGTTCTCGCGGAAGCCGCATATCGAGCGCGTTCCGCTCGACGATCCGTACGTTCGGCTTGTCGCCCAGCTTCGCCCGCAGCTTCTCCGCCATGGCCGGATCGTTCTCGACGGCCAGCACGCGCCATCCCCGCTCGGCCATCGGCACGGTCAGCGCCCCTTTCCCCGCGCCGATATCGAGAATCGGCCGATCGCCTTCGGCCCGCGATTGCGCGAGCGCGACGATGCGCCCGATCGCCGCCCCGTCGACCAGCAAATGCTGGCCGGAAAAATTAGTCGTTCCTTCGGCTCCGCGGCCATCCCGGAACGTACGTTTCTGTTTGGACATGCCAAATACACCCCGTTCATTCGATTCGTTGAATGAAAAAGGTGCAGCCCGAATACGACCCGGCTTTTGGAACGTAGCCGGGCGATCCAATCTGCACCCTCATTAGCGAATCCGGATGAACGCGATGTTGCACACGACGATTTGGAGCCTCCTAGTCCCGGGTCCATACGAAATAAGCGGCCCGAGATACGATCAGTATACCACCCTCGTCCCCGGGACCGCCCGGCCCAAAACCGCTTTAACCGTTTATTCCGGCGTTTAACCGTTCAACCCGCCGTCCGCTTTCTTCGCCGGTGTGTCGCGAACGTCCCGACGATTCCGGCGACGGCGAGCACGGCGCCGATCGCCGCAGCCGTCAACGGCACGAGAAGCCAGGACAGAAGCGGCGGATAACCGTACGGCGCACCCGAGCGACCGAACGCGATCGGCGTGGCGTAGCCCGCCAGCATCGTCCGATAAGCCGGCTCGGCATGCTCGCCGTAGCCGAACGTCTCCTCCGCGACGCGACCGTCCCGATCGACGAGCAGCAATCGCCAGCGAAGCCCTTCGACTCGGGTAACTTGCTCGGTCCGAACGCCGTCGACGCGCTGGACGACCGCGAACCGCTCCTCCCCCGTCTTGCGGTCCGTCAGCCGGACCAAGTGCGCATACCCGTGGTACCGGTTCGCGTCCGTGAATCCGTCCCGAATCTCGGCGGGAGCCGGATCGGAGTAGTTTTTGCCGTCGATTTCGATGGCGATCCGGTCCTTCGCGGCATCCTTCAGCGAGATCCGATGGCCGTAGAACGACGCATCGTTCCGGTCATACACCGGAGACAGCTCGTACCGGGCATACGCAGCCCGGTTTAAGCGCGTCTCTTCCCAATACGGAACGAGAAGCGGCACGGAGAGTATCAGCAGTCCGATCCCGACAACCGACGCGATCTTCCATCTCATGTCAGCATCCTCCTTCCCCACCCTCGAATCGGTACGATCAAGGGCCGGCCTACACGGCCCTAAGCTCGTTGGCGCTACTTCCTATCTTATCCGAATCGCCGGTCCGCCGAAAGCGCCGATCGAACCCGACTGCCCATGCGTCCCATACCAAACACCCCCTTCGGCCGGTCAAGCGGCCCAAGGGGGTGTCGTCCTACTTCAAGCTCGTTTTCGCGGCGCGCTCGAACGCCGTTTTGTACGTGTCCATCACTTTTTGCAGACCGAGCTTTTTCGCTTCGTCGACGTATTTGTCCCAGTCGCCCAAGCTTCTCTCGCCGAGAATGAACTTCGTGATCGCTTCCTCGCGATGCTTGTCGATCGCCTGGCCGGCCGTCGAGATCACTTCCTGCTCCTTCTCGTTAAAGCTGGCGCGCGGGCGGAACACGTCGTCGTACTTGCGCGCTTCGACGTAGGCGGCCTGCAGCTCCGGAGACGCTAGCGACAGATGCGCGTCGTAATCGATCCACGTATAGACCCCGTTCGTAGCGAGCCCCGTCTTTTTGCGCATATCGGAGATGTCCACGAATTTGTCCTTCATCAGCTGCTTCTTGCCGTTCGTCACCGTATACGTCTCGCCTTCCTTGCCCCAGCTGGCGATGTTGCGGCCTTCCTCCGAGTAGTAGAAATCGATGAATTTCATGACGCTTTTGATGTTCTTCGACTTGGACGAGACGGTCAGGCCCGACTCGACGAACTGCGTGTACGCGCTCAGCTGCTTGCCCCCCGGCAGGCCGGCCGGAGGAGCCAGGAACGCCATGTTGAACTGCGGGTTGTCTTTGCGCAGCGCCAAATTGAAAAAGTCGATCCGGCTGATGTAGTCGAACGTCACGAACGCGCGGTTCGTCGACATGATATCCTGCCATTGCTTCGTATCCATCGTCAGCCAATCGGGCGGAATGAGGCCTTCCTTGTAAAACTTGTTCAAATACTCGACGATTTTTTTATAATTGTCGCTCGTCGGGCCGTATTTCAGCTCGTTGCTCTCATAGTAATAGCCTTCGTGCGTCGAGAAGTTGGCCGACAGGTTGCGCATCATGCCGAGCTGGGCGCCGTTGCGGAAGGCGAGCGGGTAGCTGTTCGGATACAGCTCCTTCAGCTTCTTCAGCACCGCGTACAGGTCGTCATACGTCTTCGGCGGGGTCAAGCCGTGCTTCTTGAACACGTCGTCCCGGTACAGCCAGATCATCCGGTTCGTCTCGCCGAACCCTTCGTTCGGGAATTTGTACATGTTGCCGTCGGCCGCGATGGCGCCTTTGGCGATTTCCGGGTATCGATCGAGCCACTTCTTGAAATTCGGCATGTCGTTCAAATAATCGAGGATGTTCACGAGCGCGCCCTGCTGGCCGAACTTATTCGCCATCTGATCGGTCAGCATGAACATGATGTCCGGCATGTTCCCGGAGGCGACGGCCAAATTGATCGCTTCGTCCAGCTTGCCGGACGGCACCTGCATGTCGATCGTCACGCCGGTCTTCTCCTCGAACAGCTTCCAGATGAGCCAATCTTTGTTGTACGGCCAGCTCGGATGCGATTCGGTCAGCATCGAGAACGTTTGCTTGGCCGGAGCGCCCGAAGCGGACGGCGTCCCCCCGCCCGCCGCGCCCGTTTCGCCCGACGCATCCGGCTTGGACCCGGAGCAGCCCGCCGCGACGGCGAGCGACAGCACGACGGCCAGCATCGTCGACAACCCTTTTCTCATGTTCATCTCTCCTCTTGTTCATTATACCCCATCGAACTCCCTGTCGGTGTATCGTTAGCCCTTGACCGCCCCGATCATCGCTCCTTTGACGAAATGCTTCTGGAGCATCGGGTAGAGCAAGAGAATGGGTACCGTGGATACGATGATCGTCGCGAACTTGAGCGATTCCTCGACGATCAGATTGTCGCCTCCCACGCTCGTCACGTCGCCGGAATTGACTTGGCCGGCCAGCACGATATTGCGCAGAATGACCTGCAGCGGGAACAAATCCGGATCGCGCAAGTAGAGTAACGGGAAGTAAAAGTTGTTCCAGAGCGCGACCGCGTAGAACAGCCCGATGGTGGCGAACACCGCTTTGGATAACGGCGCCACGATGCGGAAGAAAATACCGATGTCCGTAAGCCCGTCGATTTTGCCCGACTCCTCGACCTCTACGGGGACGCCCGAGAAAAACGTCCGCATGATGAGCAGGTTCCACGTGCTCACCGCGCCGGGCAGCACCATCGCCCACACCGTATCCATCAGCCCCATCCCCTTCACGACGAGGAACGTCGGAATCATCCCGCCGCTGAAAAACATCGTGAACACGACCATGAGCGTAAAGCCCTTATGGAACAGCATCTCTTTCTTCGACAGCGCGTAAGCGCCGAGAGACGTGACGAGCAGCGCGATGACGGTGCCGAGCGATACGTAGACGATCGTGTTTGCGTAGCCGGTCGCGATGCGGGGGTCGTTCAGCACCAACTTGTACATGTCGAAGTTCAGCCCTTTCGGCCAAATCGACACTTCGCCTCGCATGACATAAATGTCTTGGCTGAGCGAGACGGCGAGCATGTGCAGAAACGGATACAGCGTCGCCGCGACGACGAGCAGCAAAATCGCGACGTTGACGACGGTAAACAAGCCGATTCGGGATTTCATGCGATTCGTCTCCTTTCTACCACAGGCTCGTCTCGCTCACCTTGCGGCTGATCGCGTTCGTGGCGAGAATGAAGATGAGACTGACGACGCCCGTGAACAGGTCGATGGCGGACGCGTAGCTGAAGTTGCCTTCCATCAAGCCGACCCGGTAGACGTAGGTGCTGATGATGTCGGCGGTTTCATAGGTGGCCGGATTGTACAGCAGGAACACCTTTTCGAAGCCGATCTCGAGCACTTTGCCGACGTTCAATATGAGCAGAATGACGATCGCCGGTGCGATGCCGGGTAACGTGACGTGGACGAGCTTTCTCCACCGGCCGGCGCCGTCGATCTCCGCCGCCTCGTACAGCATCGGATCGATCGCGGTCAGCGCCGCCAAATAAATGATCGTCTCCCAGCCGACATGCTGCCAAATTTCCGATGCCACGTAGATGGAACGGAACAGATCCGGCTTCACCATGAAGTTGATCGGCTCGAAGCCGAGCCATGCGATCAGCTGGTTGACCGCTCCCGTGCTCGGCGACAGGAACAGGACGACCATGCTCGCGACGACGACGTTCGAGATGAAGTGCGGCAAGTAGCTGACCGTCTGCACGAACCGTTTGAACACCGCGTTCTTCAGCTCGTTCAGCAGCAGCGCCAGAATAAGCGGCGCCGGGAATCCGAACAGCAGCTTGTAGAAGCCGAGCAGGATCGTATTGCGGAGCAGCTTGAAGAAGTCGGGGTTCTCGAAAAACATCCGGTAATATTTCAGTCCGACCCAGCTGCTCTCCCAGACGCCCTTGTACAGGTTGTAATTTTTGAACGAAATGACGATGCCGAACATCGGCAAATATTTGAAGAGCGCGAAGTAGACGAAGCAGGGCAAAAACATGAGCAGCAAGTATCGGCTTTTCCTCCACCTGCCGGCGAACCCGCGCTTCGGCATGCGCTTCGTCCCCGTCTCCGCCGCGATCGGCGGGATTGCGGTACTTGTCTGTGCCATTCGGCCGTCCCCCTATCCGGTTATCTCGTTGTGCCGCCGCCGGCGTTTGGCAGCGCTTTCGCGTCGGTGACCCGATCGTAGCAGGTACACCCCGACGTTGGCTATGATCCGTTCTTTCGCCGGTCTACGTTTTTTCGAAAATCCATAGAATGGCGTATCGGTTAAAAAAGTGAATATGCGTCAGCCCCCCTTACGGGGTACCCCTGCACGCAGGGCGAATGGTATAATGAAACTCCATCCGGCAAAGAAAAGAGGGAACGGAACTATGGGCAAATGGCACCAGCTTCGGCAAAATACGAACTCGCTGTTCATCAAGCTGCTGACGAGCTTCATGGCCATCATCGTTCTGCTCATTTCGTTCAACTTTTTGTCGTATACGTTTTTCCGGAACAACGTCACCGAGGAGATTTTGCGCTACAACAAGCTGAACTTGGACAAGACGGTCAGCGACTACGAGAAGCATTTGACGCTCGTGCGCAACTTGGCGTTCACGCTGTACTTCAGCCCGGACGTGGAGCTGCTCAAGATCAGCTCGCCCCGCATCCATTACGACGTCGCCGGTCAAATCCGGCAAAATATCCGCAATACGATCAACAACGAAAATTTGTACCTCAACAATCTCATCCTTTACTTTCGTGAAACCGGTTTCATCATCGAGCGCGAAGGGACGAGTCCGGCCGAAACGATGTTCACGAAATATTACCGGAGCGACAGCTACCCGTACGACTTCTGGAAAAACGAGTTCGCCCGCGATTATTCCTACAAGCTGTTTCCCGCCGCTTCCTTCGTCGAGCAGGCGTGGGAGACGCCGAATCCGAAAGGAACGCTGATCCCGTTCATCATTAAAGACAGCGCGAACGCGAAGCTGATGATCGTCGCCATGCTCGACGCGGGCAAAATGTTCGGCGCCTTCCACCAATCGATCAACCGCAACTTGATCGTGCTCGACCGGGACGGGCGGACGATCTTCTCCTCCGTGCTGTCGCCGGAGCTCGGCATTACGCTCGACAAGCTGCCGGAGCGGGAGGGCTATCTCAAGATCGGCACCGATTACTACTTCTACTCGAAGCATGCGGCCAGCGGCTTCACGTATGTGAACATCGTGCCGAACGCGGGCGTCTCGCAGCAGATCGTCAAGCTGAACGTCATCCTCGTCACGCTGCTCGTCCTCGCGATCGTCATCAGCGTCGGCACGTCGGTACTGTTCAGCATCCGCATGAACAATCCGCTGAAGCGGATCGTCCAGTCCGTCCAGCAGCTTAACGCCGGCCCCCACGCGCCCCGGGCGCGCTCGCCGATCAAGGAGTTCGACATTATCGGCGACCGGCTGAGCGACCTGATGCAGACGAACCGGGTCATCCACGAAGATTTGCAGCACAAAAACTCGCTTCTCCAGTACTACACGTACATGAACAAGCTGAAGATGATCCGCACGAACGGCCTCGATTGGAAGGAATCGGCCGAGCCGGAAAAGCCGTTCGTGCTGACCGTCTTCGATATTACGTTCCGGCGCAGCTACTACGACCAGATGGAGACGGACTCCGATTTCGCGGCGTACTTTCTGAAGGAATATATTGCGACCGTCATGGGCGACAAGTACGCCGACGCCACCGTCTTCCAGATGGAGAAAAATCAAATTCTGGCGCTCGTCTTCCCGAAAGATGGCGAGCCCCCGCTGGCGGAGACGCTGGCGGAAATGAAGCGGACGTTCGACCGCGACCGGCATTACTGCTTCCTGACGATCGCCTCGAGCCCGGTGTACCCGGACTCGTCCCGCTTCACCGAAGCGTACGAGAAGGCGCTCGCGCTGCTGAAGCACCGGCCGCTCGGGGACGATACGATCATCGTCACCGAGCCGGGCGAGGCGCGCGACGGCTTTCATACGTTCACGCTGCTCGAGGAGCAGGAGTTCCACGCCAACCTGCAGGCGGGCAACGCCCCGGCCGTCGTCCAGCAGACGATGCGGGCGCTCGCGGCCTTGCATCGGAAGCGGGCGAGTGCGCGAGAGTTTGCGGAGTTTTCCCGCGACCTGCTGAACAAGACGGTGAGGGTGCTGGCCGCGCTCCAGCTGGACGGCCGGTTGCACGCCGAAGGCGATACGCCGGGAGAGCGTCTGGCCGACTGCCATACGCTCGAACGGTACGAGGCGTTCTGGACCGGCTTCTTGAGCGAGGCGGCCGGCTGGATCAAGCGGAAGAAGGAAGCGCACGATCCGATTACGAGCTTCGTTTTTCATTACTTGGAGCACCATTACGGGGAAGATATATCGCTCGAGCTGCTGGCCGACAAATTGAACATTACCGGCGCCTACTTGTCGACGTATTTCAAGGAGAAGACGGGCATGAACTTCAGCGATTACTTGAACGGCATGCGGATGAATATCGCGAAGGAGATGCTGCAGCATTCGACGCTGAAAATCCAGGACGTCGCCGCCAAGGTCGGTTATCATAACGTGAACTCGTTCATCCGCATGTTCAAGCGGTACGCCGGCTTGCCGCCGGGCGAGTTCCGCAAGACGGCGCAGCAGGAGCCGTAAGGCGGCCGGGAACGCAAACGGCCGCTTTCGCCTTACCCCGCCGAGTCGGTTCGGATGCATACGCCTTCCCGCGATGAAGCATCTTATGATTGTTGACCGGACAACCCGGAAACCGCATCTCACCCAGAATTCGGAAAAGCGAGGTTTCCCGCATGCCCGTCCAACCATCGACCGCGCTCGACAAGAAGGCGGATCTGCTGTCCGTCGCTTCGGTCCCGCTCATCATGACGCTGGGCAACTCGATGTTCATCCCCGTGCTGCCGGTCATTCAAGGCAAGCTCGGCCTCACTTCGCTGCAGACAAGCCTGATCATTACCGTATACGCGATTACCGCCATCCTGCTCATTCCGATCGCCGGCCTTCTCTCGGACCGGTACGGTCGCCGCATGGTCATGATTCCGAGCCTGATCGTCACCGCGGCCGGCGGCCTGATCAGCGGCGTCGCCGCCCTGTACGCCTCGCCCGGCGCGTACGGGTTTATTTTGCTCGGGCGGTTCATTCAAGGAATCGGCGCGTCCGGGGCGTTCCCGATCGTGCTGCCGCTTGTCGGCGATTTATTCCGTGACGAGAAGCAGGTCAGCAAAGGACTCGGTTTGATCGAGACGGCGAACACGTTCGGCAAAGTGCTCAGCCCGGTGCTCGGCGCCGCTTTGGCCGCTTGGCTCTGGTACGCTCCGTTCTTCTCGATCCCGCTGCTGTGCGCGATCGCAATCGTCCTGCTCGCCTTATTCTTGAAAGTCCCGCCTTCGGACGAGCGTCCGCCGGGCTTCAAGGCGCTCATCCGTCCGGTTCTGCTTGTGCTGAAGGAGAAGAAGCGATGGCTTTTGCCGATTTTTGCGGCGGGCGGCATCGTCATGTTCGTGCTGTTCGGCTTTTTGTTCCATCTGTCCTCGATGCTCGAGAAGCAGTACGGGATCGACGGCGTCGTCAAAGGATTGCTGATCGCGATTCCGCTGCTGATGCTCTGCACCGCTTCGTATATAGCGGGGAAAGGAGTGGGGGAAAACAAAACGGCGATGAAGTGGATCGCCGTTACCGGGATGGCCGCCGGCACCGCGGCGATGCTCGCGATCGCTTGGATCGTGCCGGGCTCGGTCGCGTCGTGGCTTGTATGGTATACGGTGGCCGGCGTCGGATTCGGCGTTGCGCTCCCCGCCTTGGACGCGCTTATTACCGAAGGAATTCAGAAAAAGCAGCGCGGCTCCATCACGTCGATTTACAGCAGCATGCGGTTTATCGGCGTCGCCGCGGGCCCGCCGGCGGCCGCCGTCTTGACCCGCTACGGCCACGGGGCCGTCTTTTACACGTTCGCCGCATTATGCGCCGTTGCCGCCCTGATCGCCTTCGTCTGGATCAAGCCGGGCCAAGGCACGAAGGAAAGCCGCCGGAAAAGCGGCGTTCATGTCGAGCCGTTCGATATTTCAAGCAAATTCCGGTCCAAATCGCGAATATAAACGGAAACGATCGGGCCCGTCGCTCCGGTCCGGGGAACCGGGCCGAGCTCGGGCTCGACGCCGCAAGCCCGCAAGTGCGCCACCACGTCTGCGATCGGCGTGTCGGTCAAGAAGCACAAGTCCGCCGAGCCCGGCACAGGCGACGCCGCCTTCGGCTCGATTTCGCGGCCGGCCTCGTGCAAATTGATTTTTTGCTCTCCGAACCGTAGCGCTTTCCGGTTATCTCCGAACGTGACGACCTCCATCCCCAGCACCCGCTCGTAAAAGCCGCAGGCGGCGGAGACGTCCCGTACCGTCAAGACGAGATGGTCCAATCGTTTCAACTCGATCATGCCCGTTCCCTCCTCATGCATGTTTCCTAGCGGCAGCCGATTCGTGCAAGAAGTCCAGCAGCAGCTCGTTGACGAGTTCCGGGCATTCCATCGGAAGGCCGTGGCCGGCACCCGGTACGAGAACCGTCCGCACGCCCGGTATGACCGCTTCGGCCCGTGCCACCGCTTGAGCCGCGTCGTACTGCACCTCGTGCTCCCCGACGAGGATGAGCGCCGGGCAGCGGATGCGGCCGAGCTCTTCATCCGTAAACGTGCCGGCAAATAAGCGGATACGAGGCAGGCAGGTTTGCATCGTGACGACGAATTGGTCCTTGACGGTCCGGTTGATCGTGTGGCCCGGCCCGGTCATGTAGTCCATCAGCCGCTCGATCCGTTTCGCCGAAGGGAAGAAGCCGGCCATCATGCAGCGGAAGAAAAACCGTTTGCTTTGCGGCCGGAGCGACGCGCCGGGACTGATCGCCGCGATGCGGCCGACCCGCTCGGGCAGCGCGATCGCGAACAGCAGCGCTAGAAAGCCGCCGTACGACAGGCCGATGACGTCCGGCACCTCCAATCCGAGGCCGTCCAGCGTCTCCGCAAACCACGCCGCACCCTCCTCCCGTGTAGCGATTCGCTTCGTCGCCTTGCTCTTGTTCGTATCGCCCGCGAAATCGAGGGCGTACACGCGGCGGCTCTCGCTGAGCGCGGCGATATTGTCGATCCAATGCGTGGAGCCGAAACCGAATCCGTGAAGCAGCACGAGCGGCTTCCCCTCCTTCGGCCCGGCCGCGATGACGTGCGTCTCGCCGAAGCTCGTCCGGACGTAGAACGTCTCGTACGGCACGCTCCATTCGCTCAGCGTGCGATCGTAGGCGCGGACGTAGACGTCTTCATATTCCGGCTTGCGGTAAATCGATTCCATGCCAATGGCCTCCGTTCCCGATGCTTACTCCATGATCTTGCTGACAAAAAAGTCGACGTGCTCCCGCATGCCGGTCTCGATATCCCACGTGCTCTGTCCGTCCACGCGGAGCAGCACGTAGACGCCCACCATCGCGAACAGCGGATATTGGTACTCGGCGGCCAGTACCCGGGGATCGGCGGGCTTGATCCGTCCCAACGCGATCCAACGGGCGAAGACGCTCTCCATAAACGACAAGATCGCGCCGACGATATCGTTCAAGTAAATGTCCCGGGCCAGCGGGTCCCGGTACTGCTCCAGATAGACGATTCGCCACACCTTCTCCATGACGGGGTCGTCGATATGCTTCATGAAATTCGTCAGCCCCTGCTTCAGAAACAGCTCCGGGCTCATCGTGCCGAGTATCGACTCGAGATGCTCCTTGGGGGGCATAATCCGGGTGACGGATCGGCGGAAATTGAGGAAAATCGTGCCGAGCAGCTCGTCCTTGCTGCGGAAATGGTTGTACAGCGAGCTCTCCTTGATGCCGACCTCCTTCGTAATGTCCCGAATCGATACGCCGCTGAAGCCGCGGTGCGAGAACAAATCGATGGCGGTTTCCATAATCTTGATCTTGTTCGGACTCGTGATCGGCGCCTCGTTCAAATCGATATACGGCTCGAGCTCTTGTTCTTGCTCCTGGTCTTGTCGGGCGGACATGATGGACGTATCCCTCCTCTGTTCAAGAAAACGAACGATCGTTAGTTTAGTTATAGAGTAACCGAACGGCCGTTTTCTTGTCAATCCGGACTAGCAAATATTGCTCAAATGGGTGCTTTTCGCGATTTTGTCCGCTCACTCCCCTTCCGTTATGATACAATTTATCAAAACCAACGGTGAGCGATCGGAGGAGTGAAAGTCATGAGCTTGGTCGTAGACGTAAACCGCGTCACCTGGAACCGTGAAGGCAAAACGGTGCTGCGTGACGTCAATTGGCAAGTGAAGGCCGGGGAGCATTGGGCCGTGCTCGGCTTGAACGGGTCCGGCAAAACGACGCTGCTGAACATGATAACCGGCTATATCTGGCCGACCGAAGGTCAAGTGAGCGTCTTCGGGCATTTGTTCGGCACGGTCGATCTGCGCGAGCTGCGCAAATCGATCGGGTGGGTCAGCTCGTCGCTGCAGGAGAAGCTGCACATGAACGACCGGGCCCAACACGTCGTGCTGAGCGGCAAATACGCCACGATCGGCTTGTACGACAAGCCGGCCGACGACGACATGGACCGGGCGCAATCGCTCATGAAGCAGCTCGGCGTATCGCATCTGTACGACCGCCACTACCATTCGTGCTCGCAAGGCGAGAAGCAGAAGCTGCTGATCGCGCGGGCGCTGATGGCGTCCCCCCGGCTGCTCATTCTCGACGAGCCGTGCAACGGCCTCGACGTCTTCTCGCGGGAGCAGCTGCTGGCGAGCATCCAGTCGCTCGTCGCGCAGCCGGACGCACCGACGTTGATTTACGTCACCCATCATATCGAGGAGATCGTTCCGGCGTTTACGAAGGCGCTGCTGATCCGCTCCGGCCAAGTGTACCGGTCGGGTTCGACGCAGGACGTCTTGACGAGCGGCTACTTGACCGATTTCTTCCAAGCGCCGGTCGAAGTGGAGTGGCGGTACGATCGGGCGTGGCTGAAAGTCATTTCTTGACGGAAGCCTGCTCGGTCCCGGCGAAGAAGGGGTGGCGCCTCGCATCCGAGCGTCCCCTTCTTGCATTCGGCCGGAACCGATGCTATAATCGTAGACAAATCGAATCTACAATTACCGTGGTGATCGAATGAAATTTTCCAAGGCGACGAACTACGCCCTGCATACGATGTTATATTTGGTCGCGGCCCCGGCAGGGAAATCGATAGGCGTTCGCCCGCTCGCGGAGTTTCAGAACGTGTCGCCGACGTACTTGTCCAAAATATTGACCCAGCTCGTCAAGGCCGGTCTGATCGCTTCGACGCCGGGCGTCCACGGCGGATACCGTCTCGCCAAAAGCAAGGACGCGATTTCCTTCCTCGATATTATCCAAGCGGTGGAAGGAACCGCCTCGCTGTTCGAGTGCGGCCCCGGTCATGATGCGGGCTTCCATGAAGGCTGCCTGATCCGCAGCGTAATGGCCCGCGCGGAGGATCGGATGGAGCGTTATTTGCAGGAGCAAAAATTGATCGACCTGGTCGATCGGGTGGACGGCCATATGCTCGAGTTCATCCGGCGGGAAGCGCAGTAAATTTTTTTTTGCGCGAATTGTAGATATAAACAATCTTTAATATCCACATCTCAAAGGAGGCATTCGCATGATATTCGACTGTGTGATCGTAGGAGGCGGACCGGCGGGACTGAACGCGGCTTTGGTGCTGGGCCGGGCGCGGAGGAACGTCGCCCTGATCGACGACAACAATCCGCGCAACGCCGTGACCCGGGAGTCCCACGGGTTCATCACCCGGGACGGGATCGAGCCCTCGGAGTTCCGTCATATCGCTCATGGGGAAATCGCCCGCTACCCGTCCGTCCGGGTCGTCCGGGACAAGGTGCTCGACGCGGTCCGGAACGGGCGCCATTTCGAGCTGACGGCGGAGAGCGGCGAAACGTTTCAAGCCCGTACGATCATTCTCGCCACCGGGCTGAAGGAAATTCTCCCGCCGGTCGAAGGCATCCGCGCCTTTTACGGCAAAAGCTTGTTCAATTGCCCCTACTGCGACGGCTGGGAGCTGCGGGATCGCAGGCTGGTCGTGATCTCGGAGAACGAGCATGCGTTCCATATGGCGAAAACCGTCTCCAACTGGACGAACGACCTGTTCGTCGCCACGAACGGGCATCGCGTCTTGACGGAGGAGCAGAGGAACGCGCTGGCGGCACGGGGAATTGCCGTCGAGGAGCGGAAAATCGCGTCGCTTGCCGGCGAGAACGGCCAATTGGCCACAATCGTGTTCGAGGACGGAACCGAACGGGCGTGCACGGGCGGGTTCGTCACGCCGCAATTGGTGCAACCGTCCCGGATCGGCGAGTCGCTGGGCTGCCGGACGAACCCGCGCGGGGGATATATCGCCGACGAGTTGGGACGTACGAATATCGCAGGCGTCTATGCGGCCGGCGATTCGTCGTTCTCCGGACCTTCGCAGCTCATCCTGGCGGCGGCGGGAGGCTTCCGGGCCGCGGCAGGCGTCAATGCGGATTTGATCGACGAACGGTGGGCGGATTGAGGCAAGGTCAAGTCCTATTGCATCGCGAACGCCGATTGAGAACCGGACGCCGGAGCGGTATAATGGGAGCATATTCGTAATCGACGGAGGGAGATCGAGCCATGATGATGATGACCGTATTCTTGACAGCCGTTATCCGCTAATCAAACCGGATAACGCGAACGGCATGCGACCCGCCTGGCGGCTTATACGCGAGGTTCGCTTTTCTGCGGTCTTCCGCATGCGTTCGACTGTCATAGAGAACGGATATCGCCGTCACGCTCTTTTTCCGAGGCCCCCCATAGGGTACCCTTGTTGCGCATAAAAGAGACGCGAGTGAACGCCAGTTCCCTTGCGTCTTTTTTGCGTTCCGACATCGATTGCGAAGGAGAATGAAGATGAAGCCGACGCTTTATTTCGCCACGGTGCTGCCGGGGCTCGAATACGTGCTGGAGCAGGAAATTCGAATGAAAATCGCCGACGCCAAGGTAGGATCGGTCGAGCGGGGCAAGGTGCATTTCGCCTCCCGTTCGCCCGTCGAGGCGCTGACGAAGCTGCGGACCGCGGACAACTTGTATCGGCTCGTCCACCGGTTCCGCGTCGGCCCGCACAAGGCCGATCTGAGCCGGATCGAGCGCGAAATCGCGGGGCTGGACTTGGCCCGCGCTTGCACCGAACGCCTCTCCCCCGCTGCCTTTATCGTCAATGCCGGCCGGACGGGGAAGCATACGTATTCCCGCTTCGAAGCCGCGGAGGCGGCGGCGCGGGGCGTGGTGCGGCGTATGGCCCGGTGGGCGCGCGGAACGGCCGGGGCGCACGACGTCGAGTTTCGGCTCGACCTCGTGCACGAGGACGCGCTGTTCGCCTTGAAGCTGACCGACGCCTCGTTCCGCTACCGAACGGACCGGCGAGTGTTCGCCCGCGCCGCGCTGCGGCCGACGGTCGCTCACGCGCTCGTTCTGCTGTCGAAGCCCGAGGCGGCGGACCGCTTCGTCGACCCTTGCTGCGGCTCGGGCACGATCGTGTCCGAGCGGCTCGCTTATCCGTACCGCCGCATCTGGGGCGGGGACGCGTCGGCGGAGGCGGTGGAGGCGGCGAACGCCAATATCGGCGGCCGGGACCGGGTGCACATCCGCCGGTGGGACGCCCGGCAGCTTCCGCTGGACGCGGCTTGCGCGGACAAAGCCGCCGCCAACCTCCCCTTCGGGCGGCAAATCGCGGCCGGCGCGAACCTGCTCGAGCTGTACGGCGGAATGCTCGCGGAAACGGCCCGCGTCCTGAAGCCGGGCGGGCTGGCCGTCGTCTTGACGGACGCGGAACCTCCGCTGCTTCACGCCGCCGAACGAGCCGGATTCGCATGCGTGCGGGAGTCGATCCTGAGCTTGAAAGGGCTCCACCCCGCCGTTTATCGGCTGCATAAGCGGTAAAGGCGGACTATGCAGCCGGCGGCTGAACGGCCGGGCGATGGTCCGTCCTCGACCCGGTCTCGTTAGGACCGGTTCAGCGGTTCGATCCGGTAAACCGGCTTCCCGCCGTCGGCTCCGGACCCCTCCTCGTGAATCACCCAGCCGTACGACAGCGTCGAAGCGAGCCGGTCGCGGTCTTCCCGGCTAAGCCGGACGGAGATCGATTCTTGACCGGGCTCCAGCGAGAGCTCGGCTTCTTCGCCCAAGGCGAGCAAAATCCAACTGGCCGTCCCCCTCAACGTATTGAACTTGATTTGGTAGCCGTTGTAGACGGCAGCCTCGAAGACGGCCGGCTCGTTCTTGGCCGATGCGGTCAGCTGGGCGTAATCGAACTGGAACTTGCTCTCGTCCCGAGGCAGCTCTCCGGCATGAATGCGGCGGAGCAGCTCCTCCTCGGACCAGCCGTGCGCGCGCAGCGATTCCAGCATGAGCGCGTCCCACTGCGACAGCTTGACTCGATTCGTATCGGATGTAGTCATGGATGATCGTCCCTTTTGGCATTTTTTTGTTTTTTGGAAGAAAGAGACTGCCCCGTCGGTATTCGCGACGGTCGAGGCAGTCTCTTGGATGCAGCGCAGAGGCACGGACGCATTGGTCCGAAGCTCCTTATTTTTTGCTTGCTTTATAGGCGTTCAGGAACTCCTTGACCTTGGCGGGATCGGCTTTGAGCTCCAGGCCGGTTTTGACGATCGGGCTGACCGTCGATACGGCTTTGAATTTGTTGTTTTTGTAGTAGGCGAGGAACTCGTCTTGATTGATGGAATAGAGCACCGCTTTTCTCAGGTCGGCGCTTTTCGCCACCTCGCGGTTTTTCGTATTGAACAGCAGGTACGAAACCGCGTTGCTCGGAATCGTCTGCAGCGCCAGCTTGCTGTCGCCCTTGACGATATCGAACTTCGACTCCGACAAGCCGTAGTACAGGTGAATTTCCCCGCTGCGCAGGGCGGAAAGCGAGCTGTCGGCGTCTTTGATGAAGCGGATTTTGATGTTGTTCACTTTCGGCTCGTGCTTCGTGCCCGGCATGTAGGCCGGGTTTTTGAGGAAAACCGCCTCGTAATCGGTTTTGTAGGACAAAATGTAAGGGCCGCTCGTAAACAACGTGTTGTTATACTTCGGACCTTCCGTTACCGTGTTTTGATCGCCGTACGGAATGTCTTTGTTCACGTCGAATTTGGCGACGTCATACGTGTTGATGCTCTCGACCTGCTTCTTGGACACGATGCCGGCCGACTGGTGAGCCAAGTAGTTCAGCACCTGCGGGAACGGAGTCGTCGTCGTCAGCTTCACGACTTGATACTTGCCATCTTTGTTGTTCGCTTGATTTTTGTCGGAGACGAGACCGGAAATTTTGGCGCCGAGGCCTTTTTCCAGAGCGGTCTTCACCGTTTCGGAGCTGCCGGATAGCTTGATCGAATCCAGAACGGCCGGGTCGGTCACAAGCTCCGCGTTTTTGATATGCTCATGCAGCGTGTACGTGCGGTGGTTCGGCACCGAGTTTTTGTCCTTCGCGCGAAGCAGGGAGAAGATGACGTCGTCCGCGCCTACGCGCTCGCCGCTGTCGACGGCCTGCTTGTCCTTGATGCGGGCGAAGCGGATGTCGTCCCGAAGAATGAAATAGTATTCGGTGTTCCCTTCGGCGATGGCGAAGTTGTACGACAAGGAGCCTTCGGCCGTCAGCTTGTCGTCGTCCGTCAAGTTGAGCAGCCGGACGTACATGTTGGTGTTGATGATGTTGATCGAGCCGTCATTGCCCTTGATCGGGTCGAGCGACGTCAACGTCGGCATGGTCGATTGCAGGACGATCGGATCTTTCGCGCGCTTCGAGGCGTCCTTGAAATCAAGCTCTTCCCACGGAAGGGAACGGGATTTGGACAGCCGGACGGAGTCCTTGTTCAGGACGTCCTGATTGAACGCCTGCGATTTCACCGAAATGAACAGCGGCGCGATATACGCCTTGTCGAATACGAGCTTTTGCTCCAGCTGCTTGTACGTATCCGTATACTGCGCTTGCGTCTGCGTCGAAGCTTTTTCGATCAGTTCGTCGATCTCCGTATCGGCCAAAATGCTGTAGTCGCCGCCCGTTTTGAACAGCGAACGCACGGCGTAGTCCGGGTTGCCGGTAACCGTCGTCCAGCTCGACAGGGCGACGTCGAAATTGCCCGCGTCCTGCTGCGCCTTGAACGTGCCGTAGTCCGGCTGAAGGTTCAGCTTGACGTTGAAGCCGTTCTTCGTCAATTGGTCGCGGACGATGTTGACGTCCGCCTCGTTGGCGCTCATGGCCAGCAGCTCGATATCGACCGGATTGCTGTCGACCGCCTGCTGATCCGTCGTTTGTGGTTTCGTCTGATCGTCCTTGGTCGTCAAGCTGCACCCGCTGATCGCGAGCGATACGCCGAGGACGGCGGGGACGAGCCATTTTCTCTTTCTGTTCAATTCGATTCCCTCCCTGAAATGATTTCTATTTATAAACGCACATTCATTCATCGCCCCGCATGTTTGAAAACGTAGAAGGTGGATGGAGTATGAATGAGGTTACCGTTGGTGCCGCTTCCCGATAGGGCGGCTACTCCAGCTTCGGATCGAGCGCGTCGCGAAGCCCGTCTCCCAGGAAATTGAAGGAAAGGACGAGCGCGATGATCGCGAGACCCGGGTAAATCGCCGTGAACGAATGGGTTTCCAGGTAGGCGCTGCCGACCTTCAGAATGTTGCCCCATTCCGGAATATGCGGCTCGACGCCGAGCCCGAGGTAGCTCAAGCTGCTCGTCGAGATGACCGCGCTGCCGATCGTGAGCGTCGATTTGACGATCATCGGAGACAGCGAGTTCGGCACGATATGCTTGAACAAAATGGTCAGATCGCCGGAGCCGAACGCCCGCGCCGCCTGCACGTATTCCAGCGTCGAGACGAGCATGACGTTCGCGCGCATCGTCCGCGCGTAAGTGGGAATCGCGCCGACGCTCAGCGCCAAAATCAAGTTGACCGTGCTGGTGCCGAACGCCGCGATGATCGCGATCGCAAGCAGGATGCCCGGGATGGCGGACAACACTTCGAGCGCCCGCATGAGGACGTTGTCGGTATTCCGGCCGTAGTAGCCGGAGACGGCGCCCAGCAAGCCCCCGATCACGAGCGGGATGAGCGTGGACAACATGCCGACGAACAGCGAGATCCTCGCGCCGAACACGATGCGGGAAAACAGGTCGCGGCCGAAATTGTCGGTGCCGAACGGATAAGTCAAGCTCGGCGCCTGCAAAATCGCTCCGTAATTGTTGTCGATCGCCATGCCGTAGTCGAAGGTCAAATAGCTGCACACGGCTATCGCCGTCAGGAAACCGATGAAGAACAGGCCGAGCATCGAGGTGCCGCTCCTGGACAGTCGTTCGACGGCATGGTTCAGCTTCGAGCCCGCCCCTTCTCCGTCGTCGCGCAGCTTGGCGATCAGCAGAATGCCCAGGAATAAGGCGAACAGATTGCCCGAAACGGACGTCGCGAGCAGGACGACGGCTACGATCCACATCCACTTCGGCGGAAACTTGTCATCCGCATGACGCGCCACCAGCAGCAAGGCGATCAGCTGGAGGACGGCCGCGACGAGAAGCAGCGCCATGCCCAGCAGAAACGTATTGGCGACGTAAGGCTTGAACACGTTCAAGGCCGATACCGCGAAGACGAACAAGGTCGTCAGCAGCGTATAGAAGGCGAGCGTGTAGGCGGCGCTCTTCTTGCGCCGGATCAGCTGGAACGCCGCCGTCCCGACGAAGATGTTGGCCGTCAGCAAGCTGAGCAGGAGAACGTAGCCCAAGCGGCGCGTGGCGCGCCGCAGCTCGCCCCCGCGAAGCAGGTCCCGTCTGATCCGCAGCATGACCGCCAGCTGCAGCAGGCCGAAAACCGCGTAGGCCAGACAGGCGGCCAGAACGGACGGCCTCAGGGCCGAGCCGGACCAGTCGTAGCTGTACAGCAGCAGCACCAGCGCGATCCCGAGGGAAACGATGCCGGAGAAGCTCGCTTGACCGTATTCCGGACAACCGTTCAGCCGGAAACGGGCTTCTTGTTTGGTAAGGGATGTCTTTTTCACGGCGGTCACCTGCTAGTATTGTTTCATCTTGGAACGGATTCTCGGATCGATGAAGGCGTACCAAATGTCGATCAAGACATTGACGACGGAAATCGCGATCGCGGTGTAGACGACTCCGCCCATTATGGCGGGAATGTCCGGGATGAACTGCTTATCCACGATGTAATTCCCGATTCCGTTAATATTGAATACTTTCTCGGTCACGGCCGATCCTCCGAGCATCGAGCCGAACTGCAGCCCGATCACCGTGATGATCGGGATCAGCGCGTTGCCGACCGCATGCTTCCACAGGACGCGCCTGCCGGACAGCCCTTTGGCTTTGGCGGTCGTGATGTAATCCTCGTGGATCACCTCGAGCGTGGAGGATCGGGTCATCCTGGCGACCGCGGCCGTCAGCCCCGTGCCCAGCACGACGACAGGCATCAGGATCGAAAGCGCGTTTTGCGGATTATACGTCGCGGGAAGCCAGTGCAGCTTGATCGAGAAGTTCAGGATGAGTATCAAGCCTTGCCAGAAATTCGGTATCGATAAGCCGAGCAGGGCGATGAACATGAACGTATAATCGAAAAACGAATTCGGCCGCGTCGCCGATATAATGCCGATCGGCAGGGCGATCAGCACCGCGACGACGGTGGAGATCAGCGTGAGCGTAAACGTCACGGGAAATTTGTTGGCGATGGCGGCCGTCACGTCCTCGTTGCCGGCAAACGACTTGCCGAGATCGAACGTCAGGATGCCTCTCAGCGTATCCCAGAGCTGAACCAGGTAAGGCTGATCCAGTCCGTACAGCTTATTGAAGGCGGCGATCTGCTCGTTGGTCGCGGTTTCCCCGAGAATATTGGCGGCCGGGTCCAGCGGCGATATATACAGGATGGTGAACACCAGAACGGCGACACCGAAAATGACGAACACGGTCTGAGCGAGACGCTCCAAGACGTACTTCACATAAGCGTTGCCGTATATCCCGATCAGCGCGTACATCAGGACACCCGGCACGAAGGACAGCGCCAGGAAAGCGGGACTGCCGCTCAGCTTCCTGAACGTCTCCGCGAACGTGACCCGGGTTTGCCGGTGCCGCTCCAGATGAGCCTCGACCTGCCGTTCCAGCTCTTCCTTGAACTTCTCGGCGGCGATGCGTTCGGCTTCTTGCTCGATCTGCTGCGGACTCGCCTGTTGGTTGAAAAATTGATGCTTCCGGATCAGCTGCTCCTTCACTTCCGACAAGATCCGGTCCCGGCGGCCGGACTCCAGCAGCTCGCGCTCCAGGCTTCGGCGAAGCTCCCGGTTGTCGCTCCGCTTGCGCCGGTACAGATAGACGATGCCGACGATGGCGTTCACGGGGGCTCCCGCAAGAAGCAGCAGGAAACGGTAAACCGGATGTAACAGCATTTTGGAATAGATGCTCCCGATTCGGTCGGCGAGACGGGATGGTGTCGCGATCGTTTGCCCTGTCAAGCTGGTACGCTCCCTTTCCAACATGAATTCGCAGTTTAATTTGCACTATTCCGATGAATATAGTAGATTTTATTATCGGGGTAGAAAAATGTCAACTATCCTCGAAATCTATGATACTATGTTTCTAAATTTACTACTAGACGCAGGTGACGATATTATGGAATCGTTATTGCAGGTGAACCGGCTTTCCGTTTCGTTTTTTTCCCGGGACAAAGAGGTCGAGGCCGTTCGGGGCGTGAGCTTCGAGGTGCGCAAGGGCGAGACGCTTGGGATCGTCGGGGAATCCGGCAGCGGCAAAAGCGTTACGGCGCGCACGATCATGCGTCTTCTGCCTTCGCCTCCTTCCTTGGTGAAGAGCGGAGAGATTTTGTTCCAGGGCGAAAATTTGGCTTATAAAACCGATTCGGAGATGGAGCAGATTCGGGGGCGCGATATCGGCATGATTTTCCAAGACCCGATGTCCTCGCTCAACCCGACGATGCGAATCGGCGAGCAGATCGAGGAGAGCCTGGTGAAGCACCGGAAGCTGTCGAAATCGGAAGCTCGCAGGGAAGCGATCGAGATGCTGCGGATGGTCGGCATTTCGAACGGCGAGGAGCGCTACTGGCAGTACCCTCACGAGTTTTCCGGCGGCATGCGCCAGAGGGTCATGATCGCCATCGCGCTCGCCTGCCGTCCGTCTCTCCTGATCGCCGACGAACCGACGACTTCGCTGGACGTCACCATACAAGCGCAAATTTTGCATCAAATGAAGGAGCTGCAGCGCCGGCTCGGCACCTCGATCATTCTGATCACCCACGATCTGGGCGTCGTAGCCGGCATGTGCGACCGCGTCGTCGTCATGAAGGACGGCGAAATCGTCGAGACCGGCACGACGGACGACATTTTCTCCGCGCCGCAGCATCCGTATACGATCCGCCTCCTCAACTCGCTTCCGCGGTTGAACGAGAAGAAGAAGCCGAAGCCGGCTCCGCTCGTCGCGAGACCGGCCGACGATCGCCCGCTGCTCGAGGTCCGGTCGCTGAAGCAGTATTTCAACCTCGGCAAAGGACAGATCGTCAAGGCGGTCAACGATGTCAGCTTCGATATCCGGGCCGGCGAAACGCTCGGCGTCGTAGGCGAATCCGGCAGCGGCAAGTCGACGACGGGCCGCGCGATTCTGCGTCTGAACGAGCCGACCGGGGGCGAGGTGCTGTTCAAAGGAATCCCGCTGAACCGGCTCAATCGCGGCGAAATGAAAACGATGCGGCGCCATATGCAGATGATTTTCCAAGACCCGTACGCCTCGCTGAACCCGCGCCTGCGTATCGTCGATATTATCGGCGAGGCGCTGGACGTGCACGGAATCGCGGGCGGGAAGCAGGCCCGGCTGAGGCGGGTCGAGGAGCTGCTCGAGATGGTCGGGCTCAGCGCCTCTCACGCGATGCGGTACCCGCACGAATTTTCGGGCGGCCAGCGCCAGCGGATCGGCATCGCCCGCACGCTTGCGATCGAGCCGGAATTTATCGTGTGCGACGAGCCTTTGTCGGCGCTCGACGTCTCCATCCAGGCGCAAATCGTCAAGCTTCTGGAGGAGCTCCAGCAGCGGCTCGGTCTCACCTATCTGTTCATCGCCCACGATCTGTCGATGGTGAAGCATATCAGCGACCGCGTGGCGGTCATGTACAAGGGCAAAATCGTGGAGCTGGCCGAAAGCGAGGAGCTGTACGAAAACCCTCAGCATGCGTATACGAAGTCGCTGCTGGCCGCAATCCCGGTACCCGACCCGAAGGTGGAATCGAAGAAGTCGTTCGTCCCCGACGAGGAGTCGCTGAAGGCGGATCCGTACGGCCTGGAGCGCTCGCGCTTCGTGGAAGTGAAGAAGGGACATTGGGTCGCCGTCGCCGAAGCCTGACGACGGGCGGCTTGACCGGGGATCCGTGTCAGAAAGAAATGAACAGAAGCGTGCTCAAGCCATTCGGGCTTGGGCTTTTTGTTTGGGCCGTCCCACGGCGCCCGGCTTACAAACCTTTCGCTTCTTTTGGGAATAAGGTGTCATCATGAAAGGAGTGGAGGGATTGACGACAATCACGATCGCCGCAGTCGGGGATTTGCTGATGAAAAAGAAGATGGTCGCCTCGGCCGCACGGGAAGGCGGATTCGCTCCTATTTTCGCCAAGGTCAAACCGTATTTGCGGAGAGCCGATTTAACGATAGGCAATCTCGAGACGACCTTCTCCGGCAAACGTTTTCGCGAAAAGCCCGGAAAACTGTTGTTCAGCTCCCCGGACGAATTCGCCGCCGTGCTCCGGAACGTAGGCTTCGATGTGGTAGGCACGGCCAATAACCATTGTATGGACGGCGGGCTATCCGGTTTAAGGCGAACCTTGAACGTCCTCGATCGACACGGACTGCGACATACGGGCACGTATCGCTCCGCCCGGGAAGCCCGCCGGAGACGGATTGTTAACGTAAAGGGAGTCAAAATCGGAATATTGGCTTATACGAAAGGAACGAACGGGATTCCCGTACCGGAGCCGTGGTCCGTCAACCGGCTAAACCGAAAAAAAATGATAGCGGACGTCCGCAGCTTGAAAAGAAGAACGGATTTTATTATCGCTTGCCTGCATTTCGGCAAAGAATTTAAAACTTATCCCGATCGCAGCCAAATCCGGCTCATGCGGCTGTTGTTTTATAATGGCGTGAATGTAGTGCTGGGCGCGCATCCTCATGTGCTTCATCCGATAAGAATGGTTAGGATGAAGGATATCGACGGACGCGTCAGAAATCGGATTGCGGCGTCTTCCCTCGGAAATTTCGTGTCCGTCGAACTTCCCCGGCATACCGCGAGACTGCGGGGAGCCATCTTGAGGTTAACCTTAACGAAAAAGGCAAAAGGGATAACGGATGTGTTGAAGATGTCGCGCGTGCCGACCCGTATTTTGCAAAATGCGGGGAAGAAAAACGTGTTTCGGGTTGTGCCGGACCGATAGAACCGGAACGGATTGCGGCAGGCAGCCGTTCACAAGCAATCGACCTCCCCCCATTGCAAAATGGGGATTGACAATTTTATCTGTAATGAAACATAATACAGATTAAGTTGAACGAAAGGGAGGATGACCGTGAACAGCGATTTTGTCATTGCCGTCCACAGCCTGACGTATTTGGCGCACCTCGAGGGAAAGCTGGCGACGAGCGACACGATTGCGAGGAGCGTGTCCGTCCATCCCGTCCGCGTGCGCAACGTGCTGAGTCTGCTGCGCAAGCACGGCTACATCCGTTCGAAGGAGGGCGCCGGAGGCGGTTTTACGATGAGCCGCTCTCCGGGAGAAGTGACGCTGGACGAATTGTACCGGCTGACGTCGGAAGGTTCGGTCAAGCCGAAATGGCCGAACCCGAACCCGCAATGCGTCATCGGCGCGAATATCGAAAGCGCGATGGACGGTATTTTCACCGATGCGGAGAGGCAGATGGAGCGGTACTTCGAACGGTATACGATCGCCGACGTGCTGAACACCGTGCATGAGCGGGCTTCCCGCTGACGAACTCGCTTGGGGGCCCAAGGAGCGTACGGTTGACGGCACGCTCCTTTCACCAGTCAGCGTCTTCTACTCGCCTTTTGCGCGCATAACTGTAATGTTTTATATTACATTTGCAAGGAGGAAACTTGTATGACTAACCGCCAATCGGGCACCGCCGGCAAGCTGCATTACGGATGGATCGTCGCCGGCGTCACGTTCGCCGCCCTGCTCGTCTCGGCCGGCATCCGCTCGCTGCCGGGCGTGCTCATGCTGCCGCTCGAGGAGGAGTTCGGCTGGGACCGGTCGGGCATCTCCGCCGCCGTATCGATTAATCTCGTGCTGTACGGGCTGATGGGGCCGTTCGCGGCCGCCAGCATGGAACGGTTCGGCGTCCGCCGGATGATGGTGACGGCACTCTCGCTGCTCGGCGCCGGACTCGCGCTGTCGACCGCGACGACCGCCTTGTGGCAGCTGAACGTGCTGTGGGGCGTCGTCGTCGGGCTCGGCACGTCGGTGATGGCGAACGTTCTCGGCGTTACGGTGGCGAACCGGTGGTTCGTCCGGCGCAAAGGGCTCGTCGTCGGCATCCTGACCGCCAGCGCGGCGACCGGACAGCTGCTGTTCCTGCCGCTTCTCGCCGCCCTTTCCGTGCAAGCGGGCTGGCGGGCCGCCGTATGGACGGCCGTAGCGGGGATCGCCCTCATGATCCCGGTCGTCGCGCGATGGGTGCGCAACCACCCCGCCGATATCGGCGTACCGCCGTACGGGTCGGACGACTTGGTCGAGCCCGCTCCGTTCGTCGGCAATTTGTTCCTGCGGCCTCTCTCCGTCCTCCGTTCGGCGATGCGCAGCGGGACGTTCTGGCTGCTCGCCGGCAGCTTCTTCATCTGCGGCTTCTCGACGAACGGGCTGATCGGCACGCACCTGATTCCCGCCTGCGGCGACTTCGGCATCGCGGAAGTGACGGCGGCCGGCCTGCTCGCCTTCATGGGCGTCTTCGACTTGATCGGCACGACGCTGTCCGGCTGGCTCTCCGACCGGTTCGACAGCCGCTGGCTGCTGTTCTGGTATTACGGCCTGCGCGGCTTGTCGCTCTTGTTCCTGCCGACGGCGCTCGACTCGGGCTACATCCAGCTGACGCTGTTCTCCGTCTTCTACGGGCTCGACTGGATCGCCACCGTGCCGCCGACCGTCAAGCTGACCGCCGACAAATTCGGTCCGGCGCAAGCGGGCATCGTGTTCGGCTGGATCGTCGCCTTCCACCAGCTCGGCGCCGCCGTCGCCGCCTTCGAAGCCGGACTGCTCCGCGAATGGTTCGGCAGCTACGACGTCGCCTTCATGACGGCCGGATACGTCTGCATGCTGGCCGCCCTTCTGTCCGTCCGCATCCGTCGCACGACGCAGGTCCGGCCCGCGCGGGGAGCGAGCGCGTAAGGCGGGGCACTGCGGCCCCCGTTTCCATCCCTATTGAAAAAAATAGGAGACGGATGCGGGGGTTTTTCCGTTTTTCCGACGTAGTATCGTATGAAGCCGTTCCGCCGTTCCGTATGATGCGAAGCGGACGGTTCGGCCGGTTATCCGGAGAAAGCGAAACTTAACGGAATGGGAGCTCTTATGGAACTTACGGACAGCGAATGGGCCGAGCGGCTGAAGCAACGCGATTCCGAATCGTTGGCCCTGTTGATCGAGACATACGCCGGCGGCGTCTATCGGCTGATCGAGCGAATCGCATCCCCGAAGGCGACACGGGAGGACGTCGAGGAATGTGTCAGCGACGTGTTCATGGCGGCATGGAACCGTATCGAACAGTACGATCCCGGTAAAGGAACGCTGCGGGTTTGGCTTCATATGCTGGCCAAATACAAGGCGCTTGATTGCCGCCGCAGGCTGGATGCGGCCCGCAGCATCACGGACGGTCCGCTGGATGCCGAACGGACGGCGGAAGGGAGCGGCGGTACGGAAAGCCGCATACTGGCTCGCGAGACGGCGGCGGAGGTCGTACGAATCGCCGAGTCGTTGGAGCCGCTGAACCGTACCGTGTTCGTCAAACGATACGTGTATTACGAGCCGGTCGATCGGATCGCCCGCGCCACCGGACTCACCCCCAAAGCGGTCGAGCACCGGCTGGCGCGCATTCGCGAAACGTTCCGCCGGTTGATGGCGGATTCGAGAGAGGAGAACGGCTTATGAAATTCGCAAGCGAAGAAGAGCGCCGGCTGTTCCGGCTCGTCGAGTCGGCCGGCCTTGACGTGCAGGAGGCGGCACGGCTTGCCGGAACGGTCACGCCTTCGGAGGCCAAGGAGGATGACGTTTCGCCGGACGAGGAGACAATCGCGCGCATCCGGGCGAGGACGTTTGCCAAGCTCGGACTGCCGGATACGGCGGCGACCCATTCGGCTTCTCCCGGTTCGCCGGGCCGGGGCGCGCCGATCCAGCCGGCGGCAGACCGGCCGCGCAGACCGGGCCGCAGGAGAGCCGTGCCGGCGGCGGCGCTGGTCGTCTGCCTGCTGTCCGGCTGGCTGGCGGCCTCACCCGAAGGCAGGGCGCAGGTGAGCAAGCTGCTGCAATTCGTCCCTGGCTTCGGGACCGTGCAATCCGACGAACGGAACACCGTGCTGTTCGTCCTCCCTTCCCCCGTCTTCGACGGCGAAGGAAGCCGAAGCGTCGAGATTCGCGGCATTTCGATTGGCGACCGGCTTTCGTCGATCGCCTTGACCGGCACCGGAGGGGCTCCCGTCCGTAGCCTGGAGCTCGTCAACGAAGCCGGAACGCGATATTCGTTCCAAGCGAGCACGACCGTTACTTCGGAACAATGGACGGCGGGCTATTATCGGTACGGGCCGATCGAGGTGACCGAGCGGATGTCCGTCTCGTTCGACGGGGCTGCGACGGGTATTCCCGTTACACTGACACCGACGACGGAGGCCGGACGAATCGAGGAGCTTGGCGATACGAGAGAGAAGAACGGCGTCGTTTTGACCGCCGTAACCACTGCTAGAGGGGCGAAAACGAATGTAACGCTCGTGCCGCAGCTCCCGGCGTCGTCGAGAATCGAGGCGTACGGCTTCGGAGCTCACGACGGATTGCGGCCGCCGCGCTTGACGGATGATACGGGCAAAGAGGTGCCGATCAAGAGGGATGAGACGTTTCCGAATGCCAACGAGTTTTGGTTCAGCCCCCCCTCCCCTTCGCCCAAATCGATAGGCTACACACTCGCCATACCCGAAATTTCCGTCGTCCGGCGGGCGGAAAAGCCGATAAAAGTAACGGTCCCTATCCCGCAGACCGGCGCCCTTGCCGTCAACGAACGCATCGACCTGCTCGGGTTTCCCGTCGATGTGCTGCGGGCGGAGCGGCTGGCCGATGCTCCGGAATCGGTCCGGATCGACCTCGATCCGCTCTATGATGAAACGGCGCCGGAATCGCTGCGGCTGTTTTTTCCCGATTTTTCCGTCGAAGGACGCGGCGGCGGCTCGAGCGCCAAAGTGGACGACACCAGCCGGGCGATCCGGCATATGACGCTGGAAGCGCCCGCAGGGGCGAAGACCGTTACCTTTTATGTGTCGGAGGTGCATACGGTCGTCCGCGGCCCTTGGGAATTCCGGCTGACGCCCTAGTTCCCGGCCGGCCGGCTCACCCCCGCGCCCGGAACGCGAGCAGCGCGGCCAGCAGCAGCACCCCGCCCGCCGCGACGGCCCAGTCCCGGCGGCGCATCCGCAGCGCGACGCCGGACGTCCGGCGTCCGCCGGCCCGGCCGTAGCCGCGCGCCTCGATGGCGGCCGCCAAGTCGGACGCGATCGCGAGCAGCGAGAGCAGCAGCGGCACGGCCATCGCCGGCAAGTCGCGCAGCCGGATCGCGCCGGAGCGCCGCACCCGCTTGCCGCGCGAGCGGGCGATCCGGTTGAACCGGGCGGCTTCCCGGCGCAGCACCGGGATGAACCGGAGCAGCAGCGAGCCGGTCAGCGACACGGCGTCGACCGGGAAGCGGAGGCGGCGAAGCGGCGAGAGCGCCCGCTCGAGGCCGCTCTTCATGGCGAACGGCGTCGTCGCGGCCGACAGCGCGACGCCGCCGACCATGACGCACGCCACCTTCAGCAGCTCGAGCAGCGTGACGGACGCGGGCCCCGGCGAGAAACCGATCGGGCCGAGCCGATACTCCCCTGCCCCGGCGCCGAAGCCGATGCCGGATACGAGCGTGGAAACGGCGGCGAAGGCGAGATACGGGCGCAGCACCGGGACCGTGCTTCGCCAGCGGACGCCGGCCGCCATCAGGACGGCGGCCGTCACGGCGGCTCCGATCCAGAAGCCGGTCCAGTCGCGCTGTGCGATGATGCCGAGCGAGACGCAGACGTAAAACAGCCACTTGGCCCGCGGGTCCAGCGCCTCGGCCCAGCCGGCCGCCGAGCTGGCGGCGGCGCCCGCGTCGGCCGCGGCGGACGCCGGCCCCGGCGTCTCGCGGCCTTCGGACGTGCCGGCCGGTCCGGCCCGCGTCGCCTGCGCCGGGTCCGCCGCCGCTTCCGCGGCCGCGCCGGGCGCGGGCCCGCACGCTCCGGCGCGCATGCCGCGGGCGAGCAGCGCCGCTGCCTGCCCCGCGGTCATAAACGCCGCCGGGACCGGCAGCCCCGCCCCGCGCATCGCCTCGGCGAGCCGCACCGACGTCGGCCGGCTAAGGCCCGCCCGCTCCCATAGGCCGGGGGCGGCCGCCAGCTCGTCCGCGGACGCGCTCGCGACCAGCTTGCCGCCGGCGAGCATGAGGATGCGGTCGGCCGCCGGCAGCAGCGCGTCGAGGTCGTGCGTCGCGACGACGACGCCTCCGCGCGCCGACCGCTTGCGGGCGAGCAGCGCCTCGATCAGCTCGGCGGACGCCGCCGGGTCCAGGCCGGCCGTCGGCTCGTCCAGCAGCAGCCATTCCGGCTCCGTCGACAGCGTCGTCGCCAAGGCGAGCCGCCGCTTCTGGCCTCCGCTCAGACGGAACGGCGAGCCGTCCAGCAGCGGCCGCGGCAGCCCCGCCCGGTCCATCGCCTCCGCCGTCCGCCGCTCCGCTTCGGAGCGCGGCAGCTTCAAGTAGCGGAGCGAATAGCGGAATTCGCCCCGCACCGTCCCGGCGAACAGCTGCTTCTCCGGCGATTGGAACACTTGCCCGATCCGTCCGATCGCGTCGAGATTCGGCACCGATCCCCACCCCGAGCGGACGGGGCGACCGTCCGCGACGATCGCCCCCTCGTAAGCGGCAAGCCCCGCAAGCGCGTCGAGAAACGTCGATTTTCCCGAGCCGTTCCGGCCGACTACGAGCGTCAGCTCTCCTTCTCCGATCCGGCACGAGACGTCGTCCAGCACCGGCCTCCCGTCCGTTCCGGCGATGCGAAGCCCCTCCACGATTATCGGCATAGTCCGGCCACCGCCTCCAGCAGCTGATCGTCCGTCACCGGCCGAACGGTCAGCCGCACGCCGTGATCCCGCAGCCGATGCGCCGTCTCGACCGCATACGGCAGCCGCAAGCCGAGCGCGACGCATGGAACGCCGCCGTCGTTCGCACCGTGCGCGTCGTCACCCTTCCCCGCTTCCCCGTAAAAAAACGTCTCCGGCGTCCCCTCGAACGCGACGCGGCCGTCCTGCAGCGCGACGATCCGATCGGCGAGGCCGACTTCGTCCATCGCCTGGGTCGACCAGACGACCGCCAACCCCCGGTCGCGCAAAGCCCGGACCGTATCGACGACGGACGCTTTCGAGACCGGGTCCAGCATCGACGTCGGCTCGTCCAGCAGCAGCACCCGCGCTTCCGCCGCCAGCGCCCCGGCTATGCCGAGCAGCTGCTTCTGCCCGCCGGACAGCCGCTCCACCGGCGTCGACGCCGGCACGTCCAGTCCGACGGAGCGCAGCGCCAGCCGGACCCGTTCCGGCATCTCCTCGGTCGGGACGCCCAACTGCTCGAGCCCGAAGGCGATTTCTTCGTAGACCGTCTCGCCTATCAATTGAGCGTCGGGGTTTTGGAACACGATCCGGACGGCGCCGTCCGCCTCCGGGTGCGTCGCCGCCTTCCCTTCCGCGACGGGAAGCAGGCCGGCGAGCACGCGCAGCAGCGTGCTCTTACCGCTGCCGTTGACGCCGACGACCGCGACGAATTCGCCGGCGCCGACGCGAAAATCGATCCCTTGGAGGACCACGTCCTCCCCTCCGCCGGGAGGCGCCGCGGCTATTCGTTCCAGCGCGATCCATGTCCGCACGCGTACCGCTCCTTTCCGTTTCCCGTTATTGACACGCTGGTCCCCATCCTGTAACTTCGATAATGGTATCATAACTCGTCCCTTCCGCGCACGAAAGTGAGGAATCCGCAATGAAACCGGCGAACAGCCGCCTGACCGTTCAAGGCATCGTCCTTAGCGCCTTATTCGGCGCGCTTATGATGGTATTCAGCTATATTAAAATCCATATCGGCATATCCCCGGTCCCGATCACGCTGGAAAATATGGCCGTTCTGCTGGCCGGCGTCCTGCTCGGTCCGCTGTACGGATTTTTCAGCACGTTCACCGTCGTCTTCCTGCTCGCGCTCGGACTGCCCGTCCTGAGCGGCACGAGCGTCGGCCTGGCGCGCCTCCTCGGTCCGACCGGCGGCTTCCTCTGGATGTTCCCGATCTGCGCCCTGCTCGTCGGTTGGGTGACACGCCGCATCCGGGGAACAGGTTGGCCCGCCTACGTCGCGATGTTCGCCGCGATCGAAATATTCGGCGTCCTTCTCGCTTACGCGGGAGGCGTCCCGTGGCTGCAGCACAAGCTGCACGTTTCGTTCGGCAAAGCGCTTTTGATGGGGTTCGTCCCTTATATCGGAGGGGACACGATCAAGGCGCTGCTCGTCACCTTCATCGCCATGCAGGTCCGCCGCGCGTTCGGCACGATCGTGAAGTAAGCGCGCCCTCTTCTCGGCGGCCGGAACCGTTCCGGCTGCTTTTTTCGTCCCCCGGGAAAAGAAATCCAAAAAGGGGCTTGCAAAAACTAATAACATTAGTTATTATAAAGCTAACGATATTAGTTAATCGATGAAAGAGGTGCCCGACTATGAATATGACGAAACACGGAACGGTTTATCAATTGACATTTATGCCCCGGCTTTTCCCGGTCAACTGCTATTTGGTCGAAGAGGAGGACGGCTTGACGCTGATCGACGCCGCCCTTCCCTACAGCGTGAAAGCGATTCTGCGCGCCGCCGGCGAGATCGGCAAGCCGATCTCGCGCATCGTCCTGACGCACGCTCACGACGATCACGTCGGTGCGCTCGACGCGCTCAAGGAAGCGCTGCCCGGCGTGCCGGTCTACCTGTCCCGGCGCGACGCCCGTCTCTTGGACGGCGATTTGTCGCTCGATCCGGGCGAGCCGGATACGCCGATTCGCGGCGGCGTGCCGAAGAAGGTAAAGACGCGGCCGGACGTGCTGCTCGCCGACGGCGACCGGATCGGCTCGCTGCTCGCAATCGCGGCGCCGGGTCATACGCCGGGCTCGATGGCGTTCCTCGATACGCGGAATCGCGCTCTCCTCGCCGGCGACGCCATGCAGACGAGAGGCGGCATCGCGGTATCCGGGCAAGTGAAGCCGCTCTTCCCGTTCCCCGCCATGGCGACGTGGAGCAAGGCGGCGGCGCTCGAAAGCGTGCGTGCGCTGAAGCGGCATAACCCGTCGCTGCTCGCCGTCGGACACGGCCGCATGATCGTCGAGCCGCTCGCGGCCATCGATCGCGCCATCGCCGAAGCCGAGCGCGGCCTGGGCGTACCGGCGGGCACGGGAAGGGGGATGTGAGATGCCGAGAATCGGACTCGACTTGACCACGCTGCTGCAAACCGCGGCCGAGCTCGCCGACGAGCAGGGCATCGACGAGGTGACGCTCGCCTCGCTTGCCAAAAAGCTGAACATCCGTACCCCGTCGCTGTACAACCATATCGACGGCTTGCCGGGACTTCGCCATAAGCTGACCGTCTACGGGCTCGAGCAGCTGTACGACAAGCTGACGCTTGCCGCGGTCGGCCGGTCCGGCGACGAGGCGGTCCGGGCGTTCGCAGAGGCGTACTTGGCGTTCGCCCGCTCCCGGCCCGGCCTGTACGAGCTAACGCTGCGGGCTCCCGGGCCCGAGGCCGAGGAAGTGGGACGAATCGGCGGCAGGATCATCGACTTGATCGTGCGCATATTGGCCCACTACGAACTTTCCGACGACGCGGCGCTGCATGCGGTGCGCGGGCTTCGCAGCATCCTTCACGGCTTTGCGTCGCTCGAGCAGAAAGGCGGGTTCGGACTGCCGCTTGATCTCGACGTCACCTTTCGGCTGCTGCTGGACGCCTTTATTGCGGGCTTGTCCACGATCCGCGACCGGTCCCCAGGCTTGAGCGGGGAGCGTGCCGAGCCATGACCGCCGTATCCGTCGTCGTACTCGCCGTCCGGTTCCTGCTCGAGCTGGCCGCTTTAGCCGCCCTGGGTTACTGGGGCTTCCATCTGGACAAGCCGCTGCTCGCGCGAATCGCGCTCGGTCTCGGCACCCCGCTCGCCGCCGCGGTGCTGTGGGGGACGTTCATTGCCCCCAAAGCCGCGCTCCCCGTCCCTCTCGCCGTGCGCCTGCCGCTCGAGCTGGCCGTGTTCGGCGCGGCGGCCGCGGCGCTGTACGCGTCGGGACATCCGCGGCTCGCCGTCGCGTTTTTGGCGGCCGCCGTCGTCGACTCGGCGTTGAACGTCGCGCTGAAGCTGTGAGAGGACGACGAGGCGGGGCGCACACGAAATAACCCGTCAGCCCTCGTCCAAGGTTTGACGGGTTTTATGGATTCCGGGCGAAAGGCGGGTTTCAGGAATGCTTCCGCCGGTACTGCATCCACTGGTAGCGGATGAAGCAGCCGACGCAAAACCCCATGATGGCGACGAGCGCCGCGAGCGCAACCATCGCCGAGAAGACGTACGCCATCGTCCGCCACTCGAACGCATAGCCGAGAAGCGCCAGCAGCAGGAAGCCGACCGCGAGCAGCTGATTGAACCGCTGGCTCGCCTTGTCCTCCGGCACGTAGCCGGACGGCGGCTTGCGCAGGAACAGCTTCGCCAGCCTCATGACGGGATTGAAGTCGAAGAAGAACCCCATCGCTCCCGCCAGCAGCGGTACCGCCAAAATCCAATAGACACCGGTCGTCCAGGTCCATACGACGGCGAGCACGATCACCCATTGGTTCGCCCTGACGAGCGGTCTCGGTATGGATGCATTCCAATCGGCCACATTATTCCCTCTTTTCCAATGGGATTTCACCCATTATACAACAACCGCGGCGCGTTGGACAGACTCCGGCTCCCGAATGAGCCGCCTACTTCCCCGCTTCACCTGTACTTCTCTTCCGGCAAATACCGAAGACACCGCTTCACGTCCGGCCATTCCGTGTCCAGGATGCTGTAGAACACGTTGTCGTGCACGGAGCCGTCCGGCTTGATCCGGTGACGGTCGAACGCGCCTCCTTGACGGCGCCGATCCGCTCGACCGCCCGCTGCGGCCGGACGTGCGGCCGCTGACGGACAACTGGACGCGGATCGTGCCGAGCTTCCCGAAACAATGGCCGGGCAGCAAAAATTTGCATTCGGTATTCGTCCTCGTCCCCCAATACCGGGCGAAAGCCGCGTCCGGCCGATTTCGGCGTTCCGGTTCGCCGGATCGCTTCTCATGCGGCCGTCACCCTTCCGCTCAACCCCGCTTGAGCAAATCTTCGCGCAGCGGCGTGAAGGCGTCGAGCAGCACGCTCGGCTCGAGCGCTTTCGTCCCGTGCTTCGCTCCCCCGGGGATGACGATCGTATCGCCCGCCCGAAGCACCGTCGTCTTCCCGTCGACCGTAAATTCGAGCGCGCCCTTCAAGCAATACGACATTTGCTCGTGCGGATGGCTGTGGACGTATCCTTCCGCCCCTTCCTCGAAATGCACTTCCATCATCATGATCGACTGACCCGGCTCGAAAATTTTGCGCTTGACCCCGGGCTCGGCCGGCTCCCACTCTCCGATCGGACACATCCGAAACGCCTCCTCGCTCTGCCTGCAAGATTTAGCCTTTCCCTCCCATCGTATCACAAAATCGTCCCTCGCTCGACCGTCCTTCGTCCTTCCGGCTCGGCGTTACAAATCCTTCCGGCCGAACGCCCGGCAGCCCAGCAGGAGCAAAACCGCCGCATACCCCATCGTATACAGCAGGAACACATTCGAAGGAACGCTCGGCATGGAGAAAGGCCCCATGTCGGCGACCGCCAGCCCGGCCCAATCCGCTCCCCCCAGCGCCTCGTAGAGGCTTCTCCGGTAGACGGAATCCGTGGGCAGGAGCAGCCCGACCAAGAGGACGAATTTTTCCAAAGCGGGGTGTGTCCCTTCATAGACCGACACCCCTTCGACCAGCCCGCAAAAGAGGGCGAACCCGTACAGCAGGGCGGCGCAGATCCCGTTCCCCAGCATCGGCAAATAAACCGAACCGAGCATGGTGAGCGAGAGAAGCAGAAGCGGCATCCAGACAAACAGCGCAAGACCTCGAAGCAGGTCCTCCGCCAGCAAGGGAAGTCCGGCCAAGCTGTGGACGGTCCAGACGACCGAAACGAACAGGACGGCGCTGTATACGGCGATCCAGACGGCTTGCCCCGTCCATTTGGCCAGATACAGCCGCCAGCGCGGGATGGGGCGGGCGGCGACGGCCAGCAGCAGGCCGTTCTCCTGTTCGCCCGTAACGATTCCCATGGCGGAGAAGAGCACGAAGAAGGCCGCCAGAAATTGCGCGAAAAAAAGCCCCAGCACCGTCAGCACCATACCGTTCATCATCCGTTCGGCGGGGGAATCCTGGTTCTGCCCTTCCATGCCCGCCAGCTCCCGGACTCCGAAGGCGAACAGGATCAGAAAGACGAAGGTCAGAATGATCGTGACCAGAAACACCCGCTTGCGGGTCAGCTCCTTGAAGACGGCGGAGATGTACATGGTCATTGCGGGACACCTCCTTGACGGGACCCGGCCATCCGGAGGAACCAAGCCTCCAGGCTGTTCGGCTCGGGGCCGGATTCGTAGAGCGTCAGGCCGCTCCGGATGAACAGGGAGCACAAGTAGCCGGCTTGCTCCCGGTCCGTGACGCGGGCGGTCAGGAGAGCGTTCCCTTGATCGTCGGCCTCGACCAGACGCAGCATGGAGGAGAGGGAGCCGCCGACGGCGTCGTTCAGCTCCGCCCACGTCGCCGGGAGCCAGCCGCCGAGACGGAAGCGCCAATTAGCGCCGCCGCCGCCGAGCAGCTCCTGCAGCGGACCCGACGCCAGCAGCTCGCCGCCATCCAGGAAGGCGGCTTCATCGCACAGCTCCTCCACGTCCTCCAATAGATGCGTATTGAGGAAAACGGTCACGCCTTTGCCCCTAAGCCGCTTGAGCAGGCTGCGGATTTCGTATCGGCCGACGGGGTCCAGCGCCGAGGCGGGCTCGTCCAGAATGACCAGCTCCGGATCGAGGAGCAGGGCGACCGCCAGGCCGAGCCGCTGCTGCATCCCTTTGGAGAAGCCGCCGACCCGGCGGTCCGCCGCTTCGGACAGGCCGACCAGCTCCAGCGTGTCCCTGATCCGGCCGCGGAAGGCGGGCGACCGCGTTTCCCGCGGACGCAGCCCCCCCAGCCGGCCGTGGAAACAGAGCACCTCCGTCGGGGTCAGCCAATCCTGAAAGCGGAACAGCTCGGGCAAATACCCGAGCTTGCGCCGCGCCTCCGCCCGCCCGAGCGGCTGCCCCAGTACGGTGGCCCGCCCGGAGTCGGGGCGGTGAAGGCCGGCCAGCATTTTGACGAAGGTGCTTTTGCCGGCGCCGTTGGGCCCGAGCAGGCCGAAGATGCGGCCCTCCGGCACCTGCAGGGTGACGCCGCGGCAGCCGCCGCGGCCGTTGTACGTTTTGGTCAACTGCTCCGTCTCAATCATCGTCATGGCCGGACAAGCTCCTCCGCCGCCCGCCGGAAGGCGGATTCCGCAGGGAAATCCTTCGTCTCGCCGCTCAGCAATCCCATCCGGTTCCCGTCGAGCCAGAGCAGATAGCGATGTTTGCCGTTCACGGTCATGACCGCATCATGCCCGCCCAGCCGGAGGCTGGCGGTGACGCCGTCACGGGCCGGAACCGGCAGCGTGCTCCGCCAATCGCCGATGGCGGCCAATTTGGTCCGCAGGCTGTCCGGCAGCACGGGCAGCCCCAGTACCGCCTCCCGGACGGTTGCCGCATCGATGCCGTCCTCCATCGTTAGCTCCGGCTTGCCGAATTGGAGCAGCCGCACCGGCTTGCCCGATAAGGCGCCCTCCGTGGCGACGCCGTCCGGGATGTGCAGCCGGATGACTTTGCCGTCCGCTTCGGCGGGCAAAGTGGTGACGCTGCCCAAACGGGTGAGCAGCCGGTTGACCGCCTTCACGTTCAGGTTGAAGGTCAGCGTAGTAGCCGGCTGATAGGCGGGGGTGGCGGCATTCTCCAGCCGGAGCAGGGGAGCGCCCATCCGTTTCTCCGCCTCGTCCCATGTAACGGTACGGGTCTCCCCGCCGCCGGACTGGGTCAAGGTGCCGTATTGGGCCAGGCTGAAGCTCCGGTCTCCCTCCGGCGAGCCGCGGTCCAGAAGACCGGAGATGGTCGCCATATCGTCCGCCGTTATCCCGACTCCGACGATGTGCTGGATGCGGAACGTTTGCATCATGGCGGCCAGCGCCCGGTCCCCCAAGGGGGTGGCGAACAGGCCGATGGCCAAGACGGCGGCGGCGACTCCGGCGGCCAGTCTCCGCAGCCTGCGCTTGGCCGGCCTCTCCGTTCGCCAGCCGCCGTCCGCCCCGATCGCTCCCGCCGCTCGTTCCCCCGTCGCACCGACAACCGGGGCGCCTTGCACCTCCCGCAATCCCGTCCGCTTCATCTCAACCGCACCATCCTTCTCGTCGTGATCTTGAATCTCTTCCGACCGCGTCTCGATCCGCGCTTCCCTCGAACGCGGCCTTTCCTCCGCTTGTCTCCAAAACGCCGGAGCCGGCTCCCCGGCCGCCGTCCTCTCGAACCGTTCCCACGCCCGGTCCGTATCAAAAACCGGCTCCCCGCCGGTCCGCTTCGCTTCGTCCGTCATCGCGCCGCTCCTCCTCCTGCCCGTATTTCTTCTTCAGCCGCTCCTCCGCCCGGGCCAGCAGCGTGCCGACAATCTTCGGATTGACGTCCAGCCGGAGGGCGATTTCCTCGTAGCTGTACCCTTCCTCCCGAAGCAAAAGTGCGGTCCGATCCCGGTCCGAAAGCTTCTGCAGCACCCGGCGGACCACGTCTTTTTCCCATTCTCGTATGACCTCCGTCTCTCCCGAAGGGGCGGCGCCTTCCGACCAAGCCGCCACGCGGGCGGTTTCCTTTTCCAGCAAAGCCTTGCCCGACGACCGCTGCCTCAAATAATCGTAGCCTACCCGGATCAACACCCGGTGCAGCCAAGCGCCGACAGCCTCCAATCGGTCAGGAGGGCTTCGGTAAAGCCGCAGGAATACTTCCTGGGCCAAATCCTCCGCCGCCGCATAATCGCCGATCAACGCATAGAGCTTCCGCGCCACCTCGGGGTAATGCTCCCGGAACAAGCGCTGGAACAGCTCGGGTACTTGCGCGCCTTCCTCCATCCCGCCGCCGTCCCCCCTTTCGCTTATAAGACGGATGTCGGATCGATTTTATAGCACGTTGTTATCGCCGTAAAGCGGCGAAACGAAAAAAAGGCCGCTCCGGCAACGGCCGAAAGCGTCCTTTCCTCTCCCTCGTCTTCCCTCGATTATGCCGAAAACACCCCAAAGTCCCGCAGCGCCTGCTTCAGCCGGTTCACTTCCTCTTCCAGCGCGGTCAGCGTGGCGCCGGTCGTGTCCTGCACGGCGCCGAGATCGCCCAGGCGGCCGAACGGCTTCCATTCGGGACTCGCGAACCCGACCGCGCTCGGCGTGGAAACGTCGGCGGTCAGCGCCGCGTTGATCCGCACCTCGTTGCCGGAGATCCGGACGATTCGGCGCACTTGATTGCCGGCGGCGATCCGGATCCACTGGCCGACCCGAAGCGCCGACGCGTCGTTCACGGTCAATACCGTTTTGCCGACGGCGCCGGTCGCCTTCGCCTGGACGCCCGTCAGCGTCCCGGCCGTACCGGACGCGGTCACCCGGTAGCCGGCCGGCGTCTTCCCGTCCGCCGCGCCCTCGCCCGTCACCCAGACGACATCGCCTTGATTGTACGTTCCCGACACGGGCGGATAGACCGGGGAAAATTTCACGTAATTCCGGACAGGATCCGTCTCGACCGTCGGGCTGAGCAGCAGCCACAGTCCGCCCTGCTTCGCGCGGATCAAATTGTCGCGGACCGCAACGTCGGCGAACGTGCCGTCCGAATCGCTAACGCGAATGGAATGGACGCCCTTGGCCGAATCGTACGTATCCGAGATCAGGTTGCCGGAGATGAGCGCCCCGGTCACCGCCGAACGGAGAATGATCGCTCCGCGGTACGACTCGACCGGCGTCGGGTAGTGGCCCGCGTTGACGATGACGTTGCCCGTAATCTGCACATCGGTCACCGTTCCGAGATTTTTCAGGCTGCCGACGAAGATGCCGGTCATCGGCGCGTTCTTGATGACGTTGTTGCTGATGACGACGTTGGACAAGCTCGAATCGTGGGTGAAGTTGATGCCGCAAGCGAAGCTGAGCGGATCGGACGTCCGCAGGCTGAGCTCCTCCTGGAAGACGATCGTATTGTTGCTGATCGTCATGTTCTCGAAGAACGTCTTCTCGGTCGTCCACGAGGCGCTGGAGATGCCGACCGTCAAATTGCGCCTGTGCGCCGTATTCGTCAGACTGATCGTATTGCCGGTGACCGTCACGTTTTTCACCGGATGAGCGCCCCACGGCCCGATCTGGATCCCTTGGTTGGCGTTGCTGATCGTATTGCCGGTAACCGTCATGTCGCAGCGGTCGTCGGCGGCGTTGCCGGCTTGCAAATTGACGCCGGTGTAATAGCCGTCCATGACGTTGTTCGAGACGACGCTTTGGCCCATATGCGTCTCGATCGCTCCCCGCGCCTTCTGCCCCGGTCCGGCATAAAACGTGCAATTCGTCACGATATGGTTCCGTCCGTTCAAATAAACCGCCGAGTTGTCGTACGTCCCGTTGCCGCGGGCCATCACGAAGTTGAAGCAGCAGTCCGTAATTTGCGCGAGCTTCCCGGTATCGCTGTTCAGCGACACCGTATTGACCCCGCACGTCGGATCGAACTGCACATTGTCGATGCAGACGTTCTCGTACCGGTACGAGATGATGCAGAATTGGTAGAAATACACCGTATCTTTCCGGGCGAGGTCGATGTAGCACGTCGTATTGTTTTGCGGATTTTGGTCGAACCGCAGCTTGCTGATGCGCACGTTTTTGAGCGGCGCGGAGCTGCTGCCGTAGAAGATCGTGAAGTAATCGCCGGCGTTGTCCTTCACCTTGATGACCGAGCTGACGCCTTCCCCGAGCAGGTTGACGTTGCTGCGAAGCGTAATCCATTTATTCAGATACGGGGAGACGATATACGTCCCGCTCGGGAAGAAGACGGTCCCCCCACCCGCCGCCGATGCGGCGTTGATCGCCTGTTGGATCGCCTGCATGTCGTCGGTCGTGCCGTCTCCCTTCGCTCCGAACCATTTGACGCTGAAATGGCCAGAATCGACGATCCGCTTGAACCGGGCGCCGGCGGCCGAGACGAGCACGGTCCCGGTATTGTCCGGCGTAGACGCGTCGGCCGGATCGTACCGGAAAAACCCTTCCTGGCCCGGATCGGCGACGTAATAGAGGTAGTCCGCGTTCGGGTCCGTCTCCGCCCGGAGCCCGGCGACGGTCGAGGCGATGCAGAAATCGAGCTCCATCCAATCCTTCGGCTTCGGCTTCTTCCCGGTTCCGTATACCGCTTCGATGACGGAAGCCGCTCCGCCGCCGTCGGCCGCTCCGATCGTGGAGCCGACGAGCACCGCGGCGCCGGCCATGCCGATCGAGGCGAGCAGCTTTCTTCGGCTGAGCTTGCCTTCGGGCGGAGCCGGCGTTTCCTCCTCGCGATGTCCCGGCGGGGTCGTTCGTTCGTCCATTCGAATCCCTCCTTATTTTTTCGCCTTGTATTCGGCGATCGTTTTCGCCGCTTCTTCCTCCGCCTTGCGGAACGCGGAGTTGATATCCATCTTCTGCTTGATCACTTGGTCGGCATATTTCGCGTAAATCGCCACGATCGAAGCGTCGTAGGGCGCCTTCGCCGGAATCGGCGCGAATCGGTTATGGAAGACGGCTTTGAAGTTTTTGTCCTTGAACGGCGATTCCTGGCCGAGCGCCTTTTGCACCGTCTCGTTTTTCGCGACGGGCATGATCCCCTTCTTCGCCAGCTCCATCTGGAATTCATCGGAGATCATGTAGTTCAGCACGTTCATCGCTTCGTCCGGATGCCGGCTCAGCTTCGTGATGCCGAAATAGAACGGATACGACTGCGACCCTACGCCCGGGTTATCCTTGAAGACGGGCAGCGACACCATATCCCAATTCAGCTTCTGCAGGTCGTCGGGCAGCACGTACACGAGGCTGGACAAATAGGCGTACATGGCGACGTTCTGGTCTTTCAGAAACGCATTCAGGTCGGGCACCTTGTTCGTCTTGTCCAGCTGCTCTTTATAGCCGGCGTCCGTGAACGGGTCGAGGAAGACGGTCTGGAAAAACGGCTTCCACTTCCCGTTCGCATTGATCGTCGGCGCCTGCTTCTCCAGATCGACGTTCGGGATCGAGTAGGCGTTCATCCGGAGCAGATGGTTGGCCGACGTCGTGAAGCCGTAATACTGCGTTCCGCCTTCGTTGCGGGTCAGCTTCTTCGACAGCTCGAGCACCTCGTCCCACGTCATGCCGTCCTTCGGGTAGGAGACGCCGAATTTATCGAACAGCGTCTTGTTGTAATACAGCACCATGTTGTTCGTATGCACCGGAATGCCGGTCAATTTGCCGCCGGACGACTGCCGGATGCCGTCGATGACCGTCGGCTCCAGCTTGCTCAGATCGACGTTATGCTTTTTGACGAGCGGGTCCATGTCGATTTCGAGTCCGTTGTCGAACATCATGGACTCGTAGTTGCCGGTCGAAATGAAGAAGATGTCGAACTTCGTGCCGGCGGCAATCAGCTCGGGCAGCGAATTGCCCTTCGTGCTCTGGATATATTTGATCGTATAGTTCGGGAACTTTTTGCGGATCGAATTGCCGAACCGGTAGTCGAAGCTTTCCGCCGGGTCCCCGTTCGAGGAATAGAACACGATTTCGACCGGCTCGTCCGATGTACCGGTCGTGCCGCCCGCTTCCGTTCCTTGCCCCCCGCCGTCGTCCTTCTTGCCGCAGCCCGCCAAAACCGTCATCAACGCCCATACTACGATCAACCAAACCGCTATCGTCTTTTTCATCCGTGCATCTCCCCGTTGATGGAATTGTTCATTTTTCGTATACAACCGACATCGTGCCGATCCGGTGGAGCCCCCAGGAATAGAAACCGCGTCGCCATCCACCTCCCGTCCGTTCCGAACCAGCCTCTTGGAAATCGCTTTCATCAAAAATGATAACGGGAAAGCCGCCCGAAATCTTTGTTCAATTTTTCATTTTTTTTGTCTTTTCGTTTATCCATTTGTTCGCGGGGTTGGTCGAATTGTTCGAAAGGATTTGGGTGTCGCGCGTGGAAGTAAGTAACATCTGCACGGCCGTAACCGCCGCGATGGAAGGAGTGGAGGAGGAATGGAATTTCCGCGATACCCGACCCGGCGGGAGATCGTCATCCGCAAGCTCGTGACGTGCTCCTATTACGAATTGGCGAAAAATTACGCGTTCGGCGGGGAGCACCACGATTTTTGGGAGCTTCTGTACGTGGACAAAGGAGAGCTGCGGGTCCAAACCGACCGCGGCGACTTCGAGCTTCGGCAGGGCGATCTGCTTGCGTTCGAGCCCGGCCAATTCCACGCCGCCGCCTGCAACGGCTCGGTCGCGGCGAACGTCTTCATCGTCTCGTTCGAATGCCGCTCGCCCGGCATGAACCATTTCCGGCGCAACCGCCGGTTCCGGCTGAGCGACGACGAGCGGGGGCTGCTCGCTTCGTTGATGGAGGAAGGCGACCGTGCCTTCGTACCGAACACCGTCCGCCACCCGGGCCCCTTGCTCGCGCGGAAGCCGAACGCCCCTTACGGCAGCGAGCAGCTGTTCGTCACGTTTCTCGAGACGCTTCTCATCGTCCTGATCCGGAGCGCGGCCTCCCCCGAAAACCGGCCGCCGCTTCCTTTCGCTTCGGCGGAGAAGCAGGAGGCCGGCCTGACCGAACGCATCATCGACTATATGGAATCTCACTTGAGCGACGAGCTTTCGGTGGAGCGCATTTGCAGCGCGTTTTCGATCGGGAAGACGCGGCTCAGCCTGCTGATCAAAAAAACGACGGGCTGCGGCGTCATGGAATACGCGAACCGGCTCAAGATCGAGAAGGCGAAGGAGCATATCCGCGAGGACAACTACAATTTCACGGAAATCGCCGGGCTTCTGGGCTACAGCAGCGTCCATTACTTCTCCAAGCAGTTCAAGAAAATGACCGGCTCGTCGCCCTCCGAGTACGCCAACATCTTGAAGGCCCGCCTGCACAAGCGCCTGTAAAAAAGACAACCCCCTCCTGCCGCCGGCGCTGCTATACGCCTTCGGCAAGAGAGGATTGTCGCCGGTCCGGCTTGTCCGTCGCCGCCCGGGGCTACGGCTGAACCGTGATGTCGATCCGCTCGATTTTCACTTCTTCTTTCGGCTGGCTCGTTTCGCCGTAGGCGTTCGGCGCGACCGGCGTCGCGGCGATCGCCTTGACGACGTCCATCCCTTCGACGACCTTGCCGAAAATCGTATAATCCGGGTTGTTGTTCAACAGCTCGCTCTCCGCCCCCGTGCAGATGAAAAATTGACTGCCGTTCGTATTCGGTCCGGCGTTCGCCATCGCGACGACGCCCGGCTCGTACTTGTGGCCGTTGTTCAGCTCGTCGGCGAACGAATAGCCCGGATCTCCGGCTCCCGTGCCCGTCGGGTCGCCCGTCTGGATCATGAACGATTCGATGATCCGATGGAACGGAACGTCCTCGTAGTAGCCGTCGCCCGCCAGGAAGACGAAATTGTTGACCGCCTTCGGCGCGTCCTTCGCGAACAGCTCGATGACGAAGCTGCCCTTCGTCGTCGTCACGTTCGCCCGGTACGTCTTCGCCTGATCGATCGTCATCGCGGGATCGGCCGCGTATTGATGGCCGACCTTGATCGTTCCGGTATCGTCGTCGTACTGCACCCGTTTGCCGAGCGCCTCGCCGACGAAGCGAAGCGGTACGTACGTCGTGCCGTTGTAGATAAACCCGTCCTGCTCCGGCTTCTTCTCCACCCCGTCGAACAAATAACGCAGCTCCTTGAAATACACCTCGATCGACGTCCCCGTCCCCGACGCCTGTACGAACGAGACGGACAGCAGAACCCCGATGATCAACCCCATGGCCATGCCTTGCAGCTTGCTCTTCATGGCAACCACCTTTCCCAACGCGTAATCGTCCGAACCCCGAACGTTCGGCGGACCTTCCACTCGTATTCGGCGTCGGTTTCGCGAATCCCTCTTTTGGCGCGGACACGAAAAAACCGGAGCCCTACGGGTCCGGTCGTTTCGGTTGCAGCGGCTTACAAGTCGATGACGCCCGCCTTGAGGGCGCCTTGCTCGCCGGCGTGGAATACCGCCAGCTCGTCGTCGGCCGTTTCCACGACGACAAACGGGCAGCAATCGTACAGGATCAGCCCTCTGAGCTTGCCCTTGGTTCGGATCGACTCATGGTAGCCTTTCTGCAGATCGTCGAAGTCGTTCGCGGTGTAGACGACGACTTCGTCTCCTTCCTGCTCGGCGTAATGGTGCGACGTCTTGCTGACGATCTTCGTCTGGGCCGTATCGAAGATGCGTCCGCTGTCGTACGCCTCGGACTGCGGGTCCGGCTTCTCCGCTTCCTCCGCGTTCAGCTTCGGCCATTGATCGGTGAATACCATAAGCCCGGACTTCGGATGGCGGACGACGATGAACGGTACTTGCTCGGGGCCGAACGGCAGCACGAACAAATCTTTCAGCGAGCCGTATTGATCGCCGCCCTTCGTATGGAAGATCGGCTCCTGGTCGTTGAATACGTACACCCATTTGCCGACCTGCAAGGACGTGAAAGGACCTTCCGTTTCGAGCCGGATTTGGCTCGGCTTGGGCGGCTCCGGCTGCGGCGCCGCTTCCTCCTCGGCAGCGCCGACGACGCTCGGAAAGGCGAGCAGGGCGGCCATCGCGGCCGATGCTATCCATGTCGATTTCTTCTTCATTCGGTTCCATCTCCTTTGTGTATACGGATGATCGCATGCATCCGATTCCCTCATCCATCATCCACATTTTCGAGAACCGGCAAAAGGTTCCGTCGACTTATTGCGGCCGTGACGCGGTCATTTTCGCGGCCGTGACCGGTCAGTGGCCGGTTCGTCCCGACCCGTCCGGCGGGCGGCCGCTTGCTTGGAGAACGATACGTTTCCGGCCGCGATGCCGCCCAAAATGAGAACAACCCCGATCCATTGCGAATAGCTTACCGGCTCGGCTAAAAGGAAGGAAGACATCGATACGGCTACCGGAAGCTCGGACGCCGCCAAGATCGTGCCGAGCCCCGGTCCGATATTGGGCATGCCGATCGAAAATAACAACGGCGGGAGAACGACTCCAAAAAAACCGAGCAGCAACCCGTATGGCGCAACCCCCATGAACACGGACATATCCAGAAGGAACGTCGGCGGAAGCAGCACAAATACAACGAGGAGGCCGCCGGTGGAGAGCAGGGCGCTTTTTCGAACGGGAGAAATATCTTTTCCGACGGAGCCGCTAAGATAAATGAACGATGTAAAGGTCAAGGCCGAGAGCAGCGCCCAAGCCATTCCCGTCCAGGACAGCGCGATTCCGCCTTTGGCCGCCAGATTGGCGGCCAGCACGGAGCCGATCAGCAGGACGGCGATCGAGATCGTCTTCCCCGCGGTCGGTTTTTTCTTATACAGAATCCACTCCAAGAAGGTCCCGATCCAAACGAACTGAAATAAAAAAATGATGGCGAGCGAAGCGTTCAACGTTTGCAGCGACTGGTAATAAAATACGCCGGTCAGGCCGAACGGAATCCCGGACCCGAGCAGCTGCAGGATCCGCTTGAGCGGCAGCTTTTGTTTTGGGGTGAACATCACCAATAACCAGGAAAGCAAAGCCCCGAATAAATACTGGCCGCCCGACACCGCCGAAACGGAAAAGCCCGCGGAGTAAGCCAGTTTCACAAAGGTCGATAACACGCCGTAACAGCACCCGCCCATAAAGACAATACACGCGTAATGCCAAGTTTTCATCGTCTTCCTCCTCTGTAACGTAAAAAGCCACACGATTGTCGAAAAACAATCGTGTGGCGAAAATAGAGTTTCCTCTACAAAAGTCCACGTCCTGAATGCAGCAGGTTTTAGTATGCAAATTCCTATGTAGTATAAAAGCAACCCTGCGAATTGTCAATATTGGCGGTTCCGTGCTGTCGTGCGGCGGCCGGCGGCCGTTTTCCATTGAAGCAACTGGCAGGAAAGTGAAGGAACAAAATGGAATAGGTTGTTATTGTCTTGAACCTAGGGGGTTGTTTTTTGAATATAAGACAGATTCATCCGGAAGACTGCAAGGCAATTATAGAAGCAGCTTCCGATTGGTGGGGGCGCCCTTATTCAAGCGATATGTTTTCCAAGTGGTATATCGAACATTTTCAGGATACATGCCTCTTAGCGGAAGAAGACGGGAAGATCATAGGCTTTGTCATGGGGTTCTTGTCGCAATCCAAACCAAATGAGGCTTATATCCGAATCGTAATGGTCGCCCCTTCCCGGCGCGGGAAAGGCGTTGGACAAGCGCTTTACAAGGAGTTTTTCAAACGCGTCGGTGCAGCGGGAAGAAGTATAGTCCGTTGTGTCACTGCTCCTGCCAATAAAAATTCAATCGAGTTTCATACCCGAATGGGATTTATCGTGGAACCCCAGGAGCAGGAGCTGGACGGCGTGCCCGTATGTCTTGACTACGATGGCCGCGGCGGGAATAGGGTTCTTTTTAAGAAAGGTATCGTTTCGAGTACGTACGAGGGCTCCCTCTGATGATGAAATAGGTTATGTTACACCCGGTTCTTATACATCTGATGGAAAAAATAGGCCACGATCATCATTCCCAAGCACCTCGCAAGCGCATGGAACGTCCCGGTATGACGCTGGGGCGATAAGCGGGTCTAACGCGCACACGGCCGGGTTATGATAAAATGGAGAAAAAAGGAGGGATTTTACATATGGAGATCCGCTATCATGGCCATTCCTGCGTCCAGCTGACGGTCGAGGGACGCTCGCTCGTCATCGATCCGTTTTTGCGGGGCAACGAGCTCGCCGTAACGAAGCCGGAGGACATTGAGGTCGAATACGTCCTTCTCACCCACGCGCATACCGACCATATTCTCGACGCCGAGCCGGTCGCCCGGAGCAACGGCGCGACCATCGTGGCGATTCACGAGCTGGCCGCTTACATGTCTTGGAAAGGACTGCCGACGATCGGCATGAACCTCGGCGGAACGGTGGACCTCGGCTTCGCGCAGGCGAAAATGATCCAGGCGTTCCACAGCTCCGGCGTCGTGCTCGACGACGAGCAGAAGATCGTATACGCCGGCATGCCGGCCGGCTTCCTGATCCGCGCCGGCGGGAAAACGATTCTGCATGCCGGCGACACGGCGCTGTTCGGCGATATGAAAATGATCGGCGACCGGCACGAGATCGATCTCGCGTTCCTCCCGATCGGCGATCATTATACGATGGGGCCGGACGACGCCGTGCAGGCGGCGGAATGGTTCCGCGCGAAGCTTGTCGTCCCCGTCCATTACAACTCGTTCCCGCCCATCCGCCAAGACGCGGAAGCGTTCGTGCGGAAGCTCGAGGAACGGGGTTTGCGGGGCCGCGTGCTGGCGCCCGGCGAACGGATGATGTTGGACTGACATCCGACGGCCCTATAAAAAAGCTATCCTCCGTCCGGCACGGGGATAGCTCTTTTTATTATTCCGCGAAAAGCGTTTCGTCCACGCGATCGAGCGCGTAGCGCCCCGCCGGCGCGGGGTCCCGCTTGATCCATTTGCCCTTCGTGAAGTCGGGAATCGCGACAGGGGCGCTGCCAAGCGCTACCGATTGCTCGGACAACGCCGTGATCGACATCCAGACGGCCGTATCGTATACGTCGATCGGCGTGTCCGTCTTCGCCCTGATGCTTTCCGCGAAAGCCCGGAGCACCAAGTAGTCCATCCCGCCGTGGCCGCCGGTGACGCCTTTGCTCAGGAACTCTTTCCAGATCGGATGCTCGTACTGCTCCCGGTACGCCTCGAACGATTCCCATTCGTGAGCCGGGCTGCGGCCCTCGATATGGATCGAGTTGTTGTCCTCCATCCAGATCCCCTTCGTCCCCTGCACGCGTCCCGCTCTCGAATACGGACGAGGCAGCGTCGTGTCGTGGATCAGCTGGATCGTTTCGCCGCCGGCGCATTTGATCATCGTCGTGACGATATCGCCTTGGGCGAATTCCGTCTTCGCGAGCGGATCGTTCTCCCCGAACTTTTCGGTCGCCCAGTGGCGAATGCCGCGCGCCTTCGACGACATCGACGTCAGCGTCAGCAGCCGGTTCCCCCGGTTGACGTTCAATATTTTCGAAATCGGTCCGAGCCCGTGAATCGGGTAGACGTCGCCGTTGCGGTGCAAGTAGTTGCGGTACCGGTTATGCCGGGTCTGCTCGCCCATCGCCACTTCCTCGCGCAGGTCGTGCTCGTAGCCGCACTGGCAATGAATCAGCTCGCCCAGCAGCCCTTGCTTGACCATGTTCAGGACGGTCAGCTCTTCCCGGCCGTAGCAGCAATTTTCGAGCAGCATGCACGGGACGCCGGTCTGCTCGAACGTGCGCACAAGCTCCCAGCATTCCTCGAGCGAGGCGGCTCCGCCGACCTCGATGCCGGCGTACTTGCCCGCCTTCATGGCGGCGACGGCGATCTCCGCGTGCGTGATCCATGTCGTCGCGATGACGACGCCCTGCAAATCGTCGCGCGCCAGCAGCTGCCGGTAGTCCGCATAGCCGTCCGCTTTCGGGCGCCCGGCCGATTCCACGAGCCCGAGTCCGAGCTGCAGCCGGTCCTCGTACAGGTCGCACACCGCCGGCACCTCGATATCGTCCATGGCGAGCAGCGTTTCCAGCAAACCTCTTCCCCGTCCGCCCAATCCGATGACTCCCAGCTTCACGACAGAAGAAGACGTCCCATTCTGACTCATTCCTATCATCCTTTCCCGCGTTTGGAGCGGTTGCATGATTCACCGAAATCGTTATGGAAAACGATATTATACACACATTCAATCATAACCGAAACGATTCGATCCATCAACGATCAAAAACAAACCGATTACAGCCGTTTTGCGCATGACCAAGACGCGCCCTTCTTTCATTCGCAAGGTAACCAACACAGGAGAACGGCAATCTCCCGGAATAGAATGGTTTGATCTTGTACAAGAAGGGGGTGTCCTCATGGCCAAAAGCTCCCGATCCCAGTATCGTTCCGGTACGAATGCGACTCCCGACTGCAGAAGATTTTGCACGAACGTCTGCAACCGGCTGTTCCTATTCGGCCGGCAGCAGTGCATCGCGGATTGCCTGAGGTGCGGGCGGATCGCCGTCGGCGGAATACGCGGCGCGTCGGTCAAAAGCTCGCCGAGAAAAACGTGCAAATGCGGCTGCGGCAAATGCAGATAACCTATCGGCTTCCCGACGAAGAAGTCCCGACCGTCACCGGCGGGGCTTCTTCGTTTCCCCCCCGTCCTCTTTTGACGAACAAAAAAGACAAATCGGGATAAGTGCAACGTTGAAGAAAGCTATTGTATATTTGCCCCGGAAAGCTACAATTAGGGTGTTAAAACCTACTCGGGGAGGAACCATTCGATGAGCAAAATCAAAGTTGCCATTATCGGCTGCGGCACGATCGCGAACAGCGCGCACATCAAGGCGTACTTGGGCAATCCGGATGCGGAAATCAAATACTTTTGCGACATTATCAAGGAGCGGGCCGAGAAAGCCGTTCAAGATTACAGCTGCGGCGAAGCGGTCGAGGATTACAACGTCATCCTGAACGACCCCGAAGTCGAAGCGGTCTCCATTTGTACGCCGAACCATATGCACGCCAAGATCGCCATCGACTGCCTGCGCGCGGGCAAGCACGTGCTGTGCGAGAAGCCGGCGGCCCGGACGTACGCCGAAGCGCTGGAAATGCAGAAGGTGCAGCACGAAACCGGCAAGGTGCTCAACATCGGCGTCGTCAACCGGTTCAACACGGGCGTCAACATTATCCGCAACATGATCCAAAACGGCGACCTCGGCGAGCTGTACCACGTCTATGTCAGCTTCCGCTCGCACCGTTCCATCCCGGGCCTCGGCGGCGCGTTCACGACCAAGTCGATCGCCGGCGGCGGCGTTCTCATCGACTGGGGCGTCCATTTCCTCGACATCGTCATGTATTGCTCGGGTGATCCGAAGCCGCTTACCGTTACCGGCCAGGCGTTCAGCAAGCTCGGTCGCGATATGGAGAACTATTCGTACTTGACCATGTGGGCCGGACCTCCCAACTATGAAGGTACATACGACGTCGACGATTTCGTCACGGCCATGATCCGTACCGAAGGGCCGACCGTCACGGTGAACGGCGCTTGGGCGCAAAACATCGGCGTGAGCGAAATGTACATCGACTTTCTCGGCGACAAGGCCGGTATCCGGCTGCAATACGGCAAAGACTTCAAGCTGTACAGCGCGCAGAACGGCGCCCTGCTGGAGACGACGCCGCAGTTCAACGCACGCGACATGTTCCAGAACGAAATCGATTCGTTCCTGAAATGCGTCCGGACGGGAGAGAAATCGCCCGCCCACATCGACACGGTCATCCTGTCGTCCAAAATTATTCAGGCGATCTACGATTCGTCCGACAAACGCTCGGAAATCGCCGTCGACTGACGGACCGCCATCCCGAAACGAGGTTGAACATGAAGAAAATCGGATTTATCGACTATTTCCTCGACGAATGGCATGCGAACAAATATCCGGAATGGATCGAGAACGCGACGGGCGGGGCGATGAAGGTCGCCTACGCCTACGCCAAGAAGGACGCCGACAACGGGCTCGACAATGCGACCTGGTGCCGCAACAAAGGCGTCGAGCTGCTCGGCTCGATCGAGGAAGTCGTGGAGAAGAGCGATTACTTGATCGTGCTGTCTCCCGACTACCCGGAATTCCACGAGGAGCTTGCGATGCTGCCGCTGCAGTCGGGCAAGCCGACGTACGTGGATAAGACGTTCGCGCCCGACCGGGCGACGGCGCAGCTGCTGATCGATACGGCCGCCAAGCACGGCACGCCGCTCTATTCGTCCTCCGCGCTGCGTTACGCCGCGGAATACGCAGGGGCGGACCGGGAAGGGATCGAGTACATCAGCAGCATCGGCCCCGGCCGCTATGACAATTACTCGATCCACCAGATCGAGCCGATCGTCTCGCTGATGGGAAGCGAGGCGGAACGCGTCATGTTTACGGGCACGGCCAACACGCCTTCGCTCTTGATCGGCTTCTCGGGAGGCCGGCAAGCGGCGATTCACCATTTCGCCGGCAGTCCGTTCACCCTGGCGCTGAATTACGCCTCGGGCAAATCGGCGGTGCTGAAAGCGGAGTCCGACTTTTTCGCCGCCTTCATCCGGGATTTGACCCGGTTTTTCGAAACGGGCGTCCCGACGGTCGATCCGGCCGAGACGATCGCGGTCATTACGATCATCGAATACGGCTTGAAGGCGGCCGCCACGCCGTACCAGTGGATCGAGCTTCCTTCCGGCGCGCGGCAATGAAGGAGAAGCGGCATGCGGGGTGTCTGTTTCACTTCGACCATGTGCCGCCTCCGGGGCAGCGGACGTTCGGTGCCATCGATCTGTACCAGATCGGTGAAATTTGCTGCCAATGCGGCTACGAAATCAAGCCGCACCTGCAATATTGCTTCGAGCTGAGCTACATCGTGTCCGGCAGCGGGTATTTCTACATCGACGACGCTTGCGTGAAGGTGGACGAAGGCGATATCATGTTCAACGCCGTCGGCCATCGGCATGCGATCCAGGCGGGGCCGTCCGACATGCTGCGGTACGTCTATATGGGCTTTTTGTTCAACGAGCAGGCCGACGCGGAATTTGCGGACATTCATTCGTTTTTCCGCTCCGTCCCTTATCAGCATGCGAAGGATACGTACAACGCGGTCATCCCGTTTCTGCGCAACATCGACGAGTTTTACACGCAGAAGCCGTATTCGCACACGATGATCAAAAATTATCTCGAAGAAGTCGTCGTCCTGTCGTACCGCTCCTTCACCGAGAAAAGCGCCAAATTCGCACGCTACACGCCGCAAAAGTCGCCGCATTCGGTCGGCAATACGGTCTACTCCGTCATCCGGTATGTCGAAAACCATATTTTCGAGCTGAAGAGCATCGGCACGATCGCGGAAGATTTGGGCTACAGCTACACGTACTTGTCGCATACGTTCAAGGACAAGACGGGCATGACGCTGCAGCGGTACATCAACCATAAAAAAGTGGAGAAGGCGCTCGAGCTGCTGAAGTACGGCAACCTGTCCGTCAAGCAGGTCGCGGCGCGGCTTCATTACGAGACGCTTCCGTCGTTCAGCAAGGCGTTCTCGCGCATTATGGGCTACCCGCCCTCCCAATACGTCGCCATGCAGCGGGAAGAAGCGAAAGCGGCGGATTGATATCCGCCAGCCCCTCCCCTGCCCTGCAGTCGATTCAGGCCGCCCCGCTTCGGGCGGCCTGAGCGCGTTAGGGATCGCGACGCGAACGGTACGAAACCGACGCAGCCGCCCCACATGAAAAAACGCTGTTTACAAGAACGAAAACGTATGGTATTCTCTATTTCGATACATATAGAAATAAGTCAAAAGCAAGGGTGAGGGTCCATGATCGATCGGAAATCGGAAATTCAGCAAGCCGTCAAAGTATACAAAGCGCTCGGAGAGCCGACCCGGCTCAAAATCGCTCTTTGTTTGACCGACGAGCAATGCTTGTGCTGCACCGACATCGCGAACAAGCTGGAATCGATCGCCGGCTCGACGTTGTCCCACCACCTGAAGCAATTGACCGATTGCGGCCTGCTTGATCTGCGTAAGGAGGGGACGTATATTTACTACAGCGTGAACCGTGAGGTGGCCCAGCGGTACGCCCCTTATTTGTTGGAATCTTAGCGGCATTTTTTCGGCCTTTATTTCTATATTTTTAGAAATATCAAAATAATATGGAGTGGAGAAAGGAGCATCACACGTAATGTCGAACGCTTGGAAAATTTATATGCTGGCCATCGTCAGTTTTCTCGTCGGCACGTCGGAATTTATTATTGCGGGGATCTTGGATAAAGTCGCGGACGATATCGGGGTGACCGTGTCCGCCGCCGGCCAGCTCATTACCGTGTTCTCGCTCGCTTACGCCTTCGGCACCCCCATCCTGATGGCGCTGACCGCCCGGATGGACCGGCGCAAGCTGCTGCTGTACGCGCTCGGCGTGTTCGTCGTCGGGAACGGCATCGCCGTCGCCGTCCCCGGGTTCGAGTTTCTGATCGGATCGCGGATCGTCCTGGCGCTGAGCACGGGGGTGTTCGTCGTAACCGCCCTGACCGTCGCCTCCCGGCTCGCCCCGCCTGACCGGCAAGGGAGCGCCATCGCGACGCTCGTCATGGGCTTCAGCACCGCTCTCATCGTCGGCGTCCCGCTCGGCCGGGTCGTCGCCGCCTACTACGATTGGAAGACGATTTTCGGCGGAATCGGCTTGCTGGGCATCGTCGCAATGGCCCTGATCGCGTTTTCGATTCCGAAGTCGGGCGGCGAAGAGCCCGTCCCGCTCGGCAAGCAGCTGGCGCTCCTCAAGCAGCCGCGCATCGCCGTCGCGCTGTCGATCACGTTTTTCTGGATCGCCGGGTATGCGATCGCCTATACGTATATTTCGCCCTATCTGCTTACCGTTACCGGCATGAGCGAGCAAGGCGTGAGCGCGGGCTTGTTCGCCTTCGGCATCGCCAGCCTGATCGGCTCCAAGCTCGGAGGCTTCAGCACGGACCGGTGGGGCGTGCCCCGCACGTTGATCGGGGGCATGCTGCTTCACGCGGCGTCGCTCATCCTGCTGTCGCTCGCGGCTCATTCGTCGGTCGCCGTGTTCGCGCTTCTCATGCTGTGGTCGTTCTCGGCCTGGTCGTCCGGCCCGACGCAGCAGTATTACTTGATCTCGCTTGCGCCGGAAGCGTCCGGCATCATGCTGAGCCTGAACACGTCCGTGCTTCAGCTCGCCATGGCCGCCGGCGCCGGAATCGGCGGTGTCGTCGTCGAGCAGGTGTCGCTGACGTCGATCAGCTGGATCGGAGCGGCGGGAGTCGCCGTCGCCGCGGGTATGGCCGCCGCCTCCCTCGGCATGAACCGTTCCCGCCTCCGTTCGCTCCGGAAGTCGAAGGAACGGGCTTTGCAAAAGGCGGGTGCGTAAGGACCCGCCGGCGGGCGGCCGAATCGGGATGGGAAGCGGTGATTTCACCGCTTCTTTTTTTGTTTGTGTACCCCCGTTCACCCGTTTGTCACAGACCGAAATGGCACATCCTGCAACATATCCCCTCCTCCCGCCGTCAGGAACTCGTAAGCCGCCTACATACGACGCAGAAAGGAAGAATCGACATGAACCACACCATGAAAAAAAGCTTCGCCATCGCAGCCGTCGCCGCCCTGATGGCGACAGGAACCGCCTACGCCTCCACGCCCGCGGCGACGCAGGCGAATGAAATCGTGCCGATCTCCGCTCCATCCGCCTCTTCGCCCGTCTCGATCGAGGTGAACAGACAAGCGATCGCGGAGACCGGCTACCGGACGGCAAACGGTACCGTTACGATGCTGCCCCTTCGGGCGGTCACCGAGAGCCTCGGCTTTACGTTGACGTGGAACCCGGAGACGCTCTCCGTCGACCTGTCGAAAGGCAGCCTTTTTACGACCGTGACGACGGGCGAAGACCGCTATACGATCGACAACACGCACGCGTCCCTCGGAACGGCGACCGCCTTGGTGGATAACAAGCTTTACGTGCCCGCGTCTTTCGTCGGCAAAGTGCTGCACGGCTCGGTTGCGGAGAACGGCGCTTCGATCGCGGTTTCGCTCGAGGAGCGGCAAAAGACCGTTCAAGCGCAAGGCGTCATTACCGGAATCCGGACGTCGGACGGTGGTCGTGCGTCGATCCATATCCAGGGCGCCGGCACGGACGGAATCGTGCTGAAGGCGGGACCGGATACGGTCGTCGAGATGGCGGACGGAACCCCGATCGCCCTCTCCGATCTGCATCTCGGGCTGACCGTCGAAGCCGAGCATTCGCTCGCGGCGACGCTGAGCTTGCCCCCGCAAACGACTGTCTTCCGCATGACGGTCAAGGACGCCAAGCTGGAGAAGGATAAGCTCGGTACGGCCGGCTCCATCGAGGATGTGCGGACGGACGATAAGGGCAACCGGAGCGTCGTGATTAAAGGCGAAGGCTTGAGCGACGTATCGCCGAGCGAAGTCGTCCTGCGCATTCCCGACGACACCGCGATCGTCGACAAGAACGGGGTACCCGCAGCGGATCGGAAGCTGGCCAAAGGGACGAAGGTCATCGGATTTTACGGCCCCCTGCTGACGAAAAGCTTGCCCCCGATCGGGAGCGCATGGAAAATCGTCGTGGACACCGCCGAGTAAGTGTCGAACGAAACAATAGGGACCGGTTTCGGACCGACCGCCCACCCCAGCAGCCGCCGGCTCGTTCAGCCGGCGGCTTTTCGATTGTCGATTTCCCGGTCATTTTCCCGAATTCGGGAATTGATTGTGCGAAGGAACTAATATATAATGAGGAAAGAAAGCGATTCCCGATAACGGCAAACCTGTCGAAAGGCAGCGACGCAAAGCTACAGGGCCTTCCTGATCCGTCAGATGGCAGCCAGCTACCGAACGAACATGCTTTTTTTGTTTTTTTCAAAGCCCTTTTCGTTCGGCGCCGGGCTTGTACCGATTCGCGAACCGCAGCACTCTAATACGATAAAGGCAAACCTGTCGAAAGGCAGGGACGCAAAGCTATAGGGCCTACTTGACGAATGTCATAGGGCAGCCTGGCCACCGAAGGGAGTACGACGCCATGCGCAAATGGCTGCTGGCGGCAGTTGCGTTTTTTCTTATCCCGTTGTTCGCCGTCGCGAACGCGAACGCCTCGGAATCCGCCGATTGGCTGGATACGGCCAACGCGAATCGCGGCACGATCACGATCCGATACGACGTAAAGCCCGAAGTCAAAACGAAGCTGATGGTCGCCCACGGGTCGGACAAGTATACGTATACATTAACCCCCGGCGTGTCCGGGCAATCGTTCCCTTTGCAAATGGGGGGCGGCGACTACACGGTAACCGTTCTGGAGCAGAAGTCGGGGACGCAGTACCGCGTCGTATCCGAAGCCGTGCTCACGGTTGAGCTGGCGAACGACGCCAGCGTCTATCTGGGCTCCGTACAGAACGTGAATTGGAATGAAGCCGACGAAGCCGTCAAACTGGCGAAGGAATTGACCAAAAACGCAACGACGGATCTCGAGAAAGTTCAGGTCCTTTACGACTACATCATCCGCAACATCCGTTACGACGATGCACTGGCGGCCGATGTGCCGGCCGACTATATTCCCGACATCGACCGCACCCTGGCTTCGGGCAAAGACATTTGCTACGGCTACGCCTCGTTGTTCGCCGCCATGCTGCGAAGCGTCGACGTTCCGGCCAAGCTCGTCATGGGCGATTCGGACTACGTCACCGCTTATCACGCGTGGAATGAAGTGTACGCGGACGGGCAATGGATGATCGTCGATACGACCGTCGACGCCGGATTGCTTGGCGGCGGAGACGCCTTCCAGATGAGCAAAGACGCGGCCCGTTACAAAGCCGCCAAATATTATTGATTCGAAAGCACCGCTAATCTCCCGCACTCCTTATCCGAGCAGCGCGGCCATACGGTTCATCGCTTCTTTCTAGAGCGAAACACCGTAGGGGCGCGCTATTTCCCATTGTTTAGAAAATGTATAGATCCCCGGTATAAACTGGCAACAGTTCGTTCCTTCGAAAGCCGTCTCAACGGCCGCATCCGTCTCCGAGCCTGAGATGCGAAGAGAGCGTGCGCCCGGAATTTCGGCATATAGCCAACAAACGGAGGTGATGGCCGCAAGTCTATAGTCGGTCCGTCCGTCATACAATCAGTTTCAGGAAGAAAAGTATAGGATTGGGAGAACGATACGAATTATGAAAAAGCGAATTAGCGGTATGCTGGTCGCTTTCGTACTGCTGTGGCAAACGCTGTACGGAAGCTTCCCGGCACATGCGCTGGCCTCCGATTCCGAATCGGTCCAGCAATCGGTCTACGGAGCGGTCTACGGAGCGCCCGCCTTCCCCGCCTTATCGGCCTTCGTGCCGGGCGGTGAAAGCCTTCTGACTAAAGTGACGTTGAAAGACGAGAAAGGGACGGTCATCGATGCCGTCTACAATCCGGACAGCCGTCTCGACATCGGCGCGGCGATTCATCTGAGCTACGATTGGGAGCTGCCCAACGGCCACGGCTATAAGGCGGGAGACACGTTCGTCTTCAACCTGCCGACCCAGTTCGCAATCTACTCGGATTTCACCGCTGCGCTCTCCACCGCCGGCGGCGACGTCGGTCAGTTCACGGTGGACCGGAACGGCAAAGTAGTCATGACGTTCAACGATTACATCGAGAATCACTCCAACATCAGCGGCACGCTGGAGGTCCGAACGGAGTTCAGCGTGGAGACCGTCAAAGGAAACGCCGAGGTCACGATCCCGTTCCCGATCCGGAGCGGGGTGCAAACCGCCGTCGTGAATTTGCGGCCTCAGGTCGATTCGACCGTAGACAAGAAAGCGACGCTCGTCGGCAAAGACCGCGTCGATTGGACGCTTCATGTCAACAAAAAGCTCGACAAGGTCACACACGCGGTCGTTACGGATTTGACGCCGGAGGGCATGGAGCTGATTCCGGATTCGATCCGCGTCCATCATCTGCAAGTCAACGGTGACGGCACGGTCGTTCCCGGCGCTCCCGTAGCGGATGCCATCTATACGGTGGATACGTCCGCCGGTACCGGCTTCAAGCTTTCGTTCCTGGACGAGAGCATTCGAAAGGCTTATGAAATCCGATACTCCACCCGTATCGTGGGCGATCAAAGCAAGTTCACGAACAAAGCCGTCTTGTCCGGCGACGGAGTGCCCGACGCCGTAGCATCCGCTACCGTAACGGTACAGCGCGGCGCCCTGCTGGATAAAGCGATCGAGAAGCATGACAAATCGACCGGAATCATCTCCTGGGCGATCAAGTACAACTTCGGCGAGAAAGTCATCCTGGCGGATCAAGCCGTGCTGACGGACCAATTCTCGGCGAGCCAAACGCTCGTGCCGGATTCGCTGAAGGTGTACAAAGGGACGACGAGCGAGCTGCTTCCGAACTCGGCCTATACCGCTACGACAACGGCAAACGGGTTTACATTGAAGTTCAACTCGTCGATCGATTCGGCTTATACGATTCGTTACGAGACGAAGCCGACCGGACGCGTAGAGAAAAACGAGCCGATCACGAACACCGTTTCGCTCCCGGACGGCACGAAGAAGGAAGTCAAAACGACGCAGGAAAGCACCTTGTTCGTGAAGCAGAACACGGGCGCGAACTACAAAGACAAAAAGACGACCTGGAAGCTGACCGTCAACAACGACAAGAAGCCGGATGGCGGCAAGTACGTCATGAACGACGTCGTCATCAAGGATTCATTCCCGAACGCGGGCTTGGAATTTTTGCCGGGTACGCTGAAGGTCCAAAACGTGAGCGGCTCCGTGAAGCTCCAGTCCCCCGCGGACTACACGGTGATCCATACGGATACGAAAGCCGGTTTCGAAATCCGGTTTACCCGGGCGCTTGACGAAACGTTCGTCATTACGTACGAAACGCTTTTCCATCCGGGCTGGAAAACCGACGCTAGCAAAAAGTATATCAACAAGGCCGTCCTGACTTGGAAGGAAGGCGTCACGGACAAAGGGCCGATCGAAAGAACGGCCGACTTCGGCGCGGATGCGTTCACGGCCAACAACGGCGGCAAAGACGGCACCTACGACGCGGCGAACAAACAGATCACCTGGAACGTCAAAGTCAACTACAACCTCGATCCGATCGCCAACGCGCGTGTCGTCGACGTGTTGAAGCAAGGCCAGAAGCTCGTACCGGGCAGCGTCGAAGTATTCCGCATGAACTTGAGCGGCGCCGCGGACGGCGTATCCAAAGGCGATCCGGTTCCGGCCGACCAGTATGACGTCATCCTGCCGGCCGCGGATAACGGCAATACACTGACGGTCGCATGGAAAGCGCCGATCGATTCCGCGTATTGGCTTACGTTCAAGACGACGCTCGAGGGCGCGATGATCGAATCCAAAATCATCAATGAAGCCGTCCTGCAAAGCGGCAACACCGCCGTAGCGACTTGGAAAGGCGACGTAACGATTCCGAATGGCGGCGTATACGTTGGCAAGAAGGGTACGCAAAACGGCAATAAAATCGACTGGACGATTCGGATCAACGAAGGGCAGTCGCATATCGCCAACGCCAAAATTATCGACGACCCGAGTCCGAATCAAATTTTGATCGAAGATTCGTTCCGCCTGTACGCGACGACGGTTCAGCCGAACGGCACGATCGTCAAAGCCGGCGAGCTGAAGAAAGGAACGGACTACAGTCTCGCCATCACATCCGTGGACGGCGTTCGCGAAACGTTCGAGCTGAAGTTCGCACAGCCCGTATCCAGACCGTTCATTTTGGAGTATCAATCGTTTATTAACGCGCCGGACAAAGACAAAGTGAAAAACGAAGTTCGTCTCGAAGGCGACGGATTTAAGACCGAGGTGCGGGAAACGACCGACGAGATCGTCGTGCGCACGTCTTCCGGCTCCGGTTCCGGAGGCGGCGTAACCGGCAGCCTCGAAGTGACGAAGGTCGACAAGGACGACCCGGCGAAGAAGCTCGCGGGCGCCAAGTTCGCTCTGTACGATAAGGCGGGGAAACGGGCGCCGATCGTCCGGACGACCGACGCGAGCGGCCAGGCGTTGTTCAGCGGCTTGCTGTACGACGACTACGTCCTTGAGGAGCTGGCCGCGCCGGAAGGCTATGTAATCGGCCAAGCGAAGCAGAACGTCACGATCGACTCCAGCGTCGTCAAGGACGGCGGGACGAAGAAGCTTGTCGTGACGAACGGCAAAAAGCCGTCCGATCCGCCGGGCCCTGTCGATCCGGGAAATCCGACGGATCCGACTGACCCGACAGACCCAACGGATCCGACAGATCCCACAGATCCAACGAATCCGACAAACCCGACCACCCCGGTCGATCCCGGCAAGCCTCCGGTAACGCCGACTAAGCCGGGAGACGTGGACATTCCGGACGAGGAGACGCCGAAGGGCGGCGTAACGCCTAAACCGGAACAGCCCGAAGTCACGCCACCGACGGTGGACGTCGATGAGGAACCGACGCCGAAAGGCGGCCCGGTACCGGCTCCCGAATCGCCTGCGCGTCTCGAGCCGAAGCCGGCTTCTCCGGTGAAGGAACAGACGCCGAAGGACGGAGCGGAACGTACGCTTCCGCAAACCGGTGAAGCGAGCCCATGGCCGATCTACATGGCCGGATTCGCACTGATCCTGATGGGTGCGGCGCTTCGACGCAAGACCGCGAACCGCAGCCGATAATGTCACGCACGAACGCACTCTCCTTGTCCCGCTTCCATGGCGGGGCAAGGAGAGTCGCCGTTCCGGAAGGGAGGAACGAGACGTCATGCGCCAGCTATCCTATATCCTGATCGTACTCGGCATTGCCGTACTCGCTTCTCCGTGGCTGATCGAGCGGCAGGCGGATCGGGAGCAGCAGCGTCTCCTGCAGGAAGCCGAACAAGGCTTTCAGCTGGAAGACGACGTGATCACGGGGTATGCGCGGCTAAGCCGGCTGCTGGAGGAAGAGCCTCACGAGGTCGAGCCGGCCGCCGCGACGTTTGCGGCAACGCCGCCCACCGCCGATTCCGCCCGTTCGGACGCCGGATCTACGGAGAACGTGCCGGTCGTCGACGGGAAACAGCCGCTCGCCTTGATCGAGATCGCCTCCATCGATTTGAAGCTCCCGGTGCTGGAAGGAGCGACGCAAGCCAACATGAAGGTGGCGGCCGCGCATATGACCGAGACGGACCCGATCGGGGCCGTCGGCAACGCGGCGATCGCCGCCCACCGCGCGCGGACGAAGGGACGGCAATTCAACCGGCTCGACGAAGTGAAGGTCGGGGACGACGTCGTCATCCGCACGGCGGGCGAAACGTACGTTTACACCGTATACCGAACCGCGATCGTCGAGCCGACGGACTTGTCGGTACTCGAACGGGACGGCGACGAGCGGATCTTGACCTTGATCACATGCGATCCGGTCGTCAATGCGACGCATCGGCTCATCGTGCAGGCCAAAATCGGGCAACCGAAAAGTGAACAAACAACCGGCGGAACATAACGTTCCGCCGGTTGTTTGTTTGGTGCCTATTTCCGTTATTAGCCGGAAGTCAACCGGGTTGACCGACCGATCCTCAAATCAGCTCCGTTGCATCCGGAGCCAGATCCCGCACGCGCATCAGATAGGCCGAAACCCGGCGGTCGTCTTCCTCCGGATAGTCGAAGCCCATCCGTTCCGCCACCTCCCGGGCGGTGGCACGGAACAGCTCGATCGCGGTAAACATGGCGTTCCATACGTCCTCGTACGTTTCGTTGCGATACGTGGACAGAAGCTTTCTCCAGTCCGGTCCGGTCATAAACCGTTCCAAATACTTGCCGTTTTTGCCGATACTGACGGAACAATCCGTATCGAGCCCAACCTTCCATTCGATCATCTTCAGCAGCATCGGCCTGAAAATTTGATTTAGATGGTCGATCGCATACAAAATCTCTCGTCTCCACAACCCTTTGGCCACATACGTAGAGACCATCCAAAACTCGTTGCAGCAATCGGCGAAAAACTCGGCCGACGGACGCTTGACCCGGTAATCCTCATCCGTAGGAGGCGGCACTTCCGGGAAGACGCCGTCCTTATCCAGCAAGACCGTCATCAGCTTGTCTTCCTTGACGTATTCCTCCGCTTCGTCCAACGGAATCAGCGTCAGATCCGCTTTGCGGCCGTCCGCAAACAGCATCAGATAAGAAAACCTCCGCCCCAGCTCGGCCGGGAACATCGCCATATCCTCGGGCGTCTGCAGCAGGATTCGCTCGCCGAACGCGTCGATCCAGGACGGGTTGCCGATGAAGGCATCCATGTCCGTCACATGGTAGCTGATGTCGAAGTCCTGCAACCAGTCCTTCGGCGCGTACGGATTCGTCCTCGATCCTTCCAGCGTCACGGCGCGAATCCGCTCGTTACCCTTGGCGTAATTCAAAAACAGATCCATCATCTCTTGCTCGGTTCTCATCCCCGCACCAACCTCCAGCTTTTATTTTTAGATCGACTCGCAAGAAGCGGAGGCGGTCCGCGTATTCGGATGCGCGCGGATCGGTGACGGCGAGGGGGTTACAGCTTGTTCAGCCGCTTTTTCATCGTAAGGATCCTCCTCCCAAAACTGGCCGTAATCCTAAAATGAGTCGAAAACCATTGGCAGTTGTACACTATTTTATCAATAAAAGGACGGCACTTCCACCGACGTCAATCGGCACAATCAAGATAGCAATCCATAAGAAGCGCAGCCGGTCCCGCTGCTGTAAAGTAGTCTTGTACGAAACCACTCAAGCGGAAAGGATGTTGGACAATGGGAACATTGAAGCCGTACATCATCTCGGAGGATGCGAGAGCCCAATCCGAATTTTACTTGCAGGCGCTCGGCGGCGAGATCATGTCCGTCAGCACGCATGGTGAATTACCGGGCGCGCCGAACGAGCTCAAAGATAAAGTCATGCATATGTGTCTCGCTATCGCCGGAGAAAACTTCCTCTTCATGGCCGATGCCATCGAGCCGGTTACCCATGGAACCGACCTCGCCCTGACGATCGCGTACCCCACCGAAGCGGAGGCCGCCGAAGCGTTCGCCAAGCTTGCCGTTGGCGGCACCGTGAAGCATCCGATCGAGATGCAGCCTTTCGGCATCTACTACGGCGAGCTCACGGACAAATTCGGCGTCATCTGGATGATTACCGCGGAGCCGAAGGCGGAGTAAGCTTGACCTAGATCGTCATTGCATAAGTTCCGGAGAATACAACAACTTCTTCGGCGCCAAAGGCTGTTTAACCAAAGGCACCGGCGGTCTACGGCTTTATTCCGAGCCTAGTCTGCCGGTGCCTCATTTTTGCTGCCAGACTGCTTCGGTCTTCTAAAAAGAAAACTGGCTCCAAATCAAAACAGCAGCAGCCTCGGACGAGAACACAAGGTTGTCTTAGACTGCTGATGCTTGATTCGAGATGGGGAATTATCAGAAGTTACTTATATTGGATCAGACCCAAATGAACACCGGTCGGATCGACAATATAGGCAATGTAAAAATCGCCAAAATCCATTTTCGGCTGCGTCACGGAGGCACCATTTTCCACCGCTTTGGCCAATAAATCGTCTATGGAATCGACCTGGATTTGCAAGCGAGTGCCCCGCGGAAAATGGTCCGGCCCTTGCGCGATGCCGCCGTTGATACCTGGTTCATCGGAAGCCCCGGTCTTGGCTGACCGGTAGCCCCACTGCGGCTCGGACACTTCCCAACCGAATACGGTTGAGAAAAATCGAGCTTGTAGTTCCGGATTCGGGCTGCTCAATTCGAACAAAACGACTCGATTCATGGTCGGCACCTCGATTGATATAGTTGTTTAAATAATATCCGAAAGCGGCAATCCTAGCTCGGATGCGGCTGCTTTCATAAAATCTCTACAGAAGGAGTAGTCGTTCCAGCGAGCGATTTTGTACTTTTCCCACTCCAGTGTGTTGATGTTATTCAACATCATGCCGCTCTCCGTCCGGATCAGGATGATTAGGGCAGGTCTACCCCACAAATATTTCTGGTAAACGAATAGATCTTTCTGAAGTTTGGTGCCGGTGTACGGGTTTAGCGATTTTTTCGTAATTGTATCTTTGCCGTACTCTGAGCTGCTCATCGAAACGAAGCTAAACGTCGCCTCGTTAATAAGGAAGTTCGCAAGCTCCACGAAATCTTTCCGGTTGAACGCATCGAGAAATCGCCGCATGATTTCAGGGCGCACAGCCGGTCGGGGCGGTTGGCTCCGATGAAGCGAATTGCCGTGTCCACTATCGTTCATCTTGCGCAGGTTGGCTCTGGCACGGTGCAGCATTGCATGTACCGAAGTTTCCGTCGCGGAAATCAGCTCCGCAGTTTCCTTTGCGGTAAACGAAAAGGACTCCATCAGGATAAACACGGCCGCTTGCTTCGGCGTCAGGTGCCGGACCAGCATTTCCAACGCTTCATCAACCGCCAAATAATCGGGAGCATCGTTCTCAGGCAGCTTCCCCTCTTCCAATTCTACGAATTTCGCTTTCATGCGGCGGCATTGGTCGATCCAATGATTCGTTGCCACGCGGAACAAAAAACTTTTGGCTTGAAGCGGCTGCTCCCTGTGGGAAAGAGCAGACAACGACGCAAAAGATTTCAGCAACGTATCCTGCAGCAAATCTTCCGCATCCCACGGCGATCCCGTCAACTTTTTGCAATAATGCCATAGTTCGGATCGAAACGGACGAACAATTTCGATGAATCGTCCCCATGGGTCAACCGTACTCTCGCCGAGAAGTTGCAAGTCGGTTTTGTCCAAGCTTCATCTCCTCTCAACACCCATCTATTATAAATACGAAAATCCGACGCCTTTCCATATGGGTTCATTAATTTTTTTCGTTTTCGCCATGATATATCCTTCTTGGACTGCAATCTGCGATACGTTCTTGTCCCCAGCCTACTACAAGTTGTCCCGGACCGGACGGAAAAATTCTTAACCCAGCAATAAGAAAAGCTTCTGATCGAAGCCTTTCGATGAAGTACATTCGTGTTTTAGCGGCAGCTTATTCTTGGGACGGAAAGTCGCATTCGCTTTAGCGCTTTAGCGAAGTTAAACGTATCGTTAAAAGAAAAGTCGAGCAAATGTCAGGATATCACCCTGAATCTGCTCGACTCCGATATGACTTTTAATTACCAATGGAACAACAGCCTTAATCGGCCTCCCCTCACTCCACCGTAACCGACTTCGCCAAGTTGCGCGGCTTGTCGACGTCGTGGCCGAGGGCGAGCGAGGCGTAATACGCCAGCAGCTGCAGCGGGACGACGGACAGCGCCGGCGTCAGCAGCGGGACGGTGCGCGGAATTTCGAAGACGAGGTCGACGGCTTTGCCGAGCTCATGGTTGCCTTCGAGAGCGATGCCGAGCACGTGGGCGCCGCGCGCCTTCACTTCCTTGATGTTGCTCACCGTCTTCTCCAGCAGCTGCTCCTGCGTCGCGAGCGCGATGACCGGAATGCCGTCCTCGATCAGCGCGAGCGTTCCGTGCTTCAGCTCGCCGGCCGCGTACGCCTCGGAGTGGATGTACGAAATCTCCTTCAGCTTGAGCGACCCTTCGAGCGCGACCGCGTAATCGAGCCCGCGTCCGATGAAGAACAAGTCTTTGTGCGAAGCGATCTGTTCCGCGTACTGCTTGATATCGTCCGCGTGGTTCAAAATCTCCTCGACCTGCTCCGGCAGCTTCTTCAGCCCCTCGATCGTCTCACGGATGACCGCCGCGTCCTGGGTGCCGAGCGTCTGCGCCAGATGGAGACCGAGCAGGTAGAACGCGATCAGCTGCGACGTATACGCCTTCGTCGAGGCGACGGCGATTTCCGGGCCCGCCCACGTGACGATGACGTCGTCCGCCTCGCGGGCGACGGAGCTGCCGACGACGTTGGTGATGGCGATGACGCGGGCGCCGCACCGCTTTGCCTCGCGGAGCGCGGCCAGCGTATCGGCCGTTTCGCCGGATTGGCTCACGACGATGACGAGCGTATGCTTCGTAATGATCGGAGAGCGGTACCGGTACTCCGAAGCGACGTCGGCTTCGACCGGAATGCGCGCCAGCTGCTCGATGACCGACTTGCCGACGAGTCCCGCATGATAAGCCGTACCGCAAGCGACGATATGGATGTTATGAATGTCCCAAATCTGCTCCGGCGTCAGCTTCACTTCGTTCAGTACGACCCGCTCGCCGGACGCGTCGATCCGGCTGCCCATCGTATCGCGGTACGCCTTCGGCTGCTCGTGAATTTCCTTCAACATAAAATGATCGAATCCGGCTTTTTCCGCCGTCATCAGATCCCAATCGACATAAAACGTTTCCCGGGAAATAAAGTTGCCCTCGATCGTCCGCAAATCGACACCGTCGCGGGTCAAAACGGCCATTTCCCCGTCGTTCAAAATGTACACGTTCCGCGTATATTCCAAGATGGCCGGGATGTCCGAGCCGATAAAGTTCTCGCCGTCGCCCACCCCGATGATGAGCGGGCTGGCCAGCCGTACGGCGACGAGCTTCTCCGGCTCGTACTCGGTCAGGACGCCGAGCGCGAACGCTCCCGTCATTTTTTTGACCGCCTTCTGCACCGCCGTGACGATATCGCCCTCGTACAGATCGGCGATCAGATGGGAGATCACTTCCGTATCCGTCTCCGAGACGAAATGATGACCCTTGGCCGTCAGTTCTTCCTTCAACGTCATGTAGTTCTCGATAATGCCGTTATGCACGACCGAAAACTTCATCGAATTGTCCGTATGCGGATGGGAGTTGACGTCCGACGGCTTCCCGTGCGTCGCCCACCGGGTATGCCCGATGCCGATCGTCCCTTCGAGCGGCTCCTGCTCGAGCTTCGACTCCAGGATGGCGAGCCGTCCCTGCGACTTCTTGACCGCCAGTCCGCTGCCCGTATATACCGCCAAGCCCGCCGAATCATACCCCCGGTACTCCAGCTTTTTCAGCCCTTCGATCAAAATCCGCTGCGAATTCCGCTTTCCTACATATCCTACAATGCCGCACATAGGCTCCATACCTCCGAATGAGTAGTGTGGACCTGTGCGCTCTTTACGAAACTTCAGCGGCTGCGCATGACAAAGAAACGTACATCTGTACGATTTTTTACACAACGATCCTGTTTTCAAAGAGCGCAGCAGGTCAATCGCGAATCCAAAATCATCTATAAGTTCCGTAAGCCGATCAGGGACCGCATTTAACCGAACCTTCCCGTCTCCGTACGCGGAAGGCGCGCGATCCGATCGTTCATTCCATTGCTTCGCATCACGCGGAAATCTTGTCCGCCCGGTTGCCCGAACGTTTTGCCTTCCCGCTTTCGGCCCGATGCGACATGCCGAGAGGTCCCCGCCGAATGTTCCGAACACCTCTACCTCGTCCGCTCGCTTATGCAAATCCGGCCCGCCCGTTATCCGATCCGGCGGCCGCAGCAAGCGCAGGCGCTTGTCAAACCGTACAACTCCTGCCCACCTTTCCATTCCAAAGTGATGATACCATCATATTCAATTTCGCAAACCGGTGCAACCTGCAAAATTCGTGAAAATTGGGCGCCAATCGTCAAAAATCCCCCGGATACTCATCCGGAGGATTGTTTTCAGATACAATACGTATCAAATGTTAATATTTCGTAACAATTCGTACCGAATATTAAAAATGAATTAGACCAATTCCCTCGTCACGACATCGGCGATTTCCGCCACATATGCTTCGACGGACGCTTTGTCCGGCCCTTCTGCCATAACCCGCACGAGCGACTCCGTACCGGACGGACGCACCAGGACGCGGCCGTTGCCTGCAAACCGCTTCTCTACGCTTTGGATCGCTTCCTCGATGGCGGCGTTGCCCTTCAGCTTGCTCTTATCCGCGACGCGTACGTTGACGAGCACCTGCGGATATTTCTGCATAAGGCCTTTCAGCTCGCTCAGCTTCTTGCCCGACTCCACCACCGTCTGTACGAGCTGCAAGCCGCTCAGAATGCCGTCGCCGGTCGTGTTGTAGTCGAGGAAGATCATGTGTCCGGACTGCTCGCCGCCGAGATTGTAGCCGCCCTTGCGCATCTCCTCCATGACGTACCGGTCGCCGACCGCCGTCTGCACCGCGCGGATGCCGAGCTTCTCCGCCCCTTTGAAAAAGCCGAGGTTCGCCATCACCGTCGTCACGATCGTATCGTGCTTGAGCGTCCCGGCGCGCTTCATCGCGTCGCCGCAAATGCTCAAGATGTAGTCCCCGTCGACTTCCTCGCCCAGCTCGTCGATCGCGATCAGCCGGTCCGCGTCGCCGTCGAACGACAGGCCGAGATGGGCGCCGAGCCGGACGACTTCCTCCTTCAGCTTCTCCGGATGCGTCGAGCCGCAATGGTCGTTAATATTGCGCCCGTTCGGTTCGGCCCCGATCGTATGCACGTCCGCGCCCAGCTCACGGAAAACTTTCGGAGCGAGCTCGTAAGCGGCCCCGTGCGCGCAGTCCAGCACGATTTTCAAACCGTCGAACCGGCGCCGTACCGTCGTCTTCAAATAATCCGTATACCGGTACTTCGCTTCCGGATCGTCATGCGCCGTCCCCAAATCGCCGCCCACCGGGCGCGGCAGCTCGTCGGCCGCCGCATCGAGCAGCCGCTCGATTTCGAGCTCGGTCTCGTCGAACAGCTTGAAGCCGTCGCTGCCGAAAAACTTGATGCCGTTATCCTCGACCGGATTGTGCGACGCCGAGATCATAACGCCCGCATCCGCCCCCATCGTCCGGGTCAAGTAAGCGACTCCCGGCGTCGAGATGACGCCGAGCCGGACGACGTCCGCTCCGATCGACAGCAGGCCGGCGACAAGCGCCGCCTCGAGCATCGGGCCGGATACGCGCGTATCGCGTCCGATCAGGACGACCGGCTTCTCTGCGTGCTGGGTCAAGACATAGCCGCCGCAGCGGCCGATTTTATAAGCGAGCTCCGGGGTCAGTTCCGAGTTGGCGACACCGCGTACCCCGTCCGTTCCGAAATATTTTCCCATTCGTTCGTTCCTCTCCTTATGACAGCTCCTCGTTTCGCGTCCCATGGGACGCGGCTGTTACGGCTGCTTTTCCGTTTGCGTTTGCGTTTGTGCCGGGGTCTGCGGTTGAACCGGCGTTTGCGTCGTCGACTGAACCGGCGTCTGCACTTGTCCGGCGCCGGCGGCCTGCTGGCCGGCCTTCGCCGTAATGTCGACGACCGCCTGCGGATTCGCATCGACTTTTTTGACGAATTGGGGCAAATTCAAGTTCACTTGGATCGCATGCTCGCCCGGCGGCTGATTGCTGACGTCGACGATCGCCTGCACGTCCTGCGGCCTCAGCTTCGCGAGCGTCGCCGGCGCCCCCTCGACGGTTACGTTCACCGTACCGCCTGCCGGCGTTTTGATTTTCGTATCGTATTCGTTGTTTTGTCCGATAATGGTGATCGGCACCTGCTCGAGCGTCTTGCGCTCGGACGGCACGATCTGCACCTTGACCTCGACCTTGGCCGGATCGACGAGCGTAATCCGGTTTTTCAACGGAATATCGAGCGTAAACGTCTGATCCGCCTTAACTCCGGTCAAATCGATCTGCGGCCCTTCGTAGAAGTCGAGCGTGTTGAGCAGCTCCTGCGGCCCGTAGACGGTAATTTGGTCGAAGGACGGCTGGAACGCCGCCACGCCGAAGCCGGAGGCGGGTTCGCCGATCACTTTAAGCTGCAGCGGCATTTTTTTGAACGGCTGCGTAATCGGCACCTCGACGTCGACGACGGGAGGGCTGATCGTCACGGCCAGCTCCTTGCCGTTCTTGTCCAAAGCGACCAGCTTCGCCTGCTTCGTCACGGCCGACTGCGCGTTCTCGATGTTGACGTCGGCCCGAACCGTAATCGCTTCGTCCATCAAGCCGCTCGGTACCGTGAGCAGGACGCGGTTCGGCTTCGCCACCGGCTGCCCGGCTTTGAACCCGTTCGCCGGGTTGCCGATCAGATTGACGGTGACGGGCACTTCCTTCGTCTGCTTCTCCTCCAGCACGACCTTCGCGTACGGCGGGAAGATCGATACTTTGACCCCGGACGGCGAGTTTTTCGCGATAAGCGACAGCGTATTCTCCCCGACCTTGGCGTCGGTCAAATCGACCACGATTTGATACTGGTCGGTGCTCAGCTTCTTCAGCGCCGACTCCTTGCCCTCCAGCCGGATCATGACCTCCGTCGGGTCCATCGACTGGATATGGAATTTCGTATCGTCGTATAGGGGCGTTACCTTTACATTATAAATCGTACGTTCCTGCGTCGTCGAGAAGCCGTTGCCGGTCGTGGCGTTTTCGTCCAGCCGGACGACCGCCCACAGCAAAATCCCGAGAAGGAGCGCGATCACTTTGACGACATTCGTATTGCGAAGCCATTTATCCATGCTGCTTCTCCCTTCCTTTCCGCTTCCAGAAAGGAGTCTTCTCCTTGGCCTTCGCCTTCGGGCGCAGTTCCTCGAACAGCTTCGAGACGAGCGATTCGTCCTTGATGTCGCGGACGATTTGGCCGTTCAGCGCCAGCGAGACTTGTCCGGTTTCTTCCGATACGACGACGCAGATCGCGTCGCACACCTCGCTCATGCCGATCGCCGCCCGGTGGCGCGTGCCTAGCTCCTTGCTGATGAACGGGTTTTCCGACAGCGGCAAATAACAGCCGGCGGCCATGATCTGGTTGCCGCGGATAATGACGGCCCCGTCGTGCAGCGGCGTGTTCGGAATGAAGATGTTGATCAGCAGCTCCGATGTGATTTGCGATTGGAGCGGAATGCCCGACTCGAGATAATCGTTCAGCCCCGTTTCCCGTTCGAATACGATGAGTGCGCCGATCTTCCGCTTGGACAAATGATTGACCGCCTTCAATATATGCGAAATGCGGTGCGTCACGTCCTGCTCCTCGTCGTTCGACGACCGGCTGAACAGCTTACCCCGTCCGAGCTGCTCGAGGGCGCGCCGCAGCTCCGGCTGAAAGATGATGATGACCGCCAACACGCCGAACGTGAACATTTGGTTCATCATCCATTGCAGCGTGTTGAGCTTGAACCATATGCTGAGCGCCCACGTCAGGACGACCACCACGATGCCTTGCAGCAGCTGGACGGCCCGCGTGCCGCGGATAAGCAAAATCAGTTGATAAATGACATAGCTGACGATCAGGATGTCCACAATATCTTTAATCCGGATTTCGGTCAACAGTTCCATGCCCGTTCCCCCATGGCCCCGTCAGGAGCCTCTCTGTCTGGTTGCAACAACCCGCATGCGGGTTACGGCGGCCGTGTCGAGATCGATACGCCTTCTTTAAATCATACCATATTTTCAGAAAAAAACCTCCCTTTCGGCGAAAGTCGGGAGGCCGATTCTTTCTACGTATATCGACAAAAAAAAGAAACCGTAAACGGCGGCGAAATCGATTCGCGGCGGCGTCCGGCTCTATTTGGCGAAAAGGGAAATGAATTGGTTCACCTTGAACCACAGCCATTCGACGGCTTGGTTCACGCTCTGGATCTCTCCGGAAATTTGCGCGGTCGAGGCGAGGGCATAGTTGCCGTCAATCACGACCAAGTTTCCGTTAATCTTGCCTTGCACTTCGACCTGACCGTTCTCCACGATCAGATTGCCTTCGACGGTCCGCCCTTCGGGCACGACGACCGTATGTCCTTTGACGACGACTTGGTCGAGGTCGCCCTGCAGCGCGAGCTGCGTATCCTGATTCCACATCGACAGGAAGCTGCCGAGCATCACCATGAAGAACACGGCGGCGACCGTGGCGGCCGGATGGCGGCGCGGCCATCTCGTCCAGGCGACGCGCTTGGCCGGTGCCGGCAAGCTCTGCATGATGGAAGCCGTCGTCAGCCCGCTCGGCGGCGCGGCCGGCTTCAGGGAGCGAATCAGCATGCCTGCGCGCTCCAGCTTGGCGTATCGCTGCCGGCATTCCGGGCATGCGGCCATATGCTTCTTCAGCTCCGCCGCCTCGGCCCCGGCGAGTTCACCGTCCAAATAGTCGTGCATCAAAAGGATGGCTTCCTTGCAGTTCATACTTCGTGCCACTCCTTTCCTTACCTTCGGTTCGCATAGTGTCTCGTAATGTACAATACGTGCAAGCATCGAATCCGTTTCATGATCCGCGATTAAAGCAGCGATTCTTTTTCGAGCCGGTCGCGCAAATATTCCCGGCCGCGATGCACGCGCGTCTTGACCGTCGTCACGGGCATATCGAGCACCTCGCTGATCTCCTGCAGCGACATGTCGTGCATGTACCGGAGAATCACGGCCGACTTGTACTTCTCCGGAAGCGAATCGATCGCGCGTCGCACCTGCTCCTGCGTCTCGGACAGAAGCAGCTCCCCCTCCGGCGAACGGTCTCCGCTCGCGAGCATCGAATACCAATCGGTGCCCTCGCTGTCGTTCACCTCCGCGTCCAGCGAATAGGAAGCTTTGCGCTTGCGCAGCCGGTCGATGCACAAATTCGTCCCGATCCGGTAAATCCAAGTCGAAAACTTCTGCGTCTCGTCGTACCGGTTCAAATTCGTGTAGACGCGCAAAAACGTCTCCTGCACGACGTCCTCCGCCTCCTGCACGTTATGCAGCATCCGGTAGGCGAGATGGTAAATCTTATCCTTGTACAAATCGACGAGCTCGCCGAATGCGCGGCGGTCGCCGTTGCGGGCCAGCTTCGCCAGCCTCGTCTCTACAAAATTCACCGACATTCCTCCCATCCCGGTACGCCTTGCGTCGTCTATCCGTCGTCAGCCCGGTTGTCTGACGCCGGAAGCTTCGCCTCCGATACGACGATGCCGAGAAGTATCAACGCCATTCCCGCCCACTGCGCGGGAACGACCCGTTCGCCCAATATGAAAAACGCCCCCGTCACCGCCACCGGCAGCTCCATCGAAGCGAGCATCGCCGCAAGCGAGCTGCCGATCTTCGGGATGCCGATGTTGAACAGCACCGTCGGCAGCACCGATCCGAGCAGGCCGAGCAGCGCCCCCCACAGCAGCAGCGAGCCCGTGTCCGCGCCGAATATCGTATGCGGCGGGTTGATCGCATACAGGACCGGCAGCGCCGCCGTCAGCATGACCGCCGATTTCATGACCGGATGAAGAGTCGTCTCCACTTTGCCGGCCGCGAACAGAAACAAGCTGTACGTACAAGCGGACAACAGCCCGAACGCGACGCCGAGCGGACTCACATCCGTCATACGGGCATCGAACAAATTAACGGCCAGCAGCGTGCCCGCCACGACCAATCCTACCGCGACGAGCTGTTGGGGCTTCGGCCATTTTCGGCCATGGAGGCAATCCATCAAAATCGTGATCCACGTAAATTGGAATAACAGAACGATCGCGAGCGACGCGTCCAGCTCGGACAGCGCGATATTATAGAAGAACGTCGTCAGCGCCAGGCCGAATATGCCGACGAGCGACAGCTTGATCCAAGACTGGCGGAACGGGTTCGCCCACGCTTTCGGGTTCGTTAGCACGAGCAGCCATAAAATGACCGTCCCCATCGTTATTTGGCTCGCGCTCACCTGTACGCCGCTGAACCCGCGCTCGTAAGCCATTTTGATGAACGGGGACAGCATCCCGTAGCTGGCGGCGCCCAGCAGCACCAGCGCGGCGGCGAGCCATCTCGATGCCGATTGCTTCAACGGTTGTCACTCCCCGCAAGTACGGGCGCATTATCCGCGCCTACTACCATTTAGTATAACTGTACCGTTTTTTACGAAAAAAGTCGAGAAACGTTCCGCCACGGAAACGTCTCCCGACTTTGCTCGATTCGATATTCGATTGGCGGACCGGATCAGCCCGTATTGCGCAGGCCGGCGGCGATGCCGTTGATCGTCAGCAGCACCTCGCGCAGCAGCTCCGCCGTTTCCTCCGACCCTTCCGGCTTCGAGCGAAGCTCGGTCAGCAGCTGCACCTGCAAGTAGCTGAGCGGATCGACGTACGGATTGCGCAGCCGGATCGATTCCTGGATGACCGACTGGTTATCCAGTATTTCCTTTTGCCCCGTAATTTCCAGTATGAGCTGCGACGTCAGCGCGTACTCGGAGCGGATTTGCCCGAAAATGCGCGCGCTCGCTTCCCGGTTGCTCGCCATTTGGGCGTATTCTTGCGCGATCAGCAAATCGGCCTTGCCGAGCGCCATTTGCAAATTGTCGATCATCGAGCGGAAGAACGACCAGTTCGCGTACATTTCTTTCAGCTTTTGCAGGTTTTCCGGCTTGCCTTGGTAAAACGTCTGCAGACCGGAGCCCGCCGCGTACCAGGCCGGGAGAAGATACCGGCTTTGCGTCCAGCCGAACACCCACGGGATGGCGCGCAAATCCTCGAACCGGTCGCTGTTTTTCCGCTTCGCCGGGCGGGAGCCGATGTTCAGCTCGCCGATTTCCGGCAGCGGCGTCGATTCCTTGAAAAATTGATAAAAATCCGGATCGCGGAAAATGAGATCCTGGTATTTCGTCTGGGACTGCTCCGAAATCGACCGCATGATCGTTTCGTACTCGCGCTCGTTTTCGTCCTGCTTCGGATGCTTCGCCAGGCGGGCGCTCGCGATGAGCGCGGACGTAGCCTGCTCCAAGCTGCGGTACGCGATCCCCTTCAGGGCGTACCGGGAGGACAGCACCTCGCCCTGCTCCGTAATTTTGATACCGCCGCCGATCGTCTCGGGCGGCTGGGCCATAATGCTCCGGTTAAGCGGCATGCCGCCGCGGCCGAGCGCACCGCCCCGTCCGTGGAAAAACTTCAGCTTCACGTTGTGGCGCTTCGCCACCTTCGTAATTTCCTGCAGCGCGACCCGGAGCTCCCAGTTGGCGGTCAGCACGCCGCCGTCCTTGTTGCTGTCCGAATAGCCGAGCATAATTTCCTGGATGTTGTTGAAGTCCGGAATGCTGTCGCGGTACGCCGGAATGTTGAACAGCGTATCCATGATGCCGGGCGCCGCATGCAGGTCGTCGATCGTCTCGAACAGCGGAGCCGGCTGCAGCGTGCAGCGTACCGTTCCGTCCGCGTCGCGGAGGTACAGTCCGACTTCCTTCGCGAACGTCATGACCTCGAGCAGATCGCTTGCGCCCTGCGTCATGCTGATCAAGTATGTCGTGATGCATTTCGGGCCGAATTCGGCTTGGGCCGCCTTGATCGTCTTGTAGACGTTGATGACTTCCATCGTCGATTCGGAATACTCCAAGTACGGAGACATCAGCGGGCGCGGGTCGTTCAGAAGTCCGGCCAGCAGCTCGATCTTCTCCTGCTCGGACAGCGCCGCGTAATTGTCGGCGATATTCATCCGTTTCAAAATTTCGTTCATCGCGGCTTCGTGCTCTTTGCTATGCTGGCGAACGTCCAAGCCGGCGAGATGGAAGCCGAACAGCTCCACTTGACGGATCAGCTTGCGGATATAAATATCGGCCGTATAATCGGCGTAATGATTGCGCAAGCTGCGGTCGATCAGCCGCAAATCGTCGAGCAGCTCGGCCGGCGACGCGTATTTGGCGCGGCTGTTCCGGGCGGCGTTCGATTGCGTGTTGACGATTTTTTCTACCATATAGGTCAGCTTGATCCGGTACGGCTCTTTGTCGTTGCGCCAGACGTCCTCGGATTTCAGCCGAATATGCTCCTTGTCCGTCTCGATCGAGGCGAGAAGCTCCGGCGACACGTTCGCGATGTTCGTGCTGAAGCTGAGATGGTTCATGAGCCGGACGAGCTGCTGCTCATACTTTTGGAGCGCGAGCTGGCGGTGCATCGTCAGCGTCTCCCAAGTAATCTTCGCCGTCACGGACGGGTTGCCGTCGCGGTCTCCGCCGATCCAGGAGCCGAAGCGCAAAAACGTCGGCACGTTCCATTCGGTATCCGGATAATATTTATGCAAACAGCGTTCCAGCTCTTGATACACTTCCGGAAGGACGTCGAACAACGTCTCGTCGAAGTAGTACAAGCCGTTGCGCACTTCGTCCAAAACGGTCGGCTTCCGGTCGCGAAGCTCGTCGGTTTGCCACAGCGTCAGCACCTCGCTGACCAGCTTCTCCCGCAACTGCTCCCGCTCCCGGTTCGTCAAGGACGGATTGTCCAGCTTCATCACGTCGCTTGCGATCCGCTGATGAATTTCGAGAACGACGCGCCGCGTCGCTTCGGTCGGATGCGCCGTCATGACGAGCTCGAGCGAAATCGTCCCGAGAATGTCCTGCACTTCCTCCGGCGGCACGTTGCTCTTGCGCAGCTCGGCGATAATGCCTTCGATCGAGCCCGGCTGGATGTTCATCTCCGTCGACCGGTCGTAATCGCGCTTGCGGCGAATCCGATGGTTTTGCTCGGCGATGTTGACGAGCTGGAAGTAAATGGCGAAAGCTCGAATGACGTTGTGACGGTTTTCCGGACTAAGCGTGCGGATAATCGTCTTGAAGTCCTGGAACAGCGCCGGCTCCGAGGAAGCGCGGAGCGTCTTGCTCATCTCGCGGATTTGCTCGACCAGGCTGAGCAGCTCCTGCCCGCCCTGATGAATGAGCACCTCGCCCAAAATCGTCGTCAAAAAGCGTACGTCCCGACGCAGCAGATGATGGCTCGAGTTGCCTTGGTTCGCTTCGATAGTCGCTTCAGTCATAATGTTTCCCTCCATCCTTAACCCATTCGCCAAATTTCACGACATTCCTGCTTTAACGCGATAAAAGTTCACTTCTTCTATGTTCATTACCCGCAAACGAGTGCGGGGTATCGCAAACCTTATGTCATCCGTATACACAAAAAAAGACCTCTCGGTCTTATGGTTATGGTGGAGCGGGTGATGGGAATCGAACCCACGCTACCAGCTTGGAAGGCTGGAGTTCTACCATTGAACTACACCCGCATAACGATTCAATTTGCAAAAATGGTCGGGACGACACGATTTGAACATGCGACCCCCTGGTCCCAAACCAGGTGCTCTACCAAGCTGAGCTACGTCCCGTGATGCGTTAGAAAAAAAAGAAATGGCGTGCCCTGAGAGATTCGAACTCCCGACCTTTTGATTCGTAGTCAAACGCTCTATCCGGCTGAGCTAAGGGCACATCTTATGGAGCGGACGACGAGATTCGAACTCGCGACCCTCGCCTTGGCAAGGCGATGCTCTACCACTGAGCCACGTCCGCATATGGGTTGCTGCCGCTTGTCGTCACCGGCACGGTCGCCCGGCCCGATCGCGATCGGAACCGCTTGGGATGCACCGACAATTTAGCGACAAGTGTTATAATAACAGTTTTTGAACCGGAATGCAAATCCTTTTTACAAAAAATTTTTACCAGCCGTTCGAGGCGGTTGACGCGGCGAGGAGCCGTCCCCGGACGACGGTCCGAGGACGATTCCCGGTTGCGCCCGCTGTTAGCCGTTGGCCCTCGCCGGAATCCGGTCGTTGGCGATCATCTCGCCGAACGGGCTGACGAACGCACGCCGACCGTCCGCCGGCGCCTTATGGAGAGCGTCGACCGGCAGAAGCGGAAACAGCAGCTCCGCGACCCGGTAAGCCTCCTCCAGATGCGGATAGCCGGACAAGATGAACGTCTCGATGCCGAGCTCGGCGTACGCCTTCATCCGATCCGCAACCGTCTGCGGATCGCCGACGAGTGCGGTACCCGCTCCGCCGCGCACGAGCCCGATGCCGGCCCACAAGTTCGGGCTGACCTCAAGCGAGGAGCGGTCGCCGAGATGAAGCTGCGTCATTCGCTTCTGCCCTTCCGAATCGAAACGGGCGAAGATGGATTGCGCCGCACGAACCGTATCCTCGTCCAAGTAGCGGATCAAATCTTCGGCCGCTTCCCACGCCTCCGCCTCCGTACGGCGCACGATGACATGGAGCCGGATACCGAACCGGAGCTTGCGCCCTTTCTCCTCCGCGATCCGCTTTACCCGCGCGATTTTGTCGGCCACTTGCTCGGGCGGCTCGCCCCAAGTCAAGTACACGTCGACGTGGTCGGCGGCCACGTCGAGCGCCGCCTCCGAGGAGCCGCCGAAGTAAAGAGGCGGATGCGGCGACTGGATCGGCGGGTATAGCACCTGACCGTTCTCCACCTTCAAATATTCGCCCGAGAACGTCGTCTCCCGGCGCAGTACGCTTTTCCATATCGTCAAAAATTCGTCGGTCAGCGCATACCGGTCGTCGTGGGACAAGAAGACGCCGTCGCCCTTCAGCTCGGCGGGGTCGCCGCCGGTGACGACGTTGATCAGGAGTCGGCCGCCCGACAGCCGGTCGAACGTCGACGCCATGCGGGCCGACAGCGTGGGCGACATCAAGCCGGGGCGAATCGCCACGAGAAATTTCAGCCGCTCCGTCACCGGGATCAAGGAAGCGGCCGTCACCCATGCGTCTTCGCACGATTTGCCGGTCGGCAGCAGCACGCCCCCGAAACCCAAGCTGTCGGCCGCCTTTGCGACTTGGCTCATGTACGGAAAGTCGACCGCCCTCGCACCGATGCTCGTTCCGAGGTACCGGCTGTCCCCATGCGTCGGAATAAACCAAAAAATGTTCATCATCGTCCCGTCCTTTCGTTCTCTATCGTCCATCCGACGATTCACGATCCGTGAACGTCGCGGAGCAGCTTCCATACCGGATCGGTGAGCCTCTCCTTATCCGCGGCCACGTACTGTCCGGCGAAGGCGCGTACCGGGTCGCCCGCGTAAAACCGTTCGTACAGCTCATGCCGGGACCCGAGCGGACTGCCGATCAAATCCCAGGCCAGCTTGAACAGCTGCACCTTCTTCTCCGCCCCCACTCCGGCCCCTTCGAAATACAGTTCGAGCAGCCGGGCGATCGGTCCGCCGAATTCGCTTAAAGTCGACGGCGTCTGGACGAAGCCGCCTCCGCCGACTTGCTGTAAAATATCGATCGCACGGGGATAATAGGTCGTACCGAGACTTCGCGCCGTATCGATAAAGGACGATTCCGGGACGAGCACGCCGGTTTCGTCCGGCTTGGCCCGCACTTCCGAGGCGAGCAGCAGCGCCTTCATCGTATCGATTTGCGTCAACAGCTCGCCCAGCTTCTCCTGAATATGCAGGAAGCCGTTGACTCCGATCGCATCCGCGATGGCGAAGGCGACCCCCGCGACGAACTCCAGCTTCGCCACGAAGCGGACGACGGTCTGATGGAACGCGAGTCCGTTCGCCGTCCGGTTCGTCCGCAGCCGCCAGACGGCGTCCGCATCGCCGTACAGCAGCACCCGCTCCCATGGAACGAGCACGTCGTCGAACAGCAGAACGGCGTCCATTTCATCGTAGCGGGCGCTGAGCGGATGGTCCCGTACGCGCGCGTCGGCGAACGATTCCCGGCAGACGATGTGCAGGCCCGCGCTGTTCGCGGGCACGATGAGCGCATGAGCGTGCTTCCCGTGCTCGTTCGGGAGCCGGTGGAACGAGAAGATGAGGAAATCGTGCGTATACGGCGCTCCCGTCGCGATCATTTTGGCGCCGCGCAGCACGATCCCTTCCTTCGTCTCCTTCACGACGTGCAAATACCGCTCCGCGATCTTCTTGTCGGTCAGCCCTTTCGACCGGTCGATCTGGGGGTCGAGCAGCGACGTCGTCAAAAACAGATCGCGGTCGCGCGCTTCTTTATAGTAGATCGAGATTTTGTCCGCGAACCGGTCGTCCAGCCGAGCGAGCTGCGCCCTCGCGCCGTACCAGCCGGTCACCATCGATCGGGCGTAATCCGACAGCCGGCTCATTACCCCGTGCGTTTCTTTCGCCCAACGGGAAAAGGCGCCGCTGCGGCGCGCGATATGCTCCGGCGTATAAGGGACGAGGAACGAGCCGTGCGCATACCGGCCCGTTTCCGGAACGGCGTACCCGATTTCGTCCCGCGTCCCCGGATCGTCCAGCATGTCGAACAGCCCGGCGATCGTCGCGAGCGTCCCCCGAAATGCCGGGTGGGCGGGCAGATTGTTCACCCGCTCCCCTCCGAGCCATACGTTCCGGCCGTCGTTCAATCCGGCGATAAACGTCTGTCCCCGCGATGCCGCCGTCATCCCGCCGCCCCGCTTCCTTGCTCCCAGTATCGGCCGAGCGTCTCCGCGAACCGGGTCAAGTAGTCCGCGTCCGTCCGGTCGAATCGGGCGATCTGCGGGCTGTCGATGTCGAGGACGCCGACGATACGCCCCCCGCTGCGAAGCGGGACGACGATTTCCGAGTTGGACGCGCCGTCGCAGGCGATATGGCCGGGAAAGCGATGCACGTCGTCGACGACGATCGTCTCGCCGCGGCTTACCGCCGTACCGCACACGCCGCGGCCGACCGGAATGCGGATGCAGGCGGGAAGCCCTTGAAACGGCCCGAGAACGAGCTCGTCGCCCTCGAGCACGTAAAAGCCGACCCAATTGATGTCGTCCAAAAATTGGTTGAGCAGCGCCGCCGCGTTCGCGAGATTGGCGACGCGGTTCGGCTCGCCTTCCACGAGCCCGACCAATTGGCGGATCACCGTTTCGTAGTTGTCCTCGCGGGTCCCCTTGTAATGGTGCTTGACGAACATGATATCGGCCCTCACGCTCCTCTTGTCTCAAACGTTATACACATGGTACGTGCCGTTCAAATGCCAGCTTCCCGCATGATGCAGCTTCAGCCGCGCCGGATCGTGCAGCGTATGGATGCGCACGTTGCGCCAATGCCGGTCGAGATTGTACTTCCGGTCCATCGACGACGTTCCGGCCACCTCGAACAGCGCGTTCGTCGTCTCGATCGCGACTTCGGTGGCGACATATTTGGCCGAGTCGACGGCGAGCGTCGCCTTGCCGGCCGTTTCCTCGTTCAAATCGAGCTCCGCCTCGTCGATCAATACGGCGGCCTTCTCGAGAAGCGCTTCGGCCGCATGAAGCCGGATGCCGAGCTCGCCGAACCGGCGGATCAGATCGGGGTCGTCGGACGCGCGCTCATAGCCGCTTTTGAACGCCGGGCGGGTTTTCTCCCGGACGAAGCGGGCCGCGTCCGCAAGCGCTTCCCGGGCGATGCCCACGTCGATCGCGGCATGCATGATTTGACCGAACGCGGAAAAGATTTGCGGCTTCTCGAAAATGCGCCAATGCGGCAAAACGTGCGCCTCCGGCACCCGGACACCGCGAAGAATGACGCTGCCGCTCGCGGTCGTCCGCTGGCCGATCCCCGTCCAATCGTCAACGACTTCGACGCCTTCGCCATGGCGAGGCACGAACGCGGTCACCCGCCGGTCCTCTTCATCCATCGCCGTAACGGGGATCCAATGCGCATACAGCGCTCCCGTCGAATAATATTTGCTCCCCGACAACCGGAAGCCGCCCGCTCCGTCCGCCTCGATCCGCGTCCTCGATTCCTTCAAGCTGCGGATGCCCCGCTCCGCCAGCGCGTTGCCGAGCTGCGCTCCCTTCAGCACTTCGCCGAAGAAAAACCGCTTCTGCTCCTCCGTCCCGACCAGCTCGACCGTTTTGACGAAAAAATGATGGTTTTGCGGAATTTGCCCGAGCGAGCCGTCCGCGGCGGAGATGAGCTTGAACACCTCCGTCAGCGTCCGGGTCGAGACGCCGGGCCCGCCGTACGCCTTCGGCACGACCAGCCCGAGCAGCCCGCTCTCGCCGAGCCGGCGAAGCGGCTCGAACGGCAGCTCCCGGTACCGGTCGCGGCGGCTCGCTCCGTCCCGGATCGACTCGGCGTACGCCTTGGCGGCTTCGATCGCCTCCTCGTCCCCGGACAATACCTTCGCCCGCTTCCGGTCGGTGAAGAAGCCGGCGGGGACGTCCGCTACGGCGTATGGCGATACCGCTTCGTCGCCGGGCGCCTCGACGCCGCCTTCCTTCACGATCGCGAGCGCCGACTCGTACCGGGTGCGATCCGTCGCGGCGGTCAGGTCGATATCCCGCTCCAGAAAGCCCCTCGCCCGCATGAACCGATTGAACCGCTCCAGCAGCTCGAGCTTCTCCGCCGTCGGTTCCGGATCGAGCTGGGCGTGCAGCCGGTCGCCATGGGCCTCCTCGACCGACCGTTCGGCGATGCCCCATTCCTCGGCGATCAGCCGATTCGCTTCGAGCCGGCGATGCCGGGCCCATTCCGCCGCTTGCCGCATATGGGCGACGATCCGGTCCGCCTCGGCGAGCGGCTCGGGCGGGAGCCCGGCCGGGATCGTGAAGACGAGCACGGCCCGGTCGAACGGCGGCTCGACCGCCCCTTCGGCCCGGCCATCGGCCTCGGCGGCGAATGCGAAGCCGTCCAGCGCGCGAAGGCCGAGCGCCGCCTGCAGCGCGCAGCCCGCAGCGCCGCCGGCGTACACCGCATCGGCCTCGCCGACGTACAGCGCCTGCGCGAGGCGCCCCGCGGCCTCCGCCTCGTCCGCCGCCGCGGGCAGGTCGAGCCAGCGCACGTCGCCGCGCGTCAGACCGACCGCGCGCAGCGCCGCTTCCGTGCGCCGGACGGCGGCGTCGCGCCGCGGGTCGCCGAACGCGCCGCCGGGCCGGCTCGGTAGGCCGAGCCGGGCGCCGCGCAGATCCCGCGTCGAGCGGAGCGCCGAGTCGGGGCGGACGAGCAGTCGGTCGCGCCGATCGACCGCGGCGATGCCGACGATCGTCCGCGGCTCGCCGCCGGCCAGCGCGAGGAGGGCCGCGTACGCGTCGTCGCAGCGGAGCTCGAACGGCGCATGCGAGCCGACTCGCACGCGCAGCCCGCTCCGATCGGCCGCAAGCTCAAGCGCGACGCCGCGCCTTCTGGCGTCCGCCCGCAGCTCGCCGAGCTGCCAGGCGAGGCCGAGCGCCGTCGGGGCGAGCTCGCGTACGGCCGGTATGCTGTGAAGCTGAATCGACATCGTTCATCCTCCTTAAATCGGCGATGCGGATCGGCGGTACCGCGCCCCCGGATGATCGTCCGGCAGTCGAACGACACCACCCCCGAACAAGCGTTCCCTCAAGGTCGTCTCCTCATATTCCTCCCGGAACAGCCCCCGCCGCTGCAGCACGGGAACGACGAGCTCGACGAAGTCGCGCAGCGTCCCCGGCGAGACGAACTGCGTCACGTTGAAGCCGTCGATGCCGGTCTCCTCCACCCAATATTGCAGCTTGTCGGCGACCTCCTCCGGCGTGCCGGCGACGAACAAGCCGCGCCCTCCGATTGTCCCGAGCGTTTCGATCACTTCCCGGACCTTTTTCCTCGTCGGGCTATGCTTCGTGAATTGGGCGGCCGACGTCCGCCCATGATCGGTCTCTACGTAGTCCAAGTAATCGTCCGGATCGTATGCGGACAAATCATACCCGCTTCCACCGCCGTAATGGGCCAGCACGCCTTCCACGCTGTACAGCCGCTTGTAGTCCTCGTACTTGCGCTCCGCCTCCTCCTTCGTCCGTCCGACGATGACGGATACGCCCGCGAACAGCTTCAGACAGTCCGGACTGCGCCCGAACGACCGCACCTGCCGGCGGATATCCGCCGCATATTCGCGCAGCTTCTCCACCGTACCGCCCCCGAGAAACACCGCCTCCGCATGCTTGGCGGCGAACGCGCGCCCTCTCACCGAGGTGCCGGCCTGATACAGGACCGGCGTCCGCTGCGGGGAGGGCTCGCTCAGATGCGGCCCCGGCACCCGGAAGTAGCGGCCCTCGTGATCGATCGTATGCACTTTGTCCGGATCGGTGTACGTCTGCGTCTCCACGTCCCGTACGACCGCGTCGTCCTCCCAGCTGCTCTCCCACAGCTTGTAGACGACCTCCAAATATTCGTCCGCGATTTCGTACCGCTCGTCGTGGCGCACCATCCGGTCCAGCCCGAAGTTGCGCGCGGCACTCGGCAAGTACGAGGTGACGACGTTCCAAGCGATCCTCCCTTTCGTCAAATGATCGAGCGTGGACATGCGGCGCGCGTGTGCAAATGGGTGTTCGTATGTGGTCGAGAACGTCACGGCAAAGCCGAGATGCTTCGTCACGAGCGCCATCGGCGGAACGACGAAAAACGGGTCGTTGCACGGCAGCTGGACCGACTCGCGCAGCGCCGTCTCGTCTCCCTGCTTGTAGACGTCGTAGACGCCGACGACGTCCGCCAGAAACAGCGCGTCGAATTTGCCCCGCTCCAGCAGCTGCGCAAGCTCCGTCCAGTAGTCGAGATCGGTGTACCGGTGCCGGTTGTTGTCCGGATGCCGCCACAGCCCGTGCGCCAAATGACCGACGCAATTCATCTCGAACGCATTCAGGTGAATTTTTTTTGCCACCAACGGGTACCTCCTCTACAGCCGTTTGTCGAGCTTGCGGACGATGTAGTTGCCCGTGAACTGGAACAGCTGCACGAACAGCACCATGATGACGATCGTGACGAACATGACGTCGGTCTGATACCGGTAATAGCCGTACCGGATGGCGAAATCGCCGATGCCGCCCCCGCCGACCAGCCCCGCCACGGTCGAATACGACAAGAAGCTGACGGTCACGATCGTCACCGCGTTGGCGATGCCCGAGCGGGCTTCCGTGTAAAGCACCTTCCAGACGATTTGCATCCGGTTCGCGCCCATCGATTCCGCCGCCTCCACCACGCCGCGGTTGACGTCGAGCAAAATTTGCTCGATAAACCGGGCGAAGTACGGCACCGCGTTGATGATCATCGGAACGGTCGCCGCCGTCGTGCCGAGCGCGGTCCCGACGATGAGCCGGGTGAACGGAATGATCGCGATCATCAGAATGAGAAACGGGAACGAGCGGATCAAATTGACGATGCCGTTCAAGAGGACGTAGAACCGCGGGGCTTTTAAAAACGACCCCGGCCGGGTCAGGAACAAAATGGTGCCGAGCGGCGTCCCGATGACGACCGCGATCGGTATCGTCAGCACGAGCATGTAGAACGTCTCGCCGAGCGCCTGCAGCAGCTCCGGCCATGCATAGAGGACGTTGTCAAGCATAGACGGCCTCCCTCGCTTCGAGTGCGATTTCGTTTTGGAACAAAAACTGCGCGATCGGCGATTGCGGCACGATATGGGCTTCGCGCAAATCGAACTTCTCCACGACGCGTCCGTTCTCCATAACGGCGACTTTATCGCAAATCGCCTTGACGACGTTCATCTCGTGCGTGACGATGACGATCGTAATGCCCAGCTTCTCGTTGATCTCCTTCAGCGAGGCGAGGATGCTCCCCGTCGTCTGCGGATCGACCGACGACGTCGGCTCGTCGCACAGGAGCACCTTCGGCTTGTTGGCGAGCGCCCGGGCGATGGCGACGCGCTGCTTTTGGCCGCCGCTCAATTTCGCCGGATACGCCTTCGCCTTGTCGAGCAGACCGACCGTCTCCAAGCATTCCTCGATCCGGCGCTTCCGGTCCGCCTTCGGCACTTTGGCGATTTCCAGCGGAAACGACACGTTTTCGTACACCGTCAAATTGCTGAGCAAATGGAAATGCTGAAAGATCATGCCGATCGACAGCCTTCGCTGCCGCAGCTCGCGAATCGACAGCTTCGTCAAGTCCTCGCCGTCGACCGTTACCGTCCCTTCATCCGGTCTTTCCAGCAGGTTGATCATCCGCAGCAGCGTCGATTTGCCCGCCCCGCTGAACCCGATCAATCCGAATATGTCGCCCTGGCCGATGTCGAGCGACACGGAGGATACCGCTTGCAGCGGCCCGCCCGGCGTGGAAAACGTCTTGCTTACTTGATGCAGCGCGATCATCGTTCACCGCTCCTTTCGAATTCATGGCTGTTTGTCTTGCTCCTACTTTTTGTTCAAATCGTCGAGAAACTGGATCGCGTCGCCGTATTTCGATTTGTAAAAATCTTTGACCGCCTGGCTCTCGTACGCCTTTTGCAGCGCTTTGATTTTCGGCGTGCCGACCAGATCTTTATGAACCGCGACGATCGACTTGTACGGAAGACCTTCCCCGGTCTCGACGGCCAGCGAATCCGTCTTCGGATTCAAGCCGATTTGGATCGCCGTGCCGGCGAACAGGAAGCCGACGTCGACGTCATCCAGCGTCCGCTGCAGCATGAGCTGGTCCACCTCCTTGAACTTGAACTTGTGCGGGTTGTCGGTAATGTCCTTAAGCGTCGTATGGATGACGTCCACGCCGTCCTTCAGCTTGAGCAGACCGAGATCGCGGAGCATGAAAAGCGCGCGGCCGTTGTTGGCCGGATCGACCGGGATGCCGATCGTGGCACCGTCCGGCACCTCCTTGAACGACTTGTATTTTTTTGAATACAGCCCCGACGGCGTAAAGATCGTGTAGAAGGCGCGGGTCACGTTTTTCAAGCCGTGATCCGCTACGAATTGGTCGAAATACGCTTCATGCTGGAACGAATTGCTGTCCGCCTGCTTGTCGTTCACCATTTTGTTCGGTTGAATGATGTCGTTGACGACGACGTGCTCGAGCGTGTAGCCGTCTTTGGCCAGCTCTTTCTTGAGAATGTTGACGATATCGCCGTTAAAGCCGCTATCGCTCATAATGTGGCGAATCACTTTGTCTTCGCCCTTGCCTGTGGTCGAATCGGGGGCGGGCGAAGCCCCCGCCGATGCCGGAGGCTGCTGCTGCCCGCAGGCTGCAGCCAGCATGAGCGAGAATGCGAATATGAGGAATAACGCCGTTTTTCTCATCCTTTGGTACACTCCTTTGGATCGGATTCCGGTTCGGTACGAAAAATACAACGAAGGCATCCTCCCGTACGCCGTGTACGGGCGAATGCCTCCAGTGGACTGGTCAACACCGTCTAATCGTTTATTGAAATGGAATGCCGGAACCGGATTATCGTTATCGGTTGTCCGCTACCGCTTCTTCGCTGCGGTCCGTGGCCAGAGGCGGCTCCGGCGTAAGGGCCGAGATGGCGCGCCGCCATTCGGGCGTCAGCGGCACCTTGAGTGCCGCCAAGGACGGCTCCAGCTGCTCCACGCTCCGGGCGCCGATAATCGGCGCGGTTATCCCCGGATGTCCGAGCACCCAAGCGACCGCGAGCGTGGCGGGGTGCAGGCCGTGCGACGCCGCGTGCTCGGCGAATCGCTGCGCGGTTTCGTAGTACGCCTCGTCGCCATAGCGCAGCGCGTAGTTGCGCTGCTCGACCAGACGGCCGGTTTGCGGCTTGGTGCCGACGCCGTATTTGCCGGTCAAGAGGCCGCCTCCGAGCGGGCTGTAGCTGATGACGCCGAGCTGCTCGGCCTGGGCGAGCGGCAGCAGCTCCACCTCCGCCTGCCGCTTGACCAAATTGTACATCGGCTGGATGAGCTCGAACCGGGCCAAGCTTTCCTTCGCCGCGATGCCGAGCGCCTTGGCGATTTGCCAGGCCGCCCAGTTGCTGACCGCCGGGTACAAAATTTTCCCGTCCCGCTGCAAGTCGTCGAGCGCCCGGACCGTCTCCTCGATCGGCGTAAGCGGGTCGAACCGATGAACGAAGTAAAACTCGAGCCGGTCCGTCCTCAACCGCCGCAAGCTGCTCTCCACCTGGCGGACGAGATGTCTGCGCGAAGCGCCACGATCGTTGGGCCCCGAACCGGTCGGAAAACCGGCCTTCGACGTGAGCACAAGCTCCTCCCGACTGCCCGCGATCAGCTCGCCCAATATGTCCTCGGACCGCCCTTCGTTATACACATCCGCCGTATCGAAAAAGTTGATGCCGACTTCCCGGCATCGGCGGAACATCGCCCGGGATTCGTCCTTGTCGGCGATACCGCCGAACGACATCGTGCCGAAACATAAGTTCGACACTTGAATGCCCGTCTTGCCGACCGTTCTGAATTGTACCATAGCTCCTCCTTATACGGACGCGGTTGCACGGCGCCGGTATCGGGCGGCCGGATGATGGTCCGGCAGCAGCCGATGGCCCGGTCCGAACAGCTTCTCCCGGAGCGTCCCCTCTTCGTAATCGCGCTTGTAAATGCCTCTCCGCTGCAGCTCCGGCACGACGAGCTCGACGAACTCCCGCAAGCTGCCCGGCGTGATCAGATGGGCGAGATTGAAGCCGTCGATGCCCGTCTGCTCGACCTTCTCCTGCATGTAATCCGCCACTTCCTTCGGCGTCCCGACGCATACCCAACCTTGGCCGCCCAACGTTCCGATCCGGTCCATCACTTCGCGTACCGTCAGCTTTTTCGAGGCGAATTTCGTGAACTGGGCCGCCCTTGTCTGACCGTGATCGGTGTTCCGGTATTCCAGATACGAATCCGGATCGTAGGCGGCCAGATCGTAGCCGCTCGACCCCGCGAATTGGGCGATCGCCGCTTCCCGGCTCCACAGGCTTGAATACTGCTCCAGCTTCAGCTGTGCTTCCTCCTTCGTCTCGGCGACAATGACGTTGAGACCCGTAAACATTTTGACACTTTGCGGATCGCGTCCGAGCTTCTCCGCCTGCTGTCGAATGTCGTCCACGTAAAATTTCAACGTCTCGTTCGTCTGGCCTCCGACGAATACGCATTCCGCGTGCTTCGCCGCGAACGCCCGCCCCCTTTCGGAGCTTCCCGCTTGATACAGCACCGGCGTCCTTTGCGGGGACGGCTCGCTTAGGTGCGGGCCGGGGACTTTGAAGAACGTGCCGTCATGGTGAATTTTATGTACCTTGGACGGCTCCGTATACACGTTTCGTGCGGCATCGCGAACGACCGCGTCCTCCTCCCAGCTTCCTTCCCACAGCTTGTAAGCCACCTCCAGAAACTCGTCGGCCCGTTCATATCGCGTATCGTGCCGGATCATTTCGGACAGCCCATAATTTTGGGCCGCATTCGGCAAGTACGAGGTGACGATATTCCACGCCAATCGCCCTTTCGTCAAATGGTCGAGCGTCGAAAAGCGGCGCGCATGCGCATACGGGTGCTCGTAGGTCGTCGTCACCGTCACGGCGAAGGACAGATGCTTCGTCGCGTAAGCCATCGCCGGCACGATGAGCGCCGGGTCGTTTAACGGCACTTGTACGCCGTCGCGAATGGCCGGGGCCCCGCTTTGCCGGTACACGTCGTAAATGCCCGCGACGTCGGCCAGGAATAAGGCGTCGAATTTGCCCCGCTCGAGCAGCCGGGCGATCTCCACCCAATAGTCCAAATCTTTGTACCGGTGCCGTTCGTTATCCGGATGTTTCCATAAGCCGTGAGAATTATGCATCGCGCCGTTCATATCGAACGCATTCATGAAAATCGTTTTGCCCATCCTTGTCGCCTCCCGTCTTCTCGTCCTGGCGGTTCCAAGCAACTTGGGATTGATAATATTACGAATATTCCGATGTGTCAAGTAGGATTTATGGTTGAAATTGACCGCATTTGCTTGTAGACTGGGTTCCAGAACGAAGCGTCAAACACCGTGTCGGGCGATGGCTCCATTTTTTTAGACAATGGCGAATCGGGGAGGAGAACGGAATGACAAACGGGAAAAAACGATACTCTATGGAGGACAAAATCCGTGTCGTCTGCTCGATGCTGCTGAACGACCGAACCTGCGAGGAGCTTGCGGCCGAGCTGGGCGTTCGTCCGGAACGGATCGCCCGGATGAAGCGCGACGTGTGCGCTCATCTGCTCCGGAAGGTGTCGTCGTCGCAAGCAGCCGGGCAGGTCGAACCGGACCCAAGCCATCGGCAACAATCCGAAGCTGCGAAATGTTACGAAAAGCTCGAGTGGTTGAAACAAACGGTAGCCGCCCGCACCGACCGCAAGGAACGTACCGCTTGGATCGACCGATCGCCGGCCGCCTTGCCTCTCCGCGTTCAAACCGAGCTGCTCGGTTTAAACCGTTCGACCTTGTACTATCGTCCGGCCCAGCGGGAGGATCCGATCAAACGCAAGGTCGCGGAGGTACAGACGCGTTATCCCTACCTGGGCTCCCGCCGAATCACGAAGCTGCTGCAGCGGGAAGGTATGGCCGCCAACCGGTCTACCGTACGGCGCTATATGCAGCAATCGGAACCGGCCGGCCACGGCAAGTCGTCCGCCCTCGCGACCAACAAGAGCATGGAGTATCAGCTTTACGCGTTCTTGAACCGCCAAGCCAATCCCGAAACGACGCGAGATCCGGTAGAATTGGACATTCCATCCGTTCGCTTGCAGTACGGATGGATGGACGTATTCGGCGGATACCATTAGCGTTCGAACGACGAGAAGAGACGCTCCTCGTGTCTAACATTTTGAATCCGCGGGAAGGCTAAGACAACCAGGGGGCTTCACGAAACCGGGTAAATTTTTTTCTGCATCAACAGCGCCCCGTTGCAATCGTTTCTCTTTTCGACCCGAGAGGAGGCGGGGAAACTCGGAAAACTCTGTCCCTAACCCCCGCCCTCGCCGTCTGCTTCCCGTGATAAAAAAGAGACTAGAAAAACAAAAAAACCCTTGATCGCTCAAGGGTTACCGTTCGTTGAATGCGCGTGGAGGGACTTGAACCCCCACGGTCGCCCGCTAGATCCTAAGTCTAGTGCGTCTGCCAATTCCGCCACACGCGCGTTTGGACAAACATGGTGAGCCATGTAGGACTCGAACCTACGACACCCTGATTAAAAGTCAGGTGCTCTACCAACTGAGCTAATGGCTCATAAAAACCCACAGAGCTTGTACTCTTGCGAAATACAGGCTCTATGGGAGCTTGTACTGGGGATCTAGGATTCGAACCTAGGAATGACGGAGTCAAAGTCCGTTGCCTTACCGCTTGGCTAATCCCCATTATGTATATACTGGTGCCGGCGAGAGGACTTGAACCCCCAACCTACTGATTACAAGTCAGTTGCTCTACCAATTGAGCTACACCGGCTTTCGGTCGTCATGGTGGACGCTGACGGGATCGAACCGCCGACCCTCTGCTTGTAAGGCAGATGCTCTCCCGGCTGAGCTAAGCGTCCGCACTGCTCTATTAGATTGTCCCGATCTTAAGCAATTATGCATGAAATCGGGAAATTTCTCGATAAAAGGAAAGTGACCCGTAGGGGATTCGAACCCCTGTTACCTCCGTGAAAGGGAGGTGTCTTAACCCCTTGACCAACGGGCCGTGCATCGCTCCCTATAGGGGCGAGTAAGCTTCCAACCGGGATCGAACCGGTGACCTCATCCTTACCATGGATGCACTCTACCTACTGAGCTATGGAAGCATGGCTCCCCGAACAGGACTCGAACCTGTGACAACTCGGTTAACAGCCGAGTGCTCTACCGACTGAGCTATCAGGGAATAAGGCGACCCGCTTGGCAACGTCCTACTCTCCCAGGACCCTGCGGTCCAAGTACCATCGGCGCTGGAGGGCTTAACGGTCGTGTTCGGGATGGGAACGCGTGGATCCCCTCCGCCATCATCACCAAACGGATT
>NZ_QJVJ01000019.1 GCF_003217775.1 Paenibacillus flagellatus
GCCGGCCCGGCGGCGCGCCGGAAGGCGCCTCGGCGCCGCCGCGGCAAGCCGCGCAGCCGCCGGCCGCATCGCCGGCGGAGCCGGGCGCGGCGCGCGCGCCAGCGGCGGCGTCCGCGAGCGCGGGCGAGGCCGAGCGCGGGGCTGCCGCGCAGGCGCGGCCGGAGGCGCCGGCGGCGAGCGCGCCGGGCAAGGGCGGCGATCATTGGATCGCGCGCCTGTTCAAGGCGGTCGGCCTCGACAACGAGCACCAGCTGTCGCGGGCGATCGAGAAGGCCGAGCCGAAAGCGCCGCACGCCGCCGCGGGCATCGATCTCGCGTCGCTGCTGGCGGCGGACGATCCGGAGCGGGCCGGTGCGTCGCCGGCGGACGTCAAGAGCCATCCGGCAGCCGACAGCTTGAAGAGCGTGCTGCTGCAGCTGAGCGCCTCGGACGCCGTGCCGGAGCCGCTCCGCGAGCAGGCGCAGCAGGCGCTGCAGCACGTGACGGGACAGCAGCTGCTGCTGTCCCCGGACCGGACGGCGATGCTGACGCACGTCACGATGTTTTTGCCGGTCCGTCACGAGGGCGGCGAAGAGACGGCGGCCGTTCACGTGCAGGCGCGCAAAGGCAAGCGGGGCGAAATCGACGCGCAAAACTGCCGGCTGCTGTTCGATCTGAATATGCGGACGTTGGGTATGACGCTGGTCGACGTCCAAGTGTTCGACCGGCAGGTGTTTTTGCAGGTGCATAACGACAGGCCGTACGTAGGCCCGCTGCTGGAACGGTACCGCGAAGAAATCGAGGAAGGGCTCCGCGTCAACGGCTACCAGTTCGTGTCGCTCAAATGCGCGCCGTTCCCGGCACGTACCGATGCGGAAGGCGGGGCGGCCCACGAAGCGGGAGAAGGGGCGCTCCCGGCTCGACAAGCGTCGGCTTACCGCGTAAAGCCGTACAAAGGGGTGGACGTACGCATATGAGCGGCAAGTCCAACGGACCCGGCCCCAAGAAAGGCGACTCTCCGACCGTCAAAAAAGCGGTAGCCTTGCGCTACATGCCGGAGAGCTATGCGTCGCCGGTCGTCGTCGCCAAAGGAAAGGGCCATGTGGCGGAAACGATTATGCAAAAAGCGAAGGAAGCCGGCGTACCGATGCAGGAAGATCCGTCGCTTGTCGAAGTGCTGTCCAAGCTCGACCTGAATCAGGAAATTCCGCCGGAGCTGTACCAGCTCGTGGCGGAAATATTGAGCTTCGTCTACCGGACCGATTCGAGAGCGAGAGCGGGAAAGGACGGAGGCGGATGACGGACGGCAAACCTAACGGAGACCGGCGCCGTGCGCTCGGCTCGAAGGGAGAGACGATCGCCGCGGACCATTTGGCCGCGGAGGGATACCGGATCGTCGACCGGAACTGGCGGTGCCCGGCCGGCGAAATCGACCTCGTCGCCGAGAAGGACGGGGTGACCGTATTCGTCGAGGTACGCTCCAGAAGAGAGACCGGCACGTTCGGTACGCCGGAGGAATCGGTCGACGCCCGCAAGCAGCGGCGAATCCGGGAAGTCGCGCAAATGTATTTGTACCGCCATAAAGCGTTCGACCGCCGGACGCGATTCGACGTCGTGGCCGTCACGTTCGCGGCGGACGGGTCGTTCGGCAGGCTCAACCATATTCAACAAGCGTTTTGATCCGGGAGAAGTCCGGATCCCATCGAGCCCGGGCTTTTGCGGGCAGCACGGAACAGGCCGTCGGGGACATGCGCCCCAACGGCCTGTTCGGCGTGCGTTCGATCAGCTTTCGTGCGGAATCGAGCATTTGTTGCGGATGAAATGAATTTGGTTTTCCACCCGGTTCAACCGCTCCCGGTCGTCCGAAGACGCGTTCGCCAGCCCGCGGAGCTGTTCCGCCTCCTGCAGCAGCCGGTGCAAGTCGTCTCCCGCGTTCGCGCAGTTATAGTCGCTTTCCAATTGTTCCAGCATCGTCGTCCTCCGTCGTCCTGCAAAATAGTTTGGCGATTGCGTTCGTTATTGTGCGCAAGTACGCGGCGGAGTAAACGTCAAGGGGACGGCGGGGCGGGGCGGCGGAACAGCGCGGTCCACAGAAACGATACGCCGAACCGGTCCGCCGGCTGCTCGACCGGCTTCATCATGCGCATTTCGACGACCTCGAACCGGTTGAAAATCGCCCGAAGCTTCGCATCGTGAAAGCCGAGTCCGCCTCGCAGGCTGTTTTGCCGATAGACGTCCCAGTCCGAAAGCTCGGACGTATACCCGATTCCGCCGGCGAAGCAGGTTAAGCCGAAATGACCGCCGGGCTTGAGCACGCGATCGAGCAGGTCCAAGTACGTTTCCCTGCGATGCGGCGGGACGTGATGGAAGCAGCCGCTGTCGTAGACGATATCGTAGGCGTGGGGAGGGAAGTCGAGCTCGAACGCATTGCCGTGCCGAAAGCGGATGTCCGCCTTCCGCTCGGCGGCTCGATCCCGGGCCCAATCCAGTCCTTTTTGCGACAAGTCGACCGCGTCGACCTCGCATCCGGCTCCGGCCAAATATAAGGCGTTGCGGCCGGGGCCGCAGCCGAGATCGAGCGCCCGACCTGGCCGAAGGCGGCCTTCCTCGAAATGCCGCACCATGTTTTCGTCGGGGGCGTTGACGAAAAACGGGACGTCTTTTTCCCGGTCCTCGTAAAAACGGTCCCACCAGGGCGCTTCCTCGCGCAAAAAGCTGTCCAGCATTCGCAGCACATCTTCGCGCGAGACGATCGATTCCTTTTCTTCAAACGTCTCCTTTTCCATGCTTCCATCACCTCGACATTATAATGAAGAAAAAAATAATTTCTTCATTATAGTGTATTCGAAAAAGGGAGAGCGATTCCTGTACCGTCGGCCGATCAAAGTTGCGAATCGGGGGGATGCGAACGGCGCGGCGGCACCCGTCGCCCTCTCACCCAAACGCTTTCGAGAGCCCCGGGAACAGGTGCACTTCGAACGGGACGACTCCGGAAGTACAATCGGACGTCGACGCGCTGCTGCCGCCGAAACGACCGATTTCGGACGTCAAAACGGGGGCCGTTGTCCGATGCGGTCATCAACGTTATTTATCGGGATGCGCGTTCCGGTCCAAGCAGCGGTACTGCAGCGCCTCGGCGACATGCGGCGTCCCGATGCGGTCGCATTCGTCGAGGTCGGCGATCGTCCGGGCGATTTTCAGCACGCGGTCGTGGGCGCGAACGCTCAAGCCGAGCGCCTCGAACGAGCCCGCCAGCAGTTTCTCGCCTTCCGGCTGCAGCCGGCAATGCTCCCGAAGCATCCGGCCGGTCAGCTCGCCGTTGAAGCGGATGCCGCTGCCGGCGTACCGCTCGCTTTGCCGCCGCAGGGCGCGGGCTACCGTTTCCCTAAGCTCGGCGGACGATACGTTGACGCCCGTCCGCTTCATCGCATCGTACTCGATGCGCGGCACTTCGACGTGCATGTCGATCCGATCGAGCAGCGGGCCGGACATTTTCGACCGATACTGGCGCACCTTCACGGAGCTGCACGTACACGAAGCGTTTGAGGACGAGAACCCCCAATATCCGCACGGGCACGGATTCATCGTAGCCGCCAGCATGAAGTGGCTCGGGAACGTGAACACGGCTCTCGCTCTTCCGATCGTCACCCGCCGGTCTTCGATCGGCTGGCGGAGCACCTCGAGCACGCTGCGGGGAAATTCGGGCATCTCGTCGAGAAACAGTACGCCGCGATGGGCCAGGCTGACCTCACCCGGCTTCGGCACGCTTCCGGCCCCGACGAGACCGCCGGTGGAGATCGTATGGTGCGGGTTGCGGAACGGCCTTTCCCGGATCAACATCGCCCGGTTCCGGATTTGCCCGGCGGCGCTGTACACCTTCGTCACTTCAAGCGATTCTTCGTCCGACAAAGGCGGCAGTATCGAGGGGAGGCGGCGGACGAGCATCGTTTTGCCGGAGCCGGGCGGGCCGACGAATAGGAAGTTGTGCATGCCCGCGGCGGCGATCGTCAAAGCGCGCTTCGCCTGATGCTGGCCGCATACGTCGACAAAATCCTCAACCGTCGCGGCGACGCCGTCCGACAAAAACGGCGCATGTTGTAAACCGCATGAAATATTTATGTCATTAAATAAAGAGGCGCCGTTTTGCTCCAGCAGCCGCTTGACGTTGTCGATGCCGACGATGCGCATCCCTTCGATGAGCGACGCTTCTTCGACGTTTTCGGCGGGCAGGACGACGTCCGTCACGCCGGCCCGCTTCGCCGCATCGACCATCGACAATACGCCGTGAACCGGCCGCAGACTTCCGTCCAGCGACAATTCGCCGATCAGGAGGCACCGTCCGAGCTTCTCCGGCGAAAGCTGGCCGCTTGCGGTCAAGATGCCGACGGCGATCGCGAGATCGAACGAGGCGCCTTCCTTGCGAATATCGGCGGGGGCCAGATTGACCGTGATCCGTTCCATCGGAAAGACGGCTCCGCAGTTTTTGATCGCGGCGCGGACGCGCTCCGTCGATTCGCGCACGGACGAATCCGGCAGGCCGACGATTTGGAAGTAGGGGAGACCGTTGCTGATGTCGATTTCGACGTCGACGATCGTACCGTCGATCCCTTGCAGGCAAGCTCCGAAACATTGGATATACATAACCAAAAACACCTCTTCCTCGGATTGGATCGTGCCGCCTTCGGCGCGATTACGTATCGAATCGGCCGCGGCGGCGCTCGCGAGAAAACAGGTGCTTCCTTGATTTCCGTATTCGCTTGTCGTTCCTTATCATTGACATACTTCGATACGATCCGTCCGAAATCCTTCCGGACAATTTCGATTCATGAAAAAGGATCGGAATGGAGATAATGGAAACCGAGGTGACCAACGATGCAGGAAAAACCTTATTTTTGCCCGAATTGCCGTTCAAACCGGACGAAATTTCGGGTGCTGTTCACGACGAGCCAATCGTTCGTGAAGGAGCCGGTTACGGGATCGATTCACGATATGAACGAGCCGGTCATGATCGAGGAGAGCGAGCCGACGATCGGCTGTCTCGTCTGCGGCTTTACGGGCAACGAGATGCGGTTCGTCAAGCAGGCGGAGCGCGAGCCCCGTCCGATGACTCCGACGAATCCGGCCTACCGGTGACGCGCCGGCCGGGCGGTTCGTACGCGTTGCAATAGCGCAGCCTTTCCGACGCGAAGGATGCGCTATTTCCATGTTTAACCGGATCCGAAATGGGGCTCCGGCACCGATTCCGTCCTTACTTGTCCAAATCAAAAAAACAAGCAATGTTCACAAAAAATTTAGGAAACTGTCGAAAAAACGTGATACAATAAGTAAGGCATTTTTTGGGGTCAACCCCGGACGGGCTATGCGCGATCCGTTCGGGACGGGCGCAAGCCTTAGATCGTTTGTGAGACATTCAAGACAGTTTGATAGGAGGATTCGAGAATGAATATCCACGAGTATCAAGGGAAAGAAGTCCTGAGACAATACGGCGTCAGCGTCCCTCAGGGCAAAGTGGCGTTTTCCGTCGACGAAGCGGTCGAAGCGGCCAAATCGCTCGGTACGCCGGTCGTCGTCGTCAAAGCTCAAATCCACGCAGGCGGCCGCGGCAAAGCGGGCGGCGTCAAGGTTGCGAAAAATCTCGACGAAGTCCGTACATATGCGGAGCAAATTCTCGGGAAAGTGCTCGTGACGCATCAAACCGGACCGGAAGGCAAAGAAGTTAAGCGATTGCTCATCGAGCAAGGCTGCGATATCAAGAAAGAATATTACATCGGCGTCGTCGTCGACCGCGGCACGGGACGCGTCGTCATGATGGCTTCGGAGGAAGGCGGCACGGAAATCGAGGAAGTGGCCGCGCATACGCCGGAGAAAATTTTCAAAGAAGTGATCGACCCGGCGGTAGGGCTGCAGCCGTTCCAAGCGCGCAAGCTCGCTTACGCGATCAACATCCCGGGACCGCTCGTGAACAAAGCGGTTCAATTCATGACGGCTCTCTATACCGCGTTCGTGGATAAGGACTGCTCGATCGCCGAGATCAACCCGCTCGTCGTCACCGGCGACGGCAACGTCATGGCGCTTGACGCCAAATTGAACTTCGATTCCAACGCGCTGTTCCGCCATCCGGACATTTTGGAGCTTCGCGACCTGGACGAAGAAGACGAGAAGGAAATCCAAGCGTCCAAATTCGACTTGAGCTACATCGCGCTCGACGGCAACATCGGCTGTATGGTTAACGGTGCGGGTCTCGCGATGTCGACGATGGACATTATCAAATATTACGGCGGCGAGCCGGCCAACTTCCTTGATGTAGGCGGCGGCGCGACGACCGAGAAAGTAACGGAAGCGTTCAAAATCATTTTGTCCGACCCGAAAGTTAAAGGCATTTTCGTCAACATTTTCGGCGGCATCATGAAGTGCGACGTCATCGCCGACGGCGTCATCGAAGCGGCGAAGCAGCTCGGTCTCGACCGTCCGCTCGTCGTGCGCCTCGAAGGAACGAACGTAGAGCTCGGCAAGAAGAAGCTGAACGAGTCCGGCCTTAATATCGTGGCCGCCGATTCGATGGCCGACGGTGCGCAAAAAATCGTTTCGCTGGTGAAGTAATTTCGAGAGGAGATGAACTACGATGAGCATTTTGATCGATAAAAATACGAAAGTCATCACGCAAAATATGACCGGCAAAACCGGCATGTTCCATACGAAGGGCGGATTGGAGTACGGTACGCAAATGGTCGCGGGAGCGACGCCGGGCAAAGGCGGCACGAACGTCGACTTCTCGCTCGAGAACGGAACGACCGTCACGCTGCCGGTGTTTAACACCGTACTGGAAGCGAAACATGCGACCGGGGCGAACGCCTCCGTCATCTACGTTCCGCCTGCCGGAGCGGCCGACGCGATCATGGAAGCGGTCGACGCCGATCTCGATCTCGTCATTTGCATCACGGAAGGCATCCCGGTTCTCGATATGGTGAAGGTCAGCAAATATATGGAAGGCCGCAGAACGCGTCTGATCGGCCCGAACTGCCCGGGCGTCATTACGCCGGGACAATGCAAAATCGGCATCATGCCGGGCTATATCCACCTGCCGGGCCATGTCGGCGTCGTATCCCGCAGCGGCACGCTGACGTACGAAGCGGTTCATCAGCTGACGACCCGCGGCATCGGCCAATCGACGGCGGTCGGCATCGGCGGCGACCCGGTCAAAGGCTCCGAGTTCATCGACATTTTGAAGCTGTTTAACGAGGATCCGGATACGTACGCGGTCATCATGATCGGCGAAATCGGCGGAACGGCCGAAGAAGAAGCGGCCGAGTGGATCAAGGCGAACATGACGAAGCCGGTCGTCGGCTTCATCGGCGGCCAAACGGCGCCTCCGGGAAAACGGATGGGCCATGCCGGCGCCATCATCTCCGGCGGCAAAGGGACGGCGGCGGAGAAAGTCGCGACGCTCGAAGCTTGCGGCGTCAAAGTCGCCCCGACGCCTTCCGAGATGGGCTCCACGCTCGTCAAGGTGCTCGAGGAAAAAGGCTTGCTCGAGAAGTGCATCGTCAAGAAATAATCGGATAGTGGACGAAGGTAAGCAACCTTCCGCATCCCGGCAACGGGTACGGAAGGTTTTTTCTTTTTCGCTTCATTAACAGGTCTGGACTTCAACTTTTTTGAAAAAGGGAAAGGGGCGCTTTACTTGATCAACGATCGTCATGTATTATTTGGATTGCACGAGTTGGGAGGAATCGGCTGGAAAACGATTCGCCGTCTGGAATCGGCTTTGTCCGGGGCATGGTCCGAGCTGCTTGCGGCGGAGAAGGGAGACCTGCTCGCGTTCGGGCTGAAGCCGGCCATGGCGGACACGATTAAAGACAAGCTGACGCCGGAGCTGATTGCCCGGCGTCTGGAGGAGTACCGGCGCGGCCGCATCTCGTTCATGACCGCGCTCGATGCGGATTATCCGGCGCTGCTGCGTGAAATCGCCCAGCCGCCGTGGGTGCTTTATCTTCGCGGCGACCGCACGCTGCTGGAGCGGTCTTGCATCGCCGTCGTCGGCACCCGTTCGCCTACCGCGTACGGGAGGAAAGCGGCGTACGAGCTGGCGCGGGATTTGTCGGCTTGCGGCGTCTGCGTCGTCAGCGGGCTCGCCCGCGGCATCGACGCTTGCGCGCACCGGGGCGCCTTGACGGAATACGGATCGACGGCCGCCGTGCTCGGCTGCGGTCTCGATACGATTTACCCTTCTGAAAACGCTTCCTTGTATGCGGAAATTGCCGAAAAAGGGGTTTTGGTGACGGAATATCCGCTCGGCACCCGGCTGCACGCGGGACTTTTTCCCCAGCGGAACCGGATCATCGCCGGGCTTTGCTTGGGCACGCTCGTCGTGGAGGCGGCGGAGCGGAGCGGCTCGCTTATTACGGCCGATCAGGCGCTGGAGCAGTCGCGCGACGTCTTCGCCGTACCGGGACCGATCACGTCGGCGAAAAGCGCGGGCACTCTCGAGCTGATCCGACAAGGCGCCAAAATGGTCGCCAGCGCGGAACATATTTTGGAGGAGTATAACGGACTGGCGCAATTGGGTCATACTAGGAAGGAAGCCGCTTCCGGACCGGACCCGTCCTTGTCCGCGGACGAGCGGAAATTGCTCGGCTTGATGTCCGCCGCGCCGGTGACGACCGACGAGCTGGTGGAGCTTTCCGGATTTGAGTTTGGACATTTGCATTCAGTTCTGTTAAATTTAACTTTGAAAAAAAAGATTGTACCATTACCGGGATCGTCGTACGCGTCGCTGTAACAGCAAAGGCGCTTGCGACGTAAGTATACGTATAAGCGAAGTCAGACAGGAAGTTGGAGAGGGGAGGAAGGCGAGCCTATGGCGGATTCGTTGGTTATTGTGGAATCGCCCGCAAAAGCGAAGACGATCGGCAAATATTTGGGAAGCAAGTTTATCGTAAAAGCGTCCATGGGTCATATCCGGGACCTTCCCAAAAGCCAGATCGGCGTCGAGATCGAAAAACAGTTCGAACCGAAATATATTACGATCCGCGGCAAAGGGTCCGTGCTGAAAGAGCTGAAGGATGCGAGCCGCAAAGTGAAAAACATTTATCTCGCGGCCGACCCCGACCGCGAAGGCGAAGCGATCGCCTGGCACTTGGCGCATTATCTAGAGCTGAACGAAGGGGAGCCGTGCCGCGTCGTTTTCAACGAAATTACGAAGCAGGCGGTGAAAGACGCGTTCAAGCAGCCGAGGCCGATCGATATGGACCTCGTCAACGCGCAGCAGGCGCGCCGCATCTTGGACCGTCTCGTCGGCTACAAAATCAGCCCGCTGCTATGGAAAAAAGTGAAGAAGGGGCTGTCGGCCGGCCGCGTGCAATCGGTTGCCGTCAAGCTCATCATCGACCGGGAAAACGAGATCAAGGCGTTCATTCCGGAGGAATATTGGTCGATTACCGCAGCGCTGTCCGTTAACGGCACCGAGTTCGAGGCGAAGTTTTACGGCGCGGACGGCGAGAAGAAGGAGCTTAACCGCGAAGCGGACGTTCAGGACATTTTGAAGCGGATCGAGAAAGCGGAATTCGTCGTCGGCGAAGTGAAGGAGAAGGAGCGGCAGCGCAATCCGGCTCCGCCGTTCATTACGAGCTCGCTTCAACAGGAAGCGGCGCGCAAGCTGAACTTCCGCGCGGCCAAAACGATGCAGGTGGCGCAGCAGCTGTACGAGGGGATCGACCTCGGCAAGGAAGGAACGGTCGGCCTCATTACGTACATGCGTACCGACTCGACCCGCATATCGCCCGTCGCCCAGGAAGAGGCGAAAGCTTTTATCGAGACGACGTACGGGCCCGAGTATTACCCGGAAACGCCGCGCGTTTATTTGAAGAAAAACGCGAACGCCCAGGACGCACACGAAGCGATTCGTCCGACGTCGATCGCGAAGACGCCGGAAGAAGTGAAAAGCTTTTTGAGCCGCGACCAGTACCGGCTTTATAAACTCGTCTGGGAACGGTTCGTCGCGAGCCAGATGGCGTCCGCCGTCCTGGACACGATGACCGTCGACATTCACGCGGGAGACGTCATCTTCCGCGCCGTCGGCTCGAAGGTCAAGTTCGCCGGCTTCATGAAGGTGTACGTCGAAGGGAACGACGACGGCACGGCCTCCGACGGCGACGACAAATTTTTGCCGCCGCTCAAGGTCGGCGACAAGCTGGGGCGGAACGGGATCGAGCCGAAGCAGCATTTCACGCAGCCGCCCCCCCGCTATTCGGAAGCCCGGCTCGTCCGCGCGCTCGAGGAGATGGGGATCGGACGTCCGAGCACGTACGCCCCGACGCTGGAGACGGTGCAGAAGCGCGGCTACGTCGCGATGGAAGAGAAGAAATTCGTGCCGACCGAGCTCGGCGAGCTCGTCATTCAGCTGATGGCCGAGTTTTTCCCGGAAATTTTGAACGTCGAATTTACGGCGCACATGGAGGAAGAGCTCGACTTCGTCGAAGAAGGCAAGGTCGATTGGGTGAAGGTGCTGGACGAATTTTATTCGACGTTCGAGAAGCGGCTCGAAGTGGCCGAGGAAGAAATGAAGGAAGTCGAAATCCAGGACGAAGTGACCGACGTGCTGTGCGAGAAGTGCGGCCGGAATATGGTGATCAAGATGGGCCGGTTCGGCAAGTTTCTGGCATGCTCCGGGTTCCCGGACTGCCGCAACGCGAAGCCGATCGTCAAGGAGGTCGGCGTCACATGTCCGAAATGCAAGCAGGGCAACGTCGTCGAGCGTCGGAGCAAAAAAGGCCGCATCTTCTACGGCTGCGACCAATACCCGGGCTGCGACTACGTTTCCTGGGATAAGCCGTCCGACAAGCCCTGCCCGAATTGCAGCAACGTTCTCGTCGAGAAATATGCCAAGTCCGGCTCCCATTTGCATTGTACGGAGTGCGGTTATAAAGAAGACATGCAGCAGGCGGATGCCGACGGCGACGCCGACGATTGAAGCCCGCTCCGGGCGGCCGGGCGGCGGTTGGAACCGAGCGGCCGCCTAAGGTGCGGAACGCAAGAAGCTGGAGGTTGGACCATTGACTAACGCAAGCAAAGTGACCGTCATCGGCGCCGGCTTGGCCGGCAGCGAGGCGGCATGGCAAATCGCCAAGCAGGGCGTGCCGGTCGTGCTGTACGAAATGCGTCCGGTGCGCAAAACGCCCGCTCATATTACAGATCAATTCGCCGAGCTCGTCTGCAGCAACTCGCTTCGCGCCAACGGACTGACGAACGCCGTAGGCGTCTTAAAGGAAGAAATGCGCCGGATGGATTCGCTGATCATGCGCTGCGCGGACAAGCATGCCGTGCCGGCGGGCGGAGCGCTCGCCGTCGACCGGGACGGCTTCTCCGGCGAAGTGACGTCGTCGCTTCGCAACCATCCGCTCATCGAAGTGCGCAACGAGGAGCTGACCGAGCTGCCGGACGGCATTACGGTCGTCGCCACGGGGCCGCTTACGTCGCCCGCGCTCTCGGAGCTGCTCAAGCGGCTGACGGGTGAAGATTATTTGTATTTCTACGACGCGGCCGCGCCGATCGTGGAGAAAGATTCGATCGACATGAGCAAAGTGTATTTGGCTTCCCGGTACGACAAGGGGGAAGCCGCTTACTTGAATTGCCCGATGACCGAGGAGGAGTTCGACGTTTTTCACGAGGCGCTCGTGTCGGCGGAGACGGCACCGGTCAAGGAGTTCGAGAAAGAGATTTACTTCGAAGGCTGCATGCCGATCGAGGTGATGGCGAGACGCGGCCGCCAAACCGTCTTGTTCGGGCCGATGAAGCCGGTCGGCCTCGTCAATCCGCATACGGGCAAGCTGCCGTTCGCGGTCGTTCAGCTTCGCCAGGACAATGCGGCGGGCACGCTGTTCAATCTGGTCGGCTTCCAGACCCATCTGAAGTGGGGGGAGCAAAAGCGCGTATTCTCGCTCATACCCGGGCTGGAGAATGCCGAGTTCGTCCGTTACGGCGTTATGCATCGCAATACGTTCATCTGCTCGCCGAAGCTGCTGAAGCCGACTTACCAGTTCAAGCAGCGCGACGATTTGTTCTTCGCCGGCCAGATGACGGGTGTCGAAGGCTACGTCGAATCGGCCGCTTCCGGCCTGATCGCCGGTTTGAACGCCGGACGGATGGCGCTCGGCCAGCCTTGCGTCGTCCTTCCGCCGGAATCGACGCTCGGCAGTATGGCCCATTACATCACGTCGGCCGATCCGAATCATTTTCAGCCGATGAACGCCAATTTCGGCTTGCTCCCGCCGCTCGGACAAAAAATTCGCGACAAGAAGCGTAAAAACGAGCTGCTGGCCGAACGCGCGCTTGAAACAATTCAGAATTTTTCATATAATGTACACAATTTCGCTTGTCAATGATCGGCTTTTTATGGTACGATGAACATGTTTTGTAATAAGCATCATTCTTATATGAAACTTTATTTCAACAACAAGCAGCCGAATACAAGAAACAGCAGCAAATCCGCCGATTGATGCTGTTTCTTGCATTTTGCGGACACTTGACGTGCATAATGCGCGGACAAACGATATACATAGAACGATGGAGCGATTTCGGATTACGCAAGGAGGGATTGGACGATGGGCGATTTTCACGCTACGACGATATTCGCGATCCGGCACGAAGGCAAAGGGGCGATCGCCGGCGACGGGCAAGTGACGTTCGGCAACAGCATGGTCATGAAGTCGCAAGCGAAAAAAGTGCGGCGCCTGTATCGGGGCAAGGTGGTGGCCGGATTCGCCGGCTCCGTCGCCGATGCGGTGACGCTGTTCGAGAAGTTCGAGGCGAAGCTCGAGGAGCATCAGGGCAATTTGCTCCGCGCGGCCGTCGAGCTGGCGAAGGACTGGCGGTCCGACCGCGTGCTCCGGCGCCTCGAGGCGATGATGATCGTCATGGATGCGCAAAGCTTGCTGCTCATATCCGGCAACGGCGAAATTATCGAGCCGGACGACGGCATTCTCGCCATCGGCTCGGGAGGCAGCTTCGCGCTGGCGGCCGGACGCGCCCTGAAACGGTTCGCGCCGCAGCTGACGGCGAGCGAGATCGCGAAAGCGTCGCTCGAAACCGCGGCCGATATATGCGTATTCACGAACCGGAATATCATTGTGGAAGAAATATAACGCATGAAACCGGGAGGGACTTCCATGGACAACCGCGCTCTGACGCCCAGACAAATCGTCGCGGAGCTCGATAAATATATCGTCGGCCAGAAGCAGGCGAAAAAATCGGTCGCCATCGCGCTGCGCAATCGGTATCGCCGCAGCCAGCTTCCCGAATCGATCCGGGACGAGATCGTCCCGAAAAACATTTTGATGATCGGTCCGACCGGCGTCGGCAAAACGGAAATTGCGCGCCGGCTGGCGAAGCTCGTCAATGCGCCGTTCGTCAAGGTCGAAGCGACGAAATTTACGGAGGTCGGCTACGTCGGCCGCGACGTCGAATCGATGGTCCGCGATCTCGTCGAGACGTCCATCCGGATGGTCAAGTCGGAGAAGACGGAGAAGCTGAAAGACCGCGCCGAGCAGCTGGCGAACGAACGGATCGTCGCCCTGCTCGTCCCCTCGCCGGCGGCGGCCAAATCGCAACGCAACCCGCTCGAGATGCTGTTCGGCGGACAACAGCAGCCGCCCGCGGACAAGGAGGAAACCGATCAGGGCATTCTCCAGCGGCGCCAGGAAGCGAAAGAGAAGCTCGCCCGCGGCGAGCTGGAGGATCGGGTCATCGAGATCGAAATCGAGGATACGGCCCCTTCGATGCTCGACATGTTCGCCGGCCAAGGCAACGAGCAGATGGGGATGAACATGCAGGAGATGTTCGGCAGCTTGATGCCGAAGCGGACGAAGAAGCGCAAGCTGCCGGTCAAGGAAGCGCGGCAGGTGCTCATTCAGGAGGAAGCGCAAAAGCTGATCGATATGGACGAGGTCGTTCAAGAGTCGATCAAGCGGGCGGAGCAGTCGGGCATCATTTTCATCGACGAAATCGACAAAATCGCCAGCTCCGGACGTGGAGGAGGCCCCGACGTCTCCCGGGAGGGCGTGCAGCGGGACATCCTGCCGATCGTGGAAGGGTCGACGATCATGACGAAGTACGGGCCGGTCAAGACGGACTACGTCCTGTTCATCGCGGCCGGCGCGTTCCATATCGCCAAGCCGTCGGACCTCATTCCCGAGCTGCAGGGACGGTTCCCGATCCGCGTCGAGCTGACGAACCTGACCGAGGACGATTTCGTGCTCATCTTGAAAGAACCGCAAAATGCGCTGACGAAGCAGTATACGGCGCTGCTCGAAACGGAAGGGATCCGGGTCGACTTCTCGGACGCCTCGATCCGCGAGCTGGCGAAAATCGCCGCCGAGGTGAACCAGCATACCGACAATATCGGTGCGCGCAGGCTGCATACGATATTGGAGAAGCTGCTGGAGGATTTGTCGTTTGAAGCGCCGGACATTACGCTCGATCGTATCGAGATTACGCCGGAATACGTACGGGAGAAGGTGGCGGGCATCGCGCAAAATCGCGATCTGAGCCAATACATTTTGTAGGCGTCGATACTCCCCGGGAGGATGAATCATGAGTTTATTGAGCAAGACAAGAAGTTTGAACCGATTGCTGCAAAAAGCGGCCGGCAACGCCGTCAGCTTCATGGAAATGTCCGAGGTGCTGCGCGACCTGATCGCGGCGGACATTTTCGTCATCAGCCGCAAAGGCAAAATATTGGGGTACGCCACCGTCGGTCCGTTCCAAACGGATACGCTTCGCGAGATGATCGCGGAAAACCGGCGGCTGCCGGAGGAGTACAACAACATCTTGAAGCGGATCGAGGAGACGACGTCGAACGGCGAGCCCGACAGCCCGTATCACCGGTTTACGGAAAGCATTCACGCGTTTTTCGGTCAAGACCGGGTGACGATCATCCCGATCATCGGCGGTGGAGACCGGCTCGGCACGGTCGTATTGGCACGCGGCGGCAACGCCTTCATCGACGACGACCTGATCATGGCGGAATACGGCTCGACCATTATCGGCATGGAAATTTTGCGCGAGCACGCCGAGGAAATCGAGCTCGACGCCCGCAGCAAGGCGGTCGTGCAGGTGGCCGTCAACTCGTTGTCCTACAGCGAAATGGAGGCCGTCGACCATATTATCGACGAGCTGAAGGAGAAGGAAGGTCTTCTCGTCGCGAGCAAAATCGCGGATCGCGTAGGCATAACCCGGTCGGTGATCGTCAACGCGCTGCGCAAGCTGGAAAGCGCGGGCGTTATCGAGACGAGATCGCTCGGCATGAAAGGAACGTACATCAAAATATTGAACGACCAGCTCGTGCAAAGCGTGGCGAACGCCAGAGCGTAACGAGCGGCGGTATGACCGAAGCCCTGTCTTTGAAAAAGATAGGGCTTTTTACTTATTGTAAACTTTGTTGTATACATTCAAGATATAGATGGTTTGTATGCATAGGAAATAGATGCCATGTATACAACAGGAATAGACATTTGCCAATATATTTTTTTGGTGAATAAGTCGAAAAAAGAAGGAATACAGTCGGGTGTGAAGAATACATTACTTAACTTTTTACGCGAAAGTGGGTATTTGGAATGGCTTTTTGGGACACCCGAAGCCTTGGGCTAATGGAAAGGACGTTGGACGCCGCCACATTTCGACAAAAAGTGATCGCGAACAACGTCGCCAACGTAGACACGCCTTACTTCAAACGGTCGGACGTCCTGTTCGAGGAATTGTTGCAGAAGGAATTGACAAAAACGTCGATCCAAGGACGCAGGACCGATCCTCGTCATATCCCGATCGGGCGGTCGACGGCGCCGCTTGCGCCGGAAGTCGCGACAGACGTCAACACGATGATGAACAACAACTTGAACAACGTCGATATCGATTACGAAATGTCGCTGATGGCCAAAAACCAGCTCCGCTACAATGTATTGATCGGACAAGTCAGCCACGATTTGAAAAATTACCGCACAGCGTTGAACGGGGGAAGATGATAATTGAAACTGACCAACGGATTCGACATTAGCTCTTCCGCCCTAACGGCGCAACGGTTTCGGATGGACGTCATCTCCTCGAATATGGCGAATGCCGACACGACCCGCGGCAAGCTGGTCGACGGACGGTGGGTGCCTTACCAACGCAAAATCGTCTCGATGGAAGCGAAGGAGCCCGCGCCATTCTCCCAATACTTGCAAGCCTCGATGAACAGCGCGACCGGGCAAGGCGTTCGAGTTTCGCGCGTCTTCGAAGACGAGGCACCATTCAAGCAAGTATACAACCCTACCCACCCGGATGCCGACGAACGGGGCTACGTGCAGATGCCCAACGTCGACATCCTGAAAGAGATGGTCGACCTGATGTCGGCCACGCGTTCGTACGAAGCGAACGTTACCGCCTTGAACGCAACCAAATCGATGATTACGAAAGCATTGGAAATCGGCAAATGATGCTGCAGACATAATACGGGGGGTTCCGCCGCATGATCGAACAAATCGGATTTTTGCCCAAAAAACCGCTCGTTACGTTGGATTCGAATCCGAGCAAAGAGACCGGGGCCGCTCAAATCGCCAAAGACTTCGGTTCGTTTCTGAACGACGCGATGACCAATTTGAACAAGCAGCAAGCGGCAGTCGATACATTGAACGACAAGTTCGTTACCGGAGAAGTCGCCGATGCGCACCAGCTGACGATCGCGGCCGAAAAGCTGTCCTTGAGCCTGGAGATGACCGTACAGCTTCGCAACAAGGTCATCGAGGCTTACCAGGAAATCATGAGGACGCAAATTTAACCGTGATCGGTAGACGCAGCAGCAGATTCCCGGATGGGGTGACGAAGTGAACGAGACATTGGTCCAATATCGGGACAAGGCGACTCAATATTGGAAACAGCTGAGCAAAAATCAAAAATATATGGTACTCGGGACGATCGTGATCCTGGTGGCGGTCGTCATCCTGACCTCGATCAACTTATCGAAAACGGAGTATGCAACGGCGTTCACCAACTTGCAGCCGAACGACGCCGCCAACATAAAAAAATATTTGGACGATTCGAAAATTCCATATCAGCTCGGAGCGGACGGGAAAACGATCGCCGTACCGGCAAGCGAAGCCGCCTCGATCAAGCTGGAGGTCGAGTCCCAAGGGCTTAACAAGAGCGGGTCGCTCGGGTACGGAGCGTTCGAGGGAAGCAATACGTTCGGAATGTCGGACAACGAGTTCAACGTGAAGCTGATAAACGCCATGCAGGGCGAAATCCAGCAAATGTTCAACCAGATCAACGGCGTGGCCAGTTCCAAAGTCCTGATCACGGTGCCGAAGGAAAGCGCGTTTTTGTCGACGCAGCCGCAGGAATCGACGGCATCCGTCGTCCTGAACATCGAGAACGGATACCGGTTCGAGCAGCCGCAAATCGACACGATGTACAATCTGGTCGCGAAGACGATCCCGAAGCTGAAGTACGAGAACATTACGATCTCGAACCAGAACGGCGAGCTTCTGCCCTACTCGAAGACGAACGGGGCGATTGCGGGCACGTCGGGCCAAATTCAGCAGCAGTTCCAAATCAAAAATCAGTTCCAAAACGACTTGCAAAAAAATATAATGAGCTTATTGGGTAAAATGTACGCCCCGAACAAAGTCGTCGTCAGCGTTATTTCGACACTGAATTTCGACCAGAAGACGAGTAAGCAAAACCTCGTGACGCCGGTCAACACGGCAGACAACAAAGGGATCGAAATCAGCGTGCAGGAGAACAACAAATCGCAGTCGAGCAACGGAGCGACGAACGGCGGCGTACCGGGAACGGGCACGACGGACGTGCCGACCTACCAGGGCGGACAAAACGCCGGCGGACAATCGCAATCGGAAGAAACGAACAAGATCGTCAATTACGAAGTGAACCGGATTACGAACGACATTGTTTCGAGTCCTTTTGTCGTAAAAGATTTGTCGATAAGTGTCGGAATCGAGCCGCCCATTAAGGACGATCCGAATTCGCTGACCCAGGAAATGAAGGATAACATCCAAAAAACGCTCGTCAGCATCGTCTCCGCGTCGCTTGCCGACAGCGGCCAGACGCTGACCGAAGCGGATATCGCCCGAAAAGTGACGTTGTTCGCCCAGCCTTTCGCGGCATCGACGGCTGCGGAGCAGGCGGGCATCAATTATTGGATGTGGGGCGGGATCGGCGTAGCGGCCATGGCGCTCGCGGGCGTCGCCGGCTTCATGATCCGCCGTCGGAAGCAGAGGGAGCTCGAGCTTGTCGAGGAAGAGCTGCCGCCGCCGACCAAGATGGAACTGCCGACGATCGATATCGAAAACGTAACGAACGAAAGCCAAGTCCGCAAGCAATTGGAAGGACTGGCGAAGAAAAAACCGGAAGAATTCGTAAACTTGCTGCGCACCTGGCTAGTCGATGAATAGGAGGGGACCTCAGTGGCGAAAGCGGTGCAGCAAGGGTTGACGGGACGCCAAAAGGCGGCCATATTGCTCATCAGCCTGGGGCCGGAAGTGTCCGCCCAAATATTCAAACATTTGCGCGAGGAAGAAATCGAGCAGCTGACGCTTGAAATCGCTAACGTCCGAAAGGTGGACAACGCCGAGAAGGAGGCGATTTTGGCCGAGTTTCACCAAATATGCCTTGTTCAAGAATATATTTCGCAGGGCGGCATTCAGTACGCCAAAGAAATATTGGAAAAGGCGCTTGGCAGCTCCAAGGCGATGGACATCATCAACCGGCTGACGGCCACGCTTCAGGTGCGGCCGTTCGATTTCGCCCGCAAGGCGGACCCGGCGCAAATTTTGAACTTTATCCAAAACGAAAACTCGCAAACGATCGCACTTATTCTCTCATATTTACAGCCGGATCAAGCGTCGATCATCTTGTCCTCGCTGCCTCAGGATAAGCAGGCGGACGTGGCGAAGCGGATCGCGCAGATGGACAGCACGTCCCCGGAAGTCATCAATCAGGTGGAGCGGGTGCTGGAGCAGAAGCTGTCCTCCACCGTTACGCAGGATTACACGACGGCCGGCGGTATCGAAGCGATCGTTCAAATTTTGAACGGCGTCGACCGGGGGACGGAGCGGACGATTCTCGATTCGCTCGAAATTCAGGACCCGGAGCTCGCCGAGGAAATCAAAAAGCGGATGTTCGTCTTCGAAGATATCGTCAACATCGACAACCGTTCGATCCAGCGCATTATCCGCGATATCGAAAACGCCGATCTTCAGCTTGCGCTCAAGGTGGCGAGCGAAGAAGTGCGCGAAGTCATTTTCCGAAACATGTCCAAACGGATGGCGGAAACGTTTCGGGAGGAAATGGAATATATGGGACCCGTCCGGCTGCGCGACGTCGAAGAAGCGCAAACGCGCATCGTAGCGACGATCCGACGCCTGGAGGAGTCCGGCGAAATTATTATCGCTCGCGGCGGAGGAGACGATATCATTGTCTAACGTCATCAAAGCGACCCATTATATTCCAATTGACGATAAAAAGCTGATTCAGGTTGCACTTCCGGAGCATTTGCTCGATCCGGCCCCGATCGACGCCGGTTCCGAGTCCGGCGAACCGGCCGACGAATCGATCGGCGAGGTCGAGGCCGCCCTGGTGGAAGCGAAAGAACAAATCATTCGCGATGCGGAATCGTTCGCCGAAACGGTCGTCGCCCAAGCGTCCGAGGAAGCGGAGCGGATGCGCGCGCAAGCCCGGGACGACATCGAAGAATGGTGGCGGCAGCGCCGGGCCGAAGACGAGCGGCTGACGTCCGAGGCGCGCGAGCAAGGGAAGCAGGCCGGCTATGCGCAAGGGCTCGAGGAAGCGGAAGCGCACGTCAGGCGCCAATACGAGCAGATGCTCGCGGAAGCGCAGGCGATTATCGAATCGGCGGTCCAGATCAAGCACCGGATGATTCAAGAGTCCGAGCCGTTCCTGATCGAGCTTAGCTGCTCGATCGCGGAAAAAATTATTGCGAGGCAGCTGACGCTCGACCCGCAATGGTCGATCGAATTAATCAAAAAAGTGCTGCAGCGCCGCCGGGAGCAAGGCATCATTACGCTGTGCGTGTCGCCCGATCAATTCTCGTTCGTCCAGGACGCGAGGGAGGAGCTCATGCTCGCCGTCGATTCCCAGGCCGAGCTGCAGATCATACCCGACCCGACGGTGCGGGACCACGGCTGCGTCATCCGCTCTTCCTTCGGCAGCATCGATGCCCGCATCGACACGCAGCTGGACGAAATCAAGAAAGGGCTGCAGCAAGTAGCGCTCAGAAACGAAGGTGCTCCGGACGATGAATAACGGTCCGCAAGCGTTCAAGTATATCGAGCATTTGCGTCATATCGATCCGATCCGGGTGAACGGCAAGGTGACGCAGGTCATCGGACTGACCGTCGAATCGGAAGGACCCGACGCCAGCGTCGGGGACGTTTGCTATATATACCCGTTCAAGTCTTCGACGCCGCTCAAGGCGGAGGTCGTCGGCTTCCGGAACAACAAGGTTCTTTTGATGCCGCTCGGCGAGCTCCACTCGATCGGCCCGGGCTGCGACGTCGTCGGCACCGGCAAGCCGCTTACGGTCCAAGTCGGCCACGAGCTTCTCGGCAAAGTGCTCGACGGACTCGGGCAGCCGCTTGACGGTTCGTTCCTGCCTACGCGGATGGCTCACTACTCGACGAACAGCGCCGTCAACAATCCGCTCAAGCGACCCCGCGTGCACGAGCCGATCAGCGTCGGTGTCCGCTGCATCGACGGTTTGCTGACGCTGGGCAAAGGACAGCGTGTCGGCATCTTCGCCGGCTCCGGCGTCGGCAAAAGCACGCTGATGGGCATGATCGCGCGAAACACGTCGGCCGACGTGAACGTCATCGGCCTGATCGGGGAGCGTGGACGCGAGGTGCTCGATTTCATCGAGCGCGATCTCGGTCCCGAAGGTCTCGCCCGCTCCGTCGTCGTCGTGGCGACGTCGGATCAGCCCGCGCTTATCCGGATGAAAGGCGCGTTGATCGCGACGAGCATCGCCGAATATTTTCGCGACCGCGGCTTGAACGTCATGCTCATGATGGACTCCGTGACCCGGTATGCGATGGCGCTGCGCGAAGTCGGACTCGCCATCGGAGAGCCGCCGGCGACGCGCGGCTATACGCCTTCGGTGTTCGCGAACTTGCCGAAGCTGCTCGAGAGGGCGGGGACCGGGCCCAAAGGATCGATTACCGCCTTCTACACCGTGCTCGTCGACGGAGACGACATGAACGAGCCGATCGCCGATACGGTGCGGGGCATATTGGACGGCCATATCGTGCTTGATCGGAATCTCGCCCATAAAGGGCATTACCCGGCCATCAACGTATTGGCGAGCGTGAGCCGCTGCATGAAGGAAATCGTTCCCGAGGAGCAGACGGACGCGGCCAACCGATTGAAACGGCTGCTTTCCATTTACAAAGATTCGGAGGATCTGATCAATATCGGGGCGTACCAGCGAGGATCCAATCCAGAAATCGACACTTCGCTCGACTATATCCAAACGATTTGGGGCTATTTGCAGCAAAAGACGAGCGAGAAAGTCGGATATTCCGACGCGTACGATCAATTGATCCAACAATTCGGCGGGGGTTGAGCCATTTGCGTTTTCGGTATCCGTTGCAAAAGCTGGTCGATCTGAAGACAAACGAAAAGGAACAGGCCGAATGGATGCTCTCCGAAGCGGTGGGCGCGCTTCAGCGGGAGGAGCTGACGCTTGCGGAGCTGCTGGCCGAGCACCGTCGGGTCGCCGAAGAGCTCGAGAGCGCATCGGCCCGCAAGACGACGATCTCGCAAATCCAGATGCTGCAGCATTATTTGCAGCATATGGAGCAGCAAATCCGCGCGAAATCGAACGACGTCCACCGGGCGCAGTCGAACGTGGCGGATAAGCAACAAGCGCTGACCGAAAAAATGATGGAAGAGAAAGTGTGGACCAAAGCGAAGGAAAAGGCGCATCGGCAGTTCACCGCCTTCGTGCTGAAAAAAGAGCAGGAGGAAATGGACGAAATCGCACTGACCCGCCGCGCCCAGACGATTTGAACTGAAGCGACCGACCGGAAAGGAGGCTGGCGACATGGCGAATACGGACGTCGAAAAATCTTCGTACGGCGGTTTCGAGCGCTTTCTGTTTTTCGCGACCCCGATTATTTTTACGGTCGTCCTGCTTGGAGTATTGTTCGCCCTGTTCGATACGAGCATTATGAACGGCGTATTGAGGGCCGCGAATAACGTGCCGGTGCTGGAGAAGTTCGTGCCCGATCCGAAGACGAAAGATCGCGTGACGCTTTCTTCCACTGCCGCCGAACCTTCGTCTCAGGCCGAAGACGGCCAGGCCGCGCTCGAGCAGCTGAAGACGAAGCTGGCGCAAGCCGAGGCCGACCTGCAAGCCGCGTCGGGCCAAAGCCAGCAGAAGGATCAGACGATCAAAGACTTGAAAGCCCAAGTCGCGGCGCTCGAAGAAAAGCTGCAGACGAAGACGCGGACGGACGAGGAATACAAGGCGCAAATTCAGCAGCTCGCCTCCATCTATGCGAATATGATGCCAAGCAAATCGGCCCCCATTCTGGAAGCGATGACGCTTAAGGAGCGGGCGCTCGTCCTGAGCGAGATGAAGCCGGCGGACCGGGGCGAGATTTTGGAGAAAATGACGCCCGCCACGGCGGCGGAAACGTCGATCCAGCTGAAGGATGCCGTACCGGCCAAAGATTTGCAGCTGCAGGCGCTGCAGGAGCGTCTCGACATCAACAAGGAAGCGGAGAAGAAAGCGGATCCCGCGATGACGAAAAGCGATCTGGGTCAGACGTTTTCGCAAATGGTGCCGAAGAGCGCCGCGGCGATCTTGATCGAGATGAACGCGGCGAACCAACCGCGCGTGCTCGAAATTTTGAAGGCGATGGACAGCGCCGGCCGCGCCAAGGTGCTCGGGGCCGTCTCCGACGCGAACAAGCAAATCGCCGCAGCGCTCAGCGCGAAGCTGTCGGAGTCAAGCGTAAACACGGCGCCGTAAGCGCATGAGCACCACCCCAATTCGACAAACGCACGGAAAGGAGGTGAAAAAAATCATGAGCGCACCTATCCAAATACTTAACGTTCTGCCGTCCGGCGGATCCGCGCCGATTGGCGTGATCGCTAACCGAGGCGCCAGCGGATCGTCGCAAGACGCATTCGCGAATACGCTCGTTCAAGCGCTGATCGGACCAAACGGAACGATCGCGCCGGCGCAGTCGACCCTGCTTGCCGCGAGCTTGCTGGCAGGACTTGTCCCGACCGACTCCGCGGAAACGGAATCGAAGCCGGGGGACGTACTTACGCAATGGCTGGCTTCCCTGAAAGACGAGACCGACCTTCAAGGTCAGGAGGAGCTGTTGGACGGTCTTATGGCTCTGCTTGAGCTCGCGCAAGCGATCGTTACGCAATGGCAGCCGTCCGGCGCGAAGACGGACGATTCGCTTGAAGACGCGGCTTTGACGCCGACGGGCGCGAACGGTCCGCTGTCGAACAAGTATGCCGATCTGCTGCATACGCTTCGGCAATTGGCCGCACTTGCCCGGCAGCAGCCGAACGAATCGGAAGTGGGCCAAATCGTGCAAGCGTTTGAACGCATGATCGCGCCGATGTTGACGGATGAAAGCGCGAAACCGGCGGACGCCGCGACTGCCGCGCAACATCAAGCCCAGACGGGAAGCCAAGCGAACGCCGCTCAGCAGGCTGCATCCGCCGTAACGGCGCAGCATTCGTCCCGTTCAAAATCGGCTTCGAAGCAGTCGGAAGGCGAAGGAAACGTTCAATCCTCGTTCGCGACCGCCGTCGACATGATCGGCAACGAACGCAAAAGCCGACTCGAGGCGTTGGCCGCGAAGGCGGGCGTTCAACCGCAATTCGCGTTTGCCGCGACCGTCGAAACGACCGGCTCCGAGGAGAAAGCGGCCGAATCGGCACCCGCTGTCGATACGGGCAGCGGTAATGGAGCATCGGTCCAAACGAACCATCCGCTTCGCCATTTGACGCCGCACCACCAGACGACGCAGACCGAATCGCCTGTCGTACGCGCCGATCGATTCGCCGAAGATATGGCTCAAGCGATGAAAAGCTTGAAGGTGAACGCGTCGACCGGCATGTCCGAAGTGCGCATTACGCTGATGCCCGAGCATCTCGGTCAAGTCGACGTGAAGGTGTCGATGCACAACGGCCAAATCGTAGCGCATTTCATGGCGGATACGACGCACGGCAAAGAAATGCTGGAAAGCCAGTTGTCCCAGCTGAGAGCCGTTCTGAACGGCCAAGGCTTGCAGGTGGACCGCCTGGAAGTGTCGCAGAGCAGCCCGGCGTTTTCCGGATTGTTCCAGGATTCCCGGCAGCAGCAATCGTCCCAGCAGTTCGACCGCAAGAACAAATCGAAGTCGTCCGATTACGAGCAAGGTCCCGTCGATTTCGTAGCGGAGCTGGAAAGCTTGTCCGGGCGTCAGCCGACGAACGGAGACAGCTCGTTCGACGTAACGGCATAAGACGCGCGCGTCTTGCGCGATGGAGGAATCCGCATGCCTACAGTAGGCGCATCGATGGGAACGTACTATTACAAAGGCGCCATCGAGAAGCAAAAAACGGGGAGCAGCAACTTGGGACGAGACGAGTTTTTGAAAATTCTCGTCACCCAGCTGTCCAACCAAGATCCGACGCAGCCGCTGCAAGACAAAGAATTTATCGCCCAAATGGCGACGTTCACTTCGGTCGAGCAGCTGACGAACATGGCCGAGGAAATGAGAACGCTGCGGCAATCGATCGGGTTCAGCTCGTCGTTGATCGGCAAGACGATCAGCTGGACGCAGACGAATTCGACCGGCGAGAAGGAGACCCACTCCGGCGTCGTCGATTCGATCAAGATCAAGGACGGCAAGCAGTACGCCGTCGTCGGCGACAAGCAAGCGCCGCTCGATCAGATCGCGGAAATCAAAAACTAGAAGGTGTGAGTCATGGCTGATCGAATGACGGTCGGGCATTTGTATCCGAATGCGGTTCCGCCGGGTTCACCCGCGAAGCGCAGCGATCCGAACGTCCGGCAGCAGCCGGCCGGAACGCGCTCGTTTCAGGACGTGTTCCGCGACAGCCTCGTGCGCGTCAGTCACCATGCGGAAGTTCGTTTACAGCAGCGAGGCATCGAGCTGAAGCCGGAGCAAATGGCCAAAATTCAATCGGCGATCGAAAAGGCCGCCGCCAAAGGCTCCAAGGAGTCGCTCATTTTGATGGACAACATGGCGATGATCGTGAACGTGAAAAACAAAACGATCGTAACCGCCATGGACGGAGCTTCGATGAAAGACAACGTCTTTACGCAAATCGACAGCGCCGTCATTATATGACCCGGTACACACAGGCTGGCCCGACAGGGAGCCTGGGGCTGCGGACCGCTTGAAGCAGCCCGAACCGATTATGAACCATTTACGGCTCTTACGTTCTCGAGGAGGAACACGCATGTTAAGATCGCTTTATTCGGGCGTATCCGGGATGAGAGGCTTCCAGACGAAGCTGGACGTCATCGGCAACAACATCGCGAACGTCAATACGATCGGCTTCAAGGGCAGCCGCGCGATGTTCAAGGACATTTTGAGCCAGACGGTCGCGGGCGTCACCGCTCCGGCTGACGGAGGCGGCGGCATCAACGCGAAGCAGATCGGCCTCGGCGTGACGTTGGCCGCGATCGATACGCTTCATACGCCGGGCAGCGCCATGACGACGAACGTCGTGACGGACGTCCGGATCGACGGCGATGGCTTCTTCGCCGTTCGAAACGGCGAGGACGGCGGCATTTTCTTGACGCGCGACGGCAACTTCAAGGTCGATGCGGCGGGACAAATCGTAACGGCCGACGGCTACCGCGTCGTCGGAGTAGGCGGAGAGGTGCTTCCGCCGATCGATACGGCGGCGGTCACCGCGTTCTCGATCGATCAGAACGGCCAATTTATCGGCGTCAACGTGGACGGCACCTCGGCGCCGATCGACGGGATGCAAATCGCCGTCGTAAAAGTAACGAACCCGGCCGGCTTGGAGAAGGTCGGCGGGAACATGTACCGGACTACGCCGAACGCATCCGCCGAGGAGCTGAACCTCGATACGGTCGCGAACGACCCGGCGATCGGAACCGGCGCGATCATTTCCGGCCAGCTGGAAATGTCGAACGTCGACCTGACCGGCGAGTTTACCGAGATGATCGTCGCCCAGCGCGGCTTCCAGGCGAACTCAAAAATCATTACCACTTCCGACGAAGTGCTGCAGGAAATATTAAGCTTGAAACGATAAAAACCGAAGCGTCAGAGGGGGCGCCGCCCCCTTTGCCGCGGTAGGGATCGGATAGACGTTTCGGGAGGGAAAGCATGATACCTGTCACACGGTTGAATGGCAGCAAGTTGACCATTAACGCTCTGTTGATCGAGACGATCGAGGAAACTCCGGATACGCTCATAACGTTGACGACCGGAAAAAAGTTCATCGTGACCGAGAAGGTATCAGACGTGGTAAGCTTGGTGAAAGCCTACATGCAGAATGTCGGTTCGATCAGGGTAGCAGTGAAGAATAACGTTCCGGAGGGCTCTTAACGTCATGTTCAAGAACAAAATGTTGCAATGGTTAATCATGATCCTCATCGCCATTACCTTGATCGCGCTAGCCAGCTTCATTCTGTGGGATTATTTGGACAAAAAGTCCCAGCCGAGCGACCCGTCCGCACAAGCCGCGAACTCCGTCGAGAACGTGAAGCCGAAGAAGCTGACCGCGGAGCAAATCAAAGAGTATACGGTTGAAATCAAGGACATCACGACGAATTTGTCCGGCAAAAACTACATTAAAGTAAGCTTCGCCTTCTTGCTCGAAAACGCGAAGGCAAAGGAAGAGTTCGAAATGCTGACGACCCGCGTTAGAGCGGTCATTCTCCAAACGCTGGCGGACACGACGGCCGAGCAGGCCAGCGGCAGCAAAGGTCAAGATTTGATCAGCACGACACTTATCAATAAAATCAATCCCATTTTATCCAAAGGAAAATTGGTGCAGGTCGACATCACGGATTACAATATCGTGCACAATTAATCGTACGCTTCGGATAAGGGGGTGATGGAATTGGTAGACGTACTTTCGCAGAACGAGATCGACGCTCTTCTCGCCGCGCTGTCATCCGGCGAAATGGACGCGGAAGAGCTGAAAAAGGAAGAAACGCAAAAAAAGGTGCGGGCGTACGACTTCAAACGCGCCGTCCGCTTTTCGAAGGATCATATCCGGAGCTTGACCCGGATTCACGAAAACTTTGCCCGGTATTTGACCACATATTTCTCGGCGCAGCTGCGCACGTTCGTGCAAATCAACGTCGTTCAAGTGGAGCAATTGCCGTACGACGAATTTATTCGTTCCATTCCGAAAATGACGATTTTAAATATATTCGAGGCGGAGCCGCTCGAAGGCCGCATGGTGCTTGAGGTGCATCCGAACGTCGCGTTCGCGATGCTGGACCGGCTTCTGGGCGGTCCCGGCAGCTCGCCTGCCAAAATCAACGCGCTGACGGAGATCGAGACGATCGTCATGGAGCGCATTTTCAGCAGGGCGTTCGAAAGCTTGCAGGAAGCGTGGAAGACGGTCATCGACTTGTCGCCGAGGCTGGAAGCGTTGGAGACGAACCCGCAGTTCATGCAAATCGTGTCGCCCAACGAGACGATCGCGCTCATCTCGCTCACGACCAAAATCGGCGATACGACGGGGATGATCAACCTCTGTATTCCCCATGTCGTCATCGAGCCGATCATGCCGCGATTGTCCGTGCATCACCAATTTTTGGCTCAACGCAAAAGCAGGGCTCCGGAGGAAGTCGAAGCGCTCCAGGAACGGGTGCACAAGGCGAAGCTGCCGGTCATCGCGGAGCTGGGCGAGTCGGCCATCACCGTACGCGAATTTTTGAACCTCGCGGTGGGGGACGTCATTACGCTCAACAAGCCGGTGGATCAAGGTCTTCATATCAAGGTGGGCGAACGGCTCAAATTTATCGGAAGCCCGGGAACCGTGAGAGACAAACTCGCCGTACAAGTGACGGAGATCGTCAACGAAGGGGAAGAAGAACATGACGAGTAAAGATTATTTATCGCAGGAAGAAATCGACGCGCTTCTTCGGCAAACGAGCGAAGATTTCGGCGGCGGCGCGTCATCCGACGAACCTTCGGTTGACGACTACTTGAGCCCCATCGAGCAGGATGCGCTCGGAGAAATCGGGAACATCACGTTCGGCAGCGCCGCGACCGCCTTGTCGACGCTTCTCGGGAAAAAGGTCGACATTACGACACCGAAGGTATCCGTCGTCGCTCGAACGGAGCTGGAGCACGAGTTTCCGCATCCGCACGTCGCCATTCACGTCAACTATGTCGACGGCTTCGACGGCATCAACCTGCTCGTCATCAAGACGAAGGACGCTCAGGTGATCGCCGATTTGATGATGGGCGGGACGGGCAACGTCAGTGAAGAGATGGAGCTGACGGAAATCCATATCAGCGCCGTCCAGGAAGCGATGAACCAAATGATGGGTTCGTCCGCTACGTCCATGTCGACGATTTTCAACCGGTTCGTCAACATTTCGCCTCCCGGGATCAACATCTTGGATTTGCCGAACGGGGAAGGGAAAGATCAGCTTCCGCGGGAAGACGTGTTCGTCAAAATATCGTTCCGGCTCATCATCGGCGATTTGATCGATTCGACGCTCATGCAGCTGCTTCCGGTTTCGTTCGCCCGCGAGATGGTCTCGATCCTGATGGGCGGCACGGACATGCAAGCCGAGCCCGCGTTCTCGTCGCCATCGTCCGACGTAGCGGAGACGGCCTACGAGCAGCCGGCCGCAACGCCGCAGCCCGATCCGATGGCCGGATACGCGAATAACGCGCCGGTTCCACCGTCGATGCCGGCTTACGATCCGTATCAGCAGCAGGCGATGATGTATCAGCAGCCTCCGATGATGCCTCAGCAGCCGATGTATCAGCAGCCGATGGGGCAGCCGATATACCCGCAACAGCCGATGTACCAGCAACCTCCGATGCAGCCGCAGGCTCCGGCCAATTACGGCGGACTTCCGGGCCGCAACGTCAACGTCCAGCCCGCGCAGTTTTCCAACTTGTCGGGGGGCGCGATGCAGGCCGACGATACGAACCTTAATTTGCTGCTGGATATCCCCCTGAAGGTTACCGTAGAATTGGGGAGGACCAAGAAGCTGATCAAAGACATTTTGGAGTTTTCCCAAGGTTCGATCATCGAGCTCGACAAGCTGGCCGGCGAGCCCGTCGACATTTTGGTTAACAACAAGCTCATCGCCAAAGGCGAAGTGGTCGTCATCGACGAAAACTTCGGCGTTCGCGTAACCGATATAATCAGCCAAATGGATCGCATTCAAAAATTACAATAATTATTCATTCCTGGGAGGACTGGACTCAATGGCTAACAAAATTTTGATCGTGGACGACGCGGCATTCATGCGGATGATGATCAAGGACATCTTGAGCAAAAACGGATACGAAGTGGTCGGGGAAGCGCAGGACGGCTCCGTTGCCGTCGAGAAGTACAAGGAATTGAAGCCGGACCTCGTCACGATGGACATCACGATGCCGGAGATGGACGGAATCGCCGCTTTGAAGGAGATCAAAAAATTCGACCCCAATGCGAAGGTGATCATGTGCTCCGCGATGGGCCAGCAGGCGATGGTAATCGATGCGATCCAGGCGGGCGCGAAAGACTTCATCGTCAAGCCGTTCCAAGCCGACCGCGTTATCGAAGCGATCAAGAAGACGCTGGGGTGAACCGATACGAACAGGCGAGGGGACGATTGAAGTTGCTGCGCAAACTCGATAGGCTTGCTGCCGCTTTAGCCGTCCTGTCGCTGCCGGGAACGTGGGGAATCCCGGCTGTCGCGTTTGCGGAAGGCGATGCGGGTAACGGAGCAAACCTTTTTCCGGACGGCACGAACGGGGCCGCAATCCCCGGGGATTCGGGCGCCGTTTTTGCAACGATGGTCAAAGTCGTATTTTTCCTTATTCTTATTATCGGCATCTTTCTATTAATCATTAAGTTTTTATCGAAAAAAAAATGGCAATGGTCGCAAGGCCGTGCGGTCAAAACGTTGGGCGGCCTGCCGCTAGGCCCGAACAAATCGGTGCAAATCGTCGAAATCGGTCGTTCCATCTATGTGATCGGCGTAGGCGAGGACGTTCGGCTCATCCAAAAAATCGACGATCCCGAAGAAGTTGCGTACATCGCGGCGACGTTCGGTTCGGACGGTTCCGCGGCGGGACGGACGTTCCCGAAGGTGGGCGAATGGCTTGGCGGCTTTCTGAAACGCGAGAAGCAGACGCCGGACGAGGACGATCAAGTAGCCGCTTCGTTCCAGGAAGTGTTCCAGACGAAAATGAAGCATATGGCGGGCCGCAAACAGCTGATGGAACAAATGCTGCGTACGGGCGACGATGCGGACAAGAAGGTCGAGCCATGAAAAAACTAACTCTGCTGCTCGGCTCCGTGCTCCTGCTCCTGATCGTCTTGCACCCGGCGACGGCGTTCGCCGCCGATCCGATTCCCGGCATCAACATCGACATCGGGAGCTCGGAAGGGGCCGCCGGCTCCTCCAACACGGTCACGCTGATTTTGCTCATTACGATCCTTAGCCTCGCGCCCTCGATCATGATTTTGATGACGAGCTTCACGCGAATCGTCATCGTGCTCGGTTTCGTCCGGACGGCGCTCGGCACGCAGCAGATGCCGCCGAATCAGGTGCTGATCGGACTGGCGCTGTTCCTCACTCTGTTCGTCATGTCGCCGACGATATCGGCGATCAACGAGACGGCGCTGCAGCCTTATTTGAAGGGCGAGATCGCCCAGACCGAGGCGCTCCAAAAAGCGGCGCTGCCGCTGAAGAAGTTCATGGTCGCGCAGACGCGCGAAAAAGATTTGATGCTCTTCCTGAACTACTCGAAGGCGGACAAGCCGAAGGGCGTCGAGGATACGCCGCTCACCGCGCTGCTTCCCGCTTTCGCGATCAGCGAGATGAAATCCGCGTTCCAGATGGGATTCATGATCTTCATCCCGTTTCTCGTCATCGATATGATCGTGGCGAGCACGCTCATGTCGATGGGGATGATGATGCTGCCGCCGGTCATGATTTCGCTGCCGTTCAAAATTTTGCTGTTCGTCCTGGTGGACGGCTGGTATTTGGTCGTCAAGTCGCTGCTGCTCAGCTTTCACGCGCCGGTCTAGCGGCTGCCGGTACCGACAACGGAAAGGAGGGGAAGCGGTGAGTTCCGAATTCGTCATCCGCATAGCGGGAGAAGCGGTTTATACGGTATTGAAGGCGAGCGCGCCGATGCTGCTGCTGGCGCTCGTCGTCGGTTTAATCATCAGCGTGTTTCAGGCGGCGACGCAAATTCAGGAGCAAACTCTCGCTTTCGTTCCGAAAATCGTCGTCGTCCTGCTGTCCATCCTCGTCTTCGGTCCGTGGATCTTGCAAACGCTGATCGATTATACGTTCAATCTGCTAGACAATTTGTACAAGTTCATCGGGTAAGGACGAGAGCCGAATGGAAGCATGGATCCCTTACGTACCGAACTGGCTGCTCATCTTTTGCCGTATTACCGCCTTTTTGCTGGCCGCTCCCGTATTTTCCACGCGCGGCGTACCGCCGCAATGGAAAATCGGCTTGGCGGCGATGATCACGTTCCTGACGTTCGCCGCCGTCGGCCTGAACGCTCCGACCGAGATGGACGGCATGTACGTCGTATCGATCGTCCGAGAGGTCGTCGTCGGCCTGCTGCTCGGCTTCACGGCGTACTTGTTTTTTACCGCGGTTCAAATCGCCGGATCGTTCATCGATATCCAGATGGGGCTCGGCATCGCCAACGTGATCGACCCGATGACCGGCGCGTCCAGTCCGATCGTCGGCAATTTCAAATTTATCGTGGCCATATTGCTGTTCTTGTCGTTTAACGGACACCATTACTTAATCGACGGCATCATGAAGAGCTACCAATGGATGCCGCTCTCGAACGACCTTTTCGCGCGCATTCACGACGGGGCGGTACACGAATTTTTGCTGCGTTCGTTCTCCGGCGTATTCTCGCTGGCTTTGCAAATGTCCGCTCCGCTCGTCGTCGCCTTGTTTTTGACCGACGTCGGGCTCGGCATTTTATCGAAAACGGCGCCGCAGTTCAACATTTTCGTCGTGGGCGTGCCGATCAAGATCATTGCGGGCTTTTTGCTGCTCGTGCTCATTTTGCCCGGCTTCATTTATTTGTTTCAAGATTTGTTCGGCACGCTGTTCCGGTCGATGGACCAGCTTGTCAAGCTGATCGCGGACAAGCCGAACTGATTCCAGCTTCGATGGGGGAACGAATACACCGTGCAGCGATTCGCGCTACCGCTCGACCTACAGCTGTTCGCCGGAGAAAAAACGGAAAAGGCGACGCCGAAAAAGCGTCAGGAAGCACGTCAAAAAGGACAAGTCGCGAAAAGCATGGAGCTTCCGTCCGCGCTCATCCTGTTCGGCGTCCTGCTGCTGCTGTTCGGGTACGGGACGATGATGCGGGACAAAATCGAGGACATGTTCGTCGTTTCGTTCCACGACTACATGACGATGGAGATGACGCCGAACAACGTCTCGCTCGTCTTCGGCAAGCTCATTTTCGAAGGGCTTTTGCTGTTGGCGCCGATATTCGGCTTGGCGATGGTCATGGCCATTGTCGCCTCCTATTCGCAGATCGGATTTTTGCTAACGCTCGAGCCGTTGAAGATGTCGTTCAGCAAGCTCGATCCGATTAAAGGAATCGGCAACCTGTTCAAATTGCGCTCGTTCATCGAGCTGCTGAAATCGATTATGAAAATGACCGTTATCGGTCTTGTCGTGTTTTATACGATATGGAGCGAGAAGGAACAGTTTATCGAGATGGGACGATGGCCGGTCATCCATACGTTTTCGTATACGGCGCATCTCATCCTGATGCTCGGCGTCCAAATCGCCGCGATTTTGCTCGTTCTGGCTCTGTTCGACTATATGTACCAGCGGTACGAGCTCGAGAAAAATTTGCGGATGTCGAAGGACGAAATCAAGCAGGAGTACAAAAACACGGAAGGCGACCCGCTCATCAAAAGCAAAATTCGCGAAAAGCAGCGCCGGATGGCGATGCAGCGGATGATGCAGGACGTGCCGAAAGCGGACGTCGTCATTACGAACCCGACCCATTTCGCCGTCGCGATCCGCTACGATCCGAAGCAGGCGGAGGCGCCGATGGTCGTCGCCAAAGGGACGGATTACGTCGCGTTGAAAATAAGGCAGGTCGCCGAAGAGCACGGCGTCATTCGGATGGAAAACAAGCCGCTCGCACGGGCGCTGTATGCGCAAGTCGAAATCGGGCAGACGATTCCGGCCGACTTGTTCCAGGCGGTAGCCGAAGTGCTGGCCTATGTATATAAGCTCAAAGGCAAAACGAGCGCCAACGTCAAATAAGGGAGGAGGACGGTTCCATGAAGGCGAGAGATCTACTGATTTTATCCGGCATCATCGGGATCATTCTCATGATGGTCGTCCCCATCCCGCTCATGCTGCTCGACTTTTTGCTGATCGTCAACATCTCGCTCGCGCTCATGATCATCCTGATCGCGATGAATACGCAGGACGCGCTCGACTTCTCGATATTCCCGACGCTGCTGCTGATTACGACGCTGTTCCGGCTCGCCCTGAACGTCTCCACGACGCGCAACATTTTGAGCGAGGCGGAAGCGGGCAGCGTCGTCGAAACGTTCGGCTCGTTCGTCGCCGGCGGCAATCTGGTCGTCGGGTTCGTCGTCTTTCTCATTCTCGTCATCGTACAGTTCATCGTCATTACGAAAGGCTCGGAGCGGGTAGCCGAGGTCGGCGCGAGATTTACGCTCGACGCGATGCCCGGCAAGCAGATGGCGATCGACGCCGACTTGAACTCCGGTCTCATCAACGAGCAGGAAGCGAAGGAGCGCCGCCGGAAAATCGAGCGCGAGGCGGACTTTTACGGAGCGATGGACGGGGCGAGCAAGTTCGTCAAGGGCGATGCGATCGCGGGCATCGTCATCCTTCTCATCAACATGATCGGCGGATTGATTATCGGCGCGACGTATCACGACATGTCGCTGATGGAATCGCTGCAGACGTTTTCGATTTTGACGATCGGCGACGGTCTCGTCAGCCAAATTCCGGCGCTGCTCATCTCTTCCGCTTCGGGCATTATCGTGACGCGCGCCGCGTCGGAAGGCAACCTCGCCACCGACTTGACCGCTCAGCTGTTCAGCTATCCGAAGCTGCTGTACGTCGTGGCGGGGACGATTTTGTTCCTCGGCATTTTCACGCCGATTCATCTCGTGACGACGGTACCGATCGCCGGGCTGCTGGCGCTGGCCGCCTACCGGATGCAGCGCAACCTGAATCGCCAGGCGGAGGAAACGGAGCAGCTTGTCGAGGAGCAGCAGATCGAGGAGGTGCGCAGTCCGGAAAGCGTCGTCTCGCTGCTGTCGGTCGATCCGATCGAGTTCGAATTCGGCTACGGGCTTATTCCGCTCGCGGATACGAACCAGGGCGGCGACCTGCTCGACCGCATCATCATGATTCGACGGCAATGCGCCTTGGAGCTGGGTCTTGTCGTCCCGGTCATCCGAATTCGCGACAATATTCAACTAAAACCGAACGAATACGTCATCAAAATTAAAGGAAATACGGTGGCGCGCGGTGAATTGTTATTGAATCACTATTTGGCCATGAGTCCGGGCATCGAGGACGATTCGATTCTCGGCATCGAAACGACGGAGCCGGCGTTCGGCCTGCCGGCGCTCTGGATCGACGAGAACATGAAGGAACGCGCCGAGCTGTCCGGGTATACGGTCGTCGACCCGCCTTCGGTCGTCGCGACGCACTTGACGGAGGTCGTGAAGCGCCACGCGCACGAGCTGCTCGGAAGACAGGAGACGAAGATGCTTGTCGAAAACGTCAAGGAATCGTATCCGGCGCTCGTCGAAGACCTTGTGCCGAACGTGCTGAACGTGGGCGACATTCAGAAAGTGCTGGCGAAACTGCTGAAAGAAAAAATTTCGATCCGCGACCTCGTTACCATCTTCGAGACGTTGGCCGACTACGGCACGTACACGAAAGATCCGGACATCTTGACCGAATACGTGCGTCAAGCGCTGTCCCGACAAATTACGAACCAATACGCGAGCGGCGGCGATTCGCTCAAAGTGGTGACGATCGGCCCGTCGCTGGAGAAAAAAATCGCCGAAAGCGTGCAGCAAACCGAGCACGGCTCCTACCTGGCGCTCGACCCCGTGTCGTCGCAAGCGATTTTCCAAAAAGTGTCCGAGCAGTTGAACAAGCTGATCCAGCAAGGCCAGCAGCCGGTCATTCTCGCCTCTCCGACGATCCGGATGTATTTGCGGCAGCTGCTGGAGCGTACGATGCAGGATATTACCGTATTGTCATACAGCGAGCTTGAACCGCAAGCCGAAATTCAAAGCGTTGGGGTGGTGAACTTATGAGAGTGAAACGATACGTCGTCGATTCGATGCCGGACGCGCTGCAAAAAATTCGGACCGATCTCGGCAAGGACGCGGTCATTCTCAATACGAAGGAAATTCGCTCAGGCGGTTTCCTCGGTCTGTTCGGCAAGAAGAAGATCGAGGTGATCGCCGCGACCGATTCGGCTCAAGCCCAACAGCCGGCTCCCGCCGCCGTTTCCCCGGGCGCCCTGAAAGCGGCTCCGTCGGGCGGCTCCACGTTCGCCGCGTTCATGCAGGAGGCGGGGGCGCTCGCTTCGAGACCGGCGGCGGCTCCTATAGCACCGCAGCCTGCCGCGTCGACGCTATCGGCCGCGGTCGCGACGCTCGATGAGCCCGTCCTGCCTCCCGTCGCTCCGCCGGCTTCGCGCTCCCGCGCGAAGGAGGACGTCCTGCTCGACGAGATCAAGCAGATGAAGGAATTGATGGCCAAGCTGTCCGCCGGGGTGAAGCAGGAACCCGGTCTCCCGGAGCCGATTCGCAAGTTCGAGCGGCCGCTGCTGGAGCACGAGGTGCTGCCGGAGCTGGTCGAGCGGCTGCTTGGCAAAGCGGCCGAAGAGTTCGAAAGCGAAGGCTCGCCCCGGACGGACGAATACGCCTATCAGGCGGTCAAGAAACAGCTGAAGGACATTTTGTACACCCCGAAACAAAAAGGGCTGGCGAGCGATACGCGGATCGCCCATTTCGTCGGACCGACCGGCGTCGGCAAGACGACGACGATCGCCAAGCTGGCCGCCGAGCAGGTGCTCAAGCTGAATCGCAAAGTCGGCTTCATCACGTCCGACACGTATCGGATCGCGGCGGTGGAGCAGCTCAAGACGTACGCGACGATTTTGAACGTGCCGCTCGAGGTCGTGTTTTCGCCGCAGGAGCTGGCCCGCGCGTTTCAGCAGCTGCAAGATTGCGACGTCATCTTCATGGATACGGCAGGTCGCAATTTTCGCAATCAAATGTACGTGTCCGAACTGAACTCCCTTCTTCAGACGAAAGGCAAGAGCGAAACGTTTCTCGTGCTCGGCCTTACTTCCAAGTACAAGGATATGAAGGCGATCACCGACAATTTCGCCAAATTCAAGCTCGACAAAGTGCTGTTCACGAAAATGGACGAAACCCATTCGTACGGCTCGATCGTCAATCTGCTATACGATTTCCCGCTCCAGCTCTCCTATATTACGAACGGTCAAAACGTGCCTGACGACATCATCGAGACGAACGAAGACAAATTGATCGATCTACTTCTGGAGGAACGCGAGCAATGAGCGATCAAGCGCAGAGCCTTAGAAATCTCGTAAGGACGCAGTCGGATCGGACTACCCGCACGACGCAGATCGTCACCGTGACGAGCGGCAAGGGCGGCGTCGGCAAATCGAACTTCACGCTGAACTTCGCGCTGACGCTGCAAAAGCAAGGCTATAAGGTGCTCGTGTTCGACGCGGATATCGGCCTCGCCAACATCGACGTGCTGATGGGCATATCGCCGAAGTACAGCTTGTACCATTTGCTAAAACGGGAAAAGACGATATGGGAAATTATCCAGAAAGGCCATAACGAGCTGGAGTTTATCGCGGGCGGCTCCGGCTTCAACGATTTGATGAGACTGACCGAGGCGGAGGTCGACTATTTCGCCGATCAGGTGAACCAGCTGAACGGTCACGTCGACTATATCATCTTCGATACGGGTGCCGGGCTGTCGCAGGAAACGCTCAAGTTCATCGTCGCCGCGAACGAGACGATCGTCGTGACGACACCCGAGCCGACGGCGATTACGGACGCGTACGCGATCATCAAGATGGTCAACTCGCTCGGCCACGACGTCCGATTCCAGCTCGTCGTCAACCGCGTCACGGAAGCGCACGAGGGGAAACAGACGGCGGACAAAATCAGTCTCGTCGCCAAGCAATTTTTGCACATCAACATTCCGACGCTCGGCTTCGTCGAGGACGACGCCAGCGTCTCGAAGGCGGTCAAAAAGCAAGTTCCGTTTACGGTCGCGTTCCCGACGAGCGCCGCTTCGAGAAGCATCGAGCGTCTCGCGCAGCGGTTCGTATCGGGCCAGCCCGCTCCGGAGCCGCAAAACGGGGGAGTCAAAGGGTTTTTGAGCAAAATGATGAAGCTTCTGAAATGAGACAACCCGCGGTCCGAGGACATCAGGATGAGGTGATAGCATGGCCATACATAGGGTGTTGGTTGTCGACGATTCGGTCTTCATGCGTAAAATCATAACGGATATGATTCAAGAGGACGAACGGTTCGAGGTGGTCGATACGGCCAAAAACGGGCTGGAGGCGGTCGAGAAGGCGAAGCGGCTGAAGCCGGACGTCGTGACGCTCGACATCGAAATGCCCGAAATGAACGGCCTCGAAGCGCTCAAGCGGATCATGGAGGACCATCCGGTGCCGGTCGTCATGCTGAGCAGCTTGACGGAGGAAGGGGCGAAGGAGACGATCGCCGCCCTCGAGCTCGGCGCGGTCGATTTCGTCCGCAAGCCTTCCGGCTCGATATCGCTCGACTTGTTCAAAGTCAAGTCGCTGCTGATGGAGAAGCTGACCGTCGCGCTGCAGACGAAAGTATCCCGCCCGGCGGTCCAAACGCGGCCTTACGTGCCGCCGAAGCCGGTAATCAAGCCGCCCGCCGCGAGCGTCGCGAAGGAGTTGATCGCTACGACGCCGGCCGCGGCCCATTCGGGCAAAATCGAGCGACTCGTCGCCATCGGAACGTCGACGGGCGGACCGCGTGCGCTGCAGCAGGTCGTTTCGGAGCTGCCCGCCGATTTTCCCGCGCCGGTATTGATCGTTCAGCATATGCCGCCGAACTTCACCAAGTCGCTCGCGCAGCGGCTGGACGCCACGTCGCACGTAACGGTCGTGGAAGCCGAGGACGGAGACCGGCTGCGCAACGGCGTCGCCTATATCGCGCCGGGAGGCTGGCACATGATCGTGAAGCGGGACGAGGTCGGGTATAAGATCCGGCTGACGAAGGACGAGCCCCGGAGCGGTCACCGGCCGTCGGTCGACATGCTGTTCGACTCGCTCTTGCCGTTCCGCGACCTGAAGCGGCATATCGTCATCATGACGGGGATGGGGAGCGACGGAGCGAAGGGGATGCAGGCGCTTAGGCAAGCGGGCGCCGTATCCACGATCGCCGAATCGAGCGAAACCTGCGTCGTGTACGGCATGCCCCGCGCCGCCGCGGAATTGAACTGCGTCACGCATCAGCTTCCGCTGTATCAGATCGCCTCGAAGCTGACGGAGCTTGTCACGAAAGACATCAACCCGAAAATGTGAACAAGAGGGGGCACGGCGGATGGAAATGAATCAGTATTTAAGCATGTTCATCGACGAGTCGCGGGAGCATCTGCAGGCGTTGAACGACAACATGCTGAAGCTTGAAGCAAGCCCGGAGGACATCGGCATCGTGCAGACGATTTTCCGTTCGGCGCATACGCTGAAGGGAATGTCCGCTACGATGGGGTTCGAGGACTTGGCTTCGCTCACCCACGAGATGGAAAACGTGCTCGATCTCGTGCGCAACCACAAGCTGGCGATGAACCCGTTTATATTCGACGCCATCTTCAAAAGCCTCGATTCGCTCGAAGCGATGGTGGAGGACATCATCAACGGCGGTACCGGCAAAGCGGACGTAAGCGCGATCGTGGCGACGCTGAAATCGATCGTGTCGGGCGATTACGAAAAGGGCGGTGCGGCCGCGGGCCAGCCCGCGTCGTCTTCCGCCGGAGCGGCGGAGCTGGACGAGTTTCAATTTTCGATCTTGATGCAATCGCTCGAGAGCGGACATCAGGTTTACTATTTGAAAGTGTCGGTCCAAGACACGTGCGTGCTGAAGGCGGCGCGCGCCTACATGGTATTCGACGTGCTCGAGCAAAACGGCGAAGTCGTCCAATCGACCCCGTCGGTCGAAGACATCGAAAAAGAGAAGTTCGACAAATCGTTCACGGTCTATTATTTGTCCCAGCTGTCCGCCGAAGAGCTGGAAAAGCGCGCCGGAAGCATCAGCGAGATCGAGTACGTCGAGGTGGAGAAGCTGGATGCGGACAGCTTGAAGCGGAAAATGGAGCCGAAGCCGGCGGCGTCCGCCCAGGCGGCTGCAGCCAAAGCCGAAGCCGCTCCGGCCGCAGCGGCTCCCGCCAAAGCGGAGTCGGCCGCGCCGAAGCCGGCGGCGGGCGGCGCTCCGGTCGCCTCCCGGACGATCCGCGTCGATATCGAGCGTCTCGACGTGCTCATGAACTTGTTCAGCGAGCTGCTGATCGACCGGGTGAGGCTCGAGCAGCTGGCCAGCGAGGTGCGCCGCAACGATTTGACCGAAACGGTCGAGCATATGGCGCGCGTCAGCAGCGACCTGCAAAACATCGTGCTGAAGCTGCGGATGGTGCCGGTCGATACCGTATTCAACCGGTTCCCGCGGATGGTTCGCGATTTGGCGAAGTCGCTCGACAAAAAGGTCGACCTGATCGTGACCGGCGCCGAAACGGAGCTCGACCGGACGGTCATCGACGAGATCGGCGACCCGCTCGTCCACTTGCTGCGCAACTCCGTCGACCACGGCGTGGAGACGATACCGGACCGGATCGCGGCCGGCAAGCCGGAAACCGGTACGGTCCATCTGCGCGCCTTCCACAGCGGCAACCACGTGTTCATCGAAATCGAGGACGACGGCAAAGGGATCAACCGCGACAAGGTGCTCGGAACCGCGCTGAAAAAAGGCGTCGTCACGCAGGAGCAGGCGAAGACGCTGACGGACGAAGAGGTGTACATGCTGCTGTTCGCGTCGGGCTTCAGCACGGCCGAGGTCATTTCCGACATATCCGGCCGCGGCGTAGGGCTCGACGTCGTCAAGACGAAGATCGAATCGCTCGGCGGACGCGTTCAAGTCGAATCGAAGCTCGGAATCGGAACGAAGTTTTCGGTACAGCTGCCGCTGACGCTGTCGATCATTTCGGCGATGCTGGTGCGGCTCGGTGCGGAAAAGTACGCGATTCCGCTTTCTTCGATCGTGGAGACGTCGGTTATTCGCAAGGAAAGCGTTCGCTGGGTTCAAGGCAATCCGATGATGGATTTCCGCGGCGGGATCATTCCTTTGGTGTCGCTGAGCAAGCTGTTCGACGTGCCGGGTTATTCCGAGGCGGACGAGGACGAGACGGAAATCGTGGTCATCAAAAAAGGCGACAAGCTTGCGGCGATCATGATCGACGAGTTTATCGGCCAGCAGGAAATCGTGTTGAAATCGCTCGGCAAATATTTGACGAATTTGTTCGCGGTATCCGGCGCCACCATTTTGGGCGACGGCCAAGTGGCGCTGATCGTCGACACGAACGCTTTGATCAAATAAGAGGGGGTTACATATCATGGGAGAAGAGCTTAAAGTGATCGTGTTCTCGCTCGCCCACGAACAATACGGAGTCGAGGTGGAGAAGGTCCGGACGATCGAGCGGATGCAGCCGCTCACCCGGGTGCCGAAAACGCCGGCTTTCGTCAAAGGCGTCATCAACCTGCGCGGCGTTGTCGTGCCGGTCATCGATCTTCGCGGACGGTTCGGCTTGCCGGAAGCGGACTATACGGACAACTCGCGAATCATTATCGTCGCGGTGAAAGATATGGAAGTGGGCATGATCGTCGACATGGCGAACGACGTCGTCGATGTCGACAGCGACAACATCGAGCAGCCTCCGGAAATCGTCGGCGGCATCAAGGCGAAATATTTGCGCGGCTTGGCCAAGCTGCAGGACGATCGGCTGCTCGTCCTACTCAATCTGGAGGAAGTGCTCAACAAAAGCGAAATCGTCCAGCTCGAGCAGTTCGGGGAATAACGATGACCTCATCCAACTTCCACAACTTTGCGGACTTTCAACTAGACGTGCTGAAGGAAGTAGGCAACATCGGCGCGGGCAACGCCGCGACGGCGCTGTCCAAGCTGCTCGACAGGCCGGTCGACATGCAGGTGCCGCTCGTCAACATGCTCCCGTTCGAGGACATCATTGAAGTGCTCGGCGGCTCGGAGCAGATCGTCGTCGCCATCTACTTGCGGGTAACCGGCGAAGCGCCGGGCAACATGTTCTTCATCCTGACCCAACCGTCGGCCAAGCAGCTGCTGCAAAACTTGGCCGGCATCGTCGTCGAGGACGAGGAGCACTATTCCGAGATGGAGCTTTCGGCGTTGAGCGAGATCGGTAACATTTTGGCCGGGTCGTACTTGTCGTCGCTCGCCGACTTTACGAAGCTGAGCATGTCCCCGACCGTTCCGTCGCTGACGATCGACATGCTCGGCGCCGTCGTCAGCTACGGGCTGATCCAGTACGGTGAAATGGGCGATAAGGCGCTGTTCATCGATACGAAGTTTTTCGAAGGAAATGAAGCGGTGGAAGGCCATTTCTTCCTGGTCCCCGATCCCGAGTCGTTCGACAAAATCTTCAAGTCTTTGGGAGTGCCGCTCGAATGACCTCGGACAACCTGATCAAGGTGGGAATGGCAGATCTGAACGTGACATCGAGTCCGGGCATACTGAAAACGACCGGTCTCGGCTCGTGCGTCGGCGTCACGGTGTACGATCCGAGAACGAAAATCGCGGGAATGGCTCACGTCATGCTGCCGTCTTCCGATATCGCGAAGGAAGGCACGATTAACGTGGCCAAGTATGCCGACACGGCGATCCCCGAGATGGTGAAGCGGATGACGAAGCTCGGCGCATCCGGCTCGCGCCTGGTCGCCAAGCTGGCCGGCGGGGCCCAAATGTTCGCGTTCAACACGGCGAACGATACGATGCGGATCGGGCCTCGCAACGTCGAGTCCTGCAAGGAGCAATTGAAGCTTTTTTCGATACCGATAATTGCGGAGGATACGGGAGGAAATTTCGGAAGGACGATCGAGTTTTACGCGGACACCGGAATTTTGGTCTTGCGAACCGTACAACAAGGAGTCAAGGAACTGTAGCCATGATCGGAACCGTTCGATGGAATATCGTTTTGGGGGCGTCGGGTTTCATCTTGACGTTTCTCCTGTCAATCGGGAACAACTTCTTCTTGCGAACGCTGCTCAACAGCCTGTACAGCTTTCTGATCCTGTTCGCCGTCGCGTATGCGCTGCGGTGGATTCTCGGCACTCTCGTCGGCTTGAAGCCCGTCGCGCCCGAAACGGATGCGGCGCCGGCCGAAGCGCTCGGCCGAACGGTGGACGCGGTGACGCCCGAGAACGAGGATCAATTGAACGATTTGCTCAAGGAGCAGCTGAACCGGCCCGATCCGGACGCGACGTTCGCGCCGCTCGAGCCGAAGAAGCTCGCTTCGATTCCGGACGCGAGCGGAGAGGAATTGGCCCGGGCGGTGCGGCGACTGACAGAAGAGTAAGGAGAGCGAGCTGAATGATTCAACAAAAGCAATCCCCTTTGTCCAACATCGACATTTGGAAACAATGGAAAAGTGAAGGTTTGCTTTCGGCGAAACAAGCGCTGGTCGAGCATTATTTGCCGTTGGTCGATTACGTGGTCGGCCGCCTCCTCATCGGACTGCCCAAAAACGTTTCTAGGGACGATTTATCCAGTTATGGTATAATGGGGTTAATCGACGCGATCGAGAAGTTCGACTACGAACGCGGCTTGCAATTCGAAACGTACGCGTCCTGGCGCATTCGCGGCGCGATTATCGACGGTCTCAGGCAGGGCGATTGGGTGCCGCGGTCCGTTCGCGAGAAGGCCAAAAAAATCGAGGACGCCTACCAGAAGCTCGAGCAGCACTACTTGCGCTCCGTCACGGATGCGGAAATCAGCTCGTATTTGAACGTCAGCGAGAAAGAGTTCCAGCACATGCTTCAGGAAATTTCGATCACGACGGTATGCTCGTTCGACGATCCGATCAAGGAAGAGGAATCGGAGACGCGTTTGTCGCTGATGGTGGACGAAAAAGCGAGAAACCCGGAGTACAAGGTGAACGAATTTTTTCTGAAAGAATCGTTGGCCAAGGCGATCGACAAGCTGACGGAGAAGGAACGGACGGTCGTCTCCTTGTTTTATTACGAGGAGCTCTCCTTGAGCGAGATCGCGGAGGTCATGTCGTTATCGCCTTCCCGCATTTCCCAGCTGCACTCCAAAGCGATTTTGCGGCTTAGGGGATCGCTCGGCAGGTGGAAAAATCAATTGATGCAGCAATAGCGGCAAGTCAGGAAGGGGGAAATGCGTTGTCCACCGAATTGCCTTTGGAACACTACATCAGTGTCAGCCTGGCCGAGGACAAATTGACCGCCTCCATCCAAATCGTGACGCTTCCGGATTCTTTTCCTTATACGGTTAACGACATCATCGCGTTTCTTCATAAGAACCATGTACGTTACGGCATACAACGAGACGTCATTGCAGCGCTCATCCAAGATCCGAAGCCGTTTGTGCAAACGAAAACCGTAGTGGCAACCGGGGACCCTCCCGGACCCGGCATCGACGGAGAGATTCGGAACTTGTACGACGCGGATGCGGAACGGAAAAAACCGGCGGAGCTCGAGGACGGGACCGTCGACTACAAGGAAGTCACCCGTCTGACCAACGTCCGCAAAGGGCAGCTGATCGCCGAGCGGCTGCCGGCAAAGGAAGGGCCGCCCGGCCGGGACGTAACCGGCGAGACGATCCCCGGCCGCAGCGGCAAGGAAGCGCGATTCAAGCTGGGTAAAAACGTCGTTGCCGACGGGGAGCAGAAAGCGCTTTATGCCGCGATGGACGGCATGGTCGTCTACACGGAAAACGACAAGATCAACGTATTTCCCGTATTCGAGGTAAACGGCGACGTCGATTACAACGTCGGCAACATCGATTTTCTCGGTACGGTAGTCATCCGGGGCAACGTGCTGTCGGGGTTCAAGGTGAAGGCGGCCGGCGATATCCGCGTGACCGGCGGCGTCGAAGGGGCCGAAATCGAGGCGCTCGGCTCGATCGAAATCAGCGCCGGCATTCTCGGACATAATAAAGCCGTCATTCGGGCGGGAGTCAACCTGAAAAGCTCGTTCATCCAGGACGCCGTCATCGAAGCCGGACAAAACGTTGTCGTCTCCCAAAGCATCATGCATTCGCAGGTGCGAGCCGGACAAAACGTCCAATGCGCCGGCCCGAAAGGGCTGATCGTCGGCGGGACGATTCAGGCCGGGGAAAAAGTGATCGCCCGCACGATCGGCAACCCGATGTCGACGCCCACCTCCGTCGAAGTCGGCGTCCTTCCGGAGCTGCGCAACGAGCTCACGACGCTGCGCCAGCAGTTGAAGCAAAATCAAGACGGCCTCGACAAAACGGAGAAGGCGCTCACGCTGCTCGACCAGCTGGCCGCGGCGGGAACGCTGTCGTCCGACAAGCTGGCGATGCGCATCAAGCTGACGCATACGAAAAAGCAAGCCGTCGACGAACAAAACGGAATCAAGGAACGTATACTTGAAATCGAGAAGACGTTGGAGGATACCGACCGGGCGCGGGTGCAGGTCATCTCCATGGTGTACGGCGGGACGAAAATCGTCATCGGCCGTTATACCCGGTTCGTGAAAGACGCAACGTCGAGGGTGCAATTCATGTATTCCGCCGGCGACATCTCGATGCTCCCGAACGAATAAGCAAGCCGCCGACCGGAAGCGAATAAGCCGTGTACACACGGGGAACGGGGTGAGTGGCATGAGCTTGAGATCGGTCGAAATGCAAATCGCCATTCCGCGCACGAGCGAGGTCGGAAACGTCCAAAACCATTTGATGCAAAAGCCGGTTTACGATCAAGAGGCGTTGGCCGCGAAAGCGATCGAGCAAAAGGATCGGCAGCTCCGACAAACCGAAAAAGTCGACGACCCGTCGTCGGCGCTCATTCGTGATGACCAGCGCAGAGGCTCCAAAGGCAAACGCGAACGGGGTAGCCCGCAGACAGGGAAAGCGAAGCCGGGCGGGAAACCGGCGGCGGATCCGTCCGGGCATCCGTATAAAGGACAGCATATCGATTTCACTTTATAACCGGCAGGCCCGATCGGCCGGTTATTGCAACCATCATTCGATCCCGAGAAAAGGTGAGCTAGCTTGGACGCTTGGCTTTACATCGTTTTGCTGGGGCTTGTGCTCGTCGTCTACGCGAAGCTCGTTCCCAAGAAGGAGAGCGGGACGAAGCAGGCGCAGACGAGCGTTATCAAAGAAATCGAAGATACGATGGAGCAGTTTTCCGCCGAGCTGGAGGAAGAAAATCGGCAGCTGCTCGGACTCGTAGCGGAGATGAAAAAAGAGCACGACGTTCACGCGGCGAAGCTGCAAGGCCGAATCGAAGCGCTGGAACAGCAAAATCGCGCGGTCACGGAACAGCTCGGCCAACTCGTACGGGCGGAACAAAGCCGCAAGGAAGCGGCCGGACAAGCCGAAGGCTTGCTGGCGCGTTCGCAGTCGATTGCCGCGGCATCCGTCCGGACCGAAGCTCCCGTCGCCCACGAACCGATGCCTGCGGCCGAAGTCGTCGCCCCGCCGGAGAAAGAGCCGGAGAAGGCGTCGAGCAACATACGCGATCGGTATGCCGCCGTATTCCAGCTTTATGATCAAGGAAAATCGACCGAATATATCGCCAAAAAGCTGGAGATGAACAAAGGCGAAGTGATGCTCATCATTCAACTGGCGAAACAGGAGGACCAGGCTCGTGTTTAAAAATCGGACGTTTCTGTACGGGCTCGGTTTCGGCTTGATCGCGGGCGCCGTCCTGCTCCAGCTCATGTTTAAGGTGGACGAGCTGGAAAACCGACCGCTCGAGCAGACGCAGCCGGCTACGGTCGACCAGCTGCAGGCGCAGGCGGACAAGCTGAACTACAAGGTCGTCCCGAAAGATCAATCGGTCTATTCCGACAAGGACATCGAGGCGATCCGGCAAAAAGCGGCCGAGGAAGAGCGCGCCAAGCTGGCGAAGACGCAGCAGCCCGCCAACCCGGGCGCATCGCAACCCGCCGCGGCGAAGACGATCCGCTCGGTCTATATTTCGGACCGGATGGACGCGGCCGCCGTCGCCGATCTGTTCGTCAAAGCGCAAATCGTAACCGACGCCAATTCGTTGGTGGCCGCATTGAGAGACACGAAGTCGACGACGCGCATCCGCGCCGGCTCGTATTCGTTCGAGGACAACACCCCCATTGCGGATATTGTGGCCGCCATTACGATATCGACCAGTCCATGAAAACCGGATTTCGCACCGAGTGCGAGGCCCGGTTTATTTATTGGGATCGAAGCAGGAAATTTCCCCCTTCGATCGAAGTTCCTACTATCCAATGAATAGAGAGGAGTTTCACGATGGCGCGGTTTACGGTCGATTTCTTTTTTATGGGGGGCGGGACGCACCGGATCGAGGTGGAGGCGGATACGTTCGCGCAGGTGACGATGAGCATTACGCAAAATCGGGACGGTTGGTTCGGGAAGCAAGGGGACCTGATCCATTTGAAAAACGTCGAGCGGGTCCGGATCGCCGATGGCGGCGAGGGGGAAAGCAAGCCTAGAATGGCGAGATAGTAGGAACTTGTCGAACGATCGGGGATTCGGTTGCAAACGTAGTTTCGGATGTGGTATAGTAATTGACGGTGTGAAAACCACGCACGCCGTTTAATTCCTTTGACGGTGCTTATGGGATCATAAGTTTCAGAGGAAGATGCGAACGGCGGAGGAAACCCAAAACCATTTTAAAGGAGGTGCGTGAAGATGGCAGTAATCTCCATGAAGCAGCTTCTCGAAGCTGGGGTACACTTCGGTCACCAAACCCGTCGCTGGAACCCGAAAATGGATCGTTACATCTTCACCGAAAGAAACGGAATTTATATTATCGACCTGCAAAAGACGGTCAAAAAAGTCGAGGAAGCTTACAACTTCGTCAAATCGATCGCCGAAGACAACGGCACGATCCTTTTCGTAGGAACGAAGAAGCAAGCCCAAGACTCCGTCAAGGAAGAAGCCGAGCGCTGCGGCATGTTCTACATCAACCAACGTTGGTTGGGCGGCACGCTGACGAACTTCCAAACGATCCAAAAGCGGGTAAACCGCCTGCATGAGCTGGATCGCATGGAAAGCGACGGCACGTTCGACCTGCTTCCGAAAAAAGAAGTCATCCTGCTCCGCAAAGAAATGGAACGCCTCGAGAAGTTCTTGGGCGGCATCAAGCATATGAAGCAGCTTCCGAGCGCCCTGTTCATCATCGATCCGCGCAAAGAGCGCATCGCGGTTGCCGAAGCCCGCAAGCTGGGCATCCCGATCGTGGGCATCGTCGATACGAACTGCGATCCGGACGAAATCGACTACGTCATTCCGGGCAACGACGACGCGATCCGCGCCGTTAAGCTGTTGACGGGCAAAATCGCCGACGCGGTTATCGAAGCTCACCAAGGCGAGCAAACGACGGCATAACTTCAAATTTGACGGCAAAAGGGTGGTTTGAAGGTTATTTAACCTCTCGCCGCCCTTTTTTTAAAGAAGAAAACAACTTTGGGGCAACGTAGTAGTAAACGTCCGGTTCCGGGCTGACGGAGGGCGTTCCGACGTTTCGCCCCGGGATACATACAAGGGAGGTACTTTCGATGGCCGTATCGGCACAGGCAGTTAAAGAATTGCGCGAAAAAACCGGAGCAGGCATGCTCGATTGCAAAAAAGCGTTGGAAGAAGCGAACGGGGATTTGACGAAAGCGTCGGAAATTCTCCGCGAGAAAGGGTTGGCGGCTGCGGCCAAGAGAGGCGACCGCATCGCGACCGAAGGTATCGTCGAAGCTTACATTCACGCCGGCGGACGGATCGGCGTCCTCGTCGAAGTCAACTGCGAAACCGACTTCGTCGCGCAAAACGTATCGTTCAAAGAGTTCGTGCGCGATATCGCGATGCAAATCGCCGCGACGAACCCGCTCTACATCGGCCGCGAAGAAGTGCCGCAAGAGGCGCTTGACAAAGAGCGCGAAATTTTGAGAAACCAAGCGCTCAACGAAGGCAAGCCGGCTCACATCGTCGACAAAATGGTGGAAGGCCGCCTGAGCAAATATTACGAAGAAAACTGCCTCTTGGAGCAGGCTTTCATCAAAGATCCGGACAAAACGATCAGCGTTCTGCTGAACGAGAAAGTCGCCGCGATCGGCGAAAAAATTTCGATCCGCCGCTTCACCCGCTACGAGCTGGGCGAAGGCTTGGAGAAGAAGCAGGACAACTTCGTCGAGGAAGTTATGGCGCAAGTTAAACAATAAAGGACGTTGACGGACAACCAATACCCGGCTTCAGGTATTGGTTGTCCCATAACTGCCGATAGATCCGGAGGAACACGCGGTGTTCCTTCTTTTGTAACGCCAGCGAGCCATAGGAGGAGACCATGTTGGAACGACCGGAATACAAGCGAGTGGTGCTGAAATTAAGCGGGGAAGCGTTGGCGGGTCAGCAAGGGTACGGGATCGATTCCGCGATGATTTCGGAAATCGCCGCCCAAGTGAAGGACATTCACGACCTGAAGGTGGAAGTCGCGATCGTCGTCGGAGGCGGGAACATCTGGAGAGGCATCGCCGGAAGCGCCAAAGGGATCGATCGGGCGACGGCGGACTATATGGGGATGCTCGCTACGGTGATGAACTCGCTTGCGCTGCAGGACGCGCTCGAGCAAATCGACGTACCGACCCGCGTGCAAACGTCGATAACGATGCAGCAGGTTGCCGAGCCTTACATTCGCCGCCGCGCGATTCGCCATCTCGAAAAAGGCCGCGTCGTCATCTTCGCCGCCGGAACGGGCAACCCGTACTTCTCCACCGATACGACGGCCGCTCTGCGCGCCGCCGAGATCGAAGCGGAAGTCATCCTGATGGCCAAAAACAAAGTCGACGGCGTCTACAGCGCCGACCCGTTCAAAGATCCGAATGCGGAGAAATTCGAAACGCTCACGTATATGGAAATGCTGAACAAAAACTTGGGCGTCATGGATTCCACCGCATCGTCGCTTTGCATGGACAATAACATTCCGCTTCTCGTCTTCTCGATTACAGAACGCGGAAACATCAAACGCGCCATCTTAGGCGAGAAAATCGGTACGATCGTGAAAGGAAGTGCGAACTAATGCCGCAATCGATCAAGAAAAACGCGGAAGAGCGGATGGAGAAAGCGATCGGAGCGCTGCGCAAGGAATTGGCCGGACTCCGTGCGGGACGCGCCACGCCGGCGCTGCTCGACCGCGTGCAAGTCGAATATTACGGCTCGATGACGCCGGTCAACCAATTGGCGAACATCAATACGCCCGATTCCCGTACGCTGCTCATCCAGCCGTGGGACAAGTCGTCGATGGGAGCGATCGAGAAGGCGATTTTGAAGTCCGAGCTCGGCCTTACGCCTTCGAACGACGGCAGCACGATCCGTCTCAGCATCCCGCCGCTCACGGAAGAACGCCGCAGCGAGCTCGTCAAGCTGACGAAGAAGTACGGCGAGGAAGCGAAAGTGGCGATCCGCAACATTCGCCGCGACGCCAACGACGATATCAAAAAGCTCGAGAAAACGAGCATCTCCGAGGACGAATCCCGTCGTCATCAGGACGACATCCAGAAAGCGACGGACAAGTATATCGCCGAAATCGATAAAGTGTTGTCGGCTAAAGAAAAAGAAATTATGGAAGTGTGACGGCAAGTTTACGGCCCCCCGAATCGAAGGGGGATTTTTGTGTTCGCTTCGAACAGGGGTGGGGGATGAACCATGTTCCATCTTTTCAAACGGGGTCAAACCGGCGCGAAACCGGAAGACATCGTCGAGCTTGCGCCCGACAACATTCCGGAGCATATCGCGATCATCATGGACGGCAACGGGCGTTGGGCGCGCAAGCGCGGGCTGCCGCGCATCGCGGGGCACCACGCCGGGATGAAGGCGGTCAAGCGCGCCACGATCGCGGCGGACGAGATCGGAGTCAAGGTGCTCACCTTGTACGCGTTCTCCACGGAGAACTGGAAGCGGCCGCGCGAGGAGGTCGACTTTCTGATGAAACTGCCGCAAGAATTTCTCGCGCTGGAGCTCCAGGAGCTGATCGACAAAAACGTGCAGGTCCGGATGACCGGCTGGAAGGAAGGGCTGCCCGGCCATACGCTCGAAGCGGTCGAAACGGCGATCGAGCGGACGAAACGGAATACCGGTCTCATTCTCAATTTCGCCTTGAATTACGGAAGCCGTCACGAGATCGTGAACGCCGTGCGCGAAATCGCGGAGGACGTCCGGTCGGGCAAGCTCCGCGAGGAAGACATTTGCGAGTCGCTCATTTCCGGGCGGCTGTTGACGCAATCGCTGCCGGATCCCGATCTCATTATCCGGACGAGCGGAGAAATCCGTATCAGCAACTTTTTGCTCTGGCAGATGGCTTATTCCGAGCTGTGGTTTACCGACATCTATTGGCCGGAGTTTACCGAATCGCATCTGGTGCAGGCGGTCGGCGAATACCAGCGCCGGGCGCGTCGGTACGGCGGCCTGTAACACGCATTCGGACGGAGGAGTACGGTTGAAACAACGTATCGTAACCGGCGTCGTGGCCGGCGCCGCGTTTATATTTTTGCTTACGCTGGGCGGCTTCTATTTCGCCGCCTTGATTGTGCTGCTGACCGCGGTCGGCATGTTCGAATTCAACCGGATGAACGGCATGTCTTCCGCAAAGCTGACCGCCGTTCTCGGATATGCGTTCGCCTTGTACATCGCGTTTCCGTGGGGGGAAGTTCCCGGCTGGAGCGCGATGTCGTACGAAACGACGGTTTGGCTGGCGCTGTTCCTGCTGTTCGCCGCCACCGTCCTGTCCAAAAACAAAGTAACGCTCGATCACATTTCGCTTCACATGCTGGGCATCGTTTACATAGGCACCGGTTTTCATTACATGATCTCGACGCGGCTCGGCGACAACGGCTTGTTTTGGACGCTCATGCTGTTCGTCTGCATTTGGCTGTCCGATTCGGGCGCTTATTTTACCGGGCGGGCGATCGGAAAAACGCCGCTCTGGCCGACGATCAGTCCGAAGAAGACGGTTGAAGGCGCCCTGGGCGGCGTCGCGGCGGCGGTCGCGGCGGCGCTCTGCTTTTCGCTGTACGCGCCGGACTTGCTCGGCTGGGGCCGGGCGGTCGGTCTCGGCATCGTCATCGCGGTCGTAGGCCAGATGGGCGATTTGATCCAATCGGCGTACAAGCGCATTCGCGGCATCAAGGACAGCGGCTCGATCTTGCCGGGTCACGGCGGCGTGCTGGACCGCTGCGATAGCTGGCTCATCGTTTTTCCCTTCGTCCAGCTGCTGTCGCTTATCCCGCAATAACCGGACCGAACACGAACGGAAGGTGGATTCGCATGAAACGTATTTCGCTGCTCGGCAGCACCGGCTCCGTCGGTACGCAAACGCTCGACGTCGTCTCTCGTCATCCGGAATCGTTTCGCGTCGAGGCGCTGGCCGCCGGACGCAACGCCGAGCTTGTGATCGAGCAGGCGAACCGGTTTCGGCCGCGGCTCGTCTCCGTCGCTACGAAGGAGATTGCGGACCGCGTGGAGGCGCACTTGCCTGCCGGGACAAAGCTCGTTTACGGCGACGAAGGGTTGATCGAAGCGGCGACGCTGCCGGATGCGGATATCGTCGTCACGGCGATCGTAGGCAGTCAAGGACTGAAGCCGACGCTGGCGGCGATCGAGGCGGGCAAGCCGATCGGACTCGCCAACAAGGAGACGCTCGTCAGCGGCGGGCATCTCGTATCCGAGGCGGCGAAGCGGAAGGGCGTCCGGCTTCTCCCGGTCGACAGCGAGCATTCCGCCATCTTCCAATGCTTGAACGGCGAGCCGAGATCGGCCGTACGCCGCATCGTGCTGACCGCCTCCGGCGGGTCGTTCCGCGATCGAACGCGGGACGAGCTGGTCGGCGTAACGGTTCAGGAAGCGCTCGCCCATCCGAACTGGTCGATGGGGTCGAAGGTGACGATCGATTCGGCGACGATGGCGAATAAAGGACTGGAAGTGATCGAGGCGCATTGGTTGTTCGATGTGCCGTTCGAGCAAATCGAAGTGATCGTTCACCCGGAAAGCATCGTCCATTCGTTCGTCGAGTTCGAAGACCGTAGTATCGTCGCCCAGATGGGCGTGCCCGACATGCGCGTGCCGATCCAGTATGCGTTGACGTATCCGGAGCGGTTCGCTTCCCCGGCCGTTCCTTCGCTCGATTTGACCGAGTTGGGCAAGCTGCATTTCCGCAAAATGGACTACGACCGGTTCCGGATGCTCCGGATGGCGTTCGATTGCGGGAAAGCGGGGGGCACGATGCCGGCCGTTTACAATGCGGCGAACGAAGTGGCGGTCGCCCGTTTCCTGACCGGGGACATCGCATTTCTCGACATCGAGTCGATCGTCGAGACGGCGATCAACGGCCACCGGCCGATCGCCTATCCGACGCTCGAGGAGATCGGGGAAGCGGACGATTGGGCGCGCAGGACGGCGAACGGATACGGAAGATAAGGCGCGAGTGCGCCTTGAGCGCATGCGGCAAGACGGTTGGCGACGGCGGTTCTGATCCGGGCGGCAAGCTTGTATTATAGTAAAGAATAATGTTAATCTTAGTACAGGCTGCAACGAAGGAGCCGCACGAGTTCTCGGCTCCAAGTCTACGGGCTATCGCCGCGGGAGGAAGATGCTGTTGTCACCACAGGTCGTATTTCAAATCGTGCTCCTGTTTTTCGTGCTCGTAACGATTCACGAATGGGGACATTTTTATTTCGCGAAACGGGCCGGCATTCTCGTTCGCGAATTCGCCATCGGCTTCGGCCCGAAGCTGTTTTCGTTCATTCGCGGGGAAACCCGCTATACGCTCCGTTTGCTGCCGATCGGCGGCTTCGTCCGGATGGCCGGGGAAGACCCGGAAATCGTCCATATTCAGCCGGGACAAACGATCGCCGTATCGCTCGAGCAGGGACGGGTGAAGCGCATTTATTTGGACCAGCTCGACCAGCGGACGAACGTCATCCAGGGAACGGCGGAACGGATCGATCTGGAGCGCGAGCTGTCGGTTCAGCTCGACGTCGGCGGCGAGAAGCTGTCCTACGCCGTTCATCCGCAAGCGTTCATGATCGCGAAGGGCAAAGAGACGCAGATTGCGCCGTGGGATCGCCAGTTCGGCAGCAAGACGGTCGGCCAGCGGGCGCTGTCCATCTTCGCCGGACCGTTCATGAACTTCATTTTGGCGTTCGTGCTGTACGTGGTCGTCATGTTTTTGGCCGGCATGCCGACGAACGTCAAAATCGACCGGGTCGAGCCCGACTCGCCCGCCCTGAAGGCCGGCCTCCAAGCCGGCGACGTGATCACCCGGGTGAACGGGACGCCGATCGGCTCCGATCCAAGCGAGCTGACCGGGCTGATCCGCGAATCCGCGAACAAGAAAATGGAATGGACCGTTCTGCGAGGCGGCAAGGAGCAAATGCTCCATGTTACGCCCGAGATTAAGGAGCAGACGGCGCTCGTCGGCGTCCGGCTCACCTCGGACAAACGAAGCACCGGCGTGGGCGAAGCGCTGGAGGGCGGCTGGACGAACATGGTCCAGGCGACGAAGCTCATCTTGACCGGCTTCAAGACGCTCGTGCTCGGCCAGTTCACGCTCGACGACCTCGGCGGGCCGGTGCGCATCGTGGAAGTGACGAGCGAGCATGCGAGCGCGGGGCTTCCGCAGTATACGTTTTGGGCGGCGAGCATGAGCTTGTACCTCGGCATATTCAACCTGCTTCCGTTCCCGGCGCTCGACGGCAGCCGGCTCGTCTTTCTCGGCTTCGAGGCGGTGCGGGGCCGGCCGGTCGACCCGAACCGCGAGAGCATGGTTCATTTCGTCGGCTTCGCGATGCTGATGCTGCTCATGATCGCGGTTACGTACAACGACATTTTGCGCTTGATCAAAGGCTGACGACCCGGCAGGACACAAGCGACTTGTGTCCTGTCGCCGGTTTCGGGCCTTAACGAGAACGCTTACGATGCAGGCTTTGCTCCGCAAAGCCCAAGCTTATGCTTACGATGCAGGCTTTGCTCCGCAAAGCCCAAGCTTATGCTTACGATGCAGGCTTTGCTCCGCAAAGCCCAAGCTTATGCTTACGATGCAGGCTTTGTTTTACAAAGCCCTTAGGAGGCACCCCACTCATGTCCAAAGACAAACAATTCGTCAAAGAAATTACGCCGCAGCAGGAGGACTTCTCCCGCTGGTACATCGACGTGATCAGCAAGGCGGAGCTGATGAGCTACTCCCCGGTGCGCGGATGCGTCGTGCTCCGTCCGGACGGCTATGAAATTTGGGAGAACATTCAGCGCGAGCTGGACCGCAAGTTCAAGGAAACCGGCCACCGCAACGCATATTTTCCTCTGTTCATTCCCGAAAGCTTTTTCCAAAAGGAGAAGGAGCATGTGGAAGGGTTCAACCCCGAGCTGCCGTGGGTAACCGAAGCGGGCGGGGAGAAGCTCGAGGAGCGCCTCGCGATCCGTCCGACGTCGGAGACGATGATCGGGCACATGTATTCGAACTGGATCAACTCGTACCGCGATTTGCCGGTATTGATCAACCAATGGGCGAACGTCGTCCGGTGGGAAAAGCGGACGCTGCCGTTTTTGCGGACGACCGAGTTTTTATGGCAGGAAGGCCATACGGCGCACGAGGACGAAGCGGACGCGCGCAAGGAAACGATGCAGATGCTCGAGGTGTACCGCGACTTCGCCGAAAATTTCTTGGCGATTCCGGTCATTATGGGGCAGAAGACGCCTTCCGAGAAATTCGCCGGGGCGGTCGACACGTATTCGATCGAAGCGATGATGAAGGACGGCAAAGCGGTGCAGGCGGGGACGTCCCACTATTTGGGCACTAACTTTGCGCAGGCGTTTGATATAAAATATTTGGACAGGGACAATACGCAGCAATACGTACATACGACGTCCTGGGGCGTCAGCACCCGTCTCATCGGGGCGTTGATCATGGTGCACGGCGACGACCGCGGTCTCGTCCTTCCGCCGAAGGTGGCCCCGCTGCAGGCGGTCGTCATCCCGATCGGTCCGCCGAAGACGCGCGATCAAGTCGTTCCGCGCGCGGAACAAATGTTCTACGAGCTGAAAAAAGCCGGCATCCGCGTCAAGCTGGACGACAATCCGGATCAAAGCCCGGGCTGGAAGTTCAACGAGTACGAAATGCGCGGCGTCCCCGTCCGCATCGAATTCGGCCCGCGCGACATGGAGAACGGACAAGCGGTGCTCGTCTCCCGCGTAACCGGCGAGAAGCGTCCGGTCCGTCTCGACGCGATCGTCGACGAAGTGCGGAGGATGCTCGACGAAGTGCATCAGGCGATGTACGACAACGCGAAGGCGTTTATGGACAGCCACTTCAAGTCGATCGACACGATCGACGACATGAAATCGTTCCTCGACGCGCAGCGCGGCTTCGTCTTGGCCGGCTGGTGCGGATCGGACGCCTGCGAGCGTCAAGTAAAGGAAGAAACCGGCGCCACGAGCCGGAATATGCCGTTCGAGCCGGAGGAGCGCAAGACGGTTTGTCTCGTCTGCGGATCGAAGGCCGAGCATACGGTCGTTTACGGCAAGTCGTATTGAGTCGAAGCCGATATAAACCCCAAGAAGGGACCGAGTAAGCTGCCCGCTTATCCTTCGCTTTTTGGGGTTGTTTTTTGGCCGCGACTCTAGCAATCTATCGAATGCGCATATGAAAGAGGCAAGAGGGAGGGAACCGGATGAGCTCTGCCGCGGACAAAAGGAAACGGTTCGAGCTGCTTTTGGAGCAGGCGGCCGTTCCGGGGAACGTCGTCGAGGCGTATTTTGCGGACGGTCATATCGAACGGGTCGAATGCAGCCGGAGCAACCGCGAATGGACGTTCGTCATCGCCAAATCTTCGATCGTGCCGGTCGACATTTACCGGTCGTTTTGCCAAATGGTGCGGGACAAATTCGCGCACATCGCCGCCATTCGTTTCGTCGTGCAATACGCCGACTCGGTATCCGACGAGGAGCTGGTCGGCGCCTATTGGAGCTTGTTCATCGACTGGGTGCAGCGGGAGGCGGCGTCCGTCAACGGATGGATGAGCAAGGCGAAATACGAAGTCGCGGGCGGCGTCGTTACGCTGCTCATGCTCGACGCGATCGGGCTCGAGATGGCCCGCAAGCGGAGCGTCGACGGCTGGATCCAGAAATTTTTCGAGGAAAACTTCGGCCGGCGGTACAATGTGCGGATGGCGGTCAGCGAGACGAGCAGCGAGGAGTTCGAACGGTTCGCCCAGCGCGTCGTCGAGGAGGAGCGTCACGTCATTCAGGAGATCATGACGTCGACCGAGACGGAGCCGGAGCTGCCGGAGGTGGCCGACGGCGATTTGAAGCTCGCGATCGGCTATGAGATCAAGGACCCGCCCGTCCCGCTGAAGGACGTGCTGGAGGAAGAGAAGAAGGTGACCGTGCAAGGTCTCATCTTCGGTCTGGACAAGAAGGAGCTGCGCAACGGCAACACGCTCTTCGAATTCAAGCTGACCGACTTCTCCGACTCGCTCATGCTGAAGGTGTTCGCGCGCAACAAGGAAGATTTGAAGGTGCTGAACCTGCTCGCCGACGGCAAATGGATTCGCGCGCGGGGCAAAGTCGAGTACGACCGGTTCATGATGACGCCCGAGCTCGTCATGATCCCGAACGACTTGATCGAGGTCGTCGCCCCGCCGGAGCGCAAAGACGATGCCGAGGAGAAGCGGGTCGAGCTTCACCTGCATTCGACGCTCAGCACGATGGACGCCGTCACCCCGATCGACCAATATATCAAGACGGCGGCGAAATGGGGCCACAAGGCGATCGCCATTACGGATCACGGCAACGTTCAGGCGTTTCCGGAGGCGAACAAGGCGGCGAAAAAGCACGGCATCAAAATCATATACGGCATGGAAGCGAACGTCGTCGACGACGCGGTGCCGGTCGTCGTCAATCCGACCGACGTCCCGCTTACGGAAGCGACTTACGTCGTATTCGATATCGAGACGACGGGCTTCTCCGTCATCAACAATAAAATTATCGAAATCGCCGGCGTCAAAATGCAGGACGGCAAAGTGATCGACCAGTTCGAAACGTTCGTCAATCCGCACGAAAAAATTCCGTACCATATCAGTCAGCTGACGCACATTACCGACGATATGGTCGTCGGTGCGCCGGAGCTGGCGGACGTGCTGCCCAAGTTCGTCGAGTTTATCGGCGACGCCGTCCTCGTGGCGCACAACGCCCGGTTCGACATCGGCTTCATTCAGGAATCGTGCAAGCGCCACGGGCTGCCGGCGCTGCCGAATCCGGTGCTGGACACGCTGGAGCTGGCGCGGATTCAATATCCGACGCTCAAAAACCACCGGTTGAACACGTTGGCCGAAAAGTTCAAGGTCGGCCTCGACAACCATCACCGCGCGGTTGACGACTCGGCGGCGCTCGGACAGGTGCTTTACCATATGCTGAAGGATGCGGCCGAGCGGGGCAGGACGACGCTCGCGCAGCTGAACGACGACATGGGCAAAGACTTGTCCAAGGCGCGCCCGTTCCACTGCTGTCTGTATGCGCGCAATTTGACGGGCAAGAAAAACTTGTACAAGCTCGTCACGCTGTCGCATACCGAATATTTCAACCGGGTGCCGTGCATTCCGCGCAGCAAGCTGATCGAGCACCGCGAAGGGCTGCTCATCTCGTCCGGATGCGAAAAAGGCGAGTTTTACGATGCGGTGCTGAACAAGTCGATGGAGGAAGCGGAGCAGGTCGCCGATTTTTACGACGTGCTCGAGGTGCAGCCGATCGGGGTCAACATGCATCTCGTCGACAAATCGATCGTCGGCAGCCGCCTCGAGCTGGAGGAAGCGAACCGCCGCATCGTGCAAATCGCCGAAAAGCAGGGCAAATGGGTCGTGGCGACAGGCAACGTGCATTACTTGCACCCCCGGGAAAAAATTCACCGCGACATTACGATCCACGGCATTACCGGCTTCAGCCCGCTGAAGGAGATGAAGAAGCCGGACGTCCATTTCCGCACGACGCGCGAAATGCTGGACGAGTTCGCCCATCTCGGCCCGGACAAGGCGTACGAGGTCGTCGTCACGAATACGAACCTGTTTGCCGATCTGATCGAGCAATTCGACCTGTTCCCGAAGCAGCTGTTCACGCCGATTATCGAGGGGTCGGAAGAAGAAATCCGCACGAAATGCTACAATACCGCGAAGGAGCTGTACGGCGATCCGGTGCCTGAGGTCGTCGTGGCGCGGCTGGAGAAGGAGCTCGTGCCGATTATCAACTACGGGTTCTCGGCCAACTACCTCATCTCCGAGCGTCTCGTGAAAAAGTCGAACGCCGACGGCTACTTGGTCGGCTCGCGGGGCTCCGTCGGCTCGTCCGTCGTGGCGACGTTTCTCGGCATATCGGAGGTCAACCCGCTGCCGCCGCACTACATGTGCCGTTCGTGCAAGCACAGCGAATGGTTTCTCGACGGCAGCATCCCGAGCGGCTTCGACCTGCCGGACAAAGATTGTCCGAAGTGCGGCGCGAAGATGAAGGGCGAAGGCCAGGACATTCCGTTCGAAACGTTTCTCGGCTTCAAGGGCGACAAAGTTCCCGATATCGACTTGAACTTCTCCGGGGAGTACCAGCCCGAGGCGCATAACTATACGAAGGTGCTGTTCGGCGAAAAAAGCGTGTTCCGCGCCGGTACGATCGGTACGGTAGCGGAGAAGACGGCGTTCGGCTACGTGAAAAAATACGAGGAAGACAACGGGAAAAAGTGGCGCACGGCGGAAGTGCTCCGGCTCGCCCAAGGGTGCACCGGCGTCAAACGAAGCACCGGCCAGCATCCCGGCGGCATCGTCGTCGTCCCCGACTACATCGAGGTCGAGGACGTCACGCCCGTCCAATATCCGGCCGACGATACGAAGGCGGAATGGAAGACGACCCACTTCGACTACCACGCCTTCGAGGAGAACTTGCTCAAGCTCGATATTCTCGGACACGACGATCCGACGATGATGCGGATGCTTCAGGATTTGACCGGCGTCGATCCGACGACGATTCCGATGAACGATCCGAAGGTGATGAGCCTGTTCAACTCGACGGATGCGCTCGGCGTCACGCCGGAGCAGATCCGATCCCCGGTCGCCACGTACGGCGTTCCCGAGATGGGGACGAAATTCGTCCGGCAAATGCTTCAGGAGACGCAGCCGTCGTCGTTCGCCGACTTGCTGCAAATTTCCGGCTTGTCGCACGGTACGGGCGTCTGGCTCGGCAACGCGCAGGAGCTGATCAAGAACGGCACGTGCAACATCAAAACCGTTATCGGCTGCCGCGACGACATCATGCTGTACTTGATCTACAAAGCCGGTCTCGACGCCGGACTCGCGTTCAAAATTACGGAAAGCGTGCGGAAAGGACGCGGGCTGACCGACGAGTGGATCGAAGAGATGAAAAACCATAAAGTGCCGAAATGGTACATCGACTCGTGTCTCAAAATCGAGTACATGTTCCCGAAGGCGCACGCCGCCGCGTACGTCATCTCGGCCGTTCGTACGGCTTACTTCAAGCTGTATCACCCGATCGCGTTTTACGCGACGTACTTTTCGGTGCGGGCGTCCGAAGACTTCGACATCGAGCTGTGCTGTCAAGGCTATGACGCGATCAAGGCGAAGCTGATCGAAATCGAGGAGAAAGGGTTCCAGGCGTCGCCGAAAGAAAAGGCGATGGTGTCGGTGCTCGAGATGGCGATCGAAATGACGGCGCGCGGCTTCTCGTTCAAAGGGATCGACTTGTACCGTTCGGATGCGACCCGGTTCAAAATCGACGGCGATTCGCTGATCCCGCCGTTCTCGGCGATCCAGGGCGTCGGGGAAAACGCCGCGCGCAACATCGCGGCCGCCTGCGAGGAAGGCCAGTTCCTCTCGATCGAGGATTTCCAGACGAAGGCGAAGGCGTCGAAGACGATCGTCGAAATTTTGAACGGCATGGGCTGCTTCCGCGGCTTGCCCGAATCGAACCAATTGTCGTTGTTCTGATACGGATCATCGCTTTATACAGCATAAGACGGCTTCCCGACGGGAGCCGTCTTTTTCGACGCCGGGATATGCATGGGGCGCGCGTTCGACGGGAAAGCTGAGAAAAATGCCCAGCTTTCGCAATTCCGACTCGGAGGGATTCGGTTTGACCGTCGAACGTTTTGTCCTAACGGCGTTATGGGTGATAAGCTTATCCGTTTGTCCGGCCATCCCGAAGCGAAAAAGACGGGAGGCATGGATCGCGCTGTTGGCCTGCCAGGCGATGACCTGGGTCAGCACCATGCTGCACGTCTGGTTCGGCCTGCTCAAGTTTCCGGTAAGGGAATTTCCGAAAGCGACCGACCTGAACTTTACGACCGAATTTTTTTTCTACCCGTTCTTATGCGCTCTTTACGTCATTAGCGAGCCGAAAGGCTCGGGCTGGGTACGGTTCGGGCATTTGGCGGTATGGCTCACCGTCGTCTCCGTCATCGATCAGGCGATCGTTTCGTTCACCGACTTGATCCGGTATGAGCACTACGCCTGGTATTGGACATGGATCACGTTCGGCCTCTTGTTCGCGGTGACGAACGCCTACGTCCGGATGTTCTTTCGGCCGGCCGCCCTTCAATCGGAGAGGAGGAGTCCTCCGTGAGCGTCGACTGGTACATTTTGATCGGCGTCTGGGCGGCGGGAGCGGCCATGCTCGTGTTTTTCGTGCCGAAGGAACGGTCGCGCGTCGCGCAAGTCGCCTTTTTGATCAAGCAGCTGATTACGTGGGTGATCGGACTTGTCGTCGTCGAGATCGGCTTGCTCGAATACCCGACCCGCGAATTCGCCTCCATTAACCGGACGAGCTTTACGTTCGAATTTTTTGCCTACCCGGCGGTTTGCGCCTTATTCAACGCCAGATACCCGACGGGGAGCGGGTGGGTGAAGCAGCTGTCCTATTTTTCCGCCTACTGCTCCGTCATGACCGTGACGGAAGTTTTGATAGAAGCCAATACGAGATTGATCCGATACGACGAGTGGTCGTGGTATTGGACTTGGATTTCGCTGTTCTTGACGTTTATGGGCTCCCGGCTGTTCTGCGTCTGGTTTTTCCGATCGTACGCCGCACCCGGGAAACCTAGTGGGGGCAAGGAAAAGAACGCCGGAAACGGAGCTGAAGATGGTTGAAAGGAAACAACTGTTATGGTATAATCATTTTTGGCAATAATGAGGATGGATAGAACGTTGCGACTGGAGAGTGGGGAAACCCACTCTTTACGTTTTGCCGCACATTTCGGAAGCTACCCGGCATCGTAGCGAAGGAGGTCGACCATGGCTCAGCAGATCAAGACGGCCGTGGAGGAGATGCTTGCGCCCTTTTTGGAGCGGGAAGGGTTCGAGCTTGTGGATATCGAGTACGTGAAGGAGGGAAGCAATTGGTTCCTTCGCGTATTTGTAGATAAAGAAGGCGGAATCGACATCGACGATTGCGGCCGGATCAGCGAATATTTAAGCGAACGGCTGGACGAGAAAGATCCGATTCCGACCGCTTATTTTCTGGAGGTCTCCTCGCCCGGGGCGGAGCGCCCGCTCAAGAAGCCGCAGGACTTCGTCCGCGCGGTGGGCAAGAACGTCTTCGTGACGACGTACGAACCGATCGAAGGGGCGAAAGAATTCGAAGGCAAGCTGCTCGATTACAGCGAAGAACGACTCGTCGTTCAAGCTGGCAAAAAAACGACGGAAATTCCGGCCGGCAAAGTCGCCAGCGCGCGACTCGCGATTTTGTTTTAGCCGTTTTTGATCCTTGAAAGGAGGAATCCCCAAACCATGAATATGGAATTTATCGAAGCGTTGTCGGATATCGAGCGGGAAAAGGGAATTGCGAAAGAAGTGTTGATCGACGCGATCGAAGCCGCCCTCATTTCGAGCTACAAGCGCAACTTCAATACGGCTCAAAACGTGAGAGTGGATATTAACCGGCATACCGGACTCATTAAAGTGTACGCCCGCAAGACGGTCGTGGACGAAGTGCTCGATCCGCGCATGGAAATATCGCAGCACGCTTCGAGAGAGATCAACCCGAACTTCCAGCTCGGCGACATCGTGGAGATAGAAGTAACGCCGCGCGACTTCGGACGGATCGCGGCGCAGACGGCGAAGCAGGTCGTCACCCAGCGCATCCGCGAGGCGGAGCGCGGACTCATTTACGACGCGTTCATCGACCGCGAGGAAGATATCGTCACCGGCACGGTGCAGCGTCAAGATTTGCGGAACATCTACCTCGACCTCGGCAAGGTGGAGGCGGTGCTGCCGCTCGGCGAGCTGATGCCCGGCGAGAAGTTCAAGCATCAGGACCGGATCAAGGCGTACATCACGAAGGTGGAGAACACGACGAAAGGGCCGCAAATCATTTTGTCGCGCACACACCCGGGTCTGTTGAAACGGCTGTTCGAGCTCGAGGTGCCGGAAATTTACGACGGCGTCGTAGAAATTCGCTCCGTCGCCCGGGAAGCGGGCTTCCGTTCGAAAATCGCCGTTCATTCGCGCAATCCGGAAGTCGATCCGGTCGGTTCGTGCGTCGGTCCGAAAGGAACGCGGGTGCAGACGATCGTGAACGAGCTGCGCGGCGAGAAAATCGACATCGTGCGCTGGTCCGAAAGCGTCGAGGAATACGTCGCCAACGCGCTCAGCCCGTCCAAGGTGCTCGAGGTGAACGTGTTCGAGGCCGAGAAGATGGCCCGGGTCATCGTGCCGGATTACCAGCTGTCGCTCGCGATCGGCATCAAGGGACAAAACGCGCGGCTCGCGGCCAAGCTGACCGGCTGGAAAATCGATATCAAGAGCGAGTCGCAAGCGGAGCAGGAGTTCGGACGTCCGCGGACGTCGGGCGAGGAGATGCCCCAGGACTCGATCAGCATCGACTAGCCCTTAACAATACTGGTTTCGGGTGGGATCGTCGTGAAGGTTAGGAAAGTACCGCAGCGAAAATGCATCGTCTGTCAAAAGACGTTATCCAAACGGGAGATGCTGCGCATCGTCCGCACGCCGGAAGGCGAAGTCGAGCTCGACTTGACCGGCAAGAAGAACGGGCGCGGCGCTTATATATGCGGGGATGCGGAAGCGTTCAAAAAGGCGAGAAAGACGAAAGCGTTCGAGCGTGCGCTTAAAGTGAACTTGTCGCCCGAGCAATACGATCGGCTGGAGGAGCAATTCGCAGCCGTTCGAGACAAATTCCAATCGGTCAGCTGCGGAAAGCCCGATGAACCAGCAGCCGAATAAAGCGTTGTCGTACTTGGGACTCGCCATGCGGGCAGGCAAGCTCGCCTTCGGCGAGGAGGGCGTTCTCAAGGCGGTCCGCTCGGGACAGGCTCGACTGGTCGTGATCGCGGAAGACGCTTCGGACAATACGCTCAAGAAGTTTCAGGACAAATGCCGGCATTACAACGTCGCGCACGTGCAACGCTTCAGTCGTTACGAGCTCGGGGCCGCGATCGGGAAAGAAGCGCGGGTACTCGTCGCCGTTACGGATGAAGGATTGGCCCGGCTGATCAAGCCGTGCCTCGTACAACCTCCGGAGGTGAAACCTATTGACTAATCAACAGGATAAGGACAAAGATAAATTGCGGGTTTACGAATACGCGAAGTCGCTCAACATGAGCAGCAAGGAAATTATTACGATCTTAAAACGGCTGAACGTGCCCGTAAACAACCATATGAGCGTGATGGAGAACGATTCCGTGGACAAAGTGGAGAAATTTTTTCGAGATGTAAAAGCGAACGCGGCCGCGAAGCGGGCCGGTGACGGCGGCTCCACCGCGGCCGTATCGACCGCACAGGGCGGCAGACCGCAAGGGGACCGTCCGCAAGGCGGAGGCGGTCAAGGCAACCGTCAAGGCGGGGGCGACGGCGGACGCCGATTCGACAACAATAACCGTCAAGGCGGCTACCAGGGCCAAGGCGGGGGCGGCAGACCGCAGGGCGACCGTCCGCAAGGCGGAGGCGGTCAAGGCAACCGTCAAGGCGGAGGCGACGGGCAGCGCCGGTACGACAACAATCGTCCGGGCGGCGGCTATCAAGGCCAAGGCCAAGGCGGAGGCGGCAGACCACAGGGCGACCGTCCGCAAGGCGGCGGTCAAGGACGTCCGGGTGGCGACGGGCAGCGCCGGTACGACAACAATCGTCCGGGCGGCGGCTATCAAGGCCAAGGCCAAGGCGGAGGCGGCAGACCGCAGGGCGACCGTCCGCAAGGCGGCGGTCAAGGACGTCCGGGTGGCGACGGGCAGCGCCGGTACGACAACAATCGTCCGGGCGGCGGCTATCAAGGCCAAGGCGGAGGCGGCAGACCGCAAGGGGACCGTCCGCAAGGCGGCGGCCAAGGACGTCCGGGTGGCGACGGGCAACGCCGGTTCGACAACAACCGACCGGGCGGCGGCTTCCAGGGCCAAGGCGGCGGCAGACCGCAAGGAGCGGTTACACCGCCTCAGGTTTCGCGTCCGCCGGCTCCTCGTACCGACCGCGACCGCGGCTTCCAAGACCGGGAGCGCGCCAGCGCGGTGAAGAATACGGATCCGCGCTTCAACAAAGCCGAAGTGATCCGGACGACCGTCGAGGATTTGGACGATATCAACGTAGCGAAGACGGCCAAAAAGCCGAAGCCGGGTACGAACAACCGTTCCGGCGGCAACAACTTCCGCGGCGGCAAAGGCGGCAGAGGCCGTCATCAAGTGCAGGAAGTGCGCAAGGAGAAAATCGACAACACGCCGAAGAAGATTATCGTCCGCGGTACGATGACCGTAGGCGAGCTTTGCAAGGCGCTGCATAAAGACGCGTCCGAAGTCATCAAGAAGCTGCTGTTCCTGGGCGTCATGGCGACGATCAACCAGGAACTCGACCTCGATACGATCCAGCTCGTCGCGACCGAGTTCAAAGTCGAAGTCGAAATCAAGCTGCCGGTCGAGGAGGACAACTTCGAGACGATCGAGGAGAAGGACGATCCGGCCGATCTGCTCGAGCGTCCGCCGGTCGTCACGATCATGGGTCACGTCGACCATGGCAAGACGACGCTGCTCGACGCCATCCGCCAGACGAACGTGACCGAGGGCGAAGCGGGCGGCATTACGCAGCATATCGGCGCCTACCAGGTCGAGATCAACGGGAAGAAAATTACGTTCCTCGATACGCCGGGCCACGAGGCGTTCACGTCGATGCGCGCCCGCGGCGCCCAAGTGACCGACATCACGATCATCGTCGTGGCGGCCGACGACGGCGTCATGCCGCAGACGGTCGAGGCGATCAACCATGCGAAGGCGGCTGGCGTGCCGATCATCGTAGCGGTGAACAAGATCGATAAGCCGGACGCCAACCCGGACAAAATCAAGCAAGAGCTGACCGAGTACAACCTCGTACCGGAAGAGTGGGGCGGAGACACCATTTTCGCCAACATTTCGGCGAAACAGAAAAAAGGTCTTGAAGAGCTGCTCGAAATGATTTTGCTCGTGGCGGAAGTGCAGGAGTTCAAGGCGAACCCGAACAAACGCGCGAGAGGGACGGTCATCGAGGCCGAGCTGGACAAAGGGAAAGGGCCGGTCGCCCGAATCCTCATCCAGCACGGTACGCTCAAAATCGGCGACGCCTTCGTCGCGGGCGTCTGCTTCGGCCGCGTCCGGGCGATGGTCAACGACAAAGGCCGCCGTCTCAAGGAAGCGGGTCCGTCGACGCCGGTCGAAATTACCGGCTTGACCGAAGTGCCGCAGGCGGGCGATCCGTTCATGGCGTTCGAGGACGAGCGCAAGGCGAGAGCGATCGCCGAGCGCCGGATGACGACGCACCGACAGTCCACGATGGGCGCGAACACGCGCGTTACGCTGGACGACTTGTATAAACATATCAAAGATGGCGAGATTAAAGATCTGAACGTCATTATCAAAGGCGACGTTCAAGGCTCCGTCGAAGCGCTGAAAGGCTCGCTCGAGAAAATCGAGGTCGAGGGCGTTCGCGTCAAGATCATTCATAACGGCGTCGGTGCCGTTACCGAGTCCGACATCATTCTCGCATCGGCGTCGAATGCGATCATTGTCGCCTTCAACGTCCGGCCAGAGCCGGCCGCGATGACGACGGCGGAGCAGGAGAAGGTCGACATCCGGATGCACAGCATCATTTACAAAGTCATCGAGGAAATCGAGCAGGCGATGAAAGGGATGCTGGATCCGGTATTCAAGGAATCGGTCATCGGCCAGGCCGAAGTCCGCAACATTTTCAAAGTGAGCAAAATCGGCACGATCGCCGGCTGCATGGTAACGTCGGGCAAAATTACCCGTTCGGCGGAGCTGCGTCTGATTCGCGGCGGCATCGTCGTCTTCCAAGGCAAGGTCGATTCGCTAAAGCGGTTCAAGGACGACGTCCGCGAAGTCGCGCAAGGCTACGAATGCGGTATTTCCATCGAGAAATTTAACGATATTAAAGAAGGCGACGTTATCGAAGCGTTCGTGATGGAAACCGTAGAAAGGTGATGACGGATGGCAAAAGTGCGTGTCGGCCGCGTCGGCGAGCAAATTAAAAAAGAGCTGAGCCAAATTTTGCAATCGGAGCTGAAAGATCCCCGTGTCGGTTTCATTACCGTAACGGGGGTCGAGGTGACGAACGATTTGTCCCAGGCGAAAGTGTATTTGAGCGTCCTCGGGACGGATGAGCAAAAGGAGGAGTCGCTCAAGGCGATCGCCAAGGCGACCGGATTCGTCCGGACCGAGCTCGGCAAACGGATCCGCCTGCGCAAAACGCCGGAGCTTCTGTTCCAGTTCGATACTTCGATCGAGTACGGCAGCCGGATCGATCGGCTGCTGAACCAAATCAACGAAGGGAACGCGAACGTATGACGAATACCCTCCGCGCTCGTCCTTACCGGGAACAATTGGCGGCCGCTCGGGCGTTCATCGAGGCGAACGATCGTTTTCTGATCGTCGCCCATGTGAATCCCGACGGCGACGCCGCCAGCTCGACGGCGGCCATGGGCTGGATGCTCGAGAAGCTCGGCAAGCGGTATACGATGATCAACGAGGGCAAAATGCCGGACAAGTTCGGCTATTTGTGGGGGTTCGACCGGCTGCTGCGCAATGATACGCAGCGGCCGGAAGAACGCTTCGATTGCGTCATCAGCGTCGACTGCGCCGACGAATCGCGCATCGGCACCGTGAAGGAGCTGTTTGCGGACGGCGTGCGGCTGCTCAATATCGATCATCATCCGACGAACGATTATTTCGGCGACGTCCATCTCATTCGCGACGATGCGGCGGCTACGGTCGAAATTTTGTATGATTTGGCGTCGGAATGGAAGCTTGCGCTCGACATCGAGTTCGCTACCGCCATTTATACCGGACTGTTGACCGATACCGGGGGATTCCGCTATTCGAACACGACCCCGCGCGTCATGCAAATCGCGGCCGAGCTGCTCGCGTCCGGCGTGGAGGGACATCGGCTGGCGCAGCAGGTGCTGGAGCGGATTTCGTATTCGCATATAACCGTGCTGAAGCAAGCGCTTGCGACGCTGTCGTTTGCATTCGACCGCAAAGTAAGCTGGTTGACCGTTTCCTCGGCAGATATGCGGGCGACCGGAGCGACTTCGGACGATATGGACGGGCTCATTTTGTATCCCCGCAATATCGAAGGCGTCGAGGTCGGGCTTCTGTTCAAGCAGACGGAGGACGGGGCGGTTAAAGTCAGCTTTCGCTCCAACGGAACGGTCGATGTGGCGGCGATCGCCAAGTCGTTCGGCGGCGGCGGTCACGTTCGCGCATCGGGGTGTACGATCAAGGGCGATTTGTCCGACGTCGTCGATCAAGTCGTCAAGGAAGTAGGGCAATCATTACGATGATCTATGAAGGCGTATTGCCGGTGAACAAGCCGGCCGGCTTCACCTCGCACGACGTGGTGGCGAAAATGCGTCGCATTCTCAAGATGAAGCGGATCGGCCATACGGGGACGCTGGACCCGCAGGTAACCGGCGTTCTTCCGCTTTGCTTGGGGCGCGCCACCCGCTTCGTCGAGTACATACAAGAGCTGCCGAAGGAATACGAGGCGGAACTGACGATCGGCTATGCGACCGATACCGAGGATTGGACCGGCGAGACGGTGCAATCGCTCGAGCCGGGCTCCGTCCGGCTGGAGGAGGATCGGGTACGCGTCGCGCTCGCTTCGTTCGTGGGCACGATCGATCAGGTGCCGCCGATGTATTCCGCCGTCAAGGTCGGCGGCAAAAAGCTGTACGAGCTCGCCCGCGAAGGCAAGGAAATCGAGCGGAAGTCGCGTAAGGTCGACATTTACGAGCTGGAGCCGCTCAAGCTCGAGCTCGAGCTCGACGCCGGCTATCCGAAAATTCGTTTTCGCGTTCTGTGCTCCAAAGGAACGTATATCCGGACGCTGTGCGTCGACATCGGCAAGGCGCTCGGCTATCCGGCCGTCATGACCGACCTCGTGCGCAGCTCCACCGGATCGATTGCGCTCGACCGATGCTTGCGGATCGAGCAAATCGAGGAGCTGCACCGGCTTGGCAGGCTGCATGAGGCGATTTTGCCTGCGGATCGGCTCGTCACCCATATCCCGTCCGTCGAAATAACCGGCCGGGACGCCTTGCACGCGATGCAGGGCAAGACGATCCGCGCCGAAAGCGGTCTTCCGGCGGATGGCGGGTTGGTCCGGGTATACGACGATCAAGGAACGTTTATCGGCTTATTCCGGGCGGACTCCCGGAGCGGTACGCTGCGTCCGGAAAAAGTGTTTGCGCAAGCCGAACCGCGGCCGGACGCTTAAAGGTGCAGGTGATTCCTACATGAAATCCATATCGATCCATTATCCGCTCGAATTGCCGGTTCCGGGCGCTCCGGACGGCGGACAGGTGATCGCCATCGGCGATTTCGACGGCCTTCATCTCGGTCACCGGGAGGTGGTCCGGCGGGCGGTCGAATCGGCCGCCAAGCTGGGGCTTCCCGCCGCGATCATGACGTTCCATCCGCATCCGCGCGAGGTGCTGGGCCAGGACGTCTACGTCCGGCACATTACGCCGCTGCGGGAGAAGCTGGCGCTGTTCGCAGAGCTCGGCGTCGACGTCACGTACGTCGTACGGTTCGATCCCCCGTTTTCCCGGATCAGTCCGGCCCAGTTCGTGGACGAGGTGCTCATGCCGCTTCGCGTCAACACCGTCGTCGTCGGCTTTGACTTTACGTTCGGCTATCGGGGGGAAGGCAACCCGGACGTCTTGTGCGAATTGGCGAGCGGCCGTTTCGCCGTCGAAGTGGTGCGTCCGTTCCATCTGGACGGCGTCAAGGTGAGCAGCACACTCATTCGCGATCATTTGGAGCGCGGAGGCGCCGAGAAGGTCGCGGAGCTGCTCGGCCGACCGTACCGGGTGTCGGGACGGGTCGTTCACGGAAAAGCGCGCGGCCGGCTGATCGGGTTTCCGACGGCGAATATCGAGCTGGACGAGCCGTACGTCGTCCCGGCGAACGGCGTCTACGCCGTCCGGCTGTACCGGGACGGCCGAGGCCATGCCGGCGTCATGAATATCGGCACGAAGCCGACGTTCGAGAACGATCCGAGCAACCGGACGCTGGAGGCGCACCTGTTCGATTTTTCCGATTCGATTTACGGGGAGACGGTCCAGGTGGAGCTGATCTCGTATATTCGGCCGGAACGCAAATTCGAATCGGTAGACGAGCTGATCGCCCAAATCGGGCGAGACGCCGAGACGGCGAGACGGCTGCTGCTGCCGCAAGCGGAAAACTTCCGTTCGTAAGACGCGGAGTTTACACGGCGTCTGCCGTTGTGGTATACTTAGCTTCGTTGCTCGAACGCGAACGTGCGCGGCAACGGCATGAACCTTGGCTCGGTGGTGCGATCTCACCGTCGACTTTCTGGGCTAACGGCGATTATGAACAAGAATAGGGAGGTGAACAGGATGGCATTGACGCAAGAACGCAAAAACCAACTGATCCAGGATTACAAGAAACATGAATCCGATACGGGATCTCCGGAAGTGCAAGTCGCTATCCTTACGGAAAACATCGTGAACTTGACCAACCACCTGCGTACGCACAAGAAAGATCATCACTCGCGTCGCGGTTTGTTGAAAATGGTCGGTCAACGCCGCAAGCTGCTGGCTTACTTGAAGAACAAAGACGTCAGCCGCTACAGCGCATTGATCGAGCGTCTCGGACTCCGCCGATAATGTGTTTCGGACAAAAACAACCTGCCGGCCTTGCCGCGCGGTTGTTTTTTTCTTGGAAAGAAGGAAATACTAGTCCCTATGCAGAATAGGATACTCGCTACCAAAACTTACATACGAGCAGGAGGGAGTACATGGTAAAGCAGGTAAGCATGGATCTTGGAGGCCGTCCGCTGACGCTGGAAACGGGCCGGTTGGCCAAGCAGGCGAACGGAGCCGTCCTGGTCCGTTACGGCGAGACCGCCGTGCTTTGTACGGTAACCGCTTCAAGCGAGCCGAAAGACCTCGATTTTTTCCCGTTGACGGTCAACTATGAGGAAAGGCTGTACGCCGTAGGGAAAATTCCGGGAGGATTCATCAAGCGGGAAGGCCGGCCGAGCGAGAAGGCGATCTTGGCGGGACGTTTGACCGACCGTACGATTCGTCCGTTGTTCGCCGAAGGGTTCCGCAACGACGTCCAAATCGTGGCGATGGTGATGAGCGTCGATCAGGATTGCTCGCCGGAAATCGCGGCGATGATCGGAACGTCCGCCGCCTTGACCGTATCCGACGTGCCGTTCAACGGTCCGATCGGGGGCGTCATCGTCGGCCGTATCGACGGCCAATTCATCATCAACCCGAACGACGAGCAGGAGAAGGCAAGCGACATGTACGTCGTCGTCGCCGGTACGAAGGACGCCATCATGATGGTGGAGGCGGAAGCGAACGAAGTGCCGGAGCAGGACATCCTTGAAGCGATCATGTTCGGCCACGAGGAGATCAAAAAAATCGTAGCCGTTCAGGAGCAGTTCGCGGCCGACGCCGGCAAGCCGAAGATGGAAGTGAAGCTGCACGCCGTGGACGCGCAGGTGAATGCGGATGTGCGCGCTTACGCGAGCGACCGGCTGGTGGAAGCGATCAAAATTCCGGAGAAGCACGCCCGCCAGGACGCGATCGACGCGATCAACGCCGAGACGGTGGACCATTTCTCGCAAGCGTACGCCGAATCGCCGGAGAAGCTGAAGGACGTCAAGGAAGTGCTGTACGATATCGTGAAAGAAGAAGTGCGTCGTCTCATTACGCACGATAAAGTGCGGCCGGACGGACGCGGGCTGGACGAAATTCGTCCGATCGAGTGCGATACGGCGCTTCTGCCTCGCACGCACGGCTCCGGCTTGTTCACCCGCGGTCAGACGCAGGCGCTTAGCGTTTGTACGCTCGGAGCGCTCGGCGACGTGCAAATTTTGGACGGCTTGGACTTGGAAGAATCGAAACGGTTCATGCACCATTACAACTTCCCGCCGTTCAGCGTAGGGGAAGCGAGACCGCTTCGCGCACCGGGCCGCCGCGAAATCGGACACGGCGCATTGGGCGAGCGCGCGCTTGCCAAAGTGCTTCCGCCGGAATCCGAATTCCCGTATACGATTCGTCTCGTATCCGAGGTGCTCGAATCGAACGGCTCGACGTCGCAGGCGAGCATTTGCGCCAGCACCTTGGCGATGATGGACGCGGGCGTGCCGATCAAGGCTCCGGTAGCGGGCGTCGCGATGGGCTTGATCAAGGACGGCGATCATTTCTCGATTTTGACCGACATTCAAGGGATGGAAGACCATCTCGGCGATATGGACTTCAAGGTGGCCGGAACGGCTGCGGGCGTCACCGCAATCCAGATGGACATCAAGATCGACGGGATCGATCGGGCGATTTTGGACCAAGCGCTTGCGCAAGCGAAGGAAGGCCGGATGTTCATTTTGGGCAAAATGCTCGAAGCGATCAAGGAGCCGAGAAAGAGCTTGTCTCCGTACGCGCCGAAAATCGTCATCATGCACATCAATCCGGACAAAATCCGCGAGGTTATCGGTGCAGGCGGCAAAATCATCAACAAGATCATCGAGGAGACGGGCGTCAAAATCGATATCGAGCAGGACGGAACCGTATTTATCGCTTCTTCGAATGCCGAAATGAACGAGAAGGCGAAGTCGATCATCGAAGGCATCGTCCGCGAAGTCGTCGTCGGCGAAACGTATCTCGGCACCGTCAGACGGATCGAGAAGTTCGGCGCATTCGTCGAAATTTTGCCGGGCAAAGACGGACTCGTCCACATTTCGCAGCTGTCGACCGAACGGGTTGCCAAAGTCGAGGACGTCGTGAAGATCGGCGATCAAATTACCGTTAAGGTAACCGAGATCGACAACCAAGGCCGCGTCAATTTGTCGCGCAAGGCGACGTTGACTCCTCCTCCGCAAGTTCCCGCCCAAAGCTAAAACGCAACGAACCAATCGCATAGCGTTAAACAAAGAGCCAGAGCCAGTCTGTCTCTTTTTTTATTTTCCGGTTCATCCCCGAAGTTTGCTCCGGCCACATGAGGATGGGACATATCTCCGGGTTGTCCGTCATAGGATGGTACAAACTGTGACGGATCGGGGTATGGACCATGAACAGAAAAAAATGGCTCCTCTTGGGCGGGGCTTTCGGCTTCGTCGCTTGGGGCTTGTATCATTCCGACGATATGGACGCGTTCGTCCGATCGCTCGATCGCCAATCGGGGACCGCTTATCGGTATATGCAGCCGGGGGACGGCTTCGACGCGAGCTCGAGGGCGGCTTCTTCGCCGCTCAGCGGGGAGCGGCTGCTGTTCGCGATCAAGGAAGAGGCCGAGAAGCGGAGGGTGGCGCCGATCGACGCCAAGCTGGATCGCGTATGGAAGGCGATACCGGGCTACAACGGCCTCGAGGTGGATGTCGAGAAAACATGGAAGCTGGCCCAGCAGCGAAGTGCCGGGAGCGACATCCCGTTTGTCTACACGGAAGTGTCTCCGGCGGTACGATTGGAAGATTTGGGCGCCCATCCGATCTACAAAGGAAACCCGAACAAGCCGATGGTCGCGCTCATGATCAATGTGGCTTGGGGCAACGAGTTTATCGGTCCGATGCTGGACGTGCTGGATAAAGAAAACGTGCGCGCGACGTTTTTCTTCGACGGCTCCTGGCTGAGCAAAAACATTGAAACGGCCGCCGTCATTCGGGACAAGGGTCACGAAATGTCCAACCACGCTTATTCGCATAAAGACATGAGCAAGCTCGGCCGGGAGGACACGATTCGGGAAATTACGAAAACGCAGCAGCTGCTGAAGGAGAAGCTGGGCGTCGACAACGTCCTGTTCGCGCCGCCATCCGGAGATTTTAGCGATTTGACGGTCAAGGTCGCACATGAGCTGAAGCTGAAAACGATCCTATGGACGTTGGATACGGTCGATTGGATGAAGCCGTCCTCCGATTCGATCGTCAAAAAAATATCGTCCCGCGTCGAACCGGGCACGATGATCTTGATGCATCCGACGGCTTCCTCGTCGGGGGCGCTCGAAGGCATGATCCGCGCGATCAAGCGGAAGGGGCTCGTGCTCGGGACCGTATCCGAATTAATATCCCCGAATCGGGTTCCGAAGGTTGAGCCGGACTCCAATATTTGATAATATCATGAGAGTACGTGAGACTCTCATGATATGGCAACAATATCTACCGCTAAAACGCGGTCGGACTTCCCGGAATTACTTCGATTTCGGATATTGTTACAATATCAGTAAGAACGAAAGTGCTTACTGATATTGCGTCCGTTCCAACCATTAAAGGGCGGTCCGGCTTCGCCGCCGGAGCGGGAAGTGGCCGAATATCATCGTTTCCAATCTAAGGGGGAGCCCCATCTTGATCAAACAAACGCTCAGCAACGGATTGCGAGTCGTCATGGAACAAATCCCGACGTACCGCTCCGTTTCTTTCGGAATATGGGTGAAGACCGGTTCCCGGTACGAAAGCGCCGCGAACAACGGCATTTCGCACTTCATCGAGCATATGCTCTTCAAAGGAACGGAACGGCATACGGCCAAGGATATCGCCGAAATTTTCGACGGCATCGGCGGTAACGTGAATGCGTTCACCGCAAAGGAATATACGTGCTATTACGCGAAGGTGCTCGACCAGCATTTGCCGATCGCGGTCGACGTCCTCTCCGACATGTTCTTCAACTCGAAGCTCGACCAGGAGGAGCTCGATAAAGAACGCAACGTCATTCTCGAGGAAATCTCGATGTACGACGATACGCCGGACGATCTCGTGCATGACCTGATCGCGAAGGCGGCGTATAACGACCATGCGCTCGGCTACTCGATTCTCGGCACCGAGACCAACTTGCGCGCCATGCAGCCGGATACGCTGCGCGCTTACATGGCCGACCATTATACGGTCCCGAATACGGTCATCGGGATGGCCGGCAATATCGACGACAGCGTGATGGAGCTGGTGGAACGTCATTTCGGCTCGTTCGCCAACGCCGGCGCCGCACCTGAATTGACCGCCCCGCAATTCGCCGGGGAAGCGCTGTTCCATTCGAAAAAAACGGAGCAAAACCATATTTGCTTGGCACTGCCGGGCTGTTCGCTGCACGACCCGATGCTGTACCCGATGATATTGCTGAACAACATGATCGGCGGGGGAATGAGCTCGTATTTGTTCCAGGAAATTCGCGAGAAGCGGGGGCTTGCCTACTCCGTATACTCGTATCATACCGCCCATATCGACAGCGGCATGTTTACGATCTACATGGGGACCGCTCCGAAGCAGACGCAGGACGTGCTCGACGTAACGATGGAAGTGCTGCAAAGCGTAACCGAACGCGGGCTGTCCGAGGAGGAGCTGCATAAAGGCAAGGAACAGCTGAAAGGGAGCTTCATTCTGAGTCTGGAAAGCACGAGCAGCCGGATGAACCGGCTCGGCAAAAACGAGCTGATGCTCGGCAAGCATTACACGCTCGACGAAATATTGAACCGGATCGACTCGGTGTCCCAAGAAGACATCCGGACGCTCATCCGCTCGCTGTTCGCCCAACCGTTCGCCACGGCGATGGTCGGCAAGTCGGACAAAGCGATGCAATCGTTCAGGAGGGATTCCCTTGTCGTTCCAAGTTAAAGTGAAGCGGATGCCCGGCTGCGAAGACGTGCAGCTCCCGCAAAAAATGTCCGAACTCGCCAGCGGCTTCGATTTATATGCCGCGGTGACCGAGCCCGTCACGCTGCAGCCCGGGGAACGAACGCTCATCCCGACCGGCATCGCGATCGCCATGCCGCCGGAGCTCGAAGCGCAAATCCGACCGCGCAGCGGCCTCGCGTTCAAGCACGGCATTACGTGCCTGAATACGCCGGGAACGATCGACGCCGATTACCGCGGAGAGATCAAGGTGCTGTTGATCAACTTGGGGCAGGCGCCTTTCACGTTCGAACGGAACGAGAGGATCGCGCAGATGGTGTTCCAAATCGTTCCGCAGGTGGCACTCGAGCCGGTCGACGAGCTTGATGATACGGTCCGCGGAGCGGGTGGCTTCGGCCATTCCGGTACGAAGTGATGCCCTTATGGGCTAAGACCAAGAATCGCTTTTCCTGAACCAGGAAAGGCGATTTTTTTGTATGTTTATCGATCGGCAAACCGTTTCTTCCATATAGATAGCGACACTACCCTTTCGCCGGAGGTTGATACGATGCTGCATTTGGAACGGCTGGAAGCCGTATTTTTGCCCGTAACCGACTTGGAACGATCCGTAAGCTGGTACCGGGAACATTTCGGAGTTCTTCCCGTTTACGGGAAGACGGTTGAGGGAGCCGAGGCGGTTTATTTGACTTTTTCCGAGACGGTGAAAGATCGGAGCGGTTCCGACGGATTTTTCATGGTACGGAAAACGGTGACGAACCGCTATTCGCATATTCCGTTCAACTTTCATTCGAATCGGATGGAAAGGCGCCATTTCGAAATGGAGAAAGCGGGAGTGACCGTGACGGCGCTCGTTCGGGACCACGACATGTTATGCTTCGACTTTTACGATCCCGACGGCAACCGGATCGGACTGTGCCAGGAAGGGAACGCAGGAGACTCGAGTCCTGTACTAACAATGGGAGGGACCTTTTTGGCGGTTTCGGATTTGGACCGATCGGTCGCCTGGTACGCGGAAAAGCTCGGCTTATCTTTCGATTTTTTTACCGCGACGGGAGTGGCGGGATACGTCGGACCGACGAAAGACTACATTCCCGGCTTGACGATCCGGTATGCCGGGGTGAAGGGGGGATTGGCGGCAGGCGGCTGGAGCCGACTCGCTCTCGTTGAAACGCCGGGGTTCGAGCCGCTGCGCCACGTTCCCTGCCTCCTCAAATCGTCCGATGCGGAATCGGATTATGCGGAGTTGAGCGATAGCGGGGTAGTTTTATCCGAGCTGCGGGCGCAACATGGCGTGTATCGATTCGATGTTGTCGACCCCGACGGCAACCGGATCGGCATTATTCAATAAGCGAGGGAACGCTCCGCGAGGGGCGTTTTTTAATTGGACCCGAGTCCGAGTCGCTTCGCGGCCGATCGGCGAACTGGGCTGTAACCCATTCCGGGCGGACGGCATAAGATGTCGTATACTTAACGGGCTGCCATCGCCTATGCGCGATGCAGCGCCCAAGCGTCACGAAAGGGGTGTAAATATGCTGACCGGCATTCAAGTCACCTTGATCGGCGGAGACGCGCGTCAATTGGAAGTGATCCAGAAATTTTCGGAGCTGGACGCCGCCGTTACGCTGATCGGGTTCGACAATTTGCAAAACTTGTTCAGCGGCGTGACGAAAGCGTCGCTTTCCCCGACGACGTTGGAGAAGACGGACGCCGTCATTTTACCGGTCGTCGGGACGGATGAGAACGGGGTCGTCGATTCGATTTTCTCCACGTCGGAAATGGTGCTGAGCGACGAACACGTCTCCGCGCTTCCGAAACATGCGAAGGTGTATACCGGAATGGCCCGAACCTACTTGAAGGAGCTTTGCGCCAAGCACGACATTCAGCTTGTCGAGCTGCTCGACCGGGACGACGTGGCCATTTACAATTCGATCCCGACCGCGGAAGGCGCCGTCATGATGGCGATCCAGAACACCGATATTACGATTCACGGCTCTCAATGCATGGTGCTCGGGTTCGGCCGGACCGGACTGACGATGGCGCGGACGTTGAAGGGACTCGGCGCCAACGTGAAGGTGGGAATCCGCAAGCAGGAGCATTTCGCAAGAGCGTGGGAGATGGGTTTTTCCCCGTTTTACTTGAGCGAACTGGCACAGCAGGTGTCCAATATCGACTTGCTTTTTAATACGATTCCGACTATGATAGTCACAGCGCAAATTATTGCCAACATCCCGCACCGGGCCGTCATTATCGACCTCGCGTCGAAGCCGGGCGGCACCGATTTCCGCTTCGCGGAAAAGCGGGGCGTGAAGGCGATGCTCGCGCCCGGACTTCCCGGAATCGTCGCACCGAAAACAGCTGGACGCATCATAGCGAACACCGTCACGCAGCTGATCATGGAAGACGTTACAACCGGGAGGAATGCGCGATGAATTGGACAGGGAAGACGGTCGGATTCGCTTTGACCGGATCGCATTGCACGTTTGAGGAGACGATGCCGCATATCCAACGTTTCGTGGACGCCGGAGCCCGGGTTATCCCGATCGCCTCGCAGACGCTCATGACGACGGATACCCGCTTCGGCACGTCGGCCGGTTGGCAGAAGCAGTTGAAAGATATAACCGGGAATGATATTATTTCTTCAATTGTAGACGCCGAGCCGCTCGGACCGTCGAAGCTGCTCGACGTCATGCTCATCGCCCCGTGCACGGGCAATACGACGAGCCGGCTGGCGAACGCGATGACGGACAGCGCCGTTCTGATGGCGGCCAAAGCGCAAATGCGCAACCAGCGCCCGCTCGTACTGGCCATTTCGACGAACGACGGACTCGGGCTGAACGCGGCCAACATCGCCAAGCTGCTCGTCGCCAAAAACATTTATTTCGTTCCGTTCGGGCAAGACAACCCGACGCAAAAGCCGAACTCGCTCGTGGCTCGCATGGACCTGATTATGGACACGTGTGCGGCGGCGCTCGAAGGCAAGCAGCTGCAGCCGCTGCTGATCGAACGATTTCAGGATATTGTCTCTTAACATAATCCATCATTCAAACTTTAAGGGAGAGAATCAAGCCATGTCGAACCAAAAACGTTTCAATGTCGCCGTAGTCGGTGCAACCGGTGCCGTAGGTGAGCAAATCATCCGGCTGCTGGATGAGCGGAATTTCCCGATCAACGAACTGAAGCTGCTGTCGTCCGCGCGCTCCGCCGGAACGAAGGTCAAGTTCAAGGATCGCGAAGTGACGATCGAGGAGGCGACACCGGACAGTTTTAAAGGGATCGACATCGCTTTGTTCAGCGCGGGCGGAGACGTAAGCAAGAAGCTCGTTCCCCATGCCATCGAGCACGGAGCGGTATGCATCGACAACACGAGCGCGTTCCGGATGGACCCCGAGACGCCGCTCGTCGTTCCGGAAGTGAACATCGACAAGATCAGCGAGCACAAAGGCGTCATCGCGAACCCGAACTGCTCGACGATCCAAATGGTAGCCGCCCTGAAGCCGCTCTATGACCGGTACGGCATTTCCCGGATCATCGTCTCGACGTATCAGGCGGTGTCCGGCGCCGGAGCGAAGGCGATCAACGAAATGCTTCGCCAGTCGAAGGAAGTGCTGGAAGGGCGCGACCCGAATCCGGACATTTTGCCGGTCGGCTCGATGCCGGTCAAGCATCAAATCGCTTTCAACGCCATTCCGCAAATCGACAAGTTTACGGAAAACGGCTTTACTTACGAAGAAATGAAAATGATCAACGAAACGAAAAAAATAATGGGCGACGATTCGATCGAAGTAACGGCGACCTGCGTTCGGATTCCGGTCGTATACGGACATTCCGAGTCGGTCTATGTCGAACTGAAGAGCGATTTCGACCTCGAAGACGTCAAATCGCTGATCGCGAACGCCCCGGGAATCGTTCTTCAAGACAACCCGGCGGAGCAGCAGTACCCGCTGGCGACGGAAGCGGCAGGCAAGCTGGATACGTACGTCGGCCGTCTGCGCCGCGACTTGTCCAACCCGCGCGCGCTCAACATGTGGATCGTATCCGACAATTTGTTGAAAGGCGCCGCTTGGAACGCGGTCCAAATCGCCGAATATATCGCCATCGAGCAAAACTGACGTTTCATACCCGCAATATCGGCAGCGATCGTCGATCCGTCCTCAGGACGGGTCGATTCGTTGCGGCTTGGAGGGGAGCCCATGCGCATCTTGGTGCAAAAGTTCGGCGGAACTTCCCTCTCCGACGCCCAAGCCAGAACCCACGCCATTCGTCATATCAAACAAGCGTTAGCCGATTCGTACCAATTGGTCGTAGTCGTATCCGCAATGGGCCGCAAAGGGGAGCCTTACGCCACCGATTCTTTATTGGAGCTGATTCGGCACAACGGCAACTGTTTACCCGCAAGGGAAAAAGACTTGCTGCTGCATTGCGGCGAAATCATTTCCGCCGCGGTCCTGTGCAGCCTGCTCGAGGCGGAGAACGTGCCGGCCGTCGTCTTGACCGGAGCGCAAGCCGGCATCCGGACGAACGATCGGTTCGGCGACGCCCGCATCGAATCGATTCAACCTTCCCGCATCGTGCAGGCGTTGTCCGAGGGGAAGGTTGCGGTCGTTCCGGGCTTTCAAGGCGAGACGGCCCACGGCGACATTACGACGCTCGGTCGCGGAGGCAGCGACACGACCGCCACGGCGCTCGGAGCCGCGCTGCGGGCCGAATGCGTCGACATTTTTACCGACGTCAACGGGATCTTCACCGCCGATCCGCGCATCGTATCCGAGGCGAAGCCGATCGAGCGGGTGACCTATGCGGAAATTTGCAATATGGCCTACCAGGGCGCCAAAGTGATTCACCCCCGTGCGGTCGAAGTCGCCATGGAAGCGGGCGTGCCGATTCGAGTCCGATCGACGTTTTCCGACGACGAAGGAACGCTCGTTACACGAGGGGACGAACCGGAAGGGGCCGACCGCAGGCTGAAGGATCGCTTCGTCACCGGCATCGCGCATGTGGCGCCGGTTACCCAGATCAAGGTCGCGGCTCAGGAAGGCCAATACGACTTGTCGTTGAACGTCTTCAAGACGATGGCCCAGCATCAGATCAGCGTCGACTTTATTAATGTCAACGTATCCGGCGTCACGTATACGGTATTCGCCCATGAATCGGAGCGGGCGATCCGCGTGCTGAACCGGCTCGGCTATGAACCCGAAACGACGGAGGGATGCGCCAAAGTGTCCGTGATCGGCGGGGGAATGAACGGAGTGCCGGGCATTATGGCGCATATCGTCGAAGCGCTGACGAAAAACGACATTCCGATTTTGCAGTCCGCCGATTCCAACGCCACGATCTGGGTGCTCGTGAAAGAGTCCGACATGGCGAAGGCGATCCAGGCGCTGCACCAGACGTTTCAATTGGATAAACCGTAACGGACTCGACGCACCGGACTTGTCCTTGACCCGTACCAACGGATTACGGAACCGTTATAAGGAGGAATTCAAGTGGATTTCGGAAGAGTCATTACCGCGATGGTGACCCCGTTCGACGCGGAGCTGCGCGTCGACTGGGATCAGGCGAGAAAGCTGATCGATTACTTGATCGAGGAGCAGCAGTCCGACAGTCTCGTCGTCTGCGGCACGACGGGCGAATCCCCGACGTTGACCGAGGACGAGAAGCTCGCGATGTTCAAGCTCGCCGTGGAGCAGGCGAAAGGGCGGTGCCGCATTATCGCCGGCACGGGCAGCTACGATACGGCGCATACGATTCATTTGACGAAAGCGGCGGAAAGCGCGGGTGTCGACGGCATCCTGCTGGTAGCGCCGTATTATAACCGTCCTTCGCAGGAAGGATTGTACGCGCATTTCAAGGCGGCGGCGGAATCGACGAGCTTGCCGGTCATGCTGTACAACATCCCGTCCCGTACGGGTATTACCGTATCGGCTTCGACGACGCTCAAGCTGGCCCAGCTCCCGAACGTGGTCGCCACGAAGGAAGCCCATTCCGACTTCGATTTGATTTCCGAACTGACGGCGAACGCGCCCGAAGGATTTCGCGTCTACAGCGGAGACGACATTTTGACGCTTCCGATGCTGTCCGTCGGAGCATACGGGATCGTCAGCGTGGCGAGTCACGTCATCGGCAAAGAGATGCAGCAGCTGGTTCGGGCTTATACGAGCGGCAATGTGGCGGAAGCGGCATCCTGGCACGCGAAGCTTCGTCCGATCTTCAACGGCTTGTTCAACTGCCCGCACCGGGTGCCGAATCCGGTACCGGTGAAATACGCGCTCGGCTTGCACGGGATGCCCGTCGGCGGAGTGCGGCTGCCGCTCGTCCCGGCGACGGAAGAGGAAGGGCGTTTCATCGAAGCGCTGTTCCGCCGATAATCGCATAACGACACGAAATCGACCGATGCCGACCGGCATCGGTTTTTCGTTTTGGGGCACGCTAGAACTACTCGACTTGTATTCACCTACACGCTTCATGTATAATAAATGGCAAGTGACTGGTTCGGGTTATCTTTGGTTCGGGATATATAAGGATCGTCGTCAATAAAACCTGGGAGGTATAGTCTTGTCTAAAAAAAATATAGATAAAGTATCCATTTTCGCTCTGGGCGGCGTGGGCGAAATCGGGAAAAATATGTATGTCGTGCAGTACGCTAACGATATTGTCGTCATCGATTCCGGCTTGAAGTTTCCGGAGGAAGACATGCTCGGCATCGATATCGTCATCCCCGACATTTCATATTTGACGGAGAACCGCGATAAAGTCAGAGGAATCTTGATTACGCACGGCCATGAGGACCACATCGGCGGATTGCCTTACGTCCTCAAACATTTGAACGTTCCCGTGTACGGAACGAAGCTGACGCTCGGTCTGATCGAGGGCAAGCTGAAGGAAGCGAACCTGCTCGGCGAGACGAAGCGCATTTTGATCAACTCCGAATCGGAGGTTCAACTCGGTACGATCAAAGCGACTTTCTTCAAAACGAATCACAGCATTCCCGATTCGGTTGGAGTTTGTCTCGAGACGCCGGAAGGTCTCGTCGTCCATACGGGCGACTTCAAGTTCGACCAGACGCCCGTTAACGAGCAGTACGCGGATTTGCATAAGATGGCGGAGATCGGCAGACGCGGCGTGCTCGCCCTGCTTTCCGACAGTACGAACGCCGAGCGTCCGGGGTATACCGGCTCGGAACGCACCGTCGGCATCGCGCTCGAGGACGTGTTCCGCAAAGCGAAGCAGCGCGTCGTCGTAGCTACGTTCGCTTCGAACGTGCACCGCATCCAGCAAGTCATTGACGCGGCCGAGGCGACTCGCCGGAAAATGACCGTTATCGGCAGAAGCATGGTCAACGTCGTCAATGTGGCAAGCGAGCTCGGTTACTTGCGCATACCGGACGGCATGCTGATCGAACCCGAAGAAGTGAACAAGCTCGCGGCCGACCGCGTCGTTATTTTGTCGACGGGGAGCCAAGGCGAGCCGATGTCCGCCCTTACGCGCATGGCGCGCGCCAACCACCGCAAGGTGGACATTTTGCCGGGGGACACGGTCGTCATCGCGGCGACACCGATTCCGGGCAACGAACGGTATGTAGGACGTACGGTGGACGAACTGTTCCGCATCGGCGCGAACGTCATCTACGGTCCGGGCTCGGTATCCGGCGTCCACGTGTCGGGTCACGGCAGTCAGGAAGAGCTGAAGCTGATGCTCAACCTGATGAAGCCCAAATATTTCATCCCGATTCACGGCGAATACCGGATGCTTCGCCAGCACGCGCTGCTGGCCGAGTCGGTCGGCATGGACCGCGAAGATATTTTCATCGTCGACATCGGCGATACGGTTGAAATTCAGGGCGGCGTCGCTCGCAGAGGACCGCGCGTGTCTTGCGGCAACGTGCTGATCGACGGACTCGGCGTCGGAGACGTGGGCAATATCGTGCTCCGCGATCGGAAGCTGCTTTCGCAGGACGGCATACTCGTCGTCGTCGTGACGCTGAGCAAGCAGGACGGTGCGATCATGTCCGGACCGGATATCATTTCGCGCGGCTTCGTCTACGTTCGCGAATCCGAAGGGCTTCTCGAAGAGGCGAACCGGATCGTCAGCAACACGCTTAACCGGTTGATGGTCGAAAACGTCAACGAATGGGCTTCGCTCAAAACGCACGTAAAAGACGCACTCGGACGATTTTTATATGAACAAACCCGAAGAAGACCGATGATTTTGCCGATCATTATGGAAGTGTAACGCACGGCAATGATCTAGTCACTGAACCCAACGATACCCGAAACACGAATCGTAAGAGTCTCCGGCCAAGCCGGGGGCTTCTTTTTTTATCGAAATCGTTGGACGATTTTTCCGCCGGATAAAATTTCGGGTCCAATCGATACTATGAAAGATGACAGGAGGAGGGTCTGCCTATGCCTTGGAATCCGATAAACGAACAAGAGCAGCCGGACATCGCCGAGGAGAAGAAGCGTAACGCCACGGTCGAGACGATCCAACAGCTCGGACAAACGACGACGCCGGCTGCAGAATCGAACATTTATTGCATGACGATTATAGGTCAGGTGGAGGGGCACATGGTGCTGCCGCCGCAAAACAAGACGACGAAGTACGAGCATCTGATTCCGCAGCTCGTCGCGGCGGAGCAAAACCCGAAAATCGAAGGCATTCTGATCATTTTGAACACGGTCGGGGGAGATGTGGAGGCCGGCCTCGCGATCGCGGAAATGATTACGTCCATGTCCAAGCCTACGGTTACGCTCGTGCTCGGAGGCGGGCACAGCATCGGCGTGCCGATCGCCGTGTCGTCGGACTATTCGCTGATCGCCGAGACGGCTACGATGACGATTCATCCGATCCGGTTGAACGGGCTCGTCATCGGCGTGCCGCAAACATTCGAATATTTGGACAAAATGCAGGAGCGCGTCATCCGTTTCATTACGAGCCATTCCCGCGTCACCGAACAGAAGCTGAAGGAGCTCATGTTCAAAACGGGGGAGCTGACCCGCGACATCGGCACGACCGTCATCGGGGCGGACGCCGTCAAGCACGGCTTGATCGATGCCGTCGGCGGCGTGGGGGAGGCGCTCCGGCAGCTCAATATGAGAATCGATCAGTACCGGAGCGTGAACGGCAAAGGCGGGATGGTACAATGATTCTGTATACGCAGGTGCCGCTGGAGTCCGTGCTCGACGGGCTGGAGGAGATGTGCGACAACTGTATCGAGGTAACGGTCGGCGGCGTCCTGATGCAAGTTGAGCCGATCTCGCCGTACCAAGGAAAAGTCGTGCGGCTGCTCAGTCCGGATCCGATGCATTATTTGAATCCCGCGTTCGCGCCGGGGCAGATGATCGCGTTCCGGCCGGTGTGAACGACCGACATTCGAATATCGAACGACAAAGAAGCGGAGAGCCCGCTTCTTTTTTTGCGCCGAAAAAACCGAACGTGCGTTTTTATCCGAGCCGCTTTTGGGAAAGTATGCTATAATAAATACCTCGGAGGTGTGAACCTTGGCCAAAAGACGAAAAAAAAGCGGATCGCTCTCGTCTCAACTGAAATATGAGCTGTACGGCATCCTCATTCTCATCTTCGCCGTCATCGCCTTGTCCCACGAAGGCTCCGTCGCCCGTTCGCTCATGTACTTGTTCCGGTTTTTCCTCGGCGTATTCGACTGGGTCATACCCGTTATTTTCATATACATAGGGCTGTACGTCATGATCCGGAGAGGATGGCCGCGAGGCTGGACCGCGCGCCGGTCGGGCTTTTTGCTCGTCGTGCTCGGCTTTCTCATCATGAATCATATTACGATGTTCCAGCTGCTCGACCCGAACGGCGAATGGACGTCGGCGAGCTGGATCATCGGCCAGACGTGGTCGAGCCTGCTCGACGGACTGAGCCCTCAGAACAAGGCGGTATTATCAAACCAGGTCGGCGGCGGCATGATCGGTGCGGTGCTGTATGCCTGCTTGTTTTTCCTGTTCGACAACCTGGGAGCCAGACTGATCGAATATTCGCTGTTCGCCATCGGCTTTGTCCTGATAACGGGCATTTCGTACGTGGATATGGGCAGCAAAGTGAAGCGGCTGTTCCGCGGGGGCGGAGGACGTCTGCGCGACACGTTATCGGACATGTTCCAATTGATGAAAAGTCCGCAGAAGCCGAAGCCGGTTCGGACGCGCAAGGCGACGCAGCCTCAAATTCCGATCGACGACGACTTCGAGGACGAGCTGGCCGGCCCGGTTGTCATGCGCGAGAAAAAGAAGCCGGTGTTTTTCCAGATGCTGCAAAAGAAGCAGGCCGCTTCGGCCGCACCCGCCGGTGACGACGACGCCGAGGCGGAGGAGATCGTCTATTCGTCGCCGGGCAAGGACGCGGCGCCGTCCGCCAACTCGCGCTCGTTCGACGATGACGACGACGATCGCGATACGGATTCCGCGATCCCGCTCATCCGCGACTTCCAGGAGAACGTCGTCGAGCAGGAGCAGCCGGACGAGCCCCCGGCACCGCCTGCGCAGGCGCTTCCGCAGCCTCAGCCGAGCTTCCAGGCCCCGGCGAATCAGATGAAGATCAAGCTGCCGGTGGACGGCGACGGGGACGTGGAAGTGACGTTCGCGCAGGAGCGCGAGCGTCCGCCGGCGAAGCCGTACGTGCTGCCGTCGTTCTCGCTGCTCAACAAGCCGGGCAATTCCGGCAAAGGCGGAGACGCCGTCGACTACAAGACGATCGCGCGCAAGCTGGAGACGACGCTTGAAAGCTTCGGCGTACGGACGAAGGTGCTGGAAGTGGTGCGCGGGCCTTCGGTAACCCGGTACGAAATTCAGCCGGACGTCGGCGTGAAGGTCAGCCGGGTCGTCAGCTTGACCGACGATATCGCGCTGGCGCTCGCCGCCAAAGATATCCGGATGGAGGCGCCGATTCCGGGGAAATCGGCGATCGGCATCGAGGTGCCGAATAGCGAGGTCGCCGTCGTCACGATGCGCGAAGTGATGGAAAGCCCGGTATTCCAGGAATCGAGCTCGAAGCTGTCGATCGCGTTCGGACGCGACATTTCCGGGCAGGCGATCGTCGGCAACCTGGCGAAGATGCCCCACTTGCTCGTGGCCGGAGCGACCGGCTCGGGGAAATCGGTCTGCATCAACGGCATCATCACGAGCATCTTGTACAAGGCGAAGCCGGACGAAGTGAAGTTTCTCATGATCGACCCGAAGATGGTCGAGCTCAATATGTATAACGGCATTCCGCACCTGCTCGCCCCGGTTGTCACCGATCCGAGACGGGCGTCGCTGGCACTCAAAAAAATCGTAGGCGAGATGGAGAAGCGGTACGAGCTGTTTTCCAAATTTTCGACCCGCAATATCGAAGGCTACAACAGCATGATCGCGGAGAAGCAGGACGGAGAGCCGCTGCCGTACATCGTCGTCATTTTGGACGAGCTGGCGGACTTGATGATGGTCGCGGCGAACGACGTCGAGGATTCGATCTGCCGACTCGCCCAGAAGGCGCGTGCGGCGGGCATCCATCTCATTATCGCCACGCAGCGTCCGTCGGTCGACGTCATTACCGGCTTGATCAAAGCGAACATTCCTTCGCGGATCGCATTCGGCGTCTCGTCTCAGGTCGATTCCCGCACGATTCTCGATATGGTCGGGGCCGAGAAGCTGCTCGGACGCGGAGACATGCTGTTCATGCCGGTCGGCGCCTCCAAGCCGATTCGCGTGCAGGGCGCGTTTTTGTCGGACCAGGAGGTCGAGGCGGTCGTCAACTTCTGCAAGACGCAGGAGGAGGCCGTTTATCAAGAGGAGCTCGTTCCCGAAGTCGAGGAGCAGTCCGAGGAAGAGGACGCCTTCGAGGACGAGCTGTACGATCAAGCCGTTCAAATCGTGCTCGAGGCGAAGCAGGCTTCCGTATCGCTGCTGCAGCGGCGCATGCGCGTCGGCTATACCCGCGCGGCACGGCTGATCGACTCGATGGAGGCGAAGGGTATCGTCGGGCCTTACGAGGGCAGCAAGCCTCGCGAGGTACTCGTCTCCTTGGAGCAGTACCAGCATAGCCGCATACCGTCATGACCACAGGCGTCCCGCTTCCGGCGGGGCGCTTTTTCGTTTTTTTATACGTTTCGCGACGCTTCCTTCCTTTGAATAAGACGCCATTCCGTTTGTCATAATAAGGCGAGATATTGGAGCAAACTAACGGAAAAGGGAAGGTTGACGAACGACATGAACAAACGACTGTTGGTCATCACGATATGCACCGTTCTGTTTTTGCTGGCCGGTATGCAAATCAAGCGTACGTACTATAGCGAGCAAACGTTCGGGGAAGCCGAGCTTCGATACGGCGCCAAGGGCGGAGACGTCTACGAGCTTCAGGGCCGCTTGAAATATCTCGGCTTTTATCACGGCGACGTGGACGGCGATTTCGGCTTCGCCACGCTGCAGGCGCTGAAAAATTTCCAATACCAATTCGGCATGAAAGTCGACGGCATCGTCGGCGGCAAAACGAAGGTGAAGCTGTGGGAGGCGACCAAGGAATGGTCGCCGGACCGGACGCCCCGCAAAGGAGCGGAAGCGGCGCCCCCGGCGCCCACTCCCGGAACGGGCAACACGCCGGGCGCCACGGCGACGGGCCCGACACAGCTGCTGCCGAGCACGAACAGTCTCGGACTGTCGGAGCAAGATTTGAACTTGATGGCGAACGCCGTATACGGCGAATCCCGGGGCGAGCCCTACGTCGGGCAAATCGCGGTGGCCGCCGTTATCCTGAATCGGGTCAAGTCGGCGAGCTTTCCGAATACGGTATCGGGCGTCATCTTCCAGCCGGGCGCCTTCACGGCCGTCGCCGACGGCCAAATCTGGCTGACGCCGAACGAGGTCGCCCGCAAGGCGGTACAGGACGCGTTGAACGGCTACGATCCGACCGGCGGCTGCATTTACTATTTCAACCCGGAGACGGCCACGTCGAAATGGATATGGTCCCGTCCGCAGGTGAAGCAAATCGGCAAACATATTTTTTGCAAATAACGGAGAGGGAGAAGAAGTAACCGGCAGGTTGCTTCTTCTGTTTCTGGAAGAATATAATGGAAATGAGGTCGATACAATGGCAGTAGTGACTCGACAATCACCAATCGAAGAAGGGAGCCGATTGCCGTTGAACCAATCCGCTTTCGAAAGAGATACGGTAGGCCGCGTAAGGCTTCACGTCCTGCCGACGGATCAGTTTAAAACGTACGCGATATCCGTCTATATCGGCCATCCGCTGTCCGAATCCGACGTAACGCCCGTCGCACTGACTCCCTTCGTCCTGCGCCGGGGAACGGCCAAGCTTCCGGAGACGAAGCAGTTCCGCGAACGTCAGGACGACTTGTACGGAGCCGGCTTCGGCTTCGATATTTACAAGCGGGGCGATTATCAGATCGTACAGTTCCGCATGGACATGATTCATGACGACTTCGTCGCGGGGGAAGGCGCCTCGATGCTGGAGCAGGCGCTGCAATTCGTCGGCGAGGCGATTACCGACCCGGTCCGCGAAGAGGGAGCGTTCCGGGCCAAATACGTCGAAGCCGAGAAGGAGACGCTGCGCAAACGGATCGAGGCGATCGTGAACGATAAAATTCGTTACGCGGCCGAGCGCTGCATCGAGGAAATGTGCAAGGACGAGCCGTACCGGCTTCATCCGCTCGGCAAAGTGGACGATTTGGCGGGCATTACGCCGCAATCGCTGTACGCGACTTACGAGCAATGGCTTGCGAGCTCGCCGATCGACGTGTACGTCGTCGGCAATACGTCGCTGGCGCAGGTGAAGCCGCTGATCGAGTCGGCGTTCCGATGGAGCCGGACAGGCACCGCGTCATACGACCGGAAGCCGGCGCACCGGGAAGTTGCCGACGTCAACACGGTCGTCGAGCGTCTAGACGTCACGCAGGGCAAGCTGAACATGGGGCTGCGCACGTATGTAACCTACGCCGACGACGATTATCCGGCGATGCTGATGTATAACGGCATTTTAGGCGGCTATCCGCACTCGAAGCTCTTTTTGAACGTCCGCGAAAAAGAAAGCTTGGCGTATTACGCCTCGTCCCGTCTAGACGGTCACAAAGGCATCCTGACGATTCAATCGGGCATCGAATTCGCCAATTACGAAAAGGCGCTCGCAATTATCAAGGAACAGATCGGGCAAATGGCCGAAGGAGCCATTACCGAGCTGGAAATGTCGCAGACGAAAGCGATGATCCGCAACCAGCTGCGCGAGAGCCAAGACTCCGCGTTCGAGACGATATCGCTCGATTTCAACAACCAGCTGTCCGGCGTCGTCCGTTCGGCGGCCGATCTGATCGAGCAGGTTGAACGCATCGGCGTCGAGGACATTCGCCGGGTCGCCGGCCGCGTCAAGCTCGATACCGTCTACTTTTTGCGGGACCGGAAGGGGGAATGACGATGACGATGCAGACGATACCGTTTACGCGACTGAAAGAAACGCTGTATTACGAGCAAATGCCGAACGGCCTCGACGTTTACGTCCTGCCGAAAACCGGGTTCCATAAAACGTACGCCACGTTCTCGACGAAATACGGCTCGATCGACAATCATTTCCAGGTCGAAGGGCAGCGGGAAGTGACCGTACCGGACGGCATCGCTCATTTCCTGGAGCATAAAATGTTCGAGGAGCCGACGGGCGACATTTTCGCCACGTTCGCGTCCCAAGGCGCATCGGCCAACGCTTTTACGAGCTTCGACCGAACCGTCTATTTGTTTTCCGCCACGGGACAGATCGACGAAAATTTGACGACGCTCATCAACTTCGTTCAAAACCCTTATTTTACGGATCAAAACGTCGAGAAAGAAAAAGGAATCATCGGTCAAGAAATCAACATGTACCGCGATAACGCGGACTGGCGCGTTTATTTCGGATTGATCGAGGCGCTGTACCGGAAGCATCCTGTCCGGATCGACATCGCCGGGACGATCGACTCGATCGCGCAAATTACGAAGGATACGCTGTACGAGTGCTACCGGACGTTCTACCATCCGAGCAACATGAGCCTGTTCGTCGTCGGCGGCGTCGACCCGGAGCGGGTGCTGAAGCTCGTCCGCGAGAATCAGGCGGCCAAAACGTTTGCGCCCCAAGGCGAAATCAAGCGTTATTTCGAGCAGGAGCCCGAACGGGTGCATGACCCGAAGAAAGTGATCGAGCTGCCGGTATCGCTGCCGAAATGCATGTTCGGCTTCAAGGAAGCCGTCACCGCGTCGGAGGGGAACGAATTGCTGAAGCGCGAGCTGACGACGAAGCTGGCGTTCGACGCGCTGCTCGGCCCGAGCTCCCGGCTGTACCAGGACATGTACGACGAAGGGCTCATCTCGGACCAGTTCGGTCACGAGTACAACAGCAACACGAATTACGCGTTCTCCGTCATCGGCGGCGATACGAAAAATCCCGACGAGCTCGTGGAGCGGGTCAAGGCCGGTCTGGAGCGGGCGAAAGCCGAAGGGATCGACGAAGTGTCGTTCGAGCGGAGCAAGCGGAAAAAGATCGGCGGCTTTTTGCGCATGATGAACTCGCCGGAAGCGATGGCGCACGAATTTACGAAGTACGAGTTCAAAGGCACGAGCCTGTTCGAGGTTCTGGACGTCTACGAATCGATCACGCTGGCCGACGCCAACCGGAGATTGAGCGAGCATGTCGATTTCGACCGGTTCGCCGTCTCGATCGTAAGGAGCCCCGCTCCGTGATCAAGCCGTTTTCCGAGACGACCGTGCTCGTCACCGGCGGGAGCCGGGGAATCGGGGCCGCCATCGCCCAACGGTTCGCTTCCGTCGGGATGCAGGTCGTCATTCATTATTTGAGCTCGCACGAATCCGCGAACGAGACGGCGCGAGCGTGTCTGGCCTACGGCGCCAACGTCTTGACCGTCACCGCCGACATCCGTTCCAAGGAGCAGCTGCTGCGGATGCGCGAGAAGATGGAGAAGCACGGCATGATGCCGGACATCGTCGTGAACAACGCCGGCGTCGCCCATTACGGGATGCTGCAGGACGTGACGGAGGAAGAATGGACGAACGTGATGGACGTGAACCTGAAAGGGATGTTTCTGTGCACCCAGACGTTCATGGATCATATGGTTCGGCAAAAATACGGCCGCATCATCAACGTCTCGTCCGTATGGGGGATATCGGGCGCCTCATGCGAGGTCGTCTACTCGACCGCCAAAGGCGGGGTGAACGCCTTCACGAAAGCGCTGGCCAAGGAGCTGGCGCCTTCGGGCGTCACCGTCAACGCCGTCGCGCCGGGCGTCGTCGAAACGTCCATGAACGCGAACTTGAACGTAGCGGAGAAGGAAGCGCTGCAAAACGACATTCCCGCCGGCAGGTTCGCCCATCCCGACGAAATCGCCTCGCTCGTCTACTTCATCGCGCTGCCGGAGTCCGGCTACATCACGGGCCAGATCATCAGTCCCAACGGGGGCTGGCTGACATAGCCGGTTCGCGCGCCCGGCGCCCGATGCATAACGGTCAGCCATTCGGCACATCCTACAAACTGTTGTTACCCTTAACACCGACTAGGAGGAACCGATCATGGCAACCGTATTGAAAAGTTTCGAGCGTTGGAAGCAATTTTTGTCCGAACGGGTGGACCAAGCTCACAAAGCCGGCATGACCGATGAGACGATCTCCAAGCTGGCCGTCCAAGTCGGCGAATTTTTGTCCGATAAGGTCGATCCGGAAAATAAGGAAGAGCGCGTTCTGAAAGAGCTGTGGGACGCGGCTGACGAGCAGGAACGAAAAACGATCGCCCGTCTGATGATCAAGCTGGTCAGCGACCAATAAGGAAGACGAAAGCGATTATGCCCTAAGCCTCCTCTTGCGGGAGGCTTTTTGCACGAACCGAGCAACTTTTTCCACGAAGCAAGGAGGATAATGGCGAATATTGTAGAATAACTACTCGTTGGGCACAGGCAGTCATTCGGAAAGGTGTTGGACGTTTATATGGAAACGAAACAATGGTATATGGAATATAGAATACATAAAAACCGCCCGGGCTTGCTCGGCGATATCGCCTCCCTGATGGGGATGCTCGAAATCAACATCTTGACGATCAACGGCGTCGAAGACCGGACCCGCGGCATGCTGCTGCAGACGAACGACGACGAAAAAATCGAATTGATGGGTAAGATGCTGAAAAAAGTGGATAATATTACTGTAACCGCTCTTCGCGCGCCGAAGCTGGTCGACATCTTGGCCGTTCGGCACGGACGGTACATCGAGCGCGATTCCGACGACCGCAAGACGTTCCGGTTCACCCGGGACGAGCTCGGCCTGCTCGTCGATTTTCTCGGCGAGCTGTGCAAGCGGGACGGCAATCAAGTGATCGGTTTGCGCGGTATGCCGAGGGTCGGGAAAACCGAATCGATCATCGCCGGAAGCGTATGCGCGAAGAAACGGTGGACGTTCGTCTCCTCGACGCTGCTTCGCCAGACGGTGCGCAGCCAAATGTCGGACGACGAGATGAACCCGAACAACGTCTTCATCATCGACGGCATCGTATCGACGATGCGCTCCAACGAGAAGCACCATATGCTGCTTCGGGAAATTATGGCGATGCCGTCCACGAAAGTGATCGAGCATCCGGATATTTTCATTCGGGAATCGGAATATACATACGATACGTTCAACGTCATCGTCGAGCTGCGGAACACGCCCGACGAGGAAATTTCGTACGAAACGTTTACGAATTTCGAAAGCGACGGTTTTTAATACCCGTCGTCCAAATGTAACTATGCGCCGAACGCGGGGGTGATCGTACAGTGTCGGATTTGGGGCAGCTGCTGAAGAAAGCGCGTCTGGAGAAAGGGTTGTCGCTCGATCAGCTCGAGGAGCTGACGAAAATACGCAAGCGGTATCTCGAAGCGATCGAAGAGGGCGATTATAAAGTGCTGCCGGGCAACTTTTACGTACGCGCCTTCATCAAAAGCTACGCGGAAACCGTTGGGCTCGACCCGAACGAGGTGCTCGACCTTTACGGGAAAGCCATTCCGACGCCCACGGCGGAGACGGTGGTCGAGCCGATCCGGCGGAAGCGGAACGACGGGCGCAATACGGAGAAGCTCAGCAAGTGGGCGTCCAACATTTTGATGCTGTCGTTCATCCTGCTCATCTTGGGCATTCTTTACTATTTTATCGGAAACTCGTATACGGGCGACGAGAACAACCAAGTGAATCCGAACGATAAAATTACCGACAAGATGCCGGATCAGTCGAGCATTACCAACATGCAGACCGCCGGTGGCGGCGCTTCCGGCACCGGGGCCGATCCGGCGAAGACGCAGCAACAGCAGCAGGAGCCGGCGAAGCCGCCTCAGACGCCCGTCGTCACGCTCGCCCGCACCGAGAAGAACATCGATTACTATACGGCGACGAACGCCGACAAGCTGACCGTCCAGCTGAAGATCGTCGGCGAGGAGTGCTGGCTGCAGATCAACAAAGTCGTTCCGGCGACGGCCGAGCGGAAGCAGGAGCGCCAGGTGATCGAGGAGAAGCTGTACAAGAAGGGGGATACCCGCGAATGGGTGTCCGACGAAAGCGTCTATTTGAACGTAGGGTTTCCGCCCGCTGCGGAGCTTCTCGTCAACGGCGTACCGATCCCGCTCGGCGACGCGAAGGCGTCCAAAAAAGTGCAGATCGACCTTCAACGCACGCTGTAACCGAATAATCCGTCCTTTTGTTGGATACGCTACGCTTACGCAACGATACGAATCGTACAAAGCGAGGTTATCCGAATGGGGACGAGCTGGACCGTAACCGTGTTGGGCGTCATCGTTAGCCTCATCGGCTGGTATTTGACCCCGAACGCCTGGGGCTACGGCATATTGGGCTTCGGGCTGGCGCACATCGTGCTCGGCGTGCTGGATATGTTCCGGACGACGGAGCGGAGCCGGTAACGACAATGCTTCGAGACAAGTGTACCGGAAAAGGCATCCGCAATCGGCGGGTGTCTTTTTTTCGGGCGGACGGATTGATATAATAGAGGAAACGATTGGAAAGGCGGTCATCCCATTCATGAGCTCGGACAACTCGTTTGACATCGTATCGGCGATCGATATGCAGGAGCTGAACAACGCGATTACGCAAGCGGAGAAGGAGATCGGCAACCGATTCGATTTCAAAGGCTCGAAGAGCAGCATCGCGCTCGATAAAAACGATCTGGTCGTCGTTTCGGACGACGAATACAAGCTGAACGCCGTTCTCGACATTTTGCATTCGAAGATGGTGAAGCGGGGCATCTCGCTCAAAAACTTGCAATACGGCAAAATCGAGCCGGCCGCCGGATCGACGGTGCGTCAACGGATCGGGCTGAAGCAAGGCATCGATCAGGACGTCGCCAAGAAGATCAATATTTTGATCCGCGATTCGAAGCTGAAGATCAAGAGCCAAATCCAAGGCGATCAAATCCGCGTATCGGGGAAAAGCAAGGACGATTTGCAGCAGGCGATCCAGCTGCTCCGGCAGGCGGACATACCGCTCGACCTGCAGTTCGTCAACTTTAGGTAATGCGTCGCAAACGCTCGGAAAGCCTGCCGAATGGCACGGCTTTTTTTCGTGCGACGGTGCGGAAGCCGGCTGCAAGCGGCGGCGCAACTTTTGACACCTCGAATCCGATTATATTATACTTGTGGGGATAAAGACAGGACAGGACCGATTTGGGGGAAAGCTTCATGACGGAAAAAGTGAAAGTCGTAACGCTTGGCTGCGAGAAAAACTTGGTCGATTCGGAGATTATGTCGGGCTTGATTCACGAACGCGGATATTCGCTCGTGGACGACAAAGAAGAAGCGACCGTTATTATCGTCAATACGTGCGGGTTTATCGACGCGGCGAAGGAAGAGTCCGTCAATACGATACTGGACTTGGCCGATCTGAAGGAAACGGCCAGTCTGAAGGCGCTGATCGTATCCGGCTGCCTGACGCAGCGGTACAAAAAAGAGCTGATGAACGAAATGCCGGAAATCGACGGGATCGTCGGCACCGGCGACTTCGATAAAATCAACGACATTATCGACCAGGCGCTGGCCGGCCGCAAGCCGATCCTCGTCGGCAATCCGGCTTTCAATTACGAGAAGGCGCTTCCGCGCCGAATGACGACTCCGCGCTATACGGCGTACGTGAAAATCGCGGAAGGCTGCGACAATGCGTGCACGTTTTGCAGCATCCCGATCATGCGGGGCAAATTCCGCAGCCGCTCGATCGAATCGATCGTCGCCGAGGCGAGCCAGCTGGCGGCGCAGGGCGTTCGCGAAATTAGCCTGATCGCGCAAGATTCGACGAACTACGGAACCGATTTGTACGAGGGGTTCAAGCTGCCCGAGCTGCTGAACCGGGTGAGCGAGGTGCCGGGCATCGAATGGGTGCGGCTCCACTACGCCTATCCCGGCTTTTTTACGGACGAGCTGATCGAGACGATCGCGACGAATCCGAAAGTGTGCAAATATATCGACATGCCGCTTCAGCATAGCGAGGACGCCATCCTGAAGCGGATGCGCCGTCCGGGCCGCCAGCGCGACGCTCGCGAGCTGATCGCGAAAATCCGCGCCCGCATTCCCGGCGTCGCGCTCCGTACGTCGCTCATCGTCGGCTTTCCGGGCGAGACGGAGCAAGATTTCGCCAACCTGTGCGAGTTCGTCAAGGAGATGCGGTTCGACCGGCTCGGCGTCTTTACGTATTCGAAGGAAGAGGATACGCCGGCGTCGCGTCTGCCGGATCAAGTGCCTGACGACGTCAAAGAGTTCCGGGCGACGACGCTGATGGAAATTCAGCGGGAAATTTCCCGGGACGCGAACGGCAAACGGATCGGCGAAGAGCTGGACGTGCTGATCGAGCGGTACGACGGACGCAACGACGTCTACGTCGGCCGTACCCAATACGACGCTCCGGACGTCGACGGCGAAGTGTTCGTGACCAAATGCTCGGCAGGCATCGGCGAGCTTCAAAAGGTACGCATTACGCACTCGTTCGAATTCGACCTGTCCGGGGAGGGAATTGCATGAACCTGGCGAACCGCATTACGCTGGCGAGAATATTCCTCGTTCCCGTCATCATGTTTTTTCTGCTCGTCAATCTCGATCTGCCTCCGATCCGGATCGAGCAGTTCAGCATTACGTACAACCAGATCGTCGCGGCGCTTATTTTCATCGTCGCGGCGAGCACCGACAGCTTGGACGGCTACATAGCGCGAAAGCATAAGCTGATCACGAACTTGGGCAAGCTGCTCGATCCGTTGGCGGACAAGCTGCTCGTAACGGCGGTACTCGTGTCGCTCGTCGATATGGGCAAGCTGGACGCTTGGATCGCCATCGTCATTATCAGCCGCGAGTTCGCGGTTACGGGACTGCGCTCGATTTGCGCGGCGGAGGGCATCGTGCTTGCGGCGAGCAAGCTCGGAAAATGGAAGACGGCGGCGCAAATAACGGCCATTATCGCCTTGCTCATCAACAACTTCCCGTTTACGTTTCTCAATGTGCCGTTCGATCTGATCGCAAGCTGGATCGCCGCCATCATAACGATTTATTCGGGCATCGATTATTTCGCGAAAAACTGGCACGTCATCCAGTTCGACAATTGACGCCGAACGTGTCCGCACGGAAGCGTCGGGAGGGGTTACCGGGATGAAAGCGGAAATCATAGCGGTCGGGACGGAGCTTCTGCTCGGCCAAATCGTCAACACGAACGCCCAATATATCGCGCAAGGCTGCGCGGGTATTGGGCTTGACGTTTATTACCAGACGGTTGTCGGCGACAATCGCCAGCGGCTGCGCGAAACGTTCGCCTTGGCGGCTTCGAGAGCGGACTTCGTTATTGTCACCGGGGGATTGGGGCCGACGCAGGACGATTTGACGAAGGACGCGCTTGCCGAGCTGCTCGGCTTGCCGATCTCGATTCACGGACCGTCGATGGAGCGAATCGAAGACGTATTCCGCGCCCGCGGTCTTCATATGGTGGAAAGCAATTCGCGACAGGCGAACGTAATCGAAGGATGCGATCCGTTCCCCAACGACAACGGACTCGCGGTAGGCGTAGGCTTGACGCACAAGGGAACGCATTACGTGCTGCTGCCCGGCCCGCCGAAAGAAATGAAACCGATGTTCGACCGGTACGCCGTGCCGTGGATTCGCGCGGTCATGGGCGAGGAAGCGGTCCCGCTTCATTCGAAGATGCTCAAATTCGCGGGAATCGGCGAATCGAATCTCGAGCATCGATTGATCGACTTGATCGACGGTCAGCAAGACCCGACGATCGCCCCATACGCCAAGGAGGGCGAAGTGAGCATTCGCCTGACGACGCGCGCTTCGTCGCCGGCGGAGGCGGAACGGAAGCTTGCGGAGACGGAACGGGTCATACGCGACCGGGTCGGCGAACATTTGTACGCGGTCGAGGATGTGCCGATCGAACGCGTCATCGTGGAGCTGCTTTCGCGAAGCGGCAAGAAGGCGGCGTTGGCCGAAAGCTGCACGGGCGGTTTGGCGAGCGAGCTGCTGACGGCGGTGCCGGGGAGCTCGGCGGCGCTTGTCGGAGCGATCGTCTGTTATACGAACGCGGCGAAGCGGGATCTGCTCGGCGTTCCGGAAAGCTTGCTCGAAGGAGAGGGGGCTCCCGGCGCGATCAGCGCGGAAACGGCGGCCGCTTTGGCCGAGCGGGTGATGGAGCGGACGGGGGCGGATTACGCGCTGTCCATTACCGGCGTCGCGGGGCCGGCCCAGTCCGAAGGCAAGCCGGTCGGCCTCGTCTATATCGGCATCGCCGAGCGCGGGAAGCCCGCGGAGACGGAGAAGCTTCAGCTGTCCGGCAACCGGGGGTCGATTCGGCTGAAGGCAGCGAAGCAGTCGTTTTATCGGCTTTGGCAGCGGCTCCGAGCGGAAGCCGAATCGTAAAGTTTTTAGTTGCCGGAAGCGCGAGAATGCCCTATACTGGCAGTAATGGAACGGAAGCACCGTAACAGAGGCCGTGAGCCTTGTTGCGGTTTTTCTTTTTTTCGTCGGCCTTCGCGTTCGTATCTTCGAAAAAAAATGCGAATGTATGTTCGAAAAAATACTTGGCAAACGGTCGAAAAGAAGGTATCATAACAATAGAAACGTAAAAAGGAAGTGAGTATGTTGTCAGATCGCCGCGCTGCGTTGGAAAATGCCCTGCGCCAAATCGAGAAGCAATTTGGCAAAGGATCGATCATGAAACTCGGTGAGTCCACCCACATGCAGGTGGAAACGGTCCCAAGCGGATCGCTTGCCCTCGATCTCGCACTCGGAGTAGGCGGGTTCCCGCGGGGAAGAATCATTGAGGTGTACGGGCCCGAATCGTCCGGTAAGACGACGGTAGCGCTTCACGCGATTGCCGAAGTGCAGCGAATCGGCGGACAAGCCGCCTTTATCGATGCCGAGCACGCGCTGGACCCGCTCTATGCGAGCAAGCTGGGTATCAATATCGACGAACTGCTGCTGTCGCAGCCGGACACCGGGGAGCAGGCGCTCGAAATCGCCGAGGCGCTCGTTCGCAGCGGTGCGGTCGACATCATTGTCATAGACTCCGTTGCCGCTCTCGTTCCGAAAGCGGAAATCGAAGGCGAGATGGGCGACTCCCACGTCGGCCTTCAAGCTCGTCTTATGTCTCAGGCGCTGCGCAAGCTGTCCGGCGCCATCAACAAGTCGAAGGTAATCGCGATTTTCATCAACCAGCTTCGCGAGAAAGTCGGCGTCATGTTCGGCAACCCCGAGACGACCCCGGGCGGACGCGCGCTCAAGTTTTACTCATCCGTCCGTCTCGAGGTGCGCCGCGTGGAGACGATCAAGCAAGGCAACGATATGGTCGGCAACCGGACCCGGATCAAGGTCGTCAAGAACAAGGTCGCTCCTCCGTTCAAGCAAGCCGAGCTGGACATCATGTACGGCGAAGGCATTTCGCGCGAAGGCAGCATTATCGACATCGGTACGGAAATCGACATCATCAATAAGAGCGGCGCTTGGTATTCGTACGAGGGCGAGCGTCTCGGCCAAGGACGCGAAAATGCGAAGCAATTTTTGAAAGATAATCCTCAGATCGCCGCCGTCATCGAGAAAAAAATTCGCGAAGCGAGCAATATGGCGGCAGGCGCCGTTCATCTGGCTTCGGCCGAAGAAGACGAAGACGAAGACGAATTGGCCGCATTCGAATAAGCCATCATACGATTCCGGTAACCGGACGCGCACCTTTGCAGATGAAGGTGCGTTTTCGGTTATTGGGCTGCTGCGGAGGTGATCTTCATTCACGAATCCGAATCCGTCATTTCCGCCGTCGAACGGCATTCGAAAAAAAACGGACTATATTTGATTTTTATCGACGGGGCTTACGCCTTTACCGTACATGAAGACGTGCTCATCAAGCACCGGCTATTGAAAGGCGAACGGGTGGACCCCGACAGGCTACGCGCCGCGCTTGAGGACGAGGAGCTGCAGAAGGCGTGGTCGGACGCGCTCCGGCAGGTCGGCCGGCGGCCGCGTTCGGAGAAGGAAGTGCGACAATATTTGAAACGGCGTACGTACGAGCCGCCGATCGTCGATCGCGTCGTGACGAGATTGAAGGAGCACAAGTATCTTGACGACGCCGATTTTGCCGCGCAATGGACGGAGCAGCGCATTTACTCGCAGAAGAAAGGCCGCCGCTGGGTGAAGCAGGAGCTGCAGCAGAAGGGCGTGGCGCCGGCGACGATCCAGGAGGCGCTCGATCAAGTGCCGGTCGACGAAGAAGAGCGGCTCGCCTTCGAGCTCGGGCAAAAGAAGTGGAAGCTGACGTCGGGCGGCATCTTGGACAAAAAGCGGAAAACGGCCGCTTTCTTGATGCGGCGAGGGTACTCGTCCGCGATCGTAAGCAAGGCGGTTCGGCGCATCGCCGAGCTGGCTCCCGATGAACGGCGGGGCGAAGACGAAGATCCGGACATGTGGGATTGGCCGGACGCATAGCCATAATACGGGACGAAGCTGCACGTCGGCTTCGTTAGTCCCGAAGAACGGAGGAGTGGCGGAATGGGGAACACGATCCGATGGGGAATAATCGGGTGCGGCAACGTAACCGAGGTGAAAAGCGGCCCGGGCTTCCAAAAGGCCGACCGGTCGGAGCTCGTCGCAGTCATGCGTCGCAACGGGGAGCTGGCTGCGGATTACGCCCGGCGCCATCAAGTTCCGAAATGGTACGACGATGCGGAAGCGCTGATCCGCGATCCGGACGTCGATGCGGTCTATATCGCGACGCCGCCGTCGTCGCACAAAGCGTATGCGCTCGCGGCGGCCGCGGCCGGCAAGCCGGTCTATGTAGAGAAGCCGATGGCGCTTAACGCGAGTGAGTGCACGGAGATGGTCGAGGCGTGCCGAGAAGCCGGCGTGCCGCTGTTCGTCGCGTACTATCGTCGCGCGCTCCCGCGTTTTTTGAAGGTGAAGCAGCTGCTGGATATGGGCGCAATCGGCGACGTCCGTTTCGTCACGACCGTACATACGAAGCGATTGACCGAGGATCCCGACCGTCTGCCATGGCGGGTCGTGCCGGAGCTGTCGGGCGGAGGACACTTCTTTGACTTGGCCAGCCACACGCTCGATCTGCTCGACTTTTTGCTCGGTCCGATTCGGGAAGCGGCGGGTCGGGCGGGCAACCAAGGCGGCGTTTATCCGGCGGAAGATATCGTAAGCGGCAGCTACGTATTCGAGTCCGGCGTCCAAGGAACGGGACTTTGGTGCTTCACCGCGTACCACGCGGGCGAGGTGAACGAAATCGTCGGCTCCCGCGGCAAGCTGACGTTTTCCACGTTCGGAAGCGAGCCGATCCGGCTGACCACCGCCGACGGCATTGGCGACTATGCGCTCGAGCAGCCTCCGCATATTCAGCAGCCGCTTATTCAGACGATCGTCGACGAGCTGTTAGGGGCCGGCAAATGCCCGAGTACCGGCGTATCGGCGATGCGTACGGCGAGGGTTATGGACGAATTGGTTAAAGTCAGGATATGAATGGAGCAAGAAAGCCGGGGGAACCCGGCTTTTTGCGTATGGCCGCCGGTTGCCCGCCGAATAATCGCTTCGGTTAAAGGTCAGATTAAGGAAGTGCGGGCGGAAATGAATTGTTTCGCCCCAGCGTCTCTTGGGGGAGACAGTATTCGCTGGAGGAGTCTTATGTTCAGACGCAACGGGACGTTTCTCGGCGCCTTTTTGCTCGGTATCGGGACGATCGGCATGCTGGACGGAATCGTGTTTCATCAGCTGCTGCAATGGCACAGCGTTTACATGTACACGGACCGATTCCATCAAATCAGGAGCGACGGCTGGTTCCACGGCTTCGTCACCATCGTCATCGTGGCGGGAGCCGTCGTCTTATGGCGCAGCGAGCCGGCCGATGCCGATCATCGACCGGCCGTTTTCGCAGCGGGCATGCTGATCGGAGCAGGCTTATTCAACTTGGTCGAAGGGCTCGTCAATCATCACGGGTTAGGTATTCACCACGTTCGTCCTGGTCCTCACCAGACGGTTTTCGATTACGCTTACGATTTGTTCGCCGTTTGTTTGCTTTTGTCGGGCATGCGGCTTCTTTATGCAAAGCCGAGAGTGAAAACGCGATAAGGAATTTGCAAGGCGACAGGGGAATATTTCCGGTTGAAAGATGGAATGCAATCGTGATATATTGTCATTCCGGCCGTCGATAAGACGCCGGCGATCGAAGGCGAGCGAAGCTGGTAAAACTTTCGCTTGCATCGGGAGAGCGAATCATGGTATATTGGTTTTCCGGCCATCGAGAGATG
>NZ_QJVJ01000002.1 GCF_003217775.1 Paenibacillus flagellatus
TCCCACTCCTTAGCATATGTCTCCCCTCTGAAGCTACTTTGGTCGGTATTTTCAGAGAGATGTATTCTACAGGGGTGGGTCATTTTCATTCCGGCGACGATGGGTCAATTATATCCCGGCGGTGACATTGGGCTCCATAACACCGACCGATTGGTCAGATGTATACGGGTTCCAGACGATCTTTCGTCAAGTTATACATCTGTGACAAGCAGCTTCAGATGCATGAGAAACTGAGGTATACTGAGTACTAGATAACCACGATCATTACAGGAACTTGTAAGTCAATTAAATGCAGGTAGCCAAAAGTAAAAGTATCTTACACGGGCCAATCAGAAAAAGAGTATGCGGCGGCTCAAATGGTGAACTTGTATGACCTCTTACTCTCCGATGTAGATGATCTTTCTAGCCTTCATTCACTCTCCATCATCAGATGTGATCGCAAGAACCTCCTGACCGATTCCGGACGCTGAAAGCCATACCCGTCCTCATTGACCGTAAGCACTCCTGAGCGATATTTCAATACTATTCGGACTAAACCACCAGTTAGCCATGGTACGTTTGGACTTACGATTGTCTTGTCTTCATACTGATTCGGACTTATGTATCATCGCGGCGAGCGCCCCTCCCTGGTTTGTCAGTCCCCTCGCGTAATACTGCGTTGAGCCCTTGTAGTACAAAGCATTAAGGGAGCATGGTCCTATTAGTCTCATGTTTTTCAGCAAGATTGCTGTATACTATCCTCATGAAGTTCAAACTATTTCATACTCGTTTGGAGGAGTAAACAATGGCTATTTACGGCATTGGCGCAATGTATGGACGCATTCATGATAAGAAAGATGAGTTTATTCAGAGCAATTGTGCCTGTATCGGATATGATCCTGATGAGGCTCCAGCCTTACATCGAATGCTTAACAAACTTAAGATAGGCGATTTTATCTATATCAAATCGATGGCGGGGCAATCGGAGAAGTCACTCGTCATAAAAGCTATAGGTATTGTAATCGATGATCGAATAGAAGATCGTAATGGGCTTGGCTTAGGCGTAACGATGAAATGGATTTGGCAGGGTGAGGAAAGAATACTTCTTACAGATCAAATGTACAAGAACAATGTATTCAATAATACGCTCTATGAAGAGTATAACCAGGATATTCTGACCCTTATCTTACGAAAGGTCTTTGAACTTCTACCCTAGTGCAACAGGTATTCCCTCACACTGCCAGGGCCTGATTATCAAAGATATGCGTAATAGCATTCTCGTTTTTATCGTTGTCAAAGGGAATCATTCATGTAAACATAACGATTTGTGATACAAAATCCTCTGTTTATCCGTTCGCTATATGCGACAATAGTCCTCTCGATATGGTATGATGGCTTATGGTTATTTTTTGAAATTAATGTGAGGTTGTGTCAAATCATGTTGAAAATCGAACGAAAAATTCGGAAATTATATCGGAAGACAGTGAGGGTCTTGTTCTGGAGCATTATATGTTTGTTTCTTACTATCCTAGCAGCTATGGTTTCATTTAATGTTTGGGGGAAGAAGGTCATTATTCTCCCTTTTTTAATTATAGGAGTCCTTTTGTCTGTAAAAATCATTCCTGAATACATAAAGCGTCAAAAAATGAAGAAGGCCAACATTGAAGCAATTGATAAAATGGAAGGCTTCGAGTTTGAAGAATACCTGACTTATATTTTTCAGCTTAAGGGCTATAAGTCGGAGCGAACCAAGGCAAGCGGAGATTTTGGAGCAGATATTGTTTTGCAAAAAGATGGGATCAAAACTGTTGTTCAAACAAAGCGGTATAAAAACAAAGTTGATTTAAGTGCCGTGCAAGAAATTGTTACCTCTATGAGAATGTATCAAGCTAACTTTGCAATGGTCGTGACAAATAGCTATTTTACAAAGCCGGCAATTGAGCTTGCAAAGGCGAATAACGTGGAATTATGGGACAGGGACAGGCTTATAAATGAATTGGCTAGAATGCGTCCCTCTAAAAACGAATAACAATGTCCGAAACAGACAAATGAGCGTTTAAGGGCTCTAGATGCTGATGAATGCGGACTGAAATGAGAGTGACAGCGACCCCTGCCCTGCTGCGGCGGGGGTTTCGGTTGTATAAGGATCATTACTTTCAGAGTCTGTAAAAGTGTAAACTCCCTAATCAAGTCAGTTGACTAACAGGGGGAATTGGAAGGAGCACAGTGGCCTCGAAGTTCAAAAGGATCAAGTAAATAGTCTAACGATCGGAAAACAACGGCTGACGTTCAGCGCACTAAAGAACTGTTTGCCGACACACTGCAAGAGATGTTGGGGTCGAATTTGATCACGGGCTTGGCTACGCGAAGCTCGACGAGCGAACCAAGCAGACCACCAACAGTCGGAGCGGGGCTTGCCCACCCGCCTTTCATAATTGTACACCCTAAGATCCTCAGCAACTAAATCCAAGTCGCCACGTTTAATTCAACAGAGAGGAGATGACCTGCGTTGAGAAAACAATGGGTTGGCTTTACAATTATTTTTTCATTATGCATGAGCTTGTTGATGCCGGCGGGACATAGCCGGGCTGCGGATGCGGGCGTGAACGTTACGATCCCGGATTTTGCGGTGAGCTTGAACGGACATACGGTGGAAAACGAGTACCGCGACTACCCGCTGCTTGTATATTGCGGCATTACGTACGTTCCGATGACGTGGTATGACAGCAGAATGCTCGGATTGGTGTCGACTTGGTCGCCGGAGGACGGCTTGCATATTACGCAAAGCGCCGTAACTTCCTCCTATGTGCCGAACCGGTCCGAGCGTCGCAACGCATCCGCCTACAAGGCGGAGGTTCCCGCAACGGCCGTCACGATCAACGGCAAGACGATCGATAATACGAAAGAAGAGTATCCGTTGTTAAGCTTCCGGGATATCACTTATTTCCCGCTGACCTGGCGCTTCGCGCACGACGATTTCGGGTGGGATTACGAGTGGAGCGATACCGGGGGCCTCAGCATCACGTCCCGAAATCCGCAGCTGCAGACGATCGGCCTTCCTGCCTATGCCGGGGAGAACGACGTCGCCTTGTTCAAGGGGTATTATTATTTCGTCGAGACGACGGACAAGACGAACCGCGTGTATCGGGCTCCTCAGCTGCAACCGTCCGATAAAAAAGAAATTTACTCCTATTCGATCGAAACCTCGGAAGGGCTGCAGAAGCAGCTATCTTTTCAAATCCGCGACGACAAGCTGTGGCTCACCTACCACCTCGGGGGAGGAATTATGGGCCACGACGAGTTCGTGAGTATCGATGACGACGGGAAAGCGGAGCTGCAGCATCGAGGGTATCTCGATTTTCGCGAGACGCCGTACGGAACCGTAATCGTCCAACTGGGCGCTTCGGCGTTCGAGGGCGGCAACTTGTATTTATCGCCACCGGGTCAGGGAGGGACGGATCGTAAGCGTATCGGCGATCCGCAACTGAAGTACGCGGTCGGGTTCCACGGCTCTTCCTCTTTCGGGGCCCCGCGAAACGCCGACTCCTTGCTCGCCGTTTTCGGGGACGATGTGTACGCGCTTGCTTCGCGCAGCGATTCGGACGCGGATAAGCTATACAAAATCAACCTGAAAACGAATAAAACCGAAACGATCATCCGCTCGAGCGTCAACGGGTTCCGGATTATCGACGGCAAGCTGTACTATATCAAAACCGAGGATGAAGCCTTGTATTCGTCCGCACTGGACGGAACGGGCGAAAGGAAGCTGTCCGACCGTGCCGTATCCTGGTTTGACGGCATCGGCGGCAGCGTGTTTTACACGACCGAGAAGGAATCGAACCGCTTCGAGCTGTACCGGGCCGAACCGGACGGGGAAGACCCGCTCGTATGGGAAACGCCGGTCGCCGGCGTGCAAGTATCGAACGGTCAACTCGTCTGCCGCTTGAACGAGAACGATGACTATGGCGTCGTCCTGCTGGACGGCTCGGGCCGCCTGCAGCTTGGCGTGGCCGATCCGATCTCGCGCGTACTCGCGTCCGACGACGGGATTTTGCTCCAATCCGCCCGGGATTCTTCGATCGAACGCATTCGATAAACGATAAGTGGGGGCTGCCGAATGGCGGCCCTTGCTTGTTGCGCTTATCTCTTCACGGGGTCAGCCGCGAAAAACGCGTTGACTTTGCCCTAAGGGGAACATGTACAGTAGGCATGTAAGCAGAAGCGACATTCTAGCACCGCAGTTGTGCCAAAAGTGGAAGAAGGGGGTGGCCTCGTGCTATCGATCGGAGAGTTCTCGAAAATATGCGAAGTGTCGACCAAAACGCTTCGCTATTATGACGAGATCGGCCTTATTCGTCCGGAGGAGATCAGTCCCGACACCGGATACCGGTACTACTCCATCCGTCAGCTGAAAAGGATGCTTTTCATCAACCGCCTGAAAGCCTATCGTTTTTCGCTGGAAGAAATCAAAATCGTTCTGGAATGGGAAGCGGATCAAGCGGAAGAAAAGCTGTATGCGGCCCTTCAGCGCAAGAAAAAGGATTTACGGGAACAGATGGACGCCCTCGAATATGCTCTCAACCAAATGAACGACGATATGCTCCACTTGGAGAAGGGCATTCCCTTGATGGCTTACTTGGACCGGATCGAAGTGCAGCTTGTCGAGACGGGCCCCATGAATATCCTGTACACGAGGCGGATGATGAGCGGCGACGATTATGCCGCAGGCTACGGGACGTATTTCGGCAAGCTGTATGAAAGGATGGCCTCGGAAGGACTAACCGTGCAAGGAAGGCCGATGACGGTGTACCACAGCCCGGAATACGATCCCGCCGGCAACGATACGGAATTCGCCATCCCGGTCCAAGAGGCGGTAAAAGGAACGAGAGATTTGCCCGGCGGTCTGTGCGCGAAGTCGGTCTGGAAAGGGGCTTACCCGGAGTTGCGATCGGTATACGCCAGGCTGAGAGAATGGGTCGAAGCGGAAGGGTATAGGGTGGCCAAGCCTCCTTATGAAGTATATGTCGTCGGTCCCGAACGAGCCGCAGTCTCCGACGAGTTGGTTACCGAAGTTTATTTTCCGGTAAAGAAAAAATAGCGACAAAAACCGGGACGTCCTTGACGCCCGCAAAACTGATGGATTAGGGAGGTTCGCATCATGCAGAGAACGTATTGGCCGACTACGGTATGGCAAACGGCCGATCCGGCGGCTTTGGGAATGGACGCCGACCTGCTTACGCAGCTCGATCCCGCGATACGGGCCGAATACGGGAACATCAGCGGGATCGTCGTCGTAAGAAGCGGATATATCGCCTACGAGCGCTACTACAACGGCTGCGGGCCGGACGACCCGCACCATGTAGCGTCCGTTACGAAGAGCATCTTGTCGGCCCTCGTCGGAATTGCCATAGAGGCGGGCTTTATCCGGCATGTAGATCAGAACGTTCTGGACTTCTTCCCCGACTATGTCCCCGATGCGGCCGACAAGCGGAAGCGGGACATTACGATACGCCATCTTCTCACGATGACGGCTCCTTACCCGTTCGCGGACTGGCACGAGCCGTTGGCCAACATGTGCATGCAGCCGGATTGGGTCCGATATACGCTGGACATGCTGGGCCAGGGCGGGAGTATTGGAGACTTTAAGTATTCCACCGCCGGAGCGCACCTGCTGTCCGCCATCCTCTCCCGCACGACGGGGAAGAGCGCCCGCGAGTTTGCCAACGAACGATTGTTCAAGCCGATCGGCATGAAAGAAGTGCCGCACTACGAGATGGAATCGTTCGGCTTCGAGGAGCTGTTCGGGAGCAAGGTGAGAGGCTGGGTGGAAGACCCGAACGGCAGCTCCGCGGGAGGATGGGGGCTGACGATGACTCCCCGCGATATGGCGCGTTTCGGATTGCTGTATGTGAGAGGCGGCACGTGGGATCGTCTTCCGGTTATTCCCCGTGCATGGATTGACGAATCGAAGGCCGGGAATCCCTACCATTACGGGTATTTGTGGTGGCTGCGAGAAGAGGAGGGGATATTCGCATACTCGGCGCTTGGCGATGGCGGCAACGTCATTTGCTGTATCCCGGACAACGATCTGGTCGTGGCCATAACCTCCCGATTCGACATGAATCCGCGCGACAGATGGACGCTGATCAAGGATCGGATTGTCACCGCTATAAAACAATACTAGACATTCCCCGGTTTGAAGCGTTTTCCCGTATCTTTCTCATCGGAACGATCGTCGGTTCCCTTGAACGATCCGGAGGAACGCTTTTTTCCATTCCAAGAGAGGTCTCGAAGCGAAGCGGCCGCTAGAGGTATAATACGGGTAGTCTATTGGGGAAAAGGAGAACGGTCATGAACAAAATTTTGGTCATCGACGATGAGGCCGACCTCCGCGGCATGCTTCGGGATTATTTGGAAATGAACGGGTATTTCGTCCTGACGGCCAAGGACGGTCAAGAAGGGTTGAAGCAAGCGGAAAAGCAGCCGGATCTGATCTTGTTGGACATCGGCATGCCCGGAATGAACGGACTGGAGCTGTGCCGAAGCATCAGGAGCTTCGTCTCCTGCCCCATTCTATTCCTGACCGCACGCGTGGAGGATGCGGATAAAATAGCCGGCTTCCAGGCCGGAGGGGACGACTATATGGTCAAGCCGTTCAGCATCCACGAGCTGGGTGCCCGTGTGGAGGCCCATTTGCGCCGGGAAATGCGGAGCCAGAACAAGGCGGCGGTGAAATTTGCCGACGATTTGGTCATCGATTACGCCGAACGTACGGTATACGGGAAAGGCGTACCCCTTCCTTTGACCAAAAAGGAATTCGATATCGTCGAGCTGCTGTCGACTCATTCCGGCATGGTGTTCGATAAAGAACGGATCTATGAGCGGGTGTGGGGAACGGAGGAGGACGGGGACAGCGCCGTCATCGCCGAGCATATCCGGCGAATCCGCAACAAAATGAACGGGCACGGCTGCGGGGACCGGATCGAAACCGTATGGGGGGTGGGCTACAAATGGCGAAAATCGTAAGCTATTTGCGACTGAAGCCGTTGACCCTGCTGCAATCCTTCGTCGCGCTCAATGTCGCGTACTTGGTCGTCGTGCTGACGGCTATCGTATTCGAATTCGAATGGGCCGAACGGGCCCGGCAGCGCTTCGCGGATCATCCCGCCGGAACCGATTGGGTGCTGACGGCTCAAATCATCGCGATTTTGTTGACGGTCGGAGCCGGATTGGTGCTGATGGCCGGCCTTTTTTATAAACTGAAATTGAAGCAGCCTCTGGACCTGTTAATGAGTGCGTCGGAGAGCATTTCGGCGAACGATTTGGAGTTCCGCCTATCTTACGACGCGAAGGATGAGATGGGCGAGCTTTGCCGGGCGTTCGAAAAGATGCGCGGCCAGCTGGAGAGCAATTTCAAAGCGCTGTGGCGCTCGGTCGAGGAGCGCAACCGGCTGAATGCCATTTTCGCCCATGACTTGCGGACGCCATTGTCGATCATGAAAGGGTATTTCGAGTTGATTACGACCTATCTGCCGCAAAAGCGGATGTCCGAGGAAAAGCTTCTGGACACGCTCCGAACGATGGAAACCCATATCGGGCGAATGGAGCGCTACGTGGAAGCGATGAACTCGATCCAGAAGCTGGAGGACAGGCCGGTCGTCCGGCGGGAGACGGATGCCGACGGCTTGATCGCGCGGCTGGATGACGGTGCCCGCCGGATGGCGGAGCGGCACGGCAAAACGTACGATTCGAGCAAAGCGGCGGATACGGCCACGGTGGATGTCGATCCGGATCTCGTCATGCAAGTGTTTGACAATATGATAGCCAACGGAACGCGCTATGCTACCGGTCAAGTGAACGTCGATTATGAAGTACGAGACGGCCTCTTGTCCATCACGGTCGCCGATGACGGGCCCGGTTTTTCCGCCGAGGAGCTGCAAAAGGCCGTTCTTCCTTTTTACCGGGGAGACGTTCCGGATGCGAGCGGGCGTCAGGGGCTTGGCTTATACGTGTGCAAGGTGTTGTGCGACAAACATGGGGGCTGCTTAGCGGTTGCAAACCGGGCCGGCGGCGGCGGGAACGTAACCGCAAGCTTTCGGGTCCGTGTTGATCAATAGTTGAAAATTACGGGGTAGCATGACCTTATCTGAACATAAGGAGTGCTGCAAAATGACCGTACGAAAGAAAATGTCCGTCGGCCTGATCGGCTTGCTGGTCGCCCTGTTGACGGGGATGGCCGTCTGGCCCGCCGCCGGTGCCGAAGTCCGAAGCCGAACGGAGATCATAGCCGAAATTGACGAGTACGTCCGGAACACGATGGAAGCGAACCATATTTCCGGCGCTTCCCTCGCCGTCGCTTATGGGGAAGAACGGTTTTATACGCAAGGCTACGGCTCCTACGCCGACGGCAAACCTATAACGGCTTCGACACCGTTCCCGATCGCCTCGCTCAGCAAATCGATGACCGCGCTGGCCGTCCTGCAGCTGGCGGATCAAGGCCGGATCGATCTGGATGCGCCCTATGTATCCTACTTTCCCGAAGCGTCGCCCTCGGACGAGCGCGTCAATCGCATCACGGTCCGGCATTTGCTGAATCAGACCAGCGGCCTAACCGATCGGGTGAACCCCGACATGACGAAAGCCGTTCAATCCCGCACGCTGCAGGAGATCGTCCCTTCGTTGAACGAGGTGAAGCCGGCCTACGATCCCGGCACCAAGTACGGCTATCATAACCCGAACTATCAATTTTTGGCGCTGCTGGTCGAACGGGTGAGCGGGCGGCCGTTTGCCGAGTATGTCCGCGATTCGATTTTCGTTCCGTTGGGGATGAAGGACACGTACAGCGTCCGGACAACGTCGGCCATCCAAGAGAATCCGGCCGTTCCGCGCGGTCATTATGTGCTCCTGGGCAAGCCGATCGTCCAAGCCGAGCCGTTATGGTTTGTCGACGGCCCCGCCGGCGTCATCTCCACGGCCGACGATATGGCCGCCTGGATGCGTGCGCAGTACGATCTTCCGCTGCTTTCCCCCAAGCTCCTGGAACAGTATCACGCGGCGGGGGCTGTTGCCCCTTATGGGATGGGGTGGATGGCTGCCCGGGACGACACGCGGGGCCGGACGATTTCGCACTCGGGCATATTTTGGACTTATAAGGCGGAGGAGACCGTTTATTTGGATAAGCGGCTCGGGATCGCCATGATGTTCGATACCGGGATGAACGTGTTCGTCGATTACGGCGCATTCGTAAAAGGTGTCGCCCGGATCATGACGGGAGAGGCGGCCGAACGCTCCGTCATCAACGGCCGGAACATGGAGGTGGCGATGCTGCTGCTCCTGGCGGCGACGATGCTGCGGGGCGGGTATCGGTTCTACCGGCTGAAAACGGGCGGGAACCGGAACGCGGCATCCCGGGGCAGGCTGATCCTCTCGGCGGCAAGCGTCTTGCTCCCCGCACTGCTTTTGCTGGGGGTGAAGCCGATTCTGGCCTTCGTCGGCGGAGGGAGGGTGCTGCCCTGGACCGGCATCTGGATGGCGATGCCGTCTCTCATCGTTTGGCTGGCGACGGTTGCGGCGATTCAGCTGGGAAGCTTCGTTTGGCGTCTCCGCCTCTACTTTAACGGGAAGAGGAGAGGGGGATAGAAGGGCGACCAGCTGAAGAGGTAAGGGGGCGGGAACGGCCTCGAGAACGGAGGACGGCTATGGTTTTTAGCCGTCCCCGTTTCGTTTACGGCCGGTTTTCCACGATATCCATGACGTCGCGTCTCATCGTCCGCCGGGCTTCGCGGGTCGGCTCGCCGATCCGCACGAACAGCTGAATGGTGCCGGATTCGGGGGCGTACTCCCGATGGATGCCGTCGTACAGCGGCTTCATTTCGGCGTATTCCTCCAGCACTTGACTGGGCGGCTGGACGGCCAGCCCCATCCGGTGAGCGGTCAGCACGAGTCTGGAATACAGCATGCCGGCCTTCACCTGATGGGCTCTCGTGTTCCCCTTCGTGAAGATCATGGCGTACGCCGGAGTATGCTCGACGGCATCACGCGTCGACTTCACGAATAAGTCCGCCGTGGCCTTCTCGCTGTTGATCGAAGGAATCGCCGTCATGAGTCCTTGCATCGCATGCTTCATCAGCCCGCCGAGCCCTTGGCCTTCCAGCGAAAAGCCGTAGCGGTACTTGTTCTTCTCGTATTCGTTGGCGCGGAATAGGGCGGCCGATTCCAGGCTGATGCGGTGCACCGCGGCTTCCGTCACGGCGCCTTCGACGGCGTACGTGCCGAGACGTTTTTTATGTTCTTGATCCTGAAACACGTTCAGGGAAAGCTCGGAGTCGTCCGTCAGCCGGCGCAGCCGATCGATTTGGCCGTCCGTCAAAGGCTTATCCTCGTACGGGCTCCGGTTTGTATCGGGCCGGAACAGGAATTCGTAAAGCGGGTCGTCCTCAGGCTCCGCGCCCGTCAAGGCGACTTGGGCCACCGGCTTGACGTTCATGCTTTCCGCCAGACGCCCTTCGTCGTAGCTTCCGTCGGGGAAAAGCGTAATGGCGGTCATGTAGCCGAGCTTTTCCCCGGCGACCCGCACGTATTCCAGAAACGTGCCCGCCGAAACCAGCGTTTGTCTGGCATACGGATCGACCTCGCCGGTTAACCGGGTGCTGTCGACGAACAAATAAAAGACGTTCGGGTCGTCGGGGGCGAGCCGGACTTTCCACGCCTGCATGTTATGTCCGTTTGCCGCCAGCAAGCCGTGAGCGGCCAGCCGGATACGGGGATCGTCGAACTGCCGGTGATAATCCCGGCTCCACGGTTCCAAGTAGCGGGGGGTTGCGAAAATTCCGCTTGCGATCAGCAAACCGGCGAACGCGACGAAGACCAACGCGACGACGCCCAGGAGGAGACTCGTCCACATGTTCCTTTTCCTTGTTCTCCTCTTCATCTCACTCGCCCTCCGGCGTTACCCGAATGGAGCGGATCAGCAAATCGAAAGCGTCGGCGATCAGCCGGTCGGCGCTGCTGTTATGGTAATGCCCGATATAGCGCGCCTTCGTCCGGGCCGTCTTGAACACGCCGACCGTACATGCCCATAGAACGAGCGCGGTGCCCGCCGCGTCGATATCCGGGCGCACGGTGCCTTCCTCCATGCCTTGGTTCAACAAGCGGACCAAATGCCCCAATACGATTTCCCCTTGCTCGTAACACTCCTCCCGCGATCGATCGGGCACGCTCTTGTCGAAATCCCGCTCCCCGTTCTCGTATTCGAGTATGGCGTTGAAATAATTCGGATATTCGCGGCTGAACCGATAAAGCGCGTCGCCGATTCGCCGGATGCCGTCCAAAGCGGAACGGGGCGCGTCCCGCTGAAATTCGTCGGCCATCATGCGGTTCAGCAGCTTGTACCCGCGCAGCATGATTTCGAAATAAAGCTGTTCTTTGCTGTTGAAATAAACGTAGACGGTCCGTTTGCTGAACTCCGCCGTCTTGGCCACGTCGTCGATCGTCGTCGAATCGTATCCTTTATCGAAAAACAGTTTTTCGGCGGCGTCGATTATGTCGTTTCTGCGCATTTCTTTTTCTTTTTGCTTGCGTTCCGAAAGTCCGATGACCGTTCCCTCCTGCACTCGAATGAATAAAAGTAAACTATTAGTTTACTTATTTGCATGGTAGTGCAAATTCCATTCGTTGTCAATCGTTTACCGCAGATGCTTTTGCGGAGCCGGACAGGAAATAGCGGGGACTTTCCACTTCTCTCCCTCCGGCAATTGAGTTACACTGGAGACGACATAAGCCGTCGCGCGACGGCGTTGAACGGGGGGTTATCATGTCCGTACCGGTCGTATCCACCAAGCTGCATATCCCGATTCTCCGGCCTCGGACCGTCTTCCGTCCCCGCCTGATCGAACGTTTGAACGCAGGCATGAACCGCAAGCTGACGCTGCTCTCCGCCTCCGCCGGCTCCGGCAAAACGACGCTCCTCGGCGAATGGCTCGCCGGCGGTCCGCTGCCGGCCGCCTGGCTGTCGCTGGACGAGACCGATAACGATCCCGTCCGGTTCTGGACGAGCTTGATCGCCGCCCTGCGGACGATTGCGCCGAATATCGGGGAAGGCGCGCTCGGCTTGCTTCGCTCCCCTCAGCCGCCTTCGTCCGAGTCGATCGCGGCGATGCTTCTCCATGAGATCGACACCGCCGTACCGAGCCGCTTCGCGCTTGTCCTCGACGATTACCACGAGATCGGCGCCGGATCGATCGACGGCGCCGTCGCCCTGCTCATCGAGCGGATGCCGCCGCGGATGCACCTGGTCGTCTCCACGCGCGAAGATCCGCGCCTGCCCTTGGCCCGGCTGCGCGTCAGGGATCAGCTGACCGAGCTGCGCGCCGCGGACCTGCGGTTCACGCTGCCCGAAGCGGACGACTTTCTCGGCCGGGTGATGGGGCTCGACCTTGGCGCGGACAGCGTCGCTCTGCTCGAATCCCGCACGGAAGGCTGGATCGCCGGGCTGCAGCTGGCCGCGCTGTCCTTGCAGGGACGAACCGACCCCGCCGGCTTCATCCGGTCGTTTTCCGGGAGCCATCCGTTCGTGCTCGACTATTTGACCGAGGAGGTGCTGCGCCGGCAGCCCGCTTCCGTTCAATCGTTCCTGCTGCGCACGTCCGTCCTCGACCGGCTGTGCGGCCCGCTGTGCGACGCGGTCGTCGGCAGCGGCGGAGAAGGGGAGAGGTCCGCATCCGCGCCGTCCGGCCAAGACCTGCTGGAGGCGCTCGAACGCGCCAACCTGTTCCTCGTCCCGCTCGACAGCGAGCGGCGCTGGTACCGCTATCACCATCTGTTCGGCGATTTGCTGCGGAAACGGCTGCTTCGGAGCCCCGCTTCGGCCGTCGGGGACGCGGAAGGGGGGACGGCGGTCCTCCATGTGCGCGCCAGCGTCTGGTACGAAGAGAACGGTCACGAGCTGGAAGCGTTCCGGCATGCCGCCGCCGCCGGCGATACCCGGCGCGCCGCCCGGCTGCTCGAGGGGAACGGGATGCCGCTTCTTTTCCGCGGAGCGGTCGCTCCCGTACGGGGCTGGCTCGATTCGCTGCCTCGCGAGATGATGGACGCGGCGCCGGCGCTCTGGGTGACGTACGCCTCCGCGCTGCTCATGGCAGGCGAGCTGACCGGCGTCGAACCGAAGCTGCAGGCGGCGGAGCGGGCGCTGGAAGGCGTCGGGCGGGACGAGGCCGTGCGGGACTTGATCGGGCATATCGCCTCGATCCGCGCCGCGCTGGCCGTAAGCAGACACGACGCGGACGCCGTCATGGCCGAATCGCGCCGCGCCCTGGAGCATGTGCACCCGGACAATTTGCCCGTCCGCACGGCCACGGCGTGGGCGCTCGGATACGCCCTGCAGCTTCGGGGCGATCGGGCCGCAGCCGGCAGGGCGTACGCCGAGGCGCTGGCGATCAGCGAGAAGATCGGGCATGCGATGATCGCCCTCATGGCGGCGCTCGGCCTCGGGCACGTGCAGGAGGCGGAGAACCGGCTCCCGATGGCGGCGGAGACGTACCGGCGCGTGCTCGACATGGCCGGCGATGCGCCGCCGCCGGCCGCCTGCGAAGCGCAGCTGGGGTTGGCCCGCCTATCGTACGAATGGAACGATCTCGACGCCGCCCTGCGGCACGCCGAGCTCGGCGTCGGGCTGGCGAACCGGTTCGACCAATCGGACCGCGTCGCGGCGGGCGAGCTGATGATCGCCCGAGTGAAGCTGGCGCAGGGGGAGACGGACGAAGCGGCCGCTTTGCTGGAGAAGGTCGACCACGACGCCCGCCGGCTGCCGTTCGCGAATGTGCAGCGCCCGATCGCCGCCGTCCGGTCGCTTGCGCTGCTCCGCCAAGGCAGCCCGGAGGGGGCCGCCCGTCTGGCGCGGGAGCACGATCTTCCCGTCAGCCTGGCCCGGGTGCGCCTCGCCCAAGGCGACCCTTCCGCGGCGCTGGCGGCGTTGGCCCCGCTGATCGAGCGGGCGGAAGCGAGCGGATGGGAGGACGAGCGGCTGAGGGCGACGGTCGTGCAGGCGGTCGCCCTGTACGCGCACGGCGAGCCGGACGAAGCGTTCAAGGCGCTAGCCGAGGCGCTGGCGGCAGCCAGGCCCGGCGGCTTCGTCCGGACGTTCGTCGACGAAGGCGCGCCGATGTACCGGCTGCTGCGCGAAGCGTCGGCACGCGGAACGATGCCGGATTACGCGGGCAAGCTGCTGGCCGCGTTCGGGGCGGAGTTTCCGGCTGCGGAGGCCGAAGACGAAGCGGCCCGCCGTTCTTCGGCCCGGCCGGAGCGGCCGCTCGTCGAGCCGCTGAGCGAGCGCGAGCTGGAGGTGCTGCGGCTCGTCGCCCAAGGGCTGTCGAACCGCGAAATCGGCGAGAAGCTGTTCATCGCGCTGAGTACGGTCAAGGGGCACAACCGGATCATTTTCGACAAGCTGCAGGTGAAGCGTCGCACCGAAGCGGTCGCGCTGGCGCGCTCGATGGGCTTGCTGCGGGATTCGCCCGAAACGATACTTTAGTAGCTGTAGTCCGCACCCGGTTCCCTGTATACTGAGAGCAAACTTGAGGCATGGGGGAAACCGATGAAAGCGATGGTCTGCACGACTTACGGACCGCCGGACGTGCTCCAACTCCAAGAGGTGGAGACGTGCAAGCCGAAGGACCGTGAAATCAGGGTCAAAATCGTCGCGACGACCGTAACGGCGGGGGACATCCGCGTGCGCAGCTTCAACAGTCCGTTACTGTTCTGGCTTCCGATGCGGCTGGTTCTCGGCATCCGGAAGCCGCGAAAGCCGATACTCGGCGTGGAGATGGCCGGCGTTGTCGACGAAACGGGCAAATCGGTGACGCGATTCAAGAAAGGCGACCCGGTTTTCGCCTTGACCGGCATGCGATTCGGCGGTTACGCCGAGTACGTCTGTCTGCCCGAGGATGGGCTGATCGGGCTCAAGCCGGACAATGCGACCTATGAGGAAGCCGCCTCCATCTTGTTCGGGGCGACGACGGCGCTTTATTTCTTGAGAAAAGGCGGCATCCGGAGCGGACACAAAGTCGCGATTTACGGAGCTTCCGGATCGGTCGGGACGGCGGCGGTCCAGCTCGCCCGTTACTTCGGGGCGGACGTGACGGCGATATGCAGTGCCGCGAACGCCGAATGGGTGAAGGCGCTGGGAGCCGATCGGGCCGTCGATTATGCGAAGGAGGATTTTACGACAAGCGGGGAGCGGTACGACATCGTGTTCGACGCCGTCGGGAAGAGCTCCAAATCCGTTTGCCGGAAGGCGCTCGCTCCGAACGGGACGTTTGTGACGGTCGACGGGCAAGGGATTGCGAAGGTCGTGCCGGAGCATATCGCGTTCATCAAGGAGCTGATGGAGGCGGGGCGGCTCCGGTCGGTCATCGACAGACGGTATCCGCTGGAGCGGGTTCCGGAGGCGCACGGGTACGTGGAACAAGGGCATAAGAAGGGAAACGTGGTCATTACGGTGACGGCCGCTCCCGAGGCTTGACGAAGCCGCGTCCTCCGATCGGAGGGCGCTTTTTTTATGGCGGGTTGAACGGGGCATTTACATACATACAGCATGTATGTTAAAGTGGTGACAGCATCCCGAAAGGAGCTTTCCCCCATGAGAACGAACAGTTTCTATCCCGTCCTTCTGACGGACCGAGTCGCCGACACCTCCGCGTTTTACGTCGAGCATTTCGGATTCGAGAAAGTATTCGAGGCAAGCTGGTACGTCAGCCTGAAAATGTCCGGTCCGGACACGCCGTACGAGCTGGCCGTTCTCGACGCCGGCCATCCGACGATTCCCGAAGCGTTTCGGACCCGGGTGCAAGGACTGATCCTCAACTTCGAAGTCGACGACGTCGACGCGGAGTACGAGCGGCTCATCCGCCGAGGGAGGCTGCCGCTGGAGCTGGACATTCGGGACGAAGAGTTCGGCCAGCGCCATTTCATCACGTCCGATCCGAACGGCGTATTGATCGATGTCATCAAGGTCATTCCGCCGACGGAGCAGTACGGCGGCCACTATATCGCGTCGGGCGAAGACGGCGGGGAGACCGGAGAGCAGGATGAGAAGAAATAAAGCGGAGACGGACGAAACGATTCGCCGGCTGATTCGCATCGCGAGGGAGCATTTTACCGAGCATGGGTATACGAATACGGCGCTGGAGTCGGTCGTCCAAGAGGCGAACATGACGCGCGGAGCGGTCTATCATCATTTCCGCAGCAAGAAGGAGCTGTTCCGGGCCGTGCTCGAAGCGGTTCAGCAGGAAGCCGCCGAACGGGTGGAACGGGACGCTTCGCGGAGCGAAGACGTCTGGCAGCAGCTTTACCTCGGCTGCCGCGCTTTCGTGCTGGCCGCGGTGGAGCCCCGCAGCAAGCGGATTATGCTGATCGACGGCCCGGCGGTGTTGGGCTGGGACGTCTGGCGGGCGATCGATGCGAACCATTCGATGCGCCTGCTGCGGGGACAGCTGGAAACGATGCGGGAGCAAGGATGCTTCGGCGACGTTCCGATCGACGCGCTGACGCATTTTATATCGGGAGCGCTGAACGAGACGTCGCTTTGGCTCGCCCACGAGTCGGTCCGCCCGGAAGCGCTGGAGGACACGATGAAGGTGATCGCCTTATTCCTGGAAGGCTTCCGGCGGCGGCCTGGACAGGCGTCGGAACGGAACGGACCGTCCGATTGAACGATCCGTCCGGGCCCGGCCGACGGCCGGAGACGGCGGCGACAGCCTTTACCGGGCGGCCTCTTGAAACAGCTTCTTGGACAGGAGGGAAGCGAGACGATCGACGGACATCGTCGGCAGGCCGATCATGGGGGCGATCTGGCTCCATGCGGAGGAGCCGTAGTTCGATAAGACGACGAATCCGGATTGCTTCTCCCGGTTGAACGCCACAAAGGAACTCGAGCCGTACGTTCCTCCGTTATGCCAGTGCGTCACCGTACCGTCCTTCTCCTTGTACCTCATCCAAGCGAAACCGATGCCGATTCCCCGGCCCGGCATGATGGCGTAATGCTCCCGCAAGCATTGCTCGATCGCCGGGCCGAGCGCATGTTCCGAATAATTCAGCATCGCGTCCGCATACCGCATCATGTCGGCCATCGTCGACCGGACCGCCCCGGCGCCTCCCGTCGCGTCGTGAAAATCCCAATGCGGTACGGGCTTTCCTTGCGCATGGAACACGGGGAGAAGAAGAGTGCCGGACGTTCGAGGGCTCGCCCCCGTTCCGGTATGCGTCATGCCGAGAGGAACGAATACGCGCTCGGCCAGCGCCTCGTCCAAGCTTTTGCCGAGCCGCCGGGCAAGCAGCCACCCGAGCAGGCCGAAGCCGTAGTTGGAATACCGGTGCTTGCGATTCCCTGCCGCTTTCTCCGATAACACCGCTTCGACGAGCCGGTTTTCCCCGTAATTCGCGTAAGGATTCAACCGATCGGTGACGGCCGCCTTCATATTGCCCGGCACGGCCGGCAGCCCGGACGTATGCGTCGCGAGATCCAGCAGCGTCGTTCCGGCGGCGAACGGATTCCCCTGCCATTCCGGCACGAGAGCCGACAGCCGGTCGGAACGGCTCCATAATCCGTCCCGCTCCCCCGATGCGAGCAGCAGCCCGGTCATCGTCTTCGTAATCGAGCCGATCTCGTAAACCGGTTCCGCCGCACCGCATCCTTCGCCGGAAGTCCCGTTCGTCCATACCGTCCGCTCCGGCCGGCGGATCAGACCGACGGTCAACCGGTGCATCGGGCGATTCGCCCACCGGCGGATCGATTGCCGCGACATCAGCTCGGCCATGACGTTATCCAACACGAACCGCACCTCGCTTTGCGCTAGTTTTCTTTCGGATGATATCGATATGATATCACTTATGGACGAAATTTACAATTCGGTCGCCGAAAAACAAGCCGTACGTAGGAGGCCGTACATTACGGAAAGACGCGTCCCCGGACGGCGGCCTTTCTCCGTTTAGCGGCGAGGGGCCGCCCGGCGCGTCCATGACGTTACCGAAAGGGCACTTTTCTTATAGGTTACTTCGTGGTAACCTATCAGTAGCGCTTACTTTGCATCGTCACGGAGGCATGTCCGATGGATAACGAAAACGACGTATTTAAAGCGTTGGCCGATCCGAGCCGCCGCACGCTGCTCGATTTGCTGCACGCCTCGGACGGTCGGACGCTTACCGAGCTGTGCGCCTATTTGCAAATGTCCCGCTTCGGCGTCATGAAGCATCTTCACGTGCTGGAGGAGGCGGGGCTGATTACGACGCGGAAGGTCGGCAGGGAGAAGCTGCATTACCTCAACCCGGTATCGATCCGGCAAATTTACGAACGGTGGGTAAGCAAATTCGCCGAGCCGTGGGTATCGGGATTGACAATGCTGAAAGCGGAATTGGAGAGCGGACAGGCCACGGAGCGGAAGCCGTATCACGTGAACCGGATCGCGATCAAATCGACGCCCGAGATGGTCTGGAACGCCTTGACCGATCCGGCGATGACTTCGAAGTATTGGTACAACGGCTCGATCCGGGCGGAATGGAAAGCCGGCTGTCCGTACGAGATACGGAACCCCCAAGGGGAGCCACAGGCGATCGGGGAGCTTCTCGTCGTGGAGCCGCCGCGCAAGCTGGTCATGACGTGGCGGCTGCTCTCGCTGGCCGACACCGCCGGGGAGAAGCCTTCCCGGCTGACGTGGGATATCGAGCCGCATGCCGAGCTTCCCGGCGTGACGCTGGTGACCGTCGTCCACGACGATTTCGAGGAGTCGCCGCATACGTCCCGCGTGCTCGAAGCGGGGCTGCCGGTCGTATTGTCCGGCATGAAGACGTTGATCGAGACGGGATCGACGTTATCGGACTGACATGAAGCCTATGAAAGAACGCCGGCCGCCAAGGCCGGCGTTTCGTCCGTCACCTCTCGAGAATGCCGGCCGCGTTCAAGGGGCCGTGCTTCACGAGCTGGTCCAGCATCGTCGCCATATAAGCCGGACTGTACGTCATCCCGTTCTCCAGCCACCATTCGATCATGCCGAAATGCGCCGACGCCACATAGCCGCACAACAGATCGGCGGGGACGTTCAAGCTTCGCTCGTCCTCGTCCGGGCGGAACGATCCCAATCTTCCGTAAAACGCCTCCCGAATAGCCCCTCTCATTTGCTTGGCGAAGCAGGGAACGCCCTGTCGCCCCAGCATGACTCTATAAAAGGCCGCATTGTCGGCGATATGCTCGAAGTGGCTGGCGACGGACGAGCTTCCGAGCAGCCGGCACGCCCCGTCCGGATTTCTTCCGCCCGCTTTCAGCGCTTCGGACAGCTCCTGCAGCATCTCGTCGCTGCTCTGATTCAACAGGTCGAACTTATCCTTGTAGTGGAAGTAAAAGGTAGAGCGGTTAATATCGGCGCGTTCCGCGATTTCCTGAACGGTGATCGAGTCGAAGCCATTCTCGTCGATCAACTCGATGAGCGCGTCTCGGATCGCCTGCCGGGTTCGCTTGATGCGCCGGTCCGTAGCCGCTTTTGCATCCGACATTTTGGATCCCTCCTGTAGAACATTTCCGTTTTCTCCGACAAACCGTCGCGCCTATGACGGAAATCCGACGGTTCGCCCGGCATTGTCGGTTGGCAAAAGTGTATCACCATATTATTCTATCAACAAGCCGTTGAAATTCCGACAGTCTGTTTGAAAACGGCGGAACACGAAGGAGGAGAACGACGATGATCAAAATCGCCATCATTCTAGGTAGCACCCGTCCGGGCCGCAAAGGGGAGGTCATCTCCCGCTGGGTTCACGATATCGCGAAACGGCGCGGCGACGCCGAGTACGAGCTGGTCGATATCGCCGATTACGACTTGCCGCTGTTCGACGAGCCGATGTCCCCGCTCATGGGCCAGTACACAAAGCCGCATACGATCGCTTGGTCCGAGAAAATCGATTCGTTCGACGGCTACGTCTTCGTCGCCGCGGAGTACAACCATTCGATGTCGGGCGCGCTGAAAAACGCGATCGACTTTTTATACCGGGAATGGAACAACAAGGCGGCCGGTTTCGTCAGCTACGGCGGAGGGTACGGCGGCATCCGGGCCGTGGAACAGCTTCGCCTCGTCCTGTCCGAGGTCAAAATCGCGCACGTTCGCCCGCAGGTCGGCATATCGCTCCATACCGACTTCGAGAACTACAGCGAATTCAAGCCGGGCCCGCATCAGGAGCCGGCGCTGCACGCGATGCTGGACGACGTCGTCGCCTGGAGCGGCGCCATGAAGACGTTGAGAAGCGGGACGGAAGTTGCCGATTGACCGGTTTGCATCGATCGAAGATAGCAGAACGGCGGAACGAGAAGCCGCGGCGAAAAAGAAGAAAAAAGGATGACGGCGCCTATCAGCCCCGCTCGGTCGAGCGGGGTTTTTTGCGGTTTCAGGCGAATCGGAGCGTTGACATATATGTCGACACGACATATAATGCATATATCGAATAGACATATCGTTTAGACCTATTAACGGAGGTTCGAGATGTACGAGCTGTTTGTGCTGGGCGAATTGATGACGGGCGACAAGCATGGCTACATGCTCCAGGACATTTTGAAAAACGCGGCCGGACCGACTCGGCAAATCAGCTCGGGAACGCTGTATCCGCTTCTATCCCGGCTTGTCGACGGCGGTTTGATCCATCTCCGCCACGAGGAGGAGTCCGAGGGGGGCCGGACGCGCAAAGTGTACGGGGTGACGGAAGCCGGACGCGCCCGTTTCCGCGAGCTGATGGAGGAGCCGCTCCCCTACGACGGCGAGACGGAGCGGCTGTTCGGCTTCAAGATGGTCTATTTCCAATACGTGGGGAAGGACGTTCGTCTGTCGTGTCTGAGGCAGTACGCAAGCTATCTCGAGAAAAATCGGAAATACGTGGTCGATTTCGAAGCGAAGCTGCTCGCGCATAAGCCCGAGCCGGAGAAGCAGCGCGTCCAGCTGCTGCGGGTTTTCGACCGCCGCAAGACGGTCTGGGCGGCCGAGATCGAGTGGGTGAAGCGGGAAATCGAGCGCGTCGAGAAGGAGGAATAGCATGGAGAAATTGTGGACGAAACCGTTCGTCCTGTTGACCGTGTCGATGCTGTTTCTGTTTACGTCGTTATATTTGCTGCTTCCGACGATGCCGCTGCTCGTCACCCAATTGGGCGGCACCGAATCGCAGGTCGGCCTCGCGGCGGGAGTGTTTACGCTGGCGGCGGTCGTCTTCCGCCCGATCGTCGGCGGTTTGCTCGACCGGTACGGGAGGCAGGCTTTTATCGTGTGGGGACTGCTTTTATTCGGTTTGTCGATGATTGCCTACGACTGGATTGCCGGCATCGCGGCGCTGATGGCGCTGCGCGTGCTGCACGGGGCGAGCTGGGCGTTCTCCACGACCGCCGTCGGCACGTCGATTACGGACGTCATTCCGACCGGCCGGCGCGGAGAAGGGATGGGCTGGTACGGCTTGGCGATGACGATGGCGATGGCCGTCGGCCCGATGCTCGGCATCTGGGTCGTCCGCAACGAATCGTTCGGCGGTTTGTTCCTGCTCGCGGCCGGGCTCTGCGCGGTGTCGCTGCTGCTGGCGTCCGTCGCCAAGGCGCCGTATCGGCCGAAGCCGTCGTCGGGCCGGATCGCGCTGTTCGAAAAGTCGACGCTGCCCGCGGCGTCCGCCATCTTTTTCCTGGCCTTCGTCTATGGGGGGATTACGACGTTCGTGCCGCTGTTCGCCGAATCGATCGACGTCAACCCCGGCACGTTCTTTTTGGCGTACGCCGTTACGCTGACGGCGGCGCGGCCGTTGGCCGGCAAGCTGTCGGACCGGTACGGCGCGGCGTTCGTCGTCGTGCCGGCGCTGGCGGTCACGATCGGCAGCTTGATCGTGTTAAGCTTAGCGGACGGACTGGCGGGCGTCGTCGTCTCGGCGGTTTTGTACGGTCTCGGGTTCGGCTCGGCACAGCCGGCGCTGCAGGCGATCAACCTGGGACTGGCCGATCCGGACCGCAGAGGGGTGGCGACCGCTTCGTACATGACCGCCTTCGATCTCGGCATCGGGCTCGGATCGATCGCGCTCGGCTGGGTGTCCCAATATACGGGGTACCCGACCGTATTTCAAGTCGGCGCCGGGTCCGTCGTCGTCTCGCTGTCGATCTTTCTCGTCCTCGCGAGACGGATGGCGGCGAAGCATCGGGAGCGGGCGAATGCCGCTTCGTAACGATCGGGCGACGGGACCGCCCGGTTATGCGCACGCGAAACGGTTATGTATCCAAAGAAACGGGCATCCGACGGATGGCCGTTTTTTGGGGTTTCGCGCGCCGCCACGCCTTCCGCTTCACGCGAGAAGCCCCAGAACGACTCGTACGGAGCGGTCGACGAACGTACGGTCGGGGCGGGACTTCATCAGGACGGTCAGCCCGATCAGCGAGACGACGAGCGTCTCGGCGACCGATTGCGCGTCCGTATCGCTCCGGAGCTCGCCCGACCGGACGCCGCGCTCGATCGTTTCCCGGAACAGGGCGGTCAAATACATTTGATGCTCTCTCGTGAGCACCTCGAATGCGGGGTCATGGGGCGCCAGCTCCACCATCGTATTGATGCAAAAGCACCCCCGCTCGGTTCCGCCGTCGTCCCTTGGCGCGGCGACGCTCTCGAACAGGAGGCGGAACGCCTGCTTGACCGAGTCGCGGCTTTGCAGCAAAGCCCGGACGCGGGCCGCGTGATGTTGCGTATAGCGGCGAAGCGCGGCTTCGAACAGCCGCTTTTTGTCGCCGAACGCCGAGTAGAGACTCGGCTTTTGGATGCCCATCCGGGTCGTCAAATCGGTTAAGGAGGTCGCCTCGTAGCCTTTCTCCCAAAACAGACGCATCGCCGCATCCAACGCTTCGTTCTCGTCGAATTCGCGGAGCCGAACCATCGCAACCCCTCCTTTTTTGTAACGATCGGTACATTAAATTCTAAATTTTTGACCTTGTTTTGTCAAACTGATTGACAAATGTGCCGATTAAGCGATACATTTTTGGGGAATAAAACGTACCGATCGGTATGAAAAGGAGTGTCTCATGATTCCGACGAATGAAAAAAACGCCGCCGACGCGCGCCCGCTTTCGAGGCTCGCCACGTTTTGGTTTGCCGTGGGGGCCGGCCTGTCCGTCGCCAACGTCTATTTCGCGCAGCCGCTCCTCGACGCGATCGCGAACGAGCTCGGCATCGGGCGCGCCTCCGTCGGCATCGTCGTGACGGTGACGCAGATCGGGTATGCGGCGGGGCTGCTGCTGCTCGTCCCGCTCGGCGATTTGACGAACCGGCGACGGCTCGCGACCGGCATGATGCTGCTGTCCGCAGTCGGCTTGCTCGCGGCTGGCGCCGCCCCGAACGCCGCCGTGCTGCTGGCGGGGATGGCCGCCGTCGGCCTGCTGGCGGTCGTCGTGCAGGTGCTCGTCGCCTATGCGGCCGACTTGGCGGGCCCCGCCGACCGCGGGCGCACGGTCGGACTGGTGACCGGCGGCGTGGTCACCGGCATATTGCTGGCGCGCGCCGCCGCCGGGCTGCTGTCCGATCTCGCCGGCTGGCGGGCCGTCTACTACGCGTCCTCGATGCTGACGGCTGTCACGGCATGCGTGCTGTACCGGACGATGCCGGCCCGCGACCGGGCGAAGCCTCGCCGCTCTTACCCGGCGCTGCTCCGCTCGGTGCTCGTCCTGTTCGCCGAGGAGCCGGTGCTGCGCGTTCGCGCCGTCCTTTGCCTGCTTATTTTCGCCGCGTTCAGCATCTTGTGGACGTCGCTCGTCCTGCCGCTCAGCGCACCGCCTCATTCGCTGTCGGAAACCGCGATCGGAGCGTTCGGCCTCGCGGGAGCCGCAGGGGCGTTGGCCGCGGCGCGAGCGGGAAGGCTCGCCGACCGCGGATACGCGAGGCATACGACGGGCGCGGCGCTCGCCCTGCTGCTCGCAGCGTGGCTGCCGATCGGCATGGCCGACCGTTCGCTGTGGGCGCTGGCGGCCGGGATCGTCGTGCTCGACTTGGCGGTGCAGGCGGTGCACGTCACGAACCAAAGCGTCATCCTGGACGTGCGACCCGACGCGCGCAGCCGCATGACCGCCGGCTACATGATCTTTTACTCGATCGGCAGCGCGGCCGGCTCGATCGCTTCGACCGCCGTCTTCGCCCGCGCCGGATGGAGCGGCGTCTGCCTGCTGGGCGCCTCCGTCAGCGCGGCGGCTCTGCTGTTCTGGTGGGTGAACCGGCGCCGGTAAAGCATCGCGATCGCAAGTCGGCATAAACGAAATCCCGCACCGCTCCTGTGAGCGATGCGGGACGTTTGCCGCCGGCCGTTCGCCGCTAACGGCAACGGTTCATTTTTTTACGACCGGCACCCATACCTCGCACCGGTAATCGTCCGAACCGACGTCGCCTTCCGGGTATACTTCCAAATCGGGCTTCCCGGAATGCTCGTAGCCGGTGGAGGGGAACCATTCCTGGAAAATGCGCCGCCACACCTCCTGGATGGCGCCCGGCATCGGACCGACCGACGTGAAGACGGCCCATGTGGCCGCGGGGATTTCCCGTTCGGCGAATTCGCCGGCGTCCGCATCCGGACGCGGCTCGGCGCCGATCATATACGTGAACCGGTCCTGCTTCATATCGAGGCAGATGCCCAGCACGTTTCCGTCCCGGCTCAGCGAGCCGAGCTTGGCCGACGTGCCGTCCGAATTGCACTGTCTCCACAGCTCGGGGATTCGCTTGTTATGCTCGCCTTCCTGCGTTTCGACGACGACCGTCATGCCGACTACCCGGAAAGCTTCTTTTTCCACGATACGGTAATCCATTTCTTTGTCTCCTCTCAGCGATAAGTGGAAGGAGATGCGGGGATACGCCTTCAAGGGGACGCTTTTGTCGCGCGCCTCCGACGGGGAGACGCCGTGTAGCTTCCGGAACGCCTTGGCGAACGATTCGGGCGAGTCGTAGCCGTATTTCAGCGCGACATCGACGACCTTGGCCGACGACATGGACAGTTCCTGGGCGGCCAGCGTCAGCCGGCGCTTGCGCATATACTCGGCGACGGTCATGCCGGTCACCATGTAGAACATGCGCTGGAAATGAAACGGCGACGAGTATGCCGCCTTAGCGATTTCCTCGACCGGAAGCGGCCGGTCCATATGCCGCTCCATCAGATCGAGCGCGTCCATCATCCTGTTCAACCATTCCATCCGCACCGCCTCCTCTCCTCACTCATCCTAGCACCGGCCGGCGTCCGTTTCCTGTCCGTCCGTGCCTTTCGCGGACAGATCGTCTTCTTCCGCCATTATACCCCGTTATGGGCGAGCGGGCCATCCGCTTGACACGATTCGTTGCTTGGCATATAGTTGTTGTGACAACCAATTGCAGAAAGGAAGAGCGTCATGACCGAACGAGAATCGGGTCTGGAGCGTTCCGTCGGCTTCGTGATGGGCGTGACGTACCGTAAGCTGTCGATGCTTTTGCAGCAGCGGCTGAAGCCGTTCGACATTACCCCGGAGCAGTGGTCGGTGCTCGTTCATGTCGCCCGGTCCGACGGCTTGATCCAAAAAGAAATCGCCGAGCTCGCCGGCAAAGACAAGCCGACGACGACCCGCATCCTCGACCATTTGGAAGGAAAAGGTCTTATCGTCAAACAAACCGGGGAAGCCGACCGGCGCTCGTTCCTCGTCCATATTACGGACAAAGGGAAGGCGCTGATCGAACGGACGGCCCCGATCGAGCGGGGACTTTTGCAGGACGTCAAGCAATGCATGACGGACGAGGAATACGACCGGCTCCTCGATTTGCTTCGCCGAATCGAACGTCATGCGAACTTACTAAAGGATAGAGAGTAGGAGAACGCTTTGCGGCACGATATGAACCAACACGCTCCGCTATGGACGAAATCGTTCGTAGCGCTGACGGTCAGTTCGTTTCTATTGTTTTTGAATTTGCAAATGCTGCTGTCGTCGTTTCCGGCGTACGCCAAAAACGAGTTCCACGCGGGAGACGTGACGGCCAGCCTCATGACGAGCGTATTCGCGCTGTCGGCGATCGCGACCCGCTTCGCGACCGCCGTCCTCATGCGCCGATTGCGTCTCGGGACCCTCTTGTATATGGGAGTGGCGGTTTCGGCCGGTGCGACGGTGTTGTACAGCTTGGCCGGCTCGGTCGGCGCGCTGCTCGTCATGCGGATCGGCTACGGCGTCGGCTTCGGGATGGCGAGCACGATTATTCCGACGCTCGTCTCGCGGATCATTCCGCCCGCCCGGATGGGGGAAGGAATCGGCTACTTCGGGTTGTCGACGAGCCTCGCCATGTCCGTCGGGCCGATGATCGGCTTGAACGTGATGAACCGGTTCGGCTTCGGCGCGCTTTCGCTAGCGGGTACCGCCGCCGTGCTGCTGACGGTGCCGGTGCTGCTGCTCGCGCGCGCGATTCCGCCCGATGCGGGACCGGTGCGCCCGGCGGCGGACGGCTCCGGGGGGAAGCGGACGTTCCCTGCGGAGCTCGCGTTTCCCGCGCTGCTGAACGTTATTTTGGCGGTAACGTACAGCGGCTTGCTCAGCTTCATCGCGTTGTTCGGGCAATCGGTCCATTTGGAGCAGGTAGGCTTGTTTTTCCTGTTCAACGCCGTTACGATCGTGCTGATCCGCCCGATATCCGGACGGCTGTTCGACCGGAGGGGGCATGCGGCCGTTCTCGTGCCCGCGGCGCTCTGCGTCGTCGCCAGCATGACGGTGCTGTCTTACACGGCTTCGATGCCGATGCTGATCGCGTCCGCGCTGTTGTACGGACTCGGCTTCGGCGCCATTCAGCCGACCATCCAAGCCTGGATGATCCGGTCGTCGCCGCGGGAGCGGCACGGAATGGCGAACAGCATGTTTTACAACTCGACGGATCTCGGCGTCGCGGCGGGCAGCGTCCTGCTGGGCGCCATCTCGTCGGCGGCGGGCTACGCCGCGATGTACCGGTATTCCGCCGGGTTCATGGTCAGGTTCGTCGTCGTTTATGTCGTATTGCGAATCGTGTCGGCCAAGCGTACGGAGAAGACGGGCGTCAAGCCCGCATAAGCGGATGCGGCGCGGATTCGCCGGTTGGAACGATAAGGAGCAAGGAAGAGCCGGTTGCCGGCTCTTTTTTGTTGCGGCGGGATTGTTCCGGATTATGGTACAATGGTTTCCGCGCGAGGTGCTCGTCGCCGAGAACGCTTACTGGAAAGGAAGATGCCGGCATGCCGGTCATTCGAACGGAGCTGTTCATCCGCGCCCCGATCCGGCGCTGCTTCGATTTGGCGCGGAGCATCGACATCCATATGGAATCGACCGCGAAGACGAAGGAACGGGCGATCGCCGGCGTCACGACCGGTCTGATCGGCTTGAACGAGACGGTCACGTGGGAGGCGGTCCATTTCGGCGTCAGGCAGAAGCTGACGTCCCGCATCACCGAGCTTCGCGAGCCGTTTTGGTTCGTGGACGAAATGGAGAGCGGCGCGTTCAAACGGTTTCGCCATTCGCACGAATTCGTCGAGCGGGACGGCGGCACGCTCATGACCGACTCGTTCGATTACACGTCCCCGCTCGGCCTCCTTGGGAAAGTGGCGGACGTCCTGTTCCTCGAGCGCTACATGCGCAGGCTGCTGCTGGAGCGAAACTTGTATATCAGGCAGGTCGCCGAGCGCGAGAGCGTGTAGACGTCGCCGGCGCACGGATAATAGGGGAAAGCTCGTGGAACACGAGAGCCGTGCCACAATAACCGAGCGAAAGCGCATTTCCTTTATCTTACCCCCAACCCAAACGAAAAACCCGGCTTTTGGCCGGGTTTTTCTGTCGATAAAGTCCAAAGAGAACGATGAAACACAGAATGGGGCGGCGGAGATGTGCGGATAGCGAAGCGACTGACTTTAAAATCGAGTTCTATCCGCTATGTTCAAAAGAAGGAACTCGATTTTAACGGAAGAGGAGCACATTCCGCGGCCCCATGTCTTTTCCCTGCTTCGTCTCTTTGCCGATTTTATCGACTACCTCTATCCGGCAAAGCCGGGTTTTTCGTTAAATCTTCATGACGCCGCCCGTGCTCGCCGACGTAACCAGCTTGGAGTAGCGAGCCAAGTAGCCGGTTTTCACCTTCGGCTCGAACCCTTTCCAGTTCGCCTTGCGGCGCTCCATTTCCTCGTCGCTGATCTGCAGCTCGATTTTCCGGTTGACGAGGTCGAGCTCGATGATGTCGCCGTCCTCGACGAATGCGATCGGGCCGCCTTCGGCCGCCTCCGGGGAAATGTGGCCGATGCTGATGCCGCGCGACGCGCCGGAGAACCGGCCGTCCGTAATGAGGCCGACTTTGGCGCCCAAGCCCATGCCGACGATTTGCGACGTAGGCGCGAGCATTTCCGGCATGCCCGGTCCGCCCTTCGGTCCTTCGTAGCGGATGACGACGACGTGGCCTTCCTTCACTTTGCCGTTGGCGATGCCGGACAGCGCCTCTTCCTGCGAGTCGAAGCAGATCGCCGGGCCGACGTGACGGCCGCCTACCGATTTGTCGACGGCGCCGACCTTGATGATCGAGCCGTTCGGAGCCAGGTTGCCGAACAGGACGGCCAAGCCGCCTTGCTCGCTGTGCGGGTTGTCGATCGGACGGATGACGTCCTTGTTCAAAATTTCGCAGCCTTCCACGTTTTCGCGCAGCGTTTTGCCGGTAACGGTGATCAGATCGCCCTTCAGAGCGCCCGGCTTCTTGAACAGCTCGTTCAGGATGGCGCTGACGCCGCCCGCGTTATGCACGTCCTCGATATGGTAATCGGAGGCCGGCGCGATTTTGGCCAAGTGCGGCACGCGCGAAGCGACTTCGTTGATCCGCTCGATCGGGTATTCGAACCCGGCTTCGTGGGCGAGCGCGAGCGTATGCAGAACCGTGTTCGTCGAGCCGCCCATCGCCATGTCGAGCGCGAACGCGTTGTCGATCGCGTCGATCGTGACGATGTCGCGAGGCTTGATGTCCTTCTCGATCAGCTCCATGAGCTGGCGGGCGGACTTCTTGACGAATTCGCGGCGCTCCGGCGCTACGGCGAGAATGGTGCCGTTGCCCGGGAGCGCCAAGCCGAGTCCTTCGGCGAGACAGTTCATCGAGTTCGCGGTGAACATGCCGGAGCACGAGCCGCACGTCGGGCAGCCGTATTGCTCCAGCTCCTGCAAGCCCTTCTCGTCGATTTTGCCGGCTTGGTAGGCGCCGACGCCTTCGAAGACGGACGAGAGCGAGATCGACCGGCCGTCGCTCGTCTTGCCGGCTTTCATCGGGCCGCCGCTGACGAAGATGGTCGGGATGTTGACGCGAAGCGCGCCCATCATCATCCCCGGCGTTATTTTGTCGCAGTTCGGGATGCATACCATGCCGTCGAACCAGTGCGCGGAGACGACCGTTTCGAGCGAGTCGGCGATAATTTCGCGGCTCGGCAGCGAATAGCGCATGCCGATGTGTCCCATGGCGATGCCGTCGTCGACGCCGATCGTGTTGAATTCGAACGGCACGCCGCCCGCTTCGCGGATCGCTTCCTTGACGAGCTTTCCGAATTCCTGCAAATGGACGTGTCCCGGAACGATATCGATATACGAGTTGCAAACGGCGATAAACGGCTTGTCGAAATCTTCTTCCTTCACGCCGGCGGCGCGCAGCAAGCTGCGATGGGGCGCGCGGTCGAAGCCCCGCTTGATCATGTCCGATCTCATTTTCGGTTTGGCCATTACGAATGTTCCTCCTTGGTTAAGAACGTAGAAGTAGTTCGGCGATAAGCGTCGAATGAAATACCTGACCTCTATTCTATCAAAAAAGCGGACATTTTGCTCGTTTTAATCGCAGAGCCGGGAAGCCGCGTCTCGGACCGGGTTCCCAAGTCCGCAGCGGGAAGTGTGACGAAAGTTACAACGTCCGGTTTCTCCGCGCCGTATAATGGTGCCCGAAACCGAAACGCCGCGAACGAAAGGAGAATCGTCCCATGTTGACCGGAGTCGTATTGGCCGGCGGTGAAAACCGCAGAATGGGCGGCAAGCCGAAGGCGCTGCTCGAATTCGGGGGGGAGCCGATGATTCGCCGGCAGCTCCGCCTGATGGCCGGCGCTTGCTCGGAGCTGCTCGTCGTCACGAACGATCCGAGGCTGCTGCTGTCCGAAGTCGATCGGTCGGTCCGGATCGTAACCGACTATTACCCCGGCAACGGGCCGCTCGGCGGCATTCATGCCGCCTTGTCGCTCTGCCGGAGCGATTACGCGTGGATCGTCGGCTGCGACATGCCGTTCGTGTCCGCCGATGCGGCCGGGGTGCTGCTCGAGGCGGTCCGGGAAGCCGGCGCCGATGCCGCCGTTCCGTCCGTCGGCGGCAAGCTGCAGCCGCTGCACGGCGTGTACCGGACGAACTGCGCGGAGGAGGCGGAGCGGCTGCTGCGCGAGGAAACGTACCGGGTCATGGAATGGATCCGTCGCATCCGCCACGTCGTCGTGAGTGACGACCGGTTCGCCGGAACCGGAATCGACACCCGGTTCGCCGTCAACGCCAATACGCCGGAGCAGTGGGACGAGGCGCGGCGGCTGGAGCGGGACGGCTGAACGGAATCGCGGGCCGGCCGTCGGCCCCGGCCGGGAATGCGAAAGCACCGGCCTTACGACCGGCGTCCGCCCCGTCTTCGGAGGGATCGACATGAATCGAATCGAAAACGAACGGTCCGTGACGGGCTGGGTGTTCCGCACGTTCGTCCTGTTCGGCGTGTTCGCCTTGATCGCGACCGTCGTCATCTACTCGGATGCCGCCTCGCTGATCGCCGCGGACGACAGGGCGGCGCGGTATTCGGAAGCGCGGCTGTTCGCCGCGCTGCTGGCGGCGCTCGGCTTCGGCGGGCTGGCCGTATACGCCGCCGCCCGATCGTCGATTCGCCGGGCGGCGCGGCTGCTCGAGGCCGAGCGGAAACGGCTCGAGATGGCGGAAACGTTCCGCCGCTCCATCGCCGTCCTGCCGAACGCCGTCTACCGGTGCGAGAAGCGGCCGGACGGCCGTGCGGCGTTAACGTATCACGAAGGCGCGACGGCGGAGAGCACGGGGTTGACGACTGATGCGGTCGCAGGCCGCGCCGTGGCCGACTTGTTCCCTCCGGCCTATGCGGGGCCGCTCGTCGCCGCGTTGGAAAAGGCGTTTCAAGGGGAGCGGGCGGAATGCGACGCCGAGCTCGATGACCGGATCTACCATCACGTCGTGAAGCCGATCCGTTCCGACGACGGCGCGATCCGGGAGGCGGCCGGCTACGCGACGGACGTGACCGAACGGAGACGGGCGGAGGAGCAGGTGCGCCGGCTCGCTTATACCGATTCGCTGACGGGACTGCCGAACCGCGTCCGGTTCCGGGAGGAGCTCGATGCGGAGGTGCGGAGGGCGGCGGACGCAGGAAGGCCGTTCGCGGTGCTGCTCATCGACCTGGACGATTTCAAGCAAATGAACGAAACCGAGGGCCACGACGCCGGAGACGGCATGCTCGTCTCGGTCGCGGAGCGGCTGAAGGCGGCGCTTCCGCCGGCGTGCGTCGTCGCGCGGCTGGGAGCCGACGAGTTCGCGGTGCTGCTGCGCGAAGGGTCGGATCGCCCCGCTATCGACGCGGCGATTCGCGACGTGCGCGCCGCCTTGACGCGGCCGTTCCGGCTGGCCCACTGGGAGCTCGCTTGGACGGCAAGCATCGGCGTCAGCCTGTATCCGGTCGACGGGCCGGACGGAGCGTCGCTGCTCGTCAGCGCCGATCTCGCCTTGAACCGGGCGAAGAGCAAGGGGAAGGACGGGGTCGAGTTCCATACGCCCGATATGGACATAACGGTGGCGCGCGAGGTGGAGCTGCATGTCGAGCTGCGCAAGGCGCTCGACGCGGGCCGGTTCGAGCTGTTTTACCAGCCGCAGACGGATTTGCGCACGGGGGCCCTCGCCGGCGTCGAAGCGCTCGTCCGGTGGAACGACCCGGTCAAGGGGTACGTGCCGCCGTCCGAATTTATTCGCGCCGCGGAGGAGAGCGGCCTGATCGAACGGCTCGGGGAGTGGACGATCGAGGAGGCGTGCCGGCAGACGGTCCGGTGGAAGCGGCTCGGGCTGCCGCCGGTGCGGATGTCCGTCAATTTGTCCGCCCGGCAGTTCCGCGGGGAGGACTTGTATCGGAACGTCCGCAGCATCGTGCGCGAAACGGGGGCCGATCCCCGGCAGCTCCTGCTGGAAATTACGGAGAGCGTCTCGATGCAGGACGTTCCCCGGACGATCCGGATCATGAACGAGCTGCGGGGAGAAGGCATCCGGTTCGCGATCGACGATTTCGGCACGGGGTATTCGTCGCTTCAATATTTGCGCTCCTTCCCCGTCCGCCATTTGAAGATCGACCGCTCGTTCGTGACCGACCTGCTGCGAGCCGGCGGATCGGAGCCGATCGTCAAGTCGATCCTCGATATGGCGGGCCATATGGGACTGGACGTCGTCGCCGAAGGCGTGGAGACGGAGGAGCAGTGCCGCAAGCTGCGTCAGCTCGGCTGCGGGGAGGCGCAAGGCTTTTGGTACAGCCGGCCTCTCCCGGAAGCCGAGGCGACGGCGTTCCTTTGCAAGCTGAAGGGGGACTCGGCTTAAACCGCGACGGCTCGAACCGGGACCGCTTGTCCGCTACGGGCCCGTCACCGTTCTATCAGATTTCGCATAACCTGATAGAAACGGGAGGGAGGGCCATGAGAATGCAATTCGGACTGAATGCGGGCGTGGGAGTCGCGGGGGCGGTGTTGAACTACATGTTCGGCGGATGGAACGAATTGCTCGACCTGTTCCTGCTCCTGATCGTCCTCGACTACGCCACCGGAATCGCCGCCTCGATCAAGACGGGCAAAGGACTGAGCAGCGCGAAAGGGTTCTGGGGCATCTGGAAAAAAGGAATGATGCTGCTTGTCGTCATGGTCGGCCACCGGTTCGATCTGGTGCTCGGCACGGATTTGTTCATGGTCGGCTTCATTTATTTTTATATGGCCAACGAGCTCGTTTCGATCGTCGAAAATTGCGGGGAGCTCGGCTTCCCGCTTCCCGGCGGCATCCGCCGGCTGATCGAAGCGTTGAAGGACAAAGGGGACGGACGTCACTGACGTTCGTTCTATTTTTTTATAAGAAAATGCGAAGCGACCGTAACATTTTTTCACCGGCGCACGTATAGAATATAAAGGCGGGTCCGAATGGACGACTTAGCCGAATGCGTGTTAACGCTCGACCCGAATTCATCGGAAGAAGGAGGCTTTCCTATTTATGCCTTATTTTTTGAGCTATAAAGGGAAAAAGCTCGGTTCGCCGCTGTCAAGGCACGAAGCCGAGGAGAAGCTTCTCGTCATGAGCCGCTGCTTCCAGCAGCTCGAAATCGTCAAGGACAGCTCGCAGTCTGCCGGGGCGCCTGCGGCAGTCGTGCCGTTCGCGGTCGGGGACAAAAAATAAAAGAACCTTTGCTTCGGAAAGGTTCTTTTTTCATGTTCGGGATCGATTGGCGATCTTATTCTTCCGAAGTGCGGGGGAGGATGCGGAAACTTTCGTTGGACGGCTTAGCCGTATATTCCAGACTCGTGTTCGTGTTGTTCGCGATCGCGCGGGAGATGACGTTCTGGAACAGCTTTTGCTTGATGAAGGCGACGGTGGCGTACTTGCTGTCTCCGGTCGGATTTTCTTCGAAGTAAACCTTGCCTTGCTTGTTGTCGAGCTTCTTGATCTTGTTCAGGTTGACGAGGTTCGTCTTGTCCAGCAAATCGAAGCCGTTGTCGAAAAAATGATCGTACAGCTCGGACAAGGTCGACATGTGGTAATATTTCTCATCCAATGTATGATAGACGATGTTGCGCTTCTCGATATTGATGTACAGCACGTCGTTCAGATCGAGCAGGACGAGCTCCGTTTCTTGCTCGCCTATTCTTCTCAGGACGGGGATTACCATAATCGTTTCCTCCGTAACAGATTTACTTGCCTCCATTTTACAACATTTCCCAAACGTTGACAATCCCTCTATCGTTTCGCTATTCGTCCCACTTTTTGGAGTAGCCCTTGTTCAACGCGTAAATAAAAATGCCGATAATCGCGACGGTCAGCAGGCCGAGCACGATCCAAACGCCGATCATGATGAATTCACCGCTTTCGTTAACGCTTTCGCTGTCAATACGTTTACTATACACGATTTTTGTTGAAAAAGGTATATTTGCTAGGGAAAAAGGAGAATTCAGGATGCCCGGCCGTTTTCTTGACGGTGGACCTCGCCGCCGCTAAACTGATAGGGACGAGACCGGACGTCCCGCGTCGGCAACGGGCGGGAAAAGACGGTTCGACCGGTGGGAAGGTGACATAACGTGGGTCCATGGCTGTTGGAATCGAAGGTGGAAATGAAGGACGTCGGCGAGGCGATGTTCGTCGTGCTCGTCGTCGCGCTGACATTCGTCGCCGTCATCGTATGGGCGAAATGGAATAAACGCAAGCGGAGCGGAAAGTAGGGATCCATTCATGTATTACGTCAATGAAGAACAGATCGGGGAACGGCTGGCGTTCATTCCTTCGCTGGCCGAGGCGGCGGACAAGCTGAGCGCGTCGTGGCGGGAAGGCGGGCCGGACGTGCTGCTCGCCTTCGCCCAGGAGCGGCTGCTCCATCTGGCCGTCGAGCTCGTCACCGACGTCGGCAGCCTGCTCATCGACGGGTTTTTGATGCGCGATGCGAGCAGCTACGAGGATATCGTGGACATCCTTCGCGTGGAGGGGGTATTCGGGGACGAACTGTCCGAGCCGCTGCAGGCGATCGTCCGGCTCCGCAAGCCGCTCGTGCAGGAGTACGCGAAGCTCGACCGGAGCGGGCTGCATCCGCTCGTCGGGAAGCTGCCGGACGTGCTGGCTTCGTTCGGCGAGTCGGTCCGAGCGTTCATGGCGAAGGAGCTGGCTTGAACGCAAGCTCGCAGGAGGGGCGTTTCCGGGAATTCCGGTTAGGGCGATCGGCGTCGCGCCGCGTCGTCATCGGGTTCCGTCGGGAACGCCCTATTTTTGAAACAATGTTGTTTCTTAATTTACTTATGTCTGAAAATACGATAAAATGTCGGTAAGCGAACGTCCGAACGAGGCGCGCTATTGGACACCGGGGGGTGGCTGCGGATGAACATGGAACAAGATTCCTCCACTAGAAAAACGATTCTCACCATGCTGAAGACGGGAGGCCCTCTCGGCGTAGGCGAAATGGCCAAGCGGCTCGGCATTACCGAGATGGCCGTACGCCGCCACCTGAATACGCTCGAGCGGGACGGCTACGTCGGCTCGCAGATCGTCCGGCAAAGCATGGGCCGGCCGATGCACGTATACCGGTTGACCGAAGCCGCCGACGATTTGTTTCCGAAAAATTACCATACGCTGACGCTCGACTTGCTCGGCGAGCTCGCGGACGACGAGGACGGCGTCGGCAAGCTGTTCGACAAGCGCAAGGAGAAGCTGCTGCGGAAGTACGAGCCCGAGATGGAGGGCAAGCCGCTCGAGGAACGGGTCGAGAAGCTCGCGGACATCCAGAACGCGAACGGCTATATGGTCGAATGGGAAAAGACGGGCCGTGGCTTTGCGATTACGGAATACAATTGTCCGATCTCCCAGGTGGCGAACCGGTACAACGAAGCTTGCGAATGCGAGCAGCGGCTGTTCGAGGGCTTGCTCGGCACGAAGGTCGAGCGGACGGAATGTTTGGCCAAGGGCGACGGCAAGTGCGTCTATCATATCCAGACGAAGCCTCGATGATCTTCTGCAAAAAAACGGACACCGGATTCGTCCGCGCCCGCTTACGGGCACGGATCGAATCCGGTGTTTTTGGCGTTACGACGGCAGGGCGAATGGCGCGGTCCGCTGGACGAGCCGGGCGGCCCGTTCCCGTATGAGATCGAAACGTCCGGCCTCGATCTCCTTCCGGTTGATGACGGAGCCGCCGATGCCGACCGCGTAGCAGCCGATGCGCATGAATTCGGCGATGTTGTCCGCGTCGACGCCGCCGACGGCGATCATCGGGATGTGGCTTAGCGGCCCTTGCAGCTCCTTGATGTAGCCTTGTCCGAGGCTCGCGCTCGGGAACAGCTTGACGGCCGTCGCTCCCGCCTTCCAGGCGCGCACGATTTCCGTCGGCGTCATCGCGCCGGGGAAGACCGGGACGTCGGCCTCCGCGCATCGGCGGATGACGGCCTCGTCGACGTTCGGCGTGACGACGAACGACGCGCCGGCGTCCAAGGCGACCTGCAGGTCCGCTTCGTCGAGCACCGTGCCGGCGCCGATAAACATCCGGTCGCCGAAGGCGCGCTGCAGCCGGCCGATCATGCCCGGCGCACCCGGCGTATTGAGCGTCACCTCCATGACGGTGACGCCGCCGGACAGAAGCGCCTCCGCCAACGGCTCGACGTCGTCTTCGCGCACGCCCCGGACGATGGCGACGATGCGCGTACGGCGTATTTCGGACAATCCTTGCTCGCGATTCATCATTCGATCGAGCTCCTTTGCTGACGTTTGTCCCCATTATACCCGCCGGCGCCCCGAGCGTCTAACGGTTCCCGGCCGCGGTCAACTTTTATTTCGAGACAAACTGTGCTACGCTCACTTATAAAACGACCGTTCGAATCGAAAGGGGATACGACCATGAGCGACATGCAGCAACCGTCGCAACGCGTGAAATTGACATCCTTGTCTTCGAAAGGAGGCTGCGGCTGCAAAATCGGTCCCGCCGATCTGGCCCAGGTGCTGCGCGAGCTCCCGCCCGGCGTGCCGAACCCCGACCTGCTCGTCGGCTTGGATACGAACGACGACGCCGGCGTCTACCGTCTGACGGACGAGCTCGCCCTCGTCCAGACGGTCGACTTCTTCACGCCGATCGTCGACGATCCGTACGCCTTCGGCCAAATCGCCGCGGCGAACGCGCTGAGCGACGTCTACGCCATGGGCGGCAAGCCGCTGACGGCGCTCAATATCGTCGCGTTCCCGATCCATAAGCTGGACAAGTCGATCCTCGCCGACATTTTGCGCGGGGCGGGCGACAAGGTGAAGGAAGCCGGGGCGACGCTCGTCGGCGGCCATTCGATCGACGACAACGAGCCGAAGTTCGGCATGGCCGTCACCGGTACGGTGCACCCGGGGCGCATCCGCACGAACGCAGGCGCGAAGCCGGGCGACCGGCTGCTGCTGACGAAGCCGATCGGAGTCGGCATCTTGACGACGTCGATCAAGAAGGACCAGCTGTCGGCGGAGGAAATCGAGCGCGTCACGCGCGTCATGGCGACGTTGAACAAGACGGCCGCGGAGACGATGGAGCGGTTCGGCGTGAACGCGTGCACCGACGTGACCGGCTTCGGGCTGCTCGGCCACGCGTCGGAGATGGCGAAAGGAAGCGGCGTCGGTCTGACGCTGTACCGGCCGAACGTGCCGGTGCTGCCGCGCGTCCGCGAGCTGGCGGAGGCGGGCTTCGTGCCGGGCGGGACGAAAAACAATTTCGGCCACGTCCGGGACGGCGTCGAATTCGCCGAGTCGATCGATACGATCGGGCAGTGGATTTTGTGCGACGCCGTCACGTCCGGCGGCCTGCTCATCGCCGTGCCCGAAGCCGAGGCGCGCGCGCTGCTCGCCGCGCTGCGCGAGGCGGGCGTCGAGGCGGAGGCGATCGGCGAAGCGACCGCGGACCGGCCCGGAACGATTCGGGTGCTGGACGAGCGCTGGACCGAGTTCGAAGGAGTATGACCGCCATGTTCCAAGATATCGACGTCGGGAAGCTGCTCGAGCTGCAGAAGCAAGGGGAGCTCGCGCTCGTGGACGTACGGTCGCCGCAGGAGTTCGAGGAGTCGACCGTGCCGGGCAGCGTGAACGTCCCGCTGTTCGACGACGCGGAGCGCGCCGAGATCGGGACGCTGTACAAGCAGGTCAGCGTGCAGGCGGCCAAAGACCGCGGCCTCGAAATCGTTTCGGCCAAGCTGCCGGACTTCGTCCGCTCGTTCGCGGCGATCCCGGGGCGAAAAGCGGTGTTTTGCTGGCGCGGCGGCATGCGCAGCCGGACGACGGCGACGCTGCTGTCGCTGATGGATATTCGCGTCTACCGGCTGGCCGGAGGGTACCGGGCGTTTCGCAGGTGGGTCGTCGAGACGCTGGAGCAATTCGAATTCAAGCCGCGCGCGATCGTGCTGAACGGCAACACCGGGACGGGGAAGACGGACATTTTGCACCGTTTGGCCGCAGACGGCTATCCGGTGCTCGATCTGGAAGGGATGGCCGGCCATCGCGGGTCGATTTTCGGCCAAATCGGCATGAAGCCGAACAATCAAAAAACGTTCGAGGCGCTGCTCGCGCTCCGGCTGCTCGAGCTGAACGACAAGCCGTACGTCGTCATGGAAGGGGAGAGCAGACGGATCGGCAAAGCGTGCCTGCCGCCGTTTCTCGTCGAGGCGAAGGAGCGGGGCGAGCAGCTGCTGCTCGAGCTTCCGCTCGCCGAGCGGGTCCGCCATATCGTCGAGCGGTACGAGCCCCATCGGCATAAGGCGGAATGCATCGAGGCGTTCGGTCGGATCCGCCGGCGCATCCATACGCCGATCGCCGCGGAAATCGGCCGGGCGATGCACGAGGACCGGTTCGCCGACGCTTGCGCGCTTCTGCTCGAATCGTATTACGATCCGCGCTACGAGCACGCCGTTTCCTCGTATGCGGACGGGAACGTAACGGTCGTGCGCGCGGAGACGGTGGACGAGGCGTACCGGCTCGTGAAGGAGCGGCTCGAGGCGCCGGCCGAAGCGGGAGCCGGCGTGAAGTGAGCGGACGGCAATCCGCTCCGGTTGTCCGTAGGGGCGACCGGGGCGGTTTTGTTTTTGGGGACGATTCGCGTACCGGCTTTCGGACTTTTTTTCAAAATTTTTTCATGTCCGCTGTGTCAAACGGCTTCCGATGAACTTATAATAAAAGTATGAACTGGGCATTCGTCTAGGAATCGGGTTGCCATACCGTAGGAGGGGTGAAGCGTTTTGATCATCGAAATAAGCGTTGCCGTCATCGCCGCAAGCGTCGTCGTACTCGTCGCCTACCTCGTCGCCACCTTGCAATCCGCCCGAGCTTCCCTGAAGCAGGTCAACGAGACGTTGACCCAGCTCGACGCGAAGGTGGAGACGATCAGCCGCGAGACGGTGAAGCTGATGCAGTCGACGCAGCAGATCGCGGACGACGTGCAGGGCAAGATGAAGTCGATGGATACGCTGTTCCGCTCCATCGGGCAGGTAGGGGAGTCGGTCCATCAAATCACGAGCTCCGTCAAGCAAGTGTCCGCCACCGTATCGAACTCCGTCCGGCTCGCCGGCGACAAGGTAAACCGGGAGCGGGACCAGGTCGCCGAGCTGATGGAATGGGCGACGCTCGGCTTGCAGGTGTATCGCAAGTGGCAAGCCCGAAAATCCCGGACCGATACGCATCCCAAAAGTCCATCGGAAAGGAATGAGAGCGATGTCTGAACATAACGGAAGAGGGAAAGACTTTTTGCTCGGCGCGATCGTCGGAGGCGTGCTCGGTGCGGTAACGGCGCTTCTGCTCGCTCCGAAGTCGGGCAAGGAGCTGCGAAAGGATTTGTCCGAGCAGGCGCACCGCGTCAGCGAGAAGACGCTGGAGTTGGCCGAGACGGTCGGGACGAAGACGCACGAGATCGCCGAGACGGTCGGCGCCAAGACGCAGGTGATCGCGAAGCAGGTGTCGGAGCAGACGGGCGAATGGGTGCAAAAGGCGAAGGAAGTCGTCGAGACGGTATCCGACGAAGTGAGAGCGTGGAAGGATGCGCGCCGGGAAGTGGCGGCAACCGGCGAGGAAATGATGCCGGCCGACGCCGACGTGCTGGTGCGCCGCCCCTTGAAGTAAGGAAGTCGAAAGCCCCGGGACGCGAAAACGCGACCGGGGCTTTGCTGTTCATGGCCGCGCCGACGAGGCCGGCGTTTACCATTTCGAGGAATCGAACTTGCTCATGTCGATCCCTTCCCAAATGTTGCGGATATTCGCCTTCTCCGGGTGCTCGAATACGAGGAAGGCGGTGGGCAAATACCGTTCGCCGTACGGGCTCGCCGGCTTGTTGACGATCTCGTTGTTATGGACGAGGACGGTGGACGAGCCTCCGTCGAGATTGGCGGCGATGACGGCGCCCTTCTCCAGAAAAATTTGCTGCACGTCGTACAGCGTAGCGCCGATGCTGTGCGTCTGGCGACCGTCGATGATGGCGAACAGGATCGTGCCGTCCGCCGTCTGGGCCATGCACGTCCGCGGCGCGATGCCCCAGCCGCTGGCTTGGTCCTTGATCAGCCCTTTGCCGTCGACGATGAACTGCGGCGAGAACGTGACGGCCTCCTGCACGCCCATGGCGATCATCTCGGACGGCTTGTACTTGCCGGCGACCATGCGGCCGTTCTTGTCGATGCCGACGATCGGAGTCGGCGTATTCGACCCGCCGTCGTTGTAAAACATTTTGCCTCCCGAGATGACGATGCCCGTCGGCTGGAAGCCGTTGCCCTTCCATTCGGGGTCGACGAACCCTCCGGCGTTCACGCCGGCGATCGCCCCGGTCCGCTTCACCATGCTGGACACCTTCTCGCCTTTGCCCACTTTGTCGGGGACGACGAGACGAATTTTTTTCGGGTCGTTCACTTTCAGCAAATAGCCTTTGAATTTCGCGCCTTCGATCGGCTCGATTTCGACCGTTTTCTTCTCCTGCTTGATCAGCTCGGTCGGGGTCGGAACGTTGACCGTGACCGTGCTTTTCATCTCGGACATTTCCTCGAACCGCTTCATGTACATGGCGACTTGGCTCTCCAAGCCGTCCTGGCCGATCAAATATTTCGCCCAATGCCGATGCTGGGTCGTAATGAGCGTGTCGGCCATCATGTAGCGAAGCTCCCGGCCCCAGGGCGTCAAATAAAACCAGCCGGCGAACAGGAAAGCCGATATTCCGACGACGATCGCGAAGTTGCGCAGCCACCGCAGACGCGATTTCCGCTTCTTCCTTCTCGGCGGAAGCGGGGCGGCGGAAGCGCCGGTACGTGCGACAGGTTTCGATGCCATTGCGGTTCCTTTCCATAGCGAAAATAAACGATTCCTAATCAATAAACGAGGAAAACGGAAAAAAGTTTCATCGTTCGCGATCGTTCGCTTAAGGAAGAACCTCCGACAAATTGCGTCTCGTCCGCATCATCCGTTCGAATTCGTCCGCCGGCAGCGGCGTGCTGAACAGGTAGCCCTGGATTTCGTCGCATCCGAACCGCCGCAAAAATTCGAGCTGCGCCTTCGTCTCGACCCCTTCCGCCAGCGCCTTGATGTTGAGCTGGTGCGACATGGCGATCAAGGCGGTCACGATGGCGGCGTTCTCCTCGTCCGTCGTCAGCTCCTTGATGAACGATTGGTCGATTTTGAGCGTATGGACGCGGAACCGCTTCAAGTAGCTGAGCGACGAATAGCCGGTTCCGAAGTCGTCGATCGAAATTTGCACGCCGAGCTCGCGAAGCTTGGCGATCGTTTCGATCATCGAATTGACGTTTCTCATCGCCACGTTTTCGGTAATTTCGAGGCACAGCTGCTTCGGGTCGAGACCGGTTCGTTCCAGCGTTTCCTGGACGAGCTGGACGAAGCCGGGCTGCTGGAACTGGTTCACCGAGATGTTGACGGCCACGACGAGCGGCGGGAAGCCGCGGTCGGTCCATTCGCGGTTTTGCCGGCACGATTCGTACAGCACCCAGTTGCCGATCGGCACGATGAGGCCCGTCTCCTCGGCGAGCGGGATAAATTCGCCCGGCGATACCATGCCGCGCGTCGCGTGCTTCCAACGGAGCAGCGCCTCCATGCCGTATACGTCGCCGGTCGCCAGGTCGACGATCGGCTGGTAGTGCAGCGAAATTTCGCCGCGGTCCATCGCCTTGCGCAGGTCGATCTCGAGATTCAGCCGCTCGAGCGAGCGCATGTTCATCTCCGAGCGGTACAGCTGGTACGTGTTGCCGCCCTGCTCCTTGGCGCGGTACATGGCGGTGTCGGCGTTTTTGATCAGCGTATCGGCGTCGGTCCCGTCCTGCGGGTAGACGCTGATGCCGATGCTGGCGGTAACGTACAGCTCGTGCTCGCCGAACGAGAAGGCGTCCCGGAACAGGTCCGGAATGCGGGCCGCGAACGACGATATTTCGTCGAGGTGCCGGATGCCCGTCAACAAAATGATAAATTCGTCCCCGCCGAAGCGGGCGACGGTATCTTGGGGCCGGACGCTCGCCTCGAGCTTGTCCGCCCAATATTTCAACAGCTCGTCGCCGATCTGGTGGCCGAGCGTATCGTTGATCACTTTGATCCGGTCCAGGTCGATGAACAGGACGGCGAGCATATCGCCCGTCGATTCGGCCGCGCGGAACGCCTCCTTCAACCGCTCGTGGAACAGGAGCCGGTTCGGCAGGTCGGTCAGCGCGTCATGGTAAGCCATATGTACGATTTGCCGTTCGGCTCTCTCGCGTTCCGATACGGCCCGGATCGTGGAGTAGGAGCGGTTGAACCGGCCGTCGCCATGCGCGTCGGCGATGTCCTTCATCCGCTTTTCGAACGTACTGTCGCGAAGTCCCTCCTCTTCTTTGCTCAATTTGGCCAGCCGCAGCATTTCCATCACGTTCTCGACGTGCTCCTTATGGATTCGGGCTGCGGAAGCTTGCTTCGTCGTTTTCAGATGGCGATCCCCGAAAAATACAGCTCCTTTCTTCGAATCGTATTCGGCGACGTGGTTCATGTTGACGACGTTCGTCGTATCGATCAGCCGGAATCCGTCCTCGAACAGCCATTCCTCCAAGCTTTCCAGCGACAAGTCGAGGTAATACTGATCGGATTTCGTATGCACGATGTAATCCCGATCCCGGACCTTGTCGATTTTGACGATATCGCTCGAGGAAATGATGAGGATGTCGGATCCTTTTTTACCGTCGCGGGTCACGGGTATTTTCTGCATGTCGTTTCAGCTCCGGGAAATCTGGATAGTTGTCGCACAATTATTTTACGACAAAAGGCGCAAAACCTGTATAGGAGAATAGTCACGATGGGGCGACACAATAAACCCGGTTCATGCCGGAAAAACCGTATCCTTCAAGGATTATTCGACTTTTTCCGTATCGTCGAACGGGGAGGCGTGCGGTGCGAAAGTCGGGAATAATTGTCGATTTTAGTCGAAATCGGGACGCTTGTCAACGCCGGAATCGCAGGTTCGAGCCTTCGTCCTCCAATCCGTCCGTACCGCCGGCATCGTCCGCACGAACAAGCCGACCCCTTTCCCGTTTTCGATGCTTCCGGGAAGGGGGCCGATCCACTATAATGGAGACGAGCGGACTTTCGCTTCGATGAACGTACGCGATCGGAACGCCGTCCGAACCCAAGCGGACCGTTCCACGGCAAGCCGCATCCCGTTAACGCAAAGGAGAATACCGGTGAAATTCCGCAAATTCATGAACGAAAACGCCCTCCATCTCTCGTGGGCGATCGCGCTCGTCGCGACGCTCGGCAGCCTGTACTTTTCCGAGGTGAAGGGGTATTTGCCGTGCAAGCTGTGCTGGTATCAGCGCATCCTGATGTACCCGCAGGTGTTCCTGCTCGGCATCGCCGCCGTCCGCAAGCAGCTTTCAATCTACGTCTACGTGCTGCCGATGACGGTGCTCGGCGCGGGCATCTCGACTTACCATTACTTGATGGAGAAGACCGACTGGTTCCCGTCCAATTCGTTCTCGTGCGGCATCGTGCCTTGCGACGCGGAATATATCAACTGGTTCGGCTTCGTGACGATTCCGTTTCTCGCGCTCGTCGCCTTCGTCCTCATCTCGCTTCTTCATATCGCGCTTTGGCGCATTCAGCGCGGCGGAAAAGCCGATTAATCCGCATTTCTCGACAGGAAAACGACGGACGATGTCGAATCCTTTAGTCGGAGAGGGAGGGATTCGATGCGCAAAGCCAAAGTGCTGCTGGCCGTCATGTTATCCGCGGGGACGGTGCTGTCCGCCTGCTCCGATTCCGGGGAGCGGACGCCTCCGCAAACCGCCCCTTCGGGCGAGGTGAAGGCCCCCGCGTCCGGTGATGGCGGAAGCGCGGCGGGGGGCGCGAAGCCGAACGCCGGAGGCGGTACCGTCGCTCCGCCGGCCAAGGCCGAGGAGAAGCCCGCCGAAGAGCCGAAGAAGGAGCCGGACCCGAAGCCGGTGCCGAAGGACGAACCGAAGCCCGAGCCGAAAACGGAAACGCCCGCACCGGAGAAACAGCCGGAGAAGCCGGCCGTCAAGCCGACGACAGCCGAGACGAAGGCGGTTTCCTGGTACTACATGAAGAAGAAGAAGGGCGAGGTGCCCGGCTTTCCCGCGGAAGTCAAACAGCTTAAGCCGGAGCAAAAGGCGGTATGGGTCGGAACGGGCAAAAAAGTATATTTGACGATCGACGTCGGCGGCGAGCTGCTCGACTACAAGACGCTGCTGGCGTCGTTGAAAAATAACGACGTGAAGGCGACGTTTTTCGTAACGGGCTACAACTTGAAGAACAATCCGGATTACATCAAGCTGCTGCTCGAGGAAGGGCATACGGTCGGCAATCACTCGATTACGCACAAAGACTTTACGACCTTGACGGACGACCAGGTGAAGAAGGAGGTCGCCGAATACGAGAAGCTGTACAAGGACATTACCGGCAAGGAGCCGACGAAATATTTCCGGTTCCCTTACGGCAAATACAGCCTGCATTTGCTGTCGCTGATGTCCGATCTCGGCTATACGTCGTACTTCTGGTCGACGGCGATGAAGGATTGGGAGCCGCGCAAAAACGGGGCGGACGATCCGTTCAACGACGTCACCGGCAATTTGCACGACGGCAACATCATTTTGATGCATCAGGCGTCGAAGGAAAACATCGAGGCGATGGACCGTATTCTGAAAGAAATCAAGAAAGAAGGCTACGAATTCGGCACGCTGGACGAATTGCAGAAGTGACGACGGACCCGGGCGGGGAAGCGCCCGGGTTTTTTGCGCTCTCCAACCGGCGTGAGCGGCGGCGAGACCCCGTCAAACGCCTATCACGGGTACGTTTCCGAGCGGGCGCTCATATGGTAAGATGTAGCCTTCATTCTACCGAGATAAAGGAAGCGAGTGACGTGCAACGAGCGATCGCGATATTGGATTCCGGGGTCGGGGGGCTGACGGTCGCCAAAGAAGTGATGCGACAGCTGCCGCAGGAAGAAATCATTTACTTCGGCGATAATGCGAGAGCGCCGTACGGTCCCCGGGCCGCAGACGAAGTAATGGAGTTCACGGAGCAAATCGTAGGATACTTGCTTCAATTTCAACCGAAAATGATCGTCATCGCCTGCAACACCGCAACGGCGATCGCCCTGCAGCGCATCCGGTCGCAGGTCGATATCCCCGTGGTCGGCGTCATCCACCCGGGAGCGCGGGCGGCGATCAAGAAGACGAAAAACGGCTGCGTCGGCGTCATCGGTACGGAAAATACGATCCGCAGCGGCGCTTACCAGCAAGCGCTCCAGTCGATCAGCCCGACGATTCAGGTCGTGAGCCTGGCCTGCCCCAAGCTTGTGCCGCTGGTGGAAAATCGGATGTTCCGGTCGGAGGAGGCCCGGCAAGTCGTCGCCGAATCGCTTCGGCCGTTGGCGAACAGCCCGATCGATTGCCTCATTCTCGGCTGTACGCATTATCCGTTTTTGGCTCCGGCTTTGTCGGAGGTCGTCGGTCCGCGCGTGTCGCTCATCAGCTCGGCCGACGAGACCGCCCGCGAAATCAGCGCCATCCTGTATCATCGCGGGCAGCTCGCGCAGTCGGGCAAGCTGCCGGTCCACCGCTTTTTTTGCAGCGGCAATCCGGGCGTCTTCCAAGCCATCGCCCAGGAATGGCTGGGGGAACAGATCCGGGTATCGCCCGTCATGTGGCAAATGACCCGGCTTTCGGCCGAGTAAGAAGAAGCCGCTTCCGCCAAACGGATCGGGCCGCGTACGCAGGTTGTCGGACTGCGGTGCGCGGCCCGATCCGTTTGGGAGGGCGAGGTTATGTTCAAGAGGGGGAGTTACCGCTCAGCGACCGATCCGCCGAACGATCAAAGCGCAGGCAAGCCGCCACACGGACATAAAGGCGGCGATCAAGGGGAACGCTACGACGGCGAACGAACCGTTCGGCAGCCGGCCGAGCCAGACGGAGCGGAGCAGCAAGCCGAGCGGCACGGCGACCAGGCAGGTGAGCAGCGCATACAGCACCGCCTTGCCCGGAGCGGATACGGTCCGGGACCGGTACGTCCGCAGGACGCCGAGCGCGACGGCCCAGGCGAGCGCGAACGGAAGAGCGGTTTCGAGCGCGGCGGACAGCGAGAACGTCATCGCATGGTCGTGCCGGCCGATCAGCACGAACAGGAAGAGGACGAGCAAGTCGCCCGCTACGAGCCATTTGACGGGCATGAGGATCTCCTTCTACGGTGCCGGAAGCCCGCATACAAATTTTTTTTGCGAAAAACCCGCATACTAACGAATATCGATGAACGAGGGGGAGAAAGCCGAATGCTGCGGAAGCTGCTGTCGTACAAGCATTGGAGCTTGGTCGTGCGCCGCGTAGGCCGGCTGCTCGCGTCGCCGCGCGTCCCGGTCAGGGAGAAGCTGCTGTTCGGCGTTCCCGTCCTGCTCTATTGGGTGCTTCCGGATGCGCTCCCGTTCGTGCCGATCGACGATATCGCGGTGACGCTGTTCGCGATGAACGTATTCGCCGGCCGGGCCGAACGGAAGTACGGCTTGAAGTGACCGGCTACACCGCGCGCTTGTCGTATTCCTCCTCGGGAAGCCGGATCCAGCGGCGCAAATAGCCTTGATCGTACAGCGCCTTGATCAGAATGATCAGCACCGGCGACAAAATGACGCCGGCCACGCCGAACAGCGAAAGCGAGACAATCATGAACGCCAGCATCGTGAAGGCCGATACGCCGAGCGAATCGCCGGTAATTTTCGGCTCGAGAATTTGCCGGGTGCCGATGACGACGGCCAGAAGCACCGTTAGCCATATAGCCAGCTTGACGTTGCCGACGACGAACAAATAGATGATCCACGGGATGAACACGGTCGATACGCCGAGCAGCGGCAGCACGTCGAAGATGGCGGACAACAGCGCGATCGAGAACGCATTCTTCACGCCGAGCAGCAGCAGGGCGACGAAGATGACGGCGAACGTCAGCGCGATCAGCTTGGACTGCGCCTTGATATACGTGACGATGCCCTTCAACACGTTCTCCCTGAGGAAAAAGAACGCGGTCTTGAACGTCCGCGGCGTCTTCTCCGTCGCAAGGCGCTTCCAAGATTCGATTTCCACGCTCAAGAAATAAGCGAGGATGATGCCGATGGCGAAGTTGAACACGAACGACGACACCGACGTCAGCATGCCGAACAATCCGCCCAAAAACGCGGTCGCGAGCGCGGCGCCCTTGTCGGTTACGACGGTCGAATATTCCTTCGTCCGGTCGATCCAATCCGGGGGGAGCGCGTCGAGCTTCGACTGCCAATATCCCATATTGTTGACGATCTGCTCCTGCAGAATGCGGGCGTAGTCGGGAATTTTTTGCGTCAGCTGATAAATTTGCGCCGTGAAAATCGCCCCCGCCCCGATAATGACGCCGAGCAGGACGACGACGAACAGCAGCGTCGAAATCGACGTGGCGATCGACTTTTTCAGCCCTTTGCGGTTCAAAAACCGCGCGAACGGCTCGATGATCGCGAAGATGACGAACGCGAGGAAAATCGGCGTGGCGATCCGGTACAGGTAGCTGAACGCCAGCATGAACAAGTAAACGGTCAACACCATCAAGCCGATGTCGAACACGGTCTTGTAATATTTTTTATAAAACGATAGCATCGCTTCACCTCGGGTTCGGAGTTCGTACTCCCATATTTTATCGGTTTGGGGAGGGGAAGTCCACAAAAGTTAGACGATGCCGCCAAAACGTGGTATCATGTGGGAAAAGCGCACACGTCATAGAAGGAGAGGTTTACGCATGAACGTCAAAATTACGAGAAATGCGGCGAAAGTGCTGCTGAAGGAATTGGAGCAGGAGGAAAATCAGGGGCTGAAGGTGCGGGTGAAGGTAGACTTCTCGCACGGCAATCATGTGCACTACGCGCTCGGCTTGGACGAGCTTACCGAAGACGATATCTTGGTCCAAACGGATAAAGGCATCGAAGTCGTAATGGAGAAAAACGAGCCGATGCTGGACGGCGTCAAAATCGATTACTTGTATTTGCCTAACGAAGGTTTCGTCATCACGAACCCGAGCAAAGGCAATACCGGCGACCATTAAGACGCGATTGCCGGCGCCGGACGGAAAAGGGACTGACGGTACATGGCCAACGACATCCGCATTTGCGACAAATGCAAACATATGAAAATGAAGACGACGCTGGCCAAGCTGCAAAAGCTGGCTCCGGACGCGGACGTCAAGGTGGGCTGCAAGTCGTATTGCGGCCCGTGCTCGCGAGCGGCGTTCATCTTCGTCAACGGACGGTATATAACGGCGCCGACCGAGGACGAAGCGATCGAGAAGGCGAGCAAATATATCAAGGCGTGAAAACGGGACGGCTCCGATCGGAGCCGTTTTTTACGTCCGCCGCCGGCGAGCCGGCCGTTACCGTTTTCGTTTCGCGGCCGGATCCGGGCGTCTCCGCGGCGCGCGTCTCGCCGCGTTGCGCTGCTTGAGCAGGTAAGCGCCGTTCAGCAGCCCGGCCAAGCCGCCGAGCACGAGTACCGCCTGCAGCCAGACGTCGTCCCGCTCGTACAGGAGGACGACCGCGGTGGCGGCGGCGAAAGCGAGCGCGATGACGAGCTCGAGAACGGCGAGGACAAGCAGTTTATTGGTTCGCATCGATGTTCGGATCCCTCTTCTCTCGTTCGGAACGTTCGTCGGAAAATGGTTTGCGCCTATATTATACCAAACCTTTCGTGCTATAGTGGGAAGAAAAGCGTTCGGAAGGAGACAACGGACTATGGAAGCGATTATCGTCATCGTCATCGTGTTGTTCGTCGTGCTGGCGCTGCTCCGCAGCGCCTCGAACCGGCAAGGAAGCCGAAGCGCGGGAGGCGGAGGCGGGGCGCCGCGTGCGCCGCAGAACGCCCGCGAGCCTTATAGGACCGGCGCGCTGCCCGAGAAGCTGGGGCTGGCGCCGGACGTGCCGTTGACGGAAACGGCCGAACGGCTGGAGCGGGCGTTCGCCGCGTCGTTCGGCAGCTCGCTGAAGCGCCGCGTCTTGGATAAGTACCCGCGGATGACGGAAGCGGAGTACGACTGGAAGCTGCTCGAGCTGAAACGGTATTTGCTCCTGAATGCGGTACTGAAAAGCGTGCCGATGTTCAGCTCGGAAGTGGACGACATCTGGCACGAAATGCTCATGTTTACGCGGGAATACGAGACGTTTTGCGAAAGCTGGAACGGCCGGACGGTCCACCACGCTCCCCATGGGGAGGCGGTGCCGATGCCGGGGGAACGGGCCTGGTTCGACTGGGTATACAGCCAGCTGTTCGTGCCGACGCCGTACAGCGGGCAAATCTGGCGCGGCTTTTTCCGCCACCCGCTCGACGAGAAGCTCATCCGGACGTTCGAGACGGAATCGGACGATTCGATCGTAGGAGCGGTGTTCAACCGCGCTTCGTCGGAACGCAATCCGGAGGCGGGGCGGACGATCGGACTGCTCGTCCGGCGAATGAAGGAGCAGATCGCGGCCAACCGGGCCGCGGCATCGTCTCCGCAAGCGGCCGTGCGCCAGGAAGCGCGGTCGCCGAACGCGGCGTTCACCGATTCGGCCGGCTACGGGATGCTCGCCTCGTCGATGCTGCTGTTCTCGATGACCGACCCGCTCGATTACGAGCGGCGGATGGAGGAGGTGCTGCCGGAGGAGGAGAAGCGCAACCAATCGTCCTGCGGCGGCTCCGCCTGCACCGCTTACGACGGGGAAGGCGGAGACGGCTCGAACGGCGATTCCGGCTCCGATTCCGGCGGAGGGTCCGATTCCGGCGGCGGCTCGGACGGGGGAAGCTCCTCGTGCAGCTCCTCGTCGTGCTCCTCGGGCTGCGGCGGGGGAGGCGACTGAGCCCGCGTCCGTTCGGACGCCGGCGGTATCGCGGGACTTTGGACCCGCGCCGGGGGACACATTCGATTTACAAGGCTCGGTCGATGTAGTATATTGGCCATATACCTTCATAAATACGCGCGAACGACGTTTCGCGTCCGCAAACTTCTCGAAAGGGAAGGACGCAAAGCTATAGGGACTTCCGTACGTTCGCGTGCCATGTCAGCCAGCTGCCGCCGCGCGAGCGCATTCGTGCCCAAGCAGACGACGACGCCCGGTACCGTACGCAGGTACCGGGTTTTTTGGCGTGCGCTGCCGGGGGCTTCATCCCCGCCTCGCACCGCATCACGACATACCGTCTGGAGTGATCCGCTTGAGCCGAATGCAAGCACGCCCCTTGTTCGAACGGCCCGATAAACGAATCAACGTGCTGATCGTGGACGCCTCGGCGCTGTTCCGCGCGAAAATGGCGCGTACGCTCGGGGAAGCGCCGGGCGTCGCCGCGATCGAGACGGCTCGCGGCCCGGTCGAGGCCCGGGCGAAGCTCGCCTCGTTCCGGCCGGACGTCGTCGTCGTCGACGACGTCGCGAAGATGCGGCCGGAGCTGCTTCGCGAGCTCGCGGCGAAGGCGATCGTCGCGACCGCCTCCGACGTCGCGGGAGCGATCGGGGCGCGGCCCGCGGCCGCTCCCGCTTCGGCGGCGGCCCGGGTCATCGCCGTCGGCGCCTCGACGGGCGGGACGGAGGCGACGCATCTGCTGCTGTCGATGCTGCCGGCCGATATGCCGGGCATCGTCGTCGTGCAGCATATGCCTCCGGGCTTTACCCGGTCGTACGCCGAGCGGCTCGACCGGGAGACGGCGTTCGCCGTCAAGGAGGCGGCGTCCGGCGACCCGGTCTTGCCGGGGCGAGTGCTCATCGCTCCCGGCGAATGCCAGATGAAGCTGAAGCGGTACGGCGACGGCTACCGCGTCGACATTTTCAAGGGCGACCGGGTCAGCGGCCATTGTCCGTCCGTCGACGTCCTGTTCGAATCGGTGGCGCAGACGGCCGGAAGCCGGTCGATCGGCGTCCTGCTGACCGGGATGGGCAGCGACGGCGCGAAGGGGCTGCTGTCCATCCGCCGGCAGGGCGGCCGGACGTACGGGCAGGACGAGGCGACGAGCGTCGTATACGGGATGCCGAAGGCGGCGCTCGCGCTCGGCGCCGTGGAGAAGCAGCTGCCGATCGGCCGGATGGCGCAGGCGCTCGTGGCGGCGACGCGCCCCGGCGCTTGAGCCGGCCGGTCCGGCTTCGGCCTTCGCATACGCAATAACCCCCGAGCCGGGGACGAATCGCTTCGTCGTCCTCGTCCGGGGGTTATTTTATGCGCTGCTCGTTTACTTGCCTTGGCCCGCCTTCACCCAGCCGGCCACGGTTACCGTGCGGCGGGCTTGATGCTTGGCCGCCTGCAGCACGGCGTCGTCGATTTCTCCGCTTTCGTTCGCGGTCACGCTCGTGCCGTACGGGTTGCCGCCCGCCTGGAACGTGATCGGATCGGTATAGCCCGGAGCGGCGACGATGGCGCCCCAGTGGTACATCGACGTGTACAGCGACAGGACGGTCGCCTCGTGGCCGCCGTGCGGGTTGCTCGCGCTCGTCATCGCGGAGACGACTTTGTTGACGAGCTTGCCCTGGAACCAGAGACCGCCGGTCGTATCGAGAAACTGCTTCATTTGCGAAGGCATGTTGCCGAAGCGCGTCGGCACGCTGAAGATGATCGCGTCGGCCGCCTCGATGTCGGCGTGCGTCACCTCGGGGACGTCCTTCGTCGCTTCGACGTGCACCTTCCACGCCGGGTTGGAGGCGATCGCCGACTCCGGAGCGGTTTCCGGCACGCGCACGATTTTCACGTCCGCGCCGAGCTCCTTGGCTCCTTCCGCCGCCGCTTGGGCGAGCTTGTAGTTCGTTCCGGTGGAGCTGTAATACACGATAACCAGATTGACGTTGCTCACGATTCGCATCCTCCTTATTTTGATGAACCACATTCAATATTCTCCGTTTGGGCCGTCCGTATGCAAAAGTTGGCGATGTTTGACGAAAAGGATTGACAAACCCCATATATTGAGTTTTAATAGAGTTCGCACAACTACATATTGTGGAAACAGGTGCTTCATGCCGGACGCCTTCAGGCGCCGCCATAAGCTTAATAGGGAAGTTCGATGCAAGTTCGACGCGGTCCCGCCACTGTAATAGGGGAGTCTCCGCCGCCATGCGCCACTGGTCGCCCGACCGGGAAGGCCGACGGAGACGAAGATCCTTGAGCCAGGAGACCTGCCTGTTTTCGTGCCACACGGTTGTACCTACGCGGATAGGGAGGTGTTGGAATGGTGACGGATCGTATTCCCGCCTGCTTCGGGTCGGGTTTTCGTTAGGGCATTTCAGCGTCTTCTTCGCGACAAGACGCCGGAATGCTCTTTTTGGTATGCACGGCAAGGCAACGGATCTTAATTTACGGGACGAGGGGAACGGACGACGATGAACGTACTGAAACGGAACGGCACGACGGAACAGATGGAGTTCGCCAAATTCAAAAAAGTGATCGATTTCGCCGTAGCGGACAGCGGCTTGCCGGCGCTCGAGCTGGAGCAGGCGCTGCTGCCCCAGCTGAAGGAGGGGATGCGCACGAAGGAAATCCAGCGCATCCTGATCCAGACGGCGGCGGAGCGGACGACCGTATCGGAGCCGGGCTGGGACAAGGTGGCGGCGCGGCTGTACTTGTACGACCTGTACAAGGAGGCGGCGATCAGCCGCGGCTACGGCAAGACGCGGTTCGGCTACGGGCCGTTCCACAAGCTGCTGCGGATGCTGACCGACCTCGGCTTGTACGGCGCCTACGTGCTGCAAGGCTACAAGAAGCGGGAGGTCGACGAGCTGGGCGAGTACATCAAGCCGGAGCGCGATTTTCTGCTCACGTACGTAGGGGCGAAGACGCTTGCGGAACGGTACTGCGTGCGCGGCTACGGCAAGGAAGTGTACGAGCTGCCGCAGGAGGCGTTCATGGGCGTGGCGATGGCGCTGGCTCTGGCGGAACGGCCGGAGGAGCGGGTGCATTGGGCGAAAATGTTTTACGACGTCATGTCCCGGCTCCAGATGACGGTGGCGACCCCGACGATGGCGAACGCGCGCAAGCCGCACCATCAGCTGTCCAGCTGCTTCATCGGCACGATGGACGATTCGCTCGACTCGATTTTCGACGTCGTGGACAAGTTCAGCCAAGTGAGCAAGTACGGCGGCGGCATGGGCATCTACATCGGCAAAGTGCGCGCCACGAACTCCGACATCCGCGGCTTCAAAGGAACGAGCGGCGGCATCATCCCGTGGGTGCGCATCGTGAACGACACGGCGGTCGCCTGCAACCAGCTCGGGGTGCGCAACGGGGCGGTCAGCGTGACGCTGGACATTTGGCACCGCGACATTTGGGAGTTTCTGAGCTTGAAGACGAACAACGGGGACGACCGGCGCAAGGCGCACGACATTTTCCCCGCCGTGTCGATTCCGGATTTGTTCATGCGTCAGCTGAAAAAAGAAACGCGCGTGCGCGACGGCAAGTTTTACTTGATGTGCCCGCACGAGGTGCGCAAGGCGACGGGCTGGAGCCTGGAAGACTTCTTCGACGAGACGGAAGGGGAAGAGGGCGAATTTTCGAAGCGGTATTGGGCGTGCGTCGATCACCCGGACATTCCGAAGGTCGAGGTGAACCCGCTCGATTTGCTCAAGGAGATCATCCGCTCGAATACGGAGACGGGAACGCCGTTCCAGTTTTTCCGCGACACGGTCAACCGGATGAATCCGAACAAGCATGCGGGCGTCATCTATTCGAGCAACCTGTGCACCGAAATCGCCCAAAACATGTCGCCGGGCGGGGAAGTGCGCCGTACGATCGTGCGGGACGAGGACGGCAACGAGGCGGTGGCGGAAATGCGGACCGCCGGCGACTTCGTCGTATGCAACCTCGGCTCGATCAATCTCGGCCGGGTGCATACGGAGCAAACGGTCGCCGAGGTCGTCCCCGTCATGGTGCGCATGCTCGACGACGTCATCACCGTCAACCGGCTGCCGGTCAAGGAAGCGGAGCTGACGAACCGGCAATACCGCGCCATCGGCATCGGCACGTTCGGCTACCATCATATGCTGGCGCTGAACGGCATTCCGTGGGAGTCGGAGGAGCATATCCGCAAGGCGGACGAGCTGTACGAGACGATCAACTATTACGCCATCGAGGCGAGCTGCGGGCTGGCCGAGGAGAAGGGGGCGTACCCCGTGTTCGAAGGGTCCGAATGGGAAACGGGCGCTTACTTCGAGCGGAGGGGCTACACGAGCGAGCGTTGGAAGGCGCTGGCGGAACGGGTCGCGCGGCTCGGCATGCGCAACGGCTACTTGATGGCGGTCGCGCCCAACGGCTCGAGCTCGCAGTACGGCGGCTCGACGCAAAGCATCGACCCGATCTACGACAAGCTGTACTTGGACGAGAAGAAGAAGGCGGTCGTGCCGATCGTCGCGCCGGACTTGACGCCGGAGACGTTCTGGCTGTACAAGGAGGCGCACAAGATCGACCAGTCGTGGAGCATCCGCGCTTGCGCCGCCCGCCAGCGCCATATCGACCAATCGCAAAGCTTCAACCTGTACGTGACGCCGCAGACGAAGGCGGCGGACATCGCCAAGCTGTACGTGTCCGCCTGGGAGTCCGGCATGAAGACGATTTATTACACGCGCAGCCGCAGCCTCGAGGTGGAGGACTGCGTATCCTGCTCGGCCTGATTAGGAACATTCCCAACCATCCCGGAGGTGCCCGCATCCATGCTTCAACCGAAACCGCTGTTCAACCCGCAAGCCGACACGAGCTACGGCAAACGCCGGCTCATCGGCGGCGAGACGTCCAACCTGATGATGCTGAGCAACAACAAGTACGGCTGGTCGTATCCGCTGTACAAGACGATGATGCAAAACTTTTGGATTCCGGAAGAAATTTCGCTCGGCCAAGATAAAATGCAGTACGAAACGCTGGAAACGGCGGAGCGGGAGACGTTCGACAAAGTCATTTCGTTTCTCGTCTTTCTCGATTCGCTGCAGACGGTCAACTTGCCGAACATCAACGACTATGTCACGCTGCCCGAGGTCAACCTGCTGCTCAACATCCAGACGTACCAAGAGGCGCTTCATTCGCAAAGCTACGGCTACGTTTTGGAGAGCATCGTCGGTCCCGAGCAGCAGCAGCGCATTTACGACATCGCGGTCAAGGACCCGTTCCTGCTGAAGCGCAACCGGTACATCGCCGACTGCTACCAGGAGTTCATCGACCGGCAGTCCGAGGTAGGCTTCGTCAAGGTGATGATGGCGAACTACATCCTGGAAGGCATCTACTTCTACGCGGGCTTCAGCTTCTTCTACAACCTCGCCCGCTTCGGCAAAATGACCGGCGTCGGCACGGAAATCAAATATATCAACCGCGACGAGCTGACGCATTTGGCGCTGTTCCAGAACATGTTCCGCGAGCTGCGCAAGGAGCAGCCGGAGCTGTTCACGCCCGCGCTCGAGGCGGAGCTGCGCGAAATGATGAAGGTGGCGCTCGACTACGAGTCGGAATGGGCGGCTTATGCGATCGGGGACCGGATCCAGGGGTTGAACATCGCGTTGATCGAGCAATATTTGCGCTATATTTCCAACTACCGGCTGGAAGCGATCGGCTTGACGCCGCTTTATCCCGAGGTCGATCAAGACCCGCTGCCGTTCATCCGCCAGTTCACCAACTTCAACCAGACGAAAACGGACTTTTTCGAGGAAAAAGTGATCAACTATGCGAAGGCGGGCTCCGATCTTGATCTGGACGGGCTCGACGAGCTGGATTTGTAAAGACGAGCCAGGCGGGCGGCATGCTCGATGAGAGGAAGGGCGAGTGCGAAACGCCCAAGTCGGACCCCGGGGGATAAGAACCCCGGGGTTTTTCGCGCCGACCGGACTTGCCGCCGGCCCAACCCCGATACAAAATTCCACATGCCGAACGCCATTTTCACCTCACGGCCGCAGGGCGATCCGGTTTATAATGGAATATACGCCTTATGACCGAGCCCAAGGATGTGAGACATGATGAAAGCGTTTTATCGCCGATTCCGCCGTCCTCCGGAGGAACGGCCTCCCCGATCGTTCCGCCAAAAGCTGTTCGTCGGGCTGCTCGTCAGCACGGTCGTCCCGATTATGCTGATCGGCGCCGTGTCCTACTACGTCATCTTCGTCATTTTGGATAACAAAGCGGCGAACGGCATCCAGAGCACGCTCCTTCAAGCGCGCGAGAATCTCGAAAAATCGTACGCCAATTTGAACTACGTCGCGCAGCAGCTGACCGGCAAAAACCTGCAGCTGCTGTACCGGTCGACAGACCCCGTGGAACGGTATTTGCTCAGCCAGCAAGTGTACGAGCATTTGCAGCTCGTCAGCTTCACGAATCCCGACACGGGTCTTTTTTATATGTACGATCCCGAAACGGGCGAAACGTTTTATCAAAACCAGCCGTTCCGTGCCGACGCGAAGCCGTCCGACATGCCGTCGCTGACGACGAGGAAGGGCGTGACGTATTACGGCCCTCGCCGGACGCTCGCCTACGGGGAGGAACTCGTGCTGGCCGTTTCGCGTCCGGTCAATATTATGCAAAACTCCGCCATGACCTTGTATGCGGAGACGAGCGCCGGCTTGTACGACCGGCTGTTGAACGGCCGCCAGTACGGCATGAACGTGACGCAGGCGCTGACGGACGAGTCCGGCACGATCGTTTTCAGCCAAGACGAGACGCTGTTCCCGCCCGGCTCCGCGCTGCCGGTAGGATCTGGGGAAGAACGGTACCGGATCGCCGACGATTATTACTACTTCCGCGAGACTAGCGGCGAGCAGGGCTGGTCGATCTATGCGATCGTGCACAAGTCGAATTTCCAGCGGGAAATCAAAAGCTGGACGATCGCCTGGCTTGCGATCGGCGCGGCGTCGCTGTTGTTCAGCGCGGGCGTCGGCTGGTCCATATGGCGTCTGTTCGATTTCCCTCTGCGCAAGTTGAACCGGGAAATCCGCGAGCTGGGCGACAGCCGGTTCGACGACGAGAGGCGGATCCGCGAGCCGATCCGGCCTACGCAAATCGTCGAATTCGACGTGCTGCTGAACAAATTCCGCGACATGCGCGTCAACATCTGGTCGCTTCTGAGCGAGCTGAAGAGACGGGAGGAGGACAAGCGGCATTTGGAGGTTGAGAAGCTGGTCGCGCAGATCAATCCGCATTTCCTGTACAACACGCTCAACACGGTGCAGTGGCTGGCCAAGGCGAAGGGCGAGCAAGAGATCGTCGGTCTCGTCACCGTGTTCATCCGGCTGCTCCGCTACAATTTGGGCAAGGACGGGGGGCTCGTGCCGCTGCGCAAGGAGATCGAGGCGCTGCGCGACTATGTGGCGCTGCAGCAAATCCGCTACCACTACGAATTTCCGGTATCGATCCATGCCGATCCGCGGGCGCTCGAAGTGCCGGTGCCGCGCTTTCTGCTGCAGCCGCTTCTCGAGAATGCGCTTTATCACGGGCAGCCGGACGAAGGAAGCGCGATCGAGCTGACCGTAGCGGCCGACGAGGAAAACCGGTATATCACCGTGAAGGTCAAGGACAACGGCAAAGGGATGACTCCGGAGCAGGTCGCCAAGCTGCTGCGGAAGGACGTGCCCGAGAAGGAAAAAGTCGGCATGGGCATCGGACTGAACTATGTGAACACGATGCTGGGCGTTCATTTCGGCGACGAGGAAGGGCTTCGGGTCAGCAGCTCGCCGGATAGAGGGACGACGATGGAATTCCGCATCCCGGCAGGCGCGAACGGAGGCCGTCGGACGGACGGCGGAGCGGACATTCGTTACGAGAGGGAGGAGGGCGAATCGTGATCCGGGCGTTGATCGTGGACGACGAATATTTCGTGCGCAAAGGGCTGATCACGACGATGCCGTGGAACGATTTCGGCATCGAGATCGCGGGCGAGGCGGCGAACGGGGAAAAAGCGCTGGAGTGGATGGGCGGGCATCCCGTCGACCTGCTCGTCACCGACTTGTCGATGCCGGTCATGAACGGCTTCGATCTGATGCGGAGCGTCAAGGAGCGCTATCCCCACGTCCGCGTCATCGTGCTGACGTGCCACGAAGATTTCCATTATGTCCGGGATGCGCTCCGACTGGGGGCGATCGACTACATCGTGAAAACCGAGCTGGAGCAGGAAAGCATGGAAGAGGCGCTGCGGCGGGTCGTCCGCCGGCTGAACGAGCTTGCGGAAGGGGCGCCTCAAGAGGGGGCGGCGCCGGCCGGGCGGACCGAATGGTCCGACGAGGACGAGAATCGGCTGCAGCAGCGGATGGTCGAGTGGCTTCCGCTCCATTGGACGATGAAGGACGACGAGTTCGAGAGGCTGCGAAGGGAGCTGGCGGAGCTGCGCCCGCCCGTGCCGAAGCTGCAAAAAGTGGCGCACTATTGGCTCGTCGAATGGAACCGGACCTTGCACGCGCCGTTTCTTCGCGATTGGCTGAACCGGATCGATGCGATCGGCGATCGGCCGGCGTGGGAGTCGTTTCTGTCCGAGCTGCGCGACAGGCTGCGGCGGCATCTGCAGGCCGCGGCGTATCCGGAGGACGTGACGCTGCGCATTTTGCGGGCGGCCGATTGGGTCAAGACGAATATGGACGCCAAAATTACGCAAGTGTACGTCGCCCGGACGCTCCATATGAGCCGGGGGCATTTCAGCAAAAGCTTCCGCGATTTGATCGGCAAGCCGTTCCCCGACTATATCAAGGAGCTGCGCATCGCGAAGGCGAAGGCGCTGCTGCTGCAGACGGCGAAGCCGATTGCCGACATCGCGGAGGAATGCGGCTTTCTCGACCACCGGTATTTCAGCAGACAGTTCCGGGAAGAGACGGGCATGCTGCCCTCCGAGTACCGAAGCGCCCAAGTGTGAAAAACGGCCGCGCGACGCATCGCTTTTTCCGTTAGCCGGGAGCCTTCGTGTCTTGCATCGCCTGGTGGGTGCGAAAAATGTCCCGGACGGGTGCGAATCGCGGCCCGAATCTTTTTCCCGTTTTCCGCATCGGCAGCGGCAAAGCTGGCTCACGCTTCGTCGGGGCGGCGATGTACGATGGAGACGGAACGCCAAACTTTGGTCAAACATGGGGGAGTGCCAAGTGAATCGAACGACGACGAGAGCGGGCTTGCTGCTGGCGGCGGCCGCGATGATGGCCGTATCGGGCTGCGGCGGTGCGAAGGAAGCGGACGATCCGGGAAAGGCCGGTACGTCGCTTGCGGCGGAACAACCGGAGCCGATGGGCAAGTACAAGGAGCCGGTCGCGATCAAGATCGGGTTTTACAATCCCGGCGACGTGAAATGGCCGGAAGGCTCCGGCGACACGCTGACCGACAACCGGTATACGCGGCTGATCGAGGACAAGCTGAACATCAAGATCGAGCACGCCTTCGAGGTGCCGCAATCGGGCTACGAGGAGAAGGTAAGCCTGCTCATCTCGAGCAACGACGTGCCCGACTTCCTGTTCGTGTCCGAAGGACAATTCAAAATATTGGCCGAATCGGACATGCTCGAAGATATGACGAAGCCGTACCGGGACTATGCCTCTCCGCTGCTGAAGGAGGTCATCTCGGGTTTCGGCCCGGAGTTTCTCAAAAAAGTGACGTACGACGGGAAAATGCTCGGCATTCCGTCCACCGTGCCGGCCCACGATAACGACGGCGTCGTCTGGATCCGCAACGACTGGCTCCGCAACGTCAACATCGAGCTGAAGCCGTCGATCACCGTCGACGATCTGGAGAAGGTGGCCCGGGCGTTCATTTCGCAGGATCCGGACAAGAACGGCAAGGCCGATACGTTCGGGCTGCAGAGCACGTCGTCCTTCGTCACGTCGACGATGGGCTACAATTCGCTGGACCAAGTGTTCACCGCCTACAAGGCGTTCCCGAAAATATGGACGAAGGACGCGTCCGGCAAAATCGTGTACGGCTCCACGCAGCCGGAGATGAAGCAGGCGCTCGGCAAGCTGCGGGACTGGTACGCATCCGGGCTGCTGGACAAAGAGTTCGGGACGATCAAGCCCGACCAGTTCGCCAAAGACATAAGCGCCGGCAAGGCGGGCATCTCGCTCGGCTATACATGGGCGCCGATGAAAGCGCTGGCGGATTCGGTCAAAAACGACAAAAACGCGGAATGGGGCGCCTACATGCTCGTCGCCTCCGACGGCAAGCTGCACGCGAGACAGCCGAACCCGATGGGCCGCATCATGGTCGTGAAGAAAGGCGCCAAGCACCCGGAAGCGATTCTCAAATTGATCAATTTGTTCGCCGAGCTGGACAACAACAAGGCGTCCACGCCGGGACCGTACGCCGACAGCCCGGGTACGAACTGGACCGTTCGCCCGATCCAGGCGACGTTCCGCACGAAGAACACGGTGCTCGACCGGTTTCAGCGGTTCCAGGACGCCGCCGCCGGCAAGCTGAAGCGGGACCAGTTGCCACCGTCGGACGTGGGCATTTACGACAACTACTTGAAAGGCATGGACGCGCTCAAGGCGTCGCCGCAGGATTGGGCTTACGTGCTGTACCAATTTCACGGCGGCCAAATTCCGCTCAGTCCGAACGTGACGGAAGTGTACAGCCAATTTTACGGCATAACGAAAACGATGGAGCTGAAATGGGCGAACTTGGCGAAGCTCGAAAACGAGGCGTTCATCCGCATCATCGTCGGCGACAAGCCGGTCGACTACTTCGATACGTTCGTCTCCGAATGGAAGAGGCAGGGCGGCGACGAAATTACGAAGGAAATCGAGAAGGAAGCGGAGCGTCTCAAGTAATGGAGCCGAAACGCATCCAAATCCATTACCACCTCATGCTGCTGCCCGGTATGATCGTGCTTGCGATCTTCCAATTTTATCCGATGCTCGGGGCGGTCATCGCGTTCAAAAAGTTTTTGCCCGCGAAGGGCATCTGGGGATCGCCGTGGGTAGGGCTCGACAACGTCAAGTTCATGTTCCAAATTTCCGACAGCCGCGAAATATTTTTCAATACGATCTACATCGCGTCCATGAAAATCGTCGCGCACCTGATCGTCCCGCTTCTGTTCGCGCTGCTGCTGAACGAAATCCGGGTACGGTACTTCAAACGGTGGGTGCAGACGATCGTGTACTTGCCCCATTTCATGTCGTGGGTCGTCCTGTCCGTCATCGTCGTGAACATGTTGTCGCTGCGCGGCATCGTCAATCAGGCGCTCGGGGCGTTCGGCGTCGAGCCGATTCTGTTCCTCGGCAGCAACTCGTGGTTTCCGTTCGTGCTCGTCGGCAGCGACGTGTGGAAAGAGTTCGGCTTCAAGGCGATCGTCTACTTGGCGGCGTTGACCGCGATCAACCCTTCGCTGTACGAGGCGGCCGAAATCGACGGCGCTTCGCGCTGGCAGAAGATGCGCTACATTACGCTGCCGGGCATCGCGACGACGGTCGTCCTGCTGCTGACGCTGTCGCTCGACAACGTGCTGAACGCCGGCTTCGAGCAGGTGCTCAATTTGTACAATCCGCTCGTCTACGCGTCGGGAGACGTGATCGACACGTACGTGTACCGCGTCGGATTGATTCAATCGCAATACGGGATCGCCAGCGCGGTCGGGCTGATGAAGTCGGTCGTCGGCTTCGTCCTCATCGTCCTCTCGTATCAGTTGGCCGCCCGGTTCGCCAATTACCGGATTTTTTGAGACGTCAGAAAGGGGGGAATCGCGTGGTCATCTACGGCAAAAGCAGAGGAACCCGGGCGGTCGACGGCTGCATCGCACTCGCCTTGATCGTCGTCGCGGCAGTCTCCCTGTTCCCGATCCTCAATTCGGTCGCCATCTCGTTCAGCGAAAAGGCGGCCGTCTCGGCGGGGCGGGTCACGGTGCTGCCGGTCGACTTCAGCTTGGCCAACTACAAGACGCTGCTGCAGGACCGGCAATTTTTCGCCTCGTTCGGCGTGTCGCTTCAGCGGGTGGCGCTGGGCGGCGCGCTGCAGTTCGCGCTGACCGTCCTGATGGCGTTCCCGCTGTCGCGGGACGGCAAGCGGTTTTACGGCCGCAACGTCTATATGTGGGCGGTCGTGTTCACGATGCTGTTTCACGGCGGACTCATCCCGTGGTATACGACGATCCGCTCGCTCGGGCTGATCGATACGATCTGGGCGCTCGTGCTGCCGGGTGCCGTGCCGGTATTCAACGTCATTTTGCTCATGAACTTTTTCCGCAACTTGCCGAAGGAGCTGGACGAGGCGGCCATGATGGACGGAGCGGGGCCGTGGTACACGATGCTCCGGATTTATTTGCCGTTGTCGCTGCCGGCGCTGGCCACAGTGACGCTGTTCAGCGTCGTCGGACACTGGAACGCGTTTTTCGACGGCTTGGTGCTGACGCACAGTCCGGAGCATATGCCGCTGCAAACGTACATCAATACGTTGATGGTTCAACCGGCCCAATGGGAGGATTTGGACCCGGAGACGTTGAAAACGTTAATGCAGACATCGGATCAGGGACTGAACGCGGCCAAGGTGTTCGTCAGCATGATACCGATATTGATCATTTATCCGCTGCTGCAGCGCTACTTCATTCACGGCATCGTGCTCGGCTCGGTAAAAGAATAAGACGGAGGATTTTATGACGGCAAACGCGACGATCCGATTCGGCATTATGGCCGATGTGCATCACGATTTCTCGTACCGCGCGGAGGAGCGGCTCGAAACGTTCATCCGCGACATGGAGCGGGCCGGGGTCGACTTCATCGTCCAGCTGGGCGACTTTTGCTTCCCGATCCCGGAAAACCGGCCGTTTCTGCAGCTGTGGAACCGGTTCCCCGGCCCGAAATATCATGTGCTCGGCAATCACGACATGGATCGCAACGACAAGCGGACGGTTATGGACTTTTGGGGAATGGAGCGCAACTACTACTCGTTCGATTGCGGCGCGTACCATTTCGTCGTGCTGGACCCGAACCATATGCTGCTGGACGGGAAGTACGAGGATTACGCCTTCGGCAACTACCACAAGCATCGCGATGCGATCAACCATTTGTCGCCGGACCAGCTCGAATGGCTGGAGCGGGATTTGGCGGCGACGGACAAGACGACGATCGTGTTCAGCCATCAAAATTTGGAGTCGCCGTATAACGATTTCAACTACGGCATCCATAACGCCGACGCATTCCGGGCCGTCCTGCGGGGAGCGAAGAGGGCGGACGGGAGCCGCAAGGTCGTCGCCTGCATGAACGGGCACAACCATCTGGACGGCGTCAAGGTGATCGATGATACGTATTACATCCATATCAACAGCATGTCTTACTTCTACATGGGACGCGATTACAAGCGGGTGCGCTATTCCGAGGAAGTGTCGGAGCGGTATCCGATATTGGCGATATCCGCGCCGTACCGCGATCCGCTCTATGCGATCGTGACAGTGGAGCCGGGGGTGCTGCGAATCGAGGGCAGGGAGACCGAATTCGTCGGTCCTTCGCCGCTCGAGTGCGGGCACAAAAACTCGTCGGGCGGACATCCGGTAACGGCGGTCGTTTCCGACCGGACGTTGAAGTATTGAGGTGAGAACGGGAGGGGCTTGGAGCCGGCCGGGAGGTCGACTGCAAGCCCTTTGTCGCGAGATTGCCGCCTTGAAGGCGTGTCTTTGCGGAAGCGAAGCGTCCGCCATGCATAGCGATGCTTGCGGCGGTGCTCGGCGGCGCAGCGGGTGGCGGATCGGCCGGCGTGAGGCGCCCGGCGCTCGACCGTGTCGCCGGCTTGGCCGGCATAAACCGCCCGGCGCTCGACCGTGTCGCCCGTGCTCGGGGTCTCTGTTGGATTCCATCCAATAGAAGGGTACAGCCAGGTACCCATAAGAGCGCCTCATTGGAAAAAAATCCAATGGATTCTCCTCCAACCGTGTCTGTTCGGCCCGGTTAGGATGATTCTGCTGGATAAAATCCAATGAAGCGAAAGCGGTGGGAGAGCTTCGACGTTTCGTCCCGTACAACGAAAACGATCGCAATATCGAGGTCGTTCCTCCACGAAGCAGGCCGATACGCGAGTTTGCTCGCATTCGCCGGCCGTTTGCGGCGTCTACCCGCGAAGAAGCGCGATGCCGAGAACGATCAGTACGACGGCATAGACATATGCGAGCTTTTTGTCGTCGAATAACATGGCGGCGGGGTCACACGTTCACGCGGACCGTATCGAGCTCTTCGGCGAACCCGAGCAGCGCGTCGTGCAGCCGTTTGCGCGCCTCGTCCTCGATGAGCAGACGGCCTTGGTCGTCGCGCAGCACTTGGGAGTCGACGATGTAGACGCCGGTCTGGATGCGCGTCGCGCCGAGGGCGGACAGCACGGGCTTCAACGCGTAATCGATCGTCAGCAGATGCGCGATCGTCCCGCCGATGGCGACGGGCAGCACCGGCTTGCGGACGAGCCCTTTTTGCGGCAGCAGGTCGAGGAACGATTTCAATAGCCCCGTATACGCCGCCTTGTATACCGGCGTGGCGATGACGACGGCGTCGGCGCGCTCGATCGCCGCGGTCGCTTTCACGATTTCCGGGTCGTCGAACCGGGCGTGCACGAGCGCCTCGGGCGGCAAATTTCGGACGAGCAGCCGCTCGACGTGAAAGCCGGCGCTTTCCAGCGTCGTATGGGCGAAATCGAGAATGCCGTTCAGGCGGGAGGACGGGGTCGGACTTCCGGAAAGAAGAACTACGTTGGGCATAATAGACACCTGCTTTCGATATGGAGTATAGAAAAGAAAAAAGAGGCTTCCGGCACGCGCATCCGTCGAAACGGAGGCGGGGCGCGAAAGCCTCCGGCGGTCCGGCGGGCTTATCGGGCTTTCGGTTTTACGGCTTGGGGCCGGTTGTGGCTCTGGGCGAAGGCGTCGAATCGCTTTCGCTCGGTCCGCTCGATTTGGACGATTCTCCCGTCGTGCACGATAATTTGCACGCTTCCGTATTCCAAGCCTTTCACGCTGTCCAAAATCCGGTCGGTCCAAACGTCGTCCAGTTGTACCGCATTGCTCATCGTTCATCCCTCCGCAATGTGTTCAAATTAATTTACTTATATTCCTATAAGTTTAGTTGGAATACTTGATGATTGCATCGTAACACTGCCGTTGCCCCCTGTCAATCGGGCGAATCGATGTTGTTGGAATGGAAAAAAGCCGCGGCGAAAACGGGGCGGAGCAGGGAGAAAATCCGTGGATCCGGGCGAAGGGAACGCCAAGCGGGAACACTTTCGATCAAAATGGAGCGTTTCCGCCACCGGCCTCGCGCGCAGCGGCAAGAAGCTGCTAGTATACACAACGGCGGCAGCCTCGTTACACCAAAGCGCAAAATTCCGCAACATTATTACGATATATGGCGTCTTCCTATTTGACGTTATATTCATCCGAGGAGGGAATTCGTGAGAATCGTCGCGATCCTATTGGTATTGATGAGTTTCATTATTGTCGGCTGCGCCAATGAGGCGGGGGATAACGATAAAACCGTCCTAACCGCGGAACAGATAAAAGCGACGTTCGAGGCGCACGATATTCGGTTGTCGGAGCCGAAAGGATTGAATCCGGGAAACGTGTTTTTAAGGATGTTGAATCAAGTCGCACCCGAAGCTTATTCCATTCATGAAAATCAGCTTATCAGCATCTATGTCTATTCCTCGGGTCAACAGGCTGAAAAAGGATTAAAGGACTTTGAGGAGAAGACGGCGGCGGCCACCGTCGTCCCACACAGCAAATACCGAATAGCGAACGTTTTGCTTTTCTACGTTGCGGGACCCGCATTGAAAGATGAACGCGTTGAAAAAGTGGCGGAGGGATTGCTGGTTACCAAGTGACGACTGCCATGTGCGAAACGGGGAGCGGCACGACGGAATCGACCGGGGCGACTCCGCCCGCCGCTTCGCCTCGCACAAAAAAGCTTCCATACCCGTCGCGGGTCGGAAGCTTTTTTGCGCTCTAGCGCTTATTTTTGCGTTTGCCGCCAGGGGACCGGGCGGATTCGTTCGCATGCGGGGCCGACGATGCGGAATCGAACCGTTTCCGTTCGGTCCGCTCGATTTGCACGATTTTGCCGTCATGCACGACGATATGCACGCTGCCGTACTCCAAGCCTTCCACGCTGTTCAAGATGCGCTGCGCCCAGACGTCGTCCAATTCAACGGGACCGCTCATACCGCATCCCTCCTTATCGCCTAAAGTCGCTTCGGACGGCACCTCTCGTTGCGGCCGGATGCCGGCCGCTCCGGCCCTTCAAATGTTCACGGGCATCGGGTCGGTTTTCATGCCGTTTTCCACGATTCGCGAATGCTCGTCGTTGAACAGGTAGAGCCGGTGAATGAGGACGAGCACCTCGTCGCCGGGACGGAGCGCCTCCTTCTCCAGCGAGCGGTAAGCGAAGACGGACTGGGTACCGAGCTGCACCTCCACCTGCCAGCTGCTTCCGCGGAAAAAGACGTTGCGCACGACGCCCGTCTCGGCGGCCAGCGGCGTCGCCAGCTCGCCGGGCTTGCCGATCTCGACGAATTCGGGCCGGATGATCGCTTTGGCCCCGGGCAGCTCATCCTCGAAGCCTTTCAGCCGGGACGGCTCCGGCAGCTGGCTCGATTCGCCGATGAAGCCGGCGACGAACGGCGTATGCGGGTTTTTGTAGATGTCGATCGGGGAGCCTTTCTGCTCGAGCCGGCCGCCGCTTACGATCATGATCTCGTCGGCGACCTCGACCGCTTCCTCCTGGTCGTGCGTCACGAAAATCGTCGTGATGCCGATCCGCTCGATCGTCGATTTCAGCCAGGCGCGCAGCTCCTTGCGCACCTTCGCGTCGATGGCCGCGAACGGTTCGTCGAGGAGGAGCAGATGCGGCTCCGGCGCGAGCGCTCGGGCGAACGCCACCCGTTGGCGCTGGCCGCCGGACAGTTGGTTGGGGTACCGCTTCTCCAGCCCTTTCAAGCCGGTCAGCTCGATCAGCTCGGAGACGCGCGCCTTGATGTAGGCTTTCGGCTTCTTTTGGACGGTCAAGCCGAAGGCGATATTGTCGTATACGCTCATATGGCGGAACAGCGCGTAGTTTTGGAAGACGAAGCCGATGCCCCGCTGCTGCGCGGGCACGTCGTTCACCCGTTTGCCGTCGATGTAGATATCGCCGGAATCGGGCGTCTCCAGCCCCGCCAGCATGCGGAGGATCGTCGTCTTGCCGCCGCCGCTCGGCCCGAGCAGTCCGACGAGGCGGCCTTTCTCGATGCCGAAGCTGACGTCGTCGGAGGCGATGTAGCCGCCGAACGTTTTTCTCAATTGATTCACTTCGATGTACATATCAGTTCCCTCCCGTAAGCTCCGGGCGCTCCGCTTGAGCGGCCGCTACGGCCTGATGGTGCTTCCATTCGACGAAGCTTTTGACGATCAGCGTGACGAGCGCGAGCAGGACGAGCAGCGAAGCGACCGCGAACGACGCCGCCATCTTGTATTCGTTGTACAAAATTTCCACGTGCAGCGGGATCGTGTTCGTCTCGCCGCGAATATGGCCGGATACGACGGAAACGGCCCCGAATTCGCCCATGGCGCGCGCGTTGCACAGGATGACGCCGTAGAGAAGCCCCCACTTGATGTTCGGGAGCGTCACCCGGAGGAACGTCGTCCAGCCGCTTGCGCCGAGGCTGGCGGCCGCCTCCTCCTCCTGGTTGCCCTGCGCCTGCATGAGCGGGATCAGCTCGCGGGCGACGAACGGGAACGTGACGAAGATGGTGGCCAGGATGATGCCCGGCAGCGCGAAGATGATCGGGAAGCCGCGCTCGATGAACCACGGCCCGAACCATCCTTGTGCGCCGAAGAGCAGCACGAAGATGAGACCCGAGATGATCGGGGAAATGGCGAACGGCAGGTCGATCAGCGTGACGAGCAGCTGCTTGCCGCGAAATTGGAACTTGGCGATCGCCCACGCCGCCGCGATGCCGAATGCGGTATTGAGCGGAACGGCGACGGCGGCGGTGATGAGCGTCAGCCGGACGGCCGAGCGCGCCTCCGGATCGACGAGCGCTTCGAAGAATACGTCGGCTCCTTTTTTGAACGCTTGCGTGAAGACGGTAATGAGCGGCAGGATGAGCACCACGCCGATGAACAGCAAGGCGATGCCGATGAGCACCCACTTGACGGCGGCGGACTCGCTCGTGGCGGTCGTCCGGGGTCGGCTAGCGGGAGCGGCGGTCGTGCGGGCGGCTACGGTACCGGCCATGTCGATTTCCTCCTTAGGCTTGAATCGTGCGACGGCTGGCGCGCCATTGCAGCACGTTGATGACGAACAGCAGCACGAACGAAAGGATCAGCATGACGAGGGCGATCGAGGTGGCGCCGGTGTAATCGTACTGCTCGAGCTTCGTCCGGATTAGCAGCGGGGCGATCTCCGTCTTCATCGGCATGTTGCCGGAGATGAACACGACCGAGCCGTATTCGCCGATCGCCCGGGCGAACGCCAGGGCGAAGCCGGTCAAGAGAGACGGCAGGACGGCCGGGAAGATGACGCTGCGGAACGTCCGCCACCGGGAGGCGCCGAGCGAAGCGGCCGCTTCCTCGACGTCCTTTTCCAAGTCCTCGAGCACGGGCTGAATCGTCCGGACGACGAACGGCAAACCGATGAAGATGAGGGCGAACGTAATGCCGAGAGGCGAATAAGCGGTTTTGATGCCGAATTGGCCGAAGAAGCTTCCGAGCCAGCCGTTCGGGGCGTAGATGGCGGTCAAGGCGATGCCCGCCACGGCCGTCGGCAGGGCGAAGGGCAAGTCGACGAGGCCGTCGACGAGCCGCTTGCCGGGAAACGTGTAGCGCACCAGCACCCACGCCACGACGAGGCCGAATACGGCGTTGACGATCGCGGCGTAAAAGGCGGTGCCGATGCTGACCTGGATGGAGGCGATCACGCGAGGATCGGTGACCGTCTCCCAAAACTTGCTCCAGCTTTGGCCGGTCGACTTGATGACGATGCCGGCCAACGGGAACAGCACGATCAAGCTCAAATACAAGACGGTGAAGCCCATCGATAGGCCGAAGCCGGGTAATACGGATCGTGTTTTTGTGGAGGATGCCACGGTTCAGGTCACTCCTGTCACCTTGATTCCGGTCGTTACTTGGCCGGTTTGTAAATTTGATCGAAAATGCCGCCGTCCGCGAAATGCGTTTTTTGGGCTTTTTGCCAACCGCCGAACTGTTCGTCGACCGTAATCAGGTTGATTTTCGGGAACTGCTTTTCGTATTTTTTGGCGACCGACTCGAGGCGCGGGCGGTAAAAGTTTTTCGCGGCGATGTCTTGGCCTTCCTCGGTGTACAAATAGTCGAGGTACGCTTGCGCGACTTCGCGGCTACCTTTTTTGTCGACGACTTTATCGACGAGCGAAACGGGCGGCTCCGCCAAAATGCTGAGCGACGGCACGACGATTTCAAACTTGTCGGCGCCGAACTCCTTCAGCGACAGGAACGCTTCGTTCTCCCATGCGAGCAGAACGTCGCCGATGCCGCGCTCGACGAACGTCGTCGTGGAGCCCCGGGCGCCGGAATCGAGCACCGGTACGTTTTTGAACAGCTTGGAGACGAAGTCTTTCGCCGCGTTTTCGTCGTTGTTGTTGTTTTTCAGCGCGTAGCCCCAAGCGGCCAAGTAGTTCCAGCGGGCGCCTCCGGACGTTTTCGGGTTCGGCGTAATGACGCTGACGCCGGGCTTGATCAGATCGTTCCAGTCCTTAATTCCTTTCGGGTTGCCTTTGCGGACGAGGAACACGATGGTGGACGTGTACGGCGAGCTGTTGTCCTTCAGCCGTTTTTGCCAGTCGGCGTTGATCAGCCCTTTCTCCTGGATCGCGTCGATGTCGTAGGCGAGCGCCAGCGTGACGACGTCGGCCTGGATGCCGTCGATGACGGAGCGGCCTTGGCTGCCGGAGCCGCCGTGCGATTGTTTGACGGTCACCTTTTGGCCGGTTTTGCCTTCCCAATATTTCGAGAACGCTTTGTTATATTCTTCGTACAGCTCGCGCGTCGGGTCGTAGGATACGTTCAGCAGCTCGACCGGAGGCTTCGGCGTCGTCTTCGCGTCGGTCGACCCCGCCGTCGCCGGTTTGTCGGAGCCGGCGGCAGGCGTCTTGTCGCCGCCCGACGCGGTCGTTCCTCCTCCGCAGGCGGTCAAGCTTCCGAGCAGCAAGGCGAAGATGGCGGTAAGCAAAATCGGTTTTTTCATACGGTTCAGACTCCTCTTTTTTCGTTTATAAGGTTGGTTTTGGATCAGACACTTCTCCCCCGCCATAAGGCGAAACGTCTCCGGTTGACCGGTTGACCAATTAATCCTATAAATAAAGTAGGGATTATTATGGGTGCAATCGTATCACCGCTGGGGGATACTGTCAATACGAGTTGCACATTATGTTATTTTTGGAAAAAGCGGTTCGTCCGTGAAGGCCCGAAAGCCGATTTCAGCGTAATTTCCCGGCGATTTCGCTATGCCGCGCGCCGACTTTCGTTCATCATGAACATTTGCGAAACCGATAAGGAAAAGTGATAAATCGGACATGGATCAGGCAAAGCCGCAATCCATCCGATTGCACCAAAATCTACCGCTTGGCGCGGTCGCACCTCATCGAATTGCATCGATTGATTTTGGTATAAATCGGACATGGATCAGGCAAAGCCGCGATCCATCCGGTTGCACCAAAATCTACCGCTTGGCGCGGTCGCACCTCATCAAATTGCATCGATTGATTTTGGTATAAATCGGACATGGATCAGGCAAAGCCGCGATCCATCCGGTTGCACCAAAATCTACCGCTTGGCGCGGTCGCACCTCATCGAATTGCATCGATTGATTTTGGTATAAATCGGACATGGATCAGGCAAAGCCGCAATCCATCCGATTGCACCAAATCCGCTCCCGCACTGCTCCCGATGGTACCATATGCGGCACCGGGGAAGACGGTTCCAGCCGACGTCGAGCCCATTCCCGGCGACAGGGCAAGACGATCCGCGGCCTTGTGCAACCCAATAGCCTTGCCCATCCGCGGCCGGCAAATCGATTCGGTTCAAGCGGATAGCGGGTTTTCTCATTTTCGTGATCCCTCTGCAACTGCTGCTCGTCTTCGACAACTATTACGGCATGAAGGTCGTAAGGGAGCAGGGAGCGAACTAGAACCGGAATATTTGAGTACACGGGAGAGGTCTGTCTGCAGGAAGGAAGGGCAGTTACGGGGGAAGCAAGCCCGTTCTCGGACCGCTTCACGTGGAGAGAACGATTCGATCTCGCCGGTATCCGAAAAACGAAAGCCGGCGAAAAAGAAAAAGTCAGCCCGGATGCGCGAATGCGCGAGCATGCCCGGCCGTTGCAAGCGTACGCCGAAATCTCCCGTCCGAAAACGGACGGGAGAGACGGCAATCGCGATGAAAAGTATGCGGCTCCATCGAGAGCCCATGGAGCCCCCGTTATCGATCCGAAGGGCCGCCGGCCGCCGGCGGCGCCGTGCTTCCCCGCACGACCAACGCCGGCACGATCTCCTCCTTCGTCGGCGCCGCATCGGATGCGCCCGGCACGTGCCCGCACAGCAGCCCGGCGGCGCGAACGCCCATCTGGTACGTGTTCTGGTTGACGGTCGTCAGCCCCGGATAGACGAACCGGCTGATCCGGATGTCGTCGAAGCCGACGAGACTGAGCCGCTCGGGAACGCGAACGCCCCTCTCCTCCAAAGCGCGGAGGCAGCCGATCGCCTTCACGTCGCTTGTGGCGAACACCGCCGTAGGCGGATCGTCCTGATCGAGCAGACGGAGAATGCCCTCGTAGCCCATCGCTTCCGCCTCCGTATCCCCGGGCATCATCGCCACGAGCCGCTCGTCCATCGCAATATGGTTCAATTGCAGGGCGAGCCGGTAGCCTTGCAGCCGGAGCGAAAATTCCTGGTTCATGTCGTACAGCGAATTGCCCGTCAAAATGATGCCGATCCGCTTATGGCCGAGCGTCAGCAAATGCTGGGTGGCCAAGTAGCCTCCCGTCAGGTTGTCGATGATGACGTACGGGATATCCAGATGCGGGTAATAGAAATGAACGGTGACGAGCCGGCGGTTTTCGCTTTTCCACCGGTGCAGCCGCTCGACGGGAAACAACGGATGGGGGACCAGAATAACCCCGACGTCCGCCCCCTCCGGGAAATCCTCGCTTCTGTCGTAATTCCAGCAGTACAGCTCCAAGCCGCGCTCCCGGCAATACGCCTCGACGCCGTCCAGCAAATCGCCGTAGTATCGTTCCTCGATCAACAGCGACTTGGCGCCGGGCAAGCCGATATAAATCCGCTTCAACCCTTCCGGAGCGGGGGGAGGAGGCGCGTGGACGCCCCTTACGAACGTTCCTTTGCCCCGAACCCGATAGATGAGCCCCTCATCGACCAATTCCTCCAACGCTCTCCGAATCGTAATCGCGCTCGTATCGAACTGCTCGGTCAAGCTTTCCTGACTCGGAAACGGTTCGTCGGGTGCGAAGTCGTTGTTCAAAATGCTCCGCTTCAGCTCGAGGAAAACTTGCTGGTATTTCGGAATATGTGGTTCCGCCATGTGATCGCACTCCTTATTGTGCAAAGTATACTTTAAAACAAACTCGAATTCAAGCGGCAACGCGTCGGACGTGAAGGAATGCGGCTGGATTGCGCAATTTTAAAGGATTATCGAGCGAAATTCCATCTGCAGCGAAACCGAAATAAACTCGAGTATATTTTGATAAAAGTATACATTAAATAATTTTGTATAAAAAATATCTTGTTAAAGTATATTTTGTTATATATAATGAACGCGAAGTCAAATCGATTCATGGGGGATGAGCGAATGAAGCGATACGGAGCGCGCCGGATGGCGACGTCGGCGATGACGGTGCTGCTGGCCGCGGCGCTGGCGGCTTGCGGAGGGTCGAGCGGAGCCGGGACGGACGAAGCCCCGGCGGAACCGGCGCCGAAGAAATCGAACGAGCCGGTCACGTTGAAGGTGGCCACCTGGGTGCCCAAAGAAAACGAAGGCTTTCAAGCGATTCCGAAAGCGTTTACGAAGAAGTTCCCGAACGTGACGGTGGAATGGATTTTCGTGCAGAACGGGCCCGGAGGCGTGTACAACGCCCTGACCGAGAGCATCGCGGCGAACGATCCGATCGACGTGTTCTGGCACAACAATTTTCCCGATACGGTGACCAAAGATTTCGCGGAGGATTTGACGCCGTGGACGTCCAAGGATCCCGAGTTCAAGAAGTATCCGTTTTTGCCCGGACATTTGGAGACGTTCCAGTGGAAAGGCAAACAGTACGCCCTCTCCCGGGGCAACGACGTCTTCGTCGTCTTCTACAACAAGGATCTGCTCGCCAAGTACGGACTGGAGGCTCCCAAGGACAATTGGACGTGGGAGGACCTGAAGGCGATGGCGAAGAAAGCGACGAACCCGGCGGAGAAGCATTACGGCATATCGAACCATTCGTCCTGGTTCCAATTTGGCGCGACCGTTCTGCCCTACGTCAACGGGCACGCCGACAACATCAATATGCTGAACGCGGACATGACGAAAAGCGTCGCCGATCAGCCGAAGGTGCTCGACGATTTGGCCTGGATGCAGGATTGGATCAAGAAGGACGGCATCATGCTCAATCCGCGGCGGTCCAAGGAGGCGGGCGTCGCCGAGGCGCAAGGGTCGACCTGGACGAACGGCCAATCGCTCTTCCACCTTCACGTGTCGCCGAGCATCGCGGGCTTCAAGACGTCGCTCAAGTTCGCCTGGGATGTGGCGCCGATGCCGGCCGGCTCGAAGACGCAAGCGTCTCTCGCCTTCAACAACCCGATGTTCGTCTCCAAGGCGTCGAAGCATAAGGAGGAGGCATGGGAGTTCGTCAAGTTTTGGGCGGCGACCGCCGAAGGCCAGAAGCTGCTGATCGACGCGGGCGGAACGTTCCCGAATACGAACGACCCGGACATCGTCAACCATTTCAAAACCAACAAGCTGTACGAAGGACTGAACACGGCGGCGCTCGTCTATTCGAGCGGCAAGGCGAAGATCGATCCGACGATCGTAGGGCTGGGCGGGACGCTCAACGCCGGGCTGTTCGTGCCGTGGGCGACCGTCAAAGGATTCGCCGAGGAAGAGTCGCCGTACGACTACTTCCCGCCGAAGGTGGAGAAGTTGAACAAAGATTTGCAGGAACTGGCCGCCAAGTTCAAATAATCGGCACCGAACGGAGGATGTGAACGCCGTGGGAAGCGTATCGTTTCGACATGTCCGCAAAAAGTACCCGTCCGAACGGCGGTATTCCGTGGACGATTTCCATCTGGACGTATCGGACGGGGAGTTTCTCGTGCTGGTCGGGCCTTCCGGCTGCGGCAAATCGACGCTGCTGCGCATGCTGGCCGGGCTGGAGGACATCACGGAGGGCGAGATGTACATCGGCGGGCGAATGATCAACTACGTCCCGCCGAAAGACCGCAATATCGCGATGGTGTTTCAAAATTACGCGCTCTACCCGCATATGTCGGTATACGAAAATATCGCCTTCGGCCTGCGCCTGCGAAAGGTGGCGAAGCACGAGCTGCACGAGCGGGTATCGCGCGCCGCCAAAGTGCTGGAGATCGAAAACCATTTGCCGAAGCTGCCGGGACGGCTGTCCGGCGGTCAGCGGCAGCGCGTCGCCTTGGGGAGGGCGATCGTCCGGGAGCCGGACGTCTTCCTGATGGATGAGCCGCTCTCCAATCTCGACGCGAAGCTGAGGGTGCAGATGCGCGAGGAAATTACGAGGCTGCACCGGAAGCTGCAGTCGACGTTCCTGTACGTCACGCACGATCAGATCGAGGCGATGACGATGGGGACGCGCATCGTCATCATGCGGGACGGCGTCATCCAGCAGGTGGGGACGCCGCGCGACATATACGCGTCGCCGCGCAACATGTTCGTCGGCGGCTTTATCGGCACGCCGCCGATGAATTTCGTCCACGGCCGCATCCGCAGCGAAGGGGATACGCTTTATTTCGAGACGAAGCGGTACGCTTTGGCGCTGCCGGCCGACAAACGGAAGCGGCTGCTCGAAGGCGGGTACGGCCGGAGAGCCGTCGTGATGGGCGTGCGCGCGGAGAAGGCGGAATGCCGTCCCGGCCGGGGCTCCGGCGCCGGGCCGGCGGGGGGCGGGGACGGCCGGGAGTTCCCGTGCCGGATCGACCGGATCGAATTCATGGGCTCGGACGCTTACGCGCACGTGTCCAACGAGGAGCACCGGCTCGTCGTCCGGGTCGATCCGCTGGGCTTTGCAGGCATCGAAGGCGATCCGGCGACGGTGCGTATTCCGACGGAGGACGTCCACCTGTTCGATCCGGAGACGGAGGAGCTTCTATGCTGACGGCGGGCAAGCCGCGTCTCGCGCTCGTCCTCGCCGCGGCGCTGTTGCTGCCGGCGGCTCTGACCGCTTCCGCCGCCGACGGCAAGGAGCCGCCGTCCCGCCCCGCTCCGGCATCCGCCGCCCTCGCGGCCGGGGAGCCGAGGGCGCTTGTCCCGTACGCCCGTTCGCCGGGAGGCGCCGACGGGCGGTTCGCCCCTTTCGATCCGGCCGACCCCGCGGCCGTCGTCGTCACGGGACCGGCCTACGCGGCCGCCTCCGATCCGGCGGCCGTGACGGTCGCCGACGGGGCGCTGCATTGGAGCGGCGCGGACGGCAGTTGGGTCGAGTGGACCGTTCAAGCGCCGGCCGACGGCTTGTACCGGATCGGTCTCGTCTTCGACGCCGCGGACGACCGCGAGGACGGGATCGGCATCGGCCTTCAGGTGAACGGCCGGTATCCGTTTCGCGAAGCGGAGCATGTGACGTTCAAGCGGGAGTTCGTTCATGAGACGTTCCCGCCGAAGCGGGACGGCTTCGGCAACGACGTCCGCCCCCGGTCGGTCGAGGCGGAGGGCTGGAAGGAGCAGTACGCCGCGGACTATGGCGCGGATCCGCTTCCGCTCCGCTGGGAGCTGAAGAAGGGCGCGAATGCCGTCCGGCTGACCGGCCGCGGCCAGCCGATCGCCATTCGGGACGTTCGGCTGCTGCCCGCCGCACATACGGAGAAACCGGAGACGGCCGGCGACGGCGCCGCCGTCGGGGCCGGGTCGGACGGGGCGGGCGGCTGGTACCGGCTGTACGAGGCCGAGGCGATTCGCCGCAAGTCGGACGCCTCGATCCAGCTGCAGACGGCCGACAACGCGAAGGCGACGCCGCCGACGGACGGGCTCGTCCGATACAATGCGATCGGCGGCGAGCAGTTCCGGCGCAGCGGCGAGTGGGTGGAATGGGAGTTCGAGGTGCCGGAGAGCGGCGAATACGAAATCGGCTTCAAGTTTATGCAGAGCTATATCAACAACGTCTACGTGTACCGTTCCGTATGGATCGACGGGCGGATGACGGAGCCGTCTCTCGGACGCCAGCGGTTTCCGTACGGCACGGCATGGCAGACGAAGCGGCTGGAGCGCGAGGACGGAAGCCCGCTGCGCGTTCCGCTCGCCAAGGGCAAGCATACGCTGCGGCTGACGACGGCGGCCTACCCGGTGACGCCGATCCGCGAAGGGATCGAAGCGGGCATCCGGCAAATCGCCGATCTCGAATTCGCGGTGCGCAAAGTGACGGGCAACTTCGAGAAATTTTCGTCGGGGGGCGGCAATGCGGACGCGAACCGGGATTGGGATCTCGAAGCGTACATTCCCGATCTGCGGACCCGGCTGACCGAACTGGCCGACCGGATGCTCGAGCTGGCGGGGCAAATGAAAACGGTTACGTCGGGAGGGACGTCCGACGTCGAGCTGGCGCTCCGTTCGGCGGCCCGCGAGCTGGACGGGATGGCCGACCGTCCGGCGGACATCCCGAACGAGATGAACCGGTTCGCGTCGATGCAAAAAAACTTGTCGCAATGGCTGTACCGGCTGACCGACCAATCGCTTGCGCTCGACAGCTTCTGGGTGGCGGAGCCGGGAGCCGGGCTTCCGCGCCTGCTGCCGAACGGGCTGGAGACGGCGGCCTATGCGGTCCGCTCGTTCTTCCGCACGTTTACGATCGATTACGACTTCCGCAAGGACGATCCGGACGCCATCGACGTCTGGGTCAACCGCAACCGCGATTACGCGTCGCTGATCGGACGCCTGGCCGAGGAGACGTTCACCCCGGCGACGGGAATCGCCGTGAACGTCAACATCGTGCCCGACCCGCAGCTGTTCGTGCTTGGCAACGCCGCGGGCATCCGCCCCGACGTCGCGCTCGGCGTCGACCAGGCGATGCCGGTCGATTTCGCCTCGCGGGGCGCGCTGCTCGACCTGTCGCAATTTCCCGATTATCCGGAGACGGCGGGGGCGTTCCATCCCGGAGCGCTGCGGGCGTTCCATTACAAGGGGGGCGATTACGCCCTGCCGGAGGTGCAGAGCTTCCAAGTGCTGGCGTACCGGACGGACATCCTGAAGGGACTCGGGCTGTCGCCGCCGGATACGTGGGAAGAGCTGTACCGGATGCTCCCGAATTTGCAGCAGAACGGCTACGACTTTTATTTGAACCCGAAAGATTACCAGACGTTCCTGTACCAGAACGGAGCCGAGCTTTACGCGCCGGACGGGATGAGCTCCGCGCTCGATACGGAGGAGGCGTACGCGGGATTCCGCCAGTGGACCGAAATGTTCACGCTGTACCAGCTTCCCCGGGAGGTGCCCAGCTTCTTCACCCATTTCCGGCAGGGCGGCATCCCGATCGGGGTCATCGATTTCAACACGTACTTGCAGCTCCAGTTCGCGGCGCCGGAAATCGCCGGGAAATGGGCGATCGCTCCGATTCCGGGGACGAAGCGCGCGGACGGAACGGTGGCGAGATGGTCGGGGGGCGGGATGCAAGCCGCCGTCGCGTTCGGCAAGACGGAGAAGAAGGCGGAGGCGTGGGCGTTTTTGAAATGGTGGGCGTCGGCCTCGACCCAGGAACGGTTCGGACGGGAGGTGGAGGCGCTGTTCGGTCCGGAATACCGCTGGAATACGGCGAACCGCGAGGCGTTCGGCGGGCTGCCGTGGCCGGCGGAGCACCGGAAGACGATCGAGGAGCAGATGAGATGGTTCAAGGAAGCGCCGCAGGTGCCGGGAGGCTATTTTACCGCAAGGCAGATGGATTTCGCGTGGAACGGCGTCGTGATCAACCGCCGCAATATCCGGGAGTCGCTGGAGAAAGCGGTGCTCGACATCAACCGGGAGATGGTCCGGAAGCAGACGGAATTCGGCTTGCGGGACCGGCTGGGCGGCGTGAAGGAGCGGCTGGACGTTCCGTCCGTCCGGGAGCCGCCGCGGGACGGGGGGCGATGAGATGAAGACGATAGGTGGGTGGATCGGCGTTCTGTGGAGGCATCGCACGTCATACCTGTTCGTCGGACCGTTCTTGCTCTTGTTCGCGCTGTTTATATTCGTTCCCGTCGCCGTAGCGGTTGGACTCTCGTTTTTTTCGTACGATGCGATTTCGTCCCCGCGGTTCATCGGCTTCGACAACTTCGTCTCGCTGCTGACCCGGGACTGGATTTTTCTGCAATACGCCGTCCCGAATACGTTTCGGTTCGCCCTGATCGTCGGACCGGGCGGGTACATGCTGTCGTTCGCGCTCGCTTGGCTGATCAACCAGCTTCCCGCTTCCGTCCGCGATTATTTCACGCTGGCGATGTACGCGCCGTCGCTGGCGGCCGGCGTCGCGTTCTCCGTCGTCTGGCCGGTTCTCTTCAGCGGGGATCGCATCGGGTACTTGAACCGGCTGCTGCTGGAGACGGGGCTGATCGACAAGCCGGTGCTGTGGCTGCAAAACCCGGACACCTTCATGGGCGTCATGGTGGCGGTTTCGCTCTGGTCGAGCATGGGCGTCGGGTTTCTCGCGATGCTGGCCGGGCTGCAAACGGTCAACAAGGAGCTTTACGACGCCGGAGCGATCGACGGCATCGCGAACCGGCTCCAAGAAATTTTTTACATCACGATTCCGGCGATCCGGCCGCAAATGCTATTCGGCGCGGTCATGGCCGTCGTCGGCACGCTGAAGTCCGGCATGATCGGCTCGATTCTCGCGCAGTCGGCGTCGGGCTCCCCGATTACGCCGCAGTATGCGGGACATCTGTTCCTGAACCATATCGACGATTTCGCGATGATCCGCTACGAGATGGGGTATGCCGCGGCGCTTTCGGTCGTGCTGCTCGGGATTATGTACGCCGCCAACAAGCTGGCCTTCGGCTTGTTCGGCAACGGGAGGGACGACGGACGATGAGCAACCTGCGCATGACTGCGGGTCCGGAAGGGCGGACCCGTTATCCCGCCGGACGGGGAAGAGCGATTGCGCTCGCCTGGAGACGGTCGGATGCGTTTCAGAAAACCGCCTTCGCTCTGCTCGCGCTGCTGGCGGCGTTTATGCTGCTGCCGATCGTGTTCGTCTTCAGCCATGCGTTCAAGCCGATCAACGAGCTGTTTTTGTACCCGCCGCGATTTTGGGTGATGGAGCCGACGATCGTCAATTTCCAAAACTTGCTGCTGCGGACCCAGTCGCTCACGATCCCGTTCACGCGCTACCTGTTCAACAGCGTGCTGACGACCGCTCTGACGGTGGCGTTCACGATTCTGGTCAGCTCGATGGCGGCGTACGCGTTTTCGAAGCACCGCTTCCCCGGCTCGAAGCCGATTTTCGCGATCATCATTTTATCGCTCATGTTCGCGCCGGAGGCGGTCGCCATTCCGCGTTATTTGGTCATCGCCCGTATCGGCATCATGGACACGTATTTCGCTCACGTCGTGCCGCTTCTGGCGGCGCCGGTCAGCGTCTTCCTGATGAAGCAGTTCGTCGACCAGCTGCCCGACGAGCTGCTGGAGGCGGCGCGGATGGACGGAGCGGGGGATTGGACCGCCTTCTTCCGGCTCGTCCTGCCGATCTGTCTGCCCGCCGTCGCCACGGTCGGCATCCTGACGTTCCAGGCTTCGTGGAACCAGATGGAAACGTCCAGCCTGTATACCCAGACGGAGTCGATGAAGACGCTGCCGTATTACGTGACGACGTTGACCAACGGCATCGCGAACAACGTGGTGGGGCAAGGAATCGCGGCCGCGGCGACGCTGCTCGTCTTCGTGCCGAACCTGATCATCTTCCTGGCGTTCCAGCGGAAGGTGATCGCCACGATGGCGCACTCGGGAATCAAATGACGGATGGGAGAATGGGCATGAAGCGTTATATGCGGAAACTCGTGCTGGGGCTGCTGCTGGCGTCGTCGGTAGGGGCGGCGCTCCCGTCCGCGGCGGAGGCGTCGCTGCCCTACGCGACGTACACCGCCGATCCGACGGGCCGCTACGTCCCGACGCCCCACGGCTATGTGCCTTCCCGCGTCATCGACGGCTTGCGGCAGCCGGAGCATCTGTTCATGACGGCGGACGACCAGCTGTACGTGGCGGACACCGGGAACGACCGGATCGTCCATATGGACCGCGAAGGCCGGATCGTGAAGACCGTCCCGCGGACCGACGGGGGCCGGGAGCCGAACGACAACGAGAGGCTGCGCCGCCCGGAAGGCGTATTCGTCGCGGAGGACGGCACGTTGTACGTGGCCGACACGGGCGGCGGCCGGATCGCCGTGTTCGATGCGTCCGGCCGCTGGATTCGCGACTACCGCAGGCCGGAGTCGTCCTATGTGCCGGCCAACTACTTGTTCGTCCCGTCGAAGGTGGCGCTCGATCGCCGGGGGTACGTGTACGTCGCCAACAAGGGCGGCTATCAAGGGCTGCTGCAGCTGGCGCCCGACGGCGAATTCGCCGGGTTTTACGGAGCGAACAAAGTGCCGTACGATCCGATCGAACGGCTGAAGCGCAAATATTATACGGCCGAGCAGCTCGCCGAGGAGCAGAAAAAGCTGCCGGGCGCGATCACGAATATGGCCGTCGACCGGCGGGGATTCCTGTATACCGTCAACCGGGGGTTGAAGAAAGGGCAGCTGAAGCGGCTCAATTCCGGAGGAACCGATCTGCTCGGCGACGCGGACTTCGCGCCGCCGTGGCGCAAAGGAACGGTGCCGTTCTCCTTTCAGGCCGTCACGGTCGGCGACGGGGGGATCGCGACCGCGATCGAATCGGACGGCGGACGCATTTACCAATACGACGGCGAGGGCAAGCTGCTGTTCGTCTTCGGCGGCGCGTACGGCAACGACTCGCGCTTCGGGCTGTTCAAGCGGACGACCGGCGTGGCCGTCGATTCGCGAGGGGACGTCTACGTCAGCGACGGCGAGCTCGGGCTGATCCAAGTGTTCCGGCGAACCGAATTCGGCTCGCTCGTCCATCGGGCGGCGCAATGGAGCGGCGACGGAAAGCATGAGGAGGCGTACGGCGTTTGGACGGACATTTTGCGCCACGACGGCACGTTCGACCGCGCCTATCAAGGCATGGCGAAGGCGGAGCTGAAGCGGGGGCAGTACGCGGAGGCGATGGAGCATTTCCGCATGGCCATGGATCGGGAGGGCTATTCCGAATCGTTCTGGCAGGTGCGGCTCGATACGGCTACCCGGTATTTCGCGCCAGTCGTCTTGTCCGCCGCCGGGCTGCTCGTCGCGGCCGGCCTCGGTACGCGGTTGCTGCGCCGTCGTCGTCGCGGAAGGGCGGGGCCGTCCGGCAAGCGGGCGCAGGCGGTATGGACCGATCCCGCCGCGCCTTCCTGGCGGTACGCGTGGCGGATGACGGTTCGGGTCGTCCGGCATCCGCTCGACGGCATGTACGATATCGCCCAATCGTCCGCCATCCCGATCCCGTACGCCGTGCTGCTCGTCGCGCTCGGATTGGCGGTCAAGCTCGCGGGTTTGGCGGCGACCGGCTTCTTGTTCGCCGACGAGCCGTTCCGGGACGTCAGTCTCGCGACCGAAGCGCTCTCGTCCTTCTTGCTCTGGTTCGGGTGGGTGGTCGCCAACTACATGATCGGGTCGATCATGAAGGGCGAAGGAACGTTCCGGCGCGTATTCGTCGCGAACGCGTACGTGCTGGTGCCTTATATCGTCTGCACGCTGCCGCTGCGCCTGCTCTCGAACGCGCTGACGCTGCAGGAGCAGGGGATCTACGCCGCGCTGCTCGCCGCGGTCGCCGTCTGGACGCTGCTGCTGTTCTTCGTCGCCTCGCTGAATGTGCACAATTACAACTTGAAGGAAGGGATCGGCATGAACGCCGTATCGCTCTTCGCGCTGGCCTGCTTCGGCCTGTTCGGCTTCGTCGTCGTCGGACTTCTCGCCCAGGCCGCCGATTTCTTCATCGAGCTCGGACGGGAGTTGATCGAACGTGTTTAACGGATGGCTGCGCCGGAAGGCCGGCACGATGATCGCGCTCGTTGCGGCGGGACTGCTGGCGGCTTACGTGTACGTTTCCCGGGAGCAGGCCGCGGCCTACGAAGGGCCGTACGACGCCGCACGGGCCAAGGCGTTCTTCGACGCGGCGGTATGGGAAAGCGGCGCCCCCGGCTCCGAGACGATGACGACCGGCGGGCGCACGTTCGCCAAGGCGGCCGGCAACGGGTCGTTCAGCCTGTGGCTGGAGCCGGCGACGGGGCGAATCGCGCTTCGCGACGAAAGGAGCGGCGGCGCCACCCTGTTCGGCAACCCCGGCGACGATGCGCTTGCGTCCGAGACGGTCAAAGGACAGTGGAGAAGCCACCTGTCGTCGCCGCTTCTGTTCCGCTACTTGGCCGAGAACGACACGAAGGAGACGCAGGGCAACCTGGTCGACCGGCCCGCGAGGACGGATTGGCGGCCGATCCCGAACGGCGTCGGCGTCCGGTACGCCGTCGACGAGCTCGGCTTCCAGTTCTACGTCGAGTATGCGCTTCACGCCGACGGGCTGTCCGTGCGCATCCCCGAGAACGGCTTGCTGGAGACGAAGGCGAACAAGCTCGTCTCCGTGGAGCCGCTCCCGTTTTTCGGCGCGGCGCAAGGGTCGGCGGAAGGCTACTTGCTCGTGCCGGACGGCCCCGGAGGGCTCATCTCCTTCGGCGCCCGCCGTCCGGAACGGGTCACGCCCTACGACCGGCCGGTCTACGGCCCCGACCGCGCGGTGCCGCAGCCGGGCGGGGAAAGCGCCCGGTCCCCGGTCGACTATCCCGTGTTCGGCATCAACCGGGGAGACGGCGGCTTCCTCGCCGTCATCGACCGCGGCGCCTTCCGGGCGAACGTATACGCGTCGCCGGCCGGCGTGCATACGAGCTTTCATGCGGCCGGCGCGAAGTTCGCCGTGCGCCGGGCGTACGACAAGCCCGCGGGGCTGAACAAGAAACGGACCGCCTACGACGCGTCCATCGTTTCCTCGGAAATGGGCGTGCATTATACCGTATTGCCGGAAGGGCGGGCCGACTACGTGGCGATGGCGAAAGCGTACCGCAGCTATATATCGGAGGAGTACGGGCTTGCGCCGATGCGGGAGGCGTCCGGCAAGCCGCCGCTGTACCTCGATGCGGTGCTGGCCGCCTCCGAGACGGCGCGGTTCGGGACGAAGACGGTGGCGGCGACGACGACCGGCCGGGTGAGGGAGATGGTCGCGGCCCTTGCGGACCGGGGCGTCGAACGGCTCGAGGTCGGCCTGATCGGCTGGAACGCCGGCGGCTATCCCGGCAAGCTGCCGAACCGGCTTCCGGCGGAGCCGGCCGTCGGCGGGGAGCGGGGGCTGCGCGAGCTGCTGGCGACGGCCGAGCCCGGCCGGGTCGGCTATTATCTCGTCGACACGCTCCGCCTCGCCACGAATCGGTGGGGCAGCGGCTTCCGGATGAAGGACGCGGTGCGGACGCTCGACCGGCGCATTTTGCCGATCCGGCGGGAGGACGAGCTGGCGAAGCGGCCGCCGACGTATTATCTCGTTCGCCCGCAAGCGATGGAGGCCGCGCTGGAAAAGGCGCTGCCGGCTTACGAGCGGCTCGGCGCGTCCGGCGTCGGCTACGTGGAGATGAGCCGGGCGGACGGGGACTACGGCCGCGCGGAGCCGTCGACACGGGAGCGGACGGCGCAATCGCTAAGGCGCGCGTTCGAGCGGACGGCGGCCGAGGTCGGCCGGGTGACGCTGTACGGCAGCCCGGCCTTCGCGCTCGGCCGCGTATCCCACCTGGCCGAGTTTCCGGTCGAGTCGAACCACGATTTCGTCGTCGACGAGACGGTCCCCTTTTACCCGATCGCCCTGCACGGGCTGGTCAGCTATTCGGCGGAGCCGGGCAATACGAGCGGGGACCGCGTCAATGCGTTTTTGCGGGCGATCGAATACGGGGCGTTGCCGCATTTCATCGTGACGGACGAAAACCCGAGGCTGCTGAAGGAGACGGAATTCGCCTTCTTGTACAGCTCGCGCTTCGACGATTTGAAGGAGCGGATCGCGGAGGAATACCGGGCTTTCGCCGAGGTCGGGGACGGGGTATGGGGCCAAGCGATCGCGGGGCACCGCCGGCTGGCCGAGGGCGTGTACGAAACCGTCTACGAGCGCGGGCGGACCGTCTGGGTCAATTACAACGAGCGGCCGTTCGAGATGGAAGGCCGGCGGGTGGAGCCGCGCTCGTACAAAGTGGTGAAGGAGGGAGGCGCGTCGTGAATCCGGAGTCGAATGCGGAAACCGTACGCCCGTGGACTTGGAAGGAGCACGAGCGGGAGCAAAGGCGGCTGCGCCGCCGGACGGCGATGACGGGCCTTCTCTTCCTTATGCCGTGGCTCGTCGGAACGGCGGCGTTCATGGCCTACCCGCTCGCCTACTCGCTGTACCTGAGCTTCCATACGGTCGGCGTCAAGCCGGACGGCTCCGGCTTGAAGTACGATTTCGCGGGCTGGGACAATTACAAATACGCTTTTTTGCGGGACAACGTGTTTCCCGAGCAAATGTTTCTTTACGTTCGCGAAGCGCTGCTCGTCATTCCGCTGACGGTGCTGTTCGCGCTGCTCGTCTCCGTCATGCTCAACCGCCGGTTTTACGGCAGACTGTTTTTTCGGACGATCTTTTTTTTGCCCGTCATTTTCGCTTCGGGCAACGTGCTGACGGAGCTGTTCGCGCAAGGGCAGGGGAGCCTGCCGTTCGCCGGCCAGCTCGACGTGGCGGAGGCGCTGAACCGGTCGCTTCCCGCGGCGATCGCCGCCCCACTCGCCAGCGTGCTGTCCCGGTTCGTCATTTTGCTGTGGTTTTCCGGGGTGCAGGTCATCCTGTTTCTCGCCGGCTTCCAGACGATCCCCGCTTCGGCGTACGAAGCGGCGCGAATCGACGGAGCGACGCCGTGGGAATCGTTCTGGCGCATTACGTTTCCGTCGATCGTTCCGTTCATTGGGCTGAACCTGATTTATACCGTCGTCGACCAATCCACGAACCCGTTCAATCCGATCATGACCCACATTTTGTCCAACGTAAACAACCCGAAGACGGGGTACGGGTATGCAAGCGCATTGGGCTGGTTGTACTGCGGCTTCATCATGGCGCTGATCGCCGTTTTGCTCCGAATGGCGGTCAAATGGAACGGAAAGAGGGAGGTGAAAAGGACATGATGGCGGCGAAGAAACGCAATCGGGCGCGCCCGTGGGCCGGATACGGTACGGAACGCGCGAAATCGCTGCTGCTCGGACGCCGGGCCGGCGACGGGCTGCTCGTCCAAACGGCGGTGTTTATCCTGCTCCTATCGATAGCGGTCATGTACTTGTCTCCGCTGTTCTACATGCTGTCCACGTCGCTGAAGGATGTCGGGCAGCTGCTCGACCCGACGATCCGCTGGTTTCCGCGGACGTTCGTCACGGACAATTACGGAAGCGCGATCGCCGGGTTGAAGTACGGCAAAGCGGTGCTCCATACGGGGCTGACGGCGGGGATCGCCGCCTCGCTGCAGGTCGTCTCCTGCGCGCTGGCCGGCTACGCGTTCGCGCGGCTCGCCGTTCCGTTCAAGCGCGTTTTGTTCGCGGTCGTGCTGCTGACGTTTCTCGTGCCGGTGCAGACGCTGGCAATCCCGCTGTTCGTGCTGTATTCGAAGCTCGGCTGGCTGAACACGCCGCTGCCGTTTCTCGTGCCCGCCGTCTTCGCGCAAGGGATCAAGGGCGCCTTGTTCATCGTCATTTTCCGCCAGTTTTTCGCGACGCTGCCGAAGGAGATGGAGGAATCGGCGAAGCTCGACGGGGCGGGCGCCCTGCGCACGTATGCGCGAATCATGCTGCCGCTGGCGAAGCCGGCGATGCTCGTCGTGTTCCTGTTTTCGTTCGTCTGGCATTGGAACGCGTATTTCGAGCCCGCCCTGTTTTTGAAAAACCAGGATTTTTTGGCTTTGGCGACACAGCTGGGCCGAATGCAGTCGAATTTGAACGAGCTGGCGGGGACGCCGGCCGGGCTGGCGACGGGGACGTTCGATCTGAACGAGCCGATCAAGATGGCCGGAGCGGTGCTGGTCGTCCTCCCCCCGCTTCTCCTGTACATGTTGGCCCAGAAGCATTTCGTGCAAGGGATCGAACGGACGGGACTCGTCGAATAAAGCCGGATGAATCGTGCTCAACCTGTCCGAAACCTAACGATGGAGGGTGAAGACGATGAGAGGGAACGCAAGGGGCCGGCTCGGAGCCGGCGTGAGACGGCTTGCGGCGGCGGCGGTTGCCGTCCTGCTGTGGACGGCGGTATCGGGAGAAAGCGAGGCGGCGGCGACGAACACGATGACGTATTTGGACAACGGGACGATCCGGTTGGGCGTGGACGTGACGTGGGGAGGCAGCATTTCGTATTTGGCCGAATCGGGAGGCGGCGGCAATCTGGTCAACCGCCACGACGCGGGAAGGCTGATTCAGCAGTCGTATTACGGAGCCGGGCTGTACGCCGGCTGCCGGTGGGGGGCGAATCCGGTGCAGGGGGGCGACATCCGCAACAACCCGAGCGGCATTTTGTCGTATTTCAACGACAACTCGACGGTATACGTCAAGTCGCGTCCGTTGGACTGGTGTCTGTCCGACGTCCCCGCCAACGCCTACATGGAGAACTGGTACACGCTGGAGGGGAACGCGGTGAAGGTCGTGAACCGGTTCCACAATTTCGATCCCGGCTTCGGCACTATTCGCGATCAGGAGCTGCCGGCGATTTTTACGCTGGAAAGCTTGAGCTCCTACACGCGGTACTCGGGCGGCGCTCCGTTCACCGGCGACACCGTGACGACGAGCACGCCGGGGTTCCCGAACGAAACCCACTACCAGTCGGAGGCGTGGGGAACTCACCTGGACGCGACCGGCAAAGGAATCGGCTGGTACACGCCCAACGTCCACTACAGCACCAACTACGTCTATACCGGGGCGGGCACGGGAGGCGAGTACGGGGACAAAGTTTCGTATACGGCGCCCGTGTACCGGTACGTCGTGCTGCCGGACGAAACGTATCAATACGAGTATTACCTGGTGGTCGGCACGGCGGCCGAGACGCGCCAGCTGGCGGTGGCGAAGCAAGTTCGGACGGCATCGGCGTGGGACTTCTCCGCCGACGGCGACCGGGAAGGCTGGTCGCTGACCGCGGCCGTCGACGGCACCGGGCCGACCGGCGGCGTCTGGCGGTTGACGCCGCCGGCCCAGACGGCGTTCTCGATCGTCTCCCCGCCCGTGACGATACCCGCTTCGCAGCATCTGCTGGAGATTAAGCTGGACAACGACACGGGCGCGACCTCGCTCGAGCTTTCGTGGCAGCGCTCCGGCTACCAGGAGCCGAACCGGACGCAGCACAGCGGCTCCGCCGCGATTCCGATCCAGAGCAACGGCGTCATGACGACGTACACGTACGATTTGTCGACCGAGCCCGACTGGGCCGGGCTGATCCAAAGCTTGAAGCTGACCGTGAACGGCAACGCGGCCTCGCGCTTCGATATCGATTCGATCCGTATCGTCGGCGGAGGCGGGTCCGCGCCCGTCGTGACGAACCGCGTCGCGACAGCGATGAGTCCCGAGCTTGCGCGCATTGCGTTCGATACGGACGTCGGGGCTACGGCGACCGTGGAATACGGTCCCACGACCGCTTACGGGATGCATACGCCGGACAACATCAATCTGCAGACCGGTCATACGGTGTATTTGTCCGGTCTGACGCCCGGTGAGACGATTCATTACCGGATCCGCACCCGCGACCGCGACGGCAACGAGACGATTACCCCGGACGGAACGCTGACGATGCCGAACGTTCCGCTCTATGCGAAGCAGTGGAATTTCGATACGAACGGCGACAACGAAGGCTGGATTCCGCAGCGACAGCTGTCCGGAAGCTCCGTATCCGGCGGCGTCCTCGCGCTCGTATCCTCCGGCAGCGAGCCGAAAGCGTTGTCGCCGAACTCGCTCGGGGTGAGCGCCGCCGATTACCGTTACGTCAAAATCCGGCTCAAAAACGGCACCGCGGGCACAACGGGGACGCTTTACTTTCAAACGGATGCGGATTCGGCCTGGAGCGCGCAAAAGTCCGTGTCGTTCGAGATGGCGCCGAATGCGGAAGGGTTCGCCGAGTATACGGTGGACATGGGAGCCAATCCGGCTTGGCAGGGGACGATCAAGCGGCTCCGCTACGATCCGGCCGCGGCGCCCGGGACGGTTTCGGTCGATTACATCCGGATCGGACGAATCGGCGCGACGGATACGATTCCGCCGGCCAGGGTTACCGATCTGGCGGTAACCGGCTCGACCGGGTCGTCGGTCGCCTTGTCGTGGACGGCGAAGAAGGACGGTCCGGGCAGCGGCGCGGCCGCATTTTACGACATCCGGTACTCGACGTCCCCGATTACGGACGGCAACTGGGCTTCCGCGACGCAAGCGCAGGGCGAGCCTTCGCCGGGGCCGGCGGGCACGGTGCAATCGTACCAAGTGACGGGACTGAGCCCCGGTGTCCTGTACTACTTCGCGCTTCGTTCGGTTGATGCGGGCGGGAACGTTTCGGCGCTGTCGAATGCGGCCTCGTGGGCGAGCCCCGGGAATGCCGTCCGCGACTGGGCGTTCGATACGGACGGCGACTTCGAAGGGTGGATCATGCACAATCATTTGTCCGGCAGCACGGTTTCGGGCGGGGCGCTGCACCTCGTCTCGAGCGGGAACGATCCCTACATGCTGTCGCCGGACTCGTTGGGCGTGACGGCGGCGGTTTACGACAAGGTGCGCATCCGGCTGAAAAACAATACGGCCGCGACGACCGCCCAGCTGTTCTTCATCACCGACGCGGACGGCGTCTGGAATGCGGCGAAGTCGGTCACATTCACGATTACGCCGAACGATGCGTTCTACAAGGAATATACGGTGGGCATGAGCGCCAACCCGCTATGGACCGGCACGGTGCGGCAGCTGCGCTTCGACCCGTTCGGGGTGACCGGCACGATGGACGTCGATTCGCTGCAGCTGACCGACTAAAAGGAGGGATGGGCGCATGAAGTGGGTCGCCAAATGGATATGGGGGCGAATCGGGGAGCCGTCGAGCAACGTTTATGTCGAGACGAGGAAACGGTTTCGGCTCGAGGCGCCGCCCCGGGGCGCGACCGTTCGCATTTCCGCCAACCAGGAATACGAGCTGTTCGTGAACGGTGCGAGGCTGGGCAGAGGCCCGGCCCCCGCCGATCCGGCCTGGAAATATTACGACGTGTACGACGCCGCTTCCCTCCTCCGCGAGGGGGATAATGTCATCGCCGCGGTCGCTTACAATTTCGGGGCGGCCGAGCCGATCGTGACGCAGCAGCGGCGGGGGCCCGGCGGCGTTATCGTCCAGCTCGATCTGGACGGAGAGGGCGGGGGGACAACGATCGCGACGGACCGGACCTGGAGGGTGCGCCGCTCGCCCCGATGGGTTCCCGTCGTTTCCCGCCAGCACCGGTGGGGCGGGTTCAAGGAAATGTATTTGTGCGCCGGGGAGGACGGCTGGGAGACGGCGGGTTACGACGATTCCGCGTGGGAGCGGGCCGTGGAAATCGCGGAGGCGGAAGCGGCCGGATCGCCGTGGTCGCGTCTCCTGGCGCCGGAAATCGAACCGCTTCAAGCGGAGCGGATCGCGCCGTCCGGCATCGTCCGGATCGAATCGAACTACGGGCGGGTCGAGGGGGCGGAACGGTTCGTGGCGGGTTCAGGCGGCGCGGAATCGGGCGCGGCGGCAGCTCCGGAGCCGCCGTCGCCGCCGTCGACATCGGCGATGACGGTCGATGCGTCCGTGCCGATGTCGCTGCCGGGCGTCGTCTACGATTTCGGCGCGGTCAAGGTCGGTTATCCCGAGCTGGTCGTCGACGCGCCGGAGGGAGGCGTCGTGCAGCTGTTGTTCGGGGAGTCGCTCGAGCTCGAGCTGCACAACACGTTCGTCCTGAAGCCCGGTACGAATCGGCTCCGTTCGTTCGGCCGGCGGGCGTTCCGCTATCTCGGTATTCGCGTTCAAGCGACGCCGCGACCGATCACGGTAACCGGCCTGGACGCCGAGTTCGTCCATTACCGGTTCCGGGAGCAGGGCGGATTCTCCTGCAGCGATCCTTTGCTGAACCGGATTTGGGAGGTCGGGCGCTATACGGTGCAGGTGAACAGCCAGCACCATCTGGAGGACTGCCCGTACCGGGAAGGGGCCCTTTGGGTCGTCGACGCGGTCGTGATGGCCAAGGCGATCTACCACGCGTTCGGCGATACCGCGCTGGCGCGGAAGTGCATCCTGCAAGGGGCGCGCATTCAAAACGACGACGGCTCGATTCCGGGAACGGGGCCCGAGCGCAACGACCATCTGCTGCCCGATTTTTGCGCGCATTGGCTGTTTTTCGCCGACGATTACATCGCGTATTCCGGCGACCGCAGCCTGCTGGAGGACGTATGGCCGACGATCCGCAGGCTTCTCGGCTGGTTCGAACGGCAGGAGGATGGGGACTGCTTGTTCGCTGGCGCGGATCGGAACGGCTGGTGGTGCTTCATCGATTGGGCCGATTATTTGGATAAGCGCGACCGGGTGACGGCCTTATCCTGCTTCTACTACCGGGCGCTGCGCAAGGCGGCGGCAATGGCGGTGGCGGTTGGCGACGGCGGAAGCGCGGCGGCGTGGGAGGCGAAGGCGGCCAGGCTGCGGGAGTCGATTCGCCGCAAGCTGCGGAAGCCGGGGGAGCTACTGTTTGCGGATTGCCTGACGGACGACGGCTTGTCCGATCGCGTATCGATGCAGACGAATTTCGCGGCGATCTGGTCCGGCGTCGCGGACCCGGCCGAGGCGGACGCGATGTGCCGCGAGCTGCTGCGGAGCCGGGAGCTGCCGCCGATCCGCGGGGCGTTTTTCTACCATATCGTGCTCGAGGCGCTGCTCGAATACGGGTATGCCGAGCCGGCGCTGCTGCTCATCCGGCGGTTCTGGGGCGGCATGCTGGAGCGCGGCGCGACGACGTGGTGGGAGACGTTCGAGCCGGACCGGCCGGCCTGTACGGTACCGAGTCCGTATCAAGGGCATACGCCCACGTATTTGTCCGATCATATTCCGGTCAGCCACTGTCACGGCTGGGGGGCGGGACCGACGTATTGGCTCGCGATCGCCGTCGCCGGCATCGACGTGCGGGAGCTTGGCGGCGGCGTCGGTGGCGGCGTCGTGCGTCTCGATCCCCGTCCGGTTTCGCTCGAATGGGCGCGGGGGGAAGTGCCGACGTCACGGGGAATCGTGCGGACGCGGTGGCGGCGTCTGGATGAGACGACGGCCAAGTTCCGGGCCGAGCTGCCGCCCGGGCTCGGGTGGACGTCGTCCGTGCTGGAGCGGACGGCCGTAACCCGTCATGAGGACGGATCGGCGACCGTGGAAGGCTTGTTTCGGCTCGACGGCGGGGGAAGTGCGGAGTCCGGAAAAGCGTTGACGGTATGAGCGCGGATTAGGGCGGAGGGCTTGCATGAAGAAGCTGGAGGGCAAGGTGGCGCTCGTCACGGGAGGGGGACGCGGCATCGGGCGAGGCATCGCCGAACGGCTGGCGGCTGCGGGCGCTTTCGTGGTCGTCAACGATATCGTGTTTGGCGAGGATGCAGGCGCGGAGGTGGAGGCGGGTGCGGGCGCGGACGGGAGCGGAGGCGGGACGGCGGAGAGAGCGGCGGACGGCGGGGGACGGCTGCGTCCGTACCGGGCGGATATTTCGGTCAAGCGGGAAGCGGACGCCATGATCGAATCGATCCGCAAGGAACGGGGGCGGCTCGATATTGTCGTAAACAATGCGGCGATTTGCCCGTTTCGCGATTTTTTCGATATCGACGAACGGACGTGGAGCCGAACGGTGCAGGTCAATTTGAGCGGCGCGTTCTTTTGCTCGCAAGCGGCCGCCCGCGTCATGAGGGAAGGCGGCGGGGGCGCCATCGTCCAGATCGGCACGGTCACGTCGCTGAGGGGCGGGGCGCAGCAGGTTCACTACGCCGCCAGCAAGGCCGGGCTGAACGGTCTGACCGTGTCGATGGCGAACGCGCTGGCCCCGTACGGCATTCGCGTCAACGCGATTTTGTGCGGCGGGGTGCCGACCGAGATGAACAAGGAGCAGCGCGCGGCATTTTCGGCCGGGCGCGGCAAGCGGGGAGCGGACGCGGTTGTCGGGGCTGCGGCTCTGCGGCGGTCCGGCACGCCGGCGGACGTGGGCAAGGCGGTATTGTTTTTGGTTTCCGACGACAGTGAATGGGTCACCGGCGCCCTGTACGCGGTCGACGGGGGCGAAATGGCGAGATGACGTCGCCAAGCGGGAAAGGGTTGCTTCAACATTTTGACGGGTAGGGGTGGATACCAATGGAACGATTGATCGCGATCGACAACGTATGCGCTTGGCCGAATTTGACGATGATGCCGGACGGCTCGATAGCCGCCGTCGTCTTCAACAAGCCGTATCACGGCTTCGGGGAGGGCCACCCGGAATGCTGGATCAGCCGGGACGGCGGATACGGATGGGAGCGGGCCGGCGCGCCGGTGCGGAACGATCCGGGCTGCAACCGGATGAACGTGGCCGCAGGACTTGCGGGCGACGGGGCGCTGACGGTCATCAGCTCGGGCTGGCGGCTGAAACAGGTGCCGGGGGAGGAGCGCCCGACGTTCGACCAGGTGCTCGACCCCGTCGTCTGCCGGTCGTCCGACGGCGGCGCGAGCTGGCAGGTCGGCGGGACGGTGGAGAAGCCGGAGGGGGCGACCGGCATCGTGCCGTTCGGCGATATCGTCCGTCTGGAGGACGGCGTTTTCGGCGTCAGCATGTATACGTGCGGCGAGAAGGGCGTCACCGGCGAGTCGAAGTTTTCGAGCTATTTCCTGCGCAGCTACGATGGGGGCCGGTCCTGGGTGGAGCCCGTGCCGATCGGCGAGCTGTCGAGCGAGGCGCCCAACAATAACGAGACGACCGTCCTGTCGATCGACGGACGCCGGCTGCTGGCGGCCGCGCGCACGACCGGCGACCTGCACGTCGAGCTGTACGCGTCCGACGACGGCGGGAGGTCATGGACCGGCAAAGGCCCGGTCACGCTGCCGCTGCAGCATCCAGCCAACTTTCTGCGGCTGCGGGACGGCCGCATTTTGCTGTCGTTCGGCATCCGGTGCCGGGGCTATTTCGGCGTAGGAGCGCGCATCAGCAAGGACGACGGGGAGAGCTGGGGCGCCCCGATTTTCCTGGTCGACTACGAGGCGGTCGCCGACGGCGGCTACCCGTCCAGCGTCGAATTGGACGACGGGACGATCGTCACCGCGTACTATTCGCACAAGGTGCCGCACCATCACCGGTATCACATGGGCGTCGTCCGCTGGAAGGCGGATTGACGGAGGCGGGCAAGATTCGCATAAGGAAGGCGGGCCGATTCGGCTCGCCTTTTCGTTTGTGGGGTTAGTCGGTGGGATAAGGGAATTTCCAATTGTAAGACGTATCGGTGCGAATAAAGGGAAGGGGGATGTAAGACGTTTCGGTGCGATGAAAGAAACAGCGGGTCGTGAGCTTGTCAAGCTGGCGGGCTAGTTGGCCCGTTTTTTCGATGCTGCCGTAATCGTCGACGGTCTCTCCGGCAAACAAATTCATTCTCGTCTACTGAGTCACATGTTCGCGGGAGAAGGAGGGGGCGTCTGTTGGCCGCCGTCCGGCTAGCTTAGCTGGAAAACCTCATGCTAATCTGCGCGTTCCAACAAATGGAGGGGTATTTGCTGGAAAAGCTCCCGCTAATTTGTCCTAATGCGAGCTGATGCAACTAAAGACATCAAATCAGCCGGAGGATTTCCGCCTAAATGAATCGCCGAAGGGGATATTCGCGAAATACCGGGAGGTTTTCCGGCTACGTGCGGGACGTTCGCTCCTACGTCAATCGTGCTCCCCATGTGATCGTTTATCCGGTCCGCCTCGTTCAGCAGTTTTCCATATGGAAAAAAAGTACAATTTTTGCTTCAAGCTATTTACAGCTTTTGGGGCGATGGTTATACTTTTATTATATAATGATACATCGTAACATAATAAGAGACAAAGTGGTCGGAAGTGCTGACGAACTTCCATTTTCACTCTAAGAGACGCGATCGTTGGAAGTTGTAGCGGACTTCCATTTTCACTCTAAGAGACACGATCGTTGGAAGCGCTGACGAACTTCCATTTTCACTCTAAGAGACACGATCGTTGGAAGTGCTGACGAATTTCCGTTTTCACTCGCAGTTATCGGCTGGAACCGAAGATTGATTTGTAAGCCCTTCCAAACCGGCTGCGCCTGCTTTTGCGATAGTTGCGGGGTACGTTCCCGTTTCTATATCCGATTACACGACAAGGGGGAAATCAGTTTGAAGAGAGCGCGCAAATGGTTCGCAGCGGTAGCCGTTCCGCTGCTGCTGGCGGCGACGGCATGCTCGCAAGGCGGCGAGTCCGGATCGGGGCCGGCGCAGGGGGGCGGCTCCGGCGAGAAGCCGGTAACGATCAGCTATTGGGTCGATTCGCGGTTTCAGCTGATCAAGGGAATGGAGGACAAGACGCCCAACTTCGGCGACTACGAGACGCTGCAGGCGAAGAAGTTCATGGAGCTTCACCCGCACGTCAAGATCGAGGTGCAGGCGCTCACTTGGGACGACATTCCGAAGAAGGTGCCGGCCGCAATCGTAGGCGGGACGCCGCCCGACATTTTGCGAGATTACCTCGGGAGAACGGCGCAATATGCGCATCAGGGCGTTCTCGAGCCTTTGGAGACGCTTCTTCCGAAGGAGGAGCTGGACGACTACATCCAGGACTACTTGAACATGTATACGATCGGCGGCCATCTCCACGCGCTGCCCGCTTACGCCTGGTCCGCCGGGATGGTGGTGAACAAGGCGCTCTGGAAGGAAAAGGGTAAGGAGGCGCTGCTGCCGAAGGCGGACAATCCGTACTGGACGATCGAGCAGTTCGACGCCGCGATCCGGGCGGTTGCGGACAAAGGGAAGGTGTTCCCGCTAGGTGTGCAAATCGCGGTTCCGCAAGGGGACCAGATGATCATGAACTGGTTCTGGGGATTCGGTGCGAAGTTTTTCAAAAACGGCGATTACAGCAAAGTCGCGCTGAACAGTCCGGAGGGCGTCAAGGCGCTCGAGCACCTGGTCAAGCTGAACGACGACGGGCTGCTGCAGCCGAGCGCGGTTACGGCCAAAGCCGGCGACCTCGACACGTTGATGTGGCAAGGGCAGCTCGGCGCCTATAGCGACACGCTGGCCGTCTGGTCGAGGCTGTCCGCCGCCAAACAGCAGGGCAAGACGAAGGGCGATCACGAGCTGGTCATGGTTCACCAGCCGAACGCGGACGGCGTGAAAAACGGGCTTCCCGTCGGTCCGACCGGCTTCGCGGTGTTCAAGCAGAAGGACGAGCACAAGCGCAAATGGGTCATCGAGTTTTTGAAGTTTCTGAACAATACCGAGCACCAGCAAGCGTATGCGGTCAATGCCGGCCAGTTCCCGGTCAAGAAATCGGCCGGCGTGCCGATGAAGGACGATCCGAACTACGCGGTGCTGCAAAAAATCATACAGGAGCGCGGGCTGGAGGATATGGGCCTGACGATTCCGAAATACGCCGAAATCCGCGTCCTGCTTCAGCCCGAAGTACAGGCGGCGCTATTGAAGCAGAAGACGCCAGCGCAAGCTTTGGCCGACTACGAGAAAGCGGCGAACAAAATATTGTCCGGGAAATAGTCGGCACAGACGGACGCGGAGGGTGCTCCGCTCGGGGCACCCTCTCGTCCGCGCCGGGCGATATCCGCGCAAACCGTTTTATCGAGCGGCCGGCGGCCGCAAGGGGAGAGATGCAGGCGTGAACTTGGCAAGACGGATGATCCGGGCGAGATGGGCTTATTGGTTTCTGCTGCCGGCTTACTTCTTTTTTATCGTGTTTACGTTGTTTCCAATCGTGCAAGGAATCGGATACAGCTTCTACGACGTGAAGCTGACCGGCAAGGAATTCGTCGGGCTCGAGCATTACGTCAAGCTGTTCCGCGACGAGACGTTTTGGAAGGCGTTGACGAATACGGTCATGATCGTCGTCGGCGTCGTCCCGGTCGTGCTGGTCGTATCGATCATGGTCGCCGTCGTCGTATTCCCGCTGAACAAAGCGCTGCAGTCGGTATTTCGCGTATCGTTCTACTTGCCGGTCGTGGCGAGCGGCGTCGTGCTTTCCATGGTTTGGCTGTGGATCTACAATCCGACGTTCGGCCTGCTGAACTACGTCATCGGGCTGTTCGGCTTCGAGCCGGTCGCCTGGCTCGGCACGCCCGGACGGGCGATCGTCTCGATCATGATCGTCGTCGTCACGCTCGTGCTGGGCCAGCCGATCATCCTGTTTTTGGCCGCGCTCGGCGGCATTCCCGAAGACTTGTACGAGGCGGCGATGATCGACGGCGCGGGAGGCCGGCAACGGTTTTTCCGGATTACGCTGCCTTTGCTGAAGCCGACGACGCTATTCGTGGCGGTCACCCAGACGATGGCGGTATTTCAGGTGTTCGTCGTCATCCTCCTGCTGACGAACGGCGGACCCAACAACGCGACCCAGACGATCGTATACCGCATTTATCAGACCGCGTTCGATTTTTTCAACTTCGGCTACGCCTCCGCGCTTGCCGTCGTCATGCTGATCATCGTCAGCGCGATTACCTGGATCAAGTTCCGGCTGCTCGGGCAGGATACCGATTTTTGATCGCACGCGACGACGTTTATCTTATCGTTTCGCGTTACGGCTTCGTACGGCAAGCCGTTGATACCGCCGCTACGGGAAAGGAGCGCAACCATGGATGTCCGCAAATTAAGCGGCGCGGAAAAAGGATGGCGAACGTTGGGGGTTGCCATTGTGACGGTACTGGCTCTCGTCTCCGTCATGCCGCTTTATTGGATGGCGACGGGCTCGTTCAAAGTATTGACCGATACGATGAAAGTGCCGCCGGAATGGTTTCCCGTTTCCCCCACGCTCGCCAACTACAAGCAGCTGTTCGTTCACAACCCGACCTGGAGATGGCTGTTCAACAGCGTATTCGTATCCGGCTGCGCCGCGATCGGAGCGATCGTGACGAGCACGATGGCCGGGTACGCGTTCGGGAAAAAGGAATTTCCGGGCAAAAAGCCGCTGTTCTGGCTCATGCTCGTCGCGATGATGCTGCCGCATCAAGTCATGCTCATCCCGCTGTACCTGCTGATCGCCAAATTGAAGTGGGTGAATACGTATTCGGGTTTGATCGTCCCGTTCTTCGCCTATCCGTTCGGCGTCTTCCTCGTGAAGCAGTACATGCAGTCGGTACCGGGCGAGCTGCTGGAGGCGGCAAAAATCGACGGAGCGGGGGAAATCCGCACGTTCGCGCGCATCGTGCTGCCGATCACGAAGCCGGCGGTCGGCGCCCTCGGCATCTTCGCCTTCGTCGCGGTATGGAACGAATATATGTGGCAGCTCGTCGTCACGAACCAAAAGGAGATGTTCACGCTCCCGCTCGCCGTCTCGAAGCTGGCCTACGGCTCGGAAAGCATCAACCTCGGACTGGCGATGGCCGGGGCGACCGTCGCCTTCGTGCCGATGCTGCTTTTCTTTATCGCGTTCCAGCGGTTTTTTGTAAAAGGCATTACGGTCGGAGCGGTGAAGGGGTAACGCTTCGACAAGGAGGGATCGGCATGCGGCGGCATCGTGTGCGGACGATCAAAGCGAACGGGCTCGAATTGTCCGCGTTGACGCTCGATACGGCGCCGCTTGTCGCGCCGTACGGCATCCCGGCCGGCATGGCGCCTTCGGACGAAACGGCTTGCAAGGCGGTCTTGGCGGAAGCCGCGGCTTGCGGCATCGTCTGTTTCGAAACGCAGGATGCGATTACAGAGCCTTGCCGGCCGCTCGGACGGCTGCTTTCGTCGGTGCCGAAGCCTCTCATCGTCTGCCGGATAGCCGTTCGAACGGCCGATTACGCCGGCGGCGGGGAGGGCTTGGAGCGCAGCGTCCGGCTGAGGGTGGAGCGGGCGCTCGGCAGCCTGAACGTCGGACGTCTTCCGATCGCGCTGCTGCACGTTCCGGACAGAGCGGATCCGCCGCCGCAGCCGCTGGCCGACTTGATGCGCAGGCTGATCGCCGAGGGGATGATCGGCAGGGCGGGACTGTCGCTCGAAGCCGGCGACGGCGAAACGATGCGCAAGCTTCGCCCGCTTGTCGGGCTGGACGTATTCGAAGCGGTACACGTGCCGGTAAGCTTGCTCGATCAGCGCTTGATCCGTTCCGGCGGACTCGGACTTTTGCGGAAAACAGGAAAAATCGTCTTCGCTCGAAACGTCTTCGCCGGCGGGCTGTTGGTCCTGAATACGCGGAAGCTGCCGGCTCACCTGCGGGAATGGGGCGGGCCGCTCGATCGGTTGAGGGACATCGCCGAGGAGGAGGGGGTTCCGCTCGCCCAGCTGGCCCTCTCGTTCTTATACGGATTGGAAGGCATCCACAGCGTGGTCGTCGGAACGGAGACGACGGTGCAGCTGCTGGAATGGGTTTCGCTCGCGGAAAGACCGGCTCCGAGCGACCGAACGATGTCGGATATCGTGAGGACGATGGCGGATGTGCCGAGGCGGCTGTTGAACGCGCTTTCTTGAACGAGGCACGAACGGAAGGGGGGTGAGGACGTTCCGACCCATCATCGCTGAACGGTAACCGTTTCAAAGCGGACAACGAATCCTATGGAGGTGTAATTGAGAATGAAAGCCAAGCAGACCGCGAATGTCGTCATCGTACTCGTCATTTGTTTATTGGCCGCCGTTTGGAGCCCCGCTCCGGCATCCGCAATCACGAGCGTAACCGAGCCGGACGTGATCGTCGCCTCGGAAACGGTAACGGAGGGCACCTACTTCCCGTCCATGGCGCTGCTGGACGACGGAAGGCTGCTCGTCGTCTACTACAGCGCGGCCGCCCATGAGAAAACCGACGGACGGATCAAAATGGTCGAAAGCTCCGACTACGGCCAAACGTGGTCGCAGCCGCGCGTCATTTTGGACACCCCGAACAATATCGACGACCGGGATCCGTCCATCGCGCAAATCAGCGACGGCACGTTGATATTGTCCTGGTTCACCTTTAACAATGCAACGCAAGAACGAAGGGTGTGGGTATCGCGTAGCACGGACGGCGGAGCGACGTGGAGCGCCGCGATCCCGGTCGGGACGAACTTGGCGGCGACCTCGGCGGTAACGTCCAAGGTCGTCGAGCTGGACAACGGCGACTTGCTGCTGCCGATTTACGGGCAGTACGTGAGCAAAAGCCATATGCCGGTCTCCACCGCGGTTCGCAGCACCGATGGAGGCTTGACGTGGAACGCTTCCACGGAGGTCGTTCTCGCGAATTCGATCCCCGAGGAGTTCATCGGCTTCGTCGAGCCGGTCATCGTCAATCTCGGCGGCGGGCATCTGTACAGCCTTCACCGCACCTTGAACAGCTACGACGATTATTACGCGTGGGAAAGCCATTCGTACGACAACGGCTACACGTGGACCCCCGCAGCGAGAACGTTGATGAAGGCGCACTGCTCCGATCTGCTGCTGCTGAGCAACAACATGCTGCTGCATACGTGGGGAGACCGGAGCTTCCGCTACTCCGGGGGCAGGCCGGTACAAGGCAAGGCGATCCCGGTAGGCGCCGATTGGTCGATGTATACGGACATCCCGATCTATACGCATGACGGCAAAGGCGACATGGCGTATCCGAGCGCCGTCGAACTCCCGGATGGAACGATTTTCCTCGTCTATTACGACGCGGATCGCGGATTCATCGGAGGAACGTACACGACCGTTTCGGAGATGTCCGTCGAAGAGCCGGGGACGAAGCTCGACCTGCTGGCATTGTTCAACAGCGGGCGGCTTCAGGTTGAAACCGATATGACCATGACGCGCCCGCCCGTATTCAGCAACGGCGCTTGGTCCGACGGCACTCCGGAAACGGGGATACGGGGGGCGATCGACGGAGGGTTTTACAGTTTCTCGTACCGGGGTACGGCCACGCCTCCCGTCTCGTATTACAAGCTGACGTTCGACGAGCCGGTGACGATGAACGCGTTCGGACTCAGCTTGCGTCCTCCGTATTCGACCAACGCGACGGTTTATTATTCGGGCGACGGCGTAAATTGGACGCTGCTCCATGCGTATCCGACTTCGGTACACAAGCGGGGTTATCTCAATACGATCGAAATGACGACGCCCGTAACGGCGAAAGCGATCCGCATCGAGATCGGCAGCTCGTCCAAGGAAGCGGGCATCTCGGAAATCGCGGTATACGGCAGCCTGCCGACGCCACCGCCGCCGTCTCCTGCGTCCAAAGGCGCCAAAATCGATCTGCTGCAAATGTACAACGACGGCGACCTGCTCATCGATACCGACATGACGCATGCGACGGCCAATTTCGGCATTACCGGACCGATCGACGGCGTCAAAAAATACGGCTATTCCGCTACGCGCGGCTCCGCGGCACCTCCGACGGCGCATTATACGATCGACTTGGGCGCACCGAGAACGCTGTCCGCCATCGGCGTCAACTTGAAGCCGGGCTATGAGCAGGACGCGGTCGTGTATACCTCTTTGGACGGAACGAACTGGCTCCCCGTGAAAGTGTATAATAAAGCGAAGCCGCTCGAAGGGCTGATGGACTACCGGCAGCCCGGCACGCCGCGGGAGGCGAAATACGTCAAGGTCGAAATTACGAAGTCCGAAGGATGGCCGCTGCTGAGCGAGCTGGAGCTGTACGAAATTCCATAAGGCAAGACCCGGGAGTCGCGTATGCCGCGGCTCTCTTTTTGTATGGGGGATTCGCCGAATTCGCAAAAGATCGTCATAACTTCACAACATCGGGATGGTATGCTGACGCTGTCCGGTCGGCATCGACCAGGGCAAACTGTACACGGAAAAGGAAGATCCGCATGATGAACAAGCGAACCGGAGCAAGCTCCGTCGCCGCACTGCTGCTCGTCGCCCTTCTGGCGTGGGTCGCGGCGGGATGCGGCACGATCAGAGGCGGCTATCCGAGCGAGGTCGATATGAGCGGGCACGAGCATCACGCCGGCGGCGGCGGTTCGGCCGTCGCCGCCGCGTCCTGCGCGGACATGACCGAACCGCCGTCGAACGCTCCCGTACGCGAGTTCGACCTGAAGGCGGCGCAGACGACCGTGACGCTGTCCGGCGGCAAGAAGGCGGAGGCGTGGACGTACAACGGCTCTACGCCCGGACCGGAGCTCCGGGTGAAGGAAGGGGACCGGGTCGTCGTCAACCTGGCCAACGAAGACGTGAAGAAAGGCGTGACGATCCATTGGCACGGCGTCGTGCTGCCCTGCTCGCAGGACGGGGTGCCGGGCGTGACGCAGGACGCCGTCCGGCCGGGGGAGTCGTTCCGCTACGAATTCGTGGCGGCCCATCCGGGCACGTACTGGTATCATTCTCACCAGCAAAGCTCGGAGCAGGCGGAGCGCGGATTGGTGGGGCGTCTCATCGTCGAGCCGAAGGGCGGCGCGTTCCGGTACGACCGCGATTACGCCGTCACGTTCCAGAAGCTGAACGATAAATACGTGCTGACGAACGGAAGAGAGGACGGCCTCCGGCTGGACGCGAAGCCCGGCGAGACGGTACGGCTGCGGCTTATTAACGCCTACAATGACGTTCAGTGGGTCGGCGTGGCGGGCGCTTCGTTTCAAGTCGTATCGATAGACGGACAAGATTTGAACGGACCGGGCGTGATCCGCGACCAATGGATTCCGATCGGCGGGGGGCAGCGGTACGACGTCCTGTTCACGATGCCGGACGACGGCCAAGTTCAAGTCTACAGCCGCGACCAGACGAAATGGAGCGTCACGCTCGGCGAGGGGGCGGCACCGAAGCCAGTGGGCAAAGAAGCGCCCGCATTCGACTTTACGGGTTACGGCACGCCGAAGGACGACGGCATCACGCCCGACATGCCGTTCGACCGAACGTACGAGCTGGTGCTCGGTCCGACGAACATCAACGGGAAGAGCGGCCACAACATTCCGCCGATCGTCGTGAAGGAAGGCGAGTGGATCAAAGTCCGGTTCGTGCATAAGCTCGGCTCGGAGCACCCGATGCATTTGCACGGCCACCTGTTCAAAATATTGACGAAAAACGGCAAGCCGTTGACCGGCAGCCCGATTTACGCCGACAGCGTGCTGCTGTTCCGAGGGGACGTGTACGAGGTAACGTTTCAGGCGAACAACCCCGGATTGTGGATGGAGCATTGCCACAACCTCGGCCACGCGGCAGCCGGGATGACGATGATGGTCAATTACGAGGGCGTCTCGACGCCGTACCGGGTCGGCACGAAATCGGGCAATATCCCGGATTGACATTCCGGACGAACATGCGGGACAAACATTAGGGACTGACATTTCGGATTAACATTTCGGATTAACATATCGGATTAACATTCCGGAATAACATCCGGGACCCGAATATCGGACTAACATGAAGGGGCGGGTATAATGAAACAAACGGGACGGATCGCATTAGCGGCTCTCGGGGGATTTATCGGCGGCTTCGTCGTGTACGAATTGATCGTCAGGCTCGTCATGCGTCTGTTCGAGGAGGTCCCCGTCGCGTTCATCGGCACGTTGTCGATGCTGCTGCCCTGCGCGGGCGCCGTGGCGGCGGGCATTGCCGCTGCAAGAAGACGTCCGCCTCGGTAGAGGGGCTTCCGGCCGCAGGCGGCCATGGCGTTCTTCGTGCCAGAAGGCGCCTCCGGCCGCCGACGGCCGAAGTTCCTGCGGGCGCTGACGGACAAATAATCGGTTCGCTTTCGCGGCAGGGGACCTTGTCGCGGATGCGGGCCGATTTTGTTTGCCGGTAGCTCGTCGGAGTGCGAAAACGGATCGAGAGACGAAAGAAGCGGCGATATGATAGTTTCTGGCATCTCTCTCGCCGAAGCAGGGAACGATGGGGGAGCCTGCGCTGCAATCTGTTGGATTTTATCCAACAGGAGGTTCTCGAAAGAGGGAAGACCGGCCGGCTATTGGATTTTATCCAATGGAATCGGCCCGAACGAGCTGAAAAATGCCAACAGCGGCAAATCTGTTGGATTTTTTCCAATGGCATGCCTCTTCGGCGGTCGAATCGGCCCAATCTGATGGATGAAATCCAACCGCCCGCTCGACGCGTCGCCCCTCCTTAAAAAAACAAACCTCACTCCCTAAGTTCGCGCATTGTTCGAATCGTCCTCCCGACGGATAATAAGCGTATAAACGATCTGGGGGGAAATCGAGAATGACGAAACGTTGGAGAACGCTGAACACGATATTGGCCGGCGCGCTCGCGCTCGGACTCGCGGCATGCGGCGGAGGGGCCGATCCGAAGACGAGCGGCTCGGCGGGGACGCCTTCCGGCGCCGGCGACGGGGCGAAGGCGGAGACCAAGACGAAGCAGGACAACATCACGATCACGTTCCAGAACATTTACCCCGACCCGACGACGCCTTCCCACAAAATCTTGAAAAAAATCGTAGGCGACTATACCGCCGCGCACCCGAACATCAAGATCGAGCTCGACTCCCTCAACACCGACCAGCAAAAGATCAAGCTGAAGACGCAAGCCGCCTCGAAAGAAGTGCCGGACATCACGATCGTCAACCCGGCGGCCCAGATGAAGCCGTTCGTCGACGCGGGACTGCTCGCCCCGCTGAACGACATGCTCGACGCCAACGGACTGAAAGGCACGTTCCAAACCGGCATCCTCGATTACTACAGCTTCAACAACAACGTATACGCGCTCCCGGACGGCAACAACATCGCGGTCGTGTTCTATAACAAGGAGCTGTTCGCCCAAGCGAACGTGCAGGTGCCGAAGACGTTCGAGGAGATGATCGAAGCGGTCAAGACGCTCAAGGCGAAAGGCATCCAGCCTATGGTCATCGGCGAGAAGGATACGTGGACCGGCTCGTTTCTGTTCATGAACGTGCTGCTGCGCACGAACGGCGGTCCGAACTTCCTGAAGGACGTCATGGACAAGAAAAAGACGTTCAACGACCCGGCGTTCGAAGAAGCGGTCGCCAAGTTCCAGGAGCTCGTCCAAGCCGGAGCGTTCCAGGAAGCCGCCACCTCGTTCGACTACAACGCCGGTGAAAACTTGTTCAAGACGGGCAAGGCGGCCATGTACTTCATGGGCAGCTGGGCGACGGGCGCGATCGACCAATCCGCGGTCGGGCCGAAGGTGGGCGTGTTCCAATTCCCGACGGTCGGGGGCAAGGGCAGTCCGGACGAATTCATGCTCGCCCCGGGCAGCGCGTTCGCCGTATCGGCCAACAGCAAGCATTTGAAGGAAACGAAGGAATTTCTGAACTACTTCATGACGCAATTCCCGAAAGTATCGTTCGAGATGAAGAACGCGGTCGGCATCGCGCAAAAGGTCGACGGCGATTTCAAGGCGGCCGGCTACTCGCAGCTGCAGATGGACGTTTCCGCCCTGTTCAAGACGGTGAAAGGCGGCGATCTCGCCTTCGACAACACGATGAATCCGGGCACGTCCCAGGCGCACCTGACGAGCATCCAAAACTTGTTCGTCGCGAAAAAAGACCCGAAGGACGTGGCGAAGGAGCATCAGACCGCGTTCGAAAGCAACAACAAGTAAGCTGACCGGTCGAAGTGGGCGGGAACCGCGGGTACGAGGCGGTTCCCGTTTCCTCTATCTCTGCACCGACACGCGCGAAAGGGGGACCTCCGATATGAACGTATGGAAATTGCCGGCCCGGACGATCGCCGTTTTCGTGCTGCCCTGCCTGCTGCTGTACGCCGCGCTCGTCTTCGTTCCGATTCTGGTATCCGTCTACAGCGGACTGCTCGACTGGAACGGCATCGGCGAGTCGACGTTCGCCGGGCTGGCTAACTACAAGGCGATTTTCACCGAGGATGCGGTGTTCTGGCCGGCGCTCCGTCGCAACTTGACGTTCGCCTTGTTCTCGATGGCGGAAATTCCGGTGGCGCTGTTCGTCGCCATCCTGCTGTCCCGGTTCGTCCGCAAGCCGAACGTGTTCGTCACCGGCTACTTCCTGCCGGTCATCCTGTCCGTCGTCATTATCGGGCAGCTGTGGAAGACGATCTACAACCCCGCCTCGCTCGGCGGCATGCTGAACCAGCTGCTGATCGCGGCCGGTCTGGAGGAATGGACGAGGTCGTGGCTGACGGAGCCGAACGTCGCGATGTACGCGCTCTACTTTGTGGCGCTCTGGCAATATCTCGGGTATCACGTGCTCATCCAGTTCACGGGCGTGCAGAACATTCCGGCGGACATTTACGAGGCGGCCAAAATCGACGGCGCGGACGGCTTCGCCGCCGACCGGTACATCACGTTCCCGATGGTCGTGCCGATCTTCAAAATATCGGTCGTCCTCGCCTTCATCGGCTCGCTGCAGGCGTTCGACACGATCATGGTCATGACCGGAGGCGGGCCGGCGCACGCGACGGACGTTATCTCGACGCATATGTACAACATGTCGTTCCTGTCGATGAAATACGGCTACGGCAGCGCGCTGGCGACGATTCTCGTCGCGCTGTGCCTGGCGGCGACCGTGATCATCAACGCGCTGTTCCGGCGCCTGGAAAGCCATTATTCCTAATAAAAGGACGGGAGTGACCGCCATGAATACCGCAGCCCGATGGTCCGCCGCGAAGCGCGTCTCCCGGACGGGCGCCGGCTCGCTCGATCCGCTCAAGAAGGCGCTCGTCTTCGTCTTCCTCGGGGCGCTGCTCGTCACGCAGCTGTATCCGCTCGTCTGGCTCGTCCTCTATTCGCTCAAGACGAACGAGGAAATTTTGTCCGGCCGCTTCTTCGCGCTGCCCGCGTCGCCCCAATGGGCCAATTACCGGAACGCATACGAGGCGGGCCATTATTTGAACTATTTGTACAACAGCTTTTTCGTGACGACCGTGACGATGATCGCCGTCATCGCGCTCAGCTCCATGGTCGCCTACGCGATCACCCGGTTCCGCTGGCGGTACGGCCAGGCGGTAATGCTCGTCTTCCTCGTCGGGCTCATGATTCCGATGCAGGCGACGCTGCTGCCGCTGATGGTCATCTTCAAGCATATCGGCGTACTCAATACGCATCTGGCGCTCATCCTGCCGTACGTCGCCTTCTCGACGCCGATCGCCGTGTTTATACTGAGCGGCTTCATGAAGTCGGTGCCGCACGAGATCGAGGAATCGGCGATTATGGACGGTGCGGGCGTCTATCGGACGTTCGCGAGCATCATCCTGCCGATTTCGGCTCCGCCCGTCATGACGGTATGCATCCTGACGTTTATCACCATTTGGAACGAGTACATTTTGGCCGCCACGTTCATCTCGAAGGAAAGCTTGAAGACGCTGCCGTTCGGCGTGTACGGCTTCGTCAGCCAATATTCGGTCAACTACGGCTCGATCGGCGCCTTCCTCGTCATGGGCGCGCTGCCGGTCGTCGTCCTGTACTTCCTGCTGTCGGACAACATTACGAAAGGCATGGTCGCGGGAGCGGTGAAAGGATAAGCGGGCGACGGCTGATCGCCTCCATGGTGAAAGCCTGGCGGGAATGTGCTATGCTGAGAAAAAATGGAGCACGGGCGACGACGAAGGAGGACCCCCATGCCGGCTCGTACACGTGGCTTCCGTACGATTCACGGTCGCTTGTTTTTGCTTTTCTTATCCTGCATGCTCTCGCTGACGCTCGTCGTAAGCGCCGTCTATTACAAGCGGACGACCGACCAGGTGCAGGGGAAGATCGGCGAGATCGCCCGGAAAAACGTCTCCCAGACGGTCGAGCTGTTCGACCTGCTGCTCGAAGGGTATGACAGCGTTTCCAAAACGCTGATCGGCAATTTCGACCTGTACCGTCTCATCCGCGACCGGGACAAACACGATTCGGCCGTCAGCATCATCAACGACCGGACGATTACGAATATGCTCGGCAGCGTATATTTTTCCCGCAAAGACTTGATCGGCATCCACGTCATGACGTATGCCGGCAAGCAGTACTCGTACGGCAACGCGATGGGCGTCATCGATCCGGCGTACGCCGGAACGGACTGGTACCGGCGCATTCGCGAGTCGGACGGCGGGATGGTGTGGCTCGGCGTCCATACGGGCTCGCTCATCGACCAGGCGGAGAAACGGACGGTGTTCGCGTTCGGCCGCCAGCTGTTCGAGCTCGACGAGCACCGTCCGATCGGCGTCGTCCTGTTCGAGGCGAACCCGCAGCCGATCGTCTCCGCGCTCGACAACCTCAGTCTGGGGCCGAACAGCGAGACGTATATCGTCGTCGCGGACGGCCGCATCGTGGCGCCCGCGGCGACGGTTGCCGCCGACGCGCTCCGGCGGGTTCCGATGCCTCCGGTGCGCGAGCGCGAATCGTACGTCGACCGCAAGCCCGAAGGACTGACGGTCGCCGCGAAGCCGACGGCGGCCGACTGGACCGTCGTCAGCTTTACGCCGGAGCGGGATTTGAACGTCGAGCTGAACCGGGCGAAGCACTTCCTGCTTATCGTCGTCTCCGCGCTAGTCGTCGCGGCGATCGCGCTAGCGACGTTCGTCTCCAGGTCGATTTCGTCTCCGCTCAAACGGGTTATCCAGCAGATGCGGCAGGTGGAGCGCGGCAATTTCCGGGGAACGCTCGACGTGAAATCGTACGAGGAGATCAACATATTGGCCGCCTCGTTCAACCAGATGGTCGGCCGGATGGACGAATTGATCGAACGGGTGAAGCTGTCGTCGACGAGCGAGAAGAACGCCCAGCTGCAGGCGCTCCAGTCGCAGGTGAACCCGCACTTTCTGTACAATACGCTGGACATGATTTATTGGATGCTGGACGAGCGCGGCAACGACAAGCTCGGCGGCGTCGTGCTGTCCTTGTCGCATCTGTTCCGCTACAGCAGCCATTGGGACGACGCGGCCGACGTGACGCTCAAGGAAGAGCTGGAGCAAATTACCCACTACTTGACGATCATCGGGACGAGGCTGCAAGGAAGGCTGGCGACGGATATCCAAGTCGAGGACCGATGGCTCGAAGCCCGCCTGCCTAAAATGACGCTGCAGCCGATTATCGAGAACGCCGTCAAGCACGGGCTCGACCCGCTCGATCCGGACCGCACCGGGCGGCTTCGCGTCCGAACGGTGGCGTCCGGGCGGCAGCTGCATATCGTGATCGAAGACGACGGGGTCGGCATGGAGGAGCGAACGCTCGCTTGCCTGCGGGAAAGCTTGTCGATGGAAACCGATTCGAACGGAGAGGCGGCGGGGGCCATCGCGCCTGCGGAATCGGCCGGCGGAGGGCCAAGCGAGGCGAACGCGAAGCGCGGCATCGGCCTGCAAAATTTGCACCGCCGGCTCGTGCTCATGTACGGTCCCGAGTTCGGCGTGGCTATCGACAGCAAGCCCGGAGAGGGGACGACGGTCACCGTCGCGATGCCGCTGCCGGCGCAAGGCGAAGCCGGGGGGAAGGGGGAGAACGGACGATGAACGTGTTGATCGTGGACGACGAAAGCGTCATTCGGGAAGGGATCCGCCGGACGATCGAGCGGCAGTTTCCGTCGTACCGCGTCCATCTGGCCGGGTCGCCGGAGGAAGCGATGCGCGTGCTGCGCTCGAACCGGATCGACATCGTCCTGACCGACATTTTGATGCCGGGCATGACCGGACTCGAGCTGATGGGCTTGTTCCGCCGGCGTCAGCCGTTCGTGAAATGGATCGTCATCTCGGCCCATTCGGAGTTCAGCTACGCGCAGGAAGCCGTTCGGCTCGGGGCGAAGGACTATTTGCTCAAGCCGATCGGCAAGGAGCGGCTCGTCGAGCTGATCGCCTCGCTCGCGGACGAGCGCAGGCACGAATCGGAGGCGACGTCGGAAGCGCAGCTCATCAAGGCGAACTTGAAATATTTGCGCGAGGCGATTTTGCAGCGGTGGGCGTCGGGGCTCGATATCGGCCGGTTCGACATGGAGTCGTTCGCAGGCGGCTACCCGCGCTTCCATCTGGTCCTGGTGCGAATGGAAAGCGACAAGAAGGTGCATCTGGAGCATTTTACGATCGAGAACGTCTTGTCGGAGCTGATCGACATGTTCGGCAAAGGGTTCGTCGCCAGCTTCGATTCGATGAGCCTGCTCGGGCTCGTCTCGCTGCACGAGGGCGTCGCTCTGGAATCGCTGCTCGAGCCGCTGCGCAAACATTTGAAATTTTACTTGAAGGTCCCGTTCCAGGTGCTCCACTCGGGTCCGATCGACGACATCCGGACCGTTCCGGCCGAGGTGCAGCGGATGCGGCAAGCCTGCGAGACGCACGTGTACGAACAATACGAGCGCGGCGGAGAGCGTGCGATCGAGACGGTGCTGCATTACGTCCAGTCGCATTATCACGAGGACGTGTCGCTCGAGAAGGTCGCCTCGCTCGTCTACTTGAACCCGGTCTACTTCAGCCAGCTGTTCAAGCAGAAAACCGGGCAAGGCTACAAGGAATACGTCATCCACGTGAGGCTCGAGCACGCGAAGCGGCTGCTCCTCAATCCGACGCTCAAGCTGGCCGACATCGCCGAGAAGATCGGCTACCAGGACATGCGGCATTTCGCACAGCTGTTCCGCAAAAAATACGGAGCGACCCCCACGGAATACCGCCAGCGCATGGCCAACGGCGCGGAGGAGTTAGGGGCGGACTCGCGATAACTACGATTCACGGTCGCCGGCGACGGCGGCTTTTTTCATTGGCTTATTTGGGGTATTCGGAATGCAGCAACGCCAGAATAGCCGGAATGCAAACGAAATGATGAGATGCCAGGAGAGTAAAATGTGGTAAAATAAGGGTTACACAACATGGCGAACCGTCCGCATGGAATTGTCGATCGGAATGTTGGGGACCGTTCGATCGGTCAGCAACGCAAAATGGAGAAGGATAAGGGGAAATCCATGATGAAGCTGCATTACAGTATGGCCCATGAGCCGCTGCTGGAATTATCCACACGGGATGCGTTGATTGCCAATATGAAGAAGGCCGGAATCGAGAAAATTTGGATTGCCGCGTTTTACTCCGGCGACATGGTCGATCTCGAAGAGCTCAAGCAGGCGAAGGCGTATGCGGAGCAAAACGGACTTGAAGTCGGTGCGCTGACGATCCCGATCGGGCACCCGGGCAATTCGCTTAACCCGGAAGACCCCGATTCAAAGCTGCAAATCCCCAAGCATTGGCATTACCGGATCAATAAAAAAGGGGAGACCGCCTATTACTGCGGGGCGATCGATGCGTGTCTGATCGAGGACAACGGGAAAGCGGCCATGCTGCTTCGCGATGCCGGCTTTACGGAAGTGTTTCTCGACGACGATCTCCGCGTCGGCAATTTAAACGGGAATATTGAGGGCTGCTATTGCGACGCATGCGTGGCGGAATTCAATGCGATTTATCGCCGTCAAGAGACGAGGGAAACCTTGAGTGTGCAAATGGCCGACAGACGGGACCCGGCCTTAATGAAGGATTGGGTTGCCTTTCAATGCGACAAAGTTACGGCGGTTATGAAGGCGACGGATATCGAGGGCGTGCAGCCCGGGATCATGGTCATGCATTTTGGCGACGAACGGCACGGAATCGATATTCCCGCTATTCGGGAACAAATACCGAACACGCTGTTCCGGGTCGGGGAGCATCAATTCAATGATCGGAAATTCGCCAATCCGTACGCAAAAGGCGAAGAAATGCTCGGCATCGCGTACCACCTGAACTTTATCGACAAGCCATTCGCTTATAGCGAAACGACGGTTTTTCCTCCCCGGTCTTTAAAGGAGCATCATTTGGTTTATAAGGCGAAGCTGGCGATTGCAGCCGGGCTTGAAAATATCCTCTTCATGAGCGGTACATGGGCGATGGATGACAGCTATTGGGAAGCGATTGCAGCTGCGCTTCCGGTACTGCGAGCGTTTGATAAAGACTGCGCGGACGGGGAAAGGACCTATCCGGTTCACCTCGCTTACGGGACGCACGGCGCTTATGCAGAGCCCATTATCCCGACCAGTTTGCCGGTGCTGGCGGGCTTGCCGGTCAAACCCTTGCGGGCAGACCAGTGCGATGATGACGGGGAGTTGCTCTTGTTTTTCGGCGATTATGAATTAACGCGGGAATGGCAAGCGAAGCTGCCTCACTATAAGCAAGTCATGTTTGACCAAAAGGCCGCGTTGAAAAATAAAGCGGCCATCGAAGCGTTAAAGGCTACGGCTTCCAATCTTGTTTGCTGGGATCATGAAGCGACGTCAAGGCCCGACGCTGCGGAAGTATCGCTGCTTCAAGCGTGGATCGCTCAAGAAGCGCGGGAGTTCCCGCACATCGTTGAGGGAGACCATATCGGGTTGGTATGGCTGAAGAATAGCGGGAAGGTCATTTTATATAATCTGTTAGAAACCGAAAATCAGGGCGCAGTCGAAATGTCGGGCCGCAAGCATCCCGTTCGCTTGAAGCCGCTGTCCTTTGCGGTTCTGAGCAGAGCGGGCTCTCTGGCGGAATACGATACGGAAATCGAGCTTTACAAATGATTGGAGGTGGAGAGTGCGATGAGAGGAGTGGACTGCATACGTGGAACAGCCGGAGAAAGTCTACAACACTTCAGTGGAAGCGACGCTGGAGGTCATCGGCGGGAAGCGGAAGCCCGTCATACTGTACCTCACCTTCGGCCCGAAGCGCAACGGAGAGCTCCGCAGCCTCATTCCCGACGTCTCGCAGAAGGGGCTGACGCAGCAGTTAAGGGAGCTTGAGGATGAAGGCGTCATTCGGCGCACGGTCTATAACGAGATGCCGCCGCGGGTCGAGTATGATCTGACGGAGTATGGGTGGAGTCTCAAGGAGATTTTGCACGCGATGTGAAGAAGGGGGGACAGACATATCGAGCGAAAATATAAAGACGAGGCCGTCGCCCGCAATCCCGTCCGTTGACGGTCAGGGCGGACGCGCGCTTGAGGCCGAGGCAGGCGTTCGATTCGTTTCGGGAGCCGCACGCGCCCGATTCACGACGCATTGCCGCGTCACTCCGGCGGACGTTTCGGAATAAGGTAGGGGGTAGGCATCAACCCAAACGAAACGACACGGAGGATCCCCATGAATCGTTATCCGATGTATCCGTATTACGGCTCCATGACGAAATGCGAGGAGCAGCCGATCGCCTTCCCGCCCCAGCACCAGCCCCGGCAGCCCGGGCTCGAATACGAGATGGTGCCGCGACCGATATTCGACAATCCGGCGTATGTCGGCAGCGGCAAGCTGAACGGCAAAGCGGCGCTCGTCACCGGCGGCGACAGCGGCATCGGACGCGCGACGGCGATCGCATTCGCCAAGGAAGGCGCGGACGTGGCCATCGCCTACTTCGATGAACGGCCCGACGCCGACGAGACGCGGGCGCATATCGAGCGGCTCGGCCGCCGGTGCCTGACGCTGCAAGCCGATCTCCGGTCGAAGGCGGCTTGTGCCGCCGTCGTGGAGCAGACGGTGCAAGCGTTCGGCCGGCTCGACGTGCTCGTCAACAACATCGCCGTTCAATTCCCGCAGGCGAGGCTGACGGACATTTCCGAGGAGCAGCTGGAGCAGACGTTCCGGACGAACATCTTTTCGTTTTTTTTCGTCACGCAGGCGGCTCTCCCGTATTTGAAGCCCGGCGCCTCGATCGTCAACACCGCTTCGATTACGGCGTACCGCGGCGAGAAAATGCTGCTCGACTACTCGTCCACGAAAGGAGCCGTCGTCTCGTTCACCCGCTCGCTCGCGATGTCGCTCGTCGACCAAGGCATTCGCGTGAACGCCGTGGCGCCCGGTCCGATCTGGACGCCGCTCATCCCGTCGACCTTCCCCGCCGAACGCGTCGCGACGTTCGGTACGGACACGCCGATGAAGCGGGCGGGCCAGCCGTTCGAGCTTGCTCCGACGTACGTGTACTTGGCGAGCGACGACTCGCGGTACGTGACGGGCGAGACGCTTCACGTCAACGGCGGCGATTTCATTGCGTCGTGACGCGGGAAGCCCCCGTACAGCGGCGGAAATCGGCGCCCTAATCGAGCGGACGGCATCACCTTCGTCCTTTCGTCTTCATATCATAGCGCAGAAACTTTGCCGATTGGAGATGATGGGATGGCGCGACCGACAACAAGCGCGTCGAAGAGCGGGCCCGCGATCGACGTCCTCATACCGGCGATCGAGAAAGATCTGGGCACGCTTCCGTTCGTCATTGACGGAATCCGCAAGCATGTCCGGCACCCGATCGGCCAAATCGCGATCGTCGCTCCGGACAGCGCCAAAATCAAAGCGCTGTGCCGCCGCAAAGGGTGCACATTCGTCCACGAACGGTCGGTGCTGCCGCTGACGAAACGATCGATCAACTATCGCTCGAGCAAGTGGGAGCGTTCGGGGTGGATGCTGCAGCAGCTGCTCAAGCTGAGCGGCGACAAGGTAAGCACCCGGAAGCATTATTTGGTCGTCGACGCGGACACGGTGTTCATACGGCCGCACCGGTTTTCGATCGGCGGGAAGACGGTGTTTTACTGCCGGGACTGGAGCCAGCCCGAATATTTCAAAACGTACAAAAGACTGCTCGGCCAAAAAGCGGCCGCCCCGCGTTCGTTCGTCACGCATTATATGCTGTTCGACAAATCGAAGCTGCGCCGGTTGAAAAAGACGATCGAAGCGAGGCACGGCAAGCGCTGGTACAAGGCGATCTTGGGCAGCATCGACAGGAAGAGGAACTTCGCGTTCTCGGAATACGAGACGTACGGCAATTTCCTCTATTCCAACTACCCCGGCAGCATCGTGATGAAAAGCTGCCTGAACAAAGGCATGTCGACGAGCTTCTCCCGGCTGTCCGCCCCGAAGCTGAAAAAGCTGGCGAAATCGTACCGGTCGCTCTCGTTCCACAAACGGAGCGTGTATGCCAGAAGGGCGTAGCCGGCAGCCTAGGCAAACGTGAACGAACCCCCGGGGACGGCCCCGGGGGTTCGTGCGTTGCGGCGCGCGCCGCTCAATCCGTGTTCATGTCGGTAACCGCGCCCGTCGAAGCGGACGATACGAGCTTCGCGTATTTGTACAGGACGCCGGACGACGCCTTGAGCGGAGGGCGGACCCATTCGCTTCGCCGCCGCTGCAGCTCCTCGTCCGGGACGTCGAAGGAGATCGATTGCGTCTCGCTGTCGATCGTCACCGTATCGCCCTCGCGCAGCAGCGCGATCGGGCCGCCGACCTGCGCCTCCGGGGCGATGTGGCCGACGACGAAGCCGTGCGAGCCGCCGGAGAAGCGGCCGTCGGTGAGCAGCGCGACTTCGCCGCCGAGCCCTTTGCCGACGATCATGGCGGTGACGGAGAGCATCTCCGGCATGCCCGGCCCGCCCTTCGGTCCGCAATACCGGATGACGAGAACGTCGCCCTTGCGGATGTCGCCGTTCATGATCGCGCGGGTCGCTTCCTCCTCGCCGTCGTAGACGCGGGCCGGCCCGGAGAAGCGCAGCTTGCGCAATCCGGACATTTTCGCCACCGCGCCTTCCGGAGCGAGATTGCCTTTCAGCACGACAAGCGGCCCGTCCGGCTTCAAAGGCTCCTCGAACGGCCGGATGATCGTCTGGCCGTCCGCCAGCGGGGCGGCCTCGGCCAAGTTTTCGGCCAACGTTCGGCCGGTTACGGTCATGCAGTCGCCGTGCAGCAGTCCGCGTTCGAGCAGCAGCTTCATGACGCCCGGCACACCGCCGACATCGTTCAAATCCTGCATCGCGTACCGGCCGCTCGGCTTCAGGTCGGCCAAATGCGGCACCCGGCGGCGAATCCGCTCGAAATCGTCGAGCGTCAAATCGACGCCGGCGGAGTGGGCGATCGCCAGCAGGTGCAGGAAGGCGTTCGTCGAGCCGCCGAGCGCCATGACGACGACAATCGCGTTCTCGAACGCCGGCTTCGTCATGATGTCGCGCGGTCGGACGTTACGCGCCAGCAGCTCCATGACCGCGCGGCCGGCCGACGCGCATTCGTCCGCTTTGTCCGGCGCGATCGCCGGTGCGGACGAGGAGCCGGGCAGCGACATGCCGAGCGCCTCCGCCGCCGCCGCCATCGTATTGGCGGTATACATCCCGCCGCACGCTCCGGCGCCCGGACAAGCGTTGCATTCGACCTGGTGCAGCTGCGCTTCGTCGATGCGTCCTTCCTGGTATTGACCGACCGCCTCGAACGCGGACACGATGTCGATGCTTTTGCCGTCGAGCTTGCCCGGTTGAATCGTGCCCCCGTATACGTAGACGGACGGAATATTCATGCGGGCGATCGCCATGAGGCACGCCGGCGTGTTTTTGTCGCACCCTCCGATGGCGACGAGGCCGTCAAACCGTTCCGCGTTCGCCGTCGTCTCGATCGAATCGGCGATCACCTCCCGGCTCGGCAGCGAGAACAGCATCCCTTCGTGGCCCATCGAGATGCCGTCGGAAACGGTAATCGTGTTGAAAATAAGCGGGGCGCCTCCGGCCTCCCCGACGCCTTGCTTCGCCCGCCGCGCGAGCCCGTCGATGTGCATGTTGCACGGCGTTACCTCGGCCCACGTGCTGGCGATCCCGATCATCGGCTTGCGGAAGTCGTCGTCCCGAAAGCCGACGGCCCGAAGCATCGCGCGGTTCGGGGCGCGGTTCGCCCCTTCGCTGATGACGTGACTGCGAATGCGTAAATCCGGTTTGTCGCTCATAAGTATCGCTCCTTCTCAAATGATCGCGTGCAGCTCGCGCATCGGCCGCAGCAAGTTTTGCTTCATCATGGCGGCGGCGGCTTCGGCATCCCGCTTCTCCAAGGCGTCGACGATGGCGGCATGCTCGACGACGGAGGCATGGTTCGCCGTCACCGGCTGCTTCAAAAACACGTACTTGAACCGGCGGATATGAATCTGTAGCGACGAGCTGAAGGCGGCGACGTACGGATTATCCGACGCCTCGACGATCAAGTTGTGAAAATGCTCGTCCGCCTCCATCGCTTGATACGGCTGTCCGTTCTCGATCGCTTCCCGGAACTGTGCGTTCAGCTCCCGCAGCTGCTCCAGCTGGGCGGGCACAATGAGCGGCGCCGCCGATTCGGCGGCGAGGGCGTGAAGCGCCGCGAGCGTCGGGTACAGCTGCAAAATATCGTCCTTGCGGATCGTCGTCACGCGCGTATCCTTGCCCGGATGCATCTCGACGAGTCCTTGGATTTCGAGCAGCTGGAGCGCCTCCCGAACGGGCGTCCGGCTGACGCCGAGCGCTTCCGCCAACTCGGCGTCGACCAGCTTCTCGCCGGGCTGAAGCGTGCCGTCGGTGATCCATCTTTGGATTTGCGACAGCGCCCGTTCCTTGGCGGACAGTCGCGCCGGAGCGGAGTAGTTGCTCGGGATCGGCATACGTTCGACCTCCTTGTCGTTGTTCTTGTATGCAATATATCGCATACGTATATCGAATTCAAGCCCTGCGAACAAAAAAATCCGCGATTCGGACGAAATGTCCGGTATCGCGGATCGCAAAAGCGGGAGCGCCAGGCGGCAGGCAGCGGGTGACAAGCAGTGGGCGATAAGCAGCAGGAGATAAGCAGCAGGAGATAAGCGGCGGGCGGCAGGCAGTAACCGGCTGCGGTAAGCAGCGGCCGATAGCGGGAAGCGGCAGCGGCTGACGGCAGGCGTCCCGGTTCAATGCGGGTACGCGGCTTCGTACTCGACGCCGCACGGCCCTCCGTCGGGATTCGCCTCGAGCATGACCTCCGTGCCGTCGGCGCGGAACAGCGGGCGATAAAAGGCGCCGATTTTGACGGCGGAGGCGTTGGCGTAATGGCAAATGAACGCCCGGCGGAACCGGTCCTTCGACTTGTTCCGGTACGAGCCGTGAATGAGGTTGCCGTTGAAAAACAGCACGTCGCCCTTGTCCATGACGGCCGGCACGGCTTTCCGGTCTTTGGGCGGCTTGACATAGTGGGTCGTGAACGACTCGTTCGCGTCGGCTTCGTCCGGGCATACGATGTCGAAGCCGTTCGTCCGCGGCACGACGAGCAGTCCGCCGTTTTCTTCGTCGGCGTCGTCGACGGCCGTCCAGGCGGCGATGCAGTTGCCCGGCTCGACTTTCAAATAAAAGTTGTCCTGATGGAGCGCCTGCCCCCGAGAGCCGGGCGGCTTGTAATAAAACATGCTCTGCGCGGCAAGAGGCTCCTCTCCGTACAAATCGCGCAGCACGTCCATCACCGGCCCGTGCAGCATGTACGCCTTCGCCGTCTCGTCGAAACGGTGCGGGTGCATGACGCGCGGATACCGTTTGAGCGGATCGGCGACACCCTCACGCAGGTCCGGCTCGAAATGGCCCGGAATCGTCCGGTGACCGATTGCCTCGAACGTCCGCTCCAGCTCCTCGATGTGCCGAGGCTCGAACAACCCTTTTACGATCAAATAGCCTTCCGTATCGAAGCGATCTTTTTGCTCTTGCGTAATCGCGCACAGCGTATGCGGCATCCTTCATCATCCCTCCGGCGGTAGTTCGCGTGGCGAGAAGACCACAGTCCCATCATATCGCTCGGCGTGCTTCCGGTGGAGTATCGATCGTGCTGATTTGTCACACGATTCTGCTAAATAATCGGGTCGGTACAATCGGTAATTGTGCTGTGGCGCCATATTGTGCGATAATTCGTCGTAACCGCAACATGATCGATACTGCCGGGACGGCTGGGGGAGGGAAGCGACAAATGAAAGAACCGGAACGCGATCGGGATCGCCCGGAGGACGGGGACGGCGGCGGCGCAGGCGGTTCCGGCGTCATTATCGCCGGACATTACGACGAGCCGGATACGTACGTGACGAAACGGCCGGAGGGCCGGGACGATTGGCTCCTCACGTATACGCTGGGCGGACGAGGCTATTTCGTCACCCGCGAAGGGACGACGCATTGCCGGCAAGGCGACGTCGTCCTGCTTCGGCCGGGTACGCCGCAGCATTACGGGACGGCGAAAGGGGAACGGTGGCACTTCGTCTGGGCGCATTTCTCGCACGGACTGTTGGAGACCGGACTGCTGCCCGACGTCGGACTGCACGTGCAGCGGCTGGAGGGGGAGTCGCAGCGGAGACGGCTGCTCCGGGCGTTCCGGCGCCTGCTGGCCGACTTCCGTGAGCGCGGCCCGTATTGGCGCGAGCTGTGCGAGAATGCGCTGCGGGAAATGCTGCTCCTGCTCGCGGGACGTCTCGGCAAGCCGGGCGATCCGCGCATCGAGGAGGCGCTTCACCTGCTGTCCGCCAACATGCGCGAGCCGGTCCGGATCGACGAGCTGGCGCGCGCCGTCGGCTTGTCCCCCTCCCGGCTGTCCCACCTGTTCAAGGAAACGACGGGAAGCTCCGTCGTGGAGACGTTGAACGCGATGCGGCTGCGGCAGGCCGCCCTGCTGCTCGAGCATACCGACCGGACCGCGTCGGAGGTGGCGTTCGACGTCGGATTTCGCAACTACAACCATTTTCTCAACCAGTTCCGCAAACGGTACGGGGTCGGCCCCGGATCGTACCGAAAGCGGGAGCGGGGCCGGTAAAGACGCCGTCGTCCGACCGCATCCAATGGGGTCCGCCGAATCCGCCAGCCGGACGACTTTACACCGGCAGCGTCCTTAAGGCGGACCGCACACCGAGAAAGCCGGGACGCCATACCATTCTCGACGTTGCGGGCCCGCTCGTGTGCGCCCCATTGGATATCGTCCAACAGAATCGTCCGTCACCCCTCGAATTAGAGCGTTCCATTGGAAAAAGTCCATTAGAACAGCCTCGTAGCGCCTTCTCCGGTCTTCTGCTGCCCTATGCATTGGATAAAATCCAATTACCGGCGGTTTCGCCTCCGGCCACGGCTCGTCTGGTTGGATGAATTCCAACAGAGACGTTGGCGGATGACGTTGGCTCGCGACGTTGCAAGGCGCCCACCGGCAGAAACGTTAGATCGCATACCCACAGCGCACGCCCAAACCACACGCCGGCACCACACGTCACACCACGCGCCCGCACCGCATGACCACAGCGCACGATCACACCGCACGACCACACCGCCCGTCCGCAGCGCACGACCATACCGCCCGCCCACAGCGCACGATCACACCGCCCGCCCACACCGCTCGCCCACAGCGCCCGCCCGCAGCGCACGATCACACCGCCCGCCCACACCGCTCGCCCACAGCGCACACCCACACCGCACGCCGGCACTACACGCCCGCAGCGCATTGACCACAGCGCCCGCCCACACCGCCCACCCACAGCGCACGTCATCCCACCAACCCCCTCCCCGTCACCCTTTCCTGCGCCGCAAGCTTTCGTCTTGTATCGCCGTTCGCCCTTTTCGCAGTGGCCAACATGGAAGTGAGGCGATTGAACTTTTTTGCGAAACGGTTAACTTTCGTTAGGTTACGGACGGCGCTTGACTCGCTACAATAGAGTGGGTTTGCCTTCATGGGAAAAAGAGGAGAAGGAGGGAGAGAAACGGATGCGCATTAACGCGGTATTGGGCAAATGCGCGCTGCAGCTGCTCGTCCTCGTTCTGACGGCTTCGCCGCCGATGGGGGCCGCCGCGCAGGCGCAAGCGGCGGAGGCCGAGCCGGTTTCGCGCAAGGTGGTGTCGGTCGACTCGGCGTCCGCGGGATTCCACGTCCTGGCGCTGCTCGACGACGGGACGGTGCGGGCGTGGGGATCGAACATGACCGGCCAGCTCGGCTTCGGCGGGGCGGGCATGGAGCCGTACAATGCGGGGATGCCCGTATACGAGCGGGACGGCGGCGGGGGTCTAACGTTGTTGTCGGACGTGGCCGCGGTTGCCGCCGGGGCGCAATTTTCGCTCGCCTTGAAAAAAGACGGGACGGTATGGTCCTGGGGAATGAACTGGAGCAAAGAATTGGGGCGCGATACACCGTCTTGGATGGATCCGGTCGCCGGCCCCGTAACCGGCCTGCCGAAAATCAAGCAAATCGCCGCCGGCGACACGCATTCGCTCGCTCTAGCCGAAGACGGGACCGTATGGGCGTGGGGGGACAACCAGACGGGAGCGGCCGGAATCGGCTCGACGTCGCCCGACTTCATCCCGAACCCCGTTCAGGTGCGAAGAGCGGACGGCCAGATGTTGGCGGACATCGATTACGTGTCGGCCGGGATGCTGTTCTCCGTGGCGGTGACGACCGACGGGCACGTCTTGAGCTGGGGCTATAACGGAAACCGTCAGCTCGGCATCGGAGACAATACGAATACGCCTCGGCCGAGTCCGCAGCCAGTGAAGACGGGCGCTGCCGAGCCGCTGACCGGCGTCGAGCGGGTCGCGGCAGGCTCTTACCATACGCTGGCGCTCAAGTCGGACGGCAGCGTCTGGTCGTGGGGAAGCAACGCATGGGGCCAGCTCGGCTCGGGCGATACCGCCACCGCGCTGTACGCCCGGCCGGTGATGGCGGAGTCGGGCGTCGCATTCGGCGGCGTCGGGTCGATCGAGGCGGGAGGCGCCCATTCGATCGCCGTCCGCGAAGACGGAACGATATGGACATGGGGAAACAACGATCGGCGGCAGCTGGGACGCGCGACCGGGGCAAGCTTCTCGACATTCCCCGGCCTGACGGAGGAGACGGAGGACGGCTCTTCGCTTGGCGGCATCGAGTCGGTGTCGGGAGGGTTCGGTCATACGACCGTGCTGACACGAGACGGAACCGTGTGGAGTGTCGGCGCGAACGACTTTAGGCAGCTCGGAGGCGGGCGAACGGACGGGCTGCGGCCGCAGCTATCCCGGACGACGATGACGTGGCCCACCAAGGCGTTCTGGACGTCCGCCCCGACGGCACAAGCGACGGCCGGGCAGCCGTCCGACGTGACGCTGCAGCTGGCGGATCACGAAGGCCGGCCGGCGCCCTACGGCGTAGACCGGGTGACGATGGAGACCGATTCGGGGACGATCGGGCCGGTCGTCTACAAGGGCGACGGCCGGTTTGCGGCGTCGTTCGTCTCGACGGTGCCGGGACTAGCCCGAATCGAGGCCAAAGTGAACGGGCTGGACGTCCCCGCGAGGCTGGACGTCTCAATCGGATCCGGCCCGCCGGACCCGGTCCGTTCGGCGTTCGAGGCGAGTCCGGGCGCGGCGCGGGCGGGGGCCGATACGGTGACGGTGACCGTGTACGCGAAAGACGCGTTCGGCAACAGCGCGAACGTCCCGCCGGGCGACGCGTCGTTCGCCGCCACGCTGGGAACGGTGGAGCCGGTACCGGCTCCGGCATGCGGCGAAGGCTGCTACCGGGCGACGCTGCGGTCGGAGGCGACCGGCATTTCGAGCGTCACGTTCTCGGTGAACGGCGCGCCGCTCGTAGCCGGATCGGTCGTCTTTCTCGCCGGCGATCCGGATTACGGGCGCTCGACGCTGACGGCCGACCGCAGCGTGCTGCCGACCGACGGAACGGCCGCCGCCGCGATCGTCTTGACGCTGAAGGACGCGAACGGCAACGGATTGACGGAGAGCGGCGGACCGGTGACGATAGCGACCGACCGGGGACGGCTGACGACGGTGACCGAGTCGGCGTACGGCGTCTACGAGACGAAGCTGGAAGCGGCGCCCGAAGCCGGCACGGCGACGATCCGGGCGGAGCGGAACGGCGCGCTGCTCGCCGCGCCGATCGCGGTCCGCTTCGTCGAGGCGGTGAGCGCCGTCGAAATCGGCGCGCCGCTCTACGAGCTGCGTGTCGGCGGCACGGCGCAGGCGTCGGCGCTCGCCCGTTATTGGGACGGCGCCACGGGCGACGTCACGGCGCGAAGCGGCTGGACGGTGCGGGACGCGGCCGTCGCCGGCGTCGACGCGAACGGCGTCGTCACGGGCCGGTCGCCCGGGACGACGGTGCTGACGGCGACGTACGCCGGCCGTGCCGCGACGGCCGCGATCAAGGTCTCTCCCGGCGCGACGGCCGGCGGCGATGACGGCTCGGGCGGCACGGATCCCGAGCCGCCGCAGCCGGGCGGGCCGCAGCCGGGGCCGATCGGCGGCGGGACCGGCGCCCCCGGCGCGGAGAAGCCGCCGTCGCCGAAGCCGGCGCACGAGCCCGAGGCCGGGCCCGGGCCCGGGCCGCCGCGCCCCGCCGACGAGCCGCCGGCCCCGCCGTTCGCGGACGTCGCCGGGCATTGGGCGGCGGAGGCGATCCGCCAAGCCGCGGCGGCACGAATCGCCGACGGCTACCCGGACGGCACGTTCCGTCCGGACGCGAAGGTGACGCGGGCCGAGTTCGTCGTCCTGCTCGCCCGGGCGATCGGCTTGTCCGGCGCGGGGGCGTCGAGCGAACCGGCTGCGGGCGAGACGTGGCCCGACTGGGCGTTCGCGACGATCGGCCGCGCGATGGCGGCCGGCTTGTCCGACGGCTACGAGGACGGCACGTTCCGCCCGGCGGCGTCCGTCACCCGCGCGGAAATGGCCGTCTGGCTGCACCGCGCGCTCGTCCATGCCGGCCGCGGCGCGTCCGGCTCGCTCGACGGCGGAGATCCGGCCGGCGCTTACGCCGATGCGGCGGACGTCCCGGCTTGGGCGCTCGACGCGTTCCGAGCCGCAATCGGCGCGGGCCTGCTCGTCGGCGACGAGCGCGGCAGGCTCCGCCCGGCGGACGCGGTGACGCGCGCCGAGGCGGTAACGGTGCTGCTGCGCCTGATCGGGCAACTATAACGGCGGTAAAGCCCGGCATTCGAACCGATGCCGGGCTTTTGCCATGAACGCAGCCATCTCCCGCTCCGCCGCCCCGGCCGCGGAGCGGGAATAATCGGCTATAACGAATCTGTCCGGTGTGCGGCCGCCGGCAATGGAATAAGATAAAGACAGGGAACCGCCGCATGGGGACGGCGGTATTTTCCGTTCATGAGACGAAAGGATGATGTTCTATGAGCATTTCGATTGCGGCAACGGTTCAAAGCGCGTATGAAACAAATCCAACATCGGCGGGAGCGCCGTCCGCGTAACGCATACACGTGGCGGATGACGCCTCCGCGAACGAATCGGGAGGAATCCGCATTGCATATCGATATGAACGAATGGGGCTGGACGGCCGAACGGGAACGGGCGTTCCGGGAAGTCGCCGAGCCGGGAGACGGCTTCGGCCGTGTGGCGCTTGAGCATACTCATCTGTACCGGATCTATACGGAACGCGGCGACATGCTGGCGGAAGTCGCGGGTCGGCTCCGTCATCAAGCTCAAGGGCGGGGCGACTATCCCGCCGTCGGCGACTGGGTCGTCATCCGGTACCGCGAGGCCGACAACCGCGCGGTCATTCACGGTATTTTGCCGCGAACGAGCAAGTTTTCCCGGAAAGTGGCCGGCAACGTGACGGACGAGCAGATCGTGGCGGCGAACGTCGACACCGTCTTTCTCGTGAACGCGCTGAATTTGGACTTCAACATCCGGCGGCTGGAGCGGTATTTGATTCTCGCTTGGGAAAGCGGGGCGAATCCGGTCGTGCTGCTGACGAAGGCCGATCTGTGCGAAGAAGCCGAGCGGCGCGAGAAGGTAGCGGAGGCGGAAGCGGCCGCCATGGGCGTGCCGGTCCACGTCGTCAGCGCCGCCGAAGGCGAAGGGCTAGCGGAGCTCGCCCCGTATTTCGGCCAAGGGCGTACGGTCGCGCTGCTCGGCTCGTCGGGCGTCGGCAAGTCGACGCTCGTCAATGCGCTGTACGGCGACGCGATCATGGCCGTCAGCGGCATACGCGAAGGCGACGACAAGGGCCGGCATACGACGACGCACCGCGAGCTCGTGCGGCTGCCGGGCGGCGGCGTGCTCATCGATACGCCGGGAATGCGCGAGCTGCAGCTGTGGCACGCGGACGAGGGGCTCGGTCAAGGGTTCCGCGACGTCGAGGAGCTGGCCGCGCATTGCCGGTTCGGCGACTGCGGCCATAATCGCGAGCCCGGCTGCGCCGTGCAGGAGGCGCTAGCGGACGGACGGCTCGCCGCCGACCGGTACGAGAGCTACTTGAAGCTGCAGCGCGAGCTCGCCTACTTGGCGCGCAAGGAGGACAAGGCGCTGCAGCTCAAGGAGAAGGAGCGCTGGAAAAAAATCCATATGGACGTGCGCCGCAGCGGCAGGCACGGCGGCGAATGAGCGCAGGCGCATCCGCCGTCGGGCGGGCAAGCGCGGGGAAGGACGGGACCGCCGGGCGGACCGTCCTTTTTTCGCGGCCTTCCGGCCCGATTGGAGGCCGGAAGGCCGACGAAGCAAGAAAAGGAGTGAGCAGGGGCTGAAAGCGTACGTCGAAATCGGGTTCGGCAACCGGTGGTTCGTCCGGACGGAATTCGAAACGAATGAAGGCGTCGAATACGAGCTCCGGGGGATCCACGGGCCGGACCGGATCGACTCCGTCTATGTTCGGCTGTGGATCGGAAGAAGGGTATGGATCGCGGATGCGCGGCAAGGGCTGCGTTCGTACCGGAAGCCCGGGCGAAAGCTGAAAGCCGTCTTCGGCATCCGGGGGACGGTGTCCGATTCCGCTCGGCCGCACAAGTAGCGGCGCCGGTTCAGGCGAACGGCGATCGCAACGGCATGAAGGCGCCGCTGTTTCGGCCGATGTCTTTCGGGGTAACATGAGAGTAAGTGATATTCCTCACGGAACGATCGCTCAAGCCGTGTTACTCTGAAACCGACTAATCCCGAAAGAGGTGTCAGCCATGCCGTTCCAACATCTATTGGCCGCATACGACGGCTCGGAGCAGTCGAAGATGGCGCTCGACAAAGCGGTCGATCTGGTCCGGAGCACGCCGGGCTCCCGGCTATCCGTCGTTCACGTGTACCATTTCCCGAGTCTCGTCGTCGGCGAGGCGATGATCGCGGCGCCGGTTTCGGGCGAGCTTGACGGCATGTCGGAAGCGGAGCGTCTGCTGGAGGAGGCGAAAGCGCGCGCGGCCAGCTTGCCGAACACGACGACGGCGCTGCTGCAAGGCGATACGGCGCTGGCCGTGCTCGACTATGCGGAGAAGCACGGCGCCGATCTGATCGTCATCGGCAGCCGCGGCCTTGGCCGTCTCGGGGAGTTATTCCTCGGCAGCGTCAGCCATTACGTCGTTCAGCATGCGAAAGTTCCCGTGCTGGTCATCAAGCGGGAGTAGGTGCGGCGTTCCGCCAGACCCGGCAGGCGAACCGGCCGTACGGCCGCCGCGAAAATAAGTCGGTCCCACCGGGCATTCGTACAGTCCTTCCTCCCCCCCGGCTCATATTGTAGATCGTGTGGTTCGAACTCGATTCGAACGCCACAATATCGCATTTTCAAGGAGGACTGAATATGGGATACGGTGTTGGCGGAGCAGGATGCGGAGCAGGCGTAGGTGGCCTGTACACGACGACGGGCGTCATTTTGGTTCTGTTCATCTTGTTGGTAATCGTTAGCCGCGCATGGGCGATCTGATTGCCGAAATCGTCGAGCGGGGAACCGGGTCGAGTTGGACCCGGCTCCCCGTTCTTCTTTTTAGCGGAAGTGCGGCGCTCGATCGGTGTCGAATTCGGATTCGATTTTGCGAAAATCGGCCGTTTTTGTCTGAAAATAGGTACAAAGGAGGATGCGGGAACGATCCGATCGTCATATGCTAAAGGAAGGAATAGTGAAATACCGGGCCAAACTTCGAGTTGTTCCCGATAACGGCAAAACCGGCGAAAGCCGGCGACGCAAAGCTACAGGGGCTAAAGACTTAGGGCGATCCGGCCCGAAGAACAAGCCAGCCAGCTGCCGAACGAACGGTTCCGAAGTTTTTTTGCGTGCGAAACGACCGCTCGAAGGGCGCGAACGAAACGGAAGCCGGGAAACCGGTTGAGAACGAAGAGGGCTGAACCGGTATCGGACTTTTATCGCGAAGGGGTTGGAAATAATGAACGAGCGGCTCCATGCGGCGGAACGCGGATTTTATTTGAAGATGGGAAACGATTTTTTCGGCATGTACCATTCCTCGGAAGGACCGAAGCTGTTCTTCAATCGCGACAAGTACCGGTTGACGCAATCGCAGTGGGACGTGGAGCTTGTCATCGGACGCAAAAACAATCTGTTTATTTTTTACTGGCAAGGCGAAGTGAAAATATCGTTTCGGTTCAGCAAGCAGCAAGAGTCGGTCATTCAGCTGTACCGGCTTCTGCAGGAGCATGTTCCTTCCCCGCGGTTCGCATAACGAAACGCAGCCGCCTCGATCCGGTATCGGCTCGGCCCCGCATGGTGCGGGGCTTTTTTTGTTACCGCAGCGCCCGCTCCAGAACGGCCCGGTTGCGCAGCATCCAAGCGGCCGAGCGGGCGCGCCAGGCGAATCCCCATAACGGACCGACGCTGTCCGGCGCGACTTGGCGATCGATCGCCTCCTCGGCGGTTTCCCGGACGACGACCTCGACGATTCGCTCGAAAAGTGCGCCGCGCTGCTCCGCCGAAGCGCCGTAAGCGTCGACGAGCAGGCGCAGCTGGCGGGCGCGGACAGAGAGCGGGGGAAGGCCGACCCGCTCGGCCACGTCGTCGTCGTGCAGCTGGGGGAACAGCCAGCACACGCGGGCGAGCTCGACGATCGGGTCGACCGGCCCCGCGTATTCCCAATCGATCAACGCGACCGGCATGCCGTTCCGCGTCACCGTGTTCCACGGGGCCGCATCGCCGTGCCCGATGACCCGGTTCGGCCCGCCCAGCTCGCGCAAAAACCACGGCTTCCACACCGCGTCCGGGGCGGGCACGAACGAGGCGGACGCGTCGTGAAGCCGGCGCAGCAGCGAGCCGACCGCGATGAGCGCCTCGTCGCTCCACGGGCCGGGGTGCACGAACTCGCCTTCCACGTAGTACACCGCTTCGCGGCCGTCCGGCGCAAAGCCCGAGCCGGCGGGGCGGGGAGCCTCCTCGAAGCCGGCTTGCCGCAGATGGTTCAAAAACGCGTGCACGCTCGGCGTCCAAGGGCCGGACGGCCGAAGCACCACATCTCCCCGACGGCTGACCGACTTCTCTTCGGATAGGACCGTTTCGTCCGCGATTCGATCGCCTTCATACGCCTCTGCACTCGTATTCGTACTCGTATTCCTCTCGATTGCAACCGGCCTCCGTTCCTCGAATGTCCCTCCAAGCGTAACATGCCGACATCCCCCGTTCCTACGGAAAAAATGAATATAATCCGGACTCGGCGGGCCCGCCGGCGATTCGAATGATTCATAACCCGACATTCGGACAACGACATGGCCGCATTTCCAATTCGAATCGTACGGGATATACTCGAGGAAATCGATGTCGAAAAGGAGCGGAGCCGATGAGAAAACCGAACATTTTGCTCATCACGAGCGACCAGCAGCATTGGAACACGATCGGGGCGTTCAATCCGGAAATCCGGACGCCGAACCTCGACCGTCTCGTGCGGGAAGGGACGACGTTCACGCGGGCGTATTGCCCGAACCCGACGTGTACGCCGACGCGCGCATCGATCATTACCGGGATGCACCCGAGCCAGCACGGAGCGTGGACGCTCGGCACGAAGCTGCTCGAAGACCGCCATACGGTCGGGGAGGATTTCGCCGCGGCCGGCTACCGGACCGCCCTTGTCGGGAAAGCGCATTTCCAGCCTTTGCGGGCGACGGAAACGTACGAGTCGCTCGAGTCGTATCCGATCGTGCACGATTTGGATTTTTGGCGGACGTTTCACGGCCCGTACTACGGCTTCGATCGTGTCGAGCTCGCCCGAAATCACGGGAACGAAGCGCATGTCGGGCAGCATTACGCCATCTGGATGGAGGAGAAAGGGTGCGCCAACTGGCGCGATTACTTCGTGCCGCCGACGGGGACGATGGACCCGTCGATCCGCCACCGGTGGCCGCTCCCGGAGGCGTATCATTCCAACGCGTGGATCGCGGAGCGGACGAATGCGCTTATGGAACAATACGGCGGCGCGGGCGAGCCGTTCTTCCTGTGGGCGAGCTTCTTCGACCCGCACCCGCCGTATCTCGTGCCGGAGCCTTGGGACGCGATGTACGACCCGGATCGGCTGACGATCCCGGCCGTCACCCCCGGCGAGCACGACGCGAACCCGCCCCATTTCGGCATGACGCAGCTGCAGGATCCGGACTTCTCGCATTTGCGTGAAACCGGCATCGGCATCCACGGCTACCATTCGCACCGGATCGAGGACGATCTCGAGCGGAAGCGGCTCGTGGCGACGTATTACGGCATGGTAAGCATGATGGACCGCTACATCGGACGCATTCTCGACCGTCTGGACGAGCTCGGTTTGGCGGAGGATACGATCGTCGTCTTCACGACCGACCACGGCCACTTCTTCGGCCAGCACGGCTTGCAGGCGAAGGGCGGGTTCCATTACGAGGACTTGATCAAGCTGCCGTTTCTCGTCCGGTACCCGGGGCGGGTGCCGGCCGGCCGGCGGTCCGCGGCGATCCAGTCGCTCGTCGACCTGGCGCCGACGTTTCTGTCGCTCGCGGGCATCGCCGTGCCGCGGACGATGACCGGCGTCGACCAGAGCGCCGTCTGGCGCGGCGAAGAGGAGCGGGCAAGGGATCACGCGATATGCGAATTCCGTCACGAGCCGACGACGATTCATCAGAAGACGTACGTGGACGAACGGTACAAAATGACGGTCTACTACAACCAGACGTACGGCGAGATATTCGATCTGCAGGAGGACCCCGGGGAAATTCGCAATTTGTGGAACGACCCGGCACACCGGGCGCTCAAGACGGAACTGCTGCTCCGGTACGTCTGGGCGGAGCTCGGCAAGGAACCGATGCCGATGCCGCGCATTTGGGGGGCGTGACGGGCGCGGCCGGCGGCAGGCTGCGGCCGCCTTCCGTTTCCCGTCACAGCCCGCGGTGCTTGTAGGCCGAGGGCGGACGGCCGAATTGGTTTTTGAACGCGCGGGAGAACGAATACAAGTCGGCGTAGCCGACCGTTAGCGCGATTTCGCCGATCGACAGCGATGATTGCTCCAGCAGGCTCGACGCTTTGTCCATGCGCAGCTTTCGGATGTATTCGCGGGGAGCGAGTCCGGTTTCCCGGTGAAACATAGCGGTAAAGTGCGACCGGTGGACGCCGGCCAGCCGTGCCGCTTCCCCGATGCTCAACGGCTCGGCGAAATGGAGCCGGAAATAGTCGAGCGATCGGGCGAGCCAATCGGAGCCCGCATCCCGTCCCTCGTCGGCGTGGAGCTTGGACATTCGCTCGAACAGCATGTACAGCAGCGTTTGCCGGTGCAGCGGATCGCCGTCCGGCTCCCGGAGCGTGCGGTGGATCCGCCCGACGAACGCTCGGGCGGTCCGGTCGAACACGGCGGTTTCGTAAGGCTTGGCCGGGCCGAGACCGATCCGGCGAAGAAGCTCGGGAAGCTGCGGGCCGTCGAGCGACAGCCACATCATTTTCAACGGCTTGGCGGACGGCGCGATCCGGTACCGGTACGACATGTTCGGCCATAGGCAAAACGCGCTGTTTTTCGGCAGCACGACTTGTCCGGCCCCGTACTCGAGCGTTACTTTTCCATCGACGACGAAGTGCATCCCGTAGCATTCGATCATTTTCGGTCCAATCGAATAATTCGGCTTCGCGACGTTGTGTCCGGCTCGAACGAGACGCATGCCGGCCGTTTTTTCCAACGGTGTCGGGACGTTCCGCCATATTTCGCAATATTCGTAAGGCGTTTCCTCCATGAAGGCCCACTCCTATCGGCGTCGGTTCGGGGTGTAGGTACCGTCATCATAGCACGCGCCGAACAGGAACGACAATGCATCCGTGCGGACGGTACCACGCTGCGGCCGTCCGGTCCGCATCCGACGTTTGCGCCGGCACGCATGCTTCGAGCGTTACCGGGGGCGTAGCCGAGCCGGGCGCGGGCATGAACGCCGCGTTCCGACGAACGCGACTGGGCATCCGCACATACAATGCAGGGATACTTCTACTGCGGAGGGACCACTTATGGGAACATACGAGCAATCGGCGCTGTTCGAGCATCGCTTCTGGCTGCAGGTGCTGGGCGATCACAGCCGGTTTATCCGGGACGCCTTGGCGCCGAAGGAGGCGGCGGAAATCGCCCGCGCCGGGCAGTTCGTCGCCGTGTTCGACGGATTGCTGGAACGGGCGCGTAAGGAGCTGGCGGGAGCGGAGCTGGCGACGCTGAATGCGGAGGCGACGGCCCGCACGTCGGAGCTGCGGGCGTTCAAGCTGCATTTGCTGAACCGGCACTTGACGGGCAGCATCGCGATCGGCCTGTCGCCGAGCTTTCTGAATCATATGGTTAACGAGCTGGAGGAGTACGTCCGGGTGCTGGCTCCGCTGTCGGCCGGGAAGCCCGCGCCGCTGTTCCATCCGGTGCATTACCACCTCGTCTGGCTTCAAGACGCTTACGGCCATGCGGCCTCGATCACCGCCGACCTCGATATGGCGGAGAAGAAGCTGCAGCGGGACAGCCGGGCGTTCGAGAAGCAGTTCGAGCATTTTTATTTGAAGGCGGTCGAGATGGCCGGCTATTTACGGACGAACGCGACGAAGTTTCCGGCGCTGGCGAAATTCAACGTCGACGTGGAGATGGAGATGCTGCTGTTCATGAAATTTTTGCGGGAGCTGGAGGAGATGGACGTGTCCCGCGAGCTGCTCGGCACGATCGCCCCGCTTATGGCCGACCATATGGCTCGCGAGGAGTGCTACTACTTGACGAAGCTGTCGCTTGTCTCGAACGTCGGGAAGCCGGATTGCGATCCGACCGCGAAGCGGATCGAAGGTTGACCGAATCGAATACGACGGCGGCGCTCGTCGTCGCGCACAGGATTCATCCGGACGAAACGGATGAATCCTTTTTTTGTTGGCGTCATCCCCCGATCGGCCGCTGCGCCCGCGAATGGTTCTAGAGCCGCCGAAAGCCGGAGCCGGAGCCGAAGCCTTCTCCCATGCGGCCGGACGAAGCGTCGGGCGATAACGGTTTCGCGGTGGAAAATGGTTTATTGAGCGGTTGCGTACCGCCTTCTACAATGGGATATGAGCGTTCGGTTTTGGAAGACGTTCCCTCCGGAGGAGCCCTATGAGCAAAAAAGCGTGGTTTTACCGTCAATTGCTGTCGTACATGCCGGCTTTTTTCATCGTCGTTTCGTTTCTTTTTTTCGTTTTTTTTCAGCTGCTCGGCGAGCAAAGCCGGAAAGAAGCGGTCCGGGCGAACGAAACGTTCCTGCTTCAGGCGATGCGCTCCGTCGACTCGTCCTTGAAGACGATCGACCGGATGCTGCTGTCGGAGCTGCTGCACAACCCGGATTTGTCGGCTTTTTTCGATCACGGGGAGCAGGACGACGTGTACTTGAACATGCGCGTCGTGAAGGCGATGAATCAGTTCATGGTATCGTATCCGCTCGTCGATTCGATGTACATGGTGCGGGCGAGGGACGAATTCGTCATCAGCAACGCGACGTCCTCCAAGCTGCCGGATTACGCGGATTACCCGTTCGTCAAGCCGTATGCGGAAGGGGCAGCGGGCGGGGAGAGCTGGAGTACGGTGCGCAGCTTCCGGGAATTCGGCTTCAAGGACGCCCGGTCCGTCGTATCGCTCGTCCGGAAGACTCCGTTCGCTTCCGGCGGCTTCGTCGTCGTCAACGTGCCGGCGGATTCGATTTACGAGACGATCGGAACGATGTACGATCCGTCCGTCAGCTTTATCCGCATCCTGGACGCCGAAGGAGCGAACGTGCTGGCGGGCCGGGAGCCGAAGGACGGACGGGCGGCGACGTTCTCGCGGTACGTCTCCCCTTACACCGGATGGACGTTTGAGAGCGGTCTCGTGAACGGCAAGCTGGCCGGCATCGTCGGCCAATTGTACAACGTCTGGGTCGCGATCGGCGTCATGATGATGGCGGCGGGCGTCGGCTGGATCGTATACGTCACGAGAAGAAGCTACCGGCCGATCGAGCAGATCCTCTCGCGCATCCAAAGCTTCTCCCACCACAAGACGAGCGCCCTCCTGAACCCCAAGCGGCAGGACGAGTTCGCCTTCATCGAGTCGGCGCTGGACACCCTCATCGAGCAGTCCAACCGGTTTCAACAGCAGCACCGGGAAGATATGCCGCTGCGCAAGGCGTACTTGTTCCAGCAGCTGGTCGAGGGCCAATATCCGGCGAGGCTTGCGCAATGGGAGGCGCATCGGGACGCCATGCAGCTGCCCGACTTGGCCAAGCGGCAGGCGGCGGCCGTGGCCGAGATCGACCGATATGCGGACTTTTGCGCGCAGTACGCGCAGCGGGATCAATATTTGATCAAGTTCGCCTTGAAAAGCGTCATTCAGGAAATCGCGCAAAAGCGCGAGACGGTCGTCTGGGCCGAATGGGTGGCTCCTTCCCGGCTCGGCATTTTGCTGCAGCTCGAGGACGGGCAGGACGGGCAGGAGCAGTCGATCGCTTTGCTGGAGCACGTCCGTCAATGGGTCGAGGATCATTTGAAACTGACCGTTACGATCGGGGTCGGAGAAATCGCCCCGGCATTTGCGGCGATTCCGGCCTGCTTTTCCCAGGCGCTTCAGGCGCTCGATTACAAGATGATGCTCGGACGAAACCGGATCGTCTGCTACGGGGAAGTGACGAAGGAAGGGCAAGGGAACGCGTTCGCGTACTTTCAGCACGTTCATGCCATGGTCCAATCGTTTCGTTCGGCCAAGGAGGATTGGCGGGACCAGTTCCGGGCGATTTTCCGGAATATCGGGCAGCAGCTGCTGAACAAGGACGACATCGTCTACTTGGCGGGTTATATGATGTACAGCTTGGGCAAAGAGATGTCCTCGATGGCCAAAGAGTTTCAGGACCTGTGGACGGAGGAGGGCCTGCCCGCGCTGAACGAGGCGTTGAACGCGTCGGACACGCTCGGCCAATTGGAGTTTCATTTCGAGTGGGCGCTCGGCCGGCTGTACGAGAAGCTGCGGGCGATTCAGGAAAACCGCCAGCATGCCGGGACGATCCGCGACATCCGGACGTACATGGAGAAGTGCTTCGCCGATCCGAATTTGTCGCTGGACGATTTGAGCGACCGGTTCGAGATCAACGGGAAATATTTGAGCAAATTGTTCAAGGAGGAAACCGGCGAGCGGTTCATCGACTACTTGATCGGCCTGCGCATGCGCCACGCGTGCAGGCTGCTGGCCGAGACGGACCGCCACGTGCAGGATATCGCCGAATGCGTCGGCTATACGAGCTCGATCTCGTTCAGCCGCGCGTTCAAAAAAACGACGGGGCTGTCCCCCGGCGATTACCGCGACAGGGCCGTCCGGGGCGGCGCCGGCGGAAAAGGAGGCGAACCGGTTGACAACCGTACGGAATGAAGCGCCGTCGCGAACGTTCGGCGTTACCCGCCGGGCGAGCAAGCGAAGCGCCGTCAAGCGAATGAAGAAGCATTGGCAGTTTTACGGGCTCGTGGCGCTGCCGCTGCTCTACATCGCGGTGTTCAAGTACGTCCCGATGTTCGGCGTGCTGATCGCCTTCAAGGAATACAATGTCGTTCAGGGCCTTTTCGGCAGCCCGTGGGTCGGATTGAAATATTTCAGGCAGTTTTTTGAAACCCCTTTCTTCTGGCAATATATCCGCAATACGCTCGGCATCACGCTGTACGGCCTGCTGGTCGGGTTTCCCGCGCCGATCCTGCTCGCGCTCGCGCTGAACGAAATTCGTCACGGGCTGTTCAAGAAATCGGTGCAGCTGGTCACTTACGCGCCGTATTTCATCTCGACGGTCATCATGGTCTCGATCCTCATCGTCAATCTGTCGCCCCACGTCGGGCTTCTGGCGAACGTCATGAAAGCGTTCGGGCTCGAGCCGGTCGACTTCATGGGCAAGCCGGAGCTGTTCAAGTCGATTTACGTCTGGTCCGACGTCTGGCAGTATACCGGGTACGGCGCCATCATCTATATCGCCGCGCTTGCCGGAGTGAATCCGGACCTGTACGAGGCCGCGAAGGTGGACGGGGCGTCGAGGCTGCAAAAAATCGTCCATATCGACATCCCGAGCCTCGTTCCGGTCACGGTCATCCTGCTGATCTTGAACTTGGGCCACGTCATGAGCTTGGGCTTCGAAAAAATTTATCTCATGCAAAATCCGCTGAACCAAAGCACGTCCGAGGTCATCTCCACCTATGTGTACAAGGTCGGGCTGCTGGGCGCCAACTTCAGCTTCTCGGCGGCGATCGGCCTGTTCAACTCGGTCGTCAATTTCATCCTGCTGCTCGTCGTCAATGCGGTCGCCAAAAAAGTGTCTTCCACGAGCTTGTGGTAGCAAAGAAAGGAGGGAGACGTCGTGAAAGGCAACGCCATACGGGAATCGGCCGCGGATCGTCTGTTTTTGACGCTCGTGTACGCGATGTTGACGCTTGTCCTGTTCGTCATTCTCGTTCCGCTCGTCCACATCGTGAGCGCGTCGTTCAGCTCGCCGGAAGCGGTTACGTCGGGAAGGGTATGGCTATGGCCCGTCGAGTTTTCGCTCGAAGGGTACAAGGCGGTATTCCGCAATTCGAACATTTTGACCGGCTACGCCAATTCGCTGTATTACGCGGTCGTCGGCACGTTCGTCAACGTCGCGATGACGGTCATGATCGCCTATCCGCTCTCTCGAAAGACGTTCTACGGCCGCCATGCGATCATGATCGCGCTCGCGTTCACGATGTTTTTCGACGGCGGACTCATCCCGAATTATATGGTCGTCAAATGGCTCGGCCTGCTCGATACGCGCTGGGCGATGATTATTCCGGGAGCGTTCGCGGTATTTCAGGTGATCGTGGCGCGGACGTTTTTCCAGACGACCATTCCCGACGAGCTGGCGGAGGCGGCCGAGATGGACGGCTGCAGCGACATGACGTTCATCCGGAAAGTCGTGCTGCCCTTGTCGAAGCCGATTCTCGCGGTCATGACGCTCATGTACGCGGTCGGCCATTGGAACGCTTATTTCGGGGCGCTCATTTATTTGAAAAACGCCGACTTGTTCCCGCTGCAAATCTTTTTGCGCAACATCCTGATCTTGAACAGCGTCGACCCGACGATGGTCGCGAACGTCAACGACCTGCTCGTGCAGCAAGGGCTGAAGGATTTGCTGAAATATTCGCTGATCGTCGTGGCGAGCGCGCCGGTACTGCTCATCTATCCGTTCGTCCAAAAACATTTCGTCAAAGGGGTCATGATCGGTTCGTTGAAAGGGTAGCGGGAAACGGAAACTTATCCGAGGAGGGACTTATTCATGAAACAAACGTTCAAAGCGGCGGCCGGCACGATGCTCGTCTTCTCGCTTCTCGCGTCCGCCTGCTCCGGCAACGGATCCGGACAAACGGGGGGCGCCGACTCGTCCGGGCAACAAGATCCGAACAAGCCGACGGAGCTGACCGTATTCGCGCCGCAATCGCCGGCGATCGAAAACTTGGAGACGAACCGGTTCACGAAAAAGGTGGAGGAGAAGGCGAACGTCAAAATCAAGTGGAACGTCGTTCCCGAAAAATCGCTGGAGGACAAAAAGCAGCTGATGATGGCGAGCGGCGACTATCCGGCCGTCCTGCTCGGGGGCAACTTCAACAAGGCGGATCAGCTGAAGTACGGGCAGCAGGGCGCTTTCCTCGATCTGAAGGAGCTGATCGACAAGCATGCTCCCAACGTCAAGAAGGCGATGAACGACTTGCCGTACTTGAAGGCGGCGATGACGGCGCCGAACGGCAGCATCTACGCGATTCCGAAAATCAACGAATGCTTCCACTGCACGTACGGCCAGAAAATGTGGATCAACAAAAGCTGGCTGGACAAATTGGGTCTCGCGATGCCGACGACGACCGACGAGTTTTATGAAGTGCTGAAGGCGTTCAAGGAGAAGGACCCGAACGGCAACGGCAAGCCGGACGAAGTGCCGTTGACGACCTCGTACGACATGTGGGCGGGCGGCGTGGACTCCTTTTTGATGAACGCGTTCATTTACGACGATATGGATTCGTATTTCAGCCTGAGCGACGGGAAGGTACGGCTGTCCGCCGCCCAGCCGGAATGGAGGGAAGGGCTGCGCTACCTGCGCAAGCTGTATGCGGAAGGCTTGATCGACAAAGCGGCCTTCACGCAAAACGCCGATGCGGTGAAGCAGCTCGCGAGCAAGCCGGAGCAGGTGGTGGGGGCGGTTTCGACGGCGCTCATCAGCTACTTGTATACGGCGAACGACGAAAATCCGCGGCATAAAGAGTTCGAGGTGGTGCCGCCGCTGAAGGGGCCGAACGGCGTCCGGCTGTCCAGCTATTCGGTCGGGGCGGGGAACGGGCAATTCGTCTTGACGAACAAAGCGACGAAGGAGCAGCAGATCGCCGCCATGCGGCTGGCCGACTACTTGTACTCGGAGGAAGCGACCGTTCTGACGTCGTGGGGCTTCGAAGGCGAAGGATGGAGGAGGGCGAACGCCGGGGAGACGGACTATAACGGCAAACCGGCCCAATACGCCGTCATTCCGAGCACGAAAACGGCGCAGGTGCAAAACGATTCGTGGCAGCAGCTCGGCATCATGCTCATGACGAACGCGATCCGCGAAGGATTCGTCGCGCCGAAGGACCCGCTCGGCAACGACGGCTACGAATATCGGCTGTGGAAAGAGTCGAAGAAGTATGAGCCGTACGGCAAGCCGGAGACGGTGTACCCGTCGGACGTATACATCGATCCGGCCGACGCGACGCTCGCCGCCCAGCTCCGCACGACGATCAAAGATTACGTGAAGTCGAGCATGGCCCAGTTCATCACGGGAAGCAAAGACATCGAGAAGGATTGGGACGCTTATATCGCCGGCTTCAAAGGGCTGCAGCTGGACAAATACGCGGCGATCTATCAAAAAGCGCTGAACAAATAGCCGCTCGAGCGGCAAGCGAGCCCCGTTTCGGCACCGTCGCCGAACGGGGCTTGCTGCCGTTCCTCGGGCCCTCGTTGGATTTTATCCAACCAAAACTTCGCTTGATCCCCGAATTTAGTTCTCTATTGGAAAGCATCCAATAGATTCATCCCAATCCGAGCCCAACCGGCCAAAATGGCGCATTCTGCTGGATGAAATCCAATAGCGGGCCGATTTCGGTTCCCCGCGACGCCTATCTACTGGATAAAATCCAACGAAGCGCACGGAAGTGGCCCTTGCGTGAGAAGGAAACTGCTGCGCACGGAAGGGTGACCGACGCATGCGCAGGATCTACTGCAAGAGATGGGGGGCCGCTGCATTCATAGAAGTCCGCTGCTCGCGGACGATCGTCGCCGTTTACGCCTTCCCCCCTCTCAGCATCGATCCGGGACGCCTCCGCTATCCGCAATCGTTGGAAGGAGCAGGCTTTCCGCGTATCCGTACAGCGGAGGCTCCATCGCAAGATTGCAAAAATATGGATTTCATGTCATGTTACATGACGCAAAACCCGCTTTTTTTACAAAAAAATAAAATCCAATTGATTTATCGCGGTGAAGTAAGTATAATCGATTTATAAATAGAACCACTGTACCGATAATAGGTACAGATGATAAGGTTTTCAAACGGTCGTTTTCGTTCCGCAAGCCGCGGCGCGAACGATGCCGATGTTGGAGTGGCGCTGTCCCACGCAATTTATGGGATATATTCTGACATGTAATCGGCCGGCCGTACGGTCCAACCCTCCAAGACACGTTCAAGAAAAAGGGGCGAGCAGATGGTTAACTATATCGTGCGAAGAATCGTGTTCATGATTCCGGGCCTGATCGGGATCGCGCTCATCACCTTCATCATCTCCCGGGTGCTCCCCGGAGATCCCGCGGTCATGCTGGCGGGGGAGCAGGCGCCGCCGGCCGTCGTCGAGAAGATCCGGCAGGAGATGGGGTTGAACGACCCGCTGTACATCCAGTTTTTCGATTACATCGGCCAGCTTGTCCGGGGCAACCTCGGCTTCGCCTGGCATACGGGCCACAGCGTGCTGAGCGATTTCGCCACCCGCTTCCCCGCGACGCTGGAGCTGACCATCGCCAGCTTCCTGATCGCCGTCCTCGTCGCCGTACCGGTCGGCATCGTCGCCGCCACGAAGAAGGAATCGGCGATCGACCACATTTCCCGGGTGTTCTCGCTCATCGGCGCCTGCGTGCCGGTATTCTGGCTCGGACTGATGCTCATTTATTTCTTTTATTCGAAGCTCGGCTGGGCCCCCGCGCCGCTCGGCCGTATCGGGGAGGACATCAATCCGCCGACCCACGTCACCGGATTGTACGTTCTGGACAGCTTGCTCTCCGGAGACTTTATCGCGTTGAAGCAGTCCATTTCCCACTTGATCCTGCCGGCGATTTGTCTCAGCACGGGGACGATGGCGATCATCGCCAGAATGATGCGCTCGAGCATGCTGGAAGTGATCGGGCAGGACTACATCCGGACGGCGAGGTCCAAGGGCATATACGAACGGTCGGTCATTTTCAAGCACGCGCTCGTAAACGCTCTCATCCCGACGCTCACGGTGCTCGGTCTCCAATTCGGCTACTTGCTCGGCGGGGCCGTCATCACCGAGACGATCTTCACGTGGCCCGGCATCGGCGGCTACGTGACGGAATCGATTCTCGCCACCGACTACGCGCCGATTCAAGCGTTTACGCTGCTCAGCGCCTTCTTGTACAGCTTCATCAATTTGACCGTGGACGTGTTGTACGGATTTATCGATCCGCGAATCCGCTACGAATAAACCGGGGGGACAGGGGGAATCCACTTTGAGCAAATCGACCGTTTCCATTCCGGCCGCGGCGTCCAAAACCCGGGACGGGCATACGGCGCTGTCGACGGTTCGGCTGCTGCTTCGCAACCGGCTGGCCACGATCGGGCTTCTGTTCATCGTCCTGTGGACGCTGCTGGCGCTGCTCGCGCCGGCGATAGCGCCTTACGATCCGAACGTGCCGAATACGCTGGACAAGCTGCAAGCGCCGAGCGCCTCCCACTTGTTCGGGACGGACAATTTCGGCCGGGATATTTTCAGCCGGGTGCTGTACGGCGCCCAAATCTCGATCTGGTCCGGCTTGATCGCCGTCGGCATTTCGTTCTGCATCGGCGTTCCGCTCGGCGGCATCGCGGCTTATTACGGCGGCGCGCTCGGCAACGTCATCATGCGACTGATGGACATGCTGCTCGCCTTCCCGTCGCTCGTGCTGGCGATGGCGATCGCCGCCTCCATGGGGCCGGGACTGTCCAGCGCGATGATCGCCGTCGGCATCGTCGGCGTTCCCGAATTCGCCCGGCTCATGCACGGGCAGACGATCTCGCTGCGCGAGAAGGAGTTCGTCGAGGCGGGACGCGCGATCGGCCTGAACGACTCCGTCATCCTGTTTCGCCACATTTTGCCGAACGCGCTGGCGCCGCTTATGGTGCGGGCGACGCTCGGGATGGGCTTCGCGATCTTGACCGCGGCGAGCCTCAACTTCCTCGGTCTCGGCGTCCAACCGCCGACGGCGGAATGGGGCGCCATGATTTCCGAAGGGCGGGGGTACATCATCTCCGGCCAATGGTGGATCGTCAGCTTTCCGGGGCTTGCGATCGCCACGTCGATTCTCGGGTTCAACCTTCTGGGGGACGGCTTGCGGGACGTGCTCGATCCGCGGCTGCGCTCCAGCAAGTGAATCATACAGGCACATAATCAGGGGACTAACGAGGAGGAGAACGAGATGAAGAACAAACAATGGTTGGCATCCGTCGCGGCGGGCGTCCTGCTGCTCGCGGCGATCGGCTGCAGCTCGAACGCGAACCAGAAGCCGGGCGACCAGGCGGCGACCACGCCGAATGCGCCCAGCGCGCAAAGCGGCGGGCAGACGATTACGATCGCCTACTCCGAAGGCGGCACGACGATGGACCCGGCGGAAGCGAGCGATCTGACCTCCGACACGCTCGTCGTGGCGGCCTACGACCAGCTCGTCACCTACGGCGTCAAAAACGCGGACGGCGGACAAGTCGCGAACACCGACGAGATCAAGCCGATGCTGGCCAAAAGCTGGACGGTATCCGACGACAACCTGACCTATACGTTCACGCTGCAGGACAATGCGAAATTCCAAAGCGGCAACCCGGTCACGGCCGATTCGGTCGCCTACTCGCTGGACCGTCTGAGCAAATCGAAGTCCGGCAGCTTCCTGTACCAATTGTCGGGCATCAAGACGGTAACGGTGAAGGATCCGAAAACGATCGTCATCCAGCTGGACAAGCCGAACCACATGTTCATGCAAATGATCGGCTTGTACAACTTCTCGATTCTCGACGACAAGCTGATGAAGGAAAAGGGCAACGACTACGTGACGAACCATGCGGCCGGCTCCGGTCCGTTCTCGATCGAGAAATGGGACCCGGCGACCGAGGCGGTGCTCGTCGCGAACAAAAGCTACTGGCAGGGCGCGCCGAAGCTTGACAAGGTGACGCTGAAGTTCATGAAGGAAGCGTCGAACCGCGTCATGCTGCTCGGCAAGGGCGACGTCGACATGGCGATCGAAATTCCGGCGAAGGACGTCGCCGACCTGAAAAAGAACGACAAAATCGCCGTCAACTCGAACGCGAGCAACCGGATTTTGTACTTCGCGCTGAACACGAACGTGAAGCCGTTCGACAACCAAAAGGTGCGTCAGGCGCTCGCTTACGCGGTACCTTACGATCAGCTCATCCACGACGTCATGTACGACCAAGCGAAGCAGATGAAGAGCGCGGTCGCGAGCAATACGCCGGGCTACTCCGACGCGGGCTACGTCTACAAGCACGATCTGGAGAAGGCGAAGCAGCTGCTGAAGGAAGCGGGCTACGAAAAAGGATTCAGCTTCGACTTGACGCTCGGCTCCGGCTTCCAGGACTGGGAGGACGACGCCGTCCTGATGCAGGCCGAATTCGCGAAAATCGGCGTTACAATGAATATCCAGAAGGTGGCGCGGGCCCAATTTTTGCAAATGCAAAAGGAGCGCAACTTGACCGCCTACATTTCCAAATGGACGTCGTTCGTCAACGACCCGAGCTACCACCTCGGCTTCCTGCTCTACGGCAAAGGCACGTCGAACTACGGCAACTACAAAAACGCGAAAGTCGACGAGCTGTGGGAGCAGGCGAACAACGAGAAGGACAAGGCGAAGCGCGACGCGCTGTACAAGCAGGCGCAAGAAATCATTACGACCGATTCCCCGTGGCTGTATCTGTACGAATACAACCGGATCGTCGGCTTGAACAAAAACGTCAAAGGCTACGTGTACTACCCGGATGAAATCATCCGCTTCTATCCGATCAGCAAAGGGCAATAACGCGAAAAAGCAGGCAAAGGGATAAACGGTCCCCGGCGCACAGCCGGGGAGCCGGCCCGGCCGGGGGCGGACCGCCTTCATTGCGGCCCGCCGGCCGCCGGCCGGACAAGCGTGTTCAAATTCGAACGAAAAGAGATGTTCACGATGGATTGGAACAAGCGTCTTCTCGAAGAAATCGACAAACGGCAGGACGAGCTGATCGACCTCTGTTCGAAGCTGATTCAATTTCCGAGCGAAAATCCTCCGGGCGACACCCGCGACATAAGCAAGTTCATTATCGACTATTTGCAGGAGGCGGGCATCGGCACCGACGTCCACGAATCGGCGCCGAACATGCTGAACCTGCTGTCCACGATCGGGGCGGAGGGCGAGAAGCATTTGCTGTTCTGCGGCCATACCGACGTCGTGCCGGCCGGCGATTTGTCCCGCTGGGACTTCCCCCCGTTCGGCGGACTCGTCCGTGACGGCTACATTCTCGGCCGCGGCGCCTCCGACATGAAGTGCGGCCTCGCCGGTCTGATCTTCGCGACCGCGCTGCTGAAACGTCTCGGCGTTCCGCTAGCCGGACAGCTCTCGCTGTTCATCGTGCCGGACGAAGAAACCGGCGGTCACTACGGCGTGCCGTGGGTGCTGGAGCGCGGGCTCATAACGGGTACGGCCGCCGTCATCGCCGAGCCGTCGTCCCCGCAGCATCCGACGATCGGGCAGAAGGGGAGCGCCTGGTTCGAATTTACGGTGGAAGGGACGCCGGGTCACGGCAGCCTGTCCCCGTTCAAAGGCGACAGCGCCATCCTGAAGGCGGCGAAGGCGATCGAGGCGCTGCAGAAGCTGACCGAAATGAAGCCGACCATTCCGGCCGACGTGCAGGAGATGATCGACATTTCGAAGGAATACGCCCGCAAGCGGGAGGTGCTCGACGTCAGCGACGTGTACGACCACGTGACCGTCAACATCGGGACGATTCACGGCGGCACGAAGGCGAACGTCGTGGCGGACAAATGTACGGTCGAGGTCGACTCCCGCGTGCCGTTCGGCATCGATTACCGCGACGTGCTGGCGGAGGCGAAGCGGCTCCTGCTCGAAGTCGGCGTCGACGTCGAGCTGAAGCCGATCGGCTTCCGGGCCAACGCGAACTGGACGCCGCCGACGGAGGACATCGTCAAGCTTCTAGTCGAGAGCATTACGGACGTGAACGGCCAAGAGGCGTACGGCGTCCTGCAATGGGCGACGAGCGACGCCCGGCATTTCCGCAATCACGGCATTCCGGTGCTGCAGTACGGCCCGGCGGAGCTGTCGACGATTCACAATTTCAACGAGCGCGCGCCGATCGACCAAGTCGTGCAGGCGGCGAAAGTATACGCGCTGACCGCCCTGAAATATTTGGGCGTGAAGTAAGTCGGAAGGCGTTTCGCGTCCGACAACGACAAGAAAGGGGGACGCGGCATGGACGCTTTGCTGGAAGTCCAAGGCTTGCAGACGGAATTCGCGACCCGTTCCGGCGTCGTAAGGGCGGTCGACGGCGTCGATCTGGTGCTGCACAAAGGCGAGACGCTCGGCGTCGTGGGCGAATCGGGCTGCGGGAAAAGCGTAACCTCCATGTCCATCATGGGGCTGCTGCCCAAAGGAGTAAGCCGGATCGCCGGCGGCGACATCCGGTTCAAGGGCAAAAGCATGCTGTCGCTGCCCGCCTCGGAGCTGCGCAAAATACGCGGCAACCAAATCTCGATGATTTTCCAAGAGCCGATGACGTCGCTCAATCCGGTATTCAAGATCGGCTCGCAAATCGCCGAAGCGATCCGCTTCCACATGAAGCTCGGCAAAACCGAAGCGTGGAGCCGGGCGGTCGACATGCTGAAAAAAGTCGGCATTCCCCGCCCGGAGCAGATCGCGATGGAATACCCGCACCAGCTGTCGGGCGGGATGCGCCAACGGGTCATGATCGCCATGGCGATGTCGTGCAACCCGGAGGTGCTCATCGCCGACGAGCCGACGACCGCGCTCGACGTGACGATTCAAGCGCAAATTCTCGACCTGATCCGCGAGCTGCAGGCGGAGCGCGGGACGGCGGTTCTGCTCATCACCCACGACCTGGGCGTCGTGGCCGAAACGTGCCAGCGCGTCGTCGTCATGTACGCCGGGCAAGTAGTCGAGGAGACCGACGTCAAATCGCTGTTCCGCAACCCGAAGCATCCGTACACGAAAGGGCTGCTCGGATCGCTGCCGCAATTGGCCGGCGAGGAGCAGCACCGGCTCGAGCCGATTCCCGGCAGCGTGCCGAATCCGGCGGACATGCCGAAAGGATGCCGGTTCGCCCCGCGCTGCGCGTTCCGCACCGAGGCGTGCGACAGCGTGCAGCCTCAGCTGGTCGAGATCGAAGCCGGGCACAAATGCCGCTGTCTGCTCGTGGAGGAGGGAACCCGATGAGCGCGCTGCTCGAAGTACGCAACCTGAAGAAGCATTATCCGGTCCGCAAAGGCTTGTTCGCCAAGCAGGTCGGCGTCGTCAAGGCGGTCGACGGCGTCTCGCTGACGATCGAGGAAGGCGAGACGCTCGCCATCGTCGGCGAGTCGGGCTGCGGCAAGTCGACGACCGGCCGCTCCATTCTGCGGCTGATCGAGCCGACCGAGGGCGAAATTCGGTTCCAGGGAACCGATATTCGCAAGCTGTCGCCCGGGGAGATGCGCCAATTTCGCACGAAGATGCAGATCGTGTTCCAAGACCCGTACGCTTCGCTTGATCCGAGATGGACGGTGCAGCGAACGCTCGAGGAGCCGCTCCGGACGCACGAACGGCTGTCGGAGTCGGACGTCAAGCTCCGGGTGGCGGAGCTGATGGAGACGGTCGGCCTGTCGTCGTATCACGCCAATCGGTTTCCGCACGAATTTTCGGGCGGCCAGCGGCAGCGGATCGGCATCGCCCGCGCGCTTGCGCTGAGGCCGAAGTTCATCGTCTGCGACGAGCCGGTGTCGGCGCTCGACGTGTCCATCCGCGCGCAGGTGCTCAAACCTGATGCAGGAGCTGCAAGGCCAATACGGGCTGACGTACATGTTCATCTCGCACGACTTGTCCGTCGTCAAGTTCATCAGCGACCGGGTCGGCGTCATGTACTTGGGCCGCATGGTCGAGCTCGGCCCGACCCGCGAGCTGTACGAGAAGCCGCTCCACCCGTATACGCAGGCGCTTATGTCCGCCCTGCCGGTGCCGGACCCGGAAGCGAAGCGCGAGCGGATCGTGCTGACCGGCGACGTGCCGAGTCCGCAAAACCCGCCCGCCGGCTGCGCCTTCCATACGCGCTGCCCGGTCGCGAAGCCGGAATGCAAGAGCGTCTCGCCGGCGTGGAAGGAAATTTCTCCCGGAAGAAGCGTAGCCTGCCACTTATATTCATGATACGTTTAAAGGGACGATGAATATGGGGAGGAGGGCCCGCTATTCTTAAAACATTGGATAACGCGCTGGAGCTGCTGGAATATTTCACGAGAGAGAACCCGACTTGGGGCGTTCGCGAGCTGGCCAAGGAGATGGACATGAGCCATTCGATCGTCCATCGCATCTTGACGACGTTCGAGTCGCACGGGTTTTTGATCCAAAACCAGGACACGAAAAAGTACGAGCTGGGAACGAAGCTGTGGGAATACGGGTCGATCATCCGGGACAATTTGCGCATCTCCGACGTCATCTTCCCGATCATGCAGCGGTTGTCCGCGGAAACCGGGGAGTCGGTATTCCTCACGTGGCTCGACTACCACGAAGGCATCTGCGTCGAAATCGCGGAGAGCCCGCAAAAGCTGAAATACGCCGTATCGATCGGCAACCGGACGCCGCTGTACGCGGGCGCGTCGAACAAAGCGATCATGGCGTTCCTGCCCGCCGAGGACCAGGAGGCGATCATCGCGAAGGGGCTGAAGCCCGTAACCGGCAAAACGGTCATCGATCCCGCCAAGCTGCGCGACGATTTGACGGTCATCCGGAGGAACGGCTGGGCCTACTCGGTCGGGGAATATTCCGACTCGATCTTCGGCATCGCGCTGCCGCTATTCTCGAATAAAGGGGAAGTCGTCGCATCGATCACGCTCGCCGGGCCGGAATACCGGATGCCGAAGTCCAAGGTGCCCGACGTGCTGGACACGATGCGGGCGAAGCGCGACGAGATCGAGGCGTGTCTGCATAAAATGAGTTTTTCGTATACGTCCGGGCGGCGCGCCGGAGGGTAACGCCGCCGCCGGATATCGATAGGGAACGCAACGCATCGGAGAGGGGATGGACAGATGGCACTCAAGCAAACGATATCGGTACTCGAAACGATGGATAGCGCCTACGTCACCGGGGAGAAGATCAAGGAACTGTTTGCCGATTTCCCGGAAGTCGCGGTGACGGTGCAAACCGTTCACGGGGAAAAGGGCTCGACGGATTTCGTCAAAATCGTCGTTCCGGGCACGGAAGGCAAGCTCGGGGGCGGATCGGCCCCGACGTTCGGCATTATCGGCCGTCTCGGCGGCATCGGCGCCCGGCCGAGCCGGGTCGGCATCGTATCGGACGCCGACGGCGCGGTCGCGGCCGTGGCGAGCGCGCTGAAGCTGGCCGAGATGAAGCGCAACGGCGATTCGCTGCGCGGCGACGTCATCGTGACGACGCACATTTGCCCGGACGCGCCGACGCGGCCGCACGAGCCGGTCGATTTCATGGATTCGCCGGTCGATATTTTGACGATGAACCGATACGAGGTCGTCCCGGAAATGGAAGCGGTGCTCTCGATCGATACGACCAAGGGGAACCGGGTCATCAACCATAAAGGGATCGCTTTGTCGCCTACGGTCAAGGAAGGGTACATCCTTCGCATCAGCGACGATCTGCTCCGCATCATGGAAATGACGACAGGCCAGCTGCCGGTCACGTTCCCGATCACGATGCAGGACATTACGCCGTACGGCAACGATCTGTACCATATCAACAGCATCCTGCAGCCGTGCGTCGCGACGGACGCTCCCGTCGTCGGGCTGGCGATCACCGCGCAATCGGCCGTTCCGGGCTGCGGGACGGGGGCGAGCCACGAGGTCGATATCGCCTCCGCCGTCCGGTTCGCGGTCGAAACCGCGAAGGAAGTGACGAACGGCACGTGCTCGTTCTACAGCAAGGACGAGTTCGAGCGCATTCAGAAGCTGTACGGGTCGATGAAGGTGCTGCAGACGATGGGACGTCCGGCAAGCCAAGTCGTCTGATCGCAAGCGGCGCCACATCGGTCAGGCGGAAACGGAGGAGCCGTTCATGAGAACATTGGGTACGGTCACGATCGGCCAGGCGCCCCGCCCGGACGTCGGGCCGATATTGGAGAAGCATTTGGCGGCTAAGGCGGAGCTCGTTCAGGTCGGCGTGCTGGACGGGATGACGAAGGAGCAGGTCTACGCGTCGTTCCGTCCGGAGCCGGGCGATTACGTGCTGACGTCGCGGCTCGCCGACGGCGATTCCGTCGTCATGGCCCGCGAGAAGATCGCTCCGGTGCTGCAGCGGAAAATTGACGGGCTCGAGGAGCGGGGCTGCCGCCACATCCTCGTCCTGTGCACGGGCGTATTCGAGGGGCTGTCGACGAAGCGGGCGGAGCTGCTGGAGCCGGACGAGCTGCTCGCTCCGATCGTGGCGGCGATGGTCGGCCGCAAACGGTTCGGCGTCATCGTCCCCTTGGCGGAGCAGGCGGAGTCACTGACCGCGAAATGGTCGAAGCACGGCTTGAAGCCCGTCGTCGCGGCCGCCTCGCCGTACCGGTACAGCGAGAGTGAAATGGCGGCCGCCTGCGCCCGGCTGAAGGACGAGACGGATATCGTCCTGCTCGACTGCATGGGCTATACGGAGCCGATGCGTGCGTTCGTCGCGGAGAAGACGGGGCTTCCCGTCATCCTGTCGAACGCGCTGATGGCCAAGGTCGTCTCGGAAATGATATGAGAAGGATGCGATGGGCGATGGATCAAACGTTGGTGGATACGAGCTGCAAGCTGCTGCAGCGGTGTATGGGGGTCAAGCCCGGGGAGAAGCTGCTCGTCGTCGCCGACGATCCGAAGAAGGACATCGGCGAGGCGCTGTACGAGGCGGCGAAGCGGGTCGGGGCGGAAGCGATGCTGATGGTGATGAGCGAGCGGGACAAATCGGGTCAAGAGCCGCCGGAGCCGGTAAGTGAAGCGATGAAGCGCTCGGACGTCGTCGTCTGCGTGACGCGCCATTCGCTGACGCATACGAAAGCGCGCAAGGAAGCGGTCGCCCATGGAGCGAGAATCGCGACGATGCCGGGCATTACCCGCGACATGTTCCTCGAAGGCGCGGTGGCGGCCGATTACGATCAAGTAAAGCGGTTGACCGAGCGAGTGACGGAGCTGCTCGGCCGCGGCGACCGGGTCCGGATCGAGAAGGACGGCCGCTCGCTGACGTTCTCCATCGCCGGGCGCGTCGGCGTCGCGAGCACCGGCGTCTACCGCAACCCCGGCGAATCCGGCAACCTGCCGTCGGGCGAAGGCTATATCGCGCCCGTCGAAGGGTCCGGCTCGGGGCGGATCGTCGTGGACGGATCGATCGCCGGCATCGGCAGGATCGATTCGCCGGTCGAGCTGACGATCGAGAACGGGCGTCTGGTCGAGGCGACGGGGGCCGCGGCGGGCCGGCTGCTCGACATGCTGGGCGACGGCGACGGACGGATGCTCGGCGAGTTCGGCATCGGCACGAACGACAAGGCGCGCATTACGGGCGTCGTGCTGGAGGACGAGAAGGTGTACGGCACGATCCACGTCGCCTTCGGCAGCAACCATACGTTCGGCGGCACGATCGAGGCGGGCGTCCATATCGATCTGGTCGTCAGCCGTCCCGACGTGTACGTCGACGACGTCAAAATGATGGACCGCGGCCGCCTGCTTCTCGATTGAGCGGCCGGGCGGAAAGCGACAACAACAAAAACGTCAGCCTCTTGATGGGGGCTGACGTTTTTGTTGCGTTCGGCGGCTTCCCCGCCTTATTTCGCGCCGTCCGGATCGGCGCGCCCGACGCCGATGATCGCGTTGCCGTACCGGAACGTCTTCACCCAGTACGTGCCTCCTTCTTCCAGACGGACGCGTTCGGCATAAATTTCGTAAATGTCGCCTTCGCTCGTCCGCACCTGATCGCCGCCTCTTTTCGGGTTCCACCGCTCCGCGATCGTCACCCGCTCCGTTTCGGGCTCCCGGATCGCATCCAGCAGACCGCCGCCCAACAGCATGACCATATAGAGCAGCATGACGCCGAGCAGGGCGAGGAACAAGTATCGGAGCGGCGCGGGCGGCGCGATTTTTCGCTTGACGACCGCTCTCAGGTAGGGGACGAAATAGCTGTAAAACAGCAGGGCGGCGCTGCCGGAGCCGATTTCGGTCCACAGCACCCGCCTCTCGTCGGACGGATACGACGCCGCGATAACGGCGCCGATCAGCCCGGTCAGCACGATTGCGATACGGGCGATATTTCGTTTTTTGCGGTACCATTTCCGGTAGTCGGCCGATTCCGTCTGCGTCACGCGATGCACGCCCCTTTCCGAATGGACGCTCTCTCCCGATTGGCCGAAAGCGTCTTTCCGAAATCGTAATACGCGCGCCGGCCGGCAACGTTTCGTTTCGCCGAACAGTCCCGACTGTTCCCATCGTTCCCGGATAGGGGAGAGCTCCGCATGCGCTGCGCCCTTCCTCGTTCACTGCACGAACCGCTCCAAGCCGTGCATGTCGGCTACGACCAGCTGCCTCGGCTCGTCCAGCAGCACGCCCTCGCGCTTGAGCCGATTGACGAACCGGTTGACCGTCTCGCGCGTCGTTCCCGCCATCCGGGCCAAATCGCTGTTCGTCGTCCGGACGCCGATACGCGTCCCCGACTTCTCCGGCACGCCGTATTCGCGGGCGAGCCGGATGAGCACGGCGGCGATCCGAAACTGGATATCGATGCTGGACATGTCGCGCAGCTTCGCCTGCAGGTCGCGAATGTGGCGGCCCATCATCCGCATCGCCTTCACGGCCGTCTCCGGACGTTCGAGCACGATTCGCTCGAACGCCCGGTCCGGAATGACGCACAGCTCGGCATCGAGGACGACTTCGGCGGTCGCGGGATACGGCGCGTTTTCGAAAAAGCCGGCGTGCGGGAACATTTCCCCCGGCTTGATGAAGTTCATGATCGCCTCGTTCCCTTGGTGGTCCACCTTATACACTTTTATGACGCCCTTGACGGCGAAAAACACGGCGTGCCGCTCCTCGCCCTCCATAAAGACGTTGGATTTGCTGCGGTACGTCCGCATCGCGGCCGCCTCGGCGATCGGGCGGAGCTCCGAATCGTCGAGATCGGCCAACATATACATCCGGCGCAGCATGTCGAAATCGGAAATCAAAGCCGCCCCTCGCTTTCTTCCCATCGGAATTCCTTTCTTTATCTTAAAGGAATCGCGGGCGAAAGCAAACGTCCGCGCATCATGCGCGGGGCAGCTTCATCGCCGGCTCGAGCCGGTGGACGCCCTTCGGCCGGTAGCCGAGCGCGCCGCTTGCGCCGTATACGTCGGCCAGCAAATACAAGATGCTGAGCCACATTTCCGTCCCTTGCAGTCCGGGGGGCTCGCCGGGCTCCAGCGTGAAGCTGAAGCCGCGGCCGTCGATCCACCGGTCGAGCGCCCGGTCCAGCTGCCGCTCCGCCCAAGCGGCGGCTTCGTCCTTGCGGTAATCGGTTTGCCGCAGGCAAAGCCACAGCGGGTGGACGACGTCGAGCACGTTGCACGCATTGCCCGCATCGGCGCGGAAAAACGCCCGGTCGCGGCCGTGCGCGAGCACCGTGTCGATCGCCGCCTGCGGGTACGGCAGCGGGACGCCGAACTGCGCATACGTGGCGCGGGTAAGCCGATAAAAGCCGTTGACCGGCTGCAGCCACCGCTCCGTCTCCGTCGGCGAGCCCCATAAGCCGCTGAGCGGATCGGCATGCGTATGCAGCCAGCCGAACAGCGCGTCGGGACGAAGCGACGAGCCGAACCAGAGCCGGTTGAAGTAGACGGCCGTCGCATAGCTGTCGATCCAGTCGCCGCAGCTCCACGCGTTCGTCGACCACGGCAAGCTGTCCAGATGGCGGTGGAGCTCCTCGAAGGAAAGCTTTTCGACGACGTGGACCGGATGGGCGAACTTCGCGCCGAGCAGCTCGAGCGCGTAGCCGACGGCGAGAATGTGGTAGCGCGACAGATGGTCGCGCAGCAAGTCCGGCCGGTCGGTCGCCGGATCGGGCGGCTGCCACGGATCGGGCAGCAGGCCGGTGGCGGCGTCCTGGAATGAGCGGAGCCGCTCAACGAGCGCGTCGCGCCCGAAGCCGGGCGGCGTCCCGCCGAACATCGCGGCGATCTCGACGGCGTCGCACCACGCCCGGGCGGTCCGCTTGCCGCCCGGCACGTTGACGTAGGCGCCACCGTCCGGCGTCTCCGCGATGTAGCCGGCGAGCAGCTCCGGCAGCTGGCGCTCGACGCGGGCGGAGAAGCGCTCGAGCCGGGCCGCCAGGCTCGAGCGAGCGCCTGCGCCGGCGCCGGCGCCGGCCGCCGCACTCGCGCCCGCACTCGCGTCGCCAGCCGGCGCTTCGAGCCGGCTGCGAAGCAGCCGTGCCGGGTTGCCGCCGACGACGGCGTAGTCCGGCACGTCCTTCGTGACGACGGCGCCGCCGGCGACGATCGCGTGCGAGCCGATGCGCACGCCGTCCACGATGACGGCGCCCGCGCCGATCCAGACGTCGTCGCCGATGACGATCCCTTTCGACGTGCAAGGCTGGGCGTGGATCGGCTTGTCGACGTCGGCATAGCCGTGGTTGAAGCCGTACAGCGAGGCGTGCGACGCGATGCGCACGCCGTTGCCCATCGTGACGGGGCCGGCGACGACGGCGTACGGGTTGACGGTACAGTCGGCCCCCATCTTCACCAGGGGGCCGCGAACGATGGCGCCGGCCGCAATCCAGCTGCGGTCGCCCATCGCAAGCGTATCGGCGAACACGTTCGCTTCCGGGGAAACGAAGCAGCTTTCGCCGAATTCGGCGTCGTACCGGCTTTTCAGCCGCCGCTGCCAATCGAGCTGAGCGTCCCGCTGCTCGGCCGTCGCCGGCAGCCACGGCATCCAGTTCAGCTCCCGTTCGTCCGTCGACTGCCGTTCGTCCGGCTGCCGTTGATCCGTCGAGGGCCGCGTTTGTGTCATGGCGATCACTCCTTGTCAAATCACGCACAATATCGATTGCGCTTGCACCAAATGTACCGGATAATAAGGGCGATTGGAATGGTCGGATCGACATTTCTATTTGTCAAAAACGACACTACGAACACGGCATTATCTTATCGAATGGGGGAGGGGAGCCCATGACGGAACAGACGGATCCGAGCGGGTATTCGTACCATATCGTCTGGACGGTCGATCGCCGGACGGAGCCCGGGTGGAGCGATATTCGGCAAAATGTGAACGTGCACAGCCTGTACTGGATTCAGGAAGGCCAAGGAACGATATATGCCGATGCGCCGTATCCGGTCGAGGGCGGTACGCTCGCCTATTTGCCCCCCGGCTTGCAAATCCGTACCGAGTCGGACAAGACGTTCCCGCTGCAAATCGTCATGGTGCTGCTGTCGGTCTGGTCGGTCCGGCATCCCGCCGCATCTTCCGGCGTTCCCGAGGTGGACGCCGTTCCCTCGCTGCGGCTTCCGTTTCTGACCCGCTACCCGGTCGAGGCGGCGAAGGACATCGGCCGGGCGTTCCGCCGGGTCGCCGAAGGGTGGGTGCCCGACGGCCGGGGCGGCGACCTCGCGGTGAAGGCCGAGCTGCTGAAGCTGATGCACCTGCTTGTCCAGGAGCTTCGGCCTTCTGCGCACCGTCCGTCCGTCGCGGACGTGTTCGAGGCGGTGAAGACGCATCTGGAGCAGGAGTTCGCCCAAGACGTGAAGGTCCGCGACTTGGCGGATAAATTCGCCATTTCCGCCACGTATTTGCGCCGGCTGTTCCTTCAGCGGCTCGGCATGACGCCCAAGCATTATTTGCAGCAGGTGCGCAACGAGCATGCGTGCCGCTACTTGACGTACACGGGGATGTCCATGAAGGATGTCGCCCGCGCCTGCGGATACGCGGACGAATTCCATTTCAGCAAGGCGTTCCGCCGGATGAACGGACGTTCTCCGTCCGACTATCGGCTGCACGCGTCGGCCGCGCGATCCGAGCGGATGATAACCGCTCCGACATCCGGGGGACCGGCTTGAATTGTCCGGAATCGTGCTACTTTTCGTCGGGATTGGACGTGGTGACAGCAGGCGGCGGGATGCTAGATTGGAAGGTGCAACCACTAGACGTACCAGGAGGGCACCCGCATGACTACCGTTAATCCGAACGAAAAGCAATCCGCCGATTACGCGCTCCGCTCCGGCATGAGGCGGTTCGCGGGCAAGCTGAAGCCGGGAGGGGCCGTCACCGTCGCCTTCCTCGGCGGGTCCGTGACGGCGGGAGCCGGCTCGTCCGACGGGGAGAAGACCAGCTATCGCGCCTTGACGTGCGATTACTTGAGGCGCCGCTTTCCGGAGACGTCGTTCGCCTTCGTCAATGCGGCGATCGGCGGAACCGATTCGACGTACGGCGCGTTCCGGCTTCGCGAGCACGTGCTGGCGAAAGGGCCGATCGACGCGCTGTTCGTCGAATTCGCCGTGAACGACGGCGGCGACCGGGCCGAGTCGATCCGCGCGATGGAAGGGATCGTCCGGCACGCGAAGCGAGCCGCTCCCGAGATCGACCTTTGCTTCCTCTATACGGCCAATCGGCCGACGGCCGAGCGGTACGGACAAGAGGGCCGCATGCAAAGCAACGTCTATCATCACGAGGAGGTGGCGGAGCATTACGGCATTCCGTCCGTCCGCATCGCCGAAACGGTCTATCGGATGATCGCGGCCGGCTCGCTCCGCTGGGAGCACATCAGCGGGGATTCCGTTCATCCGAACGATTACGGCTACTCGCTGTATGCGGACTGCATCCGGGCGTTTCTGGACGAGGCTTTGCCGACCGCGGCCGGACATGCGGCGGAGCCGCCGGCGGCTCCGCCCGAGCGGATCGATCCGTTCTGCTACGAGCGGGGGAGCATGCCGGAGCCGGCGGCGGCGGCGGACGAAGCGGCGGGCTTTCGCACCGTGAAGGGATGGACGGCCGAACGGACGTGCAACTGGAGTCCGCCCGCCGACATTGTCGTCGGCGACCGGCCGGGCGACTCGCTCCGGTTCCGCTTCTCCGGCACGGCGGCGGGGGTCTCGCTGCTCGCCGGCATGGATACGGGACGTCTCGACGTATCGATCGACGGGGAGCCGTACCGGACGATCGAGCTGTTCGACGAATATTGCCCGAAGTTTTATCGGCCCAAAATCGCGATGCTCGCGAAGGGGCTCGATCCGGGCGAGCATACCGTATCGCTGCGCGTATCCGAGGGGAGGCACGAAGGAAGCGAGGGCACGGCGGTCCGCCTCCTGCGTCTGCTGGTGAACGGCGAAGCGGGCGCCTGACCGGGCCCGATAGCGGAATGGAACCGATTGCATTTCCGAACGTCGGCAAGCCGGCCGTATGGTATAATGGGGCTAAACACGCTTCCGTTTAACGAACGGCCCATACCATCGGGGAGGTCGACGCCATGGAACAAGATCGGAAACGAAGGAACGCGTCGCTCGGCAAAAGGCTGGTCCGGCTTCACGCGTGGAACGGCTGGCTTGTTCTCGCGCTGGCCGCGACCGGCCTGCTGCTGTTCATACCGGAGCTGCGGGGCGGGCTCGGCTTCGTCCGGGTGACGCTCAAGCAGGCGCATATCGTGCTCGGCATCGTCTCGGCGCTGATCGTGCTGCTGTACGTCCCGGCGATGCGCAGACATATTCGTCAGCTGCGCGGCAAGCCGCGGCAGCAATGGAACTTGGGCGTCGTGCTGGCGCTGCTGCTCGGCTGGATCGTGTCGGGCGTCGTCCTGTGGCAGTTTCGCCGCCTTCCGCCGGCTTTGACGAACGCGGCGCTCTGGATGCACGATCTGTTGACGTGGGTCGGCGTCCCGTACGCGATATTCCATGCGGTGACGCGCAGCCGCTGGCTTCGCGTCAAACGTCCGGCCGCGCGCACGGCGGATGCGGTAGCGGGCGGCGAAGACGCGGGCCGGCCCGCCGAGCGGAAGCCGATCGTGCCGCTCGGGGAGCGGGTCGGCCGGACGGCCGGCCGGCTGCGGGAAGCCGCTTACACGCGGAGGGCGTTCCTTACCTGGTCGGTCGCGGGCCTGTTGGTCGTCCTCGTCGGCCCGAAATTCGCCCGCTGGCTGTTCTCGGGATCGGGAATGGACCGGGCGGCCCCCGGTACGCCCGCCGCGGACGCGAACCGGATGGTGCCGGCGCCGACGCCGCTTCCCGAGTCGGCCGTCCCGATCGGCGGCGGCGGCAAAGGCGAGTTTCGCATATACACGGTCGTCCGCATGCCCGAATTCGACTCGGACCGTTGGACGTTTGCGCTGAAGGGGCTCGTCGAAAAGCCGGGACAATGGAATTGGGAGCAGTTTTTGCAAATGCCGCGAACCGTGCAGGTGAGCGACTTCCACTGCGTTACCGGCTGGTCCGTGTACAAGACGACGTGGGAGGGCGTTCCGCTCAAACGGCTGCTGGACGAAGCGGGCGTGCTCCCCCGGGCGACGCACGTGAAGTTTTATTCCGGGGACGGCGTCTACACGGACAGCTTGACGCTGGAGCAGGCGAGCCTCGACGACGTCATGGTGGCCGTCCTGATGGACGGCAAGCCGATCGTCCGCGACTTGGGCGGACCGGTCCGGCTGCTCGTGCCGAAAATGTACGCGTACAAGTCGGTGAAATGGCTGCAGGGCATCGAGCTGATCGACAGCGAGCATATCGGCTATTGGGGGCGCAACGGCTACGACCAGCACGCCTGGGTGCCGGGCATGAAGCCGAAGCAGGTGTCCATCTGAACAGGGGGAAGGGGACGTCCGTCCGGGGGCGTCTTTTTTCGTTGGCAGGGCGAATCGTTCGCTCTGCATTGAACATCTTGCGCATTCGTGGTATCCTCTTACTGATTTTCGTCACACGAACTTAGGGGGAGATGATCGGATGAGCGGACGGATACCGTCTCCTTTTTTCATTCAGGATACGAGCGAAAAAACGCTGGTCGGGGACATTTTGTTCCCTTTTGCATACGACGAGCTGCTGTGCGGGAAAGTCGGCGAGGGCTCGGCGCCCTTCGTGCACATTTGGAGACATGAGAAGGCGGTCGTGCTCGGCTTGCGCGACCGCAGGCTGCCGAACGTGGAGCAGGCGATGGAATGGCTGCGGCTGCACGGCTATCAGGTCGGCGTACGGAATACGGGAGGGGCGGCGGTGTCGCTCGATCCGGGCGTCGTCAACGTGTCGATCGTCATGCCGAACCCGCCGGGCAAGCTGGAGTTCAAGGACGACTTCGAGCTGATGTACGCCCTCGTCCGCGAAAGCTTGAGCAAGCTCGGACTGGATGCGGCGAAGGGCGAAGTCGCCGGCTCCTATTGCCCAGGCGAGTACGACGTCAGCGTCGGCGGGCGGAAGCTGTGCGGCATCTCGCAGCGCCGACGGGCGAACGCGTTCATCGTGAACGCGTTCGTCAACGCGGAAGGACATGCCATCCGTCGCGGCGAGCTCATTCGTTCGTTCTACGAGGTCGCGACGGGCGGCCGCGCCGAGCCGGACGTGCCGGACGTCCGGCCGGAGACGATGGCCACGCTGGCGGAGCTGGGCGGTCCCGGCGCGACGGTGCGCACGTTCGTCGGGGCGGTCGTCGAGACGCTGAAGCAATGGGGCGGCACGGTCGGCCGCCATCCGGACAAGCCGTCGATGCGGGAGCTCGAGGAGATGGCGGCGACGCTGCGCAGCCGATACGATACGCGGAGCGGCGACGCCTGAGCCGTCGGCCCCGGAGATTGGAAAGTAAACCGTTCGGTGTACGCTGCCGGGCGGTTTATTCGTTTTCCACGAGAAAGCTCCCCTACAGGATCAAATTGGATTGCTGGACGACGGCCGGGTTCAGAAGCAGGTTCGCGCCGGTAAAATTGTTGTTGTACAGCTTCACCGAGCTGGCGGCGGCGAGCGTTTGAATATCGATGTTGTAAGGAGTCGCCGAGTAAAACAGATTTCCTTCCACGTAAGCGGCGATATCCCCGGAGAGGACGACGGCCTGCGTTTGGGAGGCATAATTCATGTCGAACGTGTTGCGAATCAGCTTCAGCTTGACGGGAGACTTCGCGGACGTCACGGCGAAGATCGGCGCGGCGTTGACGACGCCGGCGCTGTCGTAATGGTTGTTCGCGAACGCGATTTCCCCGTTCCCCAATTTGGCGAACGTCTGGCACCGCTTGAACGTGTTGTTCCGGATCAGCAGCCCTTTGATCACGTCGGAGTCCGTCGTGACGATGCCGTCAATGACGTCGTAGAACAAATTGGATTCCACGACGATATCCTCGTTGATCTGCACCTGCTGGTTCGGCACCGTATTCAAGACGACGCCCTTCCTGCAGCGTTCGATTTTGTTGTCCGTGACGGACGCGAAGCGGACGTTGTAGCATTGGACGCCCGTATTGCAATCGTGGATCATATTTCCCGAAGCCGTCAAATAAGGCCCCATGAAAATGCCGACGTCGTAGCCGGATATGAAATTGCCGGTGACGAACTGCCCCTTGGCCACCTCCGTGCCCGACCCGCTGATCGCCCGCTTCGTTTTTTGCGACGAAACCTGCTTGAAGATGTTGTTCGATACGATTACATGATAGCCGAATCCCATGGCGACGCCCCGGTCGAAACGGTTGCCGTCGAGAAGGGTGTAATGGGAGTCGAACAGATTGACGTCCGCGGCCAAGTTGTTTTCGAACGTGCAGTTGACGATTTTGAAGTTTTCCGCCCGAATGAAATCGACGTATTCGGTCCCTTCGTCGAAAGCGCGCTCGTATTTGCGCCACGCGCCGTCCACGAACATCAGCATGTCGTACTTTCCGTAGAAAACGCCGTCGATCGTACCGGGTGCGTCGATTTGCCAAAAATCTTTATTCGCCGGGGCGGCGGGATAGACGCCGGAAGAAGCGTTATACAGCCCCTTGTATTGCGTCCAGCCTTTTTCCCGGAACCCTTCGACATCGATGCCCGTTCTCGGCGCGGTGCCGTCGACGCCGTTTTTCGTTATGCCGGCATTGGCGATGAAGCAGCTGTCGACGACGACGACGTAGTTGGACTGGATGGAAATGTTGTTGCGTCTCGCGGATTCGAGCGCGCAGTTCCGGATGATCAAATGGCGGCACGGATTGTAAACGCCGTACTGGATCGAACGGGTGCTCTCCGTCGTGATGCAGTCGCCGGTGCTGTCCCGCATGATCATGTTTTCGACGATGACGAAGTCGGCGCTGCTGATGCGGACGAGGCTCGAGTATTCGTGCGTGCTCCGGTTCGGGGGCGTCGGCGTATACACATGCTCGATCCGGTCCCCGATCAGCGTCCCTCCGGACAGCCGGACGTTCGACACTTCCTTCAGCGTGAACAAAGAGGCGTCGATCCCGTAGTAGTCGTTCGGCTCGACCTTCATGATCGTACCGTCGGTCAGCGTAATCCGGATATGGCTCGGGGGCTTGACGCCACCCTCGATCGAACGGATCAAGTAGGTTCCTTCCGGGATGATCACTTCGGTGAAGCCGTTCGAGCGGGCGTCCGCGATCGCATTGTTCAGACCGGCCGTCGTTTCCGCCGCGTGCGTGCCGTCCGTATAAATGCCCCAGGCCGCCGGATCGATCACGATCGTTTTCGTCGAGGCGGACGTACCGCCGGGGCCGCCGCCGTATACGGATTGCGTCACCGTCCCGTTCGCCGCGCCGTACGTCGTTCCGTATAGAACGGCAGCGGCTCCCGCCGCGCCGAGCGAAGCGAGCAGCTTTCGTCTGCTGATCGGTTGGTTCGTCATTCTTCATCAAACCTCCTAAGGATGGATTGAACGTGCGATAGCAATCGCAAATGGGTGGAAGATGCGGGTCTCCTTTCGATTGGAAGCGCTTTCGAAATGGCGGATGTTTGGTGTACTTCGAGTAACGTGAGGCAGCTTTGTTGCGGACGGAAGGCAAAACGGCGGAGTGTACGCGAAGGTGCGGCCGGAAACGGCGGATGACGGAGCGGGCGGTTTCACGAAGGTCGTCGATCTGTTCACGAAGAGCCGACCGTCATGAGGACTTACCAAGAAGATCGAATGATGGGCGGGACGATTTGACTATCACCCCTTTATCAAATTTTTACACGTGTAAATTATGGGTGTGATGTCAGATTATCAAATTCGTCTCCAAATGTAAATACCCATTTCTGCGCAGAAAAAAAACGCTCGCGTGCAGGCTTGCCCGGCACGGAGCGTTTCCATCGTTAAGCGGCGCCGTTACTTGGAGACGGGCACGGCGTTCTGCGTATATTCCTCCAGCGTGACGCCTTTCTCGGCGATTTCCTTCGCCGCCTTCGTCCCGACGTAGCGCAAATGCCACGGCTCGTACTGGTAGCCGGTGACGTCTTCTTTCCCTTTCGGGTAGCGGATGATGAACCCGTGCTCGGCCGCATGGTCGGCGAGCCATTTCGCTTCCTTCGTTCCGGCGAAGCAGTCGGAGGCGGCGCATTTGCCGTCGCTGCCGGATATGTCCATGGCGAGCCCCGTCTGGTGCTCGCTGTGGCCCGGAACGGCGCTGTATTTGCGGGCCGCTTCCTCGCCGTCCTTTTTCACGTAGTTGTCGAACAGCGTCTTCTGCGTCGCTTGGGACCGGTAGCCGGATACGCCGGCGAGCGATATGCCGTCCTTCTCCGCGGCGGCGACGAGCTTCTCCAGAGCGCCGGCCGCTTCCTTGCGCATGAGCCGCTTGTCGCTTTTTTCTTTGAAAATGAACGGGATGTCCGGCTCGACGAGATCGTCCGGCTTGTAGTTGTCGGGCAGCTTATACGTCTTGTTGACGAGCACGGCTACGTCGTTCGGCTTCGCCACGACCTGCACCGCCGTCTTGCCGGCATCCGGCTTCGTCGTCCCGCTGCCGGGCTTGGACGCGCCTCCCGGAGCGGGGACGGTCGTCGTCGGCGTCGTGCCGCTGCCGCCGCCCGTCGGACCGGCCGGCTTCGCCGGCTCCCCTCCGGGTGTGCCGGAGCCGGTTCCCGTGCCGGAGCCGGTGCTATTCGTGCCGTCCGAGCTCGAGACGGGCGGCGGGGCCGCCGTATCGCCGGGCGCGGCCGGCTTCTCCCCGCAGGCGGAAATGACGAGCAAGCAGCATGCCGCGAGCGCGGCCGCTTGGAATCGAATGCGCATACGTTTCATATCCGAATAAGTCCTCCCGATGAAAGCAAAAGTGTACCGCTTCTGTATAATCGACGCTGCCGGGCCGCCGAAAGTTACAGGGCGCCGAGCCGGAACGAACGGAATTTTTCGGGAATCGCCCGGCGCGTCAAAACACGTAATTCAACCCGAACAGCAGCGTATAGCCGAGAAGCAGGACGACCAGTCCCGCGTCGACGAACGTTTTCCGCCTCGCCGGCCACTCGCTCGCCGCCAGCGCCATGAAAAGATACAGCGTGAACATGCCGCCCACGTAGCGAGCCCCGCTCAACAGTCCGGTAGGCGCGTAGGACACGACGAGATAGACGAACGAATACGCCCAGTACGAAAGCCGGGTTTTGTTCGTCATCGCGATCAACAGCCCGTGCACGGCGAAAAACAAAATCATTTGCGGAATCCAGACGCCGAGCGCGAACAGTGGACGGTTCTCGTGCAGCGTCCGGTACATATGGACGGCGAGGTTGTCGGCGAAAAAGCCGAACGTCTGCCCCCAATATTCCTTCTGATGAAACAGAAACCGAAACCAGTCGCCGGTCGCCAGCTTGTTGACGAGCAAATACAGGAAAATGCCGAACGAGGGCAGCAGTACGGCCGCCGCACCCGACGCCAGCTCCCGGGCCCGGGGCGCCTTCTTGGCGTTCCCGTTGTCCGAGCCGCTGCTCGAACGATGCTCGCGCCACGTTTCGATCAGCTCGATCGCGATCGGTACGGCGAGCAGCACTCCCTGGTTGCGGGTGAGCGCCGCCAGCATGCCGAAGACGCCGGCGAGCAGCCACTTGCGCTTGCGCGCGTTGTAGACGGACAAGACGCAGAGGGCGAAGAACAGCGATTCCGTATAAACGATGCTGAAGAAAAACGATAACGGGTACAGCATCATCAGCTTGGCGGAAGCGAAAGCCGTCCGCCCCGGCGCATCGAGCTCGACGAGCCGGACGAGCGCATACATGCCGATCAGCAGGAACGCGTTGGAGACGATGAGACCCGCCGCGAACAAGTCCGGTACGAGAAAGCCGACCAAGCGGATCAAAGCCGGATACAGCGGGTAAAAGGCGATCGTGATCGCCGAGTCGCCGTCGGCGTGGTAGCCCGTCCCGGCAATGCTCAAGTAATGGTACGTATCGTACTCGCGCCAGTAGGAGACGAACGTGTCGTACAGCGACGGCTTCCATTCGCCGATCAGGGCGGCGAACGCAAAACCGGCAATAAAGACGATGGCGCGCGTGACGGCAAACAAGACGATCACGCCGCGCCATACTTCCGAAGACGGCACGCGCGTCCCGGCGGGCGTGAGCGGCAGGCGATCTCCGGTACCGGCGGGGCCGGCCAAGCCGAACGGGTTCCAACCGAACCATTCCCGCACCGTTTTGCCGACGAGACAGAGCACGACGGCGATAAACATAACGACGGATGCAGCTTTAACCAAATAGGGCAAAACGTCCATGAGCTTCCTCGCGAATTCGTAATGATCGGCTGTACCAGTGTAGCCGTCGATTCGGGGATGCAAACGTGGAATTCGGCCCGCGGCCGTGCCCGACGGTTATCCGAAGAAACGCATCATGACGCCCGGCAGCTCGTTTTGCCAAAAACCCCACACATGTTTGCCATCCTTTTCCTCATAGACGAGCTCGGCCCCCTTCGAGTTCAGCAAATCGCGCGTAAGCCGGTTTTCCGTGACGAAATCGAACGTCCCCCGCGACGTCTCGACGCTCGTCTCCTGCAGCCCGACCAGCATGTACAGCTCGAGCCAAGTCAGCTCGGATTCGGCGGCGATCCGTTCGCGCGTGCCCGAGAAAAACGCTCCGGACAAGGCGAGGACGCGGTTGAACGCATCCGGGTAGTCGAGCGCGATATGCAGCGATACGGTGCCGCCGAGCGAGTCGCCGGCGATGACCCGCTCGGCGCGGTCGCGCCGGGCCGGATACCGGCTCTCCACGAACGGGACGAGCTCGTCCGCGAAGAAACGGCAATAGGCGGCGAAGCGCGATCCTTCGGGGGCGTATTCGTCGTTGCGCCGCGTTTTGTCGACGTCGACGCCGACGATGAGGACGGGCTCCATTCCCTCGTCCAAAATAAGCCGGTTCGCATGGGTCGCGACGCGGCCGAAATTGAAAAAATCCTCCCCGTCTTGGGTATACAAGACAGGGTAGGTGAGCAGCTCGTTATAGCCCGGAGGCAAATAGATTTTGACGGTTCGCGTTTCGGACAGCTCGGAGGAAGCGACTTCCTCCTTGATAATCGTACGTTTCGTGTAGCGGGAGTCGGTCAAGGCGGCGTTTTCCTTTCCAGATTGAATTTGCCTTCGCAAGTGTACAATAATTATAGCAGCGATGGCGGAGAATAGAAAAAGTTTTACCGGGAAGCTATAGCTTTTTGGCGAACTGTACTATATAATGATATTGCTCTGTTACATATCGATAACGATGCGGAATAAAGTGATTTCAAGCGTAGAACCTTACATTGTTATGAAACAGAGCGAACAATATACTATAACAGTTGGCTGTTTTGTTATAACACGATTTGCAAACTAATACAGAGGTGAAAGCGATGAGCAGCAAGTCCATGTCCGAAGTCCGGATCGACGAAATCAAGCCGTTGTCGGTATTGTCCCCGAACGGCGAAATCGCGAACCCGGAAGCCGTACCGAATTTGTCCGACGATCAATTGAAGGAACTGATGCGCCGCATGGTGTTCACCCGCACGTGGGACCAGCGCGCCGTATCGCTCAGCCGGCAAGGACGTCTCGGGTTTTTCGCGCCGGTATCCGGCCAGGAAGCTTCCATGATCGGGAGCGAATTCGCGCTCGACAAAGAAGACTGGGTATGCCCGGGCTACCGCGACATGCCGCAGCTCGTCTGGCACGGCCTTCCGCTGTATCAGGCGTTCCTGTACTCCCGCGGCCATCAGCACGGCGGTCAAATTCCGGAAGGCGTGAACGTGCTGCTCCCGCAAATCATCATCGGCGCGCAAATCGTACAAGCGCCGGGCGTCGCCATGGGCTTGAAGCGCCGCGGCAAGCCGAACGTCGCGATCGCCTACACCGGCGACGGCGGCAGCTCCCAAGGCGACTTCTACGAAGGAATGAACTTCGCGGGCGCGTTCAAGCTGCCTTGCATTTTCTTCGTACAAAATAACGGCTACGCCATTTCGACGCCTCGCGCGAAGCAGACGATGGCGCCGACGATCGCCCAAAAAGCGGTCGCCGCCGGCATTCGCGGCGTACAGGTCGACGGGATGGACGTGCTCGCCGTCTACCAAGCCGTATCCGAAGCGCGCCAGCATGCGCTCGAAGGCGTACCGACCTTGATCGAAGCGATCACGTACCGGTTCGGCCCGCACTCGATGTCCGGGGACGATCCGTCCAAATACAGAACGAAAGAAGAATCCGGCGAATGGGAGACGCGGGATCCGCTCGTCCGGTTCCGCACTTATTTGACGGCCAAAGGCTTGTGGAGCGAAGAGGAAGAGAACAAAGTGATCGAGGAAGCGAAGGAGCACGTCAACGAGCAGATCAAGAAAGCCGAAGAGACGGAGAAAATGACCGTTCCGGGCTTGATCGACACGATGTTCGAGACGACACCGCCGCATTTGGAAGAGCAAAAAGCTTGGTTTTCGGGCAAGGGGGGCAAGTAAGCGATGGCACAGTTGACGATGATTCAAGCGATTAACGAAGCGATGAAGCTGGAGCTTCAGCGCGACCCGAACGTCATGGTATTCGGGGAAGACGTCGGGCACGTCGGCGGCGTATTCCGCGCCACCGAAGGATTGCAGAAGGAATTCGGCGAAGAGCGCGTATTCGATACGCCGCTCGCGGAGTCCGGCATCGGCGGTCTTGCGGTCGGTCTCAGCGTACAAGGCTTTCGTCCGATCATGGAGGTGCAGTTCATCGGCTTCATCTTCGAAGTGATGGACTCCATCGTCGCGCAAGCGGCGCGTCTTCGCTGGCGTTCCGGCGGCCGTTACAACGCGCCGATCGTCATCCGCACGCCGTTCGGCGGCGGCGTCAAAGCGGCGGAGCTGCACACGGACAGCCTCGAGGGCATGCTCGTGCAGACGCCGGGCATCAAGGTCGTCGTACCGTCCAACCCGTACGACGCCAAAGGCTTGCTCATCTCGGCGATCCGCGATAACGATCCGGTGTTCTTCATGGAGCATCTGAAGCTGTACCGCGCATTCCGCGCCGAGGTGCCGGAGGGCGACTACACGGTGCCGATCGGCAAGGCGAACGTCGTTCGCGAAGGCAAGGACGTCACGATTTTGACGTACGGCGCGATGGTTCATACGTCGCTCAAGGCGGCCGAGGAAATCGAGAAATCGCAAGGCGTATCCGTCGAGGTTATCGACCTGCGCACGCTCATGCCGCTCGATATCGAGACGATCGTCGAGTCGATCAAGAAAACGAACCGCGCCATCGTCGTACAGGAAGCGCAAAAAACGGCGGGCATCGCCGCGGAAGTGATCGCGCAGGTGAACGAGAAGGCGATTCTGCACCTGGAAGCGCCGGTTCTGCGCGTCGCCGCTCCGGATACGGTATATGCGTTCGGCCAAATCGAAGACGAATGGCTGCCGACACCGGCGCGCGTCATCGAAGGCATCAACCAAGTTCTGAATTTTTAATCGGCCTCACAGCAAAATAAGAGCGGCGAACCGCTCTTCTTTTGTAAGAGCGGGCCTTGCAGCAATCATGCGAAGAACATAGGAGCGAAGCCTTGGGGCGCGGACGTGCGGCGATTCGCATCCGTCCGGACGCATAAGGCGATCCGACAGGAGGTAACACTATGGCGATCTGGCAATTCCGACTCCCGGAGCTCGGCGAGGGCCTTCACGAAGGCGAAATCGTCAAATGGCACGTTAAGCCCGGCGATGAAATAAAAGAAGATCAAATCATTATGGACGTGCAAAACGACAAGGCGGTCGTCGAAGTGCCGTCGCCCGTAACGGGCAAAATCGTCGAGCTGAAGGTGGCCGAAGGCACCGTTTCGCACGTGGGCGACCCGCTCGCGGTTATCGACGTCGTCGGCGAAATTCCGCCGGAGTCGATCCATCACGGCGGCGGCGACGCGCCTGCGGCGGCTGCTCCGGCGCCGGCAGCATCCGCGCCGGCCCCTGCGGCGGCTCCCGCCGCTGCGGCACCGGCAGCGCCTGCAGCAGCGCCAGCGGCCGAGCCTGCGGCAGCCGCACCGGCACCGAGCGCGCCTGCGGCGGCCGGCCAAGTGCTGGCGACGCCGAGCGTGCGCAAATTCGCCCGCGAGAAGGGCGTCGACTTGACGCTCGTCAAGGGCACCGGCCGCAACGGCCAAGCGACGAAGGAAGACGTGCTCGCGTTCGCGGCGGGCGGCGGCCAGGCGGCGGCGCCTGCGGCCGAAAAGGCGGCCCCTGCGGCGGCTGCACCGGCAGCGGCTGCGGTCGCAGCGGGCGAGCGCGTCGAGGAGCGCGTGCCGTTCAAAGGCATCCGCAAGGCGATCGCGAATGCGATGGTCAAATCGGTATACACGGCTCCGCACGTGACGATCATGGACGAAGTGGACGTCACCGCGCTCGTCGAGCTCCGCCAAAAAGCGAAGCCGCTCGCCGAGAAAAAAGGCGTCAAGCTGACGTACCTGCCGTTCATCGTCAAAGCGCTCGTCGCGGCCGTGAAGCAGTATCCGGCTTTGAACGCTTCGATCGACGACGAGAAGAACGAAATCGTCTATAAAAAGTATTACAACATCGGCATCGCCACCGATACGGACAACGGCTTGATCGTGCCGGTCGTATTCGATTCCGATCGCAAAAACGTGTGGCAGATCGCGAACGAAATCCGCGATTTGGCCGTTCGCGGCCGCGACGGCAAGCTCGGGCCGAACGAAATGAAAGGCAGCACGATCTCGATTACGAATATCGGATCGGCGGGCGGCATGTTCTTCACGCCGGTCATCAACTATCCGGAAGTGGCCATCCTGGGGACGGGACGCATCTCGGAGAAGCCGGTCGTCCGCGACGGACAAATCGTCGTCGGCAACGTCATGGCGCTTTCCTTGAGCTTCGACCACCGTCTGATCGACGGCGCCACCGCCCAGAACGCGATGAATTACATCAAATCGCTGCTCGAAGATCCGCAACTTATGGTTATGGAGGTGTAAGCGCATGGTAGTCGGAACGCTTACGGTAGATGTCGACGTCCTGGTTATCGGTTCCGGCCCGGGCGGTTACGTGGCCGCCATTCGCGCGGCTCAACTCGGCAAGTCGGTCGTCTGCGTGGACAAAGCCGAAGTCGGCGGCGTCTGCCTGAACCGCGGCTGTATCCCTTCGAAGGCGCTCATTTCGGCGGCACACCGGTACGAATCGGCGCTGCAGGGCTCCGAATACGGGATCAACGTCGGGGACGTGAAGGTCGACTGGGCGAAGGTTCAAGAATGGAAAAACGGCATCGTCAAAAAGCAAAGCGGCGGCGTCGGTACGCTGCTGAAGGGCAACAAGGTGCAGTTCGTCTCGGGCGAAGCGTTTTTCGTCAGCGATTCGGTCGTCAGCGTCGCGACGGAAAGCGATTCGACGCAATATAAGTTCAACCACTGCATTATCGCGACAGGCTCCCGTCCGATCGAGCTGAAAGCTTTTCCGTTCGGCAAACGGATCCTGTCGTCGACGGAGGCGCTCAGCCTGCCGGAAATTCCGAAGAGCATGATCGTTATCGGCGGCGGCTACATCGGCATCGAGCTCGGCCAGACGTACGCCAAGTTCGGTACGAAGGTAACGGTGCTGGAAGGCTCCGACACGATTTTGCCGGGCTTCGAGAAGGAGCTGTCCCGCTATGTCGGACGCAGCTTGAAAAAGTCGAACGTCGACGTCGTCACCGAGGCGCTGGCGAAAGACGCGAAGCAAACCGATACCGACGTGACGGTGACGTATACGGTCGGCGGCGAAGAGAAGCAGGTGACGGCCGATTACGTCCTCGTGACGGTCGGGCGCAAACCGAACACGGACGAACTGGGCTTGCAGGCGATCGGCGTGAAAATGACCGACCGCGGCTTGATCGAGGTCGATCATCAGGGCCGTACGAGCGTTCCGAACATTTTCGCGATCGGCGACGTCGTCCCGGGTCCGTCGCTCGCCCACAAGGCGACGTACGAAGCGAAGGTGGCGGCGGAAGCGATCGCCGGACAGCCTAGCGCGGTCGATTACAAGGCGATCCCGGCGGTCGTCTTCTCCGAGCCGGAAATCGCCAGCGTCGGCTTGAGCGAAACCGAAGCGAAGGAGAAGGGCGTCAACGTCTTCTCCGGACGGTTCAGCTACGGGGCGAACGGACGCGCGCAATCGATCGGCGCGAACGAAGGCTTCGTCAAGCTGGTCGGCGACAAGGATACGGGGCTGCTGATCGGCGCGCAAATCGTCGGCGCGGAAGCGTCCAACCTGATCGCGGAGCTCGGACTCGCCATCGAGATGGGCGCGACCGTGGAAGACATTTCGCTTACGATCCACGCGCATCCGACGCTCGGCGAAATCGTCATGGACGCGTCGGAAGTGGCGCTCGGCCATCCGATCCATATCGTCGTGAAGTGATCGAACGTTTCCCATAATAAGGCGGTGCCGCGAGGCGCCGCTTTTTTTAAACGACCGTCTTGTCGATTCGTGACGAACGTGCGAATTGCGCATAACGAACCGTTTTTTCGTCTTCCTATGCTGCTTTCTTTCGATTATAATGAGACGTGGCAGTCCGAACGAACCAACGCTGAAACGGCGTGTTTGACGGTCTTCGGCAGGAGAACGGACGGCAATGCAGGGGTTTGTTTGGTACATAAGAACTATGAACGGGAGAGGGTTCATCAATGCGTCTCATCACAAGATCCGATTTCGACGGCCTCGTCTGCGCGATGCTGTTCAAAAAGCTCGGGATGGTCGACGAAATGAAATTCGTCCACCCGAAAGACGTGCAGGACGGCTTGATTGAAGTGAGCGAGAACGACATTCTCGCGAACGTGCCTTACGTTCCGGGCTGCGGTCTCTGGTTCGACCATCATTCGAGCGAGCTGACCCGCAACGGGGAGAACATCGAGTACAAGGGCGAAACCCGCATCGCGCCCAGTGCCGCGCGTGTCGTGTACGACTATTACGGCGGACGGGACAAATTCGGGCCGGAGCTCGACGACATTATGGCCGGCGTCGATAAAGCCGATGCGGCGCAGTTCAGCAAAGACGACATTTTGAACCCGAAAGGCTGGGACTTGCTGTCGTTCATCATGGACGCCCGGACGGGACTCGGCCGGTATCGCGATTACCGGATCAGCAACTACCAGCTGATGGAAGACCTCGTCGACCACTGTATGACGAAGACGGTCGACGACATTATGGAGCTGCCGGACGTGGTCGAACGGGTGAAGCGGTACTACGAGCTCGACGCACAGTACCGCGAGATGCTTGCGGCGCATACGCACACGGACGGCAACGTGATCGTAACCGACCTGCGCGGCGTCGATCCGATCTATCCGGGCAACCGATTCATGGTGTACGCGCTGTATCCGGAGCAGAACGTATCGATCTGGATCGTCGACGGCAAAAATAAACAAAACTGCGTCTTCGCCTGCGGCCACAGCATCGTCAACCGCGGCGCGAAAACGGACATCGGCTCGCTCATGCTGTCCTACGGGGGCGGCGGCCATGTGGCGGCCGGCACGTGCCAGGTCGACTACGAGAAGGCCGACGACGTGCTCGCGCAGCTTGTCGAGGCGATAAAGCGGAACGGCTGATCGATAACCGAATACGGAATCGACGGAAGGGGCGGACCCGAAATCCGCCTCTTTTTTCGTGTGGCCGCGCCGCCGTCGTAGGGCTGCCCGGACGGGCCTTGCTCCGATCGCATATCGTGGTACGGAGTTAATGGCTGTCAGGAGGAATCGCCTTGAACAAAACGCTCGTCAAAACGTACCGGCACCGGGTCGGCAAAAACCAATACGTCATCATTCATATTTATCAGGTCGCCACCGCCGAAGCGACCCAAGGAAACGCAGTCGCGAACAACGCGCTGAGCGTGCAAATCGTCAAGCATCAAAAAGACTTCAAACGGCACAAGCTCCATAAAAGCCGCAAGCGCCGATCGTGATCGCCTCCCGAACGGCCGGGCTCCGCCCCGGTCCGCGTTCTTTGGAGAGGAGGTGAGAACCGATGGCCAACTACGGATCCAGACGCAAGTACGGCAAAAAGCAGCAGAAAAAAGACCATAACACGATTATCGGCAAGCAAACCGCGAACGCCTCCATCGAGCAAGGGGGCAACTCGATCGCCATCAACGCATCCGACGTCGGCATCGTCCGCATCCGTCCGCCCCGCGGCTGATGCCGCCCGACTCGCGACCGCCCGGGAGGCGGTCTTTTTTTCGTCTCTCGAAGGAATCGGCACCATCCGTGTCAAACCCTTATACGGAATCGATCCTAGCGGAAACGGAAAGGAACGGGTTATGGAGACGATAACGGTACAATCGGTCGGGCAGCGATCGGCGGAGAGACTGACCGGCATTTCGTTCGACTGTACGTGCGGACGGACCCATCAAGTGGCGATGCGCAGACTGATCGTCGAAGACGGGGCGCTGCACCGGGTCGCCGATACGATCAAGGAGCTGGGCTTGGACGGCAAGGCGATGCTGCTCGCCGATCCGTCCACGTATGCGGTGGCGGGGAGAGAGCTGGCCGAGCATTTGAAGAGCGCCGGACGGGACGTCGTCATGAGCGTGTATCCGGAGCCCGTCGAATACGCCGACGAGAAGGCGGTCGTCCGGGCGCTCATCGATTTGGAGCCGGATATCGGTCTGCTGATCGCCGTCGGCTCGGGAACGATCAACGACATCGCCCGCATTTTGAGCTACAAGGCGAAAATTCCGTATATCGTCGTAGCGACGGCGCCGTCGATGGACGGCTATGCGTCGACGGGTTCGCCGCTGCTCGTGAACGGGTTCAAAAAAACGTACGCCGCCGCCTCCCCGGTCGCCCTGATCGGCGATTTGCGGGTGATCGCTCAGGCGCCGAAGGCGATGGTTGCCGCGGGTGTCGGCGACATGCTGGCCAAAATAACCGCCCTGTGCGACTGGCTGCTGGCGGCGGCCGTGGAGGACGAGCATTACTGCGAGGTCGTCTCCGGCCTGATGGTCCGGGCGCTCACGGGGATCGCGGGCAGCGTCGGGGCGATCGCGAAAGGGGAGCCCGTCGCGATCAAGGAGCTGACGGAAGGGCTCGTCCTGTCCGGCCTCGCCATGCAAATGATCGGCCATTCGCGTCCCGCTTCGGGATCGGAGCACCACCTGTCCCACTATTGGGAAATGAAACATTTTGCGGAGGGGCACCGGACCGATCTGCACGGCATCAAGGTCGGGGTCGCGACGCCGATCGTCCTGAAGCTGTACGAGCGGCTTTTGGGCGCCGATGTCGGATCGATGCGGATGCGGGAGAAAACGGCGGCGCAAATCGCCGGGTGGGAGCGCGAGCTGAGCCGCTGCTACGGACCGCTCGCGGAAGAGATGATCGCGGCGAACCGCGCAGCGTTCGCGAGCCAGGACGAGCTGGACGCCAAGCATGCGAAGCTGATCGGCCGATGGCCCGAGCTGAAGCGCCGGCTGGAGGCGATTGTCGCGCTCGCGCCGGACGTCGCGGGACTGCTCCGGGAAGTCGGAGCGCCGGTCGATCCGCTTGAAATCGGCGTGACCCGGGAGGAGCTGGTCGACGCGCTGCGCGTCGCGAAAGAGGTGCGCAACCGGTACACCGTCCTGCAGCTGGCCGACCAGCTCGGCGTCCTGGACCGGTATGCCGGTGACATCGCGGCGGAGCTGTACGGCGGCCCGGCCGGTACAGCCGTCGCAATAGACGGAGCCTCCGGCGACCCGGACCGTGTCTACTGGCAGGCGCATCGGGGCGGCGGCGCTTATGAAGCGCCCGACAATACGATGGCGGCGAATGTGCACGCCTGGACGCTCGGCGGCATCCCGGAGGCGGACATCCGCACGACCCGCGACGGGGTCATCGTCTGCCTGCACGACGAGACGCTGGCCCGGACGACGGACGCGCCGGACGGCGTCAAGGACGTGCCCGTATCGGAGCTGGATTTCGCGGAGGTGCGGCGCTGGGACGCGGGGACGCCGTTCGACTCGCGGTTCGCGGGCGAACGGATCCCGTCGCTCGAGGAAGTGTTCGAGGAGCTTCGGGGACGGCCGGAGCGGCAATTTTATTTGGATTTGAAGCAGGTCGATCTGGACAAGCTCGGCGAGCTGATCGACCGGTACGGCGTGAACCGGCAAATCATTTTCACCCACAACCGGCAGGCCAACTGCAAGCGGATGAAGCAAATCGCCCAAGACGTGCGCAGCATGCTATGGATCGGCGGAAGCGCCGAGCGCATCCTCGAGACGTTCCGGGAAGCGCGCGAATCCGGCTTCGACGGGCTGGATCAAGTCCAGCTTCACCTGAACAGCCCGCAGACGATCGACTGGGACGGGCGCAACGGCGACGAATGGCCGTACGCGATCGAGCCGGAGCGGCTCCGGGAAGCGCTGGCGGCGGCATCCGAGGCGGGCGTCGATTTGGAGGTGCTGCCGTTCGCCTTCGACGAGCGTTCGATCGGCGATTTGCTCGACCTGGGCATTCGCTGGTTCGCGACGGACGAGCCGACCCGTTTCGTGGAAAGCGTGCGGGCGTGGCGCGGAGCGAAGCGATAGCGGGCACCGACAAGACGAGCGCCTCCGACCGTGCATGGCGCACGGGCCGGAGGCGCTCGTCGTTCGTATCACTCGTCGGAAGCGTCCCGCTCCGTTTTCCGAGGCGGCAGCGGACCGTGATACATGTACAGGTTGCACTCGATTCTGCCGTTGAACAGCTTCCGCTTCTTGTCCGCGGCGCGGCCGAAATAATGCTCGTACTGCTTGTTCGGACTGAGCGCGAACGCCGACCACGTCGGCAGCTTGTCGAAGATGCCGCCGAGCTGGCGGATCGCCTTCTCGACCTCGTCCTTCGTGCCGATCCGCTCCCCGTAGGGCGGATTCGTCACGATGCAGCCGTAGTCGCCGTCCGGCCACAGCTTGGCGACCGGCGCCTGGTGCAGCCTCAGCTCGCCGGCGAGGCCGGCTTTCTTCACGGCGGCTTGCGCCACCTCGATCGCGGCCGGATCGATGTCCGAGCCGACGATGTCGAGCGGCATGTCGTCCCGCAGCAGGTCGTACGCCTCGTCGCGCGCCCGCTCCCATATGCCGCGATCGAGCGTCGGCCACGCCTCGGCCGCGAATTCCCGGCGAAGGCCCGGGGCGATATTCCAGCCGATCATGGCCGCCTCGATCGGGATCGTACCCGACCCGCAGAACGGGTCGACGAGCGGCCGTTCCGGCCGCCAGCGGCTGAGCAGCACCATCGCCGCCGCCATCGTCTCCTTGAGCGGCGCTTCGGTGACGAGCTTGCGGTAGCCGCGCTTATGCAGGCCGGCGCCGGTCGTATCGATCGTCAGCGTCGCCACGTCGTTCAACAGCGCCACCTCGATGACGTAGCGCGGGCCGTTCTCGGGAAACCATTCCGTGCCGTAGCGCAGCTTCATCTTCTCCACGACCGCCTTCTTCACGATGCCTTGGCAGGCCGGCACGCTCGACAGCTGCGACTTGTGCGACCGCCCTTCGACGGGAAATTCCGCGTCCTCCGGAATCCAGTCCGGCCACGGCAGCGCTTTGGTCCCTTCGAACAGCTCGTCGAACGTCTTCGCGGGGAATTCCCCGAGCTTGAGCAGCACGCGGTCCGACGTCCGCAGCCATAAGTTGGCGCGGGCAATCGCCGATACGTCGGCCCGAAACGTCACTTTCCCGTTCTCCACCATGACGTCGTCGTACCCGAGGTCGCGTACCTCGCGGGCGACGATCGCCTCGAGCCCCATCGGGGCGGTTGCGATCAATTGGATGTTGTCCACTTCGTTCGTCCACTCCATCTTGTTCCGGGAGCATGTCCTGCGCCCGTTTGCGTCGTTTCGAGCAAAATCATACAATTAAGTATAGGCGAAACGCCGGATGGATACAAACGCGCCCTCGCGCGCGTGAAACGGAGGAGCTTATGGAGGATCGATATTTCGTCGAAGCCGACCGTTACGTGGAGTCGCTGTACGAGCCGGATCCGGATTTGGCGCGGGTGCAGGAGACGATCCGGCAAAACGGGATGCCGGACATTTCGGTGGCGCCGGGCTACGGCCGGCTGCTGACGCTGCTCGTACGGCTGTCGGGGGCGAAGCGGCTGCTCGAGATCGGCGCGCTCGGCGGCTACAGCGGCATCTGTCTCGCTCGGGGGATGAACGGGCAAGGGAAGCTGCTCTCGCTCGAGCTGAAGGAGGAATTCGCCGCCGTCGCGCGCGCGAACATGGAGGCGGCCGGCTTCGGGGACACGGTCGAATACCGGATCGGCGAAGCGCTGCCGAGCCTGGAGAAGCTGGCGGCGGACGGCGAGAAATTCGACTTGTTCTTCATCGACGCCGACAAAGGCAATTATCTCCACTATTTGGACTATGCGATCCGGCTCGCGAACCCCGGCGCCCTCATCGTCGGCGACAACGCCTTGATGCACGGCAAGACGATGGACCCGCAAGCCCAAGGCGGCTCGGTGCGGACGATGCGCGAGTTCAACCGGCGGATGGCGACCGATCCGCGGCTCGAAAGCGCGATATTGCCCGCTTACGACGGATTGTGCATCGCGCGGGTGCGGGAGTAGCGGCACGAAACAGAAAACGAAGCCCGGAACCGGCGGCGTACGCCACCTATTCCGGGCTTCTACTTTTTGTCGCACAATCCGTCCGCTCCTACAGTCCGCGCTTCCGGTATATTAACGTTCGGCTGACCCAGACCGCATTCGCGAACAGCATGGCGGTCGCGATCAGAAAAATGCCGCGAATCGTGAGCAGCCCGGATAGCGCGCCGCCGACCGTCGGGCCGACCATATTGCCGAGGCTGAGAAAGCTGCTGTTGAAGCTGTACGAGCGGCTTTCCATCCCGTCGGGCGTATGCTTGCGGATGAGCGCGTTCACCGATGGCAGCAGGCCGCCCATGAACATGCCGAGCAGAAACCGTGCCGCGAACAGCTGCCAGACGTTCTGGACGAGCGCCTGCGGGATGAACATGACGGCCGCGCCGATCAGCGAGATGCGCAGCACCCGCTCCTGGCCGATCCGGTCCCCGAGCCGGCCGAGCAGCGGCGAGGCGATCATGTTGGAGAAGCCGGTAATCGAGCCGACGAGGCCGGAGAAAAACGCCAGGTTTTCGCCGCCGGGATGCAAATGCTGCACGAACAGCGGGATTAACGGCATCGAGCTGAGCATCGAGAATTGGATCAAAAACGTGACGGCGAACAGCGACGTCAGCTGCGGTATTTTGCCCAGCTCCTTCAAGCCGGCGACGACGGACACGTTCGGCTGTACGGCCGCCTTGCCCGCATCGAATTTCTCCTTGACGACGAACATCGCGAGCATCGAGGCGACGAACAGCAGCGCGCCGGTGATGTAGAAAATCGGCCGGAAGCCGATCCAATCCGCCAGCAGCCCTCCGATGAACGGTCCGAGTATGCTTCCGGCCGTGCCGCCGGACTGCAGCGTCCCCATCGAGAAGCCCATCTTGTCGCGAGGGGTCGTCGCCGACATGAGCGCCACCGCGGCGGGGACGAAGCCGGAGATGGTGCCGTTCAGCATGCGCAGCAGCAGCAAATGCCAGACGTCGCCGGCAAAGCCCATCAGCGTCATGACGACGGCCATGCCGAAGCCGGAGCGCAGCAGCATCATTTTCCGCCCGTACCGGTCCGCTAGCTTGCCCCACAACGGCTGAAACAAAAACGAGGTCACGAAGTTGCCGGCAAAAATAACGCCGGACCAGAAGGCGACTCGATCCGGGTCCGTAATGCCGAGCTCCTGAATATACAGCGGCAAAAACGGGATGATCATCGTCATGCCCGCCATGACCAAAAAATTGCCGAACCACAATACGCCCAAATTCAGCTTCCAATTGCCCAATGGTGATGTCCACTCCTCTGCTGAGCCGTACTTGCGCTTCCAAATGCCATACTGTCCATTATAGCATGTCCACCTTGCGAGGACACGTTCGCCCCTTCTCCCGCCGGCGCCGCATTTTCATGAAAATGTTGCACAATTGGTCATATAGTCCTATGATTATGGTGAATAGGCTAAGCGGACGGATGGAACGTACGTCAACGGTTTTCCGAAAGTCACGAGAGGAGTCGCCGATGGCCAGGAAAGCAATTTCGCAGCGGGAGGAAGATCGCCTGCTGTTTGTGAGCGCATTCAAGCATGCGCCGATCGGCATGGCGCTAATTGCGTTGGACGGCCGGTTTCTGAAAGTGAACGAGGCGTTGTGCCGTATTGTCGGATACGGCGCGGACGAACTGTTGAAACTGACATTTATCGACATCACGCATCCGGATGACATTTACAAGGATGTCGTGCATGCCGACATGGTGCTGGCCGGACAGCTCGAAACGTACGAGCTGGAGAAACGGTACGTGCACAAGGAAGGGCATGTCGTATGGGCGCGCATGATCGGCTCGATCGTTCGCGACGAGAAGGGAGCCGCCCGCTATTTCATCTCCCAAATCATGGACATTACCGAGCGAATCCATACGGAACGGGAGCTTCGGAAGCACGAGGAGCTGTACCGGCTAATATCGGAAAACTCGCAGGACATCATTTCCTACTTCACGCCCGATTTGCGGGTCGGCTTCATATCGCCCGCCGTCGAATCGGTGCTCGGCTACAAGCCGGAGGAAGTCGTCGGCCGGCCGTTCACCGATTTCGTACATCCGCAGGACCGGCAGACGATGTCCGGCCAGATGGCCGACGCGGCCACCGTCTGGAACCGGGTGAGGCATAAAGACGGCCGGTACGTCTGGATCGAGACGACGTTCCGGGCCATCCGCAATCGCAACGGCCATGTGGAGAAGATCGTGGCCGTCGGCCGGGACGTGACCGATCGCCGGATGGCCGCCGAGAAGCTGGCCCGTCAAGAGGAGCAGTACCGGCAGCTCGTCGAAAACTCCCCCGACGCGGTGCTGATTACCGGCAGCCCGACCCGAGGATTATATATCAACGAGGCGGGCGTGAAGCTGTTCGGCGGACGCACCGAGGAAGACCGGCGAAGCATATTGGACAATCCGCTCCGATTCGTGCCGCCCGATTACCGGAACGACGCGATGGAACGGTCGATGCGCGTCCTGCGGGGCGAGACGGCCGATTTCTTCGAATTCCCGCTGCACCGGCTCGACGGAACCGTCATCGAGACGGAGGTGCGCTCCATGCCGACCGTGTTTCAGGACGAGCCTGCGGTGTATTCGATCATCCGGGACACGACCGAGCGGAAAAAAACGCAGGAGCTGCTGCGCAATTCCGAGAAGCTGTCGGTCGCCGGGCAGCTTGCGGCCGGCATCGCGCACGAAATCCGCAATCCGCTGACGGCGATCAAAGGGTTCCACCAACTGATGCGGAGCGGAGAGGCGAAGAAGGAATATTTCGATATCCTGGCGTCGGAGCTCAACCGGATCGAGATGATTTTGACCGAGCTGCTCGTGCTGGCGAAGCCGCAGCAATCCCGGTTCGAGCGCAAAAACATCGTCTCGCTGCTCCGTCAGGTGGCGGCTCTGCTCGAGACGCAGGCGATCATGACGAGCATCCGGATCCTCGTGCAGGGCAAGGAGGACGCCCTGTACATTTTGTGCGACGAGAACCAGATCAAGCAGGTGTTCATCAACATTATCAAAAACGCGATCGAGGCGATGCCGGACGGCGGGGACGTGACGGTCGGCGTCGACCGCATCGGCGAACGGGTGATGATCCGCGTCACCGATCAAGGGCGGGGCATTCCGGAGAGCCAGCTGGCCCGGATCGGCCAGCCGTTCTATACGACGAAGGAGAACGGCACCGGCCTCGGCTTGATGGTTACGAATAAAATTGTCGAAAACCATAACGGCGCGATGCGGATCGAGAGCCAGGTCGGCGTCGGGACGACGTTTACGATCGAGCTGCCCGTATGACGGGCTCGGCTCGCGCGATGGACGAATAAGGGAGAATCTTCACCACGGCGGTCTGCCGGTACGTTCTCTTATTCCGCGTACATGCCAGTTTAACGGGCGCTGTTGACCGTATCCACCGGTCACGTTTCCCGAACCTGTCGCAGGCGATCCGAGAAAGGTATATGCTCATCCGTATTTACCGCAATCCATCAAGCCCGACATCGGCACACAACGAAATCAAAGCCGCCCCGGTCAATCCGGAGCGGCCTCTTGCTGTTGGAGCGCGACGTAACGCGAGGGCGGATAGCCCATAATCCGCGTAAACGCTTTATTAAATGACTGCAGCGTCGCGTAATTCAATCTCTCGGCCACCTGTTTGATGGAAAGGTTGCCGTATTTGAGCATTTCCAGCGCTTTTTCGGTCTTTTTGTGATTGATGTACCACCGGAGCGTCATCCCCGTCTTCTCCTTGAACGTATGCGACAAATACGTGTAGCTATACCCCAGATCGTTTGCAATCGTCCGGACGCTTTTTAGCTCGCATACGTTTTTCTCGATATAGCGGATGACCGAATAGACCGTATAGCCGACCGAGTGCGGCGATTTTTGCGGAGCGTATCGCGTAACTTTGCCGCTTTTCTCCGTAAACGCCCGGTACGACAGGACGATGACTTCCTCAAGGTAGTTTTGGATCATGATGCGGGAATAAGGCTTCTGTGCATAAAACTCGTCAAGGTTACGAAGAAACGGAATCATCAGATTGTACGTATCTTTCGCATGATGATAGGGAGCGGATTGAAAAAAGCGCTGCATGTCCCGGAACGCCTCGTTCGCCGCTTCGTTGAACGTGAACCCCATGTACACAAAACGCAGCATGCCGGAGTCGTCCGTCCGGATCGCATGCGTGTGTCCGATGGCGTTGAACACGATGTCGCCTTCGCCGACCTTCACGCATTCGTCGTCGATGTAAAAAAAGCCGCCGCCGGACACGATATAGCTCAGCTCGAGGCAATGCTGCAGGTGCGGCAAAATTTCATACCCGCATTCGCAGCATATTTCGCCGATCTGGTACAAATCGATGCCGCCGAACGTAGACTGGCCTGTCGGAAACACGTTGTCGAAATGGAACACGCAGCCGGCCGTATTATGGGAGTTCATGTCAGACCGTTTTCGGCAGCTCGATCCATTGATACGGCTTTCGGGCCGCTTGGAAACCGTACTCGATGATCGTCATGATCGCGATCGTCTCCTTCGGATCGACCGGCGCTTCGCCGGTTTCGAAAAAGCGGATCAGGCTCCCGATAAACTCGGCGAAAAAGTCGGACTCCGCCTTCAGATGGGCGAATTGGCCCGATTGGTAGTTGACCGCGAGGCTGAACGGACTTCCGTCATAAAAATGAATCGACGCCTGCCGGCCACCCGAAAATCCGACCAGCAGGGAAGGGGACTTCTCCGTCCCCGTATTCATGACCCGTTCCGCCTCCGCGCCCATGAGCGACACGACCGGTTCGATCTGGTGCACCGCATAATTGGCGTATGGGCCGGGGCCGATGCTGCAGATCGTATCGATGCCCGTTCGGTCGGCGCCTGCGTATTCGGTGGCGAAGCGCAGCGCCGAGGACGAGAAGAGCGGCGTGCCGTGCTTGGCGGCCGTCTCGAACAGAAGGAGCGCGGTTTGCCGGTCCGGCGCGAACGTTTTGTCGACATAGGTAGGCTTGCCCGACTGCAGCGGCAGCATGGCCAGCTCCTCGTGAAATTCCGGATTGTCGGGAGACAGCACGACCAAATAATCGCTTCTCTCCACGACTTCTTCGATGGAACCGAGCAGCCCGATTCCTTTGTTCCGGCACCAGGAGGCGTTGTCGAGGCCGCGCTCCGCGTCTATTTTTCCGTAAGCGTAAGCCACCTTCATCGTCCCGCCGGATGCGCTCGCGATCCACTCGGGGTATTGGTTCGCATGCCATTCGTCGAGAAAATAATCGATGAACCCGATTGTTTTCATGGGTTAATTTCCTCCGCGTTCCGGTTGGATGAATGGTAGATCGCTTGAACGATTTTGGAAGACGGAATGACGGTATCGATATGCGCCGGCGGTTCGTTCCCGGTACCGATGCATTCCAGAAAGCCGTCGATTTTGTTCTGGAATATGCCGCGTGCTGTGAATTTGGGCGTCGTCTCCAGCAGAGCGGCGTTCTGCGCGCTGTTGGCGATCGTGCCGCAGCCGGTGATGGCCGCCTTCGTTTTTTTGCTCATCCCTTTTCCCTCCTCAATTGGATTCGAACTTCCATTGTTTAGAAATAATTGTAGCGGCTTGCCGCAAATAAACAACATTATTTTTCTGCTTTGTGCTTATCCAAAATTGTCTTCTCCGGCGGCTAGAGGCGGAAGGGATCATTTAATCGGCGTCGCACGGAAACGGCCGGGCGGCCGTTCGACTTGCCTTTCCCGATAAAAGGAACGGATTGACGCCCTTGAGGCCCCTATGGCATGATCAGGGAAAAATGGCGTCCCTCGTCTGACGAATGCGATGATGTCGCGATCGGCGCCCGTTATATTGAGACCAGGAGGTGAACGAGCGATGCCCGGAAACGTTCGGGAGATTCGCTTCGGGCTGTTTGCGAAGCTGACGCTCTTTTTCTTCGTCCTGACCATCCCGGTTTACCTCATCAGTCTGGCCATCCTGAACTCGGCCGTCAGGAGCATGCACGAGGAAGTGACGCGGACGACCTTCTCGAAGCTTCAGTTTTTTCTCGACCGTCTGGAATCCGACATGGAGAAGGTGAAGCAGTTCGAGATCGTGCTGCGCAACGACAAGGACATCCAATTTCTGTCGAGCGCCCACGGCATTGAGGGTTACGAAAAAATTGCGCTGTACAACGATCTGCTGTCCAAGTTCGGCATGATTGTCGCCAACAGCGACTACATCGACGACCTGTTCGTCGATTTCTACGGGCTTCAGGAACGATTGTCCCACGTATCCGGCTATTCGAACATTCCGCAAACGGAAACGGATCTGCTGCTGGGACAGGCGACGGACAATTCGGTACTGCAGCGGTTTTACCGCAAAGTTCCGTTGGCCAACCAGCTGACCGACGTGCTGACGTTCGCGCTGTACGCCCCGGGCTTGTTCGAGGTTCCGCGCACCGACGTGCGTTATGTGCTGGGAATGGACATCTCGCTGCAGAAGTTCGCGAACCTGCTCCGATCGTTCAAGGTCGGCGATACGGGAGAGGCCTTCATCCTGGATACGAACAGGAACGGGTATATCGGCAGCCGGGAGAAAGGGGAGCTCGAAAGGAAGATCGTATCCGTCCTCGAAACCGATTATGCCGATTCCGGCCAAGGCTCGATTTCGCTGAACGAATCCGATCGAACGTACATGGTCGTGTACAAGAAGTCGGCCGCCCTGAATTGGACGCTGGCCGTGTACTTCGTTGAAAGCGATATCATGGGATCGATCGACGAGCTGCGGCAATTGATCCGGCTGTTGATCCTGGTGTCCGCCTTCAGCATCATCGGCATCTCGCTGGTGACCTACCGGGAGATGCACAAGCCGCTTCGGCTGCTGTTTAATGCCATGCGCAGGGTGGAGCGCGGCCAGCACGATACCCGCATCGAGCAGAAGCGCAAGGACGAGTTCCGCTACGTCTACCATCAATTCAATCAGATGGTGTCGCGCATCGAGCATCTTATTCAGGAGGTGTACGTCCAGGAGCTTCGCGTCAACCAGGCGGAGCTGAAGCAGCTTCAGTCGCAGATCAATCCCCATTTCCTGTACAACTGCTTCTATATCATTTACCGGATGTCGGAGGAAGGCAACAACGCGATCGTCTCCGAGCTGGCCGAATACTTGGGCAAATATTTTCGCTTCATCACGCACAGCGCCGCGGAGGAGGTCACGCTGCAGGACGAGCTGCAGCATGCGGAGTACTACTTGAAAATTCAGAAGATCCGGTTCCCGGATCGCCTCGACTTCCATATTCACGCCGCTCCCGGATTGGCGGGGCTGAAAGTTCCGCGTCTGCTCGTCCAGCCGCTTGTCGAGAATGCGATCGTCCACGGCATGGAGAAAACGACCAAGCCGATCGTCGTGCGCGTGGAGATTTCGGCTGCCGACGGCGTCATCGAGCTGTCGGTCGAGGACGACGGTCCGGGCATGCCGGAGGAAGAACGGGCGAAGCTGGAGCGGATGCTGGCCGACGAGAAGAGCCAGCCCGAGACCAGCTGCGCCTTGTGGAACATCCATTGGCGATTGAAGTACAAATACGGCCCGCGCTGCGGCCTGTTCCTCGAGCCGCCGGCCGGCGGCGGGTTCAAGGCCGTCCTGCGCCTGCCTGATACCGTCGAAAAAGGAGGGACGATCGATGCATCGCATTCTGATCGTGGACGATGAGCCTTTGCTCGTCAACAGCCTGCAGCGTGTCATCCGGATGAGCGACCTGGCGGTATCCGACATCGCCGTCGCCTTGTCGGGCTCCGAGGCGCTTGCGAAGCTGCAAAGTCATAATGTCGACATCGTGTTGTCGGATATTCGTATGCCGGAGATGGACGGAATCGAGCTCATCCGGCAAGTGCACGAGCGGTGGCCGTGCTGCAAAGTCATCTTTCTTACCGGCTTCAGCCAGTTCGATTACGCGCAGAAGGCGGTCCAGTACGGAGCGTTCGATTACTTGCTGAAGCCGGTCTCGGACCGAGAGCTGCTGGACTGCATCGACCGGGCGATCCGGCAGAGGCAGCGGGAAACCGAGCAGCTGCTGTTCCAGGAAACACTGAAGAAGCAGTACGAAGAGGGACTTGCCGTCATCCGTCAAACGTTCCTGCGCAAGCTGCTGGCCGGCGACTTCGCAAATATCGGCCAGGCGAAGCGGAAGATGGAGAAGATGCAGATCGGCCTGGATCCGGAGGAGCCGACCGTCTTCCTGTTCTTCCGGATCGACGGAATCCGTGACGGCACGGGCTTCGACGAAGACCTGTGCGTGTTCGCCATCCGCAATATCGCCGAGGAGTTCTTGAACAAGCCGTTCCACCACTGCTGCTTGGAGGACGATAACGGCTATGTGATCTATCCCCTGCAGCCCGTCGGACGCCCGGACAGGGAGAAGGAGCCGGCGCCCTCGCTCGAATCGATCGCGGAAAGCATCCAGGAGTCGCTAGCCTTCTACAGCAAAATCCAGGTGACGATGCTGGTGTCAGACCCCGCGCCCTCGGTCCGCCAATGGCCGGAAACGTACCGCACCGCGGTCTCGATTCTCCGGCACAGCCTGTTCCTGGGGACGAGTCTGATTTTGGATTTCCAGAGCTTCGACTTCCGCAAGGAAGGACACGTATCGTCGTTGAGCCGGCTGCCGTCGCTGCATACGCTGATGGAATCCGGACGGGAGCGGGAGTTCAGGGAGCGGCTGCGCGAGCTGTTCGGCGAAATCCGGACCATGCAGGATGTGCCGTTCGGCCTCTATATCGAGCTGTTCCAGCACGTATCCGCCGCCTTCATCCGGTTGATCAACAAGCTGAAGCCGAATCGCGAACAGATGCAGGAGCTGGATCTGGACCTGGATAAATTGACGAGCGTCAGAGCCTTCGCCACGTTGGACCATATGGAGCACTATTTTTTGGGCGCCGCTGAACGGCTGTTCTCTCTCATGAACCAGAGCGCCAAAGACCACGTCGGCGCATTGGTAGCCAAAGTCAAGCTCCATGTCGAAAACCGTCTGTCGGACGAGCTCAGCCTGACCGCATTGGCGGACCACGTTCACGTTAGCGCACCGTATCTGTCCAAGCTGTTCAAGCAGCATACGGGAGAGGGCATCAACGAGTACGTCACGCATGCCCGCATCATGCGCGCCAAGGAGCTGCTGCGCGACCCGCAGCTCAAAGTGTACGAGGTCGCCGCCAAGGTCGGCTACGACAACATCCCGTACTTCACCAAGGTGTTCAAAAAGGTGGTCGGCGTCACGCCCCAGGAGTTCAAAAGCGCCAATAGTTAAAAAATTGAAAGGGATCATAAAAGTTTACCGTTATGCCGGTAGCCCGGAAGGATATACGATAAACGTGCGGGTGCATTCACTTCGAAAGCAAGCACGCGAGAAGGGGGAGTCGCGGGAATGAAAACGAAATGGAGAACGGGCGTATCCGCCTTAACGGTCGTGGTCCTGGCGGCGGCCGCGTCGGGATGCGGCCTCTGGAGCGGCAGCGCGGAGCCGGATCCGGGCAAGCCGGCCGATCCGTCGCCTGCCCCGGGAGACAGCGCCGCCGCCCGGGAACCGCTGGGCAAGTACGACCCGCCGATCGACATCACGACGGTTCGGGCGTTCGACGATTCGTTCAAGTTCGTGGAAGGCGAGTCGCTAGACGACAATATCGTCCTGAAGCTGTACCGGGAAGACATGGGCATCGTCTGGAAAAACCAATGGTCGGCCAAAAATTACGTCGAGAAGCTGAATCTGGCCATCGCCTCGAAAAATTTGCCCGACATCTTCATGGTCGACGCGGGGCAGCTCAAGGAGCTGTCGGAAGCGGGCCTGCTGGAAGATTTGACGGCCATCTACGAGCAGTACGCGACGCCGCCGGTGAAGGAATCGCTCGGCTACCAGAACGGCATCGGCTTGAAGATGGGCACATTCAAGGGAAAGCTGTACGGCTTGCCGGAGACGCGGGATACGGCCGGCAAAGGCAACCTGCTCTGGATTCGCAAGGATTGGCTCGACCGACTGGGGCTCGCCGTGCCGAAAACGATCGACGACGTCATCGCTGTTGCGAAAGCGTTTGCAGCAAACGACCCCGACCGCAACGGCCAGGCCAAAGATACGCTCGGCCTGATGGCGACCAACGGCCTGTTCGACAGTTCGGGGCTCGGCGCGCTGGACGGCTTCGCCGCCGCGTACGGCGCTTACCCGGGCAAATGGGTCCGGACGGCGTCCGGCGACCTCGGGTACGGCAGCGTGCAGCCGGAAGTGAAGACCGTGCTGGAGAAGGCGCACGAGCTCTACGCGAGCGGCGCGCTGAACAAGGAGTTCGCGCTCAAGGACGGCGGCAAGGCGAACGAGGACGTCATCGCGGGCAAGCTCGGCATGTTCTACGCTCCGTTCTGGGCGCCGTACTGGCCGATCAAGGACGCGCTGACCAAGGATCCGACGGCGGATTGGATCGTCGTTCCGCCGCCGTCCGGACCGTCGGGAGAGATCGGCGTGCCGGAGGTTCAATTCACGTTCCACTGGTTCGTCGTCCGCAAAGGGTTCAAGCATCCCGAGGCGATCGTCAAGGCGCTCAATTACTGGTACGACCTCAGCCTGGAGAACGGCTCGAGATACGCCAAGTTTTCGGAGCTCGACCAAGGCAAGTACAAGGGCATGGGCCTCGGCAACTACTCGACGCTGTACATCTCGCCGCCGGACATCAGCATGAAAAACGCGGACCAGCTGCTGTCGGCGCACAAGAGCGGCGATCCGTCCAAGCTGACGCCGTCCGCGAAGAAGATATGGGAGGACATGAAAATTCCCGGCGTCGAAGGATGGACGCATCAGAAAGTATGGCTCGACGCGGCTCCGATCGTGAAACGGATCAAGCCGAACGTCGTGGTCGACGAATTTTACGGCGCGCCGACCAAGACGATGGCCGAGAAGAGCGCCGCTCTCGGCAAGCTGATCAACGAGACGTTCACCAAGATCATCATGGGCGACAAGCCGATCGGCGAATTCGATGCGATGGTCGCCAAGTGGAAAGAAATCGGCGGCGATCAGGTAACCAAGGAAGTTAACGAATGGGCCAAATCCAGATGACGGCATTGTGGCACAACATTCGGAGAAACGCTCTGTTGCACGCGATGGTATGGTCCGGCTTCCTATTCGTCATCGTGTTCTCGTACGTTCCGATGTTCGGGGCGATGATCGTCTTTCAGAACTACAAGCCTTCGCTCGGGTTTCTGAAGTCGGATTGGGTCGGCTTGGACAATTTCAAATTCATGCTTCAGCTGGACGATTTTTACCAGGTCGTCTGGAATACGTTCGCCATCGCCAGCTTGAAGATGACGATCGGATTTTTCGTCCCGATCGGATTCGCGCTTCTGCTGAACGAGGTTCGCTCGCTCGTGTTCAAGAAGGCGGTGCAGACGATGGTCTACTTGCCGCACTTCATGTCCTGGATCATTCTGGGCGGCGTGCTGGCGAACCTGCTCTCGGTGAACGGCGGGCTGGTCAACGTCGTCCTCGGCTGGTTCGGCGTCGATCCGATCCTGTTTCTGGGCAGCAACTTCTGGTTTCGGCCGGTGCTGATCGCAAGCGACATCTGGAAGGAATTCGGCTTCTCGACGATCGTATACCTGGCCGCGATGGCCGGCATCAACCCGAATCTGTACGAGGCGGCTGTCGTGGACGGGGCGAATCGCTGGAAGCAGACGCTGCATATCACCATACCCGGCATCGCTCCGATCATGGCGCTTGTGGCGACGCTCAGCCTGGGAGGCATCCTGAATGCCGGATTCGATCAGGTGTTCAACCTGTACAATCCGCTCGTGTACGAAACGGGTGACATTATCGACACCTACGTGTACCGCATGGGTCTGGTGCAGGCGCAGTACAGCTTCGCCACGACGGTCGGAATGTGCAAGTCGCTGGTCAGTCTCGTTCTCATGGCCGTCAGCTACCGGCTGGCCTACAAGTACGCCAATTATCGCATTTTCTAGGAGGACCCGCTGTTGAAAGAGTACGCATCCGTTTCCAGAACGGTATTTCAAATCGCCAACGGCCTGGTATTGTCGGCTGCCGCCTTGCTCTGCCTGCTGCCTTTCGTGCACATCCTGGCGCAATCGTTCAGCTCCTCGGTCAGCGTAGCGGCGAATCAGGTATTGTTCTGGCCGGTCGACTTTACGACGGCTGCGTATGAGAAAGTATTCGGAGAGGGCAGCCTGCTTCGCTCGATGGGGGTCACGCTGCGGCGAGTGGCTTTGGGCGTGTCGCTCAATATGCTGCTTACGGTGCTGATGGCTTATCCGCTGTCCAAGGAGAACGAGACGTTTCGCGGGCGGACGGTTTACGCCTGGCTGCTCGTGTTCACGATGATCTTCGGCGGAGGCTTGATCCCGTTCTATCTGGTCGTCAACAACCTCGGACTGATGGATACGATCTGGGCGCTCGTGCTGCCGACGGCCGTTCCGGTCTACAATGTCGTGCTCATGCTGAACTTCTTCCGCTCGATTCCGAAGGAGCTGGGGGAGTCGGCCTACATCGACGGCGCTTCGCAATTGGCCACGCTGTTCCGCATCTACGTGCCGCTCAGCATGCCCGCGATGGCGACGCTCACGTTGTTCTCGCTCGTCGGGCATTGGAACTCGTGGTTCGACGGCCTCATCTTCATGAACGATCCGAAGCACTATCCGTTGTCCAGTTATTTGCAGACGATGATCATTCCCCTGAACGTGACGAACATCAAGGATATGGAAGAGCTGAAGCTCGTCTCGGAACGCACCCTGAAGGACGCGCAGATCATGATCGGGGCTTTGCCCATTCTGATCGTATATCCGTTCCTGCAGCGGTACTTCGTCAAGGGAATCATTCTCGGCGCGGTCAAGGAGTAGGCCGACGCCGAACGATACCGGCCAGATGAGGAGGTTTGCCAATGGAATCCGGCGCACCGATCCGACTCGGCTACGGCCAGTGGAAGGAGCTCGGAGAAGGGCTGCACGCCACGGCGTACATGCTCGACTACTACGGCGACGGCGGCAGGGACATCCTGTACGCGACCGACCCGTTTCTGCTCGGCCGAGGTGTGTTCGTCTATTTGGAAGACCGGAATGAAAGGGGGGACATTCCCCGCTACGGCGAAGCCGTCCGGCTGGATGCGATCGCCGGCTCAAGCGCGATGCCGCTTGCGACGGGGGACGACCGGCGGTTTCACATCCTGGCGTATGCCGGCACGTTCCCCCATCCGGATCTGGAGCGGCTGGAGCCCGACCCCGGCTGGCTGAAGCTGTACCGCAACCAAGGAGCGGGCGCGGAGCCATCCTTCACGCGGACGGCGGAACGAGTCCCGGTAGGCGGCAAGTCGCTGGCGGAAGCGCTGCCGGGACTCACGCAGCTGGCGATCCATCCGGTCCGCTCCGCCTCGGGCGCCACCGATTTGATCGTATGCGGCCGGGAGGACTGGATGAATTATTGGCCGGGAGGCCGCTACGGCGGCGGATTGAACGAGCATCCGAGCATGGGGTTCGGCCGAGGGTACGACGGGCAGGGCCATTGGAAAGGGCGACCCACGACGGTCCATATTTACTGGCTGGAGAACGTCGGGACGAACGGAAACCCGGAATATGCGGCACCCGTCCCGCTGCATCGGATGGAGTCGCTCGGCACGACGCCCGACGCGATCTGGTTCGACGCCGATGGAGACGGAGTCGTGGAGCTGGTCGTCCGGGAGGAGGTGGACCGTCTCTGCCTGTATCGGATGACCGAGGATCGCCGGGTTTTGACGGAATCGCGCGAGGAGCTCGGCTGCAGCCCGCTGATTAGAGGCTATTTTCAAACCTCGCTGTGCGCCTGCGACATCGACGGGGACGGCGAGGACGAGCTGCTCTTGACCGGCAATCCGGGAGTCGTGTTCTGGCTCGACAGACAGAACGGACGCTGGATCGAGCGCGAGCCCCTGTTGAACCGGGGCGGGCACGTCAGGGGAGAGACGTTGTCGGTTCCTTGCCTGGCCGACATGGACGGGGACGGCGACCTGGATCTCGTGCTCGGCGACGCTTCGGGCTTCGTCTGGTATTTCGAAAACCGGGCCGATGCTGCCGGCGGATTCGAATACCGCACGGGCATCCGGCTAAGCGCGGGGAAGGAAACGATCCATCACCAGGCAGGTCCGACCGGATCGCTGCAGGGACCCGGGGAGTCGAGATGGGGCTACGCCAATCCGCTTGTGACGGACTGGGACGGCGATGGGCGTCCGGACCTGATCGTCAACGACATCAAGGGCGAGTACCGGTGGTACCGGAATGCGGGCGCGGGCGGACCGCCGTCGTTCGAGGCCGGGACGCCGCTGCTGGCGAACGGCGAGCCGTTCCGGGCGGCCTGGAGGTCGAGGCCCGCCTTGTGGGAGGCCGGCAAGCTCGTTGTCATCAACCGGGACGGCTTCCTTCAATTCGTGTGCAAGGACGATCGCGATCCCCGGATCGTGCACGAGGGGGAGCTGCTGAGGTACGACAACCGCTGCGGCATCCGGGCCTGCGGCACCGGAGGCTCTTCCGGCCGGGCCGCGCTGTTCGCCTGCGACTGGGACGGAGACGGAGTCCGCGATCTCGTCGTCGGCGTCCCCGCGAGCGCCGGCAGCTACTTCAACGTGTACCTTCCGTTTTACTCGACCGTCTTCTGGCTGCGCAACATCGGCACCGACGACAGGCCGGTGTTCCAATGCGCCCGCCCGATCACGCTCTTGGACGGAACGCCGCTCGACCTGGTATGGCACCAGAGCGCGCCATGGTGCGCCGATCTGGACGGGGACGGCCGGCCCGACCTCGCCTGCGGGGCGGAGGACGGCAAGGTGTACGTCTGGAGAAGGGATGACCTGAGGTGGGACTGGGAGCCGGATACGGACCTCGGCTCCCTCCCCAAGCAAGTCCGATGAGGATGGCGGGATATGAAGAAGCCAGGCAGGCACGCACCGGGTCTTGTTTTGAATGTATGCGCTTACAAACAGAAGGGAGGTCGGCAAGCGGGTGGCCGAACGGAAGTCCAGGCGGCGGGAAGGAGCGAACAGCTTGATAAGACATAGAGACGCATATGCGGATTTCGGAGCGGCGAGGTGGATCGGGTTCGACCCCTCCGCGATCGCTCCGTACGAAGCGACGGCTTTCGTCTGCTTCCGGCACGAGTTCCAGTGGGAGCCGACGGCGGAAGAAGCCTATCTTCACATAACGGCCGACTACCGCTATACGGTCTGGATCAACGGGGCGCTCCTCGGTCATGGTCCGGTTCGCGGATGGCCGGAGGAGTGGTTCTACGATACGTACGAGGCGGACGCCTGGCTCCGGCCGGGCGCGAATACGATTGCCGTGCTCGTGCATGTACTGAACGAGGCGACCTTTCAATACGTGCCCGGGAAGCCGGGGCTGCTCGCGCGCCTCGAGGGAACCGCCCGTTCCGGGGCGCCTCTTGAGGTCGGCACCGGTGACGGCTGGCAATGGCGGCAGCATCCGTCCTTCGCCGGGTCGACCCCGCGCATCTCGACGCAGCAGTCGTACTCGGAGCAATATAACGCGCTGCTGGAGCCGGAAGGCTGGATGCACGCCGGGTTTCGCACGGACGAAGCGTGGAGGGAGGCCGTCCCGCTCGGACCGGTCGGTTGCGCGCCGTGGGGCCCGCTTCGACCGAGGGACATTCCGCTTCTGACGGAGGACGAGTGGTATCCGGCGACGGTCCGGACGCTGGAGACGGTTGAGCTGCCCGAACCGGCATGGAGCCTGAACTTGCGGCCGTGGCTGCTGCCGGGTGTCGCGGATGCGAGCCCCCATCCGGTGCGCGGCTTGCTCGTGACGACGGTCACCCTGGACGCGCCAGCCCGCGTTCGGTTCGGGATGCAGGATCGGACCTCCGGCGTCTATGCCAAGCTGCATGTGAACGGGACGGCGGCCGTCGAGAAGGACGTCAGCGGGTACCACTGGTGCGGCTGCTATGAGTTCGAGGCGGAGCTGGAAGCCGGTACGAATGTGCTGGCATTTTTCATGGACCGTGCGGCGCACGACTTTCATTTCCAAGCGGCCGTCCGGGACGAAAGCGGAAGATCGATGCGTCTGGAGCCCGGTCTGCCCGGCATCGCGGAAGGAAGATTCGCCGTTGTCCCCGGGGACGATCTGGACGAAGCGAAGCTTCGGCAGCTGCTGGAGGCCGCCGATTGGGAGCAGTGGACCGCTGCGGCCGAAGGCCGCCGGATGCAGGTCGTCCCGGCCGGCCGGGAGCATGGGGTCAACGTGTTTCACCTGATGACGGACGCCATCCCGATCCGGGACGTACCTCCGTCCGCGGCAGCCGAGAACGTGAACGCCAGCTGCGGAGGCAACGCCGATTATGCGCTTCTTCACGATCCCGGAGAGGGGAAAGCGGTCCGGCTCGTATACGAGTTCGAAGCGATGACGGCCGGCTGGATCGAGTTCGAAGTGTGGGCGGAAGCCGGAGCGGTTCTCGACGGATACGGCTTCGAGGCGTACGAGGGCGACCGGATCGTGCACATGGGGTCCATACACAACACGGTGCGCTATGTCGCCAGGCAGGGCTGGCAGCGCTATCGTTCTTATTTCCACCGCGGGTTCCGGTATTGGATGCTGCAGGCGTCCGCCCTGGGCGGCGATCTGAAAATCCGGTTCGTGCGCTGCATCCAGAGGACGTATCCGTCGCCTCCTATCGGCCGCTTCCGCTGCGCGGACGAATCGCTGAACCGGATTTTCGAGATGTGCCGCCGGACCGCGCAGCTGTGCAGCGACGACACGTTCGTCGATTGCCCGACGTACGAGCAGGCGTTCTGGGTGGGGGACGCTTATGTGATGGCGGCCGTGCAGAACACGTTGGCGGGGGCCGAGCCTCTCGTGCGGAGAAGTCTGCGGCTTGCCGGCTCCTCCATGCGGCGATCGCCCGTCGTCGAGTCCCACGTACCGAGCGGGTGGCCCAACGTGCTGTCCACCTGGAGCCTCCTGTGGGCGATCGCTTGCGAGGAGCATTACCGGCATACGGGCGACCGCTCCTTCGCCGAAGAGTTGTACCCGCTCCTGATCGGGCAAGTTCGCTTTTTCCGCGACGAATGCACGGACGAAGCGACGGCATTGATCCGCTCTCCGTTCTGGAACTTGATCGATTGGGCTCCGATGGACGTGCCGGACGGCGTCGTCTCGACTCCCATGAACGTGTTGTTCGCGGAGAGCTGCCGCAGAACGGCTTCGCTGGCCGACGTTCTCGGTCGGGAACGGGAGGCCGAGGAACTGAGGCGGCTTTCGGCGTCGATCGTGGCGTGCATCAACGCCCATCTGTGGAGCGAGGAGCGCCAGGCGTTCGCGGATTGCATGCGCGAGCCCGGCCGGCTCAGCCCGGTGTTCAGCGAGCAGACGAATCTGCTCTGCTACCTGTACGAAGCGTGCCGTCCGGAACGGCGCTCCGTTCTCGCGGGCTATGTGCGCGAGGCGCCCGCGGATTTCGTCCGGTCGTCCACGCCGTTCATGCGGTATTTCAAGCTGCAGGCGATGGAGAAGGCGGGCCTGTATGTAGATTTGTTGCGGGAAGTGCGGCAAGCCTGGGGGTATATGCTGGAGCAAGGCAGCACGACATGCTGGGAGGATATGCCCGGCCGGTGGGCGCCGGGATACCCGACCCGAAGCTACTGCCACGGCTGGAGCGTCGGTCCGGCGCATATGCTGCCGAAAATCGCGCTCGGCATCGCGCCCGCATCCGCCGGCTGGAGCCGGGTGAGAATCGCGCCGCAGCCGGTTCATCTGCCGTGGTGCGAAGGGAAGCTGCATACGCCGCATGGCGACGTGAGCGTCCGGTGGGAGAAGGGAGCGCGGGAATTCACAGCCTCCGTCAGCCTCCCGCCCGGCGTTGCGGGCGAGCTCGTCCTGCCGATGGAATCGTCGAGGGTCGGGCGAATCGTGACGGAAGGCTCCGGTTCCGGCGACAAGCCTTACTTGTCCGAAGGGAAATGGGCTGTTCGCATCGGAGCCGGGGAGACCCTCGAGATCCGGGCGTCGGTCCGGTCCTGGTAGCCGTCGGTTCCCGACCCGAAAACCGTCTGGGGAAGCCGATCATCGAGCCCGGGATCGGGGCCGAATCGGACACCCGTCATCCCGAATTTCGGAAATGCCCCGTCGCCATCGGCGGGGAACGACTGACACGATATTACATGGGGGGTTCAACATGAAAAAGATGGTATGCTTGGCCGCTGCCATATGCCTGACCGCGGGGATCGTCTCGGCCTGCGGCGGGAAACCGTCCGCCGACGGCGGAACGAATGCGGGGAAATCCGGGTCGGCGAAAAACACGACGCTGACCCATCTGACCTGGAGGGTGCCGGATACCGGCAAAGGGTTCGAGAAAGTCGTCGGCAAGTACGAAGCCGACCACCCGGGGGTCAAGATCGACGTCAAGAACGTCGCCTCCGACCAGTACTCCAACACGCTCAAGACCCGCCTCCTGGGCGGCGACCCGCCGGACATCATGACACTGGGGCCGGGGACCGACTACACGGAGGCCGCCCGGCAGGGGTATTTGCTCGATCTGACGAACGACCCGATGCTGGCGAACATCCAACCCTCCGCGCTGGAGGCGGCCAAGGTCGACGGCAAAGTATACGGCATCCCGTACGATCTCGTATCGCTGGTCGTACTGTACAACAAGAAGATATTCAAGGACAACGGCCTGAGCGTCCCGACCAACTACGACGAGATGATCCGGCTGTGCGAGACGCTGAAGGCGAAGGGGATCGTCCCGGTCGCCTACGGCATCAAGGACAATTACGTCACTCAATTCCTGCCTTACATGATCGCGCCGATGGCCGTGTATGCGAAAAATTCGAACTGGGACCGCGATCTGGCGGCCGGCAAAGCCAAGTTCAACAGTCCGGAATGGAAGCGCGTGTTCGGCGTTCCGTTCGAGTTCCAGCAGAAGGGCTTCCTGACGCCGAACGCGCTCGGCGTGGGCGATCAGCAGAGCGTCGAGATGTTCGCGAGAGGCGAAGCCGCGATGACGTTCACGGGCACCTGGGCGACGAGCGTGGCGAAGGCGGCCAATCCCGACCTGCAGGTCGGCATGTTCCCGTTCCCCGGCAACCGCCAGGGCGAGGACAATTGGATGAACCTGTCGCTCGGGCAGATCCTATCCGTCTCCGCTAAGAGCAAGTCGCTCGAGGCGAGCAAAGCGTATGTGCAGGCGTGGACGGCGACCGAATACGCCCAGCTGTGGACCGACGAAGCGAAGACGATGCCCTCGGTCAAAGGCGTCAAGCTGGCGGCCGACCCGGCCGTCGACGAGCTCGCGCCGTACTTGTCCAAGCTGAAATCTTGGCAGTTCGCCAACGTGGGCTGGCCGGCCGGCGTCTCGGACGTGTACATGAAGAAATTCCAGGAGGCGTTCGCAGGCCGGGCGACGCTGGACGACGTGCTGCACGCGATGGACGAGGCCGCAACCAAGGCTGCGGCGGCCGCCAAGTAACGGCATCGACCCCAAGAATGAAATGAAATGGAGCTGTCGCATGAACGCCCGAAATTTCAGAGATCAACTGCAGCAGTTCGCGTTTGTCCTGCCGGCGCTGGCCGTCTATATCGTCTTCTTCATCTATCCTTCGGTCGGGAGCATCTACTACAGCTTCACGGACTGGCACGGATTGGAGAAGAACATCGCGTTCGTCGGCTGGGACAACTATGCGCGAATCGTTCAGGACGAAGCTTTCGCTACCGCGTTGTCCAACACGCTCCGCCTCGTCGTCGTCGTCTCGATCGTCCAGAACGTCGCGGCGCTCGCCCTGGCGATCGGCCTGAACGGCTCGATCCGGACGAAGAAGCTGCTGCGCACGATGTTTTTCATGCCGGCCGTCATCAGCGCCCTGTCCGTCGGCTTCGTCTGGAGCTATATTTACAACCCGGTGGACGGCATTCTGAACGCCGCCTTGCGAGCGGTCGGCTTGAGCGCATGGGAGAACGACTGGCTCGGCAACGCCGACATCGTCCTGTACTCGATCATGGGCATCATCGTCTGGCAAAACGTCGGGTATGCCATGGTCATCTACCTCGCCGGTCTACAGGGCATCAGCGATTCTTACTATGAGGCGGCCGCCATCGAGGGAGCCGGCCCCTGGCAGCGATTCCGCGCGATTACGCTGCCGCTGATCGGGCCCGCCACGACGGTCAACGTCATGCTGTCGGTGATCGGCTGCCTGAAAATGTTCGACATCATCTACGCCACGACGGGCGGAGGTCCGGGCTACGCGACCGAGACGATCGCCTCGCTGCTGTTCTCCAACGCGTTCGGAGGACGCAACGAGTACGGCTACGGCGCGGCTATCGCCATCGTGCTGTACGTTCTGATTTTCGTCGTATCGTGGATCATGCTCAAATTTTTCCGCAGCCGGGAGGTGGAGGCGTGATGCGCACCGGAGCCAAGCGGTACAATCCCGTATTGGAAATCGTAATGGCGGCGCTCGCCTGTCTGGTCTTCTATCCGATCTTCCTCATCGCGGCGAACGCGTTCAAGACAAGGGAGGACATGGCCTTCAACCCGTTCGGGCCGCCCTCCCGCACCGGCTTCACCTGGGACAACGTCGCCGAGACGGTGCGCGGCATGGACATTTACAAGCCGCTGCTCAACAGCGTATGGATCACGGCCGGCAGCCTGATCGCGATCATCGTGTTCGCCTCGATGGCGGCTTATCCGATCGCGCGCAATCGCACCAAGCTGTACGGCGCGCTGTACCTGTTCTTTTTGTCGGGCATCATGATTCCGTTCCAGCTCGCCATGATTCCGCTGTACAAGGAGATCAAGGCGCTCGGCCTGATGAACAGCCAGTGGGGCATGATCCTGATCTACAGCGGCGTATTCCTGTCGTTCCCCGTCTTCTTCTACAGCGGATTCATCAAGAGCGTCCCGCTCGAGCTCGAGGAGGCGGCGCGGATCGACGGATGCGGCCGGTTCCGTCTGTTCTGGACGATCGTCTTCCCGCTGCTGAGGCCGGCGACCGCGACCGTGGCCATCCTCAGCCTGCTGGCGATCTGGAACGAATTCGGCCTGTCGTTTCTGTTTCTGCAGAAGACGTCCTCGATGACGCTCGTCGCGGCGCTGTTCTCGTTCCGCGGACAGTACCACGTCAACTGGCCGCACATGTTCGCGGGCGTGCTCATCGCGGCGCTGCCGATCGTCATCGCGTTTCTGTGCGTCCAGAGCTACTTCGTCAAAGGCATCGCGGACGGCGCCTTGAAAGGTTGAAGGAAGGGAGCATGCGGAGGATGCGATTGTTTTACGAGGCCGCGCCGGCGGGATGCGGCGATTTCATCCCGTTCTGGCACGACGGCGCCTACTATTTGTTTTATTTGCACGGCCGGGAGCGGCTGGATGTCGGCTTGCTCGTCACGTCGGACTGGACGAACGTCCAAGACAAGGGCATCGTGCTCGCGAAAGGAGGTGATGACGACCAGGACCGTTCGATCGGAACGGGCTGCATCGTCCGCAGGGATGAGAGATTCCATTTCTACTATACGGGCTTCAATCCGGCCTTCAAGAGCCGGGAGGGCGCGCACGAGCAAGTGCTGATGCGGGCGGTCAGCGACGACCTCGTGCATTGGACCAAGGATGCCGACTGGCGGCTGGCTCCGGGACCTTCCTCCCGTTATCGGGGAGACGAAGCTTGGAGGGACCCGCATATTTTCCGCAATGAGGAGGACGGCCGCTACTGGATGATTTTGACGACCCAGACGCGTGAAGGCCCCGCCCCGGAACGGGCCTCGGAGCGCAGAACCGGACTCGGCTGCGTGGCGCTGTTCGCGTCCGACGACTTGGACGAATGGGAGGAGCGGGACCCGCTCCTTGCGACCGGCTGGTACGATGCGCCGGAATGCCCGGACCTGTTCCGGATCGGGGACTGGTGGTACTTGCTGTTCTCGGAATATCGCGATCTGTGGACGATGCATTACCGCATGTCCCGATCGCCGCGCGGGCCATGGCTCGCGCCGGCGGACGATGCCTTGGACGGCAAGGCGTTTTACGCCGCCAAGACGGCCTTCGACGGAGAGCGGAGAATGCTGGTCGGCTGGACGGCCGGCAAGGAAGGCGGGAAGGACGGAGGCAAGTATGAGTGGGGCGGCTGCCTGACCGTCCACGAGCTCGGGCAGCGGCCGGACGGAACGTTGACGATGCGCCCGCCCGATTCGATCGAACGGGGATTTCGGAGCGCAGCGACGAGCGCGGCACTCCGCGCACCGGTAGAGACGATAGACGCGGGCGCCGGACTGCGCTACGACCTGCTGTCCGAGATGCCGGACTTGTGCATGATCTCGGTCGAGCTGGAATGGGAGCCGGGTACCGCCGGTTGCGGATTGCTGCTCCATGCGGCGCCCGGACTGAACGACGGCTACATGCTCTGGCTGGAGCCGGGGCGGGGCGTACTGAAATTCGATCGCTGGCTTCGCCCGTGGGATTACCCGGCGATGGAGCGAACCTGCGCGCTATCGGGGACGCGCGCCCGATTGAAGGCGATCCGTTCGGGGACGACGATCGCCGTCTACGTGAACGACGAAACGGCGCTGTCGGCCCGAGCCTACGAGCTTCAGGGCGGCCGGTTCGGCTTGTTCGCGAGCGGCGGCCGGGCGGCGTTTCGAAACGTGTCAATCGGTACGCCCGAACTTTGAACCGATAAGGAGGGATATGATGATTCGCCGAACATTCGTGAAGGGCTTGATCTTGTGCGTGGCGGCAGCGCTGCTTGCGGTATGGGTGCCGGCGGCGGACCGGGCGGAGGCGAACTCGACGGTCGGCATCGCGCTCAAGAACAGCGAGAAATCGTACGACGGCACGACGCTGGGCATGGGCGGAACGGTCATCCCGTTCGGCTTCCACCCTTCGTGGCTGGCGAGAGACTTCAACGAAGACGATCTGGCGACGCTGCTCACGTACTTCAAGAAGACGGGGGCCACCGTAGCCCGGCTGTGGGTGGACGGGGCTTGGTGGGAGCCGGTTAACGACAACGCGGACGAGACGGTCATGAACGACGCCGGTTTCACCTGGAACAGCCGGGAGATGGAGTCGCTGTACAAGTACGTACAGGGATTCAAGGATGCGGGCGTCGATCTCTACGTCTGCCTGATGTCCGACGATCCGAAGTATATGTATCCGTGGCTGATCGCCGCCAATACGCTGGGCACTTCGCCCAACGCCGGGAAGTACGGCGAATATGCCGAGCATCTCGCGGCATTGGTCAAGCAGCTCGTCGTCGTTAAGGGATTCACCAATGTCAAATACGTGTCGTTCAACGGCGAGCCGAACAATTTCTTCTTTACGCCGCCGGGGATTACGAAGCTGGATCATTACAAGGCGACGATGACGGCCGTTCGCAACCGGCTGGCGAGCGAGAACCTGCTTGCGTACGTCAAGCTGATCGGCCCCGACATCAGCTATGCCGATCACGATACGAGCGACTGGCTGAACGATCTGGCCACGAACATCCCGGACAGTCTGGACGCCTATTCGATCCATTCCGGGCAGAGCAAGCCCGACGCGACCTCCGGAGCGTATTACAATCTCATCTCCGGATTGATCTCCGATATCCGGGCCCGCGATCCGGCCGCGGCCGACAAGCCGTTCATGGTAACCGACTACACCCCCACGGGGACGGTCCGGCGAGCGGAGGACGGGCTGAACGCGGTCGCGCTCGTCGCGAACGGACTGCGGGCGGGTGCGAGCGAGTTCGGCCGGTGGACGTTCGCGGAGGACATCTGGACCTGGCCGTTCCTGGCCAATCAGACGTCCACCAGCTTCGGGGATTACGGGTACGGCATCGTCGGCAGCAAGCAGGAAAATTTTACGCCGAGGCCGGTGTACAAAGCGACGGCGCTGCTGTACAAGCTCGTTCCGAAAGGATCGACGACGTACAAGGCGACGACGTCCAACGAAGCGGTCATCCCGGCGATCGTCCGGACGGCCGGCGGCAATCATACGATCATCGTCGTCAACTGGTCGGATACCGCGGCCGACGCGACCTTCACGCTGGATACGCCGATCGGCACGACGTTCCGGAAGTACAAGTTCGCGCCAGCCGAATTGAACACGGTCGATAAGTTCGGGGAGATTCCGGCGAGCTTCGCGACGAAGACGGTGAACGGCACGACGTTTACGGATACGATTCCGGCCAATACGGTCTACTTCTACTCCGACATCGCGGACGGCACCGCTCCCGGCCAGCCGACGGGACTGACCGCCGCGTCGCCGAACTTCAAGCAAGTGCGGCTGCAGTGGACGGCGGTATCCGATCCCGACGTGGCTTATTACCGGGTATACCGCAGCGAGACGGCCAACTTCGCTCCGTCGCTCGCCAACAAAGTAGGGGAGATCTGGATCAAGCCGGGAGGCGCGCCCGCCTTCAACGACAAGAATGTCGATCAGGGGAAGACCTACTACTACAAAGTGTCCGCCGTCGACGGAATGGAGAACGAAGGGGCGGCGTCCGGGCAAGCGTCGGTGACGGTCGCGTCGGAAAGCTATACGCAAACGCTGACCGTGACGGATTCGCCCGACGGCTATTACGAGATCGACGCCGACTTCGAGAACGGCTACAAGGCGCGCCTGTACAAGAAAGCCGGCGTCATCGGGTGGGTCCAGGACAAGCTGGGGTACACCCGGACGAATTTGAATTCCGAGCAGTATTCGCTGCCCATGGTATTCAAGTACAGCAGCGGCGCGTACACGGACAAAGCCGTGAACGGCGGAGCGGAAAGCGGCACGACCGGGCCCGACGGCTGGTCGACATGGACCGATCAGGGCGGCGTCTTCACATGGGACGCCTCGGTCAAGCATAGCGGCAGCCGGTCGTTGAAAATCGACAATGCGCTGCCGAACACGAACTCGCTGTTCTACCAGCAGACCACGAACGTCATCCCGGGCAAGGAATACGTGCTGTCGTACTGGATCAAGACGAATCAAGTGTCCGGCAACGCCGATTCCGGACGCGGCGCTTACGTTAACGTGCAATTTCTCGACTCGAACGGGGCGATCTTAAGCTCGATCGGCGGCTTCGACGCCCAGTCGAACACCGGCACGAACGACTGGACGTACTTCTCGAGCCGCATGACGGCGCCGCCCGGCACCGTCACCGTTCAGATCGGGACGATGCTGTACGGCAACAACGGCACGGCCTGGTTCGACGACATCCGCTTCGAGGAGCAGCCGGACATCGCGATTTCGGGACAGCGCACGCTAGCCTACTACGAAGCCGACTCGGTGACGTACAACAACATCTCGCCCTCGCGCAAGCAGATCGTGACGGTCGTCGGCAACGAGACGCTCACCTACGACTTCTACAGCGACCGGATCGAGATGAAGGTCGCCGGCCCGAATGCGGGCGGCTACTATATCGAGGACGGCGGCATCGTGCAGCGCAATACGGCGTTCGCCTTCTGGTCCGACGGGACGGAAACCGCGCTGAGCGATACGTTCGCCGGTACGCAGGTTGCGAAGAACGTGTCCGGGGTCGAGCTGTACCAGCCGCCGTCCGCGCAAACCGTCTGCTACGAATTCGGCTCCGCCAAGCCCGTGACGGTGACCAATGCGATCCGGTTCCGCGGGTACTACCCGCGATTCCAGGTCAACAGCGGAGAGACGTTCACGCTGAAATTTCCGAAGAAGCGGAGCAACCCGAACGGCGGCGCGGAAGCGGGGACGACGGCGCCGAGCGGCTGGACGACGTGGAATCAGTCCGGCAACGTGTCGTTCGTCTGGGATGCGTCGACGGCGCACTGGGGGAGCCGGTCGTTGAAGACGACCAACACGTCGGCCGACAATTCGGCCTGGTACGCCCAGGTCGACCAACCGAATATCGCGAACACGTACCGTTGGTCGAGCTGGATCAAAACATCCGGCGTAGCTTCAACCGTCGGCCAGGGAGCTTATCTGTCCGTCGAGGCCAAGGATGCCTCGTATAACGTGCTGGCGGTCTACCGGACCCCGTTCGTTACGGGGACGACCGATTGGAAGCGGTACGAGATCGAGTTCAATCTGCCCGAGGGGACCGAGCACCTGCTCGTGGAAGGCAATCTGTACGGCGCGTCGGGAACAGCCTGGTTCGACGATCTGGAGCTGAATTACGCCGATACCGGCATTCACAATGCCGGAGCCGAATACGGGAGCGGCGGCAGCCCCGCCGGCTGGGCGACCTGGACGACCGGCGGAACCCCGTTCGTCTGGGACACGACGACGGCCTAGCGGGGGAAGCGATCTTTGAAGATCGTCAACACGTCCAATCAAAGCTCGGTCTGGATGACCAACCGGACGAATTTGCAAATCAGCAAGGAATACGAGTTCGGGGGCTGGATCAAGAAGTCCGGCGTTACTGCGGCTTCGCCGATGGGCGCGCAGTTGAAGGTCAACGTGCTGGATCCGAACGGTGCATGGCTGCAAACCCAGTATACGCCCGTACTGACGGGAACGAACGACTGGACGTACGTATCCGGACGGTTCACCCTGCCGCCGACCGCCAAATCCGTCAACCTGGAAGCGCAGCTCTGGGGCGTGAACGGCACCGCTTGGTTCGACGACCTGTTCATCCGGCTGGTCGATCATTCGTGAGAACGGGGAGACAGCAAGCAGACATGGACCATGACGAAGCGACGCGACAAGCCGATCGGGAAATCGCCGGCAAACGGGATCGAATCCGCAGCAGCCCTTATCGATTGCACTATCACTTCATGGCTCCCGCCGGCTGGATGAACGATCCGAACGGCCTCGTGTTTTACAAAGGCGAGCATCATTTGTTCTATCAGCACAACCCGTACGATTCGTGCTGGGGGCCGATGCATTGGGGACATGCGACGAGCCGGGATCTGGTCCGCTGGGAGCATCAGCCCGTCGCCTTGGCCCCGTCGGAGCCTTACGATCGCGGTCCCTCGCCGAGCCACGGCTGCTTCTCCGGAAGCGCCGTCGTGGACGGCGAGGAGCTCGCGCTGATCTATACCGGCCATGTCGAAGGCAAGGAGCCGATGCAGGTCCAGTGCCTGGCGACGGGCCGGGGCGGTGTCCGATTCGCGAAGTACGCCGGCAACCCCGTGATCGGCGACGTTCCGGAGGAGGGCTCCCGGGATTTCCGGGATCCGAAAGTATGGAGGCACGGGGACCGATGGTACATGGTCGTCGGAACGAGCAAAGAAGGAAGAGGGAAGGTTTTGTTATACGCTTCTCCCGATTTGAGGAAATGGGACTATCAAGGGGTCGCCTTCGAAAGCGACGGAACCCAAGGCGTCATGTGGGAATGTCCCGATTTGTTCCCGCTCGGCGGCTCGCACGTCTTTCTCGTATCGCCCGTATCGGACGTTCCGGGCAAGCCGCTTTATTGGGTCGGCGATATGGATTACGAAACGGGCGTTTTCGAGCCGAAACTCGGTTCGACGCTGGACTACGGCTTCGACTTCTACGCGCCGCAGACCTGGCTCGACGACAAGGGCCGGCGGCTTCTGATCGGCTGGATGCAGCGCTGGTCGGATCCGATCCCTTCCCAGCCGCACGGCTGGGCGGGCGCTCTGACGATTCCGAGAGAGCTCGTCCTGGAGGACGGCGTTCTGAAGCAGAAGCCTGCGGCCGAGTTGGCCATGCTGCGATCGAACCCCGCAAGGCTGGACCCTCTCGCGGTCGAACAGCCGATCGCCGTCGCGGAGCTGGCGGGTCAAGCAACGGAAACGTTGATCGAACTCAATGTCCGCGAAACGGCGGCCTCGGTATTCGGCATTCGGGTCGCTTGTTCGGAAGACGGGGAGGAGCGGACGGAAATTCGGCTCGACTTGCGGAAGAACGAGTTGACTCTGGATCGGGAACGCTCCGGTCGCGGCGCGAAGGGCGTGTGCCAGGCGCCATTCGCCATCGATAGCAAAGGCCGCGTCACGCTGCACTTGTTCCTGGACGCGTCCTCGATCGAACTGTTCGTGAACGACGGCGAGCAGGTCGTGACGGGCCGGATCTATCCGGCTGCCGGGAGCAATCGGTTCAGCCTGTTCGCGCTGGGCGGGAAAGCCTGCATCGACCGGATCGAAACGTGGAAGCTCGAGTCGGTCTGGGAGGAAGACCGGAACGGCTCGTAGAATCTCCATGACGGCCGTCTGCGAGGTGGCGGCGACCATAACGGCGTGAGAGGCGGCTCCGAAGCGCAATCGGAAGCGGCCCCGGAAGCATGCGCGATCCGACCGCGCAGACGGCGAGCGCCGTCATGCGCACGGTCGGTTCGAATACTGATTGAACCGGAGAGGGTAAGACGTTTTCTGCTTCGTGGCTTGCCCAAAGTGAGCCTTGAGGTCGAGCGGCTTTCGGTTGCCCACCATTTGCCCAAGAAGGCGGCAATCGATCGAGAAACGGAAACGGCGATGCAAGGGATGAGCACCCCGGCATCGCCGTTTCTTCATTTTTGCCTTCTTAATCAAGCAAGCGGGTTGTCTCATCCGGGAGCAAGCTCACTTTGGGACAGCCCCTTCTTCAATTCTAGCGCCGCTCGATGCTCGCGGTACGGGAATCGCCGTCCCACGAAACCGTTCCGCCGAACGTCTCGCCGACGAAGCGGACCGGCGCCATCGTGTAGCCGTTGACGAGCCGGGCCGGCGCATCGAGCGAAACCGGCTCCCCGTTCACGTACGCGACGCGATCGCCGACGGTCAGCTTTACGGTCATGCCGCCTCGGCGGGCGGTCGCCGTCTTCGTGTCGTCGTCCCAATCGACCGTCGCGCCCATCCGCTCGAAGACGGCGCGCAGCGGCGCGAGCGTATAGCCGTCGGCGATGACCGGCGGCTGCTCGAACGACAAGTCCTCTCCGTCGAATCGGACCGAGACGACCGACGAGAACGGCACCGCCTTCGAGGCGACCTGGCGGCCGTCCCGGTTGTACACCCGCAGCTCGAGGACCGAGCCGTCCGGCACGTCGCCCGCCTGCAGCGTCAAAGCATAGGGCGGCTTCGTCCGTTCGGCGATCGTCCGGCCGTTCAGCGCGTATTCGAGCTTGCCGATCCATACGTCCGGGATGCGCGCGAACGGGACGACGGTCGTTTGCTTCGCGAACGGCACCGACGCTTCCCGGTATCCGGTCTTATCGGCCGGCTTCGCTCCGGTTTCGACGCGGGTCAGCATGTACGGATCGGCCAAAATCGTCTTGTACAGCGCCAGCATGTCCGGATTGTCGCGAAGCAAATAGTCGTTGCGGGAATCTTTCTCCTTCATGTCGACGTTAAAATACGTGATCGCCTTCAAACGCGGGTATTTGCTCGGCATGACCCGGTACAGCCGGTCGAGGTTCATGAGCGCGAAATCGGTATGCGGCTTGCCGTCGGCGTTCGTATAATGGGCGACGGCCGATTCGCTCAGCATGACCGGCTTGCGGTCCGCGTAAAGCGAATAAATCTCCTCCAGCCGCTCGATCGGCGTATTCGCCTCCATGCTGACGTCCGGGTTGCCGTGAGAGTACGGCTCCGTATACAGGCTGACCCCGACCCAGTCGACATACTCGTCCCCGGGATAAAAGCTCGCCATATTGAACTTCGGCACGTCGCCGGGGCTCCAGACGAGCGCGACGTTCGGCGCCTCGGCTTTCATGACGTTCGCCACGATGCGGAACTTCTCGATGTAGGCGGCCGGATCGCCGCTCCAGGCGGTCCAGTTGCCGTTCATCTCGCTCGCGTAGCGCAGGAAAATCGGGATGCCGGCCGCCTTGGCCGACCGGGCCCACTGACGCAAATAAGCGTCGTCGCGGACGGCATCCAGCCCGTTCAACGGCTGCCAGGCGATCTGCAGCGCGCCGCCCGCTTCCTTGGCGCGCCGGGCGTACCGTTCGGGGAACGGCTCGCCGTACGTCGCGTAAGCGAGGTAAATCGCGTGATCGCGGCCGTAGATCGACGCCGACTTGCGAAACTCGTTGCCCATCTCGCTGTCCTGCTCCGAATAGAGGCCGACATACATCCCGTAGGCCGGCTCGAACTTGGCTAGCGGTCCGGACCGCGGAGCGTACCGGTCGAGCAGCGCGTCGTCTTCTGCAGCCGAGGCGTACAGCTCCACGGTCGTACGGATCTGGTTCGCCCGCTCCAGATCGTTCGCTCCCCAATCCTTTCCATCCTTGAGCCAATAGTCGTTTTCAAGCTCGTAAAAGGCGATCGCCCGATCGTAATCGCGGACGGAATCGAAATATTGATTGAGGTTGCCGGCGTAAATGGCGGCCGAATTCCAATCGGCCTTATCCGCCGAGCGCCGCATCAGCTGCTCCCAGATCGGGACGGCCAGCTCGGTCCGGCCGGCGCTCCGGTACGCTTCGGCCTTCAGATGGAGCGGCCACGTATCGTCTTCGGCCGCCGTCGCGGTCGGGGAAGCGCAGGCGAGCGCCGCGAGCAGAACCAAGCCGGTCAGCTTGCGGCGAATGGTCGTACGTTCGGTCTTGCGGTCGGTCATCGGGATCGTTCCTTTCGCCATCGGGAAGTGGGTGTTCGATTCGGCTTGTCTGCTCCTATCGTAATAGGAAACGACGCGAATGTCACCGGGGTTCGCCGATTTTTCGCGGACGGCATGGAAGGCGGGCCCATGTGGAACAATAGATGGAAAACGGTGAAAGCGGGGAACCGAACGATGAACGAGACGCAGCTGAACGCTTATTTGCACGCGCTGGACGCTTGCTCGAGCCTGCTGACGGCGGAGACCGAGCCGGGGCTCGTCGACCGGATCGAGGAGATGAAGTGGATATTTCAGCGCTTGTACAAGCAGCCGTTGCCGGAAGCCGGATCGGAGACGCTTGCCGCCGACTGAGGCGGTTTTACCCATTTTTTCCCTTGCCGGTGCGGACGAAACCCTTTATAATTGGGCACTATATTCGACCGATGGGAGCAATAGGGCATGTCCATAATCCGGCGTTTTTTTACGTATTACAAACCGCACCGCAAGCTGTTCCTGCTCGACTTCGGCAGCGCGTGCGTCGTCGCCGTGCTCGAGCTCGGTTTTCCGCTCGCGGTGCAATGGTTCGTCGACAAGCTGCTGCCGGATGGGGACTGGAGCACGATCGCGCTGGCCGGCTCCGGCCTGCTGGCCCTGTACGTCGTCAGCACCGGCCTGCAGTTCGTCGTCAACTACTGGGGGCATAAGCTCGGCATCAACATCGAGACGGACATGAGGCAGCAGCTGTTCCAGCACGTGCAGAAGCTGTCGTTCCGTTTTTTCGACAATACGAAAACCGGCTACTTGATGTCGAGAATGACGAACGATCTGTTCGACATCGGCGAAATGGCGCATCACGGTCCCGAAGATTTGTTCATCGCCTGCATGACGTTCGTCGCCTCGTTCGCGATCATGCTCTCGATCAATGCGCCGCTCGCGCTCATTACGTTCGTCGCCGTACCGGTGCTCATCTGGCTCGTCGGCGCCTGCAACAAGCTGCTTCATGAAGCGGCGAACCGGATGTATGCGGAGATCGGGGAAGTGAACGCGCGCGTCGAGGACAGCATGTCCGGCATCCGCGTCGTGAAGTCGTTCACGAACGAAGCGTTCGAGACGGAGAAGTTCAAGCGCGACAACGCCAGCTTCCGCAAGGCGAAGCTGCGGTCGTACTGGATCATCTCGTTCAGCTCGTCGGGCATCTACTTCCTGACGCGGATGTTCGCGCTGCTCGTCCTGATGTTCGGCGCCTGGTTCAGCTTCAACGGCAAGCTGACGTACGGCGAGCTGATCGGCTTTTTGCTGTACGTGAACCTGTTCTTCAAGCCGATCGAGAAAATCAACGCGCTGCTCGAAATGTATCCGAAAGGGATGGCCGGATTCAAACGGTTTACCGAGCTGCTCGATACGGCGATCGACGTCGCCGACGCGCCGGACGCGATCGAAGCCGGACAGCTGCGCGGCGACATCGTGTTCCGCGACGTCACGTTCGGCTACGAGGGGCACGCGCAGGTGCTGAAGGGGATCGACCTGAAGGTGCGCGCGGGCGAGACGGTCGCCTTCGTCGGCCCGTCCGGAGCGGGGAAGACGACGCTGTGCAGCCTCATTCCGAGGTTCTACGACGTGGACGCGGGGTCGATCGAGATCGACGGGATCGATATTCGCCGGATGACGCAGCAGTCGCTGCGGCGCAACATCGGCATCGTACAGCAGGACGTGTTCCTGTTCACGGGGACGATTCGCGAAAATATCGCGTACGGGAGGCTGGACGCAACCGACGAGGAGATCCGCGACGCAGCCCGCCGGGCGCACCTCGAATCGTTGATCGAGTCGCTGCCGCTCGGCCTCGAGACGCAGATCGGCGAACGCGGCGTCAAGCTGTCCGGCGGCCAGAAGCAGCGGCTCGCGATCGCCCGGATGTTTTTGAAAAACCCGCCGATCCTCATTCTCGACGAAGCGACGTCGGCGCTCGATACCGAAACCGAAGCGGTCATCCAGCAGGCGCTCGAGGAGCTGGCCGAAAACCGGACGACGCTCGTCATCGCGCACCGGTTGGCGACGATCCGCCACGCCGACCGGGTCGTCGTCGTGACGGAGGACGGCATCGCCGAGCAGGGACGCTACGAGGAGCTCGTCGAAAGGGGCGGCGTATTCGCCGGCCTGCACCGCGCCCAGTACGAATCGGTGCCGGGGTAAGGCGGGCGACGAAGCGGAAATTGCACATAATTTCCTGAAGGGCGGGAACAGTAAGACGGGACTTCGCGTTCGGTCCGACTAACCAACCTTCAAGGGAGATGAACGATCGATGCCATTCGGCGCTCACGAAACGATGGAAGTGCACGAGATTTTGAACGAGAAGCTGAACCTGATCAACCATTTTTCGTTATATGCCCAGCAGGCGCAACATCCGGAGCTGCGGCAAATGATCGACCGTCATCTGCAGACGGCGATGCAGTCGTACGACCAGCTGGTCGGATATACGCACGATTACGGCGCGGCGGCGAACCGCCAGCAGCCTTACGGCATGCCGCAGGTCCGGCCGCAGCAGGTGCAGTACGGCCTGCACGAGCCGGCTCCGCTCGCGCCGGTCCAAGGACGATTCGACGACGTGCAGATTGCGAGCTCGATGCTGTCCTGTCATAAAAACTCGGCCAAAAACCATATGGCCGGCTCGCTCGAGTGCGCCGACCCGAACGTCCGGGAAATGCTCGTCAACGGCGCGATCGCCTGCGCCAACCAAGCGTACGAGGTGTTTCTGTTCATGAACCGGATGGGCGCCTACCAAGTGCCGACGATGCAGGATCATACGGCCAAAACGTTTCTGCACACGTATCAGCCCGCTCAGTCCGGAACGGGGATGGGCATGGGGATGGGAACGCCGCAATAATTCGGAAGGCGAAGGGCGGCCGAAAAGACAGGGGAACCTCCGCGGGTTCCGCTGTCTCTTTGGCGTTTCTTCGGCGATTCGAAGTCCCGGCGCTCGGGGACGACGATAAAAAAGCTTTCTTTTTGCAAATAGCCGGCCTTATACTAAAATGGCAGCGTTTTCACGACATTGGTTGGGAGGCGTTCGGTCATGAAAGTCCGGTTCGGCTTCGCCGCGTTTTCATCCTTAAAAAACCGGCTGTTTCTCGCCTTTTTGCTGCTCATATTGCTGCCGTACGCGGTATTGCACTTCCGCAGCGTCAGTCAAATCGAGCGCTCGTTCGTGGAGCAAATATCCCGGCAAAACACGCAGCAGCTCGAGCAGCTGAAGCTGTCGTTCGAAGATTTGCGCGGCACCGTCTTCCGGATCGCCGTCCGGCTCGAGCTGGACCCGGCCATCGCCGATCTGCTGAACGGCCGTTCGGCTTCCGGGACGGAAGAGCGCCGCAAGGAAATGGAAGCGCTCTGGAACGAAATCAAAAGCAAGACGCTTCCGTCGCCGTTCGTCTATTACTCGCTGATCGACCGGCAGAGCCGGGAATATGCGTCGTATGCGCCCGCCAAGCCGGCGGACTACGAAGCGCTGCTGGCGAGGCCCGAAATCGCGAGCCTGCGGAACGGCAAGTCGACCTACGTCTGGCTTCCGGACGACGCCACGTATTTGCGGCCGGAGGACAGCAGAAGCACGAGCCTGTTGACGCTGTATTCGCTGTTCAAGGACAGCGCCGGCAACGAAGCGGGCCTTATTCGCATCGGCATCGATTTTCAGGCGTGGCTGTCGTCCATGGCGAAAAGCTTCCCGATCACGCAAGACTTTTTCCTGCTGGACGGGCAAGGCCGGCTGCTCGGCGGGACGGGGGAGCGGGCGGACGCGTCGCGAATGTACGCCTTCCTGAGCGAAGACGATTTCGAGGCGGGCGAGCCGTACCGGGTCGAGGGCTCGTACCTGTACAACCGGATGCCGGTCCCGGCCATGAATTGGACGCTCGTCAGCCGATTCCCGCTCCACGTCATCTTCGGCGACATCGGGCAGGTGAAGCAGCGGATGGTGACGACGTTCCTGCTGTTCACGCTCGTCTTCGTCGCGATCACGTTCGGCCTGCTTTCGCGGCTGACCCGGCCGCTGCGGCTGCTGCAGAAAAAAATGGCGGAGCTGACGAAGCATCAGCTGCTTACCCATCTGCCGACCGGGACGTACAAAGGCGAAGTGCTCGCGCTCGCGCAGGCGTTCAACAAGATGGTCAACGACCTGCAGGCGCTCATGAGACGGCTGAAGGCGGAGGAGCGGCAGAAGGAGGCGGTCCGGTTCCAAATGCTGCTGTCGCAAATGAATCCGCACTTTTTGCTCAATACGCTGAATTTGGTGAAGTGGAACGCGATGGGCAAGGGCGACGAGCAGACGGCCGGCATCTGCGTCTCGCTCGGCAAGCTGCTGGAGACGAGTCTGAACGAGGAGTCCGATCTCATCCATCTTCTCGAGGAGCGGGAGCTGACCGAGGCGTACGTGTCGATTCAGGCGCTGCGCTACGAGCGGAGCTTCGAGATTCGCTGGGAATGCGACGAGCGGCTCGATTACGCGCTCGTGCCGAAGCTGAGCTTGCAGCCTCTCGTGGAAAACGCGATTTTGCACGGACTGTCGAATAAAAGCCGCGAAGGCGTCATTTGGATTCGCGCCTACACCGAAGGGGAGCGGTGCGTTCTCGAGGTGGAGGACAACGGGGTCGGCTGGAACCCGTCCTCGACTCCGAAGCCGGAGCGGAAACGGAAAAGCATCGGCCTTACCAATTTGAAGGAACGGCTCGAGCTTCTGTTCAAGCAGGAGGCGTCGATGGAAATCGTGTCGCCGGCCGGAGGCTCGCGGGTGCGTCTCGTCTTCCCGCTGCTCGTCGCCGCGCCGTACAACGAAAGGGGGACCGACGATGTGGAACGTGCTGCTCGTTGAGGACGAAGCGTTCGTCCGCCGTTCGTTACGTCACATTATCCGATGGGAGGAAATGGGGTTTACGATCGCGGGCGAGGCGGAGGACGGGGAGGAGGCGCTCGCCATGATGAAGGACCTCCCGCCGGACGTCGTCATCTCGGACATCGTCATGCCGGTCATGGACGGCGTCGAGCTGCTCAAGCGGGCGCGGGAGGAAGGGATCGAGTCCAGCTTCGTCATGCTTACGTGCATGAACGAATTCGAATACGCCCGGCAGGCGCTGGAATTCGGCGCTTCGGCGTACTTGCTGAAGCTGTCGATGAACGTGGAGTCGCTGCGCGAGACGCTGGCCAAGGTGGACCGGGAGCTCCGGCGCAGCTTGCGCATGAGGTCGCAGTCGTCCGCGCACGCGTTCCAGCCCATGTACCGCGAGGCTTGGCAGGCGATGCTCGCGGGCAACGCCGGATCGCCCGCATCTCCCGGAGCGCGGAGCTTCGAGGCGGCGGAGCCGTTCCCGACCGTCTGGATCGGCTCGTTCCTGCACGGGCCGGCGCGGTTCGCGCTGGACGATTTCCTGGCGCTCGGCCTCGTGACGACGGGCTGCCGGACGGTCGTCCACGAATTCGTCCACTACGGCATGACGACGTTTTTCGTCTGGAATCCGATTTCCGTCCGTCCGATGGAGGAGGAGCGGGAGCATATCCCTTGGGCGGCCGCGTGCTCGCCGATTTCGGCCGGCCGGGAATGGGCCGCCGTATGGGCCCGCGTGGTGCGCGCGCTCGATCGGGCTTGGTACGAAGGGGGAACGGGGCCCGTCCCGGTTCCCTCCGCATCCGCCTCCACGGCGGCCCCGGCCGCCGATACCGCGGCGATCGGGTGGAAGGCCGAGCGCGAATGGTTCCGCTGCTTCGAGCAGCGCAAGCTGGACGAATTCCGCGAGCGGCTGCGGCAGGCGTGGGACGCGATCGCGGATCGCCGGCTGCCGATGGCGGCGGTGAAGGAGACGGCGCTGCGCATCGACCGGATGCTGTCCCGCATCGCGGGGGCGGATCATCCGGCGGAGGAGCAATGGGTCGCCTGCGTCAGCCATCGGGAGCTCGGCCTCCGGCTGCTCGCGAACGCCGAACGGTACGCCGAGCGGTGGGCCGCCGGCGGGCTGCCGCCTACCGGCCATCCCGAAATCGACAAGGCGCTCGACCATATTCACCGTCATTTCGACCGGGACGTGACGCTCAAGGGCGTCGCCGCCATGGTGGCGATGGACGAGACGTACTTCAGCGGCCTGTTCAAGAAAAAGACGGGAGACACGCTCATTCATTACGTCCAAAAAGTGCGCATCGGCCATTCCAAAGGGCTGCTCGAGCAGACCGAGCTGCCGGTGGCGGAAATCGGGGAGCGGGTCGGCTTTCCGAACACGAACTACTTCATCAAAATTTTCAAGCGTTGGACCGGAACGACGCCGAACGAATACCGGAACCGGCCGAACGGATAACGGGAGCGAACGTTTTTTCCACCCCGACAGCATGCTGTCGGGGTGGTGGCGTAACAGGGGTCCGGCGCGCGAATGCCGCGTAAACGGGACGGTTGTTCGCATTCCAAATAGTAAGCGCTTCCAATTGCCGCGGCAAAAACGAATTTTGTTCCATCACTTCATCAAATCTGTTCCTTATTCCCGCCGTGCCCCCGTGCTATCGTATAGACAAGGAAGTCCGAGGGCGAAGACGGCACGCCGTCCCCGCCCCGAGAACGATCGAGGAAAGGATGTGGGACCATGCCGTCCGAGCCGTTGGAAGCGAACCGCGCGTTCCCGCCCGCCGCCCGACCGGGGCTGCGGAGGCGGCTGAAGCCGCTGTGGGCGAACAAAGAATTTTACTTGATGCTCGTGCCCGGCGTGCTGTATTACTTGGTCTACAAATACGTTCCGATGTACGGGGTCATCATCGCCTTCAAAGACTACGATATGCTGGAGGGCATTTTGCACAGTCCATGGGCCGACCCGTGGTATAAACATTTCATGCAGTTTTACGAATCGCCGTATTTTTCCCAACTGCTGACGAATACGTTTCTGATCAGCGTCTACAAGCTCGTCTTCGGGATGGCGCCGCCGATCGCGCTGGCGATTCTGCTGAACGAATGCCGCGTCCGCTGGTTCAAGACGCTCATCCAGACGTTAAGCTACATGCCGCATTTCTTGTCCTGGATTATCATCTACGGCATCCTGCTCATGTTCTTCTCCCAGGATTCCGGCATCGTCAACCGGTGGCTCGTGGATGCGGGGTACGACGCGGTTCCGTTCCTGACGTCGACCGAATGGTTCCGCAGCGTGCTCGTCGGCTCGGAAATATGGCAAAACCTCGGCTGGGGCGCGATCATCTACTTGGCCGCCATCGCCGGGATCGACCCGACGCTGTACGAGGCCGGCCGGGTGGACGGGGCGAGCCGGCTCCGCATGGTATGGCACATTACGCTGCCCGGCATCCGCCACGTCATCGTCCTGCTGCTCATTCTCCGGCTCGGCCATATGCTCGACGCGGGCTTCGAGCAAATATACGTCCTGTACAACGTCCACGTCTATCCGGTGGCGGACATTCTCGACACGTGGGTATTCCGGACGGGGCTCGAGCAGTGGAACTACAGCCTCGCCTCCGCCGTCGGCCTGTTCAAATCGGCGATCGGCCTCGTGCTCGTCTACTTCTCGAACCAGCTCGCCAAACGATGGGGGGAGAGCATATGGTAAGCAACGCCGGCGACAAACTATTCGGTGCGTTCACGTACGCCGTGCTGGCGCTCGTCGGTCTCGTCGCGGTCGTCCCGCTGCTGTACGTCTTCTCCGTCTCGCTGACGCCGTTCGCGGAAGTGCTCAAGCACGGCGGGTACGTGCTGCTGCCGAAGGAGCTGACGTTCAACGCCTACAAAAAGCTGATCAGCACGTCCGGCATTCCGCGGTCGCTCGGCGTTACGGTGTTCCTGACGGTCGTCGGCACGGCGATCAATCTCGTCCTGACGACGCTGACCGCCTATCCGCTCAGCCGGAAGCAGCTTCCGGGGCGCAGCGCGTTTCTGTTCATGGTCGTGTTCACGCTGCTGTTCAGCGGCGGCATTATCCCGACGTACTTGATCGTCAAGGCGACGGGCCTGATCGACAGCTTATGGGCGCTCATCCTGCCGACGGCGATATCGAGCTTTAACGTGCTGATCATGAAAAGCTTTTTCGAGCAGCTGCCCGAGGAGCTGTTCGAATCGGCGCGGATCGACGGCGCCCGGGAATTCCGCATCTTGTTCCGGCTGACGGCGCCGCTTTCTCTACCCGTCATGATTACGGTCGGCCTGTTCTACGCGGTGGGGCACTGGAATTCGTTTTTCAGCGCGATCATGTACGTGACGGACCGGTCGCTGTTCCCGCTGCAGGTCGTCGTCCGCGAAATTTTGATTTTGACGCAGCAGCCGCTCGAAAACGCGGAGGATCAAGTGCCGACCGTCACGATGCAGATGGCGGCGATCGTGTTCGCAAGCGTGCCGATTTTGGCCGTCTATCCGTTTTTGCAAAAGCATTTCACCAAGGGCATGCTGCTCGGTTCCATCAAAGGTTGAACGTCCGGCTTATCCGCCGGCTTCAATAACCGTAACGATTCGAGAAGAAGGGTGGGGTTGCGTATGAACGGAAGGAACAGATGGGTGCCGCTCGGCTTGACGGCCGTTCTGCTGGCGGGAGGGGTGCTCGGGGGCTGCGGCTCGGACGGCTCCAAAACAACGGGGAGCGCAGGAGGCGACAAAAGCGCCGACGCTGGGGCGAAGGGCGGCGAAAGCCCGGCACCGGCGGGCAAGGTGAAAATCCAGATGGCGATGGCCGCTTCGGGGCTGCCGGCTCCGGAGGCCGACGACATCAAGAAGGCGATCGACCAGAAGCTGAACGTCGACCTGCAGCTGACGGCGATCGCCTCCGGCGAAGATTACAAAAACCAAATCCGCGTCCGTCTGTCGGGCGGCAACTATCCGGATCTGTTCTCGGTCGATTTCGCCGACGTCAAGGAATTCGCGGACAAGGGGCTGCTGCTCGACCTGACGCCCTACATGGACAAGGAGCTGAAGCCGGCGAAAGATTTCGTCGTCGGCCTTACGCCGAACATCATGAAGAAGGTGAACGTGAACAACAAGCTGTACGCCGTGCCGCGCGTCGGCGACGTGCCGTTCTCCACGATGTGGGTGCGCAAAGACTGGCTCGACAAGCTGGGATTGAAGGCGCCGACCAATCTGGACGAGTTTTTGGCGGTGGCGAAGGCGTTCACCGAGCAGGATCCGGACGGCAACGGCAAGAAGGACACGTACGGCATCACGGGAGCGAAGCTGGACGGCTTCGCCACGGTATTCGGCGCGCACGGCGTCGGCCTGCCGGGCACGTTCTACGAGAAAAACGGAAAGGTCACGAACGCGTATTACGATCCCGGCATGCCGGAGGCGCTAAAATATATCAAATCTCTGTTCGACGCCGGCGTCGTCGATCCGGAAATTATGACGAACAAAGGGAACGTCGAGGTGCAGAAGGCGTTCCAGGGGAAAGCCGGACTCATCTTCAAGGGCTGGACGGACATCGCGAAGGACGAATTCGTCGCCCAGTACAAGGCGATCAACCCGAAGGCCGACTGGGTGCAGATGACGGCGCTGAAAGGGCCCGGCGGACAGTTCGACGGCTCCTACGATTACGACCGGCCGTCGCGCTACTGGGTCATCCCGAAGGCGCTGGAGAAAGACAAGGCGAAGCTGCAAAAGGTGTTCGACCTGATCAACTACGTCTCCGGCAAAGAAGGCAACACGCTCGTCATGTACGGAATCGAAGGGAAGCATTACAACATGAAGGACGGCAAAGTCGTGCCGACCGACCTGATGGCGAAGGAAGGCAATTACTTCAACCTGTACCAAATTACCGGACGGCCGAACAAGGAATACCTCGCGATCAAATTCCCGAATCAAGCCGCCGCCACCGAATTCGCGATCAAGGCGCCGCGCATCCCGTCGTTCGACAGCTCGGTCATTCCGCCGACGGGCTTCAACAAAGCGGATGCGGACCGGTTCGCGGAGGAGGAAATGATCAAGTTCGTCACGGGCAAGCGCCCGATCGCCGAATACGCCGATTTCCTGAAGACGTTGGAGACGACGTTCAAGTACAAGATGTACGTCGACGAGGGCGAGAAGCAGATCAAGGAGCAAGGCTTCGTCAAATAAAGGAGGGATCGGTATGAGCAAGCAAACGTACGACGTAATCGTGGCCGGGGGCGGTCCCGCCGGCATCGCGGCGGCCGTCGCCTCGGCGCGGCTCGGAGCGGAGACGCTGCTCGTGGAGCGGTACGGATTTTTGGGCGGAGCGGGCACCGCGATGATGGTCAATCCGTGGATGTCGTACTGGGCCGCCGGCGGAAGCAACGTGCAGCTCATCTTCGGGGTGCTGCAGGAGCTGATCGAGCGGATGACGGCGATGGGGATGTACGGCCACCCGAAGCAGAAAACCGCGTTCGACCCGGAGGCGCTTAAAGTGGCCGCGGAGCAGCTTTGTCTGGAAGCGGGCGTCAAGCTGCTGTATCATTCGTTCCTCGGGGAAGCGGTCATGGACGAAGCGGGCTCGCGCATCGAGAGGGTGCGGTTCGCGAACAAGGCGGGACTCGTCGATTTCCGGGCGTCCGTCTACGTCGACACGACGGGGGACGCCGACTTGGCGGGCTTGGCCGGCGCGATCGTCGAGAAGGGAAGGGCGGTCGACAGTCTGAGCCAGCCGATGACGCTCAATTTCCGGATGGCGAACGTCGATATGGACCGGCTGCCGACCCGGCAGGACATAACGGAGAAATATATCGAGGCGAAGCGCCGCGGCGACATCGACTGCCCGCGCGAGAACGTCCTCTGGTTTTACGCGAACCAGCCCGGCGTCGTCCACTTCAATACGACGCGCGTCGTCCGCAAGGACGCGACGAATCCGTGGGAGCTCACCGAGGCGGAGATCGAGGGGCGCCGGCAAGTGCAGCAGCTCGTCGCGTTCCTGAAGGCGGAGGTGCCCGGCTTCGAGGAGGCGTACTTGCAGACGACGGCCCCGCAGATCGGCGTGCGCGAATCGCGCCGCGTCGTCGGCGAATATATGCTGACCGCGGAGGAGCTGCTCGCGTCCTGCCGGTTCGAGGACGTCATCGCACGCGGCGCTTACCCGGTCGACATTCATAATCCGGACGGCGAAGGGACGATTCTGCAATATTTGCCGGAGGGCGAATGGTACGACATTCCGTTCCGGTCGCTCGTGCCGAAGAAGATCGACAACCTGCTCGTCGGCGGCCGGCCGATATCGGCGACGCACGAAGCGCATTCGGCGATCCGGGTGCAGCCGATCGCGATGGCGATCGGGCAGGCGGCCGGTACGGCGGCGGCGCTGTGCGCGACCGGAGGCGTCCTGCCGCGCGAGCTCGACGTGCGGCTCGTGCAGGAGGCGCTGACGCGGCAAGGAGCGGTGCTCGGATTTTCGGACGCGGCGGCCGAGACGGCGGCGGCGGAGTAAGGCGGCGACGGCTGGCGGCTTGCGGAGCGAAACGCTCCGCGGGCCGCCGTTTTGGTTTCCGCCCGTTATGGTTTCAACGGATGCCGATATGGGATAAAAGCGGGCCGAGGACGGTCGACAGCGGGATGTAGAGGCTTGCCGCCAGCAGCAGCCAACGAAACGCGGTTTCCCCGGCCGAGCCGGTGTCGATGGCGAGGAACGAAGGAAGAAGGCGGATTTTCGGCGGCAGCGGCCAGAGCAGCTGCACGCCCCGGTCGTTCAGCAGGTCGATCAGCGGATGCGTCGCGTAGGCGGCGATCAAGACGGTGCCGTACGGCTCGGGCAGCGGCCGGGTCAACAGCCACAGCACCGCCACGATCGCCAGCGAATGGGTCGCGGTGCGGTGGCGGACGTTCAGCAGCCGGAGCAGCGCCGACAGCGGGAACAGCGCCTTGGCCATCGTCGAGCCCGGCTTGTCGACGTCGGCCAGCGTGGCGACCAAACATCCGAGCAGGACGGCTCCGGCCGCCTCCCAGGACAGCAGAGGGACGTTTTGCCGGACGAGCACCGCTTCGGCGGCGATCAGCCCGGCGGCGCTGTGCGTTTTTTGCAGCATGTCGAAAATCTCCTCGTCGTATGGATAATTGCGGGAACAGGAGGAATTATACTTGCTTCGCGCGGGAAGGGCAACCCGGCCGCCGCGCTTTTCATCCCGGCCGCGATTTGGTAAAATACAGGGAGAATCACGTCCGCGCGTAACTGGCGAATCGGTGGGTTACCACGAGGGAGCGCACGGAAGGGACATGACCGCTCGCCTGGGTAAAGTGTCCGGAGAACCGCTGACGGCGGCCGCTTCGGATGCTTTTTTCGTTTATTCGGCGTTCGAAGCGGAAGCGGCCGCAGCGTGCCAATTCGGAGGGGATCGGAATGGGAATTCGATTGAGTGCGAAAGAAGCGGCCGAGCGCGTGCGCGAAGCCGTCGCGGCGGAAGCGGCTCGGCTGAGGGAGGCGGGAATCGTGCCGAAGGTGGCGGCGCTCGTCGTGGAGGGCGATCCGGCCTCGGCCTATTACGCGGAGACGAAGCGGAAGCTGGCGGGCAAGCTCGGCATCGCGTTCGAGCTGAAGACGATGCCGGCGACGGCGGCGGAAGCCGAGCTGGTCCGGATCGTAGCCGACTGGAGCCGGGACGAGTCGGTGCACGGCGTCATGCTCGAGCTGCCGCTGCCGGCTCACGTCTCCGCGGCGGCGGTCGCGGCGGCGATCGATCCGCTCAAGGATGTCGACGGCGTGACGCCGGCGAACCGGCTGGCGGCGATGACCGGCGAAGCCGGGCTGTACCCGGCGACGCCGCAATCGGTCATCCGGCTGCTTACCCATTACGGCTACGCGCTGGCGGGGAAAAACGTGACGCTCGTCGGCCGGGGGCAGACGGTCGGCCTGCCGCTGTTCCACATGCTGCAGCGCGAGCAGGCGACGGTAACGGTATGCCACTCCCGGACCGCCGACCTGAAGAGCCATTTGGACCATGCGGATATTATCGTGGCGGCGGTCGGACGGGCCGGACTTATTTCCCGGGACATGATCCGTTCCGGAGCGGTCGTCATCGATGCGGGCATTAACGAGACGCCGGACGGCGGCATAACGGGAGACGTCGCGCCGGACGCCATCGAGACGGCGGCGGCGGTATCGCCGGTGCCGGGCGGGGTCGGCACGCTGACGACGGCGATTTTGTTCGAGAATGCGATGAAGGCGATCCGTCTCCAAGCGGACAGGCGGGAGGCGGAGAAGAAGCGCGGATCGTCGACGGACGGACGATTGGGCGCGCCCGGGCCGATGCAGCCGGAGACGCCTATGTTCGACCGAACGATTCGGACGTTTTTGCGGGAAGCCGGAGCGGCCGTGCCTACGCCGGGCGGCGGAAGCGTCGCGGCGCTCGTCGGCGCGCTCGGGGCGGCGATGGCCTCGATGGCGGCCAACTTCACGACCGGAGGAAAGTTCGCCGACGCGGAGGAGGCCATGGAGGAGGCCGTCCGGCGGCTGCAGGGATGGACGCGCGACTGCGAGGACATGCTGGAAGCGGACATCGCCTCGTTCGACCGGTATATGGCGGCGCTGAAGCTGCCGAAGGGCACGGACGACGAGAAGCGGATCCGCAAGCAGGCGCTGCGCGACGCCGTCCGGCAGGCGATCGAGGTGCCGCTCGGCCTGATGCGCGTTTGCCGCGACGCACTGGAGCTGACGGCGGCGATCGCCCCGTCGGTCAACCCGAACGTCGTCTCGGATCTCGGCATCGGCGCCCTGCTGTTCGAGTCGTCCGCCCAATCCGCCTATTTGACCGTGGAGATCAATTTGGCGGCGCTGGCGGACGAGGACGAGAGACGTTCGTACGACAAACGCGCGGCCGGGCTGCTTCGTGAAGCCGCCGCCCTGAAGGAGCGGGCCGTCGGCTCGGCGAGGGACACGATTTGGAGGAGGAACCGGTAAGATGGGACAAACCCGCATCGCCAATTTCGCCACTCACGGCGGCTCGAACGCGCAGGCCGTGATCGACGTTTGCGAGGACGGCCGGGCCGGAGGCGACCGCAGCGGTCGTCGTCGGCAACAATTCGAAGTCCGGAGCGTTGGAGCGGGCGAGGGCCGCCGGCATCCCCGCCCTTCATCTCGGCTCGGCCTTGTTTCCGGACGCGGAGACGCTGCAGCGACTCGTCCGCGAAGGATGCGCCGGGGGGCCGGACCGATGACGGAAACGGACGGCGCCGGCGCCGATTCCGGGTACGAACGCGTATGGAAACGAATCCGGACGTCGGGGATCAGCACGGCGATCATCGGGCATCGCGAAGGCTGGCGGATGGCGGAGCACGCCCATTCCAGCCACGAATGCTCGGTCGTGCTGGAAGGAAGCGGGTACGTGCAAAGCGGCGGACGGACGCCTATGCCGCTCGAGCCCGGCCACGTCCTCGTCATCCCGCCGAACGTCCCCCACGGCTTCGGGACGGACGGCTCGATCCGGTTCGCCGTGCTGCAGGCCGAGCTGGCGGGGACGGAAGCGGAGGAGGAGTTCCGGCGGCTGGCGGGCGGCGGCTCGCCGCGACTTCTTCTGCTGTCGCCGCTCGACCTGGAAGCGTACGCCGCCTTGTTCCGGCAATGGTTGAGAGCGGTTTCGCATTCGGGCCGGGAGCGGGACCAGCTGGCGGGGACCTGGATTCGGCTTCTGCTCCTGACGCTGCTCCAAAGCGCCGACGGCCGAGCCAAGCCGTCTCGATCGCCAGCGCCGCCGACTACATCCGGGAGCGTCCCGGGGCGGAGATCTCGATCCGGCAGCTGGCCGGGATGGCCGGCTTGTCGGAATCGACGTTTCGCCGGCTGTTCCACGAGACGTACGGCGTATCGCCGAAGCAATTCGCACAGCGGTGCCGGTTGGCGGAGGCGCAGTGGCTGCTGCGGGCGTCGGCGAAGCCGGTCCGGTACGTCGCCGAGCAGACGGGCTTTCAAAGCATACACGCGTTCAGCGCCTGGTTTCAGCGAACGGTCGGCTTGACGCCGAGCGAATGGCGGAAGCGGCAGGGAGGCGGGATGGGCGGCTTCGGCACGGACGGTTTGGGCGGATCCGACGTCAAGGGAGAGGCGGACGGCACCGAAGGGCGCGGCGGCGAAGTTTGACCGTTTTCGTTAACTTTTTCGGCGATTGGAGCAAATACGGGCATGCCTCGTCCCGGTTATAATGAGGTCGAACCGGAGGGAATTCGCGCTCCGGCATACCTGGGACGGGGGTGGCTTGCATGAAGGTGACGATCGGCGGCACCGAATTGGAAATGGGCGGTCCGTATTTGACCGAGCTGCGCAGCTCGAACGACGTCATGCACGACGCGGAGGCGCTGCGCGAACGAATGCGGGAGGACGGCTACGTGCTGATCCGAGGGTTTCACGACCGGGAAAAGGTGCTCCGGGCACGAGCGGAAATCGTGAATAAGCTGCATGCGCTCGGCAAGCTCGATCCGGCCGCGCCGTTGGACGAGGCCCGCATCCGGGAGGGCGGGAAAGGCGTCATGTTCGGCGGGACGAACGACGATTCGCCCGCTTATCTCGACGTCGTCAACGCGCCGGAGGTGCTCGATTTCTTTTCGGCCTTCCTCGGGGGCCCGGCGATGACGTACGACTACAAATGGCTCCGGGCGGTCGCCACCGGCGGCTTTACGGGGGCCCATTACGATATCGTCTACATGGGCAGGGGGACGAAAAACGTCTTCACGCTATGGACGCCCATCGGGGATACGCCGGTCGAAATGGGCACGCTCGCCGTACTGCTCGGCTCGCACAAGCTCGAGAGGGTCAAGGAGACGTACGGGCGGATGGACGTCGACCGCGACCGGACGGACGGCTGGTTTTCGCGCGACCCGCTCGAAATCGCCGAGAAGTTCGGCGGCCGCTGGGCGACGGCGGACTTCCGCGCGGGCGACGCGATTTTCTTCGGCATGTACTTGATGCACGCTTCGACGGACAACAAGACGAACCGGTACCGGCTCAGCTGCGATACCCGCTACCAGCTCGCCTCGGAGCCCGTCGACGACCGGTGGATCGGCGCGAAGCCGAAGGGGCATACCGGCGCGGACGGCGGCGAGCGCGTCAGCATGGAGGAAGCGCGCCGACGGTGGGGGTTGGCGTAAGCGGGGCGCGGCGAACTATTTTTTTATCCTTAACCGAAGCGGATCTTTCCATACAAAAGAGAAACCGTCAGGGACGATGCTCCCTGACGGTTTTGGCGCGCACGGGGGGTTCCGGCGGCTACATATCGAGCGCCTTCCGGGCATCCAAGTAGCCTTCGCCCTGCACGTAGGGCGACAGCCCCCAGTTTTCGGCGCCTTCGAGCAGCTCCCGTTTCACCTCGTCCGGCGTCAGCGCCGGATTGCGCTGCAGCAGCAGCGCGGCGATACCGGCGCAGATCGGCGTCGCCATCGACGTGCCCGACAGCGAGAAGTAGGCGCTGCCGACCCGGGCGCCGGGCTCGGCGCGATCGATCGACGAGCCCGGCGAGCGGAGCGAGACGATGTTGACGCCGGGGACGAGCAGGTCCGGCTTGACGATGCCGTCGGGCGTCGGGCCGCGGCTCGAAAACGGGGCGACGCTGTCGCCCGTCCGCTCGGCCGTATTGTGGTCGTTCATCGCCCCGACGGTAATGACGAGCGGACTCGTCCCGGGGCTGGAGATCGTCCCCCGGTCCGGCCCCTCGTTGCCGGCGGCCGCGCAGACGACGATGCCCGCGCGCCAAGCGTTCTCGACGGCGCGGACGAGCGGGTCGTCCTGTGCGGGACCGTATGCCGGGCTGCCGAGCGAAAGCGACATGACGCGGATGTTCAGGGCGGCCTTGTTCGCCACGCACCATTCGACGCCCGCGATGATCGTCGACAGCGCGCCGCTGCCGTTGCGGTCCAGCACTTTGACGCCGACGATATCGGCGCCGGGCGCCGTTCCGCGATAAGCGCCGTCGGACAGCCGGCCGCTGCCCGCCGCATCCCCGGCGCAATGCGTGCCGTGACCGTTGTCGTCGTAAGGGACCGTCCGGCCGCGGACGAAGTCGCGGAAGGCGGCGATCCGGTTGGTCGGCTGCGTCAGATCGGGATGCGGATAGACGCCGGTATCGAGTACGGCGATACGGATGCCGCTGCCGGTCAAGCCGAACCGGGTCAAGTCGTCGGCCCGGATCGCCGCGCGCGCCGAATCGAGCAGGGCGCGGACGGGACGGTCGAAGTGCAGCTTCTTGATGCGGCTTTGGCAGTCCGGCGCGATCAGGCTCTTCATCGCTTCGGCGGTCAGCTCCGCCGCGCAGCTGCGAATGCCGGCGTATTCGTGCTTCAGGCGGCATCGTTTATGGCCGTTCATATGCGTCTTCAGCTGTTGCATCCCGTCACGGTACGAGTCCTCGTGATCGTGGAACTCGACGATGACCGGAATCCGTTTTCGTTTCTCGGCGCGGTTGTGCAGCCAGCCGTTCAGCCAACGGGGCGCCCAGCGGCGTGGCCGGTACAGCGATTGCAGCTCGTCCCTCAGCAAACGGTCCATCATGACCGCTCCGTCGCCGATCCAATCCTTGAAAGCGGCTTTCAGCATGTTGCTCCCTCCCGGCAAGCGAATTCGGATGATCGTACTTCAGTGTATGGCCGGGTAGAGCGAGCGGTGAAAAATTTAGGGTTGCGTTTCATCCGTTTTCCCAATAAACTGAAGCTATAGCGTATATGTTATCGATAACTCTACCGGAAAGCGGCCTCGCTGGGCGGAGCTTCCCGCATTGTCCGTTTTGCTGGCAAAGAGGGCCTGACACGGTCGTATGTTATCGATAACCCTATTTCCGAAATCAACCTTTCCATTCAAGGAGGAGCATGAACATGACCATGAACGAAACCCGCCTTCCCGTCAACCGGCTTCAAGGGGAGATGCCCAAAATCGGCATCCGTCCGATCGTCGACGGCCGTCAAGGAGGAATCCGCGAATCGCTGGACGGCGTGACGATGGAGATGGCTCAATCGGTTGCGCGCTTCATCAGCGAGCGGTTGCGGCATTCGAACGGCTTGCCGGTCGAATGCGTCATCGCCGACACGACGATCGGCGGGGTCGCCGAGGCCGCGCGCTGCGCCGAGAAGTTCCGCAAGGAAGGCGTCGGCGTCTCGATTTCCGTTACGCCGTCGTGGTGCTATCCGATGGAGACGATGGACGCCGATCCGCATATGCCGAAGGCGATCTGGGGCTTCAACGGGACGGAGCGCCCGGGTGCCGTTTACTTGGCGGCGGCCACGTCGGCGCACAACCAGAAGGGGCTGCCGGCGTTCGCGATTTACGGGCGCGACGTGCAAAATTTCGGCGACGCGACGATTCCGGAGGACGTGGGAGCGAAGCTGCTGCAGTTCGCCAAGGCGGGGCTCGCCGTCGCGACGATGCGCGGCAAATCGTATTTGTCGATGGGCAGCGTCTCGATGGGCATCGCGGGCTGCGTCGCGGACGAATCGTTTTTCGCGCGCTATCTCGGCATGCGCAACGAATACGCCGACATGAGCGAGTTCGTCCGCCGCATGGAGCTCGGCATTTACGACCGCGAAGAGTACGAGAAAGCGCTGAAGTGGGTACGCGACAACTGCAAGGAAGGCGAGGACGTCAATCCGCCGCACTTGAAGCGCACCCGCGAGCAGAAGGACGAGGACTGGAACACGGTCGTCAAAATGACGCTCATCGCCCGCGACATGATGATCGGCAACCCGAAGCTGGCCGAGCTCGGCTACGGCGAAGAGTCGCTCGGCCGCAACGCCATCGCGGCCGGCTTCCAGGGGCAGCGGGCGTGGACGGACTATTTTCCGAACGGCGATTTCATGGAGGCGATTCTCACGTCCTCGTTCGACTGGAACGGCATTCGCGAGCCGTTCACCGTTTCCACCGAAAACGATACGCTGAACGGGGTGACGATGCTGTTCGGGCAGCTGCTGACCGACGCCGCCCAGCTGTTCGCCGACGTGCGCACGTTCTGGAGCCCCGACGCGGTCGAACAAGCGACCGGGCATCGCTTGACTGGGCCGGCTGAAAACGGTATCATCCACTTGATCAATTCCGGTCCGGCCGCGCTCGATTGGACCGGTGCGGCCACCGGCGCGAACGGCGAGCCGGCGGTGAAGCCGTTCTGGTCGCTGTCGGAGAGCGAGGCGCAGGCGTGCCTGGACGCGACGAAATGGTGCCCGGCGGTCGACTTTTTCCGCGGCGGCGGCTTTTCCACCGATTTCACGACGCGCGCCGGCATGCCGGTGACGATGGCCCGGATCAACCTGGTCGCCGGCCTCGGCCCGGTGCTCCAGCTGGCGGAAGGCTATACGGTGGAGCTGCCCGACGAGGTGCACGACGCGCTCGATCGGCGCACGAATCCGACGTGGCCGACGACCTGGTTCGTGCCGAGGCTGACCGGCCGGGGCGCGTTCCGCGACGTTTATTCGGTCATGAACAACTGGGGATCGAACCATGCGGCCGTCAGCTACGGGCATATCGGCGGCCGGCTGCTGACGCTCGCCTCGATGCTGCGCATTCCGGTCAGCATGCACAACGTGCCGGAGGAGCACATTTTCCGGCCGGCGGCCTGGAACGCATTCGGGACGAACGATCCGGAAGGAGCCGATTTCCGCGCTTGCGCCGCGTTCGGTCCGCTTTACAAATGACGGGAGGTTGAACCATGGTTTCGGGGAAACGAAAGCTCGCGATCGGCATCGACTACGGAACGGAGTCCGGCCGCGCGCTGATCGTCGATACGGCCGACGGCCGCGTGCTGGCGACGCATGCGACGCGGTATCCGCACGGCGTCATCGAGCGCGAGCTGCCGGGCGGCGGGGCGAAGCTGCCGGCGGAATGGGCGCTGCAGCATCCGGACGACTACATCGAGGTGCTGCGCCGCTCGATTCCGGAGGCGCTGGCGATGGCCGGGGCGACCGGCGACGAGGTGGTCGGCGTCGGCATCGACTTCACGGCGTGCACGATGCTGCCGCTCGACGCGGCGGGCGTCCCGCTATGCTTCGACGCGGCGTGGCGGGATCGGCCGCACGCCTGGGTGAAGCTGTGGAAGCATCATGCCGCGCAGGAGGACGCGACACGGCTGAACGAGCTGGCCGCGGCCCGCGGCGAGACGTTTTTGGACCGGTACGGCGGGAGCATGTCGAGCGAATGGATGCTGCCCAAAATCGTCCAGACGATGCGCGAGGACCCCGCCGTCTTCGAGGCGGCCGACCGGTATGCGGAGGCGGCCGATTGGGTCGTCTACGCGATGACCGGCTCGTTCAAGCGGAACAGCTGCGCTGCCGGATACAAGGGCGCCTGGCATAAAACGGACGGCTGGCCGCGGCGCGATTTCCTGGAAGCGATCGACCCGCGTCTCGCGACGCTGGCGGAGACGAAGCTCCGCGGCGAAGTGATTCCTTCCGGGACGAAGGCGGGGGAGCTGACGGAGGAAATGGCGCGGCTGACCGGACTGATGGCCGGCACTCCCGTCGCGGCGGCGATCATCGATGCGCATGCGGCGCTGCCGGGTGCGGGCGTCGTCGGTCCGGGAACGATGGTGCTCGCGATGGGAACGTCGCTTTGCCACTTGATCGTGGCGGACGAGGAGCGCCAGGTGGAAGGAAACCGCGGCGTCGTCGAGGACGGCATCGTCCCGGGCTATTACGGCTACGAGGCCGGCCAGCCGGCCGTCGGCGACTTGTTCGGCTGGTTCGCCCGGCACGGCGTTCCCGCCGACGCGCAGCAAGCGGCCGAGCGCGAAGGGCTGTCCGTCTTCGCTTGGCTGGAACGGGAAGCGTCGCGGCTTGCGCCGGGCGAAAACGGGCTGCTCGCGCTCGACTGGTGGAACGGCAACCGGTCCGTGCTCGCGGACGAAGGCTTGAGCGGCCTGATCGTCGGCTATACGCTCCAGACGAAGCCGGAGGAGATATACCGGGCGCTGCTCGAAGCGACCGCCTACGGAACGAAGCGGATCGTCGACGCGTTCGAGGAGAGCGGCATTCCGGTCGCATCGATCGTCGCGAGCGGCGGCATTCCGCAGCGCAGCCCGCTGCTCATGCAGCTGTTCGCCGACATTACCGGCAAGCCGATCGCCGTTCCGGCCGCCGCGGAGCCGACCGCTCTCGGCGCGGCGATGATGGGGGCGGTGGCGGCCGGCGCGGAGGGAGGCGGCTTCGGCTCGATCGCCGAAGCGGCGGCGCGAATGGCGCCCCCGGTCGCCAAGACGTATGAGCCCGACGCCGCTCGCGCCGCCGTCTATGCGGAGCTGTACCGCGATTACGTCGCCCTCCACGATTATTTCGGACGGGGCGGCGGCGGAGGCGTCATGCATCGTCTGCGCAAGCGCAAGGAAACGGCCCGAGCAACGGACGGAGTCCGGTAAAGCGGACGCAGCGGCATAGTTGGCGACAAGGAGCCCCGGGAGGGGCTCTTTGTCGTGCTCCGCGCTGCGCGGTCTCCGATTTTTTTTGCGTGCGCCAATCTCGGTTCCATTCCAAAAAAAGAATTCGAATCCGGGAGGATTTAGTCGAATGGTGTCGAAATATACCCGAAAATAGGTAAAGAAGGATACGGTATGCCGCGACCCAAAGGATTGCCGCTGCGTTTTCTCGTCACTTCGCTCGTCGTCGTTTCCGCCTTCATGACGCTGGCCGCCAGCACGTTCGTCGGCTACCGGAACGATAAAGACTCGCTTATTCGCATCACGCTCGAAATGAATAAAATGAACGCGGAAAAAGTCGCGGATTCGGTGGACGGCATATTCGAGACGCTTCAGACGAGTCTGGCGGCGACGGCCGATTATTTGAGCCGCAACGCGGACCGCGTCAATGTCGCGGAGCAGATCGATCTGTTTCGTACCGCACACCCCAATTTCAATTCCGTCATCCTCGTGGACGAATACGGGGTGCTACGTCAAGCGTCCCCGGTTGCTCCCGGCACGATCGGGCAAAAGATGAAAACGGCCGGGGCGGAGCAGGCGCTCCGCGAGAAGCGTCCGCTCGTCACGGAGCCTTATGCGAGCATGCAGAACCGCCTGATCGTGATGATCAGCCACCCTTTGTACGACGAACAGGGCATTTACCGGGGCTACTTGGGCGGGGCGATCTACCTCGAGGAACAAAACTTGTTCGGCAAGCTGCTGACGACGACACGGAACGAGTCGAACGGCTCCTATCTATTCGTCGTCAGCTCGTCCGGCAATTTGCTGTACCATCCCGACAAAAGCCGTCTCGGCGAAAACGTGGCGCAAAATCCGGCCGTCATCGATCTGATGATCGGGAAGTCGGGCCAGCGGCGCGTCGTCAATTCGCGCGGCGTCGACATGCTGGCAGGCTACTCCATCGTAGGCGCCGCCGGCTGGGGCATCATCTCCCAGACGCCGACGGAAACCGTGCTTTCCGACTCCAGGAAGCTGATCCTGCGCGTGCCGCTCTATACGCTGCCGGTCGTCATCCTGTTCATCGTCCTCATCTACCAGATGATCGGCAAAGTATCGGATCCGCTCGTCAAGCTGGCCCGGTACGCGTCCCGGTTGTCCAACATGAGCGACAAGCGCGAGCCGATCCCGCGCATCCATACGTGGAATTACGAGGCGAACCAGCTGCACCGGGCGCTGTCGACCGCGATCAAGCGGGCGAGGGCCGATTTCGACCATTTGTCGCTCGAGGCGCATACGGATCCGCTTACCGGACTGTTCAACCGGCGCGTCATGGACCATTGCATCCGGGCGTGGGTGGACGACGGGGTGCCGTTTTGCCTGCTCGTGCTGGACTTGGATCATTTCAAGCGGATCAACGATACGCACGGGCATGAGGCGGGGGACGAGGTGATCCGGTTCATGGCGATGTCGCTGAAATCCGAGATGAGCGCCGATTTCGTCTGCTGCCGCTACGGGGGGGAGGAATTCGTCGTCCTGATGCCCGATACCTCGCCGGAGCGGGCGTCGGCGTATGCGGAGGCGATCCGATCGTATATGGAGAAAACGAACAGCCCGGTCGGCCATCCGATTACGCTGTCGATCGGGATCGCCTCGTATCCGGGCACGGCGGCGGAAGCGGACGAGCTGTTCCGGCAGGCCGATGAAGCGCTTTATCGCGCCAAGCATTCGGGCCGCAATCGGATCGAATCGAATTGAATGAACGGCATGGAACGGAATGGAATGGAACGGACGGGGCGAACGGCGCCCGGCGAAGGAACGGACCCGGTCCGTTCTTTTTTTTGTGCGATCCGAAGCGGTGTGCGTCCCGCCGATTTATGGTATGATCGAGGTTGATGCATACAAGTAAGATACAAGTTATCGCGATCGAGAAAAAGGAGATGGACGATGATGGATGCGCTTACGCCGAATCCGGCGCTGTACAACGTGCCCTTCCGGGCCGAACGCTTCAACGGGATACCCTACCGGAGGCTCGGCTCGACCGGGCTGCGCGTATCGAACGTCGGGCTCGGGACGTGGAAAATCGGGCTGCCGGAAACCGGCGACGGCTCGCGGGTCGGGGAGGCGGAAGCGTTCGCGATTTTCGACCGGGCGCTCGAGCTCGGCGTCACGTTCTGGGATACGGCGAACCGGTACAATTTCGGCTCCGGCAACTCGGAGCGCGTCATCGGCCGCTGGCTGAAGGCGAACGCGGCCCACCGGAGAGACATCGTGCTGGCCACGAAGCTGTTCGGCGGCATGGACGGGACGACTCCGAACCATAGCGGCTTGTCGCGCGCCAACATTTTGGATTCGATCGATGCGAGCCTGGAGCGGCTGCAGACGGACCGGATCGACGTGCTGTATTTCCACGCCTTCGATCCGGAAACGCCCGTCGAGGAAAGCTTGGCTGCGGTGGAGGATGTCGTGCGTGCCGGCAAAGTCCGCTACTTCGCCGTGTCCAACTTTACGCCGGATCAGCTGCGGCTATATCGGGAGAAGGCGGCTGCGATGTCCGTCCGGTGCGCGGCGGCGGCGGTTCAGAACCAGTTCGACCTGCTGAACGGCGAAGCGCCGGACAAAGCGGGGGCGCTTGCCTATGCGGCGGAGAACGGCTTGTCGTTCGTCGCCTGGAGTCCGCTCGCCCGGGGGCTGCTGACCGGCCGCTACTTGGATGCGGAGCGGGTCGGACCCGGAGACCGGCTGTACGACGAGGGCGAATGGCGGATCGACGACGCGACGGCCGGCAAGCTGCGCCGTCTGGCGGCGCTGGCCCGCGAGTGGGATATGGAGCTCGCCCAGCTGGCGATGGCCTACATGCTGACGCTGCCGGGCATGGGGCCGGTCATTCCTTCGTCGACATCGGTCCGGCAGCTGGAAGCGAACGCGGCGGCGGGCCGCATCGAGCTTGATGCGGTGCAGCGGGACCGCGTGCGGGACGCCCTGGCCGATGCCCCAGCCGGTCAGTCGGAAGGCGATAGCCGGTAGCCGATAGGCGTACGGTAGCGCGAGACCCGGAGTGCGGTTGTAAACGTCCGGGATCGTTGCGCCTACATGACAAAATTCGTGACAAAACTCGCCCCTGCGTCCGACAAAAGAAGTCGCGTTCCTATTACCGGAGGCTTACGTCTATGGTACACTGATACTAGAAACTGGCAAGTAGAACGGTAGAGGTGGAACTATGGGACGAATATGGGGAAAACTTTCCGGGACGGCCGGCAAGCCGCGGGCGGCGGCGCTGCTGGCCGCCTCGATCAGCGTGGCGCCGATCGCGCCCGCCTTGGCGGCGCCGGCGGCTCCGGGAGCCGATCCGATCGGCGACATAACGGGGACGCCGGGAGAGACCGTATTGATCGATTTGAAAAAAGCGTTCGGCGAGCCGTACACGTCGTTTCACGTCATCGGCCCGGCGACGTCGGCGGGGGTCGTCTCGACGGCCCGGAGCGGCTCCATGCTGCGGCTTCATCTGGACGGCCCGGGCATGGCGACGTTCACGGTGACGGCGCAAAACGACGAGATGGCCGGCTCGGTCAACGATACGTTCACGGTACGCGTCATCGGCGCCGGCGACGACGGCCGGACGGACGTCGGGGACGTCGTCCGGTTCATGCGCGATTACCCGGAGGCGCTCACGGAGCGGAGCCGGGTGTCGGACGCGCTGCATGTCATCAAGCCGCTTGCGGCTGCGAATAACCGTACGCCGACGGCGACAAGCGCCGTGTTCGAGATGGCGGTAAAGCGGGGAGGCACGGTGAACGACGTCCCGCTGTCCGTATTCGGCTTCGCCGATCCGGACGGGGAGACGCTTGCTTATTACGTCGCGCCGGCCGCTGCGGGAGGGCTGACCGCCTCGATCGTCGGCGGGAGCGTCGTGTTCTCCGGCCTGGCGACGGACGAGGCGAGCTTCGGCATCGTGGCGGAGGACGCGCGGGGCGCCTCGACGGCGGCGATCTTGACGGTGAAGCCGAACTCGGCCCCGGTCACGACGGTAACCGGCGTCACCTACAGCGTGTACGCGCCGCTCACGCCCGAGCAGCCGGCGTTCCGTCTGGAGCTCGGCCCGCTGTTCCGCGACGCGGACGGCGATCCGCTCGCTTATGCCATCAGTCCGGCCGAGGCGGGCGGCGTCAGCGCGGCCATACTCGGCTCCGCCGCGCATTTCGCCGGCGTATTGGGCGCGGATACGGCGTTTCTCGTCCGCGCTTCGGACCCGCATGGCGATTATGCCGAGCTTGCGCTCGAATTGAAGACGCGTCCGGGAACCGAACCGGCGAACCGCAGTCCGTCGGTCGCGCAAGCCGTGTACGATAAAGCCGTTCCGTTCGGCGGGACGCCCGCGCCGATCGAGCTGCGGGGCAACTTCTCCGATCCGGACGGCGACGTCCTTACATTCGGCGTATCGCCTGCATCGCAGGGAGGATTGACCGCGACCGTCGAGGACGGGGAGCTGTGGTTCGCGGGTTCGATTGACGCCGACGCGGCTTTCGCCGTCACCGCGAGCGACGGGAAGGGCGGCACGGCGACCGCGACATACCGCTACTCGGCGAACCGTGCACCGTACGCGACGAAAGCGAATCCGAAAACGGTCACGTATATTCCGGGCGAGACGTTTGCGAACAAAACGCTGGACATCGCGGCCGATTTCGGGTTCACCGATCCGGAGGCCGATCCGATCGCGTATCGGCTCGACGTCCCGTCGTCCTCGATACCCGAATCGCTGAGCGCCGTCGTCGACGGGAGCGTCTTGACCTTGAACGGACCGGCGGGTCCGGCCTCGATCGTCGTGGATGCCGCCGACGGCATCGGGAACCATGCGCAGGCGACGTACCGGATCGTGCCGAACTACCCGGTCGTGGCGGCCGGGCCCGAGCACGAGCTGCTGTTCGCCGACACCGCCGAGGGGGCGGGGCTGCTGGACATCGACCTGACCGACTATTTCAGCGATGCCGACGAAACGGGGTTGGCCTTCGAAATCGTCTCGGAAGGCTCGACGATTCCGGAGAATTACGAAGTCGTGCTCGACGGTTCGACCGTTTACTTGCGCAAAGACGCGGAGTCGCCTCCGGCGGAGCCGATGACCGAGACGATCGTCGTCAAGATCCGAGCGTACGACGAGGAAGGGGCGGAGGCGTTTTCGACGTTTACGTTCCGGCCGGTCGCCAATCACGCGCCCGTATCGCATTTGGTCGAGAAATACGGGTTTACGCCGGACGCGCTTCCTTATACGTTCGATTTGTCGAAATGGTTTACGGATGAAGACCCCGACGATGCGTTGAGCTATTCCGTCTCGATTACGACGAACTCCGTTGTCGGAGAAATGCCTTGGTTGAGTCTGTCTTCGGCGGACAACCGCAAAGTGCAGGTCCGGGATGCCGGAGCTTCGCCGACGGCGCACGACTACTTGTCGGCAACGGTCACGGACCGTTACGGCGCGAGCGCCGGTGCGGCGAACGTCAGGCTCCAAAGCTGGATGCCGGAGCACCAGCCGTCCGCCAAAACAATCGTGCCGGGCGCGGAGCTGCGGCTGAACGACCTGCACGCCCGTTACACATTCGCCAACGGCTGGGACGAATTGACCGGCTCGACCCGATTTACCGTCGGCTCGAGCGACCCCGAGCTCGTCACCGCCGCTATGGACGGCGAAGGAAAAGATTTGATTCTGACCGCAGTCGGCGGCACCGGGACGGCGGAAATTACGATCGTCGGCACGGACGAAGCGAGCCGGGCGGGGATCGTCGACCGGTTCCTCGTCACGGTCGCCGCACCGTCCGCGGGCATGTCGCAAATCCTCGTCCCCGAGCCTTCCGACGACGGCGAGCAGTACTACAGCGCCACGGTCTTGACGTCTCCGCCGGAGGCGGGCTTTTATTCGCCGACGGCCGGCCAGCTTTCTCTCAGCGTCGAAGGAACCGGGGCGGCGACGTTTACGATCACCATTCCGAACGAGACGGAGGGCGGACCGTCGACCGTCTATACGGTTCCGTACAACCGGAACGTCGTCCAGCTGGAGGACCGGGCGATCGCGGTCGACAGCCGGCTCGATATCGTCGATCTGTACAAGCGGTTCAACAACGCGGCGATTACCGCCTCGACGACGTTTACGGTTACGTCGTCGGACCCGGATAAAGCGACCGCGGTCATGGACGGAACGAACTTGCGGATCGACGCGCTGTCCGCGACGAATTCCGGTACGCCGGTCGAAATCGCGATCAGCGGCCACGATCCGACGACGGGGCAATCGGTCTCCCATACGCTGAAGATCCGCACGGAGCAAAGCTTGCTGGAAGCGTTGATCGGGCCCCTTACGGTGCCGAATCCGTTCAAGGATCGCGAGACGGACTACGAGGTCGTCAACCTGAGCGGGAACGGGCTGGAAGTGTCCATACCGTGGTTTTACTACGAGACGCTGTCGCTGCAGCTGGGCGGCGTTTTGACCGGCATGACGGATCTTCTTATTATCGGACACTACAACGACGGCTCGGAAGCGACCCGCTACTATGTCAAATATTCGCCGCTGCTGGTCTAATATCGATATTCGGGAGAATTTCAACGATGCATAATCCGACAGCCGAACGGCGATATTCGTCCATCATCGAGCCGCTGCAGGAAAGACGGTTCCGGGAGGCGGAGCGGGCCGCCATGGACGAAATCGGACGCAGCCCGCTCGTGCCGCAGCCGTGGGTGCTGCTGGGCGAAGCGCTGCTGCACCAAGGGTTCGGCCGCGCCGCGAAGCGCGCGTTCGACCGGGCGTGGCTGCTCGACCCGCAGGCGACCTGGGTCGCCCGGGTCGACGGCCTGCTCAAGCGCGCGCCCGACGGTCCCGCCCGGCCCGACGTCGAGCGGCTGCTCGAATGCCGCCGGCCGACGGTGACGATCGGCATCATCGCGCGGGACGAGGAACGAACGATCGCCCGCTGCCTGGCGAGCGTACAGGGAGCCGCGGACGCCGTCGTGCTGGTCGATTGCGGCTCGAAGGACAGGACCGCGGAGATCGCGGCTTCCTACCCGGACGTGACGATCGTGCCTGCCGAGTGGCAGGACGATTTCGCGGCGCTGCGCAATGCCGGATTGGCGCATATGAAGACGGATTGGGTGCTGTGGGTGGACGCCGACGAAGCGCTCCATCCGGACGACCGGCCGGCGGTGCGGGAAGTGGCGGGCTTGTACGACGAGCTGGAAATTCCGCCGATCCTGCACGTCTGGCAAATCAACTCGATCGCCGGGGCGACGCAGCACGAATTCGCCCAGACGCGGATGTTCCCGCTCCGTTTCGGGCTCCGCTACCACGGGCGCGTCCACGAGCAGGTCGGCCCGGAAGGCGGGCTTTACGACGGGCACAGCTACCGGAAGCCGGTACGCATCCGGCTGCTCCACGACGGCTATGAGCCGGATGTCGTCAAGCGCAAGGACAAGATCAAGCGCAACTTGCGGCTGCTGGAGCGAATGGTGGCCGAGCAGCCGGACGATCCGGGCTGGTGGCTGTTCTATGCGCGCGAATCGTGGGCGGACGGACGCGAGGAGCAGGCGCTTCATGCGCTGCGTCAGGCGGAGGAAAAGGCGGCGGGCGAGCCGCGCTTCGGCCGGCTGCCGGACGTCCATACGATGCGGGCGAAGCTGCACGCCTCCCGCAACGAGCTGGACGAAGCCGAGCGGGCCGCGGCCAAGGCGTTGGCGGTCGACGATACGTTCCCGGACGCCAAGTTTTGGATGGCCGCGATCAAGCTGAGGCAGGCGCACCGGCTGCAGCGGGAAGCGGAAGCGCTGCTGCGCGAGTCGAAGGAGGCGATGGCCTCGTACCGGGGCGTCGTGTCGCCCGATGCGGAGATCGCCCGGTGGAAGGCCGATCTGTCGCTCGCCGACATCGCCCGTTCCGTCGGCAAATTCGCGGACGCCGCGTATATGTACGAACGGCTTGCCGAGCTAAACCCGGACGTGGCGCACATTCGCAAGCCGCTCGCGCGGACGAAGGAGCAGCTCGCGAAGCTTGACGCATGGAGAGCGTCGCGCCGACATGGTGCGGGCGAGGCACCGTAGGCGTACGCGCGGCCGGCGCGACCGGCCGGCGCGCGCGGGAGGCCACGCGCCAGCCTTTGGCAAGAGGAGCCGCTTCCGGCACGCCTCTTGCGAGAGGAAGCCGCTTTCGGCTCGTCCCTGGCGAGAGGGAGCCGCTTCCGGCTTGTCCTTGGCAAGGGGAAGCCGATTCCGGCTCGCCCCTGACAGGAGGGAGCCGCTTCCAGCTCGCCCCCGGCAGGAGAAGCCGCCCCCGCACGTTCCGAGCAAAGAGGAGCCGTCCCTCGATCGATTCGAGAGGCGGCTTTTTTCGCGTTTTTTGCAGCATTCGAAAAGACTGCCGCTAATTCTCGGTGCTCATTAGACAATAAGATAAATTAGATGGAAAACTTCGCTTTAATTTGAGCCGTTTCGGAGAATCCCGGTTATTTGCGGGAATTCCTCCCTCTATTTTTCGAGAAACCTGTCTATTTCCCGCAAAAGCACCGATTTAGAAGGAGGATTTCCGGCTAAAGGCTCGGGACACGCATCGTCGTCCGAATTAGCGGTAAGATTTCCGGCTAATACGCCCGCCCCTCCACGGGAAGCCGCACACTCGCCCCGCACACTCGCCTCTCCACGGCAAGACGCCCGCTCGCCATTTCGATCGCGAGCGATAGACCGCCCCCACCTATAAATGTGGGACATTCATCTTAAAAAATGAAACGATTTCCCGCACGCCGATGCGATATGATGTTGAATGTGAAACTATCGCCACGAGAGGGGCTAACCAACCATGAGTCGGAAAACGAGACTCGGCATTATCGGAGCGGGCAATATCGGCGCGGTGCACGCGGCCGAATTCGGCAAGCTGGCGGACCGGTGCGACATCGCCGCCATTACGGACGTATCGAAGCCGCTGGCGGAAGCGCGCGCCAAGCAATTCGGCATCCCGGCGGTGGAGGAAAGCGCGGAGGCGCTGCTCGCCCGCAGCGACATCGACGCCGTCGTCATCGGCGTGCCGAACAAGTTCCATGCGGACTTCGCCGTCGCCGCGCTGGAAGCCGGCAAGCACGTGCTGCTGGAAAAGCCGATGGGCCTTAACGCGGAGCACGCGAAGCGGATCGTCCGGGCGCAGCAGGCGACCGGCAACGTGCTGATGGTGTCGCACCAGATGCGGTGGGAATCGCTGCCGCTCCAGGTGAAAGCGCAAATCGACAACGGCTCGCTCGGCCGGATTTATTCGGCGAAGACGGGCTGGTTCCGCCGCAAAGGCATCCCCGGCTGGGGGACGTGGTTTACGCGGATGGACATGTCGGGCGGCGGTCCGCTGATCGACATCGGCGTCCATATGCTCGATTTGGCGCTGCACCTGATGGGCGACCCGAAGCCGGTCGCCGTATCGGGCGCCGTCTACGCCGAATTCGGGCCGAAGCGCAAAGGGATCGGCACCTGGGGGACGCCGAATTGGGACGGCACGTACGACGTCGAAGATTTCGGCACCGCGTTCATCCGGATGGAGGACGGCAGCACGCTTACGCTGGAAGTCAGCTGGGCGGTCCACATGGATACGGACAGCAAGCCGTTCGTCCATCTGCTCGGCTCCGAGGGCGGCGCGGCGATCCGGCAGTCGGAAGGGAAGTTTTTGACCGAAGCGTTCGACCGGGCGATGGAAGTGGAGCTGAAGGCGCCGGACAAGGACGAGGGCGCGCGCATCCGGATGAGCCGCCATTTCCTCGACTGCGTCGAGAACGGCACCCAGCCGCTTACGTCGGCGATGACCGGACTGACGAACAACCTGATCATCGACGCCATCTACGAGTCGTCGCGGACGGGCGGCGAAGTGAAGCTGAACTGGGACGGGCTGCGCTGATCGGGCGCAAAGGAACGAAAGGGGAGACGGAAACGATGATTCGAGGATTGACGAAAGCCGGGTTGGGCGACGTCGGAGGAACGGAAGCGTTCGTCGCCTTGGCGGCGAAGTACGGATTTCAATCGATCGATGCCGACATCGGATCGCTGACGGAAGGGCGCGGCGTCGACGGGGCGGCGGAGCTGCTCCGCTCGCACGGGCTTGCGCTCGGCTCGGTCGGCTTGCCGGTGCAGTGGCGGACGACGGACGACGAGTTTCGCCAAGGCTTGCCGACGCTGGCCGAATGGGCGGCGGCCGCCCGGTCGCTCGGCTGCACGGCGTTCTGCACGTACATCCTGCCGTCGACCGACGAGCCCGCGGCGGCGTTCATGGCGGCGGCGGTCCGCCGGCTCCGGCTGTGCGCGAAGCTGCTCGGCGCCTACGGCATCCGGCTCGGGTTGGAGTTCGTCGGTCCGCACCATTTGCGGACGCGCTGGAGCAACCCGTTCATCTGGACGATGGCCGACACGCTCGACATGATCGAGGCGATCGGCGAACCGAACGTCGGGCTGCTGCTCGATTCGTATCATTGGTATACGACCGGACTCGGCACGGCCGATCTGGAGCGGCTGCGCCCCGAGCAGATCGTCCACGTCCATCTGAACGACGCCCCGGACGTGCCGGTCGAGGAGGCGCTCGACAACGGCCGGCTCATTACCGGCGAAGGCGTCATCGACTTGACCGGCTTCCTGCGGTCGCTCGCGAAGATCGGCTACAAGGGCGCGCTCGCGCAGGAAGTGCTGACGCAGCAGCCGCCGCAAGAGCCGGCGGAGGAGCTCGTCCGGCGGACGGCGCGGCAGTACGACCGGCTGTGGGCTTCCGCCGGCCTGTGACGGTCGGGACTCCATCCCTGTAACCGTCGGGTAACGCCCCGATTGTTTCTTCATACTTTCCGCTGCAAGGGCCGCGTTCGTCGCGGCCCTTTTGGCGTTTCGTTCCCCGGTGCGAAAGGGAAGGTTCGGGGAGCAACAGCGTTATACGATCACGCAACATCGTTATACGCCGCTTTGTTATAGTTGCTTTAGAGATAGCGCTTTCTCGAATAAGGAACGGGGGGACAGTGACGATGGGAACGAAACCGAACGAGCTTCTCGAGGCGGATGAGCGGCTCAAAGCGCCGGAGAAGCCGGCGGCAACGGCGAATGTTCCGAGGATGCCGATCAGCCGGCGCAACTTGTTGGCGGCTGCGGGAGCGGCCGGTGCGGCTTTACTCTCCGGAGGATGGGTTCATGCGGCTAGCGGCGGGCAGTCGGTGATCGAAGCCGTATACGGCAAGGGCAACGGAAACGGAAACGGCAATGGGAATGGAAACGGCCACGGGCACGGCAACGGGAACTTGGCGAATTCGCTATCCTGGATCAACGTCAAAAGCCTCGGCATCGTAGGCGACGGCAACACGCCGGGGGACCGGGATTTGATCCAAGCGGCGGTGGCGGGCGCGCCCGAGGGCGTAACGCTTTATTTCCCGCCCGACGTCGACGTATTGTGCGTGCAGGCGCTGGACATCACGGTGACCGGCATGCGAATCACGGGCGGAGGGAAGCTGCGCCTCGGAGCGGACAACACCTATGCGATGCGCATCATGGCGGACGATGTCACAGTGGACGGACTAATCTTCCACAATCCGAACGAGCTGAAGCGGATCGACGGCGATCACGGTAGGGGGACGCGATCGGGAGCGATCGAGATTCGGGCGCACCGCGCCACGATTGCACAGTGCCGGATCGACCGGATGCTGATCGGCATTCTGGTCAATTCCGGAACCGCCGCGATCGAGTACCGCGGAACGCGCATCGTGAACAACCAGATCACGAACCAGCTCGGGGCGGGCCGGGAAGATCTGGGGGATGCGATCTGCATCTTCGGCTCGGACGCGACCGTCGTCGGCAATTATATCACCTGCAAGCCCGGCGAGGATCCGCGGATCGGCATCAATTTCGAATCGCTTATCCATGAGGGCTGGGGGAGCGGCCACGGCCACGCGGACGACGGACACGGCACGATCCAAGGAAACGTGGTCGTCGGCCCGTTCCGGCGGGGCATCCATATCGAAACGTCAGGCGTAACCGCCGTCGGCAATACGGTAAAGGGGCAAACGTGGTGGGGCTTCATGAACTACGGGGACCGCAACGTCATCGCCGACAACATCGTCGAATCGCCGCCGTACAAAACGTCGCCGACCGGCCCGGGCTGGAACCCGGTCATCTGCGGGATCAACATCCACCGCGGCAAAGCGGTCATCGTCGAAGGGAATACGGTGAGGGGCGGCTCCGCCCAAGGCATACGCATCGACAAGGAAGCGTCGGGCGCGATCGTAAAAGGCAACCAGCTGGCGCAGGCCGAGTCCGGCGCCTCGTTCACGCACGGCATCTATCTCGTCGAAGCCCATGGCTCGATCGTCGAAGGGAACGTGATCGCGCCCGGAGCTTGCTCGGACCGAGGCATCAGCATCTGGAAGGCGAAGGATATCCAAATCTCGGGCAATTACGTCGCCGGATGCGGCTCGCACGGCATCAAGCTGGAAGGCGGCCTGGACATCCGGTTCGACAGCTTGATTCACGGGAATATCGTCAAAAACAACGTCGGCTCGGGCCTTTACTTGGTCAACAACAGCTTTGCGACGATCAGCGGCAACGTGCTGACCGACGACCGGGCGAACAAAACGCAAACGACCGGGCTGCTCATGCACAATTCCGACGATTGTCTCCTGTACGGGAACGGTTTGGACGGAAACGCGACGGCGGCCGTTACGCAAACGGCGTGCGAGAGGCTCATCGCGTTCGGCAACCGCGGTTACGCCGACGGCATCGTCGTCACGTAATTCGTACGGCGCGACGGCGGGAAGCCCGCAAACTTCCACCGGATGTATAGAAGAAGAATAGGGGGTTCATTCATGAAATGGCGTACGATTGTTTTGCCCGTTCTGACGGCGGCGGCGCTGGCGCTGTCGGCCGGATGCTCGAACGGCGGAGGGTCGGCGGACCCGGGGACGACGTCTTCCGACGCGAAGTCGAAGGTCGCCGCCGACACCGGGACGCCGGTTACGCTGAAGGTCGCCTTCTTCTCGTCACAGGACACCTTCAAGCAGCTGACGCAAAATCCGGTCATCAAGCAAAAATTTCCGAACGTCACGTTCCAGTACATCAAGTACGCGGACCTGGACAAGGCGATTGCGGCCGGCGACGCGCCGGATCTGATCAACGGGATCGTCTCCGCGCTGGCCGATCTCGAGGAGCGGGGGCTGAAGTACGACTTGGGTCCTCTTGCGAAGCTGCTCGACATCGATCTGAACAAGTTCGAACGGAAGAAGCTTGAGGGGATTCGAAGCTACGGCCGCAACGGCGAGCTGTTCGGTCTGCCGGACAATCTGGAGGAGACGAGTCCGTACAACACGTTCGCGCTCGTCTACAACAAGGACATCTTCGACAAGTTCGCCGTGCCGTACCCGAAGGACAACATGACGTGGGACGAGGCGGTCGATCTGGCCCGCCAGTTCGTCCGGACGGACGGAGGAACGGAGTACAAAGGCTTGGTCGCCCATGCCGCCCCGCACTTCCTGGCGGCTCAGCTGGGAATCGAATTCGTCGGCGCCGACGGCAAGGTGAACACGTCCGATCCGAAATGGAGCGAGCTGATGCGCGTCAATAAGCGGATATCCGTCGAGCAGGGCGGGTTTTTGCCGAAGGGCGGGGATCTCACCCACTTCTACAAAACGCAAAATGTGGCCATGTACGCCGGCGACGCCGGAGACCTGTTCCGCTCGCCGGACAAATTCGGCGCTTCCTTCCAATGGGACATCGCGACGTATCCGGTCTTCCCGGGCATGGCGCCCCACACGGTCGTCGGTCCGAACGGCGGCATGTGGGCGGTCGGAGCGACGAGCAAGCACAAGGAGCTGGCGCTGGCGGTGCTCGACACGATCCTGTCGCCGGACGTCATGAAGTCGATTCCCAATTACGACTGGTGGAACCATCCGAACGTGCAGTCCAAACGGCTGGAGGCGTTGAAAAACCCGAATTACCCGACGACGCGGGCGAACGCCTACATGCAGAAGTACAACCTGAAGTTTCGCGCCGAAATCGCGAAAGCGACCGAATCGGTCAGCAAGGACGGGGTCGACATCAACACGGCGCTGCGCACGTTCCAAGAGAGCTTCCAGAAGATCATCGACGCGGACGGAGTCAAGTAAGGCGTCTGCGGTAATGGGACGGCGATACGCCGGTAATGTGCTTGAACTGCTTGCAGAAGTAAGCGTCGCTCTGGAAGCCGACGAGCCCCGCGATCACCTTCACCGGCGTTTGGGTGGTGGCGATCAGCTTGGAGGCTTCCTTTACCCTGCGGACGTTCAAATAATCGGTGATCGACAGCCCGGTATGCTTCTTGAACAGTCTCGACGCGTGATAGGGAGACAAGTATACGAAGTCCGACAGCCGCTGCAGCGAGAACGGCTCCTGAAAATGCAGCTCCAGCCATTCCAGCATTTTCTCGACGTGATGCGGCGAACGGGGCGTCTCGACGGAGGATTCGGCCTGCCCGGACGACTTGCGCAGCCGGCTCAGCAGCTGGAGGAAGAAGAGCATGCTTTCCTCCTGCACATGGCTCTTGGGGAGACGGATGACGTCTTCCCGGAATTGCGCGATCAGCCGGCCGATTTCCCCGTCCTTGCCGACGCGGAACGCCTGGTCGGAAAGCCGGCCGCGCAGCAGGCGCTGCAAAAACGCGTACAGCTCGGGAAACGGCTGCAGAAGCGATTCCGCAATGACCGGATTGACGAAAAAAACCGATCGGACATACCGGGATTCGGGGCTTCCCGACATTTCGACTTTATGGAGCTGGAACGGCTGGAAGTACAGCAGCGTGCCCGGCTCGATCGGATGCGGTTTCCGGTCGATCGTGGCGATGCCGGTTCCTTCGTGGACATAAAGAAATTCCATGCCTTGGTGGAAATGAAGAATCGCGAAATGGCCGTCCGTAGACTGGTGCAGCACGACGTTCATCAGCTGGCTCTCTTGAAACAGTTCCCCCGCGGTCGATTTGCGCATCCGATCCCCCCTATCGCAATGTATACGCTTGCATTATAACAGATTATGGAATTCGGGCAACATGCCGGCGGAAGCGGACCGTTCGACCTGCGGGTCGGGCGGTCCGCTTTCGGCCGTCGTCAAGGCGGCGGCCGCCCCCGTCATGCGGCGGGAACGTCATCCGCCGCCCGACGACCGTTTGCGGTAGTCGTTCGGGGTCGTGCCTTTCCGTTCGCGGAACATGCGCGAGAACGAGTTGTACGACCCGTAGCCCGACTCCTGGGCGATGTCGGCGATTTTCATGCCGGTCGACGTCAGCAGCCCGCACGCGTGGCGGAGCCGGACGTCGTGCACGTGCTGAAGGAACGTGCGGCCCGCCTTCTTCTTGAACAGCGCGCTCAAGTAGGCCGGGCTGATGCCGAAATGGTCGGCGACGGCGTTCAGCGTCAGCTCGTCCTTGAAGCGGAGCTGGATGTACCGGATGACGTCCAGATAGAGACCGCTTCCGCCGGCTCCGGGCTCCGGCGGGGTCGTCGCGCTCGCCGCCGCCCGCTGGCGGCAACGGTCGAACTCGATCAGGATGTCGATCAGCATAATCGTCATTTTCAGCTTTCTCCAGCTTTCGGCACCCCCGTATTCGGCGTACAGCGCATCGAACGACCGCCGCATCGCCGCCGCGCGCTCGCCCTCGAATTGGTGATACGGCCGGGCGGAGGGATCGGCTTCGACAAGCAGCCGGCGCAGGTCGGTTTTGCTTTCCAGCTCCGCGAACAGTCCCGTGGAAAACCGGACGTTATACAGGAGCAGAATCGAGCCGGGCGCCGTGCGCAGCTCGTGAATTTGAAACGGCTGCACGAACGTGAGCGTCCCGGGCTTCATCGGATGCGTCGCCCCGTTGATCGTCTCCGTCCCTTCGCCCTCGATGACGTACGACAGCTCCAAGTAATCGTGACGGTGCGCCGGAAAGCCGCTGTCCAGCCGGTTGACGGAGAAGTGGAGCGGAAAAGCGGTGTCCATGTTCGGATAGTTCTCGATATACATCGGCAAGTAAGCCACGAGGAAACCCCTTTCTCGGCGAACGTGCGCGAAAGCCGAGATGCATCATTTGCGGCGCCTTCTCATATATTGGGTGACAGACAAGCCGTCCCGGTTTCGCCTGAAACCATTATAAATCGGTTTCGCCCGTTTGCGCGAAAATTCCGAAAAAAAGGATTGCTGACGTCGAAATTGCTGTTACAATGAAAAAAGAGAGACATATTTTAGACTAGGCAGCCGACGCACACTTCATCCCGAAAGGAGAAACGTTGCATGGTTTCTTTGCCGAAAACGAACGATCTCGGGTTTTTCGAGATCCGCCTCGAATCGATCGGCGGTCTCGGCGCCAACCTGGCCGGTAAAATGCTGGCGGAAGCGGGCGTCATGGGGGTCGGCCTGAACGGGGTCAGCTTTTCCTCGTACGGCTCGGAGAAGAAAGGCTCCCCGGTGAAGGCCCACATCCGCTTTTGCGATATGGACACGTTCATCCGCGATACGTCTCCCGTCGAACGGCCGCATGTGGTAGGCATTTTTCACGAATCGCTGGCGAAGACGGTCAACGTCATCAGCGGCATTTACGAGGACAGCCTCGTGCTCGTCAACTCGGCGAGAACGCCGGAGCAGCTGAAGGACAACCTGAAGCTGAAGGGCGGCACGATCGCCGTCGTCGACGCGATCGGGATCGCGCTCGAGGAGAACAACCGGGTGAACATGGCGATGCTCGGCGCGCTGTTTCGGCTGTGCGACTTTTTGGACGCGGAATTTATGAAAGGCGTCATCCGCAAGTCGCTCGAGAAGAAATATCCGCAAGCGGTGCAGCCCGCTCTCCGCACGTTTGAAAGGGGTTACAACGAAGTCCGCTTCCAGACGTTCGCCCTGCCCGAGGGAGAGACGATGCCGGCGTTCGTCCGGTACGACACGCCGGTGCTCGGCTACGAGACGCAGCCGATCGGCGGGACGATCACGAACCCGGGCAACAGCATCCTGAAAGATTTGAGCATCTCCCGCGCGGGCATGATGCCCCACTTTGACGACGAGAAATGCATCCACTGCGCCGCCTGCGACAACGTATGTCCCGATTTCTGCTTCGTATGGGACGAATTGCCGGACAAGAAGGGCCGGCCGCAAATGTTTCTCCAAGGGATCGACTACCAATACTGCAAAGGCTGCTTGAAATGCGTCGTCGCCTGCCCGACGGAAGCGCTGTCCAAAGCGCGCGAGGAAGACGGCTACGCCGAGAATCATCGCGTTCCGCACCGGTTCGACCGGGCTATCGTGTAAACCCCAACCGACTACGAAAGGGTGACAAACAGCAGATGGCGATTGACATCAAGCGCGAAGGGATGCGCCAGGGCAAAGTCGAGCAGCGCGTCGTATACGAATCCGGCAACGAGATGGCCGCTTACGCGGCGCACCAGATCAACTACCATATCATGGGTTACTTCCCGATCTCTCCTTCCACGGAGGTCGCCCAATTTCTCGATTTGATGAAGGCGAACGGACAGCACGACGTCGTGCTCATTCCGGCGGACGGCGAGCACGGCTCGGCCGGCGTCTGCTACGGGGCTTCGGCCGCGGGCGGACGCGTGTTCAACGCCACGAGCGCGAACGGCTACCTGTACATGCTCGAGCAAATGCCGGTCCAGTCGGGCACCCGCTTCCCGATGGTCATGAACCTCGTCTGCCGGTCGGTGTCGGGGCCGCTCGACATTCACGGCGACCATTCCGATTTGTACTACGCCCTGAATACCGGCTGGCCGATTCTCATGTGCCGCGATCCGCAAGCCGTTTACGACATGAACCTGATGGCGCTCAAGCTGGCGGAGGACCCGGAGGTTCGCCTGCCCGTGCTGGTCGCCTCCGACGGCTACTTCACGTCGCACCAGAAGCGGCGCGTCATGACGTTCGCGCACCGCGAGGACGTGCACGACTTCATCGGCGCCCAGCCGCCGCGCGGCTTCCCGGACGTGCTCGACCGGAACAATCCGATCACGGTCGGTCCGTACATGAACGAGCCGGACTATATCAACAACTGCTACCAGCAGTCGGTGGCGATGTACAACGCGGAGCACGTGTACGACCGGATCCGCCAGGAGTACGCCGAGCTGACCGGCCGCGACTACCCGATTCTCGATCTGTACCGGATGGAGGACGCGGAGGTGGCGGTATTCATCATGAACTCGGCGTCCGAGATCATCAAGGACGTCGTCGACCAGCTGCGCGCGCAAGGGATCAAGGCCGGCTCGATCGCGCCGAACATGATCCGGCCGTTCCCGCAGAAGCAGATCGCCGAAGCGCTCATGAACGTGCGGGCGGTGACGGTCGGCGACCGGGCGGACTCGTACGGCGGCCACGGCGGCAACATGGTGAACGAGATCAAGGCGGCGCTGTTCACGCACGGCAATACCGACACGCTCGTCATCAGCCGCATTTACGGCTTGGGCGGCAAAGACTTTTACGCCGAGGACGGGCACAATCTGTTCAAGTTCGCCATCGAGGCGGCGGAGCGCGGCTACGTCGAGAAGCCGTTCGACTATTACGGGCATACGCCCGGCGACCCGGCCAAGGCGCCGAAGCGCGTGTTGAACCCGATGAAGTACGAGGATTTGAAAACGGGGCTTATCACGGTGACGCCGGACGAGTCGACCGGCAAGCTGAACGTGCGCATCCCGCCGCTCCGTTCCTTGACGAAGAAGCCGAAGCGGATCGCTCCGGGGCACGGCGCTTGTCCGGGCTGCGGCATTTTCTCCGGACTCGAGCTGTTCTTCAAAGGAATCGAGGGCGACATCGTCGCGCTGTTCCATACCGGCTGCGCGATGGTCGTTACGACCGGCTACCCGTACTCCGCCCACAAGGCGACGTACATCCACAACTTGTTCCAGAACGGCGCGGCCACGCTGTCCGGCGTCGTCGAAATGTTCTGGGAGCGGAAGCGCCGCGGCGAGCTCGACTACTTGAACTTGCCGGACGATTTCACGTTCGTCATGGTGACGGGCGACGGCGGCATGGACATCGGCATGGGGCCGGCGATCGGCGCCGCGCTGCGCAATCATAAAATGATCATCCTCGAATACGATAACGAAGGGTATATGAACACGGGCGCCCAGCTGTCGTACTCGACGCCGATCGGGCATCGGACGTCGACGTCGAACGTCGGCAAGAAGCAGGCCGGCAAGCTGTTCCATCACAAGGATACGGCGCAAATTATGGCGGCGACGAACATTCCGTACGTGTTCACCGGCTCCGAGTCGTATCCGCAGGACTTGGTGAAGAAGGCGGCCAAGGCGCAATGGTACGCGCAAAACGAAGGGCTCGTGTACGGCAAAATTTTGATCACGTGCCCGCTCAACTGGCTGTCCGAAGACCAGGAGGGCACGAACATCATCGACGCGGCCGTGAGCTCCAACTTCTTCCCGCTGTACGAGGTGGAGAGAGGCATTACGAACATTACGTACAACCCGGAGGAGAAGGGCAAGAAGGTGACCGTCGCCGAATGGCTCGGCTCGATGGGCAAGACGAAGCATATGACGAAGCCGGAAAACGCCGAGGCGCTCGCCGCGTTCGAGGAAGAGGTCGAACGCCGCTGGAACCGGCTGAAGGCGAAGCACGAAAGCCCTTACCTGTAAGCGGGGCGTGAAGGAAAGGGGAGTAGCGGTGCCTTACGTGCTCAAGCATAAGGAAAGCGCGGAGCTGTATGCATGCAAGCTCCTCAATTCGTACGAGCTCGTCTACTTCGGCGTGAAAGCGTGGGACGACGAGGGGACGGCGGCCGGGGACCGGATCCCGTTCCTCGCAGCGCGGGGCACCGGGGACGCGGAGTCGTGGACCGTCGCCGAAATCGACGAGATGAAGCTGAAGATGGCCAACGTGAAGCTGAAGAACGATCCGTCCAACCGCGTGCTGCTGGACGAGGACGGGACGCTTCGCGTGGAGAAGCGGCTGCCGCCGTTTTGAACGAAAGGAGCCCTCGGTTACGACCGGGGCTCCTTTGTGTTTATTGGCCTTCGGGGCCGGATCAAGACTCCGCCGGGTTCCCGATCGAGCCGACGAACAGCCACGCCTTCGTCTGCGTATCCTCGATCGCGAAGAAGAACGGGCGGTTCACCGTCATCTCGAGCGGCCGTTCCGGCGGACCGGAGGTCGCGATCCCGACGCTCGTCGCGGCGGCGGCTTCCGTTCCTTCCTCGTTCACGTCGATGTACACTTTGTGCGCGACTTCATTGATGTAGAGCGGGCGTATATCGGCCAAAGCGGAGAAGTCGGCGCGCGACGGATCGAACGCGTCCCGCATGCCGAGCCCGGCCAGCGGTTCGTTCAGCCGCCAGGCGCCCTCGGTCTTGAAGCGCGGCAGGCGGATGTCGACGGTCGCGTGCTCGAACGGCTTTCTCCACTCGGACGAATCGGTCCACAGCCGCTCGTGCAGTTCGTCGAGCGACGACCGCTCCTTGGGCAGGACGACGAGCATCGCCATGCGTCCATCCCCGTAAGGAAGGCGAATCGCTTGCCATGCCTCGTTCTCCGCATAGGCGTAAGAACCGGTCTGCCGCATCATCGGCACCTTTGCCTCGGTACCGTCCGCGAGCGTAAACGGCTCCTCCTGCGTGGAGCTCTTCGGAAATGGGTCCGTCCACGTTCCGTTGAAATAGATCGCGTTCAGGATGACGGCGACGATGTTTTGGCCGAGCGGCCCGTTCACCATCTTATCGATCTTGCCTTTCGTCTGCTTGCTCACCCAGCGGTTGATCGCGTCCGGCGTTTCTTTCCCGCTCAAGTCGGTGGAATGAAGCTCTGCACGATAGTCCGCTTTGACCGTATCGAGAAACGGCTTGTGCAGTGCGAGTCCTTTCCGGTACCACAGCGAGTTGGCCACGCGCAGCTCGGTGCTGTCGCCGGAACGCTCCAGCAGCGATTGCAAGGCGCGGTTCCCGGCGTTCGCCTCGTCCTTCCCGATCGACGTCCAGCCGAGCGTCTCCGCCATCTCGCCCGCCGTATTCCCGCCGGCTCCATTGTAGGCGATCGCGAGCGCCGTCGATACGCTGTACGGCGACAGTACGACGTTCGCCGCTTGGTTGCCCTTCGCCTTCTCGGCCTCGGTCAGCTGCCGGTGCAGCTTCATCCCGAATTCGTTCTGCGCCTGGACGATCCGCGGATCGACCGCTTCCGCCGCCTGCCGTCTTTGCTGAAGGTCCATCCCGGCGTCCGGCTCCGCGCACGCCGCGAGCGTCAGCAGGAGCGCCGTCGACAGCAGGGCGATCCGTGTTTTTTTGTGGATCATCCGTTCAGCCCCCCATCCTTCGTTCCATAGTTTTCCGTTCGAGTTATAAACGCGCCGGCCCGCTGCAAAGTTGCACGGAAAAAACGGCACGGCCCGAAGGGCCATGCCGTCACAATGTTGAGAAAGTCCAAAGGAGCAATGAGATACGAAATGGGGTAGGGGAGATGTGCGGAAAGGAAGCGGCTGACTTTACAGTCAAGTTTATACGCGGCCGTTACCGTTTGTTGTACAACGGATAGTCGACCTCGGTCGGCACTTCGATGGCGATGGCGCGCAGCGTTTCGTCCGGCTTCGCCCGCAGCGCGACCGCGACGTCGGTGCCGTTTCCCGCGTCGATGACGGCGAAATCCCGTTGATTGAGCGCGGCGGCGCCGGTCGCGTCGTCCGGGACGTCTCCGATCGTACCGCCGCCGCGAATCGCGAGCAGCGCCAGCGACCGGCCGGCGGGCAGCGGATGGCGGTATTCGCCGCCCGGCGACAGCGTCAAGTCCCACATGCGGGCGTCGACGGTCAGCTCGACCGGGGAGCCGCCGCCGATGACGCGCTTGACGGTTACGCCGTCCGTCTCCTCGCTCGGGAACGCCTCATGCTCGAATTGATCGTAGGCGGGGTTGTCGTAACGGGATTTGCGGAGATCCGGCTCGAACCAGATTTGGAACCCTTCCATATCCGGGCCGATGAACCGTTCCTCGTGGGATACGCCGGAGCCGGTTCGCATCACTTGGGCGCCGCCCGGGCCGACTTCGCTTTTCGTGCCGAGCGAGTCGCCGTGAAGGGCCGTCCCCTGCACGACGTACGTCATAATTTCGAACGCCTGGTGCGGATGTGGAGGAATATAGCCTTCGACGGGCGTAAACGCCCACGCCCAATAAAACAGCGGGCCGACGCGTTTCACCGCCCCGCCTTCGCCGGGGAAGCCGATCGGCTTTTGCTCGGTTATGCGTCCGCCGTCGAATGCGCCGGAGCCTTGCTCGCTCGGGGAATAAATACGGATAGTCATGGGAAAATCGTCCTTTCGGTATCTAGTTTGAATATTGAAATTCTCTAATTTGAGATAAGTCTCGAAAAGGAGGCGATACTCGGTGCGGCGAGGCCGCTTCCGCATGTCGCTCCGTTCCGGCTTGAAGCGAACCGGTTATTTGAACGTGTTCTCGGCGTGGCGGCCCAGCTTTTTGAGCAGCTCGATCGCCTGGCGCCGTTCGTCCGGCGTCAATCCTTCGACCGCCTTCTCGATAACGGTAGTATGCGCAGGAAACGACTGTTCGATGAACGCTTTTCCTTTATCGGTCATTTCCGCGTACCAGACGCGGCGGTCTTCCGGGCAGCCGACCCGGACGACCAGCTCTTTCTTTTCCAGCTTGTCGACGACGTAGGTGATGTTGCCGCTCGTCATCAATATTTTTCCGCCGATCTGCTGCAAAGGCTGGCGTCCTTTATGGTACAGCAGCTCGAGCACGCCGAATTCGGTCGGGTTCAGGCCCAGCTTGCGGATGTGCCGGTCGCCGTGGGCGTTCACCCATTGGTACGCCCGGGACAGGACGACGAACAGCTGCAGCGATTCGTTGCCGGGAGTGGTCACGGTTCAAGCCTCCTTGCATGCGCGATAAAGCTTACGAGCATCATTATACCATTGGGGAAGCGGATTCGGAATTCGCGGCGGCGGGCTGAAGCGTCTCGTAATCGACGAATTCGCCGGTCGGCTTCCGGTAGCCGCGCGGACGCTGCGACGACAAATCTTCCTTGCCGATCGTAATGAGCATGACCGGCTCGAGCGTATCGGGAATATCGAGCGCCGCACGGAGCGCACCCGGGTCGAAGCCGATCATCGGGCAGGTGTCCCATCCTCTGTCCTTGGCGGCGAGCATGAACAGCATGGCGGACAAGCTGGCGTTGCGGATCGCTTCGTCGCGCAGGAACCGTTCTCCTCGGGATTCGTAAAAGGCGGTGGTCGATTCCACGGTCATGTCGTATTCGAGCTTGTCGATGACGCCCAGATGAAGAAACCCTTCGTTCAGCCGTCCGACGTCCCGGTAAGCGAGCGTATCGCCGAGCACGACGATCGCCGCCGAGGCGGAGCGCACCTTGTACTGCTTGTTGGCCGCCTCGTAGACGAGCTCCTTGCGCTCCGGATCGCGGATGACCAGGTAGCGAGCGTGCTGGAGGTTGAAAGCGGAGGGCGCGAATTTGACGAGGCTGAACAGCTCGTCCAGCTCTTTGTCGGACAGCTCGACGCCCGGGATGAATTTGCTGGCGGATCGGCGGGATTTGACCAATGCGGTAAAGTCGTTCATCGGAAACTCTCCTTAATGTCGCGGATTTATCTTGATTTATTAAATCTTGATTTTAAGATAAATCATTTTCCTTTCCTTGTCAATGGGGTGGATCCCGATTTGTTCGTTTTCCCTGATACGCAACGACCGGGAAAACCGTCGCATAGATCCCATCGATATCCCGATCGACCGTTCTTAGGGAGAAATCGTAAAAGGGGAGCTTTGGCGCTCGTCCGCTCGAATGCGCGGGCGTTTCGCGAATATATTAGATAGCGGCTGCCGATAGGAAGCGGAGAAGGGGACATGACGATGAAAGCTCGCTCCGAAGCTCTTTCGATCGTCTTCGACGATGTTTCGTTCCGGTATTCGGAACGGGACGATTGGGCGTTGACCCGTATTCGGTTCGCCATCGCTCCGGGCGAGCGGGTGACCGTCACGGGAGGCAGCGGCTCGGGCAAATCCACGCTTGCCCGACTCGCGAACGGTTTATTGAAGCCGGATGCGGGACGCGTGACGGTTTACGGGCAGGATGCTTCGTGCGGCGATGCGCGGCATATCCGCCGGCTGATCGGCATCGTCTTCCAAAACCCCGACGATCAGACGGTCGGCGGGACGGTCGAAGAAGACATCGCCTTCGGGCTGCAAAACTTGCAGATTCCCCGGGACGAGATGCGCCGACGAATCGACCGGGTCTTGCGTCTGCTGCGGTTGACGGAGCTGCGGGGCCGCCCCGTTCACGGATTGTCCGGCGGGCAAAAACAACGGGTTGCCGTTGCCGGGGTGCTTGCGATGAACCCGAGAGCGATCGTGTTCGACGAATCCGCGTCGATGCTGGATCCGGAAAACGCGGAGCATTTGCGCTCGGTCATGCTCGGCCTTCATCGCTGCGGCATGACGATCGTTCATATTACGCACGATCCGGAGGATCTGTTGTGGTCGGAACGAATATTGGTTCTGCACGAGGGACGGTTGACGTTCGACGGCGATTGGCGGGCGTTGGCCGCAGCCCCCGGCGTGTTGGAGGAAGCGAATCTGCTTCCTCCGTTTCTGATTCGATTTCAAACCGCGATCCGGACGAACGGATTCGACTGGCCGGTATTCAGCGGATCGGAGAAGGAATTGGCGAGGGCGATATGGGAATTCGGTTCCAAAATGTAAGCTTTACGCATGCCAAACGATCGTCCGTCCGTCAATCGGCGGTCAGCCGGTTCTCGCTGGACGTACCCGACGGGCAGATCGTTGCCGTGATGGGCCCTTCCGGCTCGGGAAAATCGACTCTGGGCCAATTGGCCGGCGGGCTGCTCGTCCCCGACGGCGGAACGGTATGGGTGGACGGCGTCGATACGAGGAAGCGCGGAAGCCGCCGGATCCTTTTGCAAAAGGTCGGCTACGTCGCGCAGTTTCCCGAGCATCAGCTGTTCGAAGCGACGGTGGCCCAGGATATCGGATTCGGTCTTCGCGGGTCGGGAATGACCGAGCGGGAAGTGGCGGATCGCGTGAAGCGGGCGATGGAAAGCGTCGGTCTTCCTTACGAACGATACCGGGAGCGCTCGCCGTTTCGGCTTAGCGGAGGGGAGAAGAGGCGGGTTGCGATTGCCGGCGCTCTGGTGCGGAATCCGAGTCTTCTCATCCTCGACGAGCCGACGGTCGGGCTGGACCCTGCAGTACGCCTGCAGCTGCTGGACTTGCTCAAGCGGATTCGGGCGGAGAACGGCATAACCGTCGTTACGATTACGCATGACCTGCAGGGCGCGCTGGAATGCGCCGATCGGCTCGTATTCCTCGAGAACGGGGAATTGGCGGCCGATGTCCGGACAGCCGAACTGTCGCCTGCCTGCAAGATCGCCTCGTCGCTGCCGTCAACGCCGTTGATCCGGCTGCTGAAGGAGTTCGAAGACGTGTTTCCCGGACAGTTGCCGCCCGGACTCGTCCGGGAGCAGGCGCTTCTCGATTTTATTTCGAAACGTTTGATGCGTGCGAAGGGGAGGAGCGTATGAACGAAACCGGGGTGTTGTCCGCCCTGCAGTATTCGCCCGATACGACATTGCTGCACCGGTTCGACCCTCGGGCCAAGTTCGCTTTTTTCCTCTCGTATTCGGCGCTGCTCTTCTCATCCGCTTCGCTGGCGGCGACGATCGGTTACGGCTTGATCGCGGTCGTCCTGCTTGTCTTCGCCAAGTTCGACCCGATCCGGCTATGGCATTCCGTCAAAGGGATCGCCGCGCTTTTATTGGTCATGGATGCGGTACAAATCGTCAGCCACCCGGGCGGGAACGTCATCGCCGCATGGAACGGAATGGCGGTCACGACGGGAGGAATCGAAACGGCCGCCCGGCTGACGTGCAGGTGGCTTTCGTTCTACTTCGTCGTTCTGCTGATGTTCGCCACAACCTCTCCCGCCCGGCAAATCGAAGCGCTGCGCAAGCTGTCGACGCCGCTCGGGCGCGCCGGGAACCGTTGGGAGGCGTTCGTTTTCATGCTCACGATTGCCGTATTGTACATTCCTTATCTGATCGAGGATGCGAAACGAATCGTGCAGGCAAGGAAAGCGAGAGGGACGCGGCCCGCCTTTTGGAACGTGCCGGCGTGGGGCAAAGAAGCGATGAATCTTCTGGTTCCGATTACGATCGGGATTTATCGCCGGGCGGACGTGCTGTCGGCGGCGATCGAAGCGCGGGGCTACCGGCCCGGCTGTCCGAGAACGGAGTACGAGCCGTTGCGGTTCGGCGCCAAGGATACCGCGCTCGTGGTCGCGGCGTGCTTGCTGCCGCTCGTCGGGCTTGTAGTTCAATAGCTGGGCAAAGGAGGGCATTCTCGATGTTAAAAGGATGGCTGCACTATTGGGGACGGCCTTTGCCGGTCGACGTTTCCCCGGCGGAGGGAAAGCCGGGTGCGGGCGATCAGACGAAGCGTCTCGTCACGGTCGCTCTGCTGGGAGCCTTATCCGCGCTGCTCCAATCCGCAGGAGGCCTCCTGCCGGGACCGGGATTTTTGATCAGTCCGCTCGCTACCGCACCGGTGGTGCTGGCATCGGCGGTGTCGATTCGTTCGGGCTTGGGCTCCTTTCTGACCGCCCTCGTGCTGCTGGTGATCGTCCAGCCGAGCGAACTGATCGTCTTCCCGTTTACGACGGGACTGCTGGGGATAGCGCTCGGTTACGGCATCCATCGCTTCGGGAACCGGGCGAAGGTCGTTACGTTCGCCGCATGCGCGCTGGCGATCGGGATCGTGCTGCTCGTATACGGCCTGCGTTTCCCTATATTGGGGCCTTCCGTCGCGACGGACTTTCGCATAAGCGCCGTCGTGGCTATCGTTTTGTTTTCATGGGTATACAGCGCGATTTGGCTGGAGGCGAGCTTGCGCTTGATGAGCAAAATCAAGAAGTCGATTTGACGGGCCATGGATCACTCTGAAGCAAGATGACCGAACGCTTGGGGGCACTGCTAGAAGCCTTCATCCGCACGAAACGGGCGGCCGGAATGATCCATAACGCTTTGAAGGAAGGACTGCAGTTCTTGAATAAACAGCTTCGCCGCCCGCCCCATAAATTTATCCCTGCGATATACGATGCAGATGTCTTGACTGGGTGTGGGATTAAGCAGTTTTACGGCAGCGATATTCTCATTGTTCCTATAATCGAGCAGCATCCGGGGAAGAATGCAAGCTCCTATCCCTTGATCGACCAAGGACAGAAGCGTCGATAAGGTCGAAGTGACAATCGGAGTGTCAAGCGTAATTCCTCTTTCATGACAGTTCGTTTGAATAACCTTCGTAATCTGATGTCCGGAGCCGAACATGACCATCTTTAGCTGCTGAAGCTGTTCGAACGGAATCGCCTTTGCTTTCGCAAGAGGGTGATCCGATCGGACGGCCAAAACAAACTCCTCGTGAAACAAGGGGATCACCGAAATGCGGTCATCAGGCTTAACGGGCACCGTAGTAACACCGAGATCTCTTGTGCCGTCAAGGACCTGTTCGTAGACATCCGGGGTCTCCGTAACGCTTATGGATAGCTTGGGATAGGTCTTATGGAAATCGATTAGTAAAGCGTCAAACAGCAAATCCCCGTCTCCCGGCAAAATGCCGATATCCAGCTTGCCTCCTTCCATCCTCTTCAGATCCGATATGGCCCTTCTTGCATAGTCAACGTGTTCAAAAATGCTTTGGCTTTGCTCGAGCAAAATTTTTCCCGCTTCCGTTAACGCAATCCGTTTGCCGATCCGATCGAATAGAGGGAGCCCGAGTTCGTTCTCCAAAAACTTGATTTGCTGGCTCAGATTCGACTGTGTGGTACAAAGGTTTTCGGCTGCCCTGGAGAAATGCATCTCCTTGCAAATTTCAGTAAAGTATTCAAGCTGTCGAAGTTCCAACGCCCGATGCTCCCTTCGATTATCGCTCTCCCTCAATCATTATAACAACCGCCTCCCATTCCAACAATTTCTATGGAATCATTACTTAAACCGATCCATTGTATCGGAATCTCGTGATTGTTGCGTCGGGTTGTTTGAAGGTAAGCTTTAGGTATTCCAAGAACAACCCAATGAGGAGGAGGAATCGAAAATGTCCCAATCGATTATACATACGGGGAAAGTGCTGCGTCAGATCATGTACGGCCGGCTTCAGGACGTACCGGAGTCACAGATGGACATCCAACCGGAGGGTTTCCGCAATACGGTTCGCTGGAATATCGGTCATATGGTGTATTGGCTGGATCGATACGCTTCCCTTAGCTTCGGCTCCCCATCGGCTCTCCCGGCTCATTACGAGACGCTGTTCAATTCCGGAACGAAACCTTCGGATTGGACGGTAACGCCTCCGTCGAAGGATGAACTGATGGCGAAAGTCAGCGATCAGCTTTCCGGCCTTTCCGATCTGGCCCCCGAAACGCTCGAACAGAGGCTGCAATCGCCGTTTGAAATGGGTCCGTTCCAATTCGTTACAGCCGGCGAATTATTTAATTTCGCATGGATTCATGAAGCGATTCACCTTGGAGTTATATCAAGTCAGCTTAAGCTTATCAAATGAAGACTCTGCACATGGGGGCATACAGCGGGATGAAACACACACTGAAAGGGGGAGCCTGGTTATGATAACAACCCATGAAGCGTTTGATGCTTTTAAGCGTGCCCTAGAAACAGGGCATACGGCCGATTTCCTTCATAAAGTTACCGATGATTTTCACTTCTTCGTTCCGCTCCCGCTGGAAGGGTGGAATCGGAAGCAGCTCGGCCGAGAGCGATTTGAGGAGTTAGTCAGGTTTGAACGTTCCGTATTTCAGATGCTCCTCACTCCGCTGATCGAGTTAGAGAATGAGAGCTACGGGATGGTAGTATTCAGCTCGGAAGGAATGTTGAACGGCAGACCTTTCCGCAACGAGCTTACAATCGTCTTCGAGTTCGAGAAGGATCGGATCCGCTCCTTCCGAGAATATGTAGGAATGCCGTTAAAAAACTACGAGACCCCGTAAAGAGCTTCGATCGACATTATGTAAACCAATTCCGCTTGCTTTGCACCTGATGACAGCTACGCGGGCGCACCGCTAATTGAAAATCATCCTCGTTCGGGTTGAACAATACATGCTCTTGTCCTCCATAATCGGCAAACGATATAAGTTCTTGTCATCCGCTTTTGACAAGAACTTGTTTCGTTAAACAAAAAAAATCGCCGTCCCCCGAAAATCGCTCCCTTGAGAAAGCACGACTCCCTTTGCGATAGCACGAAAGCGATGGGCATGCCCCGCCTGTCCAAACGGAAGGATGGGAGCCCGATTGTACTTCGATCCCCATTTTTCTTATACTGGAACCATTGAAGACGAAATGAGGGACTGTGTGTGAATCCGACTTTTTCATCCATCGGCGTCGGGGACGAGCTTTGCCGCGTGTTGCGGAAAGCCGGGCTCGCCGTGCCGACACCCGTCCAAGAACGGACGATCCCGGTCGCGCTGTCCGGCCGGGACGTGATCGTGCAGGCGCAAACCGGCACGGGCAAAACGTTCGCTTTTTTGCTGCCGCTGCTCCAGCGCAGCGAGCCCGGAGCGGGCCGCGTCCAAAGCTTGATCTTGACCCCGACCCGCGAGCTCGCGATTCAAATTACGGAGGAGGCGCGCAAGCTGGCGCCGGCCGCGAACGTCTCCGTCCTGCCCGTGTACGGGGGACAAGACGTCATCGCGCAGGCGCATAAGCTCGGCAGCGCCCCCGACATGGTCATCGCCACGCCGGGGAGGCTGCTCGATCACGTACGGCGCGGGACGATCGACTTGTCCCGTCTGGACGCGCTCGTCCTCGACGAAGCGGATCAGATGCTCCATATGGGCTTTTTGCCCGAGGTGGAGGAAGTGATCGGGCTGACGCCCGACGACCGCCAAACGATGCTGTTCTCCGCAACGTTCCCGGACAACGTCCGTCGATTGGCAGAGCGCTATATGCGGGCGCCGGAAGACATCCGGGTGAAAGGGCGGACGATTACGCTCGACGCGATCCGGCAAGTCGTCGTCGAGACGACGGACCGGGCGAAGCGCGATACGCTTCTGCAGCTCATTCGCCAGTACCGCCCGTTTATGGCGGTCATTTTTTGCCGGACGAAAATACGCGCGAAAAAGCTGACGGAAGCGCTGCTGGCCGAGCGGATGAACGTCGACGAGCTGCACGGCGATTTGACGCAGGCGAAGCGGGAGGCGGTCATGAAGCGGTTTCGCGAGGCGGAGCTGCAGCTGCTCGTGGCGACGGACGTCGCGGCGCGCGGTCTCGACGTCGAAGGGGTGACGCACGTGTTCAACTACGACATCCCGCCCGACGCCGAGAGCTACATCCACCGGATCGGCCGCACCGGCCGCGCCGGGCAAAAAGGAATGGCCGTCACGCTCGTCGCGCCGAAGGACGCCGCCTCCCTGCGCGAGATCGAGCGCGGCATCGGCACCGCGCTCGATCGGCTGCCCGCGCCGGCGAAGCCGCAGCCCGCCGCAGCCGGCGCCGCCGCGCCGCGCGACCGCGCCCGCGAGCGCGCCGACGGCCGGGAGGCGCCCGCTCCCGCGGCGCGACCGGCAGGCCGCTGGGCCGGCCGCCGCGACGCGGGACGGCCCGGGCCGCACGGGCGGCCCGCCGGCGGCGCATTCGCGGGCCGCGGCGGCCGTGACGCGGCCGAGACGGCGGCCCCCCGGCCGGAGCGCGGGCCGCGCTCACGCGGGGCGGGACGGCGCCGGTAGCGCCGGCGGCTGGCGGCGTGCGCCTTTTTCCGATCATTTGCCCACGTGCGTCCGTTCCTTGTCCCGACGACGGAAGGATTCGCCACAACAGCGGCTTTCCGGCCGCAAGCGTGCCCGAGTCAGGCGTCCGCCACCGAATCGCCGCCACCGGCCGCGTACCGCCCGCGTGCGCCCGCCGCCGTCGGATCGGCTCGTGTTCGCTTCTTCAACGTCCCAACCCGCCAACCCGCTCCGGCGCTTTTCTGCTATAATAAGACACGAACCATCAGAAGCGGGAAGGAGTCGGACATGGAGCAATCATCACGAACGGAGAAATTTCAGCGCAAACGAAGCCAGGCGAGACGGAAAAATCGGCGCAGGCTGACGACGTCGGCGTTGGTGATCGCGTTTTTCGCGCTGGCGTCCGTCTTGTGGCTGACCTATCGCGGACCGGATACGGGCCGCTCCGCTTCGCCATCTACCCCGCCGACGGATGCGAGACCGGACCCGACCGGTGCGGCCGATACGCCGAAGCCCGCCGCGAATAAACCCGGCGGCGCGCCGAGCGATTCGGCAAACGCGGGCAAAACGCCGAGCGACTCCACCGGCGGCAAGACGCCCTCCGGCGACGCGGGCGGCGGCAAAACCGGAGGCTCGGTGCCGAACGACGGCAAGAACGGCTCCGGGGGAACGGCCGCACCGCCGAGTACGCCGAACCCGGGCGGAGACGGCGGCGATCCGAACCGCGTATCGCTGACGTTCGTCGGCGACGTCATTTTCGCGCAAAACGTGGAAGCGGCTTTGAAGGCGAACGGCTTCGATTACCCGTACAAGCAGGTTCGTTCCTATTTGGAAAACGCCGACGTCACGATCGCGAACCTGGAGACGCCCGTCACCGAGCGGGGAGAGGCGGCCGACAAGGAGTACGCGTACCGGTCGTCGCCGAAGGCGCTGCCCGCGTTCAAGGAAGCCGGCTTCGACATCGTGAACCTGGCCAACAACCATATTCTCGACTATGGAACGACGGGGCTGCTCGATACGTTCGACCACCTCGACAAGGCGGGCATCCGCTGGTTCGGAGCCGGGCGCAACGCCGAGCTGGCGTTCAAGCCGGTTATCGTCGAGAAGAAAGGGATGAAGATCGCCTTTCTCGGCTTCAGCAAAGTCGTGCCGACCCAAGACTGGAAAGCCGGCAAAAGCCGTCCCGGCGTAGCCGATACATATGCGCTTCCGGTCCCGCTGGAGGCGATCCGGAACGCGAAGAAGCAGGCCGATCTCGTCGTCGTCGTCGCGCATTGGGGCGTCGAGCGGCAGGATACGCCGGAGAAATACCAAAAGGATTACGCGCGCCAGTATATCGACGCGGGAGCGGATCTCGTCGTCGGCGGACATCCCCACGTGCTGCAAGGGTTCGACCATTACAACGGCAAGTGGATCGCTTACAGCTTGGGCAACTTCATCTTTACGATGAACGAAAACCCGAAAACGTGGGAGACCGTCATTTTGCAGGCGTCGTGCTCGAAAACGGACGGCTGCTCGCTGAAGGCGGTGCCGGTGCTGACGAAGCTCGCCAACCCGGAGCCGATGGGGGAGGAAGCCGCGTCGAAACTGTTCGCCCGATTGACGGACATTTCGTACGGGACGGAGATCGGGAAAGACGGGACGATTCGCGCGAAGCCTTAAAGCATCATGCCATCCAATCCAAACGGAACAGGAGAATACGACCATGGCTACTACCAACAACGATTCCGGCATCGCTTCGATTCGCAACGTGTTCTGCGTCGGACGCAACTACGGTCTGCACGCGGCGGAGATGGGCAACGCCGTTCCCGAGCGGCCGATGCTGTTCTCCAAGCCGACCCATGCGCTCGCAGCGCTGGACGGCGGGGAGATCGCTCTGCCGGGAGACCGCGGCGAAGTGCATTACGAGACGGAGGTCGTCATCCGGATCGGACGCAAGTACGAGAAGGGCGCGTCGATCGACGAGCTGGCGGACGGCGTCGCCCTCGGCATCGACTTCACGCTGCGCGACGTGCAGAGCGAGCTGAAGAAAAAAGGGTACCCGTGGCTCGCCGCCAAAGGGTTTCGCCGGTCGGCGCCGATTACGCCGTTCCGCCCGTTCCCGGGTGCCGCGAAGCTGGCCGAGACCGACTTCGCCTTGCTGAAAAACGGTACGGAGGCGCAGCGCGGCAACGTGAAGGACATGATTTTCGATTTGCAGACGATCGCCGACTTTTGCGCCGAGCATTTCGGTCTCGATGCGGGGGACGTCATCTTCACGGGGACGCCGGCGGGCGTCGGCCCGATCGCGGACGGCGACAAGCTGCAGCTGCAGTTTGGCGGAGAGACGTGGGGGGAGGGCGTCATCCGTCTCGTATGAGAGAGGCGGAAAGCGGAGCGACGGACTTGAAAGAAGCCAAGCTTTGCGGGAGCAAAGCTTGCTTCGGAAGCAGTCGCGACCGGCGGCAGCGGAAGTGCGGCGCATTCCGCTGCCGCTCCGGACCTTCCCCGCTTCGTCACGTCGCCGGCTTTACCGACGGTGCAGGCCGGGCTTCGACAGCCCGGCTTCTTTTTTTATCGTCGACGGGGTCGGGATTGAGGGGTATAATACAGGTATCGTACCATTTGTATTTTTATCGGGAAGCGAGGGATCGATTTGACGTCGCGAATCGGGGAACAAACGCCCATGCGGCCGGGCATGATGCCGCCGCTGGCGCAGCCGGCGGGGGAGAGCGAGCTGTCGGAACGGCTGTATCGGATGCTGCTGAAATGGATCCGGTATGCGGACGCCCAATACGCGGATTGGCCGGAACGGCCGAACAGCGGACACTTTTTCGGCGGGGCTTACTGGTACGGAATTGAGACCGCTTACACGGCGATGGTGTTCGCCGCCGCCGCCCGGCTGGGCGACTACGACGAGCGGTTGACCGGGCTGAGCCGGGAGGAGGTCAAGGCGAAGGCGATCCGTGCGATCCGGTATTTGGGCTTTACGCACGATACCGGGCCGGAGGAATGCGTGCGGACGACGAGCCGCAATCCGTATTGCAGCGGCAAAAAGTGGGGAGGGCGCGGCGACACGTTTTTCCGGGCGAGCCAAACCGGCACGGTCGTGCATGCGTTCGGCTGCGCCGCTTGGCTGCTGCGCGACGACCTCGACGACGAGACGAAGCGGCTCGTCGAGGCGGTTCTCGTCTATTACGCCGACCGATGGTCCGGCGAGGAGCCGCGCAGCGGCGTCTACTACGACACGCAGTGCGAGGAGAACGGCTGGACGGCCGCCGGCATCGGGACGGCGGCGACGCTGCTGCCGGACCATCCCCGGAATGCGGTCTGGCGGGAAGCGGCGGAACGGTGGGCGATCAATTCCGTCAGCACGCCGAACGACCGGATCGAGCGGGTGCCGGGAATGACGACGGTGACGTTCCATCCCGACTATACGGCGGAAAACCACGCGTTCGTCCACCCGTCGTACATGATGGCCGGCATTTCGCTGCGGGGGTATTACGCGCTGCTGCTGCTCATGTCGGACCGGGACGTTCCGGAGGCGCTCACCCGCAACAACGTGCCGATGTACGAGCGGACGATCAAGCCGTGGAGCTCGGCCGACGGCATCCCGGTTCCGGTGCAGGGCCAGGACTGGTGGTACAACGTCCAGCACGGGGCGCTCCTGTGCCACGCCTACATGAACGTGCTGCACGGGGACGCCGACGCGGCGCGGCTCGAGCGGGCGTCGCTCGAATTCGCGGAGAAGCTGCAGGACAGCAACTCGCGCGGCTGCCTGCTCGAGGAGAACGGGGAGGCATGCATCGTCGTCGCCGAGAGCTATCAGACCGCCAAGGAAATGGAATTCGGCTCGGCTCATAGTCTGCTTGTCGCCTACTTGCTCCACCGGTTCGGCGGGCCCGGTGCGGAGCCGGCGGAAGAAGCCGACTGGCGGAGCCGGATGAACGGCGTCCGCCACTACCCGTACGGCTGCGCGATCACGCATACGACCGACAGGGCGTTCGCCAGCTTCAGCTGGCGCAGCCACGTCATGGCGACGACGCTTCCCCGCCAAGGGATGTGGAGCGTCACGCCGCTGTATACGAACTATACGGGCGAGGTCGAGTTCGCGGACGAACCGCCCTCGGCCGCCTTCAACGAATCGAAGGCGATCCGCACGTCCCGCTGCACGGTGCGCGAATACGGGGACGGCTTCGGCGCGACGGCCGATATCGAGCGCGGGCGGGACGGGAAGCTGCTGCAGCGCGTCGCCTTCGTCTCGCTTCCCGACGGGCGCACGCTGTACGCGGAGAAAATCGCCGTCCTCCGGCCCTGCTCCGTCAAACGGCTCGCCACGGGGACGATCGGGATTCGCAACGAGCGGTACTCGGCGCTTGCCGGCTATGCCGCCGGCTTCAAGACGGTGACGACGCCGGACGGCGCGAAGCGGTACGACGGCTTTTACGGCAAGGAGCCGGACGTCGTCGACCGGTTCGGCCCCGCTCCGTACGTGAACGTGAACGGCGAAGTCGGTTACGTGACGTTCGGCTCGGCCGGCATGGCGTACTGGAACCGGCACCACTATCCGAAGTGGAAAGGCGTGGAGGACGTATTGACGCTGAACGAGCGCGCCGCTATCGACTTCGCCGCCCCTGCCGAGCTTCCGGCGTTCGCCGTGCTGACGGTGCCGAACGCGTCCGCGGCGGAGACGGAAGCGGCCGCCGCGACGACGAGGCTCTTGACCGACCCGGTGGCCGACTGCGTCGTCGTCGAAGCCGACGGCTGGTTGCTTTACGCCAATTGGAACGATAAAGGCCGGACGTCGTACCGGGCGGCCGCTCCGCGCTCCGGCACGTCCGTCCCGCTGTACGAAGGCGGGCTGCGCCTGACGGCGGACGAGATCGTCCGCACGGGCACGATCGAGCCGGCCGCCGCCGGCTACGCGACGAGCCGGCACCGGCTGGAGCTGCTGACCGACGTCGTCGCCGGCAGCGGCATCGACGTCGATTTGCTCGGCGGCCGCCTGTTCGCGACGAACGATTCGCCGGATTCGGCCGTCCGCATCGCCGTGACGGAGACCGGGACGGGGCGGCGCGTCGAGCTGGCGGTCGGGCCGAAGGCGACGGCCGCGCTGCCGCTTGAAGACCGGAGCTAGACGACGAAGGGAGGGAGCGCCTTGCGGATGAAGCATTCGAGAAGCCGCGCCCGGATGACGTTCCAGCGGAAGCTGCTCGTCTATTCGATCGTGCTGAGCGTGTTTCCGGTACTGACCGTCGGCCTGCTCTCCTCCTACTTCGCTTCGCGCAGCGTGCAGGGCGAGGCGGACGAGAGCCACCGGTACATGCTGAGCCAGATGCAGACGCAGCTCAACCAGTTCACGAAAAGCCTCCACATCAACTCGATCTACATCGCGACGAATTTGGCGGTCGAGAAATCGGTACGCGACGGCCCCGGCATCGACAACTTGAACGCTTCGCTCGAAATGAACGAGACGATCCGGCGCATCCGCAGCACGTCGCCGGTTCGCTACAACGTCTCGATATTGTACAAACGGTTCAACAACTACATCTACTCGAACGAATACGGACCCGATACGATCGCCCGGCTGCGGCTGCCGGCCATTCTCGACAAGCTGAAGCCGGTCGACAACGAGGCGTACGTCGTGCCGGCCAACACGTTCGACGACCAGCCGGAGCTGCTGCTGTTCCGGCCCGTGCCGATCAATTCCGATTACAGCGACGGCGTCGTCGTCCTGCACGTCAGCCCGGACGACATTCTCCAGTTCGTCGGCTCGATGGAGCACGGCCACGGGACGCGCGTCCTCGTCGCCGACGAGAAGAACCGGATCGTCATCAGCTCGAAGCGGGAGGAGATGGGGCGCCCGCTCGACGACGCGCTGCAGCCGGGGCAAGCGGGCGGAGCCGCCCGGACGGCGGTCATCGGCGGCGAGCGCTACAAGGTGCAGGCGCAGAAGTCGTCGCTGAACGACTGGACGTATATCGCGATGACGCCGATGGCGGAGCTCACCGCCCAGTCGGAGCGCATCCGGCTGACGACGTGGATCATCGCGGCCGCGCTGCTGATCGTCTGGGCGATCATCGCGGCGGTCGGCTCGCGCCGCATGTACGTGCCGATCCAGCGGCTCGCGGAACGGCTCGTCCCGCGCGGGCGTCACGAGAGGAGCCGGGGCGACGGCTTGCTCGCGCTCGGCGACTACGTCGAGCATCTGGCCGATGCGAACCGGCAGCTGAGCAGCCGTCTGAACGAGCAGTTCCCTTACTTGAAGCAGGGCATGTTCCAGCAGCTGCTGCGGGAGGAGATGTCCGAGCGCGAGCTGACGCTGGCGGCGGGGCACGCGGGCTTGCATTTTCGCGGGACGCACGTCTTCGTCATCGTCGCCGAGGCGGACGACATTCAGGCGTTCCGGCAGACGTACCGGGAGAAGGACCGGGCGCTCATCCATTACGCGCTGCTGAAAATGATGGAAGAGACGTTCCAGGGCGAGAGCGTGCCGTTCTGCTCGGGGTTCACGCCGAAGACGGGCCGCGTCGTCCTGCTCGTCGGCATGGACGGCGACGCCCGAGAAGCGCGGGACGCGCTGACGCGGCGGGCGGACGAAGCGAGAGAACACGTCCGCACCTATTTCCGCTTCCCCGTCAGCGTGGCGATCGGACGTCCGCTGCCCGGCTTCGCCGACATCGGCAAAGGCTACGACGAGGCGTCCGCGCTGCTCGCCGGACGGTTCGTTCCGGGAGGCGACGTGACGATCGGGGCGGAGCAGGCGGACGAAGGGCTGCTCCGGTTAAGCCGGCAGACGGTGGAGCGGCAAAAGCGGATCGTCCACGACCTGCTGCACGGCAATTTGCCCGACGCGCGGAAGCTGCTGGCGGACATCGTCGCCGAGCTCGCCGCCGCGCAGGTTCGGCCCGAGACGGCGATGGGCCTCTTCGCCTACCTGCTCGGCGAGCTCGATTACAGCCTTCAGCAGACCGGCTGCGACATCCAGGCGGCGGACGTCGACCTGTACGCCGAGCTGCACCGGCTCCGCTCGCTGCCCGAGCTGGCGCGGTGGCTGTCCGACGAGCTGTTCCCGACGATCAAGGAGCTGACGGAGCGGGACGCCGTGTCGAAGCGGACGAAGACGATCCGCGAGGTGATGGGGTACGCGCGCGAGCGGGTCGAGCGGGGCGACGACATGACGCTGCAGGAAGCGGCGGACCGGTTCCGGCTGTCCGTGTCGTACTTGAGCAAGCTGTTCAAGGATGAGGCCGGCCTCAATTTCAGCGAGTACGTGCTGGAGCTCCGGCTGACCAAAGCGAAAATGTGGCTCGAGCATACCGACATGCCGATCAAGGATATCGCCGAGCGTACCGGCTACGCGAGCGTGCAAAATTTCAACCGGGTGTTCAAGCAGCGGTACGACGTGCCGCCGGGGGAATACCGCAAAGAGAAGCGGCAAGCTTCGGGATAGCCGTTTATCCCGATTTGTCGCTTTTTTTATCTTCATTTGTCCTGCGCCTTTCCAAACAAATGAGCATTGCACGGAACTGTAAGCGGTTGCATCATAAAGGGCGAAGGGGGCTTCCCTACAAACAGACAAGGAGCGTGTTCGAATGACCCATGCGAAAAAAACGATCGCTTCCGTATTCGCCGTCTCGCTCGTAGCCGCAACGGTGCTTGCCGGCTGCGGCGGGAAAGAGGAGCAAGGAGCCGCGGGCGGGCAAAGCCAAGGGCCGAAAAAGCTTCACCTGCTGCTGTCCCACTCCAACGCCAAATACGCGATGCAGGCGAAGGACGACGACCCGTACGTCAAAGAGCTGTCCAAGCTGTCCGGCTACTATATTAAGGCCGAATTTTTGGGCCACGGCAACGATTTCACCCAGCAGATGACGGTCCGCTTCGCCTCCGGCGAGCTTCCGGACGCGATCCGCACGGACAGCATCAACTCGACGATGCACCCGGGCGCGCTCGACAAGGGCGTTTTCGAGGACTTGACGCCGATCATCGAGAAGTACGGGCAAAACTTGAAGAAGAAAATACCGGCCGAGGCATGGAAAAGCCCGAAGGTGAGCAAGGACGGCAAAATATTCGGCATCCCGGCGCTTTCCGCCCTGCCGGCGTCCCGCGTCGTCTACATCCGCCAAGACTGGCTCGACAAGCTCGGGATGAAGCAGCCGAAGACGGTCGACGACTTCCTCGCCTATTTCGAGGCGGTGAAGAAGGAGGACATGAACGGCAACGGCGATCCGAACGACGAATACGGCTTCTATGTCCGCGAAAATTTGATCTATTCCAACCTGTTCTTCGCCGAATTCGGGGCGGAGCCGGGCACGTGGTATTTGAAAAACGGCCAGCTCCAGCCGGGCATGATCCAGCCCGAGATGAAGGACGCGATCCGGTTTTGGAAAGAGCTGTACGACAAAGGCTATATCAACCCGAACCTGTTCACGAACAAGGCGGCCGATTGGGAGGCCGGCATCAAGCAGGGCAAAGGCGGCCTGTGGCTGCACGATGTGACGAACTACAATACGAACTGGGGCTTGCCGGAATTTTACGCCAACGAGAAAAACGCCAAGGTGTCGATGATTCAATCGCCGGAAGGGCCGAAGGGACAAGGGATTTCGCCGGCGGGCGACCAGATCTATTTCGTCTGGGTCGTGCCGGCGAAGAACAAGTCCGCGGAGGACGTCGTCAAGTTTCTCGATTGGGCGTGGTCCGACGAAGCCGAAACGTTTTTCGCCCTCGGCATCAAGGATAAAAACTACAAGGTGGAAAACGGCAAGCCGGTATGGAGCTTGACGGACCCGGCGAACAAGGACAACGACGCCTCCGTCTTCTACCAGCTGTCGATCAACCCGCGAGGCGACGGCCGGATGCTGCCGCGCGTGCTGGACGTCGTTCCGAATTCCGAAGCGCTCAAGGCCGGCATTAAAACCGCTCAAGAAAACGTCATCCAAAACGACGCGCTGCACATGCCGACGCTCGAAAGCTTGAAAACCCATCCGGAGCTTGCGGTCGGGACGGGAGCGGGGACGCTGTTCCTCGACATGTTCGCGAAGGTCGTGACGGGCAAAGAACCGCTCGACTCCGCCTTCGACAAATTCACGGCGGAATGGAAGCGCCGCGGCGGCGACGCCGCGATCAAGGAAGCGACCGATTGGTACAACGGATTCCACAAAAAATGAGGCGGTCCGGCGGCCGCCGCCGGCACGGAGCGCATCCGGCCGGCGCGGCCGCCCGTGCTCCGCTAGGAGGGTATGCATGCTCGGTAAAATCATGTCCCGCGACTCGCTTCTGCTTTGGCTGATCGCGCTGCCCGGCGTCCTGCATTTCGTGGTGTTCCGGTACGTGCCGATGCTCGGCAACGTCATCGCCTTCCAGGACTACAGCATCTTCTCCGGCATCGCGGACAGCCCTTGGGTCGGCTTCAAGCATTTCGCGAATATGTTCACGTACGAGGAATTTTATCAAATTTTGACCAATACGCTGCTGATCAGCCTGTACTCGATTTTGTTCGGCTTCCCGGCGCCGCTCGTCCTGGCGCTGCTGCTGAACGAAATCCGCAAGGCGTGGTTCAAGCGCCCGGTGCAGACGCTGCTCTATTTGCCGCACTTTTTATCCTGGGTCATCGTCGGCAGCATCTTCATCAATTTGCTCGGCACGGACGGGTTTCTCCAGACGATCCTCGGCTGGTTCGGCTTGCCGAAAACCGACTATTTGACGCAGCCCGACTATTTCCGCGGCATTCTCGTCTCGATCGGCATTTGGAAGGAGATGGGGTGGGGCATGATCATTTATTTGGCCGCTCTATCCGGCATCAACCCGAACCTGTACGAGGCGGCGATGGTGGACGGAGCGGGACGGTTCCGGCAAATGTGGTCGATTACGCTGCCGTCGCTCATGCCCGCGATCGTCGTCCTGTTCCTGCTGCGCGTCGGCCACGTGCTCGATTCGAACGTCGAGCAGGTGCTCGTCATGCTCAACCCGCTCGTCCGCGACGTCGGCGAGGTCATCGACAGCTACGTGTACCGGGTCGGCCTGCTCGGCGCCCAATTCAGCCTGACGACCGCAATCGGCATCTTCAAATCGCTCGTCGGCCTGCTCCTGGTCGTCGGCTTGAATACGCTCAGCCGGAAGACGACGGGGGAAAGCATCTACTGAGACAACGCAACGCGACCATACTACTTCCGGGAGGGAATACGACCGATGCCGGTGCGCAAAAGGCTGCAGTTTTTTCCGATCGTCAACGGCGCCGTTTTCGTCGTTATTTGCTTGACGATGATCGCCCCGATCGTCCATTTGGCCGCCGTTTCGTTCAGCTCGCCGCTGTACGCGAACGCGAAGCTCGTGACGTTTTGGCCGAAAGGGTTCAATATCGAGGTGTACAAAACGATTTTCGGCATGGATACGATGTGGAGGTCGATGGGCAACAGCATCGTCATTACCGTGGTCGGCACGCTCATCGCGCTCGCCTTCACGTCGACGCTCGCCTACTCGCTGTCCCGTCCGCAGATGAAAGGGAGGAAGTGGGTGCTGCGGGGCATCATCGTCACGTTCGTCTTCTCCGCGCCGCTCATCCCGAACTACCTGCTCGTCCGCGGCCTCGGCATGGAGAACACGCTGTGGGCGCTTATGGTGCCCGGTGCGCTGGGGGCGTTCAACGTCGTCATCATGAAGACGTTTTTCCAAGGCATCTCGAGCGAAATGTTCGACGCGGCCAAAATCGACGGCTGCAGCGAGCTCGGCTCGTTCGCGCGCATCGCGATTCCGCTGTCGATGCCGGTCATCGCCACGATCGCCCTGTTCCATGCGGTCGGCCAATGGAACTCGTACTTCAGCGCGCTCATCTTCATCCGCAGCAAGGAGCTGATGCCGATGCAGGTCGTGCTGCGCAGCCTCGTCGTCGAGGAGCAGGCGAACAATATGGCGTCCTCGTCCGAAGTCGCGACGCTGCTGACGCCGGAAATGCTGAAGGCGGGCATTACGCTGTTCGCGACCGCCCCGATCTTGATCGTCTACCCGTTTCTGCAAAAATATTTCGTCAAAGGCGCGATGGTCGGTTCGCTCAAGGAATAGGCCGCCTAACCGTCCAACGAAAAAAAGAGCGGCTTTCGCGTCCGCTCCTTCCTTATTCTCTTCTTATCGGCCGATTCCGTCCAAATAGTCGTCGATTTGCCGCAAATGGTGCGCATCGTGCCCGGCCATATGACCCGCGTAAGCCGCGAGCGTCGTCTCCCAGTCGCCGATCCGGAAGACGGCGTTCCGCTCGTCGTCGGTTTTCCGCCGCAGGAAGGCGACGAACGACTCGCGGTACCGGACGAACGCGTCGACGACGTCCCGCTTCGAGACGCCGCTCCGCGCATAGGCGGCCGCTTCCGCGTTGAGCGGTCCTTCGTCCACGCTTGCGAGCTGCGCGCCGCGCTCCGCATAGGGAAGCCGGCGTTCCACGATGAGCCGGTCCCAGTACAGGAGGTGGGCGATCGTCTCGCCGACCGACCATTTTCCCGGCCGCATCGGGGCGAGCCACGTCTCGTCGTCGAGCTCGGCGAGCCGCCGGACGCGGCCGATCGTCCGCTCCAGCTCGTCGATCCGCCCGGCTTCGCCGCTCTTTCCGCTTCCGCCGCTTCCGCCGCTTCCGCCGTTCATAATCCGTACCTCCTTCCGTCACCCGTTTTGCTGCTGCTCCAGCACGTCATCCGCGTACCGGTCGCGAATGTTCAGGATCGTCGGCAGCTGCTCGAAGAACACGTCGACGACGCGCGGGTCGAAATGCTGGCCGCGCTCCTCCTTGAACAAATTCAAAATGCGGTCGAGCTCCCACGCCTTCTTGTACACCCGGTCGCTGCCGAGCGCGTCGAACACGTCGGCGATCGCCGTAATCCGTCCGTATATGTGGATCTCCTCGCCGCGCAGCCCTCTCGGGTATCCTTTGCCGTTCCATTTCTCGTGATGCTGCTCCGCTACGATCGCCGCCGTCTTCAAGATGCGCCGCTTCGAATTTTTGAGCAGGTTGTAACCGATCTCCGTATGGGTTTTCATGATGTCGTATTCCTCGTCGGTCAGCTTGCCCGGCTTCTTCAGCACGGCGTCGGGGATCGCCACCTTGCCGATGTCGTGCATCGGGGACGCCATCTTCAGAATTTCCGCCTCCTGCTGCGGAATGCCGAGGCCGAGCGCGAGCACATACGAATATTCGGCCACCCGCTTGACGTGGTTCCCCGTCTCCTTCGACCGGCTTTCGCCGATTTCCCCCATCGTGAAAATGATTTCGCGCTGCGTCTCCTCGATTTCCTGCGCGAGCATCGCCGACTCGATCGACTTCCCGGAGTACGACGCGGCCAGCGACAAGTTCCGCAGGTCGCGCTCGGAAAACTTCTCGCTCGCCGTCATTTTGTTGACCGCCTGGTAGCAGCCGATCACTTCGCCCTCGTTGTTGCGGAACGGGATGACCATGAGCGCCTTCGTCCGGTAGCCGGTCTGCTGGTCGGTGCGGAGCGCGCCGTTCAGCAGGACGTCGCGGTATTCCTCGTTCGTATAGGCGTCGTCGATGAAAATCGGCTCGCCGGTCGCCACCGAATGTCCGGCCAGTCCGGCCCCGAGCGGGACGCGAAGCTCGCTGACGCCGTGCGCGACCTTCGACCACAGCTCGCCCTTCTGGTTGTCCAAGAGCCATACCGTACACCGGTCGGAGACGACGATCTGCTTGCCCATGTCCGCCATCAGCATAAGCACGTTGTCCAAGCTTCGCTCGTTGGCGATTTTGGCGGCGTATTCGAGGATGACTCCGAGCAGCTCCTCGGGCTCCAAATCTTTTTTCAGACGCGGCTCCTCAAAATCGTACGTTTCGTGCACGTCGTTCACACTCCAGCCAAGGATGCAATAATTCCATTGTATTCCGCGCCAAGTGCCATTCTTCCTGCATCCTCGCGAAAAAAAGTCCCGATTCGGCGTCGAACGGTGGCGAATGCCGGATGTCCGGAGGGGTGGCCGCGGCGAGCGGCCTTCAAGGCTTTGGCGGCCCTATTCCCGCATCGCGGGCCAGCAGAATCGCCTGGGCCCGGTCGCTTACCTGGAGCTTGTTCAGCAGGTTCGATACGTTGTTGCGAACCGTCTTGAGCGACAGGTCGAGCTGGCGCGCGATGTCTTCGTTGGACAGCCCGTCCGCGATCAGCTCGAGAATGTCCTGCTCCCGCTCGGTCAGCTTGGGGAACAGCGCGCCGATCTGCGGCTTGCGCGACATGTTTTTGAAGTAGTACATCATTTTGCGGGCGATGGCGGGGCTGAATATCGCTTCGCCGGCATACGCGGCCGCGACGGCCCGCAAAATGTCCGCCCGGTCCGACCCTTTGAGGAGGTAGCCTCTCGCTCCGGCCTTCATCGCCGAAAAGACCGTCGCGTCGTCGTCGAACATCGTCAGCATCAAGATGTGGATGTGCGGGTAGTCGCGAACGATTTCCCGAGCGGCGGTTATCCCGTTCATCTCCTGCATGCCGACGTCCATCAGGATGACGTCGGGCTGCCGCTCGCCGGCCATCGTCACCGCTTCCTTGCCGCTGCCGGCCTCGCCGACCACTTCGATATCGTCCTGCAGCCGCAAAATGGACAGCAGCCCTTCCCGGAACACCGGGTGGTCGTCCGCCAGCAGCAGGCGTATTCGCTCCTTCTCCAACTGTTTCACCAGCTCCTTGTTCCCGTTATACCGCCGGCATGCGGACGACGACCTCGGTGCCGCCGCCCGGCGCGGGACGCAGCGAACAGCTGCCCCCGAGCTCTTCCGCGCGCTCCTTCATCGATCGGATGCCGATGCCCGGCTTCAGGTCGGGCGGCAGGCCGATCCCGTCGTCGCGGACCGAGACGCGAACCTCCCCGTCGCTCCATTCGAGCCGGATGCGGCAGCTTTCGGCGCGCGCATGGCGCAGCGCGTTGGCCAGCGCCTCTTGGACGATCCGGTAGACGGCGGCTTCGACCGCGGGATGGAAGTCGAGCTCGCGGTCCGGCAGCTCGAGCGACACCCGGATCGACCGGTCGTTGCATTGGCTAGCCAATTCCTCCAGGGCGAAGGCAAGGCCGAACTCGTCGAGCGACGGCGGACGGAGCGAATAGACGAGACGCCGGATGTCGGCGATGGCCGACTTCATCCGGTTCCGTACCGAATCGAGCGCCATCCTCGACCGTTCGGGATCGGTTTCGTGCAGCTGAATCGCCTCCTCGGTCCGCAGCATCATGCCCGCAATGACGGAGCCGAGCCCGTCGTGGAGGTCGTTGCGCAGCCTCCGCCGCTCCTCCTCGCGGGCGATGACGATCCTCTCCCTCGAGCGGGCCAGCTCGTCGGTGAGCCGGACGGCCTGCACCGCGATGCTTACTTGGCGGACGAGGTCGAGGAACAGCTCGTGCCGTCGCGGGGGCAGCATGTCGCCGAGATCGCGCACGCCGAGCGTCAGCCGGCCGACGGCTTCCCCTTGCACCGTAAGCGGGATATGGCTCAAGTCGCCGGTTCTCCGCCCGTATTCGGCCAGCCGCTCCGGCCCCGCCTCGCCTTCGATGTCGATCGACGCGTACGGCAGCCGGAAGGCGCGTGCGACCGTCTCTACGATTTCGTTCGGCAGGGAGCGGCGGGTGAGCGCGCCCTCCAGCTTTTCCGACAAGTCCGATAAAATCCGGTAGGCGTCGTCCCGCTCGCCGTAGACGAGCACGTTCACCGACCGCTGTACCCGTTCGCGGAGCGGGTGGAACAGGACGGCGACGAGTCCGGTGGCGACGAGCGAAAGAAGCGCGCTGTCCTTCGACTGCAGCAGCACCCCGACGACCCCGACGACGAGCGCGTACGCCATTACGCTCATGACGCTAAGCACGAAGTAGACGAGCGTCCGGTCGAACGCGGCGGACATCCGGCGTACCCGCGTCTCGAGCACCATGACGCCGATCGAGAAGGGGAGGAACAGCAGCCCCGCGTACAGCATCATTTGAGCCGCGACGCGCAGCAGCCCGTGCCGGTCGTGGACGAGCAGGTCGAGGTAGGTGGCGCCGACGAACGCGGCCATGCCCAGCGCGAACCAGCGAATTTGCCGTTTCTGCTCGGCATTCGCGCTCCGTGCGTAACGAATGCCCTGCTGAAGGAGGACGAGCAGCTGAATCGCCAAGGCGCAGCCCTCCTTCAGCAGAGGGGGCCAGTTCATGAAGTTCAGGACCGGGCTTGCCGGGAACAGCGCGCTTCCGAACGCCAGCGCCACGATCGACCAAGCCGGCACGGCCGTCCATCGCGGGACGAAGCGCCCCTCCGGCAGCAGCAGGAGGAAGAAGGGGTAGAGCAGACCGATGGCAACGTTGACGGTTAGCAGCGTACCGAGCGGGCCCCCGTGAGCGAACAGCGTCTCGTCGGTGCTGAACATCGTTCCCGTGACGATCAGAAGCAGGGAGGCGAGGACGCAGTAGACGTCCTTCCAGCCGTACCGGTAAAGCAGAAAGCCGACGGCCCACGACGAGACGTTTTGCAGGAGCAGCAGCATGACGGTCATGCCGCCGTACAGCTCGGGGTCGATGCCCACGCGCTCGAGCTGGCTCAGCTGGACGCCCGTCAACTGAAAAAAACTCGCGCATGCCGTTTCCGGGCACGGCTTCGCGTACAGCCCGACGCCGCTCCAATGGCTGTAGGCGGAAACGGCGGCCGACGCGGCGAACGCCGCCCACCATGCCGTATGCGCCGCGATCAGCATCGCCGTTCGCCGGCCGCTGCCGGCGGTAAATGCGTACAAGGTCGCCACTTCCCCGAGTGCGGATTTGTTCCCAGTATAGCACGGACCCGCCGGGAGCGAACATTCCCGCGGCAACTTCCCGGGTGCCCGGGAACGGTTCCCTTGTGGCAGGAACCGGAGCGTTCTACGATGGGGAAGACTTTTGACAATGGAAGGAGTGTCCGAAGATGATAACCGTCAAGCCCTCGCTTCTGCGGGTATGCGGCTGGATGCTGATCGCCGCCGGCCTGACCAACTGCGTGCTGCAGATCGTCCATTTGGAGGATACGCCCGCCCAATTGGCGCACTTGCCCCATTTCCTGAGCATGGCGGTCGGCGTGCACGCCGTCATGCTGGTGGCGACGCCGATCTTCCTGCTCGGCCTCGTCGGCCTGTACGCCAGACAGGCGGAGACGATCCGCTGGTGGGGGTGGCTCAGCCTCGTTACGTTCGCCTACTATTTGACGTTCGAGCTCGTGCACGCCATTCTTCAGGTGTACCAGTATCCTGTTCTTTACGAAGGCATCACGACCGAGGAACAGCTGAAGGCGGCGTCGGATATCGCGAACCGGACGCTGTTTCACGACGGGTTTCCGACCGTTATGTCCGCAATCGCGATGCCGGCCGTGCTGATCGGCTTCATCCTGATGACGGTCGCCATGATCCGCGCCCGCGTCTACTCCCGGTGGCTGGCGCTGTCGATCCTGCTGCTTCCGCTCACGTTCTTTTTGCCTTGGGAAAGCTTCGGCCGGTACGTCTACCCGGTCAGCTTCCTCACCTATGCCGCGTACGGCGTGTTGTTGGCGTTCGAGAAGCGGGAGGCCGCGGCGCACGGGCGGGGTCACGGCGCGGATGCGTCGGTTTGAACCGGAGGATGCCAAAAAACAGAACAACGTCCTTCGCGGACGTTGTTCTGTTTTTGTCGACGGTACAGAAAGTTAAACTTTGCCAAAGCGATTTATTTTTCCTTCGTCCAAACGGTGTGGCCGTATGTCTCCTGCCCGTCCGGAATTTCCAGCTTGTCGCTGTCGAGCTTGATATCGAACACGTGGCTTGTGTTGTCCTTGCGGGTATTCTTATAATCTTTCAGTAGGATGGTCCATTCTTCGTATTGCAGCTTTAGGCGCGTACTGCTGCTGAACGAATACGTTCCGGAGAAGTAGTTGTATTCGTTTTTCGACGCGTAGGAGCCGACCGTAAAGGTACCGTCTTGAAAAAACTCGAATAGATGAGCGCTATTGTCCTTTCTCACAGCTTTCCATCTGCCGAGGATGACGGAGCCCGGATCTTGTTTTGCGCTTGGACCCGGGGCCGGTTGAACGGTTCCCGGATTCGGCGGCGGAGCGCTCGCTTCTTTTGCCGTATGGGCAGCCGGTTTATTCGCTTCGACCGTCGTAGTGGAGGACGGGGACGGCGGTTGTCCGGTTGTCTGCTGCGCGGCATTGGACGTTGTCGGCGTTTGAACCGCCCCCGTCGGATTGGGCTTGTTTGCGGAAACGGCCGCATGGCCGCTTGCCTGTTGTCCGGTCGCTTGCTGCGAAGACTTGGACGGCGTCGGCGTTTGCAGTACCCCCGGTTCGGTTTGGTTGGATACGGTGCCGCCGGTTCCCGCCGATCCGCTATCGTTCGTTGGAAATAGGTCGGGCTCGGCGACGACCACGTAGACCGCTGCGCCGGTAAGCAAAACGGCCATCGCGGTAAGAATCAGGGCGACGACTTTCATCATTTTCATAGAAGCAGACACTCTCCGTATTCGCAAACTGGTATGTAAATCGTTAAATCGCACCGCCATTTTGTCGAAATTTCCGCTAAGTTCTTTGTGATCCTAGTAAAAAGGAGGGTCGAAAGACCTTGGTGGCGGGTAGGTTTAATGTACCATATCCGTCGCATGAACGGAACAGCAAAAAACCGCAAAAAATATCAAAAACGGACTGCCGTACCCGTCGTAAAGTAAAAGTATCTCCATGGAGGCATTCGCATGAACTACAAAGATTCGATCATGAAAGCCGTCGCCTATATCGAGGCCCGTCTGACCGAAAATATTCGCAGCGCCGAGGTGGCGGACGCCGCCGGCTATTCGCCCTTTCATTTTCACCGGATCTTCCTGGCGGTTACGCGCCTGTCCGTCGCGGACTATATCCGCAAGCGGCGATTGACGCAGGCGGCCTTCGACTTGTTCGAGACGAAGCAAAGAATCATCGAGATCGCCGTCCGGTACCGCTTCGAGTCGCAGGAAGCGTTCACGCGGGCGTTTCGGCAGATGTTCGCCATTTCGCCCGGGCAATTCCGCAAGCAAAGGGACATGAAGGACACACTGTTCCGCGCGATGGAGAAGCTGCCGTTGGATGAAGCGGGGCTGCATCATCTGCACGAGGGGATTTCCCTCGAGCCGGCTTTTGTCCGCTTGGACGAGCTGCATGTGGTCGGCATGTCCATAACGGGCGTCAATTCGGACGAGGTCGGCGCGCTGTGGCGAACCTTCCGGGCCCGTCTGTCCGAACTCGGGCGAGAACCGGACCGGGAAGGCGTCTTTTACGCGGTCGTCGAACTGACGGGCGAGCAGTGGGAGGTTTCTTACACCGCGTGCGTGGTAACCGGCGGCGAGCCGGTTCCGGTTCCGGCCGGGATGGTCGCCAAGTCGATTCCGGCGGCGACCTATGCGGTATTTTCGCATAGAGGGACGTTGGCGAGACTGAACGATACGTTCCAATACATTTACGAAACGTGGCTCCCCCGATCGGGCTATATTCGGACGAACGGTCCCGAGTTTGCGAGGTACGACCCGCGATACTTGGGCCCGGATCATGAGGATTCCGTACTGGATCTTTATATTCCCGTCTGTACACCGTAGGTCGGGAGCGGGAGTCGCGCTAGGAGAGGAAGAAGCGAGGATGGTCGAAAGAACGGAAACGAAGCAAGCTTTTGCCGGTTGCCGCGAGGTGAAGATTGTCGACGAGGGGACAGGGACGTCCTTCCCCATGATCGTGTTCTACCCGACGGATGTGCCGGAGCGGGACGACCGGCTGGGGCCGTACCCGGTGGAGGCGGCAAGGGATGCCGCGCCGCGGGAGGGAACGTTTCCGCTGGCGCTTCTTTCGCACGGCACGGGCGGGTCGTCGTTCGTGTACCGGTCGCTGGCCCGGTATTTGGCGCGCTGCGGCTTTATCGTCGGCCTGCCCGAGCACCCGCACAATAACCGCAACGACAACAGCTGGGAAGGGACGGTGCAAAATCTCGTCTACCGCCCCCGCCACCTTGTTATGGCGGCCGACTGGTTTTATGAGGACGAGACGTTCCGGCGATTGCTGAAGCCCGGCGGCTACTCCGTCATCGGGCACTCGATGGGCGGCTACACCGCGCTGGCGGCCGCCGGCGGCGTCCCGACCTCCTTCCCGCACGAGAGCCCGGAAGGACGGCCGCAGCCGATCGACGTCACGCCGGACCGGCGGATCCGGTCGTTGGTTTTATTGGCGCCGGCGACCGTCTGGTTCCGCGAGGAAGGGGCGCTTCGCCGCGTCGGCGTCCCGATTCTCATGCTGGATGCGGAGCACGATCCGTACACGCCGCCTTTTCACGCGCAGATCGTCTTGAACGGCGTTGCCGATCCGCGGAACGTCCGTTACCGGACGGTCGAGAACGCCGGACATTTCTCGTTCCTGAGCCCGTTCCCGGATGCGATGATTTCGCCGGCCTTCCCTCCGTCGCAGGACCCGCCGGGTTTCGATCGCGTGCGATTTCACGAGGCGCTGCAAGCTGAGGTGGCGGCGTTTTTGGGGGGGCGGGGGTAGGAGGGAAGTGTTGTGGAAAGAGTAGGTTGATAGATCCGGAGTATCGAGCGAGTCTCGATCTCCGGCTTTTTGTTTTTCAATAGGTTCATGGAGTTCAGTAGAAAAAAGGGCTGATATAAATCTCTTTACCGGAAAATTATTCCGCCCTATACTGGTCATAGTTGTCGAAATTTGAAACTTGTGGAGGGATTGGAAGTGAAAAACGGTGTTAGAGGATGGTTGGCTCAACTGCTTGCATTCCTTACGTTTGCTTCCTCGCTCGGAGGATTCGCGGATGGAACCGGCCTTGCGCAGAACGCACAGAAAGCCCGGGGGTTGAGCGTTGGAAGTTCCGTATACGGCGATTCACGAATGGTAACCGGTGCCGTGTATGGAACTGGCGGGAAACTAACTCGGGAGATGGAGCGTGATCCAAACGTCGTCGGCGAAGCGCTCGAGAAACGAACGCCGACCGGTAAGCATTACTTGCTGAAGGACGGATCCTACAAAGCGGTTTTCACGATGCACGACCAGCATTATGAAGCCGAGGACGGTAAGCTGTACGACATCGATACGACGTTGTACGAGGAGTCGGAATTGGATACGGTACAGGTGCCGTTGTCCAAAGCGAACGCGGCTTCGATCCGAGGGATGGCCGCGCGGAACAAGGAGAAACGGTTGGCTGGCAAAGCTGCAGAGGAAGGAAGCTACAAAGCGCTGCAGGTGCCGTTCGATGCCACGCTGCCGAAGTCGTTCCGGAAGGGGTATTCCGTTGCGAAAAACGGGGAGACGTTGACCTTTATACCGGTAGGCTCTACTTCTGTAACCGGTGCGGTCTACGGCAGGTCGGGCCTAATTTACCAGAATGCGTGGACAAGCACGGACGTGATTCTGCAAATCATAGAGAATGGGGTCAAGGAAACGATTGTGTTGAACTCTCCTGATGCTCCAAGCTCGTTCCGCTATGAGGTGGTCGGGCCGTTGGCCGACTCGCTTCGTTCCGGGGAGTTTCGTCTACAACCGGCGTGGCTGATTGATGCGAACGGGCAGTATCGGGATGTGGGTCAAACGCTACGGGTTGAAGGGAAGAAGGCGTATTTAGATATCGAGGCGCAGTTGAATGGATTGACGTATCCGGTGGCCATTGACCCGACGATTGTGTTGAGTCCGGCGGTGAAGGATGCTTGTATAGTAAGGCCCGGCGGCTTAAACCGGTATATTTACAATGACTCCTACCGAGGATACAAATGCGGAATAATGCCGAATTCATTTTATGCCCTTTTTAAATTCGATTTATCATCTATACCGATGGACTATATATTTTTTCAGGCTACTCTAAAAACGTCACTTGAAATGGGAGAAGAAGCTTTACCAAGTTATAGTGCCGAGTTCCAAGTTGGCCGTATAATGCAGGATTGGTCAGAGCCCCCTACTACATATTACCTAGATAGTCCTGAACCTTCAGTCCAGTGGTACTCAAGAGCGGAAAATCCATTTGTTATGGCAACTGCGGGTCAATATTGGCGCCTGACTCCAATCGATATAGATGTTACGCGGGCTATTAAAGATATTAAAGCCGCAGGGCAAGACCACGGAATCGCAATTGCCCAAAATCATAACTTCGGTGCTGATGCACTTTTGAATGAAATAACTATGGGTACAGGTGCAAGACTAGAAGTGGTCTATACGACCAAGCCTACCACACCTATCGTTTTGTCGCCAAACGGCGGTGAAGTATTGAACACGGTCCACACCATCACTTGGCAGCCGGCTTCAGACTTGGATACGCCGCAATGGAACCTGCAGTATCAAATCCAAATCTCCAAGGACGGCGGGGCATGGACGGATATGGTTGCCTTAACAAGCCCCGGAGCGACTTCGTATCCATATAACTTCTCGGGAGCAACCAGTACATCGTCGAACAAAATCCGAATCCGGGCCTTCGATGGAGCTTTGTACGGGGAATGGGATGAATCTGACGGAGCCTTTACGGTGCTGGCGAATCGGGCACCGAATGCGCCGGTGAATCTCTCGCCTGGCGGGGCCACGCTGAATATCCCGACGCGAATCGCGGGTACGACGCCTACCGTCCAGTGGGCGTTTACCGATCCGGATCCTGGCAACGTCCAATCGGCATTTCAAGTCGTGGTCTACAACGCCAGCCATCTGCCGGTTCACGATTCCGGATGGAGGGGAACAGGGGCGACCTCCTATGCGATCCCTCTCCACGTACTGGCACGTGGGGACGTATATTACTGGCGGGTGAAAACGAGAGACAACTACGGATTGGAATCTCCATTTTCCGAGATGCGGTCGATCAAGCCGAATGTCTTTCCGTCATTGTCGATCTCGTCGTATAGCGACGACCAGGTCCTCTACCATAACGTGCTTACATTTACATGGGCCTATTCGGATCCGGAAGGCCAAGCGGAAACGGCCTTCCAAGTCGTAGGGTCTCGGGACAATTGGGCGACGTGGGCATACAATTCCGGCGAGATCGCCTCGAATGCGACCAGCCATACGACCGCACCGTTGGCCCTCGGGACATGGAGTTTTGCAATACGCGTGAAGGACGACATGGAGTGGTCGGACTGGTCGTACCGCAGCAACTTGTCCATTCCTAATCTGGACTCGTTACCTCCTACGGTTCCGGGAAACGTTTCGGTAACGGGAAAAACGGCAACAACCGTAACGTTGGGTTGGACGGCTTCCACAGATAATATCGGTGTGGCCGCTTATGACATCTACAACGGCACGAGCCCGATCGGAACCAGCTCGACCAATTCCTTTACCGTAACCGGCTTGCAGCCGGGGACTCCATACGCGTTCAGCGTGAAAGCGAGAGACGATGCGGGCAACACGTCTGCGGCGAGCCGGACGGTCCGTTATATCACCGGCGCGTTGGAGTATCGGTACGATCAAGCCGGGAGACTCGACTATATCATTCTGCCGGATGGACGCACGCTGGACTACCAGTATGACGGAAACGGCAATTTGATCGGTACACAGATTCAGTAAACTTTTTATTTCCACTTGCGGAGGTCTTCCTGTGAAACGAACCAAACCATGGATTTCGATCCTCTTGATAACGGTCATGATCCTTTCCGGCTTCCCATCTGTCAACGTAGCGATGGCAGACGAAGCGTCCGACCAAACGATTGTCCATTCCGTTCCGGATTATAGCGAGCATGTGGATGCCGAGCCTCCGGCGCCTCCCGAGGAGCTGGTGCTCCAAACCCAGAGCAGCTCGTCCGACGCTCTGGTTGAGAAAAATGGTTTTTCACTTATGGCCGCCACCGACATAAGCGGCTGGAGCAAACAGATGAATGGAATCGCCATGCCGCAGGTGATTAACGAAAGCGGAAAAGACCAGTATGCCGACCGATACCGCAGTCAAGAGGCGGTGGATAGGCAGAGCGGCTCCTTATCGATTAACGTGACCGATCTTGTCCTTCCGGGACGGGATGGATTGGACTTTGCTTTATCGCGGCACTATAACTCCAACCAAGCTCAGATGGGAGAAATGCGATCGGTCTTTACCGAAGTATCTTCCGGCTGGAACTACTATAAGGACTACAACTATTGGCAGTACGTTTTCGAAGGATATACAAGCAACGGCAGCGGACCGTATACGTCATACAGCTCACTTTATAAAACGTACGAGGAAGCGGAGACCGCTTGCTCGAGCTATGCAAACAGTACCACTTACGCCCAGAAGGTGTGCCGTGTTCAGCCCAGAAACGAAACGTATAGAAAGTTCTTTAGTTGGAGCAACGTAGCGGAAAAAACGAGTTATTTACGCTCGCGTTACGATCTCGGTGCCGGTTGGGCGCTCGGACTCCCGTCACTGCAAATCGTAAAATCCCCGCCCGATGACGGGAGCGAAATCCATTTCCACGATGGAACGGGCGCTTCTTACTATGTTTCTTTTACATATAACCCCGAGGACAGTAACTTGGTCGGCTACCCAAGGGACGACGTAAAGTTTTACATGGATAACGGGACGTACTCAAACGGGCAAAAATCGTCTTCCTACGTATTTTCCTCCCACGACTTGCGAAAAACGTATTTTGCCGATGACGGCAGACTTCTCGGCATAAAGGACCGATTCGGCAACGAAATCCGGTTTTCACATGTCGTTCGTACAGTTAATGGAGTCGAGTACGCCTATGTGCAGCAAATTACCGATAGCATCGGTCGGATCATTCAACTAACCTACGACAACGCGATCGATAATCCGGCTGCTACGGAGGATAACGTCACGGTCACGGTTACCTATCCCGGGGAACCTGGTAAGCAGACCGTCGTGAAGTATACGAAAAAGCGGCATATCGTCGATGGACGATACGAGCCTTACTTGTATGCTGTAACAAAGGCTCCTAATACTTCCGACCAGACGACAACGTATTACGAGTATGAATCGGTTGCGCAGCGATTCTACTTTTACATGTACAATCCAACGGCTAGCGTATATACGCAGCTCTTAAAACGGATCATTTATCCGCACAGCGTTTCAAATTATGAATACGAAACCTCGTCGCGGAAGTTGGGTGCGTACGGTTCAATGGACGCCTTTCGGGTGAAGGACCGGTCCGATATGAACCGGGTTGGTACGGCGGTACCGGCGTTTTCCAAACCGAACTTGGCGTTGGGGAAACCGGTGCAAGTCTCTTCCTACTACGTCGATACTGGTGGGGATGACACCAGCCCGGACAACTATATTTATTATTACGGTTCCAACGTTGTTGACGGGAAATCTTTAACGTCATGGATTCCCAATGGCGGGGACGCAAACCCGTGGCTGTATGTAGATCTTGGATCGGTTCAATCGTTTAATCAAGTCGTCATTCGTTGGAAGAATCGGAATCCTTATGCCCAATACTCCATCCAAGTATCCAACGATGCCACGACTTGGTCGGATTTGTATGTGGTCAACATCGGCAGCGGTATAGCAGAGGATATTCGAAATCTGAACGGAAATGCAAGATACGTTCGGATTCTAAACGGATCCAATCTGATTGAACTGGAGATTTATCAGCATCCCGGAATGAATCAGGTCGGGTATGCCTATTTGGGGGACTATACGGATAACCGAACCGGTTTTCCCCACCATGCCACGGTGGTGACCACGCAAGATCGCGTGCAAAGCACCATAACCTTTAACGAGCAAGGGCAAGAGTCCAGCATCGTTACGTTATCAGCGGATGGAAGAGAGATACGAACGCAAGAAAACGAATTGTTTCACGACACGTACAAGTACAAACCGACCCGAACGCGGTTTACTGACCAGGTCGGCCCCAATACGCAGAGACTTTATGTTAGCCGAACGTATAACAGTTGGGGAGGACTGGCTAGCGAGACACAACCGCTGAACTGGGCGGACTTTAACAACGAGGCGACGAAGGCTGAATATACGACTAAATACGAATACGATGCCTCGTTCCATTTCCCGTCCAAAACGGAGCGAAAACAAAATGCGAACACGATTCAGACGGAAACGATCGACTACCATTACGATCCACTCGTTCCGGCGCTATACGGCCGACTCAAGAAAACGGTCAACGCCAATGGCGAATCGGTCGAATACACGTATGAGCTGACGGACGGCAAAGTATCGAAGGCGATTGCGATCCAGACGCTTGAAGACGGCAAGGTTGCCCGAACGGAAACCGAATATGGGCCGGCCGGCGTGTATGCTTTTCCGACAAAGGTGAAGCAGTTTTATACGGATGAGAACAACCAGCCGCAAATAATGGAAACGAGTCGGACGTACGAAGTGCTTACCGGGTTGTTGATGTCCGAGACAGCTCCGGGCGGACGGATAACGACGTTCGGCTACGACAAGCTCGGGCGCCCAACCAGTGTAATTCAACCGAGCTACACCGGCTTAAACGGGGTCATCTACGACGTTGAAGAAAGGACGGAGTACGCACCGAACCAATCGTCCGCCGCGTTCGATTCGACGAATTCGAATGTGCAGACGCTCAAGGTCAAAACGTATACGTCTGTTCGAAACCGTTCCACCAATTCCGTCACGCCGTATAACGTGAGGGAGTCGTTTTATGACGGAACGGGGAACTTGATTCTTCGGCAATTCCATGATAGCCAGCGCGGACACTGGATTCCGGAAGTGCAGCTCCATTATGACGGCATGAGCCGACCGATATACGCGATCGATGCGGAGAACAACGTTCAAACGATGGCGTACGACATATGGGGCAGAAACAGCCAAGTAACGGACACGCACGGCAACATTTATAAATCGGTTCACGATCTGATCCAGCGGACCACGACGAGCTATATGGTTACGCCGGAAAACGCGGCCAACCCGGACGATAGCGTAAAGTGGAATGTCCTCGAAAAGCAGTTCGACCATTTGGGACGTCCGCTCTCGTATACCGCCTACCCGAACTGGCCGGACCGCATCAATAAGGTACAAGGCTTCTATGCGTATGATTATGTAGGCAACGTCATTCGTTCGACGGATCCGAAGGGCTATGTCACGAATTACCAGTACGACAAACTGAACCGGTTGACTAAGATTACGGATCCGTTACAGCAGGCGACGGACTACTCGTATACGGCACTGGGGCAAATCAAAGAGACGAAGCAGGTCGACGGGCAAACGTTCACGACGACCAAGACGTACGACGAGCTCGGGCGCATCCGGCAAACGATAAACCCGGCCGGACAATCGGATCAGTGGAACTACAACGCGGTAGGGGACTTGTCGTCCAAACGAGATTTGAATCAAAATTCGTTCCAGTATATATACGATGAGCTGCATCGTCTTGTCGCCTCCAATCTCGGGACGACCAGCTTTAAAACGTATTACGAGGCGAATCCGTTCGGACCGGTACGGAAAGAGGAATGGAACGGCTCTTCCGCGATCCGTTCGGCCGCTTACACGTATACGTCCAATGGGCAGCTTGCGTCCAAAGTCGTAACTTCCGACGGATTGCCGTTGTCGATGTCCAATACGTTCGATCGGGCCGGCAAGCCGACGGGCGTCACGGACGGTTTCGCCTTTACGACCGCGTACGCGTACGACCGCGGCCGGGTGGATAAGGTTCAGACGAACGGGGCTGCCTCAGCTCCGGGGACGGATGACAGCCAGTACGCCAAGTACGAGTACAACCCGAACGGCACCTTGAAAACGATCACGTACCCGAGACTCGCTGACGGCACTTACTTGAAAGCGCAGTATGAGTACGACAAAATGAACCGCCTGACAAAGGTGACCAACGTCAAAGGGACGCAGCCCATTTCGACCTACCAGTACGGGTATGACGCGAACAGCAATATTGTCTCCGTGACCGATGCTGCGGGCACAACCGGCTACGAGTACGATAAGCTGAACCGATTGACGAAGACGACCCGACCGGACGGCCAGATCGTCACCTATACGTACGACGGCAGAGGCAACCGGAAAACGAATGTGGGCGACAGCCTAATCATCCGGGAAGCGAACTACACCTTCAACCCGTGGAACGAATTGACCGGTGTTGCCAGTGGGGGAGAGACGACCGAGTACCAGTACAGCCCGGAAACGGAAGGGCTCCGGATTAAGAAAACGTCCTCTACGGGTACCGTACGGTATACTTACAACGGGAAAGGCCAAGTGATCGCCGAGTCGGATGCGAATAACAACGTCACGGCCCAATACGTTTGGGGACCGGACCGGCTGCTTATGAAGAAGGATGCCGCCACCGGACAGTCGTACTATTACCTGCAGAACGGCCATGGCGATGTCGTGCAGCTTGTGAGCACGGCAGGGGCGGTCGTGAATAACTACCGGTACGACGAGTGGGGCAATGTGCTGAGCGAAACGGAGTCCGTGCCGAACGTGTTCAAGTACGCGGGCGAGCAGTACGACGCGGAAGTGGGCTTGTATTATCTGCGTGCCCGGTATTATGATCCGGGTGTCGGGCGGTTTATTAGCAAGGATGCGTACGAAGGGGATATTGCGAATCCGTTGACGTTGAATTTGTACGCGTATGTGCATAATAATCCGTTGATTTATATTGACCCGACGGGGCATTGGTGTACTTCCGCTGATGGTCTTTACTCTCATCGTGGAGACTGTAATTATGGTTCGAATGGTAATTATGAGTCTTTCTGGGATGGCCATGACTATGATCACAATGGAGATTGGGAAATCGAAAATGGAGTCCCGGTTAGACAGTATTTTTACGAAGGAAACGTAGTTAATAAAATTGGTGATTGGTTCAAAGACTTCGGCAAGTTGGAACGGGAAGATATTGAGCACTTAGAATATGTCGGTGCTCAGTTAGGCGGGCTTCCTTACGATGTGCCGGATGAGAATGTTTATCCTGTTATTAGAGGGCCACGAGCAAGTTCGTGCAATTGCTTTACTTCCGGAACCAAGGTTTTGACAGACGAAGGGGAGAAGAATATCGAAGACATCGAGGTCGGGGATAAGGTTCTCGCCAAAGATGAGAATAACCCTAGTGGAGAATTAGCTTATAAGGAAGTCACGGCTTTATACCGCAACCAACGTGATGATATTATTAAGTTGCATGTTGGTGAACAAATCATCGAGACGACAGACAACCATCCATTTTGGGTCGAGGGAAAGGGATGGGTCTTCGCAGGTGAACTCCAGGTGGGAGACAAACTCCAAAAAGCTGATGAAAGCAATCTGACGATTGATAAGGTTGAGTTCATTAAACTGGATAAGCCAGTAACGGTTTATAACTTTACGGTTGCTGACTTCCATACGTATTATGTAACTGATATTGGCATTTGGGTGCACAATACGAAATGCAGTAATAATAATCTTTCTAGCCCAAATCCTCTGCCAAAAACAATTCGGGACCAATACGAAGAAATTAGATTAGGCGGGGGGACGCCGAGGATTGACCCTGTTACTGGTAAACAAAAAGTATTTAATGCGAATGAATTGAAAAATATATCAGGCGGTGGAACGAATGTATGGTCCGGTTCGTTAGAATATGACGTTCCCGGAACGAGCCATAGAATATTAAGAAGACCAGACGGAAAACTTGGATACGTGTTAAATCATGACTATTCACAACCTAAATTATTTCCGGGACCATGGTATCCTGAAGGTGGAAAATAGAGTTGGGAGGTACAATGGCTAAATATTCGATAGTAGATGATGAGAGTAATTTGATTGTGGGGACATGCGATGACATCGTGGGACTTTCCGGAGAATGTACTTTAATTGATGGAAACGAATCTTTCCACAAGATCATCCTAGAGAACTTTAATATAACGCAATCATTTAGTGAATATTGTGCTAAGACAAAATCCAGAGTTACAAATATTCATTTAGGAATCATGGGTGTAGATGGGGACCCCATAGGTTCGTATTATTTCTCCTCGAAAGTTCCATTGTACTTTCGTGAGAATGTGCCTGAAAATAAAGAAAGGTATGTCGAACTAACTGGAACACTTTTAACAAAAGCGTCCAAAGAAGCCTTAGAGATTTGGGAGTGGTGGAGACAATTACCTCCTGCATCCACTAACTTATGGTCTAGTCTCACAGATCACCAAAGAGAAGGATGGCTAGAAGTTGTACGTTTATATTTCAAGAGAAATTCTAATAAAAAAGATGAAAAACATGGAGTCTATTCTTTTGATTCAACTTACGTAAATGATTCAACTTCCTTCTTTTGTGCTCTAGGAGAAGCAATTAATGGTCCAGGTGGATATTTTGGCTTTGACTTATTGAGTCTGGAGGATTGTCTTTGTGGTGGCTTTGGTGCAGTGCCTCCGTTCACCCTTAATTTGGAAAATGGTAGTGATTTTTTTGAAACAGATAGTGTTTTTTTAACAAAACTAAAAGAGATATTTGCAGATAAACAAGTGAATATTATTAGACTTTAGTTTAGTGACCTTGAAGGTGTCCCCTTCGAGGTCTTATTTTTTGGGACTGTAAAATTTTCTGTGTAAACTCTCCAATCAATCTATTAGACTAATAGGAAAGGTTGGATTGGAAGGATGAGCACAGTGGCCCCGAAGTTCAGCAAGGATCAAGTGAAAGCCTTCATCAAAGACAACGATCTAAAGACGATGGCGGATGTTCAGTCTGCTCTCAAAGAACTGTTTGCCGACACGTTGCAAGAGATGTTGGAGGCGGAGCTTGATCATGAGTTGGGCTATGCGAAGCATGATGTGGCAAGCAGACAACCAACAGCCGTAACGGGAAGAGCAAGAAGACGATCACCAGCGAGTACGGAGAGCAAGAGATCCGTGTTCCAAGGGATCGTAACGGTGAGTTCGAGCCGATGATCGTAAAGAAGCATCAGTCGAACGTAACCGGCATTGAGGATCAGATTATTGCTATGTATGCCAAGGGTGTAAGCACCCGAGACATTCAGGACCACCTGTCCAATCTGTACGGGATTGAAGTGTCTCCGACGATGATCTCCAACGTGACGAACAAGCTCATTCCCTTGATCAAAGAATGGCAGAATCGTCCGTTATAAGGCGTGTATGCCGTTGTTTTTATGGACGCGATCCACTTCAAAGTAAAGCAAGACGGCGCGATTGTGAATAAGGCTGCTTACATGGTCATTGGCATCGATCTCGACGGAAACAAGGACGTTCTCGGGATGTGGATCGGCGAGAATGAGTCCTCAAAATTTTGGCTTAGCGTGCTCAACGATCTCAGGAACCGAGGCGTGGGCGACATCCTAATTACCTGCGTGGATAACCTTACGGGCTTCTCACAGGCTATTTCGGCGTGCTTTCCGAAGACGGAGATCCAGAAATGCGTCATTCACCAAATCCGCAATTCCACTAGGTACGTTTCATACAAGGACCTAAAGAAGGTGACGGCGGACCTCAAACCGATCTACAAGGCTGCAACGGAGGATATGGCGCTCGTTGAGCTTGATCGGTTCGAAGAAACCTGGGGCACCAAATACCCGCTCATCGTGCGTTCCTGGCGCACGAACTGGGACGAGATTGCAACGTTCTTTACATACCCTCCTGAGATCCGAAAGTTAATCTACACGACCAATATGATTGAGAGCTACCACCGCCAGCTCCGCAAGGTAACCAAAGGAAAGAGCATCTTCCCAACGGATGAATCCTTGCTCAAGATGCTATATCTCGCCACCATGGACGTAACTCAGAAATGGACCGGCCGTGTTCAAAACTGGGGACAAATCTTGCTGCAGCTCTCGGTCTTCTTCCCCGACCGAATTGGACCCCATTTACCTTAGGCTGTCCATTGGTTTTCTCTAGGAGTGTTTAAACAAAATTCTTGACAGACCCTATTTTTTCCCCCTCTCACCAATCGAATAAATCGGGTGGCCGATTGTTGGAGTTCACATAGCCACTTATACCGTTCTTTTTATTGCTCGCCACGCCCCCAATAATAGCAGCATATGCGCGGCGTGGTTTTCACGAGGAGTGAGGTTTCTCTGTGCGTTACTACATCCTAAGCGTCTCACTGGATATAATAATACTTTGATAAATAGCCTGTAACCACTCGCTTCTACCGAAATCCCAATTTACTCCTTGCTGAACTTTGGGCCAACGTGATCATCCTTCCAAGTAAACCTTTCCTACTACAGATTAGAGAGTATACACAGTCTACACCCTCCAGCATCGTCCACCCTACTAGCTCTATGGTATACTATTGAAAAACAAGCGGGTCGTGCGAGCTTGAGCGCAGGTCGGAGCGGGCGGGCAGCGGATGTCGACGCCGGTTAGGAGGGGCGACTTGAAAGATCGAGAGGAGCGAGAGGACCGGCCGGAGGAACGGAAGGAGCGGGAGGCCGCCGCAGCGGAACATGAGCCGGCGTACGACGAGGCGGACCTGGTTCAAGCGGATGAAGCGGACGAGGAAGAGGACCGGATCTATTTCGAGCGGAAAGCGAGAACGAGACGACGGTTGAAGAAAGCGATCGCCGTTTTCGTCGTCGCGGCTTTGCTCGTCAACGGGCTGGCGTTTTGGCCGATGCTTTACAATGGGCAGGCGATCCGGTTTCTCGTCAAATCGAGGGAGCTTTCCCGAAACGAAGCGGTCGCGGCTTATAAGCAAGCCGTCGTCGTCGTCGGCACGGACGAGGGGAAAGGGACCGGATTTCTCATAACGCCGGACGGATATATCGTCACGAACCATCATGTCATCGAAGGGGCGAAGAACGTGTTCGTTCGGCTCCCCGATGGGGAAAACTACATCGCGGAGGTTAAGGCAAGCGAGGCCGGTCTCGATTTGGCCGTGTTGAAAATCGACCCGGGTGACCGGCAATTGGACGCGTTGCCGCTAGAGCGGACGAACGACTGGCGGGAAGGCGAACCCGTTTACATCATCGGCAACCCGCTGATGTTCACCCGTATCGCCAACGAAGGGACGATCGCCGGGCAAATTCCGGTGCGGGGCTTGGACGTTCCGGCTCTCGCTTTGCAGGCTCCCGTTTATAAAGGCAACAGCGGCAGCCCGGTCATTAACGCCGATGGCAAGGCGATCGCCGTCGTGTTCGCCACCGCCGAAGTCGAGCTGGACGGAGAGAAGCGCCATGTCGGCCTGGCTGTATCCGTTGCCCATCTGCTCCCCGTATTGGAGAAGATCGGCGGAATCCATGTGGCGAAGCAGTGATGGATTCATCAGTACAAAGCATCGAACTTATCGATGTCCATGAAGAGGAAATCCAGCGATGCGCGGAAAGGCGTTCCGGCCGCCAATAGCGTACCGCTTTGGTATAATCGAAAAAACAGCCCTGGTAGTGTCCCGAAAGTAAATATGAAACACCATCAGCAACACTCTCGGATGACATTCTGATGAAGTAAAAGGAGCTAAGCGAACCGTTCTCGCTTAGCTCCTTCGTTTTTAGTATCCGCGGCGGCCTTCTTGAACCAGATGGAGACCAAAGGAATGCACCCAACCTCCCGACCTACGTCGCGCAACTTGATCCGGAGAGTGCCGCAATTGCGAAAAAGAGCTGCCCACGGCAAGTAAAACCGTGGACAACCCTCTTTTTCGCTTTCGTTATTTCAGGAAGACGACCCCCTGCCGGTGCATGTGCTCGTGCAGCTTGCGGATGTCGACGTCCGCCATCCTGACGCCGTCGTCGATGGCGATCGAGGCGGCGTTGCCGGCCGCCTGGCCCAGCGCGTAGCAGGTCGCCTGAACGCGCATGGACGACATGGCCACATGCGTCGCGGAGATCGACCTGCCGGCAACGAGCAGCCCGTCGACGCCCTGAGGGATCATGCAGCGGTACGGGATATCGTATCCGCTCAGCTTGCGTTCGTCGGTTCCTTTTTTGCCGTCGGGGTTATGGATGTCGATTTCGTAATTCGTCTGGGCGACGACGTCCTCGAACCGTCTGCCGGACAGCAGGTCGTCCTCCGTAAGCGTGTAATGCCCCTTGATCTGGTTCGTCTCGCGTACGCCGACCTGGGCGGGCACGTGGGACAACACGTAATTCTCGAAGCCGTTGCGCTGCAAATAGTCGACGACGGAAAACACCTGGCGCAGCGCTTCCTTCTCGGCGAAGGCGACGTCCTTGATCTTCGCGCCGTTGCCGCGCACGCGGGTCATGTTGACGAGCAGCGTCCCGTCGTCGTTCCGTTCCCAGAACAGGTGCCGGCCTTGCGGAAGATCCTCGATGGTCTCGTAATGGTAGCAGCCTTCCGGAAGCTTGCGTTTTACCGGCTTGCCGGTGTTCTGCATCATGAACATGAGCGTCATCGGCTGGGTGGCGCCGTCTTCGTCTCGGCCGGACGTGTACGGGGCTCCGGCATCGATCGCCACCCGTCCGTCTCCGGTGCAATCGAGCACGACGTCCGCCTCGATGGCGCGCAGCCCTTCGCGCGTATTCAGGACGGCGCCCGTTACCCGGCTCCCTTCGCGCAGCGCGCCGGCGAAGCTGACGTGGAACAGCACGTCGACGCCTTCCTTCTCCATCTTCTCATTGAAGTAATGGCGCAGCACGAACGGATTGTATTGCGGCCATACCGAACCGGCATGGTTTTCGGGCAGCTGCACGTCCGTAAGCACTTCGGACAAAATTTCCCGGTATATCCCCGTCACATTGCCGATTCCCATAAAAATGCTGACATTGCCGAGCGTGCCCATGCCGCCGAGCTGGCCGGAATGCTCGGCTACTATCACGCTCTTGCCGCAGCGGGCCGCGGAAATGGCCGCGGCGACGCCCGCCGGGCCGCCCCCGACCACGAGCACCTGCGTACGGGCGAACAAAGGGATTTGCCTTGCAAACGTTATGTCGCTCATCGGTAATTCGGACCTCCTGAAATCGATGGTTTTCGATTTCAGCTTAACGCGCGGCCCGATCGGGCGGCCAGTTCCATTTTGGTTACATTTTGCGCACGGTCGCGCCTTTATGCCAGCGGCATTGCAGCCGGATGTGCTCGTACGGCAAATGCGGATTGGCGAGCCGCCACAGCATCCGGTCCGCCGCGCGCACCCCCGTCTCCCGTACGGGCAGCAGCGGGCGGGTCAAATCGGGGAGGAACGCCTCCTCGTTCGTCTCCAGCCCGACGAGCGAGACGTCCTCCGGGATGCGCAGCCCGAGGCCGCGGCAGGCGTAATAGATCCACGGGATGAGCGTATCCAGGACGCACAGGATCGCGGTGGGCCGAAGGCTGTCCCATTTCGCCCGGAACGCCTCGTCCCACTCCGCCTGCGTGCCTTGCGGAACGAGGAGGCTTTCCTCCGGCGGTGTCTGGATGCCCGCCTCGGAGGACGATTCGGTGAACGCCTGCCAGCGTCTCCGAAACCCTCGCTGCGTCCGGATGTCGCCCACGTACATGATCCTCCGGTGGCCTTCCCGGACCAGGTGCATGACGCTTTGCGATACGGCATCGTAGACGTCCCAGATGACGCTGTCCGATTCCGTTCCCGCTTGCGGGAAATTGAGCAGCACCCGGGGTATCGGCAGCGCGAGCAGCTCCTGCTCCAAGGGCAGCGGAATGGTTGGGGGAATGAAGACGCCGGAAGCGTACGAGACGCCGTATTGCTGGAACCAGTCCCGGATTCGCTCCGGGTGCGTCTCGTGCTCCGGATAGATGGCGAAATCGATCAGGTGGCCGAGCTCCGACAGCCGGTCGTACAGGCCGCTGTAGAGCTGTTTGACGAGATAGCCGTTATGGGTCGTGACGAAGACGAACCGGTGCGGCTTATCCGGGTAGACGGAGAGCCGGTCGATCGCCATTGCGTGCTCCTGCGCCTTCGTTCGGTAGCCGAGCTCCCGTGCCGCGCGGAAGACGCTCCGGCGCGTTTCCTCCGACATGCCGGGCAGCCCGCGCAGCGCCTTGGACACCGTATGAACGGACGTATGCAGCCGGTCCGCGATATGCTGAAGCGTCACTTGTTTTCTCGGACTCATGTCGCGCCTCGCTTTCCGGAATAATGGCGGATGATGGGACGCAAGATTATGCGCGTGATTGCGATTGCGTACAAGGACATTGTACTAGGAAACGGATCGGGCGGATAGGGCGGCATGTTACAGCGGAACCCGACGGTGCCGGCGTATCGGGTCGCGCATGGTCGCTATGACGGTGCCGGGCAAGGGGATATGGAGGGGAGCCGGTGAGTGGTTCAAAGGGATACCGACCAAACAATTCGGCCGCTGCCGCGATTTCCGGAAGAAATGCAATGCCGACGCAGGCTATCTGGTAGAACCAAAGTATCTTAACTAATGAGGTGACGGCCCATGGAACAACCCAAACATACCGTATCCGTTTCCGCCTTGTTGATGAACGAGGCCAATGAAGTTTTGCCGCTGAGGACGCATTGGCGTTCGGATACGTGGGAAATGCCGGAGGAAGCGTTGAGGCAGGGGAGCCTTTGAATGAGTCGGTTCGCCGAGAATGTCCGGGAGAGACCGGCATTGCAATCCGTCCCATCGGGGTAACGGGGGTGTATTATCATGCGACGAAGCAGGTTTTGGCGGTTATTTAAAGCGGAATACGTTAGCGGACAAATCAAAGTTCAACCGAAAGAAATGATGGAAGCCCGATATATTGAATTAAACGAATTCAATATCGACCGATACATCACCCGTCCGCAGCAAAAATCCCGTACGCTTGACGCGATGAAAGCAACATGCTTTGTTCCGTTTGAAACGTGGGAAGTCAATCCGACCTATAACTTATTGTCCAAGCTGCATAACGAGGGGGGCGGATGTACGCGGAACAAGCCGTCCGAGTAACGGAAAGCAATGGAGTCGTGACCGGAGCCATATCCACCGGCGGTGCAGACGGGCGGAGTTGGGGAAAACGGTGACGACTCTTGCTTTCCATTGCTTTATCGTTTCATCTCCAAAAACAACTTATCGGCGGTCTCGCGATCGAAGGGATCGTTCGATAAAACTCCCAATAATCTTATTACCTCATCTTTGTTTTTCAAATCCCGCTTCGAAGCGGAAAGTTCTCTTATAACCGTGATGAACACGGCCGTATAGCTTGTAATTGTATTGCTGCTTTGGGGGGGATTTAACGCGCCGGCCCATGCGTTTGCCTTGCTGGCGTGCTCCAACGCCCCCAAGTAGTTCAGCTCCAAATGATCGCCTTGCAACGAGCCTCCGATTCTGCTGATGCTTGCGCGAATAGCGCCTACAATGGCTTCTTGGTTGTTCTCGTATTCGTTCAGTTTAGTTTGTTGGATGAACATATATACGAGCCCGATTACGAATAAAACCACCAATCCGGTAGCGGTGACGGTTTTTCTTTTCATACATCCCCCTTGCCGGCCGCGAGTCGTAACCCGAACCACTCCCTCGCCAGCTCCCGAAACCGTCCCTCGTCGACGGGCTCCTTCGTCATGACCCCATTTTCCCACCGCGTCAGAGAGTTGGCGGTAAGCGTCACTCTTCCGTCGGCGGTAAGGCGGGTGACGAGCGGCGTTTTGTTAAACGGCGAGCGATCGTCCCCTACGATGATGCGCTGTACCTCGTTCACCTCGGACAAATCCCCGAACGTACGCTCCGAATCGAATGCGTAGCCCAGCCGCCACTCCGTATGTTTGTGCCTCAGCTTCATCTCCAGGACGTAGTTCCCGTAGTCGCTTCGCATCGCCCGCACCCGAAACTCGCCGTTTCGCGATTCGACGGCTTGCCCGTCCAGCGGGATGGGCTTGAGCGCCAAGTTGGTGCCGAAGCCGGTGTCGACCAAATACGTGCGGCCTTCATGCCGCGCCAATATCGCGACATGGGTGCGGCCCAAGCGCGTCCAGTCGTTCCGGTCATGATCGAACACTTCGCCGCGTACGAGGGCGGCGTCCCAGCCGTTGTCGATCAAAAACAAGTAAAGCAGCGGGTTCAGCTCGTAGCACAGTCCGCCTTGGCGGTCGGCCAGCATTTTCCGGACAAGCCGGTCTTTCGTGATCTCCCCGGTCCGTTTGGACAGGATCGCCAAGTTTTCGAAAGGAAACGCGGCCGCCGTCTTGTCGAGAACCGTGTCCAGCGCGTCGAAGTCGACGGGGCGGTTTTCCGGAAAGCCGATCGTGCTGCGGAATAACGCGTTGAAATCGCTCATTACCGTCCAGACCTCCTTATGGTAAGGAGCCTTTTGCGGAAGGAGGCTCCCGTTCGCCAAACGTCCGTCGGGCGCCCTCGTCAGGAGAGCGGCCCGATATCCACCATTTTACGTCATGCCCGCTCGGACGTTCAATCGAACATGAAGTCGTACCGGTCGTATTTTTTGCGGAACTGGCCGGGCGGGACGCCGAAATATTTGCGGAACACTTTGCTGAAATAGTTGACGTTCATATAGCCGACCTGCTGGGCGATGTCGTCCAGCGAGCGGTCCGTTTGGCGCAGCAGCTCGACGGCTTTCTCCATCCGCTTGCGGGACAAATATTCGATCGGCGTCTTGCCGACGGTCCGGCGGAACAGCTTGATGAAATAGTATTTGGAGATGCCCAGCGCGTCGGCCAGCTCGTCGAGGTTTTGAAGGTCGCGGTACCGCTCGTCCAGCAGCCGGACCGCTTTCGTGACGATGTCGGGCCAGACGCCGGGCGTGCCGTGTCCTTTGCAAAACCGGTACAAGTCCATCAGAAACGGATAGGCGAGCATCGACAGCTTGTATGCGTCGGTGACCGCTTTCGCCTTCGCCTCCTGGTACATGTGCCGAAGGTAGCGAATGGGCTGGGAATGCTCGGGGAACGCAGCGACCGGACCGAGCGTCTGGTCGACGTACGACCAGCACTTCTCGGCCTCGGGGCCGTCGAACGAGACGAACAAGCACTCGTAATGGTCGCTTTCCTGCGGCAAGTAGTAATGATAGTCGCCGGCGAACGGGACGAAAAACGCTTTGCCCGGCTCGAGCCGGTACGTGCGGTCCCGAATCCGGATTTCCGCGAAGCCGGAGACGGTGTATTGGAACAAAAACGCGCCCCCCGTATCCTCCCGCGTCAGCCCCATATAGCTGTAATCGGACGACCTCGTCTCCCAGCCGATCGAATGGACCGAGACGGCCAGCGGAACGACCGGCTCCTGGAAGCGGAAAATAAAGCTTTTGAGTTGATCGGTTTGGTTCGCGACGTCCATCGGAATCCTCCTGTTCGCACTCGGCAGAAGACAGAGCAATATATTACCCTTTTCCAACAACTTCGTTCATTGTTTGGCGACAGGCATGTTTCTATACTGAAAGAGTAAGCAACGAAGCGGCGCCGTCGTCCGGAGAAACGATTGGAGGACGATGCCAACAAAGTGCTGATAGCGCTGTCAAGACAATCTCATTTTAACTCATGGAGGAGAACGACGACAACATGATCATTTCCGTCGAACATTTCGGAGCCGTCCCGGATTCGCGGGACGACGCGACGCTGGCCGTCTATCGGGCCATCCGGCATTGCGGGAAGGTCGAACGGCCGACGCTCGTCTTTCCGAAAGGGACTTACCATTTCCGTGCGGACCGGGCGTACGAGAAGCAGCTGTTCATCACGAACCACGACCAGAAGGGGCTGCTGCGGATCGCTTTCCCGCTGATCGATATGGAGCATTTGACGATTGACGGACAAGGCTCCGAGTTCGTCTTTCACGGCTCGCTCATCCCGTTCGTGATCGAGAACGGCCGCCATGTGACGCTCAAACGTTTTTCGATCGATTGGGAGCGGCCGATGTTCGAGCAGGGGGAATTCGTGCGGGCGGCGCCGGATTCGTTCGACGTCCGGCTGTTCAACCCGGATTACGAGCTGCGCGACAACCGGCTGACGGTCGAGTACGACGGCCGGAGAGAGGCGATCTGGGGGCTGCACGAGATCGATCCGGCGACGGGTGCGCACGCGTACGGGAGCGGGGACCGGCTCAGCTGGAGCGAATACAAGAAGTTCCGGCTCGAGGAGGTTGAGCGCGGCGTCATCCGGTTTTCCGGCAGCCTCCGGCACGTGCCGAAGCCGGGTAACGGCGCCGTCATGCGGCTCGGCCGCCGGGAGCACCCGGGCATCTTCATCAAGGGCGGCGCCGATATCCGCATCGAGCAGGTCGACGTCCATCACGCCCCCGGCATGGGGCTCGTCGCCCAGCGGTGTGCCGATATCCGCCTGCGGGAGTTCAACGTGATGCGGAAGCCCGGTTCGGACCGGTGGGTGACGGCGACGGCGGACGCGACGCACTTCACGTACTGCCGCGGCACGATCGAGATGGAGCGCTGCCTGTTCGAAAACCAGCTCGACGACCCGGCCAACGTCCACGGCATCTACGTCAAAATCGCGGAGCGGCTGTCCGACGACACGCTGCTCGTCCGGCTGATGCACGACATGCAGGTCGGCGTCGAAATCGCCGAACCGGACGACCGGATCCGCTTCGTCGATCCCGACTCGCTGCTGCCTTACGCCGACGCCCGGGTGACGTCTGCGGAAGCGCTTAACGCCCGGTACGTCGTCGTCGGCTTCGACCGCCCGCTGCCCGAACGGGTCCGGGCCGGGGACGTCATCGAGAACGTCTCGTGGAGCCCGGACTTCATCGTGCGTCACTGTACGATCCGGGCGAACCGGGCCCGAGGGTTCCTCATTACGACACCGGGCAAGGTGCTGCTCGAGCATAACGTCGTCAGCGCGCCCGGAGCGGGCATCAAAATTTCCGGGGACGCGAACAGCTGGTACGAGTCGGGGGCGGTGCGCGACGTCGTCATCCGCCACAACACGTTTCTCGACTGCAACTACTGTTACCCCGACTGGGGCAAGGCCGTCATCGACATCGACCCGGAAATCGAGGAGCCGGAGCGGCATCCCGACTACTACCATCGCAACATCCGGATCGAGCACAACGAATTCGTCACGTTCGACGCGAGCCTCGTATCCGGGCATTCGGTCGACGGGTTCGTGTTCAAGCATAACCGGGTCCGGCGTAGCGGATCGTATCCGCGCAACGCGGAGCGGCTTCACGCGATCGAGCTGGCGGCTTGCGGAAGCGCGGACATTTCCGACAATACGTCGGAGGACGGAGAGCTGCTCGCGCTGGTCGGAACCGAAGTCGTGAACGGCTCGGCCGTAGCGAAGCCGATCTGACCGGTCGACGCAAACGAGCCGCCGGCCGGGCCGGCCGGCGGCGAATCGCATTCATGAAGGGGGTGGTCGCGATGGAACGCATAGCGAACGGAGCGATGAGCGAAAACCGCGCGAGGACGAGCCTGCGAAGGCGGGCGCTCGGGGGCTGGTACCGGAATTGGCGGCTGTACGTCTTGCTCGCCCCGGTTATCGTCTACTTCATCGTATTCCATTACGTGCCGATGTACGGCGTCCAAATCGCGTTCAAAAATTTCATCGCCGTCGAAGGCATTACGGGAAGCCCTTGGGTCGGGTTCGCCCATTTCGAGCGGTTTTTCAACAGCTATTACTTTTGGCGGCTGCTGCGCAATACGATCGGCATCAGCCTGTACGAGCTGGCCGTGTCGTTCCCGGTCCCGATCGTACTGGCGCTCATGCTGAACGAGCTCCGGCAGGAGGCGTTCAAACGGTTCGTCCAAACGGTGACGTATGCGCCGCACTTCTTGTCGACGGTCGTCCTCGTCGGCATCGTCGCGCTGTTCCTGTCGCCGCACGGCGGACTCGTCAACCATGTGCTGCAATGGTTCGGGATCGGGCCGATCGGCTTCATGACGGAGCCCGGCTGGTTCAAGACGATATTCGTCCTGTCCGGCGTCTGGCAGCAGATGGGCTGGAGCTCGATCATCTACTTGGCCGCCCTGGCGGCCGTCGATCCGCAGCAGCACGAGGCGGCGATCATGGACGGCGCGAGCCGGCTGCAGCGCGTCATCCACGTGAACCTGCCGTCGATCATGCCGACGATCGTCATCCTGCTCATCTTGAATATGGGCTCGATCATGAGTGTCGGCTTCGAGAAAGTGTACTTGATGCAAAACTCGAAAAACATCGAAGCGTCGGACGTCATCTCGACCTACGTGTACCAAACGGGGATCATCGGGTCGCAGTTCAGCTACGCGGCGGCCATTTCGTTATTCAATTCCGTCATCAACTTCGTTCTGCTGGTCGGCGTCAACGCGGCGGCGCGGCGAATGAACGAGACGAGCTTATGGTGAGGAGGGACCGCGCATGAATCATCAGACGTTCGGAGACCGGCTGTTCGGCCTACTAAATGCCGGCTGCCTCGCGCTCGTCGCGTTCATCGTCCTGTATCCGCTTTACTTCGTCCTGATTGCGTCCGTCAGCGACGCGGCCGCCGTGCTGAACGGCGACGTTTGGCTGCTGCCGGAAGGGCTTCATTTCGAAGCGTACCTCAAAATATTGGGGCAGAACGAATTGATGCACGGCTACGGGAACACGATTCTTTACACCGTCCTCGGTACGGCGGTGAACATCGTGATGACCGTATTGGCCGCTTATCCGCTATCCCGCCCGCAGCTGTTCGGGAGAAACGTCATTACCGCGATGATGGTATTTACGATGTTTTTCAGCGGGGGCCTCATTCCGACTTACCTGCTCGTCAAGCAGCTCGGCATGCTCGATACGGTTTGGGCGCTGGTCGTGCCGGGCGCGGTGTCGGTATACAACATTATTATTATGCGGACGTTTTTCCAGACCGGCATTCCGAAGGAGGTACAGGAGGCGGCCTTGATCGACGGCTGCAACGATTTCCACATTTTGCGCAAAATCGTCCTGCCGCTCTCGATGCCGATCATCGCCGTCATGATCTTGCTGTACAGCGTCGGCCATTGGAACTCGTACTTCAGCGCGCTCATTTATTTGTCCGATCGCAGCATGTATCCGCTTCAGCTGTTTTTGCGCGAGCTGCTCGTGCTGAACCAGACGTTCGAGACGATCGCCTACTTCGACGAAGACATTACGAAGCGGATGATGGAGGCGGAATCGATCAAGTACGCGGCCGTCATCGTGGCCAATTTGCCGGTGCTGCTGCTGTATCCGTTCCTGCAAAAATATTTCGCCAAAGGAATGCTCGTAGGAGCTATTAAAGGCTGAACGCCTTCTAATAGATCATAAAACCGGAACGAAACGGGAGGTCAACCAAACATGGCACGAACACGAACGAGGAAAGCAACGATGGTTGCGGCGGGAATGCTCGCCCTGACGATGGTCGCCGCTTGCGGCAAAACGGAGCCTTCGACGGGCGGGAAGGGCGGAACGGCGGGAGCGGCCAATGCCAACGCCAACGTGAACGCGACCGGATTTCCGATCGTCAAGGAGCCGATCAAGCTGACGTTTTTCGCGAGCAAATCCGCCTCCAATCTGGGCAACTGGAACGAAACGGCGATGTGGCAGGAGTACAAAAAAATGACCAACATCGACGTCGACTTCCAGCTCGTCCCGGTGGACGCCTTGACCGAGAAGCGCAACCTCGCCTTCGCGAGCGGCAACCTGCCGGACGCGTTCCATACGGCCCGGCTGTCGTCCGTCGACCTGGCCAACTACGGGAGCCAAGGACTGCTCATTCCGCTGAACGACCTGATCGACAAGTACGCGCCGAACTTGAAGCAAATCATGAACAAGTACCCCGAGGTCAAAAAAGCGCTGACGATGCCGGACGGCAAAATTTATTCGTTCCCGACGCTGCAGGACCCGGACTTCCTGTCGGGCATCATCGGCTCGCAAATGTGGATCAACAAGACGTTTCTCGACAAGCTAGGCATGAAGGTGCCGGAGACGACGGACGACTTGTACAACTACCTGGTCGCCGTCAAGACGAAGGATCCGAACGGCAACGGCAAGGCGGACGAGGTGCCGTTCGCGGCCGTCGGCATTTCGACGATCTACGACCAGCTGAAGGGGGCGTGGGGGCTCGGCAACCGGGGCAACATGCATCCGCGCGTCGATATCGACCCGGCGACGAACAAGCTGCGGTTCATTCCGGCCGACCCGAGACACAAGGAAGTGCTGCAATATTTGAACCGGCTGCACAAGGAAGGGCTGTTCTACAAAGACGTGCTGACGGTGAACGGCAACGACGTGAACGCGATTTACCCGCAAGGCGTCGTCGGCACGGCCATCGGACTCAACCCGAACGCGACGATCCCCGGCGTAACCGGCCATGTCGGCGTAGGTGCGTTGAAAGGGCCGCACGGCGACCGGATTTTCTCCCGCGCCCGGTCGTTCATGATCTTGCCCGGCGGATTCGCGATCAGCAAATCGAATAAGCACCCCGAGGCGACCGTCCGCTGGGTCGACTACTTCTACAGCGACGAAGGCAACAAGCTGTTCCGGCTCGGCGTCAAGGACGTCAGCTACGTCGAGAAGGACGGCAAGGTCGACTGGGTCGACGCGCTCAAGAAGGACCAAAGCCAGATCGGCAAATATGTAACGTGGGCGGGCGGCTGGTACCCGAGCATGGACCGGCAAAAGTACGTGCTGGCTTCCGAGAACGCTCCGGAAAACTTGAAGGTGTCCGAGGAGATCAAGCCGTTTTACCCGAAAGAGGTATGGCCGGAGTTTACGTTCTCGACCGCGGAGGTGGCCGAGTTCAAGGCGCTCGAAACCGATATCGTGAAGTACGTCAACGAGATGGCCGCCAAGTTCGTGACCGGGGCCGCTTCGTTCGACGAATGGGATAGCTACGTGGCCACGCTGAAAAAGATGGGGCTCGACCGGTATATGAGCATTTACGAAGCCGCCTACAAGCGGTACCAGTCCAACTGACGGGGAGGGGACGCGCATGGTTGGGAACGACCGTTCCCGCGCCGACGCCGACGCTTACTCCAACGCCGACGCCGGAGGCTTGCCGAAGCTGTTCGTATTCGATCTGGACGGCACCGCGCTCGGCGGAACGAACCGGCCGTACGCCCGGCTGCCCGGCACGCTGTGCCGGCTGCTGGATGAGCTGGCGGCGAACGGGTGCGCGTGGGCGACCGATACGACGTGGGACGTCAAGCCGCAAATGCAGCTCGTCCACGCGAGTGACGTCGCGAGCCGCCCCGCCTACCTGATCGGCGGAGCAGGGCTGCAGCTGTGCGCCGTGAACGGGGACGAATGCGTCCCCGTTCAGCCCTATACGGACACGATGAACGCGCGGCTGGAGGAAGCGGTACGGAAGGAGCTGCGGCCGTTCATGCAGGAGCTGTGCGGGACGTTCGCGGCGCGAAGCTTCTCGTTCAACGGGTTCTGGTTCGCGATGACGGCGGCCGACGAATCGGCGGAGGCGCTGATGAACGCCGTCGAGCGCAAAGCGCGCGAGGCGTCCGGGCTGACGATCGTCCGGGTGCCGGAGGAAAACCGGTTCTACGCCCACCCGGCCTTCTTGCGCAAAGGAACGGGGCTGCGGGCGCTGCTCGAGGCAGGAGGATTCCGTCCCGAGGACGTCGTCGTGGCCGGGGACGAGGAGATGGATCTCGACATGATGAGGCCGGAGCTGGCCAAGCACGTCATATGCCCGTCCAACGCGCATCCCGAGGTGAAGCGGCGGGTCGCGGAGATGAACGGGGTCGTCGGCGGCAAGCCGTACGGCGACGGCGTCGTCGAAGCGTTTCGGGCGCTGGCCGAAGCGCGCGGATGGACGCTGCAAGGAGGATGAAGAAGCGATGAGGCTGACGTTTTTGGGGACAGGGGCTGCCGAAGGCATCCCCTCCCCGTTTTGCGATTGTCCGGGCTGCACGCATGCCCGCGCGTACGGCGGGCGCAACGTCCGCAGCCGCCAAAGCGTGCTCGTCGACGACAAGCTGCTCGTCGATATCGGCCCCGACGTGTTCGCCTCGTGCGCCCGGCTCGGCGTATCGCTGCTGTCGCTGGAAGCCGTGCTCGTCACGCACAGCCATCTGGACCATTTCGACCCGAGCGCGTTGAAGCTCCGGGCGAAGCCGTTCCGGCTCGCCACCGAGCTGCCGGAAATCGCGGTGGCGGCGGGTCCGTCCGTCTGGACGAGGTGGGACGAGAGCGGCGGCAGCGACGAGTATGCGGGCATACGCCGGGCGCCGATGATGCCGGGGCGCCGCTTGAGGCTGCCTTCCTACGAGGTCGAAGCGATCGAGGCGTCGCACCATCTCCGCATCGGCGACGCGATGAATTACATCATCGACGACGGGATCGTCCTGCTACTGTACGCCTCCGATACGGGGCTGTATGCGGACCATGTCTGGGAGACGCTCAGCGGGCGAAAGCTCGACGCCGTCGTGATGGAGGGGACGATCTGGAGCCGTCCGCCGGGACGCGAGCATTTGAACCGCGGCGATTTCGGGACGATGGTGGAGCGGCTTCGCGGAATCGGCGCGATCGGAGACGGGACGGTCGTCGTCGCGACCCATTTTTCCCACCAGGGCATTCGTTCGCACGAGGAGACGGAAGCCGACTTGCGGTCGATGGGGGCGGTATGCGCCTACGACGGGCTCGTGCTCGACATCGGACCGGCGGCACACCGGTAAGCCCGCCGAATCGCGGCCTCCGCCGGGGAAGGAGGTGAAACGAAGAACGATACGGCGACCGCGAACGGCGGATCAACCTATTCCATCGTAAAAGGAGCGTGTCATGATGTACGGCCGTATTTCCAAGCTGGGCATGGCGTTGGCGTTGGCGGCTGCTGTCGGGTTTCCGGGGAACGGGTGGGGAACGGGGACGCAAACGGCATACGCCGCTTCGACGATTCCCGCGCTTACGGTCACCGAGATGGTGGCGAATTCGAACGGCGATTCGGGCTCGATCACCGATTCGTACGAGTATGTCGAGCTGAAAAACAATACGTCGGCGCCGATCGACCTGAGCGGGTACAAGTTCGTTTTTTGGTATACGCCGACGGCGTCCGTCACCTGGGATTTGACGGCAAGCCAGACGATTCCCGCGGGCGGCGTCCGGGTCGTCTGGATCAAAAACACGTACGCCCAAGGCAAAACGCTCGCGAATTTCAACGCCCATTACGGGACGAGCTTCACGTCCTCCACCTTGTATACGCTTGACTTGGGGAGCGGGGGCGGCCTCGGCAATACCGGGTTCAAGAAGCTGATCGTCCAAACCGACTCGGGGACGGACGTCTGCACGGCGGCGTACAACGACCGCATCTTCGACAGCACGACGACGGACGAGGACGCGGTCGCGGAGCACTCCGCCATCGTGTACGAGTTTCCGGACTACCGGGTCGACGGCAGCATCGCGATGCGCAAAGTCGCGGCGAATCAACAGCCTACACCCGGTACGGTACCGGCGCCCCCGGCGCTATGGATTACCGAGCTGCTGCCGAATCCCTCCATTTCCTCCACGGACCAGAACGACGCTTACGAATACGTCGAGCTGTACAACAACACCGCATCCGCGATCGACCTCGCCGGCTACACGTTCCGCTACTATTGGGACTACGCCGATCCGACCCATTACGACGACTGGAACATGACCGCGAGCAAAAGCATTCCCGCCTACGGCACGATGATCGTCTGGCTGAAGGGAACGCAGGCGAGCGGCAGGACGCTGGCCGATTTCGCCGCGCACTACAACTTGCCGAGCACGTATTTGACCTCCCCGCGCGTGTACGAATTGACGGTGCCGACTCCCCAAAGCATGGGCAACGAAGGCAAAAAGACGGTGGAGCTGCGTACGGACGCGGGCGCGGTCGTCAGCTCGGCGACGTACAACGACGGCACGTCCAACGACGCCTCGTCGCGGATCGACGTCGATCCGACGGATACGAGCGTCGCGTACGGCTACCCGGTCGACGGAACGAAGCGGATGCGCAAGCTGGCCCGCAACCAGTACCCGACGCCGGGCATGCCGTACAATTGGTTCGTCGGGCAAATGCACAACCATACGAAATATTCGGAGAAAGACGGGGCGCAGACGGCGACGAACACGCCGCAGGGCGCGTTTGCGGCCGCGGTTAGCGAAGGAGCGGACTTCATGGGGCTATCGGACCATTCCGAGCAGCTGGACGACGGAGATCCGACCGTGCCGAACGGCGAATGGGCCGATACGAAGCGGCAGGCCGGCGCGGCGTCCGTGCCGTACGCCTTTTCCGGCTTCGCCGGCTATGAGATGACATACAACACGACAACCGCGATATGGGGCCATGCGAACGTATTCAATACGGACGGGTTCGCGGACCGGTGGGATACGATCGACGGCAGGCAGTACAACATGCACGACCTGTGGGACGATTTGGCCGACCACCCGGAAGCGGTGTTCCAGTTCAACCATCCTGGCGCTTATTGGGGCGACTTCGAGGATTTCCGGTATTACAGCCAGACGGCCGACGATCAGGCGGCGCTGTTCGAGTTCAACGGGATGACCGACACCGTCACGGAAAACTTCGACCGGTACGTCCGGGCGCTGGACCGGGGCTGGCACGTCGCGCCGACCTGGAACGGCGACGTGCACAACGGCACGTGGATGCAGGACGACAACCGGCTCGTCGTCCAAGCGGAATTCAATACGCGAGAGGCGATCATGGACGCCATCCGCGCGAGAAGAGCGTACGTCTCTTACGGAGACCGGGACTTGAAGGTCGCCTTCGAAATCAACGGCAAGCCGATGGGGTCCCGGCTGACCAATCCGGGTACGCTGAACGTGTCCGTCATGGCCGCCAACCCGACGAACGACCCGATCTCCCGCATCACCCTGTACGGACCCGGTGGCCAAGCCATTTCCTCGCAAACGTACGGCTCCCGGCTGGCGCACTATACGACGGCTTTGCCGCCGCAGTACGGCTATTATTTCGCCAAAATCGAGCAGGCCGACGGCGATTGGGCGGTGACGGCGCCGATCTGGATCGAGGACCCGGCTCCCGTCCGGCTCGCGATGAGCACGCAGTCGACGGCCGCGGCCGGCGCGCCGGTGCAGGTGAACGCCAACGTGAGCAATACGACCGGGAGCGCGCTCTCGAATGTGCTCGTCGAGTTTTACAAGGACGACTATTTGACGACGGACGACAATTACAGCGCCGCCAACAAGGTAGGCGAAGCGACGATCGCTTCGATCGCCGCCGGCGCCACGGCCGCCGCTTCGACGACGTGGGCGCCGCCCGGAGGGGCGGGCACGTACCGCCTTTTGGTGCGGGTGACGGCAACGGCGGGGGGCGTTCCGCGATCCGTTACCGGCGGCATTCATATGCCGGAGCTGTATGTGACCGAGGTCGTCGCCAATTCCGCCGGCCATACGGGCGTGGATAACGGCTACGGCGATTTCTACGACGAGGATTACGATTTCGTGGAGATTTACAACAACTCGAAAAACGCGGTCAACCTGAAAGGCTTCAAGCTGCGGGATACGTACAAGACGCCGTACGATATCGCGACGGACTACATTATCCCGGCGAAATCCGTCGGCTTGATCTGGATCAAGAAGAAAAACAGCACGAAAACGCTGGCCGATTTCAACGCCGCGTACGGCACGAGCTTCGCGGCGGGGCAGGTGCTCGAGCTGCAGTCGGACGACGTGAACGGGGGCCTGAGGTTCAACGGCGAGACGTGGGTCGACCTCGTCCGCGACTCGGACGGCGCGCGGATATTCCGGGCCAAGTACAACAACGGCACGAACGTCCGGGAAGTGCACGGGCCGATCGGCACGCACGGCGCCGATCCTTCGGTCGACGGCAAAGCCGTCCGCTACAAGTATCCGACCGACGGCTCGTATTACTTGGAGAAGCTGTCGTCCAACGTATCGCCGACGCCGGGCACGGTGCAGAGCGACCAGCTGGCGCCTTGACGCATCGGCAAGCCCGCGCGTCGACGACTCGTTCGTGGAGACGCTATACGCCTATTCATCAGGGGCGCCCGGTCCGGGCGTCCCTTGGCTCGTTCGCGACGGCGATGCGGCAAATCAAATCGCAGGGACGCCGAATCCCCTGACCGCGATTGTCAGGGAAGGCGGGTTACGATAGATCCGTAAACGAACGAGAAACCGAATAACGGAGGGATCGCGGATGACGATGGCGATGGTGGAAAAAGGATTCGTGCAGGTGGAAGGAACGAAGCTGTACTACGAAACGGCGGGCGAAGGGGAGCCGGTATTGCTCGTCCACGGCGCCTTCATGACCGCGGCGATATGGGATTCGACCGTGGCGGCGCTGTCGGACCGGTACCGGACGATCCGGTTCGACATGAGGGGCATGGGGCGCTCGAAGCTCGGGACGACGCCTTACCGGTCCCACGAAGATATGGGACGGCTGCTGGACGCGCTCGGAGCGGAGGCCGTCCACATCGTCGGGCTGTCGGCGGGCGGGCAGCTGGCGGCCGAGTTCGCGCTTGCGTACCCGAGCCGCGTGAAATCGCTGACGCTCGTGGCGGCGGGCATGTTCGGCATTCCGGAGACGGAGCGGAAGCAGGCGGACGACGCGGCGTTTTACGAGGCGGCGGGCCGCGGCGATATGGAGGCGGCGCTGCGGCTGTGGACGCTCCGCTGGCTGTGCGGACCCGGCCAGCCGGAGGAGCGCGTCGACGCATCGGTGCGCGAGGCGTTCGCCGAGCTGTCCCGCGCCGGCTTGAGCGGCTTCGCGACGTTCGAGATGCCGCAGCTGCTCGACCCGCCCGCCCTCGGCCGGCTCGGCGACATCGCGGTCCCGGCGCTTGTCGTCGTCGGCGATCTCGACTACGACGACGCGCTGCATGCGGCCGATACGATCGCCGCGGCGATTCCGGACTGCCGGATGAACGTGCTGAAGGGCTGTGCGCACATACCGCCGATGGATCGGCCGGAAAAGTTCAACGGGCTGCTGGCCGACTTTCTGGAATCGGTATAACCGCCCCGCCCGTTCGCAGCTTGACTCCCGGTTTCTACCGTGTATGATAGGGGCGTACGGTACGAAACGAAACGGATCGGTCCTGCTGGCAGCGGACCGTTGACGGTAACGGGGAGGACAAGGTCATGGAATGGTGGATCGGGCTCGGGGGAAGCGTCCTGATCGCGGGAGCGGCTTATGCGAAACGGTCGCTGTCGGGCTCGGGGCTTGCGGCGGCCGTCGTATTGGGGACGGTCATGTACGGCATCGGCAGCGCGGTATGGTTCGGTACGCTGATCGCGTTCTTCCTCTCGTCGACGCTGCTGTCAAGATGGAAGCGGAAGGCGAAGGAGCAGGCGGAGAGCGGCTACGAGAAATCGGGGAGGCGGGACGCCGGCCAAGTGGCGGCAAACGGCGGACTGGCGCTCGTCCTGTGCGTCGCCGCCCATTGGTGGCCGCATCCGGCGTGGTGGTACGCCTTCCTCGGCGTCATGGCGAGCGTGACCGCCGACACGTGGGCGACCGAGGTCGGCGGCTTGAGCCGGACGCCGCCCCGGTCGGTACTGACCGGCCGGCGGGTCGCGGCCGGCACGTCCGGCGGCGTGACCGCGCTCGGGCTGGCCGCCTCGATGGCCGGCGGGCTGTTCGTCGGCGTCGTCGCCTGGCTGCTGCTGCAGACGGCGCCGGGACAAATCGAGCCGTCCGGCGGCGCGTCGCCGGAATGGGTCCGGCTGGCGGCGTGGACGGCTCTCGGCTTGTTCGGCGGGACGATCGGGTCGCTCGCCGATTCGGTGCTCGGCGCGACGGTGCAGCTGACGTTCCGCTGCCGCGTATGCGGCCGCGACATCGAGCGCCCGCACCATTGCGGCCAGCCGGCCGCCCGCCTCCGCGGCTGCGCCGGCTGGAACAACGACGCCGTCAACGTCGCGGGCTCGCTGGCGGGCGGCGCCGCAGCCGTCGCGGCCGCTTGGCTCGCCGGCCTGCTCTGACGTCAGGCCGACGCCTGCCGCAGAAGGCGGGCGATCGTGCGCGCCACGCCCGCGTCGTGATGGTGCGGCGCCAGCCAGTCGGCGGCCGCCTTCACGTCGTCGGGCGCGTTGCCCATGGCAACGCCGAGGCCGGCCCAGCGGAGCATATCGATGTCGTTGCGGTCGTCGCCGAAGGCGGCGACCTCCTCGCGCCGGATGCCGAGCTTGTCGCACAGCTTGGCGAGCGCGCTCGCCTTGCCCGTTCCTTTCGGCTGCACGTCGATTTGCCGAGGCGCTTCCGGAGAGCCGTAAACGATCAGCTCCACGCGGTTCGTCGCCTGCAGCCGGTCGCGCGCGTCGGACAGGCTGCGGGTATCGTCGGACTTCAGCAGCACCTTCAGCCAGCTGTAGTCCATTTGCGCCAAATGATGATTGTTCTCCGAGTCGAACACGCCTTCCGCGCAGTAGGCGCGATAGCGGACGTTGTGCTGAAAGGCGAACAGGTTGACCGTCTCCACGTCTTTCCAAGGAAGGACGCTGCGGTTCATCAGCCGTCCGTCGGCGTCCCATATTTCGCAGCCGTTCGCCGAGATCAAGGGAAGCCGCAAGTCCAGCTTCTCGATGACCGGTATCATCCGCATCCGATGGCGTCCGCTCACCAAAACGACGTTCATCCCGGAAGCTTGCGCCTTCCGAACCCACTCCGCGTTTTCATCCGAAAGCGATCCGTCCCGATCGAGAAGCGTGCCGTCCAAATCCAACGCGATCATCTTCAAGCTCATCCGCATGCGACCTCCCTTATCGATTCGTTTGATTACCGGCGTTATATTAATGTGAAATACCATAACATAAATATGCGTGGCCAACAACGGTACCTTTGCCTAATTCGGGAAACTAAACGACTGATGTTATAATATATGACATAACCCAAGTGTCTTCGCCGAAGCCAATGGAAATCATGCTCGCCGACCACGGCGAGAGGGGGGGCGGTACGATCGCTCCCAACGTTGCGGTTTTTCGGCACGGAGCGTCTTCATACGGCGGCATTCCTTTGAAGGAAGAGCCGTTTTTTTGCGTTCATGCGATAATTAGACGCCAAACCTGACATGAAGCGCTTTCTTTTCAGTTTATATAGAAGGTTTATGCGCTATAGTTCGGTCTATATGACGTCGCGCCGGCCCGCATGCAAAGACTCGGCAAGCCGGCCAAAGGAGACGGGAAAAAAGATGCTGTGGAAAACCATCGTCGCTATGGTTCGGTCGTCTCCGTTATGGTTGTTCCTCATCGTCCTGGGTGCGATTATCGACATCGCGTTCCGGTACTTGTCCTCGCTCAGCTATCGATATTTGATCGATCTCGCCCTGCTGCCCCGCGACGGGAAAGCTTTGGCGATCATCATCGGCGCCCTGCTGGTGCTGGGCTCGATCAACGTACTGGCGGGGTTGGCCGGCGATTACGCCAAAGCCCGGCTCGGCTCGACCTTCCTGTTCGACTATCGCCTCCGGCTGTTCGAGCATATGCAGCGGCAGTCGCAGCGGTTTTACGAGCGATTCGGAGTCGGCGAGCTTCTCGCCCGATATACCGACGATATTCCCTCCATCCAGTCGGCCGTGCTTTCGATCGTGACCACGGGATTTCTGTCCGTCGCGAGCGTCGTCGCCGGACTGTCCATCCTGTTCGCGATGGAATGGAGGCTGACCTTGATCGTCGCCGCCGGCTCCGCTCTCCTGTTCGTGCCGTATCGGATGCTCAAATCCCGTTCGGTTGCGCTCGGCCGCGACTATTACCGGCATCTGGACCGGTTCAACGAAACGATCGACGAAAATGTGAAAGCGTACCGCGTCGTTCGCGCGTTCGATCTGCGCCGCAGCATGCGGGAGAAAGTCGAAGAAAATCTTCGCGCGATGCTCTCCGTCGGCGTTCGGAGACAATTCGCGAATTCGAATTTGACCCGGCTGCCGATGCTCGCCGTCTCGATTTTGACGGCGGTCATTCTAGCCTGCGGCAGTTACTTGACGTTCGAAGGGAGTCTTACGATCGGTGAATTTATCGCATACAACTCCGTTTTTTTTACGGTCGGCACGTCGATGTTCGGGGCGGCGTCCGTCCTTCCTTACGCGCTGTCGGCCCGCACGAGCTTGGAGCGCTTGCGGCAGGCGATGGACTGGGAGCCCGACGTGATCGAGCGGGATGGAAGCGAGCTTCCGCCGGTCCGTGCGGAAGTGTCGCTGCGCGACGTGACGTTCGCCTATACGCCCGGCGAGCCGGTGCTGCACCGCTTGAATCTCGCGGTCCCGATCGGAGGCTTAACGTCGATCGTCGGACCGAGCGGCTCCGGCAAAAGCACGGTGCTCCAGCTGCTCATGCGGTTCGCCGATCCGCAGAGCGGAGCGGTCACGTACGACGGGCACGATCTCAAGGAGGTGCGGTACGATTCCCTGCTTCGGCAAATCGGGGTCGTCTTCCAAGATTCCGTCCTGTTCCACGCCTCGGTCCGGGATAACATCCGCGTAGGCAAGCCGGACGCGAGCGAGGCGGATATCGTCGAAGCCGCGCGGGCGGCGGGCATTCACGAGACGATCGTCGGATTCCGCGACGGCTACGATACGTTTGTCCGCCAATACGGGGACAGTCTGTCCGGCGGCCAGCGGCAGCGGATCGCGCTTGCCCGGGCGCTGCTGCGCAAGCCGCGCATTCTGTTTCTGGACGAAGCGACGTCCGCCCTGGATCCCGATACCGAGCGATCCGTAAACGAGACGATTGTAGCGCTGGGGCGCGACATGGCGATCGTGTCGGTCACGCACCGGCTCGCTTACGCCGCGCTGTCCGACCGCATCGTCGTCCTCGATCGCGGGACGGTGGTGGAGTCGGGGACGCACGAACAGCTGCTGGAGCGAGACGGACCGTACCGCCTCATGTGGGAGAAGCAGCAAGGATTCCAGATGGTCCATGGCGGCGGTAGCGCCCGCGTGCAGTCGGACCGTCTGCGCCGGCTCCCGTTCTTTCGCGGCATCGGCTCGGAAGCGCTCGAGGAATTGTCCGGCCTCTTCGTGACGGAGAAATTCGACGCCGGCGCGACCGTGGTTGAGCAAGGCGATCAAGGGGATAAATTTTATTTGATCGCGCGAGGCAAAGTCGAGGTATGGATTACGGCGGCAACGGGCGAACGCCGCAAGGCGGCGACACTGGAGGACGGCGATCATTTCGGGGAAATTGCGCTCATGCAGCATATCCCTCGAACGGCCACTGTCGTCACGGCGGCGCCGAGCTGGTTCCTGTCGCTGTCGTACGACCGGTTCCATCCGCTTCTGCTTCGCTATCCCGCCATCCGGGAAGAGCTTGAAGCGACATTAAGATCGCGAATGCAAAGGAGAGATAGCTGATGCTGCACTGGATGACCGCCGGCACGGAGCAGATGAAGGAGGACGGCGTTCTGTTCATTTGCCGACACGCGAACGACTTGGGGCTCCCGTACAAGTGGAGTACGACCATGAATTTTTTGTATACCACCCTTTACGACTCCGGCCTCATGATTGCCCGGGATGAGCATGGCGACGTCCGGGGCGTACTGGCATACACGTACGGGACCGGAATGGACAAAGGGGCGGATCGGACCCGGATCGAAGTGGTCCTGCTTTACCTGGAGGCCGATTTCCGCCTAGGAACGAATTTCGTACAGGCGATGCAGGCGATGGTCGAGCGCGAGAGCGAACTGTCCGAGCCGATTCGCGAGGTGGAGTTCTATTGCGCCCCGACGGATGTCCGCAGAAGGCTGTTCGGCAAAATCGCCACCTGCCGCGGAACGAAAGTTCATTCCTGCGGCCCTCTCGATTTCTACGTCACCACGCCCGATCGAATTCGGGGCTATCTCGCTCGGATCGCAAAGTAATCCGGGGGCATTCCTTGCAGAAGGAAGACGCAAAGGGAGGCGTCTTCGCGCCATGCGGAAAAAGACCGGCATCGCTGCCGGCCTCCTTACGGTCCGCTTGCCTGGCGACGAGCTTTACGACCGGTCGATCGTTCCGTCATCGCGTCTAGGAATTAAGTCTGGAGCAGCGGGCATATTGCACCCGGATTGTCCCATATCGCTCACCTCCTTCTGCAAATTCAATTTCACTATAAGCGAATAGACTAGAAATAACAAGAAGAAATTCAAAATATTTCAATAAAAGGATAATAGGTGGTGGTTTCGCGTGATTCGATTCGAAGTTTGCACGACAACCGCGCAGTGGGGACGGTTTACCGATTTTTATATCCGGCATCGAACCCGCATTATTCCCTTTTATCGAGTCGGTCTTGCCGTGAAAGACGTAAGGGACTATATGACGGAAGGCCGGGCGGCCCTCATCCTGAACGAGAACGATTGGGTCGTCGGAATCGGAAGCTTCGTTCTCGGTTTGCAAGAGGATGGGTACAAGGACAAAAACATCGCGGTACTGGGCAACAGCTTCTTCGTCGAGGAATACCGGAATAACCGGACGTTCGTGCGAGGATTGCAGAAGCTGGCCGAGCAGATCGAGGATGCGAACCCGCACGTGCGGGAGGTCCGAATTCCTACGGCCGCGGATAACGATTACACGAACCGGCTTTATCGCAAAATGGCGGCCAAGCTCCATACGTACGATTCGAGCTACGGGAAGGTAAACGTCTACGCGACGTCTTTTCGCGAGTATAAGCAGTTTTGCTCCCGATTTTCGTAAATGGACTCAGACGGTTTCGAAAGCTTCACCCGATTTTTTCGCCAATGGTTATTGACGGATAGGGTGCGCTTGGAAGTATGCTGGAAGGGCGAGCGGAACTTACGCTCCCGAAAGCGGTGTAATGGAACGATGAAGACTGGATGGCGGAAATGGCTGGCCTTGCTGCTCGGGCTCGCGGTCATCGCGGGCGCCGGGGGATGGGTGTTCGCCGACACGAAGCGAGCCGAACGGGATCCGCGGGCCGTCGACGGCGTGCTCGACTTGACGCAGCGGCCCATGCACGAAAACGGCCCCGTCCGGCTGAACGGACGATGGGCATTTTATTGGAACGAGCTGCTTCCCGCAGCCGAAGGCGGCTCGGAGAGCAGGACGCAGCCGATATTCGCCGAAGTTCCGGGCGAATGGGGCGAGCTCGGATTGCCGGGACGCGGGTACGCCACCTATCGGCTTGTCGTCCTTACGCAAGGAGACGCCGGTACGCTCTCGCTGCATATTCCCGCAATCGCTCCGGCTTACCGGATTCTGGTCGACGGCCGCGTCATCGCGGAGACCGGCGTCGTCTCGTCCGACAGGACGGCCGTACGGGCCGCCTACCGGCCGCAAACCGTTTCGTTCGAGCCGGCGGGGCCGTCGTTCGAGCTTGCGATCCAGGCGGCCAACGAGCTGTATCCGCGCAGCGGCATCTGGTTCAGTCTGACGCTGGGCAGCGAGTCGTCGATGCTGGCCTTGAAGGAGCGTACGGAATACGCGGAGATGGCGGTGTTCGGGGGCTGCGCGCTGCTCGGGTTGTATCAGATCGCGCTGTTCCTGATGCGGCGTTCCGAACGATCGACCTTGTATTTCGGCTTGTGCTGTTTATTGGGCGCGCTCCGAATCGGGACGGTGGGCGAGATGTACATCGTCCGACTGGACCCGGACGTCGATATTCGCCTGCTCATACACTTGGAATATTTGACTTATTACGGAGGCGTCACCGCGGCGCTGCTGTTCGTGCGGGAGCTGTATCCGGACGAGTTCCGCCCGGCTGCGATCCGGCTGCTGGCCGGCATCGGCTGCGCCTATATCGGAACGGTTTTGCTGCTTCCGACCGAATGGTTCACCCGCTTCCTCGAATCGTACAACTACGTGTCGCTCGCGAGTTTGGCGTACATCCTGTACGGCTTCGCCCGGGCGTTCTGGCGCAATCGCGAAGGGGCGGCGCTTCAGCTGACCGGCTGGCTTATTTTCGTGGCCGCGGCGCTCCACGATATTTTGTACAGCAGCGGATACGCCGTCTGGACGGACGTGCAGCTCGTCCCGTACGGCTTCATCGCGCTCGTATTCATCGAAGCGATGGAGCTCGCCCGCCGGTTTACGAACGCATACCGGATTATCGGCCGCATGTCGGAGCAGCTGATCGCATCGAACCGGATGAAGGACGAATTTTTGGCCAATACGTCCCACGAGCTGAAAACGCCGCTGCACGGCATCATCAACCTGTCCACGGCGCTGGCCGAGGAAAAGTCGGGGCCGCTGAACGCGTATCAGCGGGAGCAGCTGGAGGCGGTCGTCTCGGTCGCCCGCCGCATGTCGAACCTGATCAACGACATTCTCGACTGGTCCCGGCTGAAAAACACCGGCATTCAGCTGGAGTGCGGGCCCGTCGACATTCGGGCCGTCGTATCGGCGCAGCAGGAAGTGTTTCGCCACTATATCGGGGATAAGCCGGTCGAGCTTCGTTTCGATTGGCCGGATACGCTGCCGGCCGTGCATGCCGACGAGAGCCGTCTGCTGCAAATCGCGTACAATCTGATCGGGAACGCGATCAAATTCACGCCGGAAGGCGAAGTTTCGGTATCGGCGAGGTCGGAAGGCGGGATGGTGCACTTGGCCGTCTCGGATACGGGAATCGGCATCGAGGCGGATAAGCTGGAGACGATATTCCAATCGTTCGAGCAGGTGGGCACCTCCGTCGCCCGCGAATACGGAGGAGCCGGACTCGGGCTCGGCATCGCGAGACGGCTCGTCGAGCTGCACGGCGGGCGTATATCGGTGAAATCGCAGGTAGGCGTAGGCTCCGTCTTCACCGTCACGCTACCGGTCAGCGAGGCCGGCGGCGTGCGGGGCAATCCGCTCCGCCCAAGCGAGGGGGACCGCCCGGCGGCCGTTAGGCCGGTCGCGAATGCGGATAAAGCGTTGGCGGCTCCGACCGGCACCGACGGCGGGGCGCGGAAGGAGCGCGTCATCTTGGCGGTCGACGACGATCCGATCAACTTGCGGGTGCTACAAGCGCTGCTGGCCGACGAGCCGTACGAGCTCGTCGCCGCATCGAGCGGAAGGGAAGCGATCGAGACGTTGGAACGGCTGGGAGGCAAGGTCGGTCTGGTCATTCTCGACGTCATGATGCCCGGGCAGTCCGGTTACGAAACTTGCCGGCAAATTCGGCATCGTTATCCGCTGAGCGAGCTGCCGATTTTGCTGACGACGGTGCGCAGCGAGCCTACGGATGTGATGGTCGGCTTCGAGGTCGGGGCGAACGATTACTTGACCAAGCCGTTCCAAGCGTACGAGCTGCGGGCGCGGGCGCGTACGCTGCTGGAGATGAAGCGTTCCGCCGAGGATGCGGTCCGATCGGAGCTCGCCTTCCTGCAAGCGCAAATCAAGCCGCATTTTCTATACAACGCCCTGAATACGATCATGACGTTCTCGCTGGAAGATCCGCAGACGACGCACGATCTGCTGCTGAACTTGAGCCGATATTTGCGAGGCAGCTTCGACTTCAAGAGCAAGGACCGGCTGGTGTCGCTGCGCAAGGAGCTGGAGCTGGCCGAGGCGTATCTCCGGATCGAGCGGGCCCGGTTCGGCGCACGGCTCCGCGTCCGGTTCGAAATCGACGTAGGCGTCGAGTGCATGCTGCCGCCGCTGACGCTGCAGCCGCTCGTCGAGAATGCGGTGCGGCACGGCATCACGAAAAGGGAGGACGGCGGTACCGTCACGATACGCGCAAGCGCCGAGCCCGGCTTCACGACGCTGACCGTCGAGGATAACGGCCCGGGCATGCCGGAATGGGCCCGGACGATCGGATCGGCGGAGCCGAACGGCAGGACCGGCGTCGGATTGCGCAACATTCATCAGCGTATGACGCGGCTTTACGGAACGGGGATCGAGATCGAATCGGGAGTCGACGGCGGCACCAAGATCACGATCCGAATCCCCCAAGCCCTTGACGAAACGAAGGAGGCGAGCCGGTGATTCGAGTCATCGCGGTCGACGACGAGCAGCCGGCGCTGCGCGGAGTCGCGAAAGTGCTGGAGCAAGTGGAGGACGTCCAAGTGGCCGGGCTGTTCGACAAACCGGTCGCTTGCTTGGAATACGCCTTAACCGTGCAGGAGCCGATCGACCTCGTCTTGATCGACATGGACATGCCGACGATGCACGGCTTGGAGCTGGCGGGACGGCTGCGGGAATGCCGGCCGGACATGCATATCGCGTTTCTGACGGCCTATGAGGAATTCGCCAAGGACGCCTTCGACGTAGAGGCGCTCGATTACTTATTGAAGCCGGTCATGAAGGACGACATCGTCCGTACGATCGAACGGGTTCGCAAGAGAGGCGGGCGCGAAACCGCTGCGGACGCTCCGCCCGAACGGGGGATCGCCGTCCATCGCATGGGGCCTTTCTCCGTTATGTCGGAGACGGGGGTTCCGATCCGTTTTCGCAATTCGAAGGGGAAGGAGCTCTTGGCTTATTTGCATCAACATCGGGGCAAGCCGGTCAGCAAGTCGCACATTATGGAGGAGCTTTGGCACGGCCGCGACGTGGAGCGGACGCTGGTCAACCTGCATACGACGGTTTACCAGCTTCGCAAAGATTTGGAAGCTTGCGGGATCCCCGATCCGATTCAACAGTCGAAAACCGCGGGCGGCAGCTACTGCTTGAATTGGCCGGTCGGGTTCGACGATGTCGTCGCGTTCGAAACCGAGGTCGAGCGGTTTCGCCAAAGCTTGTCCGTCGTTCATGCGCTTAGAGCCGTTCAATTATACGGCGGGGGCTACTTGACGGGAAGCGGCTACGGCTGGGCGGCTCCGATGCAGGCGCAGCTGGAGCTGAGCTACGCGATGATGCTCGAAGCGATCGTGAATACGTACGTCCGGCAGCAGCGTTACGACATCGCGATGAATCCGATGCGGAAATGGGCCGAGCTGCTCCCGTTCAGCGTCAGGCTTCATGCGAAGATGATCGCGCTTCTGCTGCTGATGAACAGGGAAGAGGACGCGAAGGATTACCATGGGCTCGTTCGGGAGATGCTCGATCCGGAGGACGACTTGTCGGAGCTGGACTGGGATCGGGTATCCGCCGATCCGAAGGCGTCGTTTTGAGCTTCTGTCACAAAACAAGATCTCATCTCGTTTTATTTGCATAACGAACGAGGAGATGGGAACATGAACGAATGGAAATGCGTCATCGTCGGCGGGGGACATGCGGGGCTTCACGCCGCCAAAACGGTATGGCAATCCGGGACCGCCGACCGGCCCGTTCGAGTCACTGTAATCGATAAGCAGCCTTATCACGTGCGTAAAGTGCTGCTGTTCAGGCCTGCGGTCGGCGACGAGCCGATCGCCGTTCCGTGGGAAGCGATATTGCCCGACGGCGTTCGTTACGTTCGCGGAGAAGCCGTATCCGTCGAAAGCGAGGCCAAGCGTCTTCTGTACCGGGATGCGGAGGGAAACGAGCGCTGGATGGAATACGACGCTCTGATATGGGCTGCGGGGAGCGTCGTCAACCGGCCGAACCCCGGTCAGGGCGGAATCGCGTTAACCGATCCGGAGGCCGCGGCGAGCATTCGGGAGCGCTGGTGCGAGAACGTCCGAAAAGCGGCCCTCGAGACCGATCCGGCGGAGCGCGGCCGGCTGCTGACCGTTGCGGTTGCGGGGGCGGGCATAAGCGGGATCGAAACTTCCGCCGAGCTCGCGCACCGGATGCGGCAAGAGGCGGAATCGCTGGGATTAAGCCCGGATGCGGTCCGGATCTATCTGCTCAACGCGCAGGACCGGCTTTTTTCGGAAGGGCCGGCGAAGGTGGCGCATAAGCTTGAACGGCTACTGGCCGAATGCGGAGTCACGGTTCTTCACCGGAAAAAGGCTCTGCGCGAGCATGCCGGACAGCTGATGCTCGAGGACGGCCGGACGATGCCGGTCGGCTTGTGCGTCTGGACGTTAGGCTTGTCGCCCAATCCGATGCTGAGCCGAATCGGATTGCCGCTTACGCCGCAAGGCCAAATCGCGGTCGACTCCTGCTACCGGGTCCCGGGAATGCCGTTCGTATACGGGATCGGGGACTGCGCGCACATCGTCGACCCGATCAGCGGCCGGGCGGATCGCATGACGTGCAAGGAAGGAATCGCGCAGGCGTCGCGGCTCGGCAAAATCGTGCAGGCCGACCGGGAGGGGCGGCCGGCCCCGTCGCACAAGGGCGTCTTCGATTTCTTCTGCATCGGCTTGGGACCGAACCGCGGGTTGACTTGGACCCGCAAGTGGGGGCTCGATTTCGTCATCACGGGCAAGTTGGCCTGGAGCATCAAAACGTTCGTTTGGGATCGCGCAAGTATGCTGCGGTAAACCGATCGTCGCGGCGGTCCCGGCGGTGCTTACGCGTCCTCCCCCCGGTACGGCGCAAACGTATTCGGCAGCGTTACGGTGAACGTCGAGCCGACGCCGAGCTCGCTCGTCGCTTCGATCGTGCCGTTGTGCGCCTCGACGAGCGCCTTGGCGATGCTGAGGCCGAGGCCGACGCCGCCGCTGAAGCGCGAGCGCGACTTGTCCGCCCGGTACAGCCGGTTGAAGATGTACGGCAAATCCGTTGCGCTGATCCCGATGCCGTTGTCCTCGCACCGGATGACCGTCCGGTCGGTGCTGTAGGCGACGGCGATGTTCACGCGCCCGCCCTCGGACGTATACTTGATCGCGTTCGAGACGATGTTGGAGAGCACCTGCACGATTTTGTCCCGGTCCACCTCCGCATAGCACGGGACGTACGCCGGCTCGAACGTCAGCTTGATGCTTTTGCCGCGCGCGAGCGGCAAAAAATGGGAATGGACGGTGCGCGCGAGATCGACCATATTCGTCCGCCGCACGTTCAGCGAGAACCGGGCGCTCTCCGCCTCGGACAGCCGCTCCAGGTCGTTCACGAGCCGGGACAGCCGAATCAGCTCGTCGTAGATGTCCTGCAGCCGCTCCGGATCCGGCTCGTACAAGCCGTCCACGATCGCTTCGATTTGGGTGAGCAGCGTCGTAAGCGGCGTACGCAGCTCGTGCGTCAAATCCTCCATCAGATGGTGGCGCCAATCCTCCTGCTTCTTCAGCTCCTTCGTCATTTCGTACAGCGTGGCGGCGAGCCGTCTCACTTCCTCCGGCCCTTTCCGCGGCACCTCGAAGTCGCGTTTGCCGTTGCCGATTTCGCCCGCCATCCGGTACACCTCGTTCAGCCGTCTCGATAACAACCGCGCGATGAACAGACTGAACAGGACGGAAGCGGCGACGACCCCGATCAACAGCAGCCGGGAGCGAAGCTCGACCGACTGCTTGAACTCCGAATAGGCGGGCTCCAGCTCGCTGCTGCTCAAAATATAATCCATCCGAATGTAGCCTTGCAGCTCTCCCTTCGCCGTGTAGGGCACCTCGACCGCGTCGGTAACGGGGACGTTCGCCTTCGCGAACGTATCGAACCACAGCTCGCGCCGGTCTTCGCTCTCGAACCGCATGACGATGCCGTACAGCGCGGCCCGGCGCTGCAGCCACTGCCGCTGGTCGGCGGTGAGCGGTCCCCGGACGATGCCGTAGCTGCGCATGTCGTCCATGACGAGATAGCCGTTCTTCTCGATTTGCATCGATTGGAATCGCGAGAACAGATGCTGCCAATTCGTATCGTTCGCAATCGAAAGGAGGATGACGAACACGATCGAATAGAGCAGGAAGCTGGCGAACAGCAGGAAGCTCATTTTGCGGAACAGACGGAACAGGCTGCTCATGCGCCGTCATCGTCCGGGTTCATCGAAAATTTATAGCCGGAGCCGACGACGGTGACGACGTACAGCGGATTGCCGGGGTCCGGCTCGATTTTTTTGCGCAAATTTTTCACATGCGCGTCGATGGCGCGCCCGTCGCCTTGAAAGCGGTATCCTTGGACGGTATACGAAAGATCCGCGCGTCCGTACACTTTGCCGGGCCTGCGGATCAGAACGGAGAGCAGCTTGAATTCGGTGGCGGTCAAATGTGCCGGCTTGCCGCCGGCCGTCACCTCGCGCGCGTCCAGATCGACGACGAGCTTGCCGCCGTTGAACCGGAGCACCTGCTTCTCGTCTTCCCGCTTGGCCGGCGCGATGCGGCGGAACAGCGCGTGGATGCGCGCGATCAGCTCCTTGGCGCGAAACGGCTTGACGATGTAATCGTCCGCGCCCAGATTCAGCCCGTTGATCGTATCGGCCTCGCGCGACTTGGACGTCAGCATGATGACGGGGACGTTCGACTTCTCGCGGATGCGGGCGCATACCTGCTCGCCGGGCATGCCTTCGATCATCAGATCGAGAATGATCAGGTCGTGCTGCGTGTAATCGAACTTTTGCACCGCCTCGATGCCGTTCGACGTAGAGTCCGTCGTCCAGCCTTCCTTTTCGAGATAGGCGATCAGCACGTCGCGTATTTTCGGTTCGTCCTCCACGATCAGGATATGCAACGAAAAACCCCCCAGGCGGCTGTAGTATGGAATATTTTCCACGGCAAGCCTCCGTATTCCTGCCTGCCGCGGAAAACCGTTCCTTCTTTACTCCACGAGCCCGGTCCGCTCGACGCCTTCCACGAACCACCGCTGCGTGAACATGTACAGCAGAAGCGGGGGGAGGATGATCAGGAATGAAGTCGCCATCTTGAGCGGCTCGTCGAAGATCGAAGGGCCGAACTCCTTGGCCTGCTGATCGAGCACCGCCGAAATTTGCGAGATGCCCATCGACAGCGGGACGTCCTTCACCCCGTTCAAGTACATGCTCGGCAAATAGTAGTCGTTCCACGTCCAGACGAAGGAGAACAAGAAGACGACGAGGATGGCCGGCTTGGCGAGCGGCAGCATGACGCGGAAAAAAATGCGGAACACGCTCGCGCCGTCGATTTTGGCCGCCTCCTCGAGCTCCTTCGGCTGTGTCGAGAAAAATTGCCGGTAAATGATGACGAACAGCGCCCCCTTCAGCCCGTGGCCGAACAGCGCCGGCGCGACGATCGGGATGTACGTCTTCATCAGGCCGAACTGGCTTGCGGCGATCAGGTTCGGCAGGATGACGACCTGCGTCGGCACGATGAACGAAACGATGAGGCAAAAAAACCAAAACCGTTTGAACGGAAAATCGAGCCGGGCGAACGCGTAGCCCGCGACCGCGCACGAGATCGTCTGGAATACCGCGACGGAAAGCGACAGGAGGGTGCTGATCGTAAATGCGGTCGGGTAACGCAGCTTCGTCCACGCATCCTGCAGCACGCCCGTATAGATCGACCGCGGTATCCAGCTGACCGCCGGGTCGAGCAGATCGTTCGCATTTTTCACCATCGTCGAAATCATGAACAGGATCGGGTTCAAATAAATGTAAGCCGTATCGATCAAGATCAAGTACAGGAACAACCGGAATAGGAGTCCTTTATCCGCTTCCTTGCCGAGAACGACGTAGCGGGTTTTCGTCAATCCCGTCCGCCAGTTCAGCGACTCGAAGCGGCGTTCCTTCAAGGCGGTCATCAATCTGGTCATCGCACGTCTCCTCCGTCAGCGGGCGGCGCCCGAAGCTTTGTTCACTTTATGGAAAATGCCGAGGATCGCCCCGAGAAACGCCAGGATGATGACGAAGTAAATCCACGCCAGCGCGCTGGACTGTCCGTAGTTGGACGTCGAGATTTGCGTCAAAATCGGGTTCGTCGGGAAGGTGAACAGGTCGACCGTCGTATAGATCAGGTTGAGCAGAATGAACGGAACCATGCCCGGCAGCGTAATTTTCCAGAACACTTCCCACGGCGTCGCACCGTCGATTCTCGCCGCCTCGTACACCGAGCTGCCGATCGTCTGCCGACCGGCGAGGAAGATGAGAATTTGCACCCCGGAGTACCACAGGATGAGGACGAAAGACCCCATAATGTTGACGATCGGCGCGGCCCACGAGGACGACAAGTTTTGCGAGACGAGGGCGGCCACGTTGTATCGCTCCAGAAAGCCGATATCGCCTTCGCCCTGCGTCATGAATTCCCGGACGACCTGGCCCGTCGTGAAGATGACGGGCAGGAAGAAGATCGAGCGGAAGACGGACCGGCCGGGAAATTTCTGGTTCAGCATGATCGCGACGAGCAGCGAAAAGACGATGATGATCGGAATCATGATGAGCGATTGGCGGAAAAACGGGAACAGCTGGTTGTACAGGATGGCGCCGTTCTCGAGCAAAATATATTTGTAATGCTTCAGGCCGACCGGGATGATCTCGATGCCGGTCCCCAATATGCGCACCTGATGAAAGCTCATGTACAGCGAATAGCCGAGCGGGAACGCCATGAACGCCAGAAACCCGACGACCCACGGTGCGATGAACAGCGACCCTTCCAGCTTGCGGATGCCGGCGGCCGGCAGTCTTCTTCGTTTCACCGTCATGGCGCCGTCCCTCCTTTCACGATCAAGTAGTCCATCGGCTTGACGGTCAAGCCGCCCGCCTCATACGGCTTCGTCCCGTAGTTGACGATGATTCGCTTGCCTCCGTCGTACGTCGTCTCCTTCACTTCCGGCGCCAGCGTCCGATGATTCACGATGAACCGGTCCTGCACGTCGCCGAGCGCTTCGCTCATCCGCTGGTACTCCTGCACCGCCTCGGACTCCCAGTCCTGGAAGCTCGGGCTGAACGGGTGCAGCTCGAAGGCGTACTTGAACTGCTCGCCGTTCTCGTAGATGAAAATGAACGACGGTGCCGAGCCGTACTCGAGGTCGCGCAAAAACTGCAAATGGTACTGCTCGCGGTCGTTCGCGTAATCCGACGTGTACGAGACGAGCCCGTGAAGCGCGATTTGCATGAACGGGACCGCCGACGCGGAGAACGAATCGTACGAGTAATCGTCGGGCATCCGGTCGATCGCGCTTACGTACGGTACGGCGAAAAAGCTGGAGCGCATCCCCCGGACGTCGAGCCCGGCGTCGCGAAACTTTTGGAAGTACGACTGCTGCAGCTTGCGGCTTTCTTCCCGGCTGGCCGGAAAATTCGTGTTGAAGTCGCTGTTCAGCGATTCGCCCAGCTGGCCGGTCGTTACGCCGGCTACGCCGAGCGTTTTGAAGTACGCGATGTCCTTATCCAGCACCGGACCGAGGAAGCCGAGGCTGACGAACGGCTCGATCACGGTTCCGCCCAAGTCGCGCAGTCCGTGCCGCTTCTTGTTGAAGCTTCCGGCGTCGGTCGTGTTGACCAAGTAATTCGTATGCAGATAGACCGGGATGCCGAGCGTATCGGCGAACTTGACGAACTGTCTCATCCCGTCGTCCCCGCCGAGCCGGCCGTCGACCGGAGCCGGGGCGCCGAACGCGCTGTAGCCGCCCTTGTTCCAGCCCATGTAGTTGACGGTCATGTTCTCGATGCCGAGGCCGTACAGCCGCTGAACGATCTTCATCGCATCGGCCGTCGTCGTCGTTTTCAAGTAGCGGTCCGTAATCAAGCCCCGCTCGCGCTCCGCCCCGATCAGGTTGATCGTCATCGGCAGCTTGTCGCTTTTCGGCTTGATCGGCTTCATGCCGTACGTTTTCATCAAATAGTCGCGGTACCGCTGCGCCATGCCGACGTAATCCGCCTTCGGCTTGTCGAGCAGCACGTACCGGACGGCGCGGTCGCCGCGGAACCGTTCGTCCTTGTTGTACGTCAGGAAAAACTTGTTTTTGCTCTCGTTGGTAACCTGCTTGTAGGTGGAACGGTAATTTTGCTGGGCGGTGACCCAGTTGTAGCCGCTGAATACGCCCGAAGGGGCGGCGACGATCTCGGTAAATTCGGCGCCGTCCTCGATGATCGACAAGTAGGCGCGGTCGCCCGATTTCGCGCCGAATACCGGCATGGCGACCGTCTTGCGCGATTGCCCCTCGTCGTTCACCTTGAACGACAAATCCGTTCCGTATACCGGCTCCTGGTAAATCCGGTTGACGTTCGTATTGTGCTCCTCGTAAGGAATGAGCGCGCCCGAGCCGTCCGGGACGAACAGATAGCCTTCCTGTCCGTCGGAATGCTCCGCGCCGAAGAACGGATACAGCCGCACCCAGATCAGGCTCAAATCGCCTTCCTTGATGCCGGAATCGATCATTTTCGCGACGACCGAATCGCCCTCCACCTTCACCTCGATCGGGATGGCGATCTGCTTGGACGGCATGTCGAACGTCAGCCGGAAGCCGCCGTCGATCGCGGCGACGTCCTTGACCGTCCCGCGCTCCTCGAGCAGGTTCGACTCCTTCGGCTGCGACAGCTTGCCGGTTAAGTCGATGTAGCGGAACATGACGGGCGCGCGCAGGTGCGTCCTCCAGATCCCTTCCTGCGCCTCCGTCGACCATTGCGACGGATCGGGATACGATCGCCAGACGTTGCCGTTGCGCTTGTCGGCGACGGCGAAGTGACCGGTTTTCGCATCCAGCCTAAGCTCCAGCTCCCCGGATTGCGCGACCGTCCGGAAGTCCTCCTCCTTCGGCAGCTCATCCGGCCCTTTGGCGACTTTGACCGCGCCGGCCGACGACGGGGGGGCGGTCGCGGCCGCCTTGCCGTCGAGCGAGCTCGTATCGAGCCGGGTCAGGACGAAAGCGGCGAGCGCCGCGAGCAGGACGGCGTAAATCCATGCCGTTTTCGGTATTCGATGCAGCAGCGTCATCGCAGCCTCACCTCCTGGTACACCTCGAATAAGAAGTCTTTCAAGTCGCCGCTCAAGCCGAGCACGACGAGGACGAGCACGGCCAGCATGAGGAAGGCGAACAGCGACAGGACGATGTTCACAATCGTTTCGCCGACCGAATAGTTTTGAAGCGACTGGATTTTCCAGAACACCATCAACGCCGTCCAGACGTACAGCATCGTCTGAATAAAGTCGTAGATCGCCTGCTCGGACGCCGTCATGACGTTGGACAAGACGGCCAGCGGCACGCCCAGCACGATAACCGGGACGAGCGCGTACGCGCTGCCGACGAATACGTCCTTGAACCGGCCTTCGCCCCGGTAGATCGAGCTGACGAGGTAGTTCGAGACGACCCAGCCGATCCAGATCAAGCCGTACTGCAGCAGCAGCGACAGCAGGTTGACGCGGTGGGCGTTGACGAGATTAAACGAGAAGCTCGTGAACAGCCGCATGACGACGAGCGCCGCGTAGGCGCCGACGAGGATGACGATCGCGCTCCAGTAGCCGCCTTTGTTTTCGTAGCGCAGGGCGCTGAAGCCGTCGATCGGATGCTTCAGCATGTAGAAGACGTGCTTGAATTGGACGACGAACGGGTTGCTCGACCGCCTCCGATTGCGCCAGGCGGATCTCCACCGGCTCCCGCGCGTCCACCGTTCGGCGGCGGCGAAGCCGACGACGGCGATCAGCGCCGCGGTTGCGAGCGTCGAGAAGTGGCTTTGGAACCATTTCAGCCGGATTTGCCAAAACGAGTCGGAATATCCCTTCTGATCGTCCGCGCGCTTGAACAGCCGAAGCGCCTCCTCGTAGTCGCCCTGCTTGTAGGCCGCTTTCGCGAGTCCGAGCATCGCCGGCGTGAAGTTGGCGTTCAGCCGGAGCACCTCGCGCCAATGCTTCTCGCTTTCCTCGTAGCGGCCGGCGAGCGTCAGCTTGTTCGCTTCGTTCACCTTGATGCCGAATTCCGACAGGCGAAAAATTTGGACGACGCCTTCCTGACCGTCGAGCAAGTACAGGTCGTTGCGGGAGCCGGCGTCGACGGCGACCGGATTTTTCATCAAGCCGAGCTGGGTCGTGTTCGCCGAGGACGGTCCCGCCCAGAAGAAGAGCAGGTTGCCGTTCGCGTCGTATTGGTTGATGTACTTGTAGGACGAATCGATCGCCGTGATGTTGCCGTTCCCGTCGACGGCGATGTCGATCAGCTGCGGCGTGACGGTTCCGCCCGTCGCGAATTTGACGTCGAACGGACGCGTCTCGCCGAACGAGTCGGTCGGCGTGTCGAGCATGTTCAAGCCGCGGATGCTCAGCTTCTTGATCTGGTTTTTCTTGATCCCTTGGCCGCCCGTCGTCGTGTACAGGAAGCCGTCCTTGTCGACGGCGACGCTGCTGATCGCGCCCGGCAGCTTGCTGATTTCGTTGGCGTACATCTCCTTCGTGTACAGCGCCCGCTTGAGCGCGTCGAGCGGGGAGAAGACGGTCGCGTTCGCGCCGTAGAAGCTTTGGAACTTGCCCTCCGGGTCGAGCTGGAGCAGTCCCTGGTAGCCGCCGAGGACGGCGATGTACAGGAAGCCGCGCTTGTCGACGACGAGGCGCGTCGGGTCGTATTTGAACGATTCCGGAATGAACTTCGAGTCCGGCCGTTTGAACTCCTTGACGAGCTTGCCTTCCTTGGACAGCCGGACGACCCGCTTGTTGCCGGTATCGGCGACGTAAATGTCCTGGCTGTCGGTGACGAACACGCCCTCCGGCTTGTTGAGCGGACTTTCCGGCACGTCGATGTAGCGGATCCAATTGCCGTTGCCGTCGAACTCGACGATCCGGTTGTTGCCGGTATCGGCGACGTAGACGTGGTCCCGCTTGTCGACGAACAAGTCCTTCGGGTTTTGCAGCGGAGACGGCTTCGTCGTCCCCGGCTTGTTTTTATCGGGTATCGTCAAATCTTTGCCGAACAGGCCGACCGGCGTATAAGCCGGCTGTGTCCAGATGAGGCGCCCCTGCTTTTCCTTCGAGTTGGTCCAGTACGGCACTCCCGCGTAAGCGGAGAGCGGGATCGCCGCGGCGGCGGCCAGCGCAAGGACGAGAAGCAGCAGGATCCGCCCGGTTTTGATCAGGTTCATGGGTTGACCTCCGATTCGGTTCTAGTCCGTTACTTGATGCCGGAATGCGCCATCGTGGCGATCACCTTGCGCTGGAAGAACAGGAAGATGATGAAGTTGGGCAGGAACAGCACGACCGCCGCCGCCGCCGCCGCGCCCTGGCGAGCCACGCTGTTGGCGAGCCCGTTCGTCAGCGTGGACAGGAAGAACGGGAACGTCTTCATCGATTCGTCCTGCATGAACAGTTTGGACGTCTCCACATTGCCCCACGCCGCCTGGAACGTGAGGATCGCGACGGTCGCCACGGCCGGCATGATCATCGGGATGACCACGCGCAGGAATACGGTAAATTCCCGGGCGCCGTCCATTTTGGCCGCTTCGATCAGCTCGTTCGGCACTTGGTCGACGAACTGCTTCATCAGGAAGACGCTGACCGGCGCGGCCAGATGGGGGAGCAGATGCCCCCAATACGTATTCATGATGCCGAGGTGCGAGACGACCAAGTAGCGCGGGATGCCGACCGTCTCCGGCGCGAACATGAGCGTCAGCATAATCGTCGCGAACAGGAGCCGGCTGCCCGGAAACCGGTGCTTCGACAGCGGGTAGGCGCACATCGCGCTGATGATCGTCACCGCCGCGACCGTCAGCGCCGTCGTGAACAAGCTGTTGAACAAATACCGGGTGACCGGCACGACCGACGAGCTCGACACGAGGAACAGCTCCGTAAAGTTTTGGAACGTCGGGTGCTCGACGAAAATGCGCGGCGGATAGACGAACAGCTCCTGGTACGGCTTGAGCGCATGGTTGAATATATAGACGATCGGCAAAATCATGAACAAGCCGAGGATCGTCAGCAGCGCGTACAGCGTTTTCTGGAACGCGTCGGCCCGGTTCAGCCGGGATCTCCGCTTCAGCCCGAGCGAGGCGAGCGTCCGGGTCAACCGGTTCGTTTTGGCGGCTTCGGCCATCATTCGTCACCCCGCGATCCGAATAGCTTCCAACCGAGCCGATTGGATACGTACATCATGATAAGCAAGAAAACCGATATCGCCGACGCGTAGCCCATCTCGAACCGAATATCCCCGTAATCGGCGATATGGCTCATCATGACGTGGCCGGCGTATTGCGGCGTCGGAAACGAGCCGGACAGCTGGGCGCCGATTTCGCCCGCCTTGAACGTCCCGACGATCGCCATGACGGCGCTGAACAGCATTTGCGGCTTCATCGACGGTATCGTGATGTACCAAATTTCTTGCAGACGGCTTTTGATGCCGTCGATCCGGCCGGCCTCGTACAGCTCGCGGTTGACGTTCAGCACGCCGGCAAGCTGGGCGAGGAAGCCGACGCCCATGCTCGACCAGAGCGTGACGGCGATCATCGAGCCCATCAAATATTTCTCGCTCGTCACCCACAGCACCGGCTTGTCGATCGCTCCGATCGACAGCAGGAAGCTGTTCAGGTAGCCGATCCGGTCGCCGGTGAGCAGCGGCAGCCAGACGACCGTCATGGCGATGCCTGCGGTAAGCGACGGCGTATAGAACGCCAGCGCGTACAGCGTGCGGGCGTAGTTCGGCAGCTGCGAGATGAGCCACGCAAGCAGGAACGAAGCGGCGTAGCCGCCCGGCCCGACGATGAGGGCGAACTTGATCGTATTCGGCAGCGCGTGCTTCAAGAAGACCAAGTCCTGCGACAGCAGGTACAGGAAGTTTTGCCAGCCGATCCACCGCGGCGGCTGCAGTGCGTTGAAGTATGTGAAGCTGAGCAATATCGCGAGCACGACCGGTATCAAAATGAACGCCACGAAGCAGAGAACGAACGGAGCGATAAATACATATGACAGCCGGTACGACCAGACGAGCTTGCAGAAGCGGGCGAACCGCCCCGTCAAGCCGTCGCGTTTTCGTTCCAGGGGCATGGCGGCCCCGGCTTCACTTCGGAACATATCGGTCCACCCCTTCCCAAGGTTTGGTCACTTGCGGCAAATCGAGCGTGTGCAGCACGGTTCCGTCCGGCGAGACGAAGCCGAACTCCTGCGCCTTGCGCACCATCTCCCGGTCGATGTTGACGACCGCTTCCTCGAGCGAGCCGCGGAAGTTTTCGCCGTCGACGACGGTCCGGTTCCAGGCGTTGTTCAATTCCCGGCCGACGAAGTAGGCGCCGGGCGGGTTCGGCATCTCCTTGTACCATCTCCACTGCTCGAGGATGACCTTCAAGTCCTCCTTCGGCCAAGGCAGGCGGGTGAACGCCTCGACATTGGCGGTATTCCACCGGAAGCTGATGCCGTTGAACGATTCCAGGTCCATGCCGTAGCGCTCCTGCACGTCGGCCGAGAGCAGCCATTTCAGGAACGTCCACGCTTCCTCCTTGCGCTTCGAATCCTTGTAGATGAAGCCGGTCGTCTGTCCGCCGGACGACCAGCGGGCGACGGTGCCGTCCGGCTGCTTCACGCCGGGCAGCGGAGCGATGCCCCACCAGCCGGTCAGCTCGGGAGCGGCGACCGACAGCGTCACGTACGTGTTGTAGTCGGCGACGCCGACCGGCATGTTGCCTTTGCGGAAATGCTGGTAAAAGTTCGGAACGTTTTTCTCCAGATCGTAAATGTTGAACAGATCGGTCCATTGCTTGAACCCTTGGAACGACTCCGGCGAGCTGAGCGCCGTGCTCATGCCGTCCTTGGCGAAAAATTCGGCCCCGTTCTGGTACAGGAACGTAATGAAGTCGGTCGTCGGCACGTAGAAGTTGTAGCCGTTCTGCTGCAGCGTCGGCAGCATCTCGTAGACGTCTTCCCACGTGTCGGGAATGCCGAGCCCGAGCCGTTCCAAAATGTCCTTGCGGTAAAACAGCACCTTGAACGACTGCGTCTCCGGCAGCGCGTAATAGCCCTTGTCGTAAAAGAACGGGAGCAGCGCCCCCGGCGCGAATCGGTCCGCCACCTCCCGGAAGTCGGGAAACTCGCTCAAATCCTGCAGCGCCCCGCGCATCGCGAAATCGATCGATTTGTCCTGCGGCTGTCCGAGCGCGATATCGGGCGATATGCCGGCGGCGTTGGCGTAGATGAGCAAGTTTTCGTCGGGCAGCAGGTTCACCTTGACCTTGATGTTCGTCTGCGGCGTGAACAGCTCGTTCGACAGCTCCTGCAGCAGGTTGACGTAGTCGCGCCCCCGGTTCACCCAGACGTTGAGCGAGCCTTCCTCCAGATCGCTCAAATCGTCCTTCTTGACGAACGAGCGGAAAAAGTTGAGGACGGTCGCCTTCGCTTTCCGGAAAAAGCCGGCCTCCATCTTGGGCAGCTCCGCCCCGACGGGGGCGACGACGATGCGCTCGAGCTGGAGCGGCGACTTGGAGAGCGTCTCGCGGATGCCGCCGATCTTCTCCTGCAGCGACGAAATGTCGTCCATGTAGTACGGAATTTCGTTCGGGTAGCGCAAGTAGCTCTCGATATCCTCGACCGCGGTCATCATCGTCTGCAGCGCGTTGTCGCGCCGTCCGTTGGCGGCCAGCAAGTCGTCGGCCATCGTCTTCAGCCGGTCGCGCACGTCCTCGAGCCGTTTCGGCAGCTCGGGGAAGTCCTCCTCGATTTTCCACGTCCGGTTTTTGTCCACGACCGCCCCGGTCATCGCCTTCAGCTCGGCGGACAGCTCGCGCAGCAGACGGGTCGCTTCCTCGGACTGGATGATGATCGGCTGGAACGGCGATACGGTCGCGGTCATCGACAGAACGTGCTCGCCTTTCTCCAAATAAAACTCGTATGGCTTGCCCGCGTCGTCCGACAGCGTGACGCCCTTCCATTTCGTCGAGTAGGGGAACCGGTAGGCGAGCAGCTCCCGGAACGGGACGCGGCCGTCGATCGCGATCGTCCGGAACGACGCCATGTTCGACACGGTGTTTTGCAAGGCGCGCAGCGCGATTTGGTAACGTCCGCTTTCCGGGACGGAGAACGTCCACGAGATCGTCTGCCCGCCCGTCTGCCACCGTATGCCGCCGACGGAGTTGAACGTTTCGTGCGCGCCCGCCTCCGGATAGGAGAGCGGATCTTTGTCGACGACCATCTGGATGGCGACGTCGTTTTTCGCCGACATGGCCTCCGCTTCGATCCGGATCGAGGCGTCCTCGCCCTTGGAGGCCGCGGCGGCGGGAAGCTTGGCGGCGTACCCGGCGTAGTCGGGCGGCGTCGAGGGAGGCGCGATCGACAGCGACGCGATGGCGATCGGCTCGCTGCCGGACAGCCGGATCGTATGCTGCCCTTTCGTCAAATACCATTTCATCGGCTCGTTGTACGCATTCGCGGAATCGCGGAACGGTTCGTCGATCCATCGGTCGATCGCGACCGAGCGGGGCCGGATATCGTCGCCCTTCGCGTCCCGCTTGACCGGCAGGTCGTCCTTGAACAGCCGCCGAAAGACGACCGACCGCGCCTCGCGGAACGGATACTTGCCGTCGACGGCGACGGACAGCGATACCGGACGCCGGTTGAGCGACGACGTTTCCTTGGTCAAGCTGTACGGGTAATACTGCAGGTTCAATTGATACAGGCCGTCCTTGTCGACCTGGACGCGGTATTCGATCCAGTTGTCGCGGTCGCTCTTCCAAAGCAGGACGTTGTCTTTGCCTTGGTACGACGCGGACTCGGCCAGCTTCTCCGGCGATTGCGCGGAGATGTCCGCCCCGGCGATGCGGACGGGGGCGCCCGTCGCGTCGGCGTAGCCTTTCTGCGTCCAATCGGCCAGCACGCGGCCGTAAAACGGCTCGAAGCCGTCGTTCGCCGCGCCGGCCGAAGCGGAGGCGGCGGGGGGCTTCGCCGGCGTCACGGCGTCGGCGGCGTGCGCTTGCCGCGTGCCGTCGCGGCCGGCGGCGACCGGACCGAGCAGGACGGCCGCCGCGATCAGGAGCGCGAGCGCCGGCTTGGCGCGGGAGCTGCGGGTTCGGTGGCGTTGAAGTTGCAAGTAAGATCCTCCTTCCGTCTTCACGAGTCGATCAGCCGTTCCCCGCTGTCGCGGTCGAAGAACAGCGCCTTGTGCATGTCGACCGCCACGGCGATTTTCATCTCGTCGTCGTAAAAGTTGCGCGGGCTCGTGCGGACGACGAGCAGGGCGGGGGAGCCGATGTCGAGATGCAGAAACCGGTCGGCGCCCATCAGCTCGTTGAATTTGTGAATGCCTTGTATGACGGCGTTCGGGAACGCGTCGAAGACGATTTGATCGACGCTGATGTTTTCCGGGCGGATGCCGAGGGTGACGACCTTGTTCACGAGCCGTTTGGCGGTAAGCTCCTTCGCTTTGCCTTGGGGAATTTCGAGCGCGAACCGGTTCGTGTGGAACTCGAGCCGCCCGTCCCGCTCCTCGAGCCGGCCGTCGATGAAATTCATCGGAGGCGATCCGATGAAGCTGGCGACGAACGTGTTGGCCGGACTGTTGTAAATTTCCTCGGGCGTGTCGACCTGCTGGATGATGCCGTCCTTCATGACGACGATCCGGTTCGCCATCGTCATCGCCTCGGTCTGGTCGTGGGTGACGTAAATCGTCGTGACGCCGAGCTGCTTGTGCAGCCGGATCAGCTCGGAGCGCATCTGCACGCGCAGCTTCGCGTCCAGGTTGGACAAAGGCTCGTCCATAAGGAACACTTGCGGATTGCGGACGATCGCCCGGCCGAGAGCGACGCGCTGGCGCTGGCCGCCGGACAGCTGCTTCGGCTTGCGGTCGAGATACGGCTCGATCTCGAGGACGCGGGCCGCCCGCTTCACGGCGATGTCGATTTCGTGCTTCGGCAGCTTGCGCAGCCGGAGGCCGAAGGCGATGTTTTCGTAGACGGACATGTTCGGGTACAGCGCGTAGTTTTGGAACACCATGGCGATATCGCGGTCTTTCGGCGGAAGATCGTTAACGAGCACGTTGTTGATGTAAATTTCGCCCTTGCTTATGTCCTCCAGCCCCGCGATCATCCGGAGCGTGGTCGATTTGCCGCAGCCGGACGGCCCGACGAAGACGACGAATTCCTTGTCCTCGATTTCCAGATTGAAGTCTTTCACGACGGCCGACTTGTCTTTGCCGTACTGCTTGTAGACGTGATTGAACAAGATCCGGGACATGAGTCCATTACCCCCCTCAAAATGATGAAGCCTGACAGAAAGCGTTTACATCCCCTCATACGAATCATTATAGAAACCGCGCTGTGAAAACGGTGTGAAGAATGATGAAGAACGCCGTCCGGTAGGTCCGGCCGACGGCGAAAGCCGGGGAAACGTGTGAATTTGGCGTGAAGATTTTCGATTGGAGGGACGAAAGGGTGGGTAAAGGGGGGATTTCACGGGTAAACGGCTGCTCCGCCGCCGATAAGGTACATGAACACGTTTTGGATGAAAAAGCGGGACGTGCGGATAAAGCACCCATTCACAATGCCCGATCAACGCAAAAAAGCGTCCGCGAAGCGGGGACGCTGCCGGGCCGTCGCCGACCGAATGGGGGACGGCGGCGGCTTGTTCGGGGGACGGGCCGATCCGTCCCGGGCGGGGCGAAGGCGTGCGGGCCTCCTTTTGACCGCTTCGGCTACTCAAGCGATTTCGGATCGGACGAACGTCACCCGTTTCCGTTGGCCGAGCTCGACGCGGGAAACCCGCCAAAACGCTTTCAGCCAGGCGATCGATTGCGAGCTGGAGTCGAGAATCGTGTTGCTCCACCAATGGGGCTGCATCGTCGCCGATGGGGGCAGCTTGAAGCCGAGAATGCGCTCGACCTCCTCGAAGGTGAGCGTGACCGTTTGTTTGGACTGGCCAAACAAGTACCGTCCGAGCGGCTTGTAATCGTTCATCGTAGATCACCCGAACTTGATTATACCGGCCGGCACTGAACAAATTCTGAACATGCCGTTTTTGGGGGAAATAGGGAAAAAGGGGCGCGGAGGGGCATTTTTATTGCGAGAAGCATTGCCGGTACGGAATGAAGGTCGGGGCGATACGCTCGTACAGGGAAGCGGTTCGAAAAGGATCCGGCGATGAAACGTTTTTCGTCCGCACTTCGTCTATTTGTCGGGACAGGAGAAAAATGGAAGACTGAGGGGAGAAATCGAGACGATGAAACGATTGACGATTCGAGCATGCGCGGTTTTGCTGGCGGGGACGATGGCGCTGGCCGGCTGCAACGGACCGGCCGGCACCCCGGCGAAGGACGAGCTCAAGGCGTTGGGCAAGGACGAGAAGGCGACGATCAAGGTGATGACGAACCAGGACGAGCGGTTTTTTTACCAAACGTACGGGGCGTTGTTTTCGGCGAAATATCCGAACATCGACATCGAGGTGGCGTCGCTCCAAGGCGTGATCAAGTATGATGCGAATACCGACATCAACAAGGAATACGAGAAGTTTATCGACGAGAAGAAGCCGGACGTGCTGCTGCTCATGCCGGATCTGTACGAGAAGCTGGCCGGCTCCGGGAGACTGTACGCGCTCGATTCCGTCATCGCGCAGGACAAGTTCGACCTGGGCGGCATCATGCCGGCCGTCCTCGAGTCGATCAAATCCCGGAGCGGCGGCAAGCTGTACGGCTTGGCGCCCGGCTTCAGCGCGCAGGCGATCTTCTACAACAAAACGATGTTCGAGTCGAACGGGGTGCCGTTCCCGAAGGACGAGATGAGCTGGGAGGAGCTGTTCGAGCTGGCCCGGCGCTTCCCGACGACCGGAGACGAGAAAACGCGGATATACGGCTTCGGCGCCAACGCGTATTCGGCCGATTTGTTCCAATACGTGCGGATGATCGGGGAAACGAAAGGGCTTCGCTATGCGGACCCGGACACCGCCCAGGTGACGATTCATACCGACGCCTGGAAGCAGGCGGCGCAGCTCGCGCTCGATACGATGAAGGCGGGCGCGCTGTACTCGCCGGATCCCGAGAAGCAATTCCGCGGCGGCATGATCGAAGACTACTACAAGTCCGACCCGTTCATCGGGGGCAAGGTCGCGATGATGATCGGCGGCAACTATATGATGGACAGCTTGAAGCAGGCCAAATCGTATTTGAAGGAAAATACGCCGGAATGGGATCTCGTGACCGTTCCGGTCGATCCGAACAGTCCGGGAACAGCGGCGAGCCTGTACGTCGGGCAAATATTCGCCGTCAACGCCCAGTCGCCCAATCTGCGCGCGGCTTGGGAGTTCGTCAAGTACATCAACGACAACGAGTTTGCGCGCGTCACCTCGAAGGCGTCGACGGGCATGGGCGAGATGACGGTCCGCACGGCGTACTTGCCGAACGCCGAAGGACGCAACGTCGCCGCGTTCAGCAAGCTGAGCGGCGACGCGTCGCAGGCGAACCGGTCGCTCGCGAAGCTGCCGCCGTCGTTCTTCCAGTCGTTTTCCGGCATTGCCGAGCAGGAGCTCAAGTCGGCGCTCGACGGCAAGCAGACGGTCGACGACGCGCTCAAGCATATTCAGGAGAAAGGGCAGGAGGCGCTCCTCAAGGCGAAGCAGGAGGAGGAGGCGAAAGGGACCCCGTAATCGGAAGCGGGGAATGGGAAATGGCTCGTGCGGGATCGACGATCGATCCGCGCGGGCTTTTTTCTATTGACAATGTCAATGATAACCATTATCATTTGAAATGTTGAAATTGAGAATCATTATCACACCATAAAGCGTCATCCGTCCGACGGAGCGCGCGAATCGAAGAACGAGAAGGAGTGAGCGGCATGGCGCGGTTGTTCGCCGAGAAGCTTCACATCGCATACGGGGATAAGGTGATCGTCGACAAGCTCGACTTGTCGATTCCGGCCGGTAAGGTGACGGCGCTCGTCGGCGCGAACGGCTCGGGCAAATCGACGATCTTGAAAACGATGGCCCGCATCATGAAGCCGAGCAAGGGCGGCGTCTTCCTGGACGGCAAGTCGATTCATCAGATGCAGACGAAGGAGGTCGCCAAGCAGCTCGCCATCCTGCCGCAAAACCCCGTCGCGCCGGAAGGACTGACCGTCAGCGAGCTCGTCTCGTTCGGGCGTTTCCCGCATCAGAAAGGGTTCGGCTCGCTCGGCAAGGAGGACAAGGAGATGGTCGAGTGGGCGATGAGCGTGACCGGGATGACCGGCTTCGCCGACCGGCCGATCGAGCAGATGTCGGGCGGGCAGCGGCAGCGGGCGTGGATCGCCATGGCGCTTGCGCAGGGGACGGACATCCTGTTTCTCGACGAGCCGACGACGTTCCTCGACATGGCCCACCAGCTCGAGGTGCTCAAGCTGCTCGAACGGCTCAACCGCGAGGAAGGCCGGACGGTCGTCATGGTCGTGCACGACTTGAACCATGCGACGCAGTACGCGCACCATATCGTGGCGATCAAGAACGGAACGGTCGTCCGGGAGGGCAGCCCCTCCGACGTCGTAACCGCCGACATGCTGCGCGAAGTGTTCGGCATCGAGGCGGACGTCATTGCCGATCCGCGCACGGGAGCGCCGTTATGCTTGCCGTACGGGCTCGCCTCGGAGACGGAGCATGGGCAAGCCGGCGCGGCCGGACCGGTCCGCTTCGACGACCGCAAGACGCAGCCGAAGGACGGTGCCGCCGGCGAATCCGAAACGGTCAAGGAGAAGGTCGGCGCGGTATGAGAGTCGCGAGCGATCTGTCACGACACTAGAACGAATTTAAGGGGATACCGTACATGTACAAATGGTTCAAGCCGCTTACGCTGCTAATGGCATTCATTCTCATCCTGGCCGGCTGCGGCACGGCATCGACGGACAACAAGCAGGGCGCTTCCGCACCGGCCGCGAACAACGGGGCGGGGGCGGGGAACGCCGCCGAGCCGTCCGTCAAAACGATCAAGCACGCGATGGGGACGACGGACATTAAAGGCACGCCTTCCAAAATCGTCATCCTGGAGTGGGCTTACGCCGAGCATTTGCTGGCCGTCGGCGTTCAGCCGGTCGGAATGGCCGATATCGCCGGCTACAAAAAATGGGTCAACGCCAAGCCGGAGCCGGCTGCGACCGTGATCGACGTCGGCACCCGCCAGGAGCCGAACCTGGAGCTGATCGCCAGCTTGAAGCCGGATTTGATCGTCACGACCGTTATTCGGGCGAAGACGTCGTACGACAAGCTGAAGGCGATTGCGCCGACGATCGTGTTCGACCCGTACTCGGAGCAGGCGTCCAAAGACATTTACGCGGATACGATCGAATCGTTCAAGACGCTGGCCGACATCGTGAACAAAAAGCCGGAAGCCGAAAAAGTGGTCAAGGACCTCGACAAGCTGTACGAGGACGCCCGGACGAAGCTGAAGGCGGCGGGCAAGGAAGGGGCGGAGGTCGCCGTGACGCAAGCGTTCAGCAACCAGAACGCGGCCGTGTTCCGCCTCATGACCGACAACTCGTCCATCATGCAAATCTACGCGAAAATGGGCTTGAAAAACGCCTATAAGCCGGAAAAGTTCGAATCCCAAGGGTTTTCGACCGCTTCCGTCGAAGCGCTTCCGGCGATCCAGAACGCGCATTTCCTGTACGCGGTGCAGAACGACGACAACGTTTTCGAGAAGCAGCTGAAGGATAACGCCGTCTGGAAAGGGCTCGCGTTCGTCAAAGAAAACCGCACGTATGCGCTCGGAGGCGACATGTGGATATTCGGCGGGCCGCTGTCGATTCAAAAAATCGTCGAAAAAACGGTTAGCGTCCTGACGGCAAAATGATGGACGCATCGCCAGCACTCCTATCGGAAACCCGTTCCCGCTCCTCCTGGAAAGCGGCGCTCGTCTTCGGCGGCGGTCTGCTCGCGCTGGCTGTTCTCGTCTTCGCCAGCTTGACGCAGGGAGAGGCGGACGTGACGGTGCGGACGGTCGTGGACGCGCTGCTTGCGCCGCAGAACACGCTGCAGCACAATACGGTGCTCGGCGTCCGCCTGCCGCGGGCCGTCATGGCCGTCATCGCCGGCGCGGCGCTCGCCGTATCCGGCGCGCTGCTGCAGACGGTGACGCGCAATCCGCTCGCCTCGGCCGGGACGTTCGGCATTAACGCCGGCGCCTACTTCGTCGTCGTCGCGGCGGCCGTCTTCCTGCCCGCGCTCAAAAGCGCCGCGCCGCTCGCGCTGGCGCTCGTCGGCGGCGCCGGCGGCGCGGCGATGGCGTACGCGATGGCGGGCGGGCCGAGAGGGACGCCCGTCCGGATGGCGCTCGCGGGCATGATCGTGTCGCTCGTGCTGTCGGCGTTCACGAGCGCGCTTCAGCTGCTGTACGAGAACGAGACGAACGGCTTGTTCCTGTGGGGCTCCGGCTCGCTCGTCCAGAACGACTGGAAGGGCGTCGAGCACGCTTGGCCGTGGGTCGTCGCGGGCGCGGCCGTCGTCCTCCTGTTCGTCCGGACGCTCGACCTGCTCGAGCTCGGCGACGACACGGCCAAGTCGCTCGGCCAGCGCGTCGGCGCGGCGCGGCTGACGGCGCTGGCGGCGGCGATCGTGCTCGCCGCCGTCACCGTCAGCGTCGTCGGCCCGATCGGCTTCGTCGGCCTGATCGCGCCGCACCTCGTGCGGCTGATCGGCTACCGCCGCCATCGCGCGCTGCTGCCGGCAAGCGCCCTGTGGGGCGCCGTCGTCCTCGTCGGCGCCGATACGGTCGCGCGTCTGTTCCGCAGCACGATCGGCGAGCTGCCGGCCGGCGCGGTGACGGCGGCGCTCGGCGCGCCGTGGCTCATCTGGCTCGCCGTGCGCGGAGCGAAGGAGCAGCGCGCCGTCGACGCGTCGAGCTCGATGAGCGTCGGCTTCACCCGCGGCGGCATGCCGTATGCGGCGATGCTCGGCGTCATGGCGCTGCTGCTCGCCGCCGCCGCCGTCGTCGGCTTGGCCGCGGGCGGGCTGAAGATCGGCGTCGGCGACGTGCTCGCCGTTCTCGGCGGCGGCGGGCAGGACATGTACCGCAACATCATTATGGAGATGCGGCTGCCCCGGCTGGCGGTCGCGATGCTCGCGGGCGCGGGACTCGCCGTCTCCGGCGTCCTGCTGCAGGGCGCCGTGCGCAACCCGCTCGCCGATCCTTCCGTCATCGGCGTCACGTCGGGGGCGGGCGTCGGCGCATTGCTGCTGCTCGTCGTCTGGCCGGAGGCGCCGGGCGCGCTGCTGCCGGCGGCGGCTTTCGCCGGAGCGGTCGCGGCGGCGGCGCTCGTCTACGCGCTCGCTTGGCGCAAAGGGCTGCACCCGACGGTGCTGACGCTCGTCGGCATCGCGGTGACGGCGATCGGCTCGGCGGTCATCCACTTCCTCGTCATCAAGTCGGGGATGGGCGCCGCCCCGGCGCTCGCCTGGCTGGCCGGCAGCACGTACGGTCGCGGCTGGGAGGAGTTCGGCCGGCTCGCCGTCGCGATCGTCCTGCTCGTGCCGTACGCGTGGATGCTCGGCCGCCGGATCGACCTGCTCGCCTTCGGCGACCCGGTGTCGCTCGGGCTCGGGCTGAAGCTGCAGCGGACGCGGGTGCTCGCCGCCGGCGTCGGGGTGGCGCTCGCGGCGATCGCCGTGGCGTGCGTCGGTACGGTCGGCTTCATCGGCTTGCTGGCGCCGCACGCGGCCCGCATGCTGATCGGGCAAAACCAGCGCAGGGCGGTGCCGCTCGCGGCGATGCTCGGCGCGCTGCTGCTGCTGCTCGCCGACGTCATCGGGAGAGTGGCGATCGCGCCGAAGGAAATTCCCGCCGGGCTCGTCGTGGCGCTGATCGGGACGCCGTATTTGCTCGCGCTCATGTACCGGAGCTTCGCCAGACGATAACCGCATAGCGGGCCTATGGCCGATTCGGAGGAAGGAAGGGAGCGATCCCTTCTTTTTTTGTGGCGCGAATCGCGGATCGCGGGTCGTTAAAGCGGGAAACGTCCACCCCCGCCGCCGAATCTGTTCTTTCGGAGTCTTCGACTCCGTCCGTTTAACTCTTTGGCAGGCATCCTCGCTCGACATGTTATAACAAATCGCAGGCCACGGATCACAAATCCCGCGCATCACCACAAACGCACCGGTCCCAAAGTAACAAAATTCCAATTTCCTTATTGACGGAATCGTCAACTCCACTTAATATATGTTATAACAAATATTTATGCAAACGCTTACGTATCAGTACAACATATGCGTTGCAGCATTGGAGGTGCGGACGTTGCCTTACCCGAACAGTGTCAATTTGAACCGCGTGCTGGACAAAATCCGCCAATCGGTTTACACCCCGATCGCGGAGCTGTCCGTCGAGGCTTGGGTCACGCCGGAGCCGGTCGGCTTCGCAAGCCGCCGGGAAGGACGCAGGCTCGAGCTTCGCCCGGGGGACAAATGGGGAGACTTGTGGGACTGCGCCTGGTTTCATTTTCAAGGGGCGGTGCCGGCCGAAGGAGCGGGTCGTCCGGTCGTGCTGCTGATCGACATCAACGGCGAATTGTGCCTCGTCGACGGGCAGGGAGACCCGACGCAAGGGCTGACAAACGTCAATTCCGAGTTCGACAAGTCGCTCGGGCTGCCGGGCAAGCGAGTCGTCCATGTGGCGAATCCCGCCCGCGGCGGCGAAGCGATCGACTTGTGGGGAGACGCCGGCTGCAACGATCTGTTCGGCAAGCTGCAGGACAACGGCACGTTGAAGGAGGCGTTCGTCGCCATCTGCAACGAGAGCATGCGCCAGCTGCTGTACGATTTCGAGGTGCTGCTCGAGCTGTCCGCCCAGCTGCCGGAGCCGTCGGCGAGAAGACACCGGATCGTCCATGCGCTGAACCGGGCCGCCAAGACGCTCGTCGCCTACGACGACGAAGAAGCCCGACGGGCGCGCGAGCTGCTCGCGCCGGAGCTGGCGAAGCGGGGAGGCGACCCGTCCTTGCGCCTGTCCGCGATCGGCCATGCGCATATCGACCTCGCTTGGCTGTGGCCGATCCGCGAGACGATCCGCAAAGGGGCGCGAACGTTCGCCACCGCACTGACCATGATGGAGCGATACCCCGAGTACGTATTCGGAGCGAGCCAGCCGCAGCTGTACGTCTGGATGAAGGAGCATTATCCGCGGCTGTACGCGAGAGTGAAGGAACGGGTGCGCGAAGGAAGGTGGGAAGTGCAAGGGGCGATGTGGGTCGAGCCGGATACGAACGTGACCGGCGGCGAATCGCTTGTCCGCCAGCTGCTGTACGGCAAGTCGTTTTTCCGCGACGAGTTCGGCGTCGACGTCGATTGTCTGTGGTTGCCCGACGTGTTCGGCTACAGCGCGGCGCTTCCGCAGCTGCTGGCCAAGTCCGGCGTCCGCTACATGATGACGACGAAGCTGTCGTGGAGCGAGTACAACGAGTTTCCGCATCATACGTTTCGGTGGGAAGGGCTGGACGGCAGCCGCGTCCTGGTCCATATGCCTCCGGAAGGGACGTACAACAGCTCGGCGGCGCCGAGAGCGCTCGCGAAGGCGGAAGCGAAGTTCAAGGACAAGGCCATCTCCGACGAAGCGCTGCTGTTGTTCGGCATCGGGGACGGAGGCGGCGGTCCCGGCGAGGAGCATCTCGAGCGACTGCGGCGGGAAGCCGATTTGAACGGCCTCCCCCCCGTCCGTCAGGAGCATTCGGCGCGCTTCTTCGGGCGTATCGGTCGTCATGCCGAGACGTTCCCCGTCTGGCAGGGCGAGCTGTACTTGGAGAAGCATCAGGGGACGTACACGACGCAGGCGGACAACAAGGCCGGCAACCGGCGGATGGAGTTCGCGCTGCGCGAGCTGGAATGGGCGTCCGTCCTCGGCGTCGTTCGCGGGACGTCCGATTATCCGGCCGACCGGCTGGCGGCATGGTGGAAGGAAACGCTGCTGTACCAATTCCACGACATATTGCCCGGCTCGTCGATTACCCGGGTGTTCGACGAATCGCGGGAGCGGTACCGGGTGATGCTCGCGGACGTCGAGCGGCTGACCGGGGAGACGTACGCGGCGCTGGCCGATTCCCTCGCCCGTGACGAACAGGGTGGCGGCGGGGCGTTCACCTGCGCGGTATTCAATTCGCTGTCGTGGGAACGTACGGAATGGCTTCGCCTCGACGGCGAATGGCGCGAGGTGACGGTGCCCGCGATGGGATACGCGCTCGTCCGCGCCGGCGACTCGCCGTCCGCCCCGTCTTCCTCCGGGCTGTCGGCCTCGACGTCGCGGCTCGAGAACGACGCGCTGCGCGTCGAATTCGCCGAGTGCGGCGCGATCCGCTCCGTCGTCGACAAGCGTACGGGCCGGGAGACGATCGCCGGGGGCAAGCTGGCGAACCGTCTTGCCGTCTATGCCGACAACGGCAACGCGTGGGACTTCCCGATCGACTACGAAAACTACCCGTCCGCCGTCTTCGCCCTCGTGTCGAGCGAGGCTCGTATCGACGGACCGCACGCCGTCGTGACGCAGACGTACGAGTACGGGCAGTCCGAGCTGGTGCAGGACATCGTGCTGACGAAGGGCTGCGGACGGATCGAGTTCCGGACGCGGGTCGAATGGCGCGAATCGCACAAGATGCTGCGGACGTCGTTTCCCGTTGCCGTGAAAGCGGCGGAAGCGTCGTTTGACATCCAGTTCGGCCATCTGAAGCGCCCGACGCACCGGAACACGTCGTGGGATTTCGCGAAGCGGGAGAAGTGCGCGCACAAGTTCGCCGACCTTTCCCGGCCCGATTTCGGCGTCGCGCTGCTGAACGATGGCAAGTACGGCTACCGGGTCGAGGACGGCGAGATCGATCTGAACCTGATCCGCAGCCCGTCGTACCCGGACCCGGCCGCGGACCGCGGCACGCACCGGTTCACGTATGCGCTCGTCCCGCACGAAGGCTCGCTGACCGATTCCGACGTCATCCGCCAAGGGTACGAGCTGAACTGCCCGCTGCGCGTTACCCGTCTGGCGGAGCAAGGCCGCGGCGCGCCCGCCGTTGCGGAGCGGCGGGGCGGATGGATCGACACCGGCGCGGACGGCGTCATCGTAGAAGCGGTCAAGCGGGCGGAGGACGGCGACGGCATCATCGTGCGGCTGTACGAGAGCAAAGGAACGGATGCGACCGCGCGGATGACGTTCGCCGTTCCGTTCCGCTCCGTCGTCGAGACCGATCTGATGGAACGAGACATCGGCGCCGAACCGCTCGACGCCGAATCGCCGGTATTGCGGCTCCGCCCGTTCGACATCCGCACGATTCGCTGCCGGCTTCGTTAGCACGACCTATTCGCCGATAAGGAGGGGGTTCCCCATGGATGTCAAAATCGGCTCGACCGCCGAACGACCGCTCCCCCGGCCGGGCAAATTCGATTCCGTCAAGAAACGGCTGAAGCGGAACGTCGGCCTGTACATCATCATTTCTCCGGCTGTTCTTTATTACCTCATCTGGCATTACTGGCCGATGTACGGCGTGCAAATCGCCTTCAAGGACTTTATGCCGGGGCTCGGCATCTGGAACAGCCCTTGGGTCGGCTTCGAGCATTTCGAGCGGCTGTTCAACGCCTACTACTTCTGGACGATATTGAAAAACACGCTCGGCATCAGCCTGTACGGCCTGCTCGTGGGCATTCCGGCCCCGATCGTGCTGGCCCTTCTGTTCAACGAGGTACGGAGCAAAAAGCTCCGTACGTTCGCTCAAACGGTCTCGTACGCGCCGCATTTCATTTCCGTCGTCGTCGCCGTCGGCATTTTGTTCTTCTTCATCTCGCCGACGAACGGCGTCATCAACTCGGTGCTGCAATCGCTCGGCTTCGCCTCCCGCGACTTTTTGGCCGAGCCGGGAAGCTTCTGGCATCTGTACGTCTGGTCCGGCATTTGGCAAGGCATCGGCTGGTCTTCCCTCATTTACAGCGCCGCCATCTCGGGCATTTCGCCGGATTTGTACGAGGCGGCGTATATCGACGGAGCGAGCAAGTGGCGGCGCATCTGGCACGTCACGCTGCCCGGCATGGTGCCGACGATCGTCATCCTGTCGATATTGAGCGCGGGCGGCATTATGAGCGTCGGCTTCGAGAAAATATTGCTCATGCAAAACCCGATGAATCTGGAAACGTCCGAGGTCATCTCCACTTACATGTACAAAAGCGGGCTGCTCAACACGCAGTACAGCTTCTCGGCGGCGGTCGGCCTGTTCAACAACGTCATCAACTTCATCATTCTGATCGTCGTAAACGCGGTCGCGCGCAAAGTCGGGGAGACGAGCCTATGGTGAAGGCGGACGCCCCATCCTCGCATCGAAAGGAGATCGTGCCGTGCTGCTGAACGTCAAACGGACGCCGGGGGAGAAGCTCGCGGACGGGCTCATTCTCGTCCTGGTCGTCGCGATTACGATCGCCATATTGTATCCGCTCCTATTCGTCCTGTTCGCCTCGCTGTCCGATCCTCGCCGCATATGGGACAGTCCGCTGCTGCTCTACCCGGCGGGCTTCAACCTGGACAGCTACGCGAAGGTGTTCGAGAACAAAGACATGTGGAGCGGCTACGCGAACACGCTGCTCTATACGTTCGTCGGGACGGCGATCAACATCGTCATGACCGTGCTCGGGGCGTACCCGCTGTCCCGGAAAAAGTTTTACGGCAAAAGCTTGTTCACGCTGCTGTTCGCGTTCACGATGTTTTTCGGCGGCGGGCTCATTCCCGTCTACTTGGTCAACAAGCAGCTCGGCCTGCTCAACACGATGTGGGCGCTCGTGCTGCCCGGTGCGATAAGCGCCTACAACATGATCATCATGCGAACGTATTTCCAGACGCGCATTCCCGACGAGCTCGAGGAAAGCGCCTATGTCGACGGCTGCAACGACTTCCGCCTGTTGTACAAAATCGTACTGCCGCTTTCGATGCCGATCATCGCGGTCATGGTGCTGTTTTACGGCGTGGGGCATTGGAACTCGTATTTCGACGCGATGATTTATTTGACCGACCGGGGGAAGTTTCCGCTGCAGCTCATTTTGCGGGAAATTTTGGTCCAAAACGATTTCAAGGAGATGGCCGGCATTTCGGTCGGAGGCGAGTACGCGGATCAAATGATCGTGAAGGAAGGGCTGAAATACGCGGTCGTCGTCTTGTCCGCCCTGCCGCTGCTGATTCTGTATCCGATGCTGTCCAAATTTTTCGAGAAAGGCATCTTGGTGGGAGCGATCAAAGGCTGATCCGGTTTCAAGGCCGGGAGGCGACTTCCGGATGGAACATATTAACCAAGGGAAGAAGGTTGAGGACATGAAGAAAGGGTTGTCTCTGCTGCTGGCATCGACATTGACGCTTTCGCTCGCGCTGACCGCCTGCGGCGGAACGGAACAGGCGGCGACTCCGGGGAAAGCCGGGGAATCGCCGGGCACGACGGCCGCGAACGAGAAGATCGCGCTGAAGATGGTGAAACGAGGGTACACCGATGTTCACCCTCCGGCGAAAGACTTGTGGATGTGGAAAAAATATGAGGAGAAAACCGGCATCCGCGTCGACTTCGAAGAAATTCCCGCTGCGGCCGTTACCGAGCGGAAAAACGTCATCCTCGGCTCGAACGACTTGCCCGACGCCTTTTACCGGATCGCCTTCGGTACCGACGAGCTGATGAAGTACGGGAAGCAGGGCTTGTTCATCCCGCTCGAGAAGCTGATCGAGCAGCACGCGCCCAACTTGAACAAGCTGCTGCGGGATAACCCGGACATCAAGCGCGCGATTACGATGTCGGACGGCCACATTTACGCACTGCCTTACGTCGATTTCTCCAAAGCGTTCAACTCGGTCCGGCTGTATATCAACAAGTCGTGGCTGGACGAAGCGGGCTTGGCCGTGCCGAAGACGACGGCGGAATTCCGGAGCGCCCTCAAGACCGTCCGGCAAAAAGATCCCGCGCGGCTCGGCTGGGTGCTGGAAAGCCGGTATTGGACGTTTCTCGAAAGCTTCCTCGCAAGCAGCTTCGGCATGGGCGAGGGCGGCTCGAAGGCGTTCGGCCAGTCGATCTACAAAGACAAGGACGGCCAAATCAAGACGACGTTCAACGATCCGAAATATAAAGAGCTGCTCCAATATATGAGCGATTTGTACAAAGACGGCTCCCTCGCGCAGCAAAACTTCACGACCGGCTACGATTACGCGAAATGGTCGACCGACGGCGCCAACAACTTGGTCGGCTCGTTCGTCTGGGAAGGCCCGGGCTATATAGGTAAGGACGCCGCCAAAAACTACGTCGGCATCAACGCGCTGGAAGGCCCGCGCGGGGACAAGGTGGCGGGGACGCTCGGTCCGGCGGCCAAAGGCATTTTCGGTTTCATCATTACGAACAAGAACAAGCACCCGGTCGAAACGTTGAAATGGATCGACTACTTCTACGGGGAGGAAGGGATTCTATTCGGAACGTTCGGCATCGAGGGCGAGACGTACAAGATGGTCGACGGCAAACCGAAGTACATCGACGACATTTTGAACTACAAGGGCGGCGTGCAGCTGGGGGCGTTCCAATACGTCGACAACGTGTACGGGGCGTATTATCCGTACGTGGAGCCGAAAGACGAGCTGCGGATGGCGGCGAGAGGGACGACGGTGGCGGACGAGATCAAGGCCGACCCGGCGGAGCTCGACAAGTTCGCGCCGAAGGAGCTGTGGCCGGACTTCGTGCCGACCGACGAGGAAGCGAAGCAGACGAGCGCGATGCTGACCGACATCAACAAGTATATCGAGGAGATGCGCGTGAAGTTCGTGACCGGCAAAGCGAATCTGGACACGGAATGGGACAATTACGTGAAGACGTTGGACAAAATGGGCGCCGCCAAATATTTGGACATCAGGCGAAAGCAGTACGAGCGCTACATGAGCGTGAAGTAGGGCGGTCGGCGACACGGCTCTCCCGGGCGGCCCGGCGGGTTGGGCGGCCCCGGGGGCGGACGGAGCGTTCGTCTTCCTATGCGTTCGGTTTACATGAAGAAGCCGGGAACGCTATAATTTAATGCGAGAATGGAACGGACGACTATGGCGAATAGGGCGATTAGGGCCGAAGATAGGATGAGAACGAAGTTGACCAAAGACAACAAACCGCTGTACAGCCTCATCGTTGATGAGCTGAAGGCGCAAATTTCGTCGGGCGTCTACAAGCCGGAGGACCAGCTGCCGACGGAAGCGGAGCTGAGCGCACGCTACGGGGTGAGCCGGATTACGACGCGCCGCGCGCTCGAGGAGCTGGAGCGGGACGGCTTCATTTACCGGGTCAAGGGCAGCGGCAGCTTCGTGAAGTCGATCAGCCGCGCGCAGGCGGAGAACCGGACGGACGGGACGGGGAAAATGATATCGCTCATATTGCCGTCGGAGGACGACCGCGGGACGATGGGGTACATTCGCGGCGCCTCGGATTGGCTGAACGCGAACGGGTATTATTTGAGCGTTCACCAAAGCGACTACGATTCCCAAAAGGAGCGCGATTTGCTGGAAACGTTGACGCGAAGCGGCATCGCGGCGATCATTCTGTATCCGAGGAACGATCAGACGAACTACGACATTCTTCATCGGCTTTGCCTGGACGAGTACCCGATCGTGACGATCGACAAATATTTCGACAGCTTGCCGCTCGGCGCCGTCGTCTCGGACAATTTCGGCGGAGCGTACAAGTCGGTTTCGCGCCTGATCGAGCTCGGCCACCGCAAAATCGCGTTTTTGTCCGCCGTCAGCATCGAGTCGACCTCGTCGGTTCGCGACCGTTATTTCGGCTATTGCAAGGCGTTGAAGGATCACGGCATCCCAGTCGACAGCCGGTATATTCAGCTGAACATGAAGGCGGTCCGGGAGGAGATCGGCGTCGACAAGTTTTACGCCCAGCTGCTCGACTCGTACCGGAGCGAAGGGGTAACGGCCGTCCAGACGGAGAACGATCTGATCGCCGCCAATTTGCTGAACCGCTGCTTGGACGCGGGCATCCGCGTGCCGGCCGACATCTCGATCATCGGCTTCGACAACAATCCGGTGACGCAGCACGTCATCGTCCCGCTGACGACCGTCGAGCAGCACTTTTACGAAATCGGGCGCAGGGCGGCCGAAATCGTCGTCAATTGGCTGGAGCGAGGGAAGACGGCGCCGGGACGCGTCCTGGTGCCGGTGGAGCTGGTCGAGCGCGGCACGGCCGGCGCGGCGCCGGAGTGAGCGACGGCCGCGGCATACGAAAAAACAGCCTCCCGGCCCGCGGTATCGCGGGTTTCGGGAGGCTGTGTCGTCAGCGGGAAAAAATTTGAATGCCCTCCATCTTGGACAAGTACAGCTTCATGTTTTGCCGGATTTCCTCCAGCTCGGAATACGTCACGTTTAAAGCGGTGTGGTAGCTGAACGTGGGGAACGTTTCCCGGAATATGAAGAACCGGTCGGGCTGCTTGACGCGAACCGGCCCGTTCCATTCGGCGGCGCTTTTGAGACTGGGCAGGCTGAGCGTATGCTGCCGCAGCTTGAGCTGGGTTTCATGCGAAAGCATGAAATCGACGAACGTCTGCGCGGCCTGCTTATGCTTGGAATGCTTATTGACGGCAAGGCCGATGACGATGACCATCGTTTTGGGCGTTCCTTGATAGGGCAGCGGCGAAATGTCGTACGAGAAGTCCACGTCCTCGATCATGTTGAGAAAAAAATACGAGGTTAAAATCATCGATACTTTTTGCTGGCGGAACAGCATGTCCACGTCGTGGTCGTTTTCCGACAGGAACGGCGGGAACACGTCCTCGCTCAGGTCGATCAGCGTACGGAAGCTTTCCTTCAGCGACGAGCTGTCCAGCTCCAGGTTGCGGCCCCGATCGGTTCCGCGGTTGAAGACGACGTTGTTTTGCAGCAGGAAAACGGGCCACCGATTATCCGACAGCAGATGGAAGAAGAAGCCGTAGCGGTTTTTGCCGGTCGATAATTGATGGGCGGCCTTCTTGACGGTATCCCAGGTCCAGCCGCTGTCCGGCTCCGGAACTCCGTTCTCGGTAAAGTGGTCCTTATTGTAGCAAAGAATGACCGGAGAAAACATGAACGGCTGCACGTATAACGTCCCGTCAAACGTAAACGGCTCGGTTAAAACCGGATAAACGCCTTCATGGAAGGCTTGCGGCTCCAGCAAATCCGGCGGTCCGCCGGGCCGGGCGAACAGCTCGACATTGTAGTTGTTGATCGTCATGACGTCGATCTGGTCGGATTCCATATAGTCCTTCATGGTGGGCTTCGTATGCGAGTGAGGCATCGGAATCATATGGACCCGTATGAGCGGATGCCGCTTATGAAATTCCTCGACCAGGTCGTAGATGTGCGCTTCCTTGATCATGGACGGGTAGTAGCCGAGCTTGATGACGGTCCCCGCCGGCGCTTTCCGGACGCGGTTGCCGACGCGCGGAATTTTTTCGATAAAATGCTCGGAGGCAAGCAGGTCGAGTCCTTTGCGTACGGAGTTTTTGCTAAGCTGAAATCGTTCGGCAATATCGTTCTCCGAAGGCAGGAAGCTTCCTTCCTCCCAAATGCTCGCAATGATCTCGTTTTTCAAGGTGATCATCATTTCCTCGTAGCGGCTCCTGAACGTAGAACGCTTCGGCTTCGAATTCATCTCCAAGCACCCCGATTGCATAGTGATCCACACCAGCCCATTATATCATAAAGCCTGCTTCCCCATGCGGATCCGGACATGGCAGGAAAGGGCTTCAAAATTCGTTGACAGTTTCTTTTGCCTATGATTATAATCTGTTATGAACCAGATAAGTAACAATGAAATTACCGAATTATATCCGATTTTATAAGGAGGGAGGGCGAAAATCAAGAGGAAGTTCATTTTATTGACAACATATGTATCATATTTGTGTGTGTTTGGAGAAAAGGATTTTAGAGTTATGGGGTAGATATGTAAAAAGAAAGGAGCTTGAGGGATGACCACAAAACGTCTGATCGTGTCGGTCTTAATGAGCAGTCTTTTCTTATGCACACCCGTGTATGCGTTTGCAGAAAGCGGTTCCGAGCCGGAGCGGGCGACGCTCCGCCTGGAGGTTGACGGAAAACCGGTATCGGAAGGAGAACGGTTTGCGGTCCAAGTCGTCGCCCGCGATCCGGCCGATTTGTACGGGGTGCAGGTTCGGGTGAAATACGACCCGTCCAAGCTGACGTTCCGCCAAGTTCAACCGCAAGGCGCTTATAGCGATTTCGGCGGCTCGCAAATCGATGAAACGGAAGGAACGGTCGTCCTGCCGCTGCTGCGCCAAGGGGCTTCCTCTTCATCATCGGCCATCGCTTCGTTAAGCGTTGCGAAGCTGGAATTCGCCGCCCGCAGTTCGGGCGTTACGAAGCTCGCCGTCGAATCGGTCAAGGCGGTCACCGGCGAAAGCTACTTGAATGCCAACGGATACCCCGATTTGAAGGAGCTGGCCATCGTCCCCGGGCGGGAGTTGACGCTGCCCATTACGCCCGCTTCCTCGTCTTCTTCCGAAGACCCGGCTCCCCCCGCGCCGGTCGTCCCGCCTGCCCGTCCGGAAGCTCGGCCCGGCTTGCAGGAGCTGGAGAAGAAGCTGGCCTCCAACGATCCCGAGCAAGCGTTGGCTCAGCTCTCGTCGCTGCTCTCCGGCGGAGCGGGGAGCTATTCGCCCGCGGAGATGAAGCGGTTGGAGGAGCTGGCCGGCCAACTGCAGCGGCAATGGTTGCATCAAGTAAAGATAACGGAAGATGCGGCGGCGAAATCGATGAGGCTCGATCGGGAGTCGTTAGCGAAAACGGTGGAGGCGCTTCGGCAGCTTTCGGAGCTGGGCGCAAGCCGTCAATGGAAGGTCCCGGCGGAAGCGAACATTCGCGTTCGGCTTGCGGACAACGGCTCCTCGTCCCTGCTGGTAACCTCCGACCAAGCGAAGCAGCTTGCAGGCGGCAAAGTATCGCTGCTGCTCGAGAACGAAAGGGGAGCCGCCGCCGTTTCTCCTGAAGCGCTTGCGGGCGGCCAAGAAACGCTGCTTCAGCTGCGGACGGCCGGCGAGCAAGCCGGGCGGCAAACGGACGCGCGATTGAATTTCGTTTCCGGACTTCAAGTGTTAATCTCGGCCATGGAAGACGGGAAACCGGTCGCCGTCGCTCCGGAGGCCGGACTGCTCCGCTTGACGCTTCGCTACGAGGCGTCCGCTCCGAATGTACATAAGTTGGGTGTCTATGCATGGAACGAATCGACGTCCGCATGGGAGTACGTGCGGAACGCGAAGCCGGAGGGCGGCGAGTTCGAGGTTGCGGCGGCCCGGCCGGGCGTATACGCCCTGATGGAGTATTCCGCGAATTACAAGGATATCGAGGACGTGTACGAGGAGGCGCGGTACGCCATTGAAGCGCTCTCGGCCAAGCACGTGATGGACGGAACCGCGGAGGAGGCGTTCTCTCCTTTCGGCGAGACGACCCGGGCCGAATTTGTCTCGCTTCTGGTACGGATGCTGGATCTCGATTCGACCGCCCGCCACGAGGCTTCCTTCCGCGACGTGGAGGCGGACGCCTGGTATGCGGGCGCCGTGAACGCCGCTTATCGAGCCGGAATCGTTCGAGGCGACGGCGAGAACATGAATCCGGACGGCAAGCTGACGCGCGAGGAAATGGCGGTCATGCTCGCAAACGCCGGACTGGTCAAGACGAACGGTTCGGGGTCGGAGCCGTTCGCCGACGACGATGCGATCAGCGATTGGGCCCGGGAGGCGATCTATGCGGCACGGGCGGGCGGTCTGTTGAACGGAGTCGGCGACAACGCCTTTTCTCCCAAATCCGGCGCCAATCGGGCGGACGTCGCCGTTATGCTGCTGCGGTTGATCGAACAACGATAAGGAGTGGGTCTATTGAGCACGTTGCGGACAAGGATATCGGTCGTTGCGATTGTATCCCTATTGGCGGCCGTTTACGCCGGCTGGCCTCTTGCCGGTGTCGGCGCCGCGGAGCCGGCGCCCCAGTCGGGCGCCGTCGCGATGGTAAACCCCGGCTTCGAGGAGCCGGTCGGGCCGGACGGCAGCATTCCCGGCTGGACTTCGAATTACGCCGTCAAGGACGATGTATACGGAAAAGTGACGCACAGCGTGTACGGCTCTGTCGTCAAAAGCGGCGGCCACAGCTTGAACCTGTTCGACAATTCCACCATGCATACGGTCGAACTGGTAAGCGACAAATACCCGGCTACCCCCGGGCAGGAGTATACACTGAGCGTATGGATGAACCACAATAAGCCGGAAGGCTGGAAAAGCGGGTCCATCGGCGGTTCGATCCATCTTCGTTTCTACGATGCGAGCAACAAGGAGCTCACGGGCAGCCGCGCGGCGGTCAATTACAACGCGTTGGGCACGCAAGGCCAATATACGCAGTTGATTACGCCGGTCAAGACGGCGCCGCCCGAGGCGAAATACGTGTCCGCCGCTCTGCTCATTACCGCGGCATGGACCGGCAATACGTATTTCGACGACGTCGAGCTGAAGGTGAACGTCCCGACGCCGCCGCTGCCGCCGGAAGATTTGTCCGAGAAGGTCATTTCCTCCGACGGGCTGAAAGAGGTGGTCAGCATCCCGGTTCCAAACGCCGGATTCGAGAGAGGTCTGACCTCGGGCGGAGCCGTGGAAAGCTGGACCCATTGGTCCGCTCCGAGCGATACGGTCAAATTCGAGCTATCGACGGCCGTAAAATATTCCGGCACTTCCAGCCTCAAGCTTACGGATACGCAAACGAACAACAGCGTCGTCCTGGAGAGCCGGCCGCTATCGGTGAAGCCCGGCGCGGAATACACCGCTTCCGCGATGATGTATGTGGACGGTACGCCGGCGCCGTCGGGGGGCGCCACCTTCCTGCTGCGCTTCTTCGACGGGAACAACGTGCAGACCGGCGCGGATCTGCTGCAGCATTTCAAAACCCCGCTTCATCAATGGTTCAAGGCGGAATTGAAGGGGCTCGCTCCGGCCAACGCCAAGCACGCGAAGCTGTTCGCTCTCGTCAATAACGGATCTACGGCGGTCGCCTATTACGACGATATGATGTTTACGTACGAACGGGATTTGATGCAGCTCGATATCGCGTCGGCCGAATACGCCGCCAAAGACCGGACATTCACCGTGCGGTTGGGCTCCAAAAACGCCGAAGCGCTGACGGCCGCCGATCTGAATGTGGCGTTTGATGCGAACGCGCTGCAGGTTGTGGAAGCGGCCGTCCATCCGGATTTCGGAGCAAGCGGCAATACGACTTTGACGTGGGAAACGAACGGCGGCCTGCTTGCCGTCCATGCTTCCCGAACGGATGGCGGCGTCGTCAACGGGAACGCCGGCATCGCCACGGTAACCTTCAAGGCGTTAAGCGGGCAAGGAAATACCGTTATTGCCCTTAAAGCGAGCTCGGTATTGAAGTCGCTCAAGGGAGGAGAGGTGCAGAACAAAACGTTCCCTGCCGACGTGAGGGCAAGAACGACGCTGCTGCCTCGCTTCGAGGACGTGAACCATGACGGTGCCGTCAATCTGGTGGACCTTTTGCTGACGGCGAAAAGCGTGAATGCAAGCTTGAACGACGTCACGAAATATTACGACCTGAACGGCGACGGGAAGATCGACGCCGCCGATGTCGAGACGATCGCCAAAGCGCTTGCCGCACCATAACGCCGGATTGGGCGGCGAACGTGGAAATCATTATTTCCGTAGGAGGTCTACGATGCGAAAGCTACGAAGCAAATGGATCATGATCGCCGTTTTGAGCTGCTTGATCGTCTCCGGCATGTTTTCGGCCGCGCCGGCGGAAGCAAGCCCGGGCGGCGATGGCGTGACGTTTAAAGGAAGAGTGTTCGGCGATCCGGAAAAAATCGCGACGCCGATTACGAAAGCCGGCATATCGGGTGCGGTCGTCGGCGAGGAAGACGGAAAGCCGGTTTTCTACACGTCGGTTAACGCCGAGGTCGCATCGTTCCAAATCGTCGATATCCGGTCCAACACGCTGCTCCGCAGCTTTCCGATGCCCGGCGTGCAGCAAGCTTGGGCGCATGCCGTCGCCCCCGACGGTACGGTCTATATCGGCGGCATTCGGACATCGGGGCAGACGAAAGGAATATTATGGAAATATTCTCCGGCGACCAAACAGATCGTCGAGCTCGGCGAGCCGATTCCGGGGGAGAAGTCGATCTGGTCGTTGACGGTCGACGACAAGGGCAACGTGTACGGCGGAACGTTCCAAACCGGCCGCGTGTTCAAGTACGATCCGGTCGCCGGCACGTTTACCGACTACGGGACGATGGTTCCCGGCCAAGAATACGTTCGTTCGATCGCTTATCATGACGGCTACATTTATGCCGGCATCGGCACCGTCGGCGATGTGGTGAAGCTGGGCGTAACGGAGGCTACGGCCGGGTACAAGCAAAGCATCGGCGCCGAAGTGCCCGGCCTGCTCGGCGTGTCCGCGGCGCAGGTGCCTTTCGCGTACGATATGGCGGTCGTCGGCGATCTATTGCTCGTCAAGTTTCAAGGCGACTTGTACAAGCTGCTGTTCTACGATTTGAAAAACGGAGCCTGGCTTCCGCATGTCGTCGGAAAAGATACGGAGAACGGCGGAACGGGTGTCGGCGTCTTCAACTTCGCCCAATTGGCGGCGCGCGATAACAAGGTGTATATTCCAGCGAACGGGCATCTGACCGAATTGGATTTGACGACGTTTCAAGCGACTCCGCTTATTCGATACGGTACCTCGCTCCGAGGAGCGGCTTGGGTTTCGTTCGACGATTTGCCGGGATATCCGGGCCAATCGCTCGTGTCGATGAAAGGCAACGGCGAAATCGCGATCTTTAACGTGGACGCCCGAACGGTGTACAGCATGCCTTCCGCTTTGATCGGCGCCCCCAACCCGATTCACAATATCGAGGTCGGACCGGACGGCAGCCTGTACATGTCGGCTTATCCGGCGGGATTGGGCGCCGTTTATGATCCGCGTACGGCTTCATTGAAAAATTTGATCCTGGAGCAAGCCGAGGGCATGGTCGCTTACGGTACGGATATGTACATGGGCATATATCCGGGCGGCCATGTGTATAAAATCGATACGACCCAGAGCACCCCGGTCGCGACGCGGGTGTTCACGATCGGAGAATCCCAGGACCGTCCGTATATTATGAAAACGATGGGCGACAAAATCATGATCGGCACCATCCCGGGATACGGGGAGCTTGGCGGCGCGCTTACGATATTCGACCCCTCGACCGGCGAGCATAAGGTGTATCGGAACATCGTCCAAAATCAAAGCATCGTAGGGCTGGCTTACAAGGACGGCTACATTTACGGGTCCACCACGATCCATGGAGGTTTGGGCACGTCCGCTACCGAAAGATCGGCGAAGCTTTTCGTCTGGGATGTCGCCAACGAGCGCAAAGTGACCGAATTCGCCCTCGATATTCCGGGAATCGGTCAATCGCCGATGATCAGCGGGCTGACCGTCGGTCCGGACGGCAACATTTGGGGCGGCGTGGACGGCATTTTGTTCAAGATGGACCCGGTCACGCATGAAATTTTGAATTACAAAAATATATACCCCGACATTACGAACTACGGCATGTGGCGGCCTTATCATCCGTATTGGGGCAAAGACGGCCTGCTGTACATCGATTTGGCGGACCGCATTACCGTCATCGACCCGAGAACGCTGGAGTTTGTCCGGCTGTTCCCGGAGAGCCTGGAAGTGAAATTCATGGCGCTTGCCGAGGATGCGAGCGGCCAGGAGCAAATTTATTTCGCCGACGCCACGGATATGGGCAGCCTTCAGCGCATTTCCGTAACCGACGCGCAGTACGAGCGTCCGGGCCGGTTGAAGCTGAACGGACCCGATGCGGTGAGGCTGAACGAGACGATCGAGGTCGCCCTGGAGCTGGAGCAGGCGAACGCGCTGTACGGCTTTAAAGCCGAGCTTGCGATCGACCCCGCGGTATGGACCATCGAGAGCGTTACGGCCTCGGACGACTGGCAATCGAACGGCTACATGACTTGGTCCGCCGACGGAGGCGATGTGACGATCGTAGGGACCCGGCTGGGGGATAACGGCTATTCCCTCGACGGGCCGCTGGCGAAAATCCGCTTAACGGCAAAGAGCTATCGCGACAAAGCCCGGCTGATCTTGCTCGGCGAGTCGGAAACGATTCGCATCGACGGCGACGTGACGGGCGTCACGCATCGTCTGGGCTCGGATTTCGTATGGCCCGTCACGATCCAAACGGAGAAGGAGGATGTCAATCGGGACGGCGTCGTCACGACGGACGACTTGATCTCGCTCGCCGGGCGGATCGGCGCCGCGATCGACGATTCCAACCGCCATATGGATCTGAACCGCGACGGCGAGATCGATATCGCCGATCTCGGACTGGTTGGAAGCGCGGTATTCGAGCTTCGCCGATAGAGACGATGAAGAGGGTTTTCAGCCGCGCCAGCGGCATTGCGAAGAAGTCCTTGGCTGCAAGGGCTTCTTTTTCTATTCAAAATTTGTACGATATCGTTCGGATTACGACTTTTTCACGATTTTTGCCGTTTATCGGGTCGAACGGTCGTCCGATTCGCCGAGCCGGGGCTGCGGACGCGGACAAGGACAAGACGATATTGCAAGTTAAGCGTGAGATATTCCATTCTGTTCCCCCGAAACCCCGGGCTATAATTCAGTTGTAACTCGACGCTTCACGCGGCGTTCTCGCGCGGTCGGGACGATCTTCAGTAGGAGCACCAGTTCAAGGGGAACGAGGAGGATTCTTATGCGTTACATGGTCGGAGTTGATGTCGGCGGCACGTTTACCGACGTTACGTTGGTCGACGCGTCGACCGGAGACATCTTGAATCACAAAGTGCCGTCCACGCCGGACGATCCGTCGCGGGCCATCATGACCGGCATCGAGCAAATATTGGAAATGAACGGGGTTCCGGTGTCCGACGTCCGTTATTTGGCCCATGGCACGACCGTCGCCACGAACGCGCTCATCGAGCGGAAAGGCGCCTTGACCGGGCTGCTCGTGACCGAAGGCTTCCGGGATTTGCTGGAGATCGGCCGCCAGACGCGTCCGGGCTTGTACGATCTGTTCAAGGAGAAGCCGGAGCCGGTCATCCCCGGTTATTTGCGGCTGGAGGTCGAGGAGCGCCTCTACGCCGACGGCACCGTGCGCAAGCCGCTCAACCGGGAGCGGCTCGCCGAAGCGATCGAACAATTGAAACGGGAGGGCGTCCGCTCGATCGCGGTATGCCTATTGTTCGCTTATATGAACCCCGAGCATGAGAAGCAGGTCGTCGACGAAATCCGGCGCCTTTATCCGGACGCTTATGTATCCGCTTCCCATCAGGTCGTGCCGGAGTTCCGGGAATACGCGCGGCTCAGCACGACGTCGCTCAACGCGTATCTCGGACCGGTCATGCAGACGTATATGGACAATTTTCAGCAATCCGTCCGCAACGCCGGCATCCCGGTCGACCCGTACATTACGCAATCGAACGGCGGCATCATCTCGATCCAGGAGTCGGTCGCCAATCCGGTTCGGACCGCAGTGTCGGGACCGGCGGCTGGCGTCGTGGCGGCGGCTTATTTGGCCGAGCTGACGGGATATAAAAATATGATTACGTTCGACATGGGCGGCACGTCGGCCGATTTCAGCCTGATCGAGAACGGGGAGCCGAAAATTTCGATGGAACGGGAAGTGGAAGGCTTTCCCGCCCGTATCCCGATGCTCGACATTCATGCGTGCGGCGCGGGCGGCGGCTCGATCGCCTGGCTCGACGCCGGCGGAGCGCTCAAGGTCGGGCCGGAAAGCGCGGGCTCGACGCCCGGACCGGCTGCATACGGCCGTGGGGGGACGCGTCCGACCGTTACGGACGCCAACGCCATTCTCGGGCGCTTGAACCCGGACGGCATCTTGGGCGGGCGGATGGCGCTCGACGTCGAGGCTTCGAAGCGGGCCGTCGAGAAGCATATTTGCGACGCGACGAAGCTGTCGCTGCTGGAGGCGACGATGGGCATACTGTCGGTCGTCAACGCCAATATGACGCGGGCGATCCGGCTCATCTCCGTGGAGAAAGGGTACGACCCCCGCGAGTTTACGCTCGTCTCGTTCGGCGGCGGCGGCGGTCTCCATTGCGGCGCGCTGGCCCGCGAGCTCGGCATCCCGCGCATTCTCGTCCCGCCTTCGCCGGGAACGTTTTGCTCGCTCGGCCTTCTGGTAACGGACGTTCGCTCCGATTACGTCCGCTCGTCGCTTCAGGAATCGAACGGCGGCGGTCTCGACACGATCCGCGGGCTGTTCGCCGACATGGAGCGCGAAGGGGCGGCGATGCTGGCGAAGGAAGGCGTTCCGGAGTCGAACCGGCGGTACGCGCTCGGTCTCGATATGCGTTTCAAAGGGCAAAACTACGAGCTGACCGTACCCGTCGAATGGTCCGAGCTGACCGTCGAGGGACTGCCGGCGATCGTCGCCCGGTTCCACGAGCAGCACGAGAAAAATTACGGCTATTCGAACCGGAACGGCGTCGTCGAATTCGTCAATTACCGCGTCACCGCGCTCGGCGAGCTTCCGAAAGCGGCGTTGCGGGCGGAGGAGGAGAGCGCCGGCGCCGGCCGTACGGTGAAGCCGACCTCGACGCGGGACGTCTACTTCGCGGAGACGGATCGCCCGGGCTACTACAGCACCGGCATTTACTCCCGCACCGATTTGCTCCCGGGCGACCGGCTCGCGGGACCGGCCATCATCGAGCAGATGGACTCGACGATTTTGCTGCTGCCGGGTCAGACGCTGCGCGTGGACGCTTACCGCAATCTGCTCATTCATACGTTCGGCGAGGAGGAACAACGATGAAACGGATCGACCCGATTACGCTCGAAATCGTCGGCAATTTGCTGCTGTCCGTTGCGGAGGAGATGGGCGTCACGCTCGTGAAGACGGCGTACTCGACCAATATCAAGGAACGGAAAGACTGCTCGACCGCCTTGTTCGACGCGAAGGGCAGCATGATCGCGCAGGCGGAATACGTGCCGATGCATCTGGGCTCGATGCTCGGCGTCGTCGGCGAGGTGCTGAAGAAGTTTCCGGTCGACTCGCTTCGTCCGGGCGACATGTTCGTCACGAACGATCCTTACGCCGGCGGAGGAACGCACCTGCCCGACATTACGATGGTGTCCCCCGTCTTCGTCGACGACCGGCTCGTCGCGTTCGTCGCGAACATCGCGCACCACTCCGATATCGGCGGGATGGTGCCGGGCAGCGTATCGGCCCATTCGGACAACATTTTCCAGGAAGGGCTGCGCATTCCGCTCGGACGCATATGCCGGGCGGGCGAGCTTGTGCGGGAAAGCTACGACTTCATCATCCTGAATACGCGGACGCCGGTCGAGCGCAGCGGCGATTTGGACGCGCAGATCGCCTCCAACATCGCCGGTGCGAAGCGGTTGGCCGAAGTCGTTCGCAAGTACGGGGCGGATTATTTTGCGGAATGCACGGACGCGCTGCTCGACTACGCGGAGCATCTGATGCGCGCGGGCATCCGCACGCTGCCGGAAGGAACGTACACGTTCGAGGATTATTTGGACGACGCGGGCGCCAATTCCGACTCGCCGATTCCGATCCGGGCGACGGTGACGATTGAAGACGGCACGGCCAAGGTCGATTTCGCCGGGACGAGTCCGCAGGTGCCGGGGCCGCTCAATATGACGTACTCGGGACTGCTGACGACCGCGTTTTACTGCTTCAAGGCGGTGGCGGGGCAGTCGATTTTCGCCAACCACGGCATTTACCGGGCGCTTCAGGTGACGGCGCCGGAAGGCTCCATCGTCAACTGCACGCTGCCGGTGCCCGTCGGGCAGCGGATCGATACGGCGCAGCGCGTCGTCGACGTCATCATGGGCGCGCTCGCCCAAGTGGCGCCGGAGCGGGTGCTCGCCGCCTGCAACAGCGTCGTGACGTCGGCCATCTTCTCCGGCACGAATCCGCGGAACGGCAACTACTTCGTCTATTTGGAGACGATCGCGGGAGGCTCCGGGGCGCACAGCCGCGGGGACGGCTTGAGCGGCGTCCAGGTGCATATGACCAACACGTCGAACCTGCCGATCGAAGCGCTCGAGCGCGAATATCCGGTGCTGGTGGAACGGTACGAGCTGCAGACCGATTCGGGCGGCGCCGGCCGGTTTCGGGGCGGCCTCGGCATTCGCCGGGACTTCCGGATTTTGTGCGACGGCATGAGCTACACCGGGCTCGGGGATCGCCACAAGTTCGCGCCGTGGGGGCTCGAAGGCGGAAAGAGCGGCGGTCCGGGCCGCTTCCGGCTGTCCCGGGGCGGCGGGGAGTTGCAAACGCTCGGCTCGAAAATATCCGGCGTGACGCTCGGCCGGGAAGATTTGATCAGCGTCTGCGCGCCGGGCTCCGGCGGCTACGGACACCCGTACGACCGTCCGGCCGAAGCGGTGCTGCGCGACGTCCGCGAAGGGAAAGTGTCGCTCGCCTCGGCTCTGGACGATTACGGTGTCGTGCTCGTTGCCGGTCCGAACGGGCCGATCGTCGACGAGAATGCGACAGCCGAACGGCGAGCGGGCGTGCGATCTTAATCGCCGCGATTGTGCGGCTGGAAGGAGGCGGGCGGCATGAAGCTGCTCGGCATCGGAGACAACGTCGTCGACTATTACCGCGATCAGGGGCTGATGTACCCCGGAGGCAACGCGCTCAACGTCGCGGTGGCGGCCCGGCGCGGCGGCGCGGCCGGCTGCGGCTACCTCGGCATCGTCGGGGACGACGCGGCGGCGGCGCATGTGGTCGACTGTCTGGGCCGCGAAGGGATCGACGCGTCCCGGCTTCGCCGGGCGTATGGACCGAACGGCGAAGCCGTCGTCGCCTTAACCCCCGACGGGGATCGGACGTTCGCGGGCACGAACCGCGGCATACGCGTCCAGTCGCGGCTGACGCTGCGGCTGACGCAGGACGACCTCGACTATATCGACGGGTTCGACGTCGTCCATACGAGCGTCAACAGCGATACGGAGCACGAGCTGCCCCGGATGGCGCGCAGGCCGGTATCGTTCGATTTCTCCACTCCGCAGCGGTGGGATGCGGACTACTTGCGCCGCGTCTGTCCTTACTTGACCTACGCGTTTTTCTCCGGGAGCGGCCTGACCGCGGGCGACATCCGGTCGCTGATCGAGGACGTGCACCGGCTCGGCGTGCCGGTCGTCGGCGTGACGCGAGGGGCGGAGCCCGCGGTCTTTTCCGAGAACGGGGCCGTCTTCGAGCAGCGTCCGGCTCCGGCCGAAATCGTCGACACGATGGGAGCGGGCGATTCGTTCATCGGCGCCTTTCTCGCCGCCTATCACGACAGCCGCGACATGCGGGGAGCGCTCGCCCGGGCGGCTGAAGCGGCGGCGGCCACCTGCGGCACGTACGGAGCGTTCGGCTACGGCAAGTCCAAATAACGAAGGCACAGGAGGTTTTCACCATGGTATACGAAGGTCCGTTCGCGCAGGCGAACGAGCAATTGGAGCGCGTGTTCGACGCCTACCGCAGTCGAACGATCAAGCGGGTGTTTTATGTGGCGTGCGGCGGCTCGTCCGCTCTCATGTATCCGAGCAAATATGTAATCGACCGGGAAGCGCAAGGCATTACGGCCGAAATTTTCAGCTCCAACGAGTTCATTCACCGCAACCCGCGGTCACTCGACGAGCAGTCGCTCGTCATCCTGTGCTCGCACAAGGGCAAGACGCCGGAGACGACGGAAGCCGCCCGTTTCGCCAAGAGCAAAGGCGCCTTGACCGTGTCGCTCATGTATGTGGAGCATGCGCCGCTCGCCGACGAATCCGACTTCGTCGTCAATTACAGCTGGATTTCGGCGGGCAACATGGAGCCGCATCCGGAAATTATGAACTATGCCATCTTGTACAGGCTGACCATGGGGCTGCTCTACATCAAGGAGGGCAACAAGAAGTACGAGAAGCTGCTGGCCAGCCTGGACCACCTCGGCACCGTATTCGAGAAGGCGATGGTACAATACGCGGATACGGTCCGCGAGTATGCCGAACAGTACAAGGACGAATCGATCATTTATACGATGGCGAGCGGCGCGAACTACGGCATGGCGTACTCGTTCGCGATCTGCATCCTGATGGAGATGCAGTGGATTCATTCGCACGCGATTCATGCCGGGGAATTTTTCCACGGACCGTTCGAAATTTTGGACAAAACCGTGCCGTTCATTCTGCTCAAAGGGTTGGACGAAACGCGGCCGCTCGAGGAGCGCGCGCACGCGTTCCTGCAGCAATACGGCGAGAAGACGATCGTCATCGACGCGAAGACGTTCGACCTGACCGGCATCGACGACGAGGTGAAAGGCTACATCGCTCCGCTTGCGATGAACTTCGTGCTGCGCATGTTCGCGCTGGCGCTGTCCAAAGCCCGCAGCCATCCGCTGGAAACGCGGCGCTACATGTTCAAGGTGCCTTATTGACCCGGCGTTAGCCGGTTGCAAGCCGCCGCCCGAGGGGACGCGTTCCCTTAACGGGAGGCGGCTATTTTGCGCGCAAGCGGGCTCGAGCCGCTGCCCGGGGGCGCACTCGCGTTCGGGAGGCGGCTATTTTGCGCGCGAGCGGGCTCGAGCCGCAGCCTCGTGGGGCGCGCTCGCCCTCGGGTGCCGCGGCTTTTTTCGCGTGCGCGAGCAGACTCGGGCCGCTGCCTCGTGGGGGAGCGCTCGCCCTCGGGTGACTTTTTGCTTGTCATTGGGCGTACGATCCTCGCCCGTTTCCGCGTTGCAGGCTCCTTCCGCGCATTAGAAGGAAAATCTCCAGCTAATCCGGCGGCAAAACGCCATATTCTCGTTTTACCCGGAAATCCTCCATGTAATTGGTCCACAGATGCGGCTTTCTCGTATAATCTCAAAAATTAGGGGGAGGTTTTCCAGCTAATCGATCGTCTCGCCCAATCCGCTACAACTTAGGGGGAGATTTTCCAGCTAATCGACCGTCTCGCCTAAATCGCTACAATAAGCGGGAGGTTTCCAACAAATCGACCGCCTCCCCCAACCGTTACAACGAATGGGAGGTTTTCCAGCTAATCGATCGTCTCGCCCATACCGCTACGATTTAGAGGGAGGTTTTCCAGCTAATCGACCGTCTCGCCTAAATCGCTACAATTTAGAGGGAGGTTTTCCAGCTAATCGACCATCTCGCCTAAATCGCTACAATAAGTGGGAGGTTTCCAACAAATCGACCGTCTCGCCCAAACCGCTACAATTTAGGGGGAGGTTTTCCAGCTAATCGATCGTCTCGCCCAATCCGCTACAACTTAGGGGGAGGTTTTCCAGCTAATCGACCGTCTCGCCCAAACCACTACAATAAGTGGGAGGTTTTCCCGCTAATCGACCGTCTCGCCCAATCCCGCTACCACCTGAGGCAGGTCTCCCAGCTAATCTACCGTCTTCCCCAAACCTAAAACCGCTACAACTTAGCGTGACCTCTTCCTATAAATCCAATGCATCCCAAACGCCCGGCGTCAGCTCGTACCGCACCACTCTTTCGCCTTTGCCGCGAAGCGACGGCTGCAGCCAGCCTTTGGCGACCAGCTTTTGCAGCATCAGTACCGCCGTCTTGGGGTCGATCTCGAAATGCAGCTCCACGTCCTTCGGCCGAATCGGCCGGGCGGCCCGGATCGCCAGCCTGACGATCTCCTTCTCCGCGAAGGAAGCCCGCGACACCGGCGATCGGGCGGGCAAATGCCGGTTCGTCGCCATCCGAAGCAAGGTGACGCATAAATCGGGCCGCTGTTCCACGTCGTCGTAGGCGAACGATATCACGTGGTATCCCATCGCATACAGAAACGTCTCCCGGTTCAGCTCTCCGCAAAATTTGTGCCGGTCCATGTCCCGGATATGCGAGGCGTACCCTTTGATCTCCACGATCAGCCTTACGAATCCCGGCAGCCAAGCGAAGTCCGCGAAATACGACCTTCCCCGCCAATCGAGAACCTCGTATTCCGGATGAAGGTTGTCGAACCGGTTGAAAAGCGGCCACCAGACGTTGCGCAGAAACAACGTCTCGCCGTGCCGGTGCCCCCGCTCGAGCCGGCCTCGGCGTTCGCCCGTCCTTTCGTTCAGATGACGGCGGATAAACGCGTCATGCGCTTCTTCAAACGTCAACCGACATCCCTCCCTCTTCCAAATGAAAAACGTCCCGTCGCCGCTCGATCGGAGCGGATCCGGGACGTTCTTCGTCTCTATGTCCGATTATGGACCGAATCGGACGATTTTGCAACAAAATCGTAAGATCGTCCAACCCCGGACGCGGCGGAAACCGGGCGCCTCGCCCGTCCGGACGATCGCCCGAAGGAGCGGATGAATTTACAACGAAACCATACGGCATTCCATGGGATCGCGCCCGCGCCGCCTATATAATGAACATATCGAGACTGTCGATTTATGGTGGATGAAGCGAGAATATGCCGTTCCAAGCGAAAAAATACCCTCCTCTGCTCTAACATCATGGTTTAAACTCCTTGATTTGATAAAGATGCAGTGGTGAGGAGTTTAAAGCGGAAACTCGCCGGACGGTATTCGTTTCCTTTTCCACTTCCTAACTCACAATGAATCGACAGTCTCTAACGCAACCAAGCAAGACAGCCCTTCAAGCGGGGAGTGATGAACATGAGCGACGCTTTATTGGAAATTCGCAACTTGACGACGCAGTTCCGAACGGACAAAGGAACGTTTCCGGCGATCGCCGGCGTTCACTTTACGATAAACAAAGGTGAAATCGTTTGCATCGTAGGCGAGAGCGGGAGCGGGAAGACGGTCGCTTCACTGTCGGCGATGCAGCTGCTGCCGCCGGCGGGCCAAATCGCTTCGGGCGAAATTTGGTTCGAAGGACGGGATTTGACGAAGCTTTCGAAGAAGCAGCTGTCGCAAATACGCGGCAAATCGATGTCGATGATTTTTCAAGACCCGATGATGGCGCTGGACCCGGTGTTCACGTGCGGCAGCCAAATCGTCGAGGCGATCCGCCTCCACGAGAGCGTCTCCCGCTCCGCCGCGTACAAGCGTGCGGTCGAGCTGCTCGACCACGTCGGCATCGCCCACCCGTCGCGGGTGATGGAAGCGTATCCGCACGAGCTGTCCGGCGGCATGTGCCAGCGGATCATGATCGCGATGGCGCTCTCCTGCAGCCCGAAGCTGCTGATCGCCGACGAGCCGACGACGGCGCTCGACGTGACGGTGCAGGCGCAAATTCTCGAGCTGCTGAAGCGGATTCGCAGCGAAACCGGCATGAGCATCATGCTCATCACGCACGATCTGGGCGTCGTCGCCGAGATGGCCGACCGCGTGGCCGTCATGTACGCCGGCAAAGTGATGGAGGAGGGGGATGTCCGCTCGATATTCCGCAATCCCCGCCATCCGTACACGCAAGGGCTCATTCGCTCGATTCCGCAGCCGGGCCAACGCGGCGGGAAGCTGCACAGCATCGCGGGGAACGTGCCGGGGATCGGCTCGATGCCGACGGGCTGCCGGTTCCATCCGAGATGCGCGGACGCGACCGACGCGTGCAGACGAAGCGAGCCGGATTTGATCGAAACGGAAGAAGGCTGCAAAGCGCGCTGCTGGAAGGCGCATCCGTCGTGGGAGGAGGAAGAAGCGGGATGAACGACATACTGCTCGACGTCAAACGGCTCAAAAAATATTATCCGCTCCAAAAAAGCTGGCTGTCCGGCCGGCGCGGGCACGTGAAAGCGGTCGACGACGTCAGCTTCTCCATCTACAAGGGCGAGACGTTCGGACTCGTCGGCGAATCGGGCTGCGGGAAGAGTACGCTGTCCCGCGTCATTATGAGGCTGACGGATGCGGACGAAGGCGAGATCCGCTTCGAGGACCAAGATTTGCTGAAGATGAAGGGCGGCGCCCTCCGCCGGCATAGAGCGAAGCTGCAGATGGTGTTCCAGAAGCCGTTCGAATCGCTCAACCCGAGGAAGACGGTCGGGCAAATTATCGGGGCGCCTTTCGAAATCCACGGCGTCGCCTCCGGCTCCGACAAGGATAAGAGAGTGAAGCGGCTGCTCGAATTGGTGGGGCTGCCCTCGCAATACGCGGACCGGTATCCGCACGAGTTTTCCGGCGGACAGCGCCAGCGCATCGGCATCGCGCGGGCGATCGCGCTCAACCCGAAGCTGGTCGTCTGCGACGAGGCCGTAAGCGCCCTGGACGTGTCGATCCAATCGCAAATTTTGAATTTGTTGAACGATTTGCAGCGGGAGTTCGGGTTGACGTACTTGTTCATCTCGCACAACTTATCGGTCGTCCAGCATATGAGCAACCGAATAGGGGTCATGTATTTGGGGAAAATGGTGGAGATCGCCGACGCCGACGAGCTGTACGCGAACGCCAGGCACCCGTACACGAAGGCGCTGCTCTCCGCCATTCCGGCGCCGGATCCCGATGCCGGGAAGGAGCGGATCATCTTGACCGGAGACGTTCCGAGCCCGGTCAATCCGCCGCAGGGCTGCCGGTTTTGCACCCGGTGCCGGGACGCGATGCCGATCTGCAGCGAAGTCGCGCCCGAGTTTGTCCGGGTCGGCGACAACCATGAAGTCGCCTGCCACCTGTACGCGAACGACGGTCCGGCCTCCGGCTCGGTGGAGGGGGGGCGAGCGCCGTGATCCGTTACTTGACCGGCAAATTGTCGCTCGTCGTCGTTCAAGTGCTCGTCGTGAGCACGCTCGTCTTCTCGCTCATTCATCTGATGCCGGGCGATCCGGCGGCGCTCGTGCTCGGCACGGAGCGGGGAGGAGACGCCGCCGCTCTGGAGGAGATGCGCCACAAGCTCGGCTTGGACCAGCCGCTGCTTGCGCAGTACGGACATTGGATCGCCAATTTCGCCCGGTTCGACATGGGCGTCTCCCTGTACGATTCGACCCCGGTCCATACGTACGTTCTGCAGCGGCTGCCGAATACGATCGAGCTCGCGATCGTGGCGATCGTCCTCGCGGCGCTGATCGGGGTTCCGCTCGGCATCGTCGCCGCCTTGAAGCGGCAAAGCTTCGTCGATATGGCGCTGTCGTCGATCGCGGCGCTGGGCGTTTCGTTTCCCGTTTACGTGCTGGGCGCCTTCCTCATCCTGCTGTTCAGCTTCAAGCTGCATCTGCTGCCGGCGAGCGGATTCGTCGCTTTCTCCGACGACCCGGTCAAGCATATGCTCCGTCTGGCGCTGCCCGCCATAACGCTGGCGCTCGGCTTGGCGGCCTCGATCGCCCGGATGACGCGCTCGTCCATGCTGGAGGTGCTGAACAAGGAGTTCATCCAGACGCTCCGGGCCAAAGGGGTTTCCGAATGGTCCATCGTATTCAAGCACGCGTTCCGCAACGCGATCATTCCCGTCGTTACGGTCATCGGCCTGCAGCTCGGCAACCTGATCGGGGGAACGGTGCTGATCGAATATTTGTTCAATTGGCCGGGGATGAGCACGCTGCTCGTGAAATCGATCGCGAATCGCGATTACCCGCTGATCCAAGGGTGCATCGTCGTCATGGCCTCCTTCTTCATCATCGTGAACATGCTCGTCGATTTGCTGTACGGTCTCATGGACCCGAGAGTGCGCTAAGGAGAGGAATCGCATGCTGAGAAAGTTCGTCCGCAACAAAACGTTCGTGTTCAGTGTCATCGTCCTGCTTCCGATTCTGATCGTGGCGGCGATCGGGCCGTGGATCGTCCCGCACGATCCGCTCGAGCTGCATCCGGAAAACGTGCTCAAGCCGGCGCTGCCGGGCCATCCGCTCGGCACGGACGAATTCGGCCGGGACATCTTGAGCCGGCTCATCCTCGGGATACGCCCATCGCTTATCGTGGCGCTCGGCTCGACTTTGTTAGCGTTTACAACCGGTCTTCTGCTCGGTCTGACAGCGGGCTACTTCCGCGGCATCGCCGAGAAAGCGATCATGCGCGTCGTCGATATCGTCCTGTGCTTCCCGCCGATTTTGCTCGCCCTGATGGTGGTCGGCTTCTGGGGGGCCGGTGTATCCAACCTGATCGTCATCATCGGCATCGTCTATGCGCCGCATTTCGCCCGTATCGCCTATTCGTCGACGCTCCAGGTCAAGAAGCTGGAATACGTCGAGAGCGAGCTGTCGCTCGGCGCTTCGCACGGGCGGGTGCTGCTCGGTTGTATTTTGCCGAACATTTTGTCTCCGCTCATTATTCAGATCAGCTTGACGATCGCGGCTTCGATTTTGCTGGAATCGGGACTCAGCTTCCTCGGGCTGGGGGTCGTGCCTCCGGCGCCTTCGTGGGGGCAGATGATCGGGCAGTCGCGCGGCTACATCAGCCTCAATCCGATGTACGCGGTATGGCCTTCGCTCTGTCTCGGCGTGACGATTTTGGCCGTCAATTTGCTCGGCGACAGTCTCCGGGACATTCTCGATCCGAAATTGAACCGCTCGTAAATGCCGGTAATAAGGATTGCCGCTCCCCACGGGCCGTCCCTATTATAGATATCATAGGACTTGATAAAGGGAGGTTGCAGCATGTTTAGAAGATTGTCGAACCTATTGTTCCTTGTACTGGCCGTCGCCCTCGTGGCGGCAGGATGCGGTCAAGGCGGTCAAGACGCGGCTTCCGGCACCTCGGCGAACACGGGCAAAACCGGCGCCGGAGGCGGCACGCTCATCTTCGGCTTGTCCGGCGAACCGAGCACGATGGATCCGCTCGTTCAGAACGGCGCGCCGGGAAGACCGATCAAGCTGGCTCTTTACCGCGGTCTCGTCAATTACGACAAGGAAGGCAAGCTGAGCAACGAGCTGGCGGAATCGTACACCGTATCCGAAGACAAGAAGACGTATACGTTCCGGCTTCGCGACGCCAAGTTTCATAACGGCGATCCGGTGACGGCGGAAGACGTCAAGTACACGTTCGAGCGTATCGCCAATCCGAAAAACAACGCCACCTTCCGCAGCGAGCTGTCCATTATCGATCATATCGAAACGATCGACAGCAACATCGTCGCTATTACGCTGAAGGAGCCCTCCGCCCCGTTCATCCACTACTTGGCGCTGCCGGAATCGGTCATCGTCTCGAAGAAATGGACGGAGGAGAAAAACGGCGATTTGAGCGCGAATCCGATGGGAGCGGGGCCGTTCAAGTTCGTGAAATGGACCAAGGGCCAAGAATTCGTCGTCGAGAAGTTCGACGGCTACTACAAGAAGGACAAGGCGAAGCTGGGCACGGTCCGGTTCGTGTTCTATCCGGACGAGAACACCCGCGTCAACGCGCTGAAAGCGGGCGACGTCGACTTGATCGACTACGTGCCGTGGAAGGACGCCGCTTCGATCGAGCAGGATCCGAACCTGAAGCTCGACAGCGTAAGCGGTCCGTTCATGCAGCTGCAGTTCAACACGCAGTTCGCGCCGTTCAGCGATCCCCGGGTCCGCAAGGCGATTTCGTACGCGATCGACCGCAACACGATCATCAACACGGCGTTCAACGGACGGGGCAAGCCGATTTACGGCATCGCGATCCCGAAAGGCTATATGGGCTACGACGAGAAAAACGAAACGTATTTCGAGCACAACATCGACAAAGCGAAAAAGCTGCTGGCGGAAGCGGGCTACCCGAACGGCTTCAAGGCTCGCCTGTTGGCGACGTCGCAATATTCGTACCATCAGCAGACAGCCGTCGCCGTCCAGGCCGAGCTGAAGAAGGTCGGCATCGAAATCGAGCTCGATCTGCCCGATTGGGCGACGCGCGTGAAGAAAAATACCGACGGCAACTACGACTTCGTCGTGGCGGGGACGTCCGGCGACATTACGGACCCGGACTGGCTCAGCAACTTTTACAGCGGCGGTGCGGTCCGCCTGAACAACTCCGCGTACTTCAACGACGCGGAAATCAACAAGCTGCTGGTCGACGGCCGCAAGGAGCTGGACGATGCGAAGCGGGAGGCGATCTACGGCAAGCTGATCGACCGCGCCCTCGATTTGTCGCCGTTCGTCTACTTGACGTGGAGGGAGCAGGCGTACGCCATGAAGAAAAGCGTCGCCGGATTCACGAACATGCCGGGCTTCCTGTCGTTCCAATCCGGCATTACGCTGGAAGATACGTCCATCGCCAAGTAACAGGCGAGCTTCTGTTAGCCGATGCCCCCGGATGGTTGAATCTGGGGGTTTCTTCTCCTTGATGGACATCCCGTTCTTCAGTAGAATGAATAGTACATCCAGACCGGGAGGGGAAGCCGATACCGTACAAATGGAAGCTATGGGTCGGGTTGCTGTTCCGCAACCTGCAGATCCGGATTATCGTCTCCATCGTCGTCCTTCTCTTCTTCGCCGTATTTTTGTCGTTGAACATCAGCTTCAAGCATACGGAAACGCTGTTCGAGCAGGAAACGTCCGACCTGATGATCAGCAACCTGGAGCAGATGGGCAACCAGGTCGAGAACGTGACGCTCGATATGCAGAAGCTGTCCAACGTGCTCAGCATCAACGACAGCGTCGCTTCGATTTTAAGCGCTTACACCAAGGGCGACGGCTTCGTCCCGTTCGGCGCGATCAAGACGCCGCGGGAGATGACCGCCGCGGATTCGGCAAGAATCGCACGGCTTGAAAACGTTTTGAATTTCGCCAAAAACAATACGTTTTTCAATTATAACGCGCACATGATCATGATCGGCGCCGACGGCGTCATCGCCAACGTCATGGGCAATCTCGTCAGCGATATCGACATGAACAAAGAATATTTGAACTTCAAGCAGGAGTTCGGGTCGCGTCTTCCGCGGGAGGAATGGTTCGCGTCCCTCGTCCGGAGAGAGCGCGACACCGTCTGGACGGTCCCGTATTCGTACCCGTTCCCGCAGGCGGGAGAGCCGAAAAGCTACGTATCGCTCGCCCGCACGATCAAAAGCAGCTTGACCGGCGACATGCTCGGCGTCGTCATGATCAACGTCGATCTCGACGATTTCGTCTCGCTGTTCACGGTTCGATCGCACGGCTCGGTGCTGCTGCTCGACAGCGAGGATCGGATCGTCAAGGCGGCGGGGGAAGTGGCGCCGGCCGACATCGAAACGATCCGGTCGCAGCTGAAGCTGTACGGCAAGCAAAAAGGCTATTTCATCGGCGAGTCGGGCGGCAGCCGGTACATGGTCAATTACTACAACCTGAACCGTCTCGACTGGACGATCGTCTCGGCGATTCCTTACGAGGACGTCATGAACAACTCGACCGGTTTGAAAAACAAAGTGCTGACGATCAATTACGCCGTATTCGGCCTGTTCCTGCTGCTCAGCGTCGCCTTCATCCTGTATATTACGAACCCGCTGAGACTGCTCATCCGGGATCTGAAAAAGAAAAAAATCGGCGTGTATCGCCTCGGCACGCAGGACATCTCGTATTCGGGCGACGTGCAGGGCATCGTCAAAAGCTTCGACCATCTGTTCAAGCGGGTCGACGAGCTCGTGCAGAAGGTGATGGACGAGCAGCGGCGGGAGCAGGAGCTGAAGTACGAGGCGCTCAAGGCGCAAATCAATCCGCATTTTCTGTTCAACACGCTCAATATTATCAAGTGGACCGCGATGATGAACGGCGCGTCCAACGCCTCCGGCATGATCGCCGATTTGGGGCGGCTGCTCGAGGTGAGCATGAACAAGGGCGACGAGGACATTACGCTCAAGGAGGAGCTGGAGCTCGTCGAGGCGTACATGAACATCCAGAACGCAAGGTTCAACGACAGCATCGAATTGCAGCTGGACGTCGATCCCGGCTTGGAGGGCTGCTCGATCATCAAGCTGCTGCTGCAGCCGATCGTCGAAAATTGCATCCTGCACGGGTTGAAGCAGAAAAAGACCGGAGGAATGATCCGGATCGAAGCGCGCGCCCGGGACGGCCGTCTGCTCATCGGCGTGACGGACAACGGAGAAGGGATCGCCCCCGATCGGATCGGCGCCATCTTCCCCGAAGCGGAGGACGAGACGGACAAGAAAAACAAATTCAGCGGAGTGGGGCTGCGCAACATTCACGAACGGCTGCAATTGAGGTTCGGCGAATCGTACGGCCTGCGGATCTCCTCCGGTCCCGGACAAGGGACGACGGTATCGGTCGCGATGCCGGTCATCCGGGCGGAGCAGCCGGTTTCCAAATCGAGCTAAAGGGGGTTCGAGCAATGTTGAAGGTGATGATCGTCGACGACGAAGCGCTCGTGCGCATCGGCATCAAATCCTGCATCGAATGGGAAAAGTACGATATGGAGTTCGTCGGGCAAGCGGAGGACGGGGTGCAGGCGCTGGAGCTGATCGATGCGGTCCGACCGGATATCGTGCTGACCGACATCCTGATGCCGAACATGGACGGACTCGAGCTGATCGGAGAGATCGCCGCCCGCCATCCGCGCGTCAAGACGATCGTGCTGAGCTGTCACAACGAGATGGATGCGGTCAAAAAAGCGATGAAGCTCGGCGCCGAGGACTACATCCTGAAGCTGTCGATGAAGCCGGAGACGATTCTGGACATCCTGATCAAGGTGAAGGCCGAGGTGGAGAAGGAGCGGCTGCAGCAGGAGGAGAAGCTTCATTTCGAGTCGGTGCTTCGGGCGAACAAGCAGGTGATCAAAAACGGCTTGTACAAAAAGCTGATGAGCGGCTCGATCTCGTACGACGAATTTTGGAAGGAGTCGTCGGTCATGCAGGTGCAGCCGGCGTTCGCCGATTACCTCGTCGTTCACGGGACGATCGACAATTTTTACGATGCGCCCGCGAAGAGCCGGCTCCGGGACAGCCACCTGCTCAGCGCTTCGTTTCAAAACATTTTGATGGAAGGGCTGTCCGAGTTCGCCAAAGCCGAATTCGCCGAGCTGGACGAAGGCGAATATGTGATGCTGCTGGACGGCTCGGCATTCGCCGCGGCCAACCGTTCGCTTCTGTCCGACCTGCTTCGCAAAATGAACGTGTCGCTCGAACGGTACTTGAACATTACCGTCACGTTTGCGGTGGCCGGCAAAACGGACCGGCTTCAGGAGGTGCCCGCCCTTTACGGGAAAGCGAAGACGACGTGCATGCACCGGTTTTACCGCGGCAAAGCCTGCATCCTGTTCGCGGACAGCGTCCCGGACTTCGTCGACAAGGAGATCGTGTTCGACCTGGAGGAGGAGAAGCGGCTCGAGGATTATATCCGTGCGGGAGACGGAGACGGCGTGAAGTCCGCCGTCGACCGGTTTTTCGAGTCCGGTCCCTCCGCCGGCGTCTATCATCCGATGAGGGTGAAGACGGCCGTGCTGAACGTCATGTACGTGTTCAAGAAGGTGCTCAAGCCATACGAGCAGCAGCTTCCGCCGCTCGACGGGGATTCGGGCAGACGGTGGACGGACCTCGTCCTCGAAGCCGAGACGCTGACCGATATCCGGCACGCCGTCGACGAGTACGTCGCCGACTCCATGCAGGCGGTCGCCTACGCGAAAGGACAGGCGGCCCGGCCCGAGATCGCGAGCATCAAGCGGTACGTGTACGAGAACATCGACCGGAACATTTCGCTCGACGACGCTTCGAAATTTTCCAATATGAGCCGCAGCTACTTCTCGTTCCTGTTCAAGAAGGAAATCGGCGAAAGCTTCACCCACTTCGTCAACCGGACCAAGATGGAGAAGGCGAAGGATTACATCATGATCCACAATCTGAAAGTATACGAGGCGGCCGAGAAGGTCGGCATTCGGGACGAGGCTTACTTCAGCAAGCTGTTCAAAAAGTATATCGGGGTCAATCCGGGGAAAATAAAGGGCAAAGGCTAGGTCGGAACGGTGCTCTCATAATTCGTTTCTTTCGCCTGATGGCGAAGGGATTCTCCGGTTTTACGGAGGATTTCACATAAAAGACGAAGATTGTTCGAGCGGTCGCGTTGACACGTTCGGAATTTTGCAGTACCATAATCGTTGTTCGTATATCTCCGGAGATAAGGTCCGGGGGTTTCTACAAGGAGCCGTAAATTCCTGACTACGAGCGGGTCGAAGACTACCCGTTCGCGGTCGGGATTTTTTTGTTGTCGCCGTCGTTCGGGACCATTACGGGAGGATAACCGATGAACCGCTATGACGTCATTATCGTGGGCGCAGGGCCCGCGGGCATATTCGCCGCTTATGAGCTGTCGCTCCGGGCGCCGTCGCTCAAGGTCGCGCTGCTCGACAAAGGAAACGACATCCATACGAGGCGCTGCCCGATATTGGAGGAGACAATCAAGCTGTGTCCGCCGCCTGCGGGCAAGAAGGAGTTCGCCGGCTGCCTGCCGGCCTGCTCGATCACGAGCGGCTTCGGTGGCGCCGGCGCTTACAGCGACGGAAAGTTCAACATTACGACCGAGTTCGGCGGCTGGCTGACCGACTATATCGCACCGTCCCAAGTGCTGGAGCTGATCCGGTACGTCGACGGGATCAATTTGCATCACGGGGCGACCGACGCCATCACCGACCCGACGACCGAGACGATCCGCTCGATCGAGCGGCGCGCCTATGCGGCGGGCTTGAAGCTGCTGCGCGCGCAAGTGCGGCATCTCGGGACGGAGCAAAACCTGGACATATTGAAATCGATCTCGTCGTACTTGGAATCGAGGGTGGAGATGCGGTTCCGCACCGAGGTCGCGGATTTGCTGACGGTCCGGGAGGACGGCAGGCACCGGGTGACGGGCGTCGTGCTCAAGAACGGCGAGGAGCTGGCGAGCGATCGGGTCGTCGTCGTCCCGGGACGCGACGGCTCCGCATGGCTGACCGAGGTGCTGAAGAAGCGCCGCCTGAAAATGTTCAACAATCAAGTGGACGTAGGCGTCCGGGTCGAAACGTCCGACGTCGTCATGCGCGAAATCAACGAGCATTTGTACGAAGGGAAGTTCGTGTTCAATACGTCGGTCGGCACGCGGGTACGGACGTTTTGCAGCAATCCGTCGGGGCACGTCGTCGTCGAGAACCATAGCGGCGTCATGGCGTCGAACGGCCATTCGTACAAAGACCCGGCGCTCGGATCGGCGAACACGAACTTCGCCCTGCTCGTCTCGCACAAGTTCACCGAGCCGTTCGACAAGCCGAACGAGTACGCGCGGGAAATATGCAAGCGGGCCAACGACTTGTCGGGCGGAGGCGTCATCGTGCAAAAGTACGGGGACATCATCCGCGGCCGCCGCTCGACCGACGGACGGATCAAGGAAGGGTTTCTCGAGCCGACGCTGAAGGAGGCGGTGCCGGGCGACCTCGGCCTCGTGCTGCCGTACCATACGATGAAAAGCTTGATCGAGATGGTCGAGGCGCTGGAGAAGGTGACGCCGGGCATCGCGTCCGAGCATACGCTGTTCTACGGCGTGGAAGCGAAGTTTTACTCGGCTCGGCCGAAGCTGACCGAGCGGCTCGAGACGGAGATCGCCGGCCTGTACTGCGGCGGCGACGGCGCGGGCATTACGCGCGGCTTGGCGCAGGCGGGCGCGGCCGGCGTCTGGATCGCGCGCCATTTGGCGGAGCAGATGGGGGCGTAAGCCCATTGATTCGCTCGTCCAATAGATTGCCTTCCATTCGCGTCCATAACGGCCGATGGCGGCCATTCTGCTGGATAACATACAATGACCGGCGCGGCGGACCGCTCTCCGCGTCTTTCACCATTGAATGAATCCGACAGATCGGACGTCGAATCGTTGCAACATGCCGTTCCGAAGCTTACAATGGGAATTAACGGCATGTGAACATGCGTTCGATACGGAACCGGATGCGAATGGAACGCGAGGAGCGCTGCAAGGAGACGGATTTCGCAAGCGGTCTTTCGGGCAAGGGCCGGCTGGCGTCGGGATACGTCCCGCTGGACGGCGCGCGCTGATTTCAAGGCTTCGGGGACGATGGCCGACAAGGAGGGGATGGGACGATGAGCGTTCGTGCCTACAAGGCCGTGTGGCTGTCGTTCGGTTTGCTTTTTCTGATTGAAGTCGTCGGGATGGTCCGGGCGATATCCCTATTGCGCGACGAGTATAACGGCGTGATGAGCGCGGGCGGACTGCTCGGCCTGGCATCGATCGGGGCGATTTTCAGCTTCCATATCGCTCGACGGACGGCCAATCGGGTTAAACCTGCCGTTATCGGGCTGTATGCCGTCTTGCTGCTCGTCGTCCCGGCTTCCGCATGGGCGTTTTTCCCGGCTTATTCGCACGAGGAAGCGAAACGGCTCGTCCGGCAGGAGATCGAGGATAGCGCGGCGATCGACGAGTCGGAAACCGGCAATGTCACGATGAAGACGGGCAATCCGTTCGTCCGGGCCGGCTACAAGATCGTCGTGAACGGGGAGGACGGACGAGCGGCCTATATCGTCAACCCGGCTTCCGGCAAAGTGTCTCTCGTACGGGATGAAGGATAAGACCGGCATCCGGCTTCCTCCATTATGCGGAAAGAAGGGACTAGAATGACGAACCGAACGAGAATTTCGTCCGGCTCCCCTTGGGAACCGGTAGTCGGCTATTGCAGGGCGATCCGGGTAGGCAGCGTCGTCGAGGTGGCCGGAACGACCGCCATGAAGGACGGACGCGTCATGTATCCGGGCGACGCGTACAACCAGACGAAGTTCAGCCTGTCGATCATCGAGGAGGCGCTGCGCCAGGCGGGCGCTTCGATGGCGGACGTCGTCCGCACGCGCATGTTCGTCACGGACATCGGCAAGTGGGAGGAAATCGGCAAAGCGCACGGCGAATATTTCCGGGACGCGCGCCCCGTCGCCACGATGGTCGAAGTGAAAGCGTTGATCGACCCCGAACTGGTCGTCGAAATCGAGGCGCAGGCCATCGTCGGCGATCGCTGACGCCGCTCGAAGCGAACAAAAGGGAGAGCCGCTACGGTTCTCCCTTTTGGCGTTTCCGATAGTCGGTCGGCGTGACGCCGGAAAACTTTTTGAACATCCGGTAAAACGAGTTCATGTTCTGGTAGCCGACGCGCTCGGCGATCTCCTGGATGCGCAGGTCGGTCTCGAGCAGCAGGCGCATCGCATGCCTGATGCGGACGTCGTTCAGCCGGTCGACGAAGTTGGTGCCGGTCTTGTCCTTGAAATACGTCGACAAGTAGCCGCCCGTAATGCCGAGCTTGCCCGCGACCGTATCGAGCGAGACGTCCTCGTCGTAATGGCCGTCGATGTATTCGAGGGCGAAGCCGACGATCGGGTCGCGCTCCTCCTTCTTCAGCCGGATTCGATCGCATGTCGAGGCGATCCGCTTCTCCAGCTCCTCCGCCAGCTCGTCCGGCGTATACAGCAGCAGCGTATCCGCCTCGGCTCCCGGCCCGCCCGGCTCCGGCGGCGCCAGCAGGAGAGCCGCCGCCGTCTTCGCGAGCTTCGCCGTCAGCTCGTCCGCGAACCGGCGGAAGCTGGCGGCGTCGCCGTTGCGCTTGGCGAGGTACGCCACCATGCGCCGCATCGCCTGCACCGCCTCCGTCTTGTTCCCCTCCGCCAGCTGCACGTCGAACTCCTGCTCCATCCCCGGCGGGACGACGGCGTCCGCGGCCCCCGCCTCCGCGTCGCCGTATAATATCATCGTCCGGTCGTGGAACGGCCGGCGGCGAAGAAGCCGAAGCGCCTCCTCGTAGGCGGCCGTCATTTCGCTCGAGTCGGCGTGAACGGAGCTGACCGCGATCGTCAGGAAGCAGTATTCCATATCTTCGCCGACGACGCGCTCGATTTGCCCGAGCGCCTCCCGCAGCCGGTCGTCGACCCGATCGGCCGGGACGAGCGTCAATATTTGATCGCGCTCCGCCTGGAACGTCTGCGCCCCGCTCAATCGGCCGTCCATCGTCTGACGGACGAACTCCCGGACGAAATAGGTCGCCTTCTCCTCCACGTCGCCCACAACCTGATAAAACCGCCGCTTGAACGACAGCTGGAACAGCACGAACAAATACGGTCCCCGTCCGGCGTCGGGTTCGCCGGACAAGGCGTCGTCGGGCTGGAACGCGCTGTGGATCCGCTTCAGCTTGTTCATGTAGCCGTAATAGCGGAGCAGGTTGTTTTTCGCCTCGAGGTCTTTGTGCACCGCCTCGTTCCTCCGCTCGATCAGCCCGATGTTCTCGCGGATCATTTCAAGCTCGTTGGCGTGGTTCGCCACCGTCGCACTCGCGTTCATCCCGCGGATCGATTCGACGATCCGCTTCACCGGATTGTGGAACCGGACGGCGAACAGCACCGACACGCCCGCGCTGACGACAACGGCGGCCGCGAGAAGGGCGATCAGCGTCATGTTGAGCCGGACGATCTGCGACGAGATGCTGGCGTCCGGGACGACGTTGACGTACGTGAAGCCGCTCCCCGCCCCTTTGCTGTAAAAGTAATAGCTGCGGTCGTGCACGACGTAGCTGCGGTCCGGCGGCAGCTCGGGCACGTGCTTGACGCCGGTGGCGTTCGAGACGAACAGCGGCTCGCCGTTACCGTTCAAGATGAAGAAGTTGTCGTTGATCGATTGATGGTACGCCCGGAATATCCGGTTCGCGTCGATAAAGCCGATAATGGCGAAGTTCGGATACAGGCTGCTTTTGACGAGAAACGGGAGGACGAGTCCCGTCTTGCCCGTCTCGATCGAGTAGGTCGTCTCGGTAAACGTCGTCGCCGGGTAGATCGTGAAGCCGGACGTGCGGGCGATTTCGCCCTTCCAGAAGTCGTGCGTCAGCCGTTCGTTATGGAAGTGCTCGTTCAGCATGGCCGCGGCGTCGGCGCCTATCGTTTTCTCGAAAACGAACGAATTTCGCGTATCGTAGACGAACAGGTTGTCCAAGTACAGAAGCGGATTCGATACCGTATTCTGCAGCTCGGCGATCACCTTCTGCGCCTCGATGTAGTCGACGCCCGGCTTGTCCAGCGCGCGCACCTTGTTATTCAGGAACAAACCGGAAGCGACGTTGTGAACGAGCTGCAAATGCTCCTCGTACCGGGTCGTCGTATGGGTCAAGTTCGCCAAATTGTATCGGATGATTTCGTCGCGGATGTTGTGGCGGAAAAAGCCGAACGAAAACACGTTGAACGAAAGCAGCAGCGCGATGACCGCCATGAAGCCAAGCAGCAGCTTCACGAAAATCGATTTCGTCTTCAGCCGGAAAGCAAGCAGTTTTTTCATCACGGCGGAGCGCCCCTTTCTGATTCCGTCCGCAACACCCGGTCCGGCGGCATGTCGCTTTTGCGAATTTGTCACACATTTGCGGAAAACCCCGCCAGACGGCACAAAACGGAAGATCCGACACTAAACCGCGGCGAGCAATTTTTATAATATAGCAGTGTTGCCGAAAATCAAGCCCCGCAAATGTCGAAACGAAAAGGAGTTGGGCCGATTCATGAGCCGAACAGGCAAAAAACGATTCGTACCGCTCGCGCTGGCGGCCATACTGCTCGCCGCCCCGTTCGCCGGCGTCCCGGCCGGAGCCGCGCCAAGCGGAGCCCCGACCGGCCGAGGCGAAACGCCGGCCGAGCGCGCGGCACCGCCCGCCGCCATGGCGGAGAACGCCCCGTCCGCCGTTTTGCAAACGGTTCCATCCGTGCCTCCGACGCCGCCGTCGTCGCATCCGCGGCTGTTCGTCCGGACTGCGGACGATATCGCCGAGCTGAAGGCGAAGCTCGCGACCGAGCTGATGAAGCCGGCGTGGAAGGCGGTGCAGGCGAACGCGGCAAGGAGCAACGCCGACCCGGACGTCATCAAGGCGAAGGCGATGATGTACGTGCTCGGGGAGGGCGAAGCGTACGGGCGGCAGGCGGTGTCGCTGTTCGACGGGTACGTGAAGTCGTTCCGCGATACGAGCGCCCGCGGCATCGGGCATATGCTCGTCATGGGCGCGATCGTCTACGACTGGTGCTACCCGCTGCTCAGCGAGGCGAACAAGACGGAGTGGAACGCGCTGTTCCAATCGCACGCCGAGAAGATGGAGATCGGCTACCCGCCCGACGCGCAAGGCGCGATCAGCGGCCACGGGGCGGAGGACCAGCTGCTGCGCGACCAGCTGAGCTGGGCGATCGCGGTGTACGACGAACGGCCGGACGTGTACGGGACGGTCGCGGGCCGGCTGTTCGAGCGCTACGTGCCGGTGCGGAACTGGTATTACGGCTCCGGCATGCACCACCGCGGCGACAGCTACGGGCCGGGTACGATGGCAAGCGATTACGTCGCGTCGCTGCTGTTCAAGAAGATGAGCGGCATCGACCTGTTCGGGCCGTCCCAGCGCGACGTCATGTACCATTACTTGTATGCGAGGCGCCCGGACGGATCGCTGCTGCGCAATGGCGACTCGTACGAAGACGACCAGCATCCGTACGGCCAATATTGGCGCAACTCGTGGCCGTGGATGACGTCGGCGTCGCTTTGGAAGGACCCGTATTTGCAAGGGGAGTTTTTGCGCAATTACGCCGGCGCGGACGGGACGGGGGCGATCGAGGCCGGCAAGCTCGACCCGGTGCTGGAGCTGCTGTACGCCGATCCGTTCGTGGAGGCGAAGCCGACGTCGGACCTGCCGCTCACCCGCTATTTCGGATCGCCGCACGGCTCGATGATCGCGCGGACCGGCTGGACCGCCGGCATGGACGCGGGATCGAGCGACGTCGTGGCCGACGTGCGGATGAACGAGACGTTTTTTTCCGGCCATCAGCATTTGGACGCCGGCGCGTTCCAACTGTATTACAAGGGCGCGCTCGCCATCGATTCCGGCAATTATGCGCTGTACGAGTCGCCGCACCATATGAACTACAGCCGGCGGACGATCGCGCATAACGCCATGCTCGTCTACGATCCGGACGAAAAGCCCGAATGGCACGACAAGACGCCGGGCACGTACGAGGACCCGTTCGACGGCGGGAAGCCGAAGCCGCTCGTGAACGACGGCGGACAGTTTTGGCCGAACCAGGCTTACGAGCCGTACGACTTGGCGGACATCCAAAACCCGGACAAAGGCTACACCGGGCGGGGCGGCGTGACGGCGGTCCAATTCGGTCCGGACCGAATCGCCCCGAATTTCAGCTACATCAAGGGCGACTTGACGAACCATTATTCGGACAAGGTGGAGGATTACTCGCGCTCGTTCGTCTTCCTGAACCTGAAAAACGGCAACCACCCCGCCGCCGTCGTCGTACGCGACCGGGTGACCGCTTCGAACGCCGCGTTCAAGAAGACGTGGCTGCTGCACAGCATCCAGCCTCCCGTCATCGACGGCGATACGACGACGATCGTCCGCGATGCGGACGGCTACGACGGCAAGCTCGTCAACACGACGCTGCTGCCGCACGAGGCGACAATCGTCGCGGTCGGCGGTCCCGGCAAGGAGTTCGCCGATTACGAGGGGACGAACTGGCCGGAGACGCGCAACGTGACGTCGTCGAGCGAGACGGGGGCTTGGCGCGTCGAAGTGTCGCCGAAGGAGGCGGCAGCGACCGACTCGTTCCTGAACGTCATGCAGGTGATGGATACCGGCACCGAACCGCTGCCGGTGCAAGGACTCGATTCGGAGAAGATGGAGGGCGTCCGGATCGCCGACCGCGCCGTCTGGTTCGCCAAGTCGGGAAGCAAGCTCGACGAGCGCCTCCGGCTGGACGTCGGCGGCCCGGAAGCGGGCGGAGAAGGAGGCCTCGTACAGGTCGTCGTCACGGATTTGGCCGCAGGCGTCTGGAAGGTGGACGGGGCGGCGAATACGGAGGCGGTCGTCACGGAGGAGGGCGGCGCGCTGTACTTCAGCGGACCGGCCGGCTCGTATACGATTCGCCCCACGGGCAAAAAGCCGTCGCCGTCCGCGGACATCGTCTCGTTCCGCGTCGACGGCCAAGTCGGGGAAGCGGCGATCGATACGTCGGCCCGCAAGGTTACGTTCCATATGCCGTACGGCACCGATATGTCGAAGCTGACGCCGCGGCTCGGCCTGTCCGAAGGGGCGACCTCGCAGCCCGCGTCGGGAGAGTCGCTCGACTTCGCGAAGCCGGTCAAGGTGAAGGTGCGGTCGTCCGACGGGAAGCCGGACAACTGGACGATCGAGGGCGTCGTCGATCCGCCAAGCGGCGCCAAGGCGATCGTGCAGTTCGTCGTCGACGGGCAGACGGCGCCGGCCGTCATCGATCATGCGGCGCGGACGATCGCGTTCCGCATGCCGTACGGCACCGACGTCTCGGCGCTCGCGCCGACGATCGAGCCGTCGCCGAACGCCTCGGTCAGCCCGCCGTCGGGGACGGCGCGGCATTTCGGCGCGCCCGTCGTGTACACGGTGACGGCGCAGGACGGCACGAAGACCGATTATACCGTCACGTGCGTGCTGGACCCGCCCGGCGCGGAGAAGTCGATCCTTTCGTTCGTCGTGCCCGGCCAGACCGGGGCGGCGACGATCGATACCGCCGCGCGCACGGTGACGTTCACCATGCCGGCCGACGCGGACATTACGGCGCTTGCGCCCGATATCGCGGTTTCGCCCGGCGCGGCCGTCTCGCCCGCATCGGGGACGCCCGCCGACTTTACGAGCCCGGTCGTCTACACCGTCACCGCCCAAGACGGCTCTACGGCGTCATGGACGGTCTCGTGCGTCCGGTCCGACGCCTTCTTCTCGACGACGGCGTGGAGCCCGATTCCGCTCGGTGCGGGACATACGGGCAAAGTAAAGGCGGAGTTCGACCTGACGCCGCTGAAGGAGCTCGATCCGAACGGGGTCAACTCGCTGCTCGGCTATGCCGACGGCTCGGCGGTCGTGGGCCAATATCCGGACATACCGATCTCGATCTACTTCAATCCGGAGTCGAAGCTGTTCCAGGTGCGCAACGGCGGGACGTGGGCGCACGCGAACCCGATCCCGATCGTCGTCGACCGGACGTACCGCTTCCGGCTGATCGTCGATTTCGCTTCGTCGTCGTACAGCGTTTGGGTGACGCCGGAGGGCGGGCGGGAGACGGTGCTGTACGAGAACGCCGCCTTCCGGACGGGGGCGTCCCCGATCGACGACCTCGGCCAGCTGCTGCTGAAGAGCATCGGGGAAGACCGTTCGTTCAAGGTGGAGCGTCATACGGTCGTTCCCGCCGCCGGCGCGGACGAGTGGATGTCCGCCGCCGGATTCGCCGAATCGGCGTACAGCTTGGGCAAGCCGTATGCGGGCAAGGTGCATGCGGAGTTCGATCTGACGATGCTGGCCGATATCACCGATCAGGTCGGGGCGATCGTCGGATACGAATCGTTCGGGGCGGACGACGCGACGATGGCTTATTCGAAAATCCCGGTGTCGCTTTACTTCAACCCGGGGGATCCGCCCGTTTTTTTGACGAAAAACGGAACCCGGACGAGCGCCGAGCATCCGGTGCCGATCGAGAAAGGGAAGACGTACCGGTTCAAGTTCGACATCGATACGGCGGCGAAAACGTACTCCGTCTCCGTCATGCCCGAGGGCGGAGCCGAAACGTCGCTGCTGACGAACGGCTCGTTCCGGGCGAACGCGGACCCGATCGAGGACGTCGGGAAAGTATACTTGAAAACGTTGGGAATGGATGAAGTGTTCACGATCCGCAACCATACGATAACGAACGAAGAGGCGGGACCGCCGCTCGGTCTCGCCAAGGCGGCGGCGGCCGGAACGTCGACGGTGGACGACGTGACGGCCGTATCCGCGTCCAAGTACGCGCTCGTCTTCGACGCGCCGCTCGGCTCGATCGCCCCGTCCGCCTTCCGCGTACAGCGCTATGCGGACGGCGGCTGGATCGAGTACGCGCAGGCGGCCGCCGCGGCCATCGACCGCGACGATCCGCGCAAGGCGAAGCTGGCGCTCGACCGCCCGATCGGGATCGATGCGTACCAGTACCGCCTGATCGCGGCCGATCCGGCGCTCGTCCGATCGGCGTCGGGCCGACCGTGGGCGGTCGAAGCGGGGGCCGCCATCCCCACGAGCTTCGACCGGGTGGCGCCGACCGTCGTATCCGCGTCGCAAAAGACGGCGAACGGCGCACTCGTCCCGAATACGTTCGAGTTGACGTTCTCCGAGCGCATCGTCGCCTTCGACAAAGCCGACTTCGAGCTGCGGGACGAAACCGGCGCCGCGCTCGCCCCCGGATCGTATTCGGTGGAACGGACGAAGCCGGACACCCTCGAGTTCGTCGTCGATGCGCCGTCCGCCGGCACGAGGACGATCGCCGTCGGCTGGCCGAACGCCGCCTCGGTGCAGGATGCGGGAGGCGCCAAGCCGGCGCCTTCCGCGCAGGCGGCGGTCGTGGCGCTGACCGTCGTCGAGCGCCCGGCACCGGGCGGTACGACGGTCAGCCGGATATGGGCCGCGAACGACGGCGAGATCGTCAAGCGGGACGATCTCGACCATCCGGCGGCGAACGGCAACTCCGCCTGGGACGGCGCGTCCGTCAAGCTGTTCGGCGGGCGCAACGAAGTGCTGGCGTTTCAGGTCGTCGTCGAAGCCGGGACGAAGGGGATCGGTGCGCTGACCGCTTCGCTTCCGGAGCTGCGCCGCGAGGGCGGTGGCGGCGTCATCGCCTATGCGCCGCCCGTGTCGGACCCGACGCTGTACGCCGGCCGACCGATTCAGCTGTTCGTCGAAAACTACATGAACGTCACCGAAGCGACGAAAGCGTCGTGGATCGTCCCGGCTTCGGGCGTCGGCTCCCGGCCGGACGGGCTGGGCGCGATCCCGGTGCAGCTCGTCCCGGAAAACGCGTCGCCCGGCAAGGGAGGATTCCCGGTAACCGTCGGCGCGATGCGCAATCAGGCGATCTGGATCGAGGTCTACACCGATCCGGGGCTTCCGGCGGGGAAGTACGAGGGGACGGTAACGGTCGTCGCCGACGGCGTCGAGCATCCGATCCCCGTCGAGCTGGAGCTGTTCGACTTTACGCTGCCGGATACGAACAGCGTCGACGTCATGCTGTATTACGAAGGCGCGCAGGTCGAGGCGTACGAGGGGACGAACCGGGACGACGCCTACCATCGGCTCGCGCACCGCAACCGCGTCGAATTCGTCCACGGGTACGACCCGGAGCGGATGACCGCCGCGATCGGACGGTTCGACGGATCGGACTTTACGCCCTCGCGAGGGTATGAAGGGCCGGGCGAAGGGGTCGGCAATCGGCTCGCGCCGCGCACGTTTTACGGGCCGGGGACGCTGTTCGACACGTCCGAATCGGCTTGGAGGCAGGCGGACGAATGGTTGTCGTACTTGAACGGCACGTTCGGAGAGGGAGCGAAAAAAACGTTCGCCTACATGCCCGACGAGCCCGCCGATCCGGCGACGTTCGCCTATATCCGCAAGCTGTCGGCCAACCTGAAGTCGAATCCGGGAATCGGCCGGGACTTGCCGGTCTTCGTCACGTCGGGCTACAACGCGGAGCTGGACGAAGGCAATGCGGTCGATATCTGGGACGCGACCCCGAGCCATTACGATCCGAAGCGGGCGCTTCTCGAACGGGCGCACGGCGACGACATGTGGATCTACAACGGCAGCCGCCCGTTTTCCGGCGCTCCCGTGTACGAGACGCCGGCGACCGACAGCCGGGCGAACGTATGGGCGGCGTTCAAGCACGACATCGATACGTACTTTTATTGGCACGTCAACAACTGGCGGCACAATTCGCAAATGTGGCCGGGGATGGACCGGCACCAGAACGTCTGGCTCGAGCCCGTCACGTTCCGCAACCGCGAGCCGTCGTACGGCAACGGCGACGGCGTCCTCGTCTACCCCGGGCGGAACGTCCGGTTCCCTTCCGAGGACCGCGGCATCGACGGCCCGATCTCGTCGATCCGGCTCGCCAACCTTCGCCGCGGCGCGCAGGACCATCTGTACATGACGATGCTGCGCGAGCGCGGGAGGGAGGATGCGGTCGACGAAGCGCTGGCGCGCGTCGTGCCGGACATCCTGCCGGGCCCGGGCCGCAACGTGCTCGGCTTCGCCGAATCGGGCGACGCGTACGAATCGGCTCGCTACGCGCTGGCGCAGGCGCTCGCCGCGACGCCGGACGCGAAGGTGCCGGTCATCTCCGTCGCGGGCGACGTCGCCGTGCTGCTGCCCGGCGAGACGACGGCCGCGAAGGAGCTCGCGTTCACGGCGACGGCGGTCGACCGGCACGGCGCGGCGATCCGGCCGACCGTCCGGCTGAACGGCGCCGTTCTGGCGCCGGAGCCTGCGGGCTCCGATTCGTATCGCGCTTCGCTGCAGGAAGGCGCGAACGTCCTGACGATCGACGCGGTCGATGCGGACGGCTTGGCCGCGAATACGCGGACGTATGCGGTGAACGCCGTCAGCACGAAGGACCGGCTCGTCGCGATCGTGGAGGGCGACGGCGCGACGGTCGCGCTCGATCGGCGCGAGGCGCCGGACGAAGCGTACGCCGGCGTCGCCGCGTACCGGCTGTATGACGGCGGCGTCGCCCTTACGGAGACGGCGCCGCTCGGCAGCCGCACCGCGCTCGGCGCGGCGAAGCGGGCGGGGGAGACGGTCGCCGTCCGGCTGTACGGCCCGGACGGCGCCGAGCACGGGAGCGAGGACGTCACGCTGCAGGCGCCGGAGACGGGATGGCTGTCGCGGACGACGTTCCTCGAGTCGCGCCACTGGCTCGGAGCCGGCCACGACGGTACGGTCGCCGCGCAGTTCGACGTCACGCCGCTGCACGACAACATCGACGGCGTCGTCGGCTACGCGGACACGTCGACCGACGTCGACGGCTTCGGCAAGCTCGCCGTCCTCGTGCGGCTGAACGCCGACGGGACGTTCGACGCCCGCGACGGCGACGGCTACGGACGGGACGCCGTCGTCCGTTACCGGAAGGGCGAGACGTACCGCGTGCGGCTCGCCGTCGACGTCGCGGCGCGAACGTACGACGTATGGATCGTCTCCCCGGACGGAACGGAGACGCGGCTCGCCGCAGGGTACCGGTTCCGGACGGGAGCGGCGCCGCTCGACGACGTCGGCCAAATCGTCGTCGTCAGCACGCTGCTCGACGGCTCGTTCCGGATCGACGGCCATTCCGTCGGCCGGCCTTAACCGAAACGTCCCCTCGCCTTCGCCGGCGGGGGGACGTTTCATTTCGCATGCCGCATGCCGCATGCCCGCCTGTCACAACAGCAGGGCGCCGACCGCCCCGGCGGCCAACAGGGCGGCCGCCGCGAGCAGCAGCGTTCGGACGTAACGAGCCGCAATCCACCGTTCGCGTACCAGCCGGTCCAGCGTATACAGCGTATAGGGCAGGACGACGACGAGAGCGGTTGTCACGCCCGGCGTATACCGTCCGAGCAGCAGCGATTGCGCCGTGTGCGTGAACACGTTCACGAACAGGACGGCGATGGTGGCGGCAAACCAGCCGCGGGCTTTCGCCGAGGCGCCCGGCCGGGCGGCGAACCGGCAGACGATGCAGATGAACGTAAACAGGACGGCGACGGCGGCGGCGAACCGCGGCGTCGTCCACGGAACGCCGTGCGTTCCCGGAAACCCAAGCTTCAGCTTTGCCGCCAGCGCGCCTCCGTTCGTGCCGAGCCACGACTCGATCAACACCAGCTCCTCCGTGTCGTGAATCAGGAAGACGAGCGGGAACAGCCAGACGACCGTCCGCAGGGGAAGCTCGGGCAAAAACCGTTTGACAGTGGCCATCATCGAAATCGCTCCTTATTGAGTAAACACTCAAAAATATAGTTAAAAAAAGCCCGTTTAGGCAACCCGGCATCCATCAGCCCCGAACCCGGAATCGAGGCGGAGCGGACTCGGCCGGCGAAACGGAACGTCCGACGCGCGGACCGGCCGTCCGCCGGCGTTACGTCGTCCGAGCGTCCGGCTAGCGGAAGACGCCGCTCCATACGATGTCGACCGCCTCGCGGACGTAAGCGTCGTCCGCCTCGGGCGTCCGCTCGCCGGATCGTCCTTGGATCGCGAAGTAGGCGAGCAGCGACGACAGCAGCATCGAGACGCCCGTCTCGACGGTGTGCACGCTCGGCTGCGGCCCGCCTCCGTCGGCCGAAGCCGCCCGGGCGACGAGCCGTCCGCCTTCCTCCACCATGCCGCGGATGAGGCTGGTCACCTCGCCCGTCGCCCGCTCGTCCCGGATCAGCTCCGGCGACCAGATCAGCGCCAAGTAGTCCCGATGCCGCTCGAGAAACGACAAATAAAGCGTCGCGAAGCGAATCAGCGCTTCCTTGCCGGTCAGCGCCCGCCACTCCTCCCCGTGCCCGCGGGCGAGCTCCGCGAACGAGAACGTACGGACGACGGTCCGCATCAGCTCTTCCTTGCTCCCGAAATAATAAAAGAGGAGACCCTCGGCGACGCCGCACGCTTCGGCGATTTGCTTCGTCGTCGTGGCGCTGTAGCCGTTGCGGGAAAACAGCTTCAGCGCCGTCTGCACGATCAGCGCTTTTTTCGCTTCGCCTTTGCTTGGCCGCCCCATTCCCGATCCCCTCCGATCATTATTGAGTAATCACTTAATTTGAGTATACGCTCAACAAATGAGTGCGTCAACCGGACGCGATTCAATCGAATAGCGCCGGCTGAACGGCCGTTTCCAGCTCGTACGCCCGCTGGAAGCATTCGGCCGATTTTTTGAACGCCCGCTTCCGAAAGTAATGGGCGCCCAAGTCTTTGCACAGCCTCGCGGCAAAGCCGTTATGCTTATGGTCCGCGCAATGGGCGAGCAGCTTGGCGGCTTCCTTCTCGTAAAGCGAGTGCTCCATCTTCCGCTTGTACAGCTCCAGCTCGAGCAGATGAAGCTCGATGTCGTAAAACACTTCTTTGTACCGGGCTTCGATCCGCAGCGCTTCCCGAAGATGCTTCTCCACGGCCGTCCAATCCTTCAGCTCCATATTCAGCTCGACCAGCCGCTTGAGCGCCTGCAAGCTTTTATCCGACTGGCCGGCTTCGTGCACGTGCACGATGGCCGCCTCGAACGAGCGGATCGCTTCCGGGTACCGTTTGGTCATGAAATATACCCGTCCGAAATTGTAGGCCATCGCCCCGAGCAGGCCGGCGTCGCTTTCGGCGGCGTCGCGGAGCCGCTCCGCTTCCTCCAGGGCGTCGTGCGCCTCTTGCGGCCGATCGGCGCTCAAAAACTGGATGGAACGCACCAGCAAAATGTTGACGACCCGGTTCCGTTCCTCCGAATGCTTCAACAGCTCGTACGCCTTGCCCGAATAATAAAGACATATCGATTTGTCCGGATTGATCCGCTGGTTGACGACGCTCATGTTGTAATACAACCGCGCCTTTTCCCGGTCGCTTACGCAGGCGGCGTACGCTTCCGCCTTCCGGTAATAGTCGTTCGTGACGTACGGCTCGTGCAGCTCGTAATGGAGCACGGCGCAAGCCAAGTAGTAATAATAGATGATTGCGCCGTCCGCGCCGGAGCCGGTCTCCGGGACGAGCTTTCGGGACATCCGGTACAGATGCTGCGCCTCCTTCAGCCCGGCATGCAGGTAGTGGTAGCGGATCAGCGTGGAGAACAGCATCGGGTACACCGATTTGTCGTGAAGCTCCTTCACTTGGATGCTTAACAATGCGACGTCCTCCTCGGAAATGACGTCCCGGGTCCAGTACCGGTCGTGAATCGCCCGCAGCCGGTCCGGGAAGCGGGACGGGGCGCCTTCCGTCAAGTCGCGAAGATCGACGTGCAGCCTTTCGGCGATTTTCTCGAGATAAGCTTGCGACGGCACGGTCAGCTCGTTTTCCACTTTGCTTAAATAGGCGACGGAAGAAATGCCTTTGCACAGCTCGCCTTGGGTCATCCGTTTCCATTGCCGTATCGTGCGGATCCGGTTTCCTGCGCTCATGTTGCTCCCTCTCGATGCGAAATGATTTGCGTGCTTGTCCCTTCATCATAGCGCAGCCGGCGGCCCGGTTAAATAGGGGCTATAAAATGGTTCGTTTTTCCCGAAAAAACGAGGCGGATTTAACCTCTTCCCCTTAATCGGCGGCAGATGATAAAACAGTGGTGGAGCATTATTTCGCTAGTATTTAAAAAAATGGAGGGGAGCTTCATGAAAAGCTATTGACATACTATAGGGGGGTATAGTATAAATGAATTATAAACGAAATCAAAGGAGTTCGGACATCATGAACCAAGAGGCAATCGCCCCGGCGCAACCCGCCGAAGGGCTTTCGACACGAATGACGGTTTTTACGTTTTTGCTCGGCATCTTCATGGGGGCGCTCGACCACGGCATCGTCGGCCCCGCGCTAAGCTCGATCCTCGCCGAATTCGGCATCGGCGCAAGCTGGGGCGTATGGAGCTTTACGGCGTATACGCTGCTGTTTGCGGTCAGCATCCCGGTTCTCGGCAAGCTGTCCGACCGGTTCGGCCGGAAACGGACGTATGCGGCGGGCATCGTCCTGTTCGCCGCCGGCTCGCTCATCGCCGCCTTCGCGCCGACGTTTACGGTGTTTCTGATCGGACGGGCCGTGCAGGCGATCGGGACGGGGGGCATTTTCCCGATAACGGGCGCTCAGATCGCGATGTCGTATCCGCCGGAGCGTAGAGGCAAGATGCTCGGCCTCATCGGCATGATTTTCGGACTCGGCACGATTCTGGGTCCCGTTCTGGGCGGACTGATCGTCGAGCGGATGGATTGGCAGTGGATTTTCCTGATCAACGTTCCGATCTCGATCGTCATTTTGCTGCTCCTATCCGCCGTTCGCCAGAGCCAGCCCGTCGTCCGGAAGCCGATCGACTTCGCCGGCATCGCGCTGCTCACGGTCCTGATCTTATCGGTCATGCTCGGCATTACGCTCGAGCAAGTGACGTTCGTCGCCGTCGGCGTCGTCCTCATCCCGCTCCTCGTCGCCGTCGAACGCCGATCGGCCGACCCCGTCATGAATTTGAGCTACTTTACGCGATCCAATACGTTGACGCTGCTGGTGTCTTCGATGATTTCCGGCTTCGTCATGGCGTCGGCGACGAATATGATCCCGTTTTTTTCCGAAACGGTTCTCGGCTTGGATAAAGGCGCCGCCGGCATGAGCGTTGCGCCGCTCGCCGTCGCTTCCGCGGCCGCATCCCTCGTGGGCGGGTTTCTCGTCGACAAGGCGGGCGCCAAACGCGTGCTGCTGCTCGGATTCGCCATTACGCTCGCCGCAGGTGCCGCCATGGCGTTCGGAGTCGGATCGACGGCCGTCTTCTATCCGGTTACGGCGGCGCTCGGCTTCGGGATCGGCATCGTCGTCGGAGCCCCGCTCAACATGCTCATCCTGCAGGCGGTCGATCCGAAGGAAACCGGTACGGCGGTGGGGTATATCAGCTTGTTCCGTTCGCTCGGCTCGACGATGGGACCGACCGTCGCCGGTTTGCTCCTGGCGCTGTTCGACAACGGATTCGCCGTGCTGTTCACGATCAGCGCCGGCGTATCGGCGGTCGGCCTCGGGCTTCTGATCCTCGTGCACAAAACGAAGCGCCCTGCGGCGCCGTAATCGAAAGGAGACGATTCGAATGGCCATTGTGGAATTGACGGATTCGACATACGAGGAAGCGGTGCGGGAGGGGGTTGTCCTCGTGGAATTTTGGGCGGAATGGTGCACCTATTGCAAGCTGATGACGCCGATTTTGAACGAAATCGAAGCGGAGCTCGGGGACCGGCTGACGGTCGCTACCGTCAATGCGGAGACGGAGATTCTCGCGACCGAACGAATGGAGGTCATGAGCTTGCCGGCGCTGTTCCTGTACGCGGACGGCCAAGTCGTCGGGAAGGTGACGGGCTACGTGCCGAAGGAAACGCTCGTGAACGAATTTCTGCTGAAGCTTCTGCCCAGGCGATAACGGACGGAGCGTTTGAACGGGAGCCGGACGAACCTTTAACCTTTATTGGAGGGAGCAACGAAATGAAAATTTTGCTTATTGGCGCGAACGGCACGATCGGAAGCGCCGTTCGCGGCGAACTGGAGCCGCGGCACGACATCGTATCGGCCGGGAGGAAGGGCGCGGACGTTTCCGTCGACCTCGCCTCCCCCGAAAGCATAACGGCCATGTACCGGAAAGTCGGCCAAGTGGACGCCGTCGTCTGTACGGCCGGGGAGACGTACTTCGGCCCGCTGTCGGGCATGACGCCCGAACGGAACGAGCTGACGATTCGGAGCAAGCTGACGGGACAAATCAACCTCGTGCTGCTCGGACTCGAGCATGTCCGCGACCGGGGCAGCTTCACGTTGACGACGGGCGTCATTATGGACGATCCGATCGCCGGGGGCGCTTCGGCCGCGATCGCCGGCGGCGCGATCCAAGCGTTCGTCCGGTCGGCCGCGATCGAGATGCCCCGCGGCATCCGGATCAATCACGTCAGCCCGGGCGTCGTCGCGGAATCGATCGAGACATACGGGCCGTACTTTCCCGGCTTCGAGCCGGTTCCCGCCGCCCGGGTGGCGCTCGCTTACCGGAAAAGCGTCGAAGGCGCGCAGACGGGACAAGCTTATCGGGTATACTAACCATCCAGATCGTCCGTACCGGACGGTCTTTCTTTTTGCCTTCCAGCTGCCCCTTATGTCGGTTTTACGACTTTATCCCCCTTTTGCGAATCCGGCCGAAAACCGGGAGAAATCAACAATTCCGGCACTATTCTTCCCGATGGTTTACCCGTTACGATGACGTTGCAGCGACCCCAACCCCGATACCGAAACCGACTACAACCGGCTCCCGCTGCAGGGGGCCGACCGAGGAGTGATTCCGTCATGACCGTATCCGCCGCGACATCCGACTCTCCGTCCGGGCGAGCCGACGGAGGCGCCGAGCCGGCTCATCGGCCGCGACCCGCCGCCAAGCGCTCGGTGCGGGCCCGTCTTTGGAAGGAGCGGTACTTGTTTTTGCTTCTGCTGCCGGGTCTCGTCTATTTCATCGTCTACAAATACGTGCCGATGCTCGGCTCCGTCATCGCCTTCCAGGACTACAGCGCCTTTCGCGGCTTCCTGCACAGCGATTGGGTCGGGCTGAAGCATTTCCGCAAAATATTCGCCGACGCCGAGGTGCTTCGCGTCCTATGGAATACGCTGCTGCTGTCGTTTTTGCAGGTGGCGTTCGCCTTCCCGGTATCGATCGTCCTGTCGCTTATGCTGAACGAGCTGAAGAGCGACCGGTACAAGAAGCTGATCCAGTCCATCGTCTATTTGCCGCATTTTTTGTCTTGGGTCGTCGTCATCGGCATCGTGACGATTTTCCTCAAGCACGAGGGCATCGTCAACCGGCTGATCGGCCTCGTCGGCCTCGAGCCGGTGTCGTATTTGCAGGAGCCGGGCTGGTTCATGCCGCTCATCGTGCTCGAGGTGATCTGGAAGGAATCCGGCTGGGGCACGATCATTTTCCTCGCGGCGCTGTCCGGCGTCAGCCCGAGCCTGTACGAGGCGGCCGTTGTCGACGGAGCGAACCGTTGGCGGCAGCTGTGGCACATTACGCTGCCCGCGATCCGGAGCACGATCGTCATCCTGCTCATTTTGCGGCTCGGCAGCGTGCTCGACGTCGGCTTCGAGCAAATTTTTCTCATGCTGAACCCGTTCAACAAAGAAGTCGGCAACGTGCTCGATACGTACGTCTACTTCAAAGGCGTCCAGCAGGCGGACTTCAGCTTCGCGACCGCGGTCGGGCTGTTCAAGGGCGCCGTCGGGCTCGTCCTGATCGTCGCCGCCAACCGGCTGGCGAAGCGGTTCGGGGAGGAAGGCGTCTACTGATGCGACAGAAAGGCAGGTGCACCCCGTGAATCATTCGTCCGTCTCCGATAAAATCGTCGATGCGGTCAACGCCGTCCTGCTGGCGGCCGTCGCGCTCGTCATGCTGTTCCCGTTTTTCTACATCTTCGCGGTGTCGTTCTCGTCGTACGAGGAGTACGTGCAGAGCGAGCTGCTTTTGTGGCCGAAGCATTGGGTGCTCGACTCGTACCGGTACATTTTCGGCTCCAACGCGTTCGTCCGGTCGCTCGGCGTCACGGTATTCGTGACGATCGCCGGCACGCTGTTCAACCTGCTGCTGACGTCGACGATGGCTTACGCGCTGTCGCGCGGCATCTGGGGGCAGAAGACGTTTCTCGTCATGGTGCTGTTCACGTTCATATTCAGCGCGGGCATCATCCCGAGCTATTTGGTCGTCAAGGCGACCGGCCTTCTCGACACGTACTGGTCCCTCATCGTACCCGGCGCGATTTCGTCGTTCAACCTGATCGTCATCCGCCAGTTTTTCCAAAACATTCCGCACGAGCTGCAGGAAGCGGCGCTGATCGACGGAGCGAACGACCTGCGCATCTTCACCCGGATCGTTCTGCCGCTGTCGAAGCCGGCGCTCGCCGCATTCGGGCTGTTCTACGCGGTCGGCCATTGGAACACGTACTTCGGCGCGATTTTGTACATCAGCGATCCGAAGAAATGGACGGTGCAGGTCGTGCTGCGGCAAATCGTCATTCTCGAGGAGGCCGCGACGACGCTCAATCCGGCCAAGGACGCGATGCTGGGGGCGAATCCGCCTCCGCCCGAGACGATCGGGATGGCCGCGATTTTGCTTGCCACGCTGCCGATTTTGATCGTCTACCCGTTTCTGCAAAAGCATTTCGCGAAAGGGGTGATGCTCGGGTCGGTCAAAGGCTGACCGGAGCCGCGGGCACGAAGCCCGGTTCGAAAACGAGCTTTTCGCGAAAACCGTTTTGTGAGAAAATAAGAACGAGAGGGGTTCGTTTCCATGAAAACGAAAACTGCGCTGATCGCCATCGTCGCCGTCGCGGCGCTGGGCGGAACCGTCGCTTGCTCCACCGGCGGCAAGGACGAAAGCGGATCGGGACCGGCCGGAGGCGCGCAGGCGCAGCCGGACGACAAAAGCAAAACGTACGCGATCACCTACCTGGACGGCACGTACGCTAGCCCCGTCCCGCCATCCGACAGCCCCGGCATCCAGATGATCAACGACAAGTTCAACGTCGACTTCAAGACGGAGTTCGTGCCGTACTCGGAATACGGCCAGAAGCTGCCGGTCAAGATGGCGAGCGGCGACATTCCCGACGTCATCGGCATGGAAACCGCCGATTCCAACTACTACAAGTGGGCGAAGCAAGGTGCGTTTTTGCCGCTCGACTCGTACATCGACCGCTATCCGACGCTGAAGATGGTGCCCCAGTTCGTCTGGGACGCGATGAAGGTCGACGGCAAGGTGTACGGCATTCCCCGCTATTTCCCGATGAAATACGGCAAGCAGCCGATGATTCGCAAAGACTGGCTCGACAAGCTCGGGCTGAAGGTGCCGACCAATTTCGAGGAATTGAAGCAGGTGGCGATCGCGTTCGCCAAAAACGATCCGGACGGCAACGGCAAGGACGACACGTACGGCATCATGCTGGCGAAAGGGATCCAGTACGATTTCGATTTCGGCGTATACTGGAATCCGGCCGCATGGTATCATACGAATCGGGACGGACAGACGATTCCCGGTCTCATCGCGGACGCGTCCAAGGAGCGCATCCAGATGCTCGCCGATTTGTACAAGGCCGGCGCGATTCCGAAAGACTGGGCGGTCGCCAAAATTTCCGATGTGAAGAAAGCGTTTTACGCCGGCAAATTCGGCATCTTTTACGAGCAGCCGTACGACAAATGGCCGACCGACTTCCGCACGCTCCAGTCGATCGATCCGAAAGCCGAGCTCGTCCCGATTCCGCCTTTCAAGGCGCCGGACGGCACCCAAGGGTTCAACGGCTTGACGGGCTACTATCAGATCTTCACGCTGAACGCGAAGCTGAAGGACGATCCGGGCAAAGTAACGCGCTTCCTGGAGATGAACGATTACTTCCGCAAGTTCATCCCGGTCGACCAGCGGACGGCGCAAAACCCGGATTACGACTGGCAAAACGGCAAGGAGGGCGTCGGCTACAAAATCGTGAACGGCAATCAGGAGAACACCGATTTCGGGCAAGGGCTGCAGCCTCGCTTTTACTTGGAATCGCGGTATTGGGCGCCGAACGACGAGGCGAACGAAGTGTCGAAGGTGGCCGTCGACCCGCTGCAAAAGTCGCTGTTCTCGGCGATGGAGACGATGCTCAAAAATTACAAGGTGTACATCAATCCGATCAACCGGATCAAGTCCGAGAAGTTCATGGAAAAGTGGGGCGAGCTGGAGCAGCTCGTGCGCGACGAGCAGACGAAAATGATCGTCGGCCAGTCGAGCGTGGCGGACTGGGACGGCATGGTCCGGACGTTCCTGGCGAAAGGCGGCAAGGAAGTGATCGACGAGGTGAACAAAGCGTTCAAGGACGCCGGCATCAAGGGCGAGTGGCAATAAGCGGGACGAAGGTAGAGGGAATCGCATTCCCTCTATTTCGTTTGGATGGACGAATCGACAGCCGTTGTACGAACGGCAGGGGAGGAACTAGGCGTGGGGGAGACGATATGGATCAACGCGACGCTGTATACGGAACACCGGGTGATCGAGAACGGACGGCTGATCGCCGCGGATAACGGCACGATCCGGGCGCTCGGCGACGAGCTGCTGCCGGTCCCGGCGAATGCGCGCGTCGTCGATTGCAGGGGAGCACTGCTCGTGCCGGGCTTCATCGACGTGCACGTGCACGGCGGCAACGGCTACGCGATGATGGACGGGACGTTCGAGGCGTTGGACGGCATGAGCCGGTTCCATGCGGCGCACGGGACGACCGCTTTTTTGGCGACGACGTCGACGGGGGCCAAAGGCGACATCGTGCGCGCGCTCGCCAACGCGGCCGAGCATACGGGCCTGACGTCGGGAGCGGAGCTCGCCGGCATCCATATGGAAGGCCCGTATTTGGACGAGAAGCGCCGGGGGGCGCAGAGCAAAGAGCATCTGCGTCTGCCGACGCCGGACGAAATCGACGAGCTGGTCGAGGCGGCCGGCGGCCACATGCGGCTCGTGACGCTCGCTCCGGAAATCGAGGGCGGGCTGGAGGCGGTCAAACGGTTCGTCGCGAAGGGCGTCACCGTCTCGGCGGGCCATTCCGACGCGACGTTCGACGAAGTGTCGGCGGCGGTCCGGTTCGGCCTGAACCATACGACCCATCATTTCAACGGGATGAGCCCGTTCCATCATCGCGAGCCGGGATTGGCCGGGGCGGGCTTGCTGCTGCCCGAGCTGACGACCGAGCTGATCTGCGACGGCATCCATGTTCATCCCTCCGCCGTGAAGCTGCTGTTCGAGGCGAAATCGCCGGACAAGGTGTGCCTCATTACCGATGCGGTCCGGCCCGCAGGTCTCCCGGACGGGGAGTACGGCGAGGTGGTCGTCCGCTCCGGCGAAATTACGCTGAAGGACGGCTCGTCGCTCGCGGGCAGCTCGCTGACGATGCTCCAGGCGCTGCGCAACGCGGTCCGGTATACCGGGTACGCCCTCGAGAAGCTGCTGCCGTCGCTGACGTCCGTGCCGGCGCGCCAAGCCCGGCTCGACCGGGTGAAAGGCTCGCTGCATGCGGGCAAGCACGCCGATTTTCTGCTGCTGACCCCGGAGCTTGCGCTCATCGCCACGCATGTGAGAGGAAAGGAAGTTTACCGTTCGGAAATCGCGCTCTAGGAGAGAGGCAGCATGGGATTATGGCATCGGCGGAGCTACGTTCCGGAGGAAAAGCGGCTGTCCCGCGAGGCGGTCGTCACGCTTGTCATGCAAGGGCTGTTCCTGTTCGGTTCTACGATGTCCGGCACGTTCATGAACTTGTACCTGTGGCGTTTGACGAACAGCTTATGGATCAGCGGCTTGTTCAACATCGTCACGTACGCGTTCACGGCCGTCGGCTTCGTCGTCGGCGGCAAGCTGGCGAAGCGCAAAGGGCTGCTGACCGTCTACCGGCTCGGCATCGCCTTCATCGCGCTGTATTACTTGGTCGTCGTCCTGACGCGGGAGAGCGTGGCGCCGTATTACGCGCTGTTCGGCGCATGCCTCGGCTTCGCGGGCGGGCTGTACTGGATCGGCTATTGGTCGATCACGTACGTCGTGTCCCATGACGGCAACCGGCTCCGGTTCATCGGTCTCGCCTCGCTGACGTCGACGATCGCCACGCTGGCCGCGCCGTTGACGTCGGCCGCCATATTCGGCGTCGCCGACGGATTGGCCGGTTATGCCATCGTGTTCGGCGCGGCGTTCGTCGTCTTCGTGCTCGCCGCGCTGACGAGCACGCGCATCCGGCTCGCGCCGGTTCGGCGCAAGACGTACTACTTGCGCCATATGATCCCGCTCATGCGCACGAATGCCGACTGGCGCAAGGCGGTGCTCGGCAATACGCTGCTCGGCTTCAAGCAGGGGGCGCTCTTGTTTTTGCCGACGCTGCTCGTCTATCAAGTCATGCAGGAGGAGAACAAGGTCGGCTATTTCAACGCGGCGCTGTCGCTCTTGTCGATCGCGGCCAGCTATTTGTTCTCCCGCTACGCGACGGAGCGCGGCGCCAGGACGTACTTGCTCGTCACGGTCACCCTGTACGTCGCGGCGGCCGGCTCGCTCGTCTTCGGCGTCACGCTTTCGTCCGTCGTCGCCTTCATGCTCGTCCATACGGTATGCAACCCGGTCAAGGCGGGGGCGTTCGACGGGTATTATTACCGGCTGATCGGGAGCATGCCGCTCAAGGGGGAGCTGCGGGTCGAGACGATGGTCATTCGCGAAGCGTGCTGGAATACCGGGCGTATCGCGTTCGTCCTGCTGCTCGTCGTGTTCGTGAACGACTTGCGGGCGGCCGGTCTCGCCTGGTTCGTGCTGCTGACGATGGCGTCGCAATATGCGCTCGTCGCCTTGCTGGACAAGCCGAAGCGATAAATAGCGCGAATACGGGAAAACCCCGGCCATCCCTCGAGAGGGAAGGTCGGGGTCTTTTTGTCGAGCATGTGTCGCGATTATTTCGTCAGCTGCTCCATTTGCTCGATCAAGCTTTCGAACACGCTCATCGCCTGACGGATCGGCTCCGGAGACGACATGTCGACGCCGGCGCGCTTCAATATTTCGATCGAGTAGTCGCTGCCGCCGCTCTTCAGGAAGCCGAGATACCGGTCGACGGCCGGCGCTCCTTCGTCGAGAATTTGCTTCGCGAAGCTGGTCGCGGCGGAAAACCCGGTCGCGTACTTGAACACGTAGAAGCTGTTGTAGAAGTGGGGAATGCGCGCCCATTCCATCTCGATGTCCTTGTCGACGACCATGGATTTCCCGTGGTACTGCACGTTCAAATCGTAATAAATTTTGCTCAGCTCCTGATGGGTGAGCGATACGCCGCTTTCCGCCTTCTCGTGAATGATCTTCTCGAACTCGGCGAACATCGTCTGCCGGAAGACGGTCGTGCGGAACTGGTCGGCGTAGTAGGTGAGCAGGTACATTTTTTGCTTCGGATCGGTCGATTTCTTCAGCATGAAGTCCATGAGCAGCGCCTCGTTGAGCGTCGACGCCACCTCGGCCAAGAATATCGTATACTGCGCGTTCCGGTACTCCTGGTTGTTGTCCGACAAGTACGAATGGATGGCGTGGCCCATTTCGTGCGTCAGCGTAAACATGCTGTTCAAGTTGTCCTTATGGTTGAGCAGCACGTACGGATGGGTGCCGTAGGCTCCCCAGCTGTAAGCCCCGCTTCGTTTGCCTTCGTTCTCGTATACGTCGATCCACCCCGAGTCGAACCCTTCCTCGAGGATGCGGCGGTAATCCTCGCCGAGCGGAGCGATGCTCTCGATGACGGTTTTCTTCGCTTCTTCGTAGGTAATATCCATCTTGAACTCTTCGACAAGCGGTGCGAACAAGTCGTACATATGCAGCTCGTCCACCTTGAGCAGCTTTTTGCGCAAGTCCATATACCGGTGAAGGAGCGGCAAGCTTTCGTGGATGGCGGCGATCAGGTTGTTGTACACGTCGACCGGAATTTTGTCGCCGTAGAGCGACGCTTCGAGTGCGGACGGATACTTTCTCGCCTTCGCGTAGAACATGTTTTTGGTCACGTTGGCGCTGAGCGTCGACGCAAGCGTATTGCGCTGCTTGCCGTACGTGGCGTACATCGTCTCGAAGGCGTTTTTGCGGACGTCGCGGTTGCGGCTCTCCAGAAACTGGATGTAGGTGCCGTGGGTCAGCTCCGCCTCCTCGCCGTTTTCGTTTTTCACCTTCGGGAACTTCATGTCCGCGTTGTTGATCATGCCGAAAATGGTGCTCGGCGCCTGCGACAGGTTGCCGACCTGGGCGAGCAGCGCTTCCTCCTGCTTCGACAAGATGTGCGGCTTTTGACGGAGCATATCCTCCAACGTCTTTTTATAGTTGGCCAGCTGCGGGTCGTTCACGAGCTCCTGCAGCTTATTGTCGGAGAGCGTCAATATTTCCGGGGTAATAAAGGACATCGCCTCGTTTACTTCGACGCTGAGCTTTTGCGTCTTCTCGGACAGCGCCTGATAGGTCGGGTCGGCCATATCCTCGTGGTGGCGCATGTTGGCGTATACGTACAGACGCTCGGCGTGGAGCGATATGTCGTCCTCGAGCTCGAAGCATTCCTTGATCGCTTTGGCGTCGTTCAGCTTGCCCTCGAACTTGGCGATTTGCTTGGCAAGCTGCTTCGTTTCCTCGTATTCTTTGTCCCACGCCTGCTGGTCGGCGAACAAATCTTCGAGCTTCCAGCGGTGCTCGACGGGAACTTCGGAACGTTTCAACAATTGACTCATGGGAACCCTCCTAACGGTTTTAGACGGTTTCGCATCTTGAACGGCATATACGGGTGCGGCGGTTACGGCGGCCAGACAAACGGACGCTATGACCGGGATCCATTTCATGGGGGAACCTCCTAAGAGTTTTGCGCCGCAAAACTCGCTTCGAAAGCGTAGGCTGAGCTTTGCGAAGCAAAGCTGGCTTCGAAAGCGTAGGCTTAGTTTTGCTCCGCAAAACTCGCTTCGAAAGCATAGGCTGAGCTTTGCGAAGCAAAGCTGGCTTCGAAAGCGTAGGCTTAGTTTTGCTCCGCAAAACTCGCTTCGAAAGCATAGGCCGAGCTTTGCAAAAGCAAAACGGCGTTAACTCCCATAGTATGGTCGATCCGTTCCGTCTTTATGAAAAGATTGGCAGCCGCCGGCCGCCGGTTCACCCCGTGCCGATCAAGCTGAAGACGATCAGAAAAAACGCGCAGCTGACGAGCACGACCGCCACAAGCGCGAGCATTCGCCGCATTTGGGGCGGAATCGTATCCTTCTTCATGATCAAAATAAGCGCGAGCGAAAACGCGAGGATCGTAAACAACGCGATCGATCCGGTGTCGGTCAAGGAAGTCACCTCGTCCTCGGTATGGAGAATGGTTGGAAGCCGCTTCCTGTATTTGTTCTCCACGACCGGGGCGAAATCCTTTTTTGCCAAACCGCATCCCTTTATTCATATGGGACAAGTCGCCGAAGAAGAACCGGGCACTTGCCGTCCGGCCGGCGTCCCATTTTATTAATCCCGTTAATAAAATGGTCTATTTTCCGGGGCGCGCCGAATAAAGTGGTGAAAAGATCGTAAACCGGACGGAGCGGGTTAGCCGCGCGATTGTGATCCCGCTTCCCGGGCGGGGGGAACGTCTGCTTGGTACGAAGGAGGGATATTCGGCTTCGAACGTTTGACTCCAATTTTTGGATATCGGTATAATGATGAGGAGTACGACTAACCGCGGGGAGGTGTACCCGTCTCCCTTGACGAGGGGATGGGGAAGCGCATTGGAAAGTGACCCGTTACCGATCGGGCTCAGCATCGCTCTTGTGCTGGCGCTGGTGCTGCTGAACGGTTTTTTCGTCGCGGCGGAGTTCGCGATCGTCAAAATCCGCGGGAGCCGGATCGAAAGCTTGGCGCAGGGCGGAAACCGGAGAGCGAAGTTCGCGCAGTCGATGCTGGCGAATTTGAACGCGTATTTGTCCGCCTGCCAGCTGGGTATTACGCTGACGTCGCTCGGGTTGGGCTGGGTCGGCGAGCCCGCCGTCGCGAGCATGCTCGAGCCCGCATTGTCCCGCATCGGACTGCCGGACCCGGCCATTCATACGGTCGCCTTTATTATCGGCTTCTCGTTCATTACGGCGCTCCACATTACGATCGGGGAGCAGTACCCGAAGACGTACGCGATCCGCGAGCCGGAGCGCATTACGCTATGGGCGTCCGTGCCGCTGACGCTGTTTTACAAGCTGATGCTTCCCTTTACGCTGCTGTTGAACGGGGTGTCCGACTGGATGCTGCGCAAATCGGGCATCGAGCCGGAAACCGGGCACGAATCGGTCCATACCGAGGAAGAAATCCGCATCCTCGTGAAGGAAAGTCATCGCAACGGCTTGATCGACAATACGGAGCTGACGCTGGTGGACAACATATTCGAATTTTCCGAAACGAATGCGAGGGAGATCATGATTCCGCGGACGGAGATGGCATGCCTGTACGCCAATTTGTCTTACGAGGAGAACAAACGGATCGCGATCGAAGAAATGCATACCCGCTACCCCGTCGCCGATCCGGACAAAGACAATATTATCGGCTTCGTCCATATCAAGGAAATGCTCAAGCATCACGACTCGATTGAAAGCGTTCTCCAAATCACGCGTCCGCTCATGAACGTGCCCGAATCGATGCCGATCAGCACGCTGCTGCGGCTCATGCAGAAAAACCGGACGGAGATGGCGCTTTTGATCGACGAATACGGAGGAACGTCCGGACTCGTGACGATCGAGGACATCATGGAGGAAATCGTAGGGGAAATTCGCGACGAATTCGACGAGGAGCGTCCGCGCATCGAGCAGAAGGGGCCGTCGCTCTACTCCGTGGACGGCATGCTGCTGATCGACGAGGTGAACGGCTATTTCGGCACCGACTTCGCCGCCGACGATTACGATACGATCGGAGGATGGTTTTATTCCCGGCTGGAAGTGCCGCCGCGCAAGCATCTCCGCCTCGAGCACGAAGGCTTCGAGTTCATCATCGAAGAAGTCGACCATATGCGCATTTCGCGACTTATCGTCCGGCTGCCCGAGCATTACGAGATGCCGCTCCGGCAAGAGGTGTCGTAACGATGCAATCCGCGAAAGCGCCAAGGCGAAAAGCCCGCAGACCGGTCCGACCCGGTCTCGGGCTTTTTGTGGTACGCGCCGCGATCGATGCTCACACTTCCTTGAAGGCCGCGAGAATTTGTTCGCGCTCCTCCTCAGGTCCTTCGAACCGTTCCTTCGAAAACCGTTCTTCCGCCCAATGCATGAGCGCGGGACGGCTCAAAAACTCGAAGTTGTCCTCGCCCCATTGGTCGGAGATGACCCGGACGATGAAGCGGGTGCCGTGTACCTCGACGTTCAGCATGTTCCATTTATCCTTTTTGTAAATCTGCACTTTTTTGATCATGCCGCATGTCTCCATTCGAATCGTTTGTAGCCAACGGTTGCATCATAGCGTATCGGGCCGCGGAAAGCAAGACGCGGCGGGACCGATCCGCAACTCGTTCGGCCGCGCTACGCGTCGGAGCCGCCTTTCGTCAACCGCGACACCTCGCTCCGGTCGTATTTGCGCAGCAGATCGTCTAGCGCCTCGCGAAGCAGGGGATGCAACAAAATTTTCCAAACCATCCGCAAAAAAGGTTTGATTTCCCTCCGGCGCCGTTTTATAATCGGGAGCAATACCCGGGAAGCCGGGCCAGAAAACGGAGCCGAGCCGAGCGGAGTAGAGGAAGAGACAGTATGAGCCGAGGAGAGTGTATTTCAATGAACAATCGGGAACATTACGAGCAAATCGGTGTGGCGATGACGTGCAGAGGGTTCGCGGAATACGAGCGGATGTTCGGATTGGATTCGGCGTCGCTTGTCGGCGCGGCCGTGCTGGACGTGGCGGCGGGCGCTTCGTCGTTCGCCGCCGAAGCGAGAGCGCGAGGAATCGCCGTCCACTGCGCCGATCCGAGATACGAGCTGTCGCCGGAGCGGATTCGCGAAGAGGGGCTGGCCGAGATCGAGTCGTCGTCCGCGAAGCTGTCGGGACTGGCGGACAAGTTCGACTGGAGCTATTACGGCGATATCGGGAAGCATCGGGCCGGACGGCTCGAGTCGCTGCGGACGTTTTTGCGGGAGTACGAGGACCCGTCGACACGGTCGCAATATTACAAAGCCGACCGGCTGCCTTCGCTTCCGTTTGCCGACGATCGCTTCGATCTCGTGCTTTGCAGCCATTTTTTGTTTCTGTACCGGGATGCGTTCGACGACGCCTTCCACCGCGCCGCGATGGCCGAGCTGCTGCGCGTATGCCGACCGGGAGGCGAAGTGAGGGTATACCCGCTGTTGTCGCTTCGCTGGGAGCCGTATCCGGCGCTTGCGGAGCTGCTGAGCCATCTCGAATCGCTCGGCGCCGCGTGCGAGCTTCGGCCGTCGGCGCTGCCGTTCATTCCGGGATCGACGGAGCTTCTGGTCGTCCGCAAAAAATAGCGGGGCCCGCCGGAATAATACGGAGCGCCCCGGTATATAATAGGCGTTGCGCCGCTTCAAACGGACGTCTCATTTCGAATTGGAGGTTATTGGATTGAAAGGTACTGTGAAATGGTTCAACGCGGAAAAAGGTTACGGCTTCATCCGGTCGGATGACGGCGAGGACGTATTCGTCCACTACTCGGCGATTCAAGGCGATGGCTTCAAATCGCTGGACGAAGGCCAGGAGGTCGAGTTCGATAAAGTAAGCGGCGAGCGCGGCCCGCAAGCGGCCAACGTCGTCAAGTCGTAAACGAGGTTTCCGCCCCCCTTCGAGGGGGCTTTTTTTTACGCTCTTTTGACCGTTTCAAGCCGGTAATGGTAAACTGGAAAAGGTCAACTGCGACGAGGCGCGAATGCGCGTCGGCGGTACGAAAAGTCCCGTAACGGGACTTTTGCCGTTTTCGGCGGAAGCGTGCCGATTCGCGATTATCGAAAGAGGGGATACGTTTCATGAAAATACTCGTCCTGGCGGAAAAGCCCAGCGTCGCCAAGGAGCTGGCCCGCGTGCTCGGCTCGAACGGGAAGCAGAAAAGCTGGTTCGAGGGTCCGAAGTACGTCGTGACGTGGGCGCTCGGCCATCTGGTGGAGCTGGCGGAGCCGGAAGATTACGATCCGAAATATAAAACGTGGAGCTTGGAAGATTTGCCGATTATTCCGGAACGGATGGACTTGAAGGTCATCCGCGAGACGTCCCACCAGTACAAGGCGGTCGCGCAGCTGTGCAAGCGGCCGGATATCGGCGAGCTCGTCATCGCCACGGACGCCGGCCGCGAAGGCGAGCTGGTCGCCCGCTGGATCATGGAGCTCGTCCGCTGGAAAAAGCCGTTCAAGCGGCTGTGGATTTCGTCGCAAACGGATAAGGCGATCCGCGAAGGGTTCGACAACCTGAAGCCGGGGCGCGAGTACGACCGATTGTACGCGTCGGCCGTCTGCCGGGCCGAGGCGGACTGGCTTATCGGGCTGAACGTGACGCGGGCGCTGACGAGCAAATACAACGCGCAGCTCGCGGCCGGACGGGTGCAGACGCCGACGCTGGCGATGCTGATGGAGCGCGAGCGGGACATCGCGAGCTTCCGGCCGGTTCCGTATTGGACGGTGACGGCCGATTTCGGCGGCTTTACGGCGACATGGCGCAAGGACGACCGGCATGACGGTCGACTGTACGACAAGACGGAGGCGGAAGCGATCGTCGCGAAGCTGCGCGGGCAGACGGCCGCCGTCGAGCAGGTGCGCCGGACGGAGCGGACGGAGCCGCAGCCGCTCGCCTACGATTTGACCGAGCTGCAGCGGGACGCGAACAAGCGGCTCGGCTTCTCGGCGAAGATGACGTCGAACGTGCTGCAGCGGCTATACGAGCAGCACAAGCTCGTCACGTACCCGAGGACGGATTCGCGGTACTTGACGTCGGACATGGCGCCTACGTTCAAAAGCCGTCTCGAAAGCGTCGCTGTCGGTCCGTATGCGTCTCTCGCCCGGCCGCTTCTGCGCCGGACGCTCGACGTGTCGAAGCGGATCGTCGACGATTCGAAGGTGACGGACCATCATGCGATTATCCCGACGGAGCAATACGTCAACTTGTCGGCGCTTAGCCCGGATGAGCGGAAGCTGTACGATTTGATCGTGCGGCGGTTCATCGCTTTGTTTTATCCGCCGTCGCGCTACGACGAGACGAGTCTTGTCGTCAAGGCGGGCGGCGAGACCTTTTACGCGAAAGGGTACGTGCTGAAGGAGGCGGGCTGGAAGGACGTGTACGGCGGCGCACAGGCGCTGCAGGACGCGGCGGAGGACGACGACGAGGAGCGGGAGGCGGACGCGGAACGCGGCGCGGTGCGGCTGGCGTCGCAGTCTTTGCCCGAGCTGAAGGCCGGCCAGCCGGTGGAGCTGAAAGGAAGCCGGGCCGTCCAGCACGAGACGAAGCCGCCGGCGCGGCTGACCGAGGCGTCGCTCCTGTCCGCGATGGAGAAGCACAACCTCGGCACCCCCGCTACGCGAGCGGATATTATAGAGAAGCTGCTGCAGACCGACACGATCGAGCGGCAGGGCAACCGGCTCGTCCCGACGGGGAAAGGGAAGCAGCTCATCGAGCTCGTCGCCGACGACCTGCGCTCGCCGGGTCTGACCGCGAAGTGGGAGCAGGAGCTCGAGCGGATTGCGAAAGGCAAAGGAGACCCGAAGTCGTTCATCGCCGACATCCGCAGCCAGACGGTTCGCTTCGTCGCCGAGGTGAAGGCGAGCGCGAAGGAATACAAGCCGCACAACTTGACGCATACGAAATGTCCGGAGTGCGGCAAGAAGATGATGGAGACGAAGGGCAAGCGGGGCAAAATGCTCGTCTGCGTCGACCGGGAATGCGGCTTCCGCCGAGCCGCCGAGCCGGCCTTGTCGAACAAGCGCTGCCCGCAATGCCGGAAGCGGATGGAAATCCACGAGGGCAAGGCCGGCAAGTACGCGCAGTGCCGTCCGTGCAACGTCGTCGAGAAGCTGGACGGCCAAGGGCCGGGCGGCAAGGCGGGACGGCGGCAGCAGGCGCAGCTGGCGCGCGAGTACAGCGACAACGTGTCGCTCGGCTCGAGCCTCGGCGATGCGCTGAAGGCGGCGCTGGAGCGCCGAAGCGAGTAAGGCGGGCCCGGACCGCGGCGGCCGGGTGAGGAAACGGCGCCGTGAAGCGGAACGAATAGGTGCGGGGGGTTGACCTGGAGTCGACTCCAGCAAGTAGAATGCGAAGGGAAGGGAGGTTCGCTCGTTGTACACGATCGGTCGGGTAGTGGAGTTGACGGGATTCGGGCACGATACGCTCCGGTATTACGAGAAAATCGGGCTGCTCAAGCCGCAGCGCAAACCGTCGGGCGGCGCGCGCATATTTAGCGACGACGATCTGCGATTGCTGTCCGGGTTGAAATGCTTGAAACGGTTGGGGTTATCTCTGGAAGAAATCAAGTCGTTCACGAGCACGAACCGCTGCGTGACCGAACGCTCGTCGATGCGCGACGGAGACGAAGCCGTTCTCCGGGGGCGAATCGGCCTGCTGACGGACCATTTGGCCCGGATGGAGACGCAGCGCCGCGAGCTCGACGAGCTGATCGATCGGACGAAAGCCAACATTCGCCTGTACAACGAGCTGTTGGACGGGACGCCGTAAACGTTCGAAGGCGTTCGAACCTCCTAAGAACTTTGCAGAGGAGATGCGAGCGTGAACATTGCCATGATAGGGTCGGGACAGATCGGCGGTACGTTGGGGAAAGCATGGGCGGCGAAAGGCCACCGGGTGACGTTCGGCTCGCGGGAGCCGCTAGGCGAACGGATGCGCGCGCTGCTCGAGTCGATCGGCCCGAACGCCGCGGCGGCGTCCGTCCGGGAAGCGGCCGCGTTCGGCGAAATCGTCGTATTGGCCGTTCCCGGCACGGAAATCGAGCGCGTGCTGGAGGAAGCGGGAAGCCTGCGGCGCAAAATCGTCGTCAATGCGACGATTTTGTTCGACGGCCGGTCGGCGGACGCGGAGGTGCGGAGGCTTGCGGACGGCGCACGCGTCGTGCGGGCGTTCCATACGTCGACGTGGGAGGCGCTTGCGAACCCGCGGTTCGGCGAGGCGAATGCCACGCTCTTCCTGAGCGGCGACGACGAAGAAGCGAAGCAAGCCGTCATCCGGCTGGGCGCCGAAGCGGGATTCGACATGGTCGATGCGGGCGGCGCGGAAGCGATGGCCGAGGTCGAGAAAGCGCTCTACTCCTTCTGGACCGTGCTCTCGCCGCGGTTCGGCCGCGACTACGCCATCCGGGTGCTGCGAAGGGAAGAAGCGCAGCCTTCTTAAACCGGGGCCGCAAAGACAAAACGGACCGCCTCGGTTGATTTTCGGCGGTCCGTTTTCTATGTTCCGAATCGATATATTGTCCCTGAGAAACCTATAGCGTTACACCGCGCCGCTGCGCGTTTTTTTTTACGGATGCATCTTCATTGGCGACGCGGAGGCTTGTCGGAAGACGATGCCTCTGGAACCTTCGCGTTGTTGAAATGTTGTTGCCATTCGTTTAATCCTTCATCCATCCGATAGGCGTTGAAGCCCTCGTCCTTCAATTTGTGCGCCGCAATTGCGGAGTATACGCACAAAGGCCCTCTGCAATAAGCTACAATTTCGGCGTCTTTCTGCAATTCGCGCATGAACGAGTCCAGCTCCTCCATGGGGACGGAGATGGCGCCGGGAATATGGCCGATTTCAAATTCTTCTTTCGGACGCAGATCTAAAAGAAGAATGGACTGAGTATTTATTTTGTCATAAACCTCTTCCATGGAAAGAGTTTGAACGTCATCCAGCTCATTCATGAAACCGTCTTTCAGTTTTGCGATGTCCGCCAGCTGCTTCTCGCTCAGCCGCCATAAGGAGGTAAGCAGGTCTACGACTGCGGGGTCGGCTAGCGAGTAGATGGCATGCGTTTTGTTTTTGGTGAATGTAACGAGCTTGGCTTCCAATAAAATTTGCAGATGACGGGAGACGTTGGCAAAATGCATCCCCGTAATGGCGGCTAATTTTTCGACCGTTTTGGGGCCTTGCGAAAGCAGCGTCAAAATTTCTAACCGTTTATCGCTCGATAAGCATTTGCCGATTCGGGATAGCTGTCTATATAGTTCATCTTTAATGGTGTTCGCAGACTCGAACAGATCGTTCATAAGCGATTCCTCTTTCAAAAAAATCTTTGCTGAAAACAGTGTACCTCAAACCATTCAATGATTCCATTGATTACGGAGATTCGGGAGTTTACTTGGTATTGACAGGCGCATGTTTCGAATCTATAATTCAATCAATTGATTGAATAGTTGAGTAAGGAGAAAAACAATGGCTGAAAATCCGTTAGGGCTCGGCGGTATCGTTCAAAAGGCGGCAAATCCGGTTATGGAATATGTGAAGTCGCCGGAGAAGCAGCGGCAGCTGCACGCAAGAACGTTGAAAGTGGTTATCCTTTCGCAAATTTTTGGCGGAGCGGGCTTGGCGGCCGGGATTACGGTCGGCGCGTTGCTTGCACAGGCCATGCTTGGCACGGAAAGCTTTTCCGGTGTTCCCACCGCATTGTTTACGCTAGGCTCCGCCAGCGCCGCCTTGATCGTCGGTCGCCTCTCGCAGCGTTTTAGCCGTCGAGTCGGATTAGCCAGCGGCTTCCTTGCAGGCGGTATCGGTGCGATTGGCGTTGTTCTCGCGGCTATTTTGGACAGTGTCCCGCTGCTGTTTATTTCCATGCTGGTTTATGGGGGAGGAACGGCGACCAACCTGCAGGCACGTTATGCGGGTACGGATTTGGCTTTGCCGGAGCATCGGGCAAAAGCGATCAGTTTGGCAATGGTATTCACTACAATCGGCGCCCTCGCCGGTCCGAATCTTGTAAGCGTTACGGGGAACTTCGCCGTTTCGATCGGAGCGCCGGCTCTGTCCGGACCTTTTCTGTTAGCCGCCTTGGCCTTTTTGGCGGCAGGGATCGTCTTATTGATATTTTTGCGGCCGGATCCTCTTATCGTAGCAAAGGCAATAGCCGAGGAACAACGCATGAAAAGCGATCTCCATCCGGAGGATCGCCCCCGCGTTCAAGAACAAAGCGGCAATGTAAAAGGCATTATGGTCGGAGCAACCGTCATGGTTCTAACCCAAATCGTCATGACGGCGATCATGACGATGACTCCCGTTCATATGAAGCACCACGGCCACGGCTTGAGCGAGGTCGGCATCGTTATCGGTCTTCACGTTGCAGCCATGTACCTTCCGTCTCCCGTTACCGGCTTTCTTGTCGATAAATTCGGTCGCATTCCGATGTCGTACATGGCCGGCTTAACGTTGCTGCTGTCGGGACTTTTAGCCGCCAATGTCCCGGGAGATTCCATGGTCCTGCTCGTTGCGGCGCTCGTGCTTCTTGGATTAGGCTGGAATTTCGGATTTATTAGCGGAACGGCGGCGATCGTCGATGCGACAACACCCCAATCACGGGCGAAGACACAGGGGACCGTGGACGTCCTTGTCGCTTTGGGGGGAGCTTCCGGAGGCGCGCTGTCCGGCATGGTAGTGGCCCAAACCAGCTTTGCGACTCTCTCCTTGTCCGGAGCGATTGTTTCGTTGCTTCTAATTCCCGTTGTCGTATGGTCCCGGTCTCAAGAAGGAAAGAAACGATGAACGACCGGGTGCTCGTCGTCGGCGCAAGATTAAGCGGTCTGCGAGCGGCTTCTCTGCTGACGGATCATGGTGTTTCCGTGCAGCGTGCTTGAAGCTTGCGATCGCGAGGTTTCATCCTGTAAGCCTATCCGGCAGACGCCCCTGCAATCGCAAAAAAAGCCCGACAATTCGATTTGTCGGGCTTTTTCCAGCTTACACCTTCACTTTCTGTTCGAATAGCTGCAGCCGAAGCCGGCGAAAGGGGCGAGCCGGCCTCAGCCCGTATACAGGAGCTTCCACAAGCCGAGACAGACGAGGCAGCAGACCCAGGAGACGAGACCGAATACGATGACGATGCGGTTTTCCGTCCACCCGTACTTCAGGCTGTAATGGTAATGAATCGGCGTCATCCGGAACATGCGCAGCTTCGTCCGCTTGAAATACCACACCTGCAAAATGACCGAGAGCTGCTCGGCGAAATATACGAGGAACAGCAGCGGGACGAGCAGCTCGACCTTTTCGAGCATCGCGAGAAACGCGAGCGAGCCGCCGATGGCCAGCGACCCCGTATCGCCCATGAACGCTTTGGCCGGGTAAATGTTGTAGATGAGCAGCCCGAGCAAGCACGCGATCATCGTCAAGGCGAACAGCTTGACCTCCGGATGGTCGGAAATGACGAAGAAGAAAAAGTACGTCGGAATGGCGACGACGATGAGCAGCCCGTCCAGTCCGTCCGTAAAGTTGATCGCGTTGGCGGAGCCGACGATGAAGAGCGACATGACCAGCAAATAGACGGCCGGCACAAGCGCCAGCTTGACGTCCCCGAAAATCGTAATTTCCGGATCGAACGGCACGATCTGCGTCGACAGCGCCATCAGCGCGAACGTGAACAGAAACTGCAGCACCAGCTTCATTTTCCCCGAAGCGCCGCGCGGATCTTGGAACGCCGCTTTCTTGTAATCGTCGAGGAACCCGATGAAGCCGAACAGGAAGAAGACCGCGCACAGAAACAGCGTCATCGGCTGCGGCGACAAAACGGCGATGAGCAGGACGCCGACGAGGAAGATCAGGCCGGCCATGAGCGGCGTTCCTTTCTTCGCTTGGTGGTCGGCCGGCAGCTCGGCGCGAATCGGCTGGGTCAGACGAAGCGTGCGAAGCCCCCAGATGAGAACCGGCGTCAGCAAGGCGACGGAGGCGAACGATAGGGCGGAGATGCCCCACAGGGTAAGGTTCATGGCCCGTTTGCTCCTTTGTACGATTCTATTACTATCAGTATAGTGGGACGTACCGGACAAATATGACTGTTTTGCGCCGCCTATGCGAAAGGCCGCCCGATTCCCCGCACGAGAAGCGGATCGAGGGCGGCCTTTCGTCGCGCTACGATCAGTCGACGATCGTCAAAATCTCTTCGACCGGCTTGCGCGCGAGACGTCCCGGCTGCTCGGCCGGATGTCCGAGCGCGATGACCATATTGATTTGACGGCTCTCGTCGATGCCGAGATAGTCGCGCAGCCGATGCTGGGCGAGCAGCACCGGGCCGGTCATCGGGCACGTCGCGAGTCCGCGGGCATGGGCGGCGAGCATCAAGTTTTGCGCCGCGAGGCAGCTGCTCTTGATCCCTTCCTCGGCCCAGACGGCGTCCTCGACGAGCGCGATCGGATCGAAGATGCGCTCGCGGAACTTCGAATTGTACGGCGTCGCCAGCAGCACGATCAGCACCGGCGCATCGGAGAACGCCGTCGCGTACGGGCCGAACGACTTCGTCAGCAGCTTCGCCTCGCGGGCGAGCCCGCGCTCCTCCGCGTCCGAGGCCCGCTTGTGCAGCTCCTCCCACGTCATCCGCTCGATTTCCTTGATTTTGTCGCGGTTCATCACCGCGACGAATTCCCACGTCTGCGAGTTCGTGTCGCTCGGCGCATAACGCGCGCAGTCGATCAATTCTTTGACGTCGTCGACCGAGACGTCCTGCTCCGTAAATTTCCGGATGCTCCGCCGGTCGAGCACGATTTGCTTGAACGATTCGTAAGTCATGGATTCGGTTCCGCCTTTGTCTAGTTCGATAGGATGATGGGCTTGCGCGCACCAGGGTTAAGACCAGGTACTAAATGCCTTCTCCATTATACCGGATCGCGCCCCGGCTGTCACCCCGCCACGTCCCTTTTGCGGAAAATGAACCAGGCCAATGCGACGAAGACGACGTAATAGGCGAGCAGCACGGCGATCGAAAAGCCGAGCGACATGCCCTCGAGCGGAGGAACGCCGCCGTTGGCGTAGACGGCCAAATCCGTATTGGCGAACAAAATGTATTTGGCCCACGCATATTTCATGCCGATCAGTATGGCCATGACGGTGCCGGACGCGAACATGATGACGAACGCGAGCGAGATGGCGAGCGCGCTGGAGCGGAACACGGTCGAAATCATGAAGGCGAACGTCACGTTCATGACGAGTTCGACGAGCCGGTAGCCGTAGTCGCGGAACAGGTCGCCCAGCGTGACGGCCGCTTCCCCGGCGACGGGAGCCTCCCCGGATGCGCCGAACACGATAAAGCCGACGGCGAGCGAGCTCAGGAACAGAAGCGCGAGCATGGCGAGCAGGAACAGCAGCACCGCGATATATTTGGACAGCAGCACCTTCGAGCGGCTGACCGGCCGGATGAGCAGCAGCTTGATCGTCCCCCACGTGAACTCCCCGGCCACGATGTCCGCCGCGATGACGACGGAGAAAATAAAGACGAGGAACGTCATCGACGCCGCGTTGCTCATGTACGCGAACGCGCCGATGCCGGAATCGGAGGCGAACGAGTGCATCAGGACGGCGAACGCGACGACGGCGGCGAACACGAGGCCGGCCATCACCCACGTGCGCGGGCGCCGGTAAATTTTCATATTCTCGTTTTGCACGAGACTCCATAAGCTAGACAATTTGCCCACCTCTTGTCAGCTCGAGGAACTGGTCCTCGAGCGATTTGGATGCCGCCTTCACGCCGTAGACGAGCACGTCCGCCCGGACGAGGGCGCGCACGAGCTCCGGGATGCGGTCGTACGGGACGGACGCGGTAAAGCCGCTGCCATCGGTGCCGACGACGCAGCCCGGAATCGCTTCCGCCGCCGCTTGGGCGGCCCGGTCCGCCGGCGCCGCGACGACGGCCACCTCGACGTTGCCCTCGGCCGGCGCGACCATGTCGCGGATCGCGCGCACGTCGACGAGCCGGCCGTTCTGGATGACGGCGACGCGGTCGCACATGAGCTCCATCTCCGAGAGGAGATGGCTCGAGACGATGACGGCGGTTCCTTCTTCCTTGGCGAGCCGGCGCAAGTAATCGCGGAGCTCGCGGATGCCTTCCGGATCGAGGCCGTTCGTCGGCTCGTCCAATATGAGCACGTCCGGCTTGTGCAAAATCGCCTGCGCCACGCCGAGACGCTGGCGCATGCCGAGCGAGTACGTCTTCACCTTGTCGTGAATCCGGTTGTCCAGCTTGACGAGCGCCACCGCTTCGTCGATCCGCTCGCGCGTAATGCCCGGGATCATCCGGGCGAAATGGAGCAAATTTTGATAGCCTGTCAAAAATTTGTACAGCTCCGGATTTTCCACGATCGCGCCGACGTGGCGCATCGCTTCCTCGAACCGCTTGTTGACGCTGATGCCGTTCACGAGCACCTCGCCCTCGGTCATCGCCATCAAGCCGACCATCATCCGGATCGTCGTCGTCTTGCCGGCGCCGTTCGGACCGAGAAAGCCGAACACTTCGCCTCGCGGAACGTCGAACGACAGACGGTCGACGATCGTTTTGGAGCCGATTTTTTTCGTTACGTTGCGCAGCTGCACAACCGTATGATCCGACATGATTCATCCTCCTGAATGCGGGCCTCTCCACAACCGTTTGCGGTTCCCGGAGCGGCCGGGTACGGAAAATTATACCATAAGTCCGACGCCGTTCCAAAACAGGCCGACGATATCGGACGCCGTCACGCCGGCCAGCGCGTCCGTCTTCCCGTCTCGTCCGCGAGAGGCGTCCGGTGTCCGGCTCCCCAGCATCATGAGCGAGGAGAACGCATAGGCGTAGAGAAAGGGGTCTCCGGGGCGGATCGCCCCCGCCTCCATCTCCTTGCGGAAGGCGGCGGCCAGCACGTCGTGCACGGACCGCTCGGCTTCCCGGATCGTTCCGAGCTGCTCGGGGGAAAGCGAGGAGCCGGCCTCGCGGAGCAAGCTTTCGAAATCGACGTGCGCATGTCTCATGTAGGCGTCGGCGACGTCGGTCAACCGTTCGCGAAGCGGGCCGGGTCGGTCGAGCAGCTCGCTCGTCCGCTTGCCGATGCCTGCCAGCATGGTCGTGACGGCGGAGACGAACAGCTCCGCCTTATTCGGGAAGTAGTAGTAGACCGAAGCTTTCGTCACGCCGCAGGCGGCGGCGATTTGGCCGAGCGAGACGCTGTCGTAGCCGTATTCCATGAACAGGACGGAAGCGGTGCGCAGCAGGGCCGGCATGACGTTCGAAGGCACGTCCGCCTTCGGTCGTCCGGGCTTTCGTTTGGCGGGGCGGATATCGGTCATGGGGAAGGCTCCTTTCGCCGGGATGAATCCGAAATGTGCAGATCCGGTGTCCGCTATTGTAATATTAACCGACCGGTATATATAATTATTTTATATCATCACTGTATCGAAATCCCGGGCGCTTGTCGAGAACGTGCCGGGAATGCGGAAAGCTGCCCGTGGAGGTGTTCGAAGTGAGCAAATGGCTGGAGGCGTACGGCCGGAGCGTGACGGGGCCGCGCGGCAGGTGGATGACGCTGCTCGTCTGGATCGCGTTGGCCGCCGCCCTGAACGTCCTATGGCCGTCCGTGCAATCGCAGGAAAACAACAATGCCGCCAATTTGCCGGCGACGTTCCCGTCGGTTCGGGCCGACGAATTGGCGAAGCGGGAATTCCCGAGCGCGGAAGGCGTACCGGCGCTCGTCGTCTGGCATCGCGAGTCCGGTCTGAACGAAGGCGACCTGTCGGTCGTCCGGAAGCTGGCGGAGACGTACAGCGAGAAGCCGCTGCCGGGGCAGATCGCCGTGCCGCCGTATCATCGGATGCCGCTTCCCGCCCTGCAGGCGCAGCTGTCGGGCGACAAGCAGACGCTCGTCATGCCGCTCGTATTCGAGAGCGGCACCGATACCGATCGGCTCAAAGACAATTTCGCCGCGCTGCGGCAAGAAGCGGCTGCGGCGAACGCCGGCCTCGATCCGTTCGCGGAGAAGCTGTCGTCCGACCGACTCGTCGCGCGGGTGACCGGCCCGGCCGGCATCCAGACGGACGCGGTCGGCCTGTTCCAAAACGCCGACGTCTCGCTGCTCATCGCCACCGTCCTGCTCGTGCTCGTCCTGCTGCTAGCCATCTACCGGTCGCCCATACTCGCCGTCATTCCGCTCGTCGGCGTCGGATTCGCTTACGGCGTAACGGGGCCGATGCTCGGCTTCCTGGCGAAGGCGGGGTGGATCGAGGTGGACGGCCAAGCGATCTCGATCATGACCGTCCTTCTGTTCGGGGCGGGCACCGATTACGGCCTGTTTCTCGTCGCCCGCTTCCGCCAGCTGCTGACCGTCGAGACGGACAAACGGACCGCGCTCAAGCAGGCGCTCACCGGATCGTCCGGGGCGATCGCGATGAGCGGCTTCACCGTCGTCCTGTCGCTGGCCGCGCTGCTGCTGGCCGAGTACGGCGCGGTCCGGCGGTTCGCCGTGCCGTTCAGCTTGGCGATACTCGTCATGGCGATCGCCAGCTTGACGCTCGTCCCCGCGCTGCTCGCCATTCTCGGCCGCGCCTCGTTTTATCCGTTCGTGCCGCGGACGCCGGACATGATTCGCGAGCGGGCCGCGAGGAAGGGGGTTCCGGCGCCGGAGCCGCCAAACCGGCGTACCGCAGGCGCCCGGTTCGCCGATCTGGTCGTCCGGCGCCCGTGGGCGGTCATCGTCGTCACGGTGGCGCTGCTGGGCGGCGCGGCTTCGTTCGTGCCGAACGTCAAGTTTACGTACGATCTGCTGTCGTCGTTCCCGGAGACGATGCCGTCCCGCGAAGGGTTCGCCTTGATCGGGGAATCGTTCTCGCCCGGCAGCCTCGCTCCGGTCCGGGTCATGGCGGATACGGGCGGCAAGCCGGTCGACCTGCGCTCGGCGCTGGAGCGGCTTCCGTTCGCCGATCGCGTCGGCGAGGCGCAGCAAGGGAAGCTGAATCCGAGCATCGTCTCGGTCGAGCTGGAGCTGAACGTCAACCCGTACGATAACGAAGCGATGGCGTACATCCCCGAGGTGCGCGGCGCCGTGGTGAAAGCGCTCGCGGAAGCGGGAGTGGCGGACGCGGAGGAACGCGTCTGGATCGGCGGCCAAACCGCCTCGCAGTACGATGCGAAACGGGCGGGAGAACGCGACGGGAAGGTGATCATGCCTGTTGTCGTCGGCTTGATCGCGCTTTTGCTGCTCGCATACTTGCGTTCGTTCGTGGCGACGCTCTATCTGATCGCCACCGTCGTCCTGTCGTACGGCTCGGCGCTCGGCCTCGGCTGGCTCGTGCTTCATTACGCGATGGGAGCGGACGCGGTGGCGGGGGCGATTCCGCTGTACGCCTTCGTGTTCCTCGTCGCGTTGGGCGAGGACTACAACATTTTCATGATTTCGAGCATATGGAAGAAGCGCAAGGAGATGCCGCTCCGTCAGGCGATCCGGGAAGGCGTGCGCGAGACGGGCGGCGTCATCACGTCGGCGGGGCTCATCCTGGCCGGTACGTTCGCGGTGCTGGCGACGCTGCCGATTCAAGTGCTGCTGCAATTCGGTCTGATTACCGCCATCGGCGTCCTTCTCGACACGTTCGTCGTCCGCCCGTTTCTTGTGCCGGCGATAACGGCGGTGCTCGGTCGCGCCGCCTTCTGGCCCGCAGCCGTTCCCGCTCGAAATGGGGACGTCGCGAGGAACGACGCTTCCTAAACGGACGAAACGCGCAAAGAGCCGCTCCCGTAATAGGGCGGCTTTTTGTGCCCGGTTCCATATTCAACGCGGGCTCCGAGGAGGTTTCCGCCCGAAGCGAATCGCTTTATTGCAGCACGATCGTATCGCCTTCCTGCAGCCCTTCGAGCACCTCGGTTTTGTCCGCCGTCTCGAGGCCGACCCGGATCGGCCGCTTCTCGACGCCCTGCGCCGTTTCGAGCATGACGTAGTAGCCTTCCTTGTCGCGCTGGACGGCGATCGTCGGCACCGTCAGGACGTCCTTCTTGTTGTCCGTCTCGATCGAGGCGGTCAAGCCGAGTCCCGCGATCAAGCTTTCGTGCGCGTCGATCGAAATGACGACTTCGAACTGCGCCGCGCTCGTCTCGTTGGCGGCCGCCTTCGGAAATTTCGACACTTTCTCCACGACGCCCGTCAGCTTCGTCTGCTTCAGCGCGTCGATCGTTACTTGAACGGGCATCCCCGGACGGATGCGGAACACGTCGTATTCGCCGACGGACGCCGTCATTTGCAGCTTCGAGACGTCGACGATTTTGCCGACCGCGTCGCCTTCCTTCACCTTTTGCGGCTTCGGCGTTCCGGCGAACAGGAAAATGCCGTTTTCGGGCGCCGTCGCTTCCGCCTTCGCGAGCTTCTCACGTTTCGCCTCCAGCTCCGTCGCGGCGACCGACCGGTTCAGCCGGTCGAGCTCGCTCTGGACATCGCGCGACGCGGTTTGCGCGAACCGCTGCAGCGCCTCGGACTCGCTCGCGGCGATCGTCTCGCCCGACTTGACTTGGGAAGCCTGCTCCGCGGCTTTCAGCTTCGCCTCGAGCTCCAGCTTGCGGACGTTGGCCGACTGTGCGGCGATTTGGTCGCGCAGCTCCTTGCCGTCGAGGACGAACAGCGGATCGCCCTGCTTCACCTGCGCGCCGTCGTTCACGCTCCAAGCGGTCACGTCGGCGGAAAACGGCGCGTACACGATCGTCTCCTTGATATAGGACGATTTTCCTTTCACTTCGACCGTATTCGCCAAGTTTTCTTTGACCGCCTTGAACTTGATCGCGCTGTTGCCGGCCGCGGACGATTTGTTCGGCGCGGGAGCCCCCGGGTGGCTTTGCAAGTACAGGACGCTGCTCACGGCGAACAAGACGACCGCTATGGCGACGTACAGCCACGTTTTCTTTTTTCGCATCGCTCTTCTTATCTCCTTTATCCCTCCCGTTTGATTGCGGTGAGCGCGTCCGTTCTCGAAGCTTTGATCGCCGGGAAAATGCCGGACAGCACGCCGGTCAGCATGGCGAAAAACAGGCCGAGCGGCAAAATCCAATAGCTGATGAACAAAATTTCGGCGTTGTCCGGGGAAGGCGAGTCGGACGATCGGATGAGCACGATATTGATCGCCCAGACGACCCAATAGGCGAACAAAATGCCGGCGAGACCGCCGAGCAGCCCGAGCATCGCCGATTCGACGACGAACATGTTGCGGATTTGCCCCAAATTCGCCCCGAGCACCTTCATGATGCCGATTTGCCGGCGCCGCTGATGCGTCGACATCGTCATGGCGACGATGATCGAGATCGAGGCGACGAACAGGATGAACAAGCCCGCCCCGCCGAAAATGATCCGCACGATGACGAATTCCTGGCTCATGCTTTCTTGGCGGCTCAGGTTGTTCATCGTGCGCAGCTTCATTTTCTGGATCAAGCTGTCCGTTTGCGCGACCGCATCGACCGGAGCGACCTTCACCTTGACCGAGTCGAACTTGTCTCCGACGGTTATTTGCGCCGACGCATTGCCGGAGGCCGCGGCCGTCGCCTCGCGGATTTGACGGGCGAGCCCGGACGAGATGTACGCCGTTTTTTGCGAAAAGTAAAGGTACCGGTCGCTCATGCCCTCCGGCCGCTTCTCGATGGCGACGACCCGGACCGGGAACTCCAACGTTTTCGTCGTCCCGTCCGCCAGCGTAACCGTCCGGACGAGCCGGATCATTTTGCGGTAAAGCGGATACGGCACGATCTGCGCCCGTTCCCGGCCTTCGATGATATCCAGCTCTTGCCGGGCTTGCTGCTGCCGCGCCGATTCGCTGAAGGACGTTTGACGGTCCCTCAGCCCGATCGTCGCCGTGTAGCTGAGCACGATGACGTTGTCCTGATCGATCGGGGAGCCCTGCTGGAACTCGATCCCGAAATCCGGCAGCGTCCCGAGATCGGTCGCGGTCACGTCGATCCGGCCGATCTTCGAGTCGTCGGCCACGAACTCCAGGTCGCCGACGTTCTCGTAGGCGGCCGCCGTCTTGACGTTCGGCAGCGAGCGGATGAGCTGCAGCTTTTGCTTCGTGATGTCGTATTCGCCCGGTCCGTTCGCATTCGGCGTTTCCGACGATCCGCCGCCGTTCATGACGGTAATTTCGTCGGTTTTCAAATAATAGCTCATCTGCTTCGCGCTGTAATGCGTCACCGACTCGCCGAAGGCAAGCGCCACGACGATCGACGCGGAGCCGATGGCGATGCCCATGACGCACAGCAGCGTCACGACTTTGCGGCGGCGCAGCTGGTCCCAGCCGAGGACGAGATAATCGCGCAATCTCATGGGCTTCCGCCTTCCCCGCGCCGCGTCTCCGGCTCCGCCGCCGGATCGGGCTCGACGAGCTTGCCGTCGCGCAGCTGGATGATCCGCTTCGTCCGTCTCGCCACCTCATGCTCGTGCGTGACGATGACGAACGTAATGCCGAGCGTCTCGTTCAGCTCGATCAGCAGGTCGATAATTTCCGCTTCCGTCTTCGTGTCGAGGTTGCCCGTCGGCTCGTCGGCGAAGACGACCGCCGGCTCCGTCACGAGCGACCGGGCGATGCTGACGCGCTGCTGCTGGCCGCCGGACAGCTGGGACGGGAACATCTCCGTCTTGCCGGACAGCCCGACCCGGTCGAGCAGCTCGCCCGCCCGCGCCCGGCGCGCCTTCGCCTTGACGCCCTGGAAGACGAGCGGCAGCTCGACGTTTTCGCGGACCGTCAGGTGGGGGATCAGTTCGTACGATTGAAAAATAAAGCCGATATGGGTGCGCCGGAAGACGGCGAGCGCGTTCTCGCTCATCCGCTCGATCTGGTGGCCGTCGATGCGGATGCTCCCTTCGGTCGGCTTCATCAGGCCGGCCATCAGGTTGAGCAGCGTCGACTTGCCGGAGCCGGAGCTGCCGAGCAGGGCGACCATCTCGCCGCGCTCGACGCGGAAGTCGATGCCGGCGAGCACTTGGGTCGGTTCCGTTCCGTTCAGGAACGAATGGGAAAGCTGTTGGACGGCTAGCACAAAACCCCTCCGTATCGTAAAGCCGGACCTCGGTCGTCCGGCCGGTACCCGAAGCCGTACGCCGACGGCTCCGAAACTAGTCCCATCATACCGGAACGGGCTTAATAGTTTTTCAAGAAAACATGAAGATTTTCTTAATTGTGGCAAAGGATCCGGAGGATACCGGGAAACGCATTGAAAGAGGCGGGCGGGTCGGCTATAATCGGCTTAACCATTTCTTTACAGGAGGGATTGGCGCATGATGCCGAAGAAAGTGCCCCGTTAATGCCGAGACCCGCCCTCTCTTCGCCGGCCGTAGGAGCTTGCGCATTTTAATCATAGAGAGGGACGGATCATATGTGGCCGAAAAGCGTAGATTGGAAATTAATTCGATTCGGCGTCGAAATCGAATTCGTGGAAGCGAACCCGGAATCGGTGGAGCTGCTGCCGGGATGGGAGATGTCGCCCGAAGAGCGGCAAATCGACGAAACGGGGAAGGAATCGGGCGGCGAGCTGAAGACGCCGCCGCTGTACTGGGAAGAGCGGGAGCAAATCCGCGTCATGCTGGACCGGCTCGTCCGCCGGGGAGCGAAGGCGAATTGGAGCTGCGGCCTGCACGTCCACGTCGATTTGGCGGCGTGGGGCGAACCGATCGTGGAGCCGCTGCTCGACGCCGCCTTGGCATCGCAGCACGCCATGCGCTCGCTGCTGGGCACGAGCGGGCACCGCTTCCTGTACGTCCCTCCGGTGACGGAGGAGATGAGGAGACGGTACGCGGCCGAGAGGACGGAGTCGGCCATGCACAACCCGGGGCGGCCGCAGTCGCACCGGTGCGGGATTAACGCGAGACCGTGGTTCGACATCGGAACGGTCGAAATCCGGTATGCGAACGGGTCGCTGGACTATGACGAGATCGTTCGGACCGTCGAGCTCTACCTGCGCTTCGTCGCGGCGGTCGGGGCGGGACACCGGCTGCCCGGCGATTCCGCCGGCTTGGCGGGCGCCCTCGGGGCGGCAACTTGCGGCTATCCGTCTCCGACGCCATGCCCGCAATGGTACAAGGAACGGATGTGGCTCGAGGAAGCGCTCATCCCGGTTCTCTCGCCGCAGACGGAGCTTCTCGAACCGGGGGGAGAGATTCATCATATCATCCCGGTGCCCGGAAGGCTGCATGTCGCCGTCGAGAAGCCGGACGGCACGCTGCGCGTCTTCGCGTTTCGCCCGACCGCGAGCGGCTGGGAGCTTCTCGAAGAGGTTGCGGCCGCCGGGTAACGAAGAGAACGGCAACGACGCCCCCGCCCGGGGGCGTTGTTTTGTCGGCGGGCCGAATCGTATACAATGAGAGAATGGAACCATCGTCCCGGCGGCGACAACGCCGGAACGTACTTACACTCGCGGATCGATCCGCCGGACGGCCCAAACCCGACGGCGGCGGTCCGAACTTCGGCTGCGTCCGTTTGGAGGAACAGGCATGGAACTTCGTCTTTACCGGCAGGAAGATTACGAGCAAACGAGACAACTGGAGGAGAAGGCGCTGCGCGAAACGGGCGTCCGCGAGGGGGGCGGTTCGCGGGACGAACGACCGGCCGTCGCGAACGTCGACGCTTCCGCCGAAGGCGGCGAATGCTGGGTCGGGGAAGAGGACGGAGCGGTCGTCGCCGTCGGCGCTTTCGTCCGGACGCCCGGGAATACCGCCGAGATCGAGATGCTTTGCGTCTCCCCGGATAGGGAGGGCAGGGGGCTCGGTCGGGCGATGCTGGACAAGCTCGAAGAGCGGGCGGCGTCGCTCGGCTGCCTCATGGTCCATCTGGAGCTGCCGGAAAGCCGGACGAGAGGCCGGAAGCTGTTCGAGAGTGCGGGCTATACCGTCTACGAGCGAAGGCTGATCGATGGCGAAGACCGGCTGCTGTACGCCAAATGGATCGCGGCTGACGACGTCGCCGGCGAGCCGTCCGAAGAGGACGAGGCGAAGTTTCAGGCGGACTGGGAGCTTGCCCAGCAGCTGATCGAATACGCGAAAGGCATGCTGAGAGAAGGAGCGTCGCCGGAACGGACGATGGAGGCGGTGCTGGCGTCGGAGCTGTACGCCGCGTGGAACGGCGAGGAGCGCACCTTCGGCGTCGGCTTCGACGAGCCGGAGCAGTACCGCGACTGGGAAGACAGCGTTCGGTCGGAGCGCTATATCGATCGGATCGAGGGGCGGGCGGCCGCTTACTTCGCGGCGGCCGACACGCCCGAGCCGGATGCGGATGAAGATGCGGGCGAAGCGGAACCGGTCGACCCGGTTTTCGCCGGCATGGACATCCGGGTGACGCCGGAGCGGCTCGCGTACGAAATCGCGTCGTTTTCGAAGGCGGTCGGGCTGCCGCGGCCGATCCGGTACGTTCATTTCCTCGCGTTGTTTTCGGGCGCGACGATGATCGGCATGGAGCCGGAGGAGCTCGATACGCTCATCGCCCATAAGGAGCGCGTGGCGGAGCTGGCGGAATCGTTCGCCGCCGCGTATGGTAGCAGTCCGGAGTAGGGGAGGAGGAGAGGACGTGACGCCCATGAGCTTGGAAACGGCCGCCAGACTCGAGGAGGCGGAAATCGAGGCGCTCGTGGACCGGATGATGGCGATCCGGGATCGGGAAGGCAACCCGGAAGGCGTCGAAATCGCCGCGTTCGGCGGGGGGACCGCCGTATACAGCCGGACGATGCCGTGGCCGGGGTTCAATTTCGTGAAGGGACTGGGGCCGCAGGACGCCGATCGGATCGACGACATCGCGCGGTTTTACCGGGAGCGCGGACGCAAGTTCGAGGTGCACCTCGTGCCGGGCAAGCTGAACGCGGCGCTGGCCAAGGCGCTGGCCGCGCACGGCTTCATGCAGACCGGCTTTCACGCGACGATGGTCGCGGACTTGGAGGTCGCCGCCGGCCGCTGGAAGGAGACGCCGACTTCGGCCGGGATCGGCTTTCGCGAAATCGGCCGGGACGAGTTCGCGGCGTACGGCCGCATCCATTGTCTCGGCTTCGGCATGCCCGTCGAAGGTGCGGTCCCCATCGCCCGCAACAACGAAGTGCTGCACGGCCGTCCCGGCTGGAAGCTGTACTTCGGCTTGACCGACGGAATGCCCGCAGCGGCCGGCGTCATGCGGATGCACGACGGCATCGCCTCGCTGACGTTCGCCGCGACGCTGCCGGAATACCGCGGGCGCGGCCTGCAATCCGGGCTCATCCGGCTCCGGCTGCGCACGGCGGCGGAGCACGGCTGCCGGCTTGCTACGGCGCAGGCGGCGTTCGGCTCGCCAAGCCATCGGAACATGGAGAAGGCCGGCATGCGGCTGGCGTTCACGCGGGCGACGTGGAGCGTCCCCGACTGACGGCGGATTGAAGGCGGGGCGGCAGCCCCTTGCGTCGCTGAAAAAAAGGCCGGGGAGCGGACGCTCCCGGCCTTTTTTGTCTTTCGACGCCTCTTCTACGATCCGCGCATCGGACGCCGGCGGTCAACCGTCAATCGCCGACCGTCCCGTCGGACGGGCCGATCGACGCCTTCCCGCCCATATACGGCCGCAGGGCGGGCGGGATGCGGATCGAGCCGTCCTCCCGCTGATGGACTTCGAGCAGCGGAATGAGGATGCGCGGCGAGGCGACGGCCGTATTGTTCAGCGTGTGGCAGAAGCGCAGCTTGCCGTCCCCGTCCCGATAGCGGATGTTCGCCCGGCGGGCTTGGAAGTCGTGCAGGTTCGACGACGAGTGCGTCTCGCCGTAAGCGCCGCGGCTCGGCATCCACGTCTCGATGTCGTATTGCTTGTACGTTTTCGTGCCCATGTCGCCGGTACAAACGGCGACGACCCGATAAGGCAGCTCGAGCAGGCCGAGCAGCTCCTCGGCGTTGCGCGTAATGTCCTGCAGCATCCGCTCCGATTCGTCCGCGTCGCCCCGGCACAGCACGACCTGCTCCACCTTCGCGAATTGATGGACGCGGTACAGCCCGCGCACGTCGCGTCCGGCCGAGCCGATTTCGCGGCGGAAGCAGCTCGATACCGCAGCGAGCCGGATCGGCTCCGTCACGTCGACGATTTCGTCCGCGTAATACGAGACGAGCGACGCCTCCGACGTGCCGACGAGCCATTTGCCGTCCGCCGGAAGCTCGTACGTCTGATCCCGCCCGCCGGGGAAAAAGGCGGCCGCCGTCAGCGCCTCCTCCCGCACGAGCAGCGGCACGTCCATGACGTCGAACCCTTTCTTCGCCAGCAGATCGACGGCCAGCTGCTGAACGGCCCGGTGCAGATGCAGCCCTTCGTTGCGCAAATAGTAGCTGCGGCTGCCGGCCGTCTTGACGCCTCGGGCGATATCGATCAGCCCGAGCGCTTCCCCGAGCTCGACATGGTCCTTCGGCTCGAAGGCGAAAGACGTCGGCTCGCCGACCCGCTTCAGCTCGACGTTGTCCGCATCCGTCGCGCCGATCGGCGTATCCGGCGATACGTCGTTCGGCACGAGCAGCATCAGCTCGCGGAATCGCGCCGTAAGCGCCGCAAGCTTCGGCTCCGCCTCCGCCAGCTCGGCGCCGACCCGCTTCGCCTCCACCTTCGTCCGCTCCGCCTCGTCCCGGCGCCCTTCGCGCAGCAGAAGCGGAATCCGCTCCGACAGCCGGTTGCGCTCCCCGCGCAGCCGTTCCACCGAAGCCAGCGCTTCCCTCCGCTCGTCGTCGACGTCCAGCAATTCCGCGACAGCGACGTCCAGCCCCCTATGGGCTACCGTCTCCTCCAATCGCTCCCGGTTGTCCCGGATCCATCGGATGTCCAGCATGTTCGATCCACGTCCTTTCCGCAAAAATGCAAAAAGCGCTCCCGTCGTTTGGGACGAGGAGCGCTTTACACCCGCGGTGCCACCCAATTTGACCGGTCGCCCGGCCCGCTTGGTTCCGCGGTAACGGGGCGGTTCCCGGCATACTTAGAGGACGAGGCCGCTTCGGATCGAGGCGGAAATCCCGGTCGCATACGCCTCCGAGTTGGAAGCTCTTCATCGGCATGATCGAACTGTTCAATTTTGAATTAGTATAGCGCAACGTACGCAGACATGTCAACGGCGGGCGCCGTTCGGATCCGTGCCGGCGACGACGGCGTCGAGGTAGCCAGTCCCGTGCCGACCGTCCGGCCCGTTCAATGGCGGCTCAAGCAAGCGCGGTTCCCGCGCCGTCTTCGCGCAGCAGCCGCTCCAGCACGAGCGCCACGCCGTCGCGGTCGTGATGCTCGGCGACCTCGTCCGCGAGCCGCTTCAGTTCCTCCTCGGCGTTGCCCATCGCGACGCCGTGCCCGCAGTCGCGGAGCAGCCCGGCGTCGTTGAAATCGTCGCCGAAGGCGACGACGTCCGCCAGCGTGAAGCCGTACTTGGCGCACAGCTTGGCGACGGCCGCCTCCTTCGAAGCGCGCGGAGACATGATCTGCACGAGACGGCCTCCGTCCGTTACGACGACGTTCAGCCGGCCCCGGAACCGGTCGGCAATCGCGGCGGCGTCGAACGAGCCGGACAGCAGCAGCTTCGTCGCGTCCCGCGACTTCATCTCCGCCAACGGGATCACCGTCGGACCGTCGACGACGTTCATCGCACTCGCGTAGTCCGCTTCGCCGAGCGCGAACCATTCGTCGTCCGCCTCCATCGTCAGGTGCGCATCCGGCCATCGCCGCAGGCAAAAGTCGATCGCTTCGGCCGACAGCGGCGCCGGAATGCGTTCGGCGAACGAAATCGCCGGCTCGTCCCGGCATACGGCGAGCGCGCCGTTGTAATACGCGAACGAGCACTCGCGCAGCAGCGTCTCGGGCAAAAAGCGCGCGACGGTTCGCGGCGGACGCGCCGTCGCGACGATCAGGCGGACGCCGCGCTCGCGGCAGGCGAGCAAAGCGTTCAAGCTGCGTTCCGACACTCGCTTGCCCGAATCGAGCAGCGTGCCGTCCAAATCCAAAGCGATGGCGGCCCATTTCATATCCGTACCCTCCCGTTCCGATCGTATTCGATATCGTACGCTTATCATTCGCGCATTCCCGACCGTTTTCCTTCCGGATTTTGACGGGAAGGGGGCGGCGCCAAACGATCCTTCCGAAACCGGTCATGCCGGTCGGCCGTATACATAGACGGCGAAGCCCGCGACAACGGAAACCGCTTGCATAACGGGGCGCCGCCCTCCATAATGGGAGTACGTTTATTTTTTCGAAACGAGGTGCGAACGTCATCATGAAATTCATAACCGTTCAAGACTTGGTCAATCGGTTCCATTTGGAAATATTGGCCGGCCATTCCGAGCTGCACCGCCCGATCGCCAAATCGCGCGTTCATCGTCCGGGGCTCGAATTCGTCGGCTATTTCGATTTTTTCCCGCAGCAGCGGGTTCAAGTGCTCGGCCGCAAAGAAATTACGTACCTGCACAAGCAATCCGAGGAGGAGCGGGATTCGCGGATCGGCCACGTCGTCCAATACCATCCGCCCTGCTTCGTCGTCACGTGGAACCAGGAAATCGAAGGGCTGCGGTACTTGATCGCGCACTGCGAGCGGGAGCGCATTCCGCTTCTCCGGACCCCCGATTCGACGAGCAAATGGATCGGGCTGGCGGACTCGTACTTGACGAAAATGCTCGCCCCGGAAATCCAGGTGCACGGCGTCTGCGTCAATGTGGCGGGCATCGGCATCCTGCTGCGCGGCAAATCGGGCGTGGGCAAGAGCGAGACGGCGCTGACGCTCATCCGGCGCGGCCACCGGCTCGTGGCGGACGACGCGGTCGTGCTGAAGAAGATCAACCCCGAGACGATCATCGGGACGCACGACGGCAAGACGAAAGAATTTCTCGCCCTGCGCAGCGTCGGGCTCATCAACGTGGCGCGCATTTACGGCCGAGGCGCCTTCCAGGAGGAGACGCGCATCGTGCTCGACATCGAGCTGACGCAGTGGAAGGAGAACGAGCTGTACAACGAGCTGGACGTCGAGCCGAAATTTTCGTCGTACATGGACGTCAACATTCCGCACATCCAAATTTCGCTCCAGCCGGGGCGCGACGTGGCGGGCCTCGTCGAGGCGGCGGCGAACAACTGGTATTTGAAGCTGCAGGGCTACAGCGCGGCGGAGGAATTCATGCAGCGGATCGAAGCGTCCGTGCAGCAACAGCAGCAGCATAAGCCTTGAATCGTCCGGACGAATGCGGCTCGGACGGCTTCCGGAGCCGTCACGTTCGACCGATTCCGGGAACGAAGAAGTCCCCCGAGGCACTCGCCATGCGCCGAAGGGGACTTTTCGCGTTATCGGATGAGGCCGCCGTGAAACAGGCATTCGTACACTTTCGTCTCGCCCAAGAAAATGAATTCGCGGCCGCTGAACCAGTCGAACGTTCCGTCGACCTCGCACCGGTACCGAAACGGGCCGTCCGCAAAATGCCCGGGACCGCGATACGGCATGTCGGGCGCGGCGCGGCTCAGCGCATCCTTCAGGAAGTCGCCGCTGAACCCTTCGGCGATGACGCGCCCGACGTAGTTCATCGCCCAGAACGGCTTGCCGTCCTCCCACAGCGCTTCTTCCCCGGCGAACTTCTCGGAGCCCAAGTACGTGTCGATGTAGCGGAGCGTTCCTTTCGCGTACTCCAAATCGCGGGACGACGGCCGGGAAGAAGCGGACTGCGGCCCGTTGCCCGCATAGGTCGCTTTCTTGGCTTCGATCAAAAAGTCGATGACGGATCCGTATTCCATGGCGGCACCTCTTATCGGATAAATTGGGAACATACGTTCTCTTCTATATTAGCATAAGAACGTGCCGGGTGGAAGGAGTTTCCTGCGGCTCGGAGTCCCCGATATCGCCGCAAACGGCGTGACGTCTTCGGATAAACGGAAAAAGCCCGGCCGAAGGGCCGGGCTTTAAACGGTTTGGCAAGTCGCGATGCGCCTGACGCGGCCGGCTCGGCTACACCGCGGCGCCCGGCGCATCGATATCGCCGCCCGCCCGGCGTCGCGGACGATACCAGACGGCGATCGCCGCGAACAGGACGGCGCAGCCGGCGTACGCCGATACGAGGCCGCCGGTCCAGCCGGCCAGCGCGTACGAGACGGCGGGGCCGATCGCCGAGCCGAGGTCGGTCGCGACCGAATAGGCGGTCATGACGGCGACGACGGACGACGTGCGGGCGGCGTCGGAGGCGACCGCGTCCATAAGCGTCGTGACGGCGGTGCCGGACACCATGACGACGAGCACCGCGGCGAGCCAGGCGGCGGGCGGGAGCGGCCACGGCATCAGCGCGAAGCCGACGGCGGCTGCGACGAGCGAGCCGGCGAACAGCGGTAGCCGCCCCCGCGGCCCGTCGGACAGCCGGCCGAACCGGGCGGCGAGCAGCGGCTCGCACGTCCAGCGCACCGCCTGCAGGACGCCTGCGAGCGCCGTGCCGCCGAGCGCGTAGCCGAGCAGGACGAGCCCGCCGGCGTAATTCGCCTCGATGACGAGGCTGAGCGTCGCGGTCGGGACCGACTGCAGCATGGCGATCGCAAGCCCCGTCGCGACCGCCTTCCGCACGGCCGACGACCGGTGCCACGCGTTTTCGCGCAGCGCCGCCAAGCTCGCCGCAGACGCGGCCGGCCGGCGTTCGGCGTCGCCCTTCGGCATGAAGACGGCGATCGCGGGCAAGCTCGCCAGCGCGACGGCGCCGAACGCGATCGCGACCGGCGGCAAACCGAGGACGGGGACGAGCAGTCCGCCGAGCAGCATGCCGGCCAAGCTGCCGATGCGATAAATGCCGTTGAAGGCGCCCATCCAATGCCCGCGATTCGAATCGTCGGAGTACGCGATAACCGTCAAATAGCCGCCCATCCGCAAAAGCGACCAGGCGACGCCCCAGACGGCGCGAAGCACGAGCCACGCCGCAAATCCCCGGCACAAGCCGTAGCCGGCCGTCGTCAGCGCGCCGAGGAAGACGGCGGCGATCAGGCCGGCGCGCAGCGGCATCCGGTTGTACAGCCAGCCGATCAGCGGGTTGAGCGGCAGCCGGACGAACCGGTTGACCGACAGCAGCACGCCGACTTGCCATAACGCGGTCAGTCCGGCCTCCCGCCAAAAAATCGGCAGCACGACATACAGCATCGAATCGCCGAGCAAGCATAACGCCGTCACGACGGCGATGAGCGTGACCGGTTTTTTGGCGACGGCGGCGTCCTTCTTCATTCACTCACCCCTCCCGGCTGCGCAGCAGCAGCGACGTCAGCAAAAATCCCGCGCAGGCGAGCAGCGCCGATACCGCCGCAACCCGATACATGGCCGGCGCTCCCCAGCCGTCGAACACCCATCCGCCGACGATGCCGCTAGCCAGTCCGGCGAGGCACGACCAGACGATGTTGTAGATCGCCTGCCCGGTCGCCCGGAACCGGTCCGGGATAAGCTGCTGGATGTACCGGAGCGCGGTGACGAGGAATATGCCGAACGTGACGCTGTGCATCGTCTGCAGCGGGATGATCCAGATCGGATCGGTCACGACGCTGACGAGGAAAAACCGGATCGCGTAAAAGAACGAGGCGATCGTCAGCAGCGGAAGCTCCTTGAACTTGTGCCCGTTGCGGCTGAGCCAAAAAAACATCGGAATCTCGCTGAGCGACGACGCCGTCCAAGCCCAGCCGATGACGGTGTCGCTCGCGCCCATCTCCTTCAGCGTAAGCGCGAGGAAGCCGTCGTTCGCCCGGTGCGCGAACGACATCGTGAAGATGAGCGCGAGAAACAGCAGAAGCCGCGGCTGGCGGACGATGTCGAAGAAGCCGGAGAAGCGGACCGGTCCGGCGCCGCTTCCCGCCCGGTCCTTCAGGAAGAAGGCGAGCGAGAGCGAAAGCGAGACGGTGCCGATCGTGAACAAAATCGTGTTCTCCGCGCCGACGGCTTGCAGGACGAAGCCGAAGACGAGGGACGAGAAGGCGAAGCCGAGCGAGCCCCAGACGCGGAAGCTGGCGTAGCTTTTGCCGGTCCGCCGGATCAGCAGCAGCGTCAGGCTGTCGTTCAAGCCGTTGATCGGCGTATGGAAAAAGTTGAACGCGACCATCGCGACGTACAGCCAGGCGATCGCGTCGATTTGCGTCAGCACGATCGTCGTCGTCAGCTGCCCGAGCAGCATGACGATCAGCACTTTGCGGATCGTCTGCAGCTTGTCGCTCGCGTACCCCCAGAACAGATTGGCGGCGATGCCGATGAACGGCCCGATGGAATAGATGGCGCCGATTTGCAGCTTCGAGTACCCTTTGGCGCTGAAATATAGCGGAAAAAACGAGACGACGAGCGCCATCGTCATATAAAACACGAACGAGAACGACCGCATCGTCCATTCGTCCCGAACGGTCGGAAGCGCTTCGGCCGGCGGCTCCCGGTGGTCGTTCGGCGCGGACGCGGCTCGGCCCCCCGAAGCGGCCGACGGCCGGACCGATTCCCGTTGCGACCTGTCGATTGTCATGCGATTCCCTTCCTTTTCCTGCGAAATCGGCTTACAGCGCAGCCCCCGTCCCGCGTCCGACCGCCGCCGCCGATGCCGAGCGGATGGCGAACGCGACGACCGCCAGCTCGGCGGCGATGCCGATCGATTGCGCGAGCGCGCCGATCATGCCGTTCCAGCCGGGGGTGCTCCAGACGCACAGGACGAGGGTGGCGACCGTCGCCGTGACGTTCGCCGTCTGCGACAGCAGCGTCACCTTCGTCTGGCCGCGCAGCATGATCAGCCCGTTGCAGAAGTCGAGCCACGGGAAGAGCAGCGTCATGAGCATGAACACCCGAAGCGTATGCAGGCTCGCCGTCATGAGCCGCTCGTTCACCCCCATGACGTGCTCCATGAACCACGGTCCGGCGGGCGTATAGGCGAGCAGGCCGATCAGAATCGTCGGCACGAACGCGCACAGCGTGACGAACCGGACGGCGAGCGCGGCGTCCTTGCGGTAAAAATTGAGGACGATTTGGTGCATGTACGAAAAAAAGCTCTGCACGAGCTGGGCCAAGCTGGCCGCGATCGCGAACGAGGCGATGGACAGCTCGATGTCGGCCGTTTTCCCGAGCATCGCGTTGATCGACGGGCCGATCATGACGGCGATGAACGACGAGTAGAGCAGCGGCCGGTAAAATTTGAAAATTTGCCCCGGCTTCTCGACGTCGTGGCCTGCTTTTTTCAACGGAAGCGTCTTGGCGAGCTTGGAGCCCTCCCAATAGCTGAGCGCGGCTTCGATCACCATGCCGACGAGGAAAATGACCGCCCCGACCTGGCCGCTCTCGACCCCGAACAGATGAATGTACGCCATCGACACCGCATACATCGCCGCCAGCCGGACGGCCATGCCGATCGTCAGCCATTTCGTGCGCATGTTGCTGATGATGATGCCGTGATACAAGCAGCGGATGCCGGAAAATATGCTGACGAACATCAAAATCCGGTAAACGTGAATGATCGCGAGCAGCATCGATTCGTCGACGCCGAACAGCCTAAGAAACAGCAGCCTCCCGACAGGGGTATACGAAATGAGCAGTCCCGCGCCGAACATGCCGATCAATAGACAAACCGCCACGGTTGTCATCGCCTTGAACGAGGTCCGGTCGCGTACGAGCGCGGAACACGTCTGGCGAAGCAAGATGGCGGGTCGTTCGATAATGCCCAGCATGCTGAGGCCGATCGCATAGCTGGCTATGATGATTTCGGGGTCGGCGGAGCGTGCGAGCGTGCTGTTGATAATGACGTGCGATATCGTCACGAGGCTCGCGGACAGGCCGAGCGGGATAAAAAAAGCAAAAAGCTGCCCCATGGTCAGCCGTCGTTCGTTGCCGGTATTCGTCATGACGCGTTCTCTCCAGACTGGTCGCGGATGGCGCTTGCTCACTCAAGCGCGTATGTACGAAACGTAACGATTTTGTAAACGGGAATGGCTCGTTTTCATTATAAAACGGTTCGGCCGGATCGCCTAGCAGAAAATGTTGACACGCGGTCTTTTTTTTCACGAACCTGACATATCCCTTGGCGGAAAAGCGGGGACCGTGGTAAATTAGAGGTCAAGAGCCGCGTCGGGAGGCCGCATCATGAAATACGAGTTCACATACGACGAGCGTCTCGGCATCGAGCTTCCGGTGCTGCACGTGGAGTGGGACGCGCTTACGGAAGCGGAGCAAAGCAGGCTGCTGCACGACTGGGAACGGATACGGGGACGTATTCCCGACCGGATCATGCAGCTCGAGCGCTCGATCGTCGACAAGCAGAACCGGCTGAACGGGGAAGACGATTTCCCCGCGTCGTGCCGCCTCAATACCGAAATCGCCGAATTGGCCAGCTGCATCACGGACCTCCACCTGTGGTTCCGCGCCGATCAGGACGTGTCGGTCAAAGGGCATTATTAGGAAGTTCGATTCGTTTGTACTATAATGGGGGAATAGGTGGCAAGCCGCGTTCCGCAGGTCCGGGCTTGCGCCGGGAACTTCAAGATACGCTGTGGAGGAAAGCGGCAAGTGAAAACGACGTTGCGAAGACCCCTGTCGGTTCCCCGAAATCCGGTTACGCTCATGCACCGCATTTATCGGTACGTCTTTCCCCTCGTGAGGGACGAGTTGAAGCGATGGCGGGAAACGGCCGAGCGGATGCCCGATCCGGAGCTGCGCAAGCAGGCTATCGACAGCATGACCCATAAAGAATTCCATTGCAAGGGCGGCGCCGTGTACGCCGCCGCCAATTTGCCGATGCGCGACGTGCTCGTTCCGCTGATCGTCGCCTTTCAGACGATCAGCGATTATTTGGATAACTTGTGCGACCGGAGCACGTCGCTCGATCCGGAAGATTTCCGGCTGCTCCACCGTTCGATGCTCGACGCGGTGGACCCGGATGCGCCGCTCGCCGACTATTACGCGCTTCGAACGGAGCGGGAGGACGGCGGCTATTTGCACGAGCTCGTGCGCACGTGCCGATCGTGCATCGCCCGGCTTCCTTCCTACGGCCTCGTGCGCGAGTCCGTGAAGGAGCTTGTCGGGCTGTACGGCGATTTGCAGGTGTACAAGCATATCCGGCACGACCTGCGCGAGGGCGAGCTGATGAGCTGGTGGGAGACGCACCGCCCGAGGTTTTCGCATTTGCGCTGGAACGAGTTTGCCGCCGCGACGGGCTCTACGCTCGGCGTCTTTTATTTGTTTTTGGCCGCGGCGGACGAATCGCTCGATGCCGGCCGGGTCGAGGCGATCCGGGACGCGTATTTTCCGCATGTCTGCGGGCTGCACATTTTGCTCGACTATTTGATCGACCAGGACGAGGACCGCGCGGGCGGGGATTTGAACTTTTGCTTTTATTACGAAGACGGCGAGACGACGGCGAACCAAATCGCGGTCATCGCGGAACGGGCCCGCCGGGACGTCGTCCGGCTCGACCATCCGCAGTTTCACCGCATGATTATCGAAGGACTGCTCGCGCTCTACTTGTCCGACCCGAAGGTGAGGGAGCAGGAGCAGGTGCGGCGCATTTCGAGACAGCTGATGAAGGGAAGTCCGCTCATGCGCGTGTTTTTCTGGGCGAACAGCGTCTGGATCCGCAAGACGTCCGGGTAACGCGCGTCCGAACGGCCGCTGTCCGCCTCGCGCGGCGGCGTACCGCCAACCATACCATGCAACGAGAACGAAAGGGGATTTACGAGGATGACAGTGAAGAAGATAGCCGTTCTGACGAGTGGCGGAGACTCGCAGGGGATGAACGCGGCTGTCCGCGCGGTCGTGCGAAGCGCGATTTATTACGGGCTTGAAGTGTTCGGCGTCCAGCGGGGATACGCCGGCTTGATCAACGACGACATCCGGCCGATGGACCTGCGCAGCGTAGGCGACATCATTCAGCGCGGCGGCACGATTTTGCAGACGGCCCGGTGCAAAGAGTTCATGACGCCGGAAGGGCAGCAGCTCGGCGCCGACAATTTGCGCAAGCACGGCATCGACGGCCTCGTCGTCATCGGCGGCGACGGCTCCTACCAAGGCGCCAACAAGCTGAGCAAGCTCGGCATCCGCACGATGGGGCTGCCGGGGACGATCGATAACGACATTCCGTTCACCGACTATACGATCGGCTTCGATACGGCGGTCAGCATCGTCGTCGACGCGATCAACAAGCTGCGCGATACGATGAGCTCGCACGAGCGTTCCTCGGTCGTCGAGGTGATGGGCCGCCACTGCGGCGACATCGCGCTGTATGCGGGACTCGCGAGCGGCGCCGAGACGATTCTCGTGCCGGAAGTGCCGTTCGACCTCGAGGAAGTGGCGAAGCGGATGGAGGGCAACTTCCAGGTCGGCAAGCGCCACAGCATCATCGTCGTCGCCGAAGGAGCGGGCAGCGCCCAAAGCGTCGCCGACCGGATCAAGGAATTGAACGGCATCGACGCGCGCGTCACCGTGCTCGGCCATATTCAGCGCGGCGGCACGCCGACGCACAACGATCGCATTCTGGCGAGCCGTCTCGGCGATTTCGCCGTCCGCCAGCTGCTCGAGGGCGACTCGGGCAAGGCGTGCGGCGTCATCAAGGGGCAGCTCGTCACGACCGATATCGATACGGTCGTTCATACGAAGAAATCGTTCGACCGCGAGCTGTACGAGCTGGCGCTGCGCTTGTCGCAGTGACGCTCCGGATCGCCGCGGACGAAGGAGGAGAGGGGAACCGGAAGGTTCCCCTCTCTTGCGATTCGCGCCGAGTGACGCGGGGCGGCTTATCCGCATAATCGGCGGCCGTCTCGGGCAGCCCCCGCCGCCGAACGCTTCGTTTAATATGGCATGCCGCGGCGGTTTGCATTATAATGACTAGAAAGAAGACAAAGCAGGCGGATGGAGTCGCCCGCGGCAAGCGGGATTTCGGGAGGAGAGACGGACAATGTCGAACGCATACGAAGGGACTTTTCACGGGGAAAAGGCGATCTGGCTCCGCTACGGGGCGTATGAAGCGGCTCTGCTTCCGGACGTCGGAGGCAATTTGGTCGCATTTCGCGATACGGAGAAAGGATACCGCTACTTGCGCGAGCCGGAAGCGGACGAGATGGACGCGTTCAAGCGCCGGCCGATGGTTCACGGCATTCCGGTGCTGTTCCCGCCGAACCGGTACGAGGACGGCCGCTTTCCATGGAACGGCCGCACTTACCAACTGCCGGTCAACGAGGCGAAAACCGGCAACCATCTGCACGGATTTTTTTACGACATGCCTTGGCAGGTCGACGATTACGGCGCTGACGACGTATGCAGCTACGTCGTCGTGGCGCAGCGCGTAACCGAATCGCATCCGGCCTATGCGTCGTTCCCTCACCGGTTCACGATCAAAATCCGCTACTCGCTCGGTCCCGACGGATTGAAGCAGGAGACGGGAGTCCGCAACGACGGCGACGAGCCGATGCCGTGCACGCTCGGCTTCCATACGACGGTCAACGCGCCGTTCGCCCCGGGCAGCAGCCCGTCCGACTGCCGGTTCAAGATGACGATCGGGCGGCGCATCGAGCTGAACGACCGGATGCTGCCGACCGGCCGGTACGCGCCGCTGTCCGAGCACGAGACGCTCATGCAGGGAGACGGGACGTCGCCGTTTTTCGAGCCGCTCGACAACCATTACACGGCGGTGCCGCAGGGCGGCCGCAACGTCATGGAGCTGACGGATACGCGCGCGAACGCGAAGCTCGTGTACGAAGCCGGCAATGCCTTCAAGTTTTGGATGATTTATAACGGCGGCGCGCAAGGCGGGTTTTTCTGCCCGGAGCCGCAGACGAATATGGTCAACGCGCCGGCGGCGCCGTTCTCCGCCGAGGAGGCGGGCATCGTTACGCTGGCGCCGGGCGAGGTATGGCAGGAGACGAGCCGGATGTACGGCGCCTGAGCCGTCCGTCGCCCCGGTTCGGCGGCAAGCCGGCCGGGAGGAACGCAATCGAGACGCAGTCGGAAGCAAGAACCCCGGACTCTCGCCAGCGAGAATTCGGGGTTCTTTGTCGCGCCGGCGCCGCTCTACGACTTCAGCAGCACCTCGAGCAGCACTTCCGTCGGCGGATTGCCTTTGTACGCGTAGGCGATGCGCCCGTCCTTGCCGATGACGTAGACGACCCGCTGCTGGAGAAACAAGCCGAGTATTTTGCCGACGTCGTACCGCTTGCGGATGGTCTCGTCCTTGTCGGAGACGATCGGGAAGTCGAGCCCGTGATGACGGGCGAACGCCCGATGGTCGTCGAGGCCGCCGGGGTTGACGCCGATCACGACGGCGCCGAGCGCGTCGTACTTCGCCTTGCTGTCGCGGACGGCGCACAGCTGCGCCGTGCAGCCCGGCGTTTCGTCCTTCGGATAGAAAATGAGCACGACCGGCCGCTGCCCGATCCAATCGCTCAGCCGGATTTTGCCCTGCGTCGAGTCCGCCTCGAAGGACGGTGCCTCCGCGCCGATGTTCAACATGGAATGATCCTCCCCGCTCGTCAATACGTATCGTAGTCCTGCCCCCATTATACAACGACCGGTTCGCGCAAGGCCAATCGCCCGCCTTAGGGCGTTACGAGCGGCTTGTGCTTGTTTTTGAACTCGTTCGGCGTCATGCCGGCATACTTTTTGAACATCGTGCAGAAGTGCGAATAGTTCCGGAACCCCGCTTTCTCGGCAAGCTCGTAGTTGCGGTACCGCCCGCTGACCAAATACGACTTGGCCCGCTCGATCCGCTGCTCGAGAATATAGTCCATGACGGACGTGCCGATTTCTTTTTTGAACAGATGGCCCATGTACGAGGCGCTCAGCTGGATATGGTCGGCGATCGCCTCGAGCGTCAGCTCGTCCTGGAGATGCGCCCGGATGTACTGGATCGCGAGGCGAATTTCCGGGCGCACCCGCCGTGCCTGCTCCATCCGCCGCTTCCGCTCCTTCATCCAGCCCGCGACGGAGAGGGCCGCTTCGTGCAGCGTATGGCAGGCGTGCACGTTCGGCCACGGGGAGGCGGGCAGCGCGTCGTCCGAATCGGGAAACAGCGACTTCAGCGAATCGAGCCACCGCTTCGCCTTGTACGGCTCCGGCGTATGCAGCCGGAACGTCAGCTTCATCCGCGCCGCCCATTCGTCCAATTCTCCGGCATCGCCGGAGGCGAGCGTCCGCTTCAAATCGTCGATCAGCTGGTTCAGCTCCTGCTCGGGCACGTCGCGGTACGGGGCGACCCGATCCCAGAACAGCGGACCCGGCTTGTCGCGGTAAAACGAATACGACAGCCGCTGCTCCGTCTGGGCGTATACGGACCGCATCGATGCCGGCGTCCGGAACGGAGGACTGACGCCGATCCATAGCCGGACGCCCAAATACCGCTCGAGCGGACGTTCTAGCGCGTCGGCCATCGCCGTCACGCGCTGCCGCACCTCGCTTTCGTCCAAATCGCCGGCGCCATGCGTCATCACGATGACGAATTGGCCGAAGGAGAGCGGGAACAGCTCGAACCCGCCGCCTCCGTCCTGCAGCGTCTCCCGGACGATTTCGAGCAAGCTGAACTCGGCCAGCGGCCGGTCGATTTCGTTGTACTTCGCGCCGAACGATTCGATCGCGTCGACCCGGCAGACGGCCATGACGAGCCACGGCGCCTTCAGCTTAATATCGAGCAGCGCTCCGCGCTCGACGATTTCGCGATCGGCCGACAAGCTGCCGGTCAGCACGTTCTCGAAAAACTGCTCGCGCAGCGAATAATTGTAGTTGCGGATCAGCTGCTGATGCGACCGCACCTTCTCCGTATAGCGGCTGTCGCGCTCGAGCTCCTCGCACGCGCGGTCCAGCGCCGCCTTCGTCTGCACGAGATCGACGGGCGACTTCAGGATGTAGCCGACCGCTCCGAGCTGCATGGCACTCTGCACGTAGCCGAAGTCGCGATGCGCGGTCAGCATGATCGTCCGGATGCGGCGAAACTCCTCCTTCAGCCGGCCGAGCAGCGTCAGTCCGTCCATGACGGGCATCGTAATATCGATCAGGGCGATGTCCGGATCGACGGAGCGGCACAGCTCGAGCGCTTCTTCCCCGTTCGCCGCTTCGCCCGCGATCGCAAAGCCCCAATCGCTCCACGGAAACCGCTCGCGGATATGCTGCCGGGCAAGCGGCTCGTCGTCGATCAGGACGATTCGTTTCATCGTCGTCATCGGTGTCGGCACCTCCTCCATGGACGATCTTTCACCATTTTCCCTGCATCGCGATCTGCCCGGGATCGCGGACGATCGGCAGCGTGAGCAGAAGCCGCGTGCCCGCGTCGGGCGAGCTTTCGATGCGGATCCGGTACCGGTCGCCGAACAGCAGCCGAAGCCGGCGATGCACGTTCGTGACGCCGATCCTCTCCGAAGGCTCGTTCCCTTCGAGCTGGCCGACCAGCCGGGCCAGCTTCGCCTCCGGCATGCCGACGCCGCCGTCCTCGATCATGATGTCCCAGCAATCGCCGTGATCCGAAGCGCCGATAAACAGCGTCCCCCGGCGGCCGGCCGGCACGAGCCCGTGGAAAATCGCGTTCTCGACGAGCGGCTGCAGGGCGAACTTCGGAAACCAATAGTCGAGCACGTTCGGATCGACGTCCGACTCGAAGTCGAACGATCCCGGGTAGCGGGCGGCCATCAGGACGATGTAGCTTTCCATCGACCGCAGCTCGTCGCGGAACGGGATCGGCGCCGGAGACGCATCGAGACTGTATTGCAGCTGATCCGTCAAGGCGGAGATGAGCGAGTCCGCTTTGTTCAAGTCGCCTTGGCGGGCGACGACGCTGATCGTGTTCAGCGTATTGAACAGGAAATGCGGCTTGATTTGCGCCTGCAGCGCTTTGAAGTCGGCGATTTTGCGCTGCTCCTCGGTGTAGCGCAAATCTTCGACAAGCTGGCGGATGCGCGCGACCATCCGGTTGAACTGCGCGGCGAGGAAGCCGAGCTCGTCCGACCTCGGCATTTGGATGGATGCGTCCAAATTGCCCTTGGAGACGTCGTTCATCGTCGAGGCGATCCGGCGGATCGGCCGGCTGATCAGGACGGAGATGAGCCAGGCGATGGCGAGCGACAGCAGAAACGACAGGCCGACGAGCAGCCACGTATAGTTGACGAGCCGCTGCAGCGGGCCGAGCAGCGTCTTCTTGTCCATCACCCAGACGACCTGCCAGCCGACGAAGTTGGTCCGGCTTCGCGTCAGGAACAGCTCCTGCGACTGCGGCCCGTGATAATCGTATTGGAGCCATCTGGCGTGAAACAGCGACTCGGGAATGCCGGTCAAGGCGAACGATTTGTCGAACACCGAATACGAGCCGTAGGGCGGCCTGGCGTACACGAGCCGGCTGTCGTCGCCGAGCAGCAGCAGCGAGCCCTGCATATGCGAAGCGGTGTCGGGAATAAGCGCCCGGTACAGCTTCGGCAAATCGAGGTCGACGAGCAGCAGATGACGGGCGCCGCCGGGAGCGCTTACATCCATCGCCACGGATACGGTGTAGCCCGAGGCGGGGGAGAAGTACGGGCCGATCCAGACGAGCTCGCCGCGATGGATGACGGAGGACAGCCGCTGCATCAAGTAGTCGCTGGACGGAAGCTCCCAGCTGTTCGCCGCCGTGCTTACGATGTCTCGGTCGCCGACGAGCAGATGGATGTGGCTCGCGTTCGGCATGAAGTAGATCAGGTTTTCGCTCAGCCAGCTGCGAATTTCCGGCCGCGTCCCGTTCCGGAGCCGGTTGTCGTTCGCGACCGAAAGGAAAAAGCTGCGGATGTTCGTCAGGTTGAGCTGCAAATATTCGTCCGACTTCTGGACCATCTGTTTGGCGTATTCGGTTTGCGCCTCGAGCAGCGTGGCGGAGGAGTACCGGTAATACGAGAAGCCGAGCAGCAGAATGATCGATTCGACCAGCACGAAGCAGATGGCGAACATTTTGGCCGACAGCTTCGCCCGAAGCGGCCTGCGGCCCGGAAGCGCGAATGTCATGGCGGGTTCTGTCCTTCCCGAATAGTAAGTCCTCCTTTTCATTATAAAGGGATTCGGGCGCGAAGACAGCGGGCGATGCCGAAAAAGCCGGATCCCCAAACTTTTCGCCGGATTCCGCATGCCGCAACTTCTGGTTGGACGGCGGGAAACCGTTTATAATCGGAAGAAAGCGGACAAAAGGGGGCGTCTTCGACATGAAGCGAAGCCGGATTGCGGCGGTATGGATGGCGGCCGTGTGGGCCGCGCTCGGCCTGCTGCCGGCGTGCGAGCCCGGCGGCGAAACGTTCGAAGGCGCGGAGCCGGCGCGGGACGCGCCGCATATCGAGGTGCTCGTGTCGGGAAGCGAGCTGCCCGATCCGAACGACGACGACATCAAGAAGGCGCTCGACGCCAAGCTGAACATCGACCTGAACATTGTGGAATGTCTCGGGGACGCCTGCCGCAACCAATTGAACGTCCGGCTCGCGGAAGGCAGTCTGCCCGATCTGTTTTACGTGAACCGGCGCGATATGGTCAAGCTGGCGAGACAAGGGTCGATTCTCGATCTGTCTCCGTACGCCGATTTGCTGGCGCCGGCCGTCGCTTTTACCGGCATCGACGACCCGATGTTCACGACGGTGGACGGGAAGCGGTACGGGCTGCCGCGAGCCGACACGTCGTTCCAGTATTCGTACTGGATCCGCGAAGATTGGCTCGACAAGCTCGGGCTCGATCCGCCGGCCGACCTGGACGGTCTGCTCGAGACGGCGAAGGCGATGACGGAGCGCGATCCGGACGGCAACGGCAAGCGGGATACGTTCGGCTTCAGCGGAAGCCCGTCGTCGGCGCTCGGCCCGATTTTCGGCGCATTCGGCACGACGTATCCCGGCCATTTCTATATCAAGAACGGCAAGCTCGTCAACTCGCTGTACGACCCGGATCAGCTGACGGCGCTCGCGTTCGCGAAGCGGATGGTCGACGCCGGCGTCGTCGATCCCGATTTTTTGTCCAACACGCAAATCCAGAACGAAGCGAAGGCGTTCCAAGGACAAGTGGGCCTCATTTATTACAACTGGCCGAATCTCGTCAACGACAACAAGGTCCGCGAGTGGCAACCGCTCAATCCGAACGCCCGCTGGGCGCAAGTTCCCGCCCCGCGCGGCCCCGGAGGCGCGAGCACGGCCTACAACGACGTGGGCGCGCGCAACATTCTCGTGCTGTCGGCCAAGCTCGCCCAGCAGCCGGCGAAGCTGGACAAAATCATTCGGCTTCTCGCCTACTTGTCGTCCGACGAGGGCAGCCGTCTCGTCCTGTACGGCATCGAGGGCAAGCATTACAAACGGTCGAACGGGACGATCGTGCCGACCGACAAAATGCCCGAAGCGAAATACTCGTACTTGTACCAGCTGATCGGGCGGGACGAAATGGTCTATCTGCGCACGAAGTTTCCGAAGCAGGAGCCTTACTTCACGTTCGCGATGAACGAGCCGCGCATCGACGTGTACGATTCGTTGATCGACCCGCCTCCCGGGTTCAGCCTGACCGACGCGGGACGGTTCATCCAGGAGGAAATGTTCAAGTTCATTTACGGCAAACGACCGCTCGACAGCTACGGTGATTTCCTCCGCACGCTCGAGACGGAGTACCGATACGGCGACTACATGCGGTCGGCGGAGGCGCAGCTGAAAGAGCTGGGCGTATGGCAATAGCGCGGCGGGGCCCCCGCTTTCTCCTTCGGGAGAAGGCGGGTTTTTTTGTTTTTTTGTCGCGCATATAGCCGGATTCCGAACGTTCATTTCGTCGGATACCCGAACATTTCGACGGATCCGCGATGTTTTCCGGATTCGCCGGCACGTACAATGAATGTTGCAAGCCCCCTACGGCACTCCCATTTCAGGCAGAAAGGATGAACGGACCCGCATGGAGTCGGCGATCGAGAAAGCGCTTCCTCAAGGCCGCACGGCGAGCCGGCGGCAATCGCTCGCGACGCATTTGTCGCATCACAAATGGCTGTATTTGTTTCTCGTCCCGGGATTTTTGTACTTGTTCGTGTTCAAATATATCCCGATGGTCGGCATCGTCATCGCGTTTCAAGATTTCAGCCTCGTCAGGGGCATAACGGGCAGCGAGTGGGTCGGGTTCGACAATTTCGCGTACTTGTTCGAATCGCGCGATTTTTACAACGTGCTGCGCAATTCGCTCGTCCTGAGCGTCTACCAGATCGTGTGGGGATTTCCGGCGCCGATCGTGCTCGCCCTCATGCTGAACGAAGTCCGGCACATGCTGTTCAAGCGCGTGTCGCAGACGGTTTTGTACTTGCCGCACTTCATCTCGTGGGTCGTGCTGGCCGGGATGATCATCAACTTCCTGTCCCCGTCGACCGGTCCGGTCAACGCGGTCGTCAAGGGGCTCGGCTACGAGCCGGTCGCGTTTTTGCTCAAGCCGGAATACTTTCGGACGATTCTCGTCTCCGCTGAGGTGTGGAAGGGCGTCGGCTGGGGGACGATCATCTACTTGGCGGCGATGGCGAGCATCGACCCGACGCTGTACGAGTCGGCCCGCATCGACGGCGCCGGACGGTTCCGGCAAATCCGCCACATTACGCTGCCCGGCATCGCGCCGACGATCGTCGTGCTGCTCATCCTGTCGGTCGGCAACATTTTGGACAACGGCTTCGAGCAGGTGTTTCTACTGTACAACCCGATGACTTACGAGGTGGCGGACGTGTTCGAGACGTTCACGTACCGGATCGGCCTGATCGACGGTCGGATGTCGTTCGCGGCGGCGGTCGGGCTGTTCAAGGCGGTCGTCGGCCTCGTCCTGATCGTATCGGCCAACCGGCTCGCCCGCCTGTTCGGCAAACAAATTTGGTAGGTGAAGCGCGAATGACAAGCCGCAAAATCGAAACGTTCGACGTCGTCAACTATGCGCTCGTCTCGCTGGTTTGCGTCGTCATGCTGTATCCGTTCGTCAACGTCATCTCCGTCTCGTTCAGCTCGTATGCCGCTTACGTGCAAAACCCGCTGATGATCTGGCCGCGCGATCTGGACCTGAGCGCCTACAAGGAGATCATGTCGCACCGGATTTTGTGGACCAGCTACCGGAATACGATCGTCGTGACGGCGGTCGGCGTGGCGCTCGGCATATTCCTGTACATCATTACGGCGTACCCGCTGTCCAAGCCGGCGCTGAAAGGGCGCCGGACGCTCATGCTGCTCGTCGTGTTCACGATGCTGTTCAGCGGCGGGCTCATCCCGAACTTTTACTTGATCCGGTCGCTCGGGCTGCTCGATACGTACGCCGCTCTGGTGCTGCCTTCGCTGTTCTCGGGGTTCAGCCTCATCCTGATGAAAAATTATTTCGAGAGCATTCCCGAGGAGCTGGAGGAGGCGGCCCGCATCGACGGCGCCTCCGATCCGTACATCCTGTTCCGCATCGTCGTCCCGCTGTCCAAGCCGATCATCGCGACGCTGTGCCTGTTCGCCGCCGTCGGCTACTGGAACAACTTCTTCAACGGCGTCGTGTACATCCGCAGCATCGACAAATGGCCGCTCATGCTGTTCCTGCGGGAAATTATCGAAGGGACGGCGATGAAGGAGATCGCCTCCGGCGGCAACGCGGCGGAGACGGGAGGGGCGCAGGCGACGCGGGAGACGCTGAAGTACGCGACGCTGACGATCGTCATGATACCGATTCTGCTCGTCTACCCGTTCGTGCAAAAGTATTTCGTCAAAGGCATCATGCTCGGCTCGGTCAAAGGATGACCGGACAATCGCGATAGCGGAAGGGAGCCCGCGCTTCCTTGGCTATAAATCCGAAACTCGAGGCAAACGGGAGGAGATCGAACGTGGCATTGAAATCCAGGGGGATATGGGCGGGGCTGACCGCACTCGCCGTGCTGTCGACGTCGGCTTGCGGCGGAGGCGGCGACGGCGGGAAGGAAGGGACCGGCGCGAATCCGGGGAACGGAGCCGCGGGGAGCGGCGGGCCGGTCACGCTGAAAATCATGGGCAACTACGAGAAGGCGGACTTGACCGACGGCGACAAGAAGATGATCGAGCTGCTGGAGAAAAAGACGAACACAAAGCTCGAGTTTGAAATTCCGCCGCTGACCGGCTACAAGGAGCGTCTGCAGCTGATGCTGGCGTCGGGCAACTATCCGGACCTCGTCTTCTTCCCGGATCCGAGCGATCCGAGCTTCCTGAACGCGGTGAAGGACGGCGTCGTCGTCCCGGTCAACGATTATATCAAGAATGCGCCGAACTTGACGAAGCATACGTACGACACGTCGTGGAGCGCCCTCCAGGTGAACCAGGACGGCAAAATTTACGGCGTCCCGCGCACGTCCGTCACCCGCTACGACCAATATTGGGTGCGCAAAGACTGGCTGGCCAACGTCGGCATCTCGATTCCCGACAACGCCGAGGTAACGATCGACCAGTTCACCGACATCCTGCGCAAATTTACGAAAAACGATCCGGACAAAAACGGCAAAAACGACACGTACGGGCTCGCCGTCGGCACGAACTCGCGGAAGGTGCTCGATCCGGATTTGACCGGGGCGTTCGGTCTGACGGGCTGGCAAAAGGCGAACGGCGGCAAGTACGAGTTCATCGACCCGAAATACGATCCGGCGAACGACGGGTACAAGAAATCGCTCGCGTATTCGGCCATGCTGCACAAGGAAGGGCTCGTCGATCCGGACGCCGCCACCAACGACGCGACGAAGGCGCGCGAACGGTTCTGGAGAGGCGTTACGGGCGTCTATCTCGGCTTCGCCGGCCATTACTCGTGGCATACCGGCGAGCTGCGCAAGCATAACCCGAACGCCGATTTGACGTACGTGTTCGTCAAGGACGACAAGGGGACCGTCAAGGGCGGCGGTTACGCGACCGGGCTGTGGGGCTTCTGGGCGTTGACGAAGTCGGCCAAACACCCGCAAAAGGCGATCGAGCTGCTCGACGCGTATTTGGCGGACGACGTCTGGCCGATCGTCGTGGACGGATTCGAAGGGATGGACTACAAGGTCGAGAACGGCAAGAAGGTGCTGATCAAATCGGATCCGCCGCCACCGACGCCGGCCGGCATTCGCCGCAACACGATGCGCCGGGCGAACGACTATACGTTCTTCGCGAGCCTGAGCGAGCCGAAGGAAGTGACGGACCTCATTACGCCGTGGATGAAAAAATCGCTCGACACGGTCGTCCGCGGCAAGGACGTCGGCTTTATCCCGGAGGCGTCCAAAAAGCCGGCCATGCTGGATTATCAAAAAGTGTGGGACCAGACGACGATGAAAATCATACTCGGCGAGCAGCCGGTCGACAAGTTCGACGAGCTGCTGACGGGGTGGTACAAAGCCGGGGGCGAAGAGTACGTCAAGCAAATGAACGAGTTCATCAAGAAGCTGGAAAGCGGCGGAAAATAACGCCGCCTCGGGCGACGGAAGCTTCAATTCCATAAGGCGGGGGATCGTGCCGCCAGAAGGGAGGGCGCCCGTCGCCCTTAGCTTGTCGAGAAAGTCCAAAGAGAGTGGTGTAGCCCAAAATGGGGCGGCGAAGATGTGCGGAAAGCGAAGCGACTGACTTTACTATCAAGTTGTTTCCATAATGGAAAAAAAGACAACTTGTTTCTCGATCACTTTAGGGCGACCGTCGCCCTTTTCATTTCGAAACGAAGAAGAGGAGAGGGGAACGAGCATGGCATCGGAAACGACGACGGGGGCGATCGAGCTGCGCAGTCCCGGGGGGACGGTGGCGGCCCGAATCGGGCTGGACTCGGGCGGGAGGCTGTACTATGAGGTGACGTCAGGGGGCCGGACGGTCATCGAGCCGTCCGAGATGGGAATGACCGTGGACGGCTCGGATCTCGGGGACGGCGTCCGGTTCGAAGGGGAGGAGCGCGGGACGATCGACGAGACGTATCCGGCGAGAGGGGTGCACCGCACCGCGGTCAACCGATGCAGCGTGCTGACGGCGCGGCTGACGCATCGTGCGTCCGGCATCGGGTACAGCGTGGAGGCGCGGGCGTTCGACGACGGCTTCGCCTATCGGTACGTCGTCCCCGGCGATGGCGAACGTGTCGTCGGCGGCGAACGGTCGAGCTGGACGATTCCGGCGGGCTGCGGCGTATGGCTGTTCGAGCGGAACTCGTCCTGGAAGCTGAAAAGCTATGCCGGGGAATGGGTTCGCGCCGATGCGGAGGAGCTGCCGACCTTTTCCGGCCAAGGCCCGGTCCAGGGGACGCCGATCGTGCTCGAGCTTCCCGGCGGACGCGGCTACGCGGCGCTTCTGGAGGCGGCGCTGTACAACTATAGCGGCATGCGGCTCGAGGCGGTCGGGGGCCGGAAGCTGCGGGCGAATTTTACGGAGGGGGAAGCGGGCTTCGCGGTGGAAGGGACGATCGTTACGCCTTGGCGGGCGACGATCGTTGCGGCGGATTTGAACGGGCTCGTGAACAGCGATCTGCTCACGAATTTGAACCCGCCGCCGTCGCCGGAGCTGTTCGCCGAACCGTCTTACATCCGGCCCGGCCGGTCGGTATGGCGGTGGTGGAGCCAAGGGACGGGCACGCCGGAGCAGGAGCGGGAATATGTCGACTTCGCGGCAACGCTCGGGTTCGAATATACGACCGTCGACGAAGGGTGGGAGAAATGGCCCGATCCTTGGGGCGACCTGCGCGCGCTGGCCGGCTATGCCGCTTCCCGCGGGGTCGGCGTGTTCGTCTGGAAACGGTCCAAGGAGGTCGACGATCCCGCCGACGGCTACGGGAAGCTGCGGACGTTCCTCGACGAGGTGAAGGCGGCCGGGGCGTGCGGCGTCAAAATCGACTTCATCGACAACGAGTCGAAGGCCGCGATCGACTTCGAGATCGGCGCGCTGCGGCTCGCGGCCGAGCGGAGGCTGATGGTCAATTTCCACGGCATCTCGAAGCCGACCGGCGAATCGCGCACGTACCCGAACGAGATTACGCGGGAAGGCATCCGCGGGCTGGAGCTGAACAAGATGGCGGAAGGGCCGATTCCGGCGTTCCATAACGCGGCGCTGCCGTTCACCCGGTTCGTCGCCGGGCACGGGGACTATACGCCCGTCGGCTACTCGAATCCGGGGCCGACGACGTTCGCGCACCAGCTCGCCACGGCCGTCGCGTTCACGTCCCCGATGCAGGTGATCGCGGAAAATCCGGCCGTCCTGCTGGACGACGGCCGGGTGCGGCCGGCGCTCGACGTCCTATTGGCGCTGCCGTCGGTATGGGACGAGACGCGGGTGCTCGAGCCGAGCGCGATCGCGGAGCTCGCCGTGCTGGCGCGCCGTTCCGGCGACCGATGGTTCGTGGGAGCGTTGAACGGGACGGAGAAGCCGCGTGCGATCGACCGGCTGGACCTCGGGTTTCTCGGCGCGGGTGCGTATCGGGCTGTGCTGCTGACGAGCCCCGAGCCCGCGGCGTTTGCGCGGGAAGAACGGACGTACCGCGACGGGGAACGGACGCTCGCGGTGAAGATGGGACCGGCGGACGGGTTTGTCGCCATGTTCGTACCGTCCGATGAACAATAGAAGGGCAGGGGATTGATGGTGAAAGGCGCAACATTTCGCAGGCGGGCGAGCCGGTGGCTCGTGCTGCTCTTGCTCGTCCAGGCGTTCGCGCTTCCGGCGGGTTCGCCAAGCGCTTCCGCCGCCGAGCCGGCGGAGGCGCCGGCCGGGCTCGTCCTGATCGACAACGGAGACCCGGGCTACGCGGAGAATCCGGCGTGGTCGTCCAGCAGCGTCAAAGGGTACAACGGCTCCACGACGCGGGTTACGGGAGGAGTCGGCCATACCGCGACGTGGACGCCGGCGCCGGGAACCGTCCAAGGGACGTACAAGGTGTCGGTGTACAAGGTGAAGCGGCCGACCGCCACCGACGATCCGAGCGTCAAGCTCGAAGTGGCGCATGCGGGAGCCGTCGATACGGTGTACATGGACGCGACCCAAGGCACGTCGGGCTGGTTCGAGCTCGGCACGTACGCGTTCGACGGGCATGGCGGCGAATTCGTGAGCATGACGAAGACGACGACAGCGGCCAATACGTTCGTCCACGCCGACGCGGTCAAGTTCGAACGGGTCGCGGCGGACGGAAACGACGCGTCGTTGTCGTCGCTGAGGCTGAACGGCGCCGCGGGACCGCTTGGCGCGCTGACGCCGACGTTCTCTCCGTCGGTGACGGCCTATACGTACGCCGTGTCGCCGGAGACGGCCGCGATTACCGTTACGGCGACCGTATACGACCCGCAGGCGGTGCTGACGGTGAACGGCGTCTCCGTCGCGAGCGGCTCTCCGTCGGCGGACATTCCGCTTGCCGTCGGCGATACGCCGGTTCGCGTCGAGGTGACGGCGGCGGACGGCGCGACGAAGCGCGCGTATACGATTATGGTGACGCGCCCGGCCGCCCAGCCGCACAACACGATCGTGATCGATTTCGGCGATCCCGGCTATTCGGAGACCGGCACGTGGTCGACCTCGAATACGGTCAAGGGCGTGAACGGGTCGAGCACCCGGTATTCGACCGCCGCCGGCGCGTCGATCACGTGGAAGCCGAACGTAACGGCGGGTACCGCCACCGTGTCGTACTTCAAAGTAAACTGGCCGGCGTCGGCCGATCCGAACGTGCGTCTCGAAATTGCGCACGCCGGCGGGATCGAGACGAAGACGATCAACCTGACGCCCGCGACCGAAGGATGGATCGAGCTCGGCACGTACGCGTTCGCGGGGACGCCGAACGAATACGTGAGGCTCACGCGGGTAAGCTCCGGCTCCGTCTATACGCGGGCGGACGCGGTGAAGTTCGAAGGAACGATCGCGCCCAAGCCGGCGCCGCCCGGGCCCGTGCGCGGCCGTACGCTGAATAATCTGCAATATGCCGAGAAAGGCACGATCGCGAACGACGACTACAAGGCGACGTTTTATGAAGCGACTTGGGACGGCGGACGCACGATCGTCAAAGATTTGTATCATAAGGAGAACGGCGTCTGGGTTCCGATGAACGCCGAATCGGAGCGGCTCGAGGAGCAGTGGGTGCTGCTCGAAGGCGAGTCCGGCGACCGCACGAACTATTACGACACGATGACGCCGGAGTGGGTGCTGTTCAACGGCTTCGCCAAGACGGACGACAGGACCGTCGTCCTGACCGATTCCCGCCACCCCGACCGGTACGGCTTCTCGGTCGTCTGGTCGCTCGCGGGGGAACGGCCGCGCCTCGCGTACGACTTTACGCCGCGCCAAGACGGCAACTACGTGATCGGCTACCAGTCGTTCACCGAGGAGCCGCTCGCCGACGTGAGCGAGGTGCTCTCCGGCGCGCGGAACCGCGCCAAGATGGTCGGCACGGTCGAATCGACCGGACTGTGGGAGCTGACCGCGCCGATGGCGCTCGTCGAGAAGAAGGATGCCGCGGGCAACCCGCGCACGTACGGCGTCTACGTACCCGCCGACCGCCTGCCGCTCCGGTTCGAGCCGTACGGCGGCGCGACGAACCAGCCGCTCGGCATGAGCCTCGTCAACGACGGCCGGAACGTGCAGCCGATCGTGTATGCGCCCCAAGCGGGCACTTACTCGAAGCTGAAGGCGAACGAGACGTATTCGTTCGGTATCGGCCTGTATGCCGAGAGCGGGTCGGTGTATGACGCGTATACGGACATTTTGCGCAATGATTACGACTATACCGCCTACCGCGAAAACGTCGAGGACGGCTCATTGACGGACGCGATGTTCAACATGATCGACCTGCTCGCGATCGAGCCGGACCGCGACGACTCGGTCGACTTCGTCCCGTCGTTAAGCGGATGGTGGAGCCGGGCGAAAGGCTTCGTCGATATCGAAAACCAGGACGCGGTGCGCAACGCGGCGAGCTCCGTTCTGCTCGGCGCCTACTACTTGACCGGAGACGACCGTCTGTACGATTCGCGGGCGCTGCCGATGCTGCAGTACGGCGTGTCGCGCAACGAACGCGGCTGGTCGCCGAAGAAGACGCCGGTGTACAACGATCCGTCGCTATGGAAAATGGCCGCGGTGCCGTTCGATTCGACGACGGTGTCGACGTTTTACGACATGACCCGCGGGCTGAATGCGGGGCTATACGGGCTCGGGCAGGAGGAATACCGGTTCCGCAATCCGGACCAATTCGGACGCGGTCCCGTCATCCAGCCGCTCATGATGTATCGGATGACCGGAGACGCCGCCTATCTGGACGAGGCGAAGACGGCGGCCGACCGGTATATCGCGGAGCAGATCGATACGCCGAGCACGGCGAATCCGGACCGTACGAACTTTTTTTACAACTACGGCAAGCTGTGGATGGAGCTGCTCGAGCTGTACGAGGAGACGAAGGAGACGCGCTATCTCGACGCCGCGGCCAAGGAAGCGAGACGGTACGCGACGATCTTCACCGCCCGCCCGGTGCCGGAAGGGACGGTCTCGATCCCGCAGCCGCAGCCGTTCCAATATTATCTCGCGTTCCGCTGGGACGACAAGTACCGGTATCCGTACGAGAGGAGCAAGCTGCCGGAGGAAACGGCCGGAGGCGTCCAGGCGCCGGGCTGGCTCGTCTCGCCGAACGGACTGACGTTCGAGGCCGGCGACACGTCGGGCGCGTACCGGATGAACGCGCAGGAAGCGCCGTTCCTGCTGCGGCTCGCGTCGTATACCGGTGACGAGCTGCTGAAGGATATCGCCCATAACACCGTCATCGGCCGGTATACGAACTATCCCGGCTACTACTACCGCGGCTTGATCGAGAGCCAGCTCGACCCGGATTTTCCGCTGCGCGGCCCGACCGAGGCGACGTCGATTTATTACCATCACGCCCCCGCGCAGCTCGGCCAGACGATGGACTATCTCGTCACCGAGCAGACGACGAGATCGAACGGGCTAATCTCGTTCCCGGCCGTGTTCGAGACGAACTATCTCTGGTTCAAATACCATCTGTACGGGAGCAAGCCCGGCACCTTCTACGGCCATTCCGGCGTTTGGCTGTGGATGCCGAAAGGCATTATCGCCACGGGCAACCCGCAGCTGAACTGGATAACGGCGGAGAGCGGCGACAAGCTGTACGTCGGCTTGACCAACGCATCGAAGTCGGCCCAGCAGGCGACGATCGAGCTGAACGCGGACATCGTCGGGTTCGATCCGGCCGTCTCGTACCCGGTGACGATCATCGCCGATAACGGCGCACCGGTGCAGACGACGATGGTCGGCGGAAGCATCCCCGTAACCGTATCGGGCCGCGGGATTACCGCCGTCATCGTCGACGGAATGAACATCGACGTCCCGCTTCACCGGACGGAGCCGGCCAAGGACACGTCGGACAAAAGCTATTTCTTCGATACGCACAGTCCGATCGACGCCGTGAAAGGGATGCTGCTCGTCAAGCCCGATCATTCGGCGTACGACGCCTACGTGCAGGCGAAGACGACGAACCCGGCGACGCTGCACTATTCGACCGACGGCGGGACAACGTACACGGCCGTACCGGACGACATTTATCCGATGGAATGGTCGGTTCGCGTTCCGGATTTGTCGGTCCCGTTCACGTATTACGTCGAGTCGGACGGGAAACGGACGCAGGCGAGGACGATTTATTTGCCCGACCACGTGACCCAGCCGCCCGGGCAGCCGCCGCAGCAGGCGGGGCCGCCGGTTACGGTCGTCGACAACGTCGAAGCGGAGGTCGAGGGCAGCTGGGCGCGCGCCACGTTCGCCGATTCGTACTATTACGACAACTACGTGACCGCGAAAACGTCGGGAGACGGGAATGCGAAGCTGCGCTGGCGGCCCGATCTGAAGCGAGGCGGCTTGTACGACGTTTATTACCGGCTGCCGGCTGGACGTCCGGAATGGTCCACCGCCGCGAAGTTTACGGTGTACGACGAGGCCGGAGCGCATACGTATACGGTCGACGAACGGGGAACGAACGGCCGCTGGGTGAAGCTCGGCCGGCACTCGTTCGCCGCCGGTACGGGCGGCTGCGTCGAGCTGACCAACGCCGCTTCCGGCAGCGCCGTCGTCGGCGACGCGATCATGTGGATTCACGAGGACGTCGTGCCGACATGGGAATCCGCGACGCTGTCCGCCGACAAGCCGGCGCTCGTCCGGACGAAGCCGGTGCAGCTGACCGTAACCGGCATGCTCGATACCGGCGTCGTCGGCGACTTGAGCGGAGCGTCGATCGTCTATGAAGTCGATCGCGCCGATCTCGCTTCCGTCGATTCGCAAGGACGGCTTACGCTCGAGAAGCTGGACTTGTCGACGGACCGGATCGCCGTGAAGGCCGTCGTGACGGTGGACGGCGTCGTGCTGGAATCGAAGCCGCTCGTCATGCCGATCCGGGACTTGAGCGAGACGGTCGATACGTCCGATGCGGGGCGTTACGCGGAAACCGGGCTGTGGAAGGCGAGCAGCTTGACCGGCTACGACAAAAACGTGCGCTCCAAATATACGGAAGAGCAAGGAGCGACGGCGACGTGGAAGCCGGACCTTCCGGCCGGGACGTATGCGGTGTCGTTCTATAACATCGTCCGCCAGCCCGGAGCCGATCCAGCCGTCCGTCTGGAGACGAAGCACGCCGGCGGCACCGAAGTCCGGACGCTCGACGCGTCCGCCGGGGCGTCCGGCTGGATCGACCTCGGCACGTACGCGTTCGCCGGCGACGGCACGGAATACGTCAAGCTGACGCGCCAGTCCCCGTCGTCGACGCTCGAGACGCCGATCTATACGCGGGCGGATGCCGTCCGCTTCGACAGCTACTCGCTGCTCGCCTCGCTGGCGTCGCCTTCCTCGGGCGGCGAGCTCCCGCATGGCGCGAGTCTGGAACTCGCGTTCAACCGGCCGCTCGACCCGGCAACCGTCGTCCCCGGCAGCGTGACGCTGACGGAAATCGGCGCGGGTGTGCCCGTCGACGTCATCTTGTCCGTCGGCGCGGACGGGAAGCGCATCGTCGCGACGCCGACGTCTCCGCTTGCGCCCGATACGGCGTATCGGCTGGCCGTCGGTCCCGGCATCGCCGGCGCGGACGGCGTGCCGCTGTCTCCGTACGCGCTCGCCGACTTCCCGTTCCGGACGGCGAAGGCGGCGCCCGACGAGACGGCGCCGACCATCGCGCTGGACGGCCCGCTTTCCGTCGCGCGGACGGAGAAGTGGGCGGCGGAGCCGGTCGTGACGGACGCGCAGTCCGGCGTCGGCCGGGTGGCGCTCTACTTGGACGACGCTGCGGTCGAGCGTCTCGCCGCGGCCGAGCTGGAGCTCGCCGCCGGCGAGCACCGGATCCGCATCGTCGCGGCGGACGGCGCCGGCAACGTCGCCGAGGCGGCGTTCGCGCTGCGCGTTACGCTCGACCCGCCCCGGCTCGGCGACGTGCTGGCGATCGGACGCGCGAGAGGATGGATCGGCAATGCGGGCATATACCGCAGCATGACCGCGAAGGCGGAGCGGGCGGCCGACGCCGACGCGCGCAAGCGGGAGCAGGCGCTCGACGCGCTGGCGAACGAAGTGCGGGCGCAATCGGGCAAGCACGTGGACGCCGGCTTCGCGCAGCAGCTGCTGGCGGACATCGCCTACTTGAATGCCGCGGAAGAAGCGGAAGCTTGATAGAGTAACCAAGTTAGCCCCCGATCGGGGGATTGCCGGTGCGGGCCCGCCATTAGCGGGCCCGCTTTCTTCATGTTTCGTGCGCTTGCACGAAGGAGATGGCTCAGCGAAATCAGCCCTGCAACGGACGAGCCGTCGGACATTTCAGCCTTTCGCAGTCGCCGAATCGAACTGCCGTTGGACTGTATCCAATGGAATGGATCAGCTACGCCCCTTAGGAGGCGATACATTGGAATCGATCCAATAGAACCGACTCCAAAGCAGCCGATCCGGCCCATCCCCGATTAATCCGATGGATGAAATCCAACGGGCGGCGGCTTCCGCTTCTTTCGAGTTTTGCCTGTTGGATGAAATCCAATCGGAAGTGCTGAGGAGCCGACTTCCGCCCGAAGCCGGTAAGCGGCATCGGCCCACGGATCGACGACACGAGGAAAGTCGTCTCCTAAAAATGACGAACACCCCGTTGACTAAAACAATATAATTAACTAAAATGTCTGTTAAGTGACGAAAAAGGGAGAGACGCATCATGCATATCGCCATTTTGGCCGGAAGCAACAAAGCCGCTTCGACCAGCACGAAGCTGTGCCGATATATCGAGACGATTTTGAAAGGGCAGGGGCACGACACGACGCTGTTCGATCTACATAAGCGCCCCGTTCCGCTGTTTTCGCCGGACAACCGCAATCCCGCCGACGACAACCTCGCCTCGCTGAAGAGGACGATGCTCCAGGCGGACGCGATCGTGCTCGCCACCCCCGACTATCACGGGAGCGTGTCCGGGACGATGAAAAACGCGCTCGACCATCTCGGCTTCGACCATTTCGACGGGAAAACGGTGCTGTCGGTCTGCTCGACCGGAGGCGCCGTCGGCATGAGCCCGCTCATGCAGCTTCAGCAAATCGTCCGCACGCTGCACGGCATCAATTGCCCCGAGTGGATTTCGATCGGCGGCGACTTCCGCGAGTTCGACGCCGAAGGCGTCCCCGTCTCGGCGGCGGTCCAAGAGCGGACCGTCCGGGCCGTGAGCTATTTTGTCCGGATGGCGAGCGCGCTTCGCCAGCCGCAATAAAACGAAAGCCGCATCCGCGAAGGAGGCGGCTTTTCGTCGCTGAACGGACGAAAAACCCGTTCCGGCGAGAACGGGTTTGCATGAATGGACCGGACCGGCCGGGCGTTATGGCTGCTTTTTCCGAAATTCCTTCATGAACAGGAATGCGCCCGCGACGAGCAGGATGGCGCCTCCCAACGCGGTGTTGACCGTAAACAATCCGTCCCACCAGCCGCCGAACGCCGACAGCGAGCAAAAGAAGACGACGACGCCGATGAAGCCGAGCAGCAGGTTGCCGCCGTTGCTGTTGTACGGATACGCGTTCGGATCCGGATACGGGAAGCCGTGCCGGATCGCCCGATTGACCGCATCGGTTTGATGCAGCGCGTCGAACACGTTGTAAAAGTACAGCACCGGAATGAGCAGCGAGAGCAGCGTAACGGGCAGCACCTTGAATTCGGCGGGGCCGCTCGCGAAGAAGACGATCGCCACGATATTAAGCACGAGCAGCAGCATGACGGACATGCCGCGGACGACGGCGCCGACGTACATTTGTCCGGTTCCCGGTATGAACATCGATAGCAGGACGGCTAGAGCTTTGCTCTTCGGCTTCATGCCGTCGACGGGAACGTGAAGCGGGTTGCGGCCGTCGGCGTAGTCCGGATGCGGCGGTCGCGACTCGAAAAAGTTGTCGTTCATCGATACTTCCTTCTTTCCCTCGAATCTGTTAGCTTCAGCATACCCGGATCGGACGCGCGCGAAAACCGACCGGGGGCGGTATCGGGACTGGACCTAAGTCGGGCGTCCCGGCGCTTCCCGGCTTGCCGCGACAACAATCCGCCCCGCGGCTCGGCCGCTTGACGGATTGTCTGCTCGCCCTATTGGTAGTCCACGCCGGGCGTATACGTGTTGACCGCGTTCCAGAGCAGGAACGAATCGATGCCGTTGTCCTTCAACGCGCGAATTTGCTCCTCCACCTCGCGCTTGCCGTACTTGATATATCCTTGCACCCACGAAGCGGTAAAGTCCTGCAGCCACGGACGCACGATCGGCTTGTAGTCGCCCAGCGGCTCGAGCTTTTTCTTGGTGTCCGCCATCGAGCCGTTAATCGTGGCGTACGGCGCGGCATCCGGCACCTTGGAGCCGAACCAGCCGGGGCCGTAGTGGCTCGGATACACCATCGGGGAAATGACGTCGACGGACTTCGAAATTTTCTCGAAATCTTGGCCGATCCCTTCGGCGGCCGGAACGGAGGCGGCATAGCCGAATATGTCGACCGAGACGCGCACGCCGAGCGGAGAAAGCTTCTCCCGCGCATAGCTGACGAAGTCGGCGACCGCGTCGATGCGCGTCCGGTCGTCCTTCGCGTAAGTGAGCACGTCGGCCCGCTTCTCGAACCCTTCGGGAAACCGGACGTAATCGAACTGGATTTCCTTGAAGCCGGCCTTCGCCGCTTCCTTCGCGACCGCGACGTTGTACTCCCACACTTCCTTGCTGTACGGATTGACGAAGCTGTCCGGCGGGTTTTTGCCGTTATTCCACAGCGTGCCGTCGGGATTCCGGAACGACAGCTCCGGCCGTTTGCCCGCCAGCACCGTATCCTTGAAGACGACGATGCGCGCGATCGGATAGACGTCGTGCTCCCGAAGCGTCGACATGAGCGCCGGCATGTCGGCGATTATTTTTTTCGTCGTGTCCATCGCGGCGAGCTCGGCATTGCCCGTATCGTACGTAATGTAGCCGAAATCGTCCTTGACGTCGATGACGAGCGCATTCAGCTCGGTGTCGTCCAGCAGCTTCAGCAGCGTCTGCAAGCGGGAGCCGCCGGCGCTGTGGGCGGTCGCGTAGACGCCTTTGACGATCGGCGCGTCCGGCTGCGGGTCGACCTTCGCGAACGTTCCGTCCGCGGCCGCGGCCGTCCCTCCGCCCGTTTCCGTCTGCGCGACCGCTTGTCCCGACGCGAGCGCGGCCTGCAGCAGCTGTTCCGGAGGGACGTCCGCCGGCCCTCCCGAAGCGTTTCCCCATACCATTAACCATGCGGCGAGCAACAGTTCCATGGTTTCTCCTCTTCTCCCATGATCGACTATTTCATCCTTATGCGATTGCAAGCTTCATTATAAGGGAACGAAAAGGGGAAGCACAGAGGAAGTTTGTAGGATTTTGTTGAAAGGCGGCGGCCCGATCGAGTAGGATTAAGGGGTGCCATCCTACGAGCATCGGCACCCGGAAGAGGACGACGGACATGAACAAGCAATTGGTCGCGGTTAAAGCCGCTTTATTCTCCTTTTATGCGCTACAGGCGGTTCTTTTGCCCTACTTGCCTATCTATTTCGAAATGAAAGGCTATACGCCGTTCCAGATCGGCTGGCTGATGAACGTAGGTCCGTTCGTGGCCATGTTCGCCCAGCCGGTATGGGGGTATTTGAGCGATAAAACGAATACGATCAAGCGGATCGTCGCCCTGCTCTGGCTGCTGACGATCGCGTCGAGCGTCGGCCTGTTTCTGTCCGGCACGTTCGGCGTCGCGTTCTGGTTCGTTATGCTGCTTTACTTTTTCATGTACCCTTCGATTCCGCTGCTCGACAGCTTGACGATGAAATCGATTCAAGGGACCGGCCGATCGTACGGCTCGGTCCGGACGTGGGGCTCGGCCGGCTTCACCGCCGTCGCGCTGCTGTCCGGCTATATGCTGGCTTGGATCGGCGGCATCGAGCGGATGGGGACGTTGTTCTGGTCGCTGTGGATCGTCCCGTTCGCCGCGCTGACGATGCTGCGCGACGAGCCGTCCAAAGGGACGGGAAGCGGAGCGGCGCCCGTGAACGTTCGCGATATCGGTACGCTGTTCCGCAGCGGTACGTTTCTTTGGTTTCTCGCCATGGTCATGCTCGTCTCGATTCCGCACCGGATGAACGACGTGCTGTTCACGCTCCACTTATCCGATCTCGGGGCGCCGAGCGCCTGGTTCGGTCTCGCCTGGGCGATCGCCTCGCTGAGCGAAATTCCCGCCTTCGCGCTGCTGGGCCGGAAGTTGTACAAATATCACGAGCTCGCCGTCCTTGCGCTGACCGCGCTCTTGTACGCGGTCCGCTGGCTCGCCTACGCGTGGATCGACGATCCCGCCGTGCTGATCGCGCTGCAAGCTTCGCACAGCATCACTTACGCGCTGTTCTGGATGGCGACGATCCAATACGTCGTCCGGCTCGTGCCGGAGGAGATGGGCTCGACCGGACAGGCGATCATCTCCGCCGTCTTCCTCGGCTTGGCCGGCCTGATCGGCGGCATCGCCGGAGGCTGGCTGAACCAGGAATGGGGAGGCGCCGGCATGTACGCGTTCGGCGCGGCGCTGTCCGCGGCCGCGGCGGTGCTGCTGCTCGTCACCCGCCAATACCGGAGAAAGCGCGGATTGGACTGAAAGCGAAAAAAAGACGCCGTCTCCTAATGGAGAAGGGCGTCTTTTTGATATTCGGAAATGCTGTGTTTCACGATATCCAACGCATCTTCCTGCTCCAGCGCCTCGAGCCCGTATCGGAGCACGATGTCGATGTCCAGCTCGGAAGATTTTAAGCAGGGGTACATGTCCGGCGTTAATTTCATGACAATCCTGGATAATTTGACCGTTTCCATGTGCATCACCTTTCCGCGCGTTTTTCGAATCGGTCTTGCGACGATCGGGAAACTAGACGAAAAGATATTCCCAGTTGAGCGTTCAAACCAGAACCTATGAAATTACAAGTCCATTATATCACATTCCGGGCCGGATCGGTTCGATTTATCCAATATTTTCAAAACCCAATTTTGGCACGAGCCGCAATCATTTGAGCTTGCGAAATTCGCCGATTACTTCCACCGTCTCGACGATGTTGACGAACGCCCTCGGATCGGTTTCTTTGACGATTTTGCGCAGCTCGGCCAGCTCGTAGCGGGTCGTTACCGTCATGAGCATATGGTGAGGGTTCTGGCTGTAGGCGCCTTCGGTCTGGATGAGCGTTACCCCTCGCGGGAGAAGGAGAAGACGCTGCCTCATTTCGTTTTTCGCCTGCGTGACGATGAACGCCGTCACTTTGATATGGCGGATATGGATCATGTCGACGATTTTGCCCGTGACGAATATCGAAAGCATCGAGCGGAGCGCCAAATCCCAATTCAGCACGTACCCGAGCGCCAGTATGACGGCGCCGTTCAAGCCGAACAGCATCGAGCCGAGAGGGAAGTCGCGGCGACGCGTCAATATCGAACCGACGATGTCGAAGCCTCCGGACGATCCGCCGAACCGGAGCGACAAGCCCGAGCCGAGGCCGATCAGCAGCCCGCCGAACACCGCCCCGAGAATCGGATCGGAATTGATCGATCGGACCGGAACGAGCTGCATGAACCAAGTCGTGAACAGGACCGACGCGACGCTGAGCACGATGAACCGGCGGCCGATGACGATCAGCCCCCAGACGAGAATCGGCAAATTGATCAGGAAATAGAGGATGCCGATATTCCAGCCGGTAAAATAGCCGATCATCATCGAGATGCCGGACAATCCTCCGCTCAGCAGCTGATGCGGGACGAGAAACAGATTAAACCCGGCGGCGATCAAGAGCGCCCCGAGCGCGATCACCGCGAAATCGACCAAATCGCGTGGTCGGATCATCATCGCATTCCCTCCGTTTCGGTAACAGTGTTCCACAAGGGAGCCCGGCGCAAACCCGGAGGAAGGCCGCCCGCGTCCGCGAGCCGGATCGGGGCGATCAAAAGGCGAAAAGTCCCGGCCTTCGGGGACGGGACTCTCGTGCGTTCGCTATCTTTTTTTGCTGCTGAAGCTGCCGGATCGGCTCGACGTTTTCGGCTTGGAAGACGATTTCGTCGACGGCGTCGACCCGTCGTTTTTGCGGACGCTGCCGGAGCTCGACGTCGACCAGCTGCCGCTCGATTTGCTCGATCCGGAAGAGCCGGAGGACGAGGAGGACGAGGAGGAGCTGCCGGTACTTGTCGACGACTTCCCGGATGACGAGCCGGACGAAGCGCTGCCGGACGACGAGCCGGTCGACGGCGTCGTTCCTTTGGAGCTGAACGATCCGGTCCGGTCGGTCGTCGTCGGCTTCTTCTCGTCGGTTGACGACGAAGACCCGGGACTGGCGCTCTTGCTCGGCACGGCGGTCGAGTACCCTTTGTACGGGTTCGAATATTTCTTGTAGCTCTTATCCCACCAATCCCCGCCGAATATCGACTGGACGAGCGTCGCGGTCAAATACCCTTCGAGAAAGGACGAGTCGTAATGCGATTTCGCGTACTCGATCGAATCGATCTCGATGAGCGTATTCGCCGCGTTCTCGGGGTTTTTCTGAAGATTGACGATCCGGTTGTCGTAGATCAGGAACATTTGATCCGGATCTTCCTTGCTCGTTTCCTGCGGCTTTTCCTGAGCGGCCAGCTCGCCTGCCACCTCGGGAACGGTTTTGCCTTCGGCCTCGTACACTTTGGCCGTCGTCTTGCCTTTGCCGTCCGCGCTGACGAGCGGATACGTATCTTTCACGTAGTTGGCCGCGTTGGCGCAGCCCGACATCAAGGCGACGACGAGCAGCATGCATATCCAGGCCGTCCAGCGGTTCCAACGTTTCATGCACGCTCACTCCGCTCTATGGTTTGGATTTCATGATCTTCACTTCGCCGGACGGGATGCGCGTTCCTTCCATGGCGATAAATTTTCCGTCCTGCCATTGCAGGAAAAAATGCCGGGTCTGGTCGGCGAAATAACGCCACACCATCACCTGATCGCCGCTGCGGAAATCGGTGTTGCCCTGCGTCTGCGTCCGGTCGGTACGGTGATGCTCGAGCTCGTAGGTGACGTTGCCGTCAACGTCGAGACGGGTCGGGACGTCGCTCGGATCGTCCAAGCCGCCTTCGAGAAAACGGCACATGAAGCAGTCGTAGCTCCGTCCCTTTTCCACAAGAAGACAGTGAATGTCCCGTCCGCTCTGCAAATAATAAGCGTACCGGTGAGGCGCGTATCCCGGGTCGGAATAAGCGACTTTGCCGGATATGACGTATTCTTCCAGATCCACCTGCGCGATATCGCCTACGGAGGCGCCCTCCAGCGGATGAATCGTCGATTGCGGGGACGGCTGCTGCGGTTCCTTGCGGCTGCGGATAATATTGCCGATTCGTTTGAAAATGGACATGTCATTCTCTCCTTTGGACACGAACGTCGCTTCATCGAGCTCTTTATCACTAAGTTATACGGCGGCGGGCCCGTTTGGTTTCGCGAATGTTGCCGTTCGTTCGATTCGTTCGGGAAGCTCGGCTGAAAAAGCTGGAAATCGGATATCGCATTGTGATACAATATAAAAGATATTCTTAAGTACGGCTGCGTTTGGATGAGTAGGCGATGGTTCCCCGCTCATACCTTTTTCTGGTCAAGAGATCCGCATATGATCCCGTATGAAACGGGTTAGAGGAAAGAGATACTAAACCATCGGATAGAAAAAGTCGCACTTAAGGGTAAATCCAAAAACAGCAGGGTTCCAGACGATACCCTAGGTAAAAGGAGTAGAAACAATTTGAAATTGTTCAGCGAGTTCGGCTTGGATGCGAAAGTAGTCCGGGCCATTACGGAAATGGGATTCGAGGAATCGACGCCGATCCAGGAGAAGACGATTCCGCTTGCCCTCGAGGGCAAAGATTTGATCGGCCAAGCGCAGACCGGTACCGGTAAGACGGCGGCGTTCGGCATTCCGCTCGTCAGCCGCATCGACCCTTCGGAAGAGCGGATCGTGGCGCTCATCATGTGCCCGACGCGCGAGCTGGCCATTCAGGTAGCGGAAGAAATCAGCAAGCTGGGCCGCTTCAAGGGCATTCGCTCGCTGCCGATTTACGGCGGGCAGGACATTGTCAAGCAAATTCGCGCCTTGAAGAAAAAACCGCAAATCATCATCGGCACGCCGGGACGGCTGCTTGACCATATTAACCGGAAGACGATCAAGCTCGACAACGTCAATACCGTCGTACTCGACGAGGCGGACGAAATGCTCGACATGGGCTTCATGGACGATATCCAGTCGATTTTGGAGCTGGTGCCGTCCGAGCGCCATACGATGCTGTTCTCCGCGACGATGCCGGAAAACATCAAACGTCTCGCCAAGCAGTTCCTGACCGACCCGGAGCACGTATCGGTCATTCCGAAGCAAGTTAGCGCCCCGCTCATCGCGCAATCGTATATCGAAGTGCACGAGAAGCAAAAATTCGACGCGCTGTGCCGTCTGCTCGACATGGAGTCGCCGGAGCTGGCGATCATTTTCGGCCGCACGAAGCGCCGCGTCGACGAGCTGTCCGAAGCGCTCCAGAAGCGCGGCTATTCCGCGGAAGGGCTTCACGGCGACCTGTCGCAAAATCAGCGCGACAACGTCATGCGCAAGTTCCGCGACGGCAGCATCGACGTGCTCGTGGCGACGGACGTCGCCGCACGGGGATTGGATGTCTCCGGCGTTACGCACGTCATCAACTTCGACCTGCCGCAAGACCCGGAAAGCTATGTGCACCGGATCGGCCGTACGGGCCGTGCGGGCCGCGAAGGCGCCGCTTGGACGTTCGTCACGCCGCGCGAAATCGACCATCTGCACTTCATCGAGCGCATTACGCGCCATCGCATTGCGCGCAAGCCGGTACCGAGCTTGGCCGAGGCGATCGAAGGCAAGCAGCGCGTAACCGCCGAGCGGATCATGGAGACGGTCAACGAAGACAATTACGCGGAATTCAAAGGCATCGCGATCCAGCTGCTGGAGCAGTACGATTCGGTTCAGCTTCTCGCGGCGGCGATGAAGCTGCTGACGGGTGACAAGAAGGAAGTCGCCGTCGAGCTTACGCCGGAGGAGCCGCTTCGCGCGAAAAAACGCCGTCCCGACGTGCGCAATTCGGGACGCAAAATGCCCGGCTCGTACGTACGCGACGGGCAAGGACGCGGAGGCCAAGGCGGCTACGGCCGCGACCGCGGCGGATACTCGTCCGGAGGACGTCGCGACAGCCGGGGCGGATACGGCGGTTACGGCGGCGGCGGCAGCCGCGAAGCGCGCGACGGCGACCGCGGGTACCGGGACGGCGACCGGGCGCCGCGCAAGTCGGACGACCGCAAGCCGAAAAACAACTCCGAGTTCGTCAACATTTGACCGAAGGGCCCGCCTTGCACAAGGCGGGCTTTTTTTTTGAATCTATAGTATAATAAGTCAGACAAGGACAAGGTTGCGAAGGAGGATGTCAGGTTGGAGTTTCGCGGATTAATGGGTGGGTTATACCGGATATCGGAATGGATCATGCGGCTTTCGGTCATCAACGTGCTTTGGGTGGTCTGTTCGATTCCGTTCTTTTACTTGATGCTGGCCGGCTTGATCGCCACCACGCAATCGCCCGAATATTTCAAGCAGGCGCTCGTGCTGGTCGCCATCGTTGCGCCGTTCACGCTGTTTCCGGCAACGGCCGCCATGTTCACCGTCGCCCGCAAATGGGTGACCGGCGACGAAGACGTTCCTCTGTTCAAGACGTATTTCCGCGGTTATAAAGAAAACTATTTGCAAAGCATGCTCGGCGGCATTTTGTTCGTCCTGCTGACGACGGTCATGTACGTAAACTATACGTTTTATTTGCGCCAGTCGGGAACGCTCAGCCTGCTGTCGATTTTGTTTATCGTGCTCGCCTTTTTGCTGATTGCGGCGATGTTCCACTTCTTCTCGATCATGGTTCATTTCCATATGAAGTTTTGGCAAATCATGAAGAACGCGTTCCTGATTACGATCGGCAACCCGGTCATGACGGTGCTGCTTCTCGTCTCGAACGGCGTCGTCGCCTACATCAGCGTGTATCATTTTACGTTTCTCATTCCGTTCTTCATGGGCAGCTTGATGGCTTACGCCTCGTTCTGGAACTTCTACCGCATTTTCGACCGGATGAAAACGCTGTCGGAGAAAAAGCAGCAGGAGGAAGAGGAGCGCGAGCAAGCCGAAGCCGAAGAGGACGGCCGTACCGACGATGCGGTCCAAGGCGGAAGCGGATCGTCGGTACGGACGGACGATCGGGAGGGGGACGCGGAGGACGGACGGAAATCTTGACCCGGAATGGCTTGCCGTCCCTGATCCGCCAAAAACAAGTTCACCGGCTCCGGTTTACTTTTGCCGCCGGAATGCCTATAATAGAAACAGGCAACAACCGAACGCAACGCAAACGAAAATCCTGCGATGTACGTTTCGATTCTCCTATTGTTTTGAACCAATGGATTGTTTCTAGGGAGCTCTACATTGCACGCCAGGCTGACACGCCCTCAAAAGGGGACTTCAAAACGGCGGCTGCGAGCACCCACCTGCGAGAGCGGGTTTGAAACAAGGGAATCGGACGGCATATGCGGGTTTTTTGTCGTTTTTCGCGGCATACTACCAAACGACTTGCGAAGATCCGGGACCTTTCGGACTTGACAAGGCGTCTCGCGAATGCGATTCTGTTATGGAAAAAACATACATAGGGGTGACGTTGATGAAAATCTTTATCGATACGGCCAACGTGGACGAAATTCGCGCCGCGTACGAGCTTGGCGTGCTCGGGGGCATTACGACGAACCCGTCGCTGATTGCGAAAGAAGGGAAAGATTTCTTCGCGACGTTGAAGGAAATTATCGGCATTGTCGGCGAAGAGCCTCCGATCAGTGCGGAAGTGATCAGCCTGCAAGCCGACGAAATGGTGGAGCAAGGGAAAAAGCTGGCCGCGATCAGTCCGAACATCGTCGTCAAGGTGCCGATGACGGTCGACGGCCTGAAAGCGACGAAGCGGCTCACCGATGCCGGCATCAAGACGAACGTCACGCTCATCTTCAGCTCGACGCAGGCGCTGCTCGCCTCCCGCGCCGGCGCGACGTACGTGTCGCCGTTCATCGGCCGGCTGGACGACATCAACCAGGTCGGGATGAACCTCGTCCGCGAGGTGAGCGATATTTTCCAAGTTCACAGCTTGCCGACGGAAATTATCGCGGCCAGCGTCCGCCATTCGGCGCACGTCATCGAAGCCGCTTTGGCCGGCGCGCATATCGCCACCGTGCCGTACAAGGTCATCGAGCAGATGACGAAGCATCCGCTGACGGATCAAGGCATCGCCAAGTTTACGGCGGATTGGGAAAGCGCGAAGCTGAGCAAGTTTTGAGGAGTAGCCGGTCTCGGAGACGAGGCCGGCTTTTTTATTTTTTTTGCGGATGGACCGGGGAACATTGTCAAAGCACCCTCGCCTTGACCGTCTTCGCGTATTCGCTGGGCGTCATGTCCTCGGCCTGCTTGAAATGGCGGGAGAACGTATGGATGCTGCTATAGCCCAGCGTCTCGGCGATTTCGGTCAAATTGCTGCGCTCCTCGCGAATCATCAGCTTCGCCCGCTCGATCTTCAAGCTTTTGTAAAACCTCATCACGCTATAATTGAGCTTTTCCTTGAACAGCTCGCTCAGGCGGGACGGCCCCACGTGGAGCCGGGCGCACAGCTCCTCCAGCGTCAGGCTGCCGCATACGTGTTCCTCCATGAAGGCGATCGCGCGCTTCATCAGCTCGTCGTCGCTGCGCTCCTTCGCGGCGGAGGAGAGCCGGCTCGTCGGCGCTTCGTAATCGCTTCTCGTCGCAAGTCCGAGCAGCAGCAGCTCGAGATGGAGCCGGAGCAGCTGCTCCGAGCCGAACGGGGCGTCGTCTCGCTTGATCAGATCGTGCACCCTCGGATGGTCGAAGGGAGGCTTATACGTCGCAAACCCGTGCTTCATGACGGTCGCCATCCAGTTGCGCTCCTGGTCGTTCAGACGGAACAGCTTGTTTTCGAAGCGCGACATCGGCTCGGAGACGCTTTCGAAGCAGACGACGATGACGTTCGGTCCGATTTTGCGGTTCGCCCAGACGGAGTGGAACTCGTTCGGCTTATGAAACAACAGCTCCCCCTGCTTCAGGACATAGCCGGCCCCATCGGCCATCACCTCGATTTCCCCTTTGTCCACGTACATCATTTCCCAAAAATCGTGCTTTTCGCCCTCAAAGAAAAAATCGTTGGCGAACTCGAAGTAATGAAGCGACACGAGATGCGTGACGCTGATCGTATCCGTTAGCGGGATTTTCACGAATTCCATGCGCTGTCCTCCGCCTTGCTCCGGTTTATCCCCATCATAGACAAATTCGGCCGGGCGGAAAAGAGAGGTGCGGAAAAACTGGCAAATTTTCCGAAACTTTCGGTAAAGATTTCGAACGCCTCTTTCCTTACGATGGTTGTATACGGTTCCAGAACCGAGAAAGGAGGGTGGCCATGAACGCAGGTTTGAAAAAGGGGATCAACCGTTGGTCGTTTCCCGACGACATGCCGGCCGCCGATTGCATCCGTCTGGCAAAGCGCGCCGGCTTCGACGGCATCGAGCTGGCGTTGGCCGAGTCGGGAGAGCTCAGTTTGGCGAGCGGTCCGGCGGAGATTGCGGCAATCAAGCGTATCGCGGACGACGTCGGGATCGCCATCCCGAGTCTGGCATCGGGGCTCGGCTGGAGCTACGGGCTGACGAGCGGGTCGAAAGCGACGCGGGATCAGGCGAGCGACATCGTCAAGCGGCAGCTGGAGGCGGCCGCCATGCTCGGAGCGGATACGATCCTGGTCGTGCCGGGAGCGGTGGGCGTCGACTTTATCCCCGGTGCGGAAGTGACGGAATATGACGTCGCGTACGACAATGCGGTCGAAGCGCTTCGCCGGCTCGCACCCTATGCGGAAGCGGCGAATGTATCGATCGGCGTCGAGAACGTATGGAACAAGTTTCTGCTGTCGCCGCTCGAAATGCGGACGTTTCTGGACGAAATCGGCTCGGCGTACGTCGGGGCTTACCTCGATGTCGGCAATACGGTGCTGTACGGCTACCCCGAGCACTGGATCAAGGTGCTGAACCGGCGCATCAAAAAGGTGCACTTCAAAGACTACCGCCGCGGCGGGGCCGGCCTGTCCGCCTTCGTCGATTTGCTCGCGGGCGACGTCGACTATCCGCTTGTGACGGCGAAGCTTGGCGAAATCGGGTATGCCGATTACGTCATCGCGGAAATGATTCCGCCCTACCGCCATTTCCCGGAGCGGATAATCTACAGCACGTCCGGAGCGATGGACGCGATATTGGGCCGAACGACCAACGGGAGGTAAGTGGAGATGATCAAAATCGGTTTGATCGGCGCTGGCTTCATGGGCTCGATGCACGCTTCCTGCTACGAAGCGCTTGCGGAACGGTACGATTTTCGCATCACGGCCGTAGCGGACGACGATCCGGAAAAGGCGGCGAACATCGCCGCCAAGTTCGGGGCCGCCGTCTACCCGTCCGGGGCGGCGCTAATCGCGGAGGGGGACGTCGATACGGTCGATATATGCTTGCCGACCTATCTCCATTTCGAAGCGGCCTCGGAGGCGGTGAAGAAGGGCTATAACGCGTTTATCGAGAAGCCGGTCTGCCTGAACGAAAGCGAAGCCGACCGTCTGCTCGCGCTGCAGCGGGAAACGGGCGCGAACGTGATGGTCGGTCAATGCATCCGGTTCTGGCCGGAATATCGGGAGCTCGCGCGTCTCGTCCGCGACAACGCGTACGGACCGGTCCGCTCCGGCGTCTTCAGGCGAATCAGCCCCCGACCGGGCTGGGCTTGGCGCGATTGGCTGCACGAGGCGGACAAAAGCGGTTCGGCGGCGCTCGATCTGCACGTGCACGACGTCGATTTCGTCCGCTCGCTGTTCGGCGAACCGGATTCGCTGAAGGCGGAAATCGTCCGCCAAGACGGCTTGAACGCGCATATTTTCAGCTTGTACCGGTACGGCGATGCGGTCGTGACGCTCGAAGGCGGCTGGGACAATCCGGAAAATTTTCCGTTCGAAATGGCGTACCGGGTCCGGTTCGAGCGGGCGACCGCCGTTTTCAGCTCGGCGTCCCAACCGACGCTGCGCATTTACGAGAACGGCGGTGCCGTCGTCGAGCCGGCGATGGACGGCTTCGCGGGAGCGGCCGACGGTCCGGAAGGAGGCAACATTTCCAGCTTGGGCGGGTACTATAACGAGCTCGCCTATTTCCTCGATTGCTTGACCGCAGGGCGGCCGATCAGGGAGTCGACGCTTCAGGACGGATGCGACTCGCTGCGCCTGACGCTGCGCGCGGTCGCTTCCGCGTAAACGAGTGGAAAGAAAGGAGCTGCCGCATATGAACGTACTGGCCATCGCGTGTCATCCGGACGATCTCGAAATCGGCTGCGGCGGAACGTTGGCGAAATACGCCGCGCTCGGAGCCGCCGTCACGATGGTCCATGTCGCAAACGGCGACAAGGGCCATAAGGTGATCGAGCCGGCGGAGCTCCGGCTGCTGCGCGCCCAAGAAGCGCAAGCGTCGGGCGCGCTCATCGGCGCGACCGTTGTCAGTTTGGATGTGCCCGACCTGAAGGTCAAGTCCGACGAGGACGAGCTCGTTCGCAAGCTGGTCGCCGTCATTCGGCGGACGAAGCCGGACGTCATCATCACGCATCCGCCTGAAGATTACATGAAGGACCATATGGAGGTTTCGAAGGCGGTGTTCGACGCCAGCTTTTCGGCGACGGTGCCGCATTACGAGGCCGACGAGCCGGCACCGCCGGACATCAAGGCGGCGCCGATCTATTACATGGATACGCTGGCCGGAGTCGGATTTTTGCCGACCGAATACGTGGACATCAGCGACCAGATCGAGACGAAAATCCGGATGAACGCCGCACACGAAAGCCAAATCAAATGGCTGTACGAGCATGACGGCATCGACTTCCTCGACTTCGTCCGGACGGTTTCCAAGTTTCGCGGGCTGCAGTGCGGCGTCGCGTATGCGGAAGGATTCGTGCAGTGCCGATCGTGGCCGCGGCTGACGACGGCCCGCTTGCTCCCTTGACGGGAGCGGGCGACGTCACTTTTGGGGGTGCGAAATGAATTTTATTATGACGGTAGAAGGCTCGATGCTGGAAGGGTTTTACCCCGCGGGGTGGGATATGGACCGAATCGACCGGTGCTGCGCGCACGAGCCGGAGGCGATCGGCGAGCGCCAGCCGTTTTGGCATCGCGATTTTGCGCCTGTCGTCTGCGACAGCGTGTCCGATTTCGATATGATGATGGGACACGAGATCGCGCTTCATATTCGACGGACGCGGGAGGAAGGGAGAAAGCTGGCGATCATCCTCCCGGTCGGCCCGATGGGGATGTACAAGTGGGCCGTCTATTTTCTCCGCGAGTGGAACGTCGGCTGCGGTCACGTGCACGGCTTCAATATGGACGAATGGAGCGACGCGGAAGGGCGGACGCTCGAGCCGTCCAATCCGGGGGCGTTTCAGTACGCGATGGAGCTGGCGTTTTACGGGCCGCTCGGGGCATTGACGGTTCCCGAAAGCCAGCGCCATTTCGCGACCAAGACGATGCTGCCCGCCTACGTGGACAACATCGCGGCATTGAAGGCGGACGGAGCGGAGCTGATTACGGTGTTCGGCATCGGCCGGATGCTGCACATCGCGTTCTGGGAGCCGCATTTCGCCGGGGAGTTCGCGAGCGAGGACGAGTGGCGCCAAGCACCGTACCGGATCGGCGCGAAGCTGCATCCGCTGACGATCGAGCAAAACGCCATAACGAGCTTCAAAAGCCGGACGACGCTCGTCCCGTGCCGGGCGAACACGATCGGCCCGGGGCTGTTCCTTCAGTCCGACCGGATTATCGGCGGCTGCGACGGAGCGCTCGGGCGGGGCATGCAATGGCAAGGAATGTCGCTTTGGATCACGCTGAGGCACGGCCCGGACATGTGGCTTCCGTCGACGTACATGCCGACGCTTCCGGGCAAGCTGTTTTACTTGCGGGAGCTGGCCGGTCCGCTCGTCGCGGAATGCAACTGACGTCGGACGGCGAGAGGAAGGCCAATGCCCGGCCGACAATCGAATAGAAACGCCGGAACACCTTCATACTAACTACAAAGCTGGCACGATCAGCCTATGTTGGAGGAGGTGTTCGTCATGATGTCGAGGAAGGGCTGGAAACCGTTCGCGGCCGCCGTTGCGGTCGCCGCTCTGTTGATCGCCGTTTTCGCCGTACGGGACCCGCAATCGTCGCCTTCGTTCAGCGACCAGACGGTCCTTTACGGGTCGACCGGCTCGGACGTGTACGAGCTGCAGGGCAGGCTCGCCTACCTGGATTACTACCGGGGTAAAATCGACGGCGTCTTCGGTTGGCAGACGGACCGGGCGGTCCGCGATTTCCAGTACAAGTTCGGCATGCAGGTGGACGGAGTCGTCGGCGCCAAAACGAAGCTGATGTTATGGAAAGCGACGCAAAGCTGGACGCCGGGAGCGACCGGCGGAGGCGGCGGGGGTGGCGGAGGCGGAGGCGGAGGAGGAGGAGGCTGGACAGGCCCCGTCTCGGAATTCAGCGAGGGAGATATCGCGTTGATGGCCAGGGCCGTGTACGGGGAGGCGAGGGGCGAGCCGTACACCGGGCAAGTGGCGATCGCCGCCGTCATCCTGAACCGGGTGCGGAGCGCATCGTTTCCGAATACGGTATCCGGCGTCATTTTTCAGCCCGGCGCCTTCACGGCCGTCGCGGACGGGCAAATCTGGCTCGAGCCGAACGCCACGGCGTACGGCGCGGTTCGAGACGCGGTCAACGGCTGGGACCCTTCGGGCGAAGCGCTCTATTACTTCAATCCCGATACGGCGACCTCCGCCTGGATCTGGTCGAGGCCGCAAATCAAAAGGATCGGACGTCATATTTTTTGCAAGTAGCGTAATAGGAGACGATAGCTCTTCATTGTAGTGTGGCGTAATGGCGGAATGTAATCTCATATTGACACACTAATAAGGATTAATGATACAATATTCAGAGAGGAGAGATTCGTTACAGAAGGGGAGACGGCAACATGGAGAGAGAGCTGGCGCTCGAAGTCGTGCGCGTAACCGAAACGGCGGCATTATCCGCGGCGCAATGGATGGGCAGAGGGAAGAAAAACGAAGCGGACGCGGCCGCGACGACGGCGATGCGGATGATGTTCGATACCGTTTCGATACGGGGAACGGTCGTCATCGGCGAAGGCGAGATGGACGAGGCGCCGATGCTCTATATCGGCGAACAGGTCGGCAGCATGCAAGGACCGGAAGTCGACGTGGCCGTCGACCCGCTGGAAGGAACGAACATCGTGGCGCGCGGGCTCGACAACGCCATCTCGGTGCTGGCGATCGCGGGGAAAGGCAACCTGCTCCACGCGCCCGACATGTATATGGAGAAGCTCGCCGTCGGCCCAGCGCTCGCGGGCAAAGTCGACATCGACGCGCCGATCGAGGAGACGCTCAAGATCGTCGCCGCCGAGCTGCGCAAAAACTTGAGCGAGCTGACGGTCATGATGCTCGACCGCGAACGTCACGAGACGATCGTGCGGAGCCTGCGCAAGGTCGGCGTCCGCATCAAATTTATTACCGACGGCGACGTGGCGGGGGCGATCGCGCCGGCGATGCCGGAAAGCGGCATCGATTTGTTCGTCGGCTCCGGCGGCGCGCCCGAGGGCGTATTGGCGGCAGCGGCGCTAAAATGTTTGGGCGGCGAGCTGCAGGGCCGGCTCATGCCCGGCAACGCCACCGAATACCAGCGGTGCGTCGACATGGGGCTGCAAGATCCGTACAAGGTGCTCACCATGGACGATATGGTCGGGCGCGACGACGTCATTTTCGCGGCGACGGGCGTCACGCCCGGCAGCTTTCTGGACGGCGTCCGGTATTTGCCTGGCGACCGGGCGGAGACGCATTCGCTCGTCATGCGGGCGAAGACGCGCACGGTCCGGCACATCCGCGCGCTGCACTATTTGCCGAACAAGCATATCGTCAGCGTGGCGGCGGAAGGGAAATAACACAATCGCCGACGATAGAAAAAGCCTTCGAAACCGTACTTGGTACGGAATCGAAGGCTTTTTCTGCAGACAGCGTGTTGTTACTTGTTGAGATCTTCGATCGACGAGAGGTCGACATAGGCCGGTACGACAAGCCCGGTTTTCGTCCCGCTCAAGTTCGGGCCGAGGTCCTCGACCTTGTCTTTATACTTGCTCCAATAATCGGCATGCGTCGTCGGAAGCCAAGCCGCCACCATCGCGTCGGTGTCGCCGCCCGCCACGCCGGCCCACATCGGCCCCGCTTCGACCTGCAGGGCGGTGACCTTGTAGCCGAGCTTGCTTTCCAGGACGTACTTTACGACGTTCGTGCTGGCGATCTCCGAATCCCACGCGACGTAGCCGAGCTTCAACGACTGGCCGTCCGCTTGGGCGGCCCCGCTCACCCAGCCTTCCACCTTCGCCGCGTTCGCGTCCACCCATTGCTTGGCCGCCTCCTCCGGCTTCTTGCCCTCCTGAATGGCGGACATGACGGCGGCCATATCGTCCGGCGTCCATTCGAACCGGTCCAACACCTGGTACGCGGAAGGCTGGTCCGTCTTCAGCCCGAGTCGTACGACCGTATGGATGCTCTCTTCGCCGCCGAAGGCGTTTTTCGGATCGGCCAAATATTTCAAGTCGTACTTGGCGAACATCCAGTGCGGCGTCCATCCGGTCACGATAATCGGCTTCTTCTCCTTGATCGCTTTGTCGAGAGCGGCCGTCATCGCCGCCGACGAGCCTTCGACGAGCTTCCAGCCGTCGAGGCCGTACGCCTCGATCGCTTGATTCGCCGATTTCATGATGCCGGCGCCGGGATCAATGCCGACGATTTGGCGTTTGACTTGCTCGGCGACGGATTTCGCGCTTCCCGCCCCCGCCTCGGCGGAGCCTCCCGAAGAAGCTTCCGAGCCGGAGCAGCCGGCCAGCGCCGCCGCGAGCGCGAGGACGGCCAGCAGCGCAACACGTTTTTTCGTTCGGTTCGGTTTCATCGGTTACATTCCTCTTTTCCGTTCGGATTTCATCATTCGCTGCGTAAAGCGATCCAGGATGATCGCGACGATGACGACGGCGAGTCCGGCTTCGAAGCCTTCGCCGATTTTGATTTGCGTGACGGCCCGGTAAACGGAGGCGCCGACGCCCTGCGCGCCGATCATCGAAGCGATGACGACCATCGACAGCGACAGCATGATCGTCTGGTTGACGCCCGCCATGACGGTCGGCCAAGCGAGCGGCAGCTCGACCTTCAGCAGCTTCTGCGTCGAGGTCGAGCCGAAGGCGTCGGCCGCCTCCGACAGCTCGCCGGGCACTTGGCGAATGCCGAGATGCGTCAGCCGAATCGTCGGCGGAACGGCGAAGACGACCGAGGCGATGACGCCGGGTACGACGCCGAGGCCGAAAAACATGACGGCCGGTATCAGGTAGACGAACGCCGGCATCGTCTGCATGAAGTCAAGTGCGGGCGTGACGATCCGCGCCGCCGTCTTGCTTCGCGAGCATAGGATGCCGAGCGGGATGCCGAGCACGATGGAGATGAAGGCGGATGAAAGGACGAGCGCCAGCGTATCCATCGTTTCGTCCCAAAAGCCCAAATTGACGATTGCGTACAAGCCGACGGCGGTCAGAGCGGCCATTCTCCATTTCCCGAGCCAAAAGCCGATGGCGGCGACGATCGCGATAAACAGAAGCGGATGCGGCGCGTGGAACACGGCGGCGAACGCTTCGACGAGCCCGTTGATCAGAAGCGACAGCGCGTCGAACAAGCCGGACAGATGGTCCACGAGCCAGTCGACCAGCGCTTCGATCCACCGGTCAAGCGGTAGTTTCGGGAGCATTCGCGGTCACCTCCGTTCCGGGAATTTGTCCGGCCAGCGCGCCGAGAACGGCACCGCGTACGATGACGCCGACGAGCCGGTTCGAATCGCCGACGACTGCGACCGGAAGCTTGGACGTGCCGCAAATTTCGAACAAGTCGTTCAGCAGCGTATCCGGCTTCACCTGCGGCACGTCCCGGATGACGATATCGGCGAGCGGTTTGTTCGCGCGAGCGGCTTCCGCCGCATCCTCCGCCGTCAGGACGCCGATCAGCGTCTGCGAGCGGTCGACGACGAACAAGTTCGAGATGCCCCGTTCGCGCATAAGCTGCAGGGCGACGCGGGGACCGCGGTCCGGTCCGATCGCTTCCGGGCGCCGCATGACGTGCTCGGCCGTCAGCACCTTGGACAAGTCGACGTCCTCGACGAATCGCTCCACGTACGAGTTGGCCGGATTGATCATAATTTCCTCCGGCGTGCCGACCTGGACGACGGCGCCGTCCCGCATGAGGGCGATCCGGTCGCCGATGCGAAGCGCTTCGTCCAAATCGTGCGTGATGAACACGATCGTTTTCCTCATCTTTTCCTGCAGCTCCAGCAGTTCGTCCTGCATGCTGCGCCGAATGAGCGGGTCGAGGGCGCTGAACGCCTCGTCCATGAGCAGAATGTCCGGATCGTTCGCAAGCGCCCGGGCCAAGCCGACGCGCTGCTGCATGCCGCCGCTCAGCTCGTCGGGCATCCGGTCGCCCCATTCGCCGAGTCCGACGAGCTCGAGCGCGCGGCGCGCTTTTTCCGCACGCTCTTGCTTGGCGATCCCTTGCACTTCCAGGCCGAACTCCGCGTTGGCGAGGACGGTGCGGTGGGGGAGCAGGGCGAATTTTTGGAAAACCATGCCGATCGTCTTGCGCCGAAGCTCCCTCAGCTCAGCCGGGCTCATATCCGTCAAGCTTTCGCCGCGGATCAGGATGTCGCCCGCCGTCGGCTCGATCAGCCGATTCAGCATGCGGACAAGCGTCGATTTGCCGCTGCCCGACAGCCCCATAATGACGAAAATTTCCCCCTCTTCGATCGTCAGACTGACCCGGTTCACGCCGAGGACGAGCTGCTTTTCTTTCGCGAGCCGCTCCTTCGTCCAGCCTTCCTCCAGCAGCTTGACCGCCGCATGGCGCGGAACGGCTCCGAACAGCTTGCTCACGTCTTTCAACTCGATCATAGGCATTGCCTTCACCTCGTTTCTCCTGGAGTCCGAATCGTTACCCGTCCTATTGTATCGATGATTCGCCCAATAATCAACAGAAAAAACTTTATAAAAAGAACGTACAGAAAAAACTGTACAAAGTTTACTCCCGTATGCTCGGTCGTTCTCCTTGATCCGACCCGATCCGATTCTTTACTTTCGGAATCGATTTTTTTATAATATCAGCAGCACGGACCGCGAGAGACAAGCCTCTTGACGCGCTTATCCGGAGACACGGCATGAGCCGGCAAGAAGTGAGGAGGACGAAACGATGCAACCGTTCGACGCGTTGTCCGAGCAGCATCGGGATGCGATATTGAAAGCCCGCAAGCGAGTGATCGAAGCGATCGGTAAAAATATGGACTTGTACGGCGTTACGTTATCGGTCGGTCATTTATACGGAATGCTGTTCTTCTCGGAGAAGCCGATGACGCTCGACGAGATGGGCAGGGAGATGGAAATGAGCAAGACGAGCATGAGCACGGGCGTCCGGATGCTGCTCGATTTGAAGATGGTCAACAAGGTATGGGAGAAAGGCGCGCGCAAAGATTTGTACGAGGCCGAATCGGACTGGCACCAGACGTTCGCCGACTATTTCGCGATCGAATGGCGGAAGGCGGTGGAGGCGAACGTCGGCGCGCTCAACAAGTCGGCGGCCGAGCTTCGCAGGCTGAAGGAGCAGACGGACGGGGAGGAGTCGCTGCACGCCGTCCTGGACAGGGATTTGGAGAAAATCGAAGGAGCGCTCGCTTATTACCGCTGGCTGGACCGCTTCATCGATACGCTCGAATCCGGCCGGATTTACGAGCTCGTCCCGAAAGACGAACCTTGATCGATAGTCGCGCGCGTTCGCGCGAACGAACCGCAACGATTCCCCGGCGATCCGGGGCGGCGTTGCGGTTTTTCGCATACCGGCGGGCAGTTGGCGTATGGCGACGCCGCGTGGTACACTGGATTGGAAACGATCACAAACGAACTGGAACAAAAGGAAAAGTACGAAGCGTCTTACAGAATACTGTAGCGAGACGTCGGCGGGAGGATAAGCATGTTTGCGGAAGAACGGTATGTACGCATTATGGAAGTCGTCAATCGGGTCGGCAAGGCTACGGTCGCCGAGCTGAGCGATGCGCTAGGCGTATCGCCGGTGACGGTGCGACGGGATCTCGAGAAGCTGGAGGAGAAGGAGCTGCTGCTCCGGACGCACGGCGGCGCGATGGCGCTCCATTCGCGGGTGAGCGAGGTCGCTCACGAGAAGTCGTTTTCGGAGAAGGAGGAGGCGCTTGCCGCCGAGAAGGAGCGGATCGCGGAAGCGGCCGCGAAGCTCGTGCAGGACGAGGATGCGGTGCTGCTGACGGCCGGCACGACGAATATGATGCTGGCCAAAAAGCTCGCCGGCAAAAAAGGGCTCAAGGTCGTCACGAACGCGGCCAACATCGCCGTCCAAATCGGCCATTACGCCGATTTCGAAGTGATCTTGATCGGCGGGAAGCTGCGGCCCAAATCGTACGCCCTCGTCGGGCCGCTCGCCGAGCGCGCGCTTGCGAACATCCGGGTGGACAAGCTGTTTCTCGGCGTCGACGGCTTCGATTTGAACGAAGGGCTGACGACGCCGAACTTGTCCGAAGCGAATATGGACCGCGGCATGATCTCGATCGCCAAGGAAGTGATCGTCGTCGCCGACCATAGCAAGTTCGGTCGCGTCTTCTTTTCCCATGTCGCCCCGCTATCGGTCGTCCATACGGTCGTGACGGACCGGCAGCTGGACGAGCGGACGTGCGACCAAATCCGCGATCTCGGCATTCAGTTGATCGTGACGTGAGAGGGACGTTTTCCGGCGCCGCGGGCAAAAAAGTGTTTGTCACGCGAAAAAGGATCGGCTACAATAGAAAAAGAAACGAAACGAAACCAAATACTCAAAAAAGCAACCGATCCGGGAGGAATCATTCATGCCATTAGTATCTTCGACACCGATGCTCCAAGCCGCTCGCGCCGGCGGCTATTGTATCGGCGCCTTCAACGTGCACACGCTCGAAATGCTGCAAGCGGTCGTCGAAGCGGCCGTCGAGACGGAGTCGCCGCTCATCATCCAATCGACCGTCGGCACGGTCAAGCATCTCGGGCCGGAATATATCGCGGCGGCCGCGACGGTGGCGTCCAACCTGAACCCGCGCATTCCGATCGCGCTGCATCTCGATCATTGCACCGAGTTCGACCTGATCGTCCGCTGCATCCGCGCGGGGTATACGTCGGTCATGATCGACGCCTCCCATTCGCCGTTCGACGATAACGTCGCCCAGACGAAGCGGGTCGTCGAGGTGGCGAAGCCGGCCGGCGTCAACGTGGAAGCGGAGCTCGGCAAAGTCGGCGGCGTCGAGGACGATATCGTCGTGGCCGACAACGAGGCGCTTATGGCCGATCCGGACGAATGCGCCGCGTTCGTCGAGCTGACCGGCGTTCCGACGCTGGCGCCGGCGATCGGCACCGCGCACGGCATTTACAAGGGCGAGCCGAAAATCGACTTCGACCGGATCGGACGGATCGCGTCCAAGGTCGACGTTCCTCTCGTGCTGCACGGCGGCTCGGGTATTCCGGAGGAGCAGGTGCGCCGGTGCGTCGCGCTCGGCATGGCCAAGATGAACGTCGCCACGGAGCTTCGCATCGTATTCTCGGACGCGATCAAGGCGGTATTCGCGCAAAACCCGGACGAGAACGATCCACGCAAATATATGGTGCCGGCCAAAAAGGCGCTCAAGGAAGCGGCGATCGAAAAAATGCGCCTGTGCGGCAGCTTCGGCAAAGCGAACGATTTCCGGTAATCGGCCGATTCGGAGAATGGAAGGGAGGCCGCTCTCGAGGCGGCTTCCTGCATTCACCGGTCGCAATTATTTTATCCTTACAAAAAAGGAAGCGTCTACATGGCACTGATTACGACCGTCACGCTCAATGCGGCGATCGATAAAACGTATTATATGGATTCGTTCCCGCTCGGCAAAGTGTCCCGGGTGGCCGAGATGATCAGCGTCCCCGGCGGGAAGGGGATCAACGTGGCGCGGGTGGCGCGCCAGCTTGGCGCTGCGGTCCTGGCGACCGGCTTCGTCGGCGGCAGCAACGGCGACTATATCGTGAAGGAGCTCGGCAAGGCCGGCATCGACAACGATTTCGTCGCCGTCGAGGGCGAGTCCCGGCTTTGCTTGAACATGATCGATCGGTCGGCAGGGACGTCGACCGAGCTGCTCGAGCCGGGACCGGTCATCTCCGCATCGCATATCGAAGCGATCAAGGCGAAGGTGAAGAGTCTCGCCGCCGAGTCGGCGATCATCGCGTTCTCCGGCAGCTTGCCGAAAGGGGCTCCGGCGCCGCTGTATGCCGAGCTGATCGCGGTCGCCAAAGCGGAAGGGGCGAAGGCGTTCCTCGACACGAGCGGCGACGCGCTCCTGGAAGGCGTCGCGGCGAAGCCGTACTTCATCAAGCCGAACGAGGACGAGATCGAGAAGCTGATCGGACGGAAGCTGGAGCGCGAAAGCGACCTGTACGCCAGCATGAAGCGGCTGATGGAGGAAGGCGTCGCCTGCGTCGTCGTCACGCTCGGCGCTTCCGGCTCGGTCGCCGGGTTCGGCGGCCGTCTGTACCGGGTCCGCGCCCCGCGCATCGAAGCGGTCAACGCGGTCGGCAGCGGCGACTCGTTCGTCGCCGGCATGGCGACGGCGATCGCGAATGGAGCGCCGTTCGAAGACGCGCTTCGGCTCGCTACGGCGGCCGGAACGGCCAATGCGCTGAACGCGCAGGCGGGGGATATTCGCACGGACGACGTCGAGCGGCTCTCCGGCGAAGTCGGAATCGAAGCGATCGAATAACGTGCACGACTTTATACTAACGAAGAACCGCCGGTTTTCGGACCGGCCGTTTTTCGTTTTCGACAGCTGGCTCGCATTTTTTCTTTTTCTTGCCGGAAAAGCATGTTAATATGGAATATAGCGCGAGAACGAGAATACGTATGGAACCAGGGGGGATTCGCTTTTGATGAAGAGAACGTTGGCCGGCTTGATCCGCAGTCACGAAACAACGGGCGACAAGGCCAGAGACCCGGCGCTGAAAACCCGGTACTACAAGCTCCCGAAAGACAAACTTTGGGAGGAAGTCGTTTCGCTGTTGAAGAAGCTGCCGAAGTACACCCTTCTCCACGAAGTGAAAAATGTCGGTGAAATCGTCGTCACGAAACGAACCGTCACCGGCCGGACGCAGGACATCACGTTGACGTTGTTCGCGATCAGTCCGGTCAAGTCGGCGATCGATATTTACTCGGCGTCCCGCGGTTCGCTAGGCGATCTCGGCTCCAATTACCGGACGATCCTCGACTTGTTCAAAGCGATCGACTCCAAGCTCGGCTCGTACAAAGTCGACGGCAATTAAAAAAACAGCGGCGGGAATCGGATTCCCTACCGCTGTTTTCGCATTTCGGGGCATTACACGAGCTTCTTGACCGCTTCGATAGCCGCCTCGTAATTCGGATGCTCCGTCATTTCGCCCAAATATTCGACGTAACGAACCGTATCGTTCTCGTCCACGACGAAGATGGAACGCATCAACAGCTGCAATTCCTTGATCAACACGCCGTAGGCTTGGCCGAACGATTTCGCCTTGTAGTCGGACAGCGTCTCGACTTTGTCGACGCCGGCTGCGCCGCACCAGCGGGACTGCGCGAACGGCAGGTCGACGCTGACGGTCAGGATGACAACCTTGTCGCCGAGGTTCGCGGCTTCTTCGTTAAACCGGCGCGTTTGCTGGTCGCATACGCCCGTGTCGAGCGAAGGAACAACGCTGATCAGCTTCACTTTGCCGGCGTAATCGGCGAGCGTCGCTTCCGTGACGAGGTTTTTATTTACCGTAAAATTCGGAGCTTTGTCGCCGACTTTGATTTCCGGGCCGATCAGCGTGATCGGATTCCCTTTAAACGTTGCGGCTCCGGCGCGTTCTTGTGCCATGAGACATCATCCTCCTACCGATATGAGAAAGTTTGGCAATCACCTCTCCCATTATATCGGATGCGCCCGACGGTTGTCCAATGGCGGATCGGAACGGCGTAAAGGCCCCCCCGCAGCAAGCTGCAAGAAGGGGCCTTTCCGTGCCGGATCAATTGGGGCTACACCCGGTTGTTGTCGCCGCGCTCGCGGTTGCGTCCGAACAAGCCCGCCAAACCGACGAGACCGAGCAGGCCGAGCCAGCCCCAGCCGTCGTTATTGTTGTTATTGTTGGCGGCTCTCGCGCGGTAGTTGTTTACGCCGTAACCGTCGGTATTGGCGTTATAGCGGTTCGTGCCGTAGCGGTTACCCCCGTACGTACCGTCCGTTGCAGTCGTTCCCGTACCGGTTGTCCCCGTCGTGCCCGTCGTTGTACCGGTTGTACCTGTAGTGCCGGTAGTTGTGCCTGTAGTGCCCGTCGTACCCGTGCCTGTCGTGCCTGTTGTACCGGTTGTCCCGGTACCCGTCGTACCTGTCGTGCCCATCGTTCCGGTACCCGTCGTGCTCGTCATGGCCGTGCCGTTCGTGAACATGGCCGTGGAGTTGCCGGTCGTCGGGTTCGGCACCGGCATGCTGGACGTCCAGCCGCGAGTGGAGGCGTTCATCGTATCGTTGTTCAATCCGTAGACGCCCGTTGCGCCGGTATCGTAGCCGGTGCCCGTAGCGGTCGTGCCGGCTGCCATTGCGGGAACGGCGGAAAGCGTCAAAGCCGTTGCCAAAGCGAAAGTCGCTGCTGCTTTTTTCAAGTCGTCAACTCCTGTTCGGATTGGTTTTTGTACTACGACTATTAGGTTCTTCAATCCGGGCAGGTTTATGATTTCCTCATGTTGTCCGATTACGGGGGCGGCTTCCGGAAATGGATACGGGATTCCGCATGGCGGCCGGGCGTTTAACGCATCTTATGGTTGGGATGCGTCAGGACGATCGTGAGTGAATCCGCCGTCGCTCGTCCCGGCGGCGTAGGAGTCGCTGAATTGCTCGTGCGTCTCGGCCGTGCCGGCGGCGATTTGGGTCGTTCCGTCGTAGTCGGATACGTCGTATTGATGCTCGGCCACTTCCGCGGCATGCTCGAGCAAGCTTTTTTTCGCTTCGTCTGTCATAGGGTTGCACGCTCCTTTCGACTCATTGTCCCACTTGGCGCCGTACCTTATGCAGCAGGCTCGAATCCGATTTGGCTAAGGGGCTTCCATGGTGTATGATACGTAGTGAGGAAGTGCGAATTCGAGTAGGCGCGGAGGGAGTGGACGGATGCTGTTTTTGCGGTACGAAAGCTTCAGGCAATACGTTCGCTGGTACCCGGTGACGACCGCCATCCTGGCCGTCCAGCTGATCATGTACCTGTGGATGGAAATCGACGGGAGCACGAACGATCCCGAAACGCTGCTTCGATTCGGCGCATTGGTGAACGCGGCGCCGTTCTCGGGCGATTATTGGCGGTATTTCGCCTCCCAGTTTTTGCACTCGGGATTCAGTCATTTGCTGTTCAACAGCTTCTCCCTGTTCGTCTTCGCCCCGCCGTTGGAACGGCTTTTAGGGAAATGGAAATACGCCGTATTTTATTTGGGCAGCGGCTTTATCGGCAACTTGGCGTTCGTGCTGCTCGGCAAGGAGACGGTCGTGTCGGTCGGCGCCTCCGGATCGATCTACGGCGTATTCGCCGCGTACTTGTTCATCGCGCTGTTCTTTAAAAAAGCGCTCGACAAGCAGTCGTCGTCCACGATCAAGACGGTCGTCATCGTCGGATTCATTTATTCGTTCCTGATTCCGCAAATAAACTTGTATGCGCACATCGGCGGGTTTATCGGAGGCTTTTTGCTGTTCGCCCCGCTGTTTCGCAGGTAGAGCCGGTTACGTAAAACGCAACGTTGGAGGAGCGCGAAGGTGGAGTTAAGACAGCTTCAATATTTCGTGAAAGTGGCCCGGAAGCAGCATGTGACGCAAGCGGCCGAGGAGCTGCACGTCGCGCAATCGGCGGTCAGCCGGCAAATTCATCAGCTCGAGGAGGAGCTCGGGCTTCAGCTTTTCGTGCAAAAGGGGCGGAATTTGCAGCTGACGCCGGTCGGCAAGCTGTTTCTGAGCCGGGTGGAGGAGCTGTTGACGGGGCTGGACAAAGCCGTCGCGGAAATCAAGGAATTTCTCGACCCGGAGCTGGGCGAAATCGGACTCGGCTTCCCGCACAGTCTCGGCATCAGTCTCGTGCCGTCGGTGGTCGCCGAATTCCGCAAAGATCATCCGAACGTCAAGTTCCGGCTCAAAATGGGAACGTTCTCGAGCTTGATCCGCGACGTCGTCCGGGGAGAAGTCGACATGGCGTTCATTTCGCCGTTCCCGGAGAACAACGATCAGGTGTCGGGCCAAATCGTCCTGACCGAGGAGCTGTACGCCATACTGCCGGGCAGCCACGTGCTGGCCGATTACCAGTCGATCCGGCTCGAGCAGCTGAAGGACGATTCGTTCGTCCTGTTCAACGAGCATTACTCGCTGCGCACCATCGTATGGGAAGCGTGCCGCAAGGCGGGGTTCTCGCCGATCGTCGGCTTCGAAGGGGAGGAATCGGATACGATCCGCGGTCTCGTCGCCGCCGGAATGGGCGTCAGCCTGCTGCCGGAAATGGCGCTGACCGAAATCAGTCCGCTCATGCCGGTCAAGGTGAAAGTGTCCGACCCGCACGTTACCCGGACGATCGGGCTCATCCGCAAGTCGGGCCAGAAGCTGCCGATCGTGGCGGAAATGTTCCAGCAATTTTTGTTCGACTATTTCAAGCTGAGATAAACGGAAAATAAGAAAGCTTCCGCCAAAACGGTTCGCCGTTTCGGGGAAGCTTTTTTGGTTATGTCCGGGCAATCAATCGTCGCTCCGGTTCGTGAAAATCATAATGTACTTGACCAGCTCGAGAAGCGAGATCAAGGCGGCGGCGACGTAGGTAAGCGCGGCCGCGTTCAGCACCTTGGCGACGCCCCGTTCTTCCTCGTTCGTAATGAAGCCTTCCGCGATCATCAATTCCCTTGCGCGGTTGCTCGCGTTAAACTCGACCGGCAGCGTAATGAGCTGGAAAGCGACGGCCGCCGAGAAGAAAATGATGCCGAGCAGCAGCAAGCCGGACAGCTGGAAGAAGAAGCCGGCCAACAGCAGCAGAGGCGCGACGCCCGACGTGATATTGACGAGCGGGAAGATGCGGTGGCGTGCCACGAGCATCGGGTAATGCACCTTATGCTGGATCGCGTGTCCCACTTCGTGGCAGGCGACGGCGACAGCCGATATCGATCGTTCGTAATAAACGGGCTCGGACAGCCGGACGACGCGGTGGATCGGATCGTAATGGTCCGTCAGCGAGCCTCGGACCGCTTCGACGGGCACGTCGTGCAGCCCGTTGTTGTCGAGCATGCGGCGGGCGGCATCGTAGCCGGTCAAGCCGTAGTACGTCTCGACCTGGGCCCAGCGATTGAACGTTCCTTTTACGCGGAATTGCGCCCAGATGGAGACGGCCACCGCAATGAGGATGAGAAAGTCCATCGGGTGGAACAAAATCATGGTTTGTCTTCCTCCTTACATGAAAGGTCCTTTGCCTAGAAGAAGGAGAAGTGCTTCGATGCAAGCAGCGCTTTGCGTCGCCAACGTCTTGAAGGCGTATTTCGCCTGCTTCGGCTTCATGTCCTCGAGAAGCGGGCTCAATTCCTTCACCTCGCGCTCCAATTGGCGCAAATGCAATTGCAAGGATGTGAGTTTTTCTGTCACAACCTCATCGCGGCTTACTTTGTTCCATTTGTCCAAGCTTTCCTTGATTTCTTCCAAGGTGTACTTTTCCTTCTTCAACGATTCTATACGTTTCAACTGAGCCAAGGTTTCATCCGTGTATAGACGATAGTTCGTCTGCGACCTTTTTTCGGGAGAGATGAGCCCGAGCTTCGTATAATAGTCGATCGTACGCGGGCTTACTTCGGAAAGGCGAGCTAATTCTCCAATTCGATACAGCTTCGTAACCCCATTGACGGTTCACCTCTTATTATGGACAGATTTCGGATGAAGGACCGATTCCTTGCTAGCACCATCATAAACCATCCGAAACCGTACAGTCAAACGTTACGCTTTGGCCCAAAGCTTGCCCTGATTTTCGCGAAAATCCGGTTGATTTATCGCAATATACCTGACACGGACATTCCGAATACGAACATTACATAGAAAAAAATGAATAATTGTATGGATATGTGACGCAAATTCAAAAAAATCGATTGTCTTTTTACATCGATGCGCGTATAATGGCACTAAAGCATTCGTAATGTGTTATAAAAACTAACATTAAAGGTGGTTTTGCAATGAAAAGAGTTCTTCTTCTCACGGCAATCATGCTTCTGGCGTTCCCGGCATTAGCGTTCGCCGCGGAGCCTCCGACGGCCGACAAGCTCCAGCTTGCGGTCGACTCCGTATGGGTGATGCTCGCCGCCATCCTCGTCATCTTCATGCAGGCGGGTTTCGCTCTGCTCGAAGCCGGATCGACCCGTATGAAAAACGCCGGCCACGTCGCGGGCAAGACGATTTTGACGTTCGGCCTGTGCGGCCTCGCGTTCTGGGCGCTCGGCTTCGGTCTCGCGTTCGGCGACGGCAATTCGATCATCGGCATGACCGGCTTTTTCTTCAACGGTACCGAAGAGCAGGCGGCCGCGTCGTTCGGCGCCTTGTCCGCTTCGGTCATTCCGGGCAGCATCAAGTTTTTGTTCCAGCTCGCCTTCGTCGGCGTGGCGCTGGCGATCGCCTGGGGCGGCTTCGCGGAGCGCGCCAAGCTGTCGGTCTACTTCGTTTTCGGCGTCTTGTTCACGATCGTCATTTACCCGTTCGTGGCGCACTGGATTTGGGGCGGCGGCTGGCTCGCCGAACACGGCAAGCAAGACTTCGCGGGCTCCACGGTCGTCCACCTGCAGGGCGCGACGGCCGCTCTCGCGGCAACGCTGCTGCTGAAGCCGCGTCTCGGCAAATATAATAAAGACGGCAAGCCGAATTTGATTCCGGGTCATAACCAAGTTCTCTCCGTCCTTGGCGTCATCATCCTGTGGATCGGCTGGTTCGGCTTCAACCCGGGCAGCACGCTGACTGCGGTGAACGACGGATTTTTCGGCTTCATCGCCATGAACACGAACTTGGCGGCCGCCGCGGGCGGCGTCGCGGCGCTGCTCGTCTCGTGGCTGTACTTCGGCAAGGCGGACATTCCGAGCATGCTGAACGGCGTATTGGCGGCACTTGTCGCCATCACCGCATCCTGCGCTTTCGTCGAGCCTTGGGCGGCCGTCATCATCGGTCTCGTCGCCGGTACGCTCACGTTTTTCACGGCGCAATGGTTCGAGAAAGCGGGCGTCGACGATCCGGTGTACGCGTTCTCGGTACACGGCATCGCGGGGATTTGGGGCTCGCTTTCCACCGGCTTCTTCGCATCGCCGCGGCTGGTCGAGATCGTAGGCGTCGGCAAGGAAGGGCTGTTCTACGGCGGCGGTCTTCATCAATTGGGCGTTCAGGCGATGGGGGTAGCGGTTTCGTTCGTCTTCGTCTTCGTGCTCTCCTATGCCATCCTGTGGGTTATGAAGAAAACGATGGGGCTGCGCGTAACGGAAGAAGAAGAAATTATGGGTCTCGACATCAGCGAACACGGATCTTACGGTTATCCGGAGCAAATGAAACGGTCCGGCAACGAAACGATATCCGCGTAACGGATGGCGCGATCCCGGGGAAGGGTTCGAGCATGGAACATTCTTGGATGGAACGGTTCGATGTGTCGATTTATAACGCCGTAAGCACCGAACAGCTGCGCGGCTTGAGGGACCGGATGCATGTCGAGCTCCGGCCCTCCTTGTTTGAAGACGTAATCGAATGGAACAAAAGCGTAAATGCGGCGCACGACCGGCTGATCGCCGGGACGATCGCCTTGGCCGAGCAGACGCTGCGCCTCGAGGGATTCGGTGTTCCCCCCGTCCCTTACGCGTTCGTCGCCGTCGGCAGCGCGGGACGGGCGGAGCAGACGCTGTGGAGCGATCAGGACAACGGCATCGTTCACGCCGTACCTCCGGAAGGAAGGGAGGCGGAGGCGGAAACGTATTTTCGCCTGTTGGCCGATCGGGTACACGTCTGGCTTCAATCGGCCGGCTACCCGCCTTGCCCGGGCAACGTGCTGTGCACGAATTCGCTTTGGCGCAAGTCCGATGACGCCTGGAAAAGCATGATTCGCGAATGGTACGACGATCCCGTATGGGAAAACGTCCGTTATTTGCTCATGACGGCCGACTTGCGATGCTTGCACGGGGATGCGGGCTTGGTGCGCAGCATGCGCAACGGTTATATGAACATGCTGGCGCAAACGCCGTCCATGCTGGGGCATATGCTGCAAAACACGCTTCATCATAAAATGACGATCGGCGTGCTCGGCAATATCATTACGGAACGATACGGCGACGATGCGGGAGCGTTCGACGTCAAGTACGGGGCGTATATCCCGCTCGTTAACGGCATCCGGCTGCTGGCGCTCGCTGCCGGCGTAGCCGAGCCGTCCACGCTCGGGCGGCTCGATGCGCTCCGGGCGGCCGGAAAGCACGCGCCGGCGGACGTCGATCGCTGGCGGGAGGCGTTCGTCACCGCACTGGAGCTGCGGTCGCTCGCCCGTCACGAGAAGGAAGACGGCCTGTATACGACCCGGGGCATGATCGACCCGGAAAGCTTATCGAAGGAGAACAAACGGCGTCTCAAGTCGTGCCTCCGAACGGGGATCGAGCTGCAGCAGACGGTCCGCAAAACGGTGGAACGGCTGGCGGACGGAGCGCCGAAGAAACGGGGCGGTTCGGCATGAGGAAGCTTTGGCATTTGTACAAACAGGGCGGCATTACGCCGGCCGTCGCATCGATGTTCGACTCGCAAAATGCCCAGCACATGGCTTTTATCCGCTCCGTCATGAAGGAACAACGCAAAAACAGCATGTACGACATTCCGCTGCAAAAGCTGGAGACCGTTGTGTTCGATCTCGAAACGACCGGCTTCTCCCCTTATAGCGGAGACGAAATCATTTCCATCGGAGCGGTAGGCATGACGGGCGATCTCGTCCTGACCGAGCAATCGTACTACAGTCTCGCAAGGCCCGAGAAGGCGATACCGAACGACGTGGTGCGGCTGACAGGCATTACGAACGAAGAAGCGGCGCAAGCGCCGGAATTGATTACAGTACTCAAGCAGTTTCTCGAATTCGTCAATCATCGCGTGCTGGTCGTGCACGGCAGCGGACACGACAAGCATTTTCTGAATTCGGCGCTTTGGAAGACGTCCAAAGTCAATTTGTCCCACCGGTTCATCGATTGCCTCATCATGGCTCAACGGCTCGAGCCGAAGCGAAGCAGCTACGATCTCGATTCGCTGCTGCGCGATTACGGCATCGCCATCGAAGGCAGGCATCATGCGCTCGGCGACGCGAATATGACGGCCCAGCTGTGGAAATGCCTGCTAAACGAAGCGCTTCGCCGGGATATCGGGACGCTCGGCGATTTGTACGATTTTTTGAGCCGTTAGACGATCCGGAAAGGAGAGACGGCATATCGCGCCGCTTCATTCGACGACTCCGCTAGCGTGTACGCGCGAACGTCGCAGCCGCCTTGCGGGACGAAGGAGACGATCCAATAGGTGGGCAGTCCGCTGCCGTTTCCGGCGGCATCTTCGGGGGAAGGAACAGCCGGCGCGCCGGGATGCGAATGAAAAATGCCAAGCGGAACGCGGCCGGCCGCATCCGCCTCGTACCATACCCGAATCCATGCCGCCGGATCGAATGCGAACGCGCGGTCGCGCAAGCTCGCCCGGTTCGGAATCGGGCGCCAATGCCGGATCGTCGATGTCTCGTCGCCCGACTCGCCCAGCAGGACGCCGCACGCTTCGTCAGGCAGCGCGCTTCGGCAGTAGCCGATCATGTCGTTCCATACGGACCGTTCGATGCGGAGCATCGGCCTCCTCCTTTTTCGATTATCATCGCATTCTTTCATTATATAACGAACAGCCCGAATCGTCCTGCGGCAAGGACGATTTCGGGCTATTTCGCGCGATCAGCCGACTTTGCGAGCCGGCTTGATCAGGAAGAAGACGAGTCCGAGCGTGATGAACGACAGCACCGAAACGGAAATAAAGACGATCCGGTCGGACTTGTCCATCATCCAGCCGAACAGCGGCGGCCCCGCCGCCACGCCGAGAAACCGCAGGCAGTTGTACAGCGACGTAATCATCCCGCGCTCGCCCTTGGAGACGGCCCCCGTAATCATCGTATTCAAGCAGGGGAGAAGCAGGCCGGTGCCGATGCTGCTGATCGTCAGCAGACCGATAAAGACGATCAAGTTTTTGAAGAAAAAAATCGTCAGCGCCAGCGAAACGGTCATGGCGACCAAGCCGATATTCATCAGCCATCGCATCAAAATGCCGTTTTTCTTAATGACGCTGCCCGTAATGTACGAGGTCGTAACCATGCCGAGCAGCGGAATGGCCAAAATGAGCCCTTTTTTCACGCCGTCGATGTTGTAAGGTTCCTTCTCCAGCACGTTCGACAAGTAAAACAACACGCCGAACAAAATGAAAAGGCCGAGCGAACCGGCGAAAAACGACGTGATGAGCCAACGGCCCTTCTTCTTCAAAATGGTCATGATGTTGCCGATGTAAGCTTTCAGCTTTTGCGGCTTTTTGTCTTTCTTCGGCTCCTTGATCAGCCAAATGACGCAGACGAGCGACAAGGCGCAAAAGACCGGAAACGCGAAAAACGAGGCATACCAGACGATCAAGGCGAGCAACGACCCGATGATAGGGCTGACCACCTTGCCCGTTCCGTTGGACGCCTCCGTCAGTCCGAGCGCCTTGCTCTCCGTACCGCCGTCGTACAAGTCCCCGACGAGCGCCATCGCGACCGGCGACGTGCCGGCCGCCGCCATGCCTTGAATGGCGCGGGCCGTAATGACGACGGCGTACGACCCCCAAATCGCCCCGAATCCGGCCAATATACCGGCCGCTCCGTACACGATCAGAGACGGAATGATAATGGCTTTCCGGCCGAACCGGTCCGATAAAAACCCGATAACGGGGATGAAGATGCCGGCGGCGAACGAAAATAACGTAATGACGAGACTGCTTTGGAATTTGCTGATGCCCATATGCTGCTGCATATCGGGCAAAATCGGCACGAGCATCGAGTTGCCGAGGACGAGCACCATCGGAATCGTAGCGATGGCGATAAATTCCCAGACGCGGCCCTTCGATTTCGAATCGTTTTGCTTCGACTCGCCCTTTTTCCCTTCATTGCCGCCGACCGGTCGTTCGTCCCCGATATCGACGTCGCTTTCGAACGATATCGCAAGCTTTCTCGATTTGGTCTTTTCCATATCGGTCTCCTCTTGGCGAAGGTGTATCGTTACTATTGCCCCGCAGGGGATGCCGCATACTTGCCGGAGGTGCCAAAATGTTTCCGATACCGGAAGACGGGAATGGAAATCGGCCGGAAAAGACGATAATATAAAAGAAACGATTCGAACGTCGATGACATAACGAAAACGAGGTACCGAACCGATGAAACGCAACCTGTTGATTATCGCCGCCGTCCTGGTGCTGGCCGGCTTCGCCGTTTATCAAAACGTTTCCTCCGGAGACCGGCAAGCGTCGCTGCAAAAGGAAGCGGTCCCGAAAAAAAACTATTTGGCGCCCGGCTTCAAGCTGACCGCGCTCGACGGCAACGTGTACGAGGTGGGCGGCTCGAGGGACAAACCGCTGCTCCTCAATTTTTGGGCGTCGTGGTGCGGCCCGTGCGAGCTGGAAGCGCCGGACTTGAAGCGGCTGTATGATACGTATCGAGATCAAATCGATTTTTATGCGGTCAATATGACGGAGAGCGACCGGATGGACAATATTCAGTCGTTCGTCCGGCATTTCGATCTCAAATTTCCGATTCTGCTCGATACGGAAGGCGAAGTGGGCGAGCTGTACCGGATTACGGGCATTCCGATGACGTACTTGGTCGATAAAAACGGCGTCATCCAAGACGGCTTCAGCATTCTGCATCCCGACGAGCTGGAGAAGCGGATCAAGAAGCTGATCGAGGGATGAGGAAGTCGAACGAAAGAAACGAAAGATCCGATGAACCGTTTGATTGCGAAAGGGATTGCTTCAGCCGCTTCCAACTATGAGGAGAGGGAAGGGGAAGGAAAAACAAAAAGCTGTCCGAACCGATGTTCGGGCAGCTTTTTGTTATTAGTGGTTGACGAGGCCGAGCCGTTCCGGCTGGGCTGTAGGAGAACCGGCGCGCGTCTTGCCGATGAGGGCGTAGCGGATGCTGTCCAGCAGCGCCTCCCAGCTCGCTTCGATAATGTTTTCGGACACGCCGACCGTGCTCCACGTATTGTTGAAGTCGGTCGATTCGACGAGCACGCGTACTTTCGCCGCCGTCGCGTCCTTCTCGTCGATGACGCGAACCTTGTAGTCGGACAAGTGCATTTGCTGGATGTCCGGATAAAACTGCACGAGCGCCTTGCGCAGCGCGTTGTCGAGAGCGTTGACCGGACCGTTGCCTTCGGCGGCCGTGTACACCGTCTCGCCGTGCACCTTCATCTTGACGATCGCTTCGGATACGACCGATTCGTTCGCGTTTTTGCCGACGATCAGCTTGAACGACACCGGCTCGAAAACGTCCTCGATATCGCCGAACGCCCGGCGCAGCAGCAGCTCGAGCGAAGCGTCCGCTCCTTCGAACTGATAGCCCTGATGCTCGAGCTCCTTGATTTTCTCAATAATATGCTTCGTCTGATTCGTCTCGTTGTTCATGTCCAGGTTCAGCTCCTGGGCCTTCGCGAGCAGGTTGCTTTGGCCGGCCAGCTCCGATACGAGCACGCGCTGCTTGTTGCCGACGAGCTCCGGAACGATATGCTCGTACGTCTTCGCGTGCCGCATGATCGCCGATACGTGAATGCCCCCTTTATGGGCGAACGCCGCCGCCCCGACATACGGCTGGTTGACGGGAAGATGGACGTTGGCGATTTCGCTGACGTAGCGGGCGACGCCGGTCAAGCTTTGGAGCTGCTCCTCGGTGACGCACGAATAATCGAGCTTCAATTGAAGGTTCGGGATGACGGAGCAGAGGTTGGCGTTGCCGCACCGCTCTCCGAAGCCGTTGATCGTTCCCTGCACCTGCCTTGCCCCCGCCTGCACGGCCGCCAAGCTGTTGGCGACGCCGAGCTCGCAGTCGTTATGCGCGTGGATGCCGACTCGGACGTTCAGCTTCGAGCATACGACGCCGACGATTTCGGACACCTCGCTCGGCAGCGAGCCGCCGTTCGTATCGCACAGCACGACCCAGTCCGCTCCCGCTTCCTCGGCTTTGCGGATCGTCGCTAGCGCATATTCCGCGTTGTTTTTGTAGCCGTCGAAGAAATGCTCCGCGTCGTAGATGACCTCGAGGCCTTGGCTTTTCAAATACCGGACGGAATCGTAGATCATGTTCAAGTTTTCTTCGAGCGTCGTCTGGATCGCCGTATGGACGTGGAAGTCCCATGATTTACCGAATATCGTCGCGACGCTGACGCCGGACTCGACGAGCCGGTTCAAGTTCGGATCCGTCTCCGCCTTCGAATCTTTGCGGCGGGTGCTGCCGAACGCGGTAATTTTCGCATGGGTCAAGTTCAGCTCTTTCGCCCGGTGAAAAAACTCGATGTCTTTGCCGTTGCTTCCCGGCCAGCCGCCTTCGATATAATGAACGCCCAGCTGGTCCAGCTTTTGGGCGATTTTCAATTTGTCCTCGACCGACAGGCTGATGCCTTCCCCTTGCGTCCCGTCGCGCAACGTCGTATCGAAAATGATTACAGGGGTTGCCATGAAACGTCCTCCTTCACTGTCATAAAGCGTTAAAGCCGCGCTGCATTCTTTTCATTATAACATTTTTCAATTTGAATGTTGAAGGGGTTTCGTCCAAAAAACTTGGCGCTTGCGGAGACGCGGCGCCGCTTGACCGTCCTCCGCCGCAGCGGTATGCTGGAAATGACGATTCGCTTCCATTTTATTCGGAAGCCGCGCCCCGCAGAATCGGAACGCGGATCCTCGACGGGTTCGGTTCGGTCCCGGGGGCGCCATTATGTAATCGGCGGGGTGGAACGATGAGCCATAGCGCCAATCCGGACGACCACTATCCGAAACGGGGAAGAGTCGTCCTGCATATCGACATGAACGCGTTTTACTGCTCCGTACACGAAGCGGTGGAACCGGAGAAATATAAAGGAAAGCCTCTCGCCGTCGGCGGAAATATCGAGCTGCGCAAAGGGATCGTCGTGACGTCCTCCTATGCGGCCCGGGCGAAAGGCGTAAAGACGGGGATGCATATCCGGGAGGCGTTGAAGGCGTGTCCCGACTTGATCGTGCTGCAGCCGGACTTCGATTTGTACCGGCAGTTTTCGCGCAGGTTCATGCAGATCGCCTACGGCTATTCGCCGCTCGTCGAGGCGATGTCGATCGACGAATGCTTCGTCGACATTACCGGCTCGAAGCAGTTCGGCACCCCGCTCGACATCGCCCGGACGATCCAGGACCGGATTCGCGACGAGCTCGGCCTGCCGTGCTCGATCGGCGTCGCCCCGAACAAGCTGCTCGCCAAGATGGCGTCGGACATGAAGAAGCCGAACGGCATATCCGTCCTCCGCAAGCGCGACGTCCGGCCGCTATTATGGGACAAGCCGTGCAACCAGATGTACGGCATCGGCTACCGGATGGCGGAGCGGCTGCGCAAGCTGAATATTCGGACGATCGGCGAGCTGGCGAATATGGACGAGTCGTTTCTCGTGAAGCATTTCGGCGTGAACGGCTCTTGGCTGAAGCGCGCCGCCAACGGGATCGACGAATCGCCGGTCAATCCGGAGCGGGAGCAGAGCAAGTCGATCGGGCATACGACGACGCTGCCGAAAAATTTGACCGAGTCGGCTGACATTTCCCGCGTCTTCCTTAACTTGTCCGACCAGGTCGCCCGCCGGATGCGGAGACAGAAGCTTGTCTGCGGCACGATCCAGATTACGATTCGCGACCCCGATATGAAGACGATCACCCGATCGTTTACGCTGGGGGTGCCGACCGAGAATGCCGACGACATTCACCGCATTTCGCTCAAGCTGTTCGAGCGGCATTGGGGATACGGCAAGCCGGTCCGGCTTCTCGGCGTCACGCTGCAAAGCTTGCAGCCGAAACAAACGGCGGCCATCCAGCTTGACCTGTTCGAATACGAGAAGCATCCCAAGAAGGAGCAGCTGAACGAGACGATGGACCGGATCCGCGACAAGTACGGAGAGAACGCCATCTTGACCGCCGGCATGGTCGGCACCGACCCGTCCGCCTGGATCCGCAATCACAAGAGACGGGGAACGTCGCTGCAGATGGACCATATTCGCGAAAGGGGGCTGGACGAATGACCGAAAGCCCCGTTCCGGTCGTCGGCTTCGCCGGGTATTCGGACAGCGGGAAGACGACGCTCGCCGTACGCGTCGTCGCTTGCCTGCGCCGTCGGGGAAGGAGGGTGGCCGTCGTCAAGCACGACGCGCACGGCCATTACCGGGAAGCTCCCGGTACCGATTCCGCACGTTATATCGAGGAAGCGGACGCCGACGCGGTCGTCGTCGTATCCCCCGGACGGACGGTCCGGATGGAGAAGACGCGTTCCGACGCATCCGGTCTGAGCCGCGAGCTGGAGAAGCTGTCCGGCTACGACTTGATCGTGGTTGAAGGCTTCAAGACGGACAGCCATCCGAAAATCGTCGTGGTCCGGACGACCGGTCAAGCCGAAGCTATCGATGCGTCCGCCCCTCCGGTTATCGCGGTGGCCGCGAAGAAGGGCGAACGCCTGCCGGAGTCGGCGGCCCGGCACGGTTCGGTCCCGATGCTCGACATCGACGATCCGGAATCGGTCGCCGCTTTCATCGAGCGATATTTCTTCGAATATTCGGGGGGCGGACGGCATAAGTTAAAATGACGGACAAGCGGCCAAAACGTTTGAACTTTATAAGCTTTTGTATTATAGTGGACAAAGAGGTTACTAATCGAGGAGGAATTATTCATGGCAAAGTACACATGGGTAGATAAAGAGACATGCATCGCGTGCGGCGCATGCGGCGCAACTGCCCCTGACATCTACGATTACGATGACGAAGGTCTCGCCGAAGTCATCTACGAAGGCGATAACAACACCGGCGTAACCGAAATTCCGGAAGACTTGTACGATGATCTGCAAGACGCCTCCGACGGCTGCCCGACCGATTCGATCAAAATTGCCGACGCACCGTTCAACAAATAATATAGATAATCGAACGAAAACCTTTCCTTGCCTGGAAAGGTTTTTTTGCGTCCTCCGGCCGGCGGAATAGTGGATAAGTCCTATAAAACTGTTAATTTTGTCACAGATTAAAATCTTTCGTTGCTATAAATCGACACGCATCTTACAATAGGCTTATGGGTTGGGGGAAGTATGCTTTTTACCCGTTAGTTCTAGTCGGGAAGCTTGTTGGGAGGAACCGGATGAACCTTAAACCATGGAAAGCGTCGGTCGTCGCGGCGGCGATCGTCTTCTTGTTTTCAGCGTTGACGTATACGACCGGAACCGGAGGGACGTTCCACTACATCGAGAATCCGCTTCGCGACGCGCTCAGCTCCAAAAGCGTCACGCAGCGGGAGCCGGACACGCGGATCAAGCTGATCAAGATCGACTCCAAGTCGCTGGAAGCGATCGGTCAATTCCCGTGGGACCGGTCCGTATACGCGAGGCTGATCGACAAAGTATCGAAGGCGAAGGCGATCGGAATCGACGTCACGTTCCCGGAGCCGAGCAAAGATCCGAAGCAGGATCTGGCGCTCGCGGAAGCGGTTGCCAAACACCCTAACGTCGTGTTGCCGGTCAACTTCAATTTTCCCGCCAAACAAAAGGCGAACGACCTGCTCGAGTACGACCGCATCGAAGTGCCTACCGCAGCCATCAACGCACCCAAATCCCAATTGGCCCACATTAACGTGTTCCCGGACAGCGACGACAAGGTACGGCGGCTCATCGTCGGCTTGCCGGAGAAAGACGGCTCCGTCGTCGAGGCGTTCAGCGTCAAGCTCGCCAACTTCGCCCTAAGCGACGCGGAGAAGGTCCGATGGGACGCGGACGAGCAAGCTTGGTACCGCGGCTCCAAAGAAATCCCCGTCAACGGAAGAAATCAAGTCATCACGCAGTACTTTACGCAGCCGAGGCAAGAGAAGGATTTGAAAACCGGCTACGACTCGTATTCGTTCAGCGACGTGTTGAACGGCAAAATTCCTCCGCAGGAGTTCGAGAACAGCATCGTGCTCGTCGGTCCGTTCACGACGGGGCTGCAGGACGAGTACATGACCCCGATGAGCAAGGCGATCAAAATGTTCGGAGTCGAAATTCACGCGAACATGGTACAGTCGATTCTCGAGAACAAGTTTTGGCATGAGGTCGGCAAGCCGCTAGGCATCGCCATTATGGCGCTCGTCGTGCTGCTCGGCGCCTTTTTGTTCGAACGGTTCAAGGGCAAGGCGGCGCTGCTGCTGTTTATCGGCATGCTTGTCGTCTATATGGGAGCCTTCGTGATCGTCAACGAAGCGATGCATGCGTACATACCGATTTTTTATCCGCTTCTCGCCATCATGCTGCTGTATGCGTGGTCGATCGTCGGCCACTACTTGGCGGAACGCCGCGAACGGAGCCGCGTAACCGGCATTTTCGGCCGATTCGTGCCGAAAGCGGTCGTCGATCAGATGCTCGCTTCCGGGGAAGAAGTGAAGCTGGGCGGCGAACGGATGGACATATCGCTAATATTCGTAGACATCCGCGGCTTTACGACGCTGTCCGAGAAGCTCGAGCCGGAGCAGGTCATCCAGTTTTTGAACGAGTATTTGGACGTTTGTACGAAAGCGATATTCAAGTTCAACGGCACGCTCGACAAGTTTATCGGCGACGGCGTCATGGCGATATTCGGGGCGCCGATCCGTTACGACAACCACGCCGAGATGGCGGTTCGGGCCGCGCTCGAAATGAAAAAGCAGACGGCGATGCTGGAAGAAAGACTGATGCAGAAGCTCGGCTTCACCGTCCGTTTCGGCATCGGCATCAACTGCGGACCGGCGATCGTCGGCAATATCGGCTCCGAGGAGCTTCGGCTCGATTACACGGCGATCGGCGATACGGTCAACTTGACGGCGAGGCTCGAGTCGAACGCGAAGCCGGGACAAATTTTGATCAGCGACAACATTTACGAGCGAGTGCACCACCTGTTCGACATCGAAAGCATGGGAGAAATCAAAGTGAAGGGGAAGGAATTGCCCGTCACGATTTACCAGGTACACGCCGAGAAATCGGCTTGAGGCGGCGAAGCCGCGAAGGAATTGATTCAAACAGGAAGTACGAGAGGAGTTTACCGTGAGCATGGAGAGAATGGGGAGAATGAAGAAGAGATCCTTCGTATCGATGGCGCTCTGCCTTACGCTGTTGTTCAGCGTACTGTCGAACGTATGGACCGGCGCCGCCTTCGCGAAGGAAAGCCGCGCCGCCATCGTCGTCAGCGTGGAAGGGACCGTCATGGTGACGAAAGCGGGCGGATCGACCGAATACCGCGCCTTCGAGGACATGAGCTTGAGCCAGGGCGATCATATCCGCACCGAGGCCGGCTCGAACGTCGTCCTGCAGGTCGTCGATCAAGAGGACGAAGTGACGATCGGCGAAAATACCGAACTATACATATCCTCGCTCGTCGAAGCGGACGACGGAGGGAAAAAGTCGAAGCTGAAAATGTGGGCCGGATCGCTTTGGTTCAAGGTGAAGAAGCTCGTCAACGCCGACGACGAGTTCGAGGTGGAAACGCCTACGGCCGTCATGGGCGTCCGCGGCTCCAACGGCTACATCGAAACGAAGCTCGGCCAAATTTATGCGCTGATGACTTCCGGCGTTCTGGAAACGACTCCGACGACGGATAACGGAGGGCACAGCGATTCCGCGAACGTATACCCGGGCCAGCAGATCAACCTGCTGGACGAATCCGGCGAATTTTCGGAATATGTAACGCCGATCGACATCAAAGGCTTCGTCGGCAGCGCGCCGCCGAGCGTGATCCAGCAATTGCTCACGACGATCCAGATCATCCGGGAAGAGAACGAACAGTTCGTCCAAGACGTCGGCGACGGGGCGAAAAAGGTCGATCCGAAATCGGGCTTGAAGCTGGATTCCTCGGACGAGCTGCAAAAATTCGGCGCCAACTTGACGAACTTGATCGCGAACATCGCGAAGGAAGCGCTCGACGCCAAAAAGCTTCCGGCGAACGACGTGCAGCAATTGATCGAGAAGGCGAACCAGGCGACGCAAGGCGATAAGATCGACCTGAACAACGTGAAGCCGTACGATCCGTCCGTCGGTCTCGACCCGTCCGTCCAACAGGCCAAGCGGGAGCAGATGGAACGGTTGAAGAACGAACGGGAGCGCCAGCAAGAGAACGAGAAGCGGCAGCAGCAAGAACGGCTCCGGCAAAATGCGGCGCTTCAGCAGCAGCTGGAAGCCGAGCGCAAACGTTTGGAAGAAGCGAACAAGAAGGCGAAGGAAGAGCAGGAGAAGAAAGCGAACGAGCAATATATCCAGCAATTGACCGCTGCCGAGCGTCTGCGTTTCGAGCAGGATCAGCGCAATGCGGAGGAACAAAAGAAGCGTCAGGAAGCGAAGCAGCAGCAAAATCAAGGCAATACGCCGACGAACAACAATACGCCGACCGGCGGCGGTACGGGCGGCGATGACGGCGGCACCGGCGGAGACGGCGGTTCCGGAGGAGATACGACGCCGCCGACCGGTACGCTCCGGATCAATCATCCGACCGATTCGCAGACCGAGACGACGCACGACTACGTTACGCTGTACGTTACGGGATCGTCGGATACGAGCAAAGTGACGATCGCGGACAACCAATCGTTTACGGGCGCCATCACTCGCGATTTCGTCAAGACGAGCGGCTACGACTTCATGATGATCACGTACCCGCTCACCAAGGGCTACGGCGACTACACGATCTTCGTCAAGCTGCGGGATGCAGCCGGCAACGAGTCGCCGATTTATTCCTCCTCGATCAAATACAAGGAAGGCACGGTGGGCTTGCCGCAGCGTACGGTCAAGCTGACGACGAACAAGACGGCGGATGAGCTGTTGCATTTGAATCACGGCGAATCGTTGGATCTGAACGTCGAATTGGATAAATTCGCCGAGAACGACCGGTTTTACGCCGCGGAAGTGCATATCGCAATCAACGAAGGGCTGTTCGCGAATCCGGGAGATTATACGGATCACGGTCCCGGTTATCTATTTGACGGAAACGTAAGCGAGAGCGTGCTGGGAGAGCAATTCGACCCGGTAGCCCATGAAGCGGTGCTGAAATACGTCATTACGAACTTCAAGGAATCCGGGACGGCCGTCGGTCCCGACAATGTGCCGGCGATCAGTACACCGTCGAAGCTCGTGACGCTTCATCTGGACGTCCACAATACGATGGAAGGTGTAACGGAAGGCGCCATCACGATCAAGAACGTCATTTTGGTCAACAAAAACGGCGACCGGATCGTCAACCTCAATACTAGCACGACTCCGCTTTTATACAAAGTGTATCCGGGTGAGCCAAGATGATGATGAACCGATGGAGAAAACAAGTAGCGGTAGTAATGGTATGGATGCTGACCTTGGGGCTCGTCCCCGTGGTCGGCCTCTCGTTCCCGACGGCGGCTCAAGCGACGTCTTCGTGTGAAGCCGTATCCGCCAGCGTCTATATCGCCGTCTATAACACGTACTCGGGAACGACGGATTGCCATACGTCGGGCTACATTCAGCTTAGCGGCAATGCGGGCGACGAGCTGGAAGTGACCGTGCATGTGCCTTCGTTCGATCCGGACGACGAGCCGGTCGTTACCTACATGCAGCAAGCCGACGACGAGCCTCATTTTCTCGAGATGACGTCCACGGACGAGACGTTTGTCGTCAGCTATGACGACGGTCCGGAATTGTTCGTCGGGCTTCGAACCGCACCGGATCAGACCGTATGGGCGAAGCCGAGCGGAAAGCTGGTTTTCGATTCTTATACGGGCAGCGAGGACGCCTTCATACTGGGCGATGCGGACGAATCGGCCGAAGATTGGTACTACGACCTTTCGTTCGAATTACCCGGGAATGGCGAAAGCTATATCAAGCTGTTCGACAAGTACGGAAACGAGATCGCTAGCGGCCGGTTGAACGGCTCGGCGAGGTATACGTTTTTCCATGTACCGATTCCGTCCGAAGGACAAATTTACGCCCAAATCTATGCGAACGAAGCCTCGAAAAAAGCGGACGCGATGCTTATCGGGTTTATACCGGCCGGACATAATGTCGTAAAAACGGTTTTTCGGAACTGGGAAATTTACAACGAATATTACGATTTGTCCCTCAATGCCGGGAGCTCCAGCGGCATCTCGCTGCTGTCCGTTCAAAAAAACAATTTGTTTGCGCTTGACGCCGCTCAATTGGACGAAATGTCGATGTCCATGAGGGAGCTTCTCGTAGACGCTACGGTATACAGCCCCGATGAGGAACCGGAGTCCCATCTGGTAACCTTGCTCTATAGCGGATACGATTTTTACGGCGAACGCGTGATGCGACTCGATCAAGACCCGATGACTTGGGAAACCGTTACGCTGCAATCCGCTTACGGTTCGGATATTCCTCCCGATCAGCTGGCGGGGGTCCGCGTCTATGTTTCGATAGAAGATCTCGGTTTGGACGGCCTGATCTATGCTTACACCGATTCGAACGGCCGGGCAACGTTCAGCATGCCCGGGGGTCCGGAAGACGTTTACGAATTTTCGGCCGTTTCCGAGATCAACATGGACGGCTACAAGCCGCGGCTCATTCAAGTCGGTCCGAGCCGGTACGACAACGACCGGCGGGTGCTGGACGTTCGGCATTTGAAAAAACCGGAATACCCGGACGCCGATCCCGATTTCAATTTGACGGATCTCGTCTGGTACGCCCAGCATATGTACTCCCCCGAGTACCATTACGACGCTTCCCAAAACGGCGTCATCGATCGGGACGACCTTCTCGTCTATATGCGCGCGCTTGCTCCGATTCCGTTTCCGCTGTCTTATTAATCCGGTACGGCCGATCGAACCACGATTATCGATATGAAGGAGATACCGATGAAAATAACATTCAAGCTCATGACCGCACCGCTTCTGGCCGCGTCGCTGCTGCTCGGCGGGACGTCGGCGTTCGGCGCCGGAATCGATCAAGCCGTCGTCGGCGGCGACGGGCAACGATTGGCGCAAGTGTCGACGGTCGCCGGCAAGGGCGATCTCGGCGAGTCGAACGGCAAGGCCTCGGACGCGACGTTCCGTGCGCCGTGGAGCTTGCTCGCGCTGGACGACGGCTCGGTGCTTGTCGCCGATGCGCGCAGCCACCTGCTCCGCAAGCTGTCGGGTGCCGACGTATCGGCGTTCGCCGGCATTACGATCGAGAAGGACGCGTACAACTACCCGATCGGCGGCTTCATGGACGGGAAGGCGGCATCGGCCGTCTTCCAGGAGCCGAAAGGGCTCGGCGCCGACGCGGCGGGCAACGTATACGTGGCGGATTCCAAAAACCATGCGATCCGCAAAATCGACAAATCCGGCAGCGTCACGACGTTGGCCGGCAGCGGGGTGATCGGCAGCAAGGACGGCAAAGGGAAGGACGCCTCGTTCCAGCTGCCGCAAGACGTCGCGGTGACGGCCGACGGCACCGTTTACGTCGCCGATTCGCTGAACCACGCGATTCGCCGAATCGCTCCGGACGGAACGGTGACGACGCTGAACGCGCTCTCCACTCGTGCGGTGGAAGTCGTCAAAGGCCAAGTCGTGCCGGCCGGCGATTTCGCGGACGGCGCCCTCCAGACGGCCAAATTCAACGAGCCGACGGGCATCGCCCTTGACGCGAAAGGCAATCTGTACGTCAGCGATTCGGGCAACCAGCTCATCCGCTACATTGACCTCTCCGCGGGAACGGTCACAACGGTAGCGGGCGATCCGAGCGTCAAGCTAGGCAAGACGGAGCTGTACGTAGCCGGCGACTTCGCGGACGGCGATGCCGCGCAAGCGAAATTCAACTTCCCGAAAGGACTGACGGTGACGTCCGACGGCGGCGTCCTGATCGCCGACAGCTTGAACCATTCGATCCGCTACTTGAAGGACGGGACGGTTGTAACCGTCGCCGGGGAGAAGGATCAATACGAAGGCAACGCCGACGGCACGGAGCGTAACGCCCGGCTGCAGCATCCCGCCGACGTGGCGGTGCTGCCGGACGGCAGCTTGCTCGTCGCCGACGCGTACAACAACCGGATCCGTCAAATCACGTTCTACGAGCTGCCGGCCGGCATGACGGCCGACGGGACGATCAAGGTCGTCTACGGGAACCGGCCAATCGACTTCGACGCGCTGCCGGAATTGAGCAACGGCCGGACGATGGTGCCGGTCCGCGTCATCGCCGAAGCGCTCGGCTTCGAGGTGACGTTCGATGAGAACGCACAGACGGGCGAGCGTCAAGTCAATCTCGGCAAAGCCGGAACGACGGTCGGGCTCACGATCGGCAAGGCGGAAGTGCGCAAGACCGTCCAAGCTGCGCCCGAATCGACGAAGTCGATCGACGTCGCGCCGTACATCAAAGACGACCGCACGTACGTGCCGGTCCGGTTTTTCGCGGAGGAGCTCGGTCTCGACGTCCAGTGGGACAACGCAACGAGCACTGTCATTCTGCGCGACAAGCTTACTCGATAAAATAGCGTCACATCCGAAGCCGGTCCGATGGACCGGCTTTTTTCAGGTTCGCTTGCCAAAGAATGAATGCAATTGGCGTGGAGCGAGGCTTCACGACCCAGGCAGCCCGGTTTCGCTCAATCGGCATACGTCAGGGAGTACCACGCAAGCGTCGCGGGTACACCGGCTGCTGCCTCGAAGGTGCAGCGCAATCGTTTCCGAGGCAATTCACGAGCTTTTCGGGGCCGCTCCCGAGCGGATCGGACGATTATGCTGGATTCCATCCAACAGAATCGCTACGTATAGCCCCAACATCGTGTTCTATTGGAAAGCTTCCTACGGATTCGGAGGAAACGGGTTGCACGATTCCGATTGGGGCGATTCGCGAATGACGTTTTTCGTCACATTTTGCGCCCGCTTAGTCGGTATGGACCATTTTTCCATCCTCCCTTCAAAAGGAGCAGCTCCCGGCCGATAAACAAGATAGGAAAAAGCCGGACGCTCCCGATCTCCGGCTTACGGCACGCTGCGGGGGCAAGGGGGGACGGCATGGACTCGCATTCCGACGATCCGGGATATTTGAAAAATTATATCAAGGAGCATCCGAACAACAAGATGGCGTGGTACTTGCTCGGACGGCAGTACGCGGCGAAGGGGGAGACCGGCAAGGCGAATTATTGCTTCGCCCAGGCGGGGGAAGTGTACCGGGCGTTCGAGGAAGGGACCGTGTTCGCCCCTTCCGACGATTCGAAGGAAGAACCGGAAACGGCCGAGAGCTTGTCCGAAGCGTCGGCGGCACGGAAGGCGGGCCGATGGAAAACGGCCGTCATCGTCCTTCTGCTGCTGCTCGGCGGCCATATTCCGTTCCAGTCGGAACGGATCGATCGGCCGGAGGCCGGTGCGCTTGCCGCGGAGCTCGCGGCGATGGCGGAAGCCGCCGGTGCGGCGAACGCGTCGGGCGAAGGGGCGGCCGGTAGTTCCGCCGACCGGTTCGACGTCGTCTATACGGTGCCGGGCGCCGGCGGCGCAAACCGGACGAGCCAAATCGGCGGGCTGCTGGAGCGGCTGCAGGAGCGTACGGCGGCGCAGCCGGACGCGCTGCTGCTGACCGAGCCTCGCTGGAGCGGCGACGGACGCTGGCTGCTGTGGCCGGCGCAAGCGAAGCCGATCGCCACGGCCGAACGGTCGGAGCATTCGTCCGGCTCGAAGCTGACGTATTACGACGCCGCGACGTGCAAATGCGAGCCGGCGGACGGGACCGGCGTAGCGGCCCGCTACGCGGAATGGCAGTCCGCGCAGCTCGAGCGGCTGATCGTCCGCTCCTCGGCCGCCGCCTACGAGACGCTGAACGGCAAGCCGCCGGAGTCGATCGAGCGGATGGCGGCCGGTTATCCGGACAACGTATTGTCGGGGTATACGCCCGCCATGAAGCGCTATTTCGCGCAGTGGCTCGCCGAAAGGCAAACCGCCTCCACTCCCGGCGCGGCGTCCGAGCCGCAGCCGCAGACGGCCGAAACGCCGCAAACGAACGGAGCGCTGCTTGCATCGGCCGACGCACTGAAGGAGCCGATCCGCATCCTGATCGACAAGTCGACCCACCGTCTCGCGGTCGTAAGCGGCAACGTTCTGCTGCGCAGCTATCCGGTCGGACTCGGCGGGGAGCGGACGCCGGAAGGGGAGTTTACGATTACCGAGAAGGTGCGCAATCCGAACGGACGGGACAACGGCACGTTCGGCAGCCGGGGGATGACGCTGTCCGATACGCTGTACGCCATTCACGGCACGAACCAGCCGTCCAGCATCGGCAAGGACAAGTCGCTCGGCTGCATCCGGATGCTCAAGCCGGACGTCGAGGAGCTGTTCGACCTGGTACCGAAGGGGACGAAGGTCGTCATCGGCGCAAGCCTGCCGATCCCGTCCGACGAGTACCGGAGCGAAGCGGTCATCCGGCTGCCGGCCGCGGCGGACGAGACGAATCCGAACAAAACGTACAAATGGCTCGATTGACGCAAGCGCGAAAGCGGTGATGCCGAGCTTCTGCAATCGAGCAGCCTCAATAGACAGGGCGCCCGGATCGGCTAGCAACAGCCGACAGCAGGGCGCCCTTTCTTCTCCGAAGCTTCATCTAAACGGACAGCTGCGCGTATTCGTCCGGCTTGATCCCTTCGTACCGGACGAAGGCGCGCCGGAACGAGTAAGCGTTCTCGTATCCGACCAATCGCGCGACTCGCGACACTTCCCCTTTGCTCTCCCGGAGCAGCTCCTTGGCACGTTCCATCCGAAGCCGGCACAAGTAATCGTAGAAATTGATCCCCGTCACTTCCTTGAACGTCTTGGACACGTTCGATACGGACATGCGGAACTGCTCGGCCAGCTTCTTGAGCGACATGTCGGCGCTCGTGTAATGCCGGTTGACGTACTGCAGCAGCTCGCCGCCGAGCTCCATCGCCGTGGACGTATTGGCGTAGCGGATCCGTTCGCAGATCAGCGTCCCGACCTCGTACACGTATCCCCACATCGCTTCGACGTCCCGCTCCCGGTATTTGCCGGCGAACTGTCTCGCATACAGCTCCGCATCGATGTTCAGCTCGTTCAGCACGCGCAGCGTCGTCTCCATCAGCGTGGCGATCAGCTTGACGACGCTCGCTTCGGACAGCTGACGCTTTTCGTTCTCCGCCCTTACTTCGTCCACGATTTGCACCCACGTGTCGAGATTGCCGATCTTCAAGTTGTTGATCAGCTGCACCTCCCAGCCGGTCGGGTAATAATAATCGACGGCGGCGGGAGTCGGCTCTTGCCCGTCTTGCACTTGTCCTTTCGCGAACTGCTTGTAGTGCAGCTTCTCCGCGGCCGCGTAATACGATTTGCTGATGCCGAGCAGTCCCCGCTCGATCGTGCCCCATACGATGTCGGGCCGAACGCCGCTCGCCTGCCGGATATGCTCCGTCATATGTTCGGCGACGGTCCGGATCGTTTCCTCTCCGTCGAACGGCTGGCGGGACGAGAGGAGAAGCGCCTTCTCCGCGTTCGTCACCTCGAACAGCTGGTAGTCGAGGCGGTGTCGGCTCGTCGCGTGCTCCGCGGCCATGAACGCGACCACCTCGATCGCTCGAAGGCGGTCCGCATCGGAGCAATCGCAGACGGCTTGAAAATCGAGGAGCATCGTGCAGTAATGCATCCCGTCCGTATACCGAAGCCCGAGCTCCTTTAGCCGGTCGGCCTGCCGTTCGTCGTGGAAATACCCTCTCAACAGCCGCAGCAGCATGCTCGAGCGCGCCGCGCTTTTGTAGTCGTCCAACGCGTGCCGAAGCGACTCGTTCTCGCTCAGGAGGCGGTCGATCGACGACTCGATCAGACGGATTTCCGAGAGGGAGCCGTCCGATTTCGCGCTCGCGTCAACCTTCGCCGCATGAGCGAGCTTGTGGAGCAGGACGCCGAGCGGCCGGTACGTAATCCTTGCGAACGCGTAGGCGGATAGCGTGCCGACGACGACGGACGCGATCGCGGCGAGCAGCGAAGCGTACATGCCGGATAGGACGATCAGCCGCTCGTTCGGATACGAGACGACGTACGCCCATTCGCTCACCTGCGAAGGGAGAGTGAACGTATCGGCTTTGCCGCTCGCTCCCGGCAAAGCCGAGTCGTACGAGACGACGGGCGCTCCCCCTTCCGTCACCGAGACGGCGGACGGCCCCGAACCGCCGACATATTGGCGGATAAAGGAAGTCATGTACGAGCTGTCGATGAACAGGAGCAGGACGGCGCGCGGATTGTTCACCACCTCCAAGCTTTGCAGGACGGGAACGACGTTCCGCTCTTCGCCCCACAGCCGGATCGACGTCTGCGGCAGCAGCTTGAAGATTTGATAATTCGCGGCGGCGCCGTCCAGCGATCGTCTCGTCCCCCGATCGAGCGCGGCCACGGACGAGAAGAAATAGCCGGCATCGTATACGCCCCATGGGGAGACGACCTTTTCTTTGGAGGGGTAGTAGACCGCTCCGAACGAGAGGATGCCCGAGCCGGCGGCGGCGTTCTGCAAATCTTTGCGGATATCGAGCAGCTTCAGCAGGTCGAATTCGGCGTCATAGACGTTGGCGTCGAGCATCAGCTTCTTCACCCACGCCTCGTCGCCGAACACCTCTCCGAGCCGTTTCAGCTCCTTCAGCTTGTTGTCCGCGCCTTCCGCAATTTTTCTCGCGTCCTCCTCGTGTCTTTGGCGCATGACGTTTTGCGCTTCCGCGACGGTTTTGACCGTATTGCTTGCGCTAAAAATAAGGATCGGAATGATCAGGATGGCGGTATAGGACCAAAACGTTTTACGGAACAAGCCGCCGCCGAAACGGGTTGCCAGCACGGGACGCACCTCCTTCGCTCGCCGATGGTCAGTTGACGCTGTTGTACCGGTCGTGCAGCTGCTGATCGATGTCGATCAGCTGGTCGAGACCCATCTTTTTCAGCTCGGCGATATACGTATCCCAGCCGTCGAACGATTTTTGCCCGAGCGCCAGCTTGGTCGCCAGCTCGCTCGAATACGTCGTCAAGTTCGTCAATATTTTCGTTTTCGCCTCAAGCTGCTTGTCGTCGGGAATCGCCAAGTAGTTATGATTCATATTCACGAAATACGGCTTGTATTTCAACATGTTCAGCTCGTGCTCGGTTTTGTACGCCGGCACTTGATTCAGCTCGAACTCGAGGTTCGCGAACTGCACCCGCGGGAACACCGTATCCCCGAACAGCTGCCGGCCTGTCGCCTTGCCCGCCTTCGCGACTTCTTCGTCGGTCCCTTGGTTGATGAACAGCTTCGTGCCGTTCGCGTCTTTCTTATAGGTCAGCCCTTCGATACCCCAATACAGCAGCTCGGCGTATTTCTCGGAATAGATCATGTCGAAAAACCGGATCGCCGCTTGCGGATCCTTCGCGTCCCGCGTAATCGCGTACTTTTGCCAAACGAGATGGGGCGGCTCCAGCTGGGCGGCGGGCGTAATGCCGTCGACCGCTTTGAGCGGCATGAGCGGCACGTAGGCGCCGCCTCCCTTGATCGTAGGCTCCCGGGTCATGCCGAGATTGTACTCCTGCAGGGAGGCGACTTTGTTTTCCGTCACCTTTTGCTGAATTTGCTCGCTCTTGGCGCCGATCAGACTCGTATCGAGCACGCCCGCCTTCACGAGCTGCTGGATGTAGGCGAAATAGTCCTTCACCCCTTGCTGGTACCAGGGCGATACGACTTTTTTGTTCTCGACGTCCACGGCCGTAATATCGGTGCCGAGGCCGAACCACTGGGCGATCGCCCCCGAGAAGGAGGATGGGTCGTAGACGAGCACCTCGTCCGCCTGGCCGTTGCCGTTCGCATCCCGTTCGCGGAACGCCTTGAGCGTCTCCAAAAATTCTTTGGCGGTCGTCGGCACCGGAAGGTTCAGCTTTTCCAGCCAGTCTTTGCGCAGCACCATCGTGAGCGCGACGGGCGCCAGCTCCTTGTCCTTGTACGTCTTGATATGCAGGTTGCTGAACCAGTACATTTTGCCGTCCGGGGACGTCGTCGATTTTTTCGCGAACGGGAACAGCTTCGTGTACATGTTCTTGATGTTGCCGTTGTCGTACTTGTCGATCAGCCCGTTCAGGTCGACGATGACTCCCTGCTTCGCCAAATTGAGCAGCGTCGTATTGTCGAGCGCGGACACGTTGACGATGTCCGGCAGCTTGCTCCCGGACGCCAGCCTCGTCTTGATGACGACGCTGTACTGCTCGTTGGGCACGAGCTCGTACTCGGGCTGCAGGTTCGCTTCGGCGAGCATCTTCTCGACTTCTTTCCAGACCGGATAGTTGTTCCGGTCCTCGAACTTGATATATTTGTTCGTGCCCGCCGGGCCTAGCAGGCGCAGCTTCGCCGGCTCGGCGGCCGTCTGGCCGCCGGTCGCGCCCTCGCCCGACGACGAATCCTTGTCGCTGCAAGCCGCCAGCGGAAGCGCCGTCAAGACGGCGGCGAGCGCCAAGGCGGACCATTTTCTTCTCGAAATCATGAGCAAGCCTCCCCGGGTGGGCGTCATTCGTCGGCCGTTACTCCTTCAACGAGCCGAGAAGCGCTCCCTTGACGAAATATTTTTGAAAAAACGGGTACGTGAACAAGACGGGCAGCGTCGTAAAGACGATAATCGAATATTTCAGCTGGATGTTCGACAGCATGTTGGCCGCGGCGTCGCGCGCGTCTTCCATGGACAGCGTTTTCAAATCGACGGTTTGCTGGACGACGACGCGGTACAAATACATTTGCAGCGGATGAAGCTTCTCGTTGGGCAAGTAGACGAGGGCGTCGAACCAGCCGTTCCATATGCCGACGATCGTATAGATGGCGATGACCGCCATGATCGGTTTTGAAACCGGTATCATAATCTTGAACAGCAGCTGCCAATGCGACGCGCCGTCCACGAACGCCGATTCCTTGAGCGATTCGGGAATCGTCGCGAAGTACGTCCGGACGAGAATGATGTTCCAGATGCCGACGGCGCCGGGGATGATGATCGCCCCCATCGTATCGTACAGGCCGAGCTTGTTGACGAGCAAATAAGCGGGGATCAAGCCGCCGCCGAAATACATCGGCACGAGCAAATAACGGACGACCCATTTCCGTCCGGCCAAGCTGCGCACCGTCAGCGGATAGGCGCCCAAGACGGCCATCAGGCAGTTGAGCGCCGTGCCGCAAGCGACGTAGACGATCGTATTTCCGTAGGCGCGCCACATTTTCGCATCGCCGACGATCAGCTCGTAGGAGCCGAGGTAAAACCCTTTCGGATACCAGAACACGTTCATCGCCGCCGCTTCCATGGGCGAGCTGATCGACATGATGACGACGAAGTAGAACGGATATAAGGTGGCGAGACAGACGAGCAGAGCGAGCGCGTGGAAGACGACGTCCGCCGTCCGGGAGCCTTGCCGGATCGCGTTCGTCCGACGTCCTGCGTGCCGCGGATCGGTAATCATGCGTAAATACGGCCCCCTTACCATAACGCGTAGTCGGTATATTTGCGGCTTAGCGCATTGGCGCCGGCCAGCAGCGCGAAATTGATCGCGGCGGTGAACAAGCCGACCGCGGCGCCCAAGCTGAACCGCCCGCCCAGCAAGCCGTCGCGGTACAGATAGGTGCCGATGACGTCGGCCGTCTCGTACAGGGACGGGTTATAGATGAGCATGATGAACTCGCTGTTCGCCGAGAACAGGCTGCCGATCGCGAAAATGAGCAGGACGAACACGGTCGGGCGGATCGACGGCAGCGTAATGTGGACCATCTGCCCGAACCGGTTCGCGCCGTCCAGCTTAGCCGCCTCGTACAGATGCGGATCGATCGACGACATCGACGCCAAGTACAGAATGCTGCTCCAGCCGAACGATTTCCATATCGTCGTGATCGTATAAATCGTGGCGAAATAAGCCGGCTCGGTGTTGAACGGAATCGTCTCGCCGCCGAACGAGCGGATGAACGCGTTGACGATGCCGTCCGCGTCGACGAACGACAGCACCATGCCCGCGACGACGACGTTCGAGATGAAATGGGGCAAATAGCTGGACGTCTGGACGAATTTTTTGAAGAAGCCGGCTCTCAGCTCGTGAAGCAGCAGCGCGAACAGGATCGGCACCCAAAACCCGAATATCAAGTAACAGAAGCTGAGGACGAACGTATTGCGGACGAGTCTGGTGAAATAGGGGCCGGTAAAAAACTCGACGAAATGCTTGAATCCGACCCATTCGACGGATCCGTCGAAGGACAAAAACGGCTTGCCCGGATAATAGTCCTGAAAGGCGATGACGATGCCGTACATCGGAATGTACGAGAAAATGAAAATATGCAGCAGGACGGGCAGCATGATGAGATACAGCTGCACGTTGTCGCGTCTTCGCGAACGCGCAAGCTTCGTCGGTCCGGTCGCGGCGTTCATGAGTCTCCCCTTTGCGATTCGGTCATGCGGCGGCCGCCTGCATGTGTTTTCAGCATAAAAGCCGGGCGGCGCCGGGGCAAGCAACAATATTTGACCGGGATCGCAATTTTAGCCCCGCGGAAAATACAAAAGGAAAGGATGCCCGCGCAGGGCGGCTCCTTTCCTTCTTCGGCGTTCGATACACGTATGCGTATGTCGGGTTCAAGGGTTCCAGACGAGCAGGACGGCCATCAGGACGACGACGGCGCCCAATATCGAGCCGACCCACACGATCGCTTTCTTGTTCACTTCGTCCTTCGGCTTGCGCTGCAAGTAGCCCGGTTTCCGGTTCGCCATTCGAATCACCTTTCCTTCGAAAAAACGTAAGCTTGCTTGGCCTCATTATATCAAATCGGCCCTTCGAATGAAAGGGCTTGCAAACGGATGACGGCATCGATTGATGGAGATCGCCACTTTCTTTTTGGCCGAGAAACGGATAAACTGATCGATAGAGTCTACGACAGATCGGAGTGTCCCTTCATGCTTTACCGCAAGTTGGCAAAACCGGTCCTGTTCCGAATCGATCCGGAGCAGGCTCATCACATTACGGTGGACGGGCTCGGCTCGGTCAGCCGCGTGCCGGGCGTTCCCGGCCTGATTCGGGCGATGTGCGGGGTCGAGAGCCGGCCGGCCACGAAGACCGAGCTGTGCGGCATCACGTTTCCGAACCCGATCGGCTTGGCCGCCGGGCTGGACAAAAACGCGAAGGCGGTCCGCGGGTTCGCTTCGCTCGGCTTCGGCTTCATGGAAGTCGGCACGGTCACGCCGAGACCGCAGAAGGGGAACGACAAGCCGAGGCTGTTCCGGCTTCCGCCCGACGAAGCGCTCGTCAACCGGATGGGCTTCAACAACGTCGGCGCGGCGGCGATGGCCGATCATCTGAAGCGGGCGGGGCGCCAGCCGATCCCGGTCGCGGTCAACATCGGCAAAAACAAAGATACGCCGAACGAGCAGGCGGAGGAAGATTACCGGACTTGTATCCGGACGTTATATCCGTACGGCGATTTCTTCGTCGTCAACATCAGCTCGCCGAATACGCCGGGGCTTCGCAACCTGCAGCACGGTGCCGAGCTGCAAAGCCTGGTCGCCGCGGTGAAGGACGAGATGGAGCGGAGGAGCGCCGCGCTGAAGCTGCCCCGCAAGCCGGTGTTCGTCAAGATCGCGCCGGACGTGACGGAAGCGGAGCTGGAGTATATGGTCGAGACGCTCGTGGCCAGCGGCGTATCCGGTGTCATCGCGACGAATACGACGATCGGGCGGGACGGGCTTGCCCATCCGAATGCGAAGGAAACGGGCGGCTTGAGCGGCAAGCCGCTGACGAAGCGATCGACGGAAGTGATCCGGAGCGTATACCGGCTGACCGGAGGGAAGCTGCCGATCATAGGCTCCGGGGGTATTTTTACGCCGCAGGACGCATATGAAAAAATACGGGCCGGCGCCAGTCTCGTCGAAGTGTACACGGCGCTTATTTATAAAGGCCCCGGCTTGCTTCGCGAATTGAACGAGGGATTGCTCGGCTTGCTGGCGCGCGACGGGTTCACGCATCTATCCGAAGCGGTCGGGGCGGACGCACAGGCATGAGAACGGTTCAGGAGGCGGGCGTATGGACAGCAGAGATTGGAAAAAATTTTTAATTCCATACGAGCAGGCGGTCGAGGAGCTGAAGGTGAAGTTCAAGACGCTCCGGACGGAGATGAAAGCCCGGGAGGAGTACTCCCCGATCGAATTCGTGACGGGGCGCGTGAAGCGCATTTCGAGCATTTTGGAGAAGGCGAAGCGGCTTCAGGTTCCGATGGACCGGCTCGAGCAGGGGATCGAGGATATCGCGGGAATCCGCATCATGTGCCAATTCATCCAGGACATCCAACGGCTGTCGGAGCTGATCCGGCAGCGGAAGGACATGGCCGTCGTCTACGAGAAGGACTATATCACGAATTATAAGGAAAGCGGCTACCGAAGCTACCATATTATCGTGGAATACCCGATCCAGACGTCGCTCGGACAAAAGACGGTGCTGGCGGAAATTCAGATTCGGACGCTCGCGATGAACTTCTGGGCGACGATCGAGCATTCGCTCAGCTACAAATATAAGGAACGGCTGCCGGAGGACGTGAAGCTTAGGCTGCAGCGGGCGGCGGAGGCGGCCAACGCCCTCGACCAGGAAATGTCGAGCATCCGCAGCGACATCATGGAGGCGCAGAAGCTGTTCGAGGACAATTCGAACCTGGTGTCGAAGGTGCTGAACCATATTCAGGATTTGTATTATTACCACCGCGTCCGCGAAGCGGCGAGCTTCCAGCTGAAGTTCAACGAGCTGTGGGAATCGGAAGACATCTGGGGGCTGCGCGCGTTGGCGCTGCAGGTGGAGGAGGCGCTGCTTCGCGCCAAAAAAACGGGTCCTTCGTAACGCTCCGGGGGAACGAAGGCGGGCGTGAAGGCGCGAGACGAGCGTGGAGGCGTGCGATGTTCGGATACGATTTGCTGTATGTGGAATTTCTGTATTACTTCAATGTGGAACGGGATTACTTCGAATGCCACGAGGTGATGGAGGAGCTGTGGCTGGAGGAGGGCCGCAATCCGCTCTATCAGGGGCTGCTGCAGGTGGCGGTCGGCCTGTACCACCACCGCAACGGCAACGTGGGCGGCGCGATCAAGCTGCTTTCGCAGTCGCTCGAGAAGCTGGAGTTTTACCCGCGGCAGACGATGGGGATCGATCTGGGGAAGCTGGTGGACGATACGACGGCGTATTTGGCCAAGCTGGAACGGATCGAAGAGGAGCCGTTCGACTTTTACGACCTCGACATCACGATCGTCCATTCCGAATTGGCGGCGATGGTCGAGGAGCTGAAGCAGTTCCCTCCCGAGAAGTCGGGGGAATAGAACGGGTCGCCTGGCGCGAATGCGTCCCGAGCGGTACGACGAAAAAAGCGGCGATCCGCCTCCGGCGTTCGGAAGGGATCGGCCGCTTTCGCTATTGTCGATTACTTTTTCTTCATTTCCTCGAAAAACTTCTTGAAGTCGTCCGGCGAATAGCCCGGCTGCCCGTCGTGCGTGACGCCGCCGACCATGCGCTGCACTTCCTTGCCGCCTTTGTAATAGACGAGCGTCGGCGTCGCTTCGATTTTGAAATCGTTCCAGCCGGCCTCGTATTCCCACAGGTTCAGCTGCTTCAGCTCGACGCCCGCTTCCTTCGCGATCGGATTCAAAATCGGCGTAGTCGCCTGGCAGTGCGAGCAGGTCGTGGAGAAATAGTAGACGTACATATCTTTTTTGGCGTTCAGGTCGTTTTTCAGATCTTGCGGCTTGACGATGTTCTGGTAGTTCGCGTCGTTCAGCTGCGCCAGCGTTTCCGGCTTCAGCTTGGCCGCCTCGACGCCGTACAGCTTCTTCGACAGCTCGTTGGTCGGCGCGTCGATTTTGCTCGCTCGGGACGCTTCCTTGGCCTTTTCGCTTTGTTGGTTTACAATGAAGAGAAGGACGAACAAGGCGACGATAATTCCCAAATAGATGGACAGCTTTTTCACGAGTTCACCCCGAATAGATTCAAGTTTCGACGTTGGTCGATCCATTACGTATTCGACCCGTCCCCTTCCGTTTCCTCCCGGAGAGTATTGGAATTGTTATCATTTTTTGAACGTTACGGACAGAGAGCGAGCGCGAACGACGAGATGACGAAATTACCCGACACTTTTTTGCGAAATATGGAACGGCTGCTCCGGGACGAATATCCCGCCTTCCTCGCATCCTACGCAATGCCCCGGGAGCAGGGGGTCCGGGCGAACGGGCTGAAGCTGAGCGCGGAGACGTTCGCCCGGATGTCTCCGTTTCCGCTCGAACCGATCCGCTGGACGGCCGACGGCTTTTATACGCCCGAGCGGGAGAGGCCCGGGAAGCATCCGTACTACCATGCCGGCTTGTACTATATTCAGGAGCCGAGCGCGATGGCGCCGGTCGAATGGCTGGACGTCCGTCCGGGCGACAAGGTGCTGGACCTGTGCGCGGCGCCGGGAGGCAAATCGACGCAAATCGCGGCGAAGCTGCAAGGCCGGGGGCTGCTCGTGACGAACGACAACCAGCCCGACCGGGTGAAGGCGCTCGCCAAAAATATCGAGCGGTATGGCGCGACGAACGCGATCGTGCTGAACGAGACGCCGGAACGGCTGGCGCCGCGGATGCCGCAATTTTTCGATAAAATCCTGGTCGACGCCCCGTGCTCGGGCGAAGGGATGTTCCGCAAGGACGACGATATGGCCAAGGCGTGGGACGAAGAGGCGCCCCGCCGCTATGCGGCGATGCAGCGCGGCATTCTCGCTCGGGCCGCGGACATGCTTGCGCCCGGCGGCCGGCTCGTCTACTCGACCTGTACGTTTTCGCCGGAGGAAAACGAAGAAGTCGTCGCCTCGCTGCTGCGCGACCGGTCCGACTTCCGCGTCGTGCCGATTCCGGCGGAGCGGGGCTTCGCGCACGGGCGCCCCGACTGGATCGGCGCCGACGCCGGCTGCGGCGAGCGGTGCCCGGATTTGGCCGGCACCGCCCGGCTGTGGCCGCACCGGCTGCGCGGCGAAGGGCATTTCATCGCCGTGCTCGAGCGCGAGGCGGCTGTGGAAGGGCGCGAGGCGGCGCTGGCGATTGCGGCGGAGCCCGCAGCCGAGCGGGAGCCTAGCGGGGAGCGGCCGTCACGACATGCCGGCAAAGGCGGGCGGGCCGGCCAGCGCGACGGCGATCGCGGCCGCACCGGCGGCGCCCCGAAGCCGAGCGGCCGCGGCACATCGCCGGGGACGACCGACCCGGCGCCGTTCATCGCGTTCGCGGCCGAGCAGCTGACCGTCCCGCTGCCGGGAACGGTGGACGTCCTGCGCGACTTCGTCTACCTCGTACCGGACGGAGCACCCGGCTTGGACGGCTTGAAGGCGGTTCGCCCGGGCTGGTTCGTCGGCACGATCCGCGGCGGCCGGTTCGAGCCGTCCCACGCGCTAGCGATGGGGCTTTCGCGCGACGCCGATTCGGTGCGGTCCGTCTCGTTCGCGGTCGGAGACGCCGATGCGATCCGGTATTTGAAGGGCGAGACGCTGCAGCTGCCGGACGACCGGCTCCGCCGAAGCGGTCCGGACGTCCCGGCCAAGGGCTACTGCCTGATCTGCGTGGACGGATATCCGCTCGGCTGGGCGAAGTGGCAGAACGGCATGCTGAAAAACGAATATCCCCCCGGCTGGAGGTGGGCTTGAATGGGCAAGAAGCAGCGCATCGACAAATTGCTGGCGCATATGGGATTCGGCACGCGCAGCGAAATCCGGCGCATCGTCAAGCAGGGCGCCGTGCAGGTCGACGGCGCGACCGTCAAGGACAGCGGCCTGCAGGTCGATCCGGAGGCTGCGGCGATAACGGTCGAAGGCCGGCGGGTCGAATACCGCGAATATGTTTACCTGATGCTGAACAAGCCGCAAGGCGTCGTATCGGCGACCGAGGATTCGAGAGACCGGACGGTCGTCGATTTGCTGGCGGCCGAATATGCGCATTTCGAGCCGTTTCCCGTCGGAAGACTGGATAAAGATACGGAAGGGCTGCTCCTGCTGACGAACGACGGGAAGCTCGCGCATAACTTGCTTTCGCCGAGGAAGCACGTGCCGAAGACGTATTTCGCCGAAGTGGAGGGCAAGGTGGACGCCGCCGATGCGGCCGCGTTCGAGAAGGGCGTCGAGCTGGACGACGGCTACGTGACGATGCCGGCCAAGCTTGTCGTGCTGAAGGAAGGCGACCCGGCGGAAGGGCGCGTGTCCAAAATCGAATTGACGATTATGGAGGGCAAGTTTCATCAAGTGAAGCGCATGTTTCAGGCGGTCGGCAAGAAAGTCGTTTTCCTGAAGCGGATCGCGATGGGGCCGCTGCTGCTGGACGAGCATCTGCCGCCGGGCTCTTATCGGGAGCTGACGGAGGAGGAGCTGGAGCTGCTGAGGGGACATACGGCCCCCTAAGAGAGAGAAAACCGGACGGCAAAGGGAGAGGGAGATGGAGAGAGACATGAACTACCGACTGATCGCGCTGGACGTGGACGGTACGCTGATCAACGACCGTTACGAGCTGACGGAACGGACGAAGCGGACGGTGCGCGACGTCCATCGGGCCGGAGCGACGATCGTGCTGTGCACGGGGCGCTCCCCGGTCAACACGCTGCCGCTGATGGAGGAGCTCGGGCTGGAGGGCACGCTCATTACGCATAACGGGGCGGCGACGATCCGCTCGTCGGACAGGGAGATCGTGCACGAGTTTCCGTTCACGGTGGCCGAGCTTGGCGAGCTTGTCCGGTATTGCCGCGAACGGCGCATTCATATGGACGTCTGCTCGCCGTTCCGTCTATTCGTCGAAGGCGAGCCGGGCGAAACGGAAGCGGCCATGTACCGCAAATTCATGCTCGAGCCGACGGTGGTGGACGACGTGCTGTCGCTTCCGGAGCCTCCCGTCAAGTTTACGATTTTCGGGGAACCGGAAACGATGGATCGCGTCGAAACGGATTGGGCCGCGATGAAGGGCGCGCTCAACGTCATTCGCAGCGGCGACCGGTTCATCGACGTCATGCACGCGGAGGCGACGAAGGGCAACGCGCTCAAGCGGCTGGCCGAATCGCTCGGCATCGATCGTTCGCAGGTGATGGCGATCGGCAACTACTTCAACGACGTCGAGATGATCCGCTTCGCCGGACTCGGCATCGCCATGGACAATTCGCCGGACGGCGTCAAGCGGGAGGCCGATGCCGTTACGGCTTCGAACAACGACGACGGCGTACACGAGGCGCTCGTCCGGTACGTGCTGAACGGGAGCCCGACGAATCCCGGCTCCTAAATCAAGAAGGATTGACGCCGTCAGGCGCCAATCCTTCTTTTCGTTTACGCTCCGCTTAAATGAGACCCGCGCGGGATACGATTACCAGCAAAATGAACAGCACCAGAATAACACCCGTCGTCGTGAAATATCCGCCTACACCGGACATCGCAATTCCTCCTCATTATCGTCATGTCGTGAATATTCGGTCGGGATCCGGTCTTAGTACAGGGCCGGACGAGAAACGATCACCAACAGGATGAACAAGACGAGAATAACACCGGTCGTCGTGAAGTAGCCTCCGACTGCAGACATTGCGATTCCTCCCCTATTGATGTGTTTTCCGAATGCGCGGGAGTAGTATTGCGCTTCGCATCTCCCGTTTCTGTTCGTCTATCCCGCATTCGGTATACTCCATCATATTGTGACGAACGCACAACGGATTGGACATTTGCCCCGGCGCATAGAATTTGGGCCCGATCAGGATAATATAGGGGAAGTTGGACATTCACACGAGAGGAGACCTGGTCCATGGCAGCGATCACGATTAGACCCGATCTGAAAACGAACGGCGGAGAAGTTACCGAGCTGCTGCTGGACGGGCGCTACGTCGGCTCGATGACGCTCGTCTACCGGGAAGGCGGGCGAATTGCCGGCGCCGTTCAGCTCGAACGCAAATCGCTATCCGGCGAACGGAAGGCGGCGGCCGTCCGTGCCGCCCACCAGTACGTCCGGCAATTGATGGACGCGCTTGAAGCCCGAGATTGCGAGGTGGTTGTGACCTGCAGCGAATACGACCACATTATCGCGTCCGAGCACCAGGTCGGCGTCATCGAATCGTTCGGGGACGACTCGGACTATTACGAGCCGTTGTGGGCCGAGGATGACGGCTCCCGTCTGGACGACGTCGACCCGAACGACCGCGATTCGATCGAGATGTCGGACCTCGATTGGGACGACGACGAGTATGAACCGTTTTATTGCGAGCTTGTCATCGTCGGCGAAAGCCGGAACCGGGTCGACTACCATATTTACGACCGCGATCAAGAATGGCTGGCCGAAGCGACCGTCCGGATTCGCGGGGCGGACGCAATCGGGGAAGTCGAATGGAAGTACGAGCCGTCCGACGAGGAGATCGAGGCGGTCGCCGACCTGCTCGTCTCCGATTTCGATCCGGACGATATCGATTCGTTCGTGTTCGATATGAAGTTCGAAGGCGACGTCATGGAGACGATCGAGCTGACGCACGAAGATTTGGTCGACGACGAGGAGCTTGAGGCGGAGTTGGCCGACTCGATCGATGACGAGGAGGAGGGGCGGGACTATTCGATCGTCCTCGTCCGCAATGACGGCGACACGCTCACGTACGATCTGTACGAGCAGTCCCAAGGCGGCTTGCCGATCGGACAAGCGACGGTCGACATCAGCACCCGCGAATTGACCGGCTTCATCGATTTCCGCGATCCGGACAGCTCGGAGGACCGCGAATGGATCGGCTCGCTGCTCATGCAGGAGCTGGATAAGGAAAAAGATTACCGATCGCTTAATTTGACGATGCTCGTCAACAACGAGCCGATCGACGAAATTTTGTTCGAGACGGAAACCGTTCATTAAAGGCGGTCATATCCAAAAAAGACGAACGCCCCAACCGTCGCCGGTTGTCGGGCGTTCGTCTTTCCTGTTTGGATGCGATTTTCGGGTCGCGAAGCGCTCGATTACCCCGGTCTGCGCAAGCCTTTGGGCAAATGGTTTTTCAGCTGACCCCCGCTCGCTTTCGCCCAGCCGATCGGATAGCCGTCGACGGCGACGGCCGTCCAGCCGTTAACGCCGTCCGGCGCGGGAACGGTTTCGCCCCGCCAGTACGCGCCCGCCTCCGGCCCGTCGGCGTCGAACGAGGCGACGCTGCGGGCTTGACGGGTCGAGATCGCCATCGCGAGCGAATGGGCCGGCTCGGCCCGGTCCTTTTTCACGTGGGCGAGATGGAGGCCGGGCCGAAGCGTCCGCAGTCCGTTCAAATCGCGAGCCCGGAGCGGGAAGCCGGGCACCGACGGCAGCCAATACAGCTGCTCCCCGAACAGGACGGGCTCGCCGGCAGGCAGGTCGAAGCCGGGGACGACGTCCCGAAGCATCGCCTCGGCGAGCTTCATCGCTTCGCGGACGGACCGATCGGCCGGGTCGGTCCGTCGGCAGCGTTCGTCTCTTCGGCCGGACGTCGCCGCCGTTGAAGCGGGCTCCTCGTCGGTTTGCCGGCGGAGCAGCGCCACGAAGTGGCCCTCGCCCTTATGCCGGTGCGGCCATATTCGCTCGGTTCGAACGACCGAGAATGCGGGGTACCGTTCGACGAAACGTTCCAGCGCCTCCTCGTTTTCCTCCCGGTTGAACGTACAAGTGGAGTAGGCGAGCGTTCCGCCCGGCTTCAGCAGGCGAGCGGCCGAATCGAGAATGTCGAGCTGTCTCGCCGCGCACATGCGGACATGATCGGGCGACCATTCGAGAATCGCCTCCGGGTCTTTGCGGAACATGCCTTCGCCGGAGCAAGGGGCGTCCAGCATGATTTTATCGAATGCGCCGGAAAACTTGGCGGCCAGCTCGTCCGGCGAAGCGTTCGTGACGACGGCGTTCGCGATGCCGAACCGTTCGACGTTCTCGGACAAAATTTTGGCCCGGGCCGGATGAATATCGTTCGATACGAGCAAGCCCCGTCCCGCCAGTGCGCCGGCGATCTGCGTCGTCTTGCCGCCGGGTGCGGCCGCCAAATCGAGGACGAGCTCTCCGGGCTGGACGTCAAGCAGCTCCGCTGCGCTCATGGCGGACGGTTCCTGGATATAATACAAGCCGGCTTGATGGTACGGGTGCTTGCCGGGCTTCGTCGCCTCGTCGTAATAATAGCCGTCCCGGCACCACGGAACGGGGGTCAGTCCGAACCGGCGGATGAGCTCGTCTCGGAACGACTCGTGCCCGTTCGCTCCCGTCGCCGGCCCGCCCAGCTTGAGCGGGTTCAAGCGCAGCCCTTGCGTCCGGGGCTCGTCGTACGTGCCGATGAACGCTTCCGCTTCCGGGCCCAGCTGTTCGCGAATGCGTTCGATGAAACGTTGCGGCAGCTCGATCATGGCGTTCTCCTTTACTGCGAGTGATTATTTCCTCATTATACCCGTAAGGGCGCGTTGTGAGAAGTTTCGGCCCCGTGCTATAATGGCGGTGACCGACAGACAGAGGAGCGCCCTCCATGAACAAAGTATCGTTTTATATGCCTCTTGCGTTTGCGGGTGCGCTTGTCATCGTGTTGTTCGCGGTATGGGCGTCTGCTCCCGGGAACGAATCGCGGGACGGCGAAAAGACCGCGATCGTCGCGAATACCGCCGGGGCCCCCACGGCTTCGACGGACTCGTCCGGCGCCTCGCGCGGTATTGACGAGCCGCCCGGACATGCAAGCGCTTTCTCGAATGGCGTTCAACCGTCCGGCACCGTTGCGATCGCCGCCGCCACCGCATCGTCCGCCGCACTTTCCGCCGATTCTCCGGCACCTCGACCGCGCGAGTACAACCTTCATCCGAAAACGGTTCGTTACCGGGATAAAGTGCTCGTGCTCATGTACCACCATATCGACGAGCGCGAAAGCATGGTTACGATCGCGCCGTCCAAATTCCGCGACCATATGAAGGCCGTTTTGGACAGCGAGTACAACGTCATCCCGATGGAAGCGTACATCGATTTCATGAAACACGGCAAGCCCGTTCCGCCGAATGCGGTCGTCGTCACGTTCGACGACGGCTACGAGTCCTTTTATACGCAGGCGTTCCCCGTGCTGAAGGAGCTCGGCATCGTCGCGACCAATTTCGTCGTCGTCAGCTACGTCGATACCGATTACCCGAAGCTGCCGTTTCTGACCTGGAAGCAGATCGGGGAGATGAAGCGGGCCGGCATGAGCTTTTATTCCCATTCGTACGATCTGCACAACAAAAAGCCGGACGCGTCGGGCTCGGACCAGCCGGCCATGACGCAGCGCAGGGCGAAGCCGCGAGCGAACCGGCTCGAGACGGACACGGAGTACAAGGAGCGGGTCGTGGCCGATTTGCTGCTGGCGGAGCAGCAGCTTCGCGATCATTTGGGCAACCAGGAGCCGATGCTCTGCTTCCCGTTCGGCGCTTACTCCGACACGGTCGTCCGATTGGCGAACGAGATCGGCATCGACATCGTGTTCACGATCAAGGAAGGGATCAATACGCGGGAGACGCGGGAAATTATGCGGATCAACGCGGGCGTGCCGTACTTGTCGGCCGAAGGCTTGGTCGCGCGCATGAACAAATTCAAGTGAGACGTAACCGGCACGCGTCAACACAAAGCGAAGGAGTCCTTGGATGATACCGGGTCAAAAAAATACGAAGATCGATCCTTATTTCAGCAAGCTGAAGAAGTGGAAGGAAGAATTCGAGCTGCTGCGAGAAATCGTTCTCGACTGCGGGCTCACCGAAGAGTTGAAGTGGATGCATCCCTGCTATACGTTCGACCATAAAAACATCGTATTGATCCACGGTTTTAAGGATTACTGTGCGCTTCTGTTCCATAAAGGCGCGCTGTTAAAAGATCACCATGGAATCCTGGTGCAGCAGACGAAAAATGTTCAGGCCGCGCGCCAGGTTCGGTTTACCGATGTTCAAGAGATTGAAGAAAAGCAGCTGATTTTGAAAGCTTATCTTGTTGAAGCGGTGGAAGTGGAGAAAGCCGGTTTGCAAGTGAACTATAAAAAGACCGCGGAATACGCCGTACCCGAAGAGCTGCAAAATAAATTCGTTGAAATTCCCGATTTGAAAACGGCCTTTGAAGCATTGACGCCGGGACGGCAAAGAGCGTATATGCTCTATTTTTCCTCTCCGAAGCAATCCAAAACCCGGGAGTCGAGGGTCGAGAAATATATCCCGCATATACTGAACGGCAAGGGAATGGACGATTCCGTATAGTTCGAAGGACCACGAGACAGCGGTCCGATTGAGAAACGGCAAAGATCGCCGACCGCCTGGCCGGGCGGGGCGATCTTCTTCCTTTTCCGAATCGCGAGAACTTCCTCCGCATGGAGACGCGCTCCATGATAATCGAGGCCGCTTACTTGGCCGCCGCGCCGAGGCTGGCGGTATATTTGACGACTTTGTTTTTGCCCGTCGTCTTGGCCGCGTACATCGCCTGGTCGGCTTGGGCGATCAACTGCTCGGCCGTTATGCCTTTGCGCGACTTGCTGTAGCCGACGCTGACCGTGACGCCCGCGTCCGCCTCGACGCGCGCCCGCACCTTCTCGGCGAACTCCGCCATGTCGACCGACGAGTCGGTGACGAGGACGACCATCTCTTCGCCGCCGAACCGGCCGGCGATGCCGATCTCCTCGCTCTCCTCGATCATGATGCCCGCGACCGTCTTCAACGCTTCGTCGCCGGCCTGATGTCCGAGCGTATCGTTCAGCTTCTTGAAGTTGTCGATGTCGCTGAACAGCACCGATACCGGGTAGCCGTGCCGGATAAACTGCCCCGCCCGGCTGAGCAAATAGCGGCGGTTGTACAATCCCGTCAGCCCGTCCGTGATCGACGACCGGTAGCTCGCTTGCATCAATTCGACGATTCGTTCGAAAAGGAGCAGGAACAGAATAAAGTAATAGAGCAGGGGCACATACAGCTCGACCAGCGTAAGCGCGGCGTTCGGAAGCTCAAGCATATACCGATTGATCAGATGGGCCAAATGGACGATAAAAAAGACGAACAGCCCGAATTTGTACGTTCGCGACTGTCCGATCAAGTGCGGCAGCGTCACGTAGAACACGAAGACGAGCAGCATCAGGTACACATCGAGACCGATTCCTTCAAGCGAAGCGAGCTGCTCCGGCGTGCCTTCGAACAGGCGCGGGACGTTGGCGCGGAACAGGGCGAGCAGCATCGTGACGAACAGGGAGAAATAAAAATAAAGGTGATGGCGTTTTTTTGTGGAATTATACAGTTGGTAGATCGCCCGGTTGATCATGATGAACGACGCCACCTCGATAATTTGCGCGGCCGCGCCGGTCCATCCCGAGGACGGCCCGCCCGAGAGCGACGTCCCGAGCAGCAGCACGTATTGAAGCAGCACGGCGGCAACCGCGATCGTAAGCGACAAATACGCCTTGCGGCGCCGGCTCGCGAACAGCCGGACCGACATGACGAAGATCATGATCAGAATGACGAGGACGCCGGTATACGAATATAGGCGAGCGTAAGATCCGAGAAAAAGCTCCGATAAATTCAAAGGAAGCCTCCGTTATTCGAGTCGATTCGACTTTATTATAACATCAGATTGAGTAAACTTCGACGAGCTTCTTCCTGATGTTGCAAGCGAAGCTACCGCTAAAGAGGGACTCGGCGACATCGTCGAAACCGCATCGATCCATTGCTTCGCTTATAACCCAGATTGAGTAAACTTCGACGAGCTTCTTCCTGATGTTGCAAGCGAAGCTACCGCCGGCCACCTGACTTGATGGGGAGACGAACGAGAATGAACATCCTGCAAGCGTTATTTTTTCCGCCGGAGCAGCCCGGCGGCGTATCGTCCATGGTTCCGTACATCCAGGAATCGTTTTTGGAGAAAGGCTGGGAAATGGAGCTGTTCTCGCTGCCGAAGCGGGTACGCTCCAAAGGCACGGAGGACGTCGAGTTCGAAACGTTCGACTGGCGCGCTTATGCCGGTCATCCCATCGTAGACAAATACATCCAAACGTACAAAGATTACGTCTGGTGGACGCGCATGCGCATCCGCAAATCGTACGATTTGATCCATGCCCATCATCCGATCGCCGGACTCGTCATGAAGCAGCTGTTTCCCGACACCCCGGTGCTGGTCACGATCCATTCCAGCTACGAGAAGGAGCTGACGCTCAACGGCAAAATCGCGCCGGGCGGTCCCGAGGAAACGTTCCTCACGTCTCTCTACGGGGAGCTCGAGCACCGGCTGGACGGCATCGTCACCGTGTCGCGGTCGTTCCAGACATACTTGTCCCGCTTCGTCCGGAACGGGGACGCCATCGGCGTCATCCCGAACGGCTTCGACGAAAGGCGGTTCCGCCCCGTCCCTCACGACAACGCGGTTCCGCAGCTCATATCCGTGTGCCGTCTCGTTCCGGCGAAAGGGCTCGATGTTTTGCTGCGGGCGTGCTCCGAGCTGAAGCGGCGGGGTCACCCGTTCGTGCTGCATCTGATCGGCGACGGTCCGATTCGCGAGGAGCTGGAACGGCTCGCGGTCGAGCTGAACATTTACGAGGAGACGATTTTTTACGGCTATATGCTCCATCCCGAAGAGTTTATGCCGTTTTTCGACGTCTTCGTCCTGCCGTCCCGGGCCGAGGCGTTCGGCTCGGTGTTCGCGGAAGCGGCGCTGTGCTGCCTCGCCCTCGTCGGGACCGACGTCGGCGGCGTGGCCGAGCAGATCGACGACGGCGTGAACGGCCTGCTCGTTCCGGTCGACGATGTGGCGGCGCTGGCCGACGCGTTGGAGAAAGTCATGTCCGATCCGACCTACCGGTACCATATGGCGCGCTCCGCCTGGCTCAAGGCGAAAAGCACGTACGCGCTCAGCCGCGTCATCGATCAGCTGCAAAAGCTGTACGTTTCGCTCGGACGGGGGAAGCCGTAAAAACGAGCCGAACGGTTGAAAGCCACCTGCCGGTCCGGTTCAATTGCCCTCATGGTAGCAAATTTCGCGAGAAAATACAAACATATGTTTGCGCGTATTGAGGTTGAAATCCGAAAAGCCCGCCCCGACCATCTCGGTCGGCGCGGGCTTTTCGCTTCAATAATGTTTCCAGCCTTCGTTGTAATACTCGATCAGGACGGGCCGGTTCATCGTATTGATCTCCAACCGGACGGGCTTGCCGCTTTCCGATAGGTCGGCATCCTGATCTTTGCCGAATTGGAACAAGCCGGGCAGCAGCTCCGTCTGCAAATAACGGGTGGCCGCCCGCAGTTCGATCGCGTGCACGTCGATCGGCCGCACGGACGCCAGCACGAACCCCCAGTCGCCCATCGAAGGAATGTCGGCGTGATAAGGGTAGGTGTTCAGCCCCGTGCTCGCGATCGTACGGCCGATGCTCCAGTACGCCTTGGTCGAATGGAAAGGGCTCGTCGCCTGAACGACGGCCGCCCCGTTGTCGGCCAGACGCGACCGCAGAATCGTATAAAACTCGCGGGTATACAGCTTGTTCAACGTCTCGTTATTCGGGTCGGGCAGATCGACGACGATGCCGTCGTACCGTTCCTCGCTCTCGGTCAAGAAGCGGTAGGCGTCGTCGTGGACGAGACGGACTCGGGCGTCGTCGAACGAGCGCCCGTTCAAGGCGGACAACAGCGGATCGTTCCGAACGAAGTCGACGAGCTCCCGGTCCAAATCGACCAACGTAATCCGTTCGACGCCCTCATACTTCGCCAGCTCGCGAAGCGCGAGTCCGTCCCCTCCTCCCAGCACGAGAATGTGTTTTCGCAAAGGGCCGGAGCCCATCAGCGGATGAATCAGCGACTCGTGGTAACGGTATTCGTCCGCCGAAGAGAACTGCAAGCTTCCGTTCAAAAACAAGCGGAGGTCGTTCTCCTTTTTCGTGACGACGACGCGCTGATAATGGGTTTGAAACGATCGGATGACGGGGTCGCGATACAGCTTGCGCTCCCAATCCGACGCATACTTCTTCTCGCCGTACAGAAAGCCGAGCGCCATTGCCGCAAGGCACGCGATGCCGATCGTCCGGTACAGCCTGTACCGCTGAAGCTCCTCGCGATAGGCGAACGTCATCCATAACCCGACCCCGACGTTGACGAACGCGACCAGAAACGCCGTTTTGATCAAGCCGAGCGACGGCCGGAGCCACAAGACGAACACGACGGTTCCGACCAGACTGCCGGCATAGTCGAAAAAAAGGATGCGGGCCGCGCTTTTGTTGAGCTGCAGGCCGACTTCGCTCGCCTTGCGGATCAGCAGAGGCAGCTCCACGCCGGTTAACGCGCCGATCAGGAAGGTGGCGGAAAATAGGAACAGCTGGGCGGTGACCGGGTCGAAGTGCGCCAGGCAAAAAAACAGCCAAAAGGTGGACGAGCCTCCGATCAGCGCGATCGCGTACTCGATCAGCACGAATTTGGCCAAGAGCGAAGCGCCGAGCCGTTCGCTCCAGGCGGAGCCCGCACCCATGCCGCTCAAAAAAAGCCCGATCGTCAAGGCGTACTGCTTGACGCCGTCTCCAAGCGCATAGCTGCCGGCCGCGCCGAGCAGCACCTCGAACACGATGCCGCAAATCGATACGATGGCGCTCGCCGTATAAAGCGGCCTCAAACGGGGGTGCGACCGATTCGTTTCCATGCGTCCCCCGTCAAGTTATGCTGGCGCCGACGATATAGGAAAACCCGATGGACAAAAAGGCGGACAGCAGCCCGACCGCGCGGTTGTCCTTGCCGATCTCCTCGTCGACGCGGATCGTTCTCGTCAAAAATTCGAAGATGTAATAGGTCAACACGAGGAAGAAAAAGCCCAATACGCCCCACACGAGCGTCTCGCCGAGCGAGTCGTTATGCTCGATCGAATAGCGGAATATGTTGCAGATGCCGAGCAGCTTCCCGCCCGTCGCCAGGGCAACGGAAACGTTGCCTTTTTTGATCTCTTCCCAATCCTTGTATTTGGTCACCAGTTCGAATACGTACAGAAACACGACGATGCACGCCGCGGATACGACGTAATACACGAGCGTATACAGATAGGGATTCATCGCTTCAACCGCCTTTGCGCTATTTTCCTTCGTCCGGTCCGCCGCCGCGATCCGGCACGTAGCCGCTCGATTCGAACAAGACGAGGTGCTCGGGCTGCACGACCGGCGCGTACCGTCCTTTCGAGTCGATAAATCCTTCATACCGGGAAAGATCGTTCAAGGGCCCCCAACGATGCTCGATTTCCGCCCGTACGCCGTGAGACTCCAACGGCTCGCCGCGCACCGCGTTGCGGACGAATTGCTTTCCCGACACTTCGATCCAGACGACGCCCGGCGCTTGCGGGTCCGCATGCACCCATACGAGATCTTTCGGGTACAGCAGCAAAACCCGGCTGTCGCTCGCTTCTCCCGTCGCTTCCGGCTCAACCCAGCCGGCGAGCTGCTCCGTTATCTGCTGGACGGAACTGTCCTTCACCCGGTAGATCTTGGACATGTTGTCGCTTTTGCCGTCGAACGCGATTTGGGGATGACCTATATCCTTAAGAAAATACGAATCTTCGATCTTTTGGCGGATTCTCGTATCCAGGATCTCTTTGCCGGCAATAAACAATAAATAGGCCACAAACCCGACGACGACCGACCAAGCGATCGTTTTGAACACGTGAGGTCGCTCCCTCCTTTCAGCAAATGCCAAACGTTATTATTTTCCAATAAAACGGATCGTCTGGCAATACAAAAATTGACAAAATTTGATCCGCGTGCATCAAGGACGCCGGTACTTTCGATCTATGCACCCCGATCGGTTCGTGCGGCATGCGGCAACGAACGGCCGGGAGAAGGGAACGCTTGTGCGCATGGAACATCCTCTGTACAATGGGAGGAGAACAAAAGCGAGCACTACACGATCAACGCGGAGGTGCGATCCGTTGAAACCGTTTCGGTTCATTCATGCGGCCGATCTTCATCTGGACAGCCCGTTCAAAGGACTGTCCGCGCTGCCGTCCGCCGTCCGCGATACGGTGCGGGAGTCGACGTTCGTCGCGCTCGGGCGGCTCGTCGAGACGGCGATCGCGGAGCGGGCCGCTTTCGTCGTCGTCGCCGGCGACATATACGACTCGTCCGACCGCTCGCTGCGGGCGCAGCTTCGGTTTCAGCGCGCCGTGGAGACGTTGGCCGAGCGGGGCATCCCCGTCTATGCGGTACACGGCAATCACGATCCGGACGACGGGCGGAAGGCGGCGCTGCGCTGGCCGGATGCGGTCCGGTTTTTCTCGTCCGCCGAGGCGGAATGCTTTGCGGTGACCGACCCGGTCCGGGGCGACCTGGCGTACGTGCACGGCTGGTCGTATCCGACGGCCGCCGTGACCGACAACCCGCTGCCGCGGTTCGGACGTCCCCGTCCGGGGGCGTTCAATATCGGGCTGCTGCACGCGAACGTGGACGGCGACGCGGACCACGACAACTATGCGCCGTGCTCGAGACGGGAGCTGGCGACGGCCGGCTTCGACTATTGGGCGCTCGGCCATATTCACGCGCGCCGCTCGTGGGGCGAACGCCCCTCCATCGTATACCCGGGCAACCTGCAGGGCAGAAGCGTCCGCGAGACCGGCCCGAAAGGCTGCTGCATCGTCGACGTCACGGCCTCGGGCAACGTCTCGGTCCGGTTCCGGGCCGCGGACGCCGTCCGCTGGTTCGCCGCGGACGTGCCGATCGACGGCGTGACGGGCGAGCAGGAGCTGCGCGACCGGCTCGAGGCGAAGATGCGCGAATGCGAGGAAGAGGCGGAAGGACGTCCCTCGATCGTCCGGTTCCGCCTCGCGGGGCGCGGCGCGCTGCATCGCGCGCTGCGTCGGCCGGGCATGCTGCAGGAGCTGGCCGAGGAGCTGCGGGAGCCGGAGCGGAGAAGGGCGGAGGCCGGAGCGGGGGAGCCGTTCGTCTGGATCGAGTCGATCCAGGCGCGGACCGCCTCCGAGCTCGATTTGCGGCAGGCGGCCGGCCGCAACGCGTTTCTCGGCGATTTGCTGCAGCTGTCCGCCGCCTTGGCGGCCGACGAGGCGGCGTGGAGGACGTTCCGCGACGAGGCGCTCCGCCCGATGGCCGACCATCCGAAGCTGGGCGCGCTGCTCGCCTCGATGGCCGAGGAGGAGCGCGAACAATGGCTGGCGGAGGCGGAGTCGCTGGCGGCCGAACTTGTCGCCGAAGAGGAGGGATGGGACGAATGAACGTGCGCGACATCCGAATCGACGCGTTCGGCGCGCTGAAGGACCGCCGATTCGCTCCCGAAGGGCCGGCGACGCTGTTTTACGGCCCGAACGAAGCCGGGAAAAGCACGCTCATGGGCTTCATCCGCGCCGTCCTGTTCGGTTTGCCCCGTTCCCCCGCTTTCGAGCGGCACGAACCGCCAAGTGGGGGGCCCTACGGGGGATCGCTGGTCATCGAGCTGCCGGACGGCACGTCGTACCGCGTCGAGCGGACGTTTTACGGCGAGTCCGCATCGGGGCGGGGCAAGCACGGTATGGGCCGGGTACGGCTGACCCGGCTTGACGCGGGCGCGGACGGGAACGTCGCTGCATCGGCTTCCGGGGGAGCCGGGGACGAGGCGCTGCTGAAGGCGCTTCTCGGGGGCGTGCAGGGGGAGCTGTTCCGCAGCGTGTTCGCGTTCGGACTCGGCGAGCTGCAGGAGCTCGGCACGCTCCAATCCGAGGAGGTGGCGGGGTTTCTGTACAGCGCCGGCTGGGGGGCGGGCGGAGCGGCTATCGCCGCTGCGGAGAAGCGTCTGGCGCAGGAGATGGACCGTCTGTACCGGCCGCGGGGCAAAAACCAGGACATCCCGCAGCTCGTCAAGCGATGGGAGGACGAGCTCGGCGGTTTGCGGCGAAGCAAGGACGACTTGTCGCGCTACGCGGCCATGAAGGACGAGCTGGAGCGGCTGGACCGCGACATCCTCGAAGCGGACGAAGCGATGCGCCGCGACCGGGAATCGTCACAGCGCGTCGACCGTTGGCGGAGAGCGCGCGAGCACGGCTTGCGCCGGCGCGAAGTGGTACGGCAGCTGAGCGGGCTTCCGGCGTTCGACCGCTTTCCCGAGGAGGCGCTCGCCCGCTTCGAGGCGAGGAGCGCGGATCGGGAACGGTGGACGGAGGAGCTTCGCGAACGCGAGGAGAAGCTGGCGGCGATCGAACGGTCGCTGGACGGAATCCGGGTCGACGAGCCGGCTCTCGACGCCCGGCCGAAGCTGGAGGCGCTGCTCGAGCGGGCGGGCTTGTACCGCGAAGCGAAAGCGGCCGCCGCCCGGGAAAGCGCGGAGGCCGACGCGGCCGAGCGCGAAGCGGCGCAGACGGCGGCCCGGCTCGGCGGCGGCTGGACGGCGGCGGAGCTCGCGGCTTACCCGCTGCCGGTGTCCGACCGGGAGCGGGTGCGCGAAGCGAAGGCGCGCCTCGCCGCGCTCGCCCGGGAGGCGGAGCTCGCCCGCGCCGAGGACGAGCGCGCGGCCGGCGAGCTGGCGGCGGCGAAGCGGCGCGCGGCGCTCGCCCGCGAGGCGCTCGCCGCGGCCGAAGCGGACGCGCCGCCGGACTGGGAGCCGTCCGCGGAAGCGATGCGGCGCAAGCTCGCGCTCCGGCCGCCGGCTCCGGAAGCCGCTTCCGCTTCGCCGCCGCGCTGCCGGCCGCAGCCGCCGTCGTCGTGCCCGCGCTGCTCTGGCTGCGCGACGACGCCGTGCTGGCGGCGGTGACGCTGCTGCTGTTCGCGGGCACGGCCGCGCTGCTGTGGCGGCGCCCGAGCGGCGCGGGCGGCCCGGCCGCGCCGGGCAGCGCCGACGGCGACGGCGGCCGCGACGCGGAGCCGTTCGCCGAGGAGCGGCGCGCGCTGCTGCGGCAGCTCGAGCAGCTGGAGCGCGTCGTGCGGGAGCGGACGCGCGGATGGCGGCTGTCCGCTACCGCGGCGCGGCAAGCGGCGGCGGCGGACGACGCGGCCGGCTCCACCGACCCCGGCGGCGATCCGCTGCCGGAAGGGTGGATGCACGAGGCGCGCGACGCCGCGGAGCGATGGCTGGCCGCGAGAAGCGCGGCGGACGAGCTTCGGCGCAAGCTGGAGGAGGCGTCCGCCGCCGAAGCGGCTCGGCGGGCGGAAGCGGACGAGGCGGCCGCCCGCCGCGGCGAGGCGGAGAAGCGTCTCGCGGCGTGGCGCGACGATTGGCAGCGGTGGCTGCGCGATCGCCGCTTCCCGCCGGAGCTGAGCCCGGACGGCGCGGCGGAATGGCTCGCGCTCGCCGAGCGGGGCAAGCAGCAGCTGCGGCGCCGCGACGAAAGCCGGCTGCGCGCGAACGCATTCGCGGCGGAGGCCGAGTCGTTCGAGCGCGACGCGGCCGCCGTCTGCGGCCCGGACGCCGAGGCCGACCCGCTGCTCGCGCTGAAGCGGAGCATAGCGCGAGCCGAGGAAGCGGCGGCGCTTCTCGCGGAGCGGGAGCGGCTCGCGCGGGAGGCGGCGGCGCTGCGCGTCGAGGCCGCGGCGCGCCGGGACAAGCTCGATCGCGTCCGCGCGCGCATCGGCGAGCTGTGGAGCGAAGCCGGCGCCGACACGGAGGAGCGGTTCCGCGAGCGCGTCCGGCTGCACGCCGAGCGGGAGCGGCTGCTCCGCGAGCGTGCGGAGCTCGAGGCGACGCTCGACTCGATGCTCGGCGCGGACGAGCGCGACGATGCCGAGCGCGCGATGCTGCGTCCGCCGGAGGAGCTGGAGGGCGAGCTGGCCCGGCTCGCGGACTCGATCGCCGGGACGGAGCGCCGGCTCGACGCGCTGCGCGACCGGCGCGGCCGGCTGCGCAACGAGATGGAGAAGCTCGAGGCCGGCGAGGAGCACGCCGAGAAGCTGCTCCGCGTCCAAGAGACCGAAGCGGAGCTGCGTCAGCTGGCCCGCCGATGGGCGGTCGGCGCGCTGGCGTCGGCGCTGTTCGGGCGGACGCGGTCGCTGTACGAAACCGAGCGGCAGCCCGCCGTGCTCCGACGGGCGTCCGCCTACGCGTCCGCCATGACCGGCGGCCGGTACGTCCGCATCGTCGCCCCGGTCGGGGAGAAGCGGCTTGTCGCCGTCACGGGCGACGGGGAGGCGGTCGACTCGTCCCGGCTCAGCCGGGGGGCGGCGGAGCAGCTGTATTTGGCGATGCGGTTCGCCTTGGCCGACGAGACGGCGCCGGCGGCATCGCTGCCGTTCGTCCTCGACGACGTCTTCGTCAACTTCGACGGGGAGCGGCTCCGGCGCTGCCTGGAGCTGGTTCCGTCGCTCGCGGAGCGGCGGCAGGTGCTGCTGTTCACGTGCCACGAGCACGTCGCGAGCGCCGCGGCGGCCGTCATCCCGGGGCTGCAGACGGTGCGGCTGTGAGCCGGCCGCAAGCCGGTCCCTTTGCCTACGGCTGCGGCCGCCGGGTCGTCGTGCGTTCGGCCGTCCGCGCTCTCCCGTTTGGCGCCCGAAATGTCGAAAAAGCCTTTGCTCCGTGTACGGCGTGTACGGGTTCAAAGGCTTTTTCGTTGTTGCGAGTGCCGGATACGAGCCGCGATCCAAAAGGGCGGCGATAACGGACACACCGTCTACCCGAGCAAACGCAGGCCGAACACGCCGGCCAGCGCGCACGCCATGCCGGCCATCTCCTTCAACGTCCACCGCTCCTTCAGAGCGAACCGGGCGTACAGCAGGACGAGCAGCACGTTCGTGGCGACGACGGCCGAGACGAGTCCGGTTACGCCGAGCTGGAACGCCGGCAGGATGAACATCATGCCGGAAATGTTGCTGATGCCGACGACGGCTCCCCAAGCGAGCGTCTTTGCGACCGGCCAAACGGGCGGTCGAGGAGGCGGCTCCGCTCGAGCCGGCTTCGATCGTACGGCGGATACCGCCGCTTCCAGCTTCGCGGCCGACCGTTCTCCCGCCGCGCGTTCGCGGGCCCGGCCGATGAACCACAGGACGCAGAACAAGACGGCGCCCGTCGCGTACATGACGAACAAGGTCGGCCATTTGTCGGCGTTCCACAGCATCGCCTGCTTCGAGGCCAGATCGGTGATGCCGAACGTGACCATGGCGAGCAGCGCCCATTCGACGCCTCGCAAGCCTCTCCAAGACAGCTCGTTCGAGTAGCGGATCAGAACGATGCCCGCCACGATGACCGCGAACGACAGCGCCTGCCAGCCGTTCAGCTTCTCGCCCCAGCGAACGTACGATACGGCGACGACGACGATCGGCGTAAGCGCGGTGAAAACGGCGACGAGCGACGCTTTGCCGACGGCGAACCCCCGGTACATCGACGCGTTGGAGACGAACGAGAAGAAGCCCATGACGAGGCCGGTCCAGACGGCGGGACTCCACGATTGCCCGAGCGCGACGGCGGCCGCGGCCGCGACGACCGCGCCGGACAAGTAGACGCCGAGCAGCATCAGGTTGCGCTCGATCGGCCGGCGCGACGTCCATTGATACAAAATGCCCCTCAGCCCGAAGCATACGGCGGCCAAGGAAGCGTACGCGAGCCACATGAACAGCGTCTCCTTCCGCACGGGAGTTCCGAAAATTTCCCCCACTATACGCGTTGAAACCGATTTCAGTCAACCGCTTTTTTCGAAACGAAAGACAAGGGGAGCCGGTTATTGTACAATAGCGGTAGTAAGCGGGGAGCGGAACGCTGTACCCGGATCGGAGGGACATCATGGATGGGGAACGAAACAAAAGGCCGGTCAAACGGGAAATCACGTACCGGGTAGGCTGGAAGAAAGGAAAGCTGGAGATCGGGGAAAACGGCCGGGTAACCGGCGCGGAGTCGGGCGTCGTCTTTCTGGAGAAGGCGCTGTGGCTTCGTCTGCTCGACCGTTACGTCTGGAAGCGGGCGCCGTTCGTGCCCGAGCGCGCCTTGCCCGCGCTGCTTTGGACGCTGCCGGCGGTCAGCTTCGGCTTCGTCTGGTGGCTCGTATATATGCTGTCCAAACCGTAACGGGCCGGAAATTAAGAGATATGATGGAGCGGCTTGCGCCATACAATGATGGGGAAGCCTATCCATTTTCGATGATCGGAAGGAGAGACATACGATGTATATCGCTTTAGCCGTCTTCGCCGGGCTGCTCGGCCTGTTCGTTACGGGAGCCGCGGTTTTCACCGCGTGGGCGTATTACGCCTCCCGCAAAAGCGGCGCCGCAGCCCCAGAAGGAGAGCCGAACCGGCCGGACGCCGCGGGCGGCCCCGAGGGACCGCCCGCAAGCTGGTTTTTGCGCTGGACCGTAGCCGACTATGCCGCGTTGTTTTTGTTCGGCTTCGGCGTCGTCTTTTTGCTGGCCGACTTGACGGGGCTGTCCGCCGACCGGGAGCAGTACCAATACCCGCCTTATCATTACGCTTACCTGCTGTGCGGCTTCGTCTTCTCGTTCATGGGCATGCTGTTCACGATCGTCCGGCTGGCGATGGTGATCCGGCTAGCGGGCCGCGCGTCCTCGCCCGGACATCATGCGTACAAACCACACCAGGCTCAGCAGGCCGAATAGCGGATACAGCGTGGAAAGCAGCTTGCTGAAGCCGATTTGTCCGATGGCGTACGTGCCGAGCAGGATGGCCGCGATGACCGGCTTCCCCGGCCATCCGGTCCGCTGGCGGATTTGCAGCGTCAGCCCGTATACGTTCGCGATATAGGTCGTGAAAATTTCGCCGAAGATGACCCCGACGAACAGCAGCTGAAAAAATCCGCCCAGCCGCGCGATCAACCGGCTCATCGGAATTTCGAACTGGGCGACGCCCGGCATTTGCGAGGCGAGCGCGTAATGGCCGGCCAGCAGCATCGCGGTTACGAGCAAGCCGCCGAGTATGCCTCCGCGGACGATCGCGGCCCGGTCGCCGACCGAGGCGCCGAGCGGAACCAATACCGCCTGTGCCGTCGCCAAATTGTACGAAGCGTACAATATCGGCGCCGTCCATACTTGCAGCGCCGGCCGGTCGGTCGAAAGCGTCAGCCAGTTGCCGGCGTTCGGGGTGCCGGCCGTCGTCATGACGACGAGTACGCAGAACAGCGCCATCAACGGGACGACGACCGTATTGACCGCCACGATCGCCTGCAGCCCTTTCGCGATGACGATATAGGCGAAGGCGAGCATGATGAGCAGACCGGCCTGGTAGGACAGTTGGAAATGCTCGTTGAACAGCGAGCCGCCTCCGGCCAGCATGACCGTCGTAATGCCGAACAGCATGACGAGCGTGAACAGGCTGAACCATTCGCCCGCCCGCGGGCCGAACAGATGCTTGTTCAAATCTTCGTACGACGCCGCGCGGAGCGTCTGCGCCAGAAGCATCATCCGGGTGCCGAGCCAGACGAACAATAGACCGGCCGCCACGATCGTCGCCGAAGCCGCCGCTCCGTATTTCGTAAAAAATTGCAATATTTCTTGTCCGGTCGCGAATCCGGCGCCGACGATCGTGCCGACGTACGTAAACGCGATCTGAATCGTTTTCCCCCAAGACTTCACCCGGCGTCCCCCCTTGTACAAACCGCGTAATAGTACAAGGTATGTAAGCGGACGACCCGGCATGACACCGAAGGGCCGTGTCGACGCACCCTCCATGGGAGCCTATGGAGGAAACCGGCGAACCTACGAAAAACCCTCTTCCGCATCGGAAGAGGGCTTCGGCGATCGTCATTTCGCGTCGGCGAACAGCTTGATCGACTGGATCGTTTCGGTTTTCGGGTCGACGTCCAGCTTCAGGATGGTGCCGCCGGCCTTGTAGTGCAGGGCGAAATTCGTATTCGTATCCGGCTTGCCGAGCGCCGTTTCCGCATCCTTCACCTTCTGGCCGAGCCGGAGTCCGTTCAGTCCCGGATTGACGTCCTTGGACGTAATTTCGATAAATTCCACGGTTTTGCCGGCATTGAAGCCGACCGCAAAGCCTTCGTATTCGACGACCGAAATCGGATCCCGTTCGTCTTCCATCACGTATTCGCTGACCGGTTCGCCGAACTTTTGCGTGACGCCCGATCTCGTGTCGGTCAGCCGAATCCCCATCAAGGCGGGCTTCTTCGCATTGTAGGACTCGATCTCGGACGTTCCCGGCTTGCTCGCCGGCGGCTTGGAGTCGGACGCGGTCTCGACTTTTTTGTCCGGCGGAACGGGGTGCGCCTCTTTCGCCGGCGGCTTCGCGTCCGGGGGCGTTACCGTCTGAGCGGAGTTGTTCGAATCCGGAGCAAGTGCGGGCGGCTGGCTCAAGAGCGACTGCTCGGGCGTCGCCGTTCCCGGCAGGAGCGCGGAGTCGATCGGTTTCGCGGGAGGCGGTTCCACGGCGTGCTTCGACGTTTCACAGCCGGCCAACAGGGCGCCGATCGTGGCGGCGGCGGCCCATAACCGGACGTTCCGGCTTATGGTCATGATCGATACTTCCTTTCGTCCGTCTCGAACGGAACAATATCATGTTACGATTGCGGCCCGGTTTTGACAAAGCCCGTAAAGGGCGGAAAAACGGGGATTTTCCTGCGGAACGCCCCCTTTTCCTCTAGCCGTACGTCCGTTCGCCGCGGGTCGTTGCCTTTCTCGATCGTCCGAGAAGGCGGCGTCTGCGCTTACGAATGAAACTTTTCCTACATACTAAGACGATTCGGGGGCCGGAAAAGTTGCATATTCGGGAGCTTTTTTTGGAATTTTGTTTCCAGTCAAGATCGCGGGCCCGCTTTCGCCCCGCGAACGTCTTGAATGTACGATCCCCGATATGGTACGGTAGATGGCAAAGACTTCAGGTTACGGAGGACAAGTTATGGATATTTTGAAACAACGCATCCTGCAGCACGGCGTCGTGCTGTCCAATCAAACGCTTCAGCTGGACGCCCTCATCAACCATCAGGTCGATCCCGCGCTCATGATGGAGCTGGGGAAAGAGTTCGCCCGCCGGTTCCGGGAGGAGCGGATCACGAAGGTGCTGACCATCGAATCGTCCGGCATCGCGATCGCCTTCGCAACCGCGCTCGAGCTCGGAGTGCCGCTCGTCTTCGCCCGGCGCAAAAAAACGTTGACCACCGACGGCGACGTCTGGTGCGAACGGGTTCCTTCCTTCACGAAAGGCATCGTCACCGACATCCTCGTGTCCAAGAGCGTATTGTCCGATCAAGACCGGGTGCTGCTCATCGACGACATTATCGCGAACGGGGATGCCGCGAGGGGGCTCGTCCGGATTTTGGAGCGGGCCGGTGCGGACTTGGCCGGCGTCGGCGTCCTCGTCGAGAAGAGCTTTCAAGCCGGAGCGCGCACGATTCGCGAGCAGGGCATCCGGTTCGAATCGATCGTGACCATCAAGTCGCTGGACAACGGAACCGTCGAATTCGAGTGACGGTAGAAGGAATTGGAGCCTTCCCACCTGCCGATTTTTCCGATATAATGTGTGATAAGGCATATGGGAGGGGGATACAATATGGGGAAAGAGCACCTGACAAGCGATTTCATGATGACGAAGCTGTCGGAAGCCAAAGTCCACTTCGAGCGGGCTCTGGACTGCAAGCATACCGAATTTGACGATCTATATCCCTATATGATCGAGCATCCTCAATTTTTCTGGTACAAACGGTACGTGGCCTGGTCCGAGCTGCTCACGATCGTCAAGCTGTGCAACGAGCTTGACATCGAGTGGAAGTCGGCGTTTTCGCAACAGCAAGCGGATTACATCGAGCGTCGCGTCATGTCGAGCAAGGTTTTGGACGAATGGTTCGAGAAGAACGATTCCAAGGAACATGTCGGTTAATTCCGTCCAACATAGCAAGAAGCGATTTTTCAAGGACCCGAATGTGCAAGCATGGGGTCCTTTCGTCTGCATACGGCCCGGCATCGGGTCGCAAACCGGGAGGGAATGGCGATGATAACGGACGAACAGCTGGACGAATACCGCGTCGCCGGCATCAAGGTGCGGGTCGTCCGCGATGCGGATCCCGCCAACGACGTGCGGGGTATCGTCGTCGCTTGGGACGACGAATCGGTTCTCATTCGGAGGCCGAACCGGAGAGTGGTCAAGCTCGACCGCGGCTATTTCATGCAGCCGGCCGAAGAGAAGCGGCCGGAAACGTTGTAGCCTTCGCCAGTAACGGCCGGACGGCCGCATGCGAAACGGCGAGAGGGGCGTTGTCGGAATGAAACGGAGAACGGCCCCGGCATCGGGGGTAAGCGCCGCGAAAACAAAAGCGGGGGACGGCGGCCATTTGACCGTCAAGGCGGAATTCCCGCTGTACGCGCTCAATTCGTCCGTATGGGGCGGCGGGTTTCGATCCGTCCGGACGATCGTCAACCGTCAAGTGGCGAAATCGTACATGTGCGACGATCCGGAAGCCGAGATGGAGACGTACTTGCGGCGTCACGGCTTCGTGCCGGACGATACGGCGGCGATGCTGACGGCGGCATTCGTGGAGGAAGCGGGAGAATGCCATCTCGAGCGGGACGGGCTGATCGTCTCGGCCTGGGTGACGGCGGGGCTCGGCAACACGGCGCGAGCCGGGACGACGGAAGGCGCGGACCGGCTGTACCCGGGGACGATCAATACGATCGTCGTCGTCGACGGCCGAATGACGGAGGCGGCTCTCGTCAACGCGGTCATCACGGCGACCGAGGCGAAGACGGCGGCGCTGCAGGATTTGCGCGTCACCGCCGGTAGCGGAACGTCGACGGCTACGGGGACGACGACGGACGCCGTCGTGATCGCGTCGACCGGCCGCGGGGAGCGGTACCGGTACGCGGGCACGGCGACGACGGTCGGCTTCTTGATCGGCGCGTCGGTATACGAAGCGACAGCGGCCGCTTGCCGCGCGTATCGTGCGTATCGGGCGGGAAGCCCCGGATAAATGAAATTGACCCGTTGACTATTGTCCCCCGTCTATGCTATATTAAATCTTGTCGTCACCGACGACAATCATACGCGGTCGTGGCGGAATTGGCAGACGCGCTAGATTCAGGTTCTAGTGGTGTAACAGCCGTGGAGGTTCGAGTCCTCTCGACCGCATATTCAAAAACCCTTGTCCTACAAGGGTTTTTGTTTTTGTATGCATTTTTTTAGCAAATCCGCCAAGCAGGTTGGGGACAAAATGGGGACGTATTGCAATCGTCGAGCGCCCCCGATTCATGTTCCCTCTCCCGCCTGTTTGCGAACCCAATAGTCCACGAAAGCTTTGGCCGCCGTACCCAAGACGATGTAAAAGAGAAAGGAGTACGAATAGTTCCATTCATCGTATTCCACCGCCTTCACCCATACCGAAAACGGCTCCCCGACATAGGCGAACAGGAGCGCTTGACCGACCAAGGCGAGCAAAAACGGTTTCCACGATCGAACATATTGATAGATCAGCATTTGCGCAACGGGGACCGGGGAAAAGTCGAAAGGCATCGCGATCAAGCTGTAAGGCACGAATTTGACGGGATAGGACCACAGTCCGGCTTCGGCCCCCAAATCGTCCAGGAAGGCGGTTACGATCAGGACGAATAGCCCGAAGAACCAGACGGAAAGCGATCTTTTGCGGTCGAGCAGCAAGAAAAACAAAACCCAGGGAACAACGACGACCCCCAATTCGAACCACCAGGGCCATGTGAACAAATCCTGCTCTTTCCACGAATAAAACGACATATGCGCAAGATGCCTTTGGACTAAAAGGAGCCCCACATACATAGCTGTCACCCGGTTTCGCTGTTTGTCGGCGTTCTTGGAACGTAGTATGTTCCCGAAAGCCGGGGATCAATCGGGATCGCCGGAGGAAAGCTGCCTGAGCCGCGCTCCGGCGGGTCGAACCGGTTGCCGGCAAAGCGTCCGGCCCGAAGGCGCCGTCGATTCGCGCGATGCGAACGGCAGCGCCGTTTGCCGGAATGGCGTTATGGTTACCGCTTCACGCAGACGATTTTGGGGCAATATTGAACCATGCCGTCCCATGTCCCCCACATGCACCCGCGGCATTTTTGCGGTTGTCTCGGCCGCACCTCAATGGGCAATTTATTCATTTCGTTTCCCCCCTCAAGCGACAATTGTGATTTTGGCGACTCATCCATATTTCCCATTATATTGAAAATGTATGAATGGATTTTTGTTTCCTCAGCCGATGGTTTCCGCGGCACGTTTTGCCGAAAGCGCGGATATTCGATTCCGACATGGAGCAACTTACCGATAAAGATTATAAGGAGGATTGCATTTGGTGAATGTATTCGAAGCCGCGATCGACGTCATCAAAGATTGGATCGACGACGAACCGAAAGATCCGCTGCATGTGGGCGAAGTGATGGGGTGTTGGATCTATTTGGGAGGCCTGGAGGAGGCCGCTTCCATGGTTCAAGCGGGACTGAACACGACGACGGACGGCGACCTCGTCCATGCATTGAAGCAGGACCAACAGTTGGGCGAAGACCAGCGGAAACGTCTGACGGACTTTATGATCCGGGAAGGAATCTCTCTCCCGCCGGCCAGCGAAACGAAGCCGAAATCGAATCCGAACGATATTCCGCTCGGCGTCAAGCTGACGGACGACGAGATCGCCAACGGGCTCTCCATCAAGATCGCTTCTCTGATCATGAATGCGGCGGCCGGTGCGACGCAATCGATCCGCAACGACGTCGGATTGATGTTTGCGCAATTTCAAGCGGAGAAAATGGCCTTTGGCGCCTCCTTAAAAGCATTGATGCGAAAACGAGGATGGATCAAAATCCCTCCGTACTATTACCCTCCGGGACGGCCGGGTCAATCGTCTTGAGCAGTCGGACCGTATAGCGCCACGAAACCCGCGCAACCTAAGGGCGAAGGAGGAATCGATATGGAGCCCACTCTGATCGAAACGTTCAAAGACTACTATTTCGACTATCGCGCCGTTGCCGACGCGGACACCAGCTTCGAGGACGCGCTGTCGGCGCTGACGTTCGCCGTCGTCGAGCGGACGGGCGATTACGCCGAAGCGGGCGATTTGGACAGCATCCGCAACCTCGTCCGCGAGTTCCGCGAAATCCGGTTGTCGACGCAAGGCAGCAACGACTCGGTGAAGGAGCGGTTCGAGCGGGAATTCGCCCTGCGTTCGGGACGAACGGAGGAAACGCCGCTTCATTGAACGACAGCACGCACGAGACTTCCGAATCGTCCGGCAGAGCCGGCGGCGGAAGTCTTTTTCGCGTTTGCCGACGTTTTGCGAATTCGCCGCCGATCCGGTAAGATGGTAATAATTTGATCGAGACGGAGGAGGAGACGGTCGATGGATTTGCGCAGGCTCGTCTATGCGCTCGCCGCCGCCAGCGCGGTATGCGCGGCGATGGTGGCGCTTCGGGCGGTTCGTTTTAACGAGACGACGTACGGGTGGCTGATCGTGCCGAATTTGGCGCTCGCCTGGATTCCGCTGGCGGCGTCGCTGCTGGCTCGCCGTGCGCTCACGGGGAGGCGGAGCGTCGGGGCGGCGGCGATCGTCTGGGGGATCGTCTGGCTCGCCTTTTATCCGAACGCGCCTTATATCGCCACCGACTTGATCCATCTGAGCTGGGCGAGCGAGAAGTCGACGCTGTACTACGATTTGTCGTTCAACATGCTGGCCGCCACGATCGGCTGGCTGCTCGGCGCCCTGTCGCTCCGCCTGCTGCACGTCGAGGTGATCGCCCGCTACGGGACGACGCCGGGAGCGATTGTTGCGGCTGTCGCGATCGGGCTTGGCGCCGTCGGCGTCTACTTGGGCCGCGTGCTGCGCTGGAACAGCTGGGACCTGGTCCTTCACCCGCTGGACGTGCTGGCCGATTCGGCCGAGCTGCTGCGGAAGGCCGAGGCGGTCGAGTTCATCGCCGCGTTCGGCTTGTTCCAAGCGGCGCTTTACGCCGTTTTTTGCTTCGTCGTACCGTACAAGCGCTCTTTACTTCCGACATCCGGTTCTCTATAATGAATGAAACCGAAATCGGGTCATAAAGGAGCAACGGGAATGATCGCATACAAAACGATAGTGGCCGAGCTTGTCGCGTCGCTGCTCGAAGGCGTCGACGCCGGGACGATCGAAGCGATGACGGAAGTGCCGCCGAATCCGGAGATGGGCGATTTGTCGCTGCCCTGCTTCAAGCTGAGCAAGACGCTGCGCCGATCGCCGCAGCAAATCGCCGACGAGCTGGCGCGCTCGCTGCCGCCGCATCCGGCGTTCGAGAAGGCCGTCGCCGCGGCCGGCTATTTGAACGTCTTCTTCAACAAAAAGTCGTTCGCGGAATCGGTTCTGAACGATATTCGCGAAAAGGGCGACCGGTACGGGGCGAGCGCGGTCGGGGCGGGCAAGACGATCGTCATCGATTTCTCGTCGCCGAATATCGCCAAGCCGTTTCATGTCGGTCATTTGCGCTCGACGGTGATCGGCAACGCGCTGTACCGCATCCACCGCTTCCTCGGCTACGAATGCGTCGGCATCAACCATTTGGGCGACTGGGGGACGCAATTCGGCAAGCTTATCACGGCGTACAAGCTGTGGGGAGACGCGCGGCAGGTCGAGGAGGGCGAGATCGAGGAGCTGACGCGGCTGTACGTGAAGTTTCACGACGAAGCGGAGACGAAGCCGGAGCTCGAGGACGAAGCCCGCGCCTGGTTCGTCCGGCTGGAGCGCGGCGACGAGGAGGCGCTCGAGCTGTGGCGCTGGTTCAAGACGATCAGCTACAAGGAGTTCAACCGCATTTACGACTTGCTCGGCGTGACGTTCGATTCCGACGCGGGCGAGAGCTTCTATAACGACAAGATGGGCGCCGTCGTCGACGAGCTGAAGGAGAAAGGACTGCTGGAGGAAGACCAGGGAGCGTTCTTGGTCCGGCTCGACGAGTATAACATGCCTCCTGCCCTCATTTTGAAGAAGGACGGGGCGACGCTGTACCATACCCGCGACATCGCGGCCGCACTGTACCGGAAGAAGACGTACGATTTCGACCAGGCGATCTATGTGACCGATTACGCGCAAAACTTGCACTTCCAGCAATGGTTCAAGGTAATCGGGCTGATGGGCTACGAGTGGGCCGACCGGCTTCATCACGTGGCGTTCGGACGGGTCAATCTGGAGGGGGTCAAGTTCTCGTCGCGCAAGGGCAACGTCGTCCTGCTCGAGGAGCTGCTCCGCCAGTCGATCGACAAGACGCGCGACATCATCGAGAGCAAAAATCCTTCGCTGGACAACAAAGAAGAAGTGGCGAAGCAGGTCGGCGTCGGGGCGGTCATCTATAACGACTTGAGCAACAACCGGATCAAGGACATTTCGTTCTCGTGGAAAGACGTGCTCAACTTCGAAGGCGAATCGGGCCCGTACATCCAATACACGTACGCGCGGGCGCGCAGCGTGCTCCGCAAGGCGGGCGGCGAGGCGGAAGCGGGCGGCGCGGGTCCCGACGGCTCGCTGCTGGCCAACCCGGAGGCCCAGCAGGTGCTGAAGGAGCTGGCGGCGTTCCCGGACAAAGTGGTGCAGGCGAAGGAGAAGCTGGAGCCGTCGATCGTCAGCCGTCATCTGATCGACATCGCCCAAAGCTTCAACCGGTTTTACCACGAATGCCCGATTCTCGTGGACGATGCCGCCCTCAGAGCGGCGAGGCTCGAGCTCGTACGCTCCGTCTGCACGGTGCTGCGCACCGGACTCGGCTTGATCGGCATTCAGGCGCCGGAACGAATCTAATATCGTCGGCAAGGGGAGGAACCGTCGGGTTCCTCTTTTTTGTTTGCCGCCCCGTTCCCGGGAACAAGAGCGGTTTCGTCGAAAGTCGTTCTCGGGACGGATGGGTCCATGGGTGGAATTTTGAGGCGGGGCGACTCGAAACAGAACCAAAGACTCATATAAAAGACCGCCGAAACCGTCATTTTGTCCGATCGATCGACACGATTCGAAAAAAAGAAGTTGCATTTTTGGAAAAAGCGTCCTATACTTGCATTGAACAATATTTCCAATTTGAACATATGTTCAAATTGTCCGAACGGAGGTGAATCAGGTGACCGACCTCGGCGAGGAAAGGACACGCCTGTTAGTGAAAGTCAGCAACCTGTATTACAACGACGGGCTGAACCAGCAAGAAATCGCGACCCGGCTCGGCGTATCGCGCCCTCAGGTGAGCCGGATGCTCAGCATGGCGAAGGCGGCCGGCATCGTGCAGATCACGATCAAAAATCCGTACTCCGAGGAGCAGCAGTACGAGCGCGCGATCGCCGAGACGTTCGGCATTCACGACGTGAGCGTGCTGAACGTGCCGGACGGCGACGCGAAGACGATCGAGACGCAGCTGGCCCGTGCGGGAAGCGCTTTACTCGAATCCGCGCTCAAGGATCACGACGTCGTCGGCGTCATGGCCGGGCGGTCGATCGCTTCGATCGGCGTTGAAATCGGTTACGTGCAGCGAAAGGGGCTGCAGTTCGTCCCGCTCGTCGGCGGATGGGGCTCGGCGGGAGCGCCGTGGCACGCCAATTCGAACGCGCGCGCCCTCGGCGAGAAGATGAAGTCGAGCTATCGGCTGCTGAACGCGCCGGCCGTCGTCGCTTCCAAAGAAGCGAGAGACGTGTTCGCGAGCGAGCCGGAAATCGCCGACGTCTTGCGTCTGGCCGAGAAGTCGAGCATCGCGCTGGTCGGCATCGGACAAGTATCCGAGCGGGCGACAATCGTCCAGTCCGGCTATTTCGGCGAAGGTGACATCGCGCGGGTGCGCGAGATGGGGGCGGTGGCGAGCTTCTGCACGTCGTTTTTGGACGAGCGGGGCAAAGTCGTCCCGTACGACGGCGAAGAACGAATGATCGGGCTGACCGCCGAGCAGCTGCGGCGCGTTCCGAACGTCATCGCCATCGCGAGCGGCGAGGAGAAGGTCCCGGCCATCTGCGCCACGCTGCGCGGCCGGTGGGTCGACGTTCTCATCACCGACATGGAGACGGCGAAGCAAGTATTGAAATGGCACGGCCAGCATCCGGTATCGCCGTAAAGGCGGACGGAACGAAGCAAGCGAACGATTCGAATCAGACGAAGGGGAGTTTGTGCGATGAAAACAATCCGTTTGGTATTGGCAGCCTTGGTATTGGTCCTCGTGCTCGGAGCTTGCTCCAAAGGGGAAAACGCGTCGGGAGGAACCGCCGGCTCGAAATCGGAAGGCAAGCAAAAGACGATCGCCATCTTGACGCCGTATTTGTCCTCGGTCACGACGAACGAAATGGTCGAAAAGCTGAAGAAAGGGTTCGAGGACAAGAAATGGAAGGCGAACGTCGTCGACACGAAGGGGGATACGAACCAGCTGGCCAGCCGGATGGAAGACCTCGTTACCCAGAAAGTGGACGCCATCGTGCTCGTCAGCACTGACCCGAACCAATTGAAGGTGCAGATCAAGCGAGCGGCCGACGCGAAAATTCCGGTGTTCGGCTGCGACGCGGGCTATATCGAAGGCATGACGATGAACGCGACGAGCGACAACAAAGCGATGTCCAAAGCGATTACCGACTACTTGATCACCGCGATGGGCGGCAAAGGCAATCTTGTCGTGCTGACGCACCGTCCGCACCCGGGCGTATTGGCCCGGACGCAGCAGCTGGACGACATGCTGAAGCAAAACCCGAACATCAAGGTCGTAACGGAGCAGCAAGTTCAAGTGCCGGGTCCGATCGAGAACGCGCGCAAGCAGATGGAAAGCTTGCTGCTCGCGAACAAGGACGAAGGGTCCATCACCGCCGTATGGGCGGGCTGGGACGAAGCGGCAATCGGCGCGACGCAGGCGATCGAAGCGGCGGGACGCAAAAACATTATCGTCACCGGCATCGACGGGACGAGCCAAGCGGTCGACTTGATCCAGAAAGGCTCGCCGTTCGCCGCGACGATCAAGCAAAACTTCTCGGGCATGGCGGATATCGTCATCGAGCAGCTGGACAACGTATTCCAAGGCAAGCCGGTCAAGGATAAGGAAATGTATGCGCCGGCTTCCCTGATCACGAAAAGCAAATAAGGCATTGGGAGAGTGCGGGGCGTGGCATTTCTGGAAGCTAGAGGAATCGACAAGCGGTTCGGGGCGCATTACGCGCTGTCGGGCGTATCGCTCGCGATCGAACCGGGCGAGGTGCACGCCCTCGTAGGCGAAAACGGCGCCGGCAAATCGACGTTCATCAAGATCGTCACCGGCGTCTACAAGCCGGACGGCGGCGAGCTGCTGTGCGAAGGGAAAAGCGTGACGATCGCCGACCCGAAGTCGGCCCGCAAGCTCGGCATCAACGTCATTCATCAGGACCGGCAGCTGATCCCTTCCTTTACGGGTCTGGAAAATTTGTATCTCGGCCTGCCTTACCCGAAGCGCCCGTTCGGTCTCGGCGTAAGCTGGGGCAGCATGCGGGAGCGGGCGCAGCGGCTCGCCGAGCGGTACGGCATCGACGTGCCGCTCGATACGGCCGCGCAGCATATGTCGCCGCCGGAGAAGACGATGCTCGAAATATTGCGGGCGATGATGCTCGAGTGCAGGCTGCTTATCCTGGACGAGCCGACGGCCGCGCTGACCGACCGGGAGGCGGAGCTGCTGTTCTCGCTTATCGGGCGGCTTCAGGCGGAAGGGACGGCGATCGTGTACGTGTCCCACCGGATGGACGAAATATTCCGTCTGTCCGACCGCATCACCGTGCTGCGCAACGGCCGGCTGGCGGGGACGCTGACGCGGGCCGAGGCGACGCGGGATAAGCTCATTTCGCTCATGACCGACGGACAGGCGAAGTCGGAGAAGGAGCGGGCGGAAGCCGGACGGCGGAAAAGCGCGGAGACGGCCGACGGGCCGGTTCTGTTGAAGGCGGACGGCGTCGCGACTTCGGACGGCAAAGTGAAACGGGCGTCGCTCGAGGTGCGCGGCGGCGAGGTCGTCGGCCTGTTCGGGCTGGCGGGTGCCGGCCGCACGGAGCTGCTCGAGGCGATTTACGGCCTTCGGCCTCTCGCCGCCGGCGAAGTAAGCGTCGCGGGAGAACGGATCGGCCGTCCGTCGCCGAAGCGTTCGCTCGACCGAGGCGTCGTGCTGATCCCGGAAGACCGGCGCGGCCATGCCCTTGTCATGAGCATGTCGATCCGCGAAAACATGACGCTGCCTGTACTCGATACGTTCTCGAACGGAGTCGCGGTGCGGGCGGGCAAGGAACGCGCCGACGTCGCCCGGTGGATGGAAGCGATGAACGTCAAGGCGGTCGGCTCCGAGCAGACGGTCGGCGAGCTGAGCGGCGGCAACCAGCAGAAGGTCGTCTTCGCGAAAGCGCTCCTGTGCGAGCCGAAGCTGTTCCTGTGCGACGAGCCGACGCAGGCGGTCGACGTCATGACGCGGGAAGACATTCACCGGCTGCTGCGCGGGCAGGCGGACAACGGACTCGGCGTCCTCTTCGTCTCCTCCGATTTGACGGAGGTGCTCGAAATCGCCGACCGGATCGTCGTCATGCACGCCGGAGAGACGATCGCGGAGCTTGCGAACGACGGCGTCGAGCCGGAGCATGTGCTCAAGCTCTGTTACCAACATGATAAAGGAAGTGAAGCTTCGCATGGATCAGACGAATACTAAGGGGACGGCGGCCGCGGCATCCGCGAAGCCGACATCGTTTTCGTTCGGCCGGCTCATGCGCACGTACGGCACCGCCTTCGCGGGACTGCTGATCGTCCTCGTCTTTTGCGCGCTCAGCCCGGATTCGTTCGCGACGTGGGGCAATGCGGTGAACATCAGCCGGCAAATTTCGTTTCTCGTCATTATCGGCCTCGGCACGACGATCGTCATGGCCGTCGGCGAATTCGACCTGTCGGTCGGCGCGACGGCCAGCCTCGGCGGCGTTATCGCCGCGAAGATGGCGGTAGCCGGCGTTCCGATCTGGCTTTCGCTTCTCGCGCCGCTCGCCGTCGCGTTCGTCATCGGCTACGTGAACGGCTATATCGTCACCCGGTTTCGCGTCCTGTCGTTCGTGACGACGCTCGCGATGGGGACGATTTTGGGCGGCTTTACGTTTTGGCTGACGGGCGGCGCCACCGTCTTCGAGAACATCCCGGAATCGTTCGGCACGATCGGGCAGTCGGAATGGCTCGGCCTTCCGCTGCTGTCGCTGATCATGGTGCTGTTCACGATCCTATTCTGGCACATCATGGCGAACAGCGCGTTCGGGCGCCGGCTGTATGCGATCGGCGGCAACGAAGCGGCTTCCCGCATCGCCGGGGTTGCCGTAGCGCGCAACAAAAACGTCGCCTTCGCCCTGTGCGCGGCGCTCGCCGCCTTGACGGGCGTGCTGATGGCCTCGCGTCTCGGATCGGCTCATCCGACCGGGGGCGCGGGACTGTTTTTGCCGGCTTATGCGGCCGCATTCCTTGGAATGACGGCATTTAAGGAAGGCGTTCCGAACATTTGGGGAACGTTTATCGGAGCTGCGATCATCGGCATTTTGGCCAACGGCTTGACGATACTGGAGGTGCCGACGTTCATGCAGGACGTCATCACCGGCTGTATCCTCATCGCCGCGGTGATCGTCCAGCGGTTGGGACGTGGCGGGCGTTGAACCGTGCAGGCGGTACGTTTGTCAACGAATTCAACAACGAAACGTGGCGCGCCGCTTCGGCCGCCGGAGAAGCGCTGCTGATCGGCTACGTCGTCGGGGGAGATCCGGACCCGGAGCGGTCGCTCGACATCGCGGAAGGGATCGTCGCCGCCGGCGTGGACATTCTCGAGATCGGCGTGCCCAGCGCCAGACCGAAGCTCGACGGCGAAATCATTCGCCGCGGCCATCGGCGGGCGCTTCAGAGCGGACACGCGGTCGACGGACAGCTGCCGATGTCGTATTGGAGGCGGCTGCGGGAGCGGGTGAACGCCCCCATCTGGGCGATGGGCTACCGCAAGGAGCTGATCGACGCCGGACTGTACCGGGAGCTGGCCGAGAACGGGCTGATCGACGGTCTCGTTCTGCCCGATTGCGCCTTGGACGTGCAGCGCGCCATCGCCGCGGAGCCGGCATGCCGGCATGTCGACGTCATCCGGTTCGCCAACTCGGGGATGAACGACGAGCAGCTCGCCGAGGCGACGGACGGCGCGACGGTCGTCTACGCGCAGACGTACCGGGGCTCGACCGGCGACCCGATGGCCCAGCTCGGCAATTTGCAGACGCTGTGCGCCGGCGTGCGGCGTCATACCGGCGCGCTCGTCGTCGCCGGCTTCGGCCTCCGCTCCGTCAAGAAGGTGCGGGAGGCGGTGGAGAGCGGCTTCGACGGCGCGGTCGTCGGTACGGCGCTCGTGGCGCGGTGCGAGAGCGGCGAGCTGGACTACTTGTATCGGCTCATCGCGGACATGAAGCTGGAGACGAAGCGAAAGGTTGGGGTGTAGGATGCGGCGATCGGACGACTTCGATCACGACGCCGGCTATATCGCCTCGTTCGATATCGGGACGACCGTCTGCAAAGGCGTGCTGATCGCACGCGACGGCCGTCTCGAGCACGAGGCGGAGGAGCCGCTCGACACGATATACGGCACGGTGTCCGGAGCCGGCGGGACGGACGGGGAACGGCGCACCGTCGAGCAGGAGCCGGAGCAATGGTTCCGGGCGGTCGCGTCGATCGCCCGCGGCTGGTGGGAGGCGGGCGTTCGTCCCGGCCAAGTGAAGCTGATCGCGACGAGCGGGCAAATGCAGGACCTCATCCCGGTGGACGAGACGGGCCGTCCGGTCCGCCCCGCGATCTTGTACTCCGACGCGCGTGCGGACGAACAGGCGGCGCGCATCTTGGGGCGGATCGGGGAGGAAGCGGTCCGCGGCTCGACGGGCAATCACCTGGACGGCTCGATGCCGTTCGCGAAGCTGCTCTGGCTGGCGGATCGCGAGCCGGAGTCGGTTCGCCGGACGTCCCGGGTGCTGATCAGCTCCAAAGATTACGTCGTTCGGCGGCTGACCGGGCGCGCCGCGACCGATCCGACGTCGGCGGCGACCGCGGGCATGATGGATTTGTCCGGCCGGTCGTGGCGCGCGGATTGGTTGGAAGCGGTCGGCCTCGATCCGGCGCTGCTGCCGGAGCTGCTCGCCTCGGACGAAGTCGCCGGTGAGGTGCTTGCGGAAGCGGCCGCGGAGACCGGCTTCGCCGAAGGCACCCCGGTGCTGTGCGGCATCGGCGACGCGGGCGCGTCCACGATCGGAGCCGGCGTCGCCGAGACGGGCGACCGGTACGTCTACCTCGGCACGTCCGGCTGGGTCGCGGCTTCCGTCGAGCGGCCGGGCCGCGCCGCGGACGGGGTGTTCCATCTCGCGCACGCGGAGCCCGGGCAGCTGATCGCCGCCGCTCCGCTCATGAACGCGGGCAACGCGCATAAGTGGGCGGTGTCCGCGTTCGGAGGCGCCACAGCCGATGGCGAGGACGCGTACGCCGCGTTCGAGCGCGAAGCGTCCGGCTGCGACCGCGCGGCGGGCGAAGCGCTGTTCCTGCCGTACTTGAACGGGGAACGGTGCCCCGTTCAAGATGCGGCGGCGAGCGGCAGCTTCGTCGGCCTGCGTCCGACGACGACGCGAGCCGACATGGGCTGCGCCGTGCTGGAGGGCGTCGCGTTCGCGATGCGCCAAGTGATGGAGCTGCTGGCGGACGGCTCGCCGATGCCGAAGCGGCTGACGCTCATCGGCGGCGGCAGCCGCAGCCCGCTCTGGTGCCAAATATTCGCGGACGTCTGCGGCGCCGAGGTGATCGTGCCGGGGGACGCGCAATATTTGCCCGCGCTCGGCTGCGCGGCCGGGGGCTTCGTCCGGCTCGGCTGGGCGTCCGGCTACGCCGACTTCGCGGAGCGGCTGCTTCGCGCGCGGCCGGCGCGGCGGTACGCGCCCGACGACAAGACCGCGCGGGCGTACGAGCGCAAATATGCGCGGTACGTCAAGCTGTATGCGGCGCTCGCGCCGGTATTCGGCGCGTGACGGGCGGGTCGCTCCGCCCCGGGACGGCGCCCACCCGGTGCTAATGAAACCCGTTCTTTCCGAGGAGGAAAGGGCGGGCTTTTTTTGATGATCGGACTTGCCATGGGCGTCGACGATCGTCCGCGGGGTCGTCCACTCCATAACGTCTCGTTACAAGCGGGTTCCATCCGGCCAAGGCCAGGAGGGACCCGTTTTTCGTCGGGACGGCCGTTGGATTTCGACAAAAAAACTTAATCAAAAATGGAAAGCGCATCAATTGACAATGCAAACGCGCGTACAGGATATTGGGTATAGGCCTTTCGGATTACCGCTTGGTCGGAAAGTGACATATGTTCAGTGATTGTTCAGTGCGAAATGGTACAGTGAAGGGGATGTTTTTCCTACGGACTTTATGCATCCACTCAATTTTACAAGACGGAAGGTGACAGCCTGTCATGAGGAAAGGAATATCGATTGTCGTCGTTGTCGTTTGCATGCTGTTCGGCTCGGCTTGGGCGGGAACGAACCGGGCGTTTGCGGACGTAACGAATCCCGAAATTTGGAACTATGACCCGACATACGAACCGCCCTGGTTTAACAGTCCGCCGTTTTTCGTCGGCGTCGCCCCCAATAACAGCTTGGAAACGTTATTTTTAAAGTTCGATATTACCGGTTTTTCGAATCCGACGGGCAAACATATCGAGTTGGAAATACCCGTAGGCCAACCTCAAGGAACGGGCCACATTGCCAATTTGTGGAAGTACAGCGGGAATTGGCAGCCGACCGCGACTCCCGTGACGAAAGCCGACCTCGCGAACTATGAAAACGCGAGTAATCGGAAAGACGCAGTGGTTTTCAGCAACACCCCTCTCGTATTCGACGTTACGGCATACGTAACCTCCAAGCTGGGCACCGGCTCCGTTATGTTTATGTTAACGGGGAAGGAAATATTTGGAAATACGTCGGGCAGCGATGTAATTGAAGTTTTTGAGCTCAAACAGGGCACCACGCCAAGGCTGTATCTCGCCGACGGGACTCCTTTCGTCACGACCGGAGCGCCCCCCGCTTCGATTACGGGCAGCGGAGCGACGCTCGCGGGCGATGTGACGGGCGACGGCGGCGCTGCCGTCACCGAGCGGGGAGTCGTCGTGTCGACAAGCGTCAATCCGACGACGGGGTCCCCATTGAAAGCGACGGCATCCGGCACGACGGGGCCGTTCACGGCGAACGTCGCCGGGCTGCAGCCGAACACGACGTATCATTACCGGGCCTACGCGATCAATGCGAAAGGAACCGCCTATGGCGAAGATAAACAATTCACCACGCTGGACGCGTCGGTAGCGGTCCCGACCAATCTCGACTTGGCGGCCGTGTCCGACTCGGGCTCCTCCGATACGGACAACGTCACGAAGGTGACGAAGCCGACGATCACCGGCAAGTCCGATCCGAACGCGACGATTCAGCTGTTCGACAACGCGCTGCCGATCGCGGGTGCGGCGGCCGTGGCGAACGGAAGCGGCGATTGGACGATCACGCTGGCATCGGATTTGCCGGACGGCACTTATGCCATCACCGCGAAAGCGACGACCGGCGACGGGGTTAGCGAGGCCTCGTCCCCGCTCGTCGTCAAGATCGACACCACTCCTCCGGTTAAACCGGGTAAGCCGGATATGACGGCTTCCTCCGATTCGGGAGGGTCGGACAGCGACAACATCACCAAGATCACGACGCCCGCATTCGGCGGAACGACGGAGCCGGACGCCACGGTGAAGCTGTTTGCGGATGCGGCGGAGATCGGCGGCGCCGGCGCGGATAGCGGAGGAGGCTGGAACGCAACGGCGTCGGCTCCGCTGCCGGACGGCACGCATGCGATCACCGTCAAAGCGGTAGACGCCGCGGGCAACGAGAGCGTGTCTTCCGACCCGCTGTCGATCACGATCGATACGTCCGCTCCTGCCGCCCCCGACGCTTTGGATTTGGAGGCGGATTCGGACTCGGGCGATTCGGACGCCGATAACTTGACGTACGTGACGACACCGGCGATAGCGGGGACGGCGGAGCCGGACAGCACGGTCCGGCTGTACGCCGGCGGGACGGAAGTCGGCAGCGGGACGGCGACCGGAAGCGGGAGCTGGAGCATGACCGCATCATCGCTCGGAGAAGGCGCGCATACGTTTACCGCCAAGGCGGAGGACGCGGCGGGCAACGTCGGCCCGGCCTCCTCGCCGCTCGTCGTCACGATCGACACGACGCCGCCGGCCAAGCCGGGGACGCCGGACTTGACGCCGGAGTCCGATACGGGCGCGTCCAATACCGACAATATGACGAAAGCGTCGGCTTTGACGTTTAAGGGAACGGCGCTTGCGGGTGAGGCCGTCAAGCTGTTCTCCGGTTCGTTCGAGCTGGGCGGAGCGAACGCGGACGGCTCGGGCGACTGGACGATCCCGGCGAATCCGGCGATCTTGTCGGTCGACGGCCTATACCAAATCGTAGCGAAAGTGAAAGATGCGGCGGGGAACGAAGCGGAATCGGACGCGCTTTCGCTCCATGTGGACAGGACGGCGCCGTCGGCTCCCGCCGTCCCGGATTTGACGACGGCGTCGGACTCGGGCAAGTCCTCGACCGATAACGTGACGAAGGTCGTCAATCCCGTTTTCTCCGGGAGCGCGGAAGCGGACAGCACGGTCCGGTTGTACGACGGCTCGACGGAAATCGGCAGCGGCACGGCGGCTCAATTCGGAACCGGCCTTACGTCGGCGGTCGCCTTGTCCGACGGCGTTCGCTCGATCACGGCGACGGCCGAAGACGCGGCCGGCAACGTCGGAGACGCTTCCGGTCCGCTTGCGATCACGATCGACACCGTGCCGCCGGGTGCGCCGGCCGGCTTGGATTTGACGCCGGCGTCGGATAAAGGCATTTTCGACGACGACAACGTCACGAGCGTGACGACGCCGACGATTACGGGGACGGCGGAACCGGACAGCACGGTACGGCTGTACGACGGCATGACGGAAGTCGGCAGCGCGACGGCGGGTTCGGGCGGCGACTGGAGCGTTACGACTTCGGCGCTAGCCGACGGCACCCATGCGTTGGCGGCTTTGGCGGAAGATGCGGCCGGCAACGTCGGAGCGGCGTCCGCGGGCATTGCCGTTTTCATTGTCACGGCCACTCCGACCATCCACGCTCCGTCCGATTTGACGATCGACGAGAACGGCTCGACGGGACCGCTTTCCTTTACGGTCGGAGACGCGAACACCGCTGCGGGAGAGTTGCTCGTTCGGGCGAGCTCCGATAACCCGGACTTGCTCCCGGAAAGCGGCATCGTCTTGAGCACCGTAAGCGGAGGGAACCGCACGATCGACGTTACGCCGGCTGCGGGTCAAGACGGTACGGTTACCGTCACGCTGACGGTCTACTCGCTGACGAGCGAATCCAGCGACAGCTTCACGGTTACGGTCAACGACATACCCGAGCTGAGCCCGATCGCGGATCAGGAGATCGCGACGGACGGCTCGACCGGCGAGCTGGCCTTTACCGTCTCCGACAAGACGACGCCCGCCGCCCTTTTGCAAGTGAGCGGTACGTCGAGCAATCCGACGCTCGTCCCGGACGCGAATATCGTATTCGGGGGCTCCGGCGCGAACCGGACGGTGACCGTTACGCCGGCGGCCGGGAAGTACGGCACGGCGACCGTCACGATCGCCGTGGACGACGAGCGGCAAGCGCGGGCGTCCCGCAGCTTTACGGTGTCGGTCGGCAACGCGAAGCCCGTCGCGAGCTCCGGTTCGCTCGCCGTGACGGAAGATACGCCGAAGACCGGCATGCTGAACGCCACCGACGCGAACGGAGACGCCTTGATTTACAGCATCGTGACGCAAGGGACCAAAGGAACGGCCGTCGTCACGAATCCGGCAACCGGCGAATTTCTGTACACGCCGAACGCCGACGCGAACGGCACCGACTCGTTTACGTTCAAAGCGAACGACGGCGTCGCCGATTCGATCACCGCGACCGTTACGGTCACGATCGCGCCCGTCAACGATGCGCCCGTTGCGGCGGGCGCCGTTTACAGCACGACGGGTAGCTACCCGCTCACGGGGGCATTAACCGCGACCGATGCGGAGGGCGACGTCTTGACGTACCGGATCGAATCGCAAGGAAGCAAAGGGACCGTCACGCAAGGCGTCTACGGCAGCGGCACGTTCGTCTATACGCCGATCCCGGGCGCGACCGGAACCGACAGCTTTACGTTTACGGCGTACGACGGGATCGCCTATTCGGCTCCCGCCGTCGTTACGGTCGAGATCGTACCCGCCGGCGTCGCCGATCTGGCCGGTCTCTCGGTCAGCACGGGCGATTTGACGCCCGCGTTTTCGGCCAACACGCTGGCGTACGCCCAGCAGGTGGCAAGCGGCGTCGGCAGCACGACCGTCACGGCAACCGTCTACGAGCCGAACGCTTCGATACGAATCAACGACGTCCTTACCGGAAGCGGATCGCCTTCGGCGCCGATCGCGCTGACGGCCGGAACCAACGTCATCCGGGTGGAGGTCGTCGCCCAAGATGCGGCTACCCGGAAGGCGTACACGATCACGATCGTCAAACCGTCCGCCGAATCGCGGCTTAGCGGACTCGGTCTGAACGCCGGGACGCTGACCCCCGCCTTTTCCGGAGACACGACGTCGTACGCGGCATCCGTGCCGAACGACGTTTCGCAATTGACGGTCACGGCGACGGCGCTCGCTCCCGGTGCGGCGATCCGGATCAACGGCATGCCGGTGACGGGCGGCACGCCTTCCCACCCGATCGCCTTGACGGTCGGGCCGAACACGATCGAGGTCGAAGTGACGGCGCAAGACGGAATCGCCAAAACAACGTATACGTTGACCGTTACCCGTCTAGAGGAAGAAAGCACGCCGTCGTCCGAGCCGAGTTCGCCGTCGGCTCCCGCAGCGCCTTCCGGTACGACGAGACAGGTGAACGTGGTCGTGGGCGGTGCCGACAGCGTTGCGGCCAAAGTCGACATCACGCGTACGCGGGAGCAGGACGGGACGAAGGTGGACGTCGTATCGTTCGACCCGAGGAAAGCGGCCGAATCGGTCGGCAAAGCGGTCGAAGCGGGACGCGACACCGCGAAAATCGTCATCGACGATTTGCCGAACGACCCGGCCGACGCCGTAACGGTTAACGTGCCGAAAGACTCCGTTTCGGCGATGACGAGCAAAAGCATCAACCTGGAAATCCAAACGCAGGACGTGAAAATTACGCTTCCGAGCGATACGCTTTCGCTCCTCCAGGCGGACGGCAAAGATTTATATTTCCGCATCGTGCCGATCAACAAGCCGGCCGAAAGGGAACAAGTGGAGGAACGTACCGTCCGGGCGGAAGAAGTGAAGGAAGCGGCGCAAAACCGCAGCGTCGAAATCGTCGGCAAGCCGATGACGATCGAGACGAATTACACCAGCCGGCCGACGAAGGTCGAGTTTCCGCTCAAAGGCGTCCCGATTCCTACGGACCCGCAGCGGAGAGAGGCGTGGCTGGCCCAGCTCGCCGTATACATCGAGCACAGCGACGGAGACAAGTCGCTCCAGCGCGGTACGATCACCTATGACGAGAACGGCATGCCGGTCGGCATCGAAATCGCCATTTCGAAATTCAGCACGTTCACGATCGTTCGCATGGACGGTGACGTATGGCGCGAACGGTACATCTTCGGCTACGAAGACAGGACGTTCCAGCCGGAGAAGCCGATCACGCGTGCCGAAATCGCCGCGATTCTGGCACGCAACCTGAAAGGGGCGCCGTCGTCCGCAGCGTCCGCAGCGAGCGGTTATCCGGACGTGCCGGCCGGCCACTGGGCGTCCTCCGCCATAGCCGCGTTGCAAACGGCGGGGATCATGACCGGTGACGATCAAGGGCGATTCCGGCCGGAGCAGCCGGTCACGAGAGCGGAAACGGCCACAATCGTCGCCGCCTGGAAACGAATCGGCACGGCCGGACGGATACCGGGCTACGACGATGCGAAGTCGCATTGGGCGGCATCGTCGATCGCCGCCGTCCAAGCGGAAGGCTGGATGACCGGGTACGAGGACGGCACGTTCCGGCCGGACCGGCCGCTTACCCGCGCCGAGGCGGTCAAAGTGCTGAATCGCCTGTTCGATCGGCCGGCGCTCGACGGAATCGAACGCCCGACATGGCCGGACGTTCCGCTCGCGCACTGGGCGTCCGCCGACGTCGAGGCGGCTTCGAACACGTACACCGCCCAGCCTCTCCCGAACGGGAAAGAGCGGATGATCGAGAAGAAGTAACGACGAGCGCATAGCGCCGTGACAGACCGATACCGGAACTTCCGGTGTCGGTTTGGACGGCGCGCTCGTTTTTTCGCCGATTCGCGTTTAGGAGGGACATGCATGCTCAAGCTGGAACCGGTACGTCCGGAAGACGATTCTTTTCTGTTCGACGTGTACGTCGGGACGAGGCGGGACGAATTCGCCCCCCTGGGCTGGCCGGAGATGCAGCTGACGTCGTTTTTGCGCATGCAGTTCGACATGCAAAAACGGTCGTACGAGCTGCAATATCCGTCGGCGGACCATCGCCTCGTCAGCCGCGGAACGGAGCGGATCGGCCGGATCATGACGGCGGAGACGGACGACGCGATTCGATTGGTCGACTTGTCGCTCTTGCCCGAGCATCGCAACGGCGGCGTAGGATCGGCTTTGCTGCGCGACTTGCGGCAATCGGCCGAACGGGCCGGCAAGCCGCTCCGGCTCAACGTCCTGCAGCACAATCCGGCCCGGCGTTTGTACGAACGGTTCGGATTTCGGGTTGTAGGCGAGTCGTTCCCGTATGTCGAGATGGAATGGAACGATGTCGGAAGGGAGGTGGTGCCAGATTGAAACCGTTTACGTTGGCCGATGCGGTCGAGCTGATGGGCGACGAGCTGCTGATCCCGCTGCCGGACGGGAGCGGATCGTTCCCCTTGCGGGTCGCCTCCGTCCAAGATAGAGGCTCGACGGCGCATTTCGAGCAGTTTTCGATCGTTTTGGAAGGCGATATGCGATGCGTCCTGTCCCAAGGAACGTTCGCGCTTCGCGGCTTGAAGCTGGGGGAAGCGCATTGGTTTCTCGTGCCGATCGGACGGTCGGACGATCGAATGACATACGAAGCCGTTTTTAGCATAGTCAAACCGATGGAGGGAGCTGCGGAATGAGCGATCAATATTTGGGTGAAATCCGCATGTTTGCGGGTAATTACGCGCCGCAAGGATGGGCGATGTGCAACGGGCAGCTGCTGCCGATCAGTCAGAACGAAGCTTTATATTCCGTGATCGGCACGACGTACGGCGGGGACGGGCAAACGAATTTCGCGCTGCCGGATATGCAGGGAAGGCTCCCGGTCCATATGGGGACGAATCCCCAGACGACGACCGGCTTCCCGATCGGACAGAAGGGCGGCACGGAGAAGGTGACCTTGTCCTCGGCGGAGCTTCCGAGCCATACGCACGCCGTCAGCATCCAGCAGCTGGCGGCAACGTCCGGCAGCCCGGCCAACGCCGTTTGGGCGACCAGCACCGTCAACCAGTACGCCACCACCGCCCCGAACGCCGTTATGGATACGGCTTGCCTGACCGGCGCCGGGGGAACCGATGCGCATGACAATATGATGCCTTTTCGGGCGATTACGTTCATTATCGCGCTGCAAGGGAATTACCCGACCAAAAGCTGAGCGGGGTGAACAGCAAGATCCATACGGAAACGGAGGAACGATAGATGGCGGAACCTTTTCTCGGAGAAGTACGGTTGTTTTCTTTCAATTTCGCGCCGAGCGGATGGGCGCAATGCAACGGCCAGCTGCTTCCCATCAATCAAAATCAGGCGCTGTATACGCTGTTGGGCACTTCGTTCGGGGGAGACGGCATAAACACGTTCGGGCTGCCCGACCTGCGGGGGCGCGTGCCGATTCATCCGGTCGACGGTTCGGTCGTCGGAGCGACCGGCGGGGAAGAACGACACGTGCTCACGATCGACGAAATCCCTCCGCATACGCATCAAGCGAACGGGAGCTCGGAACCGTCCACGGTCGTGGTCGCGGCTCAAAACGTATGGGGAACGACCGGCACGCTAAACGTCTACCACAACGCGATCAACGGCGCGATGAGCGCGAACGCCTTGGCCAATGCCGGAGCGAGCGTGGGCCACGCGAACATGCAGCCGTACACCGTGGTCAATTTTTGCATCGCGCTTCAAGGCATATTCCCACCACGCAGTTAAACGGGAAAGGATGATCGACATGGATCCGTACATTGGGGAAATTCGCCTTTTCGCGGGCAAATACGCGCCGGCGGGATGGTATTTTTGCAACGGGCAGACGCTGCAGGTCGTTGCCCATCAAACGTTATTTACCGTCATCGGCAACATGTACGGGGGCGACGGCAAAACGACGTTCGCTTTGCCGGACATGCGGGGGATGGCGCCGATCCATCAAGGCAACGGTGCCGGATTGACGCCGAGACCGTTCCTCTCGACGGGCGGAACGAATCAGGTGACGCTCACCGAAAGGCAAATGCCGTTCCACGACCACGCGGTCAACTGCCAGACGACGGCGAACGAGAACAATCCGAACGGCGCCATTTGGGCCAACGAGCCCCGGGGAGCGAGGCCGGTCTACTCGCAAACCGCCAATACGCCGATGAGCGCGCAGGCGATCGGCACGGCCGGAGGCGGCAAGCCGCATAACAACATGCAGCCTTACGCAGCGTTGAATTTCATCATCGCGGCCGAGGGCGTATACCCGTCAAAGCCTTAAAAACGAGAAAAAAGCCGGTCCGCGACAATCTTTGTCGTCCGACCGGCTTTCTCCTTGTTTCGAAACGATTCCGGAAGCCGCCTTAACGTCCGCGGTGCTTCTCCTTCGCTTTCCGCCTGGCGATTTCCCGCTTGCGCTCCTCGGCCTCCTCGCGCATTCGGCGAGTCGTCCGCTTGCTCGTCTCCTGGCGATGCTCCAGCTCGAGCTTAATCGCCTCCTGCGCGAACGCGGACGCGCCTCGCATCTTCATCTCGGCGGCCGCCTGCCGGGCGAGCCGCTTCGGGTTGACGCGCTTCGGCTCCTTCGCGTCGAAGGCGACCGTCTTCGTCGTCCGCTCGAGCAGGTCGGCCATCGGCCCGCGGACGAATGCGAGCACCTCCGCGTCGTGCGGCTCGGAGCCGAATCGATGGCGGCAGGCGCGCAGACGCCCTTCCGTCCGCTCTTCGACGACTCCGACCCAGAATTGCCCGTCCCAATAAACGGTCAGTGTCATGGCAATCCCCTCCAAGTTGATGACAAAGCGAGGGACATCCCGAGGGGGAAGGCTACGACGCCGCCTGACCTGCGGCGCATCCGGACTACCAACCGGACCGTGTTTTTACGCTTTGACCGTATTATAGTGCGCAAGCGACCGCGCAGGCAACGGAGAGAACGATTATAGCGACGGTTACGGCCGCCCCGTCCCGGCAACAATAGATAAAGGCGCGCCTCGCTCGGGCGCGGCCGGGAGGTGAACAGACGATCGCGATCAAGACGGACGATTATATCAAATATTTGACGGAGCGGGTGGTCGCCTATATGGATACGCCGCCGGACGTGCGCAAGGAGCAGCGAAGCCGGCTCAAAAGCTCGCGGGCGCCGTGGTACGTGCGCTGGTTCGGCATGGTTCCCGTTTCCGTCCTCATTTGGTGGAGACGCCGCAAGGAGCGGCCGCAGGAAGAGTGATCGGTAAAAAAAAGACACCCCCATCCGTCGGTTGCGATCGAAACGGATGTCCGGGGTGTTTTCTATGGGAAGAGGAGGAGAAATACCGATCGTTAGGACGAGGAAGCGTTCCCCGTCTGGTGGAAGCCGCCGTATTCCTTCAAGACGTCGTAAGGAACGTATCGGGCGCCTTCCTGCTCGAGCCTGACGTAAGGCACGCCAAGCCCCCAGTCTTGATAGCCGGTGACGGCGTACGGCGCGAGCACCGTTTTGCCGTACAGGTTGGCCTTGTACGTTACGGGAGCGTTCCCGGGCGTCAAGGCGGCGAATAGCTCATCCGCGGCCGCAAAAGGGGCCGGCGGGCCTGTGATCCATGACGTATTGTCGAACGGATCGAATTCGGGCAGCGTGAGCGACCGCGCGGTTCGTGCGGACGGCTCCGGAATCGCGTTCGGCGATTCGTAGCGGACGAGCGGCTCGAAGCTTTGCTCGCCGAGCGGCAGCCGTTCGCCGGTTTTGGCGTCGATATACAACCATTCGTTCCCGTGCGCCAGCTTCCAAACCGCATGAAGCGGACTGTAGTAAACGCGTTCGGGAGGAAGGGGGGAAGCCTGCCAAAATGACATCAAATCGGAATGAGCATCGATCAGTCCAAGCTGTATCAACGAGCGATACAGCGTCTGCATGCCGAACAGCGGTCGATCGCCGGCCCCGTATTCGGTCAGCCGCAGCTTGCCGTCCTCGGTCGCGCCGACGACGAGATAGCCGATCTCCTTGCCGTTCTTGTGCACCAATACGAGCCAGCCGTGCATGCCCGGTCCGAGCGGATGCCGGGTCCAGCGGGCGCCTTCCCATTCTTTGAACTCGTCCTGCGCGGACAGCGTCTTGATCCAGGAATCGACTTCGGCTTCGAACGTTCCCGAAGCTTCCGAGCCGTCCGGCGCGACGACCGCCGCACGGACGACGGACGGGACATCGTTCCGCGTATGCGTTTCCATTTCCCGTTGCAGCGCCGCGCTTTCGGCACCGCTTCCGAGCATGACGCCGGCTCCGAGCAGAACAGCCGACACCGCGAGCAGCCATCGGTACATCGTCATCACCTGCCGTTATCGAGAATTGGAGGACATCCGTTGAGGCGAAGGCGGTGTATGGTTAGGATATGTCCTCATTGTAACGAATATGACTAAAAAATGTTGTTGCTTCGTGTCAGCCGCGCCTCTTCTTTTCGGCTGTTTTTTTGCGAAGTTTTAGCGGGATTCGTCAGTTCGTGCCGTTCAAAGGCGTTTGCAGATGGAACAAGCCGCCGTTCACGACCGTTACCCGGATGCGCGGGCGGTACTGCCAGTCGAGCTCCTCCCGCCGTTTGCGCCACTGGTCCTCCGCCGCTTGCCGCTGCTCGTCCTCGAGCCCTTTCACCGCATCCTCGTAATACCGGTCGACCCGCTCCAGCTCGTCGCGCAGCCGTTCGTTCGCCGCCGCCGCCCAACGGTGATCGTACCGCTTGAGCAGTCTCTCGACGTGCTGCTCGACGATCGACCGCCCCTTCGCCAGCGTGACGGCCGGGCGGGCGATATAGACGTTGGGCGGGAGGCGCGGCGTCAGCTTCCGGCCGGCGATCGATTCGAAGAACCGATCCCGAAGCTCTCCCGTCGCCAAGTTCACGCCGAACGAATGGAGCTCGTCCCGCTTCATGTCGCACGCCAGCTCGATCTTCACGTTGACGTTGAGAAACGAGACGTAGCCGGCGGACGGCCCGGGGCCGACGCGCGAGGACGGATCGGGCGTTTCGAACAGCTGCACCCAGCGGCCGTCGGCCTTGACGGCGTCGAACAGCTGGGCGAGCCGCTTGCTGCCGAACGTCACTTCCTCCCGCGGGACTCGTCCGGGCCCGGTCGCGGGACCGCCGGGAGCTATGCCGAAGTAGCGGCCGAGTATCGTATCCTGGGCGCCGGGCGGAAGCGGCTGGCCGGAAGGGCCGAGCACCTGAGGCGATGCGCCGGGCCGGGGGGCGCCGTTGAGCGGCGGGGCGCCCGCGCCTTTTGCCTCGGCCTCGGCGCGCAGCTTCTCGGGATCGAACACGAACGTGAATGTCATCGTCTCCGGCGGCGCGCCGGTTCGCTCGACGAAGCTCCAATAATAGGAACGGTTCGTCAGCCGCTTGTCGGCCTCGGGAGACAGCTTCACCGTCACGTAGGCGGGATGCTTCTCGATGATGTGGCACCCGGTCGCTTCCAAGTACCGGAGCGCAAACTTTTGCACTTGCTTGGCGTTCACGGGCGCACCTCCGCTTCGGGTTGTATCGTCTGGCCGACCGCGTTCAGAATGGCGCCGATCGGCGCCCGTTCCGCCCGCTCGTGCTCGACCTCGTCGCGAATGTCGCGGAACGACTCGCCGAGCCGGTCGAGCTGGCGGCGCATGTCGTCGTCGGATTTCGCCTCCGCCCACATTTTGAACAGGCTCGATTCGAGCGACGTCTTCTTCTCGAACCGCTCGAGTATCGTATCGAGTCCGCCGATGACGAGCTCGAACATGTTGATTTTTTCATGCAGCAGCGACAAAATATGCTCCTCGATCGTGCCGACCGTCGACAGGTTGAAGATGTGGACGTTCTCCGTCTGCCCGAGCCGGTGGACGCGGCCGATCCGCTGCTCGACGCGCATCGGATTCCACGGCAGGTCGAAGTTGACGATGTTGTTGCAAAATTGCAGGTTGATCCCTTCGCCGCCCGCCTCCGTCGCGACCATGACCCGGGCCCGGTTGCGGAACAGGTCCATCATCCAGTCCTTCTTGCCGCGGTTCATGCCGCCCCGGTACGGCACGGCCGTAATGTTGCGCTCCTTCAGGAAGTTGAGCAAATATTCCTGGGACGCCCGGTATTCGGTGAAAATGATCGCTTTGCCGTCGAGCGATTCGATCAGCTCGAGCGTTTTTTCCGCCTTCGTGTTCGCCTTGATGCTGCGGATCAGCTCGACGAGCTCCCAGATTTTCGGACGGAGCGGGGAGTCCTCGGCCGTCTTCTTGAACAGGTTGACGAGGGTGACGAACACCGCATCCCGGCTGCTGCACACTTCCCGCTGCAGCGTCACGAGCGAGAGCATGCTGCCGATGTCGCCCTTCGCGTCCTCGTAGCGGCCGCGCACGAAATCGCATACGCCGTCGTACAGCGCCTGCTCCTCGGGGGACAGCGTAAGCGGCACGTTGCGGACGATCCGTTTCGTGAATTGAAGATTGCCGTCGCCCCGCCGGTTGCGGATCATCACTTTGGACAGCTCCTGCTGCAGCTTGTCTTCGTTTTTCGGCATCCGTTTGTCGACGACGAAGTTGGCGGCGAACTGTCCTTGTCCGCCGAGCTGCCCCGGCTTCAGCAGCGTAATGAGGTTGTACAGCTCGCCGAGGTCGTTTTGGACCGGCGTCGCCGTCAGCAGCAGGCAATACTTTTTGCGCAGCTCGAGCACGAACTTGTAGTTGGTCGTCTTTTTGTTTTTCAGCTTGTGCGCCTCGTCGACGATCAGCATGTCGTATTCCTGGTTCAGCACGATGTCGCGGTGCGGCTCGCGCTTCGCCGTATCCATCGAGGCGACGACGATGTCGTACTGCGCCCACATGTATTCTTTTTTTTGCGCGACGGCGGGGATGCCGAACTTCTGGTTCAGCTCGCGCACCCATTGCAGGACGAGCGAGGCCGGGACGAGGATGAGCACCTTGCGGACGAGCCCGCGGATCAGATACTCCTTGATGATCAGACCGGCTTCGATCGTCTTGCCCAAACCGACCTCGTCGGCGAGAATGGCGCGGCCGCGCATGTCGTACAGCACCTTTTTCGCGGTGTCGATTTGGTGGGGGAGCGGCTTCAGCTGCGGGATGTGCGAGAGACAGAGCAGGTCGTCGAAGCTGCGGATCAGTCCGGATTCCTCGGCTTCGAGCGCGAGCTGGTACATCGTCCAGTCGTCCCACGGGCCGTTGCGCTGGACGCGCGCCTCCAGCTCGTCGTACCAGGAACGGTCGAAGTGGATGTGCAGATGATCGTTCAAGGGGCGTACGTGTTCCGGCGATGTCGAATTCATTGGCGTCCTCCTCGCGGTACCGGTCTTTATTTTCCCTAGTATTAACCAATTCGGAGGGAAACATAACGGCGCGGCGCGGTCGGGACGAAAGCGGAGGAGGGGAAGCGTCGGGAGACACGCTCAAGTCCGCCGGGATCGAAACGACGTATCGGAAAAGTTCCCCTTTCCCCGGCGGCTCGAATATTGTAAAATAGGGGAGGCATTCGACAACCGGATAACGGCGGATGATGGTTCAAGGAGAGATTGCCGGGCGCTTCGCGCATTCCGAGCTACACGCTCGGGCGAGGCGGGACGGCGGCGCCGAAGGAGTAAGCCGCGCGATGCGGTGAATCTCTCAGGCAAAAGGACTTGACCCGGACGCATCTCTGGAGAGCGTTCGTCCCTCCCGTCTGGCGCAAGCGAGCGGGATACGGGGAGCGGACCACCCAAGGGGTAACTTTGCGGACGATGAACGCGCACGGTCGCGGTCTCGCAGAGGGGAACTCTCAGGTACAAGGACAGGGCAAAAGGACGTAAGCTTTTCTCGGCGATCGAGGAAGCGTGCTTCGTTTTGCTTTGTCCTTTTTTCGTTTGTCGGCAGCTCCGGGAAGGGATGCCTAAGACGGCGAGATTGTTCGCAAGGGGCGCCGCCTTCTACCGGTTCGAACATCGGTGTGAAAAATGCCGCGTCGAGGAAACCTAACCGGAAGTTCCCCGGATCGGCCGTTCCGCCCGTCAGCGGCGCGGTTTCCGCTAGGCCGGGTCGAGAAAAAAACGACACTGTCGGTAAAGAGGTGACGCATGACGACTTTGAAACAAACGCCGTTGTATCCGGCGTACGCGAAGCACGGAGCGAAGACGATCGATTTCGGCGGCTGGGATTTGCCGGTGCAGTTCGGCGGCATCCAGGGCGAGCACGAGGCGGTCCGCGAACGGGCCGGCCTGTTCGACGTGTCGCACATGGGCGAGTTTTGGGTGACCGGGCCCGGGGCGGAGACGTTTTTGCAGCGGATGACGACGAACGACGTCTCGAAGCTCGAGACGAACCAGGCGCAGTACAGCCTGCTTTGCTATCCCGACGGCGGCGTCGTGGACGATCTGCTCGTCTACAAGCTGGCCGGGGACCGGTTCATGCTCGTCGTGAACGCGTCCAACATCGACAAAGATTTCGAATGGCTGGAGCGTCACCTGGACGGCGAAGCGAAGCTGGAAAACGTCTCCGACGACACGGCGCTGCTCGCGCTGCAAGGTCCGAAGGCGGTCGACATCCTGGCGTCGCTGACCGACGCTCCCGTCGCGGAGCTGAAGCCGTTCAGGTTCGTGCCGGACGCGAACGTCCTCGGCGTGCAAGCGCTCGTATCGCGCACCGGCTATACCGGGGAAGACGGCTTCGAGCTGTACGTGAGCGCGAAGGACGTCGTCCGGCTGTGGGAGGCGCTGCTCGAGGCGGGGCAGGAGCATGGTCTCGTGCCGGCCGGACTCGGCGCGCGCGACACGCTGCGCTTCGAGGCGCGGCTGCCGCTGTACGGCCAGGAGCTGTCGGCCGACATCAGCCCGCTCGAGGCGGGGCTCGGCATGTTCGTCAAGCTCGACAAAGGCGGCTTCATCGGCCGCGACGCGCTCGCCGCCCAGAAGGAGCAGGGCTTGCCGCGCAAGCTCGTCGGCATCGAAATGATCGACCGCGGCATTCCGCGCTCGCATTATCCCGTCTATTCGGCGGACGGCGAACGGCTGATCGGCGAAGTGACGACCGGCACCCAATCGCCCACGTTCAAGCGCAACGTCGGGCTGGCGCTGCTCGAGTCCGGCAGCACGGCGGTCGATACCGAAGTGCTCGTCGACATCCGCGGCAAGAAGCTGCGCGCCAAAGTGGTGCCGACGCCGTTTTACAAACGTCCGAAGCCATCGTAAAGGTACGGCCGGGCACGACCGCGTTTCCGGCTCGCTCGGCCGAGCCGAACTCCCGCATCCCGAAAGGAGCACTCATCCGATGAAACATCGCTACTTACCGATGACCGAGCAGGACCGCGCGGACATGCTCGCGGCCGTCGGCGTCGCCTCCGTCGACGAGCTGTTCGCTGACATTCCCGCGAGCGTCCGTTTCCAAGGCAAGCTGAACATTTCCGAACCGTTGAACGAGCAGGCGATGCTGCGCCATATGCGCACGCTGTCCGGACGCAACGCCGATTTCGACCGGTACGCGAGCTTCCTCGGCGCCGGCATGTACGACCATCATTTGCCGGTCGTCGTCAACCACGTCATTTCGCGTTCGGAGTTTTATACCGCGTACACGCCGTACCAGCCGGAAATTTCGCAAGGCGAGCTACAGGCGATTTTCGAGTTCCAATCCTACATTTGCGAGCTGACCGGCATGGCGGTCGCCAACGCGTCGATGTACGACGGCGCGACGGCGCTGGCCGAAGCGGGGGCGCTTGCGCACGGCGCGACGAAGCGCCGCCAAATCGTCGTTTCGCGCGCGGTCCATCCGGAGGCGCGGGCGATTTTGCGGACGACGGCGCGCGGACTGAACCTCGACGTCGTCGAAGTCGGCTACGCCGACGGCGTCACGAAGCTCGACGAGCTGCAGGCCGCTGTCGGCGCCGATACGGCGGCCGTCATCGTGCAGTCGCCGAACTTTTTCGGCTGCGTCGAGGACGTCGCCGCGATCGAGCCGATCATCCACGGCGCGGGCGGCCTGCTCGTCGTCAGCTGCAACCCGCTGTCGCTCGGCCTGCTTGAGCCGCCGGGCAAGCTCGGAGCCGACATCGTCGTTGGCGACACGCAGCCGTTCGGCATTCCGGCCTCGTTCGGCGGGCCGTCCTGCGGCTACTTCGCCGTCGCCGAGGCGTGGATGCGCCGCATGCCGGGCCGCATCGTCGGCCAGACGGTCGACCGCGACGGCAAGCGCGGCTTCGTGCTGACGCTGCAGGCGCGCGAGCAGCATATTCGCCGCGAGAAGGCGACGTCGAACATTTGCTCGAACCAGGCGCTGCTCGCGCTGTGCGCGTCCGTCTATTTGTCGACGATGGGCAAGCAGGGTATCCGCGACGTCGCGCATTTGAACGTGCAGAAGGCGCATTACGCCGCCAAGACGATCGGCGCCCGCAGCAAGCTGTCCGTCGCGTTCGCCTCGCCGTTCTTCAACGAATTCGTCGTCAAGCTGGGCGACGGCGCGTCCGCGGACGTGGGCGCGATCAATTCGAAGCTGCTGGCGAGCGGCTTTATCGGCGGCTACGATCTCGGGCGCGACTACCCCGAGCTGGCGGGCCATATGCTGGTCGCCGTGACGGAGCAGCGCACGAAGGAAGATATCGAACAGTTTGCCGACCGATTGGAGGAGCTGCTATGAGTACGACGAGCCATACGGAAACGACACCCGCCGTCCAACCGGGCGGGGCCGCGGAGGCGCAGCCGGTGAAGCACGACAAGGCGCTCATCTTCGAGCTGAGCAAGCCGGGACGCGTCGCCTATTCGCTGCCGGAGTGCGACGTGCCGGAGACGCCGGTCGAGGAGCTGATCCCGGCGAAGCTGCTGCGGACGAAGCCGGCCGAGCTGCCGGAAGTGTACGAGGTCGACGTCATGCGCCATTATACCGCGCTGTCGCGCCGCAACTTCGGCATCGACAACGGCTTTTACCCGCTCGGTTCGTGCACGATGAAATATAATCCGAAAATTAACGAGGACGTCGCCCGTTTTCCGGGATTCGCGAAAATCCACCCGTACCAGCCGGTGGAGTCGATCCAGGGCGCGCTCGAGCTGCTGTACACGCTGCAAAACGATCTGGCCGAAATTACCGGCATGGATCGCGTAACGCTGCAGCCGGCGGCGGGAGCGCACGGCGAATGGACCGGCCTCATGATGATTCGCGCGTACCATGAAAGCCGCGGCGAGAAGCGGACGAAGGTCATCGTCCCCGACTCGTCGCACGGCACGAACCCGGCGAGCGCCACGGTCGCCGGCTTCGATACGATCACGATCAAGTCCGACGACCGCGGTCTCGTCGATCTCGACGCGCTGCGCGCGGCGGTCGGCCCGGATACGGCGGCGCTCATGCTGACGAACCCGAACACGCTCGGCCTGTTCGAGGAGCACATCGTCGAAATCGCCGGCATCGTGCACGAAGCGGGCGGGCTGCTCTATTACGACGGCGCCAACTCGAACGCCATTCTCGGCATCGCGCGTCCGGGCGACATGGGCTTCGACGTCGTCCATCTGAACCTGCACAAGACGATGAGCACGCCTCACGGCGGCGGCGGTCCGGGTGCCGGTCCGGTCGGCGTGAAGGAGAAGCTCGTCCCGTTCCTGCCGGCGCCGAACGTGGTGCGCAAGGAGGACGGCACGTACGGCTTCGACGCGGGCAGCGCCGAATCGATCGGCCGGGTCAAGGCGTTTTACGGCAACTTCGGCATTCTTGTCCGCGCGTATACGTACATTCGCACCCTCGGGGCCGAAGGGCTGCGCGAGGTGTCCGAGAACGCCGTGCTGAACGCCAACTACATGATGAAGCGGCTGGCGCCGTACTACGACGTGCCGTTCGACCGGCCGTGCAAGCACGAGTTCGTCATGTCCGGCAAACGGCAGAAGAAGCTCGGCGTGCGCACGCTCGATATCGCGAAGCGGCTGCTCGACTTCGGGTACCACCCGCCGACGATCTACTTCCCGCTTAACGTCGAGGAATGCATCATGATCGAGCCGACGGAAACGGAAAGCAAAGAGACGCTCGACGGCTTCATCGACACGATGATCCAAATCGCGAAAGAGGCGGAGGAGAATCCGGAGCTCGTCGTGAACGCCCCGTACACGACCGTCGTGAAGCGGCTCGACGAGGCGCAGGCGGCGCGCAAGCCGGTGCTCAACTGCACCTGCGGGTGATCGGGACGTTTTGTAAATCGTTCCGAAAAGGTGTACGATACAAGTGAACAGCTTGCACGAAGAGGGAGCGCCCGCGCGGTTACGGCTGTGGCGCTCCCTTTTGTTGCGGGACGCGGGGCGGCGGTGCTTGGACGAGCGCAGACGGCGTGTACCGGCGGAATAGCGTACAGATGTAGCTTATTTGCCGTGTCGGTGACGCGTCTCGGCGGAATAGCATACAAATGCAGCTTGTTTCCGCCTCCCTCCCGCGCCCCCGCTTCGAATAGATGCGGCAGGAGAGGAGCGAACGAACAGATGGCGGAGAACGTATGGAGATTCATCCGGTCGGGCGACGGCTCGCCGGCCGACAATATGGCGATCGACGAGGCGATGCTGATCGCCCACAGCGAAGGGAAAACGCCGCCGACGGTGCGGTTTTACGGCTGGAATCCGGCGACGCTGTCGATCGGCTACTTTCAGAAGGCCGAAGACGAAATCGAGTTCGACGAGGTGCGCCGGCAAGGCGTCGGCTTCGTCCGGCGTCCGACGGGAGGACGGGCGGTGCTGCACGACAAGGAGCTGACGTACAGCATGATCGTGTCCGAGCAGTACCCCGACATGCCGACGACGGTCAACGAGGCGTACCGCGTGCTGAGCGAAGGGCTCGTGCACGGCTTCCGCCGGCTCGGCCTGCGCGCGGAGATGGTCAATCTCGGCGCCCCGGAGGAGAAGGCGAAGTACGTCTCGACGGCCGGTTCGGCCGCCTGCTTCGATTCGCCCTCCTGGTACGAGCTCGTCGTGGAGGGGCGCAAAATCGCCGGCAGCGCGCAAACCCGGTCGCGTGGCGTCATTTTGCAGCACGGCTCGATTTTGCTCGAGATGGATGTGGACCAGCTGTTCTCGCTGCTCCGCTTTTCGAACGAGCGGGTGAAGGAGCGGCTGAAGCAATCGTTCCATACGAAGGCGGTGGCGATCGGCGACATATGCCGGGCGATGGGGAGAGAGCCGGTCACGTACGTGGAGGCGGAGGCGGCGTTCCGCGAGGGGGTCGCCGAAGGGCTCGGCATCCGGCTCGAGGACGGCGAGCTTACGCCGTACGAGCGGGAGCTTGCGGCTCAATTGAGCGCGGAGAAGTACGGCCACGACGAGTGGAACTTGCGCCGCTGACCGCTCATACGGCTGCGAGCGAGCTGGAGCGGCCGTTTCCATAAATCGGCTTGCCGGACCGACAACGGTCCCGGCTCATCGGCCTCGACAACCACTTCGACTTAGTGCAATCGCACGGACAAACGAAAGGACAGACTCCCGGTCGTCCCGATTGGAGCCTGTCCTCCTCCTTTGCCTCGCCTTCTTTCGATCCCGCCCGAATCGACGCGATCGAGAAATTGCGCTGCTTTCGTACGAACGAAGCCCTGCGGCCTTCCGCAGGGCTTCTTCTCGACGGTGCGAGCTACGCCCGCAGCTCCAGCCCGAGCTGTTCCTTCTCCGCGCGCGTCAGCTTGCGGGCGACGAGCGCGTACGACTCGTCGATCATCCCGCGAATGTCCCCGTCGGGGACCGTCCCGTCGATCGTCACCGTGTTCCAATGCTGCTTGTTCAGATGGTAGCCGGGCTTGACGGCTTCGTACTGCTGGCGCAGCAGGTAGGCCGTCTCCGGCTCGCATTTCAGCGAAATTGCGGGGCGTCCGCCGGCGTCTTCCGCGATCAGCGCGAACATTTTCGTGCCGACCTTCAGCACGAGCGGCTCCGGACCGAACGGATAATCTTCGCGCGCCCCCTTTTTCGACAAGGCGTAAGCGACCAGCTCTTCCCTGTTCATCGCGTCTCCCTCCCGACAACCGCTTTAAGCGCCGATCGTCGCTTCGAACGCTTCCTGCAGAAGCCGCGTCACCGGTCCGGGCCGCCCCGAGCCGACCGCGCTTCCGTCGATCCGGACGATCGGCGTGACCTCCATCGTGGTGGAGGTCAGGAACGCTTCGTCCGCTTGGCGAAGCTCGTCGAGCGTATACGGAATTTCCCGCACCTCGATGCCGCGCTCCGCGGCGAGCCGCAGCACGACCGCTCGCGTAATGCCGTGCAGAATGAAATGATCGGCCGGATGCGTGAAGACGACGCCGTCCTTGACGATCATGACGTTCGATGCGCTGCATTCGGTGACGGTCCCCTCGCGGTGCAGGATGACGTCGCCGGCGCCCTGCTCGACCGCTTCCTGCTTGGCGAGCACGCTGCCGAGCAGGTTGAGCGACTTGATGTCGCAGCGCAGCCAGCGGATGTCCGGGCGGGTGATGGCGGTCAGCCCGTCCCGTATCGTGTCCAGCGGCCGGGCCAGCTCGTTGCAATAGGCGACGAGAACCGGCTTCGTGCCCGCCGGCGGAAACGCGTGCGTCCGCGGCGCGACGCCGCGCGTCACTTGCAGGTAGACGGTGCCGTCCCCGACGGCTTCCCGTCCGAGCAGGTCCTGCAGCAGACGGTCCAGCGTTTCGATCGGATAAGGAAGGCTTAGCCCGATTTCGCCGGCGCTGCGTACGAGCCTGTCGTAGTGCGCTTCTTTTTCGTATAGGCGTCCATTATAGACGCGGATCACCTCATATATGCCGTCGCCGAACACGTACCCGCGGTCCAGGTAGGAGACGGACGCTTCCGCTTCGGGAACGATCCGGTCGTCGATCAAAATCACGCCGATGCACCTCGCTTCGATGGAGTAGGAATAGCGGGTTCTGTCTTCAGGGATGCTACGGGAATATAGTAACAACCGCGACGGAGGAAGTCAAAAACGGATAACCGTTGAAAACGTTTTCCGCATCAGTCGCGCGGCCTGTTTTTTTCGCCGAACGGACGGGGGCAACATCGGAAATAATCAGAATTTGTCGACAAGTCTGACGCGTTCGCAATATGAAATAAGGAGATCGATAGAGAAAATCGAAGATTTCGGGAAGCTAGTCCGACTTTTACGCCCAATTTCGTCGATCATTCGATAGATACACAACATGTAGTGTTGTATAATGAAATCCTCACCAACATATTGTGGAAATAGCCCGCAAGTTGGCGAGAGAGTTACATAGTATGAGAATAGACGATTTTCGCGCTCTGCGCATGATTTTATCCATTCGGGAGGGCTACCATTGGAGACGGTTCAAATGAAACGGCTTGAAGGACTCAGCGAAAAAATATTTCTCGACCGGTACGCGATGAAAGACGCCGATACGGAACATACGGAAGTGGGCGATCTCGTACTCGTCTTGACGAAGGACGACCCGAAATTCCCGAGCAAGGAAGTCGGGGAAGTGATCGCGCGCAAAGGCAAACAAGTGACGATTCGGCTTCGCAGCGGCGACCTGTTCGAGTCCACCATAGATAAATTGACGCTTACGAAGGAGAAGACGCCGGAGCAGCTGTGGGACCGTCTCGCCAACGCCATGGCTTCCGTCGAAGCGCCGGAGAAGCGGAAGGAATGGACCGAGAAGTTCCGTTACATTCTCGACGACTGGAGACTCGTTCCGGGCGGACGGATCGCGGCGGGCGCGGGCGCGAGCGACGAGCTGACGCTGTTCAACTGCTACGTCATCCCGTCTCCGCACGACAGCCGAGGCGGCATTATGGCCACCTTGTCCGAGATGACCGAGATCATGTCGCGCGGCGGCGGCGTCGGCATCAACCTGTCTTCGCTCCGTCCGCGCCGCTCCGTTGTCCGGGGCGTCAGCGGCTCGTCGAGCGGCGCCGTATCGTGGGGCGGCCTGTTCAGCTACACGACCGGCCTGATCGAGCAGGGAGGCAGCCGCCGCGGCGCGCTCATGCTCATGATCAACGACTGGCATCCGGACCTGCTCGACTTCATCACGGTCAAGTCGACGATGGGTCAGATCACGAACGCCAACTTGTCCGTTTGCGTCAGCAACGGCTTCATGAAGGCGGTCAAGGAAGATCTCGACTGGGAGCTCGTCTTCCCGGACACGAACGATCCGGAATACAACGACGTATGGGACGGCGACCTCGCGAAGTGGAAGTCGCTCGGCAAAGCGGTGAAATCGTACCGCACCGTCAAAGCGCGCGACGTATGGCATACGATCATCGAATCGGCTTGGAAGTCGGCCGAGCCGGGCGTCGTCTTCATGGAATATTACAACCAGATGTCCAACAGCTGGTACTTCAACCCGATCATCTGCACGAATCCGTGCGGCGAGCAAGGGCTTCCGGCATGGGGCGTCTGCAACTTGTCGGCGATCAACCTGTCCAAGTTTTACGACGAGAAGAAGCAGGACGTCGCTTGGAACGAACTGGGCAAGACGGTCCGCTACTCCGTCCGCTTCCTGGACAACGTCATCGACAAGACGCCTTACCATTTCGAAGAGAACGAGAAAAACCAGAAGAGCGAGCGCCGCGTCGGCCTCGGCACGATGGGTCTCGCCGAGCTGATGATCAAGCTGAAAATCCGCTACGGCAGCGCCGAATCGCTCGTTTTCCTCGATAAATTGTACGGCTTCATGGCGAAGGAGGCGTACTTGTCGTCTTCCGAAATCGCCGCCGAGAAAGGCTCGTTCACGCAGTTCGACGCCGAGAAGTTTCTGCAAAGCGGCTTCATGAAAAAGATGGTGTCGACGTTCCCGGAGGTCGGTTCCGCGATCCGCAAGCAAGGGATGCGCAACGTCACCGTCATTACGCAGGCGCCGACGGGAAGCACCGGCACGATGGTCGGCACGTCGACCGGCATCGAGCCGTACTTCGCCTTCGAATATTACCGTCAAAGCCGTCTCGGCTACGACAAGCAGTACGTGCCGATCGCCCAGCAGTACAAGGACGCGCATCCGGACGAGGAGCTGCCGGACTATTTCGTGACGGCGATGAGCTTGTCCGCGGAGGACCATATCCGCGTGCAGGCCGCGATCCAAACATGGGTCGACAGCTCGATCTCCAAGACGGCGAACTGCCCGTCCGACTTCACCGTCGAAGATACGAAGAAGCTGTATGAGCTCGCGTTCGATCTCGGCTGCAAAGGCGTGACGATTTACCGCGACGGCAGCCGCGACGTGCAGGTGCTTTCGACCGAGAAGAAGGAAGACAAGAAGGAAGAGGCGAAGGCGGAAGCCGTTCAACCGGCGGCGGAGCAGCCGTCGGCCGAGTCGACGGACGACGCGGCGCTGAGCCAGCTGTCCGGCGCGCTGACGGTCAATATCGACGCACAGACGCAGCAGACGTTCGACAAGCAGTACAAGAAGCGTCCGCAAATTCTTCGCGGCGCCACCTATAAATTCAACACGCCGTTCGGCATGGCGTACATTACGATCAACGACATGAACGGTACGCCGAGCGAAATTTTCTTGAACGTAGGCAAAGCCGGCTCCGACGTGTTCGCGATGTCCGAGGCGCTCGGCCGCGTCTGCTCCTTGTTCCTCCGCTACGGCGACATCGGCGACAAGGTGCAGCTGCTCGTGAAGCATCTGAAAGGCATCGGCGGATCCGGCGCCATCGGCTTCGGCGTCAACCGCGTCGAATCGATTGCCGACGCGGTGGCGAAGGCGCTCGAGATGCACAGCGGCGACGATTCCGAGCCGTACATTACGGCGACGCAGGAAATTACCGCCACTGTCGAGCCGGTGAAATCGTACGCGTCCGCCGCTACGTCGACCGACCTTTGCCCGTCCTGCGGCTCCGCGTCGCTCGTCAACAGCGAGGGCTGCAAAAACTGCACCAACTGCGGCTACAGCCGCTGCTCGTAAGAGGAAAGCCCGGGATGATGTCCCGGGCTTTTTTTTGTGCGCAGTAATTCCAAATGTCGTCAACTGGAGGAGCTGCCCCATTCCAAGATCTGGTTGTCCTCGACCAATCGTTGACGCAGTTGGCCATAGTCGACATGCTGCACCGCCGCGTCGGCTTTCAGAGCCAAGGCGGCCGCAGTGGCAGCGGACTGGCCCAGTATCATGAATACGGGCTCCATCCGGATCGAACCGTAAGCGATATGGGAGGAAGAAAGACAGATGGGAACGATGAGATTGACGCACTCTTCTTCCTTCGGAACGATGGATCGGTAGGATATCGGGTACGGCCGGATAGGCGGGATTTCCACATTTCCTTCATTCACGCATTGCCCTCCCAAGACGATTCGCCGACAATTGTGGGAATCCATCGTATAAGCGGCGAGCCCGACCGGATCGGAAACGCTTTGAAGTCCGCGACAGTGACCTTCGTTCATGACGACGTCCGAAACCATTCGTCTCGCTTCGCGGATATAGAGCTGCGGCGTCCAATGTCCGAACGCCTCGTATTCGTCTGCAGGCAATCCCCACTGACGCGCCTCTTCCCGAATCGCTTCAGGCACGCGATCGTCATTGCACAGAAAATAGAGCATGCCCAAATTGTAGTGCAGATGATCCTGAAATATTTCCTCGCGTCTGGTATAGCTTCCTTCCGCCCAATCATAGTTCATGCCGATATGATCGGTAGAGACGGCCCCTTTATTATTGAGATCGGTCTTGCCGTTCGGCATCATGGTGTGCAGCCGAAGCGCATCCCAAATGCCGGACTGGATATACCGCGCAAGAAGCGTGAATTTCTCGGGGTCATAATTCGGCGGCGCCGGGAAAGGAATTCGGTTCTCCGGTACATTCGTCAAACATATTCGGAAATTGTATGCCTGTACGGAACGATCTCCTTGCCCCTGTACGCCGGGAGCTGCGTCGGAAACTCCGTAGAGCAGGCCGCTGTCAGGCTTTCCAGGCAGGACATAAGGATCGATAAAGGTGTTGAAACGATGATGCGGACTCCCGAACTGAATCCCGTTCAACGTTTCCTTATACACGGAATTCGCTTCCCGGCCGACGTGATAAGATACTCCGGCAGCGGCCAGCAGATCCCCCTCGTACGTCGCATCGATAAACATGTCGGCTTCATACACATTTCCGTTTTCCATGACAAGGCGAACGATTTTTCCGTTCCTTTTCTGCAGTCGCTCCAATCGCTGCCCGAAATGAACCTCGATGCCGTACTGCTCCATCCAGTTCAAATAGACGGCTTCTGCAACATGCGGCTCGAAAGTCCACTGGGTTCCGTCTCCATCCGTCGTACCGTAATGCCGGCCAATCGCTTGATAAAACTCCCGGGAGATGCCGCCGATCGCCGCCTTGTTGCCGATATCGGTAGCGCCTAGTCCACCTGAAGTCAGACCGCCCACACGTTGGCCGAACTCTGCTATGACGACCTGTAAGCCCATGCGGATAGCCTGAACCGCTGCGGCCATTCCGGCCGAGCTTGCGCCATAAATACACAAATCTGCACGGATGACCGACGGGTTCGGATTTAATGCGGAGGGACCCTCGTAATACTTGATTTTGCCGAAGTTTACCACCAGAAACACCTCTTTTTTGGGTTGTTGTCGTTTTTTACGTTAAGTATAGTGAAAGAGAAACTTCTTGGTTAGTTACATTTTTGTTTCACTAATAGCTAGATTCGGTAAAGAAAGCAAAGGGGGGCACGGAAATGCCAATCCGGAAAAGAGTGACGCTGCAAAATCTTGCCTCCCGTCTGAAGCCGTAGACCCGGCCCGAAGCCAGGGTACTTGACCAAAAAGCAAGAGCGAGCCTTGGCGGTCATTCGTTGAGTAATGCTCCGACTAACAGCAATCAATCCTATAGAATACCACCAGTTTTTCATGATTTCCCCTATATTTCGCGTTTAGCAAATCCTTATATACTTAAATCGAGTTAGATGAGTGCAAGGGAGTCATGACAATATGTATAAGCTTCTGGTAGTTGATGACGAGTCTACCGTTCGATACGGTTTACGTAACTATATGAATTGGGAGAAATACGGCATCGAGTTCTCCGGGGAAGCGGATGACGGGGATACGGCTCTGGAAGCGGTCGAGCGATTCATGCCGGATATCGTGCTCACGGACGTCCGCATGCCCACAATGGATGGGATTACGCTTTCGAAGGAGATTCGGAGGCGTTATCCGTGGATCAAGATTGTGTTTGTAAGCGGTCATGACGATTCGGAGTATATGAAATCCGCTATGAAAGTAAGTGCGGTTGACTATATCCTCAAACCGGTGAACCTGCAAGAGCTGTGTGCCGTAATCGAACGTGTAGTTGCCGATCTGAACGCGGAGCAAACCGAACGGAAGATGACGCGGGACATGCAGGTGAAGCTGAAGGAGAGTATGCCGCTTCTTCGGGAGAAGTTCCTGATGTCGCTGATCGGCGACAACGTTTCGCAGCCGGGACGAATTCGCGAGAGAATGGACTTCCTGGATTTGCAGCTGCCGCTGGAGGCTTCATTTTGGGTCATGGTCGTCTCCATGGATAATCTGGCCGATATTCGGGGAACGAGATCGGAACGGGATTGGCAGTTGTTGTGTTACGCGGTGCAGAACATATGTCAGGAGTTGGCCGATCGTCACTTAAACGGATATATGTTCGAGTACCGTGGAGGCGAGTTTGTCGGTATACTGTATGCGGATGCCGGGGAGGCGTCGGTCGAGGAAAATCGTCACGGCTCCGAAGCGATCGATCATTCGGAGGAGCCCTTGTTTTTGCTCGCCAGCGATATCCGCGACCATTTGAAGTCGTTGCTAAAAATCGGTGTCACAATCGGTATCGGGGAACGGGTACCCGACTTGACCGGCTTGACGCAATCGTATGCGCAAGCGACCGAAGCCGTAGCCCGCAAATGGTATCTGGGAAAAAACCGGATCATTACGATGGACAGCCTCGAGCCAAACGATGAGAACTACTATAAATTCGATTATGCCAAGAGCAGTGAACTCGTATCCATCCTGAAGGGTGCCGATACGACCCAACTGCAGACGACACTTGACGAGCTATTCGCTAAGCTCTCCTTGAACCGCCGCGACGGTTTGAAATATTGCCGCAATGTCACCATGCAAATGATGCTGCTGGCGAAACAGCTCCTGCTCGAGCTGAATGTGCAGGCGAACGAGCCGGAAGAAGAGGAAACGCTGTACGTTGAACGTTTGTTTAACATGGAGACGGTCGACGAGCTGCGTCATTTTTTGGAGACAACCCTGGTGAACGTTTGCCATAAAATCTCCGAGAAGCGGAGCGGGCGCGCCAACAACTTGGTAGGCCGCGTGCAGGCCATTATCGAACGGCGCTATTCGGACAACACCTTGACCGTATCCGAGATCGGCAAGGAGGTTTACTTGACCGATACGTATGTAAGCTTGCTGTTCAAGCAGGAGACCGGCCAGACGGTCAATGAATATTTAACGCATTACCGTATCGAGAGAGCGAAGGAAATGCTGAAGGATCCGAGTCAGAAGCTATACGATATTTGTTTTGCCGTAGGATATGCCGACCCGAGCTATTTCAGCAAACTGTTCAAGAAGATCACCGGATTTACGCCAAGTTTCTATCGGGACATCCAGCATTCAGGAAAGCGACAGTGAATCGTATGACTTCTCTCATCCATCGTATGACAACGCGTATCCGATATGCAATGCGGCGTTTAGGCATGCCGAGACGCTGGCTAATCACTTATTTGCTGTTGATCGTCTTACCGTCGACTATTCTTTTGTATGCCTACTACAAGCACTCGACGACGGTTTTGGAAGAGGAGGTTTCCGATTCCATGCTGCAAACGATGAAGCAAGCAGGCATCAACCTGTCCTATCGTTTCGGATACATCCGCGATATTGTCAACACGGTGACGATGAACCGGAAACTGTATGAATTTTTAGAGGAAGAAAGCAACGTATCGGTTGCGCAACAGCTGGAAGAGACGAAAGAAATTCGGGATGTAGTCCGGAACGTTCAATCGAATGCCGATGTCTCCCGTTTGCGTTTATTTGTGAAAAGTACAAATATGTTGGCTAGCGAACACATCAACTTTTTCTCGCTCGACTCCTTGCAAAACTGGCCCTATTACCGTAAAGTGCTGGACGCGAACGGCGGGATCGTCTGGACGAGCATCTATCAGGTGTCCTATATTGATCGGGGCGAGGAGTCGATTCTTTCCGTCGCCAGAATGCTGCATGATTCCAGGCAATACAATCAGGTGGCGGCGATTCTTGTTCTGGATGTGCCGGAGAAGCTGGTGATGGACATCTTGTCCGAAATCGACCTGACCAAACAAAAAAAAGTTTATATAGTCGATTCCGATGGGAAAGTTATGGCGCATACCGACCGGTCCTTGATCGGCATCCGGCTGTCGGATGAGCTTGCCGGAGTGATTGCCAGAGGAACGGATGGCAAAGAAAAGCTGCAGCTGGATAAGCAAGACGAATATATCGTTTATTCGACGATTGAAACGACGGGTTGGAAAGTTGTAGCCCAAGTGCCGGCATCCGAAATATCGGCCAGGGTCAAGCTGAATCAGGTTGCCGGTATTGCCACGCTCGTCGGCATTCTGATGTTGTTCTTTGTCCTCGTTTTCGCACTGCTTGCCGTCATTGTTCGCAGCATGAACAGGCGGATCGATAAGGTGATACGCGCCATTCGTCAAGAAGGCATCGAGTGGTTGGATGGGAATCCGGCGCCGGAGGGCGATTTTATGCTGCTGGAACGCAGCGTCGACGTGCTCATTCATCGTGTGCATTCGTTGATGGAGCAAACTTACGAAGCTCAAGTGTTGGAGAGGGAAGCTCAGCTGAGGGCACTGCAAGCTCAGATTAATCCGCATTTTTTGTATAATACGCTCGATACGATCAATTGGATGGCCATCGGTCACAACGTGCACGATATTAGCCAAATGATCGACGCTTTGGCGAAGTATTTCCGCCTGAGCTTGAACAAAGGCCGCGATAAGATGACGGTGGAGGACGAGCTGACCCTTGCGCAGGTGTATCTGGACATACAGAAAAGCCGCTTTTTGAATTCATTCGATTACCGGATCGAAACGGATCCGAATGTGATGACATGCATCGTTCCCAAATTAACGCTGCAGCCCCTAGTGGAGAATGCGCTTTTGCACGGCATCCGGAAGATGAAGAACAAACAGGGCATGATCCGGATCACGGCCTCCCGTCAAGAGGGCTTCCTAATCTTAACCGTTTCCGACGATGGAATCGGGATGGAGGGAGAACGAGCTCGGCTCCTTCTGGTGGAGCCGGTGCGGGAGTTACAAACGGATGGTCTGGGCAGCTCCTACGGGCTGAATAACGTGAATGAACGGATCAAGCTGTTTGCCGGCGAATCTTCCGGACTTAGCATTTGCTCAAGCCCGGGTGAAGGAACGACCGTCACCATACGAATCAAACTCAACGTTCAGGAACATTCCTGAGCCGGATCAGCCCCCTGATGAGATGGGGGATTTTTTTTTGCAGCTGTATAGAAGAGGACCAGAAATTGATGATTTGCCTTCTACAAACCGTTATAGCCTCTCTACTATAATGAAACCATTCATCAGAAACAAAAAAGATAGCCATGGAGGTTGTAAGGTGAGCCACTCGACTGCACAAATCAGCCAATCAAGCTCTTCAGCCCACCCCATCAAAGAGAGAGGCCGGCGTTGGAAGCTATTCCGATCAAACCTGGATACCTATGTTTTGCTTTTACCGGGACTTGCTTTCTTGTTGTTGTTCAAATACACGCCGATGTATGGAATCGTCATTGCCTTTCAGGATTTCAATATTTTTGACGGCATCTCGGGTAGCAGGTGGGTAGGGCTGGAGCAATTCCAAAAGCTCGTTCATTCCGATGAATTCATGCAAGTGTTTCGCAATACGCTGCTGATCAGCTTCTACAAAATTTTTCTGCTGTTCCCCATTCCGATCCTATTGGCATTGATTCTGAACGAGGTCGGCAAAATGTGGTTTAAACGCTCCGTTCAGACGATCGTGTACTTGCCCCATTTCCTTTCTTGGGTCATTATTTCAGGGCTGTTCGTCAACATCCTGTCGCCGTCTACCGGAATTGTAAACGCTATCATTGAATCGTTCGGAGGGGAACCGATCTCCTTCCTGATCGACAACAACTACTTTCGCAGCGTTGTCGTGTTCACGGCGGGCTGGAAGGAAGCGGGCTGGAACGCCATCATCTTTATCGCCGCAATAGCAAGCATTGACCAGGACCAGTATGAGGCAGCTTCGATGGACGGGGCCAGCCGAATTCAGAAAATGATCCATATCACGTTGCCCGGCATCGCCCCGACGATCGTTCTCGTGTTCATTCTGCGGATCGGGAACTTGCTGGATGCCGGTACGGAACAAATCCTGACGCTCTATAACCCTGTTGTATATGAAACGGGGGATGTGATCGGAACTTATGTATATCGGATCGGGTTAGGCAAAATGGATTACAGCTTCAGTACGGCCGTTGGATTATTCAATTCCGTCGTCGGATTCCTCCTGATTATATCCGGCAATTTCCTAAGCAAGAAGCTAGTAAAACGAAGTATATGGTAGGAGGCAGCTTGACATGAAGAACCGAACGATCTCCGACATCTCTCTCGATGTTATCATCTACGGAACGTTGTTGCTCTTAACCTTTGTAACTTTGCTTCCTTTTGTGAACGTATTGTCCAAGGCGGTAAGCGAAGAGTGGGCGGTCGTCTCCGGAAAGGTCGGTTTATTCCCGGTCGGCTTCCAGCTCGATACGATGAAATTCGTCATCACCTCGAACCCATTCATCCGTTCCTTCTCCGTATCCGTGTTTATAACCGTTGTAGGTACGGCGCTATCCTTGCTTATTACGGCCATTACGGCCTACCCGCTATCGAAGCGTCATTTGCCCGGAATCGGATTTGTCATGATCTTGTTCGTATTCACGATGCTGTTCAACGGGGGCATCATTCCGAACTATATGTTGATTCGCAATCTCGGACTCCTTGATAGCCTGTGGTCGTTAATTTTGCCATCGCTAGTCAGTGTTTTTAACCTGCTTGTAATCAAAAGCTATTTCGAGTCGCTTCCGGAAAGTCTCGAGGAGTCCGCAAGAATGGACGGCGCTCGAACGTTCACCGTCTTGTTCCGTATTTTCCTTCCGTTAAGCGGACCGGTGCTTGCTACAATCGCTTTGTTCTACGCCGTGTCGTATTGGAACGATTTCTTTAATGCGATGGTGTACATCAACAGCCCATCCCTTAAGCCTTTGCAGCTGTATTTGCGCGATATCGTCTTGAACGCTGCTTCCGCCACTGCCGGGATGGAAGTCTCGCAGGACGATATGATGAATCTTTCTCCGGATAACGTACGATCCGCAACCGTAATCGCCTCGACGATTCCGATCTTGCTCCTGTATCCCTACTTGCAAAAGCATTTTATCAAGGGGGTTTTGATCGGCTCCGTCAAAGGATAACTTTGTGCAAGCTTCGATTCGCATTAATTTCAAGCAGGGACGCCTGCAAGAATTAATGATATAGATTACAAAAATCATACGGGGAGGGTTTATTTTGAAAAAGAATTGTAAGCATGCGATGGCTCTGCTTATGGCCGGCTCTTTGGCCATAACGGCAGCATGCGGCACTTCGGGTTCCAATTCGGATACGGATTCGTCATCGACGACTCCAACGACCGCGGACAAGCCAAAGCCGACCTTGAGAAATTTGAGCGTCTGGATGCAGGATGATTACAATCATTACCCTGTAGCCAAAATGCTTGAGGAAAAAACGGGATATAAAGTGCAGTACGATATGCTTCCTCAGGAAAACGTGACGGAGAAGCTGAACCTGCTGATCGCTTCGGCGGAACCTTATGATGTAGTGACTACGCTGGGTACGAGCAGCTACAAGGCGCTGTATTCGGACTATGCCAAGCGCGGGGCGCTGGTAGATTTGGGGCCGCTTATCGATAAGTACGGACCCCATATAAAGGCAAGCCTATCGCAGGAAACATTGGATGCGGCAAAGGTAGACGGCAAGCTGTACGGCATCCCGGTCAAAACGCTCGCCAACGTATCCAGTTCCTTGATGATCCGCAAAGATTGGCTTGATAAGCTCGGGCTGAAGATGCCTACAACTACGGATGAGCTGGTTGCCGTATTGAAAGCATTTAAGGAGAAAGACCCTGGAGGCAACGGTGCCAAGAACATCCCGTTTGCGATTTCCGGCACCGCCAGCATCGTGGAGAACCTTGCGGGAGCATTCGGTATTCCGAACACGTGGAACGAAGTGGACGGCAAGCTGCTGCCCCGTGCCATGGATCCGGCTTATAAGGACTATGTCACCTTCATGAACAACCTTTTCAACGAAGGCTTGTTAGACAAGGAGTTCCCGATCAATCAGGCAGCGACTGTGAATGAGAAATTCACCAGCGGCAGAGTCGGCGTCATTGCCGTCGGCTGGGCCGGCGTTCCTATGCTGACCGATGCTCTAATCAAAAATAACCCGAATGCGCAAATGGTGTATATGCCTACTTTAAAGGGGCCGAAAGGAAAGTTTGGGTTGTCGGAGCCTACCGGGTTCGATCGTATTACGTTTATCCCGAAAGCTTCCAAAAATCCGGAGGATGCAATCAAGTGGATCAACGCCAAGCTGGACAAAGACACGTTCCGCAATACGGCGATCGGGGAAGAAAACAAGCATTATACGTTTAAAGACGGTGCTTATACGCCTATATTGCCGATTTTCAATGATGAACGCAATCAAGCAGTCAATTTCTTGACCGGTTCGGATGAGAAAAACTATCCGACCTACTGGCAGGCGCGCGTACGCAAAGATAGCCGTTTGTTCGCCGCTTGGGAATACTTGAACGTGAAAGAGCCGGCCAGCATCCGAGTAAAAGATCCTCTCGGCATGAGCCCGTACTTGCAGGAGTATTCCAAACATAATGCATCTCTGAGCACGATGGTGAACGACCAAACGGTCAAATACATCTCCGGCGGAGAACCGATCTCAAGCTTGGATGCCTTTATCGCGAAGTTCAAGGCAGCCGGCGGGGAGGCAAGCGTGAAGGAAGTGAATGATTGGTACACGGCGACAAAGAAATAATACCCGCTTAGGAATATTCAGAATAATCGGCCGCAATAGAGTCACAAGCCGCCGCCTCCTACCTAAATTCAGGGATGCGGCGGCTGTTGTTCATTCCCTGTAGTGCCGTCGAGTGACAAGAACTTGTACCGGTTCGGATCTGACGGTAGAACCGGAGTGGAAAACATGATCCAGACTGGTGTCCGGCCCAAGCTTTACATAGGCCGAGTCGGGGTCGGCCGCCTTCTTTGAAAAACTTCATGCTGCGTTATAATTTTTAACAGATTAAATAAGAATCGGCTATTTGAGGTGCAAAGTTAGTTAAAGAAAGCTTTCGTAGCTTTGTAAAAGAAAAACGAACATATTTTTCGCTGCCCCATGCTAGAATGAAAGAAAATCGGGTGTCATTCGCGATCTCGATCATTTCAGCAGGGGGAGGCATCATGGCATGAGCGAAAGCGGAGACCCGCTTCGTAAAACGGAAATCGGGAAATATCCAGGCGGGGTGACGACGGAACGTCCGGTTCGGGCGAGGCCGTCGCCGATCGGTAACGGGGCGGCGACACGGAGAACGGGCGCGCTGATGGCGATGACCGTCGTCCTCGCGTTCGTGCTGAACGGTCTCGTCAATTACGGCCTGCTCCGGCAGTCGGCGCTAAGGTCCGGCCCGATCGGACCGCTGCTCGTTCACCTCGACGAAGCCGCCTTCGCGCTTCTGTTTGTAGCCGCCGGCGCGCTTTTTTTCGGCATGCTGGCCGTTTTTCCGGGAGAACGGGGCTACTTGTTCCTGGGCGTCTTGTCGCTGCTCGTCTCGGCTCAGCTGCTCTCGGAATGGGACGAGAAGATGCTGCTGTTCGGGCCGTTTCCCGTCGTCCCGTACGAATCGCTCGCGATCAAGAGCGGCATCGTCTTCCTCGCGTTTTCCTTTACGCATTACTTGCTCGGGCAATCGCGGGACCGGCTTCTTCGCGGAGCCGCCGTCGCGAGCGGCGTCCTGTGGGCGGCGGCCGCGGCCGCGAGCACGGCGGGAGCGGGGGAGCGATGGGGGCTCGCGCTGAACGTCGCGTTCGTCGCGATCGTCCTGTACGGGATGGCGGTAAATGTGCTGCGGTTCGGCTACGCTTTGCGACGGGAGCAAGACCGTTCGGAGCTTCGCTGGATCGCGAGGGGGTTCATTACGTTCATCCTGATTCTGCTTCCCGATCTCGGCAAAGACATCGTCGAATATGCAGTTGGGCGGTCGATCGGCTACCGTCCGATCTGGTGGGAGCAAGGATTGGAGGATACGTTTCCTTGGGCGTTTCTCGTTCTCATTGCCGTTTTCGGGGGTTTGTTTTTCCGGCGGTTCGTCCGGACGCTGGAGCGCAATCGGCAGGTCGCGGAGCAGCTGCAGGCGAAAAATACCGCTCTCGAGCAGGAAGCGGATACGAGACGGCATCTGGACCGGCTGCTCACGCAGCTGACCCGGACGTACCGGGCGTCCGATCTGGAGCAGCGCATCGTGCTGGAAGGCTCCCGGTTTTTCGAGCCGTTGACGTTTCGGTTGATCCGGTATGCGGAAGCGGACGGGGTGATCCGCACGGTGGGGGCGTCGCTTGCGCCTTCCGCCGAGACGGAGCTGGCAGCCGCTTGGCGTCGGCAGGCGGGTCGGCTCGAACCGGGGGAGATCGGCTTTACTCCGCAAGTGGTCTGGTGCTCGGCGGGGGCGACGAAAGGAGCCCGGCTGTTCCTGACGGTTTCCTCCGGCGACGGAGGGGCGGTCGAGCTGCAGGAACGGGAACGGTTCGCGCTCCAGCTCATGTCCAAGTACACGTCGCTGTTCCGCGAATATTTCCGGCTGATCGAAAGCAGGCTTGACGAGATGGAGCGGCGGCGGGCGGACGAGCAGCCGTGGCTGTCCAAGCTGTTCATGCAAATCGCGGAGAAGGAGCGCAAGCGGCTCGCTTCCGACTTGCACGACGAGGCGCTTCAGGAGCTGCTGAACATTCGGAGGCTGCTGGAACGTTCCGCCGGAGCGGCACCGCTGGAAGAGACGGAGAGAGTCGTGTTGCTGCGCGGGCTGGACAACGCCGAATTCATGATCCGCGAGACGTGCAGCGAGCTCATGCCGTCGTTCCTCGCCGATTACGGCGTCCTTCGCTCGATTGCAGGGCTGGCGGAGAAGACGAGGCTGCGCGCGGATTTCGCCCTCGACTACAGGCCGGGCGCCATCCGGGCCCGGTTGAGCGACGAGCTGGAGCTGACCGTGTACCGGATCGTACAGGAGCTGATCAACAACGCGCTCAAGCATGCGGGAGCGCAAACGGTGACGCTGGAAGTGGGACAGGTGGGGGAGACGATCCGTATAAGCTACACCGACGACGGGAAAGGGATGGAGCCCGACGCTCTGGCCGTTTTACAACCGAACCGATACGGGCTCAGAGGGATCTTGGAAAGGGTCCGTATGTCGGGAGGAACCGTCACGCTTGATACCCGGCCGGGGGAGGGCGTTCGATTCGGCTGCACGCTTCCGATCGAGTCTCCGGCGGGACGGGAGGTTACGAATCCAGCTTCAGCCACTTGAGCTCGATGGCTTTCAGGACCGCTTCCTGGCGGGAGCCGGCGTTCAATTTGGCGAACAGATGCGAGATCATGTATTCGACATTGCGCTGGCTCATGTAGAGCCGGTCGGCAATGTCTTTGTTTTTATGGCCTTGCGCGATCAGCTTGAGCAGTCCGATTTCCTTCTCGGTCAACGTCTTGCCGCCGCCGTCCGACTCGCTTCCGGATGTCGCGGCCCGGCTCTCCTTCGTTCGCAGCTGACGTGCGAGATGAAGCGGGAGGATCGTCAGCCGCTGCACGGCGAGCCGCAGACTGGCGACAAACTCCGGCTCGCCGAGCGACTTTTCCAACACGCCGATCGCTCCGATATCCATAAGCCGGTCGTAATGAGCGGCGATGTCTTCTCCGGTCAAAATGACGATCGCCGCTTCCGGACGAATCCGCAGCGTCTGTTCCGTCAGCTCGAAGCCGTTCGTCCCCGGCAGCTTCAGATCGAAAAGGTACAGCTCGAAGTCGGCATCGCGGATCGCTTCCAGCGCTTCGTCGGCGGTGGAGGCGGTCGTGACGCGAAAGCCGTGCTTTTCCAAGATGAGGGCGGTTCCCGCCAAAAACGTCTTATGATCGTCCACCAGCAAAATCGAAATCATGTGTCGGTCCCCCCGGAATCTCGTTCCTCGTCGTGCGCTCTCTTCTCCTATACTACCAAACGATTCGTTTCGGCGCACCGCAGGAGTCCGGCCACGGTGCCGAAACGGACGGACGCGCGTACCGAAGCGTTCGGCTTCGCCTCCGAAATCGAAATTGCGCGATCGGTCCCCGTCTTTTCGGTGCGCTGCGGATGCCCGCCATGCTACCGTTAAGGCAGGAACCGGGAACCGCATGATGGGAGGATGAAACCGTGAACGATCGTTTACCTTATTTGGATCGGATCAAGACGTTTTTGACCGTGCTGGTCGTGCTTCATCACACGGCGATTACGTACGGGGGAGAAGGAAGCTGGTATTATACCGAGCATGCGGACAGCTTGGCGGCTCAGGCGGTGCTGACGCTGTTTACCGCGGTGAACCAGTCGTTTTTCATGGGTCTGTTTTTTTTCATTTCCGGCTGCGTGACTCCGGCCTCGTACGATCGGAGCGACGGTGCGGGACGATTTATGGCGAAACGGCTCGTTCGATTCGGCGTTCCGCTGGCCGTATACATGATCGTGATCGATCCCGTATTGTGGTATGTTTCTACGGGATACGACGGATCGGTTGCCGACTACTTGCGGGAACGGGTATTCCCCGATCCGCTGCGGGGGGTGACGGAATTCGAGCCAGGGCCGCTATGGTTTCTCGTGGCGCTGCTGCTGTTCAATGCCGCCTATGCGTTTTATCGCCGCGTGACGGCGGGGCGTGCGTCCGTTCGTCCGTTCGCGCTGACCTCTGCGCGGGTATTCGGATATTTGGCGGCGGTTTCGGCGGCGAACTTTATCGTCCGTCTGTTCCTTCCCGTCGGGGAGGAGGTGCTGTCTTTGCAGCTCGGCTACTTTCCCGCCTATGTCGGTCTGTTCTTCGGCGGTATCGCCGCTTCTCGGGGGCAATGGCTGGAGCGGCTGACGACAAAGGCCGCCCGCCGGTGGGGTGCCGCCGCCATCGCGCTTGTCGTCCTGCTGCCGGTCGTCATGGCGCTGGGCGGGGCGTTGGACGGGAATACGGACGCCTTCATGGGCGGGTGGACGTGGCAGTCGGCCGTCTACTCGACCGTTGACCCGATCATGGGGCTCGGCATTTCGTACGTGCTGCTCGTCCGATTCCGCGACCGGCGGAACGGCCCGATGAGCCGGATGGGCCGAGCGCTGTCCGGCAGCGCCTTCCTCGTCTTCGTCCTGCACGCGCCGATCGTGACGTATGTGTCGTACGGGCTCCGCGATCTGGCGTTGCATCCGCTCGTGAAATTCGCGCTTGTTGGCGGATTGGCGACAACGCTCTGCTTCGCGATTGCCATGGCCGTTCGGCGCAGTCGGGCACGGGCGTCTCGAACGGTGCGACGGGCGGCGTGAAGGGGCGGGGGCGATGCCGCCTGCGGCAAAAAAGCGTCAAGTCTTCGGACTTGGCGCTTTAATTGCGTGTTATTTGCGAGTCATTGCGAGCAGAGATACGCCGCTTGGCGATCGCCTACTGTTCGGACCGCTTCGGCCATTGGATGTTGTCCAATGGGTGGGCCGCCAAAACAAGCAAACCGGCTTTGCCATTGGATTCCGTCCAACCGAATGGCCCGAAAACGAAGAGCGGCTCGGCTTCGGGGGCGATTCTGTTGGATCGTTTCCAATGGAAACCCCGAGCGGGCCCCCGATCGGCTCATTCCATTGGATGAAATCCAATGGAGCGTACCGAATGTGGTGCGGAGCGCCCCGGAAAGACGTGCTGTAAAGGGGCGAGAGAGCGGGCCGCCTCCGGCCCAGGGCTCGGCATCGGGCCGCGCCCGGCCTCCTGCTCGGCCACGGGCCGGACCGGCTACAGCTCGTCGACGATATCGCCGGCGATGAGCGAGGCCGGCGACGGACGCCGGGCGGCGGCGCGGTCCCCCGCCGCGCCGTGCAGCCAGACGCCGAGCGCGGCGGCCTGCTCGCCGGTCAGCCGCTGCGCCAGCAGGCCGCCGATCAGGCCGGCGAGCACGTCGCCCGACCCGGCGGTGGCCATGCCGGCGTTGCCGCTGCCGTTCACGTAGACGCGGCCGGACGGATCGGCCACGACGGTGCGCGCGCCCTTCAGCACGAGCGTCACGCCGTGCCGGACGGCGTAGCTTCGCGCGACGCCGATGCGGTCCCGCTGCACCTCGGGCACCGCGACGCCGGCGAGGCGCGCCATCTCGCCCGGGTGCGGCGTGAACACCGCCGCACCCGGCCTTCGCGGCCACGCCGCGAAATCGGGCGCGTCCGCGACCAGATTGAGCGCGTCCGCGTCGAGCACGAGCGGCACGCGGCCGTCCGCGCGCGTCCACAGCTCGCGCAGCCAGGCGGCGCCGCCGTCCCAGCGGCCGATGCCGGGGCCGAGCACGAGCGCGTCCTTGCCGGCCGCGAGCCGGGCGACGTCGCCGGGGGCGGCGGCGCTCCAGCCGCCGCTGCCGCCGTCGGGCACGCCCGCCAGCATCGCCTCCGGGAAGCGGCCGGCGAGCGGCGCGACGAGCGACTCCGGCACCGCCCACGTGACGAGGCCGCAGCCGCCGCGCAGCGCGGCCCGGGCGCTCAGCAGGCCGGCGCCGCTCATCGGCCGGCTGCCAGCGGCGACGAGCGCGTGGCCGTACGTGCCCTTGTGCGTGTCGGCCGCCCGCGCTCGCGCCGGATCGACGCCGAGCCGCTCGCGCAGCGTCCGCTCGTCCAGCGCGAACGTGCGCACGCCGTGCTCCTCCGCGAGCCGCTCGGGGATGCCGATCGGCCGCACGACGACGTCGCCGGCGGCGTCCGCGCCCGGGTGCTGCGCGAGCCCGCGCTTCGCGAACGCCAGCGCGACCGTCCGCGACGCCCGGATGCACGGGTCGCGCGTCTCGCCGGTGTCGGCGTCGAGTCCGCTCGGGATGTCGACGGCGACGATCGGCAGGCCGCTCGCGTTCGCCTCGCGGATGAGCGCGGCGTACGGCCCTTGCGGCGCGCCGCGGCTGCCGGTGCCGAGCAGCGCGTCGATGACGCCGTCGAAGCGGCTCCAATCGACCGCAGGTCCCTCGCCGCCGTAGACGGCCGACGGCAGCCCGAGCCGGGCGGCGATGTCGCGCTGGAGCGCCGCTTCCCCGGCGAAGCCGGCGGGATCGACGGCGTAGACGATAACGACGGCGAAGCCCGCCTCCGCCAAATGCCGGGCGGCGACGACGCCGTCCCCGCCGTTGTTGCCTTTGCCGGCCAGTACGAGCCACCGCTTCATCGCGCCGGCCGGGGCGCTCTCCGCCAGCCGGATCGCCTCCTCGGCGACCGCGCGTCCGGCGTTTTCCATCAGCGCGACGGCGGGAATGCCGATCCGCTCGATGGCCGCGCGGTCAATCTCCCGCATTTCAGTAGACGATACGAGATACATCGGGACGTTTCGCCTCCATCGTAAAAAGGTTTGCTGTAACGATTCGGGGAGGAGGAGCCGAAATCCTTCGCGGGGCGGTCCCCGAAAAAAGATTCTAACCGGCGACAACGATTGCCGGCGAAAGCCGCGGAACGCCCGCCCGGCAAGACATTTTTCTTTTGATGCAACCGTTTATCTTTTGTTGTGTCCATCTGATAATTGCGATTAATTCGCACGATGTCTACGATAGGGGGTGCCCGTCTATCGCTTCCGGCAGGGGAGCGGCGGCGTGCCATCGATTCGCGAAGGGGGAGGAGCGAATACGCATTTGCATTGGCGGTACATAGGCAGGAACGCCAAACGTTCCGAGACAACCGATAGAACGGGAGGATTTCGTACATGTTGTTCCGAAAAGGCATCTTGAACGTGCTTACATGGGTCATGCTGCTCGCGATTGTGCAACCGCTTGCAATCGCATCGGCCGATCCGGCCGCCGACAACGTCGGTGCGAGCGCCGAGAGCGTCACGAATTTGGTTTACGGCAAAGTGCCGGTACTGCACGTCGAATCCGGCGATACGACGGTCCGAAACGGCGAGCAGGCGAAGCTGAAGTTTTTGACCGACGATTTATACGGAACCGGCGATTGGGGGAAGGAAGGGTCGACCCGCTACGCGAGCTTTTTGAGAAATATCGGCCGCAGCCTCGTGTTCGATCTGGGACAGCCCTCCACGTTGAATGAAGTGCGTCTGCGGGCGCTGGGAGACGCGTCGGCGGGCATTTATTTGCCGGATTACGTGAACGTCGCGGTTTCGAACGACGGCGGGTCCACCTGGCACTTCGTGGGCAAAGTCGCGAAAAGCGAAGCGGTCCAAGCCGATTCGAAGCAGTATTGGTACGCGTTGACCGGCCTGAACGTCAAAGCGTCCATGATCAAATTGAGCTTCGAGGTCGACGTCTTTATTTTCCTGGATGAAGTCCGGGCGCTCGGGTTGAAGGAGGTCGCCGGCGACGCGGCGGTACCGACCGGGGGAGACGTAAGTCCGTATACGCCGAACGAGGAGTTCCGCTATCCGGCTCCCGGATCGTCCCAAGTCGGCGGCGTCCGGCACGAATATTTGCTGTACGGCGGGTGGCATACGAACGCCACCGTCTATTTGCCGCGCACTTACGACGATCTGTTGCCCGTCGTCGCTTATATCGACCGGAGCGGAGAGATCAAGGATTGGTTTTACGACACGATCTTGTTCATGAACTATCCGACAAGCTCCAAAAACCGGTGGTACATCAGCTCGAGCGCGGTCACTTCCGCCGTGTACGCCTCCAACAAAGCGGACTGGCAGGAATACGCGGATCTGCTGTTCCAGCCGAACGTCCAGATCGCCGCCTTGGACAAGGCGGTCGGAGACGTGAAGAAAAAGCTGAATCAGCCGGATTACAAGTACAAAGTGTACATTTCCATCCCGAAGGCGCTTCCGCAGCAAACCGACTTCGGAACGGTGAACGGGAAGGCGCTCAATTTCGACCATCGTCAGGTCGGGGACGATGCAGCGTTGGCGAACCGGGTCGCCGCGGTGAAATGGTACATCGATACGATTATGCAAAAATGGAACGAAGCCCGGTTCGGCAATCTCAGCCTGGAAGGCTTCTACTGGTACGACGAGGCGGTTCACAATTATGCGAGCAACCGGGAGGAAGAGCTGGTGAAGCAAGCGACCGCTTACGTTCATGCGCAAGGGAAAAAAATACATTGGATCCCGTTTTACCAAGCGGCCGGTTTTTTCCGCTGGAAGGAGCTAGGCTTCGACTATGCGTACATGCAGCCGAACTACGCCTTCTATACGAGCCCGCAAACGAGACCGACGGACGCGGCCAACTTAGCGAAGCGGTTCGGATTGGGCGTCGAGATGGAAGTGCACCATAACATCTTCAAGGACCCGGCGCTGCGCAAAAAATATTACGATTATTTGGATCAGGGCGTAACGGCCGGCTATATGAACCAATCCGCGTTGGCCTGGTATTGGGCGACCGATACGTTCCAGCTCGCTTACAAGAGCACGGTCGACAACGACCGGAAAGTGTATGAAGACACGTACTACTTCGTGAAAGGCACGTATCCGAACAAGTATACGCCTCCCGTGAACACGGACGGCGGAAGCGATTCCGGCAGCGATAACGGGGGATCGACGAGCCCGACAAGTCCGACAAGCCCGACGAGTCCGACCGGTCCGGGAGGGGGAGGAGCGCCGGCTGAGCCGGATCGGGATCGGCAAGTCGTGAGCAAGGAGCAGCTGGCCGACGTTCGCGACGGCACCGTTTCGTTGAAACTGGCCGAAGGCGTGCGGGAAGCGGTTCTGTCCGCGGCGGATATGAAAAGCATCGAGAACGGCGGACTGGAGCTCGTGTTCGGCGACGCGACCGTCGAAATGCCGTCCGGCGTGCTGAAGCAGCTGGTCGAGCTTGCGGGTGCGGACAAGGATGAGTCGATCGCGATTGCGGCCCGCCCGCTGTCCGGAGACAAAGCGAAAGCCGTCGAGCCGCTCGAGGAGAACGGTCTGGCCGTCAAGCGTGCCGGCGACCTGTTCGAGCTGACCGTCAAAATCGGCGATGAGCCGGTTCGGCCGGGAACGTTCCGCGAGCCGGTAACGGTGGAGCTCCCTTACCGGAAAGGGACCGTTAACGAGAATTGGCTGGGCGTGTACCGCTACGACGAAAGCGCGAAGACATGGCGGTACGTCGGCGGTGAGGTCCAAGCCGAGAAGGGCGTCGTCCGCGTCAAGCTGGACCATTTCAGCACGTACGGCGTATTCGAAACCGACAAGACGTTTGTCGACGTGGGTCCGTCTCACTGGGCATACGACGGCATCAAAACGTTGGCGGCGAAACATGTGGTCCAGGGCGTAACCGACGATGCGTTCGAACCGGGCCGCAGCGTGACGCGCGCCGAATTCGCGGGTCTGGTCGTCCGGGCTCTCGGCTTGCCGGCATCCCGCTCCGCGGGCTCCGCCTTCTCCGACGTGGCCGAATCCGATTGGTATGCGGCCGTCGTAGCGGCGGCGAACGAAGCGAAGCTGATCGAAGGCCGTTCGGCCGGGACGTTCGCGCCGAACGAGACGATCTCCCGCGAAGAGATGGCCTCGCTGATGATTCGGGCTTTTGCGCTTTCCGGCGGCAAATCCGCGTCGGCGCCGACGACCGTCCGTTACGCGGACGAAGCGGACATTTCCGAATGGGCGCGGGAATCCGTATACGCCGCCGCCGAAGCGGGGCTGATGAGCGGCACCGGAAACGGCGCGTTCGCGGCGAAGGCTCCGGCAAGCCGGGCGGAAGCCGTTCAAGCGATAGCCAATTTGTTGAAGGCAATCCGATAAGTCCATCGAGAAACCGTCTGATACGGCCCGTTCCATCCGGCCGTGCCGGGCGGTTTTTCGTCTTGAGCGATCGGCTTGCCGGTAAAGCTTGAAGACTTAGCCGACGCCGGAGGCACATACGGCGATGCAAGAGTCCGATCGGCCGACGGACATGCCAACGTCGTGCAACGACTTTTTCGCCGGGATGCGTTATTCTGATAAAGGAATGAGGACAGTTATCGATATTCGGGGAGGAACTTACGATGCACGACTTTCGAAGATGGCGAGACAGGCTTCGAGAAAAAGCGGATAACCCCGCCGCCCGTCCGGCTCTCTATGTGGCGATCGGCGACAGCGTCACTCACGGCATTATGGAGGGGGAGGTACTCGAGCATGAGCGGGTGTACCACCAGCTGCTGCGGAAACGGATAGCGAAGCGGTATCCGAACAGCGTATTGAACGTCATCAACTCCGGCGTATCCGGCGATACCGCCCATCGCTCCCGGGAACGCTGGGCCCATGACGTCATCTGCTATAAGCCCGACCTCGTTACGATCAAATTCGGCTTGAACGACGCCCATGGCGGCGAGGAAGGGGTCAAGCCCTATATCGCGGCGATTCGCGACCTCGTTCGGCTCATCCGGAACGAAACGGACGCCGAGCTTCTGCTCATGACGCCGAGCATGATGATGAAACGGGACAACGCCTTCATCTCGGAGGAGCATCGGCGCCATGTTCCAACCTTCCTCAAGGTATACGAGGAAGGGCATCTGCTCCGCTATGTCGAAGCGCTGCGGTCGTTCGCCGCGAGCGACGGCTTGCCTCTTCTCGACGTGTACGCCATGTGGGAGCGGATGGAGGCGGAAGGCGTAGACATTCACACCCGGTTGTCGAACGGCATCAATCATCCGGACCGGCAGTTTCACGAGGAGCTGGCCGAGGCGCTGGAAGCGTTCCTGTTCGCGGGCGACTCCGTTCCGGACCGCTAAGCGGGTCGGCTGCGAAGACACTTTTAATTCCGCCCGATGTACCGTTGGGGGGGCCGCAATCCGGCCCCCTTTTCCTGCTGGAAGGTCACAAGAAAAAGCAATTGCCGCCAAGGAGGAAAAAACGCCCGTTCGAAGAATGATTTGGAAACAACATTATTCGAAAGCGGGGATCGATCGTTATGAACGGAACGAACGCAGCCGACATACGGTGCCGATGGGAGCTGGCCCACGGCCCGGCCGGCGAAATGCCGAAGCCGGAACAATGGGCTTCGCTCGATTGGAGGGAAACGTCCGTTCCTTCCAACGTGCATACGTCGGCGTTCGGGATTCCGGTCGAGCGGCTGTACGTGCGAGACCGGATCCGCGAAACCGACTGGATGAACGACCGATACTGGCTGTACCGGGCCCGATTCGATTCGCCCCGGGCGGGAGAAGACCGGGAAGCGGTCTTCGTGCTGAAGGGCGTGGATTACCGCTGCACCGTTTATTTGGACGGCAAGCGCGTGCTCGACCACGAAGGGATGTTCAGTCCGATCGAGGTTCCCCTCGACGAACGGGCGGCCTCGCCGGGAGAGGAACGGGAGCTTGTCGTCGTCATTCATCCGTTCGTCAAAGGAGCGGAACCCTACGAAACGCTGAAGGCGCGTTACGGCTTCGGCGACGGCTGGGATTTCGCGCCGAGGCTGACGTCCGCCGGGATATGGGACGACGCGCACGTCGTCGTCCGCCCCAAGCTGCGGGTTGCATCCGCTTACACGGCCGTGAAGCGGGCCAACCGGCAGCGGGCCGACATTGTCGTCCATGCCGAATGGAGCGAGAGGATCGAGTCGGGCACCGTAACGGTGCGGATCGGCGGAGCGGCGCGCTCCTTCCCGATCGTGGCGAGCGATCGGCTGGCGATGCCGATTGCCGTTCCGTCGCCGAGATGGTGGTGGCCGAACGGACGCGGCGAGCCGCATCTCGTCGAGCTGCAGCTGGAGCTCGACGTACCCGGCAGACGGACGGAGCCGTTCCGGCAGCGCATCGGGCTTCGCACGGTCGAGCGCGTTCCTTGCGAAGGCCAAGGGCAGGAGGATACGCCGCTTCGTCTGCGGATCAACGGGGAGGAGCTGTTTCTGAACGGGGTCAACTGGGTGCCGGCGGACGCTTGTCCGGCCGAGGTGACGGCCGAACGGTACCGGACGTTTCTGCAGCGGTTCCGCGACGCCGGCGTCAATTTCGTGCGCGTCTGGGGAGGCGGGCTGAAGGAAAAAGACGCGTTCTACGACATCGCCGACGAGCTGGGGCTCATGGTCATGCAGGAATTTCCGCTGGCATGCCAGAAGCTGGCCCGGTCGGAAACGTTTTACCGCGTGCTGGAGCAGGAAGCGTCGGCGATCGTACGGGCGCTGAGGCACCATCCGTCCGTCGTCGTCTGGTCCGGAGGGAACGAGCATTACCATTATTGGGACGCCGTCGATTCCGGGACGGACGCGATGGAGGCGGCGAGGCCCGCCGTGCGGGACATGTTCGGCATCGGCGAGGGCGACCGCGAATGGCTGGCGGGCGCCGACACGTACGCCGAGCCGGCGCTGGCGCTGCTCGATTCCGTATGCGCGGGCTTGGACGGGACGCGGCCTTACCAGATTACCTCGGCGCTGGAGGGAGAAGGCGAAGTTCACGGCATATGGAATTGGAATCCGCGCATCGGGGATCATCGGTACCGCGATTATGAAAGCTTGTACGCATTTTGGCGGAGCGCCGACAAGCAGCTGTACTCCGAGGCGAGCGTCTCGTCAATCGCCAATGCGGACACGATCCGCGACGTGCTCGGGCTCGGGGCGGACGAGCCGCTGGGAGGCTTGCCGGAGAAGAGCGACCCGATGTGGCGCCTGCATCATGCCTTCGGCAGCGTCTGGGACGGTCACGACGATCTATGGCTCGACATTCCGTCGACCGAGAAGCTGTTCGGTCCGATGAATCGGCTGGAAGAGCTCGTATTCGCGAACCAGTGGATGCAGGGCGAAGGCTGCCGCTTTCTGATCGAGGAGCTGCGCCGCCGGCAGCGGCGGGTCGCGGGCGTCGTCTGGTGGGGCGTCAACGAGCCTTGGCCGGGGCTCGCGGGAAACGCGCTCCTCGATTATTACGGCCGGCCCAAGCTCGGATGGTCGTTCCTCGCCAGCGCGTTTCGCCCGACCGTCGCCTCACTCCGCTACGAGCACTGCGTCGCGCGGGCCGTGAAGCCGGAGCTGTGGGTGAGCCGCAACGGCGGCGGCCGATTCGAGGGCCGATACGAAGCGGAGCTCGTCCATCTGCATACCGGCGAGACGGAAACGATCGAGGGGCGGGTCGTCTGCGGGGACGGGGAGTCCGTCTACGTCCGGACGCTGCCTCGCGTCCGTCTCGTCCCCGGCAGCCGGCTTCACGTCCGGCTCCGGCTGTTCGACGAGGCGGGCGGGGCGCTCGTGCACACCAACGATTACGTGTTCGCACCGGCGGAGGAGGAAGCGCCGTTTCGCGGCGAAACCGCGGCCCTGCTGAAGCGGTTGTACGCATCCGGGCCGGACGGCGGCCGATAAGCTTCTACGGGCCGTCCCGGATATATCCGGCTGCGGCGTAATGCCGAAACATTTCCTAAGGCGGCAAGATTAACCGTCCGGCTGCAACATTCCGGACGTCCGGGGCGTTAGAAGAATAACTCCGCCAAGGAGTAATCGACAACGTAGGAGAGAAGCCTTATGAAAAAAATTGCGGCAGCGACCATGACGGCGGTTTTGTTCAGCGGCTTGGCTTTCGGTACGGCGCACGCCTTTACGGACGTCGACCCCGGCCAGTCCGCGGCGGTACATGCATTGAAGGAGCGAGGCATCGTGAGCGGAATGGACGGCGATCGTTTCGCGCCGAAGTCGCAAATCAGCTACGCGCAAACCGTACAGATGATCGTCAAGGCGTTCGACTTCAATCTGGATGCGATTCGCTTCATCAAGGCACCCGTCGCGTCGGAGCTGTACGACAACGTCCGGGACGATGCGTGGTACGCCGAGGCGTTCATTATCGCCCACTATAACGGGCTCGACATTCCGAGAAACGTAGACCCGAACGCCGCCGTCACCCGCGAGCGGTTCGGCGATCTGCTCGTCCGCGCGATGGAGAAGAAAGCCGACCTCCCGATGGTCAAAATGTTCATCCAGATCCAGGACGAAAATCAGATCGAGCCGGGCCTGCAAGGAGCGCTGCAGCGTCTCCTGCTATATAAAATCGAGGAGCTGGACAAGGACGGCAACTTCCGTCCGAAGAGCGGGCTCACGCGCGGGGAAGCCGCCGTCTGGGTACACAAGGCGATGCGTCTCGTCGCCGACCATACGCGGAAGCCGGAGACGGCGGAGGAAATCGCCGTCGCCGTCGAGAAGGTGAACGACGAAGTCAACAAGGTGACGCTGTCCCGCGGGCAGAAGCCGAGCGCCGGCTACGGCATCGCCATCGAGAGCATCCGGTTCGAGCCGGACGGCCGCGCCGTCATCCGCTATACGCTGACCGATCCGAAGCCGGGCGACATGGCCGCAACCGTCGTCACGGAGCCGAAAGCCGTTACTTACGTTTCTTCGAAATACAACGCGGTAGCCGAGCCGGCCGGCGGGGAAGACTGAGCCGGGAACGGAACGGGAAAAAGCCGGGTCTTCAGCCAGCGATGCTGGCGAGATCCGGCTTTTTCGGCATCTTTATTGCTTTTGAATTTTTGAAGGGTTGTTGATTTTGTACGGGACGGGATGCTTCGTCAGCTTTTTGGCGATCACTTTCGCTTCGAAGGCGATCGTATCCCCGACGGCCAGCCCGGCCTTTTTCAGCGTGGCGCTGTAGCTCGACCAGGCGGTGCCGAGTTCGATTTCGGGCTCCCGGACGGACACCGGCTCGTAGATGACGACTTCGTCGTCGCTGTCGGAGAACGGGTTCGGTACGGTCGTAAATTCCTTGACGGTCGCGACCATGCCGACCTTGTCCTCCGGCAGCTGAAGCTTGGCCGCCTTTCCCTTCTTCGCTTCCGTCTTCGGCGCAGCGGCAGGCTCGGGCCGATCCTCGCCGGCGCTCCCGACGCCGGCCTCCGCCTCGTCCGGCTGCTCGTCCCGCGGCGATTCGGGCTCCGCGCGCTCCGGCTCCGGCGCCGCGGCCGGGACGTCGGAAGCGGCCTCCGCCGCTCCTTCCGCCGATTCTTCGGCCACAGCGGAAGCCCGCTGCCCGAACGTCGACGCCTGCATTTCCTTCAGGTACGAAGGGTGAATGCAATGGCGCCGGCTATCTTCGAACTCGATGACGGCCGTCGTTCGGTCGACGTACCCGACGATCGCGCACGTCGTTTTTTGCCCGAAGCCCTTGTACAGAAACGTCTTCGACTTGGACGCCTTGTCCGACAGCAGCCCCCACTCCTTGCACTTGTCGATCAGCTCCGCCTCGGATTCGAACGCGACGTACGAGCCGGGCTCGATGATAAACGGTTGTCCCATCGTTGTCCCCACCTTTCCCTTTCCTTCATCCAATGTCATTGCGTCCATTATACCATGTATCCGCCTTCGGATGCGGATGCCGGATCGCGAAGGCGTGAAGAAGCGGCGGCTCGGGTGCTCCGGCCGAAGCGGAATTTGGGCGCACTGGCTCATGGGCGCCTACATACGATACTCCATAGGCGAATCGCCCAACGACCAAGGAAGGGATACGATTTCGGCATGGCAGTGTCATACATGGACTATACTTCTCCGTCCGCGACGTTTACGTACGATCTGCGGGACAACCGGTTCTTCACGAAGGATGCGCAAAATTATATCGACATGCTTTCCGTCAACCAGCTGAACACGCTCGGCAACGTATCGCTGCTGGACATTTTTTTGAGCAAGGGCAACGTGGTCGAGCCGCACTATCACCAAAACGCGTCGGAGCTCGTCTATTGCATCGAAGGGGCGGCCGTCGTCTCGGTGCTCAACCCGTTCACGAAGCGGCTGAACCATTACCCGATCCGTCCGGGCCAAGTGGCGAACGCACCGCAAGGGTGGTGGCATTACGAGGTGGCGACGGCCGATCGTACGCATTTGCTTGCGATCTTCGATGCGCCGGTTCCGGAATTTATCGGCGGCTCGGACCTGCTTCGGCTGACGCCGGCCGACATATGGGCCCACACTTACTGCCTCGACGAGGCGATGGTGAAGCGGACGCTCGCGCCGATTACCGAGACGGTGTTCATCGGACCGCCGGCCGACTGCACGAAGAACGGCACCCGCAGCGAAGAAGCCGGGTCCGCGTGGCGGCCGCCCGTCATCGGCAACGGGGGGAACGTGACGTAACGGTCGAGCGCGGAACGGATAAGGGCTTTTCCCGCCTGGCGGCAAACTTGCCTCCTTGCTGCGGAAGAAGCCCTTTCGTTTTCATGTGGCCGGGAGCAAGCCGTCTACTTCGTCCCCCGTGCGGTACGGACTTGGTTTTCGTAATACTGCAAGATCCAGTCTCCATAATAATCGGCCAACGCTTCCTCGCGGTATTCGGGCCAGCGGGCGCCCGATTTGTCGGAGTACAGCATCTTGATGTGCATTTCATCCAATTTGGCTCGAAAGATCGCTACATCGATTTCTTGCGGCGGGATCAGAAACGTTCCCAGCTTTTCCTTGACCGGAAGACGCGCCAAAAAGTCATCGATCGCCTTGTCGTGATCGGTCATTCGCGGATCGATTACGGTCAGGCCGAGCTGGGACGGGGAGTCGGGGGTGAAGAAGCTCCATCCGCTCCAAGCGTCTCTCTCGGTCATCGCGTTCGAGGAGGGCAGCAGCGTGACGATATTCCCGCTTCGGGTATAATGCTTGCCCTCCAATCCGTAATGGGTCAACAAAAATCCTTCTTCGCCGCAAAGCCAATCGAGAATTTCGATCGTTTTTTTCACGTTCTCCGGATGCCTGTCCGCCGCCGCCTTCGGGAACATGAAGGGGAGACCCGCTTCCGTGAACGTACCGAGCGGCCGGTTCGCGCCGAACGGATTGAACGGAATCCAATTGGCGGAGGAATCCGCTTCCTTGCCTCTGGCTTGAACACTCGACGGGTTCGAGTCGAATGCAAACCGGCGGGTAGTGCCCATCACGATGCCGGCCTTTCCTCGGACCGCTTTCTCGATATGCTCGTTATCCTGATTCAGAAACCAATCGGGATCGGCCAAGCCCTCCTTCATGACGCGTAAAATATCGTCGACGACGAGGCCTACCCGCGGATCCGATTTCATATCGATCAACCGGTTGTTTTCCATATAAGCCGGATAAAGAAGCCCGTTCTTGACAAACTCCGGCCATTCGTCCGAAAGCTGCCTGCCGTTGCCGGACGTCGTAAAGCCGTACGTGTCCTGCCTGCCGTTGCCGTCCGGATCGCGGAACGTAAAGGCGCGCAGCGTCTCGACGTATTGCTCGTAGCTTTCGGGAACGGGGAGGCCGAGCCGGTCCAGCCAGTCTTTGCGAATATAATAGCTTCGGTACACGTTCCGGTCGTAAGGAACGGGAGCCCGGACGAACCGGTTGTGAATCTGGTACTGCCGCAGCTCTTGTTCCGTCATCCAATATTTGAAGTAATTCGGCATCGTCGCGGGCGATACGAAAGGAGTGAGATCGGCGTATACGCCTTCCAATATGAGGCTCGAGCCTCCGTCGGGACTCAGGTCGATGCCGAAGTCGGGAGCATTGTTCGCCATCAGCAAGCCGACATATTGGGTTTGATAGTCCCTTCCGGGCGGCCAGGCGATCAGATTGAGCCTGACCCGGAATTTCGCTTCGATCGCTTTGCGGACCACATCGGTTTCCGGGGGCGGAAGAGGCGTGCCGGCCGGGTTGTACGTAAACCAGGTGAGCTCCGGCCGTTCCGAATCCGTTTCCGTCTCGCTCCGCTTCGCGTTCGACGACAGCCGGTCCGAGAAGATCAGCATGATCAAGGCAGCGGCCATAACGAGCGCGCCGACCCCAATGGAGAGACGTTTCGCTTGCAAGCGCTTCACCTCCGCGGCAACACATAGGAAATCCCCAATCTCCCCCTATGATAATACACTTGCCTATGGAAATAAATCCAAAGATAATAGGGAGGAACTGGAACTTCCACGCTGCCAGTCCGGAGGCGATCGCGAATGCGCAAAAACTGGTTTTACAAGCTGCTGCTTTCCTATATGCCGGCCTTTTTCGTCATCACGCTCAGCCTGCTGCTGATCGCCTATCTGTCCATTAACGAATTGACCAAAAAGTCTTCGCAGAAGGCGAGCGAGGAGCTGTCCCGCAATATGATGAAGCTGCTCGACCATACGCTTGGCGGCTTTGACGCCAGCATGCAGTACGAGCTGTTGAACAACGAGAAGCTGAGCATGTTTTTTCGCGATGCGGCCGCCGAAGCCCGCGAATATGCGGACATTCAAGCGGCTGTGGCGCTCAAGGAGCTGCTGGCGAACAATCCGGGAATCGAATCCGTGTACTTGTTTCGGGCGACGGACCAAAAGGTGCTCACGCCGTCCACCCTCGCCGATTTCGGCCAGTTCGCCGACCGGACGTTTATCGGCAATCGGATCAGCAGTCCCGAGCCTTACCGTTGGACGGCTAGAATCGTTCCCGCGGGGGAAGGCGAAGGGCGGCCGGACGGCAAATGGGTCGTCAGTCTGGCGAAAATCGCCGATTTGAAATATAACAGCCTGCTCGTCGTGAACGTGAAGGCGCAATATTTGCGCGAGCTGATGCTGAGCATGTACGATCCCGGGGTGTCCGCCGTTCATCTGTTCGATGCGGAAGGCCGCCCGATCGTAGGGACGAGCGACCGACCGTCCGGGCAAGAGAAGGAGGCCAAGCTGAAGCGCGGGCCGGGAACCGCGACATCCGCCTATACGGGATGGTCCGTCCAAAACGAACCGAAAGGCGCCCCGCTGTTGAATTTGGTTTCGTCGCTGTTCTACGTATGGATCGGCTTCGGCTTTGTCGTTATTGCCGCAGGCATCGTATGGCTTTTATACGTGACGAGACAAAATTACCGACCCGTCCAGACGATTTTGAAGCGGATCGCGGAGATCCGGAACGAAGCCCCGACCGCCGAATCCGAGAAGGATAAGGACGATTTCCGCCTCATCGAATCGACCATCGAGCGGTTATTCGGCGAATCGGTTATGCTGCAGGAGCAAAATAAGGAAAACGTCGTTTACCGGAAAAGGCACGTTTTTCTCCGGCTGTTGGAGGCGGACTCGGACGAGGAGGCGGAGACGGCCGCGCGCGATGCGGAACGATTCGGCTTCGCGCTGCCGGCCCAAGGCGCGCTTATGGCGATCGTCGAAATCGACCATTTTGCGGAATTCGTGCGCCAGTACAATCGGGATCAGCATCTGCTCAAGAACGTCCTGGTCATGGTGATCCGGGAATTGGCCGAGAACAAGCCGCTTCAAGTGTGGTCCGAATGGTCGGGCAGCCAGCAGCTGGCGGTACTGTTCGCCTTTCGGGATTCGTCGGCGGAGGAGCGGGACGTCTTGTCGATGTGCGAGAATTTGCGCCATTGGGTCGAGCACAATCTCGATTTTACCGTAACGATCGGGCTTGGCTGCCATGCGCCGGACTTGAAACGGGTCCCCGGCTCGTATCGCGCCGCTTGGACCGCTCTTCAGTACAAGCCTTCGCTGGGCGGAAACCGGATCATCGACCAAGAGGATTTCGCAGGTCGTTCCAAAGAAGATTTGTTCCGGCATTTGCGTGACATTCGGGCGTTGTGTCAATCGTTCCGCTCGGGGGAACCCGATTGGGAGGCCGGTCTGGACGAGCTTCACCGGACGCTGCGCAGACGGCTGTTCGCGCGCGAAGATTTAATCAATGTGATGAACGTTCTCCTCTATCATTTGAACAAAGAAGCGGACGAAATGTCCGGTCCGTTTGCCGAATTGTGGGATTCGGGCATTCGGCCGCGGCTGCAGGAGTCGCTTCAGCGGCACGAGACGGCGGACGACTTGATCGGCGAATTCCGCACGATATTGCGCGAAGCGTTCCGGTCGATGCAGGAGCTGCGGGAGAGCCAGTCCACCGGCGCGCTGATTCAAAGCATGAAGCGGATGATCGACGACAACTATGCCGATCCGAACTTTTCGCTCGGTTACGTAGGCGAGCAGTTCGGATTGAGCGGAGGATATTTGAGCCGGCTCTTCAAAGAATCGTTCGGGGTCCGGTTCGTCGAATACGTCACCGAAGTGCGAATGGAGCATGCGAAACGGCTGCTCGCCGAAACCGACGAAGCGGTTCAAGACATCGCCGCCTCGGTCGGATACGCCAACTCGTTGACGTTCATTCGCGTGTTCAAAAAGCAGACCGGCATTACGCCCGGACAGTACCGCAAGGACGCGAGTCGGGACTGATTGCGGAAAAAGGCTACCCGTAAAAAAAGAGACGAATTCGAAAACCGGAAGCGATTCCGGTTTTTGCCTATTCGAAAAAAAATGGCGATAGGCGCAAGGAAGCGGCCGTGCTAGGATGGGGGCACTTGCCGGGAAACGATCGAAGCCGGAAAGGAGGGGGACGAGGACGGCATAACCGGAACGCCGGCAAGCGAAATTGACTTTATTGGAGGGAATTCAATGAGGTTTCCGAAGGGCGCAAGAGGGCTGTTGGCGCTGCTGCTGGCATTACTCGTCTTCATCCCGGCATTGGAAGGCCGGTCTTATGCGGACGGAGCGGCGGCAGAAACCGCCGATTCGCTGCAGCAGGCGCGGGGCGGCGGCCTCGCGATCGTTCGCGACGGGCAAGCGAACGCCGTCGTGATCGTGGCGGAGGACGCCGATGCGCAAACCCGCAAAGCGGCCGATACGCTCGTCCAATATGTGGAGAAATCGACCGGTGCCCGGCTTCCGATCGCGACGGAGCAAGAGGCGTCGGCGAATCGTCCGGGCCATCAAGTCCGCCTCTTTATCGGGGCGGCCGAATCCAAGGAGCGGCCGTTCCTTTCGAAACAGCTCGAAAACATGGACGGAGACGGCTTCCTGATTCGGCCGCATGCCCAAGACATCACGATTATCGGACCGACTCCTTGGGGAACGGAGTACGGCGTCTACGAATTTTTGGAACGGTATGTGGGTGTACGATGGCTGATGCCGGGGCCGGACGGCGAAGACGTGCCCAAGCTCCGCGATATTACCGTACCGCGCCGGGAAGTGAAGGAAGAGCCCGTCGCGTTTTCCCGCCTGTTCAGTCCGTTCCAGAACCTGAACAGCCCGGATGTCCAACTCGTTTGGGCGAGAAAGAACCGAATCCACGGGAGGGTGGAGATGGGGCACAATTTGTGGGCCTTGTTTCCGCCCGAGAAGTATGGAGAGTCGAATCCCGAGTTTTATCCGACGAAGGGCGGCGTGCGCTACATCCCCGCTCCCAACGTCAAGACCGGCTGGCAGCCTTGTTTCTCCGAAGAAGGGACGATTGCCGTAGCCGTCCAATACATTCTCGATTATTTCCGCAGTCACCCGGAAGCGACTTCGTTCTCGCTCGGGATGAACGACGGCGGAGGATCGTGCGAAGCCGATCCGTCCCATCCGCTGTATCCGAACAAGAAAAATTCGGTGGGTACGCAGGATCTTTCGGACATTTACTTCCGTTGGGTCAACCGGGTCGCGGAAGAAGTATTGAAGGTATATCCGGATAAATGGTTCGGATTGCTGGCATACGCGGAATCGGCCGATCCGCCTTCGTTTCCGGTGAACGATCGCGTCATTCCGTTCATTGCCAAGGATCGCCTGATCTGGACCGACGATGCGATCAGGGAGAACGACCGGCGATTAATTCGCAATTGGGGGAAAATGTCCCCGAATGTCGCCCTGTACGATTATTATTACGGCACGCCCTACCTCGTCCCGCGGGTGTACCCGCATCTGATCGCCGATAATATGCGGTTCGCAGCCGATAACGGAGTGACCGCCCATTATATCGAGCTTTATCCGAACTGGGGCGAAGGGCCGAAGCCGTGGATCGCCGCGAAGCTGATGTGGGACCCGTATCAAAACGTAGACAAGCTGCTGCAGGAGTGGTACGAGCGCGCGGTCGGTCGCGAAGCGGCCCCTTATTTGAAAGCGTATTACGATTTATGGGAGAAGTTCTGGCTCGAGCGCGGCACGAAAAACGAATGGTTCGATACGTACAAATCCAAAACGTTCCTCGTCTTTGCCTATGCGGACTATATGAAGCAGGTGACCGAGGCGGACGTGACGAAGAGCCGCCAGCTGCTCGAAACGGTCGTCGCCAAGGCGGGTACCGACAGCCAGAAGGCGCGAGCCCACATGCTGTACCGAGCTTTCGAATACTACGAGGCGTCCGCGTACAGCTACCCGAGGAAGAGCGAGCCGCCTTCGAACGGGAGCGAAGCGAAGGCGTTGATCCGGCAAGGGGTGAACGAGCTGGTTTACGGGAACAAAAAGTCCGCCTTGCTGGACGAATTCGCCAAACATCCGGTTCTGAAGCATTGGCTGAACGCCAAATCGTATTTCAATCTGAATTTCTCGGGCTGGAATCCGTACCATTTCTGGAACGTCGTCGATTACGCGAAGGAAAACGAACCGCAGGGCGGCCCGGTCCGAGACGAGCTCGCCGCGATCGCCTCGGGCGGCGATTCTCCGCTGAGCCGTACGTACGCGCAAATGACGTTGAAGGCGTTGGCCGGCGAGCTGACCGGCGCATCCAACCCTTCGTTCGAGGATGGCGATGAGGCGGCTCCTCCATGGACGTTCGCCGTTCGCAATACCGGAAGCTTCAAGCGCGTCGAAGGGACCGCTCATACGGGAGAGGCGAGCGTATTGGCCCAGGGGGTCGATTGGGGGCAAGTATCGCAAACGATCGACGTGCAAAAGGGCTTGCTCCATGCCCAAATTTATTACTACACGCCGGCCGGGTTGAAAACGAACGGGGCGATTCGGCTGTACGCCTATCTGCTCGACGCGGAGGGCAAGCAGATCGGTTCGTTAACGCCGGAGGTGAAAACGGTGGCGCAAACCGCCGGCACGTGGTCCGATATCCAAATGATTCGGGACATTCCCGCGGACATCAAAGGCGTACCCGTCGCGAAGGTGAAATACGACGTGAATGTGGAAGCGCTTGCCGCAACGGATGAGCTGTACTTGGACGATGCGGAGCTGTACTATATACCGGCCGATTGACATCTTGGCCCGGACACGAAAGGGGCGTCCTCTAGACCATGAGACCAAATCGCAACAAACGGATCGGACTTCTTGTCCCGCTGCTGATCGCTTTGCTGCTTGCCGCGTGCTCTTCCGGCGGAACCGGCAGCGCGCCGAATGAAGCCGGGGAGCAGGGGCAAGCGCCTGCCGCGGGCGGAACGTACCCGGAGAACGGACTTCCGAAGGACGAGAAGGTGAAGCTGAAAATCGCGGTGTGGGAAAACGGCAACGGCCGCGAGTGGGTCGATTACGCGATGCAGTCGTTTTCGAAAAAGTTTCCGAACGTGACGTTCGAACCGACCTATTCGCCGACCATCTCGACGATCATTACGACGAAGGCGTCGGCGAACGACGACAACGACATGTTCGACATTTTCTCCACCGGCATTTCCGGCGCGACGTCGCTGCAGCTCGTGCAATCGGGCAAGCTGCTGCCGCAATCGGACCTGTGGGACCGCAAGCTGTACGATAGCGGGAAGACGGTGAGGGAAGCGGTGGCGGACGGCATATTCGAGAGTGTAGCCAAAGATATGTATGCGCTGCCGGTGACGACATCGGGCTTCGGACTCTTTTTCGACAAAAGCCTTTTCGAGAAGAAGGGGTGGAATCAAAATCCGAAAACGTGGAGCGAATTCGTCCAGCTGATCGAGCGGATTCGAGCCGACGGCGTCATCCCGATTACGGTTCCGGGGAAAGTACCGGGGTACATCGCTTCGGCTTTCTTGACCGGTCCCATGTTCCAGCTGGCGGAAATGAACGGGAATGCGAAGTCGTTCGACGACGCCTACCGGAACTTCACGGTCCCGTACTTGTCGACGCCGGAAGCCCGAACCGCGTTCCAGCGTCTGGCCGAGCTCGGCAAGAAGGGAGCGTTCCCCGACGGAATGGCCGCACTGACGCACACGCAGGCGCAAATGCAGCTGCTGCAAGGGCAGGCGGCCATGGTGCCGACCGGCGATTGGGTCCAGAACGAGATGAAGGACGCGGTGCCCAAAGATTTCCGCTGGGGATTTATGGTCGTTCCGATGAACGATAAGCCCGACCAGCCGCAATATATGAGAACGAGCGTATCCGGGCCGTACTTCATTTGGGCGGCGAAACCGGATTTGAACAAAAAATGGGCCAAAGAATTCGTTCTCTCGCTGCTAAATCTCGACGTGCAGCAGATGATGGCGGAGAAAGGCGGGGCCGGTTCGGTGCGCAAAGATTTCATGGACGATCGGGCGCGCGCCGACAAAGTTCAGGCTGCTCCCCGCGCGGTCATGGAGTATGTCAAAGCCAACCGAGTGAAAAGCGTGACGGATACGAAAAACGTCAGGTTGACCGATCCGGCCGCCGCTCAAGCGGATAAGGCGATCAACGAGGCGCTGCCGAAAATCGCCTTGGGCGAGCAGGACCCGCTGCCGGTGATGGCGGAAGCCGCAACGCTTTTGCAGAAGGCGATCGACGCCCAGAAGAAGCCTTAATGCTCGGCCCGGTCTTCCGTACCCTTCAACTAGAGAGGCGAAAGGAGCGCAACATTGAACCCGACATCGATACCTTCGCGAAAAAGAACCGACGGATCCGTGCGGCGCTGGGCGAAGAGCGCCGCCGCGCAGAAATGGATGTTTATCGCATTGAGTCTGGGGCCGGCTTATGGGGGCTATCTGCTGTTCACTCTTTACCCCAACGTTTTGTCGGTGTACTACTCGCTGCTGGAATGGGACGGGATGTCGGAGCCCCGATTCGTCGGGCTGGACAATTTTGTGGCGATGGTTGGCGACAAGTACGTATGGAGGGCGCTCGGTCACAATGTGCTGCTGATGGTGACGATTCCTCCGCTTGTCGTGCTCATCTCGCTGGTGCTTGCGTATGTGCTCGTTTACAAAAGCTATAAGGGCTCGTCCGTGCTGAAGGTGCTGTTCTTTTTCCCGAACGTGCTCTCGACGGTCGTAATCGCTTTATTATGGACGTTCGTCTATGACGGCCAATTCGGCTTATTGAACGCGTTGCTGGAAGCCGTCGGCTTGAATATCGGCCATTTTTACTGGCTCGGAGACGAACGAACCGCGATTTGGGCGCTGATTCCGCCCGCGGTTTGGGGAGGCGTCGGCTTTTATATCGTCATCTTCATCAACGCGATGTCCGCCATCCCGAAATCGCTGTACGAGACCGCTATTCTGGAAGGGGCCACCCATACGACGCGGATGGTCAAGATCACCGTTCCGCTCATTATGCCGGTCGTTCGCGTAGGCGTGCTTTTCCTGATGCTCGGTACGCTGAAAGGAATGGAGCAGGTTCTGATCCTGACGAACGGAGGACCGTCGGGCTCGACGGATGTGATCGCCCTGTACATGTTCAACCTTGCATTCGGCACGGATTACCACAATTACGGGTACGCGTCGGCCGTGGGCATGTTCCTCTTCGCGATTCTCGTAAGCGCCAAGCTGCTGCTGGACAAACTGATGCCGAACCGGGGCGTGGAGTATTAGGAGGGGAACGGATTGAAAGAAAGACGCACGGTCGTGGACGGATTATGGTGGGGGCTGCTTGTGCTGTGGCTCGTCTCGATCTTGTTTCCCGTCATCTGGGTGTTCTACGAATCGTTGAAAACGAACCGGGAGTTTTTCATGGACGTATGGAAGCTTCCCGAGGCGCTTCAATGGGAAAATTATCGCAACGCCTGGGTGAAGTACAAGATCGGCCCGTCCATGCTCAATACGCTGTACTACGTGGGGGTGGGACTTACCCTCGGAACGCTGCTCACGACGTTGAACGCTTTCGTGCTGACCCGGCTCGAGTTCAAAGGCCGGAAGCTGATATGGGCGACGATCATGTTCTCGCTGTTTCTTCCCGGGATCAACGCGCTCATCCCGCAATACGTGGTCATGCGGAGCCTGCACTTGACGAACAGCTTGACCGGCTTGACCCTGCTCCACGTCCTCAGCGAGAGCGTCTTCTTCCTGATGCTGCTGGGCGGCTTCATGCAGTCGCTGCCCAAGGAGCTGGAAGAGAGCGCATTCATGGACGGCGCTTCCTTGTTGCAGGTGTTCGCCCGCGTCATTATGCCGCTGTCGATGCCGGGCATCGTGACCGTGGCGATATTCAAGTTTCTCGGGCTGTACAACCATTTTCTCGGACCGTTTATTTACTTGAGCGACCAGGCCAAATATACGATCGGCGTCAACATGTACCAGGCGAACATGATGATGCAGTATACGGCGGATTGGGTGACGCTGTTCGCCGGCGTCGTCATCGCCATGGTTCCGTCCGTCGTCGCGTTCATGTTCTTCCAAAGATCCATCATCGAAGGCGCGACGCTCGGCGCGGTGAAAGGATAACTTCGATAGGAGGAATTCGATATGGATCAACGGGTAAGCCGCAGAAAAATGTTGACCGCTCTCGCTTCGGCGGGAGCGGCGGTTGTAGCGGGAGCCGCGCTTAATGGCGGCGCAGCCGGGCTCGTGCGGGCGGACGGCGCGGGCGTGACGGGAGCGGTATACGGCGGAGGAGGAACGCTGCTGGCGGACGATTCGATCATCGTGACCACGATTGCGGAATTGAAGGCGATGACGGATCCGGGCGCGGACGCCGTCTACTTCGTCCGCGACGAGGAGCGGGAAGGATATTTCGTCTTCGATCCGGCGGACGTTTCGACTCCGGACAACGGCGGCACCGTGCTGGTCTCCTCCTCGGGCGACCGTTTCTTCCGGATCGTGGAGAACGGGATATTGAATGTGAAATGGTTTGGAGCGAAAGGCGACCATGTGCCGGGCGGCGCACTGGGAACGGACGATACCGCGGCCATCGCCGCGGCGGCGGGTGCGCTTCAAGTCGGGCAAACGTTGTTTTTCCCGCGCGGGTATTACAGAACCACCTCCACGATCGCGATCGGCCACACCGTCTCGCTGGACTCGGACGAAGCCGTTCTCGTCGCCGACCATAACGGCGTGTGTCTGCAATTGATGCCGGCAACGAGAAGCAATTTCGGGGACGGGGAGTACGTCAGGCTTCGCTTGAACGTATCGTTCCTGAAGCGGGTGCCCGATTACGCGCAGGCAAGCGTCGCGCTCCGGATCGTCAACAGCTATTACGGCTGTTTTACGGTCGGGCGCATCAAAGGGTTTACGACCGGCATTCTGCTCACGGCGGACACCGTGAACGGACAAGCGAAAGGCTCCGCCTACAATACGTTCTACTTGGGCCGGATCGAGAACTGCCAGACGGGGATCGAGCTGCGGAGCACGGCGACGGGGTGGGTGACCGAAAACAGCTTCTACGGCGGCTCCTTCGGCGGCCAGGCGGCGGCGGGCGCCACCCATATTTTCGTGAACGGCAACAATATCGGCTACAACAACAATAACAAGTTTTTCAACCAGAGTTTGGAAGGGTTTCACGAGACGGGCATCCGCGTGACGGGAGCGGCCAACAACTGCTTTTACGAAACCCGGCTGGAGATGCCGCACGCCGTATGGATCGCCGATTTCGGAACGAACACGCAATCGAACAAGCTCATTTCGTCCGGCGTCGGCGGCAAGCCGGACAAAATTTCGGATGTCGGGCGATACAACCGGATGTCCTCGGCCAGCTTGCCCGCCAAATATGTGGAATATTTCGACGGCGTTTACTTCACGTTCGTCAAGCCCGGCACGACGATGACCCCGATCAACGGGTTTCCGCAAATTCCGGTCGGGCCGAAGCCGACCAAGTACGTTTCGAGCACGTCCGCAACGATCGAGCTGGACTTGTCCGTCGCGACGTATCACATTATATCCGTCAACACCGACGTCACGTCCATCCAGTTCTCGAACCTGCCGACGTTGTTCCGCGGATGCGAGGTGACGGTTCAATTGATCCAGAACGCTTCCTCCGGTTATTCGATCGGCGGATTTCCGGCGGAATGGAAATTCGGCAGCCGTTCCTCGGCTCCCGCGAAGCGAGCGTTCGGAACCGACATCTACACGCTCTTGTACGACGGCAGCCGCTTTGTCGTCATGCAGCAGTACAGCTCCTAAAAGACGGAACGGCAAAGGAGTCGAACCGATGAACCGTCATCTGCATGCGGATATCGTCATTATCGGAGGGGGTACCGGAGGCGTCGCCGCAGCGCTGGCCGCCGCCCGGATGGGCCGCTCCGTCATCATGACCGAGGAGACCGATTGGATCGGCGGACAGCTCACGAGTCAGGCGGTTCCGCCCGACGAGCATCCGTGGATCGAGCAATTCGGCTGTACCCGCAGCTACCGGCAATTCCGCAACGGCGTTCGCGCTTATTACCGAGACCATTTCCCGATGACGCCGCAAGCGCGCGCCAACGAGCGCCTCAATCCCGGCGGCGGCGGCGTCAGCCGGATTTGCCACGAGCCGCGCGCGGCGCTCGCCGTGCTGAACCAAATGCTCGCCCCTTACGTGCACAGCGGCTTGCTGACGATTCTGACCCGTCACGCCATCGTATCGGCGGAGACGGACGGCGACCGCATCGTCGCCGCCGTCGTCAAGAACGGCGATACCGGTACGCTCGTCACGCTCACCGCGCCGTACTTCATCGACGCGACCGAGTGCGGCGACGTGCTGCCGCTCGCGGGCGTCGAGTACGTGACCGGCACCGAGTCGCAGGCGCAGACGGGCGAGCCGCATGCGCTCGAGGGCGACGCCGATCCGCTCGACATGCAAGGCTTCACCCACTGCTTCGCCATGGATTACATCGAGGGCGAGGACCATACGATCGACCGTCCGGCACAGTACGATTTCTGGCGCCAGTACAAAGCCGACTTCTGGCCGGACAAGCTGCTCAGCTGGACGGGCGTCCGCCCGCATACGCTCGAGACGGTGCAGTACGAGCTGTTCCCGGGCACGGACCGCTACTCGCTGTTCCATTACCGGCAAATCGTCGACAAGTCGCACTTCGCGCCGGGCACGTTCGCGAGCAACGTGACGCTCGTCAACTGGCCGCAAAACGACTACTGGCTCGGCCCCGTGTTCGAAGTAAGCGCGGAGGAGCGCGCGAAGCATCTCGAGGGCGCCAAGCAGCTCAGCCTGTCGCTCTTGTACTGGCTGCAGACCGAAGCGCCGCGTCCGGACGGCAAACAGGGCTATCCGGGACTGCGCCTGCGCCCCGACGTCGTCGGCACCGAGGACGGCCTCGCCATGTACCCGTACATTCGCGAAGCGCGCCGCATCAAGGCCGAATTCACCGTGCTCGAGCAGCACGTCGCGACCGCCTGCCGTCCCGACGGCAAAGCGGAGACGTTCGAGGACTCGGTCGGCATCGGCTGCTACCGGATCGACCTGCATCCGAGCACGAGCAACCGGCACTATATCGACATCTCGTCGCTGCCGTTCCAAATTCCGCTCGGCTCGCTCATCCCGGTCCGGATGAACAACCTGCTGCCGGCCTGCAAAAACTTGGGCGTTACACACATTACGAACGGCTGCTACCGGCTCCATCCGGTCGAGTGGAACATCGGCGAAGCCGCCGGCTACTTGGCCGCATACAGCTTGGAACGCGGGATCTCGCCGCGCGCGGTGCGGAACGGCAAATCCGATCTCGGCCAATTCCGGCAGCTGCTGACGCGCGAAGGCGTCGAGCTGTCGTGGCCGGTTACGCGTCCGGTTTGAGTCTCGCCACGATTTCGATTACCGAGGAGGAACACGAAGCTCATGACCTTTGTGCACCGACCGGACTTGTCCGGCGCCGTTGCCGTAAACGCGATCGCCTCCACGATGGAGGAGTTGGACTACGAGATCGCGACGCAGGGGGATATCGTCGTTTCGTTTCGGGCCGCCCCCGGGCTTTACCAGTTGTCGATTATCGCCGATGCCACCGGATTCGATTGGGAGCGATTATATGTCAATTTGTTCTCTTACCAGAACAGAGGACAGCGAACCGGTCCGTGGGACTTTCATCCGACGGAAGGCGCAAGGGCGCTTCTTCCGAGCTACTGGGTCCATGTGGACGATCGGCCGGTCGGACTGTGGTATTTTCAGCGCGTGTCGGTCGACGATTTGACGCATAGGCGATTTCGAGGAAGGATGGCTTTTTATATCGGGGAGGAAGGAGCGCACAGGCTGCAGCTGCGCCCCTACAACGACGACGGGAATATACGCTGGCTGTCCGCTCTTCTCGAGACGGACCCGGATGACCGGTTGGGCGAAACGCCGGATGTGCCGGCGGATTGGTTCGAGCGCTGCCCGGCGGCCGAATGGCGCGATCCGGCGTATTGGCGGAGCATGAGGAACCGGCTCTCCGGCAGCGGCCGCGAATACGAGGAAGCTTTGCTGGAAACCTTCGAATGGCTGTCCGATGCGAACAATCGGACGCCGGAGACGCTCCCGCTTCTCGTCGCCCACTATCGGCTGACGAACGACAAGTCGGCTTTGGCCGCGGCTTCGACGGTTATCGAACGCGCGCTTCTCGCCGAGCATTGGGGAAACCCGAAGCCGGACGGGTACGGACATGACGGGGATATGAGCGCGATGTACGTCATGTGGGGGCTCACGCACGCGTACCACGCCCTGTACGACCTTCTGGACGACGATACGAGAAGCCGAATGCTCGACAAGCTCGCTCTTCAAGGGACGCGGTTTTTCGAGAAGGCGCTGCTTTACCGGGACTATTGGGGAGGATCGCTGCTTCAGGATCACGGCTGGCGTTCGCTGTTCGGCTTCGGGAGCGCGGCGATTCATCTGCTGGGTCTCGTTCCCGAAGCTTCCTTGTGGGCCGCTTATGTCATTCCGCGAATCGACAGAAGCTTGGCGGCGATGCCGAAGGACGGCGTCATCCCCGCCAGCTCGCATTTCAGCCTCGCCTTGTATACGGAGCTGACGGTACCTTACCGGAATGCGCTGCTCAAGCTGACGGGCCGGGACATTTACCGCGACGAAGCTTTTCCTCGGATCGTCGATTATGTGTCGGCCGTCGTTCGCGAAGCGGACCGGACCTTGGTCGGCTGGGGCAGAGACAAAACGCATCTTGTCGGGGGGAGCGCCTTTTTGAATACGATCGCTTCCGTCCACCGGGATCGGCGCGCCGCCTACCTCGTGCGGTTGCTGCGCGGCAAGCGGATGAACGCGTTTTATGCGAGGCCGGAAGAGATGTCGTATTACGGGGATGCGCTGTGGGGACTTCTGACTCACGACGAGACGGTAACACCTCTCGACGAGCCGGAGCGGCCGGCGGAAATGCGCCATTACGAAGATAGCGGCGTCGTCCATTACCGCGACGAGGAGCAGGACTTGGTCCTGTCGGTCAAGTGCGGCCCGTCCATGGGATACAACGCCTACCGCCGTGCCATGGGAGCGTGCGACCGTCTCGGCTTGGGGCCCGACGCCGGACACTTTATGATCGCGGCGAAAGGAGAGCCCTTCCTCGTGACTCCGGACGGCGGCTACAGCCTGCGAACCGAAATCCGATCCTGTCTTCTCGTTAACGGGAAAGGGCAGAAGGACGACGTCGGCTATACGATGTCCATCCCGTCTTACCGGTACCACGGGGAAGAAATGGAATCGGCGTACTGGGACGAGTGTCGGGGGAAGGGCGGAATACGGCTCAATCTGGCTTCCGCTTACCCCGAAGAAGCGGGAATCGCTTCTTACGGCAGAGAGTTTATTCTCGAGAAGGGCAGGCCGATCGTGGTGCGCGACCATATCGTCATGAACGCGCCGAATAGGCTCTCCTGGCTGTTCCAGACGCAGAGGGAGCACGCGCCGCGGATCGCCGGCTTGACGTGCACGCTGGGGCGGGAAGGGGGTACGGGCATGACGATCGTCCCCCGCCCGCTTCACTTGGACTTGAACGCAGCGGTGAACGAGACCCCGGTCGTCTGGTCTTATGTGAGTCCCAGCGGATTCCGGCCGTTCGATACGATTCGCTACGATACCGTGCGAAGCGTGCGCTGCGCCGTCGTCGAATTCGTTTTTGCGCCGACGGTTTTGGCACGTTGAAGGACGCAATCGACGGCAAGCAAGCGTTTGACTGTGACGGATAAACGAGCTTGGGCTGCGGCAAGTCGCTTGAAGCGACAGGCCGCGGCCTTTTTGGTATAGTGGTAGAAAGCGATCTATCGCCGATTCACCGGGAAAGGAAGGAACCGACATGCTGTTTCCATACGACAATCCGATGCCGATCCGGATCGGTTACAAGTACTCGCTCCCCGTCCATAGCTCCTACGCCACGTACCACTCGCACCCGCAGTGCGAAATTTATTACTTTCACGGAGGCTCCTGCACGTTCGTGATCGGAGACCGGCTGTACGTCATGACGCCCGGGGATTTGATCATCATGGACGGCATGACGCTGCATTTTCCCAAAATCGACCCGGCGGTCGCCTATACCCGCACGACGATTCATTTCGACCGGAGCTACGTGGAGGGGCTGCTGACGCTGCCGGCGCCGATCGATCTGCTCGGCCCGTTCGACCGGCTGCGCAACCACGTCATCAATCTGAACGAAGCGGAGCGGGACGAAGTCGAAGCGATGCTGCAGCGGCTTCATGAGCTCGGCGCCGTGAAAGCGCCGGTTTCGTACAACCGGTTTTGCCTGCACTTCGCCGATCTGCTCCTGTTCATTTACGAACGATGCGAGCGATCGCTCGCGGAGCCGCGAAAGCCGTTGTCCGAAAAAGAGAAGAACGTGCAAAAAATCATCTCGTATATCGAAGCCCATTACGAGCAGGATATTCATTTGGACGGGCTGGAGAGCGAGCTGCATTTGGACAAGCATTATTTGTCGCGCATTTTCAAGGAGGTGACCGGCGTTACGATCTTTACCCACCTGTATACGCGCCGGATCAATCAAGCTCAGCTCCTGTTTATGATCGAGCCGAATGAAACCGTTACCAACGTGTGCTACCGGGTCGGTTTCAAGCATTTGCCCCATTTCAGCCGCATTTTCAAAAAATACGTCGGCCTGACGCCGGAGTCGTTCCGCAAGACAAGGCCGAAAGTCGGCAAGGAGAGTTAAACCGTTCGCTCGTTAACGCCTAATGGCAGTTAAGCCCGGCAGCGCTTTATTTGTTACACTGAACCTACAGGATGCTTACCGGATTTCCCGGCTCCGGCCCGCGATGAAAGCGTTGTCCGTACGAGCCGAGCGGAGATCGGAGCAGGGGAGGGGACAACGAATGAAGCGGAAGAAGAGCCGGGTTTTTTCATGGGCGTTTGCGCTTGCACTGGCCGTCGCCTGTTCGAGCGCGGCACCCGTCCGGGCGGGGGCGGAGGAAGCCGCGTCCGCGGCAGGCGGCGTTTTGTCCAACGGCGGCTTCGAGGCCGGGACGGTCGACGGCGGCGTGCCCGGATGGGGACCGGATGGAGCGGCCGATCGCGTAAGCGTTTCCGAGACGGTCTATGCGGAAGGAAAGCGAAGCCTCCGGATTACGGATCACTCGCCGACGCAAAGCTTCGGCGCGATAAGCGACCCCGTGCCGGCCGCACCGTTCGACAACGTCGTGCTGAACGTGAAGGTCCGCCCGGAAAGCGGCGGCGGAGGGAAGGTCGATCTCCGATTTTACGACGCCGCGGGCAAGCCGCTCTCCGTCGTAAGCGGACTCGTGAGCGGCCCCGCCGGTCAATGGAGCGATCTCCGGGTGGCGGCCTCGGCGCCGAAGGACGGAGCGACGGTGCGGGTGGCGATTTATTTTCCGAACGAGAGCGCGGGCACCCTGTATGCGGACGATGCCCGGTTGGCCGTATCGCCCCTTCCGGGAACGGTTACGAACCTCGGTCCGCAGTCGACGGCGCTGACGATCATGACGGGCGCCTACGGGAAAGACAAGGACGGCCGCGACGTGATGTACACGGTCGTGCAGGGCGACCCGGCCCGGCTCGTCGTGACGGACGTCGCGACGAAACAGATTCGGAGCGAATATCCGCTCGTCGCCGCGGACGGAGGCAATTCGACGGCGGCGTGGGCGATTACGGTCGCCTCCGACAACAAGGCGTACGCGGGCAGCACGCCGAACGGCACGTTGTTCCAGTACGATCCCGAGCGCGAATCGGTGCGCGCGATCGGCAAGCCGGTCGCTTCCGATACGGTCATCTGGACGCTCGTGCCCGGACCGGACGGGAAAGTGTACGGGGGCACCGGCTACTCCCAGTCGCTCATCGAGTACGATCCCGCACTTGACCGAACCCGGGTGCTGGCGTCGTTCAAGACGTCGTCCAAGGAGCAGCACATCCGCAGCCTCGCCTACGATCCGGACCGCAACGCGATCTACGTCGGAGGGGCCGACGTCGCCAAGCTGTACCGGTACGACCTGACGACCGGCGCGAAGACACCGCTCACGATACCCGAATTCGCGGGGAAAACGAGCGTGTACGATCTGCGCTACACGGCGGGCAAGCTGTTCGTCCGGGCCGATCCGGGACCGGTCATGTTCGTCTACGACCCGGCGACGCAGACGTGGCCGGTCAAAAACGAAACGGCTTACAACGCCCGCGGATTTTCTCCCGTCTCGCCGGATAACCGGGTGTTCTACACGTTTTACGAGACGATGCCGGACGGCAGGCAGCAATGGTCGCTCTACGCATACGACGTCGCGACCGGCGCGTACGGCTCGCTCGGCGTCGACGTCAAAGGAGCGGGCGTAGCGTTCGGCTACGTGCGATTGAACGATCCCGACTTCCCGGGGGTCACCTTGACGGGACTGGCGGGCAACGGAGGCCGGGCGTTTTACTACAACCTGGAAACCGGGCGGCTCGACACGCCGGAGCTCGATTTGCCGCCGCAATTCGTCGAGCTGTACAACATCGGGAAAAGCTCGGACGGCAAAATGCTGTCTTCGGGCTTCATATCCGGCGGCGGGCTCGGCCTGTACGACCCCTTGACCGGCACGACGGAACGGAAGCCGTCGCTCGGGCAGGTGGAAGGGTTCGGATCGCTGAACGGAAACATGTACTTCGGCGTCTACCCGAGGGCGACGATTTTCGAATACGACCCGTCGAAGCCGTGGAACCGCACCGATCCGTCCGCGCCGAACAATCCGCTCCGCCTCGGCCAGCTCGGCGACGAGCAGGACCGCCCGCTGAGCATGGTCGGAGTCGAAGAGACGAATAAGCTGTACATCGGCACGTACCCGATTGCGGGGAAAACCGGAGGCGCGCTGTCGATCTATGACGCGACCGCCAAAACGTTCACGGTGCGCCGGAACATCGTTCCGGATCATTCGATCAACTCGCTGCTGTACAAGGACGGCAAGCTGTACATGGGAACGGGCGACATGTCGGCGGGCGGAGGCGGCGGCAAAATCGCGGTGTACGACACGGCGACCGGGACGGTCGAGCGCGAGCTCGTGCCCGCGCCGGGCAAAAAGGCGGTAACGTCGCTTATCTGGGGGCCGGACGGGAACATTTGGGGCATGGCGCTCGGCGTGCTGTTCGTTTACGATCCCGCGGCGGATCGGATCGTCTACCGCGACGACAAATTCCCCGCGGCCGACTACGCGCATACGAATCCGGGGCTGATGGTCGGCAAGGACGGCAACGTGTACGGCTCGATTTTCCTCGGCTATGTAGCCGACAAAACGTATACGAGCAAAATGTTCGTCGTGGACGCGGCGACGAAACAAATGACGATCATCGCGGAAGGCAACGTCGAGAAGCTGACGATGGACGATTTCGGCCACTTTTATTTCAAGTACGGCAGCGAGCTGATGCGGTATAGCGATCCGAAGCTCGTGACGCGGCTGACGGGCATCGAGTTTGCCGAGCGGAACGTGCGTCTTGCGGTCGGCGACAGCTACCCGCTGCAAGCGATCGGACGGCTCTCCGACGGAAGCGCGATCGCTTTGCGCAGCGGAGTCGCGTACGCTTCGAAAAACGAAAGCGTAGCCGGGGCGGCCGAATCGGGAGGTCTGCTCGCCCGCAAGCCGGGATCGACGGTGATTACGGCGACATTCGGCGGCATGAAGGCGGAGATGAAAGTCGTCGTCGATCCGAAGCCGAAGCCGGGCAAACCGTAACGGCCGAGAAGCCGGCCGGTCCGTCGGCGGCGCAAGCGATGCGAATGCGGGCGAAGGGCCGCCGGGGAGCGGCTTTTCGCCCTAAACGCTCGTTGCCATCAACCAATAAATACTGGTATACGACAGGACTGTAAGATAATCAACCGGATTACACATAATGGGGGACTTGGAACGTATGGAGCAATCGATAGCGACAGAGAGAATCGGGACGCCGCCCGGACGATGGGACAAGCTGAAGCGAAGAATGTGGCGGGAGCGGTACGTCTATATGCTGCTGCTGCCCGGCGTGCTGTATTACATCGTGTACCGGTACATCCCGATGGGCGGGCTCGTCATCGCCTTCCAGGAGTTCAATCCGTTTCACGGAAGCATATGGAAGAACGATTGGGTCGGGCTCAAAAACTTCGCCCGCATATTCGAGGACGCCGAGGTCGTCAAAGTCATTTGGAATACGCTGCAGCTTTCGTTTTTGCAAATATTTATGGCGTTTCCGATTTCGATCGTGCTCGCGATCATGCTGAACGAAGCGAGAAACGAAGCGTTCAAGCGAATCGTCCAGTCGATGGTTTATTTGCCGCACTTTTTGTCTTGGGTCGTCGTCGTCGGCATTTTCGTCGTCTTTTTGCGCGGCGAAGGGCTGATCAACACATTTTTGGTCGGGAAGCTGGGGTGGGAGCCGATTCCGTTCCTGACGGATCCGGCGCTGTTCAAGCCTGTCGTCATTTTGCAGGTGATCTGGAAGGAGTCGGGCTGGGGCACGATCATCTTCTTGGCGGCGCTCGCCGGCGTCAATCCGTCGCTCTACGAGGCGGCCGTCATCGACGGGGCCAACCGTTGGCGCCAGCTGTGGCACGTCACGCTGCCGGCGATCCGGAGCGTCATCGTCATCCTGTTCATTCTCCGGCTCGGCAACGTGCTGGACACGGGATTCGAGCAAATTTTCCTGATGCTCAATCCGTTCAATACGGAATCCGGCAACGTGCTCGACACCTACGTCTACTTCAAGGGCATCCAGCAAGGCGACGTCAGCTTCGCCACCGCGGTCGGCATGTTCAAAGGGCTGGTCGGTCTCGTGCTGGTCGTCCTCGCGAACCGCGCCGCCAAAAAATTCGGCGAAGAAGGCCTATATTAGACAAGAGGTGTGACATCCCATGACCAACCGCACGACATTCGAAAAAGCCGCCGACGCCGCCAACGTCGTCCTGCTGACCCTGATCGCCGCATCGATGCTGTTCCCGTTCCTGCATATCTTCGCCGTCTCCTTCTCCTCGCTGAAGGACGTCCTGGAGCGCGATCTGATCCTGTGGCCGAGGGAGTGGGCGACCGATTCCTACTATACGATTTTGTCGTCCCGCAATTTCATCCGCTCGCTTGGCGTGACCGCCTACGTGACGATCGTCGGCACCGTCGTCAACCTGATCTTCACGTCGACGATGGCTTATGCGCTTACCCGCAACGCACTGGGGCAGCGGGCGATTTTGATGATGGTCGTCTTCACGATCCTGTTCACGGCGGGCATGATTCCGACCTACCTGGTCGTCAAGGCGACGGGGCTGATCAACTCGCTGTGGGCGCTCATCGTCCCGACGGCGATCAGCTCGTTCAACTTGATCGTCATCCGGCAATTTTTCCTGAGCATACCGAACGAGCTGAACGAGGCGGCCCTGATCGACGGCGCGAACGAGCTGCGAACGTTTTTTTCGATCATCCTGCCTCTCTCCAAGCCGTCCTTGGCCGCGTTCAGCCTGTTTTACGCGGTGGGGCATTGGAACACGTACTTCAACGGCATTTTGTATTTGAGCGATCCGGCGAAATGGCCGATCCAAGTCGTTCTAAGACAAATCGTCATCGTCAACGAGCCGACGGCCGCGCTCGGCCAAGAAGCGATGCTGGTGCTGGAAAATCCGCCGCCGCCGGTTACGATCCAGATGGCCGCCATTTTGCTCGCGACGCTTCCGATCTTGATCGTCTCCCCGTTTCTGCAAAAGCATTTCGCCAAGGGGGTGATGCTCGGCTCGGTCAAAGGATAATCGCGTTTTGGCACCGGAACACCGTCGCTTCGGACGACGGCGGCAAGATGAAGGCTCGACCAACAGACGAAAGGTGAGGGGTACAGACATGAGAAAAAAGAAAATCGTGTTATTGTCGATGGCGACGGCGATGGCTCTCGCGGCATGCAGCTCGGGTACGGGGGGCAAGAGCGGCGAACAGCCGTCGGGGGACGCCAAAAGCGGAGCAGGCGCAGGCAGCGCCAAGAAGCACGCGATTACGGGCATTACGTACGTGTTCGGCAATCCGGCTCCCGCGAACGGGCCGGGACAGCAAGCACTGAACGCGAAGTTCAACGTCGACTACAAGGTGGAGAAAGTGCCGCAGGAAAACTTCGTGGAGAAGCTGACGGCCGTCGTCGCCGGGGGCGAAATGCCGGACATGATCGGCTTCCGCCCGAACGATATGGCGCTGTTCCAGAAATGGGCGAAGCAGGGGGCGTTTTTGCCGATCGATCAATCGATCATCGACAAATATGCGACGTTGAAGGCGGTGCCGAAGGAAGTATGGGACCAGTTCAAAGTGAACGGCAAAATTTACGGCATCCCGTCGTGGGCGCCGATCGAAGGCAACTCGTTCATGATCCGCAAAGATTGGCTGGATAACCTGGGCCTGCCGGTGCCGACGTCCTACGAGGAGCTGAAGAAGGTCGCCATCGCGTTCACGAAGGACGATCCGGACAAGAACGGGAAGGCGGACACGTACGGCTTGGCCATGGGGCAAAACATCAATCCCGATTTCGCCATGGGGCCGTACTGGCAGTACAATACGTGGTACCACAAAGACAAGGACGGCAACTTCATTCCCGGCATCATGTCGGAAGGCCGCCGGCAGCTCGTCGAATTTTTCGCCGAGCTGAACAAGGAGAAGGCGATCACGCCCGACTTCGCGGTGCTGAACTGGGCCGATACGAACAACCAATTTTATTCCGGCAAAGCCGGCGTCTTCCTCGTCGCCCCGCGCGGCATGTCGCAGCCGTACATGGAAAACTTGCTGAAGGCGAACCCGGGCGCGCAATTCGCGGTCATGGCTCCGTTCAAGCAGCCCGACGGCCAGCAGGGCTTCACCGCGGGCACCGGCTTCGCGCGTTTCAATGCGCTCAATGCGAAGCTTGCGGGAGATCCCGACAAGCTGAGCAAGGTGCTCGAGTTGCACGACTTCTCGCGCAAGTTTTATCCTTCGGCCCAGCAAAGCGCGGCGGATAAAGACTTCGATTTCTTCTACGGCGGAGAAGGAGTCGGCTACAAGATGGAGAACGGCAAGCGCGTCGTCCAGAAGCCTCAGGAAGGGCTCGAGCCGGCCGCCTACTTCCAGGACAATACGAGCTGGGTGCCGACCGGGACCGATCCGGAGTTCGAAAAAGCGTACACCGAGCCGAAGCTGATCCAGCTGACGAAAGATTTGATGGACTTGAACCGTAAAATGAAGCATTATTACCCGCCGAACTACGGAATCATTTCCGAGACGGAGACGACGAAGGGCGCCGAGCTGCTCACGTTCATGATGAACGAGCAGACGAAAATGATTTTCGGCCAGCGTCCGTTGTCCGACTGGGACGCGCTCGTGCAGGAATATTTGAAGCGCGGCGGATCGCAGCTCATCAAGGAAATGAACGACGGGATCAAGGAACGCGGTTATAAAGATCCGATCTGGAAATGACGGCGGACCGTTTTCACTGCATCGGCATTCCGGTTAAGGCGGACGAAACGAGATCGGCCGCGGTGTGCAGGGACGGGGAGGGACGGGAGCGGGTCGTCCTCGTCGCGCGGGGCTATGCGCTGATCGTGGATCCCGGAACGGGCGCGTGCCGGCAGCTCGTCTTCCGGGACGGCGAGAGGGAGTATCCGTACGCCGCGATGAGCGGCGGCGACGGGCTGTTCTACACCGCCGCCGGCTCGCTGCTCGCCGTCATCGATCCGTTCCGCGAAACGTTCGTGCACCGGCTATCGCCCGCTCCCGGCGAGGAATGCGCAGGTTTCGCCTTTGCCGAAGACGCCGCAGGCTTCGTCTACGCGACGACGTACCCGGGGGCGAAGCTGCTCCGGCTTCACCCGGGTACGGGCGAATGCCGCGTATTGGGCCGGCTGGACGCGGAGCAAAAATACGCGATGTCGCTCGCGATCGGAGCCGACGGCTGGGCATATGCCGGCATCGGGACGACGAAGGCCGGCATCGCGGCGTTCCGGCTGTCCGACGGTGCGGTCGAGACGATTCGCGGCAGCGCGGCGGCCGTTCGCGGCAGCGGACACGTTCACGCCGGCGAGGACGGCGACGTGTACGGCTCGCTGCCGGCGGAGGACGGCGAATTCGGGAGCGGGGCGGAGTCGTCCGGTGTGCGGTGGTTCCGTCTACGCGGCGGGAAGGCGGAGCCGGTGGACGAAGCGGAGGTGTCGCCGTCCGTCTACCGGGGAGCCGGCTACCGCAAGCTGCACCGCGACTTGAGCGGCGGCCGAAGCATCGTCGGCTACGAGCTGGCGGACGAGCAGCTCGTCGTGGCGGAGCCGGACGGGACGCGGACGGCGTGGAGGCTCGCCTACGAAGGCGGCGGCACCGCCCTGTCGCCGCTGGCGGCCGGGCCGGACGGCGGCGTGTACGGCACCTCGAACCACCCGCTCCACCTGTACCGCTACGAGCCGCCTACCGGGAGTCTCCGCAATTTCGGCGGCCGCATCGTCGAGCGCGGCGGGGGCGGGAACATTTGCGCCTACGCCGCGCAAGGGCCGTATTTGGTCGGCGTCGCGTATCCGGGGGGGACGGTACACGTGCTCGATACGCGCCGGCCGATCGGCGGCGAGCCCGGAGCGGAGCGCAATCCGCGGCTCGTCTACGCCGACGATCGCATCCACCGTCCCCGTGCCGCCGTTCCCCACCCCGACGGCGAGCACGTGCTGTACGGCGGCTTTCCCGGCTACGGCGCGGTCGGGGGCGCGCTCGGCGTGCTGCACGTCCCGTCGCGAACGGTGACGGTATACGGGCACGAACGGATCGTGCCGCATCAAAGCACGCTGGCGCTCGCCGTCCTGAGCGGCGGGGACGTCATCGGCGGCACGAGCATCGAGACGCCGGGCGGCGCGGAGCCGCTCGCCGGCGAGGCGGCGCTGTACCGGTTCGACTGGGCGGGGCGCCGCGTCGCGGAGCGGTGGACGCCGATTCCGGGCGCCCGCGAAATTTCGCTGCTGGCGGCGGACGGGAACGACCGGGTGTACGGCTTGACGTCGGATTCGACGCTGTTCGCGTTCGACCCGGACTCGGGGCGCGTGCTCCACCGTCAAGACTTGTCGGCGTGGGGCAAAGTCGTCCGCCACGGGCTGCTGTCGACGGTGATCGGCGGCAAGCCCGTCGTGCTCGGCCTGCTCAGCCGGACGCTGTTCGCGATCGATCCGCATACGTTCACCGTTAGCCTCGTCGCGGAGCTGCCGAAGGAAGCGACGAGCGGCATTGCGGTGCTCGGGGGCTCGGTTTATTACGGCTGCGGCTCCGAGCTGTGGCGTTACCAATGGGAGGAAGGGCAATCGAAATGACATACGCTTTGTCGGAATTGGCTGCGGAACGGCTGCCGAAGCTGCTGGACGGCGTCGGCACGGCGCAGGATTGGGAGGCGAAGCGCGGCCGGATCGCGGACGATTGGCTGCGGCTTCTGGGTGCTCCTCCCGCAGAAGGGCTGCACGTCGGCCCGTCCGGGGAAGGCGGCTACGAGCTGCTGGAGGAGTCGTCGGAGGACGATCACCGGCGGCTCCGTATCCGTTACGGGACGCCGGACGGCGATACGGTCACCGCGTTCCTGCTCGTCCCTCACGGTGCCGCCCTCGGCGCGACTCCGGCCGTGCTGGCGCTGCACCCGACTTCGCCCGAGGGAAAGGCGGACGTGGCGCTGCCGTCCGGCCGAGACAACCGCCGGTACGGGCTCGAGCTTGCGTCGCGCGGCTACGTCGTGCTGGCGCCGGATTCGATCACGGCGGGCGAACGCGTCTATCCCGGCGCGGAGCCGTATCGGACGGCGCCGTTCTACGAGCGGCACCCCGCATGGACCGCGGTCGGCAAAATGATCGCGGACCATCGGCGCGCCGTCGACGTATTGGCCGCCGTGCCCGAAGCGGACGCGGGCCGGATCGGCGCGATCGGCCATTCGCTGGGAGGCTACAACGGCTGGTTTCTTGCCGGGCTCGACCGGCGGGTGCGCGCGGTCGCGTCGAGCTGCGGGTTCAGTCCGTTCGCCGGCGACCCGGAGCCGAACCGGTGGGGGCTGCGAGACTGGTTTTCGCATATGCCGGCGTTGACCGCCATGCTGCAGGAAGGCGAGGTTCCGTTCGAATGGCACGAGATCGCCGCGCTCGTCATGCCGACACCGCTGTTTTTTTGGTCCGGCATCGGCGACCGGATCTTTCCGAATTGGCAGGCGATCGGGACGGCGATGGCCGAATTGGACGAATTGTACCGGTTTGCCGGAGCGGAGGGCGCTTTCGAAGGCTGGATCGGCCCGGCCGGTCACGACTTCCCGCCGCAGGCGCGCAAGCTGGCCTACGAGTTTCTCGACCGGCATCTGAAAGGTTCCGCTCGGGAGGCACATGGCGAATAACGGGAGACGGGCGAAAGACCGTTTGCGAGACTGCCATTTTTTGTGATATAGTGGACGTATCGTTGTCAAATTCGAATCGGTAAGGGAGGTGTCGAAATGTTGCAAGTCGCCGCACGTAGCAAGTGGTCCCAATATTGGGTGCATCAGGCTACGATCGTATTCCGTTCGGCTGCAGACGGGAGAAGTGTGTCCATTTTCGGCGACTGCAACGTTTTGACCCCGTAGATCGAATGCCTGTATCGCGCATTCGATCGGCGCCTTGGATAGGAAGCCGCGGGCAAAAGGTTGACTTTTGCCTGCGGCTTTTTTGTCATACCCAAACCGAATGCGAGGATGATCGATATGTTGCTCTGTGCAGCGGATAAAATAAGCAAAACGTTGGGCGGAACGCCCGTTATTCGAAAGATGTCGCTGGAAGTGCGCGAAGGAGACCGCATCGGGCTCGTCGGCCCGAACGGCTGCGGCAAGTCGACACTGCTGAAGCTGCTGGCCGGCTCGGAGAGGCCGGACGACGGGACCGTATATTGGAAGAAAGGAAGCCGGACGGCGCTGCTCGCGCAAATCCCCGAATTCGATGCCGCCGTCACGGCGTCGGACGTCCTTCAGGAGGCGTTCGCCGAGCTGCGCCGGATGCGCGATCGGATGGAGGAGCTGGAATCGCTCATGGCGTCGCCGGACGCGGCGGTCGCGGGGAAGGCGCTCGACGAATACGGAGCGCTTCAGGACGCCTTCGCCGCCAAGGGCGGATACGAGGCGGACGCGAACTTGTCGCGCGTCGCGAACGGTCTCGGCATCGCGAGGCTTCTTCCGCTGCCGTTCGCCCGTTTGAGCGGGGGCGAGCGGACGAAGGTGTGCCTGGGACGCATTTTGCTTCTAGAGCCCGACCTGCTTCTGCTCGACGAACCGACGAACCATCTCGACCTGGACGCCGTCGAGTGGCTGGAATCGTACATGCAGACGTACCGGGGAACCGTGCTGATCGTCTCGCACGACCGGTATTTTCTCGACCGCGTCGTCACCCAAATTATCGATTTGGAAGGCGGCGAGGCCGACGTCTATCCCGGTCATTACTCCTGGTTCGTCGAGGAGAAGGAGCGGCGGCTGCTGGCGGAGTTCGCCGCGTATCAGGAGCAGCGGAAGAAGATCGGGAAGATGGAGGAAGCGATCAAGCGGCTTCGGACGTGGGCGGCGCAAGCCGACAATCCGGCGCTGTTCAAGCGGGCGGCGGCGATGCAGAAGGCGATCGACCGGATGGAGAAGCTGGATCGCCCGGTGCTGGAGCGCCGGAAGATGGGGCTCGCGTTCGACGTCGGCGAGCGAAGCGGCAACGATGTCGTCGTCATGGAGGGCGTGCGCATGTCGTATCGCACGGAGGAAGATGGTGCCGCGTCTGTTCCGTCCGGAAGCGCGCGAACGCTGTACGACGGAGTGCGTCTCCACGTCCGTCACCGGGATTTCGCGGCGATCGTCGGCGCGAACGGAAGCGGCAAATCGACGCTGCTGCGCATGATTGCGGAGGGGCTGAAGCCGGACGAGGGGACGGTCAAGCTCGGCGGCAGCGTGAAGATCGGCTATTTGGCGCAGCACGATTTGTTTCCGGACGGGCGGAAGACTGTTCTGGACGCGTTTCGCGATGCCGTCGCGGTCGAGGAGGGCGAGGCGCGCCGGCTGCTGGCGGGCTTTCTGTTCTACGGCGCGTCCGTCTTCCGCAGCGTGGGCAGCTTGAGCGGAGGCGAGCGGATGCGGCTCCGGCTCGCTCAGCTGATGCACCGCGAGCTGAACGTGCTCGTGCTCGACGAGCCGACGAACCATCTCGATATCGACGCCCGGGAAACGTTGGAGGAGGCGCTCGCGTCGTTCCCCGGAACGGTCATCTGCGTCTCGCACGACCGGTATTTGCTGAACAAGCTGTTTCCCGTGACGTATTGGCTCGAAGGCGGGAAGCTGACCCGGTACGAGGGAACGTATTCCGAAGCGAGACGAAAGCGGGAGGAGCTCGCCGCCGGCGAGCCGGCGGCTCCGGCGGCAGGCGGCGGAGGCGGCCGCGATTCGGGCCGCGAGCGGGAGCGCGCACGGCCGCGCGACCAAGCGGAGGACGCGAGGCGCGAGCGGCTCGAGGCGAAGCTCGAAGCCGACATCGCGGCGGTGGAGCGGAAGCTGGCGCTGCTGGACGACGCCATGATGGCGGAGGAGGACGCGGGCAAGCTTGCGGCGCTCCACGGCGAGAAGGCGATGCTCGAGGCGGAGCGGGAGCTGCTGTACGAGCGGCTAGCCGATACCGCACGATAAGCGGTCGCGGGGACGGGGGCGCCCCGGGCGGAGAAAACGGCGCGGGGGAGGTGGAACCCGCGCCGTATTAATGGCATGGCGCATCCGGAAGCGAGCGGCGCCATGAGGAAGACGGCGGCGCGGGGGGAGACGGAACCCGCGCCGTATTAATGGCACGGCGCATCCGGAAGCGAGCGGCGCCATGAGGAAGACGGCGGTGCGGGGGAGGCGGAACCCGCGCCGTATTAATGGCATGGCGCATCCGGAAGCGAGCGGCGCCATGCGGAAGACGGCGGCGCGGGGGAGGTGGAATCGCGCCGTATTAATGGCATGGCGCATCCGGAAGCGAGCGGCGCCATGAGGAAGACGGCGGTGCGGGGGGAGACGGAACCCGCGCCGTTTCTTTTGCGTGACGAGTTCGGTGTTGCGGCGTTGTGGGGGACGGGCTTAGTCTGCGCAGGGGCGTCGCATTAGATGGAAAAGCTCAAGCTAATTCAGCCGATTTCAGGGATTTCGAAGTATTAGCCGGAAATGCTCCTGCTAATTTCTCGAACCACCTCTAAATGTCCATGTGCGGCTTGAATTAATGGGAGGTTTTCCTGTTAAAGGTATCCGAACATCGGAAGGCCCACAAATTAGAGGGAGGTTTTCCGGTAAAAATAGGCGCCGGCATGGGGGATCACCGTCTGGAGACGCCAAGCGACACACGATGGGAGCCGCGCACGGGAGGAACGCCTTAGACGCCCTGCCGCCCTGCCGCTACGAAGCACTACGTTTCGGATCTGAACGGAAAGGCCGGAAATCCGTCATTTTTCCCGATTGACAGCTGTTTGAGTGCCGTGATTAAATGAGGTTACCGATAAACTTGCCGTTTGCTTATTTACTTGCCGTACATACAAGCTTACGGATCTTACATGTCTTCTGAGTTATGGACTTTGCGGGGCTTACAAGCTTACAGAGCTTACAGACATGTGAAGCTTGCAGCCCAACCGAACCGTGCAAGCTTGCGGAGCTTACAGACTTACGGCGCTTACAGACATGTGAAGCTTGCAGCCCAACGGAACCGTGCAAGCTTGCGGGGCTTACAAGCTTACGGATCTTACAGACATGTGAAGCTTGCAGCCCAACCGAACCGTGCAAGCTTGCGGAACCGTGCAAGCTTACGAAGCTTACCGTACATGCTACTTACCCCTTCGCCGCGTTCCACGCGCAACTTCACTTTAGGAGGCTTCCCTATGAGCACTTCGCTTCGCGTCAAGCCGACTTCCCGGCAGCTCGACTTTCAGGATTGGGAGTTCGGTTTGTTTCTTCATTTCGGGCTGCGCACGTTTTACGAAGGGTACGTCGACTTCGACAAGCGGCCGATGAGTCCGGAGGCGTTCGTCCCGGAGCGTCTGGATTGCGATCAATGGATCCGCACGGCCAAAGAAGCGGGCATGAACTACGCGGTGCTGACGGCGAAGCATCACGACGGCTTCTCCAATTGGCCGACGCGGTATTCGACCTTCTCGGTCGCGGCCTCCCCATGGAGAAACGGCCAAGGCGACGTCGTCCGGGAATTCGTCGACGCCTGCCGGAGGCACGGAGTGAAGCCGGGACTTTATTATTCGCCGTACGACGGCTCGGCCGATTTTTACAACCAGGATGCGAAGGCGTACGACGACTATTTCGTCAATCAAATGACGGAGCTGCTGACGCAATACGGCGACATCGACATTTTATGGTTCGACGGCTGCGGATCGGAAGAGCACGAGTACGACTGGCCTCGCATCATCGGAGAAATTCGCCGGCTGCAGCCGAACGTGCTCCTGTTCAACATGGGGGACCCGAACTTCCGCTGGGTCGGCAACGAGGACGGGCTTGCCCCGGTTCCGTGCTGGAACGTCGTCGATTCGACCGAAATCTCGATTTTGACCGACGCTTCGGAGAAGCTGGCCGAGCGGCTGTGGCTGCCGGCGGAATGCGACGTGCAGATGCGGGAAAACTGGTTTTACAGTGACAGCGACGCGCATACGCTGAAAAGCTTGGACGAGCTGATGGGCATGTATTATAGTTCCGTGGGGCGCGGGGCGAACTTGCTGCTCAACGTCGGCCCGGATCGGGAAGGCCGGCTCCCCGCGATCGATACGGAGCGGCTGCTTGAGTTCGGCGCGGAAATTCGCCGGCGGTTCGGCTCGCCGATCGCCACCTTTGCGGATTTCGAGCTGCGGGACGGCAAATGGGTGTACACGGCGGAGAAGCCGCATCTGATCGACCATATCGTCATCGAAGAAGAGCTGACGGACGGGGAAGCCGTCCGGAGCTTCGCCGTCTCGATCGTCACCGCCAAATCGCGGCGGATGTGCCGGATGTACGAGGGGCGCAACATCGGGCACAAGGCGATCGTCCGCTTGCCGGCCGTCAAGGCGAGCGGCGTCGTGCTCGACATTACGGAGAGCGACGGCGAGCCGAAAATCCGCAGCATTTCGCTGCATTACGCCGGCGATCGTTGAACCGCTCGCACGCCGCCGACCGGCCGGCCGCGAAGGAAGGGAGTCTGTCCCCGGGACAGGCGACCTTCCTTTTATTTTGCGCCCCAACGACGCCGGATCGTGCATGCTCCGCATGGAAGCCGCATATATAACGGCAATCCGGCCTCCGAACGTGCGCGCCCGTTTGAAAAAACAAGAAATTCTTCAGAATTGTTTAAGAATTTCCTTCGTCCGTTCCTCACAATTGTCGGTTACTCTATAGACAGAGGTTGAGAGAGAAGGAGTGGACGCGGCAATGATCAAGACGATCCGGGAAAAACTGCTGTTTCTATATAAATTTTCGCAGGCGCCGAAGCAGATGGGGAGCGTGACGCCGAGCTCCGTCTATTTGGCCCAAAAGATGGTCGAATCTATCGATTGGAGCGAAACGGAGGCGGTCGCCGAGCTGGGAGCGGGGACGGGCGCGATTACGAAGCATATCGGATCGTCCATGCGGGAAGGGACGAAGCTGCTCGTATTCGAGAAAGACCCCAGTCTGCGGGGAATCTTGCAGGAACGGTTCCCGGCGTATTCTTTCCATCCCGATGCGGGCAAGCTAGGACTGGCGATGCGAAGCGAAGGCGTGGAACGTTTGGATTGCGTGCTGAGCGGCCTTCCGTTCTTCAACTTTCCCCAAGCGCTTCGAGACCGGTTGATGAACGAAGTCGAGTCGGCGCTGAAGCCCGGCGGGCTGTTCGTCGCCTTCCAATATTCGCAGCAAATGCGGAAGCAGCTAGCGGAAAGGTTCGATATCGAGCGCGTCCATTTCGTGCCGTTCAACATTCCTCCCGCCTTCGTCTACGTTTGCCGCAAAAAAGAGGAAGAGGTCGGTAAGGAATGAGAAACAAGCTGATCGCCGGCTTGCCGCTGCTGTGGCTGTTGGCGATTCCCGTTTTGAACGTATGGTACGGCATTTTGAACCGCGGCGGCCCGAACGTCGGCAGCCTGATGACGGATCTCGACTATGCGATTCCGTTCGTACCCGCTTTTATTATTCCGTACGTGCTCTGGTATCCATTCATCCTGTTCATGTTTTTCGTCTTTTTCGCGAGAAACCGGCCCGTCTATTACCGCAGTCTGGCCGCCGTCTGCGCCGGACTGGTCGTCTGCTATATCGTGTACGCGACGTTTCAGACGACGATCAGCCGCCCGATCGTGGAGCAGGACGGACCGATTTTCGCGATCGTCCGGACGATCTATGCGACGGATGCGCCCTTCAACTGCTTTCCGAGCATCCACGTGTTCACTTGTCACGTCATCTTGAAAGGCTCTTACTCGTGCGGGCTCAAAAAATCCGTACAGTGGACGATATTCGTCATCGCTTGGGCGATCATCGCCTCGACCGTCCTCGTGAAGCAGCACGCCCTGCTTGACGTGGCGGGCGCGATTTTGCTGTCGGAGCTGCTATGTTTTGTATTCGGAAAAAGGGAGGCCCGTACGTGAGCTACGATTCGCTTCTGTCGCTGATCGAACAATTCGGCTATGCGGCGCTTTTTTTCGCCCTGTGGCTCGGCATCGTCGGCATGCCGATTCCGGATGAGGTGATCGTCCTGACCGGAGGAGCCGTTTCCGCCGGCGGTTTGCTGCATCCGCTGCCCGCCTTTTTGCTGACTTATCTCGGCGTCGTCTCCGGCATATCGCTCGGCTACGTGCTCGGGCGGACGCTCGGCTCCCGTGCCCTGGACCGGCTTAGACGAAAAAGCAAGCTGAGCGCCATGATCGACTACTCGGAGACGCTCGTCCACAAGTACGGCAGCTTCGCCCTGTGCATCAGCTATTTCTTTCCGGTCGTCCGGCACGTCATGCCGTATGTGGTCGGTTTCCATCGGATGCCGTTCCGGCGCTACGCGCTATTCTCGTATACGACGGGGTTCGTCTGGACGATTCTGTTCTTCGCGATCGGCCGGTTCGTAGGGGGCAACGCGCGTCAAATCGGCTATTTGCTGTACGAGTACGGCTTGGTCGTCGCGGGGGCGGCCGCGGCGCTGGCCATCGTCTATTACATCGTCCTCCGGACGGTCCGGGCCCGCAGAAGAAAGCGGAAGCCGGCGGCCGAGCCGTGCGAAGGAGGGACGACGCTGTGACGAAACAAGTGCTCGTAACCGACGACGATCCCGAAATTCGCGACGTGATCCGCATTTATTTGCAAAGCGAAGGGTACCGGGTGCTCGAGGCGGAGGACGGACAGCAGGCAATCGACGTCGTCGACCGCGAGCAGGTCGACCTGATCGTGCTCGACGTGATGATGCCGAGGCTGGACGGCATCAAAGCTTGCTTCAAATTGCGGGAGAAGACGAACGCCCCGATCATCATGCTGTCCGCAAAAGACGAAGATATCGACAAAATCACGGGGCTGACGACGGGAGCGGACGACTACGTCGCCAAGCCGTTCAACCCGCTGGAGCTGATCGCGCGGGTGAAGGCGCAGCTGCGGCGGCAAACGCTCGCGGAGCCTCCGGAGGGGGCGGACCGCTCGATCGTCGAAATCGACGGACTGATCGTCGATAAGAAGCGTCATCGCGTAACGGTCGGCGGTACGGAAGTTGCGCTGACCCCGATCGAGTTTTCGATATTGGAGCTGCTGGCCGGCCATCGCGGGCAAGTGTTCAGCGTCGAGCAAATTTACAAGAGCGTATGGAAAGCCGACAAATTTTTATCGGACAACACGGTGATGGTCCATGTGCGGAACATCCGCGAGAAAATCGAGGACAATCCGCGCGAGCCGCGGTATATCAAAACCGTCTGGGGAGTGGGATACAAGGTTGAATAACGGGTTACTGTCCGCGCTCAATTGGAAACGGAGCATCCGCTTGAAAATGTTCGGGTCGATCTTGGCCAGCTTCATGATTACGGTTACGATCGTGGCGCTGCTCCAAACGCATTTGCCGCGCATCACGTCGGCTATCGGCCTTTACATGGCGTACTTGCCGAAGACGATCGGCAACATCTTGTTCCTCGTGCTGTTCGTCTGCATCTTCCTCTTCTGCTTCTTCCTGTTCATGCGCGGCATCGTCCGCAACATGCGTACGCTGGCCGACGGTCTCATGTCGATCGCGGGCGGCGATCTGGACTACCGCGTTCCGTTGTCCCGCCACGACGAGTTGGGGGAAGTGGCCCGCAACATCAATTTCATGGCCGAGCGGCTGAAAAGCATGATGGATCGCGAACGGCAAATCGAAACGTCGAAGATGGAGCTGATTACGAACGTTTCCCACGACCTGCGGACGCCGCTTACGAGCATGATCGGCTATTTGAACCTGCTGCAGCAGGACGACTACAGGGATCTGAACGAGCACAAGCGATATATCCGCAACGCGTTCAACAAGTCGCAGCAGCTGAAGAAGCTGATCGACGACTTGTTCGAATATACGCGTCTGACGAGCGGCAGCGTCCGGCTCGCCCGCACGCCGATCGACGTCGGCGGATTGCTCGAGCAGATCGTGACCGAGTTCGAGCCGATCGCGGGGGAGCACGGCTTGCGGGTGAAGGAGACGCGCGAGCCCGGGCCCGCCGTCGCGAACGTGGACGCGGAGAAGCTCGTGCGAGCGATCGACAACTTGCTGATGAACGCGCTCAAGTTTTCGAACAAGCCTGGCGTCATTGCGGTTCGTTTGACCGCAAGCGATGGCCGTATCGTCATTGCGGTCGAAAATTGGGGGAAGCCGGTGACGAAGGAACAGGAGCAGCTGCTGTTCGAGCGGTTTTACAAGGCCGAGCCGTCGAGAAACGACAGCGATATCGCTCCGGGAGCGGGTCTCGGGCTGTCGATCGCCCGCAATATCGTGGAGCTGCATGGAGGCCGTATCGGGCTGCGACACCGAAACGGCCATTTTACGTTCTTTATCGAGCTGCCTTCGGAAGACTTGCAAAATGTTCGTAATGATTCGTTCGGCAACGTCTGCTATGATGACAATGACGACACTCATCGGTGAAGGAGTTCATCCACCTTGCATCATAAAGACGGACACGCGGAGCCTTATTCGCAGGACGACCGGAGGCTCCGGGATATCGACGACTCGGTGAAGCGATTGGCCGAAAGCGAAGCGATGTACCGGCTGATCGCCGACAACATGACGGACATGGTGCGCATCGTGGATACGCACGGCCGATCCATCTATGCATCCCCTTCCCATACGGAGCGGCTCGGGTTTACGCCCGAGCAATGCGTCGACCAGCAGCTGCTGCTGAAAAACATTCATCCCGACGATATGGAGACGGTCGTCCGGGAGTTTCGGACGATGATCGCGAGCAAGCGGCCGCACAACGTCCAATTTCGGCTCGCCCGGTCCGACGGCCGGTATCTGGTATTGGACGAGCACGGCACGCCCATACTCGGCGATGACGGGGAGATCAAATACATTTTGGTCGTCGCCCGGGACGTCACGCGGAGGAAGATGGCCGAGCAGACGCTCCGGGAAAGCGAAGCGCTCTATCGGTTCGTCGCGGAGAACATGACGGACCTGCTCGGCATCGTGGATAAGAAAGGGACGATCCGTTACGCGTCGCCTTCCCATTCGAACGTGCTCGGCTTCGACGGAGTCGCGATGCGGGGCACGTCGGCTTTCGATTACGTCTACCCGGACGATGCCGACGCCGTTCGGATGCGGTTCGCGGAGATGGTGGAGACGCGCGCGAACCGGCAGATGCGGTTCCGCTTCCGCCACGCCGACGGACGCCCGATACACGTCGACTGCCTGGCCACTCCGGTTCTCGGGGAGGACGGGGCGCTCGACCGGATCGTCGTCGTATCGCGGGACGTGACGCAGGTCGTCGCCGAAATCGCCGAACGCCGCCGTATGGAGCGGGCGCTGCAGGTTAGCGAGGAGCGGTACCGCCGCCTCGTGGAGCTTTCCCCGATCGCGATTTCGGTATTGAAGGACGAGACGTTCGCATACGTCAATCCGGCCGGAATGAAGCTGACGGGCGCGGAACGACCGGACGACATCATCGGCACGTCGCCGATCGACTGGGTCCATCCGGACGACCGGGCGCTAGCGGAGAAGCTGCTCGACAGCATCGAGGCGGACGGCGCCTCTCCCGCCGAGGAGTACAAAATCGTCCGCAAGGACGGCAAGGAAGTCGACATTTCCGCGATGGCGATTTACGATCCCCGGGATCGATCGGTCCAGATCGTATCGGAAGATATTACGAATCGCAAAAGAATGGAACGGGCGCTGTCCGAAAGCGAGGAGCTGAACCGGAGGCTGATCGAGCTGTCCCCGCAGGCGATCGTGTATCATAGCGACTTCAAGTTCCGTTACGTCAATCCGGCGGCCGTCTCGCTGTTCGGCGCCCGCGTCGCCGGCGAGCTCGTCGGGCGATCCATCTTCCGCTTCATTCATCCGGACGATTGCGACGCCGTCCGAACGCGCCTCGAGCGCGTATACGCTGAAACGTACATGCCGCCTCCCGCCGAGCAGCGGATCGTCCGGCCGGACGGCGCCGTCATCGACGTCGAAGCGATCGTCGCGTCGGTTCCGTTCGGGGGAACCCATGCGGGACTGACGCTGCTCCGGGACATTACCGAGCGTAAAAAGGCGGAGGAGGCGAAGAAGCGGGCCGCGCGGCGCATTCGCGAAAGCGAGGAGCTGCACGACCAATTGCAGACGAGTCTCGACCGGTTTTCCCACGACTTGCTCGGCGTCATGAAGGAAAGCGAGATGGAACGGCGCTTTCTGATCGAGGTGCGGCGCGTCATGAACGCGTCCGACGTCTGTCTCGTCGAAGCGGACCGCAACCGGGACATGTTGCTGCGGAGAGGCAGCCTCGACTTGTGGAAGCGGATGGCGGACGCGATCCGGGCGCACGACATCGTGCATTTGCCGGTATGCGGCATTATCGATACGCCGGACGGATATTTTTTGAAGATCGGGGAGAGGAGGGGGAAGAGCTGCCTCCTCTGCGTCGGTTCCGAGCCGCCTAACGGCAGACACGCTCCGCGCGCGGTTTGGCTGAAGACGATATCCCGCTACGTCGGCGTCCTGTACGACAATTTCCGGGTGATCGAGGACTTGTCGAACGAGCTGGAGCAGCTGGCGTCGCGGCAGGTGGCGCCGTCATGGCTGCTTCGACTGCTGTTCAGCCTGTCGGAGCACGAGCGCAAGCATCTGTCCCAAGATTTGCACGACGCGGCGCTGCAGGAGCAGATCATCTGGTACCGGAAGCTGGATCAGCTGTCGACCGATCCGTCCGTTCCGCCCGACGTGCGGGAGCAGCTGCAGCCGATCACGCAAGGGCTGCTCGACGTCATTTATCAAATCCGGATAACGTGCAACGAGCTGAGGCCGCCGCTTCTGATCGAGGAAGGGCTGGTCACGTCGCTCGAGGCGCTGTTCGAGTTCATGCAGATGCGGACCGACTACGCGATCGAGTTCGAGGCGTCCGGCTTCCGGCATACGCTGAGCGACGAGCTGCTGACCGGCTTGTACCGGATCGTCCAGGAGCTTCTCGCGAACGCGACGAAGCATTCGAAGGCGACGCGCGTCGCCATCACGCTGCACAGCCACCCGGACCGAATCCAGCTGACGTACGAGGACAACGGGGTCGGCGCGAACTTGGACGAAGCGGACCACTCGTTCCGCAGCATGGGCGTCTTCGGCATGAAGGAGCGGGTTCGCAGCATGGACGGGACGATGGAATGGCACTCGTCGCCGAACGAAGGGTTGTCCATCTATATATCGGTGCCCGCAGCGCTGTCGGACGGGCCCGTCAATTTGCATGAGGGGTATTGATCGCGTATGATTCGAATTTTATTGGTCGACGACCATCCTTCGGTCATGGAAGGGACGAAGGTGCTGCTGGAGCAGGAAGGGGATATGCACGTGACGCTCGCGCATTCCGGCGCCGAGGCGATGGGCTTATGTGCGGAGCACCGGTTCGACGTCATGCTGATCGACCTTCATATGCCGGACGTCAAAGGGATCGATCTGGCGAAGCGCATTCTCGCCCTTCTGCCGGAGGCGATCATTTTGATTTATACCGGCTTCGAGTTCAAAACGCATTTCAACCTGATGATCGAGGCGGGAATCGCCGGGTTCGTGCTGAAGACGGCGCACAAGGAGCAGCTGGTGGCGGCCGTCCGGTGCGCGCTGCGGGGCGAAGTGATTTTGCCTCTCTCGCTCGTGAAGCAGCTTCGCCGGACGACCGATCCCGTGAACGAATCGGCCGCCGAGCCGAACGCCCTGTCCAAGAGAGAATACGACATTCTGAAGCAAATCGCGCAGGGCAGAAGCAACAAGGAGATCGCCGAGTCGCTGCTGATGAGCCAGCGGTCTCTGGAATACTGCTTGACGGACATTTTTCACAAGCTCAAGGTGAAGTCGCGGATCGAAGCGGCCGTCAAGGCGAAGCAGATGGGCTTGCTGGCCGATCCCGATTACACGCCGACGTCCTTGTAGCGCGACCTTCGTTCGACGCGAAACGGCAGCATACCCGACATTTTGCGGGACCGCGTACAAATTTGCGCGGTCCCGCAACGGTTTTTCGGTTACCGGGCGGGCGTTCTCGTATATGATGATGAATATATAGTTCGTGAGAACGAAAGGCGTGAAAGAGGGAAGTCGAATGTCGTTGGAGCGAAGAATCGATCGTTTGCGAACGCTCATGGAGCGTCTGGCGGGCAAGTACAACTATGATTTTCAACATCCGGACGTGCTGGCCCTTTCGATGGAGCTGGACGTTCTTATCGTTCTTCACGCGAAGGGGACGCTCGAAAGGAAGCGAAAACCGATCGGCCGGCATGACGGAGAAGCCGGAACCGGATAACGCCGATCCCCGAACCGTCTTCTTGTGGGCCGATCTTTTGCACCCGGCGGCGAAATGATTTATATTGAATTTCGGAAGCAGCGGAATTCAATAGGTCGCGAAGGAGAATCGCCGGACATGGACGCATTCGAAAAAAAGCTGGATACATACGCGGAGCTTATTATCCGGGTCGGGGTCAATCTTCAGCCGGGGCAAGTGCTTATGATCGAGTCGCCGCTCGAGACGGCGGAGCTGGCCCGCAAGCTCGTACGTAGCGCTTATCGAGCCGGGGCCAAATACGTGCAGGTGAACTGGGACGACGAGCAGGTGACGCGCGCCCGGTTCGAGCTCGCGCCGGACGATTCGTTTTCGTATTACCCGGAATGGAACGCCCGCATGATGGAGCAGCTGGCCGAAGGCGGCGGCGCCATCGTCAACATCAAGGTGCCCGACCCCGAGCTGTACAGCGGCATCGACGGGCGGAAGGTGACGGAGGCGAGCCGGGCGGCGGCGGTGGCGAGACAGAAGTACCAGGGCTACGTGCGCAACAGCACGTTCAGCTGGTGTCTCGTGAAGGCGCCGACGCGGGCGTGGGCCGCCAAAGTGTTCGCCGACCTGCCGGAGGAGGAGCGGATCCCGGCGATGTGGGAGACGATCTTCCGCATGAACCGGATCGACCGGGACGATCCGATCGGGGCGTGGCGGGACCATCTGAACGTCCTGCTCGCGAAGCGGCGGGAGCTGAACGGGAAAAAGTACCGGAGGCTGCGCTTCCGCGCTCCCGGCACCGACCTGACCGTCGAGCTGCCGGAAGGGCACATCTGGCTCGGCGGCGGCAAGGAGAACGGCGCGGGCGTCACGTTCGTCGCCAACATGCCGACGGAGGAAGTGTACACGATGCCGAAGCGGGACGGCGTGAACGGGACGGTGACGAGCACGAAGCCGCTCAACTTGAACGGCCGGCTCGTGGAGCGGTTCTCGCTGACGTTCCGCGACGGCAAAGTGACGGATTATGCGGCGGAAGTCGGGCAGGAGCATCTCGCGGCGCTGCTCGACACGGACGAAGGCGCCCGTTACTTGGGAGAGCTCGCGCTCGTGCCGCACGATTCGCCGATTTCCTGCATGGGGCGCATCTTCTACAACACCGGGATCGACGAGAACGCCTCCTGCCATTTGGCGCTTGGCAGCGCCTATCCGACCAACCTCGAGGGCGGGACGCGGCTCGGCAAGGACGAGCTGCTCGCCCGCGGCGCGAACGTCAGCCTCGTCCACGTCGATTTCATGATCGGCTCGGACGAGCTCGACATCGACGGCGAGCTGCCGGACGGCACGGTCGAGCCGGTATTCCGGCGGGGAAACTGGGCGTAACCGTAACCGAATCGTACAGACAGGAAGACGAGGAGTCCGGCACCGCTTGTGCCGGACTCCTCGTTCGCGTTCGGGCCGAGCATTCGCGGGAGCGATCCCACAGCGCCTCAGATCGGGCGTCCGAGGCTTTCCCCGTAGGGGGAGGAGAGCCGGTGCCGGTACGCCGTGGGCGTCATGCCGATTTCCTTCAGGAAGACGGCCGAGAAGTAAGCGCTGCTGCGGAAGCCGCACGACAGCGCGACGGCGGTCACGCTGTCGCCCGTCTCCGCGAGCATCGATTTCGCCGCCTCCAGCCGGGTCAGCGTGAGATACTTCGAAGGAGACATGCCCATCACCTTCGTAAACCGCTTTTGCAGGTGAAACGGGCTGACGTATAGCTCGTCCGCGATCGCCGTCAAGGAGAGGGGCTCGCGAAACCGCTCGCGGACGAGCCGCGCGGCCCTCTCGGCCAGCTCCTCCTCGAACGTCGGCCCGTTCTCCGCATCGGGCCTGCACCGCTTGCACGGGCGGAGGCCGTCCTTCAGCGGCGCGGCGTTGTCGGGGTAGACGGAGACGTTGTCCCGCTTCGGCGTCCGCGATTTGCAGGAAGGCTTGCAGAAGATGCCGGTCGTGGACAAGCCGTAATAAAATACGCCGTCGTACGCCGGATCGCATTCCACGATGGCGCGCCATTGTTCGTCGTTCATCGATATTCCCTCCGTTCGTTGCTTCCAGTGTACCCGTTTTCCGGACGATGCGAAACCGTTCGGGAATAAGACGGCAACATTTCGCAAGCCGCCGGTCCTGCGGTCCGTATGAAAGCGCAAGATTCGGAAAGACTTGGATGCGGATTGCTCGGTATGGTAATGAGGAAGAATGCGAAGGAACGAGGAGGAATGAAGGATGAGGGAACAAGCGGACGAGCGGATCGCCTCGCTCGATTGGCCGTCGATTCACCGGGCGCTGGACGAGCAGGGCTTCGCCTCGATCCCGGAGCTGCTGACGGCGGAGGAATGCCGGGACGTCGAGCGCCTGTACGGGGAGGAGGAGCGATTCCGGGCGACGATCGATATGGCGCGCTACCGATTCGGCGCCGGAGAGTACCGGTACTTTCAGTCGCCGCTGCCGCCGCTCGTGCAGATGCTGAGAGAAGCGTTCTACCCCGAGCTGGCGACGGCGGCCAACCGATGGCTGGAGCGGCTCGGCGAGGAGCCGGCTTATCCGGCGGAGCTGGGGACGTTTCTCGAGGAATGCCGACGCAGCGGCCAGACGCGCCCGACGCCGCTCGTGCTGAAGTACGAAGCCGAGGGCTACAACTGCCTGCACCAGGACGTCTACGGGGACGTCAGCTTTCCGTTTCAGGTCGTCGTCGCGCTGAACCGGAAGGACGAGGATTACGCCGGAGGCGAATTCGTGCTCGTCGAGCAGCGTCCCCGCGCCCAATCGCGTGCGCACGTCGTCGCGCTCGCGCAGGGCGAAGCGCTCGTCTTCCCGACCCGCCACCGGCCGGTCGCCGGGACGCGCGGCTATTACCGGACGACGCTCCGTCACGGCGTCGCCACGGTGCGCGCGGGAACGAGGTATACGCTGGGCGTCATTTTTCACGACGCGACGTAACGATCCGGTCCAGCCAATCCGCGATATCGCGGTAGACGTCCTCCTTGCCGATCTCGTTCAAAATTTCGTGGCGCATGCCGTCGTACAGCTTCAGCCGGACGTCGGTCAAGCCGGCTTGCCGGTACGCCGCATACGCCCGCTCGGGCATCGCGCCGTAGCCGCCGACCGGGTCGTCCTTGCCGGACAGCAGCAAGACCGGCAGCGTCTTCGGCGTTTCGCGGATGCGGGCCGAGTCCGTAATGAAGCGAAGCCCCTCGAACATGTCGCGGAAGCCGGCGGCCGTCAAGACGAAGCCGCACCGCTCGTCCCGGACGAACCGGTCGACCTCGGCCTCGTCGCGGGTGAGCCAGTCGTGCGGCGTTCTCGCCGGCCGGAACCGTCTGTTGTACGCGCCGTACGACAGCTTGTAAAGCAGCTTGCTCCGGTACCGGCTTCCTTTGCGGCGGATGGCCGTATTCGCCGTCAGTACGGCCGAGCGCAGCAGCAGGCGGGGGTGGTGGGCGGTGCCGACCGCGATGAGTCCGTCCAGCTCCATGCCGTGCACGATGGCGTAATGCCGGGCGAGGAAGGAGCCCATGCTGTGGCCGAGCATGACGACGGGAACGCCGGGGCGTTTGGCGCGAATGTGCCGGGTCAGCCGGTGCAAATCTTCGACCATGGCGTCCCAGCCGCCGTCTTCTCCGAAATAACCGAGCTCGTCGCGGGACGGTGCCGTGCCGCCGTGTCCCCGAAGGTCGGCGGCATAGACGGCGAATCCGAGGCCGACCAAGTACCGCGCGAAATGATCGTACCTCTCCGCATGCTCGCAGGATCCGTGCACGAGATGGATCGCACCGCGTATCCGTGCGGGATCGCCGGGTTCCCATTCGTGAAGCAGCAGGCCGTCGGGCAGCCGTTGTCGGGAGACGTTCATCGCCGTAACCTCCGTATCGGTATCGTTTTCCCCCATTGTAGCAAATTCGGAGCCCGCCCGCTTCACGCGCGTCTATTTTCCTCCCGGACGTCTGTTCCAATCGCCCCGCCGCGATTATACTGAAGGAAGGCGCTTTTACCGGCCGGACCCATGTCCGAAAAGAGGATCGTCATGTCGAACGCGCTTCGCAAATGGCTGGTCATGAACGGGATGAGCTACACGATCTTCGTCTATGTCGGCATATTCGTCAATCTGTTCATCTGGGAGCAAAACCGCCTCATCTTCGATGTGGCCTGGTTCAATTTGACCGTCTACGTCTCGTGGTCGTTCGCATTTGCGGCGGCCGCTTATTTGTTGTCCAAGCGGACCGTTCGGCTGTTGCTCGGCATCTCGGCGCTGTCCGGGGGGACGGCGTTTTGCCTGCTTTCGTTCGTACAGCTCGACAACCGGCTCGTCTGGATCGCGCTCGTCGGCGTCCCGGTCGGGCTCATGTACGGCTTTTTCAGCGCCGCGCAAAATTTGAGCGTCTCGCTGAGCGGGACGCCGGCGGAGCTCGGCCGTTATTTCACGGCGGCGGGAAGCGTCCAGCAAGTCGTTACGCTGGTCGTGCCGCTGTTGTCCGCGATCGTCATCCATTATTTCGGATATTTCAGCACGTTCGCCCTGATGCTGCTCTTCTTCGCGTTCATGCTGCTCTACTCGGCCGTCATGCCGGGCATTTCGCTTCGGGCGCATGCGGAACCGGGTGAAGGCTCGTACGTGTTCCGGCTGTTTCGCGACGACTTGTTCCGGAAGCCCCGCATCCGGTGGCTGGCCGCCTCCAATTTGGCCGCCGGCGTCTTCCTGCAATTCCAGCAGCTGTTCCTGCTCATTTTCACGTTCAGCATCACGGAGAACAAGTTTTGGATCGCCGGCTTCAACGCCTTGTACACGGCGGCGACGCTCGCGGCGCTGTTCCTGTACCGGAGGCTTCGGCTGAAGGACGACACGCTGCTCATCGCGGGCGCCGGTCTGCTTTCGTGCGGCTTTCTCATCGTGCTCGTCCCCGCGCCGGCCGTGCTGATCGTCTCCAACCTGCTGACGGCGGTCGGGATGTTCTACTTCGGCGCCGCCTGGAACACGAGCCAGTTCAAGCTGATCAAGCCGTACCCGCAGTCGGGCCAGGCGAAGCTGCTTGTCTGGAGGGAGACGCTCATCTGCGTCACCCGGATCGCCACGCTGCTCGTCGTGCTGTCGGTCGACGATATCGGCGGCCCGGTCTTCATCGGCTTGATTGCGGCTTCGCTGCTGTGCCTGCTGGCCGTCCCTTGGTTCGAGCGCCGGGCGCGGCGGGCCGGGGAAGGCGCAAGCGAGCCGGCGGCCGAAGCCGGCGATTCCGCCGTTTCCTCTTGAAAATGCGGCCACGCGCCGACGTCCGCACGAGCCCGTAAGGGATCGCCCGCGGGCTTTTGTTTGCAGCGGAACGACTTTATCCGGATACGATGCCGCATCCGTATGAAAATCGAGCTGTATTCCGGTTTATGATTATACAAGGAATCGTAATCATAAGAGGAGGCGGGGAGCATGCTCGAAACGTTGGAGCACATGCAAATTCCGGTTCGCGATTTGAACCGCGCGGTGCAATGGTACACGGAGCATTTGGGATTCCGGCTGGGGCATAAGGACGGGCATCGGATCGCCTTTCTTCATTTGGCCGACGGACCGATGCTTATGCTTTGGGAGACGAAGGACGAGACGACCGCCAATTTCAGCGTGAACGGGACGGACTTTCCGGTGCTGCTGTATCGCACGCGGCGAATTCGCGAGCTGCACGATTTGCTCGTCCGGCTCGGGGCGCCCATCCAGCTTTACCTGGACGAGGGCTTCGGCTGGGTGCTCAAGTTTTACGACCCGGACGGCAATCTGTGGGGCGTTATCCAGCACAAGGAGTAGCCGAAATGAGAAGCCGAAGTCCCGATTCGGGACTCCGGCTTTATTCTGTTCGGCCGGGGGCGTCTTACGCAAGCTCCAGCACGACCATCTGATGGCATTCCAGCTTCGGCACCGTATACGAGACGACCGGTCCGTCCGTATCGAACGGAAGGTCCTCGCCCTGCGGGGCCATGTATACCCGGCGTACCGGCCGGTCCGTCCGTACGGAAGCGGTCACGTCGTACAGCGGGACGATGTCCTCGATAACCTCGACGGACTGTCCCCGGCGCACCGGGGACGCGTACAGCAGATGGTGCACCCAACGCCCGAGCGCCTCCTGCTTCTGCACGGTCGTCACCCCTTGCGCCGGCAGCGACGTGACGAGCGTCCTCCGGCCGTCCAGCAGCCGGTTCAGCGCGTACGACACGGTATCGCGCAGGAACAGGCTTCCCTTCGTCGCGTAATCCTCGAACACGTTCCAGGCGATATAGATCCCGGCCTCATGCTCGACCATGCCGGGGCCGCCGTCCGTTTTCGCATTCGGCGTATGCTGGTGCGAGCAGAAGGCGAACGGTTCGCGGTTGAAGTACGGATTGTTCCTCGCGCCGAGCACCGTCCCGCCGGCCGCCTCGACCGATTGGCCTTCGCCGTACATGACGTAGGCCGTCCCGGCCAAGTCGGCGGCGTGTCCCGCGCCGAGCGGCTCGCCCGGCACCCAGTAGTCGGGCCGGTAGGCGTTCTCGCCGAGCCAGCGGACGCCGAAGTCGACCGCGAAGCCGGTGCCGTCCGTGCGCAGGCCGGACCGTCCCGACGCGAGCAGCTTGCCGCCTTGCCCGACGTATGCGGCCAGCTTCGCTTCCAGCGCCGGGTCGGCTTGTATGCGGTCCGGCAGCACGAGCACCTTGTACGCCGACCAGTCCGACTCCAAGTCGACGACGTCGAACAGCCAGTTGCCCTCGAGCAGCATCCGGACGGCGCCTTGGTCCGCCTTCGGACAGCGGCCTTCGCCTTCCGCCTGGAAGCCGGCCGCTTCGACCGTGAGCAGCGCGATGTCCGCCACGCCCTCCGCATCCGCGCACCACGCCTCCTTCGCCTCCACCTCCCGGTACGCTTCGCCGATCAGCCGGTAGGTCGCTTCGTCCATCCGGCCGTCCGGATGAAGCTGGTCGCCGATCGAGCAGCGCGCGCCGTTCGCCAGACTGAGCGCCGTCTCGTAGCGGAGCGCGTTCGGGTGCTTGTAGCCGCCGAATTCGCCCCACGTCGTGTGAAACTTGCCGGTCATCCCGAGGTACGGCATGCCGAGCGATTGCGCATAGCGGGCGGAGAGCGGGAAATGGTCGTAGCCCCATCCGCCGGTCGGCAGCGATTCCAGCTCCAGATGCGTATTGCGGCGGGCGAGGTCGCGCCGGCCCTGCTTGATATGGCCGCCGTTATGGAAGACGGGCAGCCCCGGCTTATGCTTATGGACCGCCTCGTTCGTCCGCCTCGTATACCGCTCGTACGTCTCCTCCCACATCGGCCGCATCGCCTGCTTGTCGCGGGGATCGACGCCTCTCTCCCGGGCGGTGCGCAAGCAGTTGTGGCAGTAGCATTCGCGGACGCCGACGATGTCGAGGAAGATGCCGTCGGCGTCGTACCGGCACGCAACCTCCTCGATCTGGGCGACTAGAACGTCGAGGTAGGGCGAGTTCATGCACAGCTCGTGGTAGCCGGGGGTCAGGAAGTCGGGCGACCATTGCGTCTGTCCGTTCTGCCGCCGGACGAGCCAGTCCGGCCGCTCGAACGCCTGCTTCTCGTCCAGCCCGGCCGAGAGATAAACCGGGACGTTCACGCCGATTTCGTGGGCCGCCTCCAGCTGCGCCGCGAGCAGGTCGAACGACAGATGCGGGTGCATCCGGTTCGCGTCCGACGGGTGGTACGCCCAGCCGTGATGGCATTTCGAGAAGACGGTGATCGAGTCGACGTGTCCGAGCTTCAGCATCTGCTGAAACTGCTCCTTGGAGAAGTTGGCGCCGATGCCGGGGATCAGCTCCGACGTATGGAAATCGAGATGGACTTGGCGAAACCTCATGCGCGCTGCCTCCTTATACGTTGAACGATGGGGATGTTTGCTTCTTCCCCGAGTTTAGCGCTAACCCGAACGCCGGGCCAAGTCACGCCTTCGACCTAAACTAGCACGATTCCGACTTTTCGGCCGTCCGATTTTCGAGTACGATGGTAGCAGGGATTCCGGCTTGGACGATCGGGTCGCCGGATAGAGCGAGGAGAGGGGGGAAGCGGGATGGAATGTCTGGAATGGACGGTGGCGCCGCCGCCGCAGCTCGTGACGGTCGGGCGGGGCGTCTGGCAGCCCGGCATGCGGCATTTCGCCCGAACGTTCGGGCTGTACGACATCCTGTTCGTCCGCAGCGGCTGTCTGTACATGGCCGAGGAAGGGCGGGAATACGCGATCGGGCCCGGGCAGCTGCTGACGCTCGAGCCGGAGAAGCGGCATGTCGGGTACAAGGAATGCGAGGTCGAAACCGAGCTGTTCTGGATGCACGTTCGGCACGAGGCCCCCCAAGGGCGGGTCGCGGCGGACGACATTCCGTGGTCGCTCGTCCTTCGCAAAGGGACGGACAAGGATCTCGACCCGGCTCGCCGGCCGATCTACATGCCCAAGTACGGCAGCCTCGAGATGGAGTCGGTCTGGCCGATGCTGGAGGAAATGGTCCGGCTGCACGACGGTCTGTGCGTCGGGACGGTGCTGAAGCTGCAGGCGCAATACTTCCGTTTGCTCGCGAGCCTTCAGGAGCTCGTGCGCACGTCCGGACCCGAAAGCCGCTCGGGGAGGCTGGCCGCCGCCGTCGCCGCTTACCTGCGAAGCTGCGAGCGGGAGCCGTTCAAGGCGGAGCTGCTCGAGCGCCGGTTCCATTACCACATAGACTACTTGTCGCGCTGTCTGAAAAAGCATACCGGCATGAGCCCGGTCGAGTACGTGCGCCATATCCGGATCGAAAAGGCGAGGCGGCTGCTCGAGCAGTCGCCGGAGCTGACGGTGAAGCAGATCGCCGAGCAGGTATGCATGCCGGACCCGAATTATTTCGCCCGGATGTTTCGCAAAGAAACGGGAATGTCTCCGGCGGCGTACCGGAAACGGCGGCACGGCTACGTGTAATAACAATTCCGATCCGAATGGTCGTATATTTGCGCAAAAGGAATAGGAAAGTGCCGGCATTCACGCTATAATGGTTTCGGAGCTTCCCATTCCATACTCGAATAAGGAGATTGATCATGGACAAAATTTTGATTTTCGGCCACAAAAATCCCGACACCGATACGATTTGCTCGGCGATCGCCTACGCCGATCTGAAAACGAAGCTCGGCCACAACGTCGAGGCCGTCCGCCTGGGCGACGTCAACGGGGAAACGCAGTTTGCGCTCAAGACGTTCGGAGCGGAAGCGCCGCGTCTCGTCGAGACGGTCGCGAACGAAGCGTCGGGCGTCATTCTCGTCGACCATAACGAGCGTCAGCAAAGCGCTCCCGACATCGAGAAAGTCCGCGTGCTGGAAGTCATCGACCATCACCGCATCGCCAACTTCGAGACGAGCGCGCCGCTCTACTACCGCGCCGAGCCGGTCGGCTGCACCGCGACGATTTTGAACAAATTGTACAAGGAGAACGGCGTCGCCATCGACAAGCCGATCGCCGGTCTCATGCTGTCCGCCATCATCTCCGATTCGCTCCTGTTCAAATCGCCGACGTGCACGGAGCAGGACGTGGCCGCAGCCCGGGAGCTGGCGGACATCGCGGGTGTGAACGCCGAATCGTACGGCCTGGACATGCTGAAAGCCGGCGCCGACTTGAGCGACAAGACGATCGCCCAGCTCATCTCGCTCGACGCGAAGGAATTTTCGATGGGCGGCAAAAAAGTCGAAATCGCCCAAGTGAACGCCGTCGACGTGAACGACGTGCTGTCGCGCCAAGCCGAGCTGGAAACGGCGCTTTCCGCCATCATCGCGGAAAAGGGGCTCGACTTGTTCCTGTTCGTCGTGACCGACATTTTGAACAACGATTCCGTCGGCCTCGCTTTGGGCAATTCGGCGCACGCGGTCGAGAAAGCGTACAACGTGACGCTGGCCGACAACAAGGCGGTGCTGAAGGGCGTCGTTTCCCGCAAATCGCAAATCGTGCCGGTGCTGACCGAAACGTTCAATTCGCTGTAAGATTCGCCTACATAAAAGGGACCGCGACGGCGGTCCCTTTTTTCCATAGAAGCGAAGGAAGCCGCGCCGAGCCTTCACGTCGCGAACGGCCGATCCTTCACGCCCGCGTAAAACCGCTCCCACCAGTCCTTCTCGAGACTCTCGTAGTCGGGCCGGCTCCCGGCCAGCTTGGCGAACGCCCGTTTCGCCGTCGCGAGCGTCTCCTGAACGCCGCCGAGCTGCGGCACGATCCATTTCCGGCCGATTTGCGCATGCAGCACCTCGTCCGCCCAATCGTAGTCGTGGAACGTCACGGCCAGCCCGTAGCCGGACGCCTTCGCCGTCTCCCATTCATGCTTTTTCCCCGTATCGCCGGGCATCAGGCCGAACTCGATGTCGTACAGGACGGCGTGCCGTTCGTCCGGCGTCAGCATCGTATTCAGCTCGAGCGAGAAGTTGATGCGGATCGGCAGCCGGGTCCAGTCGACGCCGTTTTTCGCGAAGGCGACCTCCCCCATCATCGAATGACGGGCCTCGTCCCATATTTGACGGCCCATGTCGACATAGTAGTCCCACGGCTTGTCGGGCGTTTCGGCCACGATCGAGCACATCATCTCCGGCACGTCGATTTCCCGCAGCCTCTTGTAAAGGAGCGCCCACACCCGTTCCTTCGGCTCGCGTCCGCGGTCCGCATACGCTTCGTCCGCACCGAGCACGCTGTTGTGCAGATCGGCAAACCGGTCGTCGCGCCGCGGCACGAAGTCGTTCGCGAACGGCTCGGCCGCCCTCGGCTCGGGCAGCTTCGCTTCGTCCGCAGTCGGCTCCGGCTCGTTGCCGAGAATGCCGCGAGCGTGCCGGAGGTAGGCGTACAGGTGGGCGAACCAGGCGCGCCGCTCCTCCCGGCCGCGATCCGTGACGACGAGCGCGTCCAGCGCGGCGGCAAGCCAGTCGAACGTCTCCTCCTCCTCGACGGCGATCAGCTTGAGCATCCGGCACGTCGGATGGTCGACGAGCGGATTCGTCAGCGCGCGATGCGCCCGGTACGCCCGCAGCAGCGAGCTGCGGACGAACCAAAGGCCGGACAGCAGCTCCGTCGTCGTATTCGCGCGCAGCAGCTCGTCCATCAGCCGCTCCAGCTTGTCGTCGGGCGCCTTGTCCAGATGAAGCGGGGGCTCCCGCATTTCCGACACCCGCTTGCGGATCGCCGCGACGTGCTCGGCGTCCAGCCAGATGTGCAGGCTGAAGGCGCCCTTCGCCTCCCATTCCGGCGTCCGGTTCAGATGGCGGATCATCGTGTCGTACAGCCTCTTCTTCACGTAATGGATCCGCTTCAGCATGTTTACGTTGTCGTCGACGGGAAGTCCGGCGACGGACGCCTCCTCGACGTCGGCGATTCCGGCCAGGCTCGGGAGCCGGTTCGGGTGTGGGGTGGTCACCATGCATTCCTCCTTCGGATTCCGAAAAGTCCGATAAAAGTCCGACGCCTCGATACGGTCGTCATGCCCCCATCTTACAACCCCGGCGCTGCGGCGGCATCGCCAAATCGGACTGATTCGTTATCCATTTCGACTGTCGTTCGACCGCGTGTTTTCCCGTTGTCCCTTGTACGAACGTTCGATATGATGAGATTGAACGTCCATTCCGACTGCCGAAGGAGGAGACCGAATGACGAAGACATTGTCGTTGGGAGAAGCCGTCGTCGTGCCGTTCATCCGCCAAGCCGATTACGCGTCCCGGCTCCCGTGGTCGTACGGCGAGAGGAGGCTGCTCGATTATTTGATCGTTTACGTCGAACGGGGACATTGCCGTTTCACCGTCAACCGTCGCGCCTATGAGCTGCATCCGGGCGATGTTTGCTTCGTTCAGCCCGGCGATTCGATCGCGCTGGAGGGGCTGACGGAGACGCGGACGCCGTTCGCGCATTTGGACTTCTTCTACAACCCGCTGCGGGAGCAATCGTTCCCGACGAGCGCGGGCATGACGAACCTCGACCGGTTCGCCGACCTGATGCAGCCCCGGCTGAACGACATGCCGGGCGTGGACGTCCCCGCCGTATTCCGGCCGCCGCAGCCGATGACGATTGTCGCTCCGCTGCTCCGGATGATCGGCAAGTGGAAGGAAGGCACCGTGATGGGCGGCATCGAGGCGCAGCGGCTCGGCATCGATCTGCTGCTCGAGCTGTTGCGGACGTTCGGAGGGAGATCGTCGGACGGCAAGGAAGCCCCGACCGCCATGATGGAGCGGGTGCTGTCCTACATGTCGCTTCGCCTGAACGAGCCGATCACCGTCAAGCAGATGGCGAGCCTGGCGCATTTGTCGCCGTCGCGCTTCACCGCCGTGTTCCGGGAGAAATACGGCGTCGCGCCGTATCGGTACTTGCTTCGACTGCGCGTGGAACGGGCGATCGAGATGCTGCGCGCGGGACCCGAGCCCGGTATCGGTCAAATCGCCGAATACTGCGGGTTCCGCAACGTCCAGCATTTCTCGCTCGCCTTCCGGAAGATGACGGGGAAGCCGCCGTCGGCCTACCGGGCAAAAAATCCGTAACGTCCGACAGGACAATGCGTTCTTCTGTAGAAAAGAAAAAAGGAAGTGTTGGAAAAATCGGGAACGCGCAACGGAGGGGTATAATGGAACATGCGAGTGGAAGCTACAACATCTCGCTTGTGGCTTTATCGGTCATCATCGCAATCGTAGCATCCTACGCATCGCTCGATCTGGCAAGCCGGGCCGGCCGGAATCGGGAGCCGTCGTCCGGGGGCCGAAGAACGGCACAATTGTCAGGCAGCGCCTTCGCAATGGGGCTCGGCATATGGACGATGCATTTCGTCGGCATGCTGGCGCTTCGTCTGCCGTTTCCGGCCGTCTACCATGTCGGCTTGACGCTGCTGTCGCTGCTCATCGCGATCGGCTCGTCGTTCCTCGCCATTTTCCTGGTGAGCCGGCATCGGCTTAGCGCGAACCGCTTTATCGTATCCGGGATGTTCATGGGCGGGGGCATCTCGTCGATGCATTACGTCGGGATGGCGGCCATACAGAGCGCGTTCGTCATCCACTACCGGCCGCTGCCGTTTTTCGCTTCGATCGCGATTGCGGTAACCGTCTCGTATGCGGCGCTTTACACCACGTTCCGGCTGCAGAACGGGAACGATCTCGGCCACCGGAAACGACGGCTCGTGCCGGGCGCCGTTCTGTTCGGCGTCGCGGTGACGGGCATGCATTACATGGGCATGACGGCGTCCCATTTCATGTCGCCGCCGTCTGCGGCGCGGACGGACGCCTTCGCCAAAACGTGGGCGTTTCTGAATGCGACCGTCGACCCCGGCGTATTGTCCGTCTGGGTGGGAATCACGATCGGCATTCTGATCGCGATCCTGATCGGCGGCGCGTTCATCGACCGGAGGCTGGCGATGGAATCCGCGCGGATGAGCGGCCTCCAATTCGAAGCGCTGTTCGACGGCAACCCGGACCTGGTCTGCGTGTTCGATCTCAACGGCCACATCATCGGCGTCAATCGGGCGTCCGAGCCGGTTATGGGCTATAAGGCGGACGAGCTGCTGCACCGTTCCAAGCGGCTGTTCATCGTTCCCGACCGGGTGGAGGCCGCGGACCGGCTGTTCGAGGAAGTGAAGTCGGGACAGGCGAGGCAGTACGAGATGAGCGTCATCCATAAGTCGGGGCACCCCGTCGATCTGAACGTGACGGCGATTCCGGTGCGCGACGGCGACGACGTGCTGGCGGTCGTCACGATCGCCAAAGACGTGACGGAGCAAAAGCGGGCCGAGGAGCAGTACCGCCGATCGGACAAGCTGAACGTCGCCGGACAGCTCGCCGCGGGCGTCGCGCACGAAATCCGCAACCCGCTCACCTCGATCAAAGGCTTTCTGCACTTGATGCGAACCGGCGGGGATCGAAAGGAATTGTACGATATCGTCCAGTCGGAGGTCGAACAAATCGACCGGATCATCACCGAGTTTTTGCTGCTGGCCAAGCAGCAGCCCGCGCAATATCGCCGAACGAACTTGGCGGATTTGCTGGACAACGTGCTCGCGCTGCTGAATGCGCAAGCCCATATGAACAATATCGAAATCGTGGCGAGCTTCGAGCCGGATATTCCCGACATTTGGTGCGACGACGATCAGATCCGGCAAGTGTTCGTCAATCTGCTCAAAAACGCGATCGAATCGATGACCGAAAAGGGGATGATCGTCTTGGAGCTTCGTAAAAAAGGGGACAAGGAGGTGTTGATTCGTATCGTCGACGAAGGCATCGGCATCTCGGAGGAGCTGAAAACGCGGCTCGGCGAGCCCTTTTACAGCACGAAGGAGAAGGGAACCGGTCTCGGGCTGATGGTTACCTTCAAGATCATACAGGAGCACAAAGGCACGATCCGCTACCAGAACGGGAACGTGCGCGGAACGGCCGTCGAGGTAACGCTTCCCGTCGAATGAAGCGCAGTGCGGGCGAAAACGGAGCCGAAATCGGCTGTTCCTTCCGCAGCCGATTCAAGGTATAGTAGGAATGACACAATATTTCACAAAATGGAGAGCAAACATGAATAATCGTTACGAGCTCGACATTGTCGGAGATTCCGACCGGATGGAGGAGGCGGCCCGCGCGAGGCTGGACGAATGGCGGGGGCAGGCGGTGCGGATGGCCCGGCGTCTTCCGGAGCATGTATACGTCAACGGACCGGACGTTCGCGAAGTCGCCTTGACGTTCGACGACGGACCGGACGAGCGGGTTACGCCGGCGATCGCCGAAGCGTTGAGCCGCTACGGGGTGAAAGGAAGCTTTTTTTTCGTCGGCAGCCGAGTCGAGCGGCATCCGGACATCGTGAAGGCCGTTTATGAGGCGGGGCATCTCGTCTTGAACCATAGCTGGAACCATGACCGGCTGACGACGCTCGGCGCCGCCGCGCTGCGAGACGATTTGCGACGGACGCAGGAAGCGATCTCGGATGCGATCGGGGTCCGGCCGGCCTTGTTCCGTCCGCCGTTCGGGGCGGCCGACGACAGCGTCGTCCTGGCGGCGGGCGAGGAAGGGTGCCGGACCGTGCTCTGGTCGCTCGATACGCTCGACTGGTCGCAAAAGGAGGAGGCGCATATTCGCTGGAACGTGGATAACTACGTGCGCAACGGTGAAATCGTGCTCATGCACTCGAGCCCGGGCTGTACCGAGACGGCCAAGGCGATGCCGCGTCTCCTCGAGTCGCTGCTCGAGGCGGGCCGGCGTCCCGTCGACCTGGGGCGGCTGCTCGGCCTGCCGGCTTACCTTACTTGAAGTAATCGTTCGTAAGCCCGATGCTTTCGAGCGCCTTCTCGTAGCCGATATTGAGCTGGAACACCATGTGCATGCTCGTCCGGGGCATGAGGCTGTCCATGATGGCGCGATGAATTCTCGGCTTCTTGTAGCGAAGGATGGAGACGAACTCCACGGTGGGCGGCACGAATTTTTTGATTTGGACGGTATCGCTCAGGAAATCCCGTATTTTTTGCGCGTTTTCCAGCTTGTCCGGCGTTTGGTTCAGCAGCTTGATATAAGCGGTAATGAGCGAAGACTTCTCGGGATGCATTTCGGATACGTTCCTTTTCGTTTTTTGAATCGTTTGTTAAGATTATAGCACAGATCGGACGAGGAGGCCGAAACCGGCATCCGGGCGCCGGGAAGAAAGGGAGGGATGGCGTCATGGCGGTTTTGCTTCTATATTTGCTGGTCGTCAACGCGGTCGGATTTTTCCTGTTCGGCTACGACAAAGTGCGTGCGGTTCGAGGCGGCCGGCGCGTTCCGGAGAAGCGGCTGTTTCTGGTCGCGGCGATCGGGGGTGCCGCCGGCGCTTGGATCGCGATGCGGTCGTTCCGGCATAAGACGAAGCATGCGTCGTTCACATTCGGCATTCCGGCGTTGCTCGGAAGCAACGTCGTCTGCGTAGCGCTCCTGCTGAAAGTGATGCTGTAGCGGGCGACGGGCGCAACCCGGCGGCGGGCCGTTTCGCCGCAACCGCCGGGCCGGTTTCATCGTATGAACACCCAAGAAATGTGGAAGTATGGGATACAGCAGTCCCATTCGATTCGAGGTGGTGGAGCATCATGACCGGTCCGGGCTGGAGCTCGAAGGAATTCGGCAGCGTGGAGGAGGCGGCGTCGTACGTCGTCGACCTGCTCGGCCAATTTATCGGGGCGAACACGCTGTTCGTCGCCGCCAACGACCGAAAGACGAATCGCATCCTCAAAGCGTTCAATCGGGAGCAGGAGCTGGTAAGCGAAGGAACGGAGCTTCCGCTGCCGGAATCTTACTGCGGCGCCGTCTTGGCCGAGGGGCGGCAGTCGCTGGCGATCCGGAATACGGCGGATCATCCGCTTACGTGCGGCCTGGACGTGACGAGGAAGCTGGGCGCCAGAGCGTTTGCGGGCGTTCCGATCGTGCTGAGGGACGGCACGACGTACGGGACGGTTTGCGTCATGGATACCGAACCGCGGGATTTCGAGGAGAAGGACATCCGGCTGCTGTCGGCGATGGCGTCGCTGCTCGCCTATATGATCGAGCTGGAGAACGCCGTCGTCGTCGACTCGCTGTCCGGGCTGTACAACCGGAATTTTGTCAACCAGTTTTTGCAGACGTGGAACAAAAACCGGCAATACGCCGTGCTTTACATCGATCTCGACGGTTTCAAGGCGGTGAACGATTCGTACGGGCACGAAGCCGGGGATCGGCTGCTGAAGCTGACGGCCGAGCGGTTCAAAAGCTGCGTGCGCGGCACGGACGTCGTGGCCCGGATCGGCGGCGACGAATTTTTGTGCGTGCTGGCCGACTACGACAGCGAGGAGCACGTCCGCCAAGTAGCGGATCGCATCTTGCAAAAGCTGGGCGAGCCGTACGGCACCGAATCCGGCCGGTCGGCGCTCATTACGTGCAGCATCGGCATCAGCCTGTACCCGGAGGACGGCGGCAGCTTGGAGGAAATTATACGCAAAGCCGATTTGGCGATGTACGAAGCGAAGGCGAGAGGGAAGAACAGCTATGCGGTCTTCGGAAGGTAGCGGCGAAACGCCCGGGCGCCCCGCCCGCAATGTAGCGAAGGAGGCTTTTCGATGGATCCGTTTTTGTTCGACCAGTTGACTTTCGTTCGGGGTCAAACGTTGAAAGCGATGGAAGGCGTCACGGAGGAGCTCGCCGACCGGATTCCCGACGGGTTCCGGAATTCCCTCCGCTGGCAGCTCGGTCACGTGTACGTCGTGCTGGAGCGGTTCGCCTTTCAATATATCGGACTGCCGCTGTATAGGCCCGATGGGTTCAAGGAGCTGTTCGAATACGGCACTTCGCCGGCGGCATGGCCGGAAACGGTGCGCGTCCCTACGTTGGCGGAGCTGGAGGTCTTGCTCCGGGAGCAGCCCGGCCGCATCCGCGAGGCGCTGGAGCACCGGCTGAAGGAGCGGATCGAGCCGCCGTATACGACATCGACCGGCGTGACGCTGGCGGCGCCGGAGCAATTTATCAGCTTCGGCTTGTATCACGAAGGCATGCATCAGAGCGTCGTCAAGCTGTACAAGACGCTGCTGAATCGATAAAACGGCGACAAGGGGGCGCGGGCGACCGTGCCTCCTTGTCGTTTTCCATGCCGATCGGGCGCGTTTCGCGAACCGGACGCCCGCCGTCCGGCTCGTTTGCGTTCGCCCGCCGGTTGGAATCGACTTTTCGCCTCGATCGTAGTATGGTTGGTAATGGAGAACGGAATCGGGAGGGAGACGGGAATGCACTTTTTGACCCCATACGTGAAAAGGCACGGGAAGCTGTTCGGCGTCGCGGTCTCTTTTCTGACGCTCGAGGCGGTTTGCGACCTGCTGCAGCCGACGATCATGTCCCGCATTATCGACGTCGGCGTCGCCGGCAACGACACGGGCTACGTCCTGCGCATGGGCGGGCTCATGCTGCTCATTACGGCCGTGGGCGCGATCGCCGCATCGATCCGCAACGTCATGGCGAGCCGCGTCTCGCAAACGTTCGGGATGGAGCTTCGGTCGGATCTGTTCCGCCGCATTCAGGCGATGACGTTCAAAAGCATCGACAAGTTTGAAAGGGCTTCCTTAATTACGCGGCTGACGAACGACGTGACGCAGGTGCAAAATTTCGCGAACGGGCTGATGCGCATTTTCGTCAAGGCACCTCTGTTGTGCATCGGCAGCCTCATCATGGCGGTCAATCTGAACCCGCGGCTGTCGGTCGTCCTCGCCGTCGTCGTGCCGCTCGTCGCCCTGCTCGTCGCGCTCAACATGAAGGTCGGCTTCCCGCGGTTCGTGAACGTGCAGAAGGCGCTGGATAAAGTGAACGGAGCCATGCGCGAATATTTGGCCGGCGTCCGCGTCGTCAAGGCGTTCAACCGGTTCGATTACGAGGTCGCCAAGTTCGACAGCGTCAACGGCGAATACCGGGACCGGTCGATTCAAGTGATGCGGGCGATGTCGGTGTTCAATCCGGCGATCATGCTGACGGTCAACTTCGGCATCGTCGCCGTCATCTGGCTCGGCGGACTGCGCGTCGACGCCGGGCAAATGCAGGTCGGGCACATTATCGCGTTCATCAACTACATGACGCAAATTTTGTTCGCGCTTCTGATGATCTCGATGGTGTTCAACATGTTCGTGCGCGCCCGCGCGTCCTCGTCGCGGATCGGCGACGTGTTCGCGCAGCGGAACGAAATGACGTGGAGGGAAGACGCATCCGCGGCGTCCGCGGCGCCGGCGGCGCGGGACCGGGGCCGCATCGACTTCGAAAACGTCACGTTTTCGTACGAGGGCGCATCCGGGGCTCCGGCGGTCAAGTCGGTGACGTTCTCGTGCCTGCCGGGCGAGACGGTCGGAATCATCGGCTCCACCGGCTCGGGCAAAAGCAGTCTCGTCGGGCTGATTCCGCGGTTTTATGATGCGAATTCCGGCGTCGTGCGGGTGAACGGGACGGACGTAACCGAGGTCGACCCGAGGCGGCTGAGGGAGACGATCGCCGTCGTGCCGCAAAAGTCGGTGCTGTTCTCCGGCACCGTGCTCGACAATATTCGCTGGGGCCAGGAGGACGCTTCGCGCGAGGACATCGAACGGGCGGCCCGGATCGCCGAGGCGCACGAGTTCGTATCGGCGTTCCCCGAAGGCTACGAGACCGTGATCGGACAGCGGGGCGTCAACTTGTCCGGCGGACAGAAGCAGCGTCTGTCGATCGCGCGGGCGCTCGTCCGCAAGCCGGACATTCTCATCCTGGACGACTGCACGAGCGCGGTCGACACGGCGACGGAGTCGAGGATCAAGGAAGGGCTCAAGACGTACGCGCGCGGGCTCACCTGCCTGCTGATCGCGCAGCGGATCACGTCCGTCATGGACGCCGACACCATCGTCGTGCTCGACCGGGGAGAGGTCGTCGGCATCGGCAAGCACGACGAACTCATGAAGCGATGCGGCGTCTACCGGGAAATTTTCCAATCGCAGATCGGGAAGGAGATGCAGCCGGATGTCTCAACCGAACGAACGGGCGGGTGAACCGAGGACGCCGCCGAACGACCCGCCTCTTCTGAACGGGCCGGGGAGACCGGGCGGACCGGGCCCGTTCGCCGGGCGCAGAGGTCCCGTCGTCAAGCCGAAAAACTTCAAGAGGACGATCGGCAAGCTGTGGCGGTATGTGGGGAAGGAACGGAACAAGCTTGCCGTCATCCTCGTCTTCTTGCTCGTCAACGCGGCGATCGCGCTCGCCGGGCCGTACTTGATCGGCGTCGCCATCGACGCGATGACCGAATCGGGCGGCCGGGTCGACTTTCGGCTGCTGGAGGCCGCCCTGTTCGCGCTGATCGCGGCTTACGTGGCGGACGGCGCGCTGACGCTGCTGCAAGGGTGGCTCATGGCCGGCGTCTCCCAACGGGTCGTAGCACGCTTGCGGCAGACGCTGTTCGGGAAGCTGCAAAAGCTGCCGCTCGCCTACTTCGACGCCCGCCCGAACGGGGAGCTGATGAGCCGGCTGTCCAACGACATCGATAACGTGAGCAATACGATATCGCAGTCGACGATCCAGCTCATGTCCGGCTCGATCGCCATCGTCGGCTCGCTCGTCATGATGCTCGTCCTCAGTCCGGTGCTGACGCTGGCGAGCCTGATCACGGTGCCGCTCGTCTACTTGCTCGCCCGGACGATTACGAAGAAGACGAGCGTCATGTTCAAGGAGCAGCAGGCGCAGCTCGGCAGGCTGAACGGCCATATCGAGGAGACGATATCCGGCATCGAGGTCGTCAAGGCGTTCAATCGCGAGGACAAGTCGATCGAAGAGTTCGAGGCGGTCAACGGCAAGCTGTACGAGGTCGGCTTGAAGGCGCAAATTTGGTCAGGCTTCATGATGCCGCTGCTCAGCGTCATCAACAATATCGGCTTCGCCGCGGTTGCGATCGTCGGCGGCTTGCTGGCGGTCAAAGGCAGCATCACCGTCGGCGTCATCGCCAGCTTCCTCAGCTATTCGCGGCAGTTCGTCCGGCCGCTGAACGAGCTGGCGAACATTTACAACGTGCTGCAGGCGGGCGTCGCCGGCGCCGAGCGGGCGTTCGAGGTGCTCGAGGAGCGGGAGGAGACGCCGGATTCGCCGGACGCGATCGAGCTGCGCCATCCGCAAGGACGCGTCGAATTCGACGGCGTCAGCTTCGGGTATCGGCCGGACGTGCCGATATTGCGGGACGTCAGCTTCGAAGCGCCGGCGGGCAGCAGCCTCGCGCTCGTCGGTCCGACGGGGGCGGGGAAGACGACGATCGTCAATCTCGTCACCCGGTTTTACGACGCGACGGGAGGCACGATCCGCATCGACGGCCGGGATATCCGCGACTATACGCGGGACAGCCTGCGCCGCTGCTTCGGCATCGTGCTGCAGGATACGTATTTGTTTTCCGGCACGATCCGCGACAATATCAAATACGGGAAGCCGGACGCGACCGACGAGGAGGTGCGGCGGGCGGCCGCGATGGCCAACGCCGATACGTTCATCGACCGGCTGCCGCACCGGTACGACACGATGCTGACGGAGAACGGCGGCAACTTGAGCCAAGGGCAGCGGCAGCTGCTCGCGATCGCGCGCGTCATACTCGCCGACCCGTCCATCCTGATCCTGGACGAAGCGACGAGCAGCATCGACACCCGGACGGAGCTGCACATCCAGGACGCGCTGCTCGGCGTCATGCGCGGACGAACCAGCTTCGTTATCGCGCACCGGCTCAATACGATTCGCGACGCGGATACGATCATGGTCATCGACCGCGGCCGCATCGTCGAGCAGGGCAGCCACGACGAGCTGCTGCGCCGGGAGGACGGCACGTATGCGCGCATGTTCGTCAATCAGTTCAAAAACATCGAAGGCGCGCTCGACAAACGGTGACGAAGGGGCGCCCGTAACGATTGGAACGGGAGGGAATGACGGAACGCGGTTCCGTTATTCCCGTTTTTTTCGGATCGTTGATTTTCTGACATTTTTCCGGCTGCCGGACCTATTCCCGACCTACGGGGCGACTTATAATAAAACCATCCGATCGAATGTAAGCGGTTTACCGAAAACGCCCGATGGAGGAGATGCCCGATGACCGTCATCCGTACGAAGGTGCTCGTCGCCGACGACGAGGCGCCCATACGCGATAGCTTGCGACTGTTCGGCTGGGCGAGGCACGACCTCGAGCTCGTCGGCGTCGCCCGCCACGGCCGGGAGGCGATGGAGCTGTCGCTCGCCGCGGAGCCGGAGATCGTCGTCACCGACATCGTCATGCCGGTCATGGACGGACTCCGGTTGACCCGCCGACTGAAGGAATGGAAGCCGGACGTGCAGATCATCCTGCTGACGTGCCACAGCGATTTCGACTACGTCCGCGAGGCGCTCGTGCTTGGCGCCTGCGATTATTTGCTCAAGGGAACGTATCGCGAGGAAGATTTGGTCGCGGCGCTGAACAAAGCGAAGGAGCGCATTCCCGGACGGAACCGGGACGACGCCGGCGGCGACAAGCGGTACGAAATCCGCGAAGCGCTCGCCTTTATCCGCGACCATTTGCGCGAGCCGTTCGGGCTGCCGGAGGTGGCGGCGCACGTCGGACTGAGCGCCAACTATTTCGGGCTGCTGTTTCGCCGGGAGACGGGCGAGCCTTTCCAAGATTACGTCAAGCGGGAGCGGCTGGAGAAGGCGGCTTACCTGCTTCGCCATAGCGCGATGAAGGTGTACGAGGTGGCGGCCGAGACCGGCTTCCCGAGCTACCGGTACTTTACCGACGTGTTTTGCAAGCGGTACGGCAAAAGTCCTCGCGAATACCGGGGAAGCCATGGATAAGCCGCAGCCGAAGCCGCTAACGCAGCTGCAGGCGACGGAGCCGGAACGCCAAGCGCCTCCGGAGCCGCAGCCGACGTCGCGTACGCAGCCGCGGCCGCCCGGACGGTTCGTCAGCATGTTCGTCAAGCTGTTTTTGGCGCTTGCCGCGGCCAGCCTGCTCGCCTTCTCCGGGCTGCTGTACGGGGCGATGGACAGCTCCCGGGAAGCGCTGATCGAGCAAAAGTCGGAAGACATGACGATGTTCGTCGAACGGACCGGCCAATACCTCGACCTATACTTGCAAAATATCCGCAACATATTGCTCAACGCGTCGAGCCGGATGGACGAGGCGATGCTGTCCGACACGGACGGACTGCAGCGGATGCTGCGCACCCAAATCGAGCTGAACAGCGGCATCGTCGCCCACCTGTTCGTCCTGCGCCGCGACGGCACCGTCGTCTCGAGCAACCAGCTCGCCTACGACATCGTCGGCCATCCGGAGCTTCGCCGCCTATTCCGCATCGCCGACGAGAACCCCGGGCTCGTCAACTGGAGCGAGCCGTATTATTCGCCGATGCAGGTGGAGCGGACGATCGCCTTCGCGCTTGCGTTGAAGGACGACGCCGGCGTCGTGCTAGCGGAGATCAGCACGTCCCAGCTGACGAAGCGGCTGAACGAGCTGCTGTACGACTCGGACCAGGACTTTACGCTGTTCACCGGACAAGGGCATATCGTGTCGTACGACCCCGACAGCCGCATCGTCCCGTACAAGCCCGCCACGCTCCCGCCGGAGCTGGACGACGATTTCGCGGACGCGCTCATCGGTTTGCCCAACGGCATCAGCCGCGTCGCCGGCGCCGCCGGCCCGCTCATGGCGGTCAAGAGCGAGCGGAACCAGCTCGGCTGGTATTTGGTGACGCTGACCGACGAGAAGCTGTTCCGCCAAGGGGTGCGCCATCTGTACGGCCGGTTCGCCGGCGTCGGCGCTCTCTGGTTCTCGCTGCTGCTCGTCTTGACGCTCGCGATCAGCCGCCACTTCGCCACGCCGATCAACCGGCTCGCGCTGCAGATGGACCGTATTCGAGGCGAGCGGCTCGTCGCGCCGTTCCGGCAAATCGAGCGAAGCGACGAGATCGGCCGGCTGTCCCGCAGCTTCTATACGATGGTCGGACGCATCCAGGAGCTGGTGCAAACCGTGAAGGAGAACGAGGAGCGGAAAAAGGCGATGGAGATGAAGCTGCTGCTGAGCCAAATCCGTCCGCACTTCCTGTACAACACGCTCGCCTGCATCGGCAGTTTGGCGAAGCAGCATCGTACGGAGGAAGTCGAGGAGACGATCCGCTCGCTGATCAAGCTGCTGTCGTACAGCATCGGCCGGAGCGATCTAGTCGCGCTGGAGGAGGAGATCGGGGCGCTGAGGGCGTACGCGCAAATTCAGCGGGTCCGCTACGGGGAGACGTTCCGGTACGAGGAGCGGTTGGACGGGCTCGACCCGTCGCTGCTCGCGGTACGCGTCCCGAAGCTGCTGCTGCAGCCGCTCGTGGAAAACGCGTTTTTCCACGGCATCGCCGGAAAAGGCGGAGGAACCGTGCGGCTGCAGGCCGCCGAGGAGCAGGGGAGGCTGCGCGTCTCCGTTTGGGACGACGGGGAAGGGATGACGGAGGAGCGGATCGCGGAGCTCCTCCGTCCGCTGTCCGGCGCCGAAGAAGGGGCGGAGCCGGGCGACCCGGCCCGCGGCTCGAACGGCATCGGGCTCGCCAACGTGCGCGAGCGGCTGCGGCTCGGCTTCGGCCCGGGGTACGACCTGGACATTCGCTCCGAGCCGGGACGATGGACGCTCGTGACGATCGAACTGCCTTTGCCGTAGGCTCGCCGAGCCTGCGGCTTTCATTTTGCCCGGGCGATCGTTTCCGATCTGACGTTTTCGTCGGGAAGCTGCATATTTTCCCGTTCCGTTCCCCGTTATAATCGTGTTGTAAGCCGTTACAATACGAAGGGGGGAACGTATGATCCGCGCGCAAACGGCCGAGCCGCCGGCTATCGGGAGCGAGACGCGGAGAGGGCGGAGGCCGTTATGGGGGAAGGTGTGGCGCTTCCGGGCGCTCTATCTGATGCTCCTTCCCGGCTTCGTCTACTACGCCGTCTACCAGTACGGCCCGATGTACGGCGTCGTCATCGCCTTCAAAGATTACAACGTGCTGGAAGGGATCATGGCGAGCCCATGGGCCGATCCGTGGTACAAACATTGGAAAGCGTTTTACGACTCGCCTTATTTCGGCCAAATTTTGGCCAACACGTTTTTGATCAGCGTGTACAAACTCGTATGGGGCATGCCGCCCGGCATCGTCCTCGCGCTGATGCTGAACGAGGTGCGGCACCGGCTGTTCAAACGGTTCGTGCAGACGGTCAGCTACTTGCCCCACTTTCTGTCGATGGTCATCATATACGGTCTCATGATCGCCTTGCTGTCGCAGACGGACGGACTGGTCAACCAATGGCTCGAGGAGCGGACCGGACGGACGATTCCGTTCCTCACCTCGACGGACTGGTTCCGCACGCTGCTCGTCGCCTCCGGCATTTGGCAGCATGTCGGCTGGAGCGCGATCATTTACTTGGCCGCGATCGCGGGCATCGACCCGACGCTGTACGAGGCGGCCCGCTGCGACGGAGCGGGACGGCTGCGCATGATGTGGCACATTACGCTGCCCGGCATCCGCAACGTCATCCTGCTCTTGCTCGTGCTGCGGCTCGGCCATATTTTGGACGCCGGGTTCGAGCAAATTTACATCATGTACAACGTGCATGTCTATCCGGTCGCCGACATTATCGACACATGGGTGTTCCGTACCGGACTCGAGCAGATGGACTTCAGCATGGCGACGGCCGTCGGGCTGTTCAAGTCGCTCATCGGACTCGTCCTGATCGTCGCCTCGAACCGGCTGGCGAAGCGGTGGGGGGGTGCGATATGGTAACGTCGGCGGGAGAACGGTTTTACTTGGGCGTCATTTACGCGCTGCTGCTCGGTCTTGTCGTCAGCATCCTGTTCCCGGTGCTGTACGTGATCAGCGTCTCGCTCACGCCTTACAGCGAGGTGCTGAAGCACGGCGGGTTTCTCGTCATTCCGCGCGACGTGACGTTCGCCGCTTACAAAGCTTTCTTGAGCGATTCGATGATTCCGCGCGCGTACGGGGTGACCGTCTTCATCACCGTCGTCGGTACGTTCGTCAATTTGGCGCTGACGTCGCTGATGGCTTATCCGCTCAGCAAGAAGGAGCTGCCCGGCCGCAACGCGTTCCTGCTGCTGCTGCTCGTGACGATGCTGTTCAACGGCGGGATGATTCCGACCTATCTCGTCGTGAAATGGACCGGCCTGCTCGATTCGGTATGGGCGATGATCGTTCCCGGCGCGATCGGCACGTTCAACCTGCTCGTCATGAAATCGTTTTTCGAGCAGCTGCCGGACAGTCTAGACGAAGCGGCTCGCATCGACGGGGCGGGGGAGACCGACATTATGCTGAAAATCGTGCTGCCGTTGTCGATGCCGATCATGGCGACGGTCGGTCTGTTCTATGCGGTCGGGCATTGGAACGAATTTTTCGCGGCCGTCCTGTACGTGAGCGACCGGAGCCTGCATCCGCTGCAGGTGATGCTGCGCACCATCTTGACGGCGGGCGAAAACCCCGAGCTGAACGTCGAGGAGACGCTGCCGACCGTGTCGATGCAGATGGCGGCGGTCGTGCTGACCGCGCTGCCGATTCTCGTCGTCTACCCGTTCATCCAAAAATATTTCACCCAGGGCGTGCTGCTCGGGTCGGTGAAAGGGTGAACGTCGCAATCATTTCCCGAGAGGTGGTCAACCGATGAAAGCATGGACGAGAGGCGTAACGGCGCTGCTCATCGCCGCAAGTGCGAGCGTGGCGGGCTGCGGCACGGAGAAGGAGACGGCGAAGGAGCCGAACGCGCCGGCATCAGAGAAGGGGCAGCAGCCCCCTGCGAGCAAGGAGCCGGTCAAATTCAGCGTGTTCGTCCCGGGCAGCGGGGGCAACCCTCCGCCGGACAAAGATCCGATTTTGCAGCAGCTGAACAAAGAGCTCAACATGCAGATGGAATTCAACATCGGCGTCGCGGAATACAACCAGGTGCTGACGACGAAAATCGCCGGCGGAACGCCTCCGGACGTATTCGGCGTGAACAAGTCGACGGTCCGGCAGTTCGCCAAGCAGGGCATTTTGCTCCAGCTGGACAACTATTTGGATAAAATGCCGAATGTCAAGAAGTCGTATACGGCCACCGACCTGAACAAAGGCAAAGTGGACGGCAGGATGTACGCGCTTGCGAAGCGGCCGGACATTCCGATGACGACGTACTGGATTCGCGCCGACTGGCTGAAGAAGCTCGACCTGCAGCCGCCGAAGACGATCGAGGAGTTCAAAAACGTGCTCGTCGCCTTCACCGAGCGCGATCCCGACGGCAACGGCAAAAAGGATACGTACGGCTTGACCGGCGCCGACCTGCCCGCCTTCAGTCCGCTGTTTACCGCATTCGGCGTCGCCGATCCCGGCCACTACATGATCCGGGACAACAAGGTCGTCTACTCGACGACCGATCCGGCGATGAAGCAGGCGCTCGCCTACATCGCGGATTTGATCGCCTCGGGCGTCGTCGATCCGGAAATCATTACGAACAAAAACCCGATCGAGAAGGCGTTCAAGGGGCAGGCCGGCGTCATCTACATCGGCTGGCCGTCGATCGCCACCGACGCCACGATCGACACGTACAAAAAAATTAACCCGAACGCGGAATGGATCCAGCTCGACGCGATGACCGGCCCCGGCGGCACCTTCCAGGGCATCTGGGACGTTGGCCGCAATCCGTCCATGATCGGGCTGTCCAAGGCGCTCGAGAAGCAGCCGGAGAAGCTTGAAAAAGTGCTCGAGTATTTGAACCACATCACCGATCCGGGCAAAGGCCAGCTGATCGTCAACTACGGCGTCGAAGGAACGCATTACAAGGTCGAGAACGGCAAGGTGACCGCGCTGCCGGCCATTGCCGAAACCGCCTACGCATGGCAGGTGCAGCTGACCGGCCGCAACGAGATGGACTATTTGAAGACGAAGTTTCCGAAGCAGGAGGCCGTCATCGAATTCGCCAAAAACCAGCCGCGCATTCAAGTGTACAGCGAATTCGTGCCTCCGCCGGAAGCGGCGGTCGCGGACGAACGGTACGAGTATGAGGAGCTGGTCAAGTTCGTGTACGGCAAGCGGCCGCTGGCCGAATTCGACGCCTACGTGAAGACGCTGAACGACAAGTTCGCTCTGCCGGCGCGGCTTCAGACGGCGGAGCGGACGCTTGCGGAGCTGGGGTATTTGAAATGAACGGGCGCGAACGGGACGACGTCGGCGGCTTGGCGCCGCGCGGCATTCACGAACGGTACGACATCGTCGTCTGCGGCGGCGGACTGGCCGGCTTTTGCGCCGCCGTCGCCGCGGCCCGCCGCGGGGCGCGCGTCTGTCTCGTGCACGACCGGCCGGTGTTCGGGGGCAACAGCTCGTCGGAAATTCGCGTCCCGCCGCAAGGGGCGGCGAGCTTCCACGCGTACGCGCGGGAAACGGGCATTATCTCGGAGCTGCTGATCGAGGAGCGGGCGCGCAACCACGAGGAGCCCGCCTCGGACAACGGCTGGATCAACAGCGTGTGGGACCTCGTCCTGTACGATATGGCCGTGTCGACGCCGAACTTGACGTTCCACTTGAATACGGCGGTTACGGGCGTACGCCTGAAGGACGCCCGGACCGTCGAAGCCGTCGTCGGCCGCGTCGGGCAGGCGGAGACGGAGCTGACGCTTTCGGCCGATACGTTCGTCGACTGCACGGGAGACGGCGTCGTCGCCGCGCTCGCCGGCTGCGAATGGCGGATGGGGACGGAAGGGCGGGACGAATTCGGCGAACCGCATGCGCCGGAGAAGGCAAGCGATGCGGTCATGGGCAATTCGATCCATTTCAAGGCGAGGGACACGGGCCGTCCGGTGCCGTTTACCGCCCCGGATTGGGCGGTCCGCTACGACGATCCGGACTTCTTCTACAAGCAGGGACGGTGGCCGGGCGAGCTGCGCGGCGGGTATTGGTGGATCGAGCTGTCCGTGCCGTGGCATACGATTTACGACAACGAGAAGCTGCGGCACGAGCTGACCCGGCACGTCCTCGGCGTTTGGGACTGGATCAAAAACCGCGATCCCGAGCTGAAGCACGCCGCGTCGACCTATGCGCTCGACTGGATCGGGCAAGTGCCGGGCAAGCGGGAAAGCCGGCGCATCGTAGGCGACTATTGGATGACCGAGCACGATCCGCTGCAGCGTACCGTATTTCCCGACGAGGTCGCGTACGGCGGCTGGTTCGTCGATTTGCACGAGCCGGGCGGGCTGCTCGCGCCGTTCAGCGAGAAGGCGGCGGCGGAAAGCCAGCAAGCGGGGGGAGGCGGGGGAGACGGCGGCCATATGGCGCGAAGCTACGTCGGTCCCTACGGCATTCCGCTGCGGATTCTGATCGCCAAAGGGATGACCAATCTCATGATGGCCGGACGCAACGTCAGCGTGACGCATGCGGCGCTCGGCACGGTGCGCGTCATGGGTACGACGGCGCTCATGGGCCAGGCGGCCGGGACGGCCGCCGCCATCGCGCACCGCGCGCGCATGCCGGTGCGGGACGTGGCCGCTCGCGCGGCGAAGGACGTGCAGCAGGCGCTGCTGCGCGACGGCTGCTTCCTGCCGAACGCCGCGAACGAGGACCCGCGCGACCTCGCGCGGTCGGCCGCGGTGCGCGCGAGCAGCGAAGCGGTGCTGCACGGCGCCGCCCCGCCGCCGCTCGATGCGTCGGCGGCAGCGCCGGAGGCGGAGCGGCTGGAGCGGACGCGCGGCCAATGGATCGCCGTCGGCGCGGACCGGATCGAGCGGCTGGCCGTCCGACTCGGCACCGATGCGGACGTCGTGCAGCATGTCGAAGCGCGCCTATATGCGGTCGATCATATATGGGATTACCGGGTCGAGCCGGGGGAGCCGCTCGCGTCGGCCGTCCTGCAAGTGGAGCCGGGCGGCGACCGGTGGGCGGAATGGCCGGTCGGGCTCGACGTCTCCGCGCTGCGGGGGCGGTACGTCCGGCTCGACCTGCTCGCGAACCCGCTCGTCCGTTGGCGCGCCGCCGAACGGGTCGTTCCCGGCCACGTCAGCGCGTACGATCTCGGCAGCGGCCGGATGCGCCGGTTCGGGCAGGGCGCGACGATGAGCTTTCTCGTCGAACCGGCCCAGGCATGCTTCGGCGCCGACCAAGCGATTAGCGGCGTGACCCGCCCGTATCGGTATACGAACGAATGGCGCTCCGACCCGTCGCGTCCGCTGCCGCAATGGCTGGAGCTGGCATGGGCGGAGCCGGTCGAGCTCGGCCGCGTCGAGCTGACGTTTCCCGGTCACCTGCTTCGCGATTACCGGTCGTACCCGGCGCTATACCGCGACCCGCAATGTCCGCGCGACGTGACGGTCGAAGCGTACGCGGACGGCCGCTGGATACCGGTCGGCGGGATTGCGGGCAACTATCAGCGCCGACGTACGATCGCGCTTGCGGCGCCGATCCCGACGGACCGCATCCGGATCACGGTTCACGCGACGAACGGCGACCCTTCCGCTGCGCTGTACGAGGTCCGCTGTTACGCGGACTAGACGAAAGGCCGGTTACTTGGGCCAAGCCGCCCCTCATATACTTATAGCATCACAGGGATAAGGGGACGATTCGGATGGCCGCATGTCAGGCATGGAAGTACCGCAACGTAACGCCGGCCGCGTTTCGCGCGCTGCAGACGCTCGGCAAGCAGAAGGGGATATCGATACCGGGATCGCCGTCGGGAAGCTTCTCGATCAAGGTCGCCGGCTTGCAGGTAAGCTTCCAATACGAGTGGGACGGGCGAAGCGGAAGCCTCGTCCTGTCCTGCGTCTCCAAGCCGCCGCTGCTCGGCTGCTCGACGATCAAAAGCTTCGCCGACAAAATCGTCGCCGAAGCGGGCGGCAAGCCGGCTTAATTTCGAGCGGATGCGAGCCGGCGGGGAACGGCGGAAAGACCCGGGGGACCGGGTCTTTTTGGCGGGTATTCGTCATTCGCAAGCCTCTCCGCCGGTACGGCTTATGCGCAAAGCCATACGAGCTCGGCATAAAACAAGTGTGTCCGGGAAATAATAGCTCGACTCCGAAAAGGAAGGAGCTGAGCAAACGATGGTTCATTCCGACGACGTCTACGGGGTGTCGGGCCCGTCGATCGAAGCGGACTCGGATGTGAACGAGGACCGTCATCGCGAGGAGCAGCTGGACGATTCCTTCGAAGCGTGGTACGGGGAAATCGAGCAACAGCTGAAGGAGCGGGCGGATCTCGCCAACGTTCCGCCGGACAACGTGTTCGATTCGGCCCTGGCGCTGGACGAGGAAAGCTGAGCATGCGCATTGGAAGCAGGTTACTTCGGTAGCCTGCTTCTTTAACGTGCAAGGAATCGCAACGGCGCGCTTGACAATGAGAATCATTATCAGTTAACATGTGAAACGAATCTGTTATCCGGGAAGTGAACGATTTGAGCGATATCGACGATTTCCGCGACGTGACCCTGCATTACGCCGGCACGGAGGAGGCGGCCTCTTCGGGCGGTGAAGCGGGTCCGCTGCCGTTCGATACCGCCGCCTTCGGCTTCGTGCTCAAGCATGCGGCGACGATCCGGGTCGCGATCGGCGAGGGCGAGCCGCAATCGCGGCGCGTCGAAGCCGGGGAATGGATCTGCATCCCGCCCGGCAGCCGCTGCGTCTTCAAGCGGGAGGACGGCCGGGCGTTCCGCGTCGTGCTGATCCGGTTCCGGGCGCGACTCCGGAACGGGGAGGACGCGTCCAGCTGGCCGGTTCCGTCGGACGGTACGGGCGGCGGCTGGCCGCTCGTCACCTTCCGTCTGCCGCAGGCGAGCGGCTGGCTCGCCGATTTCACGAACGATGCGGACGGCCGGGTGAGCCGCGATCCGGCGGGCTATTACCGGCTCCAATCGCACCTGTACGCCATCGCCTCCGCCTGCGCCGCTACGGCGCGGAAGCCCCGCAGCCCCGAGGACGAGCTGGTTCGTTACGTCGACCGGGCGAAACGTCATATGCACGTCCGGTACGCCGAGCCGGCCGACATGGAGGAGACGGCCAAGCTGTCGGGCGCCAGCGCGAGCCGGTTTTACGAGCTGTTCCGCGAGCAAACCGGGCTGAGCCCGCACAAATACCGGACGACGATCCGGCTGAACGAGTCGCTTCGGCTGCTGGCGAATTCCCGGATTCCGGTCATGGAGGTGGCCCATGCGGTCGGTTATGCGGACGAGCTGTACTTCAGCAAGCTGTTCAAGCGGCATATGGGGCTGACGCCGACCGAATACGCCGCTCGCGCCCGCAAAAAAATCGTCATCCCGCCGATATTCGCCGGCGATCTGGCGGTGCTCGGCGTGACGCCGGAGCTCGTGCTGGACAAAGGGTGGTCCGAGCGTCCGGAACGATACATGGAGCTCATCGAGCGGTCCCGTCCGGAGCTTATCTTGACGTCGCCGATATCCGACGATTTGTACCGGACGCTTTCCGGCATCGCGCCGGTCGTGCCGCTCGCTTGGAAAAGCTGCCCGTGGAGACAGCGCCTGCTGCAAATCGGCGGCTTGTTGGATATGCCGTCCGTCGCCGAGCGATGGCTCGCTTTCTTCGAGCGGAAGGCAAGCAACGCCCGCTATCATATCGAACGGCAGCTGGGGAAGGAGCCGTATTTGATCGTGAACGCCGACGGCGGTTCGTTCCGCGTGTTCGGCATGCGGATGAAAAAAATGAAAGATTTGTTTTACGACGATCTCGGCGTTACGCCGCCGGACGCCGCCGCCGATTTCGATTTCGTCGACGCGGATTCGCTCGACGGCGTGGCGGCGATCGGCTGCGGCAATGCGCTGTTCCTCGTGCCGTCCGGGCATCCCGACGAATACGGCGACGAGCTCGAGGAGAGGTGGCGGCAATGCCGGGGGTCCGCCGCGCGGACGCTCGTCGTCCGGTACGAAGGGCCGCTCCTGTATAATGCGGCGATGCACGCCGGCCTCATCGACGGCACCGTAAGCCGGCTGCTGAGGCTGGCGAAATGAACGGCGTAGAAAAATCCATGGACGCTGCAGAAAAGTCCATTCCGAACCCGGGCCATTCGTGTACAATAGGAAAAGTTGATAATGATTCTCAATGCCGAACATAAAACGGCATCGGTTCGATCGGGGCGGCTGCGCTCTCTTTTTTTGAACTCCATTGAGAATGATTCTCTATGAAAAACAAACGTTTGAGGGAGCCGGGGGTCGTCATGAAAATCCGTTATTTGGCGGCGGCTCTGCTCGTCCTGGCCGTCGCCTCGCTTTTCGTCGGGGTGAAGAACCTGTCGCCCTTCGACCTGTTCCGCTTGACCGACGAGCAAGCCCATATTTTGCGGGTGAGCCGGCTGCCCCGCATGATCAGCATCGTCATCGCGGGCGTTAGCATGAGCATCGCCGGGCTGATCATGCAGCAGCTGACGCGCAACAAATTCGTGTCGCCGACGACGGCGGGCACGATGGATTCCGCGAGACTCGGCATCCTCGTCGCGATGCTCGTCTTCGGGACGGCGACGCCGCTGCAAAAGATGGCGGTCGCGTTTATATTCGCGCTGGCCGGCACGCTCGCGTTCATGAAGCTGCTGGACAAGGTCAAATTCAAGGACACGATCTTCATCCCGCTGGTCGGCCTCATGTTCGGCAACGTGATCGGATCGATTACGACGTTTTTCGCTTACAAGCACGATCTGATCCAGAACATGTCGTCTTGGCTGCAGGGCAACTTCTCGATGGTGATGAAGGGCCGGTACGAGCTGCTGTACGTCAGCGTCCCGCTCGTCGTCGTGTCGTACCTGTACGCGAACCGGTTTACGATTGCGGGGATGGGGGAGGAGTTTTCCGTCAACCTCGGCCTCAAGTACAAGCAGGTCGTCCATATCGGCCTCGCGATCGTGGCGATGGTGTCCGCATCCAACATTTTGACCGTCGGCGTCATCCCGTTCCTCGGGCTCGTCGTGCCGAACATCGTGACGATGTACAAGGGCGACCACTTGAAGGAAAACCTGCCGCATACCGCCTTGCTCGGAGCGGTGTTCGTGCTCGCCTGCGACATATTGGGACGCGTCGTCATTTTCCCGTACGAGATCCCGATCGGGTTGACGGTAGGCATAATCGGCAGCGGCATCTTTCTTTATTTGCTGGTGAGGAGACGAAGACATGAATCCTAAAGCGAAAATCGGCCTGCTGGCCGCGGTCGCGGTATGCCTCGTCCTCGTCTTCCTGCTGATCCAATCCGGCGGCGACTGGGGGTATGTGCTTCGCCGCCGCGGACTGAAGCTGCTGGCCATCGTGCTGACAGGCGCCGCGATCGCGTTCTCGACGATGGTGTTCCAGACCGTAACGAACAACCGCATTTTGACGCCGAGCATTATCGGGCTCGATTCGCTGTACATGTTCGTTCAGACGTTCGTCGTCTTCGCGTTCGGCTCGGGCAGCTTGACGATGACGAATCGCAACCTGAATTTCGTCCTGTCCATCGTCGCGATGATCGGCTTCGCCATGCTGCTGTACCGGTTTCTGTTCAAGCGGGAAGGGCGGAACATATACTTCCTGCTCCTGGTCGGCATCGTCATGGGGTCGCTGTTCGGCAGCATGTCGACATTCATGGAGGTGCTCATCGATCCGAACGAGTTCATGATCGTGCAGGATAAAATGTTCGCCAGCTTCAACCGGATGAACACCGACGTCCTAGTGCTGTCCGTCTTGGCGTTCGCCGCCGTCGCCGCATACGCGTGGCGGTTTCTGAAGCTGCTCGACGTGCTCGCGATGGGGCGGGAGCATGCGCTCAACCTGGGGATCCGCTACGAATATGTCGTGAAGCGGCTGCTCATCCTCGTGGCGATTCTCGTCTCGATCTCGACGGCGCTCGTCGGACCGATTACGTTTCTCGGGCTGCTGGTCGCGAACCTCGCCCACCAGTTCATGAGGACGTATCGCCACGGCTATTTGATCGCCGGCTCGATTTTCATCAGCATCATCGCGCTGGTCGGCGGCCAGCTCGTCGTGGAGCGGGTGTTCACGTTCTCGACCACGATCAGCGTCATCGTCAACTTTGTCGGGGGAGTTTACTTCCTGTATCTTCTGTTGAAGGAGAGTAAATCGTGGTAGAGGTACGCAACGTTTCCAAAGCATACGGCGGCAAGGCGGTCGTCGACAACGTATCGGTGAATATCGCCGAAGGCTGCATCACGTCCTTCATCGGACCGAACGGCGCCGGCAAAAGCACGCTGCTCTCCATGATGAGCAGACTCGTCCCGAAGGACAGCGGGGACATCCTCATCGGCGGCCAAGACATCGGCCGGTGGAAAAGCAACGAGCTGGCGAAGGAAATCTCGATCCTGAAGCAGTCGAACGATATCAACATCCGGCTGACGGTGCAGGACTTGGTCGGCTTCGGACGGTTTCCGTACTCGCAGGGCAGGCTCACGGCCGAAGACCGCCGGTACATAGACGAGGCGATCGACTATATGGATCTCGGCGCCATGCGCGGCAGCTACTTGGACCAGCTGAGCGGCGGCCAGCGCCAACGGGCGTTCATCGCCATGGTCATCGCGCAAAACACGAAGACGATTTTGCTCGACGAGCCGCTCAACAATTTGGATATGAAGCACTCCGTTCAAATCATGCAGGTGCTGCGAAAAATGGTCGACGAGCTCGGCAAGACGATCGTGCTCGTGCTGCACGACATCAACTTCGCTTCTTGCTACTCCGACCGCATCGTCGCCTTGAAGAACGGGAAGGTGGTCAAGGACGGCCCGACCGGGGACATCATTTCGACGCCCGTCCTTCGCGACATTTACGATATGGACATTCCGATCGAGACGATCGGCGGCAACAGCATTTGCCTTTATTTCAAATAATTCGATGAGGTGATTCGCGATGAAATGGGGAAAAGCAGGGGTATTGGCAGCGTTGGTAGGGTTGATGACGGTAACGGCCGCGTGCGGAGGCGCGGACGGCAGGACGAGCGGCTCGGCGGCTCCCGCCGGCACGACGCCTTCCGGGCAAGCGGCGGCGCCGCAGCAGGAGGAGCTGACGATCAAGCACAAGCTGGGCGAGACGAAGGTGAAGAAGCATCCGCAGAAGGTCGTCGTGTTCGATTACGGGGTGCTCGATTCGCTCGACAAGCTCGGCATTGAGGTGACGGGCGTTCCGCAGGCGAACTTGCCGCCGTATCTCGCCAGGTACAAAGATTCGAAATATAAAAACGTCGGCAGCTTGACCGAGCCCGACTTCGAGAAGGTGAACGCGCTCAAGCCGGACCTGATCGTCATTTCCGGGCGTCAGCAAACCGCTTACGAGGAATTGAAGAAAATCGCTCCGACGATCTTTTTGGGCGTCGACACGACGAGGTACATGGCGTCGTACACCGAGAACGCGCAGACGATCGGACGCATTTTCGGCAAGGAAACGGCAGTGGAAGCGGAGCTGAAAACGGTCGACGACACGATCAAGAAGCTGAGCGACAAAGTGAAGGCGAGCGGCAAAAACGCCTTGATCCTGCTGGCCAACGAAGGCAATATTAGCGCATACGGCGCCGGCTCCCGCTTCGGCATCATCCACGACGTATTCGGCTTCAAGCCGGTCGACGACAAAATCGAAGTATCGACCCACGGCCAGCCCGTCTCGTTCGAATACGTCGTCGAGAAAAATCCGGACTACTTGTTCGTCGTCGACCGCGGCGCGGCCGTAGGCGGGGAATCGTCCGCGAAGAAGACGGTCGAGAACGAGCTCGTCAAGAAGACGAAGGCGTACCAGAACGGCACGATCGTCTATCTCGATCCGAACTACTGGTACTTGTCCGGCGGCGGGTTGATCTCCGTCGCGGAAATGGTCAAGGAAGTGGAGAAAAGCGTGAAGTAACGGAAGGAGAAGGCCGTCATCCGATCATGCGTCGGTGACGGCCTTCTTGGCGTCTCGGGCTTGCGTCACATTTGGATGATGGTCAGCATATTGCCGTCCGCGTCGAAAAAATCGAAGCGCACCGGCTCGCCCGCACGGAGCTCGGTCATCCTGACGCCCTTCTCTTCCAGCCGCTTGCGCGCCGCCTCGATATCTTTGACGGCGAAGTTGAGCGGGCAATAGTTCGTGTTGGGCACGTAATCCTTCGTTTCCACGAGGTGGAAGCCTACGTTCGGCCCGACCTTGAGTCCCGCGAACCGGGCGTTTTTCCAGCGGACCTCGTAGCCGAATACGTCGGTATACCAGGCCAAAGCGTTCTCCAAATTGGATACGGGCAAAAACACCGCATCGATCCGTTCGACGAACGGCTGCGTCGTCATGGTCGATCGTCTCCTCTCGTAATGGGGCTGCATAACGGCTTTCCCGATACAAGTAACGGCGCGAATCGGAGAAAGCATACACCGGCCGATACGCAAGGTTACGCTTCGGCTCCGGAGAGCCGCGACAAACGTCGACGCCGATCGTTCCCGGGTCCCATGCCGGCCGGTCCGTCTTATGGTAATTTTAGGAGGAAGGAAGACCAATCCGGGAATGAAACGGGGGATCCGTAATGGGGACGGAAAGAGCGTCGGCCGGACGGGAGAGGGAGAGAGGATCGCCCGAGCGGCTCGGCGGACGGACGGGGGACGCCCGCGATCGCCGGTACGGAGCGGCGGCGGGAATCGCCTACGGCGCGAGCGTGTTTCCGGGCCGGTCCGGCGTCGGGCTCGTGCAGCTGCACCGGACGATCGGCAACCGCGCGGTCGGCGCCATGCTGGAGCGAAGCCGGCAAAGTGCCGTGCGGCCGGAGAAGCCGGCGTCCGGCGGGGACGATCCCGGCGTCATCCGGCGCATGATCGATTCGGACGTCCCGTCGACGACGGATTGGGAGGCGCTGGAGAAGTACGTCTACCGGACGCTGGTCAACCCGCGCAAGATGACGTTCGAGCAGTCGGTCGTCGAGCACATCGAGACGAGGGCGGCCCAGCATGCGCAAGTGTCGACCGCTTGGGAGCAGGTCAAGACCGGCTTGAACAGCAAGTCGGATATCGGGGACGTCGTCTCCAAGCTGGCGGACATCCGGACGCGCATCAATACCGTGAAGTCGACGGAGCCGGATCATCCGAACAAGCGAGGCATCGACGCGTCGCAGGAGCTGTACGAGACGATTCCGCAGAGCGAGACGAGCAAAACGGTCGCGGCGACGATCCGGCAGGCGCTGCTGAACGATTTTACGGCCAACGTACAGTATAAAATCATCCGGCCCAAATCCGGTCCGCCCAAAATGGTGCCCGAGCGGTACGCCGGGGGCCCCATCGCCGGGAAATGGAGCGAGTCGTTCATGATGGGCGTGCTCGTCCTGCCGAACGGCGACATCCATGTCAGCCACAGCGGCTTTATGGGACAGACGCAAAATCAGGCGTTCCGGCAAATCGTCCAAACGAACGGCGGAATCCCGGTTACGCACGATACGGACACGGATCACGACGATTTGACCCGAACGTTCGCCGCCATTTTGCAGCGGGAAATGCCGAAGCACGCCCACCACCAAATCGTGCAGGACAACGGCCGGGACAAGGTGCAGCACGATCATCCGACGTCCGGCGCGAAGCTCGAATCGGGCAATCCGGTCGGAACGTGCGCCGCTCCTCAGGCCGTCCACCCGTTCAACGATCCGGGCTTGTCCGACTTCCCGCCCGAGCTGACCGGCGCGACGGCGATGGGCATGACCGAGGTGCTGGTCCGATACGAGACGAAAATCAACGTGAGAATGATCAAAGGACCGGACAAAAAATATAGGGGCAACGTCAAGCCGGTTCACGTGCTCGATGCGAACGACGTTTCCCAATCGTACAGCGGCAATCAGGACGTCGTCTCGTGCTTGACGTGCCAGTTCCAACTGCGCGAGACGCTGAAGCGGATCGTCGACCGGCGGCGCAACGTGTTGAACAAGGAGACGATCGAGACGCTCGAGAAGGCGTCCGGCCGGTACGGTTTGCTGGAAACGGCCGAGCGGCTGATCGCGGATGTCGAGAACGGGGGCAAGCGCGACGCGATGGTGAACGCGATCGGTCCCGGCGTCGGCAAGGACGACCCGGGCGATACCGGCGCGGAGGCGGCGGAGCTGCGAAGCGCGGCCGATGCGTACAAGAAGGCGATCGAAGGTTTGGCGAAGCAGCAGACGACGCAGCCGGAGCATATCGAATGGGATCGCGGGTCCGAACCGGACCGGGCGGACACCGATTTCAAGGAGCTGACCGGCAAGGAGAAAGACGTGCGCCGGGAGCAAGCCAAGATCGCGCTCGGGAGGCGCAAGCTGGTCGGCAGGCAGATCGACGGCGGCAAGTATGCGGACGCGATGGAGTCGAATCGCAACCGAATCGAAGAGGCGTCCGCGAAGGCCCGATCGAAGAAGGACGCTCCTCCCGAGCCGACGGACGCGGTAGCCGAAGCGGAGCGGGCGCGGCAGGCGCTTACGGAGCTTCGCGAGCAGCGCATCCTCGGCATCGGGGATGGCGACCTTTTGACCGGCCAAATCAAGGAGGAGCTCAAGCGGTTCGACGAAGCGGAGCGGAAGCTGGCCGGGCTGGCTCGCGAGGAGATGGCGGAGGCGGAACGGCTGAACGCGGAGCTGGCCGGGACGGCGAAGCGGCTGCGGCAGCTCGCGGGGCGTGTGCCGAACCGGCACGAGGCGTTCGCCGCGCTCAAGGAAGCGCGGGCGCTTCAGGCTGCCGGCGAGGCGAGGGAGGCGAGCAGGGCGCGAGATGCCGCGAGCGGCACGACGGCCTTGGAGGCGCATCGCGCGGAGGCCATGATGCGGCGCGGAGCCGAGATCGACGCCGACCAAGCGAGGCAGAAGCGCGAGCGGAAGGCGCTCGAGGAGGCGGAACGGCTGGAATCGCTCGCCGGCGACATCGCCCGCGTGTACGACATGTCGCTCGGCGCCGCGATCGTCTATCTCGCCTCGCGGCTGCAGGCGGTTTCCGACGACAGTCCGAATCCGATGGAGGATGCTTATTTGTAGGTCGAAGCGCGTTGCGGCAACCGGCACCGAAAATATGGTATAATCGTGGAAAAAGGTGCCGGCGTTTTCGCACCTAATCGGATAAGGAGCATACGGATGATCGAATTGACGGATGTGACGAAAAGCTACAACCCGACGGTAAAAGCCGTCGACGACTTGACCTTGACCGTTCGCGGAGGCGAAATATTCGGCTTTCTCGGGCCGAACGGGGCGGGCAAGACGACCACGATCAAGATGATGACCGGCATCGCCAAGCCCGACAAAGGGACGATCCGCATCAACGGGCGGGATATCGCCTCGTCGCCGCTCGAGGCAAAGAAGCAGTTCGGCTACGTCCCGGACAGCCCGGACTTGTTCCTGCGGTTGAAAGGTCTCGAATATTTGAATTTCATGGCCGACATGTACGACGTGCCGAAGGAGACGAGGAAGGAGCGGATCGACGGGCTCGCCCGCCGGTTCGACATGTCGGGCGCGCTGTCGGACCCGATCCAAAGCTATTCGCACGGGATGCGGCAAAAAATCGTCATTATGGGCGTGCTCATCCACGACCCGCACGTATGGATACTGGACGAGCCGCTCACCGGTCTCGATCCGAAATCCTCGTATACGCTCAAGGAAATGATGCGGGAGCATGCGGACGCCGGGAAGACGGTCTTTTTCTCGACGCACGTCCTCGAGGTGGCGGAGAAGCTGTGCGATCGCGTGGCGATCATCAACAAAGGCGTGGTGCTGTTCTGCGGGACGTTCAAGGAAATGCAGGAGCGGTTCCAGTCCGACATGTCGCTCGAGAAACTGTTCCTGGAGCTGACGGACGATGAATAAAACGTTATCGCTTACCCGGGTTTTGCTGAGAAACGGGGGAGGACGCTTCGCCAAATCGGGCAAAAAAGCCGGCAAGCTGCGAGGCGCCTTGCCCGTCCTGCTGCTCTTGGCCTTCGTTCCGCTCATGTTTACGCTCGCCTCGTTCGTCTCGGTGCTGTACGACGCCTTGGCGCCGATCGGGCAGGAAGGCGTCGTCCTGGCGCTCGGTCTTTCCGCCGTCAGCACGGTCGTGTTCATGTTCGGCATTTTTTACGTCATCACCGTCTTTTATATGACGCAGGACGTGGAGCATTTGCTGCCGCTGCCGCTGAAGCCGGTTCACATTTTGACGGCGAAGTTTTTGACGGTGCTGCTGTACGAATATTTGACCCAGCTCGTCCTGCTGCTGCCGCTCTTGATCGTATTCGGCGTGAAGGACGGCGGCGGACCGCTCTACTACGCGTATGCGGTCTTCATCTTCATCGCGCTGCCCGTCTTGCCGCTCGTGCTGGCGTCGGTCGTCGCCATGGCGATCATGAGCTTTTCCGGCGTCGCCCGCAACAAAGACCGGTTCCGGATGCTCGGCGGCGTTGCGGCGGTCTTGTTCTCCGTCGGGTTCAATCTGGTCATCCAGCGGTCGGTCAACGGTACGATGAGTCCGGAAAAGCTGCAGCAAATGATGCTCGGCGGCGACAATTCGCTCATCGGCTTCGCCACAAGGGCGTTCCCGAACGTTCGGCTGGCGGCCAACGCGCTGCTGAAGGAGACGGAGCTGTCGGGCCTCGTCGGACTCGCCCTGTTCGTCGGGCTGTCGGCGGCCGTCTACCTGGTGTTTATGGCGCTCGGACAAACGTTTTATTTCAAAGGCGTCATGGGCTTGTCGGAATCGTCGTCGCGCCGCGTCGCGCTGAGCGGAACGCAGCTCGACCGGCTGACGTCGCAGCAGTCGGCGCTGAAGGCGCTCGTGACGAAGGAGCTGCGCCTCCTGATGCGGACGCCTCCGTTTTTTCTCAACTGCGTGCTCATGTCGTTCATTTGGCCGGTGCTGCTGCTCGTCCCCGTGCTGACGCAGCCGAACGTCCGCGAGACGCTCGGCATGGCGCGTAGCCTCGTACAGAGCGAGCCGGGCGCCTCGCTCGTCGTCGCGGCCGGCACCGCGCTGTTGCTGTTCGTCTCCGGGGCGAACGCGACGGCGTCGACGTCCGTCTCCCGCGAAGGGAGCGGCTTCTTCGTCTCGAAGTTTTTGCCGGTGCCGTACGGCCGCATCATCGCCGCCAAAGTATTGACCGGCTGGATCGTGACGGGGGCCGGCGCGGCGCTTCTGCTCGTCGTGGCGTCCGTCTTGCTCCGGCTGCCGCCGGCGTTCGCGCTTCTGCTCGTCGCGGCGGGAGCGGTCGCTTCGCTGTATACGTGCCTGACCGGCATTTTGATCGACATTTGGATGCCCAAGCTGCATTGGGATAACGAACAGAAGGCGGTCAAGCAAAACATGAACGGCTTGTTCAACATGCTGGTCGCCCTGCTGACGGCCGCGCTGCTGTTCTTCGCGGTTTTCCGGCTCGGCCTCGGCACGGCCGGCTCGGCCGCTCTCGTCATCGGGGCGCTCGCCGTCGCGAACGCCGCGCTGTACCGGCTGATCCGGGCGAAAGGACCGGGATGGTACGACAAGATCGAAGCTTGAGCGGGCGAGGAAGCCGCCGGAACAGTCCGGCGGGTATCGGCTCGATCGCTCCCCATGCAAAAAGAGCTCCCGTCAACGGAGCTCTTTTTCGTTACAAGCGGTTGAACGCCGCGCCGAACCTTATCGGGCGTTCGCCGCCCGGCAAAACGATTCCAGCGCTTCCTCCACGATCGAGCGCGGACACGCCAGATTGATGCGGAGCCAGCCTTCCCCTTCCGTGCCGAAGACGGACCCTTCGTTGAACGCCACCTTCGCCTTGCGGAACATGAGCTCCTTCAAGCCGTTCACGTCGAGCCCGAGCCCGCGGCAGTCGACCCAAAGCAAGTACGTGCCTTCGGGGCGGAGCGGCTTCACCTCCGGCAAGTGCTCGGCCAAATACGCGATCGCATACTCGATATTGCCTTCGACGTAACGAAGCATCTCGTCCAGCCACGGCGCGCCGTGGCGGTAAGCCGCTTCCACCGCGTCCTGCGCGAAATGCTGGGCCATGTGCAAACTGAGCATCTGGATGCGCTGCTGAAGCTTGCGCCGCATCGACGCATTCGAGACGACGGTAAACGACGTGTGCAGCCCGGGCAAATTGAACGTTTTGGTCGCGGCCAGACACGTAATCGTCATGTCCGCGAGCTCCGGGGACAGCGAAGCGAACGGCACGTGCTTGCGGCCGAGTCCCGGCAGCACGAGATCGCAATGAATTTCGTCGGAAACGACGGTAACGCCGTACCGCAAGCAAAGCTCGCCGAGCCGCAGCAGCTCTTCCCGCTCCCAAACCCGGCCGCCCGGATTGTGCGGGCTGCACAGCAGCATCAGCTTCGCTCCGCCTTGGAACAGCCGCTCCAGCCCGTCGTAGTCCATCTCGAACCGGCCGTCGCGCAGAAGGAGCGTATTTTTCGCGACTTTCCGCCCGTTGCTGCGAATGACTTCGTAGAACGGATAGTAGACCGGCGACTGGAGGACGACTTCGCCTCCCGGCTCGCTGAACAGCTCGACGGCGAGGCTGAGCGAAGTGACGACGCTCGGCACGTCGGTGATCCACTGCGTATCGATCGCCCAATCATGCCGGTCGCGGAACCAGTCTGCAATCGCCTCGAAGTAGCCGTCTTCGCGTATGGCGTAGCCGTACATGCCCAAGGCGGCCCGTTTCTCGAGCGCTTCCCGCACCGCCGGCGGACTCAAGAAGTCCATGTCGGCCACCCATAGCGGCAGCACGTTCTCGTCGCCGAACAGCTTCCCGCCTTGGTCCCACTTGTAAGAACGCGTATGACGCCGGTCGATGCGCCGGTCGAAATCGTAAGTCATGGCAGCTGCCTCCCCGTAATTGTCCATTATTCGTCTATAGTAAGGGATACGGAATCCGTTGTAAACTGTCGGGGCGAAGGCGCTCCCGTGCGACCGCCGACGCGAAGGCGGCCGCTCCCCAAACTTTTTCCCCCTCGATCGTCGACCGACGGAGGAAAACGGTCTCCGCGTCGCGAAATGGTGTTATCGATAGCAGACCGTGATGGAGGAGTCGGCGCATGAGCATCGTGGAGAAACTTCGGAACGAGGCGTTATTTCGAGAGGCGTTTTGGCAGTCCCCGATCGGTGTGGCAATCATGGATGCGGACGGGAGGCTCGTTCAGTCGAACCCGGCGGCGAGCTCGCTGCTCGGTTACCGGGACCGGCTGCCGGAAGGCCCGTTCTGCCGCCTCGTACATCCGGACGACCGGGCCGAAGCGGACGCGCGTTACCGGGCGACCGCCGGAGGGAAATGCGACGGAGACCGGTTCGAGGCACGGTGCGTCCATCGGGACGGCCGGGCGGTATGGATGCAAATCGACTGCTCCCTCGTTCGGGACGAGTCGGGTACGCCGTCGTTCGTCGTCGTGCAAATGCAGGATATTTCGGACCGAAAGTCGGCCGACATGCAGCTTCAGCTGAACAAGCTGTGGTACCAGTCGTTGTTCGACCATCATCCCGACCTGATATACGCCATGGATTTGGAAGGCTATTATACCGCGGTCAACCGCGCGTTCGAGAAGGCGATCGGTTATACGGCGGAGCAGGTGGCGGCCCGCGGGATGCACTTTCGCGAGCTGACCGCCCCCGAAATGCTGGAAAGGACCGCCCGGCATTTCCGCGAGGCGGCGAACGGGCTGCCGCAGCGGTACGAGTCGGTCGCGGTGGATCGTTACGGGAATCGGATCGTCTTCGACGTATTGAACATCCCGATCGTCGTGGAAGGGAAAGTCGTCGGCGTCCACGGCATCGCGAAAGACGTCTCCATGGAAAAGGAGCTTTGGGACCGGCTGGAGCGCAGCCAGCGCATGTACCGGATCATCTCGGACCATTCCCAGGACATCATCTCGTACTGCGATCCGGACGGTACGCTGCTGTTCGTTTCTCCCGCATACGAGAACATCCTCGGCTACGAGCCCGGGGAAGTGATCGGCCTGCCGGCGACGTTCAATTGGCACCCCGACGATGTCGCGGCGTTGAGGGCGAACGGGGTGCTGCGCCATTCCGATGCGGAAACGTTCGTAAGCCGCGTCCGGCACAAGGACGGCCGAGACGTCTGGATCGAGACGACCGCCACGATCATCCGCGGCAAGGACGGCGGCGTCGAGAGCATCATGGGGGTCGGACGCGACATCAGCGAGCGGAAGCGGGCGGAGGAAGAGCTGCGGCGGACGAAGGAAAGGCTCGAATCGTTCGTGAGGAACAACGCCGACGCGATATGGGTCATCGACGCCGAAGGAATTGTCCTTGATACGAACGAGGCGTTCGCGACGTTATTTCAATGGAAGACGCAAGAGATCGTCGGAAAGCCGCTGCCGATCGTTCCGCCCTACTTGAAGCCGTACATCGATTCGCTACATGAGAAGGCGATGGGGGGGACGTCGGTCAGCGGCCTGGAGACGGTGCGGCTGCGCAAGGACGGATCGACGGTCGAAGTAAGCATGACGCTTTCGCCGCTGCGCGACAGCGCGGGAGCCGTCGTCGGACTGACCGGCATATGCCGCGATATCAGCGAGCGGAAGCGGGCGGAGAATGAACTGAAGGCGGCGATTGAGCGGATGCAATCGTTCATCTCGCATAACGTCGATCCGATCATGATTTTCGACGCCGGCGGCAAGCTCGTGCAAGTGAACGAATCGTTCGAGCGGCTGTTCGGGTGGTCTTCCGGAGAAATCGCGGGGCTCGGCCCGCGCGACTTCGCTTTCGTGCCGGACGATCGCGAGGCCGAATCCGACCAAACGGCCGAACTGCTCCGGACCGGCAAGCCGATATCCGGCTTCGAGACGTATCGGATGTGCAAGGACGGCTCGAGCGTCAGCGTTTCGGTTACCGCTTTTCCGCTGCGCGACGGAGAGGGCCGCATATCCGGCTGCTGCGTGACACTGCGCGATACGACGGAGCGGAAGCAGGCGGAGGAGCTCCTGATCAACTCCGAAAAGCAGTCGATCGCCGGACAGCTGGCGGCCGGCATCGCTCACGAAATCCGCAATCCGATAACGGCGATCAAAGGATTTATTCAGCTGATGAACTCCGGCTTCCCGGGAAAACGGGAATATTTCGACATCATCGCTTCGGAAATCGGCAGAATCGAGCTGATTTTGAACGAGCTGCTCGTCTTGGCCAAGCCGCAGACGGTGAAGTACGAACGGCGGGACGTCGGGAAGCTGCTCACGCAAGTGATCGCCCTGCTCGAATCGCAGGCGATCATGAAAGACGTTCAGCTCGCCGCCGATTTCGAATGCGGCGACGTCTTCGTATGGTGCGATGAAAACCAGCTGAAGCAAGTCTGCATCAACTTTATTCAAAATGCGATCGAGGCGATGCCGGACGGCGGGGAGGTCGTCGTCCGTCTCGCCCGCGCGGGCGAGGGGCGGATCGCCGTCGCCGTCGTCGACCGGGGATGCGGCATCCCGGCGCATTTGCTGAGCAAGCTGGGCCAGCCGTTTTATACGACGAAGGAAAAAGGAACCGGCCTCGGGTTTATGGTGAGCAAGCGGATCATCGAAAGCCACGCCGGCGATTTGACGGTCGAAAGCCGGGAAGGGGCCGGAACGACGGTCCGGTTCACGCTGCCGATCGCGGACGAGATGCCTTGAAACGGGCGGATGTCATTTGTAATCGGGCACGGAACTTATTATAATGAACAGTAAGCCAAGGAAGCCGGAATGTGCGACGCACTTTCTGGCTTTCCGTTTTCGGGAGGTGCGAAGGACGGATGATCATACTGAAGACGAAGGAGGAAATCGCCTCCATGAAGCGCGCGGGCGAGCTTCTCGCCGCCTGCCATAGGGAAATTGCGAAGATGATCCGTCCGGGCATCGCGACGAACGAGATCGACCGGTTCGTGGAGACGTTTCTTCGCGATCACGGGGCGGTTCCCGAGCAGAAAGGATACCGCGGCTATCCGTACGCGACGTGCGCCTCGGTGAACGACGTCATCTGCCACGGCTTTCCGAGCGACAAGCCGCTTCGGGACGGGGATATCGTCGCGATCGACATGGTCGTCAACCTGGACGGCTGGCTCGCCGACTCCGCTTGGTCGTACGCCGTCGGCAGCGTGTCGCCGCAAGCGGCGAAGCTGCTCGACGTCACGAAGGAAGCGTTGTATCGGGGAATCGCGAAAGCCGTCGTCGGCAACCGGATCGGCGACATTTCGCATGCGATCCAGTCGTACGCGGAGGGGGAAGGCTTTTCGGTCGTCCGCGATTTCGTCGGCCACGCGATCGGACAGTCGATGCACGAGGAGCCGCAGGTGCCGCATTACGGGCCGCCGGGCCGGGGCGTCCGGCTGAAGGAAGGGATGGTCATCACGATCGAGCCGATGATCAATACCGGCACGTACCGCTGCAAGCTGGACGACGACGGCTGGACCGCGAGAACGGCGGACGGCGGCCTGTCCGCGCAATACGAGCATACGATCGCGATTACGGCGGACGGACCGCTTATTTTGACGGAACAGTGACGGCGGCGGCAATGGCACACGGGAGACGAAGAAACGGATGAAGGATGGGAACACGCGCATGAAAAAAGTATTGCTGCTGGGCGATTCGATCCGGATGGGCTATGAGCCGCTCGTCCGAAAACGGCTGGAGGGGGAGGCGGAGGTCGTCGCCCCGGCGGAGAACGGCCGGTTCGCCAAGCATACGCTTTGGGGCGTCAACCTGTGGATCAAGGAGCTGGGCACGCCGGACATCGTCCATTGGAACAACGGTCTGTGGGATTTGCACCACGAGCCGCCGATGGTGGAGGCGCTGACGTCGCTCGACGAATACGTCCATACGATCGCCCGCACGCTGAACGAGCTGAAGCGGACGGGAGCGTCCGTCATTTTCGCAACGACGACGCCGGTGCCGTACGACGCTCCGGGCCGCAGCAACGCGGAGATCGATCTGTACAACGCGGCGGCGGTCGAGCTGATGAGCCGTCACGGCGTCGAGGTGAACGACCTGAACGCCGTCGTGAAGCAAGATTTGGACGGCAACATTTGCGAGGATCGGCTCCATCTGACGGAGCTCGGCAACGAGCGCTGCGCGGAGCGCGTCGTCGCCGCCATACGCCGGTATTTGTAACGAACGAATGAACGAACGACCAGCCGCGGGGCTGGTCGTTCGCGCGTCTGCGGCTCTCTACAGTTCCGCGAACGATTGCTCGAACCGCCGGTTCATCCAGAGCCGGACGCTCCACAGGTCCGCGATCGGCTGACGCGTATGCGGCAGCGTCGGCATATAGCCGGGAGGCCCGAACTCCGGCGTGAACGTGAACAGCGGGGCGCCTTCCGCACGGCGGCGGCGGGCGATTTCCGTCCACCAGCCGAGATGCGCCTGCAGCTCCTCGGCGTATTCCGGAGCGCTCGGGTCGGACACTTGCGGCCCTTCCCGGTGGCCGACGCGGCCGTGAATATGGATCGTGCGAGACATCGCCACGTCGAGATGCTCGGCTTGATCCTCGAGCAAGTTTTCGCAGACGCAGCACCAATGGCTGAAGTCGGCGGCGATGCGCAGCTCGGGAAATTCCCGCAGCAGCCCGGCCGTCGTCCACGGCGCGTACATCGCCCGTCCCCGGTGCGTCTCGTGCGCGACGGGGACGCCGAGCTCCCGCTCGATCGCAAGCGCCTGCTCGAAAAACCGCCGGTTTTCGTCCGGACTCAAGCCGTGCCGAAAGCTTTGCGAGACGATAAGCCGCGGCCCGAATTCGGCGGCGCGCTTCGCCTTCTCGCGGAAGTCGGCGATCGGATCGGCGGCGGCCGTCTGAATTTGCGCGATGAAGTCGAAGCGGTATTCGGCGAGGAGCGAGCGGAGCTGCGCCTCCTCGCCCCCGCTCGGGGCGAGCGCCTCGAAGCCCCGGTAGCCGGCTTCGGCCGCCTTGGCGAACAGAACCGGCAGCGGCTCGGTCATGCCCCATCCGGCGATATACGTCCGCAATTCCATCCCTATCCCAACCTTTCCCGATACAATCGGCCGCCCTCCGCCCGCTTCCCGGAGAAGGCGGCTTTTTCCAAGTATACCAAGCCGCGTTCGGCCTGTCAGTACGGATTTTGGCCTCATGGGCCAAACTTTCGTCGGGTGCCGTTCGTCTAATAGGCATGGGAACGGAGGAGGGAGCGGAATGGCACGATCGATGCGCATTTGGCGCTTGGCGGCGACGGGAGCGGCGGCCTTGCAGCTCGTCATGACGGCCGCGGCATGCGGCGGACCGGAGGGGCCGGGCGAACGTCCCGCGATCGGCGACGTCGCAGCGGCGCCTACCGCCGGACCGTCGGCTCCCGGTGCGTCCGGAGGGGCCGGGAGCGAGCCGGCGAAGCCGGACGGCACACTTGCCGATCCGGTCGTCGTCGGGGAAGGCGACGCCGATCTGAACGGGGACGGCGTCGCGGAGCGAATCCGGATCTGGTGGACGGAGGGGCGGGAAATGGACGAGTCGTCCCCCGGGCCTTTTGCGGGAGCGTACCGCAGCGGCAAGTTCGAGGCGGCGGCATACGAAAGCGGCGGACGCGAGCTCGCCCGCTTCGCGTTGAACGAAGCGTTCGGCGGCGGGGAGATGAGCTTCCGGAAGGCGGAGCCGTTCCCGCTTCGCTTCGACGACTACAACGGGGACGGCGCGCCCGACTTCGCGATCGGCCAACGGGGCGGAACCAACGGGAGCGTCTACGCGCTATTGACGGCCTCTTCCGACGGCTTCCGCGTTCTGGCCGCCGACATCTACTCCGCCGACTCGCGGGAATCGATCCGGTACCGCAAGGCCGGCGAACGGGCGTTCGTCAATACGTACTACGATCAGCAGAAGGGCGCCTATATGGACGTCGTCCGCCGTTGGCGGGACGGGACGTTTGTCGCGGAGGAGCCCGCGGAGGCGAAGGAAGCGCGCCCGGCCGGCTTGGAGGACGGGTAGGCGCGGTGTGCGAAGGCGTGCAGGCCGGCGAAAGGAAAGACCGTAACTCCCGGAGTTACGGTCTTTTGATCGTGCCGCTTAATAGTCGTATACGACGTTCCGGCGAATCGTGAAGTAGTAGTCGGTGCCGTTCAGCCGGACGCTTCCCGCATGGGTCAGGTCGACGTTTACGTACGTGTAGTACGAATTCCATGCCGTCCCGGGAACGAACGTGACGCTCGAGCCGAATTGCGAGGCGTTCCAATAAATCGATTCGGGCGTAAACTGCATTTTCTCCGAGTAGAAGCTGATCGGACCGTAGTTCGACGACGTCCAGCTTACGTTCCACGGCAGCCGGACGGGGAAATGCCGCCATTCGCCCGACGTCGTTCCGATCGAGCTGTTGTAGGGCGCCCAGCCGACGATATCGTCCTTCTGGTGGTACGGGAGCTGATGGTACGTCTCCAGCTTCGTGCCCGCGGCGCCGTTGAACGTGTCGAGACGCACCTGGTCCTTGACGTAAAACAGATCGTAATTGGGGGCGCTGTCGTACGAGTAGTTCCGGTACAAGCTCCAATCGCTGCGCAGCGTGGCGATATGGATGCTGCCGCCGCCGGCGAGCGGGGCGTACAAGTAATTCGTATCGGTGCCGTTCAGCACGTTGGCGTCGGCGGGAAGCGGAATCGGATCGGGATCCTCGCAGCAGGGCGGCGGATCGATGTCGTCGCGCGGGCGCATGGAAGCGATAGGCGGCCGCTCCGGCGCGTTCCAATCCGCATCGGCGCGCACGACGGCGTCGATCAGCGCGTCCGACGCCGGCTTGGCCGCGTCTCCCGTCTTCGCGTCGGCCATCGTCACTTTGCCGAAGAAGACGCGGTCCGGCGCCCCGTTCCCTTTGCGGATGCCGAACAGCTGCCAGTCGTCCTCCGGCTGTCCTTTCGTCTCCTTCTTCTCTCCGTCGTCTTCCGGCCGGAGCGTCAAGCCGAGACTGCGCTCGATATCGGCTACGTTCAGCTTATCCGAGAACAAGTAGACGGGCTTGCCCTGCTCGTACCAGTCTTTGACGCGGTCTTCGAGCGCGCCGTGGCGGTCCAGCTCCTTCGCGGCGACGGCGATCGCCTCGGGCTCGCCGTTCGGCTTGCCGTTCGCGACGGCCGCCGCGTCCCGGAACTGGGGAGCGCCGTCGGACAAAGCGGCCGCCGACGAGAAGCGGGCCACTTCTTTTTTGGCGTCTCCTCCGACGATCCATAGCCGCGACGGGGATGCGGACCCGGTGTCCGCGGACGGGGCCGCGAACGCGGTTTGCGGAATCGCCAGCGCGAGACCGCATAGGATGAAAATCGACTTTTTGTTCATGATTACCTCCGGTATTGGGGATGATTGAATGCTTTCATAAGGATACAATACGGAGCGAAAAGCGGAAGTCGGCTAAAGCACCAATAACGGAATGACCGGGTAACGGATCGTCTGGGAAGGATTGCGCACCCGGCGCCCGGCTTCGCGTAGTCCGATCCGCACGGTTCGGAGCGACAAGGGGAGGGCCGGAGGAAGCGGTCGTCATGCTGTGCCGGCCGTTATTACTGCGGTTTGGATGCCGTTTGAATCGGTCATCTCGAACCGGCATGAACTTCATCTCAATCGCGCATTGTTCATCGCACTCTGTTTGTTTAAGATAATTTCAATGGAAAACGCTGACGACATGTGGCAGGTTTTCGGGAAATCTTCAAGCGGAGGGAATACGAAATGTCCATTACGACTACGACGGAGCGGGAAAGCTTGACCGCCGCCCGAGCTTACGTACAGCAAGTATACGAGACGGTTATCGCCAGAAATCCTCACGAGAGCGAGTTTCACCAAGCGGTGAAAGAAATATTGGATTCGCTCGTCCCCGTATTCGAGAAGCATCCCCGTTACCGGGAGAGCGGCATTCTCGAGCGGATCGTCGAGCCGGAGCGCGTCATTTCGTTCCGGGTGCCGTGGGTGGACGATCAAGGCAACGTGAAGGTGAACCGCGGCTTCCGCGTTCAGTTCAACAGCGCCATCGGCCCTTACAAAGGCGGACTGCGGTTCCATCCGTCCGTCAATGCGAGCATCATCAAGTTTCTCGGCTTCGAGCAAATTTTCAAAAATTCGCTGACGGGCCAGCCGATCGGCGGAGGCAAGGGCGGCTCCGACTTCGATCCGAAAGGGAAATCCGACGGCGAGATTATGCGCTTTACCCAAAGCTTCATGACCGAGCTGTATAAATATATCGGCCCGGACGAGGACGTACCGGCCGGCGACATCGGCGTCGGCGCGAGAGAGATCGGCTACATGTTCGGCCAATACAAGCGCATTCGCGGCGGCTACGAAGCGGGCGTGTTGACCGGCAAAAGCGTCGTGTACGGAGGAAGCTTGACGAGAACGGAAGCGACCGGCTACGGCACCGTCTATTTCGTGGACGAAATGCTCCGCTCCAAAGGACTCGGCTTCGGCGGCAGCACCGTCGTCGTCTCCGGCTCCGGCAACGTTTCGATCTACGCGATCGAGAAGGCGCAGCAGTTCGGCGCGAAGGTCGTCGCCTGCAGCGACTCCAACGGCTACGTCTACGACCCGAACGGCATCAAGCTCGATACGGTAAAACGGCTGAAGGAAGTCGAGCGCAAACGGATCAGCGAATACGTGAAAGAGCATCCGACCGCGGAATACCATGAAGGCTGCTCGGGCATCTGGTCGATTCCGTGCGACATCGCGCTTCCTTGCGCGACGCAAAACGAGATCGACGCGGACGCCGCGAAGCTTCTCGTCGCAAACGGCGTGAAGGCGGTCGGCGAAGGCGCCAACATGCCGTCCACGCTCGAAGCGATCGACGTCTTCCTGTCGAACGGCGTTCTGTTCGGCCCGGCCAAGGCGGCCAACGCCGGCGGCGTCGCCGTATCCGCGCTCGAGATGGCGCAGAACAGCATGCGCTACTCGTGGACGTTCGAGGAAGTGGACGCGAAGCTCCACGGCATCATGAAGAACATTTACGAAAGCAGCGTCAAGGCTGCTCGTGAATACGGCTACGAAGGCAACCTCGTCGTCGGCGCCAACATCGCGGGCTTCCTGCGGGTGGCCGACGCGATGATGCTGCAGGGCGTCATTTGATAGCGGCTTCGGACTCATCTGCATATTCATCCCGTCAGGGAAACGAAAGAAACGGACGCCAAGGCGTCCGTTTCTTTCGTTAGGCAATGTCGCGGTATTCGTCATTCGTCGTTGAACCGGCCTACCGCGGCGAAATACGATTTCATAAACTCGTGGAACAGCTTCTCGGTCGGCGGAAGCTCCCGGTTCGCCGGCGTAATGACGCCGACGCTTCGCGATACTTGCGGGTGCTCGAAGCGGATTTTGACCGTGGACCGCGGGATGTTGTCGTTAAGCGTAATTTCCGGAAGCAGCGTCACGCCGAGCCCGGCCGCGACGAGACCCTTGATCGCCTCGATGTCGTCGCCTTCGAACGAGATGTTCGGGCGGAAGCCTTCGTTGGCGCACGCCTCGATGACGAGCTCCCGCAGGATGAACCCTTCCGGGAACAGCACGAACATGTCGTTGCGCAGCTGACTGAGCTTCAGGGCGGATTGGCCGGCCAGCGGATGGGCGGCGGGCAGCAGGGCGACGATCCGTTCGAGGAACAGCGTGTCTCCCTTGACCTGCTTCTCGTATTTGGGAACCGGGCCGATGAGCGACAAGTTCAGGCCGCCTTTGGCGACCAGGTCGATCAGCTCGCGGTAAGAGCCGTGCTGCAGCTGAAACTGGACGTGCGGGTACCGTTCGCGGAACGCGGAAATGACCATCGGCAGCGTCTGCGAAGCGAGACTGCTCGGAAAGCCGATGCGCACCGTTCCCCGCTCCGGATCCAAATATTCCTCGATTTCCTGCTGCGCCTTCTCGATCATTTCGAGCGCCCGCTCCATATGGCCGAGAAACAGCTTGCCGATCGGCGTCAGCCTCACTTTGCGGCCGTCGCGCACGAACAGGTCGACCCCGAGCTCGGCCTCCAGCTTGAAAATTTGCCGGCTGACGGCCGATTGCGCGACGTGCAGGACGTAGGAGGCCTCGGTGACGTGCTCCAGCTTGGCCACCTCGATAAAATATTGGATTTGCCTTAGTTCCACTTGATTTGTTCACCACCATTACTTGTCACAACGTGTAAGGTTTAACGCTTTCCCTATTGTACAACAAAACCGGGCGGCAAGGAAATATTCTTCATTCGTACCGGTATTATCGGAAATGAGCGGGCGCGAAGACGGGCGGTTCCGGCGACGATTACGGTCGTTCTTCGAAGGAACGTCTTCCTATATTCGAAACGGGCAAGTAGAATAAAGAAGAGATTCGGTTTCGAGGCGGGAGGATAACGGATGCGGCGAGCGTATGGACGGATGGCCGTCGTCGCGGGTTTGCTGGCGGCGGGCTGCTTGATCGGGTGGTCGATGTCGGAACGGGAAAACGACCGTCCGGGTAAGGCGGACGAAGCGAAGCCGACAGTCGGCGGGGACGAGAAGCGGGAGGCCGGACCGGATGGCGGCCCGCTGGCGTGGTGGGACGACCGGCTGCAGGCGGCGATCCGCGACGGGAACTGGCCGGTCGCCGCGGACTATGCGGCCCGGAAAGCGGCCTACTTTCGGAGCGAAAGCCGGGAGAAGGAAGCGGCGGAGTGGTACGCCGCGGCGGCGGACTATTGGGAGCGGGCGGGCGAGACGGCGGACAGGCGGTTTTACGATGAGACGCCGCCGCCGCCGGACGCCGTCACGATCAAGCCCTATGTCGGCTTGCCGGCCGCCGGTCCCCGGGCCCCCGCCAAGTTCGAGCCGTCGTCCGGCGTATACTTGGGCATGTTCGGCATTTTCGATTGGCCGTCGGTCGAGAAGACGTTCGGCCGCTACCATCCGATCGGCTTGACGTACGCCGGCTGGCGCAAGGACGAGAACGATACGCGCAACTATTTTCCGACCCGGCTCGTCAACAGCATCAAAGCGGCCGGCGGGGGCGCGATCCAGATCGGCTGGGAGCCGCAGTACGGGCTCGACCGCGTCCAGGACGACGACTACGTCAGGTCGTTCGCGCGCCAGGCGAAGGAAGCCGGCATTCCGATTTTTCTCCGGTACGCCTCGGAAATGAACGGAGCCTGGGTGCCCTGGTACGACGAGCCCGCCAAATACGTCGAGAAGTTTCGGCTCGTCGCCCGCATCATGAAGGAGGAGGCGCCGAACGTCGCGATGGTGTGGTCCCCTAACTTTTGGCCGAACGACAACATCGACCCGTACTATCCGGGCGACGAATACGTGGATTGGGTCGGCTTCTCGCTGTATTCGACGCCGTTTTTCGCCGGAACCGAAGATTTCAGCAAAAACCAGATCGATTACTTCGTCCCGCTGTACGAGAAATATGCGCACAAGCCGATCATGATCGCCGAAGGAGCCGTATCCCATCTGTACCGGAAGACGAACGCCAGCTATGCGAAGTGGGCGGAAGGGCAAATCGGCAACATGTACGGCTTTCTGCCGCGGATGTTCCCGCAGGTGAAGGCGATCACATATTTCAACATGAGCAAGGCGAGGACCGAAAGCTTGAACGGGGATCACGTCTACGACATGAAGGAGAACCCGCTCATGTTCGACATGTACCGCCGGCTGACCGGCGGCGGCGCTTTTTTGACCAAGGTGGAGCAGGGGGCGTCCGCGCGGGAGGCGGTCCGCTACGAGCCGCTCGAATCGGCGCCCGGCTTGGAGGGGAAGAAGAAGCTGTTCGTCTACGTGAAAATGCCGATGGATATCCAGCCCTATTCCGTCGCCGTCTTCCAAGGGGAACGCAGACTGGCGGTGTCGTACGAGATGCCGTGGGAGATCGGTCTCGACTTCTCGGCGCTCGACCCGGGGGCGACGCTGACGTTCGTCGCCTACGACGGAAAGCATGAAGAGATGGCCCGGAAGTCGTTCGTCTGGAAACGAACTTCAAATTAGCCGGAACCGGAAAGGAAGACGAGACGACCATGTCGACCGTACGAACGAACAAATGGGGCATTTTGCAAATCATCAATATGGGGACGCTCATCTCGACGCTGGACGTCGGCATCGTCAACGTGTCACTGCCGATCATGGCGGAGCAGTTCGGCGTATCGCTCGCGCAAATCCAATGGGTGGCCACCGTCTACCTGCTCACGATGGTCGCGCTGCTTCCTTTTCTCGGCAAGCTGTCGGACCGGCTGGAGCGCCGCACCGTGTACAGCTACGGCTTCCTCGTGTTCGGTATCGGCTCGCTCTGCATCGCGGTATCGCACGGGTTCGCCGCACTGCTGCTGTCGCGCGTGCTGCAAGGGATCGGCGCGACGATGATCATGGCGAACAGCCAAGCGATGGTGCGCCAAGTGTTTCCCGACCACGAGCGGGGGAGGGCGCTCGGCGTCAATGCGATCGTCATCTCGGCGGGTACGCTGTCCGGGCCCGCGCTCGGCGGTCTGCTGCTCGAAGTCGTCGATTGGCCGTGGCTGTTCTGGATCAACGTGCCGATCGCCCTGGCGGCGAGCCTGCTCGGCTTCCGCTGGTTTCCGCGCGGCCGGACCGAATCCGCCAAGTCCCGGTTCGACATCGTCGGCACCGTGCTGCTTGCGGCCGGAGCCTGTCTGCTCATGATGGCGGCCGAGTCGGTGAAAAACGGCTCGTCCTCCGGCGAGACGTGGGTGCTCGGTGCGGCCGGTGCCGCACTGCTCGTCGCGCTCGGAGTACAGGGCTCGCGCATCGATTACGGGATCGTCGACCGGGAGCTGTTCCGGTACCGGAAAGTATGGCTCGGCAATGCGAGCTCGTTTCTGATCAACCTGGCGCAGACGGCGACGCTCATCCCGCTGACGTTTTATTTGCAAGGCGAGCTCGGCTATTCGGCATGGGCGACCGGCGCCCTGCTTATGGCGCAGCCGCTCGTCATGGGCGTCGTCGCGCCGTTCGCCGGCTGGTTCCGGGACAAGTACGGCGGCGCGTTCCCGATTGCCGCCGGCGCGGCGTTTTGCGCCGTCTCGATGCTGTTCGTGGCGCTTCTCCCCGACGTGACGGCCGTCGGCATCGGCCTGCAGCTCGGCTTCTTCGGCGTCGGCCTGGGACTGTTCCACGCGACGAACAACGCCGAGATCATGAGCGCGGCACCGGCCGGCAAGAGCAGCTTGGCCGGCAGCCTGCTCGCGATGGTGCGCTACCTCGGGCAAATCGCCGGCATCGGCCTCGCGACGCTGCTCGTCGGCTCGATGGGGGCGCAGGGCGAAGCGGCCGGTGCGGCGGACGCCTCGTTCGGCACGCCGATCCGCGCGCTGTTCGGCGTCTGCTTCGTCCTGTGCCTGGCGGTCGCGCTAGCCGGCCGGCTGCTGCCGAGGGAGAAGCCGGAGCGGGTCCCCTTGTCGGGTTGAGCGTGCGGACGGCAACAAAAAAACGAGCCTGCGAAAGGCTCGTCAGCCTGTTGAAAAACCTCGACAGGCTCCTTTAACGGTCAATATCTTGAATGAATCACCGCATCCATGAAACGAAGCAGACCGCCTGTCCTATCGTTCCGATCGCCGCGGCGCAATAAACGGGACGAACGCCAGCCCCCTTGTTTTGCCGAACGGCAAGCAAGGGGGCTGCTTCGATGTTTCCGCTATTTCCAGGATAGCTGCGCGATGCTTACGCCGCGGTAAGGATATTCCGCGCTGGATATATACCAATCTCCCGCTTCATCCTGAAACACCTCAGGCGCATGAGCCGGCAAGGAAGCGATCGCTTCCTTGCCGTGGAAGTCGAACGGGTCGTCGGAGCAGTAGACGGACGTTCGGTTGTCGAACGGTCCGTTATGGCCGTCATAGATGCACCAGAACAAATAAAACAGATTGTCGCGGGCGATCAATACCGGCGATTCCAGCTCGCCGGGACGTTCCGTACGGAAGATGTCGACGGGGTCGCTCCAATGCAGCAGATCGGTCGACGTTCTCGCCCAAATCGCCGGCTTCGCGTAATAAACCATGATATAACGGCCGTCGCAAAAAATCACGTTCGGATCCCGCATTCCGCCGTCCTGGGAGAACAAAGCTCCCTTGGGCGTCCAACGGTACAAGTCCGACGATACGGCCAGCCGCATTTGATGCGGGCTGTAGAACATGTGATAAAGCCCGTCCTTCTCTACGATGAAAGGCGCATAAAACTCCTTTTCTTCCGAAGGCCTTTCCGACGGCGGCAACAGCTTGGGACAGTCCTGCCATGCGCCGTGCCGGAGATGCTCCCGCAGCGTCCCTGGGGGCGATACGGCATGAAACGACATCCATTCGCCTTCATGAATGTAGGCATCCGCCGGAGGCTCCGGATGCGTGATGCCGAAGGCGTGCCAACGGCCGTCCTTCCCTTTCAAAATCATATGATCGTTCGGCACCCAACGGTCGTAATAGCGTCCGGCGCGAAAGCTTTCCGAGTCGGGACCGGGAAACACGTCGCCGCGAGGTTGATAAACGTGAACGTATTCCGTAGAAATATATGGTATTTTCATATTCATATCGACTTGCTCCTTATGCTTTGATCGATTGGCCGTTGTCTTGCGGTTTCGTCACGCGGATTAGTCGGAATTCGTTTTCCGGCGGTTCTCATCCCCCCTTTACCGGCGTTCCCGGAATTTCCGTTCGCGTTCAATCTACCACGCGGTTTCAGGTGCAAGAAATGGACGGTTTTGCTCATTTCGGTGGATTTTCTTTGGGAATTGCGAAAAATGGTTATTCCGCCGCAATCGATCGGCTTATAATGTTGTTAATTCATGTCAGGGGACAAGTCCCGCCGTTTTCGGCAAACAAAGGGGGATGCTGCTTGATCCGCTACAAGCTGCGCGTTCAGATGGTGCTGTTCAATGTGATGATCGCGGTCGTTCCGATCATTTTCATCGGCTTCGTTTCCTATTCCGCCCACTACCACACCATGAAGCGGAGCATTTCCGATTCGGTCGACATCTTGTTCGCCCAGACGAACGGCCGCATCGAACAGTATTTCGACGAAATCAACGCCGTTTCCCGATCGGTCTTCCTGAACAAGGGCCTGCAGCAGACACTGCTGTCGGAACGGGACGAGTGGGTTCAGTTCGGTTGGCTACGGAACCACTTCAGCGCTTACTTGGAAGTGAACGCTTCGATCCAGGGTCTCTATTGGATCAAGCCAAATGAAAGCGTATTCAGTACAGCTTCGCTCATGACCGACGACGAGCTTCGGAGGGTGATCGGTCAATTGGATCCGGCCAGGCTGTCGAGCGGCGAGCTGATTTTCTCGGGGCCGATCGTGCAGAACGGCAAGCTGCTCGACTATTACCTAGCCGTGCGAACGGTGAAGTCGGTCATCCCGGCGAACTATTTGCAGGGGATCGGCATCGGCGTCATCGTCCTCGACCGGTCCCGGTTGGACGAAATCGTCGGGGACAGCCATCTGGACGCAAACTGGCAGATTTACGTCGCGGACCACCGCAACCGGATCATCGCGTCGACCGATCCCGGCAAGCCCGGACAGACGCTGGCCGACGAGCTTCTGGCGGTCAGGGACGGCGGGGAGCTGCTCGATATCGACGGCGTCTCTTCTATGGTCAAGGCAAGCCCGGTCAACAAGGCGGGCTGGAAGCTGGTCGCCGCCATCCCGGCGGATCTGTTGTTCGCGGAAGGCCGGGTTCTCAAAACGTATATTAGCCTGATCGTAGTCATCGTCTTCGCGATCGCCGTCGTCATGGCGCTCTTCTTCAATATCGTCATCACGCGGCCGATCAACGAACTGATCGACGCGTTCGCCCGGGTGGCGTCCGGCGATTGGAAGTCGAAGGTATGGTTTTCCAAAAAAAACGAAGTGACGCTGATGGCCGTTCATTTCAACAAAATGGTGAGGGAAATCCGCTCGCTGACCGAGCGGCAGGCCAATATCCAGCAGAAGCTGTACGAAGCCGAGCTGCAAAAAAAGCAATTCGAGCTGAACGGGCTTCAGGCGCAAATCAATGCCCACTTCCTGTACAATACCCTTCATTCGCTGCGGGGAATGGCCATGTCCCGCTCCGCGGACGCGATGGCGAGCCTGTCGGGCATGATCGGCAACCTCGTCGCCTACTTCCGCTATTGCAGCAGAACGGACGAGTACGGGACGGTCGGCGCGGAGCTGCAGCATCTCGAAACGTATTTGGCGATTCAGAAGGAGCGATTCGGCAAGCGGTTGAAAATCGTCGTCGATGCCGACGAGCGGCTCCGCTCGCAACGGATATTGAAGCTGCTCATCCAGCCGTTGGTGGAGAATGCGTTATTCCACGGCATCGAGAACAAGGACGGGAACGGTCTTATCCGAGTGGCGGTGTACCGGCAGGGCGGCGACGCGGTTGTGATCAAGGTGCTCGACAACGGCGACGGAATCGGGAAGGCCAAGGCCGAACGGCTGAGCCGGGCGCTTTCCGCCCCGGAAGAATCCGGCGCGGAGGAGCATTCGCCGGAGGACAAGCGAAGCATCGGCTTGCTGAACATTCACAAACGAATACGGCTGTACTACGGGCAGGAGTATGGTCTTTCGATCAAAAGCTGGGAACGGATCGGCACGGCGGTGCTGATGAAGCTGCCGTACGACAAGGAGGCGATATGACATGTACAACGTACTGATGGTCGACGACGAACGCTGGATATTGGAAGATTTGCGTCAGCTGGTCGATTGGGAGGCGCTCGGCTTCCGCATCGTCGCGGAAGCCGCATCGGGAACCGAGGCGGAGGTGATGTTCAAGCTGCATCGGCCCGATCTGATCGTAAGCGATGTCCGGATGCCGGGGCTGAACGGGCTGGACCTGTGCCGGAAGATCGGCGTTCGGAGAGCGGGGACGGTCATCGTGTTCATCAGCGCCTATGACGATTTCGAATACGCGAAGGAAGCGGTTAAGCTCGGCGCGTTCGACTATATGCTCAAACCGGTCAACCCGGCGGAATTGGCGGAGACGCTGGGACGGGTGGCGCGGCATCTGGAACGGGAGAAGCGCCGTGACGGGCAGCTGGCGGATTACGAGCGGAGCATGGCGTTCATCGAGATGATGGAGCGACGGGGAGAGCCCGGCCTCGTGCGAGAAACGCTGACGCAGCTCGGTGTTGCCGGAGAGGCGTCTTATCGGGTTGCGATCGTGAAGGCGGGGGAACGGACCGACGGCCATGCGTTCGAGCGGCTGCTGCGGGACTGGACGGCCTCGCTTCCGCCGAATGTGTCGGTCGCGGGGGCGAGACTGGGCAGCCGCACGTGGGCCTGCGTATTGAACGAGGCCGATGGGAGGCTCACCGTCGGCGGGTTCCGCGATTTGTGGCGGTCGTTCCGCGCCAAGTCCGGGCTTGATCGCGTGAGGGCGGGAGTCAGCTTGCACTTCCGCGATTTCGATGCGGTGAGGGAGGCGTATCGCCAGGCGGACATCATGGCGGATCAGCATTTTATCGACGGGCAGTGGGGGGTTCGCATCTATCGCAAGCAGGCCGGCCGCCGGTTCGACGATGTGTGGAGACGGATCGCGACGGCCGACCGGCACGGGTTGGACGCCGCACTGGACTTCCTGCGCCGCCCGCCGCGAACGGTCAATCTGGACGGAGCCGTCCGGCTGTACAACGCGATCGCGCTTCGCATCTCGCAGCTTCAGCAGGCGGCCGGAGAACCGGATGTGCTCGCGCCGGGCGACCTGACGCTGCTCTTCGCCGACATGGCGGATGCGGTCGGCGCATTGAGCGGACGTCTGCGGGAGGGAGCCGGCGAGAAATGGAGGAAGGCCGTCCATCACGTCGTGGTGGACGAGATGGTCGACGAAATCCGGCGCCGGTACGATCAGAAGCTGATGATCGGCGGCTTCGCCGAGCGCTACCATTTGAGCCCGAACTATTTGAGCCATTTGTTCAAGCAGGTGACCGGGGAGTCGTTCACGAGCCTGCTGGTCGGCGTACGGATGAGCAAGGCGGCCGAGCTGCTGGCGGATCAGCGGCTCGCTTTGCAGGAAGTGAGCGAAAGGGTGGGGTACGACGACTACTTCCATTTCAGCAAGCTGTTCAAGAAACACATGAGGATGACGCCGGCGGCTTATCGCAAATCGATCGCCGAATCGCGGACATCACCACACATAAGCACATAAACGCATCAAGTAACGCCATGTATTTCGAGGCGCCGGACCTCTAGAATGGGCTTACATACAGATCGGCCGTCAGGCCCAAGCTCGGAGGTCCGTACCATGTCGATATCGCGAAAGCCGCTGCCGCACAGGCTATGGCATTTTCGAACCGTGTACTTGATGCTTCTTCCGGCGTTGTTGTTTTACATCGTTTTTTGCTATGTTCCGATGTACGGCATTTTGATCGCCTTCAAGGATTACAAAATTTCCAAAGGCATCCTGGCCAGCCCTTGGATCGGCCTCGACATGTTCCGCACCCTTTTTGCGCTCGACAAGTTTTGGCAGGTGATGTTCAATACGCTGTACATCAACGTGCTGAAGCTGATCTGGGGTTTCCCCGCGCCGATCGTTCTGGCGCTGCTCCTCAACGAAGTGCGCCGGCGCTTGTTCAAGCGAACGGTGCAGACGATCATTTATTTGCCCCACTTCATTTCCTGGGTAACGATCGCCAGTATTGTAACCGCTTTACTTTCGATCAACGACGGATTGGTCAATAAGCTCATCGGGATGCTCGGCGGGGAGAAGATCGACTTCCTGACCAACAGCGACTTGTTCCGCCCGCTGCTCGTGGCGACGAACATCTGGAAGGAGGTCGGGTGGAGCACGATCATCTTCTTCGCCGCTATCGCCGGCATCTCCCCGGAGCTGTACGAGGCGGCCGTCATGGACGGCGCAGGCCGATGGAGGCAGGTGTGGCACATAACGCTGCCCGGGATCGTTCCGACGATCTCCATTCTGCTCATTCTGTCCATGGGCGGCATGATGACGGGCGGATTCGATCAAGTGTTCAACCTGTACAACCCGATGGTGTACGACGTAGGGGATACGATCGATACGTACATATTCCGGACCGGCATCGGGGAAGGCAAGTTCAGCATGGCGACCGCGGTCGGACTGTTCCTGAATGTCATCAACTTCATTCTGCTGTTCACGGTCAACAACATTTCCAGACGGATCAGCGGAATCGGCATTTACTGACGCCGAGGGAAGGGGGATTTCGATGAGAAAGAGCGCAGGCGAAACCTTGTTCGATTGGGCCAACTATTTGTTTTTGAGCGCGGTCGCGCTGGCGATGCTTTACCCGTTCTGGCACGTGCTCGTCCGCTCGGTGCTGCCTTACGAAGAAGCGATCCGATCGGCGATACACGTATTTCCCACCAAGGTGACCTTCGACGCGTACAAGTATGTCTTCACGAACGGCGGGCTGATGCGGGGGGTATGGATATCCTTGTTCGTGACGTTCGCAGGCACGGCGTATCAGCTGCTGATTACCGCCATGACCTCGTACGCCTTGACGATCAAGGCGCTGCCGGGCCGAAATCTGATCATCAGCATGATCGTCTTCACGATGTTTTTCGGCGGCGGACTCATTCCCTACTATTTGCTGATCCGAAGCCTGCATCTGGTAGACAACTTGCTGGTGATGATCGTCCCGGCCGCGATCAGCACGTTCAACATGATCGTCATGAAGACGTTCATGGATACGCTTCCAAAGGAGCTGGAAGAGTCGGCGATGATGGACGGGGCCGGTTATTTCAAGATATTCGTCCGGCTCATCATGCCGCTGTCCGTGCCGGTCATGGCCACGATCGGGTTGTTCATTGCCGTCGGGCAGTGGAACAACTGGATGACGGCGATGCTGTTCCTGAACAAGCGCGAGCTGTGGCCGCTGGCGCTGATTTTGCGGGACATTTTGATCGACAACAATACGGAGCTGACGAGACAGACCGGCTATACGAGCGACAGCTACTTGCTCGGCGAATCGATCAAGATGGCCGTCGTCATCGTTTCCGTCATTCCGATTGTGGCGGTGTATCCGTTCATCCAGAAGTACTTTGTCAAAGGGGTGATGATCGGCTCGTTGAAAGGGTAGCGGGAAACGGTAACCGCAGTCGGGCATTCGGCGTGGCAATTCGACGGAAGATGGGCGCCGAGGCACCGAAACGTGCTTCGTGGCGCATGACGAAGGGGAGGCTGAACGAGTTGGGATTGGGAAAAGGGTGGAACAAAGGGATCGGCTATGGGACGGTTACGGCGCTGTTGGCCGTATTTCTGGCGGGTTGTTCAAACGATCCGGGAACGGAGGGAGAGGGGAATCCGTCGTCCGGTAAAGACGGGAGCGGCTCGACGAAGCCCGTCGAGCTTACGCTGATGGCGTTCGAAAGCGCGGAAGTCGCCAAATCCGACGACGACCCGATTTACAAAGCGCTGCAGGAGAAGCTGAACATCCGGCTGAAGGTCGTCTCGTCTCCGTTCAACAACTACAACGACAAGCTGAACGTGATGATCGCTTCCGGCGAGCTGGCCGACTTGTTTTACGGCGACGGAATCGGCAATCTGGAGCAGTTTCATACGTGGATCGAGGAAGAGATCGTGCTGCCGATGAGCGACAGGTCGGCGGGGTATCCGAACCTGGACAAGGCACTGAAGCGGTTCGACATGTACAAGGCCGCGACGGGAGGCAAGCATTACGGGCTGCCGATCACCTCTTACAGCGATATCGACAAGCCGGTCTATAACGATCACACCATGTGGATACGCAAAGATTGGCTCGATAAGCTTCATCTGCAGGTCCCTACGACGATCGACGAATTTTACCAAGTGGCCAAAGCGTTCGCCGAGCAGGACCCGGACGGCAACAATAAGGCCGACACGTACGGCTACGGTTCGTCGGACGGCTCATGGTGGTTCTATCCGATCCTCAATGCGTTCGGAACGAGCCAGGACCGCTACAAGAAGGTCGACGGCAAATGGGTGCCGGAAGTGATCCAGCCCGAAACGAAAGAAGCGCTGGCGTTCCTGAAGAAGCTGTACGACGAGAAAATCATGGACCCCGAATTCATGATCAACAACGGGGAGCAGCTGATCGAGAAATTCGTGGCGGGCAAAGTCGGCATCATCTTCAAAAACGGCAGCATGTTCTACAATACGTTCTACGACAAGTTCGAGAAAGCGTATCCGGGCCGCGATCCCAAATCGATGTTCGTCGCCGGCGGCGTGATGAAAGGAAAGAGCGGTGCCAAACGTCTGGACGGCTTCGGCAATTTCTGGATGACCACGCTGATCAACAATCAGATCGGCGAAGAGAAGAAGAAGAAAGCGCTGGAGCTGCTCGATTACTTGGCGTCCGACGAAGGGATGAGGCTGATGCGTTGGGGCGTCGAAGGCCGGCATTACCGCAAGGAAGGCGACAAGTTCGTGAGTCTGGTGGAAAAGGACGAGAACGGCGTGCAGAAGACGTTGGCCAAGGTCGCGCCGACGGCGCGGTTGAAAACGCTCATTACGTGGGACAACGGATTCGTGCCGGAGAATACGCGGAACCGGGAGGAAGTGATCAAGGCCGGCCGGGAAGGGATCGAAAACGCCAACGTCGACCCGCTGTTCGGGATGGTCATCGATCCGAAGGCGCTGCCTCCCGAGCTAACCAAGACGCTCGGCGATTACGTCGAGGAGACGTTCGTGCAGACGATCGCCAGATCGAAGCAATTCGATGCCGATTGGGAGAAGTTCGTCAAAACATGGCTATCCAAAGGCGGGCAAAAAGCATGGGACGAAACGAACAAGAAAGCGTTGGAAGAAGGCCGCTAAAAGCGGGGAGCGCGTCCGGCGTCACGAATCTTGCCGGCTCCGGGCGCCGGCCCAGGCTCGAGACGGAACGCATCTGCCTCTATCGTCCCGAACACGCCGGCGACTGGACCTATTGCCACCACCCGCACCTGGGCCGGTTCAAGGGCAGATGGTATGCGATGTGGTCGAACGCTCCCGCCCACGAGGACGATGCGGGGCAGCGGGTTATGATCGCCGCTTCGGACGATTTCCGTACCTGGTCGCCGCCTCGTCCGCTTGTCGATTCGATGCCGGGGAAGCACGCGCCGGCGGTGCTGACCGCCGCCGGCTTTCACGAGCATGGGGAGACGCTGGTCGCCTACTTCGGCAAATACGAGTACGAGCCGGATCAGCTTGAAAACGGGAGCCGCAAGCCGGGCGACCGCGGGCATACGGGCACCGGGCTGTACGCGATGGTGACGAGCGACGGCGTCGAGTGGCGGGGACCGATCGATCTTCGGCTTCCGCTCGTCCCGAATCACGGGCCGCAGCGGACGACGTCCGGGCGGCTGATTCTGAGCGGGAACGTGCTGTTCCCGTTCACGGACGATCCCGCCGGGCTGAGCGGCTGGCGGCTTGCCGGCATATGCCCGGAGACGGCGGACGAAACGGTCCGCGACGATTCGGAAGCGATTCATATCTGGAAGAAATCGGCGGGCTGGCCGGTGCTGCTGTGCGAAGGATCGTTCTACCAGACCAAGGACGGCGTCCTCCACATGCTGCTCAGGAGCAATACGGAGCGGCTATGGGTGACGCGGAGCGAGGACGACGGCGAGAGTTGGTCGGCGCCGAAGCCGACCGACTTTACCGACAACGCGAGCAAATTCCACTTCGGCCGGCTGCCGGACGGCCGTTACTATTACGTCGGCTGTCCCGATCCCGAACCGCGCTGGATCCGCAATCCGCTTGTCCTGTCCTTATCCGGCGACGGCGCCGTCTTCGACCGGCATTACGTGCTGGGGGACGACCGGTACGCCATCCGGTATCCGGGCATGTGCAAAGGGGGCGATTACGGTTATCCCCATACGAGGTTCGAAGACGGCTATTTGCACGTGATTTATTCCGCCGGCAAGGAAAGCATCTATGTATTGCGGACGGCTGTCGATCATAAGGAGGGATAGCGATGGCGCGATACGGGAACATGGGCAGGCTCGTCGGTGCGGCGGCCGCAATGCTGTTCGCCCTGTGCGTTGCGCTGGGGGTCGGCGGCAAGGCGGAGGCGGCCGGCACGACCTATTATGTAAGCGCTTCGGCAGGCGACGACGCCAATGCGGGAACGAGCGAGCAAGCTCCGTGGAAAACGCTGGCCAAGGTGTCCTCCGTCCCGTTTCAGCCGGGGGACGTCATCTTGTTGAAGGGCGGCGACGTCTGGACCGGCGAGTCGCTGAACGTGCGAGGCTCGGGAACGGCGTCCGAGCCGATCGTCTTATCGTCCTACGGAACCGGAAGACCGAAAATCAGCCATTACGGAACCGCGCTCCTGCTGGAAAATGTAAGCGGCTGGACCGTGCGCGGCCTCGAGCTCGAGGTGCGTTCGAACGCGACGTTGACCGGCGGCGGCGGCATCGCGGCGGCGCTGATGGTTGCATTCAGCGGCGGCGGGCCGTATTCCGACATTACGATTCAAGACAATCTGATTTATGGAGAAGGAATCGATCGCAGCACCGAGGGCATCTATGTCACCGCCCTGCATCCGGGGAACCTGAACGAAGAAGTCGCGCGCAATTTGACGATCGCGGACAATACGATTCGCGATCTCGGCTGGCGCGCCGTCTATACCGGCGGCTGGGATACCGACGGCGGCAAGGGCATGACGTCCACGGCGCTGTTCCACAACGTCCGAATTTTGCGCAACACCGTTTCCAACATCGGCAATCAAGGGATGATTTTGAGCAACGCCAACCATAGCGCAATCAAGTGGAACGTCGTTCATCATGCCGGCCAGTATGCGGGGAGCGGCGTAACATGGGGGCCGGGCGGGATATGGCCGATCTACGGGTCCCATATCGAGATCAAATTCAATGAAGTGTACGCCATGTCGGACAGCGGCATCGGCTATGACGCGGCGGGAATCAACATCGATTGCTCCAGCGAGTTTGTCGTCGTGCGGTACAATTACAGCCACGACAACAAAGGCCCGGGCATCACGACGATGGCCAACATCCATTCGCTCATTGCGAACAACAAGGTCGGCGGCAATTACGGCTTGACGACGATCGGCAGCGGCCAGATCGCGTTATCCGACGCGACCAACGAGCCGCAACGGCTGACGGGCGTGAAGCAGCTGCGGATCGAGGACAATCTGATCTCGGTCGACCGGCCCGGCACGGCGGCGATTACGTCCCGGCGTTTTTATACGACGGGCGACGCCTGGGCCGGCAACGGCATTACGGGAAACAACATCCTCCTGCAGCCGAATACGCCGGGCACCCAAGTTTATGATTTCGGGGAAGGCGGCACGATCGACCAGGCGAACGGCAACCGCATCTACAGCGCGGGCGGATCGGAATTCCGCGCCGCGAAGAGCGGTACGACGTATGCAAGTCTGGCGGACTGGCGGAGCGGAACCGGCTACGACGCCAACAGCGCGACAGCCGTGCTCGACCCGTCGCCTCCGGGCAACGTCGCCGGGCTGTCCGGCGCGCCGAATGCGGCGCCGTACGGGATCGCCCTGTCATGGACGGCGGCAACCGACGCCGGAAGCGGGATCGACCACTACAACATTTATCGTTCGACGAATCCGAGCTTCACCCCGTCATATGCCACGATGGTCGGCGAAGCGAAGGGAACGTCGTTCGTCGACGCGGAAGAGCTTGAACCGGCGACGACTTATTACTACAAAGTCGAAGCGGAAGACCGCAACGGCCGTACAAGTCCGGCCCCGGCCGCCGTCAGCGTGACGTCCGGCGCCGCGCCGCCCGCACCGCTCCGCGTCTTCCAGGCTTCCCGCGATTTCAGCGCCTTCGACCAGGGGCCCGTCTGGTGGTATCAATACGGGCAGAACGGCAGCTATACGAACATTCCCGCCTATTATCCGGCTTGGCATGCATGGCGGCTGGGGCAGACGTCGCTCATGACGGGCGGTGCGCGTCAGCATCCCGATCTGCAGGACAGCGTTCGCACCTGGGTTGCGCCGTACAGCGGCAATGTCACGATATCCGCAGCGGGACCGATCGCCATGGAGCAGACGGGGCCGACGGCCGACGGCGTACGGGTCAAGGTGCTGCGCGGCACGTCCCAGCTGTGGCCGGGAAACGGCTGGCAGACCGTCACGACCGACGCGCCGGTGTCTTTTCCGAATCTGTCCGTCTCCGTAACCAAGGGCGAGACGATCCGATTCCTAGTGAACCGGGGCCAGACCCACGAGTACGATACGACGCTGTGGGACCCGATCGTCGCCTATACGTCGATCGTACCGCCTTCGCCCCCTCCCGCGACGCCGGGCGTCCGAATCCCGAGTCCGCTGACGGTCGAGGAGATGCGCGACGACTTCGAGGACGGGGACGCCGCCGGATGGACCGCGGCTTACGGTAGCTGGACGGTCGTCTCCGGAGCGGGCAGAGCCTATCGGCAGACCGATCCGAACGGCGGAATGGTCTATGCGGGGCAGTCGGGGTGGAGCGATTATACCGTCGAAGCATCCGTTACGCCGACCGCTTTCTCGGCTTCGGGAGGCAGCGTGTCGCTCGGCGTGCTGTATCGGGACGCGGCCAACCGATACACGCTGCAATTCAACAGCAACGGGACGATCGAGATCAAGAAGTTCGCGAACGGCACGAGCGTGTCGCTCGGCTCGAAAGCGTATCCGGTGACGGCGGGGACCCGGTATGCGGTAAGGGCGGACGTTTACCGGGACGGAGGGAGCGGCGGCCAGAGCATCCGCATGTACGTCAACGGCCTGCTGGAGCTTACCGTCTACGACACGGCCTCCATTCTGACCGAAGGCCGGGTGGCGCTGGATGCGTGGCGAGCGCAGGCCGACTTCGACGATATCGCCGTGCACCGGGCCGCGAACGTCTGGGTGGAGGCGCAGGACTGGTGGTACGACAGCTTCGAGGATCCCGGCGCAACCGCTTCGTCGTGGAGCGTCGGCGGAGGAAGCTGGTCGCCGGTCTTCGACAAGACGCGTTCCTATAAGCAGACCGGTTACGGGGCGGCGTCGGCCGCGGCCGGCGATCCCGACTGGCGCGATTACGGCGTGCAGGTCAGGGTGAAGCTGGCCGATGCAGCCGCAGGCGGCACCGTTCGGCTCGCCTTTCGGCGCGCCGATGCGAACCATTCTTACTACGTATACTTGAACAACGATCAGACGGTCGGGATCGGGAAGAACGACGGCGGCGTCCGCACGATTCTGGCAAGCCGAAGCTATCCGATCGCGGTCGGAACGGAATACGAGCTGAAAGCGTTTGCCGTCGGCGGTCAGATCGACTTGTACTTGAACGGCAAGAAGCTTCTTTCCGCATCGGACACGACGTTCGTCACGGGAGGAATCGCGTTGGAAACGTCAGGCGCCACCGCCTATTTCGACGATGTCGTCGTCCAGCGGCTGCCGGTAGCGCCCTCGTATACGGCCGATTTCGAGAACGGCGGCACCGCGGGCTGGAACGCCGTGTCCGGCAGTTGGCAGATCGCCCAAGGCGCTACCCGGGAATACCGGCAGACGGGGACGGCGTTCGCGTTGTCCGCGCTTGCGGGCGGGACCTGGAACGATTTCGCGTTGAAGGCGCGGGTGAAGATCGACAGCGCCTCCGGCGCCGGCGGAGGATTCGCGCATCTGAACTTCCGTTACCGGGATGCCGACAACTATTACTTCGTTTATTTGAACGACAACAACGCGATCGAGATCAAGAAGAAGGTTGCCGGCGTGCAAACCTCGCTTGCTTACAAACCATATCTCGTCTCGCTCGGGAGAGAGTACCGGGTCCAAGTCGTCGTGTCCGGCAGCCATATCGATCTGTACATCAACGGGGTGAAGGAGCTGTCGGCAACCGATTCCTCCTTCGCTTCCGGCGGGATCGCGCTGGAAACGTGGCAGGCGGCCGCATCGTTCGACGACGTTGCCGTAACCGCCCTATGACCCGTTCAGCCGGCTTGCACCCAAGACGACAACAAGAGCGACGACGGAAGGAGTGAACCGACATGCCTCACTCGCAGCTTATGTTCGGTTATTATCACGGAGACGGATTCCCGGCCGGCGCTCCCGATTCGATCGACCGGATCGCCGCACTCGGCAACAGCAACGTGATCATGATCAATTCCGCACACCCTCCGGACGCGCTGCGGCATATGCTCGACCGGGTCGCCGCTTGCGGCTGCCCGTTCATCATCAGCGTCTCGGACTGTTTCTTTCGTGGCGGCCGGGTCGGCGCCATCGGCTCGGCGCATCCGCGCGAGGATAGCGCCGAACGCTGGGCGGCGCTGCAGGAGACGCTGCGCCCCTACGAGCGGCACTTGCTCGGCTACTACTTCGACGAGCCGTATTGGAACGGCGTGAGCGAACGCGATTTTCGCGACGCGACCCGCATGATTCGCCGCCGGCATCCGGATAAGAAAGTGATGGTGTGCGCGACGGCGCTCGAGCTGGCGCCGGACGCATTCGATTGCCCGATCCCGGAGGCGGGAAGCGGCTACTACGAATTCGTCACGGACGGTGCCTTCGATATTTACCGGGCATGGGATCCGTTCCTGTACGGCTATCTGGACGAGAAGCTGAGGCGGCTCTTGCCGTCCGAAGCCGCGATCTGGTACGTCGTGTGGGGATTTGCCAAAGGAACGCCCGACGGCGGACCGGCGGCGCTGATCGTCAATTTATTGAACCATTACCGGCTCGCCCTGCGCGACCGGCGCTGCGCCGGCCTGCTCGTATTCTCGTTCGCTTCCGGCGATGCGGGCGACTGGGGGAGCGGGATGGACCGGCTGCTGGACCCGCCGCACCCGTCGTACGATCCGCTGCTGCACAATCTGCAGGTGAACGTGGGCCGGGCGCTGATCGGACGCGCCGGCGACGACCTGTTCGTCCACTCGGCCGATGGCGGCGGGGAAGGGCCGGGATCACGCGGCTGGCGGTATGCGGGACTTGATGCCGGGGGCTCCCCGCGTCCGCTCGTGTTCGTACCGGAACGCGCCGTTTGGGCCGATCCGGAAGGGGCGGGCGGCCTCGTATGCCGGGATCTGATCGCCCCGGGCGCGGGCGGGGAGCAGACGCTCGTACAGTGGGCCGCCCCCAAGCCGGGTCGGGTGTACGTTGCCGAGCGCGGCGGCATCCAGCTGGCCGGCATGTCGCCGCCCGCCCGGCTGCGCGTCCAGATCCGGCATAATGATCGGCGGATTTGGCCGGAGGCGGACGAATGGCGCGAGATCGGCCCCGGAGCGGAACAGTCGGGATATCGGTTGAAGCTCGAGGTGGTTGCGGGCGACTGCCTTTCATTCGTCGTGAGCGCGGGCGAAGACCGGACGGGCGGGCAGGACAGCGGGCTGCTCCGGTGGGATCCCGTCGTCTCGTATATCAACGATCATTCCTGATCGGAGGAGGACTTATGGCAGCACATCGGCTTATCGCCATTCGGGAAAGCGGCATTCATCTCCATGTGGAAATTACGGAGGACGGGGACGTGCGGCTGCGCCACTTCTCGCCGTTCCCGGAAGACGAGGCGCGCTCCGGATCGGACGCGACGCGGAGCAGGCGGCGGATCGTCGAGCTGCAGGCGAGCGGAGAAGACCATAACGATCACCACGGCGCCAAATATACGGGCACGATGCCGGCCGGCCGGCTCGTCTATGCGGGCCACTCGGACACCCGCAATGAAGCCGGTCGCAAGCTGGAGGTCGCGCTGGAGGACGGAGATACGCTCGTCACCGTACACTATCAGTTTTACGACGGCATCGCCGTGATCCGCGCCTGGACGGAGGTGACCAATCGCGGAGCCGTGCCGCTTCCGCTCGAATACGTGTCTTCCTTCGCCCTGACCGGCATCGACAAGGAAGGCGAAGGGACGTGGGAGACGAAGAGCCGGCTGCACGTCCCGCACAATACGTGGCACGGCGAGTTGCAGTGGCGGGGCTGCTCGCTCCCCGAGCTCGGTCTGACGATGGCGAACGCCTTCTCGGTGAAGCGGCTGAACTACGGCAGCTCGGGGACGTGGTCCTCCGCCGGCTATGTGCCGATGGGCTGCTACGAGAATACGGCGCAAGCAACCGCGCTCGTCTGGCAGATCGAGCACAACGGCTCGTGGCATTGGGAGATCGGCGACGCGCCGGACCGGCAGCTGTATCTGCAGCTCAGCGGCCCGACCGAGGCCGAGAGCCATTGGTGGAAGCGGCTCTCGCCGGGCGAGACGTTCGTGTCCGTCCCGGTGGCCGTCGGCGTCGTGCGCGGCGGGTTCGGGGAGGCGATCGCCGAATTGACCCGTTACCGCAGGGCCGTCCGGCGGCCGCATGCCGACAACGAGCGGCTGCCGATCATCTTCAACGACTACATGAACTGTTTGTTTGCCGACCCGACGACCGAGAAGCTGCTGCCGCTGATCGACGCCGCGGCGGAAGCCGGCTGCGAATATTTCTGCATCGACGCCGGCTGGTATGCCGACGGGCCGTGGTGGGACGCGGTCGGCGTGTGGCAGCCTTCGACGCGGCGGTTTCCCGGAGGCGGCCTGCAGGCGGTGCTCGATCATATCCGCGCCAAAGGCATGATTCCCGGGCTGTGGCTGGAGCTCGAGGTCATGGGCGTCCATTGCCCCATCGCGGCAGACGTTCCCGACGAATGGTTCTTCGTCCGTCATGGCCGGCGCGTCATCGATCACGGCCGGTACCAGCTCGACTACCGGCATCCCGACGTCGTCCGATACGCCGACGAAGTCATCGACCGGCTCGTAACCGAGTACGGCGTCGGCTATATCAAGATGGACTACAACATCAATGCCGGCATCGGCACGGAGATCGGCGCTGACAGCTTCGGCGACGGACTGCTGCAGCATAACCGGGCTTACCTGGGCTGGCTGGACCGCGTGTTCGAGCGTTACCCGCAGCTGATCATCGAAAATTGCGGCAGCGGCGGCATGCGGATGGATTATGCGATGCTTGCGCGGCACAGCGTCCAGTCGATCAGCGACCAGACCGATTACCGCCGGATGGCCGCGATCGCCGCGGCGGCCCCGACCGCCTTGACGCCGGAGCAAGCGGCCGTATGGTCTTATCCGCTGAAGGACGGCGACGAGGAGGAGGTCGTCTTCAACATGGTGAACGCGATGCTGATGCGCGTCCATCAGAGCGGGCTGCCGACCGCGCTTGCGCCGGAACGGTTTGCGCTGCTGCGCGAAGGACTGGACTACTACAAGTCGATCCGGCATCGGATCCCGCAGTCGCTTCCGTTCTGGCCGATCGGCCTGCCCAAGTACGGCGACGACCGGATCAGCCTGGGGCTGCGCTGCGGGGACAAAGCTTATGTGGCCGTATGGAGCTTGAACGGAGGAGGGGAAGCCTTCGAGCTGCCGATTTCATTTCTATCGGGCAAGGAAGCGGCGGTCCGGTGCGGGTATCCGCAGCGGGGGGCATGCGATTTGCAGTGGAATGCCGGCACGGGAACGCTGACCGTGACGATGCCGCCGGGCTGCCGTGCGCGCATCGTGGAGCTTGAACCGATTACGAACTGAGTTTTGCGTTTGCAAAGGAGGAGACATGAATGAAAGCATGGAGAAGAAAGGGACTGTCGCTGGCGCTCGCTTGTTGTTTGTTGATCATGACGATTTGCGGCGCGGCGTCGGCCGAAGGCGCGAACGTCGGGGCCGCGGCGAACGCCAACCCCGGGCTGCAATACTTCGGCTACTACCATATGGACGGACAAGGGATGCCGGATCCGAAATATTTGCCGTTCGCCGGGCGGATCGGCAACAGCAACGTGGCCATCTTCAGCAGTTGGTCCCGAGGGACGACGCTGCAGAGCCATATCGACCTGGCGGCCGCCAACGGCATGAAGGTGCTGCTCAACGTGTACGATTATTTCTTCCACTGGAGCCCCGGCGGGATGGGGGACGGCAGCGGCCATATGCACGCCGACTGGCAGGTTCAGTGGGCCGAGCTGAAGCGGGTGCTGAGCGGCTACGAGGACAAGCTGCTCGGGTTTTACTTCGACGAACCGTGGTGGTGCGGCGTAACGGAAGAAAACTTCCGCACGGTGACGCAGATGATCCGGCAGGAATATCCCGACAAGAAGCTCGTCGCGGTCAGCGCCGTTGCCGATCTCGATCCGTACGGCACCGGCAAATCGGTAAGCAGCGACTACATCGAATTCGTCACCGACGTCGGGTTCAACTATTACGAGAGCGGTCTGGAAACCGGGTTCCATCAGGAGCTGCTGGAGAAGCTGAAGGCGAAGGCCGATCGCGGCCAGCATATCTGGCTCCTTCCGAAGTCGTTCAGCCGCAACGCCACGGAAACGACCGACGTCCTGCAGCACCATCTGCTTCATTATTACAAGATGGCGTTAAACGAGCCGCGCGTGGTCGGCATGGCGGCGTATACGATGCCGTCGGGCGGCGACGGTACGGGCATGTACGCGTTCATGAACGAATCCGATCCGGCGTACGATCCTTATCTGACATACGCGCACGTGCAAGTCGGCCGCAGCATCATCGATCCGGCCAACGCCGATCTCTACGTCCGTTCCGTCGACGGAGCCGGCAGCGGCAGCGCCTGGAGCGAGAGCGGCTCCGTCCTGAAGTGGACGGCGCCGAAGGCGGGGACGATTCAGATCTCTTCCCTCGGGCCGGTACGCCGAACGAACGAGCACGGCAACGAGCTGGCGATCAAGATCACGCGGGGCCAGACGCCGCTGTGGCCGTCCGCCGGATGGCAGAGCGTCACCGCGGCCAACTCGGGCTTGCTGTATCCGAAGACGGCGACCGAGGTGCAGGCCGGGGAGGAAATTTGGTTCCACACGGACGGACGGAACGACGTGCCGTCGGACACCCTGACATGGGATCCGGTCATTGTCTATTCGGGGTATGAGGCCGACGGCCAGCCGAACATCGAGCTGTCGGTTTCGTATCAAGTCGGCCATACCGCCAACGCAACCGCGCTCGAGCCCGGCGAGCTGCTCGTCTCCTCCGTCGCGATGACGAATAAAGGGAAGTCCGCGCAAACCGTGACGGCGATCGTGGCCCTCTATGACGGGTCGGGCGAAGACGGCGCGCTCGCCAACCTGTCGTTCTCCACCGCGACCTTGCAGCCGGGCGAAAGCCGCGAACTGAAAGGCGGGTTCAAGCTTCCTGACCATCTGTCGGGATACCGGGCGAAGACGTTCGTCGTCAGCGGAGAAGATATCGCTTCGCCGGGTATGGCGCTGTCGGACGTTTATGAATTGCCCGCGCCTTGACAGGCGCGAGAAACCGCGAAGGAGGAACAGCCATGAGAGCAATCAAAACGGTCGCAGTCGCCGCGCTGCTTTGCTTCATCGCGCCGCTGAAGCTGGACGCCGAATCCGCGGCCGATCATGCATCCGGTCGCGCGACGGAGTCCGCCGCCGCCGAGCTTGCGGTCGAGTCCGAAGCCGCTTCCGCGTCCGGCTCGCTGCGCGTCGCCGTCCACCCCAAAAAGCTAACGGTGAACATCACGGGCAAGTGGAAGGAAGCCCGGGGGAAAGAAGTATTGATCACAATCGTCGATCCGAACGGCAAGCTGGAGTACATCAACCAGAAGGCGATGGATCGCGGCCATTCCTTCACGTTTCAATACCGGATGAAGGAGCCCGCGAGCGGGACGTATTCGGTACGCGTCATCGCGGCCGGGCTGCCCGGCTCGGAGCCGCTCGCGACGTCGTTCGCGGTGCGCCCCTCCGGCGGCAAGCGCTAGAAACGGCGGCGCGGCCGGGCATCCTCTTTGACAGACCGACCGGGCTTCCTCCGGTTTACGTTCTTGTATAGGAAATTATGCATGGCCAATTTCCTGTGGATACCGGGGGCTCCCCCAGAAGCAATACCATTCGCTTTATGATCGAAGTTATTCCGACGAAGAGCATCCGTGTATGCAAGGTAACGATTGGTGCGAGCAGCAGGCTGCTCTAACGGAATACGCTTCGAAGCTTGTCTTCACTTCCGGGGGATTTGTTCAGCCGGTTAGGTTAACCGCTTTCGGAAGGAGGAGGAACGGATGAAGACGATATGGATAGTCGATGACGAATCGCCGGAAGACATTCAGCTGATCGGCACGATCGGCCGGGGCTACGCCTCCGCTCCCGCGATGCGGTTCGGCGGCCATGCCGGCTTGGAATTCGCGCGAATATGGGGCGGTTTGGAAGCCGAGATCGATCGCCGTCAGGACGTTTGCGATCTGGTATGGAAACAAGCGGTGAACCGGATCGTCATGAGCGGTTCCGTCACCCGGATCGACGCGGAGACGATGGAAGCGTTCGGTTTCGGGGCGACGAATCGGGTTTATGCGGCGATCGTGCGTTTCCGCCGTACGGCGGCTTCTCCTCCCCCTTTCGCCGAAGAAAGAGTGCGGGCCGTCGTCCGACGTCAAGCCGATCCGATATGGGAAGCGTTCGTAAGCGGCCACTTGGCAAAACCGAACGAATGCATCGTGTTGTTCAACGAAAAGCGGGGTACGCCCCACGGCGAAGCTTTGGCCGACGAGCGGCTGCAGCGATCGCTCCGCGGGATGGCCGACGCGTTGGGGCGCGAATGCTCTTTCGGCGTCAGCCTGAGCGGTAGCGGAATCGCGTGCCTTCCCGAGCTTTACGAGCAAGCTTCCGACGCGCTTTTGCAACGTTTCTGGCAGGACGGCGAATCGGTTTGCTTCTACTCCCGCTATCTGCCCCTGGTCGATCGGCCGGCTTCTTGCGAATGGTTGAACGGCTTGACCGACACTCGGAAATCCCATCGCGAGAAAGAGCTGATCCGATGGATCCGCCGCCGGTTTGCCCCGGACGGCTTGAGGAACATGACCGGTTCTTCGATGAAACGGCTGTTCCGCCGCGTTGCTCACAGCTTGGACATGGCAGGAGGCGAGTCGTCCGGAGGTTCCGAACGAAAGGATGAAATCGAGGGGATCGACCGCTTCGAAACCGCGGACGAACTAAGCGGATATTTGCTGGAAAAGGCGTGTCGGTTGGCCATCGAAGGCCGGCCGGGAACCGATGGGACCGGGTCGTTGGAATCGATCGTTGCGAGTATCCGCGCCGACATCGATCGTCATTGCGGCGAGCAGATCAATCTATCCTTCTTCGCCAAAAAATATTCGGTCAACGCTTCCTACTTATCGAAGCAATTCAAAAACGTTACCGGTCACAACCTTTCGGCGTACCTTTCTCGCGTCAGGTTGAGCAAAGCGAAAGCGCTGCTGAAGACGACCTCCGGCAGCATCTCCTGGATTGCGGAATGCTGCGGATACGAGGATACGCATTATTTTTCGCGAATGTTCAAGAAAGGAACCGGCATGACGCCGTCGGAGTATAGAAACAGCCAAGCTTCGGAATAGCACGACGAGAACCCCGATCCGTAAACCGGAACCGGGGTTTGTCTTGTTCGTCCGAGACGCCCGGCGAAGGCGTCTATAAGCCTGCGAAGGCTCGTTTATTCCTATTCGGCGAAGCGAAGTCACTTGCCTCGGCTCATCTCCGTCAGCACCGCTTCGACCGCTTCCAGCGTAATGTCCACTTCCTTGTCGGTATGGCTGTAGCTAATATGGTTGCGCTTGATGTTCATCGGCATTTTGAAAATGCCTTTCTCGATCAGCTTTTTCCGGTACGTCACGTAAAATTGCGCGTCGTTGTATTGCAGATCGGTATAATTGCGCGGCTCGAAGCTCATGAAGTACGTCGTCCATACCGAGCCGAAGCCGGCGACGAACGCCTCGATGCCGAGCCGGTCGAGAATGCCGCGAATTTCGGTGCGCATCCGTTCGCCGAGGCGGAAAATGTGCTCGTGCACCGGCTCGTTCTCCATCATCTCGATCGTCGCGATCGACGCGGCCGTACCGACGGCATGGCCGTTGTACGTGCCCGCGAACCAGACGTCGCCGCCCGGCTGCGTATTGAAGCGCGACATGTACGGCTTCTTGCCCGCCACGGCGGCGATCGGGAAGCCGTTCGCCATCGCCTTGCCCATCGTCGTCAAATCCGGCGTGACGCCGGCCACCTTCTGAAAGCCGCCGATGTTGTGGCGGAAGCCGGTGATGACCTCGTCGAAGATGAGCAGCGTGCCGTGGGCGTCGCACAAGTCGCGCAGCCCTTGCAGGAAGCCCGGCTGAGGCATGATGCAGCCGATGTTGTGCGGGATCGGCTCGACGATGAGCGCGGCGACCTCGCCTTTGTTCGCCTTCAGCGTCCGCTCGACGTCGTCCAGATCGTTGTACGTGCAGACGAGCGTATTGTCGATCGCCTCGTCCATCATGCCGGCCGAGCCCGGATCGCGCGTGCCGATCTTGTCCCAGGCGCTCAGCATGTTGCGGGCGACGTAGTCGTGCCAGCCGTGGTAGCAGCCCTGGAACTTGATCAGCTTCGTGCGGCCGGTGACGGCGCGCGACAGGCGGATCGCGTGGTACGTCGCCTCCGAGCCGGAGTTGCAGAACAGCACTTGCTCGGCGGAAGGGACGTGGGTCGTAATTTTGCGGGCGAGCTCCACCTCGAGGTCGGTGCAGCCGACGCCGTACAGGTCGGTGCGGCCGAGCGCCTCGATCACTTTGCCGTTGACGTACGGATGGTTGTGGCCGAGGATGAACGGGCCGAAGGCGGCCTGGTAGTCGATATACTTGTTGCCGTCGGCGTCATAGATGTAGGCGCCTTCCGCTTTCGTAAACACGAGGAACGGATCGACGTTCCGGATCGAGGTATGTACGCCCCCGGGCGTATATTTTTGGGCTTCTTCATGCAGCTTGGCACTGTTGCTCATCACGTCGCTCCTCCAAAATTCAATATTTTGAATAATGTTCAATGAGTTGATTATATACCGGAAAATTCGGAGCCGTCAATCGGGGAGACCGCTCTTTTCGCGACTTCCTCCGCTTGATTTTCTCGTCGATCGACTTTGCGGTCCGGACGATGTTTCGATTGACACCGCGGAATGAATTGTTTTATGATCGTTTTGAATCGTATTCAATATATTGAACTTCGTTATGAACTCGTATCATATAGGAGGAATCCGGAGGATGAAGCTTGCCGGGAAAAACGTGTTGATCACGGGCGGCGCGCAAGGGATCGGCCAAGGCATCGCTTTTCGATTCGCGCGCGAAGGAGCCGCGCTGTTTCTGCTTGACGTGAAGAGCAAGGAACTGGAGGCGACGGCGCGTACGATCCGCGAGGAGACCGGGATGCGCGTCGAAACCGAGGTGTGCGACCTGAGCGACGTCGGCCGGGCGGCGGAGGCGGCCGGGCAGGCGTGGACGACGATGGGCGGCATCGATATTTTGATCAACAATGCGGGCATCGCCGTTCGCGAGCCGTTCGCGTCCATTCCGCTGACGACGTGGAACAAAATTATGGACGTCAACGTCAATGCGATGTTCGCCCTGTCCCAATCGGTGGCGACCCGGATGCTCGAGCAACGGCGCGGCGGCTCGATCGTCAATATGGCTTCGAAAAACGGCTTGGCCGGCAGCTCGATGCTGGCCCACTACAACGCGTCGAAGGGGGCCGTCGTCCTGCTGACGCAATCGATGGCGGTCGAGCTCGCGCCGCACGGCATCCGCGTCAATGCGGTGGCGCCCGGCTTCATCGACACGCCGCTCGACCGGAAGCTGAAGCAGCAGGACCGGTCGCTCGATTTGACGGCGCGTACGCCGATGGGGCGGACCGGGACGGTGGAGGAAGTGGCGAGCGCATTTTTGTTCCTCGCTTCCGACGAAGCGTCCTACATAACCGGAACGACGCTCGTCGTGGACGGCGGGCATCTCGCCAACGCGGGCGAGCTGTGACGGGACGAAAGGAGAGCCAGCCGATGAAAAAACAACCGAAAGAATATTCCGTGCCGGCGATCGATAAAACGGTGGCGATCTTGAACGCGTTGACCGACCGGCATCTATCGATCCAAGACATTCATTCCACCTTGAACGTGCCGAAATCGACCGCGTTCGTCATATTGAACACGCTCGAGCATTACTCGTTGATCCAGAAAACGCCGGAGGGCAAATACCGGCTCGGCCACGGCGTGCTTCGCTGGGGCATCGGCTACATGAAATCGATGGACCTCGTCGCGATCGCGAGACCGCATCTCGAGCGGCTCGTGGGCGATACGCCGTATACGGCGCATCTGGCGGTGGCCGAGAAGGATAAGCCGGTTTACGTCGACAAGGTGGAGGGCAGCGGGTTCGTCCGGTTCGCCACGAAGATCGGGCAGACGCAGCCGCTCCACCAGTCCGGCGTCGGCAAGGCGCTCGCGTCCGGCATGACGGACGACGAAATCGCCGCGGTGCTGTCGGCTGAGCTGGCCGAGACGCCGGACAAAATCGCGAAGGCGATCGACAAGCTGATGGACGACGTCCGGTACGTCCGCCAGTACGGCTATTCGATCGAGGACGAGGAGTTCGAGGAAGGCATCCGCTGTATCGGCGCTCCGATCCGCAACGAGAACGGGCACGTTTTCGCTTCGATCAGCGTTACCGCGCTGAACAAAGATTTGCCGGCGACGAAGTTCCAGCAAATCGGCCAATCGGTGAAAGAGACGGCCGACCGCATCTCCGCGGAGCTCGGCTATATCGGGGAGGCGCCGGCTTCGCCCGGCGATGTGCCGAACCGGGGGAACGGATCGTAACTACCGAATCGAACGGAGATGATTTCCATGACGTTACGCGTAGGCATCGTCGGAGCGAGAGGGCTGAGCAACCTGCTCGGCTTCCGGGCGATCCCCGACGTCGAGGTAGCCGCCCTGTGCGACCTGCACGAAGGGCTGTTGAAGGAGCAGGCCGGCAAATACGGCATTCCGCGCACGTACCGCATTTACGAAGACATGCTCGAGTCCGACATCGACGCGGTCGTCATCTCGACCCCGATGCAGCTTCATGTCCAGCAGACGATCCAAGCGCTCGAGGCGGGCAAGCACGTCCTGTGCGAGGTGACGGCCGGGGTGACGATGGACGAGCTGTGGTGGCTGAAGGAAGCGGTGGAGAAGCATCGGGACCTCGTCTACATGTTCGCCGAAAACTACTGCTATATCCCGACGAACCAGCAAATCGCCAACATGGTGCGGCAGGGCGTTTTCGGCGACGTCTATTTCGGCGAGGGCGAATATTTGCACGACACCAAATATTTGGCGTACGGCTATAACCGGCGCGTCCCGGGCGAGCAGCCGGGGGCCGGCAAGACGTCGTGGCGCAACTACTGGCAGTTCGGCAAGCGGGGAACGTTTTACCCGACGCACAGCCTGGGGCCGGTCATGCAATGGTTCAAGGGCGACCGGATCAAGTCGGTGTCCACGTTCGGCACCGGCTGGCATACCGCTCCGGAGTTCCGCCAAGAAGACACGTCGGTGACGATCTGCCAGCTGGAGAGCGGCAAGCTGATCAAGCTGCGGCTCGACTGCGTGTCGAATCGTCCGCACAATGCGGCCTATTATACGCTGCAAGGGACGAAGGGCTGCTACGAGGCGCCGCGGGGGCTCGGAGACGGGCACAAAATTTATATCAAGGCGGAGGGGCGGCATTCGGACGAGGCGGAGTGGCGGCCGCTGTCCGACTTCGACGATTATTTGCCCGAACGGTACAAAAACGTCACCGAGGAGCAGCGCCAAGCCGGCCATTGGGGCGGCGACTACTTCATCGTCCAAGATTTCGTCGACGCGATCCGCACCGGCGCGAAGCCGCCGATCGACGTGTACGACGCATGCGAATGGACGGCCGTCGCCCTGCTGTCCGAGCTGTCCGTGACGAACGGCGGCCGGACGATGGATATGCCCGATTTCCGCAAAGCTAGCGGGTACAAGGACCAGATCGTCCGGTTGTAGCGGACGATTTCGACGAAGCGGGCTACAGCCGCGATGATGACGAACGTCGGCGGGCACATGGGGCGCCATGTGTCCTGCCGGCATTCGCCGGAATTGCCGCGGCCGCTCCTTTTTCGCGCCATGTTCGGAAACCGCTTACATGTATTCGTTCGACTTCGACCCGGGAGGTAGACGGCCGTGAAGCTATTGGATCGGTTGAACAGCGTGTATTACCGGCTGTTGTTGTCGTATGCCGCCTTGCTGCTCGTGACGACGGCCGCCGTAGGGACGACCTCCTACGTCTTTTTCAAGTCGAGCCTGTACGGCGAGGTGGAGAAGGTGCACGCCCGGATGCTCGCGCATACGGCCGACCAGCTGACGGACAACGTGGTGGGCAAGGCGCAAAAGCTGTTTTTGGAGATGGCCACCCGGCCGGACCTGCTTTACTTTTTCGATAACCCGATTCCGGGCCAGTACGCCAGAGTGAAGGACGTCGCCGACGAGCTGAAGGGGATCGTCTCCATGTATCCGGACGTCGTGGATTCGGCCGCCGTGTATTACCGCGACGGGAACACGATCGTCTCCTCGCAGCACGGCATCGCCTTTCTGGACAGCGTGCCGGGCAAAGTGGCGGTCAACACCGACTGGATCGAACGGATGGATCGGGAAGGGAAGGCGTCGCTTTGGATCGGGACGCGCAAAGTGCCGGTCAACGCCCGCTCGGACGGCGTCTCCTCCGAGCTGGTGACGCTGGCCGGCACGTATCCGTACAATGCGGCCGCCGGCAAGGCGAAAGGGTATTATGCGGTTCATCTGAAGGCGGAAGCGTTCGTCTCGATGATCCGCCCTTCCGACGACGCCGACCGGGGACGGCAATGGATCGCGGACGCCGACGGCGGCTTGATCGCGGATGGAAGCGGAAGGGACGATCGCGATTCCTCCGCCCGTGCGGCGCTGCTTCGCGCCATCGCCGGATCGGGCCGCGAGCGGGACAGCGTGGAGGGAACGATCGGCGGCGTCGACTACCTGATCTCGTATACGACTCTGCCCGTCACCGGCTGGAAGCTCGTACAGGCGACGCCGGTAGACGACTACAACCGGAACGCCACGGCGATTCAACGGACGCTGCTGCTCATCGGTTTAGCCGCCATCGGAGCGGGGCTGCTGATGGCGCGCGCGCTCACCTCCAACTTGTACGGCCCGCTCGGGTCGCTGCTCCGCACCGTCCGCGGCTTGTTCGGGCCGCCCGACGCCGCCCCGGTCAAGCACGAGAACGAATACAAGCAGATCGGCCGGCTCGTCGCGAATTTGTCGGAGAAAATGAGCGAGCTGGAGTCGACGGTGCGCGAAAACGTCCCGATCATCCGCCACCATCTCGTCTCCGGCTTGCTGCACCGCCATATCGCGAACGAAGCGGAGCTCGAGGAGCGGCTGCGGCTGCTGAACATGAGCTGGCCGGAGCGGTATCGGTGCGCGCTGATCGTCCGTCTCGACGAAGCGGGCATGAACGGACTCGGCGTGGAGGAGCAGCAGATCGTCCTGTACAACCTGATCCGGGAGCTGGAGCATTCGGCGTCGGATTCGGCGCCTTGCGCGGCGATTTCGACGTCGGCGTCGGAAATATCCGCCATCGTCCATTCGCCGGAACGGGACGAGAGCCGGATCGCGGATACGATCGAGCGGCTGTCCGGCTTTGCGGAGCGGCATTTTCGAATTCGGCTGACGGCGTCATGGGGGGACTGGACGGACAATCCGCTGCACCTGCACGAATCGTACGCGCAGGCGCGCGCTTATTTGAAATATGCGTATTTGCTGCCAGACCGCGGGACTTTTCCGCATTCGGCATTCGCGGAACGGGAGCGGAGCCGGGAGGAGCTGCCCGAGAAGCTGTCGGCGGCGTTCGCCGAAGCGCTGCGAAGCCGGGACTTGGAAGCCGTTCGGACGGCGGTGACGACGTTCGCGGATCGCTTGGCGGCGGGCTGCTATTCGGCCGACTACGGCATGGACAGATGGAAACATTTGGTCGACCTGTATCGTCAATATGTAAAGGATATGAACTTGAAATCGGGGGACGTGACGGACACGGGTTCCATGGAAAAGTTTCGGCACATATCCGATATCCGGCAGTTTCGCGAATGGCTGATCGATGTCGTCGCGCAGACGTTCCGCTTCGTCGAGGAGCGGGGGAGGAACCGGGGAAGCGAGACGATCGAGCGCGTGAAGGCGCATGTCGACCGCAGCCTCGACCAAGAGTTGAGCCTCCAGGCGGCCGCCGAGCTCGTCGGCCTGCATCCCCGCTATTTGAGCCAGCTGTTCAAGGAGGAGACCGGCGTCAATTTCGTCGATTACGTCAACCGCAAACGGCTCGAAGCGGCCGCGCTGCTCCTCAAGTCGACGGATTCGAACGTCGAGCGGGTCGCCGCCCAGGTTGGGTTCAATACGCCCGCGTACTTCATCAAGAAGTTCAAGGAGCTGTACGGCGTGACGCCGAAGACGTACAAGTTCAACTATACGATGAGCCGTACGGAATTGGCGGAGGAGGACATTCCCGACTGAACGGCGTCGCTGTATGCGGGGGTCCCTAAAGCCGGTGAAGATGTCCCTCTGCGCGAATTCCGGGTCGTGGCCGACAGATTCGCGTTCGAGCTGGAGACCGATCCGCTATGGGGACGGCATGGATCGGAATCGGACGTCGTAGGCTGACATCCGAACGGTCGACGAACGTTTGCCTTCCGAAGGCGATGACCTGTGCATATTCGAAAGCAAGCTCCGTTCCGGCGATCCGGTTCGGAGCTTTTGTTGTGCGCCCGGCGTGAGGCCGCGGAACCCGATACGACGCGGCATGGCGCATTCTTTCGCATGTTCTGCAAATCGTTTTTCGGCCGATCTGCATCCTGTTGCATCACCTGCGTTTTGTTTTATTGCCGCCACGGCGCGTCGTCGGGTATCGTTTCGTTACGGACGCCGCAACGCTTTCGGGCAAACGGTCCGAGCAGCACGCGGTACAAGCAACATGAAAAGCAAACGGTAAGAGGTCCGGACAGACGGGAAAGGGGCGCTTAACCGACGATGAACGTACGAGCAAGCACGAGCGCAAGACGGAGGGGGGGCGGCAATGCTTTGCATGAGCGGCCCATCGGCAGAGGGCTCGATTCGTTTCGGGCGTATTGGAAGTACAAATATTTGACGCTGCTGTTTTTGCCGGCCGCGATTTATTACGTCGTGTTTCATTATGTTCCGATTTACGGCGTACTGATCGCGTTCAAAAACTACAAATTCAGTCTCGGCATTCTCGGCAGCCCGTGGGTCGGGCTGGACCATTTCCGCGACTTGTTCGCGTCGGGGGGCATTTGGCCGGTATTCCGCAATACGGTGATCATCAGCTTCTACAAGCTCGTGTTCGGCTTCCCGGCGCCGATCGCCTTCGCGATATTGCTGAACGAAATCCGGCTCGCCGTGTTCAAGAAGGCGGTGCAGACGATCAGCTACTTCCCGCATTTCCTCTCGTGGGTCGTGCTGGGCGGTCTGGCGATGCAGTTTTTGTCCCCGTCGATCGGGCCGGTCAACATCGTCCTGCAGGCGTTCGGGCTGCAGCCGATTTACTTTTTGGCGGATGCGGGCTGGTTCCGGTCCGTCCTGGTGGCGACCGACATTTGGAAGGAGCTCGGGTGGGGGACGATCGTCTATTTGGCCGCGATAACGGGAGTAAATCCGGAGCTTCACGAGGCCGCCACGGTGGACGGCGCGAACCGGTACCACCGCATCCGCTTCATTACGCTGCCGGCGATGGCGCCGGTCATTACGATCATGCTGATCTTCGCGATCGGGCGGCTCATCAACGACGATTTCGACCAGGTGTTCAACCTGTACAATCCGGCCGTCATGGAGGTCGGCGACGTTTTGAGCACCTATACGTACCGGATGGGGCTCGTCAACATGGAGTACAGCTTCGCCACGGCCGTCGGCTTGTTCAAAAACGTCATCGCCTTCGCGCTGGTCCTTACCGCGAACGCGGCGGCGAAAAAATTCAGCGAATACGGTCTATGGTAACGTCCGCGAAAGGAGCCGACCCGCTTGAAAGACAATCGGATTCAACTGTTCGACCTTATTAATTTCGTGTTCATGACCGCCTTGTGCGTCGCCACCATCTATCCGTTTCTGTACTTGCTGTCGCTGTCGTTCAGCACGGGCGACGTTCCGCTGACGCGCATCCACCTGCTTCCTCCGACATGGACGTGGGCGAACTACGAGAAGGTGCTGACGAACGAATACATCCTGAGCGGCTTCGCCAATACGATCGCGCGTACGGCAATCGGTACGGCGCTGTCGTTGACGGCGACGGTTTTCGCCGCATATCCGCTGGCGAAACGGTTTTTCCCGCACCGGACGTTTTGGACGGGGTTTATCGTGTTCACGATGTTTTTCAGCGGCGGGCTCATCCCGAACTACTTGCTCGTCAAGTCGCTCGGGCTCATGAACAGCGTGTGGGCGCTCGTGCTGCCCGGACTCGTAAGCGCGTTCTCGCTCATTATCGCGCGCAATTTTTTCATGGCGCTGCCGGAAAGCTTGGAGGAATCGGCGCGAATCGACGGAGCGAACGATATCGTCATCCTGTTCCGCATCGTCGTGCCGGTATCGATGCCGATTATCGCGACGCTGACGCTATGGACGGCGGTGCAGCATTGGAACGCCTGGTTCGACAGTCTGATCTATATGACCGACGCGCACAAGCAGGTGCTGCAGGTCGTCATGAGGCGCATCGTGCTGCAGGGAACGAAAGACATGATGGACGTCAACTCGTTCGAGGACCCGAACCTGGTCGCCAACCCGGACATGATCAAAGCCGCCACCGTCATCGTGACGGTTGTGCCGATCGTGCTCTTCTATCCGTTCCTGCAAAAGTATTTCGTCAAGGGCGTTCTTGTCGGCTCGTTGAAAGGGTAGCCGGAAAACGGTTTCACCGACGGACGGTTCAATGGTCCGCGTTATCATACGGGGAAACAAGTTCATACAAACGGGAGGTCAAGCAGATGAAAAAGGTATTCACGAACAAATGGGCGATGCTGACGGCGGCTTCGCTGCTCCTTGCCGCAGTCGCGTCCGGCTGCGGGGCGGGGGGGAAAGCCGAAACCGGCGACGGCGGCGGAGGGAAGGCCGGTTCCGCGGGAGCTTCCGACGCGACGGCGCCGAAGGCGGACAAGAAGTACAAAGTGTCCTGGGTAACCGGCCAATCGACGCCGGTGGAGCCCGGCGCCAAAATGATCAAGTACTGGAACGAGAAGCTGAACGTCGAGCTGGACGTCTGGAACATCGAGTCGAAAAGCTACGCCGAAATGATGAACCTGAAGTTCGCTTCCGGCGAAATTCCGGACCGGATGGTCGTTCGAGGCTTCGCCAGCTTGCAGAAATACGTCGATCAAGATATTTTGGCGGAAATTCCGCTCGAGATGCTGAAGAAATACGCTCCGAACGTTTATGCGAAGACGGAGAAAGAATTTCCGAACGCCTTCAACTATGCGAAAGTCGAAGGAAAAATATACGGCATTCCGCAGCTCGTCTTCTATGACCGGTTCCGGGCCCCGGTCGTCTGGCGCGGCGACTGGCTGAAAAACGTCGGCATCGCCAAAACGCCGGAAACGTTGGACGAATTCGAGCAGGCGCTGTACAAAATCGCCAACGAGGATCCGGACAAAAACGGCAAGAAGGATACGTACGGGCTCTCCAAATCGTCGATCGACGTCATTTACGGGGCGTACGGCTACAATCCGACGATGTGGACGAAAAAAGGCGACGCGCTCGTCTACGGCGCCGTCCAGCCGGAAATGAAGGACGCCTTGAAGCTGTTGAACAAATGGTACAAGGACGGCGTCGTCGATCCGGAATTCATTACGGGCGAAAATACGGGGGGCTACGCGCTGCTGTCGCACGCGTTCATCAACGGCCGCATCGGGGTAAGCAGCCTCGGCCGGTATTACCATTGGAAGCCGATTTTGTTCGAAGGGGACGGCAATTCCCACAACTACTTGGAAGTCAAAAAGCTGAACCCGCAAGCGGCCGACGCGCTCGTCCACGGCCTGCCTCCGAAAGGGCCGACGGGCAAAATGGGCGCTCCTCAAGGCAGCATGCTGAGCGGCAACTTCATCTCGTTCGGCAAGCCGCTCGAGAAGGAGCCGGATAAGCTCGCGAAGGTGCTGCAAATGATCGATACGATCAGCGCCTCCTCTTACGAAAACTACGTGACCGCCATGCTCGGCATGAAGGGCGAGGATTGGGACTATAATGCGCAAAACGTGCCGACGTTCAAAAAGGCGATCACATCGCAAGATTTGGAGAAAATGGGGGCGAACAACGTCATCGAGTCGCTCGAGCTGCCGGAATTTTCGGCGCAGCGCAATGCGCCGAACGCCAAGTGGGCGGCGGACGCCGGCTATGACAAGGGCGGCATCCGCAACGAGCTGCTGACGGCGCTTCCTTCGCAGGCGAAATTCCAGGCGGAGCTGCAAAAGCTGCAGGACCAAGCTTACATCTCGATCATTACCGGCGACAAGCCGCTCGAATACTTCGACGAGTTCGTCAAAAAGTGGAAAAGCGGCGGCGGCGAGCAGATGGAGAAGGAAGCGAACGAATGGTATTCGAAGCTCGGAAAATAACGCCTAGCGGCAAAGAAGCGAAAATGAAGCCGGCTCCGGGAGGGGCCGGCTTTGCCGATGCGCGGGGCGTTTTCTAGTGGTCCGACAAACGGAGCTCCAGCTCCGTCATACGGTTTTGGTTGAACGTATATAACATGGTAATGGGGCCGTGCGGGAACGGGACGTCCAACCGGTACGATTCCGGAGCGTCGGAATCGGCTTCCGGCTTCGGGACGGAAGCCTTTCCCCCCGAACCATCGCCGGACGAAGGCAATTTGGCCGGGACATAGGTCAGCTGCCCGCCGGTCTTGCTCAAGTAATCTAACGTTTCGAACAGCTCCGCCCCTTCGTACTGCCCGCGCAGCCGTTCCGTCCATTCCCGCTCCGTCATGTTCGGAACGGTCAGCTTGACGCCGCTCGCCTTCAAGCTATTCAATATTCGGACTACCATCGCGCCGTCCGCTTCCTGAAGCGCGACCGCAAGCGGCAAGTCCAACCGGTTGGGGCCGAAGGCGGCGTATTCGTTTTTGGCTTGGAGCATGTCGAAGACGTCATTCTTGCGCAAATCCCGGGCGAACCAATAATACACGAAGTCGTCCGGATTCATTCGGCTCGCTTTCGGAACCGCATAACGCCCGTCGCGCGATAATCGGAACGAAGCCTCGGCTTCGAACCGGGAAGGGTGCTGCAGCACGAACAGATGACGGCCGTCCCCGCTAAGCGCCATTTCCACCGACAGCGGTTCTCTCGACGACTGGCGGAGGTTCGCGATTTCCGCAAATCCTCTGCGGCTCGAATAGTAGAAGGAGCCGTCCTCGCTTCGTTCCCGAACCAAGCGGAACAGTACCGTTTGCGTCGCGGGGACAGCTTCCGCATGATGAACGGACCCGCTGCCCGACCGGATCACCTTCTCGACGTCGACATCCCATACGACCGTAGCCGAACCGCGAATGTCGCCGGGACGTTTTCCATCGGACATATCCGGTAGCGATATGTCGATCCGATACGGCTTCGTCCCCCAAGAGTAACCGTCGTACCTGTAATCGGTAGCGGGCAAGACGGTGGAAAAGGCGCTGTAAAACGACACGCCGGGAAGCGAAGCCGGCGGGCTTTGCACGATCCGCCCGATAGCGGCGGCCGGGTATCCCGTCGCGATCCATGCCCCGCAAGCCGGAAGCAGGACGATCAAGACGGCGGCAATGCCGGTTCTCCATCTGGTCCTTTCGCCGGAAGGCGCATCGTGGGGAAATCGGACGACCGGCTCGCCGTTTTCCCGGAGCAGCTGTACGAACCGTCTCATGAACTCCGCCAGAAGACTCGTTCCGACCGTACTGTAGACGAGCAGCGCGAAGTAGTAGTCGAGCGGCTTCGGCAATGAAACGACAGTGCTGACGATTCCCGTGACAAGCATGGCGAACAGCGCGAACGCCAGCATTCGCCGGAAGATGAACCGGAATACCCGAGGGGCGGCCGTCATCGCCCACGAAAAGGAGCTGTCGTAGAGGACGACCAAGTAAGGGGCCGGCGAAAAGACGTACACTCCGATCGCGGCGACTAACGTAAGCGGTCCGATGACAGGAAACAGCGAAACGGCGCAAAACGTAATCAACAGCTGGAAGGCGGTCCATTGCGCCATCGGCTTGAAATATCGGCGTCCGTAGACGCGAAGAGGTGCGGCCGGTTCGCGCAGGACCGCGCCTTTCAACGCCCCGAGATAGACCGCTCTCGCGTAGCTTTGCACGAGCCACGTAACGGCCAAGAAAATGGCGGACGGGGCGAAGCTCGGATCGTTCGTTTTCAGGTACGAATACGGCATGTTCAAATCGGACAAGGCGGGCATCCACATCGGCAATACCGCGCGGAATGCCGGCTGACCGCTCTCCGGACCGCCTCCGCCGAGCGATATCGAAAGCGGGAACGTTAACCCGAAATACGCGCCGATGACGGTCAAGATCGTTAACAGCAGCTCCGACAGCATGACGATCACGATACATTTGGCGTACATGAAGACCCCCGGAATTTTGGTGTCAAAAGGCTTTTCGAGCTTTACCTTAAAGAGATGCGCCGAAGGTTGGAAATGTTTCGATAAGGGTGGGAATATTATCCTTCAACCATTCCAACAAATGAGTGTACAGGCCCGAGGCGGGATGCTCTATAATAAAAGCGGGACTTTTCGATAATGATATGGCCCGGAGAGGATGCCGACATGAATACTTGGCACATGTGGATGAAAGCTTCCCGTTCCCGGGTATTGCCCGTCATGATCATCCCGGTCGCACTCGGCGCATTGGGCGCCTGCGCCTGGAACGGGACGTTTCGTCCGATATTGTTTCTCGTTACGCTGCTCGGCGCGGCGTGCGCGCATTTATTCTCGAACATGATCAACGACCTGTGGGATTTTCGCAACGGAGTCGACGTCGCCGCGAAAGAGACGGCGGCCGCGATTTCGACGAACTCCGGCTTCTTGGCGGGCGGGACGATTTCGGAGAAGGCGTTCGGATGGGCGACTTGGACGTTTTTCTTTGCGGCGGCCGCGTGCGGCGTCGCAGTCAGCTTGTACAGCGGCTTTTGGGCGATCGCCTTCGGCGCGCTCGGCGGCTTGATCGCTTATTTTTACGTGGCGCCGCCGATCAAGTTCGGCTACCGGGGGAAGGGGTACAGCGAAATCGCGATCTTGCTGTCCTTCGGCATTTTGCCGGTGATGGGAGCTTATTACGTGCAGACACAGCAGTTCGGCTATCGCCCATTTCTGCTTTCGCTGCCGATCGGGCTGTTGACGACGCTCATTTTGTTCAACCACCACTTCTTGCATTGGGAGGCGGACAAACGGGCGGGCAAACGGACGCTGGTCGTCGTCTGGGGAGAGCGACGTGCGCTCGTTTTCTCGAGATGGCTTGCGATCTTGAGCTACGCTTCGCTTGCCGTCTGCGTAGCCGTGCAGGCGCTGCCTTGGTACGCGCTGTTCGCCGCGGCGACGGCGGTTCCGCTGTTCCGCGTATACGGGACGCTGCGGAACGAGAACGAATCGCGGGCCTATTTGCCGCTTATGGGCGCGTCCTTGAAAGCGTCGGTGCGGAGCGGAGCGATCATGGCGCTCGCGCTTTTGCTGCAAGGGCTGATCCGGTAGAGGAACGACTATACCTCCAAGACGGGAGTGGATATCATGGAAACGCAAAAAACGTTCGGCGACTTCCATACGATTTTGTCGGAAGGGGAAGTTTGGAAAATCGGCGGATTTCCGCTGCAGGACGGCACCTTCTGGTCGTACCGCGAGCCGGACGCCGTCGTCATCGTCCGCAACGGCATATTGTATGTACGGGCGCCGCTCAGCCGCAAGCACGACACCGTGCAAATACTCGACAACGCCAAGCATATGTACTATTCGGTGGAGGAGGTCGAGGTGCCGGAGTCGGGGGAAGTCAGCTTCGAGCTGGACATTCGCGCCCGCACGAGCCATACGGTTCCCGGCGATTTGTATGACGGCTACGTCTCGCTGAATTTGCTCGATTTCACGACGGGAGCCGCACTCGATTTTTTCGCCGGCAACGACAAGTACGCGAGCGTCTACGCGGTTCTGCCGTTTCCGGGCGTACACGTTCCGGAGACGGACAAGACGCGGTACTTTTGCATCTTCAAGGAAGATACGAACTTCAAGCCGCGCGACTTCAACACGTACCGGATTACGTACAATCGGGGGGCGGACGAGGTCGTCTTTTATGTGAACGGCGAAGAGGTGCGTCGCGAGAAGGGCGTGCCGGTGAAGTTCAACCGGTTTACGATCGCGCTCGGCATAATGACGGAGAAGGATTTGACGCCGGAGGGCAGCGTATCCGTCCATGGCCAGACGGTGATCGGCGAATGGTCGCCGGTGAAAGTCACGATCAAGGAATAGGCGGAAAGGGCCGATTCGGCCGGGTGGATGGGCAACCCGGGCCGGATCGGCCCTTTTTTCGTATCGTTTACGGCATCCGTTGGTTCGGCGAAAGGTCCCGCTCGGGCGGGTATTTGACAACAGGCCATTTTTGCTTGCGCAAAGCGTCCATCAATTCGGGTCCGACATGCAACGTATTTTGGACGAGATCTTTGGGAGTCAGCGCCATCCACTGATTGAGCGAAACGTCGGCAAACCGGTCGCTCTTGAACATCTCCAAAAACCAGACGCTGGCGGAGCCCGTATTCTGAATATAGTGGCCGTAAGCGAACGGCACATAGCCGACGTCGCCGGCTCGATAGTCGAACGTTCGGGCCGTTCCTTGGGCGGCGAATACCGTCATTCGCGCTGTCCCGGACAGGTAGTATTGCCATTCGTCGTTGTTCGGATGCCAGTGCATCTCCCGCATGGCGCCCGGCTTCAGCTCTACGAGCGCCGCCGCAATCGCCGTGGAGATCGGAAAGTTGCTCGAATCGACGATGCGGACCGTTCCGCCGGGCGTCCGAATCGGCTCCTGGGCCAGCAGCCGGTGCGTAAAGCTTTTCGGTACGGCGCCGTAAGGGTCGGGAACGGCTTGGGATTCGATCGGTCCCGGCACTTGAGCCTGAAATATATACCGCTGCTCGTTCGGAATGTGGGCGAAGGCGCTCTCGGGGACGCCGAAGTTGGCCGCGAGTACGTCCTTCGGCGTATGGGCGAACCAGTCCGTGATCGAAAACGTGTTTATGTCGGAAAATTTGCCGTCGTCGAACACGAGCAAAAACTCGCACCCTTCCTCCAGCCCTTGGATCGAGTGGGGAACGCCCGGGGGAAAATACCATAGGTCGCCCACCCCGACGTCGGCGATAAAGTTTCGCCCGTTCTGGTCGACCGCCGTAATGCGCGCCTTGCCGAGCAGGACGATCGCCCATTCCGCCTGCTGATGCCAGTGGAGCTCCCTTACTCCGCCGGGGGTCAGCCGCATGTTCACGCCGGACATGGTAGTGGCGACAGGCAGCTCCCGAACCGTCACCTCCCGGGACCAGCCGCCGTGGTTCAATTGCATATGCGTATCGGAAAACGAAAACTTCATATTGGGGACGGTCCCGGCGTCGGTAACCGGAGGGACGAGAAGATCGGGGTTTTCCGCATCGCGCAATACGTCGCGGGGACCGAAATCGGTCGCTCCGGCCCCATCCTCGCGAATGGGCTGCGGGATGCTGGCGAACGTCGGTATCGTGTCCATGCAGCACGCTCCTCTACGATCGTTGCGACAGCTTCAGGCTGAGCACGCAAACAATGTATGCGGGCGGATGCGGATATATGTTGGAGGACGGGCGGCTTATCGCTTAATCGTCAAAGTCGCTGACGAAATCGTCGAGGCTGCGGTCCGCTTTGCTTTGATTGCACAAGTGGCAAGCACAGACGCAGTTGACGGGCGTCGTATGGCCTCCCTTGGCCCGGGGCAGCAAATGATCGATCGTATCCCCGTATTCGCCGCAAAAATGACAAGTGTAATTGTCACGCATCAATATATATTGGCGGAATTTTTTGTTCGTATAAATGCGCCGGATCGTATGACGGTTCACGACGACGGCGGCATGCTCCAGCACGAGCGTGACGGCCGTTTCCAGATCGGTTTCCTGATACCAGCGGCGTCCTTTGTCGGTACGGCCGCGCATCCGGATAATGCCTTCCCGGGTCGGACGAAGCACGGAAGCTTCGGGCCCTTCGGGTCTTGGCGGCGGTTCGGGAAGCGGCTTCTTCGTTCTCTTTTTGGGAAGGGGGAGCGCGTCGTCTTCTTCCGGCACTCGTTCGGCCATCGGAGGTTCGATCGGAATGGCCGATGAATCGGCTTTTTGCAGCTTGCGGCATTGCCGGCATGCGCCGCGTCGTGAAGCCTTCCCCGACCTTCTGCCGGTTCTGCGCAAAAAATCGGTTAGCGGCTTGGATTCTCCGCAGCGGGAGCATCGTTTGGTCGCGGGAGCGTCCCCGGACGTAAGTTCTTCGGGTGCCGTTCTCGGATCGGGGCCCATCTTGTCCACCTCAAGTTTTATTGTGCTATCTTGTATTGTACCTAATAATACGGCTCCTGCAAACATGGCGGGTATGGCGGCAGACGTTTTCCGACCGGCGGCTTCCTGCCTTTTGGAGATCTTCGACAGTTGCATTTGGCGTCGAACCGTGATATATTGTCATTCCGGCCGTCGATAAGACGCCGGCGATCGAAGGCGAGCGAAGCTGGTAAAACTTTCGCTTGCATCGGGAGAGCGAATCATGGTATATTGGTTTTCCGGCCATCGAGAGATGATCGGCGGTGAGAGCGGACGAGCTTCTGGAAGAAGTTGTCGCTTGCATCGAAAGGCCAAAACGTGATATATTGGTCTTCCGGCCGTTTGAGACAAGCGGTTCGGTGGAATACTGAAGCTTGTTCCTTGAAAACTGAACAACGAGCGTGCAAGTGCGGTCTCGCAAGAGACCACAACAAGTCAGTACGAATTGAGCAATCAGCTCTGAAATAAAAGGGAAACCTGAAAAAGGACAGTTTGATCCTCCGGATCAATCTCTCCAATTTCGTCGCCGGTTGATCGGAGAAGTTTCCCTCCTTATTGGAGAGTTTGATCCTGGCTCAGGACGAACGCTGGCGGCGTGCCTAATACATGCAAGTCGAGCG
>NZ_QJVJ01000020.1 GCF_003217775.1 Paenibacillus flagellatus
GCTTTGGCGAGTGGGGCGAACTTATGGGCGATCCCGTTCTTGCAACAGCTGTCCTCGACCGCTTACTGCATCACTCCCATGTCGTGAACATCCGAGGGAACAGCTACCGGCTCAAGGAAAAACTAAAAACCGGAATCTATTCGACGCCCGGCACACAGGTGGGTCAAAATTATCCCGGCGCTAGTGGGTCAAATTAATTCCGGCGTTGACAATAGCTTCGCGTGTTATACGAGATCAAGATTGTCTCAACCAGCTTAATCATGGTTTGCACAATAGCGGGTCAACAGTTTGTGTAACGGGCTCATTCGCCCCAATTCTTGATCGTTCTCCCCGGCTACAGCTATTATAATCAAAAAGAGGTTAACCAGATTAAGCTGGCTAACCTCATAATACGAAAATTCTTGACAGACCCTCGCGATCTCCGACAGCATGATACGATCTCCCCACTTATCCGCTTGCACTGCCGCCAAAAATACTAGATCTTCTTTATTCAACGACGTAAATTGCTTGCACCTTATAGAATTCATAATACAAAAAAACGGCATCTCTGCCGTCTTTAATTGTTTTTGGTAAACCACGGGGGATCCAATCTTTCAACCCCTCAACTCCTTACTACCAGCGAAGTATTCTCAACACTTGTTAGTTTCACTTTCTTTCTATTATACTATTATTTTAGAATCCCTCGCTATCATTGTCTTCCTTCGCTTGATGTCCAAGGTACAGTATATAGTTATACAAAATAGAAATGTTTCGGATCGATATGAACAGGCTATGGAAAACAAAGGAAATCCAGGGCAAAGAGAGTACTGCTACGAGGAACTTTTCGTATAAATCTGAGTACCTCAGATCGGGGAGATGAGTTAACGCAGTGCTGAGTCCATTAAAAACGAAAATTAGAATTGCTCCAATGACCAATATTGCAAGTTCAATAATTATTGAATAACCAAAAAGAGATACCGTTTGCCTCAGTAAGTTCGAAGAACCTTCAACGCCGTCTTGTCTTACCGACGCATATAAGTTCCCAAGTACCTTGGTATTAGAAGCGGCAATCACTGATAGACTGGCTGTGTTAAATCCAGCCAGTATTGCAACCACCGTGAGAGCAATATTATTAAAATCTTTCAGGATTGAAACTACACTTATGGCATCTTTGATTACAATTATTGCAATTAATGCCACCAAACAAGCGATTAATTTGGGAACATTCCAATCATAGGATACTTCCTCTTTTGAAGAATATCTTCGATAATCTTTCCAAATTGCAATTACGAAATCATTCGTTTTCCCCTTTTTTTTCACCTTCGTTTCAATACTCATTATAACCATCACCCTATTGGTTTTGTGTAGCCAACGTAATTAATTGATTAATCATATCATCCTGATAGACTAAACCATTTGTATTAATCTGAACTTTAACTTCAAATTTTTTAGCATGATTTTCCCAACTTATTGTCTTAGGACGCCCCATTGTAGTCGTTCCTTGAACAATTACATTCCTATATAGTTCGCGATCTTGCAAATTCTCAAGAAAAGTTTCAATCCCCCGAACACCCATTCTTCGTTCCTTATTAACAATAGAAAACTCCACTTCGTCGTACTGTTCAACACCATTTAATTGATTACTGATTGCCGTTACAACATTATTCTGTCTTGCGTTTGCAACAGTACATTGAATCGTTGTTTTTTTAATTCGCGCCAATCTTCTTACTTCACCCATAAAAGTTGTATCTATCGAGTAATCAAGTTGAATAAACGTTTCTTTATTTATCATCAATCTTCCTACATGACTACGATTATAGGAATTAATGTATGATTCAAATCCATCAATTTTAGAACGCAAGTAGTTATCAACCGTCGCCCCTGTTGCAATGCGCTTGTTATCAGATTGAAGTAAAAGTAAGCCTGTAGTTTTCTCAAGAACAAAGTAAGTTCTATTCTCTTCGCCCTCAGTAATTCTCTTGTTGTTAGCCCTTCTTTCCATTGTCCTTGCATCAATCCAATCCGGTATCTCACCGTAGCGAGCTGAAATAAACCAACCACTATAATAATTATTATGATAATTATCATCAAATTGTTCGAGAAAAATAAATCTGTCCCCCAAATCTTGGGGGCGTGTCTGTAACGCCTTAATGTAGTTTAGGTAGGCTTCAACATCATCTAAATCAAAACGATTTACTTGTAAGTCGTTTGATTGAAAATTCAATTTGGGAGTTCTGATCCTCATTGCGAGTACTGAAAACGTTTTTTTTCGAATTCTTGGCATTTGGACTCACATCCCTTTTCACAACTTATCCCATTATTTTCAAATCGAAAAAGAGATAGATAGGAACGTTTGTTCCTGTTTATTCTATCACATCGGCAAATTAAAGAAAATATACAAAAGTCATTCAGTGTCAGCCTGAATTGCTACGAGTTTGTTAGCACAAAAAAAGTGAATATTAATTAACCAACAAAAAAGTTGTCAGATAATATTTTGCACCTGGCCATTTTCCAATGAATATCTGGAATACATTTGTACCATTAAAATCTATTTAGAACTATTTAACGGCATGGGTTTATCTCCCGTTATTCGTCAATATGGTAAGTTGAAACTATACACTCCAGATGTGTTGTACGCGGGCACATATCTTACTTGACCAATGTATTTTCAAAGCTACCGTGAGTACAACTCCCCCAAGTCCCCCGCCCGATCAAACACATGTTTACTCGCATACATAACCCGCTGCACGCCGTTCCCACCCGGTAAAATCGGCTTCGCCCTTCTCACCCACTCCTCGATCGTGAAAACTACATACAACTCATCCGCGGCGCCATGCCGCGAAGGAATCAGCGTAATCTCCCGCCTCGGTACCACCTTCCAATCGGCCACCTTTCCGTATACATGGATCCCGGCCTCATCCCGCCCAAACAACTGAATGGACTGATACAGCGCCACGTATTCGATCTGTGTCAGCAGTTTATGATCCGTAATATTGTTTAGCGGCGTATGGTAAAAGCGATGCTCTAGGGCAGCGTCCAACTGCTCCTTCTGGCTCAAGGCGCCGATCAGAACGTTTTTGCCGGAGAACTTGTTCTTGTAGTATTCCTTCGTTCCCCGAGGGCGGGTTGCTCGCTCGTAAGCTTTCTCTGGACTGTCCTTGATGATTTCGTCCAGAAACTTCTCCATAAGGCTCGTCGAGTTCGGCAAGAACGGGAAAGCGCCGATATTGATCTGCTCGATGCTTTTGTAGAACTTATGCTGTTGGAACCGTTCCTCGTCATGATACGGGAACAGCACATAAGCCCCGAACATGCTTCGTTCGTATTGTTTCTCCTTATCATCCATGTAGACAATCGCGTCCCGGTACCGGTGCATGGTGTTAATGTCGTCTTCCTCGGGGCCGGGCATCTTGTAGGAACGGTGGTAGGGTGTACCCTCATAAGCTGGGTTCAGGCGATATTTAGCGTCGAAAATATATTTGTACTCCACCAAAGCGTTGTTTTTCTTCAACGTCAGGATGTTATCGGGCTTCTGGGGAAGCGTCGGTGTCTGGTCCCCAGCCGACAAGGCGTTATAGAACAAGGTGAACGTCTCACCGTTCTTCGGATTCCGGTACACCATCCTGGAGCTCTGCCCTTTGTCCAGCGTAACGAACAGTCCACTGCGATCGATTCGGACGACGTCCTGCTTCACGAGCACATACTGCTGGCTGAGCAGGTGGTGGATTTTCAGGAAGCACCAATACTCGTACAACAAAGCAAGATCTTTCATAGACAGGCGGAACAGATCGCTCTGGATCGCGAGTCCCTTCATCAGCATGAGGTAATACCGATACACCTCGCGGTAACCGACCGCCATCTGCAGGACGAGTGAGATGGACATTTGCCGCATATCGCCCACGTTCAGAAAGTCCAGCTTCAACAACCTTTGGAGCTGCGTTTGCATCAAACTAATTTTCCGCACCAGGTGCGGGTCTTCTAAACGCCCTTTCTGTGCTAATCTCGTCTTCAAATCTTTAAGCTTTTGCTGAATACGGAGCAGCACCCAACGGACGAACCGATTCTCCGGCGTATCGTAATCAACATACCGTTTCGTCTCCAGGGCATGGCTCGGCGTATAGCGCTGAGCACCAACCGAGATCAATCCGTTGTTCGCATCTTCTACAAGCAGCTGCGGATGTTTAGCGAGATAAGTAACGTTCTCCCTCCCCGCTTTACGAACCCGCGCGGCCTCAACGAGCCGCTTCTCCACTTGGAGCTTGGAATGGGGCGCTTGCTGAATTCGCTCGACGGCTTGTACGAGTTGGTTGAACACATGCTGCAGAATGGCGAAAAACTCGGTTAAACTCTGATGCTGCGTTTCCTTTAACCCCGTTAAGTGATACGTCTTCCGCAAGAAATCAAAGGAAAGGTTGTAGATGATTTCATTCACATCGTTTAGGATCATCTGATAGTCGCGCTTGTAGTCCATCTTGGACGGGAAAATCTCAAGCTGCAACCGGAATGCCGCCTCTCCATTCAATCGAAGCTCTAGCTCGGTGTGGCCGACTTCGTTTTGGAAATTCAAGATACCGGATAGCAACCTGCTCCCTAACGGCTTGATCGCTTGACGGATATAGGCGCTATCGTGATGGAAGCTTAACGCTATGTCTTGTTTTTTCTCAATAACGAGTTCGTACGATTGTGTCTCGTAGAAGATCGGTTGGACAGGATTCCCCGACACCCATGGGACCAATTCCCCCCGCTCTTGTGAAAAGACAGCGATCGACTCGACCGCAATCGATGACATCAACGATGAAATCTGAAAGTGCGCCTCCACCCACTCTTCTCCGGACTGGCGATGAAGCTGCAACGTCTCCACGGTCGGATGAAACGGCTTGCCTTGGATGTACAAGTTGAACAGATTGGTCTCCACTCGCAGCAATTCGATCTGAGTATTAGGAAAGCCAGTAGGACGTGAAGCCATCTTCTTCTAACCTCCGCAGCATGAAGGCGATTTTTCTGGCGCTAAGCGGGTACTTTGCGCTATCGATCTTCGAAACCGAAGCATACAGCTCGGAGGCATCCTCCATTAGTTCCTGTGTGGCTAGTCGACGGCCGAGTGCTTCTTCCATGAGCTTGAGCAGCACTCTTTTTACGGAGGAGCTGCTTCCTTGCACACGGGGCAATATTTTCTGTAGCAGTTGAAAGTCGAACGCCGCATCTGGGTTCAGCAATTGGAACCGTTCGTTATAAATCATATAAAAGCAGATGGCGTCACGAATACGGAATCCGACATGCGAATGAATCTCTTCCAAAATGCCGTTTATGGAGACCAGCTTCTCGGTCGTCTCTTCGACTAGGGACTTGTAATCTCGATAAACATCCACCAGCTGCAAATATTCGGTACGTAAAAAGGTATTCGATGCAGGCGTGGCCTGTGGCTCGGCACCCTCGTCTCCGGCGCTCGGGAATTGAGCAAGGTTAATATAGTTAAATTCGATCGTGTTGGCGCGGTCCAGCACTTTTTTGCTGAACGGATGGGTCGTCTCGTCCATATTGACGGTTCCGATCAGGTACACATTGTCGGGAAGACGCAAATCCCCGAATCTCTCCCGATCTTCTTCCAGCGACAACGCTTCCTGCTGAATGAGCGGCGCGGTCACAATGTGTCCGTCCTCCCAATCTTGCGTTTCGAGAATGCTGAGTAAGTCGCTGAAATAATGCTCGACTCGGGCAAGGTTCATTTCGTCCAGACAAATGAAGTATGGCTTATCCCGATTGACTGGTTGAGCTGCTTCTACCAGCACCTCTGTCAGCTTGCCTGGGCGGAACACACCAGACAAGTCCTTGTATCCGAGCAGGTCAGACGGATCGCTCCAGTCGGGACGAACCGGGATTAGAGTGAATTGTCGGTTGGCGCTCGTTGCCCCAAGTGCTTCAGCGAAGAGCTTAACCAGACGCGTCTTCCCCGTACCCGATACACCGGCCAAAATAACAAACGGCTTCGTCTTCATCGATAAGTAAAAGTTCTCGATGAGATGCTCAGGATAGTGGAAGCCTTTCTGCTGGATATAGGCTTGAATCGCTTTCAGCTGTGCCGGCACTGAGATCGGTGTCACGGGCAGAAGCACCTCATCTGGAGTCGGATTGAGAACCTGCTCCTCCTGTCCACCATCAGGTTGGTTAAGAGTGAGCTCCACGTACAGTTTATAGTTTTCAACCACATTCTTGAGGTCTGCGAGTAATTGCTCGTCGGACGGCATACGGTCTCGGTCGTAGCGGTAATAAGCCACGGTTGAAGCTTGGTAGTCTTGGCCAAGTCCGGTCGACATCAGTTGGATATCCTGGTCCTTTCGCATCCCCCCAAGTGGTAGCTTCGCCTGGATTTCAGCAGCCTTTTGTCGAAGGTACTTGTAAGCTTCAACTTTCCCCTTTTCCTTTAAAGGAACGGTAACGCCTTGGTGGAAAGCCAAATAGACGGCACTCATGTCATGCGCGAACAGGTAAACGATATATTCTCCTTGCTGAGTCGTTTCCGTTATGCGCCGATCCATGATGGCGATCCATGGGACCGTTGCCCAGTTGCCCATCCCGACCGAGCCTTGGATGCGCAGCTGTCGGTCGATAAAAGGCAGCCCATGGAGCTCTTGCGGAATCGTATGCCGCACGAACGTGCCCAGCGGGTGACTGGAGAATGGTTCGCGCTTCGCGGCGGTATACTCTGACATCACCTTCAACAGATGTTCGCGAAGCGACACGCTGGTCAAGGGTTGTTGGGATTCGTAATAAGCGTCCAGCTCACGTAAAGCAAGCTCGCGCAGTTCTTGAGCAACCGATTCCGACCACTGGGCGCGTAGGCTATCAACGAATCGAAGCGTATGTTTGCCCGTGTCGTGGACGAGGACTGAAGATAACGCCTCGATGGGTGTCCGGATCAGGCTGTTGATTTGATAGCCCTGTATTTCGCTCCAGCGTGGCCCCAAGCTCTCGGGTGGTGTGTCAACAGGCAGACCTTGCGACTCTCGAGATTGGAGCTGCTTTAGGAATTGCGTCCTCGCGAGCGTTATCGGTACCTCCTGCTTCTTCTGTTCCTCCATCATGTCGAGGACTGCGAGCACGAGAACCATTTTGTATGATTTTTGTTTATGGGCGAAGATGCCCGTTAAGCTTGCAGGAAGTGTCATCGGGATCACCTAGGTAGTCTGGATTGGTTTTTCAGCTTAAAAGATTGTCTATTTCACGTCACGTGTTCGTAACAAAATCATCGAAAAGAAATTGGCCACAGACTGTTCTTTCGTCGGCTTACCCTTTCAAATCTGTGTTTGTTCACTCGCCCTTTAACGTTTGCTCGTTTTTAACACGGGACTTGCTTTCCCTGCCTTTTCTCGCTTCCACTTCTTCAGCATATCGTCAAGAATCAAACCATTAATCAGTTTAATGTTAAGCCTCTCAGCAGCTTCTCGGGCCGCTTTAGTAAAATTACTTGTCGTTACGATCCAAGCGTCGTAACAGCCATGAACTTGTTTGCCTGCCTTCAGGCGAAGTACAATGTCATTCCCGACATCCTGCTTCCAACGCTTGCATTGAACCGCAATTTTATATCCTTCTTTGCCTTTCAGAATCAAATCCACTTCATGATCGCCAGAACCCCCGATTCGCTCCACCTGGTAGCCTTGATCACGGTAATACTGCTCCATCAGCTTTTCAAAATCGTTGCCGGAAAGCGCCCGAACATCGGCCTCCATTAAATCCTGAACCGTATTCTGCTTATGGCTCACGTTTGTTTTCATGGACTTGGTAGTTGTGTTAGGCGACTGTCGTTTTCGAGTTTGTTTACTTTGCCTTCTTTTACGAACCCACAGGCTCCCCAAAACTTCAGACACGAGAACGCTAACGAACAGAATAACAAAAAAACTCCACCATATCTGTTTCAGGTCGGTATAGAAAAAGATCGATAACCCGCTTAAAATAAATAAGCCCCTGAAGAAGTACGCGACCTGCTTCCCTTCGGATCTATAAGTTCTCCCCATCTTAATCCTCCGTTCTAAGATTATCTACTAATCGTTCATTTCAAGATCAAACCACCATTGTAGCCATTTCAGACAAAAACCAAGTTTTTATCTACCATCGTAAGCAACCGTTTCTGATCTGCCTTATCAGGTTCGCCTAGGTAGACCGGATCATTTTCCAAGACTTTCGACTCACTTTAACATCATTCGACGTTTTCCAGTCAATTCCTTCTATGGGAGATGAACCGGATGAAGGTGCGGTTATTGCCACAACGGGGATAGACAAACCGTTTCGCGGATAAACGAGTTATAGCCCTCTACCTTACAAAAACAAAATTGTTATAAAAAAGGCCAACCGGAATAACTCCGGCTGACCCATACGAAAACACTGCTTACTCCTCGTATTTACATTCAAACCTTACAAGATCAGACTTAGGCAACCCTAATTCGCTTGTCTTTTCCCTGCAATAGTAACACGAACAATGGACCTTGCCCTTGGCAAATCTCCCTACATGCTTTACATGCCAACCGAGCTCCTTGGCAATCTTGCTTTTACGCTGAATCACTCTGCTTCGATGATGCCGGTAATAAGCACGAGTTCGGTTTCTGTACTTGCTTCTCATACCATCACGCCCCTTGGGATAAGGCCCAGCCTGCAAAGGAGCCAAGGGGAGCACATTCATCCCTTACAGGCCGGGCGTGATGGAATTTCTCGCTCGAATGAATATCATGTACCACCTCTACGTGTTGAATATATCGAGAATCTTCTACCGATTCGCTTAGGACTCCGGCCGCTCCAACATGATCTGCTAACTATCACCCTTTGGAATGAGAGCCCTCACCCCAACTGTGCCCCCGACGTCGGACGCTCGCTCCGCCGCTTGTTCACCGCATCAAGGTACTGCGTAAACTTGGATTCACCGCTATAGGTGAGGAACAGCCATTCCAATGCTCGTGTCATGCCAATGTAGAATAGCGAAACTTCACGTTCCTCGACTTCTTCCAAAGGAAACGGCATGCTCTCCACATTCACGATGAAGACCACGCGGAAATCGAGCCCTTTTGCGCTATCGATGGTGGAGATTTTGACAGTAGGCTCATCCCGCACAAAATTTCGCTTCGATTCTGCGTTTTCCGTAATCCAGGTGTAGGGCAATTCGTGACTTTCCAGACTTCGCTTGATTTCGTCGATATACGAAATTTGATGGCTATTTTTGACCCGATACAGAATCGCTATATCCTGCAGCGGAATTCGCTTCTCCTGTTGAAGAAACGTGATCGATTTGGAGACGAAGTTCATTTCCTCCCCGATATTTCGGAAGCTCTTGATAATGGGCTCCGGGCCTTTCCGCTTCGTCGATTGGGGCGGAATAATCTCGACGCCTTCGATCGAGCCTTCCTGTACGGTCTTTTTCAATTGAGAATGCTCTTGGTAAAAGTCCCAAGCAAATTGCACGATTTGTGCCGTGTTCCGGTAATTGATCGACAATACTTTGGAGCGCCCACGGAAATCGAGACCGATATCCTGTACCAGGCTCGATTTTCTTTTGAATATCGTTTGCGCCCGATCTTCTACCAGAAGCAGCGATTGGGTATCTGGATTCAAGCAGCAGCCTAGCAGCTTCAGCCAATCCGCTTCGAAATCTTGCCCCTCGTCGATCATGATCGCATCGTAGGTCGGCAAAATCGCTTCGTTTTTGCTCGCTTTCTCCAAGAGCGCGGGTATATCGGTGTCTTTCATGCGCAGGCTGTTCCGAAGCCACTCATGAAAATTATATACCTCGATCTTCGATCCTTTCTCGTTAACCGAGGGGGCCGGATTGATCAGATCGAACAAATCGTCCGGCTCATTCATCATTCGCTCAATCATTTGCTTCAAGCTCCGGGATAACGGGATGCCGTAGCATAGAACGAGAATTTTCCAATCCGGCTCGGTTTTGGCGAGCATCTTGGCCCGGCTGGCCAGCACTAGCGTTTTGCCGCTTCCCGCCACACCTCGGATCAACCGGTGTTTGTCGCCGATTTGCTTGGCCATATTTTCTTGATGAAGATCCATCGTTTTGATATTATGCAGCGACAGCAGCAATTGATCTTGATGCTGGGTGGGGGGCTTGAACTCGGCGCTAATTCGTACCTCCGGGAACAGGTGAAAACGAATCGCCTGGATGTCTTCATGCGTCAATACGTCTTTTCGTTTATGCCAAACCGTAAACATGCCATGAATCTTCTCGAGCAGGATATCCGGCGAGAAGCTTTCCTCGTCCGGGTCGATTTCGTCTCTGCACAGGACGAACGAAGGTTCAATCACCTGATACAAATTCAGCCTAACGAAATCCTCCTGTTTGAGTCTGGTGAAAACGGTGCCGTACCCGTACGGGAATTTGAGATTGGTTCCGGCTTCCTGGAGCAGGTTTCGATCTTTCTTCAAATGATCGGTTAAGAAACGAGCATTATCTCTCGCTTGCTTTAACGGACTCTTCGTCTTGACCAGTTCTCCGCTCGTATTGCGCAGCAGCCATTCGTCATGGTTAATTTGATACAAAGTGCCTTTCGTATAATCTTTTACCTCCAGAATAACCAATCCGAGATCGGGACCTATAAGGACGAAATCCGGTCTTCTCCCCCGAATTTCGGGTTCGTAGTAGACGATATAGTCGCTCGGCAAATGATCTTTAAGCGTTTCGAATAAAATGCGCTCTCCTGCGGTTGCGCTTCTCGGAATCGTTTCCGGAACCATATAAGCCATATGTCTGACTCTCCTAGAACAAAATGCCTATTTTTCTATTATTATATTACTTGGGACCGGAAAAGAATATACAAAGTATGACAGTTTCCTGCATGCCTTACAAAACACATTCTATGGCCAAAATAAAGCCTCTGAAGGGGGGGGGGGGGGCGGATGGGTTGCGCTCGCAACTGAAATATCCCTCAAACTGTGTTCGATTTTTTGAATTCCTCCACGCTCAAGCAGGAAACGATCAGAACATTTTATTTTGTCTGCTTCGATGATGAGAATTATGATATCTCTCGCAGTAAGCTTGAAACAAAATTTTGATTACAGGAGCTTGTCAACAAAGAAACCTATTTGGTATGAAGGACTTTTAGATATCAGCAGCATCTGGCTTCGGATTGAGGTGACCTATGCTAATACTAGACGGCCTCTAGCTTCCCGCAAGGAGGGTTAGAGAGCCACATGAGCAGAAGTGTTAAAAAATCACCCGTATGGACCGATCACCATACCCCCGGTACCCGCTGGAGCAAACGGCAGGCAAGCAAAGCCGTGCGCCGCTTCAAGGGTGATGGTTCAAGCGGAAAATGGTACCGGAAGTTGTACTGTTCCTGGGTTATTTGCGACTACCGCTTTTTCAAAACCAAGCAGCAAGCGATACACGAATGGGAAACATATCGCTGGCTAAGGGATCGGTATTGGACTCAGGCAGAAGTTATTAAAGATTGGGAAAAGTCTTATAAAAGAAAATAAGCTCAAGCGTCGGCTAGGGAAGCCCGGCGCTTGAGCTTTTTATATGAAATTTCGTCGCTGACCGCCTACATCTGGTTTCCTGATGGATCGAGGTAAACGCTCTAGCTAAGAAGGCCCCCACCGACCAACCCCTCAATAAATCCGCATCACCGACGCGGCCGGCTCATGCTTGCTCTCCCTATACTCGGTCGGGGTGCCGCCCACGAGCCGCTTGAATACTTTGGCGAAGTAGCCCGGGGTTTCGAAGCCGGTCATCCGCGCGATATCGGCGATCGGAAGCGAGGTCGTCGACAGCAGCGAGACGGCCTCCTCCATTCGCACCTTGTTCAAGTAAGCGATGGGCGTCATCCCGACTTCACGGTGAAATTGCTTGCAGAAATGGTATTTGGACAGCCGCTCGGCGTCTGCAATGTCCTGAAGCGTGATCGGCCGGTGGTAATGCTCCTTCATAAACCGGACCGCGCCGGAAAAGGCCGTCGGATGCGGCGGCAGCTCGGCCCTTCCTTCCCGAACGGCCTCGTCCCACACGTGAAGCAGCCACTCGTAGATGCGGACCGATTGCTCGATCGCCCCGCCCAGCCTCCCGCCCTTCGCCTCGCCGTACAGCTGGAACAGCAGCCGGATCGGCTCGCTGTCTCTGCCGAACGATAGCACGCGGCCCCGCTCGCACAGCTGCTCCCAATACGCCGAGGCGATGACCCCGCCGAAGCGAATCCAGATCACTTCCCACGGCTTACCGCTCGACGAATCGTAGAAATAGCGGTGGTCGCCGGGAATTTCGACGAGAAACGCATGGCCTTTCGGAACCGGGTACCGCTCGTCTCCCACCTCCAAGTAGCCGGTGCCGGACAGCGTATATTGGAACAGCATTCCTTCCACATTGCGCCGCAAACCGTGGAAGTCGTACCCGGCTTCGGAGACGACCTGGTAGCCGATCGAATACATGCGCAGCAGCTCGGGATTCGGCTCGGTATAGCGAAACCCGAATGACGACAGCACAATATTTTCCCCCTATACGTCGAAATATCGTCCTCTTGCGCGCCCTATCCCGGTTTCATACACTTGCTGTAGTAGACACGGCAACAATATTTTATCATAAAGGCGGGAAACGATCATGAAGCCGCAAGCTTCCTCGCAATGCTTCGCAAACGTCCGCGACGGTATTCTGACCGTCGGGAACTCGCGGATCGAGCGCACATGGGCGCTCCGGTCCGACGGTGTATTTTCGCTGTCCGTGACGGACCGGCTTACCCAAACCGAGTGGCTGGACCCGAAAGCCGCTGCCGCCGCACCGGCGTTCCGGCATCCGGCTTTGTCCGAAGGTAGGCATCCGCTCTCGACGATCGATGTCGCTCCGCAATATGTCGAAGCCGAAGGCCGGCAACCGGAGCATCTGCTCGTAACGGTCACGGCCGATTGCGGTCGTGTCGCCGTAAAGTGGCTGATCCGCGTATATCCCGAAGCGCCGATCATCCGCCAAACGCTGTTTTACAAAGTCTCGGACGCCGCTCGGCCGGCCGATTCGGCCGCAGCGATCGAAGGCCCCCCGAACCCGAAGCTTCCGGAGGACTATACGGATTATATTCCGCTCGCCGCGCTGCACTGCCGCTGGAAGTCGGTTTCGCTGGTCGATGTGACCGACAACCACAACAATTTAGTCCGCACGGAGGAAGGCTTGCTGTATACGGATGGCGAGAAACATTCGCCCGACGGCAGCTTCCTGTCGATCCGCAATCATTTGACCCGAAACGGGCTCGTGATCGTCAAAGAAAGCCCTACGCCATTCGGACAGCTGAACCGTACGGCCGGCGATTTTCGGATTGCGGGCAAAACGTTATGGGTGACCGGCTCCGGCATTTCCGATCGGGACCTCGCTCACGGCGAATGGGTGGAAGGCTACGGCAGCGCGATCGGCGTCTACCGCGGCGGCGAATGGGAGCAGTGTCGGCTCATCCGCAGCTACTACGATTGTCTGGAAGCGCGCCGGCCCGAAAGCGACGCCTTCGTCATGAGCAATACGTGGGGCGACCGCTCCCGCGACAGCCGGGTGACGGAATCGTTCATGCTGAAGGAGCTCGAGCAGGCCGCCCGGCTGGGCATCACTCACGTCCAGATCGACGACGGCTGGCAAAAAGGCGTTACGGCCAACTCGTTCATCACCGGCGGAACATGGGCGGACTACTATTCGAAGGCGCCCGACTTTTGGGATGTGCATCCCGAACGGTTCCCGAACGGTCTGACTCCCGTCGTGCAGCGCGCGAAGGAGCTCGGCATCGAGCTCGGCCTCTGGTTCTCCCCGGACTCGACGAACGACTTCGCGCATTGGCGCGAAGACCTTGCTTGGCTTCGGCGCATGCGGGACGAATACGGCATCCGCTCGTTCAAGCTGGACGGCATATCGATCCGCAGCAAGCTGGGGGAGGCGCGGTTTTTGCGTATGCTCGACGAGATGACCCGGCATGCGTCGGGCGACGTTTACTTCAATCTCGATACGACGAACGGCGTGAGGCTCGGTTATTTGTACCATACGGCGGGGGGCTGTCTGTTTCTGGAGAACCGGTATACCGATTTCCGAAGCTACTACCCGCATTGGACGCTGCGCAACATTTGGATGCTTGCGCCTTACGTCCCCGCGGGCAAGCTGCAGATGGAATTCCTCAATCCGGGGCGCAACGAAGCGCTGTACGGCGACGACCCCTTATCGCCGGCGGCCTGCGGTATCGCGTACGGCTTCGCGGTGACGATGTTTACGAATCCGCTCGCCTGGATGGAGCTGTCCGGCTTGTCGGAGCGCGACGCGGAGACGCTCGCGCCGCTGATCGCGCTGTTCAACCGGCTGAAGGCGACGACGTCCCGCGGCCATGTGCTGCCGATCGGAGACGAACCGTCCGGGACGGGCTGGACCGGCCTGCAGTGCGCTGTAAACGAGCGCGAGGGATTGATACTCGCGTTCCGCGAATACACGGACGAAGCCGTCGGCTCGTTCCGGCTGTGGGGCGACCGCGGCGCGTCGTTGCGGCTCGAATGCCTCGTCCGCTCGGGAGGTCGCGACCGGCTCGATTTCGCGGGCGACGCCGTTGTGCTGCAGCCGGATGGCGACGGCCGCATCGCCGTTTCGCTGAACCGTCCGTTAAGCTTCGGGTTGTACCGATACGCCTGGGAGACGGAATAAATCGATATCCAGCGAAAGGAGCCGCGGCCTGTAAGCTGCAGCTCCTTTCGTGTCCCTGGAAGAGGCCCCTCGTATGGGCGCCCCGCGATCAATTCGAATCGTTTCCAACTCGGCTGCGCCGTCCTGCCGCGTAATCGTGCGCTTTCGAGCGCTATCTCCTCCAAGCGGCGCTAGGTTCGGCGCACCTTGCTCTTTTAAGCGCAGATGCGATCTCTCCACCGTCCCTGCCAGGGACGGCAGGCCGTTGTTTGCCCGAGGGTCACCGTTTTCGGACGATCGAGTCGTCCTGCTCCATAAAAGGCCACGCCGGGTATTCGATCGGGAGCCGGCTGACTTCGTCCAGCCTGGACCTTTCGTCCGGATTCAGAAGGATGCCGCTTGCCGCCAAATTATCCGCCAGCTGATCGGGGCGCTTCGCGCCGACGATGACGCTGGTGACGGCCGGCTGGTTGAGAACCCAAGCGAGAGCGATACGGGCCACCGTCGTTTCGCGCGCTTCCGCGATTTCGCGAAGCACGTCCAGAATGGCGAACGCTTTTTCCGCGTCCACGGGAGGGAACGACAGCTTGGCATGACGGCCATCGCCGTTGCTTGCAGCGTCCCGGGCGTATTTCCCCGACAGAAATCCTCCCGCCAGCGGGCTCCATACGATCAAGCCCATGTTTTGATCCTGCAGGACGGGAATAACTTCCCGTTCGATCTCGCGGGCGGCCAAGGAGTAATAGGACTGGCTGCTTTTGAAAGCGTGGAGGCCGTGGAGCATGGACAGCCCGCGTGTTTTCATGATGCTCCAGCCGGTCATATTGGAGGAACCGATATAGCGCACCTTCCCGCTGCGCACCAGGTCGTCGAGCGCCCGAAGGGTTTCTTCCCAATCGGTCAGCTGATCCGGGTTGTGAATTTGATACAGGTCGATGTAATCCGTATCCAGCCGCCTGAGACTGTTTTCGACTTCCCGGATGATGTGCAGCCGCGACAACCCGAGCTCGTTCGGGCCGGAGCCTGTGCGCCCTCTTACTTTGGTTGCGATGATGGCCTGATGCCGTTTGCCTTTCAAGGCTTTCCCGAGAATTTCCTCCGATCTTCCCTCGGCGTAGACATTGGCGGTATCGAAAAAGTTCACTCCCGCCTCCATCGCCTGATCGACGAGAACGCCGGCTTCCTTTTCATCCAGCGAGCCGAATATCCCCCATTTGTCTCCTCCCCCGAATGTCATCGTTCCAAGCCCGATTTCCGACACCAGCACTCCCGTATTGCCCAGCAAATTGTATTTCATGACTTCCCACTCTCCTTCGATTGGTTTACACTAATGGTGACGGAGGCAAACGGGAATGGACGCAACAAACGGCAGCTTTTTTTTCGGGAGGTGCGAATCGTCGGATGACTTTCGAGCAGCTTTGGGAGCAGTACCACGTACAGGTCCGCCATTTCGTTCAGCATAAGACCCGCCATCACCCCGATACCGAGGATATCGTTCAGAACGTGTTTATCAAGGCGCACCAACGGATCGGCGATGTAAGGGACGAGTTGAAAATTCGCGCTTGGCTGTTTCAAATTGCCCGCAACGCCATCGTCGATCATTTTCGCAAAACGAAGCGAACGGAGGAGCTGCAGGACCAGCTTGCGGTCGAAGACTCGTATGCGGAACCGGATCTCGAGACGGAAGCCGTCGCCGGCCTACGGAATGTGATTCGGCGGTTGCCCGATAAGTACAGGGAAGCGCTCGAGCTGTCCGAATTAAAGGGGATGTCCCAAAAGGAATTGAGCGAGCATCTGGGCTTGTCGTATTCCGGAGCCAAATCCCGAGTGCAGCGGGGCCGGGAACTGCTTAAAGCCATGATGACCAGCTGCTGCACCATTGAAGCGGACCGGTACGGCAACATTATGGACTATCGCGTTGTGCTGGACGAACCTCGTGTGACCGGACGGAAAGTGTAGCAGCCCCGATGCTCCGGCTGACCGAACATCGGAGAACGACAAATCAAGCCTGCCGGTTCGCGATCGCTGCGATTGGCAGGCTTTTGCTTGTCCTTTTAGAATTGCACTTGCAAAGCGCAGCAGCTTGCTATGCTAACTTCGGATTGAGATGGTGTACGGTCTCTTGGGGGAACCTTGAAATCCACCTCAAATCCGGAAAAACGCCATCGCCGTATTCGTCGTGGCCCGAGCGACCTCTTCCGCCGGTTTCCCGATGCATCGGGCTACGGCTTGCAAAATGTGCGGCAGGAAGGCCGGTTCGTTTCGTCCATCCGCCGGCTTGTCCTTCAAATTCCGCGGGGTCAAGAACGGAGCGTCCGTCTCGATCATAAGCCGGTCCAGCGGGATCATGCGGACCAGCTCCTTCAAATGCTCGCCTCTCCCGTGACCCTCCCCCTACACTCGAATCCACCCCACCGAATACAAAAACACCAACACGATCAGCACCGGCGACACGAAGCGCAGCAGGATCATCCACGCCCCGTACCAAAAGCCGGACAAGCCGGACTCCTCCCCCGCCCGCTTCCACGCGTAGCCCGTGAAGAGCGTCACGACCAAGCCGCCGAGCGGCATGAGAATGTACGCGGTGATGAAGTCGGTCCAGTCGAAGAACGTCCGGCCGCCGGGCGTAAACGTGCCGAGGACGCCGCCGACGGACAGCGCGGACGGTACGCCGACGAGGAAGCAGACGACGGACACGAGGACCGCCGCCCGGCTGCGGGACCATTTCCACTGGGTCATCGCATAGGCGATCGGCACCTCGAGGATGGAGATGGCCGAGGTGAGCGCCGCGATGGCGAGCAGCAGGAAGAACAGGCCGCCGAACAGCAGGCCGAACGGCATCTGCGCGAACGCCGCCGGCAGCGCCATGAACGCGAGCCCGACGCCCTCGCCCGGCTCCAGCCCGTAAGAGAAGACGGTCGGGAAGATGACGAGCCCCGCGATGAACGCGTAGAGCAGGTCCCCTGCACCGATCGCAAGCGAGGCGCCGCCGAGCGACTGCTGCTTGTCCACGTAGGAGCCGTAGGTAAGCATGCAGCCCATGCCGAGCGACATCGAGAAGAAGGCATGCCCGAGCGCGATGAGCGCCGACTCGGCGTCCAGCTTGCTGAAGTCCGGCTGCAGGAAAAAGCGCGCCCCCTCCCCCGCTCCCGGAAGCGTAAGCGACCGGATCATGAGGACGACGAGGATGAGGAAGAAGCCGGGGATAAGAATTTTGTTGAATTTCTCGATCCCGCCGGACACGCCCCTCGCCAACACCCAGCCGCATACCGCCATGACGACGGCTTGCCAGAAGAGCGGCATATACCCGCCGGCGAAGGAAATGAATTTCGTTTTGTAGTCGATGCCGGCGCGGAACAGCAGTCCGGTGAACGATTCGACCGTATATTGCAGCGTCCAGCCCGCCACGACCGCGTAGTACGACATGATGAGGAACGCGGTAATGACGGACAGCAGCCCGAAGGCGCTCCAATACCGGTTCCCGCTCAGCTTGTAGAACGACGTGGACGCATCGCCCCGGCCGCCCCGGCCGATCGTCATTTCCGCAAGCAAAATCGGCAGCCCCACGACGATCAGACAAATAATGAACAACAGGAAAAAAGCGGCCCCGCCGTGCTTGCCCGTAATGTACGGAAACTTCCACATGTTCCCGAGTCCGACCGAGCTGCCGATCGCCGCCAAAATAAACCCTCTCTTCGAAAAACGTTCGGTTGTTCCCGATGATGGCCCGGACGTCCGTCCGGCTCTTGGTTGTCCGCTCATGCTGCACGCTCCGCCGTTCGTAGTAGGCCGAAACGAAGTTTCGACGCCTCTTAGTGTCGGTGGCGGACGGTCAAAATATTCCAAGCGCAGGCCATCGCCGCCAGCATCCGTACTTGCCGATCCGTCAACATGCAGCGCCGCTTCCCCCTGACGCGGGACGTATACCGGACCGGGATGTCCCCGTTCATCAGCTTCTCCGCGAGCCGTTCCCGATCCGCTCGAGTACGTTCCGCATACCGGAAGCCGCAGCCGCCGAGCCCGATCGTCAAATCGATTTCCCGGCAGGCGCCGCGAATAATGTCCCCCCATCCGGACTCGTATTTATCGTTTTCGGGTGGAAAAAGAGTCCCGTCGACAGCGACGTCCAAACCGTCGGGGCCCAGCTCGGCGATCGCCGCACGAACGGCGTCCGTAAGCGGGATGGGCCGTCCGGCCGCCCGCCACAGCTTCTCGTTGTCCGGATAAGCCCGCATGTCGCTCGTAAACCCGACTTTGTCCTCGCGCAAGTGCCGGTTTTCGCAGGCGCCCAGGATCAATAAGAAAGCCAGCTGATGCTTCATAGCGCTACGGCCTCAAGCCCCGGCCGTGAGCGGTTCGTAGAGAGGGACGGCCCAATTCGTAATGTCGATCGGATTTACATCCTTGCCGTCCTTCTTGTAGATGAGCCGCGCCTCTCCGTTCAGCGGATGCTCGGCGATCAGCGTGAAGACGCTGTAATCGCCGCTCTTCGCCTTGGACAGCGGAAGCTGTCTCATGAATTCCGGCTCCAGGCAGAAGACCAGCATTTCTTTGCCGCAGACGTACAGGCACATATCGGCGGACGGGTGCATGCGGATCTCGAAGAAATAGTCCCGGGTGCGCGGCTTCGACGCATGGATTTCGACGAAGAGGTTGTTGCATCGATACAGCGAGCCTTCGATATGGTGCAATTCGTGGCCTTGGAAGACGTATTTCTCCAGCGCGGGGATGTAGTCTTTCACGGACGTTCTCATGGGCGATTCGCTCCTTCGCGGTTCTTTTCGGTACAATCCGATTCTACACCGACAGCCGAGGCCGCTTTTTGCAAAAAAACTTTTTTTTCGAAAAACGCAAAAACGCAAATGTCCGCTCCAAAGGGGGCGGTACTCTATTTCACGGAGCGGCAAACGACTCTGCGAAGGAGGTGTTGAAGCAGGCGTCGAAAGGATAGTACGCAAGTACCGGCCACATACATACCTAGAACGGAAAGGTGTTGTCGATGAACGTACAGGAGCAGCCGTTCAAGCAAATCGTGCAAATCATGAAGGACGCAACCGCAGGCAGAAAGCAGCGGCAAACCGAACGGGACAAAGCGGACAAATGCAAAACCGTATGCGATCTGATGCGGGACGTGATGATCGATCACATGACTTTGGAAGAACGGAAGAAGTTGCGGCTTTACTCGCCGGATTTGGAGCTCGACTACGATGAAGCGGAAGTCGAAGATGAGGTTGAAGAGGCCGACGACGCCGAATTCGAAGCAGCCGACGAAGAAAAAAAGAAGCTCCCTCCCCTTTATTGGAAAATATACCGCATGCTGCTCCGAGACATCGAGGATTTTGCCCGCGGCACGATGCCGATGAAGGATTTGACCGAAGCCTGCAGCTTGTTGAAAAAAGGAATCGAGCACAATGTACGCGGACTGTTCCACGATCCGATGAAGCGTAACGCTGCGATCGCCCGGATCGACGAGGAGCTGAAGCAAATCAAGACGCAAGCCGAGCATCTGAAGAAAAACAAGGCCAAACCGGCCAAGCCGTTCAATCCGCCGCAACCCGAAGGAGGAATCGCCAGCGTGAACGCCGTGATCTTAATGAAGGAATTAAACGTCCTGTTCGACCTGCTCGATCAGGCGGGAACGGCCGTCCCGTATGCGGTCGAAAACCATATTTACGATGAGGAATTCGAGCAGCTGGTCGTCGTGCGAAGGAAAGAGTACTTCGTGCTGAAGGGCGAGGAGAGAGCGGTGGCGTATGCGGTTCTGGAAACGCCGCTCACCCGCAACGTGCACCTGATCCGCTTCGGATCGGACTACTGGCAGGATGCGGAGACGAGCCACGACTTCCAGGAAGACGCCTTCTTCATCAAGCCTTGTATCGACATGACGGAAGCTTTGAACGAAGTGCTGGAGGCCCTGAATACGGAAAGCGACCTCGAGCTTGTCGATCCGGAGGAAGGCGGCGCTTCGCCCTTTGAAACCCGCTCTTCCTTGAACGAGAAGCTTTCCCGTTTGCTCGCCTAGAAGGAGGCTGCCATGATCGTCCCGATCGACATTCATAACGGTTTGAGCAAGACCGACTCGGATATGGAACAAACGACGTTTCGCGAAATGGGATTGAAGGAGGATCAGATCGAAGATTTCATTCGCGACCATATCGACATTTTGGCGGACGACGAGACATTACTCGTCGTCGGCCGGCAAGTGCGCAACAAGGAACGAGGCCGCAGCGATCTGGTAGCCGTCGATCAAGAGGGCAATCTGGTGCTCATCGAAATCAAGCGCGACCGGGACGATATCCGGAACCGGAAGGAGCCGTTCGAATTCCAAGCGATCCGCTACGCGGCCAACTACGCGAGGATGACGACCGTCGACGACGTGGTGAATCTCCTGTTCGCCCCCTACATCGAGCGAAACCGGGACAGGTTCGGTCATACCGAGCTGACGGCCCGTGAGCTGGCCAAGCGGAAGATCGAAGAATTTCTGAGCAGGCATAAGGCCGAGCGAACGTTTAACCGGAAGCAGGAATCGTGCTGGTCGCTTCGGACTTCGACCCCCAGACATTATCCGCTTGCGCCTGGCTCGTCGGCAATCAAGTATCCATCAGCTGCTACAAGCTTATTCCGTATAAGCTGGGCTCCCAGTACTTGCTGCAGGTCGAGAAGGTGCTTCCGCTTCCGGCGTTGGACGACCGGTATGTCGAAGTGGCTCCTCCCTCCGAGACGCAGACGACCGACAGCTCCTCCTCCCGCAATCGTACCCAGCTGCCCCGAATGGATAAGCTGTTCGAGTGGGGGATCGTCAAGCCGGGAGACGTCTTGACCCTTAAAAATTACAGCGACTCCCAAGCGGTCGTGGTGAACCATAAGGAAGTCGAGTTTCAGGGAGAACGCCTTCGCTTCAATCAATGGGGGCAAAAGGTGACCGGCTGGTCGTCCATCTGCATCTACGCTTGGGCATTCTCCGAGAGGCTTCAGAAGCTTCTGGACGATGCCAGGGAAGAAGAGCTGCAGCGGAGGCTGGAGGAAGCCGAAGCGGACGCATAAGCCACGCCCTCCTTACCCCCAAACCTCGCGCAAAGCCGAGCGGAACAGCTCGTCGAGCTCCCGGTCCCGGTCGACTTCGACACTCTTCAAGTGAACGGCCGTTCGTTCGAAGTAGCCGATCCGTTCCTCCAAGTAGTCGTTAATCGGGTTCAGACGCGGCTCGAGGTCCAGCTCGTCGCCGGCTTTCTTGCGCGCGAGCAGCTGTTGGACGATCGTATACAGCTCGCTGTCCGCCGGGATCAACGCGTCGACGAGACGGTCGAACTCCATGGGCGGCATGCTGTCGAAGCGTTCGATCCATTCGCAGGCGAGAATCGGCCTCAGCACGTAGAAATATTTTTTGATCTTCACTTGATCGCCTTGCAAATACTCCCGGTAATTTCCTTTGGCCATGTTCAAATAATGATACGTACACGATTTGGGGGAGAATGTGAGCGGCGACAAGGCGCGAATCCGCTCCGCGACCGAATAGTTCTCGGCATACGGGATCGGCGATTGCAGCCATTCGAGCAGAGGCGGATTCGATTTGCGGAACAACTGGAGCGCTTTTCTCAAATCCCAGCCGCTGAGGTCGAGCCTCTCGTCGATCGGGCGCTCGATGACGTCGCGCTTCTCGAAGATGGACAAATACCATTCCACCGGACGGACGTAGAGGAACCGGACATCGTAGTCGCTGTCCCGGGACGGGAACCCCCAAGCCCGGCTGCCCGACTCGCAGGCGTATAGGATGCGGACGCCCTCCTCCTGCGAGCTTGCGCAGCTCTTGTACGATTGTGGCGTGGAAATCGGACATGGCCGACACTCCTTTACTGGGGGGAATAGGAAGAAGCCGCAGACCCCAACGTCTACGGCCGGCACATTTCTTATGAATCTTCCCCGGCCGGCGGGGAGGCGAGCTTGCGATCATCTTAGCTGTCTAACCGATCGTTGTCAACTCGGGGAGGGCGCAGAATGGGATTTCCAAGCATGTGGAAATCTAAGGAGGATCATCTGTCCGAATAAGTCCGGGAGGAAACGTCATGAAAATCGAACTGGGCCGCTGTCTGCTCGGCGAGCGGCTGGCGGAAGCGGGCATATCCGTCGATCGGCTCGCGGACGCGCTGCAGATGAGGCGGGAACGGCTGGCCGACTTTATGGACAACAAACGGGTCATGCCGCTGAAAACCGCCCTCTCCATCGCCGCGACGCTCGATTGCGAGGTGGACCGGCTGTACGAATGCACACGCGTAGAAGCTGGCGCGCCGCAACAGACGGAACCGTAAGGCGGGGGTTGCCTACGGATGCGACACAACCGCCCGCCGTTCGGAAGACCGCGGCTCCGCGCCGCTTCATTTCAATCGAACAACACGACGCCTCGAGCCCGGAGAAAGGCGACCGCCTCGTCCACCACGCCCGCATCGAAGCCGAACGTGGCGCGCATCATATCCGTCCACTCCGCCCGCGACGGGAAGTCGTGCACTTCCGAGCCTTTGTCCGTCTTGACGAACAGCTTCCGGTTGACGACGGAATACGCGGCGTCGCGCTTGAATACGGTCGCCACGATTCTGCGCATGAACGGATTCTCGTCCTCGTCCCGAAGCGAATGGGCGATCGCTTCGTCGAAATCGGACAGCTCGACCGCGGTCCATTCGATCGTCTTGACGACGAAGCTTTGGCCGTTCGCGCGCCGATCGATGACGTAGCGGTCGTCGCCGAGCTTCGTCACCTCCACCGTTTCCCCGTACCGCGAAAACCGCGGCTCCTCCTCCGGTACAAGCGGCTCGAACAAGGGCGCGCCGTACCCGACGTCCACATAGTAAGCTCGATCGTCGATCGTGACTCGCAGCGCCATATGGGTGTTGCCGCCGGTGGCGCGGACGAGCTCGGCCCGGAAGCCGAGCGCCCGGAGCAGGCCGCCGAAGTGTGCGTTCAGGATATAGCAGTTGCCGCCCAGCCCTCTCGCCGCGAAATGGGTCAAGAAGGTTTCGGCGTCGGGCAGCCACCCGAGCCCGGTACGGGCTCCGTTGGCGTAATAGTGGATTTTGCCGATGTTCTCGAACGGAAACCGCTCCAGATGCCGTCTTGTCAGACGGCGCAAGTAGTCGTAGGAAGGGGACTCGCGCTCCATCCGCAAGCAGTCCAGATAGAAGCGCAGCGAATGAGCGGCCATAGGCGTGGACATCGATCGCACCTCCCTCAATGCGGCTTGAGAATCATCAGGATGAAGATGATCGTGCCGAGCACCGTCGCCCACAGGTGCAAATTCCGCACCTTCGCATACATGGCTGCGAGGGGAGCGGGCGCTTCCGGGCGCGTCCTGGCGTCCGGGGAGGAGAGAGCCGCCTGCAGCTTCTTGAGGGCGGGCGCGAGGAAGCCGACGATGAGCACCTCGATGAGGATGTACAGGACGAGCGTCCCGCCGATCCACAGCTGGAGAAGGGAGCCGTACGAGCCGATCCAGAACAGGACGATGCCGGACAAGACGGCGAGCGTGCCGCTGATCTTGGGGAACAGCTCCAGACGCGCGACTTGGCGGAGCGACCGCTCCATCTCTTCGACGGACGTGGTGGGACGCAGCAGCAGCGGGAACGCATACGCCGGTCCCAAGCCGATGATGGCGGATAAGACGTGAAGCAAGACTAACCATTCCATTGTTCAACACACCGCTTTCGTAGGAAATGAATGCTGCATTTCCCATCATAGCGGCGACGGCGGAATCGCTGTATCGGTAAGATTACGTATTTTGCGAAGGCGGGGGGCCGTTCGGCTCTTCGAGGAGCTTCCTTTCGGCGACGTACCGGGCGAGAGCGGCGCGGGAGCCGATATGCAGCTTCTGAAAAATCCGCTCCACATGCGTCGTGACGGTACGCGTGCTGACGAACAAAATCTTCGCGATGTCCGCGTTCGTATGTCCTTGGGCAACGTGGAGGGCTACCTGGCGTTCCCTGGCGCTGAGTGCGGTATGGAACGGCTCCGCCTCCCGCTGCGCCTGCAGCTTCGCCCGCTCGACGACTTGCCGGAACAGCGGCTCGCGGTCCGACTCCGGGAGGCGTGCCGCCGTCTCGAGCGCTTCGCCGAGCTTGTCGGCCAGCGTCAGGAGCAAGTCGTCCGGATACCGGTCGAACGCGTCCGCCCCCGGCCGAGCCTCCTCGCAGCACACCGTCCCGATGAGCGTACCGGAGTCGAAGACGGGGAACGCAAGCAAGCTTCCCGGCAGCGGCCGCTGCCGACCACTCTCCGTTTCCCCTTCCCGCTTGCCCGTCTCCGACTCGATCGTATGCATGTACCGCATCTGCGAGCCGATGCCGCGCAGCCGGATGACGCGGCGCTCCACCGCGACGAGCGCGGCCAGCCGCCGCATGGCGTCGAACGCTGACGGATCGGTGCCCGCTCCCGGCACGCCCCGGGAAGCCAGAAGCGAAGGCGCGGAGCCGGCGGCGCCGACGGCCCAATACGAGCAGCGGTCCAGCTCGAGCTCCTGCGCCAGCGCGCTCAGCAGCTCGCCGTACGTTTCCGGCGCGGGGGACAGATACAGCGCTTCCTCGACGCACCTCCGGACCGACATCACCTCGAACACCAACGCCGCCCGCAGGCCGGGCGCATTCGCCACCCCCGCCACCCACGAAACCGTGCGGATGTCTTGATGCAGCCGATCGAAGAGCGGCCCTTCCGTCTCCGTCCCGATATGGCGCACCGCGAGCTCCCACTGGATCAGATCGTCCGGCGTCGCCAGCTTGATCAGCGCGAACGGGTTGCCGGCCAAATTGTGCAGCGTTTTGTTCAGCATCTGATCGGCGACGGCGACGCGTCCTTCCTCGACGTGCCATACCCGGGACAGGTTGGCGACGTTCGGCGTGCCGTCCGGATCGCCGGTTACGATCACGGACGGAAACACGCCGTCGAAGGCGGATACAATCCGGGTTAGCGGTACCTGCAACGCATGTCCCTCCCTCATAGCGGCGACCCCGCCAACGGTCCGGGCGTCTGGACGAATACGCGGTCGACCCGCAGCCCGAGCGCGACGCAATCGGCCGAGCGCACGTTCACCAGCGGAAGAAGTCCCGGAAAATGCCGGGCGGTCAGCGCCCGCTGCCGTTCCAGCACGTTCCGGTCCTCCTCCGCGATCTCCCGGCATTCGACGAGCCCGCCTTTGATCTGATACGATTCGTTGTCCGTTCCGGCGGTCGCGAGGACGGCCAGCTTCTGCCGGTCGCCGCCGTACTCGCGGAGACGCCTCCATTGGCTCGCCAAGACGGCTACGCGGATCCGTCCGTCTCGCTCGTCGACGCAGACGCCGTACCCCCGGCACGTAAAAGGAGGCTCCCCGTTTTTCGAGGCGGCGAGGTGGATATAGACGGGAACTTCGCGGTTCATCAGCCGCGTCAGCACGGCGGCCCACTGGTTGTTCTTTGGCATGGCGGCGTCGTTCCTTTCGGGGTCAGCAAGTTTCGTTATTGGATCGTTCGACGCGGAGCGGGGATGCTCCTTCCGGAACGAGGATGGCCTATCGAAAAAAGCGGCCTCAACGATCGGTCCCGGCCGGACCTCGTCAGGACAATCGCCTCGCGAACAACAAGTCGCCCGATAGGAGACGCCGGCTTCCGCTCTTCGCGTCCGTCCGCAGCGTAATCGGACGACTCGAGCGGCCAAGGTGTTCGGCCATTTCACCCGCCTGTGTGCTCCTGTCCAAACCCGCTCCCGATCCTTGCGTACAATATGTTGAACTTGTGCCATTATACCAGGAGGTGTTTCGCGGATGGGCTCCGTCCATAACCGCCCCAAGTCGGGCCACAAGCCGCTCGAACGCGGCAGCGCTTGCTCGAAGAAAAAAGCTGCGCATAAACCGAAACGAAAGCCGGACACTACCCGCAAGATCGAAATCGCCAAGAAAAACAATCTCACGATAACGCTAAAACCTACGCCCGTTACGGTCGATCCGGTCATCTCCGTCGCTCCGACTCCGGTTACCGTCGAACCGGTCATTCGGGTCGAGCCCGCTCCCGTTACCGTCGAACCGGCCATTACGGTCTCGCCCGCTCCGGTTACCATCGAACCGGCCATTACGGTCTCGCCCGCTCCGATCACCGTCGAACCGGCTCCTGTTACGGTAACGCCCGTGATCGTCCCTACGCCTTTCAGAAGAGTTTGTACGACCATTCGCGAAACCCAGCAGCTTACCAATCCCCAGCTCATCATGATTCCGGGACCCGGCATGACTTCGATCGCCACTCCATACCCCTCCTCCATCGTCGTATCCGGGATGACGGGTACGATTGTGAAAGTAACGGCCACCTTGCTTGATTTTTCGTCACAGAATTCCGCTGATTTGGATTTGATGCTGGTCGGGCCCGACGGCGCCACGAACACCATTCTGATGTCCGATGCCGGCACCTTGCCGGTCGGAGGGTTAACCTTATCTTTCGACGATGATGCGCCCAACCTCCTTCCGGCTGCGGGAGCGATCGTATCCGGCACGTATAAACCGACCAATTATGCCGGCATCGAAAACGATACATTCCCTCCGCCCGCGCCTCCGGTCTCGCCGATTTCGATGATGAGCAACTTTTTCGGTCAAAATCCCAACGGCACCTGGAGCCTTTATGGGACCGACGATACCCCGGGCAATGCGTCTCAGATCAGAGACGGCTGGATACTGCGCATCACGACCGAGCGGGAAGAATGCCTGTATACCCCCGTATAAACGGGTACCTGCGCGCCGCCGTCATGGTGGGGCCGGCACCGAGACCGCGGCGCTCTTCGTAATACCGGACCGGACTGCAATAAGAAAAGCTTCTGATCGAATTTTTGTAACGATAAAAAAGAAAAGACGTCAATCGACGTCTCTTCCAGGGGAAGCCCCGGCTCACCCGCCACTCCCTCGGCTCTCCCCGCCCCCCAGCTGCTCCAGAAGCCCCTCCAGCCGGCGCAGGGCGGCCTCCTCCGTCTCGAGGCCCGACCAGTACAGCTTCGCCTCGCGGTACAGCGCGTCCAGCTCGCGGATGGACAAGTTCAGCGCGCCGAACGTGCGGAACGTGGGGATGATGTCGCGGTAGACGTGGAAGCGGGACGGCCGGTAGCCGAGCTCCTTGCCCGTCCATTCCGCCGCCGGCTTCAGGCTCGGGATGCTGAGCGTCCGCTGCCGCAGCAGCAGCTGCGCCTCGTACGAGACGAGGAAGTCGGCGAACCGCCGCGCGCTCTCCTTCCGCTCGGAACGGGCGTTGATCGCCACCCCGACGAGCATGAGCAGCGTCTTCGGATCGTTCAAGTACGGCAGCGGAGCGAGATCGTACTCGAAGTCGTCCGGGCGCTCGTGATGGTTCAAGCTCAAGTACGTCGTGACGATCATCGACACTTTGCCGCTGAAGAACAGCTCCTCCGCGTCCGCGTCCTTCTCCGACAGGAACAAGGGGAACCGGTTCTGCAGGTAGATCAGCTCGCGGCAAACCCGCAGCGAATCCATCAGCCGCGCGCCGTCGACGGCGATGCGCCCCCGCTCGTCGCGGTCGAACCGGAGCCCGCTCTGGAGCAGGAACACCGGCCACCGGTTGGATGAGGGGAAATGGACGTAGAAGCCGAGCCGCTCGTTCTCGACCGCCAGCTTCTCCGCCTGCTCGAACAGCGTGCTCCACCGCCAGCCGCTGTCCGGCTCGAGAACGCCCTTCTCGCGGAAATGGGCTTTGTTGTAGCACAAAATAAGCGGAGTGAACAAAAACGGCCGCGCCTTCAAGCGCCCCTCGTGCGTCATCGCCTCGGTCAGAAACGGGTACACGTGCGGGTGCGGCTCGACCGTCTCCAGCTCGTCCAAGCCGCCGTTCGCCCGGAAGTCGGCGAAGCCGTTGTAGTTCATCGTGAACAGGTCGACGGCGCCTTCGTCGATCATCGGCTTGACGACGGCATACGAGTTCAGCCCGGAGGACAGGCCGACGAGCTCGACGCGGATGTCCGGGTTCTTCTTGTGAAATTCGGCGACCAGCGCCTTCATCGCCGCCTCTTGGAGCAGCGACCGGTGGCAGCCGAACTTCAGGACGACGACGTCTTCGCGGGTGCGGCGGACGACCTTGTTGCCCACTCTCGGAATTTTCTCGATCAGCCGCTCCGCGACAAGCTGCTCCAGCCCTTGCCGGACCGACGTGTTGCTCAACCGGTACCGCTTGGCGTACGCCTTCTCCGAAGGCAGGTAATCGCCTTCCCGGAACACGCCGTTGCGAATGTCGTTGCGTATATCTTCGACCAGACTGTCCAGTCTCGCCTGAAACGTATTGCGATTCGGTCTCTCGCCCATCGGTATCCCGCCATCATCGATTTCGGTAATGAATATCCGCTCCGTTCGGAAAAAGAAACCGCTCCCTCTCCGAACGCACTTGGTGACTTCTTCAAGCATACCGGAATTGGATACCGGGTTCAAGGAAAAACGGCCGGCCGGGCCGCCCTCGCATCCGCTTTCGCCTTCTGCGCGAAAAGCCGCATGGAGAACGGTCCGCCGGCCGAAGCCGCCACCGTGAATGCGCGTAAGGAATCCAGGCATTCTCATGGCGAACGGCTCCCGGCTTACGGTTTACAAAGCCGCATGACGGAAACGTCCGTCAATCCCGGTAGCGCATCACCTCGCCGTCGGCCAGCACGACCCACGGCCTCGCTTCCGTCGCTCCGCCCCGGAACGCCGCGATGTCATGGGCGAACCGGACCCGGCTCACGACCTCGCCTTCCGCGGACAGCTCCGCGAGCAGGCCGTGATCCGCCGCCGCCCAGTACCGCGCCCCGCCGTCGCCGGCCGAGCCGTCGACGTGCAGCACCCGCTCCTCCAGCGCCGTACGGAACCGGACCGTGCCGTCGGGACGGAGCGCGTACAACTGGAACCCGTCGGAGCCGGCCAAAATCTCCGCGACCCCGTCGCCGTCGTAATCGCCGGACCGGACGTCGTTCACCTCGCCGCCGACGTTCCGCTTCCACAGCTCCTGCGGCTTGCCGGCATACGCGACGAGACGCACCTCGTTCTGCTTCGTCCCGAGCGCGATCGCGGGCAGCGTGCCGCCGTTGCCGCCGGGCAGCACGGTCGCGACCTTCCACCCCGGACCGCCGCCGGAACCGCCCCGGGTGACCTGCTTATCGTCCCAGTAGGCGTAGTACGCGTACTCCAGCGCGTAGATGCCCTCATCCTTGCCGTCGCCGTCCATGTCGGCGAACGCCATGTCTTCGATTCCGTAGAAATAGAGCAAATCCTCGTACTTCAATCGGCCCTCCGGATCCAGGCCGTAAATGTACCGGAACTGCGTGCCCACCATAATCCACGGCTCCTGATCCGTCCCGTTCACGTGGGCGACCCGCACGTTCGTAATGCCGAGCAGGTTGCCTTTGCGCTCGCGGTGCTCGCCGGTATGCGGGAACTCGTACCGCCACTTCTCTCCGCCCGCCGCGTCGAGCGCGTGCACATACCAGTTCTCGGTGGCGACGAAGACGACCGGCTCGCCGTTCACCGTCTGCACCGTCACCTCGTTGACGCGTCCCGCGGCGGCGAACGCCCACCGGACGGCGCCCGTCTCGTCGATCGCCTGCACGTTGCCGCCGATGCCGCCGAGGAGCAGCTCTTCCCGGCCGTCGCCGTCCAAGTCGCCCCAGCCGGCAGCCGTCACTTGTTCGGGGAACGCATACACCGGCTCCCAATCGGGATGCACTCCCGGACGATCGGGCTGCGCCTTGGCCCATGTTCCCGGATGCTCCTTCTCCTTCAGCGCCTTCCCGAGACGCTGCTCCGCCTGGCGGCTCCACGGCACGGCCCCGGCTTCGAGCGCCCCTTCCCGGACCGGCTCGCCCCGTTCGTCGTAGCGGACCCGGTCTTTGCGCAGCGAGTACGCCTCCCATTCGCCGTTCGCCGTATTCATCGCGAACAGAACGGGCTCGTCGAACCGCAGCGTCTCGGAGCCGATCCGCACATTCGTCGCCTCGGCTGCGAGCAGTCTTCCTTCGCCGAGCAGATGGAGCTTGCCGTCGGAGGCGACGTCCGGCGTATCGAGCGGCGCGTGCACCGCAAGCCACCGCTCGCCCTCCTGCTTGATCTCGACCGTCGTCTCGTTCAACCGCCGCGCGTGGAGAGCCGGTTCGTCCTCCTTGCGGCTGGACAGCACGTTGATGAAGGCGGCCGTATCGCCCGCCGCGTAGCGCTGCTCCTCCAGCACTTCGCTCAGCACCGTTTCCCGGTCGGCGTACGGGTACGGGTAATCCGACTTCCAATATTTGCGGAAATGGCCGTACCGGTCTTGGGTCAGCAGCCGGGAGCGGTCCAAGCTGTCGATCGCCATCGTCACGCCCTGCTGCTCCGCTTCGTACCGGCCGCCGTTCACCGTCGGCGTCCCGAGCGTCTGCCACTGGTTTTTGAGCAAATAGTTACCGGTCTCGTTCACCTTTACATCGTCGTAAATGATATAGAAGTCCCCGTTCGGACTCACGATCGACCGTCGCCAGTCCGTTCCGTTGTAGTTCGGCACGACGCTGCGGCTGAGCGCGATCCCGCCGACGTCCGCCGCCCATTCCAGCTTGGCGAGAGGCGGCTTCTTCTCCTGCTCCCCGTCCTTTACGACGACGAGCCCCGAATGATGCTCCGGCGTATTCTCCATATAGTCGCGGTCGACCAGGAACAGCCGGCCGTCGGCCGTATAGTTCAGGATCGCGTTGCCGTCCTGGTGGCCGTGCGCGCCCGCCGAGAAGCCGTCGACGATCAAGTAGCTGTCGTCCGCCCCGAACCCTTCGCGGAACGTCATTTTATGGAACGTGTCGGCCAGCGCCACGTCGAGCGGCTCTTGACCCGGCCCCCGCAAGTCGTCGTAGATGCCCGGCTCGACCGGATACGCCTGCACCTTCGGATACGCTCCCTCCGGCGGCTCCCCGCCCGCTTCCGGCTTGAGCGCCGCATAGCGGTGAATCGGGTAGTCCAGATCGCTCATCCGCTGCCCCGGGAACGGCCCGTTCCTCGTCCGCTCGAGCAAGTATTGATACACCGGATCGCCGTAAAACCACGACGCCGCGTTCATCACCTGCGAATGTCCCCACGAATACGCGTTGCTGTAGCCGAACGGGTACGTGTCCCCGCCGCCGGCCATCGTCCCGATATTGTCGATCATGAGCGCGTTCAGGTCGGCGCTCGGCCGCAGGCTGCGGGTCAGGAAGTCGAGATTGCCCGTCGCCATCGCGTAGTCGATGTTCGTCATCGGCACGTGCATAAGGTAGTCCGAGCCTTCGTCCAAGCTGATGTACGACGTATTGCCGGTAAAAATGCGCTCGCCCAGCTGCCGCCAGCCCGGTGCCTCCGGCAGGGCGTAATACTTGCCGAAATAGTCGCTGCCCGCGATCAACGACAGCGCCGGGAAAATTTGATGATTCCACCGCGGACCGGTCGCCGCCGCCCCGACGAGGTAGCCGTCCTGCGCATTCGCTTCGTACGTGAGGGCGAACGCGGAGACGATCTGCTTCCGCTCGCGCGCCGTGAACAAGGGCGACGCTTCGAGCGTCGACCAGAGCTGGATCGCTTTGTCCCCGTCCGTCCACATGTTCGCGCGGGCGTTCAGCTGCCCTTTCGCTTCGGCGGGGTACCGGTTGACGAAGTTGGCGTAGCCCTTCGCCAGCTTGCGGTAAATGTCGCCCAAGCCCGGGTCGGCCGTCAGCAGGTAGCCTTCCCCGTACAGCTTCAATCGGTTGAACACATAGAGCAGCGCGTCCGCATCCGCTTCGTTGCCCGTCGTCGGCTTGAGCCTCGACAGCCACGTTTCGACCGACTGCAGCGCGGCCGCGACGTCGGCCGGCGTCGGCTTGCCGTCGAACGGCAAGTACGAGGCGGCCTGCTTGGACAATACCGCCTCCGCCAGCCACGGAATGACCGGCTCGGTTTGCGCGTCGAGCTTCTCCAGCAGCTTGGCGACGCCGGCCCGAGCGCCCGCCAAGTCGCTCGCGCCCACGACGACGGAATTGCCGCCGAGCCCGAACGGATCGATCACCGTCTGCAGCTGGTACCCTCCGTCACCGGGGTAGACCGCATCGGCATACGACATCCTCATGCCGTACAGCCGAGCGAGCTGCTCGTTGTTGCCGAGCGAGCCCAGCAGCAGCGCGTTGCCCGACCAGCCGTCCCGAAACTTGCTCCGCTCCGGCGCGACGACGCTTGCCTGCACGTTCCAGCGGGCTTGCAGCTTCGCCGCGATGTCGTTCCCGAGCGCCTCCCATTCCGCCCCGGCCGGCACGACGACCGACAGCCCCTGGACGGCGGTCGTCCGCTGCAGCGGCCGGAGCGCCAAGTCGCGGTACGGCGGCACGTCGTTCGCGTCGTACACGTTCACGTCGATCGCCGCCTGCAGCCCGCCGTATACGGAGGCGGTTACGACGGCCGAGCCCGGGGACACCCCCGTCACGCTGCCGCCTTCCGCCGTAGCCACCCCCGGCTGATCCGAGACGAAGGAAGCTTCGTTCGATTCCATCATGCGCACATCCCCATTCGTATAATGGCCGATCAGATGAACCTGCCTCGACTGGCCGACCTGCACGCTTACGGAATCGGGATGCGCGGTGACGCCGCTTAAGCTGCCCGGAGGAGCCAGCTCCGCGTCGCGAATGCGCACGTCGTCCACGTAAAACGTGCCGAGACCGGTCGAGATCGTCGCGAGCCGGAATACGTTCACCGACGTCACGGTCGCGTCCCGGACCGCCGTATCTTTCCGCAGCAGCAGCAGGTCGTCGCCGTCGAACACGGCGATCGACTTGCGCCCGGCGGCCATGTCGAAATCGAGATGGAACCGGTACCACTTGCCCGGCTCATACGTCTCGCTCGTATTGACGCGGGTCGCCCCGTCGTAATATTCGATTTTCCGGTTCGCCAGAAAGCCGATCCACTCCACGGGCTTCGTCCCTTGCGGACCCGCGCTCTCCAGCAGCATGACGAGCCGGTCGGCCGTGTCCGCCTTCGCCCACCATTCCACGCTGCCCCGCCCGACAGCCGGAAACGTCACCCTCGCGCCCAGCGCCTTCGTCTTGTCGTTGTCGGCGATCCGCACCGTCTTCGTGCCGCTCACCGCATACACTTGGTCGGTAACCGTCACCTCCGGGCTCGCGTTCGTCCAGCCGAGCTGCCCGTTCAACGGCCCGACGGCGAAATTCTCGAAATCGTATGTGACGACGCCCGGCATCTCCTCCGCGTTCGCCTCCGCCCGCGCCGGGCTCGCACCGAGCACCGGCCCTCCGAGCGTCACCGCCACCGCCAGCAGCAAGCAGATCGCTCTGGCCATCGCACCCGCTCTACCGTCCGAACGACCGCCTTTCCTTGCCGTTCCCCGCATCAACGCATCCCTCCCCGTTCTCGATTCGTTCCTTCGCGTCCGGGATCGGCTCCCGTTTACGCCAGCGTGCTCATCTGCTCGGCTTTCACTTCTCCTTCCAGCGGCTCTCCCGCCAGCAGCCGCTTCGTCTCGTCGATCGCAAATTGCCCGAGCCGCCATACGCCGTTATTGACCGCGCCCGCGATATGCGGCGTCAAGATGCAGTTGGGCAGCGTGCGCAGCGGGTGATCGGGCGCCGGCGGCTCCGGATCGGTCACGTCGAGACAGGCGAACAGCCGGCCCTTGCGCAGCTCCTCGACGAGCGCCGCCTCGTCCACGATCGACCCGCGCGCCGTATTGATCAGGATGGCGTCGTCCTTCATCCGGGCGAGCCGCTCGCCGTTGATCATCCGGTACGTCGCCGGCAGCGAGGGGGCGTGGATCGAGACGACGTCGCTTCGCGCGAGCAGGTCGTCCAGCTCGACCTTCGCCGCTCCCAGCGACTCGGCCTGCTCCGCGGTCAGGATAGGGTCGTACACGAGAACGTCGACGCGGAACGAACGCAGCAGCTTCATATAGTGGCTGCCCGCTTTCCCGGCGCCGATGACGCCGACCGTCACCTCGTACAGCTCCCGCACCTTCTCCTTCCCCTCGCTCCAACCGCCGCCGCTCGTCGAATGCGACAGCCGCCACATGTTTTTGAGCGACGCGATCGTGAGCCCGAGCGCCGTCTCGGCGACGCCGACGCCGAGCGGCCCGTTGCCGCTCGAGACGCGGATGCCGCGCTCCCACAGCTCCGGCGTGACGATCCCCTTGACCGTTCCGGCGGCGTGGATAACCGCCTTCAAGTTCGGGGCGCGGTCCAACAGCTCTCCCGCGAGCGCGCCGCACCCCCAGGACGTAATGGCGATGTCCGCCCCTTCGAGGACGGCCTTCACCGTCTCCGGCTGCGGCGGCCCCTCCCGCTCGTTGCGGACGACGACGCCGAGCGCCCGAAGGTGCTCCCAATGCGACGGCTTGAAAATCCGGTCCTGTACTCTCGGCTCCGGCAGTATGGCGATTTTCGCTTCCATCTCTCTCTCCCTCTCCTATCGTTGGTGCCGGGGCTTGGCGATACCCCGGGTTATTTGTTTTTCTGCTTCTCGAGCTCCGCCTTCAGCTTCTCTTCGAGGGTGCGCAGCGCCGTATTGACGTCCGTCTTGCCGGAGGCGACGTCGATGAACGTCGTGCCCATCAGCGTCTGCTGCGTCGCTCCGGGCACGTCGGCCAGCCCGGCCTTGCGCTTCGTCGTGTAGGGAACCGGCGGGTAGACGTTGATTGCCTGCATGTTTTTCGTGCTGTAGACCGGGTGTCCTTTGCCGAGCTCCTTCTTGATGTCTTCCTTGACGAGCGTCGTCGGAATGCCTTTCCGGGAATCCTCCATCTGAACCTCGTCGGACAGCATCGCCATGATCATCTCGAACGCCTCTTCCTTATGCTCGCTCGTCTTCGAGATCGACCAGTACGCGGGCCCGCGCTGCGGCATGAGCTTGGGCGCTCCCGGCAGCACCGGATACGACACCATATCCCAATTCACCTCGGGCGGAATGGTCAAGTAGACGCTGTGCTGGTTCGCCATCATGGCGACGTTGCCTTTGGAGAATGCGGTATTCTCGGCGGAGCTCGTCTTCTCGATCGTGTTGTTCGGAATTTCGTAAAACCGCTTGAAGTTGTCGAACAGCAGCTTCCACTTCTCCGGATCGGCCAGCCGGTCCTCGTTCGGATCGAGAATCGGGAGCGAGAACGGGTTGTCGCGCAGCATGTTGACCGGGTTCGAGCTGAAGCCGCGGTAGGAGACGCCGCCTTCCGTGCGCGTCATTTTTTGCGCCAAATCGTACACTTCGTCCCACGTCATGCCGTCCTTCGGGTACGCGACGCCGAACCGGTCGAACAAATCTTTGTTGTAGTAGAGCGCCTGGGGGAAATACGGGGGGACCGGCAAGCCGTACAGCGCTTTGGAGCGCCCCGCATCGACGATCTCGTCGATGAACACTTGATTGAACCGGGGCAGATCGTACTGATGCTTCTTCACGAGCTCGGTCAGGTCGAAACCGAGCTGCAAATCCAGATAGCCGCTCACCAAGGTAGGGACGTCGGTACGGATCAAATCGGGGACGTCGCCCGCCGCCACGAGCTCCGGCATCGTCGTTCCTTTGCCGTTCTGGATATATTCGACGGTAATGTGCGGGAACTTCTTCTTCAAGACGTCCCGGAACCGGTCGTCGAACTCTTGCGGCGTCACGCCCCCTCCCCAAATTTTCATCGTAAACGGCTCCTTCGGCTTCACGACCGCCTCTCCTCCGGCATTCCCCTGCTCCTTGCCGCCGCCGCATCCCGCCAGCAGCGAAGACAGCAGGACGACCGACGCCAGCAGAGCGCCCGTTCTTCTCATGGACTTCACTCCCCTTTTTAACTGAATATTCAATCTTTTACAGGCATGCCGGATGCCCTCCGAACGCGTCTTCGAACGCTTGGTATACCCTCCTCTCGGTCTGCGCTTTTCATCCAGAGTGCGGTCGCTAGTCGAAGGAACGATGAACACTGGTTTTATCTGGTTCTTACGTTATCATTGTAGAAAGCGCTTTATTTTTTGTCAATTGGTTTTTTGGTGTCGAGCTATTTGCTGGGTGAAAACGGAAGATGTCGACGTCCCTTCGGCCTTGTTTAATCATATTATTCAGATGAGGCGGGAAAATATTACGATTTTCAGACGAGGAATCTGGTTTTGATTCAAAGAGCAAGAAACCACAACATCAGTGTGGTTTTGTCCTGGTTTTGGAATGCAATTGGTCTTGCCGCTCCTGCGGAAGGGATAGCCGCTTCGTTTAGAGCGGAGGGTACCGGCTCGACCGGCTGGGCCGCGGGCTAAAGTTCCATTCGATATGGTAATATGGAGCTGGAGCTGTTAATGGGGTTGGGGCGCAGTATCAATCGGAGGAGGATGGGCCGTCATAACGAACTTTGCAACGGACACGCGACTTATAGCCGATCTGTTTCGAAATTGTATTTCGGAAGCCAGGTACTTGACCAGAACGGAAATGAACGCGATTCATAACTATCTCGCGAAATACGAAGACGTAGAATCGCCCGAGAAAGAAGCGATTGCGGAGATCAGCAGCGATTTCAAGTTAAGCTACAAACGCTTAAAGGAATCCGGCCCGGAAGAAGTGGACAATTATTTCCGGTACATGAGCGAACGACTTCCCTGAAGGAGAGTGTGGCGGATGCGCGAGGGCGAAACCTGCGTCCCGACCGGCGTCGAGCTGAAGGACACCGGCTTCGGGTACACGTTGTCCTTAATCGGCGGCAAATATAAGATGATCATCCTGTATTGGCTCTCGGAGCATAAGGTGATGCGGTTTAACGAGCTGCAGCGGCGGATCGGCACCATTTCCTTCAAGACGCTGAGCGTCATGCTGAAAGAGCTGGAGTCCGACGGGCTTGTCAACCGCCAGGAATTTCCCCAAATCCCTCCGAAAGTCGAATATTCGTTATCCGAACGCGGCCTTTCTCTCGTTCCGGTGCTGGATATGATGTGCGAGTGGGGGAAAAAGAACGGCTTGCCGGCCCCGGAACCCGTACATCAGCAGCCTTCGCCGCTCGATTCACTCGAAAGAAGGACTTCCCCGTAATCGAGGAAATCCTTCTTCTTGTGCAGCCTTGTCGGTGCGGGCCGTTTACAGGCTATCGATAAAATTCAGATAGGCTTGCGCGCTCTGCTCCAATCGGGCGGCGGGCGTTTCGTTGTCCGCGCCGGGCACCAGCCCGCCGGGCTCGTTTTCCGTTCCGTAGAAGGCAAAGAACGAACGATAGTCGGCACCGCAATACCGGAAGGACGTTTCGAACGGCACCAATATTTGCTCAAGCGAATAGCGGTATCTTCCGTTCGCGCTGTAATCCTCCTTTTGGATGCCCGCCGTTACGCCCAAGGCGACCTTGCGGTTTTTTAGCTTGTCCCCGCCTTTGGAACCGTAAGCCCATCCGTACGTCAAGACGTCGTCCAGCCATTTCCTCAGCTCTTCCACCCACCGCTTATTGACGGCGGATGTGTCCAGGCTTGGATGGGTAACGACGACGAGCGTTTTCATCGGGGATCGTCCTCTCTGCGAATGGTGTACGCTTTGAGTATAAAAGGGTCGCCGCCGATCGAGAAGTACGCACTTTTCGTACAGGTACTTTCCGCAAGGTAAGTAGGCTGAAGGATCCATTCGCCAATGGGCTCAATCCGTTCCCGGGATCACGAAGCTGACGATCGTTCCTTCGCCGGGCTCGCTGCGGATCGTCAGCCCTTGCCCGAACAGCCGTTTGAGCCGGCGGTTGGTGTTGGACAGCCCGATTCCCCTTCTGCCTCCGGTCGCCGCCGCGTTCTCCTCCAGCAGCTGACCGACCCGTTCCCGCGTCATGCCGACGCCGTTATCCTCGACCGCAACGAACGTCGCGCCGTCCCGGCGCCCGATGCGGATCCGGAGCGTGCCTCCCTTGTTTCGCCCGAGCAATCCGTGCTTGACCGCATTCTCGACAAGCGGCTGAATCGTCAGCGGAGGCAGCAGCGCCTCGACGTCCGGATCGACGTCCCACTCGACGGTCAGCCGGCTGCCGAACCGCTCGCGCTCGATATAGACATACGCTCGCACGAGATCCAGTTCGTGCGATAGGGAGACGAGCTCGCCCGTATTCAAAAAGTCGAAGCTGATCCGCAAATACGAGGCGAACGCTTCGCCGAGCCTGCGCATCCGCTTCGTGTCGATATCGCTCAGCGCCATGAGCGAATTCAGCGTATTGAACAAAAAGTGCGGTTGAATTTGCGCCTGCCAATAGGCCGCTTCCAGACGCAGCCGCTGCTCGACCGACCGCTTGAGCGACGTGAGCAGCCGAATGCGCGCCTTCAGCTCGAGCGCATCGACCGGCTTGGCGACGTAGTCGTTCGCCCCGGCGTAAAACCCGGCGTAGACGTCCGCCGGCTCGCTGCGCGCGGTCAGCAGCAAAACGGGCAGCTCCGAAACGGAGAACCGCTCCCGCACGATTCGCGTCAGCTCGTAGCCCGACATCTGAGGCATCATGACGTCGACGATCAGCAGGTCCCACGGCTCCGCGGCGAGCAGCTCCAACGCTTCCTTGCCGGAGCCGGCCGTTCTCACGAGGTAATCGCCCCCCGACAGCATGCCGGACAACACTTTCAAATTGACCGGATCGTCGTCGACGACCAGAATGCTCATCCGTTCGCCCGTCGCCCCGGGCGCCGTCTGCTCCCGCTCGACCGGGCCCGCTTCGGCGGCCGTCGCCGCTTCCGCCAACAGCGTCGGCTGCGGAGGCGCGGAAGGAAGCTCCGTCTCTTGCGCCAGCGGAAGCTCGAAATGGAAGACGGAGCCTCGGCCGGGTTCGGAATAAGCCTCCAGGCTGCCGCCGTGAAGCTCGACCAGCTGCCGGCAAATGCTCAAGCCGAGCCCGATGCCGCCGCTCTCGCCGTTTCCCTGCTCATACGGCAAAAAAATGCGCGACAGCGTCTCTTCGTCCATTCCGGCCCCGGTGTCCGTCACTTCGATGAACGCCCGGCCGCTTCGGACTTCGGCGGAGACGGAAATCGTCCCTTCGTCGGTAAATTTGAGCGCGTTGTGGACGAGGTTGAGCAAAATTTGCACAAGCCTTTTCTCGTCGGCCATGACCGGCGGCATCGATTGCGGCATGCGCTGCTCCAGCCTCACCGGCCTGCCTTCGGCCATATAGCGCAGCATGCCGAACACCGCCGAAACGACCGCATCGAGGCGCACCGGCTCCCGGCGCAGCACGATGCGCTTCTCCTGCAGACGGGCGATGTCGAGAAGCTCGTCCACCATATGGGACATGCGGCGGCTGATCGTAACGAGCAGCTCCAAATTTTCGGCGCTTTCGCGGCCGATCGTCTGTTTCTCCTTATCCGCTACGGTTTGGGCGATCGTCATGATGCCGTGCAGCGGCGTTCGAAGCTCGTGCGACGTATTGGCCAGAAATTGGTCCTTCAGCTTGTCGGCCATGCGCAGCTGCTCGTTCAGCTTGGCGTTCTCCTCGGCATTGCGGTAATACCGCTTGAACCAATAGGAGGAGAAGCCCACGATGGCCGCAATGATATCGACCGGGTAATACACGTTCACCTCGACGACTCCCCTGTTATGCAACGCCCCCCATACGATGCTCGAAATGACGCTCGCGGCCGTAATCATCAGGAAGCCGGCGCCATGCTTATTGCGCACGACCATCTTTACGATCAGAACGGCAAACCAGATCGTCGGAAGCAAGAACATCAGCGAGAATAGTCGCGCCGCACTCGAATGATGGACGAGCGCAGCCGGCGCCGCCAATATAAAGGCCGTGTACAGAACGAGGAGCGAGGTATAGAGACGAAACCGTTTGCCGTTCAAGGCGCTGGCGGAAAATGTGCCGGCAAGCAGCAAAATAAAAAAGGCGAGCCATACATAAGAAAGCAGCCTGACCTTCAAAATCCACGTATAACCGAGCGGCACCCACTGCAGCAAAATGTAATCGTCCCCGGACACGATCGTCAAGCTTGCCATAAACAGCAGCAAAATAAACGTAATTAGCGCTTTTTGGCGCACGTCGAACAAATAAAGAATGCAAGCGTATAAGCCGTGCAGCAGCAGGATAAGAAACGTGACGAGCTGGAAGCCGATGGAATACCAGCGCTGGGTATCGATCGCCGCTTGTGAGCCGAAGCGAATCGATTTGGCGATCCCTCCGGTATTCGGCTGATCGAAGTTGGCCACGCGGATCAGCAGCTCGATTTGCGTCGCATCGGCATCCGTATAGGAAGCGGTGTAGGACCGGCTATCCGGTCGATACCGTTCGGCCCGTTCGGCGACCGTGCCGAATTCGGCCGATACTTGCCCGTTTATTTCCACGGCCGAGGAGGCTTGGATGCCGTTCATCCAAAACGTATACGGCTGATCCAAGCCGGGGTCGACGAGGATCGTCAGCCTGTACGTGCCGTAGCCGAACGACGTGCCCGGCTCGCCCGGGAAAGCGCTTCTCCAATCGCCGGGAACGCGGACATGCCGCATTCCGTCCACGGGCTGCCGCTTGAGCTCGTCGTGCGTGACGAGAGCGCCGGGGTAAAATTCCCACTCGCCGTCCAATCGGAAAGGGGGAGAGTTCGCCAGCTCCCGGCCGCGAAGATCAAGCACGCCTCCCGCAACACCGGGATGTTCGGCGGAATCGAACATGTCCGACCACACCGATCGCATGCCCAGCAAAAAAGCGAGGAACAAAACAAGCACCGTCATATGTTTGAGAAAGGAGGAGATTCGTATTCGCATGTCCTATATATTTGACCTCCGCTCCTCTTTTCCTTTTTTCCTCGGACGGAGTGACCGTGTCTCTACGCGCTGCGTCGGCGGCCGACCGTCGCCGAACGCCGAAAAAGCCGGTTCCTCTCCTTCGAGGAATCGGCTTTTTTTCGAATGCAGGCCATCCGTCTCGTCAAGGCAGCACGATGACCTGTCCCGGATAAATCAGATTCGGGTTCGGAACCGGGTTCAGCTTGTGCAGCGTCTGCCACGTCGTCCCGTACTTCTTCGCGATCGCCCAGAGCGAATCGCCCGGACGGACGGTGTAGACGCTGCCGGCGGCGGGGCCGGATTCCGCCGAAGCGGCGGGCGCTTGCGCGGCCGGAGCGGGCCTCTGTGCCGCGGGGGCAGGCTGGGGAGCGGCGGCGGCCGCTTTCACCCGGATGCGCCCTTCGGTCGCGGGCTTCAGTTCCCCGGCTTGGCGGATGTACGCGATGAGCGACTCCTCGAGCGAGGAGAAGTCGTTCGCGACCGGATAATCCTTGAACATCGTGTAGTTGTCCCCGCCGGCCGCCATGAAGTCGTTTGTGGCGAGCACGTACGTCCGCTCCGGATCGAGCGGCTCGCCCTTCACCGCGATTGACGTAATGCGCGCGTTTTTCGGCAAGGACGGGTCGAACTCGAACGAGAGGCCGCCCACCTGCGGGAACCCGCCGAGCGATTCCGGGTAGGCGGACACGCCGAGCTCGAGCGCCGCTTTGATATCCGCGCCCTTCACCTTCTTCGTCTGGATGTAGTTGCCGAACGGCAGCACCGTAATGACATCGCCTTTCGTAATCGGCCCCGCCTCGATCGAGGCGCGGATGCCCCCGCCGTTCGTAATCGCCGCGTCGGCCCCGGTCTCGCTCAGCATCGCGTCGGCGATCAGGTTGCCGAGGTTCGATTCGCCCTTGCGGACGACCTCGCGCTCCCCGACCAGCTTCACGCCGGCGGAGCCGACGACCTCCTGCAGTACGGCTTCCTGCGCTTGTTTCACTTGTCCGACGATGTCCAGCACCTTCGGATCCGGCTGGACGTTTTGCTCGACGACCTGCTGCTTCGTGATCAGGCTCGCCTTCTTCGACGTCAGCTTGCCGTTCTCGAACGTCAGGTCGACCCGGCCGATCTGCTTCAAATATTCGCCCGTCTGCGCGATCAGCACGCCGCCCTCCAGCCTTCCCGCCTCCATCGCCGTATGGCTGTGGCCGTCGAGAATGACGTCGATTTCGGGAACGGCCCGCGCCACCTTGATGCTCGTATCGGCGCTCGACAGATCGACGCCGAGATGGGCGATGGCGACGATCGCGTCCACCTTGCCCTTCAGCTCCGCCACGATCGCTTTCGCCTCCGCCGCCGGATCGGCGAACGTGATGCCTTCGACGTTTTTAGGGTGTGTTTTGTAGGCGGTCTCCGGCGTCGTCAAGCCGAAGAAGCCGATCTTCAAGCCGCCCGCCTCTTTGATGACGTACGGGGCCAACAGCCGCTCGCCGTCCGCCTGCTTGACGTTGGCGCTCACGACCGGGAACTGGGCGCGCTTGCTCAGCTCGACGAGACGCGCGTACCCGTAGTTGAAATCGTGGTTGCCCGGCGCCATCGCGTCGTAGCCCGCGGCGTTCATGATGTCGACGATGCTCTCGCCGCGCACGAGGTTGGCGATCGTCTGTCCGTGGAACGTGTCGCCTGCATCGATCAGGAGCGTGTTCGGATGCTCCTTCTTGTACGACCGGACGAGCGCCACCATCTCCGCATAGCCGATGTTGACGTCCTTGGTGGATTCGACGCGGGCGTGCACGTCGTTCGTATGGAAAAGGGTGACGGTGCGGCTTCCGGCCGCCTCTGCGGCGGCGGGCGCCGCCGTCGCCGTCTGGACCGCGGACAGCGCGAGCAGCAGCGCGAACAGCCACAGGCTCCATTTCGCCGGTTTGATCATGGGTGGGACTCCTCCTTCAATCGGTTGTCCTTGCCATTTTATGACCCGATTGTTAAAGGGGCTTTTTCCCGGCGTGAAGATTTTGTAAAGAAGGCTGCCTGCCGCGGGATGCGTAAACGCAAACTTTCCGTTCCGCCGGCACTCCCTCCCTGCTACAATAAAAAGACCATACGTGAATCGGCGGAGGACCCTCATGGCCAAGGAAAGCTTCGACAAAGAAATCCAGTTTCTGCGCCTGCTCGTGCTGACCAGCGGCGCATACAGCCGGCAGCAGTTCGCCGATCGGCTCGGCATCTCCGTCCATACGTTCGACAAGACGATTCGCCGCCTGAAGGACATCGTCGCTTCGGTGCATCGGCAGCTGCCGCAGGAGCAGGGACGGGAGTTTGCGGAGACGCTGCGCTTCAGCTACTACGATTCGGCCGACCCGATGCTGCTTTTCCTGTACCGGGCGAAATCGCTCAAGGAATCGGAGAGCGTCCGTCTCGCCCTGCTGCTCGAAGCGATGCGGGACGAGCCGCTGGCGGTGACGGAGCTGCTCGACGCCTGCTGCGGCGGCATGCCGGCGGACGGGCCGCTGCCGGACGAGAAGACGATTCGCGCGGACGTGAAATATTTGGAGGACGTCGGCGCGATCCGCCGGGAGCCGGGCGGGCGTCCGTACCGGTACCGGGTCCGCGACGAGCTGGTGAAGGAGCTGACGTTCGACGAGCTGCTCGATCTGTACGATTTCGTCGACGTCATGGCCAATACGCAGGTGCCGTCCGTCCAGGGCTACCTGCTGCGGGACAGCCTGAAGCGTGCGCTGAAGCGGCGCGAGCCGGAGCTGGAGACGGCCGCGACCGAGCCGTTTTTGTACAAATACCATTACTACCCGCGGCTCTTGGACGAGGCTCACCTGTATGCCCTGCTGCAGGCGATTCGGGAACGGCGGTACGTCCGGTTCCTGTACTTCTCCCCGAAAACGCGCAAAAGCTACGGCTCCCGCAACACGAACCCGCTGTTCGAGCGGGATACGTCGGGCAAGGAGGAGCGCGTCCTGCCGCTCAAGGTCGTCTACGATCACCAGTACGGGAGATGGTACCTGCTCGGCCACGATTCGCGCGGAGCCCTCAAAAAGTACCGGCTCGAAGGGCTGACGCAGATCGCGGAAGCCGAGGCGGTTCCCGAAACGCCATATGCCGCGAAACGGGAGGAGCTGGAGGAGCGGCTTCGGTTCAGCTGGCTCATCGATACGGGCGAGCGCGTCACCGTTCGCGCGCGGTTTTACAAGCCGGAGGGAGGCGGGCCCGATTTCGTGAAGGAGCGCGTGCTGCTGCAGGGCCAATGGGGACGCATCGCGGAGGAGGACGACGGCTCGTTCGTGTACGAAATCGAGGTGAACGGCACGACGGAGATCAAGCCGTGGCTGCGCAGCTTCGGCTCGAGCTGCGAGGTATTGGAGCCGGATCATTTGCGCCGGGAGATGATCGAGGAATGGAAGGAGATTCGCGGTTATTATGAACCCGTTCGAGAAAATCTTTAATTACCAGATCGTCTCCCGGCTCGAGCAGTCCGGCGCGATCCCGATCACCTCCCATGAACGGGCTTGGCTGAAGGCGATGCTCGCGCGTCCCGCCGCGGCCGAGGCGTTCGAGCCGGTCACCCTCGCCAAGCTGCGTGCCCTGCTGGAAGACGAGACGGCGCCCGACCTGTCCGGCGGCTATATCGAGAAGGCGCGCAGCCGGGAACGGCACGTGTACCATCCGCTGCTGCGCCCGCTGCGCCGGATCGTGCTGGCCCGAAGCGGCGTCCGGCTCGACTACGCGGTGAAGGACGGCACCTTGTACGAGAACCAGCCGGGATTCCCGTACAAGCTGGAATATTCGATGGTGAAGCGCGAATGGTATTTGTTCTGGTACCATAGACGGAATCGGACGCACATGAACACGAAGCTGGCCAACGTATCGGCTGTGCGCGAGGAGCCGTTAGCGGAAGGCGTGGCGGAGCGCATCGCCGCCGAGCTCGCCGCGCTGCTCGAGTCGCGTCAGGAGACGGCGACGGTCGAGGTCGTCCGCCTGTACAACCGGGAGCTGTCGCGCATCCTGTACGCGTTCTCGTGCTTCGAGAAGGACGTGGAATACGACGCCGACTCGGATACGTACCGGATCACGCTGTCGTTCCCCCGAGACGAAGGGGAGTATATGCTGTCCAAAATCCGCTTCCTCGGCAAACGGGTTCGCATCGTCGACGGCCACAAGCTGCAGCGGCGCATGTACGAGACGGCGACGAAGGCTTTGGGGCGGTACGGCATCGAGTAGCAAAAAGAGGGCCGCTTCTTCGGGAATTCCCGGTAGAAGCGGTCCTCTTTCCTTGCACGCCGAAGCGATTAGTTCGAATCGATAAGCCCTGCGGCGAGGAGCAGCCGGCGGAGCATCGCCGCCGTCTGCGCGCGCGTGACGTCGTCCTGCGGACGAACGAAGCCTTCGTCGTTGCCCTGCAGGATCCCGCCTGCGGCCGCGGCCGCGACGGACGACCTCGCCCACTCCGCCACGACGTCTCCGTCCTTGAAGGCGGCGAGCCGCTTGCTCGTCTCCTCGTCCGTGAATTGCCCGCCCAGCTTGGCGACCTGCATCGCTCTGGCCGCGATGACGGCCGCCTCGTTGCGGGTAATGGTGCGGTCCGGACGGAACGTGCCGTCCTCGTACCCGGCGATCAATCCGTAGCCGATGGCGGTACGGACGTATCCGGCGTACCAGTCACCGCCGTTCACGTCGGCGGGAAGCGTCTCGCCCTCCGTCGCGTTCGGCTTGAGTCCGAGCGCCCGCACCGCGATGGCGGCGAATTCGGCCCGCGTCACGCTGCGGTCCGGCTCGAACCGCGAATCGTCGACGCCCTGCACGACAAGACGCGACGCCATATCGTTCACGTCGTCCCGGCTCCAATGCCCTTCGACGTCGGCCATCGTCCGCGGATTCCAGATGACCGAATACGTGCTGTTCGTCAAGCTGTTGATGACCGCGTACGGCTTGCCGTCCCTTGTGACGACCTTGGTCGGCACGTGCGTAATCGTACCGTCCTCGCCCAGGACGACGCCTGTCGTAATGCGGGAAGCGTCGATTCCGTCAGGAAGGGCGATGCCCCGTTCCACGTAGCTGTCGAAGCGGTCGATGTTTACCCGGCTGTCTCCGTAAGAAGCGGACAATTCGAAGTCGATCGGCTTGACGACCAGCTCCATGTTCCCGTTCGAAGCGGCGGATTCGACGAGCTGCGCTTTCGATTCCGGCGATTCGGCGATCCGGAAATGGATGGCGATATCCCCCAGCTCGACGTTCCGTCCGATCGCGGAATATACTTGATCGATCCGGATCTGCGAAGCCTGGAGCGTGTAAGCGGCGAGCGGCGTCTGAATGTCGACGACGGCCTGCTTGTTCTCCATCGCTTTCACCAGTTGACCGTTGAGCTCCGCGACGACGACGTCGGCTTTCGCTTGAACCGGAATCGTAAGCACCTTGTTCCCGTCCCGATTGATCGCTTCCATCACTTTGTCATTGTCCAGTTGAACCGTTGCAACCGTTCGGTCGTCCTTCTTCTCGACCTTCATCGTGGCCGACTGCTCCTGCTTTCGACCGTCCACGATCACCTCGATCCGGTCGTTCGGCCCGGCTTGAGGCGGCGTCGGAACGGACGGCGCGGACGGCACAGCCGGTACGGACGGCACGGCCGGTTCGGGCGACGAAGGCTCCTCCTCGCGCTGAACTGTAACGACGTACAGGTTGTGGAACGAAGCGTCCTGCGCCGTCACTTCGATTTCGATCCGGTTCGCGCCGACGACCAGATCGATCGGCTGCGATGCGGTTCCGCTGGCGACGGGCGTCCCGTTGACGCGGATCGCCGCATGCGACTCTTCGGACGAAGGCGTCACCGTGAGCCGGCTGACACTATAGTCTACGGTAAGCCGGTAGTCGGTCTCCGCTTTGGAGAACGCCGGCGTCAAGCTGCCTCCGCTGACGATCAACCCGGCCAAATCGGCGTTGTCGGAATAACGCATGACGTTGACGGTGTACGTCTTGCCGAGCGTCGGGTCATGCTTGGCCACGACCCGGATCGTAATCGGATTGCTGCCGATCTGCAGCGGAACCGTGGCCGATCCCGTATCGACACCTTGAATGCTGACGATCGAATAGTCCGCTTCATAGACGGCCGCGCTTACCGTCAAGCTGTCGACGGCATGCCCGACTTCCAAGGCATATACATCCCGATTCGAGGTGAAGGCCGGATTCAAATCGCCGGCCGATACCGACAACGAGCCCAGATTCAGGAAGCCCGCGGGCACGATGTTCACTTGAACCGTCGCCGTGCCGGAATCGAGCTGTCCGTCGTTCGCCTTGAACGTAAAGCTGTCGGCCCCCGAGGCTCCCTCATTCGGTATATAGCTGAACGTGCGGCCCCCGTCGGCATCGCTCAAGGTCACTACGCCTTTCCCCGGCTGGCCGACGATGCTGAACGTCAGCGGATCGCCGTCCGCATCGGCTGCCGACAGCTCCGAGATGGCGGGACTATCGAAACCGGCGATTACAGGAGTGAGGCGGTCATAGGCAACCGGTGCCTCGTTGACGTCCGTCACCGCGATCGCAAACGATTTTTGAATCGGATCGCCGTTGGAGTCGGCCGCCTGAACGCGAACGCTGTACGCGCTCTTCGCTTCGAAGTCGAAGCTGGCCGCGGAGAGCAGTTGGCCGCTGCCGTTAACGGTAAAGCTTGCATTGTCGGTGTCTCCATCCCCCGAAACGAGCGAGAAGGCGAACGTGTCGTTCATATAGGCGCTTACCCCGCCCAACGTGCCGACGGTCGTGCCGATCGGACTGTTTTCGGCAATGGAGCCGTTCGACAGCGTAATATCGGTCGGAACCGGATCGAGAGTCGTAAAGCTCTTCTCCTCGCCGTAGCTTGTCCCGCCCACATTCATCGCATAAGCTCTTGCGTAGTAAAGCGTATTGGGTACGAGCCCGTCCAGCTCGACTTGGAACGTCGAACCGAGGAGCGTATCGGACGCCTTCTTGCCGTTCGCCGTCGTCGGGCTCGGAGACGTCGCGTACACGACGCCTCGCTCCATGACCGGGTACCCGTGATCCGACGTCACTTCGGCGTCGATTTTGGCCGTGCCGTAGCTGACCTCGGTCACCGTCGAAGTCGTGACCGAAGGAGGATCCGCATTGATTCTTTTATAGACGCCCGAGCCGCTGACGGCGACGAACGTTCCTTCCGCGTAGATCACTTTGTAAAAGTCTCCGGTGGCGCCGGATGCTTCCTCGTTCCATGCAAGGCCGTCCTCGGAAACGAGAAGTTTCCCTCCGTTGCCGCCGGCGACATACAATCCCGCTCCGTCAACCGTGCCGTAAGCGACGCTGTTCAGCTGGGCGGTGAACAAATTGGGCACGCTGGCCTCGATCGTCGGAAGAGTCGGACTCGCATCGGCGTCCGTCCGGTAAATCTTGCCCCCCTCTCCGACCGCAACGATTTGCGTGCCGTTGCTTGCCAGGCCGTACAGCGGCTTGGGCAGGACGACTTCGGCATCCCAAGTCGTACCGCTGCCGTCGCTCGACTTCCGCAGGCCACCCTGCGAATACCCGGCATTTCTTCCTGCCGCCAGAAAGCTGTTGTTGATATAAAGAATATCGTAATATCTCGGACCGGACCCCGCCATCGCATCGGACCACGTTTGTCCGTCCGGCGAACCTACGACGCCCCGGCCGTTATCGGACGTCATCCGGTAAACCCCGCCGCCGTAAGCGACGCTCGTGAAACCGTAACTGGGCCAGTTGACGACTCCCGACCAGGAGGCGCCGTCCGTCGAATAGAGGAATTGGCCGCCGGTCGCCATGTCGTCGCGCTGAGCGCCGGCGATAAACGTGTCGTTCACATAGTTGACGAACTTGATGGCGCGCGTGGAGACGGCGGAAATGTCGGTGGACGTCCAATCCGTCAAATTCGTCGACGTGTACACCTTGCCTTTCTCCGCGGACGAAAACGCGACATAAATGTCGTTGCCCTGCGCGTCCTTGCCGTAAGCGATGCTGTGGAACACCTTGCTGCTCGTCTTGCTCCAGGTGGCCGCCGCTTGCGCGCTGCCGCCCGGAAAAACCCCGACGATACCGACCACGATCGAGATGATGGCGATCATGGACAAAAACCGAATGCTGCTTGATCTCAAGCTGTTCACCCCTCGGAAACGTTAGCTTGTACTTGTCGGCCTATGGCCGTCAGTTACGTAGTCCCATTGTACCAGGTTACACTGAACATATTCTGAACAATTTCGACATAATACAACAAAATATGCGCGTCTCAAAACTAGTTGTGTCGAACACGGGAAATCGAAATCCCGGCTATTTCGCCCATACGAAAAAGCCGTCCCTGCCGGGACGGCTTTCGATATTTTTTTTATTTTTGCACAGCCCGCTTCACCCGCTCCGCTCTTCGCGAAATCAGTCCCGAACCGTCCCGGCGGCCGGCTTCCGCAAGCCGGCGAGGTCGGCGAGCAGCTCGTACGAGCGGAGGCGCGCCTGATGATCGTAGATGTGGGCGACGGCCATAATCTCGTTCGCCCGCGTATCCCGGATCAGCTTCTCCAGCTTCGTCCGCACCGTGTCGGGCCCGCCGACGATGGAGCCGCCCAAGTTTTGCTGCAGCGCCCATTTCTCGCGCTCCGTCCACAGCTCTTCCATGCTGTCGACCGGAGGCGGAAGCGGACCGGGCTTGTTGCGGATGAAGCTCAGGAACAGCTGCTGGCCGGAGGTGGCGAGCCGGGCGGCTTCCTCGTCCGTGTCCGCCAGGATGACGTTCATCGCGACCATCGCATACGGCTCCTCCAGCACCCGCGACGGCTGGAAGTTGCGATGGTACAGCTCCAGCGCCGGCATCAGCTGCTGCGGCGAGAAATGGCCGGCGAAGGCGAACGGCAAGCCGAGCTCCGCGGCAAGCCGCGCGCTGAAATCGCTCGACCCGAGCAGCCAGATCGGCACGCTCGTCCCTTCTCCCGGAATCGCCCTCACCGGCATCCGTCCGGCGAAGTACGCGCGAAGCTCCTCCAGCTGCTCGGGGAAGTCGTGGCCGTCTCTCCCGCTCGCGCCCCGAAGCGCGGCCGCTGCCAAATGGTCGGTGCCCGGCGCGCGCCCGAGACCGAGATCGATCCGGCCGGGGTACAGCGCCTCGAGCGTGCCGAACTGCTCGGCGATGACGAGCGACGAGTGATTCGGCAGCATAATGCCGCCCGATCCTACCCGAATCGTCGAAGTACCCGCGGCGACGTGCGCGATGACGACCGAAGTGGCGGAGCTCGCGATGCTCGGCGAGTTATGATGCTCGGCCAGCCAAAAGCGCTCGTACCCCCACTTCTCCGCATGTCGGGCCAAATCGAGCGTATTGCGCAGCGAATCGGCGACCGTGCCGCCCGCGACGATCGGGGACACATCCAGCACCGAAAAGGCAACGTTGTTCACCATGCCACCTCGTTTCATAAACTGTGTTTATTTCGAATACAATTAGGCGACAGCCGTGCGCCGTCCCCCTTCCACAAAACGGTGTCGTCGTTCGGTCTGCGCCGACAACGGCATACTGTTATCATATTGCATACAGTTACGAATGTCCACTTCAAAATGCCGGCCCTCGTACGCCAAAAGAGGCTGCCGATCGATCGGCAGCCCCTCCCGGATCCGGTCAATGGTTGACATCGTTCACATACCGGCCGTAATCCGGAACGGCGATCCGGTCGAATTCGGCGGCCAGCCTGCTCAGCCCTTCGGCGAGCGGCTCGCCGGCCATCGGGACGCCGTGCCCCGTCGCCGCGACGGACGGCTTCAGCGCCGCAAGCCGGACGACCGATTCGCGCGCGGCCGCCCAATCGGGCGTCAAATATCTCGGCGGCCCGCTTATCTCCTGCTCCTGCACGAGCACGCTATAGAGCGAATCCTGCCTTACCGTTACGAAGGCGTCCCCCGCCAGCAGCGTGCGGTCGCGCTCCCGAAACAAGGAGACGTGTCCCGGCGTATGCCCGGGCGTGTGCACCCACCGCCACTCGGGAAGGCCGGGCACGGAGCCGTCGGCCGGAAGCGCCGTCACGCGGTCGCCCAGATCGATGCTTTCGTTCGGAAACAGCGGAGACATCTTGGCGATCAGTCCGCCTTCGACCGACGAATCGGGCTCGGGGTAGTCGAGCTTTCCCGTCAAGTAAGGCAATTCCCGCTCGTGCGCATATACCGGCACTTCCCAATGCCGCACCAGCTCGATAATCGCCCCGACATGGTCGAAATGGCCGTGCGTCAGGACGATCGCCGCCGGACGGCGGTCCGATCCGAACCGTTCGCGGACGGCGGCGACGATCGCGTCGGCCGACCTGGGCATCCCCGCATCCACCAGCACCCAATCGTCCGGCCGTCCGGGGTCGCCGACGAACAGCACGTTGACGATTTGCACCGTCTGGCACCAAATATCCGGCCGCACCTCGCGCCCGGTCCCGCTTCCGATCGATACGGCGGGGATGAACGAATAGTCCGAGCCGTAAGTCATATTGTGTTCCATCGGGAAGACTCTCCCTCCGCTTGGAAAAATGATGCGACAGAGGTTAAGTTGTCCCGTTTTCGCGGAAATATGTTCACGAACCGCCGTTCAAATTGCGCAAAAACAACGTGGCGTTCAAATAACGGCGAGCCAGCGACTGAAAATACGACGTTTGCACCGACACCATCGCCACGAACACCGTATTGCTGACGGCCTCCTTCTGGTCGCGGTTCAGTCCGGCCAGCGTATCGGCGAATTTGTCCGCCATCTTTTTCAGCAAATGCTCGAGCATATGGTCGTGGTTGCGCAAGCCGGATTCGTGCCCGGACAAGTCCAGCACCTGGTCGTTGTTCTGATCGAGCTCCTCGAACAAGGCCGAGTAAGCGGCATACAGCCGGAGCGGCCCGATCAGGTCGTCCGTCTCGTCCTCCGGGTTGTTGAACACGAGCGTCAGCATTTTGCGGATCGATTCGAAATCGAGCGTAGCCTTCAAGTCGTCGATGATGAACAAGGTCGCCGTCTGGTCGAACGAATATTTTTTGCCGATCCGGGGCGCACCGATCAGCTCCTTGAAATCCCGCTTCACCCAATTTTGCATCGCTGTCGCGGAGTATTGGCTGTATTCGATCTGGTTGCCTAACGCCACAATATCGGTGAGGGAAAAGCCTTCCCCCGTCCGCTTCATTTTGATGATTTTTTCGAAGATGGGCGGAAGCGACGTCGAGACGAACGCACCCAGCGTTTTCCCGTGCTCCATGTCCGTTTTGTGCGACTTCGCCCACGCCTCCTGCAGGACGGCGATCGGCGGCTTGTCCGTATTTCCGTTCAGCGACAGCAGCAAGCCGGCCATTTGTTTGCGCGTTAAATAAAACGTCTCCACGTCCATCCTCCCCACTTTACGAGTTCATATGAACTTATGATAAGACCAGATCGCAATATTGTCAAAGCCCGCAAAAACGGGCGAGCGATCCCTCCCCGGGCGGTCCCATTTTCCGTGAACCGGCATTTTCCGCCAAAACGGGGGAAATCGGACGTTGCGCATGCTCCCTTTCATTCGATATTATAAGTTCATAAGAACTTATTCATTATAAGTTCATTTAAATTAACCTATTGAACCGGAGGATGGAATGTTAACCTTGAATTTGATTTTGGTCGCCCTGCTGATCGCGGCCACCGCGTTTTTTGTCGCCACCGAGTTCGCCATCGTGAAGCTTCGCCCGAGCCGCGTCGACCAGATGGTGGCGGAAAACCGGAAAAACGCCCTGGCGGTCCGAAAGGTAACGAGCAACCTGGACGCTTACTTGTCCGCCTGCCAGCTCGGCATTACGATTACGGCGCTCGGTCTCGGCTGGCTGGGCGAGCCGACGGTCGAGAAAATGCTTCATCCGCTGCTCGAGCCGCTTCATTTGCCGGGAGACACGATATCGCTCCTCTCCTTTCTCGTCGCCTTTCTCGTCATGACCTATATCCACGTCGTGCTCGGGGAGCTGGCGCCGAAGACGGTGGCGATCCATAAGGCGGAAGCGATCGCGCTTGCGACCGCACGGCCGATTCTGTGGTTCCATACGCTGATGTACCCGTTCATCTGGCTGTTGAACGGCTCGGCCAACGCCCTCGTCCGCCTGTTCGGCATGAAGCCGGCCAAAGAGCATGAGAACGCCCACTCCGAGGAAGAGCTGCGCATCATTTTGGCGGAAAGCTACGAACACGGGAAAATCAACAACACGGAATACGGCTACGTCAACCGGATTTTCGCCTTCGACGAGCTGCTGGCCCGCGAAATTATGGTTCCCCGCACGGACATGGTATGCCTGTACTTGGACCGTTCGAAGGAAGACAATTTGCGCACGATCAAGGAAGAGCAATATACCCGCTTCCCGGTCGTCAACCACGATAAGGACGTCATCGTCGGCATGATCAACACGAAGCAGTTTTTTCTTCGCCACGAGGACAATCCGGACGTCGAGCTGTCGGAGCTGATTGTGCCCGTCATGACGGCGCCCGAGTCGATTCCGATCAAGTCGCTGCTGCGCAGCATGCAGCAGGAGCGCGCGCATATCGCCGTCCTCGTCGACGAATACGGCGGCACGTCGGGCATGATTACGATCGAGGATATATTGGAGGAAATCGTCGGCGAAATCCGCGACGAGTTCGACGCCGAGGAGCGGCAGGACATCGAGACGATCGACGAGCGGCACTGGATCGTGGACGGCAAATTGCCGATTGCGCGCATCAACGACCTGCTCGGCATCGAGATCGAAAGCGACGGGCCCGATACGATCGGCGGCTGGCTGTACGGCCGGCACCCCGACATGAAGAAGGGCAGCGAGTGGCATTACCGCAACTATACGTTCCGGGTCAAGGAAAAGGAGCGCCACCGCATTCGCAAGCTGGACATCATAAAGCACGACCGGCCCGAGATGCCGGAGCCCGCATCCGAGACATAACGGTAGCACGTACAAACAGCCTCCCGCCGATTGCGGGAGGCTGTTTGTTTGCTTCGCCGAAAGGCGATCCCCTCAAGCTCGGATGCCCGCCTTCGCCTGCCGCATTCCCCACAGAGTGAACGCGATCCCGGCGACCGTCACGAGTGCAGCCGCCGCCGGTACGGCGGGCAGGCCGCCGCCGATTCCCGAATCGATCACGGCGCCTCCCAAGTACGCGCCGAACGCGTTGCCGAGGTTGAACGCGGCGATGTTCAGCGTCGAGGCGAGCGTCGGCGCTTCCTTGGCCGTATTCAGCATATGGAGCTGAAGCCCCGGCACGGTGCCGAACGCCGCTACGCCCAATACGAATACGGTGACGAGCGTAAGCGCCTTATGCTGATCGACGACGCCGAATACGGCAAGGACGGCGGCCAGCACGACGAGGATGACGAGCAGCGACGGCAGCAGCTTCCGGTCCGCCAGCTTGCCGCCCAGGATGTTGCCCAGCGTAATCCCGGCGCCGAACAAGACGAGGATGTAGGACACCGAGCTTGGCGCGAAGCCCGTAATATCGACCAATATCGGCGAAATGTAAGTGAACGCCGTGAACACGCCGCCGAACCCGAACACCGTCATCAACAGCGCGACGTGAACGGCCGGCCGGCGAAGCACGCCAAGCTCCTGCCGGAGGCTGGACGCCGCCGCCTTGACCTGCGGCACGAGCACCATAACGCCGACCAGCGCGATGAAGCCGATCGCGGTAATGACCCAGAACGTCGACCGCCAGCCGTACGCCTGCCCGAGGAACGTCCCGATCGGTACGCCCAATATGTTCGCCAGCGTCAGCCCGGTGAACATGATCGCGATGGCGCCGGCCCGCTTCTCATTCGGAACGAGCTGGGCGGCGACGACGGAGCCGACGCCGAAAAACGAGCCGTGCGTCAGCGCGGCCACGATGCGGGCCGCCATCAGCACCGCATAGTTCGGAGCAAGCGCGGCAAGCGCGTTGCCCGCGATGAATAAGATCATGAGCAGCATCAGCAGCGATTTGCGCGGCATCCGGTGCGTCGCGATCGTGACGATCGGGGCGCCGGCCGCCACGCCGAGCGCGTACCCGGTAATGAGCAGCCCGGCGGCCGGAATGGAGACGTTCAAGTTCGCCGCCACTTCGGGGAGCAGCCCCATAATGATAAATTCGGTCATGCCGATGGCGAACGCGCCCAGCGTCAAGGCGTACAGCGCGATCGTCGAGCTTTTGCCCGATACGGCGGCGGACCGGTTGGCCATGTTTGTCGTCATTGCGAAATCCCTCCTCTTGGGGACGGGGAAGGCCGATGTCCGCATCGGCGGGCCGGCCTTCCTCTTCGTTTTATCCCAGTCGTTCGATAACCGCTTCCGTTACGGCGACGGTCGACTGCGGATTTTGGCCCGTTATCAGGTTGCCGTCCGTTTCGACGTGAGACGTCCAGTTCGGAGCCGCCACGAAGATCGCCCCCAGCTGGCGCAGCTTGCTCTCCAGCAGGAACGGGACGTACCGATCCAGCGTCGTCTCCGCCTCCTCCTTGTCCGTAAAGGCGCTGACGCGTTTGCCCGCGACGAGCGGCCGTCCGTCCGACAAGGTGGCGCCGACCAACCCGGCCGGGCCGTGACAGACGGCGGCCACGAGCTTGCCCTTCTCATAGTATTGTCTCAACAGCTCCTGAAGCTTCTTGTCGCCCGGAAGATCGTACATCGTTCCGTGTCCGCCCGGCAGGAAGATCGCGTCGTACGACTCGGCGTCGACGTCGTCCAGCCTCGCGGTATGCTCCAAATGCCGCTGCGCGTCCAAGAACGACGGAGGCGTATCCGCCGCGACGCTGCCGGGATCGACCGGCGCTTTTCCTCCGAGCGGGCTCGCTACCGTCACCTCGTATCCTTTATCGGTAAAACCCGCATAGGCTTCGGCGAATTCCGACAGCCATATGCCGGTCGGCTTCCCTTCATGAATTTCGCTATGATTCGTAACGACGATCAAAATGCGTTTCGTCATCGAGTCGGCACCCCTCGCTTATTATTTTTTGGTTACATCGTTATTGTAAGCCGGGATGTTCTATAAAACAAATTATGAAATTATGCACGATTCATAATTTTATTTATACAAAAAAAAGCCGGCCGGCTGAACCGGCCGACCGTTACGTATGTTTGCGAATGAGCTTCATCGCCGCTTTGACCTCGGGAAGATGCTTATGCTTGAGCTTGTAGGCGAAATAAAGCTCGTTGCGCACGCTCATATCCCCGTACACCACGTTCGCGGGACCGCCGGCCGTTTCGCCCAGCATGTACGTCGGCAGCAAGCTTATTCCGGCGCCGCTTCGGATCGCCTTCAAAATCATGTGCAAGTTCGGAAGGATGTGAACGGGCTTGATCAGGGGACGCTTCTTGAAATGCTCCCGCCAAAATCGGCGGATGATCGGCAAATCGAGCCCGTAGCTGATCCATGTTTGCCCGCACAGCCACTGCTCCCGATCCTTGAGGCTGTCCGTTTCCGGCGCCCGGACGGACTCGGGGGCGACGACGACGAACTGCTCGTCGCACAGCTTCTCGTATTCGATCCCGGGCGCCATATACTTTTTGGACGTGATGACGAGGTCCGCCTTCTCCTCCTTCAAAAGGTCGAGCAATTGATCGGCCGTTCCGAAGTAGGAGACCGTGCACGTCTGAAACAACGGCAGCAGCGGGACGATCCGCTCCTGGTAATATTCGTGCGCCGCTCCGATCTTGATCATCCTGAGGTTGGGCAAGGAAGCCGCCTTGAGACTCATCGTCGTCTCCTCCAACGATTCGATGAGCGGCGCCACATGCGAGTACAGCTGCTTGCCCCTCTCCGTCGGAACGAGCTTCCTCGACATTCGCAAAAACAACGGTTCCCCCACTTCCGCCTCCAGCGACGCCAAATGCTGGCTCATGGCCGGCTGCGTCATCATGCGCGACTTGGCGGCCTCCGAGACGGAGTTGTGCTTGTAGATCGAGACGAAGCTGCGGTACCATTCGAAATCGGCCATGTCCGGACTCCCCTCGCGGCAAGCGACCGCTTGTCCGGCGATCGCACAGGATGTGCCTTCCCGATAACGGTCGGGTCGGTTATTAGTGTATGCCAATCCCGTGTCGGGGACAAGTCCGCCGTTCGGCTCGCGGCGCCCCGCTCGCCTCGAGAACGTTTTTCCGATGCGGGGTTTAAAGCCGCTCCGTTTCGCGCGGCTGGTTTCCCCTAACGGAGGCAATAATGAGGATAGGACGCTATCGCACCCGCAGGCCGCCTTCCGCCATTTATATACCTTTACAGGAATATTCCGAGCATGGTAAGTTAATTACGAAAGGAGAGTTGCGATATGGGCGGAACGACGACAACGCTGAGCGCACTTGCCGAGCCCAACCGCCTGCGCATTGTCGAGCTTTTGCGCGACGGCCCTCTGACCGTAGGGGAAATCGCCGATCGTCTCGGGCTCGGGCAGCCGCAGGCATCCAAACATCTCCGCGTACTTAGCGAAGCCGGGCTCGTCGAGGTGCACCCGAGCGCCAATCGGCGCATCTACAAGCTCCGGCCCCAGCCGCTCCAAGAGCTGGAATCTTGGGTCGAGTCATTTCGCCGCCTCTGGGAAGAACGGTTCGACCGGTTGGACGATTATTTGCTCGAACTGCAAGGGAAGGTCAGGAAGCAGGAAGACGAGAAGTAATCCGGTGCGGCTTCCGGCCGCCATCGGATCGCGGCGGACACGACGGGAAGGCTCCCCTGACGGGAGTTTTTTTCTTTTGCGGCCGGCCGATCGCCACCGGAAGGTCCGCCGGCGTCCCGTGACGCCCCAACGACAAGAAGCCTTCGGACCGTTCCGAAAGCTCGGATCCGAAAGCTTCTTCGCTTCTGCCGTTCGTCCGTATTCGAGCAGCGCCGCCAAACGCTTCCCCCTCAGCCCCGCCGTTCCGCGACGTCCGCCGCCAAGGCCTGCAAGTCCTTCCCGCCAAGCGCCCCTTCGATCAGCTCGGGCAGCCGGTCCGGCGTGCAGCCGAAGCACGGAATGCCGAATCCGGCCAGCTTCTTCGCCACTTGCTCGTCATAGGAAGGGACGCCTTTGTCGGACAAGGCGAGCAGACAGACGACCTTGACGCCCGCCTGCCGCAAGCTTTCCATCCGCCGCAGCAGCGCCGCCTGGTTGCCCCCCTCGTACAAGTCGGAAATAAGGATGAACAGCGTTTTCTTCGGCTCGACGACGAACTGCTCGCAGTATTCGACCGACTTGTTGATGTCGGTGCCTCCGCCGAGCTGGATGCCGAACAGCATGTCGACCGGATCGTGGGCGCACTGCTCGCTCAAGTCGACGACCTCGGTGTCGAAGACGACGACATGCGTGTCCAGCGCCGGCAAGCTGGCGAAGATCGACCCGATGACGGACGCGTAAATGACGGAGTCGGCCATCGAGCCGCTCTGGTCGATATCGAGAATGACCGTCCACTCCTTGCTCCGCCTCGACCGGTCGAAGAAGTAAAACTTTTCCGGCAGGAGCTTGCCGCTGTCCGGATCGTAATGCTTCAAGTTGCGGCGAATCGTCGTCTTCCAATCCATGCTGCTGATCGAAGGCAGCGGGGAATGCCGCCGCCGGTTCAGCGCCCCGGTCACCGCGCTGCGGATCTCGCTTTCGAGCCGCTTCTTGATCTCCTCGACGACGGCGCGGACGAGCTGCCGTGCCGTTTCCTTCGTCTTCTCCGGTATTTTCCCCTTCAACGACAGAAGCGTCGCCACCATGCGCAAGTCCGGCTTCACCTGCGACAGCGTCTCCGGCTCGAACAGCAGCTCCTTCAGCCCTTTGCGCTCGATCGCGTCGGCCTGGATGACGGATACGACGTCCGACGGGAAAAAGGTGCGGATGTCGCCAAGCCACTTGGCCAGCCTCGGCGAGGAAGCTCCGAGACCGGCCGAACGTCCTCCGCCCGAACTTCCCCCGGTGCCGCCGGGACCCGCACCGGCGCCCCCCGCCCCGGCTCCGGTATCGTCATAAATCGCCGCAAGCGCCTCGTCCATCAAACTCCGCTCTTCGTCCAGGAGCGCCGCCCCTTGCGAATAGCCGCCCAGCTTTTCTTCCGCCGCCCGACCCAAGATGAGGCGCCATCTCGCGAGCAGCTCCTGCCGTTCCCGCTCCGACGGCGGCTGCGCCTGCCCCGTCATCGGCTACAAATCCCCGAAATCGAATTCGTTAAGCTCATCCAGCTTCCCTCTCTCCTCTTCGCTAAGCGGACGCTGCAGCAGGTCGGCGGATTGGAGTCCGCCGAGACCCCACAGCTCGCCCATCGTCTCCGCGAGCGACGTCTTCTCCCGCGCCTCGAACGATCCGAACGCCCGGCGCAGGAAGACGAGCGCCCGCCGAAATTGATCGTCGTCCAACGACCGGATATACTCGTCCAGCTGCTTCCACAGCACGGAACGCGACAGCAGCGCGTACCGGTTGCGCATCGACAGCCCTTCGAACCAGCCGGCCCCGATATCGGCCGGAATGCCCGGCGACAGCCGCCGCGACACTTCCTGCGCGATCCGCTCGTCCTCCGCCTCGTTGCGTTCGAGCAGGATGGCGAACGCAAGCCCGGACAGCTTCGCGTTGCGGTCGTCCCGCGCGGCCAGCTCGCTCAGCCGCCGCAGCCAAAGGGCGTCGTCGACGAGCTCGAAGTGCTCCTGCGACACCGCGTGCAATTCGTTCATCGCGCCGACGATTTCCCCCGACGCTTCGTCGCTGCAGGCGGCCGCTTCGACGAGCAGCAGGGCGGCGCGCAGGAACAGCTGCGCCAGCAGCGGCTCGAGCGAGGCGGTATCCATCCGCCGGACGTCGCCGTACCGCAGCAGCACCGACAGCTCGTGCGCGGCTCCCGCCAGCTGGGCGAAGCTGCCGGAGTCGACGGCCAGCCGCTGCAGCGTCGCGCGCGCGCCGTCCATCGCTTCGGGCAAGCCGCACTCGCACGCCTCGCGTACGATGCGCGACGCTTCGCGGATATCGCGGCAAGCGTCGAGCCTCTCCTGGATGACGAAAGCGGCCGCCCACTCGATCGTCTCCCCCTTGAGCGTCGACTCCACCATGCGGATTTCCGCCTCGGGCGTCCACTGGAGCACCCAGTGCTCCGCCCACGTCGCCCCGTCCTGCTTGACCGGCTGCTTGCGGGCGAAGCCGATGTCGAGCAGCCGCAGCCGGTGCAGCAGCGTCGAACGGTTCAGATCGAGGAGCGCCGCTTCTTCGGATTGAACGCGCCGGTTTTCCCGCAAATCGAGCTCCAAGTCTTGCGCCACCGCGGACTTGTATTTCTCCAGCTTCAGCTTCTTCAGATGCCGGTTGAAATCGTCCTGAATCGGCGTCTGGCTGACGCCTTCCGGCAGCGAGCCGATGGCCGTCCCGACGTCCGCCCGGGTGAGCGCCTCCGCTACGGCCGACAGCTCCCCGAATCCGAGACAGACGACGGCCGCGTCGCGCAAATCTTTCCACGTCGGCATGCTGCCGCCGCGCAGCGAGGCAAGCGACTCGGCAAGGCGGACCGCCTCGATGACCGAGGCGGTCGAGCGGAACGTCCCTTCCTCGCGCATCGAGGCCGCCACCGCGGACAAGTAGAGCGCCGGCAGACGCTCGGCTTCCCCGCTTCGCATGCAATGCCACATCAGCTCGAAGTAGGCCGGGGCCGGATTGCCCGCCCCGTAGCCCGAATGCGAGGACAGCTTGTAGTACGAATACGGCATCAGCGTCAATTTCGTAGACGCCCTCGGCAGCTCCCGAAGCTCCCGGTCCGTCATGGCCGGCAGTTCCGAGCCGAGCGACAGCGTCGATGCGTGGTAAGCGCCGGTCACGACGACGATCCGGTCCGGATCGCAGCCCTCCGCCATCGCTTCACGGATGCGGCGCCGCATGTACGATTCCCGGATCGCGTTGTACGCCGCTTCGTGCGGGTCGGCGAGCCGTTCTTCATCCGCGAGCAAGCTTCGCATCTCCGCCGAGAAGACGGCGATCGATTCCCGGTAGCTGCCCGGCTCGCGGTTATGCTCGAAGTGCCGTTCCCAGTAGCTTTCGTAATCGTGCTCCCCGGCCAGCTCCGCGATCCGCTCGTACAGCCCGTGCTGCCGTCGGTAATAGTCGCGGCGCCCTGCGTCCGCCTCCGCCTCCGCCTCTGCCCCGGCTTCCGCTTCCGCCGACGGCCGTCTCGCCCGCTCGTGCAGGACGACCGCGGCGTCCGAGGGCAGGTCGATGAAGGCCGCCCTCGCTCCGTTCTCCGCCGCCCACAAAAACGCCTGATATTCGGGCGAATACGACGCGAGCGGAAAGACGAGCGTCTGGATCGGAATCCGGTCGGTATAGGCCAATATGGCGATCGGGGGGACGACGCCGCGCGCCGTAATCAACGCGATCAGCTCCGTCGCGTCGGACGGTCCCTCCACGAGCACGAGCTGCGGACGGACCCGGTCCAAATAAGCGCGAAGCCGGTACGCTCCCGTCGGGGACAAATGCCGGATGCCGAAAACGCGAACGTCCCGACCGTCCCCCGCGCTCAACCGTTCAGCTCCCGGCATGCGCCGTACAAGCTCCGCCATTCCGACCCCCGCTTCTTCATGACGTTCTCGAGATATTCCTTCCACGCGATCCGGTCTTTCTCCTCGTCCTTCACGATGGCGCCCTGCAGCCCGGCGGCCAAGTCCTCGTCGGCGATTTGCCCTCCTCCGAAGCTGGCGGCGAGCGCCATGCTGTTCGTCAGCAGCGAGATCGCCTCCGCCGTCGAGATGACGCCGCCCGGCGTCTTCACCTTCTCCTTGCCGTCCAGCGTCGTCCCGCTGCGCAGCTCGCGGAAGATGGTGACGACTTTGCGGATCGCCTCCTCCTCCGGCGGCGCCGCCTTCAGCTCGTAGCTCGCCGCGATTTCCCGCACCCGCTTGCGGACGATGTCCACCTCCGTGTCCAAATCGTTCGGGGACGGCAGCACCAGGATGTTGAACCGGCGCTTGAGCGCCGCGGACATCTCGTTCACGCCGCGGTCCCGCGTATTCGCCGTGGCGATGATCGAGAAGCCGCGGGCGGCCGACACTTCGCGGGCGAGCTCGGGGATCGAGATCGTCTTCTCGGACAAAATCGAGATGAGCGCGTCCTGCACCTCCGAGGCGCATCGCGAGATTTCCTCGAAGCGGGCGATGCCGCCGCTCTCCATCGCCCGGTAGATCGGGCTTTTGATCAGCGCCTGGTCGGACGGACCGTTCGCGAGCAGCATCGCGTAGTTCCACGAGTAGCGGATATGCTCCTCGCTCGTCCCGGCCGTCCCTTGAATCACCTTGGACGAATCGCCGTGAATGGCCGCCGTCAAATTTTCCGACAGCCACGACTTCGCCGTGCCGGGCTCGCCGATCAAGAGCAGCGCGCGGTCCGTCAGCAGCGTGGCGATGGCGATCTCCACCAGCCTCCGGTTGCCGATATATTTCGGGGTGATAGTCACCCCTTTCGCTTCCCCGCCGGTTATAAACGTCAGCACCGCACGCGGCGACAGCTTCCACCCCGCCGGCTTCGCGTCCGTATCGAACGCCTGGAGCGCTTCAAGCTCCCGCTCGTACTGCCGTTCGGCCGGCAGCCTTAGAACCGTTTCGTTTTGAGCCATTCGATCCATCCCGCTCCTTTACCCGTCTCTTGGTCCGTCTTCGATTCGATCGCGTCCGCCAGCTCGATCAGCCGGTCCTTCACGTTCTCGTAGGCAATGCCCTCGGCGTATCGGCGAAGCCGCTCCCCGTACGGGCGCGGCAGCATCGACAGCAGCTGCGTCTTCTCGCGGTCGAGGTAGTACAGCTGCCGAGGCGGAACCTGCTCCAGCGCGCTCATCGCAAGCTCGGGGGCGTCGGCCGAGCCGAGCCGGAACAGAGCCAGCAGCGCCGAGACGGTCCCGGCCTTGTTCAGCTGCGGCGCCGCGGCGACCTTGCCGGTCAAGTACGCAATCGTCTTCCGGTCGGCGCGCCGGGCCAGCCGGCAGACGAGCTCCGCTTCGTCCAGCTCGACGAGCCGATCGACCCAGCGCTCGTCCCAATCCGTATGCACGCCCTCGTCTTCAGGTTCATCCGTCTCCTCCGACGCATGAGCCTCCGGCACCGTCCATGCGCGCATCGCGCGCATCAGCTCCCGCGTCTCGGCGCGATGCTTGTTCGCCGCGAACGGCTCGTATGCCTCGTAGACGTCGCCGGGCGGCAGCGTCCGAACGGCCGCGGCGAAGCTGTAGGGGAGGAGCCGGTGGCCGCCGCGGTGCCGCATCCCGTGCAGGAACGCGTAGGCCGACGGCGTCTCCATCCCGAGCAGCATCGCCGCGGACAGCTCGCGCAGCTCCGCCGTCTCCTTCGCCTTCTCCGGCAGCGGCGCGTCGGTCAAAATCCGGGTCAGCAGCCGCTCGCAGCCGTCGAGCCGCTTCCCGTCCAGCGACTGCACGGCCGCTAGCAGCCGGCCCGCGGCATCTTCTCTCGCCTCCTCGGTGTCCGCCGCCCCGAGCTTCCCGAGGCACTCGTCCGCATACCGCAGCACTTGCCCGGCCAGCCGCCCGTCCCCGCTTTGGCGGATCGGCTCGACGGCCAAGTCGCTTTCTTTGCCGGCCAGCGCTTCGAGAAGACGTGCGGCGGCTTTCTCCGTGCTGAGCTCGGCCAATGCGCCCAAGGCGGCGCGGCGAATTTCCTTTTTGCGGTCATGGGACTGCTCCAGCAGAAACGCTTCCTCGTCCGGAAAGCCGCCCAGGAGACCGATCGCCGCATGGCGCACGTCGGACGACCCTTCTTTGGCCGCCTGTACGTACAGCTCCCGCTCGGCGGCGCCCGCAAGCCGGTAAATCGTCTGCAGCTTGCGCGCATCGCCTTTCCCACCCTTCAGATCGAGCTGCCGCTTCAAAATCGGCAGGGCGGGCGCCCCGATCGCCGGCAGCAGATGGGAGGAGACGAATTCGGCGATCTCCGAGAACGGGTCCTCCAAGGCGATGGCAGCCGCCACATGCGTCCGCATATCCCGGTACAGCTTCTCCTCGTACCCTTGGCGAATCGCCTCCAGCCGCCCGGGTCCCCGCTCCGTCAGCGCGTCGACGAACGGCTTCAGCCGGCGGAACGGAACGTCCGTCGTCCCGCCCGGGACGGCCGCGCCGCCGATCGGCTCCAGCGTCCCGGCCGCGTCCGCGCTGCCTTGCGTATACAGAATCGCATGCAGCAGGGAGCCGAGCTCCAGCAGCTGGACCGGCGCCTGCTCGCGGTCCGCGTCGTGCAGCTGCCGGACCGCATCCGCCACCCGCTTGAACACCGGAGCGCTCTCTCCGAGCCGCTCCAGCTGCGGCAGCAGCTTGCCGAGACGCATGTCGCCCGCCGCCAAGCCGCTGCCGGCGATGAACAGTCTGCGCGCCTCTTGGTGCAAATCGTGCAAAATCGCGATGCTCATCGTTTGGTTTCCCCTCCTGTCGTCAGTAGACGAAGCGAATCGACTCGGTATCGGTCACGATCGCGAGCGGCTGCGCGGTCAGTCGACCGTCCTGCAAATCGTGCTCGAACATGACGAGCATCGCTTGATCCTCCGCCGCGCTCTTCTCGAGAAGCGGCAGCAGCTGCGTGACCGGATGCGACAACGCGCGAATGTTGCCGAGCGCGATCCGCTTGCCTTCCCCGTCCTCGATCGCGTACCGGTCCCCGACCGTTCCGAGCCTCGCGTAACGGAGCAGGGCGATCGGACGCTTGTCGGACAGCGGCTGCTTCAATTCGTTTTTGACCGATTTGATCGCCTCCGCAAAGGAGCGTACGGCATGCGCTTTGACGGCGGCGAGGTCGGCGGGCGCCGCCTCCCGCATCGTCATCTCCTCGAAGCGGATTCTCGGCGTCCGCCCTCCCGGATAGACGAACACCTCCTTCGCCCGGACGACGGCGTAGCAAGAGTCCTCCTCCTTGATATATTTCGCCGCCCGAAACGGCCGGTAATGACGGGTCGCATACAGCTCGCCCGAGTCGAGCCGCACCCAGAACCCCTCGTCCACATATTCGCCCCGCGCTTCGTCCGCATAGGAACGGAACGCCAGCTGAAGCAGCTCCGCATCCGTCCGGACGAGCCCGTGCTCGCGCAGCTCGGCCAGCTGCCAGGCGTGGCCGATCCACTCCTCGAGCGGCGATTCCGTGTCCGGCGGCAGGTCGGGATCGTCCCGCCGGGCCGCGATATAGTCCCGGCTCTTCTTGACCAACGTATGGAGGACGGTCAGCCGGTCCATCGCTTCCGTATACAGCCGCTCCCGGTCGTCCGTCTGCCGCAGCGCGAGCAGCAGCTCGCGGAAGGCGGCTTGAAGCCCGGGCACGTAATAGTTGCCGAGCTGCTTCGCCTGGTCCTCCATCACCTTGAGCGCCTTCGCGTCCAGCGAGGCGAGTCCGGCCTGGACCGTCTGCCGCACGAGCTTATCCAGCAGGTCGATGCCCTCGAGCTGGGCGGCCAGCTTTTTGACGAGCGCGCTTTTGTTCGTTCGGCGTTTCGGCGCCGGTGACGCGGCGCCGTCCTCCCCGCCGGTTGCGGCCGCTTGGGCCGCCTCCTTCTTTTTCTCCTCCCGCTGCTCCGCCTTGCTCCGCTTCTCGGCGATGTCGGCCGGAACGTCGGCCGTCTCGAACGGCTGCCCGGCCGCATACGCGTACAGCAGGCCCAAATTATGCTTGCACGGAAACTGCCGGCTCGGGCAGCTGCACCGGTACACCGGCGCTTCCGGCTTCGCGAAATCGACGGAGCAGCGGTACGGCTCCTTGCCGCTGCCCTTGCATTCCCCGAACAGCAAGGTTCCGTCCTCCGAACGGCGCAACGCCGGGAAGCTGTTCTTCTTCGCCAAATCTCTGCCGTTTTTGGCCGCGGCCGCATTCAGCGCCAACGAATCGACGTAAGCTTCGGTTATCGCAGTCACTTGGTTCCCTCGCTCGCTATCGGAATGAATGTTGAATGTCCTTACCGTCTACAACTATTCCATAACGGAGGCGAATTTTCCTTTTTTCGGCATGCTTCGGGCGATGGACAGTCCTATCAACTCAAACTCGCCTTGGAAACCGGTTTGAACCAACCATATAATTCGAATTCGGGAGGTGACGATTTTGAATATAATGGGGAATCGCGTGCTGCTGACCCCGGTCGGCGCCGAAGATTTGGATTGGATTTGCCGCACCGAATGCGACGCTCAATTGTGGCGTTTCGAAGATCGGGTCGAGTCGGACGAAGAAGCCGTCCGAAGCTTATCTGGAGAACATTAGGGAAACCGGGGAGCCGGACCGCTTCGATTTCGTCGTGAGGCCTGCGCGGACGCCGGGGCAACGCCGATCGGTCTGGCGCAAATTTGGCGCTACGTCGAGCATCGGAGAAGCTGGGAAATCGGGTTTGCCGTCCTGCCCGAATACGGAGGGCGCGGTTACGGAACCGAGACGGCGAGCCTGCTGCTGCGTTTCGCGTTCGAGCATCTGGACGCGCATAAAGTCGTCGGCATGTGCAATTCGCACAACACGCGCTCGGCCGCACTCCTGGAACGGATCGGGGCACCTCGCTTGATTATGGCCCCTCTCCCGAAAAACGGTCCACGCTTCCTCGAGCTTGTCCTGATCGGCAAGCATCGATAGCAGCAGCGGCGGTTGCCGCCTTCCGCCTTGACGAATTCCGTCCATTCGAGCAGCTTCTGCTCCCGGTCCTTGCGGCGTCCGCCATCTTCGCCGGCCTCCGGTAAATCCCGATACCCGGACAAACGCTCCGTCCAAGCGAAAACCGCATCGGCGTTGCCCGCCTTCTCGCATAGCCGGATATCCATTCCGCTAGGCGCCGCCCCGGTGAGCCACTCCGGGAAATCGTTCCAATCCACCGATTCCGTAGGCGGCGGATCGAGAGAAGGAAAACATCCCGTTATTTCGGACGATGGGCCTGGATACGGAGTTATTGATGGAAATTCTCCTCCTAAATTGGCTTGGCTGCCGATGATTAGCCGTTTTGTCTGAAATTAGCGGGACAATTTCCATTTCATTCCCCCGTATCTCGTGGAGACTGGAAAATTTACATGATCTTTTCCCGTTAAGCCGATCATATCCGACTCGTGGATAATGACCGGAATCTTGTTCATCCGGCTTCCAAGAACGACCGGGACGGAAACGAACCCTCCTTTCAAAAAAACGATGGCGGGTTTCAAACGACGTAATAATCTATAAATTTTTATTTTACCGACTGCAAAGCGTTCCCGACCTGGTCGAGGTGCTTCGCCATCGTCGCTGCGGCCAGCCTCGGATCTCCGTCGCGAATCGCAGCGAACAGCTTCATGTGCTCCCCAAACAGCTTGCCGGCCGTATCCTTCCCGCTGTAGAGCCACAGCTTGCGGCTGTCCTTGATGGTGCGGAACATCGCCGCAGAAATGTGCGTCATCATCGTTTCCAGAATCGCGTTACCGGACGCTTTGGCGATGGCGAGATGAAAGTTTGTATCGTAAATCCGGCTGATTTCTTCGTTGCCGACGGCATCTCGCATTTGCCCGATGATTTTGCCCAGCTCCTCGACATCTTCGGCGGTCCGGTGCTTGGCTGCCAGCTCGGCCGCTCCGACCTCGAGGATTTTACGCACCATGAGCACCTGCGACAGCTCGGCGTTCGAATTCTGCAGCGATTCCAGCACGGCCAACGGCTCGAGCCCGGGCTCCTTGACGTACGTGCCTCCGCCCTGCCGGGATTCGACCAGACCGAGCGCCTTCAGATGGCCGAGCGCCTCGCGCACCGTCGAGCGCCCCACACGGTACCGTGCCGCCAGCTGGTCGATTGTGTCGAGCTTCTCTCCCGGTTTGATCAGTCCCGCTTCAATAATGCGCCGAAGCTCGTCCGTAATGATTTCGTAATTTTTCCTCTGCAAATGGATGGAAATCCCCTCCGTCGCGATTTATGATCCATTAGCACTAAAATTCATCAGATGACCTGCATAATATTTAGGCTGCGGGAGGGGGCCAAGTGCTCCGAGATGAGGGGAAACGGCAGCTGGCGGCCAATTGGATCAACTTACCGTTTGATAACTTGTTCCCTGTCCAGCGATATAGGAAAATCAAAATAGGTATTGGGATACGGCTCATTTTTCAACGTGTAATGCCACCATTCGCACTCATAGGAGTTAAATCCGCTGGACTCCATGATAGAACGCAATAACTGGCGGTTTTTCGTTTCGGCTTCAGTGATTCCTTTCGCTCCGTGATGAGAGATGACATCCATCAGATCAAAATCGCCACCCATCGAAACAAGAGCGCCGGTATCCGCTCGATAAAGAGTCAGATCGATTGCGCTGCCCCGGCTATGACTCGATTGAGCCGCTACGTAACCCTTCCGAATCATTTCGGAACGGACGATACGAGGATAATGCTTGGATTGGGTACGCCCATCTTCAGGCTCTTCCGACCATTGCAGAAAGCGATTCACAGCGCGTTGCGGACGATAACCGTCCCAGAGAAGCAAGCCGTACCCGAGGGCAGCCGCCTGCTCCTGTGCCGCATGCAGCGCGGCAGCCAATTCATTGGTGCCGACAATACGATTGACTTCATACCCATCGACCGGTTTTCCGGTGAAATTGTCCCATGTGGCATACTTGGCATCCCAACGAATTCCGGGGAGAACCTCATCAAGGAACACAAATCCTTTTTCCATATGCTTATCCCTCCATCGCTAATGCAACCACGCGTTCAATCACATCGGCAAGCGTTAAGCCGGCGGCGGCCATCATTCTTGGATAACGGCTGTATGAGGTACAGCCGGGCATCGTGTTGACTTCATTGAGCACGACTTGCCCGTCTTCCTGCAGAAACATATCCACACGAGCAAGCCCGCTGCAGCCCAAAGCCCGATAAATCCGCTTCGCTGTTTCTTGCACCCGTTTCTTGTCCTGATCGGAAAGATCGGCTGGAACCTTGATCGTAGCGTTTTCGGAACCGTTCTCCGGATTTTTTTCCTGATGGATTCGGAAGAAGCCATGCGATAACCGGACTTGATCCACTTGGCCGACAAACAAGTCGTTACCGGTTCCCAACACTGCGCAGCCTACCTCGCTGCCGGAAATCGTTTGCTCAATCACAATTTTGGCATCATATTGCCTTGCGCTTTCGATGGCTTCCGGCAATTCGTCCCTATTGCATACTTTGCTGACACCAAAAGACGATCCGGAACGGGCTGGTTTAACAAAGACGGGATAAACCAATTGCTCCTCGTCCGGCATGTCACCTTGGTTGAATGTCAAAAAATCCGGCGTAGCGATTCCTGCGTTTTTTACGATCCCGTAAGCCAAAGATTTGTCCATGCACAGCACCGAGCTCTGGATATCGCAGCCTACATAGGGAATGCCGGAAAGCTCCAACAGTCCCTGCATGGCGCCATCCTCCCCCATTTTTCCGTGCAAAACGGGAAATACGACATCCAGGCGGATAATCTTGCATTCTCCCTGCTCCAACACAATCAGCCCGTGGACGTTTCTGTCCGGCGACAACATGGCGGGAATGCATGTTCCGCTTTCCCAATTCGCATCGGGATACTCGCAGAGCTTCCATCCACCGTCTTTGGTTATCCCGATGTAAAGCGGATCAAATTTCTCGGGGTCAAGGTTTCTCGCGATCTCCTGTGCGGATTTTATGGAGACATCATGTTCTTCCGAACAGCCTCCGAATAAAACGGCAAGCTTGAGCTTGTTCATTTAGTTCTGCCCCTTTCGAATTCCAAGCAATTCCGAATCGTGTTCTCCACGATATCTTGCAGCGCGTGTTCGGTGTAATAAGCGGTATGCGGCGTAATAATCGCATTCGGCAATTTTTGCAATCGCGGCAGAAGTTGATTATGGATCGGCTTGTTTGTCCAGTCGTGGTAGAATATCCCTTCTTCGCCTTCAACGACGTCCAATGCGGCGCCCCCCAGCCTCCCGTTTTCCAGAGCCCCGATCAGCGCCTCCGTGTCAATAAGAAAACCGCGTGCGGTGTTAATAACGAAGGCCCCGTGCTTCATGCTTTTGATCCGATCCCGGTCAAGGATATGGTACGTATCGGCATTGAGCGGCATATGAAGCGTCAGGATATCGCTTTGCCGCAGCAGTTCGCCCAGAGTAACATATTCGGCCTTCGCTTGCGGATACGAGCTGTAAGCCAGTATGCGGCATCCGAAGCCGATTAGCCGATCGATTACCGCTTGACCAATGCGGCCCGTCCCCAATACCCCCACCGTCATGTCGCGAAGTTCCCGTCCCGGTACGGCGCAAAGCTTGTAATCATGGACGTCCGCCCTGCGCAAAACCGACTTTGCATTTCGGATAGTCATGAGTATCAGCATCAACGTATAATCGGCTACGCTGGCCGGCGAATAAGCGACATGACCGATCGTAATGCCAAGCTTTTCAGCCGCTTGAAGGTCAATGTGGTTGCAGCCTACGCTTCTTGTGGACAGGTACGCGACGCCGTTTTCTTGGAGTGCGCGAAGAGTGGAAAAATCGATTTCCGTTTTATGGCTTACGCTTATACAACAAGCGCCCGATGCCAGCGCGGCGTTTTCCGCCGATACCGCCGACTCCATGATCCTCGGTTCAATCCCATAATGGGGAGAATACCTCCTGAACAAATCGGCTTCTTCTTTTTCACATCCATAAATCGCGATCCTTGGTTTCTCCATAATGTCAACCATCCTGTCTTATGACCTCGATGGATCGGGCAATTGATATCCGATCTCACAAAAGGTATAATCTGTTTCACTTTTCGCCTACGGGGAAATTCGGGTAACGCGTTTTCTTGGCCTATCGACATCCTTTCTGCAAAATAAAAGCCTGACTGCTTTGATAAAACCATGTTATCAAAAGCGGGCAGGCCGAATTTTAATATGAAGTTAGTTAATTCCTAAGAAAATCCTAACATCGGATTGATGTTTTCCTAATGTGTAGCGGGTAAAGAAACCGTAAAGGTAACGGTGTTATCTTTGCTTTGGGCCACAATGGTTCCACCATGCAGGGTGACGATTTCTTTTGCGATGGACAACCCTAACCCGGAACCGCCGGTGTCGGAAGTGCGCGCTTCATCCAAGCGATAAAACTTTTCGAAAATGGCGGCCAGCTTGTCCGGTGGAAGGGTATGGCCATGATTTTGGAAAACGATCTTTATATCACCCTCCGCTTCCTCTGCGGAAATAGCGATTTCCGTATTTGGGTAGCTGTATGCCGCCGCGTTTTTCAAAATATTATTGAATACCCGCGCCAGTTTCACCGGGTCGCCGTACACGGTCAAATTTTCGTCTGCGTGAAGTTCGGCGGTATTTCCTTTTTCGGATAGGATCGGATAAAACTCGTCCGTCATTTGCACAAGCATGTAGTAAAGGTCGATCATTTCCTTTTCCAGCTTGATTTGCTGCAAGTTGTACCGAGTGATTTCAAAAAATTCGTTGATTTGTTTCTCCAAGCGATAGGCTTTGTCGAGTGTAATGCGGGTATATTTGGCTCTCTTCTCCATGGGCATATCGGGAGCCTCGTCCAATAAACTCAAGTAACCGATTACAGATGTAAGCGGAGTCCTGATGTCGTGGGCCAAATAAACGACCAAATCGTTTTTGCGTTGCTCCGCTTCCTGAGCCGCCTCTTTCTGTCTTTTCAGCTTGTCCTTTATGGTATTCAGACGATTTTCCATGAAATCCATCTCCGGGGAGAGGGATATTCTATCCTCCGAATCTTCCACAAGCCGATCCATGCCGGAGCTGATTTCATCCAAATGCTTGGTGAACCAGGAGATCGAGAATCGAGAAAGAACGACCAGAAAAACCAACGTCAAAAGAAGCAGAATGATATCCAAGTTATTGCGAAACATATAATCCTGAATTTCGAAAGTACTGCGCATTAAAAACATAAAAAGGGCTCCAAATCTTTGGTAGAATGGTGTTTGTCCAGGACAACATCACCCAAAGAGAGGAGCACCTTTTAGGTGAAGTCTACC
>NZ_QJVJ01000021.1 GCF_003217775.1 Paenibacillus flagellatus
GTAGCTACGTACGGTCGGGATAAGCGCTGAAAGCATCTAAGCGTGAAGCCCCCCTCAAGATGAGATTTCCCAATTCGTAAGACCCCTGGTAGACGACCAGGTTGATAGGTTCGGGGTGGAAGCGCCGCAAGGCGTGCAGCTGACGAATACTAATCGGTCGAGGGCTTATCCAATACACTCGATCCAGCTTCAAACTCGATTCTTTCGCATCCGGTTTTCAGGGAATAAATACCCACGGCCATACAGTCGTGGTTTTTTGTTTTTACCAAGCCTAAAAATGCACAAGAAAACCCGGGCGCCTCGCCCGGGTTATTCGACGTAAAAGGAAGTGTCGCGCGGATTGATTTTGAGCAGGCCGTTTTTCTTCGACCGTCGAAGCAGCAGGAAGATCCAAAACCGGGGAATCAAGTACCAGACATGCAGTGCAAGCCAGGCGATCCAATAGGGTGTCGGCAGCCAAGGATAAAAACAGCCGATAACGGCCAAGCCGACCCACAGTATATGATCGTGAATACGAACGACGGTTTTCAGCGGGGTATGCTGTTCAGGGAGCAGTCCCAGCCAAGGCCACCGGACGGCGAACGTCCACGGCCCTCGCTGATTCGATCCGTGCTGCTTCAAGTAGAGGGCGGTCATTCCGCCGTACAGCATCGGAAGGAGCACAAGGGCGGCGGCGATCCAGAGCAAGCTCCAGGGCGATACCGAAACGGCCATGAAGAGGGCCGCCGGAAGCGGCAGCACGCCATAGAGCAGCAGCGGCAGCGGACGATGCCGAATCCGTTTGACAAGCGTATAGTTATAAACCGTGGCGTCTTTGTCCAGACGATGCAAAAATACGACCTCCCGCGAAGGCGGCGATGTCCGCCTTGCTCGCCGCTCCTTGTACCAGCAATACAAGTGCGGCTTTTCTTATCTATTATATAAGGAACGGCATACGGGCAAAAGCATTTTCTTGGGCGTTCTGCGCAACGGGCTCCGCAAACAGGCACCAATCGCCCATACCCTACATACGTTATCATGACCGAACAGGCGGACGCAGCGAAAAAAAGATGGTTTTTTTCAAAGAAATGGCGCGAACTCTAGTTTAAGAGAATAGAAAATGTGGCATACTGGTAGAGAAAAGGCGGTGAATCGAATGGAACACGAGGAAGCGACCATCCACACTTGCATCATTTGCGATCAGCCGAAGCCGTACGGGATTCGAATTTGTGCGGAATTCATATGCGACGAATGCGAGGCGGAGATGGTCCGAACGGACGTCAAGGACGCGAAATATCCGTTTTTCATTCATCAGATGAACAAAATTTGGTATAAAATGAATGCCTAGCTTTCCGGAACTTAAACCGGAAGCGGGTCTCGGGTCTTCCTTCGCGGATCAGGCCTTTTTTGCTTTTCCCCGAACCTTTCCGGTATGGTATGGTTAAAGAAGACCGATCGGAAGGAGAATTGCCGAATGGCGAAGAATAATGCCCCGTTGTTGGACGCGCTCCTGCGGCATAGAGAGAGGGGAACGGCGAGCTTTCATGTCCCCGGACATAAATCAGGAAGAGGGCTGCCGCCCGTAGCCGGCATCCTGCGCGAGATGATGGAGATCGATATGACCGAGATTACGGGGCTCGACGATTTGCATCACCCGGAAGGTGCCATTCGGGAGGCACAGCGGCTGGCGGCTTCATGCTTCGGTGCGGAAGAGACGTACTTCCTCGTCAACGGAAGCACCGTCGGCAATTTGGCGGCGATTACGGCGCTGTGCGGTCGCGGCGATACGCTGATCGTGCAGCGGAACGTCCATAAATCGGTGCTGCACGGGCTCATGCTCGCCGGAGCGCAGGCCGTATTCCTCACTCCGCGCTTCGACCGGAGAAGCGGACTTTCGACGGGGGTGCGGACGGCCGACGTCGAAACCGCCTTGACGATGTATCCCGAGGCGAAGGGCGTGCTGCTGACGAATCCGAGCTATTACGGACTTGGCGTCGATTTGGCCTCGATTGCGGAGAAGGTACATGCGCGTGGCAAGCCGCTCATCGTGGATGAAGCGCATGGGGCGCATTTCGGATTTCATCCGGCGTTGCCTCCTTCCGCCCTAAGCGGAGGTGCCGATCTGGTCGTCCAATCCACCCACAAAATGCTGACGTCGATGACGATGGGCGCGATGCTGCATGTCCAAGGAAGCCGGGTCGATCGCGGACTGCTGCGGCAAAGACTGTCGATGCTGCAAAGCTCCAGCCCGTCCTACCCGATTATGGCGTCACTGGACGCCGGCCGGCTGCTGATGGAGACGGAAGGGGCGGAGCGGCTGGACGATGCGCTGCGTACGGTAGAGCGAGTCGAGTCGTACGTTCGGGACAAGCCCTGGTATCGGACGCTCCCGGCGGCCCCGGCGGATGCTTACGAGACGAAAGACCCGTTCAAGGTGGCGGTGTCCGACGCGACGGGCGCGCTTGACGGGTTCGCGCTGCGGGACGAGCTGGAGCTCCGGGGCATGATGGCGGAAATGGCCGATTCGCGTCATACGCTTCTCGTATTCAGTCTGGCCTCCGAGCCGATGGACGCCGATCGCCTTATACGGGCGTTGGACGATATCGCGGCCGTACACGGCTTGGCCAACCGGCCGACGATGGAAGCTTTGTCCGAACGGCTTTTGTTCGACGAGGCGCCGGTTTCGGAGCCGGTTCGGTTCGGCATGGACCAACAAGGCCGATCGACGGAAGTGCCGCTGCTTGGATCTGCAGGATGCGTATGTGCGGAGATGGTCGTTCCTTACCCGCCGGGCATCCCGGTCTTATATCCGGGAGAGCGGATTACGGGAACGATGGTCCGGTACATAAACGACTTGGCGGAAATGGGCGCGCGGTTTCAAGGGGCCGCGGATCCCCGGTTCCGTACGATACGCGTGTTCGTCTAAAAGGGCTCAAGCAGGAAACAGCGGCGGCGCTATCGAATGATATAGAGGCAAGCTCGAGATGATGGGGACAGGAGAACGGTCGTGAGGAGCAAAGGAATCTTTATAACGGTGGAAGGCGGCGAAGGAGCGGGCAAAACGTCGGCGATCCGCCATATGGAACAAGCATTGCGCAACAACGGCCTGGAAGTCGTCGTCACGCGGGAGCCCGGCGGCATCGCGATCGCGGAGCAAATTCGCGAGGTGATCCTGGATCGCCGCAACGTCGAGATGGACGGACGAACCGAGGCGCTGCTGTATGCGGCCGCCCGCCGCCAGCATCTGGCGCAAAAAATCGTCCCCGCCTTACGGGAAGGAAAAGCGGTGCTGTGCGACCGGTTCGTCGACAGCAGCCTCGCTTACCAAGGATACGCGCGCGGTCTCGGTATCGACGAAGTGTTCGCGATCAACCGGTTCGCGATCGACGGCACGATGCCGGACTTGACGCTGTTCCTCGACGTCTCCCCGCAGGTCGGGCTGGCGCGCATTCACGCCAACCGGGATCGCGAGGTGAACCGGCTCGACCTCGAGGCGCTGGCGTTTCACGAGAAGGTGCGGGCGGGTTACCGGCTTCTGCTCGAACGGTTCCCGGATCGGATCGTACGCGTCGATGCGGACCAGCCCGAGGAAGCCGTCGTGCGGGCGTCGACCGAGATTCTCGTTAAACGACTCGGCCTTCGCGCCGGCGAAGGGGAACAATCCGAAGCCGAATAGTGTATAATAAGAAGAAGCGCTACATGGCGCTACGTTGAAATGTACGCACCCATACACATTGTAAACGTTTTCTTGCCGAAATATGGTATACTGTTCATACGATGGTGCACTCCATTCGAACCTGAGGAGGGATGACGCATGAAACTGGTAATCGCGGTCGTGCAAGACAAGGACAGCAATCGGTTGTCCAACGCACTCGTCAAGGAAGGCTTTCGCGCCACGAAGCTGGCGAGCACGGGCGGATTTCTGAAAGCCGGCAACACCACGTTCATGATCGGGATCGAGGATGAGCGGATCCATGAAGTGCTGCACGTGATCAAGTCGAACTGCAAAGTACGCGAGCAGCTCGTCACGCCGGTTTCGCCGATGGGCGGGACGACGGATTCGTACATTCCTTTTCCGGTCGAGGTCCAAGTGGGAGGCGCGGCGGTTTTCGTCCTTCCGGTGGAGCGATTCGAGCATTTCTAAAGCCATAACCTATATAAGGAAGGGTAACGCATCGTGAAAATCAATCCCGGCTGGCGCCCATTCGGCAAGCAAATCCAACTGAACGATAGTCCGTCCTCCGCACCGGTCGCTCCGAAAAGCTTCTCGGACATGATGAACCAGCAGGACGGCAAGACGGACGCCGAGCAGCTGAACCGGATGCTGCAGCAAATCCAGCTCCAGGGCGAGCGGCTGACCAAGTCGATGACGGTCCGCGAGCTGCGTGCTTACAAGCTGCTCGTCAAGCAGTTTCTGGAGAAGACGGTTCGCAAAGGAATCGGGCTGAAGGATACGACCGGATGGGATCGCCGGGGCCGCGGAAAGCGGTATAAGCTGCTGGACGAAATTGATCGGCACCTGATCGAAATGGCCGACGACATGCTGGAGACCGAGGAAGGCAAGATCGATCTGCTGAGCAAAGTCGGCGAAATTCGCGGGCTGCTGATCAATTTGTTTTACTAGCGCATGGAGAGGGAGTCTATGAACTTTCAATCGATACCGGGACAGGAACGCGCCAAACGGCTGCTGCAAAACGGGCTGCGCGCGGACAAGCTGTCCCATGCCTATATATTCGCCGGCCCGCACGGAAGCGGGCGCAAGGAAATCGCCCGGGCGTTCGTCGGGGCGTTGTTTTGCAGCCGGAACGTCGACGAGGCGTGCGGCGAATGCTTGGAATGCCGGAAGCTCGCCCATGGCAACCATCCCGATCTCACTTGGGTGGAGCCGGACGGCGCCAGCATCAAGATCGATCAAATCCGCGGGCTTCAGCAGCAGTTCGCCTACCGTTCGTCCTCCGGCGGCACGAAAGTATACGTGCTGAACGAAGCGGACCGGATGACCGTTCAAGCCGCGAACAGCCTGCTAAAATTTTTGGAGGAGCCGCAAACGCCCTCGATCGCCATCCTGATCACGGAGAACGGGCAGGCGCTGCTGCCCACCATCCAATCCCGCGCCCAATGGGTGCCGTTCCTGCCGCTGCCGCCGGAGCAAATGAAACCGCCGCTCTTGGCCGAGGGCTTGCCCGAGGAGCTTGTGCATGTCGCGGTCCATCTCGCGTCCGGACTCGAGGCGGCGCGAAAGCTTATCCAAATAAATTGGTTTGCAGAAACAAGAAACGTGATGATACAATTAATGAAGGACTTGGCGTCCAAGCAGCCTTTTGCCGTCTCCGTACAGCAGAAGGTGATGAAATCGGAAGTGGCGGACCATCTGGACACGCTGTTCGATATGATTATGTTGTGGTACAAAGACATGATTCATGTATCGTTCGGAAGAAAATCAAGTATCGTTTATATAGATCAGGCGGACTGGCTGGCCAAGCAGGCGTTCACCCGGGACGCCGACGGCTGGGTTCGCTGCATGGAACGGGCGGTGGAGGCGCGCAAGCGGCTCCGCTCCAATGCGAACGCCCAGCTTGTGCTGGAACAGTTTCTGATCGGGGTGAAGTAGCTCGGCGTTGCTAACGTAATAACTTGCGGATGCGACGTTCGGGATGCTTACGAGTTCAGCATTCATATGGAATGCTCAGCGCTTACGAAGTAAACGTTGCTCATGCAACGTCCTTAGGAGGGGAGCAAGTGTACAGTGTCGTAGGCGTCCGTTTCAAAAAAGCGGGCAAAGTGTATTATTTCGATCCTTCGGATCTTCCTATACAACAAGAAGATGCGGTTATCGTCGAGACGGCGCGAGGCGTCGAGTACGGCAAGGTGGTCATCGGCAAACGGACCGTCGGCGAATCGGACGTTGTCCTTCCGCTGAAGCGCGTCATCCGCATCGCCGACCATTCCGACGCCAAGCTGGTCGACGACAACAAGCAAGCGGCACGCAACGCGATGGTCACTTGCCAGGACAAAATCCGAGAGCATCAGCTCAAGATGAAGCTGGTGGACGTGGAATATACGTTCGACCGCAACAAAATCATCTTTTATTTTACGGCCGAAGGACGCATCGACTTCCGCGAGCTCGTCAAAGATTTGGCCGGCATTTTCCGAACCCGGATCGAGCTCCGGCAAATCGGCGTACGGGATGAAGCGAAAATGCTCGGCGGTATCGGACCGTGCGGACGTATCCTGTGCTGTTCGTCGTTTTTGGGCGATTTCGAGCCCGTCTCGATCAAGATGGCCAAGGACCAAAATTTGTCGCTCAATCCGACGAAAATATCCGGACTGTGCGGCCGTCTCATGTGCTGCCTGAAATACGAGCATGATCAGTATGAAAGCGGCAAGCAGGAGATGCCGAAGGTCGGCAGCATCGTCATTACGTCGATGGGCAACGGCAAGGTGATCGGATTGAACGTGGAGAACCGGACGGTGAAAGTGCAATTGTTCGATGCGGGCAAAGTGGAAATCATGCCTTGCGACGATGTCGTGGAGCAAGACTGACCGATGCGGTGGAGCGGCTTTCCGCTAACGCTCGCGGCCGCTTCGGAGTATCATTGGCGCTGAGGTGCAGACGTGGAAAAAAAGGATCTGTTTACGCAAATGCACCATCTGGAAGAACAGATGGGCGGCCTTCATCACTATATCGGCTCCTTGAAGCAGGAAATCGTCCAGCTGCTGGAAGAAAACAAACGACTCAGCATCGAAAATCAACAGCTGCGCAAGCTGTTGCGGCGCGAGTCGGCCGCCGCCGAGCCGGCGGAAACGACAACCGACGAGCATGGCGGCAAACCGCCGAAGGAAACGCCCTCCGTCGGCGAAGGGTACGACAACTTGGCCCGGCTGTATCACGAAGGGTTCCATATATGCAACGTTCATTACGGGCATCTCCGCACGGAGAAGGATTGCCTGTTCTGCCTCTCGTTTTTGAATAAATAGGAGCTAGCGATACAAGCCGTAGAGAAGCGGAGCCGGAAGCGGACCGCCCCTCTACGGTTTTTTGCCTGAGCTTGCCCGAAGGAGATAAAAGGCCCGATGAACCCGAACGATTGGTTGCGTCCCGGCGAGCGTCTGGACGACTTGCTTACGCACGAGATGCACATTATTCAAAGCGACGACGTGTTCAGCTTCTCGCTGGATGCGGTGCTGCTCGCCCGGTTTTGCAGCGTACCGCCGCGCGGACGCATCGCCGATCTATGTACCGGCAACGGCGTCATTCCGCTGCTTCTGTCAACCCGCACGAAAGCCGACATCGTCGGTGTGGAAATTCAGGAGCGGCTCGCGGACATGGCGGAGCGCAACGTGCGGATGAACGGCTTGGAGAGCCGTCTGCACATGCTGCAGGCGGATTTGAAGGAAGCGCACGTCGCGCTCGGCTACGGCCGGTTCGACCTGGTCACGGTCAATCCGCCGTATTTGCCCGTCCGGTCGGGGGATCATAAGCTCAATATCCATATCGCCGCGGCGCGGCACGAGCTGTACTGTACGCTCGACGACGTATTGGCGGCGTGCAGCCGTCTTGTGCGGACGGGCGGCAAGGTCGCGATGGTGCATAGACCGTCTCGCCTGATCGAGATCGTGTGCGGCATGCGCGAGCACCGGCTCGAGCCGAAGCGGATTCGCTTCGTTCACCCGAGAGCCGGCGAAGAGGCGAATATCGTGCTGATCGAGGCGATACGGGACGGGAAGCCGGAGCTGCGGCTGCTGCCGCCGCTAATCGTGCACGAGGAGAACGGTTACTGCCAAGAGCTGCTTGACGTTTATTACGGACGCGCCGATCGATTGGGCGGCGTTGTGGAAGAAGGACAAGGGGGAGACGAGGCGTGACGATCCGGATTCAAAAAAGCTTCGAACAGCGCGAAGGGACAGGCACGCTTTATTTGGTCGCCACGCCGATCGGCAACCTGGAGGACATGACGTACCGGGCGGTCCGCGTATTAAAGGAAGCGGATTGCATCGCGGCGGAGGATACGCGGCAGACGCGCAAGCTGCTGACGCATTTCGGCATTTCGACCCGGCTCGTCAGTTATCACGAGCACAACAAGCAGGCGAGCGGTCCGGAGCTGATCCGGATGATCGAGAGCGGACAGTCGATCGCGCTCGTCAGCGATGCGGGCATGCCCGCCATATCGGATCCGGGCTACGACCTCGTACGGCTCGCGGTCGAGGCGGAAGTGCCGGTCGTGCCGGTGCCGGGAGCGAACGCCGCCTTGTCCGCGCTTGTCGTGTCGGGGCTGCCGACGGAGCGGTTTTTGTTCGCGGGCTTCCTCCCCCGGGAGAAAAAGAAGCTTCGCGAGCAGCTGGACCGGCTCGGACGCGTGCCGGCGACGATTTTGCTGTACGAGTCTCCGCATCGGGTCGCAAAGACGCTCGAGGCGATCCGGGAAGCATGGGGGGAAGCGTCCGTCGCCATGGTCCGCGAGCTGACGAAACGGTACGAGGAAGTGGCGCGAGGCACGGTCGGCGACTGCATCGAATGGCTGAAGGCGAACGAGCCGCTCGGCGAATATTGCCTGGTCGTCGACCGCAACGGCGCGGTTGCGGCTCAGTCGGCCGGAGCCGGCGGCGAAGCGGAAGGGGCGGGCCCCTGGTGGGCCGAGCTGCCGTTGGAAGCGCACGTCGAACGGTATGAGCGGGAGACCGGCGACCGCAAGGAAGCGATGAAGCGGGCCGCAGCCGACAGGGGCGTGAGCAAGAGGGACATCTATAACGCGCTGCTCGGCAAATAGGCAAAAAAAGATCCCCATGCGGATGCCATCACATACGCGTGGGGATTGTAGAGGAGATATATAAAAGGTTAGAATTAACAATGTTCATATTCCTATTATAACCTATAATTTCGATTTTGTCTTTCAATTTGTCATAGATTTATAAATTTCTGCGAGCTCGGCCAAACATTCTTTGCTGATCATTTTTCCTTTGAAATAGACGAGGTTGTCGGCGTTGCCCGTGAAGATGCACGCCGGCTCGTACTTCTTCAGCATGATCCGTTCCCCGTCCACGTAAATTTCGAGAGCGTCCTTCTCCCCGATCCCCAGCGTACGGCGAAGTTCTATCGGAATCACGACACGCCCGAGTTCGTCAACCTTTCGGACAATACCAGTGGATTTCATCATTTGTGGTGCTCCTCTCATTTCAGTTCGTCATTATTCGACATCGTTTTCATAACTCATCATACCAACCATTCCCATAATAGTCAACCTGACGGGCCTTGATTTCGCGTGCGCAAATTTTTTTGGAGAACCCGAGATGCGCAGTGGTACAAGACTTCTTGAAAATCATGTCAACATAACATGGCGTGTAAACAATGGGAATAGCCGCGGTTTCGAGGTCCGATTTGTAAGTCGAATCAGAATAAAATTCGACAAATGCCACCAGAACGCTCGACAGAAACAGCCGTTTTCCGAGACATTTTGTCGAAAGGTGTTAATCCAAAAGATGAGGTGGTTTTGGCCCGGTTGGTATATACTTGAAACAAGCGAAACTCGTCCTACGGATAACGGATAACCGTCTTGGGGAGGCTGGACCATGACCCGACTGCTGCGCGAAGAAAAAGTGTTCAAAGATCCGGTGCACAAGTATATCTACGTACAGGATGAGACGATCTGGAACCTGATCAATACGAAAGAATTTCAACGGCTGCGCCGCATCCGCCAGCTGGGCACTTCGTTCATGACGTTCCACGGGGCCGAGCACAGCCGGTTCTCGCATTCGCTTGGCGTCTATGAAGTCGCCAGACGGATCATTTCGCAGTTCGAGCGAAACGGATATGCGGACTGGCCTAGCGAGGAGCGGCTGCTCTGCCTTTGTGCGGCGCTGCTTCACGATATCGGACACGGGCCGTTCTCGCATTCGGTCGAACGCGTCTTCGGCACGCATCACGAGGAATGGACGTGCAGGCTCGTTCTGGGCGATACCGAAGTGAATCGGGTGCTGCGCGAGGCGGATCCGGATTTGCCCCGGAAAGTGTCGGACGTCATCTGCAAGTCGTACGACAAAGAAATCGTCGTCAGCCTTATCTCGAGCCAGCTCGATGCGGACCGGATGGATTATTTGCTCCGCGACGCCTATTTCACCGGCGTTCATTACGGCACGTTCGATTTGGAACGCATACTGCGCGTCATACGCCCGCATCAAGGCCATATGGTCGTCAAGGAAAGCGGCATGCACGCGATCGAGGACTATTTGATGTCGCGTTACCAGATGTATTGGCAGGTATACTTTCATCCCGTCACGCGAAGCTCGGAAATTGTCCTCCGTAAAATATTCGAAAGGGCGAAGCGTCTTTATGGGGACCGGTATCCGTTTCAATTTTTGATGGGGCCGCTCGTCGGGCTGCTGGAAAACGACATCGGCATCGACGATTACTTGGCGCTTGACGAATCGTACGTGCAGATGACGATCATGCAGTGGAGCAAGGAGCGCGATCCGATCTTGTCCGACTTGTGCGAGCGATTTTTGCATAGGCGGCTGTTCAAATACGTGGCGCTTGACGTCATCGACGAGGCTTGGGAGCGCGAGCTGAAGGAAAGCTTTGCCGCCGTCGGCATCGATCCGGACTATTACTTGGAAATCGACTTCCTGACCGACCTTCCGTACGACGTCTATCGCCCGGGGGACGAGGAGGAAAGCTTGCCCATCTGGCTGTTGAACGAGCGGGACGAGCTCGTGGAAATCTCTCGAAGATCGGACATCATCCGCTCCATCAGCGGCATTCATATGGGCAAGCATCATGTATATTTCCCGGCCGAGCCGATAGAGGAGAAAGCGGGACTGCTTTCGCCGGGCGTCCGGCGGATGCTCGGCGTGACCGGCGAATCTAACGAATGAATAACGGAGGAACGAACGTGCTTACGGATACGCATACGCATTTGAACGCGCGGCAATTCGACGCGGACCGCGGGGAAGTGATCGAACGGGCGCTGCAAAACGGCGTGAGCCGGATCATCAATATCGGCTTCAATCGGGAAACGATCCCGACCTCGATCGAGCTGACGGAAACGTACGATTTCATCTACACGGCGGTTGGTTGGCATCCGCAGGATGCGATCGACATGAGGGCGGACGACCTCGACTGGATCGAAGAACTGTGCGCGAAGGAGAAGGTGGTGGCGATCGGGGAGATCGGCCTCGATTACTATTGGGATACGTCGCCGAAGGACGTGCAGCATCGGGTGTTCCGGGAGCAGATCCGGCTTGCGCGCAAGCTCGGGATGCCGATCGTCATCCATAACCGGGATGCGCATCACGATGTCGTGCAGCTATTAAAAGAAGAAAAAGCGGACGAGGTCGGCGGCGTCATGCATTGCTTCTCGGGGAGCTGGGAGACGGCGAAGATGTGCCTCGACCTGAACTTCTACATCTCGTTCGGCGGGCCGGTTACGTTCAAAAACGCGAAGCAGCCGAAAGAGGTGCTTGCGCAAGTGCCGATGGACCGTCTGCTGATCGAAACCGACGCGCCTTACTTGACGCCCCACCCGCATCGCGGCAAGCGGAACGAGACCGGCTACGTGCGGCTCGTCGCGGAAGCGGCGGCGGAAATCAAGGGCGTCTCCCTGGAGGAGATCGCCCGGATTACGTCGGACAACGCGACGCGGTTGTTCCGGCTGCCGCCGCAATCGTGACAACACCCCCGCCCGAAACGCGAATCGGGCGGGGGTGTTCTATTGTCCGCGGCGGCGCACAGCGTAAGCGAGCGCCGCGCCAAATGCCGGCAGCGCGAGCAACCACGGCTCGAATACGCCGGGCCGGCAAAGCGGCAGCGCCAGTACGACGGCCTGAACCAGCTGTGCGACGGATGCGATGCGGGGAGCCGAAGAAGCCCGCAGCGTCTCCGGGATCGGATAGAGCGCCGGCCAGACGGAATACCGGTGAAACCGGCCTAGCGCGGACAGCTGCACGCAGGTTACCGTCTGGAACAAAACGTAGACGCCGGCGTACAGCAGCGGATTGTCGACGGCGAGCAGGATGGCCAGCGCCAGTAGCGTCAAGCGGAGCGTGATGCCGAACAGCTCCGATCGCAGCAGCGTGAGCGCGTACAAGTAGCGAAAAGCGTTCTCGCGCCGAAAAGGAACGAGGTCGGCGAGCTTGGAAAGGCTCCTCCGCGGCTTGACGCGATTCGGCAAATCGTCCACGTCGACGAACCAGTTGAAAAACAGCAGCATCGTCGTTCGGTGCGCGGCTTCCTTCATCCGCAAGTAAGGCCAGTTGACCGGTACGCGGCGAACAAAGCGGGCGCCGAGCGCGAACGCGCCGAGCGAGGCAAGCAGCAGAACGGCCCCGGCGATGAAGCCGAAGGACGCCAGCGCATATATGATCGCCGCGTCCGCGATCCACCGGACGAGCCGGAACGTCTGCCGCTGCCCTCCGCGGATCATGCCGCTTTCCGTCCAATTGCCCAGCATATTGGCGAATTTCAGTGCCAGGATGAACAGCAATACGACAAGAAACGGCAGCGCCCGCTCCCCGTAGCCGTGCCGGTACAGGGGCATGGCTGCGGCGACGGCCAGAACGGCCGCGAACGATTGGGTCGCGAAGCTGTACAGCATCGAACGGCGAAAGTAGCCGCCCATCCGAGCTTCCATCGGAAGCAGGAAGACGAGGTCCGCCTGCCGCAGCAGCGTCCGGATCGGACTGACCGCCATGAACGGCGTCAGCCAGCAAGCGATGACGAGCGCGTACGGAAACGACGCGGGGATCCGGTCGAGCGCTTTGCCGTACAAGTACGACGTCGTGATGAAGGCGGCGAACAGGAACAGGAAGAAGCCGCTCTGTCCCGCATAGAAAGCATACCGGGAAACGACCTTCAGATGCGCGCCGAGTCGTTCCTTCCATAGACGTACGGCCGGGTTCATGTCGACCTGCCCTTCACGATCGAATAGAACAGATCGTCGAGCGATGCATCGGGAGCGGCGCCCGCCGTCCGGCGCAAATCGGCGAGCGTCCCCTTCGCGGCGATCCGCCCGCCGTGCAGCACGACGTAACGATCGCAGTACGATTCGAGCGTCGATAAAATGTGCGAGCTGATCAGGAAGGCGGCGCCGTTCCGCTTTCGCTCCACCATCAAATCGAGCAGCGACCGGATACCGAGCGGATCGAGGCCGAGAAACGGCTCGTCGATGACGTACAGCGGCGGCTCGACGAGAAAGGCGTTCATGATCATCACTTTTTGGCGCATGCCTTTCGACAGCGTCTGCGGAAAGGCGTCAAGCTTGTCGGTCATGTCGAATTGCCCGGCGAGCGTCGCGGCGCGGCTTTCGAATTGCTCCTGCGACAGGCCGTACGCCATCGCCGTCATCCGCAAATGCTCGCGGATCGTCAGCTCCTCGTACAGCTCCGGCGCCTCGGGCACGTAGGCGAACGAACCGCGGTACGACGAAGGTTCGTCCGAGACGGTTCGCCCGGCGACCCGCACTTCTCCCTGCTGAGGAGTCAGCAGGCCTAGAATATGTTTGATCGTGGTGCTTTTGCCCGCTCCGTTCAAGCCGATCAGCCCGACCATTTGGCCGGGATCGATCGACAGCGAGAGCTCGCGAACGACCGGACGGTTCCAGACATACCCGCCGGACATCCCGTTGATTTCCAAAATGGGTTCCATTCATTTCCTCCGATTTCGGCTCCGATTTCTCCAATATCATACCATTTTTGGGCGAAGGACAGCATCCCGAAGGGGGCCGTTTTTTCGAAATCGGCATCATGCGGCGGACATAAAAGGTTCTAACGAAGAAAAACAGCGATTTGTTGCACTAAAAAAGTGAAATATCACACATTTTTCGCTTATATGCGAAAATACCGCCCTTTCGTCCTCTTTACAGGTTTTTCAGAAGGGCTTAATATAACGATCATAATGATTCAAAACCGCATACCGCCATCGATTTCCGCATCGCTGAGTTTTCCGTAAGGGAAAACGGGGGAACCAATCGGTTTATTGGGGTGAATTTCGCGCAGAGCTTGCTCACGGGCTCCCGCGCGGATAGGGCGACTCTCGCGTCCGAACCCGTCAGCTAACCTCGTAAGCGTGAAGAGAGAGGTACGATTGTCGGGCATGGATGCCGCCTTGTTTAGGGATGAGCATTTGAACGTTACGCCGCGAGAAGAGTCCCTCTTCCCGCGGCTTTTATTTTCGGCTTTTTCGAAAATACCCTTTGCACGGACTATTCGGACAATTTCCGTCATACATTTAGCCCGAACGATCTACTGGCGATGGCATCACAGCACGAATCATCAAAATCCAAAAACCAGGTCGCGTCAAATCCAGTCATGCGTAACACCAAGGCGGCGGGGCTGATGAAGGAGGACCGAAGAAGTGGGCGTTATTCACACCGGAGAAACCCATGTAAAGCGATCATCCAGCATGTCCTTTGCAATGCGATGGAAGCATGAAAACTTGCGTTTGATTATCGTTGGCGCTTTGTTTTCGATCGTAATGATAACGATGTTCGCAGTTTTGATGTATGGGACGTCTTACAAGCAAGTGGGGTTGGTCGTCAACGGGGAGGAGAAGCAAATCCAGACGCGGCAGTCGACGCTGTCCGCCCTCCTCGAAGAGCAGCAAATCGCCGTAAACGAGCACGACCGCGTATCGCTCGCGCTGGACGCGAAGCTGAAGGACGGCGATCAAGTCGTCATCAACCATGCGATTCCGGTGCAGCTGACCGCCGACGGCAAGTCGGAAACGCTGTACACGATCGGCAAGACGGTGGCCGAGACGCTTCGCGATCTGAACGTCGAAGTGGGCGAGAACGACAAGCTGACGCCGGCGGCGGACGAAGCCGTGACGGCGAACACGCCGATTCAAATCGTGCGGGTGCAAAAGGTGCTGGAGGACCAAACCGAACCGATCCCGTTCGATACGGTCAAGAAGAACGACCCGAATTTGCTCAAGGGCAAGGAGCAGGTCGTGACCGAAGGCAAGGAAGGCGTGCTGGCCAAGAAAGTGGAAAAAGTGTTCGAGGACGGCCAGCTGGTCGCCGAGAACGTCGTCGATATGAAAGTCGAGCAGGAGAGCGTCAACAAAATCGTCGCGCTCGGCACGAAAAATCCGGTCGTCGTCTTGTCGGCGTCGTCCCCGGATATCGAGGAAGTGACGAAAGGCAACGTCACGTTCGCCTACAAGCAAATCTTGAACAACGTCACGCTGACCGCGTATTCCATCGATGCGGAGTCCACGGGCAAGACGAGCGAGCACCCGCAGTACGGGCTGACGGCCTCCGGCACGAAGGTGAGCGAAGGCCGGACGATCGCGGTCGATCCGAAGGTAATCCCGATGGGCTGGTGGGTCTATATCGAAGGGATCGGCTTGCGCCGGGCGGAAGATACCGGAAGCGCCGTCAAGGGCAACGTGATCGACGTTTATTTCGACAATCCCGATTACGCCAAGCGGTTTGGCATGAAGCGGGGATACAAGGTGTACATTATCGGCAAGGAGAAGCCGGTATCGAATTGACGGCTTTCTCGCGTCAGGGACTCGCGAGTTGATTCCTTTGTCCGGTTTGGGTATATTGAAGAAGAGAATCGATTGCCGAAAGAAGAGGAGACCCCTCTTCTTTTTGTTCGTACGGAAGAAAGGAAGCGGGCCATGATTCGAGAAATTATCGTCGTCGAAGGGCGGGACGATACCGCCGCCATCCGCAGGGCGGTGGACGCCGAGACGATCGAAACCGGCGGCTCGGCGATCGGCGAGGACGTCATCCGGCGCATCGCGCTGGCGCAGGAGCGGCGGGGCGTCATCATCTTCACCGACCCGGACCATGCCGGCGAGCGTATCCGCAAAATCATCTCGGCCCGCGTACCCGGCTGCAAGCACGCGTTCCTGACGCAGGAGGAGGCGACGCGCAAAGAAGATATCGGCGTGGAGAACGCGTCGAACGAGGCGATCGTCCGGGCGCTGGGCAGCGTGCGCACGGAGGTGGAGCCCGGCACGGAGGAGGACGGGGCCGGCGTGACGATGGACGATTTGATGGCCGCGGGACTTCTCGTCCACCCGCAGGCGGCGGCACGGCGGCTCGAGATGGGCAAGCTGCTCGGCATCGGCTACTGCAACGGCAAACAATTTTACAAGAGGTGCCGGACGTTCCGCATCGGGCGGGAAGAATTCGCCGCGGCGTACGAACGGATGAACGCCTCGCTGGACAAAGGGAGATCGCCCATGAACGACGTACGCCCCTCCGACGTATCCAGTCCGAGAAGGACGAAGGAGATTATCGAGAGGCACGGCTTTACGCTGAAAAAAAGTCTCGGTCAAAACTTTTTGACCGACGCCAATATTTTGCACAACATCGCCTCCGCGGCGAATCTCGCTCCGTCCAAAGGCGCCCTGGAAATCGGGCCGGGCATCGGAGCGCTGACGCAGCAGCTCGCCAAAGCGGCGGGGACGGTCGTGGCGATCGAGATCGACCGCCGGCTGCTGCCGATTCTGGAGGAGACGCTGGCGCCCTATCCGAACGCGTCCGTCGTCAACGGCGACGTGCTGAAGCTGGACCTGCAGGAGCTGTGGCGGGAACGGTTCGCCGGCTGCACGAGCGTGAGCGTGGTGGCGAACTTGCCGTATTACGTTACGACGCCGATCATCATGAAGCTGCTTGAGGAGAAGCTGCCGCTCGAATATATCGTCGTCATGATTCAGCGGGAGGTCGCCGAACGGATGTCGGCCAAGCCGGGAGGCAAAGAATACGGCAGCCTCAGCATCGCGGTGCAGTATTACTGCGAGGCGGAGATCGTGGCGATCGTGCCGCCGACCGTATTCATCCCGCAGCCGAACGTCGACTCCGCCGTCATCCGGCTGAAGCGGCGAGAGGCTCCGCCCGTGCAGACGGACGACGAGAAGCTGTTCTTCGAGACGGTGCAGGCTTGCTTCGCGCAGCGGCGGAAGACGATCGCGAACAATTTGCTGGCGGGGATATTCGGCAAGGCGGCGAAGCCGGCGATGGAATCGGTGCTCGCCCAATGCGGCATCGACCCGTCCCGGCGCGGCGAGACGCTCAGCCTGGAGGAATACGCCCGGCTGTCGAACGCGATCGCGGCTTATCGTCGCAGCACGCACGCCTGACCGTCTTTTGAACCCTTGCTCGAACGTATGCCCGCTCGAAGTACGCTTTCCGAAACTTCTCCTCACCAAACGCCCAGATCGCCCATACGATACACGAGGGAGGCGATTGTGGTATGAAGCAAGGAGAACTGGTCGTCCGGAAATCGTACGGCGGCGACGTCATTTTCAAAATTGATGCGATCGAGACGAAGCGCGCGGTGCTGAAGGGCGTCGACTTCCGGCTGCTGGCCGATTCGCCCGTATCGGATTTGCTACCGGTGCGCGATTCGCGGCCGATGCAGCAGCATTATTCGCAACTGAAGGTGAGCGAGTCGCTGCGCGAGCTTGCCCGCTTCCGGCTGTTTCAGCGCGAGAAGCAGCAGACGGAGCTCGGCGCGGAGAAGGCGCCTCATTCCTATTTCGAGCTGCCCGGCAAAGTGCTTCATTTGGACGGGGACCCGACCTATTTGCGCAAGAGCATGTCGTTGTACGGAGAGTTCCGCGTGCCGGCGGAGGGCTTTTTCGTAACGGAGCCGAACATGTCGCAGGCGCTTTACCGTCTGCTTCCCCAGACCAAACCTGACATCGTCGTCATTACGGGGCACGACGGTATCCTGAAGCACATGAAGGACCGCGACATCAACAACTTGAACAGCTACAAAAATTCGCATAACTTCGTGAACGCGGTTCGCATCGCCCGGCAGTACGACCGCAACCTCGATTCGCTGACGGTCGTGGCGGGAGCGTGCCAGTCGCATTTCGAAGCGATGCTGCAGGCGGGAGCCAACTTCGCGAGCTCGCCGGCACGCGTGCTTATCCACGCGCTCGATCCGGCCTGCATCGCCATCAAGGCGGCCTACACGTCCGTCAAGGAGACGGTGAACATCGTCGACGTGATCCGCAACACGATCAGCGGCTTCGACGGTGTCGGCGGCGTGGAGACGAGGGGCAGCTACCGGCTCGGCCTGCCGAGGCTGAAGGCACAATCGACTTGAACGGCGCTTGCGCCCGGGTTCGTTTTCGACCACACGGTCGAATCGACCCGGGTTTTTTCCTGTTTACCGAACGAAAAAAGAATAAAGTTTGAACGTTTTGTGAAAATTATATAGAAAATTGGATGCATAATTCGGAAAAACGCGATCATAAAGCCGTTGACAATAAGTTTGGTTGGCTGATATAATATTTAGCTTGATTTGACATACTACCTCTGGATAAGTTATAATAGACAAGGAAAGAGGTGGTAGTTGACAATGGCAAAAAATGCGCTGTTGGAAATCAAACGCAGTTTGGAAGCTCATGTCGGGCAGAAGATCATGTTGCGGGCAAACGGGGGCCGACGAAAGACCATCGAACGCTCCGGAGTGTTGGAAGAAACCTACCCTTCTGTCTTTATCGTCAAGCTGGACCAAGACCAGCATGCGTTCAAACGGGTGTCCTACAGCTACGCGGACATTTTGACCGAGTCGGTCGAAGTGACAGTTTGCCAGGACGAAGGACAAGTCCGAATCACCTATATCCAGCATTAAACTACGTTGCAACGGCGGCGAAACGCATAAGTTTCGCCGCCTTTTTCACATACTACGGATAACCCCGCAGTCAAAGGAGGTCGAGGCGGATGGGTCGCCGTAGACGCGGTGTCATGTCCGAGCAGTTCAAAGACGAGCTCGCCAAAGATTTGGGGTTCTACGATACGGTTCAACGGGAAGGCTGGGCCGGAATTCGCGCGAAGGACGCCGGCAATATGGTGAAGCGCGCCATCCAGCTCGCCGAGCAGCAGTTGGCCAATCGGACGCCCCGTCGCTAAGAGCGTCACGAGGCGTGCCCGAAAACGGCCGCGTATGGTCCCGAAAAGCTAAAGCAGGCGTTCTGCTTTAGCTTTTCTTTTTGGCGTTTGATATAATATTGAAAAGTTATCGCTTCGGTAAAGAAGGTGGGTTATGAAAATATACGAAAAGGCGCCGGCCAAAATCAATTTGCTGCTGGACGTGCTCCACAAACGGGACGACGGCTACCACGAGGTCGAGATGGTGATGACGATGGTCGACCTGGCGGACCGTCTGGAAATGCAGGAGCTTCCGCGCGATACGATCATTATATCGAGCCAAGCCGGCTACATCCCGCTGGACGAGAAAAACTTGGCGTTTCAGGCCGCGAAGCTGATCAAAGAACGGTACGACGTCGCAAGCGGCGTCTATATTCATTTGGATAAACGGATTCCGGTCGCCGCCGGTCTCGCCGGCGGGAGCAGCGACGCGGCCGCCGCCCTGCGCGGGCTGAATCGGCTGTGGAAGCTGAACATTCCGACGGAGGAGCTGCAGAAGCTGGGCGCCGAGCTGGGGTCCGACGTGCCGTTCTGCGTGACGGGAGGTACGGCCGTCGCCAGAGGGCGGGGAGAGGTGCTGGAGCCCATCGAGGGTCCCCCCCAATGCTGGGTCATTTTGGCGAAGCCGCCGATCCACGTCTCGACGCAGGAAATATACGGCCGTCTGAACGTCGGAGCGATCGAACGCCATCCGTCGACGGCCGACATGCTGCGGGCGATCCGGGAGAAGCGGTTCGCCGACATGTGCGGTGCGATGGGCAACGTGCTGGAGGATATTACGATCCGGCATTATCCGGAAGTGCGCCAGATCAAAGAATGCATGCTCCGGCTCGGGGCGGACGGCGCCATGATGTCGGGAAGCGGGCCGACCGTGTTCGGCCTCGTGCAGAAGCAATCGAAGCTTGCGCGCATTTATAACGGCTTGCGCGGATTTTGCAAAGACGTGTACGCGGTCCGGCTTCTTCCGTAAGCGGTTGCGAAAACCCGGATGAAAATGATATATTTTCTGTATATTATTCGGAATTTTTGCGGTTGTGGGGGGAGAGGCGCGTGAAAAAGCTAAAACGTAGTGCCCGATTGGTGGAAATGACGCAATATTTGTTGTTTCGCCCCCATTCGCTCATACCGCTGACCGTATTCGCGGAACGGTACGCATCCGCCAAATCGTCGATCAGCGAAGATTTGGCTATCATCAAGGAAGTGTTCGAGGAAGAGGGGCTCGGCGAGCTTCATACGCTCGCCGGCGCCGCCGGCGGCGTGAAGTTCACGCCGCGCATATCGAAGAGCGCGTCGCTCGGCATATTGGAAGACATCCGGAAGCAGCTCGAGCAGCCCGACCGGGTGCTGCCGGGCGGTTATTTATACATGAGCGACATGCTCGGCCAGCCGAATCTCGTCAACGAGGTCGGACGCATGTTCGCCACCGCATTCGCGAACAAGCCGCTGGACGTCGTCATGACCGTGGAGACGAAAGGCATCCCGATCGCGTATGCGACGGCTTCGTTCCTGAACTTGCCCGTCGTCATCGTGCGGCGCGACAATCGCGTCACCGAAGGGTCGGCCGTGAGCATCAACTACGTCTCCGGCTCCACCAAACGGATCTCGACGATGTCGCTCGGACGCCGCGCGCTGAGGGAGCAATCGAACGTGCTGATCATCGACGACTTCATGCGGGCCGGCGGAACGATCCAAGGCATGATCGATCTGCTGCGCGAGTTTCACGCCACGGTGCAAGGCGTCGGCGTATTCGTCGAGTCGGCCGAGGTGGACGAGCATCTGATCGAGGATTACGTCTCGATCGCCAAGCTGACGAGCGTCGATCCGAAGACGAAGCAAATCTCCGTGCTGCCGGGGACGTATTTCGCGTAATGACTTGCCTACAACGACCATTAAACCTACGCATCCCCGCAGCCGGACTGCGGGGAAGGACAAGGAGAATCGGATCATGACCATTCAAATCGTATCGACCAACCAAGCGCCGGCCGCAATCGGCCCGTACTCGCAAGCGGTAACGTTCGGCAACCTCATCTTCACCTCCGGGCAAATTCCGCTCGATGCGCAAGGCCAAATCGTGGAGGGCGGCATCGAAGAGCAGACGCACCAAGTATTCCGTAACTTGTCCGCCGTGCTGGAAGCGGCCGGCGCCACCTTCGCCGACGTCGTAAAAGCGACCGTCTTCATCAAGGACATGAACCAGTTCGCGGCGGTCAATCAAATCTACGCTTCGTACTTCGGCGACCATAAGCCGGCACGCTCTACCGTCGAGGTAGCCCGCTTGCCGAGAGACGTTCTTGTCGAAATTGAATTGATCGCGACGAAAACTGTCGAAAAAGTTTAAATAGCAAATAAATTTAAAAAAAATCCGAACTTTTCGGCAAAATCTAGGAGGAGTTTGCTTAAAAATGTGGAAGTATAAACCAAGTCTTGCTAAGTGAAAAAGGTGGTGAACACAAGTGCAGATTACTGATGTGCGTCTTCGCCGGGTGAACTCCGAGGGAAGAATGAAAGCGATTGCTTCCATTACGATTGACAACGAATTTGTCGTTCACGACATTCGCGTCATCGACGGAAACAATGGCATGTTCGTGGCGATGCCGAGCAAGCGGACTCCGGACGGAGAATTTCGGGATATTGCTCATCCGATTTCTTCCACGACTCGCGAAAAGATTCAAGCCGCTGTTTTGGCCGAATACGATCGGGTTTCCAGCGAGGAAGAAGTAATCGAAGAAGGAGCATGAGATAATAAAAATGCGAAAGAGGGCCTAGGTCGGGCTCTCTTTTCTTTTGGCGGAAATTGCGATATATTCGATTAGGGCAACGACGCTTGCGGTACGAGCAAGCTTTTCGCGAACGTTTTGGGGGGAGGGTGAACCGAATGCGGGTCTTGGGGGTAGTGTTGGCCGCAGGGCAAGGCAAACGGATGAAATCGAAGCTGTACAAGGTGCTGCATCCGGTATGCGGCAAGCCGATGGTGGGCCATGTGCTGGACGTGCTCGACGCGGTGCGGGCGGACCGGAAAGTCGTCATCGTCGGTCACGGCGCGGAAGCGGTCCAATCGTATGTCGGAGACCGGGCCGAATTCGCGCTCCAGGCGGAGCAGCTCGGCACGGGCCATGCCGTATTGATGGCGGCGCCGATGCTCGAGGGCGAGGACGGCATTACGGTCGTCATCTGCGGCGATACGCCGCTTATCCGGCCCGAATCGATCGAGGCGATGATTCGGCTGCACCGGGAGCAAGGCGCTGCGGCGACGCTCATGAGCGCCAAGCTGGAGTCGCCGCAAGGCTACGGACGCATCATCCGCAACGGGCAAGGGCATGTCGAGAAGATCGTGGAGCAAAAAGACTGCACGCCCGAACAGGACGCGATCGACGAAATCAATGCGGGCACGTACGTCTTCGACAATCGGAAGCTGTTCGCCGCTTTGTCGCAAGTGACGAACGACAACGCCCAGAACGAATATTATTTTACCGACGTAATCGGCATATTGCGGGGGCAAGGGGAGAAGGTGCTCGGCTACTGCACGACCGATGCTTCCGAATGGATCGGCGTCAACGACCGGATCGCCTTGTCGGAGGCGGAAAAATATATGCGCCAGCGGATTAACCGCGAACATATGGCGAACGGCGTCACGTTTATCGATCCGGCGGCCACGTACATCGAAAAGGACGTGCGGATCGGGGCCGATACGGTGCTGTATCCGGGCTCGTCGCTGCGCGGCCGGACGGTTGTCGGTGCGGACTGCGTCATCGGACCGGGCTGCGACATTACGGATTCGACGATCGGGGACGGGGTTCAGATCAAGCAATCGGTGCTGGCCGAAGCCGAGGTCGGCGACGGAACGACCGTAGGGCCCTTCGCCTATCTGCGCCCGGGAGCGAAGCTGGAAGCGAACGTGAAGATCGGCGATTTCGTCGAGATCAAGAACGCGACGATCGGCGAAGGCTCGAAGGTGTCGCATCTGAGCTATGTCGGCGACGCCAGCGTCGGCCGGAACGTGAACGTCGGCTGCGGCGCAATTACGGTCAATTACGACGGGTACAACAAGCACAAGACGGTGATCGGCGACGATGCGTTCGTCGGCAGCAACGTGAACCTGATCGCTCCGATTACGATCGGACAAGGCGCTTATGTCGTAGCGGGCTCGACGGTTACGCAGGACGTGCCGGACAACGACGTCGCGATCGCCCGCGAGCGTCAAACGAACAAGGGGCCGGGCTACGCCGAGAAGCTGCGCAGCCGGTTCAAGGCGGCCAAGGAAAACAAGTCGAAGACGTGACGTTTCGAACCTTCTCCAGATGGGTAAGTTAGAGAAGACATCCATTTTGGTCAGGAGGTATTCGAATGGACACGTTGTTAAAGGCGGAAATCCGCAGCGATCGCGTCACCAAATCCGACTTGAAGCAGATGAGGGACCACGGCAAGGTGCCTGCCGTCGTATACGGCAAAAAGGTGCCGAGCACCCCGATCGTCATCGACGAGAAGCAGTTGGCGGCGGTTCTGCGCCGCAATCCGCACTCCATAATCGAGATGGATATCCCCGAGGTCGGCAAACATCCGGTCATGATCAGCGGCATGCAGCGCGACAGCATCCAGCGCCATCTGCTTCATATCGATTTTCATCAGATCAATATGGACGAACCGGTCCGGACGACCGTCGCCCTCGAATTTACCGGGGAATCGCCGGCGCAGAAGGAAGGCGGCGTCTTGACGGCGGTCCTGCACGAGGTCGAGGTGCGCTGTCTGCCGAACCATCTGCCGACCGCGATCGCCGTCGACATCAGCGGGCTGCAGCTCGGCGAAAGCTTCTTGGCGAAAGATTTGCGGCTACCGCCGGAAATCGAGCTGAAGACCGACGAGAACGCCGTGCTTGCCACGATACTCGTGCCGCAGAAGGCTTCGGAGGAAGCGGAAGCGATGGCCGAAGAGGCGAATGCCGACAACGCAGGGAAGGCCGTCGAGCCGGCTGCGGAAACCGCGGACCAGAGCTGACCCGCCGAGGCGGCAGACGAAAGGGTTACGATCCGGACGGAATCGTAACCCTCTTTGCATGTTCTGTTATCATAAGATTGCGGATCGTCAATAACCCGGCCTGGAAACGAATGTATATAAATTCCGGTTGTAGTACGTGCTGTTTACTTTGATGAACGATTGCGTGACGCGTTCGACGTATCCGATATCACGGTGATGCTGATCCAAGTAAATTTGCACCGGAACTTCATGTTCGATATGATCTTGAAAATGACGGTCTTCCGAAATTTTATCGCCGTTCGAATACATACATCCACCCTCGCTTTAATCGGATTTGCTAACATAGACAATCAGGCAGGGCATTTCGTTGCATGAAGGAAATGATTTTTTTCGGAGAGGAATCGGTGAGACGAACATGAAATGGATCGTCGGTCTCGGCAACCCCGGAGCCGCTTACCGCAACAACCGCCACAACGTAGGCTTTATGGTGCTGGATCGCGCCGCCGAACGCTGGGGAATAACGATCGGCCAAAACAAGTTCAAGGCCCAAATCGGGGAAGGGCACGTCAAGGGGCAAAAGGTGTACTTGATCAAGCCGATGACGTACATGAACTTGTCGGGCGAATCGATGCGGGCGTTCATGGACTTTTACAAGGTGCCGCTCGAAGACTGCGTCGTCGTTTACGACGATCTCGATACGCCGTTCGGTCAAATCCGGCTGCGGTACCAGGGCAGCGCCGGCGGCCACAACGGCATCAAGTCGATCATCCAGCACATGGGAACGCAGACGTTCGACCGGATTCGCGTAGGGGTATCGCGTCCGGCGCCGGGCTTCAATATCGCGGATTACGTGCTGGCGGACTTTACGAAGGAAGAAGCGAAGACGCTGCCCGATATCGTGGAGAAGTCGGTGGACGCGCTCGAGTTCGCGCTGGAGCACGATTTCAATAAGACGATGGCCAAATTCAACGCATGATCGGGGCCGAGACCGGGGGCCGAGCCGAAATCCGTTCCGTTCGAACGCTTAATTTTACGCGAATGTGTTCATACTAGAACTTGAACGCCGTATAGCGAACGCGAATCGCATACGACCTTCAGGGGAGGTATACATATGACCGTAAAGTATGTTTGTCGGCATTGTTCCACGGCATTGGGCGAGATCGACAATCCGCAGGTGAACGAGCTTCAGCTCGGATTCCATTTCTTGACCCCCGAGGAACGCAGCGATATAATTACGTATAACCAGAGCGGCGACGTCGTCGTCAAGCTGACGTGCGACTATTGCCGGAAAGCGCTTGACGAGCACCCGGAATTGACTCTGGTCGAGAGCCCGCTTCAATAATCGGCGGATCGGCCGGGACTGGTTATTTACCGAAACCCCGATCGACGGATGCGACAAGGCCTAGGCACCTTCGCCAAGGCTTTCTTTTTGGTTTGCTCGCATAAAGGAGTGTTTACTTTTGCAATCATTGATCCGTGCCTTTTCCGAGGATCGCGACTTCCTCTCGATCGCCGCGGGCGTCGAATCCGGCATGCGGGAGCAGCTCGTATCCGGGTTGGCCGGCTCCTCGCGGCAAGTGTTCGTCGCGGCGCTCGCCCAGAAGCTGAACCGTCCCGTTTTTTTGGTGACGCACAATATGTTCTCCGCACAGAAGATGACGGAGGATTTGCTCGAATGTTTGCCGGAGGATCAGGTGCTGCTGTATCCCGCCAACGAGCTGATGGTAACGGAAGCGGCCGTGGCCAGCCCCGAGACGATGGCGCAGCGCATCGACGCGCTTACCCGTCTCGCGGACGGCTTCCGGGGCGTCGCTGTCGTTCCGTTCGCCGGCGTACGCAAGCTGCTTCCCCCGGCCGCCGTTTTCCGCGAGGCCAAGTTCCCGATTCGCGTGGGCGATACCGTCGATCTGGACGGCGTGCTGCAGCGCATGGTGGAGCTCGGCTACGAGCGGGTGGAACGGGTCGAGGCGAAAGGCCAGATGAGCGTGCGCGGCGGCATTCTCGACTTTTTCCCGCTGACGTCCGAGACGGCGTACCGGGTCGAGCTGTTCGACGTTGAGGTCGATTCGATCCGCAGCTTCGACGTGGCGGACCAGCGTTCGGTCGACAAGCTTTCGTCCGTTGTCGTGACGCCGTGCCAGGAGCTCATCGCCGAAAGAAAACGCTTCCAAAACGCTACCCAGCACGCCTTCGATTTGCTGCAGGAGCAGCTGGCCAGAATGACCGACCGCCACGTCAAGGATCGGCTGAAGGAAGAGATCGGCCACGAAATCGAGCGGATGCGCGAGCATCAGTTTTTCGCCGGCCTGTACAAGTATGTCGGGCTGCTCTACCCGGAGCGCCAGACGCTTATGGACTACATCCCGAAGGACGCGGTGCTGATCGTCGACGAGCCGAGCCGTCTTCTCGAGACGTCCAAGCAGCTTGAGCGCGACGAAGCGGAATGGATGACGAGCCTGCTCGGGGAGGGCAAGTCGCTGCCCGGCCTCGCATTGTCCAAAAGCTATGAATCCACTTTGCACCGGACGGCGTTTCCGACGCTGTACGTCTCTTTGTTTTTGCGCCAGGTACCGCAGACGCAGCCGCAAAACATCGTCAACTTCATGTGCCGCGCGATGCAAAATTTTCACGGCCAAATGAACGTGCTCAAATCCGAGATGGAGCGATGGAAAAAGACGGGCGCCCGCGTCATCGTGCTGGCGAACGGCGAGGAGCGGGTCGAGCGCGTCCGGCGCGTCTTGGCGGACTACGAGATCGAGGAGCCGGCGATCGTGAACGGCAATTTGCAGGCCGGCTTCGAGCTGCCGTCGATTCATCTCGTCGTCATTACCGAAGGCGAAATGTTTACGCAAAAAAACCGAAAAGTACGCAAAATCGATAAAAAAATCGATAACGCGGAACGGATCAAAAGCTACAGCGAGCTGAAGGTCGGCGACTACGTCGTCCACGTCAACCACGGCATCGGCAAATACGTCGGCATCGGCACGCTCGAGGTCGGCGGCATTCATAAAGACTACATGCATATCATGTACGCCGGCGGCGACAAGCTGTCTGTGCCGATCGACCAGATCGACCTGATCCAAAAATATGTAGGCTCCGAAGAGAAGGAGCCGAAAGTGTATAAGCTCGGCGGTGCGGAATGGACGCGGGTCAAGAGCAAGGTGCGGAGCTCCGTCCAGGACATCGCCGACGACCTGGTCAAGCTGTATGCGGAGCGGCAGACGACGAAAGGATACGCGTTCAACAAGGATACGTCGTATCAGCAGGAGTTCGAGGCGATGTTCCCTTACGACGAGACGCCGGACCAGCTTCGCGCGATCGAAGAGATCAAGAAGGATATGGAGAAGCCGCAGCCGATGGACCGGCTGCTGTGCGGCGACGTCGGCTACGGCAAGACGGAGGTGGCTGTCCGGGCCGCCTTCAAGGCGGCGATCGACAACAAGCAGGTCGCCGTGCTCGTCCCGACGACCATCCTGGCGCAGCAGCATTACGAGACGTTCCGCGAACGGTTCGCCGATTATCCGATCAACATCCAGGTGCTGAGCCGCTTCCGCTCGCAGAAGGAGCAGAAGGAGACGATCAAAGGCGTCAAGCAGGGCACCGTCGACATCGTCATCGGGACGCACCGGCTGCTGTCGTCGGATATGGTGTTCAAGGATCTCGGTCTGCTGATCGTCGACGAGGAACAGCGGTTCGGCGTGTCGCACAAGGAGAAGCTGAAGCGGCTGAAGACGAACGTCGACGTGCTGACGCTGACCGCGACGCCGATTCCGCGGACGCTGCATATGTCGATGCTCGGCGTCCGGGACTTGTCGGTTATCGAGACGCCGCCGGAAAACCGGTTTCCCGTTCAGACGTACGTGGTCGAGCACAGCAATGCGCTCGTCCGCGAAGCGATCGAACGGGAGCTCGCGCGCAACGGGCAAGTGTACTATTTGTACAACCGGGTGCAGGGCATCAACCAGATGGCCGAGCAAATTTCGTTCCTCGTGCCGGACGCGAAGGTCGGCGTCGCCCACGGGCAAATGTCCGAGCAGGAGCTCGAACGGACGATTCTCGACTTCCTGGACGGCGAGTACGACGTCCTCGTCAGCACGAGCATTATCGAGACGGGCGTGGACATCCCGAACGTCAATACGCTGATCGTCCACGACGCGGACAAGATGGGCCTGTCCCAGCTGTACCAGCTTCGCGGGCGGGTCGGGCGGTCGAACCGGATCGCCTACGCGTACTTCACGTACCAGCGGGACAAGGTGCTGACCGAGGTGGCCGAGAAGCGGCTGCAGGCGATCAAGGAGTTCACGGAGCTCGGCTCCGGGTTCAAGATCGCGATGCGCGACTTGGCCATCCGCGGAGCGGGCAACCTGCTCGGCGCCGAGCAGCACGGCTTCATCGCGTCGGTCGGCTTCGATCTGTACTCGCAGATGCTGGCCGAGGAGATCGCGAAGCGCAAGGCCGAGATCCACGGCGAGGAGCCGGAACCGGCCGCTGCATCCGGCACGCAGATCGATCTGACGCTCGACGCCTATTTACCGTCCGACTATATTTATGATAGTATGCAAAAGATCGAGATTTACAAAAAAGTGGCGAATATCAAGACGCTCGACGAAGCGAAAGATTTGTACGAGGAAATCGAGGACCGGTTCGGCAACCTGCCTCCGGCGGTGTTGAACCTGCTTGCGGTAGCCCGGCTGAAGGTATATGGCGCCGCCTACTCCATCGAGTCGATTTCCCAAAAGGGAGAGGATATTCAGCTCACCATTCATCCGCGCGAAAACGGCAATTTGGACGGTCAACGGCTGCATGCCATTTCCTCTCAATTCGAAGGCCGGATCAAGCTCGTACCGGGACCGCAAATCGTCATCCAAATGAAATGCAAGGGCTTGAAGCCAGAAGCCTCCATCGAAATGCTGGAGCGGTTTTTGGTACAATACAAAGAGGCTTTGAAATCGAAAGGAGAGTTGCGCCATGTTGCCAATTAACCGCAGCAAAACCGCCCGTCGGGCATCCGCGGCCATCGCGGCGTTCGTCGTGGCGTCCGTGATCGTGACCGGATGCGGAAAAGATAAAAACAATGCGGGAGCGGCGACCGATACGTCCAATCCGGACGTCGTCGCCACGTACAAAGAGGGAGGACAAGTGACGCGCGGGGAATACGACAAGTTCGTCGGCGCGATCAAGTTTTTTAACCCGATGTACGCCCAATTCGAGACGGACCCTTCGTTCCAGGAGCATATGGTGAAGCAGCTGATCGCCTTCAAGGTGCTCGGCGCCAAAGCGGACGAGCCCTCCAAGAAGGACGCCGAGACGAAGGCGACCGAGCAGGTCGATCAGATCAAGCAATACTTCGAGCAACAGGGCGGAGACAAAAACGCGCTCGATACCCAGCTGAAAACCGTCAACATTACGCAAGACGACTTGAAAAATTACGTTCGTCAAAGCCTCGTCGTGCTGAACGATGCGGAGAAGAAAGTGACGGACGATCAGGTGAAGGCGAAATACGACGAGAACGCGAAGGCGAACGCGTATACGATCGCGACCGTGAGCCACATTCTCGTCTCGCTGAAGGATGAAAACCAGGAGAAAGAGATCCGCACGAAAGAAGAAGCGTTGGCCCGCGCCAAGGAAGTGAAGCAGAAGCTGGACGCCGGCGGCGACTTCGCCGAGCTGGCGAAGCAATATTCCGACGACGGCGGCTCCAAAAATAACGGCGGCAAGTACGAGAACGCCGAGGTGGGCCAGTGGCTGGAAGGCTTCAAAAAGGCGGCGATCGAGCTGCCGATCGGCCAGATCAGCGAACCGGTCGAAACCGAGTACGGCTACCACATCATGAAAGTCGAGGCGCGCAAGACGAAGACGCTGGACGAAGTGAAGGACCAGATCAAGTCCGAGCAGGCCGAAGCGCAAGTGATGGATTTCATCGATAAAGAATTGCCCGGTCTCATCGAGAAAATCGATACGGCCAAGCTGCCTCAACCGGCGCCGGCGCCTGCGACGCCGAATACGGGGACGGGCACGGGCACGACGACGCCTGCGCCGTCCGGTACCGATCAACAGCAGCCGGCCCAGCAACAGCCGGCCACGACAACGAAATAATCGCGAGGACGCCCGACATCCGGGCGTCTTTTCGTTTGCTTCGCCCTTCCTTCCCCTCCTGCATAAGAAATTGGGAGCAGTAACATACTAATGGCAGACATTAAAAGAAAGAAAACCTTCCCTGTAACGCCCCCGTCAGGCGTTTCAACGGCCAGCGGCAGGCGGCGGTTTTTCTTGGTCCGGAAAGCGGCGGTTCGTGCCCATGAGCGAATCCGGCTTTTCTGAAACGTTCCAACCGATACTTCAGCATACAGCATCACCATCCAGTCGTATCTAAAACTTCATTGGAAAGTGAGGCAACCAGAATCATGAAAGCAACTGGAATTGTTCGTCGGATCGATGATTTGGGCAGGGTCGTCATACCGAAAGAAATTCGTCGCACATTGCGGATTCGCGAAGGCGATCCGCTCGAAATATTCGTCGATCGCGACGGCGAAGTGATTTTGAAAAAATATTCTCCCATCGGGGAGCTCGGGGACTTCGCCAAAGAATATGCCGAATCGCTGTACGAAAGCACGAACCACATTACGATGATTTCCGACCGGGATACCGTTATCGCCGTCGCCGGAGGGTCGAAGAAGGAATATTTGGAGAAGCCGATCGGCCCGATCGTGGAAACCTGCATGGAGAACCGCAAGGCGACCGTCGAGACGAATGCGGGGCAATACGAAATTTGCAAAGATTTGAGCGAAACGTACAGCGCGTACGTCATCGCCCCGATCGTGGCGGGCGGCGACCCGATCGGCTCGGTTATTTTGGTCAGCAAGGACGAAACCGTCAAGATGGGACAGATGGAGCAAAAGATGGCGGAAACCGCCGCCGCTTTTCTGGCCAAGCAAATGGAGCAATAACGATTCGGACGGTGCTACCGGCTTCCCGGCGACGCTTCGCAAGCTCGCCGGCGAAGCTTTTTTCGCGTCGATGCGGTATAATGGAGCAAAACGCGTCCGTGGAGGAGAGCGCCATGCCTGGCCATACGAAAGGTTCGCCGGGGCCGGGGAAAGCGATCGCGAAAGGCGCCCTCGTGCTCGGCGCGGCCGCCGTCGTCTCCAAGCTGCTCGGCACGCTGCAGAAAATACCGCTGCAGAATGTGGCCGGCGACAACGTCTTCGGCATCTATAACGCGGTGTATCCGCTCTATATTTTGATTATGTTCGTCGCGACGGCCGGGTTTCCGATCGCCGTCTCCCGATTCGTCGCCGAGGAGCGGGCAAACGGTCGTCCCGACGGGGCGCTGGGTGTGCTGAGGATGGCGTTGGCGCTGTCCGTGGGCACCGGTCTCGTCTGCTTCGGCCTGCTCTACTTCGGAGCCGGGACGATCGCCTCGTGGATCGGCAACCGGCAAACGGAGGCGGCGCTGCGCAGCGTGTCGTTCGCGCTGCTGTTCGTCCCCGTGATGGCGTCGCTGCGGGGCTACTTTCAGGGGCTCGGCGACATGATCCCGACCGGGGTCTCGCAGGTGGCGGAGCAATTCGCTCGCGTGGCGGTCATGGTGGCGCTGCTCGTGGCGCTCGTCCGGGCGGGGGCGTCCGACGCGTCGATCGCGGCGGGCGCGACGTTCGGCTCGGCCGCGGGCGCCTTCGCCGGCCTGCTCGTCATGGCCGGCTACTGGGCCGCGCATCGCCGCCGCAGCGGCGGACGGCCCTCCGCAGCGGCCGACGCGGGAGCGTCCCGGCGCGCGAATCGCGGCGTCGGCTACCGGGCGTTCATCGGCTACGCGCTGCCGATCTGCCTCGGCTCGATCGTCCTGCCGATGCTGACGCTGGCCGATACGTTCACGATGCCGAGGCTGCTCGTACGCTCGGGGCTGGACGAGGCGGGAGCGATGACGCAGTTCGGCCTGTACAACCACGGCTTGCCGCTCGTACAGCTGGTGGCGATGGTTGCGTCGTCGATGTCGGTCGCGCTCGTCCCCGCCCTGTCGCACGCGCGAGCGACAGGGACGCTCGCGAGCGTCCGCCGAAGCGCGGAGGCGTCGCTCCGCATCGCCTGGCTGATCGGCTTGGCGGCGTCGGCGGGGATGGCCGTGGCGGCGATTCCGCTCAACGTCATGTTTTTCGCCAGCCCGGCGGGATATGAAGCGATGACGATACTCGCCTTCACCGCCGTCTTCAGCGTCGTCCAGATCGTGACGAGCGCGCTGCTGCAAGGGCTCGGGGCGGAGCGGGCGACGGCGGTCCATCTGCTCGTCGCGGCCGCGGTCAAGGTGGGGCTGAACCTCCTGCTCATGCCGCTGTGGGGCATCGAAGGGGCGGCGGTCGCCGCCGTAGCCGCCTACGCCGCAGCCGCCGGGCTGAACGTCGTCCGGCTTCGCCGCTACGGCTTCGCGCGGCTCGGCTGGCGCGAATACGGCGTCAAGCCGGCCGTCTGCACGCTCGCGATGGCGGCCGTGGCCGCGGCCGTCCTGTTCGCGGCCGATCGGCTGGCGATCGTCGTCGCCCCGGACATGCCGTACCGGCTGCGGCAGACGATCGCCGCACTGCTCGCCGTGGCCGCCGGCGCGCTCGCCTTCGCCCTTCTGCTGTTCCGCGCCGGCCTCGTCCGCGCCGAGGAGCTGGCCGCCGTGCCGAAGCTGGGCGCCAAGCTGCTGCCGCCTTTGCGCAAATGGCGCATTTTACCCCATCAAGGAGGAACGACATGCCCTCAACCCTTACCGTCGTCGGACTCGGCTCCGGAGACGAAAACCAACTGACGCTCGGCGTCTGGAACCGGCTGCGGGAAGCCGGCACCGTCTACGCACGCACCGAAAACCATCCGGTCGTCGACTATTTGAAGCGAAACGGCGTTTCCGTCCGTTCGTTCGATCACCTGTACGAAGCGCACGGAACGTTCGGTGGCGTATACGCCGCCATCGTGGACGAGCTGCTTCGCCTCGCGCGCGAAAGCGAATCACCGATTGTGTATGCCGTACCGGGTCATCCGATGGTGGCGGAATCGACGACGAAGCTGCTGCGCGAACGGTGTTCGCAGGAAGGGCTCGAGCTGTCCGTCGTCGGAGGAGAAAGCTTCCTCGACCAAGCGTTCGCCCGATTCGGGTTCGACCCGATCGAAGGCGTGGCGCTGTTCGACGCCACCGATCTCCCGGCGGCCGGAGCCGGGCTGGAGCCGAGAAGGCACGCGCTGATCGCGCAAGTGTACGATACGCATACGGCGTCCGACGCGAAGCTGTTCCTGATGAACGTCTATCCCGACGATTACGAAGTCGTCGTCGGCCACGAGCTCGGCGTAGCCGCTCGGGAGCGGATCGTGCGCGTGCCGTTGTACGAGCTCGACCGGTTGGACGGCTACGGCAACTTGTCGCTTGTCTGGGTGCCGAGCACGACGGACGACGCGGTTCGCAACCGCACGTTCGAGCGGCTTCGCGAGATCGTCGACATTTTGCGCAGCCCGGAAGGCTGTCCGTGGGACCGGGAGCAGACGCACGCCAGCATCCGCAAAAACTTGATCGAGGAAACGTACGAAGTGCTGGAGACGATCGACGACGACGATCCGGACGCGATGTGCGAGGAGCTCGGCGATTTGCTGCTGCAAATCATGCTGCACAGCCAGATGGAGGCGGAGACGGGCGCGTTCGACGTACACGACGTCATCGCCGGCTTGAACGAGAAGCTCGTCCGCCGACATCCGCACGTGTTCGGGGAGCGGGGGGCGGAAGACGCCGACGAAGCGCTGCGCAACTGGAACGCGGTGAAAGCCGACGAGAAGCGAAGCAAAGGCGTCGATCCGGAGAAGCAGTCCGTGCTGGCCGGCGTCCCCCGCGATTTGCCGGGGCTCATGAAAGCGTACAAGCTGCAGAAGAAGGCGGCGCAGGTCGGCTTCGACTGGGAGCGGCAGGACGAGGTGTTCGCCAAAATCGAGGAGGAGCTGGCCGAGCTTCGCGAGGCGGGCGAAGACGAGCGGATGGACGAGCTCGGCGATTTGTTGTTTGCTGTTGTCAATTTGGCTCGATTTATGAAGATTGATCCCGAAGAAGCGATCGCTTCGACAAACCGGAAATTCGTCGAACGGTTCGCTCATATCGAGAACCGGCTTCGCGAGCAGGGGAAATCGTTCGAGCAAGCGGGCTTGTCGGAGATGGAGCTTTTGTGGCAGGAAGCAAAAAAACTTTCGAAAAATGCGAGATCGTAGAAGGATTTTCCTTGCTGACAAAGAATACATACTACCGTACAGGCTAAAAGCCCGGCGAACCCAGCTTTCGACAGAAAGCTTCAAGCCAACCATTTTAGGAGGAATCAAACGATGAACAAGACAGATCTCGTAAACAACATCGCTGCTAAAAGCGGATTGTCCAAAAAGGATGTCGAATCCGTATTGAACGGTTTCTTGGGTGAAGTAACGGACGCTTTGTCCGCTGGCGGCAAAGTACAATTGATCGGCTTCGGCACGTTCGAAACCCGCACGCGCTCCGGCCGCACGGGCCGCAACCCGCAAACGGGCCAAGAAATCAAAATCCCGGCTTCCAAGGTTCCCGCTTTCAAAGCCGGCAACAAGCTTAAAGAAGCCGTAAAATAATGCGTCTCGACAAGTTTCTGAAAGTATCCAGATTGATCAAGCGGCGTACGGTCGCGAAGGACGTATCCGACCAGGGCCGAATCTGGATCAACGGAAGGGAAGCGAAGGCGAGCAGCACCGTGAAGCCGGGAGACGAGCTCGTCATCCGGTTCGGTCAGAAGAGCGTCACCGTACGCGTCGAGCGGATCGCCGAAACGACCCGGAAGGAAGAAGCGAATCAGATGTATACGATTCTTAAAGAAGAGACGCATTCGGAATAGTCCGGGTGCGCGAGATCGGCCGATGCGGCCGGTCTTTTTTTGTTTCGTTCGAACGGGTTCTAAAACGGACGGCCCTCCCATAATCTAGTCGTAGAGGGAGGGGTACATGCCATGATCGATCCGGTCAAAACGAAACGTCAGGAAGTGAAGATGCTCAACCGCAAGCTGCTCGAGCTGTCGGGGGTGCTTAACGTCGAAAGCTTCGACAGCGAGGAGTTTTTGCTCGAGACGGAGTGCGGGTTCCTGGCCATCAAGGGACAAAATTTACATATCAAAAACTTGAACCTCGAGCAGGGGCTTGTGGCGATCGAAGGGCTGGTGCACGGCCTGACGTATTTGGATGCGAACGCGAACGAGAAATCGAAAAGCTTCTTAGGGAAGTTGTTCAAGTGAGTCTCCACGTCCAGTTTCTCACGTTGTCGGTAATGGCGGGCAGCGGCGCGTTCATGGGAGCGCTTTTCGACGTCTATCGCGTCTTGTCCGGACAGCTGCGGCCCCCCCGTTGGCTCGTTCCGCTGCTCGACGCCGTCTACTGGATCGCCGCGACTCTCTTCGTCTTCCGCGCCCTGCTCTACAGCAACTACGGACAAGTCCGCCTGTACGTATTCATCGGACTGGCTCTCGGCGTCTGGCTGTACTTCCGCATCGCGAGCAAGCTGACGATCCGGCTCGTCCACCTCGTTATCCGCATCGTTCTGGCGCTGATCCGGTTCGGGCGCCGTACGATCGAGGTGGCGGTCATCAAGCCGATCGTGCTGCTGTACCGGCTCGTGATCGTCCTCTTCGGATTTTTGGCGGCGTTCTCTGTATTCCTTTTCAAAATTGTGCTACAATTGCTTTATCCGTTCCGGTTATTGGGACGAGCGCTCTGGAAGCCGCTGCGGAAGCGGGTGAAGGCGCCGAACTGGTGGATACGATTCACCGGCTTTTGCGTCCGGTCGGTACAAGCCGTCCGGAAGTGGTTCGGCCGAAACGGATAAAACATCGAGCGGGAGGATACGGGTAAGCCATGCGGGAAGCCAGTACGACCGGGACACCGGAAACATCGAATAGAGGCGCCAGACGCCGTGTTCGGCTGCTCGCATTCGCGATGGTCGGCTTCTTGACTTGGGCGGCTCTCATCCTGTGGAATCAGCAAGGGCGTCTCGGCGTCAAAGCGGCTCAAGTGGAAGAGCTCGAGCAGAAGCGGATCGAGACGATCCAATCGAACGAGAATTACAAGAAAGAGATCGAGCGCTTGAACGACCCGGAATATATTTTGCAAAAGATCAGGAAAGAATACCATTACTCCAGACCCGGGGAAACGTTGTTCTATACCCCGAAATCACCGTAAGCCCACGGCCCATATTGACCTTCATGCGACCGATCTTGTATAATCTCCATATCCGATCTTCATATCGCCTGCCTGTTGGTGCACATTTTTGCGTCCGAACCGTCGCAAAAGTGGCCATAATTGCGTATGGATAGGTATAAGAGATTATTTTCAACATATTCTAGGGAGGAACGTTTTATTCATGGCAATTGAAGTGGGCACCAAGTTGGAAGGCAAGGTGACAGGCATTACTCATTTCGGGGCATTCGTGGAACTGTCTGCAGGCGTAACCGGCCTTGTTCACATTTCCGAAATTGCCGACAACTACGTTAAGGACGTCAACGACCATCTCAAGCTCGAAGACAAAGTGTTGGTAAAGGTCATTAACGTAGACAAGGACGGCAAAATCGGCCTGTCCATTCGCCAAGCCGTCGACAAGCCTCCCGGCGAGCAACGCCCGGAACGTCCGGAACGCAGCTTCAATCGGGATCGCGACGACCGGGGCCGGAATGATCGCGGCGGTCGCCCCTTTAAACCTGCAGCCAATCGAATGACGTTCGAGGACAAGATGTCGCGTTTTTTGAAGGACAGCGAGGAACGGATCTCCTCTTTGAAAAAAAACACAGAAGGCAAGCGGGGCGGAAGAGGCGCGCGCCGGGTATAACCGGAACGGTCGGCCCGCACCGAATCCGTATGGAAAAGCGTTACGCCGATCGTCCGTCAGGACGTCGGCGTTTTTGGTTTAGCCGGCAAGCGTCGCCCCTGGGTACAAGCGGCATTTGACAAACGGGGCGATCTTGTATATACTAACATATTGTTATGGCGGCGTAGCTCAGCTGGCTAGAGCGTACGGTTCATACCCGTGAGGTCGGGGGTTCGATCCCCTTCGCCGCTATCGATGATCAACGAACAAAAGCTCCGACACGTTCCGGCGTGCGCGGGGCTTTTTTCGTATTTTGCCGGGCGGCATGTATGCTTTTGTCGGACAAGCCCGCAACGGTTGCGAATCGACACTGTTTTACCCGTTCGGCGGACGAATCGGCGGGCGCCGCCCCGAATAATAGACAAGAGAAGCGCCGGGGACGTTTTCAGAAAACGGTCGGATCACAGACGGGCCAACGGCTCGAAGCGAACGCGCGGGTCGGCCGTTTTTGTCGGAAAATTATTCGGCTCTATCAACTCATTGTGACAAACTTTATACTAGATTGTTTTTATAATAGGGAACACGAAACGATTCAAGGTGGTGTTCCTCTTTTATGCAAAAATGGAATGTGCTCAACCTGAAATCTTCGCCGCTGGGCGGCGTGATGCAGAGGGCGAAAGCCGGCGGCAAACGGACGCTGATGGAAAACCGGTTCGTCCAGTCGGTGATCGCCAAGAAGTGGGCGTTTCTGCTCGTAGCCATGGCCTTTTTGCTCGGAAGGGCGATGATTCTGGAGCAGCTGGCGCCGTTCGCGATCGCGTACTTCGCCGTCGTCTACTTCGTGCGCAAAGATTTGACGCGCTGGGTCGGCTTGGCGCTCGTCGTCGGCAGCTTGTTCGCCTTCGAATTGAAGACGGGGTACATCGTGACGGAGATGATCGTCTTCCTCCTGGTTCAGAAAGGGCTGGAGAAGTACGAGCATTCGGAGCTGTCGTACGCGCCGCTGATCGTATTCGCTTCCGCGTTCTCGGTTCAACTGTTCGGGTACATCGTCGCCTCCGATTTGACCTGGTATACGCTCATGCTGACGGCCGTCGAAGCCGCGCTCAGCTTCGTGCTGACGCTCATCTTCATCCAGGCGATTCCGGTGTTTACGCTGACGCGCAAAAATTATCACCTCAAGAACGAAGAAATCATTTGCCTCATTATATTGCTCGCCTCGGTCATGACCGGCACCGTCGGGTGGGTCATCCAATCGGTATCGGTGGAGCATGTGCTGTCGCGGTATCTGATCTTGCTGTTCGCCTTGGTCGGAGGCGCACCGATGGGCGCTTCGGTCGGGGTTATCACCGGGTTGATCCTGAGCCTGGCCAATGTGAACGCCATTTACCAGATGAGTCTCCTCGCCTTCTCGGGCATGCTGGCCGGGCTGCTGAAGGAAGCGAACCGGATGGCCGTGGCGTTCGGCATGCTGCTCGGCTCGTCGATTTTGTCCATCTATATCGGCAGCCAGACGGAAGTGATGAGCTCGACGTGGGAATCGGTCGCCGCGGTGATCCTGTTCATGCTGACGCCGCGCGGGGTCATTCAGACGATCGCGAAGTACGTGCCGGGCACGCAGGAAAATTTGAAGTCGCAGCACGACTATGCGAAGCGGGTGCGGGATATAACGGCCGGTCGCGTCGAACAGTTCTCGGAGGTGTTCCGCCAGCTCTCCCGCAGCTTCAAACAGCTGACGCACGTGGATGAGACGGAGGCGAAGGAGCAGGAGGTCGGCCACTTTATGAACTCGGTCGCCCAGAAGACGTGCGCCACGTGCTGGAAGCGCAAGCAATGCTGGGACGATAAATTTTATCAAACTTACAAATATATGACGGACATGATGAGCGAAATCGACGCCCGCGAGACGATCGGGAAGAAGGACATCCCGTCGGAATGGCGCCAGGTTTGCGTTCGCACCGATCAGGTGCTGGACGTCATGAAGCGGGAGTATGCGTTGTACAAGCACGATTTGCATTGGAAACGGCAAATTCACGAGAGCCGCCAGCTCGTGGCGGAGCAGCTGACGGGCGTCTCGCAGGTGATGGAGGATTTGGCGAAGGAGATCAAGCGGGAGGGCCACGAGCTGTTCCTGCAGGAGGAGCAAATCCGCGGCGCGCTCGAAGACCTCGGGCTGTCGATCCACAGCATCGATATCGTCAGCCTGGAGGAAGGCAACGTCGAGATCGAAATCATCCACCAATATACGAAAGGGTTCGACGAGTGCCGCAAAATTATCGCTCCGCTCCTGTCCGACATCCTGGGCGAAAATATCGCGGTACGCAGCGAGGAAATATCGAGCCGGGGCGACGGCTACGCGACCGTGCTGTTCTGCTCCGCGAAGGAGTTTGAGGTCGAGACAGGCGTCGCCGGGGCGGCCAAAGGCGGCGATCTGCTGTCGGGCGACAGCTTCAGCACGGTCGAGCTCGGCAACGGCAAGTTCGCGGTGGCGATCAGCGACGGGATGGGGAACGGGGAGCGGGCGCGGGCCGAGAGCAGCGCGGCGCTGTCCATCCTGCAGCAGCTGCTGCAGTCGGGTATGGACGAGAAGCTCGCGATCAAGTCGGTCAATTCGGTGCTTATGCTCCGCTCGTCCGACGAGATGTTCGCGACGGTCGACGTCGCGCTGATCGACCTGTACAGCGCGAAGACGACGTTTATGAAAATCGGCTCGACGCCAAGCTACATTAAGCGAGGCTCGGAAGTGATCCAAATTTCGGCGAACAATTTGCCGATCGGCATTATCCAGGATATCGACGTCGATCTCGTCGCGATGCAGCTGCTGCCGGGCGACGTTCTGATCATGATGACCGACGGCATCTTCGATGCGCCGGGTCCGGCCGTCAACAAGGAGCTGTGGATGAAGCGGATCATCCAAGGCATCGATGCGGAGGAGCCGCAATCGTTCGCGGATTGCTTATTGGAGACGATCGTGCGGTATCATCAGGGCGAAATTATGGACGATATGACCGTCGTCGTCGCCCGAATCGAGAAGTACAAGCCGGAATGGGCCACGTTCCGCTGGCCGGGTCTCGCCCGGGTGGAACGGCCGAAGACGGTCAGCTGATTTCGTTTTCCCCTCAAGCTTCCCGCATCGGGAAGCTTTTTTTTCGCCGTCATTCGGTTTCCCGACGATTTCCCGCTCGACGCGGGTATTGGGCTCTATCTTCGCGGAAATACTAGATTATAGAATAGAGTGCGCGAAGAGGAGAGGGATGCCGAATGAAACAAATTTTGCTCATTACCGACGGCTGCTCCAACGTCGGACTGAGCCCGGTCGTGGCGGCGGCGCATGCCCGGCGGGAAGGGATCGTCGTCAACGTCGTCGGCGTCGTGGACGACGGCGAGCTGGGCGAGCGGGGGGCGACGGAGATCGCCGAGATCGCGCGGGCCGGCGGGGGGATGAGCCGGATCGTTGCGCCGGGCGCCCTGACCGAAACGGTCCAGATGATGACGCGGAAGACGGTCGTGCAAACGATTCAGCAGGCGGTGCAGCACGAGCTTCGCCAGCTGATCGGGCCGACGGCCGCGCTTGAAAAGCTGTCGCCGGACCGGAGGGGACCGGTCGTGCGGGTCATCGACGAGCTGAGCGAGACGGCGCCGCTTCGAGTCGCCCTGCTGATCGATACGAGCGCCAGCATGCGGCCGAAGCTGCGCGCGGTCGGGGAGGCGTGCCGCGATTTGCTGGCAAGCTTGCGGGCGCGCAAAGGGAAGAGCGAGATGTCCGTGCTTCATTTCCCCGGAAATACGGAAGCGGACGTGCTGGCGGGGTGGACGTCCGATCTTGCAAAAGCGGGTGATTTGTTCTATAAATTAAACATGAAGGGGACAACGCCCACGGGACCCGCCATTATGAAGGCGGCCGGGCATGTGCTGGGCACCGCGATGCCGGAGGAAGCGACGGAAGCTCCCGGCGCATGGCGGGATACCGGCCGAACCTCCAGGACGAGCAGCGGGGATGGGATTTGGAGTGACTACATCGTCTAAGGCGGTTTTGACCGAGGGGCTTGTCGTGACCGGCAAGTGGAACAAACGGTCGTATCGGATCGAAAGGCTTCTCGGAGAAGGAGCGAACGGCAAAGTGTTTCTCGTCCAATCGGGCAAACAATCGTATGCGCTGAAGTTCGGCTTCGATGCGCTCGATCTGCAGATGGAAGTGAACGTTCTGCGCGAGTTGGACAAGAAGTCGCCGAGCCCGTTTTTGCGCGATGCGGACGACGTCGAGCTGAACGGCTCCGTTTATCCGTTCTACGTCATGACCTACGTCCGGGGGGCGACTCCGGAGCATTATATAAGGAAGAACGGCTCCGATTGGTTTTTCCTGATCGGGCTGAATCTGCTGCGCAAGCTTCATGCGCTGCACCGGCAAGGCTACGTATTCGGCGATTTGAAGACGGATAACGTGCTTGTTTCCGGGTACGGAGAAGTGGAGCTGGTCGATTACGGCGGCGTCACCGCGAAAGGCCGTTCGGTCAAGCAGTTTACGGAGCTGTACGATCGAGGATATTGGAACGCGGGAGAAAGGCGTGCGGACGACGGATACGACTTGTTCGGGTTCGCGATTGTTTGTCTTCAGCTGAGCGGAATGGGGAAAAAGCTTCAGGAGCTGGCGAAGACGCTTCCCCAAAACCGCGGGCCGGACGAGCTGCTGAAGCTGATCGGCGAAAGCCCGAGCTGCCGGGCGGTGGCCGACGTGCTCAAGAAGGCGATCGCCGGGCGATACGCGGATTCGGCCGAGGCCGTCGCCGAATGGAAGCGGGCGATGGAGAAGCACGGGGCTGCCGGCTATCCGCGGCCGGTCGTGTCGGCGCTCTGGATCAAGACCGCTTTTGTCGCGTCGATCGGGCTGTTCGCATCAACGCTTTACTTGTATTTGATAAAAGGGTAACCCCTATCCGAACGTGCGCATGCCAAGAAAGGTGTCGGGCTATGGAACTGCTGAAACGAGTGGAAAAGACGATTCGGGACGAGCGTCTCGTACAAGCGGGAGACCGGATCGTCGTGGCGGTTTCGGGCGGGCCCGATTCGATGGCGCTGCTGCACGTTCTTTTTTCATTGCGGGAGCGATTGCGGATCGGGCTTGTCGCCGCTCACGTCAATCACCGGTTCCGCGGAGCCGAGTCGGACCGCGAGGCGGATATCGTAGCCGCCTTCGCCGAGGAGCTGGGCGTACCTTGCGAAATGGCGTCGATCGACGTCCCGGACTATATCGCACGGACGGGAATGAACCCGCAGGCGGCCGCCAGGGAGAAGCGGTACGCCTTTTTGCGCGAAGCCGCCGGCCGCCACGGCGCGAAGAAGATCGCACTGGCGCATCACGCCGACGATCAGGCGGAGACGGTGCTGATGCGGCTGCTGCGCGGATCCGGCCCTTCGGGCCTTGCCGGCATGCCGATCGTTCGGGCCGAAAAAAATTTGGAACTAATTCGTCCTTTGTTACGTATATACAAATCGGAGATCGAATGCCATTGCGCCGACTACGGGCTGCCCGTATGCCGGGACAGCAGCAACGAGAGCCGCAAATATTTCCGCAACGAAATCAGGCTCGACGTCATTCCGTTTCTGCGTCAATACAGCGACAGGCTGCCGGAATCGCTGAACCGGCTTGCGGAAATCGCCAGAGCGGAGGACGAGTGGATGGAGGCGGAGACGCGCCGAACGTTCGCGGAGATCGTCTCGGTCCGGCATGCCGGAGACGGAACGGAATGCGTCTTGGAATCCGCTTCGTTTGCCGTTCTTCCCATTGCTTTACAAAGGCGTTTGATTAAACTAATATTAAATTATGTTTTTTCGGAAGCCGACTTGTCCGACTTCGCTCGTATCGAATCGGCACGCTCGGTGATCGTCCGGGAACGGAGGGAAGCGCTGACGCTCGATTTGCACGACAAGGTCAAGCTCGTCCGCGAATACGGCACCGTCCGGTTCGTGCAAGCGTTACCCGATCCCGAGCCGTACGCCTACGCCATTACGCGGCCCGACGCCCGGCTTCGCCTTCCCGAGGCGGGCTTGACGCTCGAATGCTCGCTGCTCGAAACGGACGGGGCGTCGGCGGCGCGACTGCTCGCGGACCGGAACGGAAGCCGCGACGAAGCTTACTTCGATTACGACCGGGTGCCGTACCCGCTGTCCGTCCGCAGCCGGCAGCCCGGAGACCGCATGAATCCGTTCGGTTTAAAGGGGACGAAAAAAGTAAAAGATATGTTCGTTGACGAAAAACTGCCGCCTGCGGCAAGACAACGCATCCCTCTCGTACTGGATGCGGCGGGCCGCATCCTGTGGATTCCGGGGGTGCGCCGATCCGCCCATGCACCCGTATCCGAAACGACAACACGGGTATTGGCCATGAAGGTCCGCTCCTTCGAAGGATAAGCATGTTCCTCGCGGAGAATGCGGAAGTTCATGCTTTCATAGTATAAAGTAGGAGGGTCCATGGTTGCTTAACGACATTCAGAACGTTCTGTTCAGCGAAGAGCAGATCCAGCACAAGGTAGCGGAGCTCGGGGAGACGATCAGCCGCGATTACGAAGGCCGCAACCCGCTCGTCATCTGCGTGCTGAAGGGCGCATTCGTCTTTATGGCGGATTTGGTCAAACGGATTACGATTCCGCTCGAAATCGATTTTATGGCGGTTTCCAGCTACGGACAATCGACGAAATCGTCCGGCGTAGTCAAAATTATCAAAGATTTGGACGTGTCGGTGGAAGGGCGCAACGTGCTGATCGTCGAGGATATCATCGACAGCGGGCTGACGCTCAGCTACTTGATCGACGTGCTGGAGCGGCGCAACGCCTTGTCCGTGTCGATCGTAACGCTGTTCGACAAGCCGTCCGGAAGATCGGTCGAGCTGGAGCCGGATTACAAAGGGTTTACGCTGCCCGACGAGTTTATCGTAGGGTACGGGCTGGACTACGCGGAGAAGTACCGCAATTTGCCGTTCATCGGCATCTTGAAGCCGGAGATTTATACGAAGCCGTAGGCCGCATGCGCGTAATATTGAGATGGTAAGACGTGCTGTGGTACAATAAGTTACGCGTGTCGCCCGAGAGGAGGTAGGGGATGAATCGGATCATCCGCAATACCGGTTTTTATTTGCTCATATTTTTAGTTACGGTCGGGATCGTACATTTCATCAGCAGCCAAAATGATACGAAGCAGACCATTACGTACACGAAATTCCGCGAGGAATTGAAAAATAACAACATCGAAGAAGTAGAGGTTAAATTTGACGGCTATACATATCTGATCCGGGGGAAATTGAAGCAATCCGGCACAGACAAGCTGCTCTTTGAAACCCATGCTCCTTTCGATCCGCGCGTTATCGAGCTGCTCGAGCAAAGCAACATTACGAAGGAAGTCCACCAGAAGATGGATGGGGACAACGTTTGGATCACGTTCCTGACGTCGATCATTCCGTTCGTCATCATCTTCATCCTGTTCTTCTTCCTGCTCAACCAAGCGCAAGGCGGCGGCGGCAAGGTGATGAACTTCGGCAAGAGCCGCGCCCGCCTATATAATGAAGAAAAGAAACGGGTCACGTTCGACGACGTGGCCGGTGCCGACGAGGAGAAGCAGGAGCTTGTCGAGGTCGTCGAGTTCCTGAAAGATCCGCGGAAGTTCGCCGCGCTCGGCGCCCGTATTCCGAAGGGCGTGCTGCTCGTAGGCCCTCCGGGTACCGGTAAGACGCTGCTCGCCAGAGCGGTCGCCGGCGAAGCGGGCGTGCCGTTCTTCAGCATCAGCGGCTCGGACTTCGTCGAGATGTTCGTCGGGGTCGGCGCGTCTCGCGTACGCGACCTGTTCGAGAACGCGAAGAAAAATTCGCCGTGTATCATCTTCATCGACGAGATCGACGCGGTCGGCCGCCAGCGCGGCGCCGGCTTGGGCGGCGGTCACGACGAGCGCGAGCAGACGCTCAACCAGTTGCTCGTCGAGATGGACGGCTTCGGTGCCAACGAGGGCATCATTATCGTGGCCGCTACGAACCGGGCGGACATTTTGGACCCCGCGCTGCTTCGTCCGGGACGTTTCGACCGGCAAATTACGGTAGACCGTCCGGACGTCAAAGGCCGCGAGGCCGTTTTGAAAGTGCATTCCCGCAACAAGCCGTTGAACAAAGACGTCAAGCTCGACTCGCTCGCGCGGTATACGACGGGCTTCAGCGGAGCCGATCTGGAAAACTTGCTGAACGAAGCCGCCTTGATCGCGGCGCGACGCAGCCGCAAAGATATTTCCATGGAAGAAGTGGAAGAAGCGTTCGACCGCGTCATCGTCGGCGTGCAGAAGAAAAGCCGCGTCATCAGCGAGCGCGAGAAGCGTACGATCGCGTATCACGAAGCGGGCCATGCGATTATCGGGTATTACGAGCGCCATGCGGACGTCGTGCATAAAGTAACGATCATCCCGCGCGGACGCGCCGGCGGGTACGTGCTCAGCATTCCGAAGGAAGGCGAGGACCGCTTGCTTGCGACCAAATCCGAGCTGCTCGACCGGATTACCGGCCTGCTCGGCGGACGCGTCGCCGAGGAGCTGTTCATCGGCGAAATCGGTACGGGCGCCTACGACGATTTCAAAAAAGCGACGTCGCTTGCGCGCAGCATGATCGTCGAATACGGGATGAGCGAGAAGCTCGGGCCGATGCAATTCGGCAATTCCCAAGGCCAAGTGTTCCTCGGCCGGGATATCGGCCACGATCAGAACTACAGCGACGCGATCGCTTACGAGATCGACAAGGAAATGCAGCACATTATCCGATCCTGCTACGAGCGGGCGAAGGAAATTTTGCAGAAGCATACCGAGCAGGTGCATCTCGTCGCGAACGCTTTGCTCCAGCGCGAGACGTTGGACAAAGATCAAATTATCGAGCTGCTCGAAAAAGGCGCGATTTCCGATCCTTCCGCCGACAGTGCGCCGTCCGCGAAGGAAGACGAGCCGAAGGTCAACATTCATACGCAATCCGAATCGTTGAACGCGTCCAAGCTCGATTTTGACAAAGAGAAAAAAGACGACAAGAAGGACGAATAAGATCGTCCTTCCGTCGAAGGAGCCGGTTCCCGGGAGGGGGCCGGTTTTTTGTCATGCGCGGCGCGGCCTTCGGAATTTTTTAGACTTTCTTTAGAAAAGTTTCATAACTGCAATCGGTTGCAGCAATTGACGGGAAGGGCTGGTACGTTTACCATTATATCGTTAACGTCTTTATTAACAATTTTAACGTAGCGTGATGGGGGAGTGTGAAATGGGCAGCGCTGAGTTCGACAGCTTTCTGGCCAAGTTGACCGAGAAGATGGCGCGCATGTTTCAGGAAGCCGGCAGCAGTCCGCTAGTCGGGCGCATATACGCGCTGCTAATTTGCTCGCCGGAGCCGGTCAGCCTGCAGGATATGTCCGAGAAGCTCGGCGTGACGAAGGCGGCCGTCAGCATTCAAGTCCGCCTGCTCGAAAGCTACGGGCTGTGCGCGAAGCTGGCGAGAGGGAAAGACCGCAAAGATTACTACTGCATTCCGGACGACCATCTGCAGGTCACGATGGGAAACGTCAGACAGCGGTTGAACACGGAATGCGAATCGATCGAGGATACGCTGAACAACATTCCGAAGAGGGACGGGCTTACCCCGGAGGAGCGGGTCATGTTGACGGTGCTCGAGCAGCGGTATACGGAGATGCTGGCGTTTTACCGGATCATGTTTCGGAGGCTTGAGGGGATCGAGGAGGAGACGGGGCGCTTGATCGCGGAAATGCGGGAAAAGCGAGGCAAACCGGAAAGCTAACGCTTTCGTCGGACGAAACCGGACTTTGGTCTAGGTCGAGATACAGTCCGCAGCCCGTTTTGCGGATGTCCGTTCGCTTCTACAATGAACAATGGGATACATAGCTGGAGCGTAACGAAAACAGACGAGCGAAATCAGCTTGTATGCAAGATCGTATGGGAGGGATGAAACCGAATGAATCGTTTGACCGATTTTTCCATGAAGAACATAGCGGCGGTCATTATTTTGATTTTGCTGCTGGCGATCGGAGGGACGTTTTCGGCCGGCAAATTGAAGGTAGAGATGATGCCGGACATAACGCTTCCGATGGTTTTTATCAACACGCAATACAACGCCCCTCCTAAGGACGTGCTCGACCAAGTGACGAAGCCGATCGAAAAAGCGGTGGCCAACGTCAAAGGCTTGAAGAACTTGACTTCGAGCTCTTCGGACAACTTTTCCACCATCACGATCGAATTCGCGCAAGGCACCAAGGTCGAGGATGCCAAACGGGACGTCGAAAGCTTGGTCGCCAACGTGAAGCTGCCGCAAAGCGCGGAAAAGCCGACGGTGTCCACCTTCGGATTCGCTTCGGAGGCCGTCTATTATATGGCCGTCTACGGCGAGAACGGGATGAACCAGACCGAGCTCGAGAAGCTGTACAAAGATATTATTTTGCCGGGCTTTACCGGTATCGACGGCACCGACCACGTCGAGTCGGTCGGCAACAACGAAGCGCAGATGGCGATCCGGATGGACGCCAACGCGCTGAACCAGTACGGATTGTCGCCTTCGATGGTAGCCGATATGCTTCGCGCCGCGCTGATGTCGAGCCCGGCGGGTACGGTCGAATTCGAAGGGAAAACGCAGATGGTACGGGTCAAAGGCCAGCTCGATACGATTTACAACATGGACAATATGCCTTTGAAGACACCTACGGGCCAGACGCTGCTGCTGAAGCAGATCGCCAAAATCGAATCGATCAACGAAGCTCCCTTTATCGCGAGACTGGATGGGAAACCGGCGATCGGCGTCCACCTGTATAAGACAAAAGACGCGAACGCGGTCAAATTCGCCGACACGGCGGACGCCTTGATTGCCGGTTGGAAGACGACGATGCCGAATGTAAAGTTTCATGCCTTGTTCAACGGTGCGACGATGATCAAGGATTCGATCAGCGGCATGGTCAAAGAGGGAGCGCTCGGAGCGATACTCGCCTCGATCATGATTTTGGTCTTCCTTAGAAACATTCGGATGACGATCATCGTTTTGGTCTCGATTCCGCTTTCGATTTTGATTACGCTCATTATTATGATGGGGCTGGACATCTCGCTCAACATCATGACGCTGGGCGGTATGGCGATCGCGGTAGGGCGGGTCGTCGACGACAGTATCGTCGTCATCGAGAATATTTACAGCCAGCTGCAGCGGGCGCAACAGCGCAACGAGTCGGTCATCAAGCTGGCGACGAAGCAGGTGTCGGCCGCGATCACGTCTTCGACGATAACGACGGTAGGCGTATTCGCCCCGATCGGCATGGTCGGCGGAATTATCGGCCAAGTGTTCCGTCCGTTCGCCATTACGCTCGCCGTTGCGCTGCTCGCCTCGTTGCTCGTGGCGTTGACGGTCATTCCGATGATGGCGAAGCTGCTGGTCATGAACCAGAAAAACATTCCGTACCATGACGAGACGAAAGTCGGCCGGATCGCTGGAGGGTACAAGCGGCTGCTGCTCTGGTCGCTCAAGCACCGGATCAAAACGCTGTTGATTTCGGGTCTGCTGTTCATTTTGTCCATGGTCCTGATCATTCCGCAGCTGGCGATGACATTTATGCCGGAGAGCGAAGCGGACCGTCAAATGCAGTTCCAAATCGAGATGCCCCGGGAAACGTCTTTCGAAACGTTGAACGCCAAGGTCCAAGAAATCGAAAACTTCATGCACGAGGAAAAAGACAGCACGGGGGGGCCGACATTCAACTATGTCGAGGCGTTGATCGGTTACAACGGCAGCAAAGAACGTGTTCCGTATATGGCGATCCTCTTCACCGAAGTGAGCGCCAATACGAACGCGAAGGAAGCTGTCGAAAAGTACAAAAACTTATTCCTGGCCGATATGCCGAAAGGCTCCAAGGTCGACGGCATGCTGCTGAGCTTCGGCGGAGCCGGCGGAAGCGGTCCGGACTTTTCTTACATGCTGAAGGGCGACGATATGCAAAACCTCGAGTACGCCGCCGGCTTGATCAAGGAAAAGATGGCGACCTTCCCCGAGCTGAAAGAAATCAAAGATTCGCTCGGCGAGAAGAAGCGTGAGGTCGAAGTGACCGTCGACACCGAGAAAGCACGCGTATACGGATTGAGCCCGGCCCAGGTCGTCGGTACGGTGAACGGCTGGATCGGCAAAGTAAGCTTGGGCGATCTGAAATTCGATAACGTGACGTACGAGACGAAGCTGGAGATCGACAAAAGCTTCAAAGACTCGCTGGCCGATATCGGCGATATTCCGATCCAAACGCCGGTCGGACCGACAATCAATTTGAAGGACGTCGCCAAGGTGCAGGAGCTGGATGCCGCGGTTAACATCAGCCGCGACAAGCAAATGCAGACCGTGCGGGTGACGGCCAAAATCGAAAGTACCGACAAAAACGGGATCAGCATGAAGCTGCAAAGCGAGCTGGATGCGATCGAGCTGCCGACCGGCGTCGTTCGCGAGGTCAAAGGCGTGTCCGCCGATATCGACGAAAACTTCGGCTCGATGTATATGGCGATGGCCGCTTCGATCTTCATCGTCTATCTGGTTATGGTATTGGCGTTCGGCAATGCGAGCGCACCGTTCGCAATCTTGTTCTCGCTGCCGCTGGCGGCGATCGGCGGCTTGCTCGGCCTGCTCGTCACGAACGAATCGCTCAACATGACGTCGTTGATCGGCTTCCTGATGCTGATCGGGATCGTCGTTACGAACGCGATCGTCTTGATCGACCGGGTGCAGCAGCTTCGGGAGCAAAACCATTACTCCGTCCACGACGCGTTGGTCGAAGGGAGCATTACCCGGTTGAGACCGATCATCATGACGGCGGGAGCGACAATTTTCGCCCTGATGCCGCTGGCGATCGGGCTGTCCAAAGGAACGATCATTTCGAAAGGATTGGCGGTCGTCGTAATCGGCGGGTTGACCACCTCGACGCTGCTGACGCTTTTGGTCGTACCGGTCGTTTACGATTTGATCAACTCGTTCAAAAACCGGATGTCCCGCCTGTTCCACCGCAAATCGAAAAAGGCGGATTCCGCCTCCCCGGACACCGTGTCCGCGTAAAATACGAACTTGAATAAAGGAGTAAAGGCGAAGATGAGACAAAAAAGGCTGAAATCCAAATCGATTCACGGCGGCGCGAAAGTCGCCGCAGCCCTCGTCCTGACAGTCGCCGTCGCGGTCGGGTGCACGACGGGGGGCAAGCCGGAGGCGACTCCGGCGGCGGCGCAGGAGCAAGCGATCAAGACGGTCAAGGTACAAAAGCTGACCAAGCAAAAAATCGGCGACCCGCTCGAGCAGGTAGCCGACGTCGCTCCGGTGACGCAGCTGGACGTCGTCTCCAAGGCGAGCGGCGAAATCAAAGAAATTCTCAAAAAGCGCGGCGATCAAGTCAATGCGGGCGACGTCATTCTGAAGCTCGATACGGTCGACATGCAGCTGCAAAAGTCGAAAGCGTCGCTCTTGTTGCAGAGCAATATTGACGCGCTGAACAAAGCGAAGCAAGACTTGATCAACAGCAAGACGGAGATGGCCAACAGCGTAAAGAAGATGGAGCAAGCGCTGCTTGACGTGACGAAGGCGTATAACAAAGCGAAAAACGACTACGACCAAGGACTCATTACGAAGCCTCAACTCGATCAGGCGGAGACGGCTTGGAAAAACCAGACGATGGACCTCGAGCTCTTAAAGCAAAAGCAAAGAACGTTGGAGACGAGCGATAACTTGGCGGCTCTCGAAACCCAAGTCCAAACGTCGACCTTGTCCATGCAGGAGCTGGAACGCAGCATGGCCAATCTCGAAGTGAAGGCGCCGGTCAGCGGCGTTTTGACCGAGCTGCCGGTCGTCGTCGGCATGACGATCCAGCCGGGCGTCAAGGTCGGCCACGTGCAGCAGTTCGATCCGATCCTGATCAAGGCGCAGCTGACCGAAAACTCGGCAAAGCTGGTCGGCAACAAGCAGGAGCTCGTTTACTACGTGCCGGTGAGCACGGAGAAAGCGAAGGCGAAAGTCAAATATTTGTCCGGATCGATGGACGCGCAGAGCAAAACGTACGAGCTCGAGCTGGAGACGGCGAACGCGAACGGCACCCTCAAGCCGGGGACGAAGGTACAAATTCAGCTGACGACGGAAGAAGAGCAGGTCGTATTGACGGTGCCGACGTTGAGCGTCGTCCGCGAAGGCGGAGATGCGTTCGTATTCGTTCTCACGGGTGACACGGTAGAGAAGCGCAAAATCGAGCTCGGCCGGCTGAACGGATTGAACCAGGAAGTGCTTTCCGGCGTCAAGGAAGGCGAGCAGCTCGTCGTCTCCGGGCAAAACCAATTGAAGGACAAAGAAAAAGTACAGGTCGCGGAGTCGAAATAATCGCAGCTTGAACGAGAAGGAGGAACTTCAGTGAAACCGACATGGAAAAAATCGTTGACCGCCGCGGTGTTGAGCGTTTCCCTCGTCATGACGGCGGCTCCGGCCGTCCTCATGGCGGCGGACGGAACCGCCGCAACCGCCAGCGTACGCGGCCAATACCAGCTAACTCCGACGATTCGGGCCGACGTGAAGAGCGTCATCAATGAGCGGGTAGGCGACGAGACGCGCATCGGCGCGGTCGTCCGCCTCTATAATGAAGGGAACCGCGTCACCCGGGTGCCGGATTACGATGTCCGGGTCAAAACGTCCGACGGTATCGAATATACGCTTCGGCCTAGTGCGGCAAACGTGAAAGCGATCCAGGCGAAGGAGAAGGCCGAGCTCAGCTTTATGCTGACGCTCGACTACGGCGAAACGGCTAGCTTGTCCGAGCTGTCCTGGATCGAAGTGGACGAGTACGTCTATCCGAAAGTGGAAACGGCCGTTCTGACCGTTCCGGTCGCGGGTCTTTCTTGGAGCGGTCCGGATTCGGCCATTACCGACGCTTCCTCGGTGAAGCGTTGGGGAGAGTCGTTCACGCTTCCCGTCCTATCCAGCACGCTTCAATATACGCCGGTGACGCTGATCAGCGAGAAGACGCCGCAAGGGCCGGTTACGGTCGTCACGTTGATCGCGGAGAATAAGGGGGACCGTACGGAAACGGTGCCGGATTTCCGCATCGACGGCAAATCCGATAGCCGGTCTTACGCGGGCAAGCGGGTGCAAGCGAGCGTCGAGCTGAAGCCGGGCGAGAAGAAATATATCCACTACGGCATTCTGACCGAAAACAACGTCGTCTTGAACAGCTTGAACGTCCTGACGCCGGAATCGTTCGTCGAAGTCGGGGCGGACGGCAAGCCCGCCGTGGCCGAGTATACGGTCGGACGAATCAGCGTGGAGCTTCCGAAGCAGGATACGATCGACGCGTCGTCGCTGCCGCCGTATAAGCTCGGTGAACGCATCCCGTTCGACCCGATGAGCAAGCTGATCGACAAAGAGACGCAAGTGTCGCTCGTCGATCTCAGCATGAACGAATCCGAATCGGCCGGTTACAATACCGTTGTCGCCAAGTTTTTGGTCAAAAACACCGGCGAACGTCCCGTACCGCTGCCGGCATTCCAAGCGGAGCTCGCCAACAAAGACGGATTTCGCTATATGGGCAGCCGCCAGACGACGAACGTACCGCAGCTCGCGCCGAAATTATCCTACATTATTAATTATGCGTTCGCCGTGCCGTCCTCGGAAAATGGCGAGGATTTGATCATGAAGCTGCTCGACAACCAGACGGTGGCGCCGTACAACGTTCCGATCGGCGGCTTCAAGACGGCCGTCGTCGAGGACAAAACGGACGACGATACGCTTTCGTTCTATCCGTACACCGTGAAGCTGAATTCTTGGGCGATTTCCGCTCAAGGCGGTCCGGCGGGATATACCTACAAGATGAAGCTCGATACGACGATCGAGTCGGCGGAAGACGTCGTAGCCGATGCCAGCTCGGCGAATATGACGATCGAGATCGCCGATCCGCTCGGCCGGATGATCGCCTCCGAGACGATTCCGTTTACCGGCCGCAACCGGCTGATCAGCGGCGCGCAGCACATCGTGTTCCAAAACTTGCGTACCGACCAGTTCGAATGGCCGCTTACGATCAATATCTACGAATCGATCCAGACCGCGAACGGCGAAGCGAAGCGGCTGGTCAAAACAATGAAGCAATAAGACGAAAAGCGCCAAGCGTATTCGTGCCCGGCCCCTAACGGCCGGGTTTTTCTTTAATCAGCGCCTTTTTCCCGATTGACAGCGGAATCCCTGTTGTGTAAATTAGGTGTAAACTCAAATGGAACCCGGACCGGACGGCCGTTGGCACGGTTCCTGAAAATGCTTCTGCTACGGCCGGCGGTATTCGATCATACTAGTGTTGAGCAAATGCGTGAACTTTTTCACGTATTCACGAAGGGAAGGATTCGGATGGAAGCTCTCGCGTTGGAACGCAAGGCGGAACAAACCCGCGAACTGAAGGCGCGTCTCGCCGAACTGAAGAAGGAACGCAATGCCATCATTCTCGCTCACTACTATCAGCGGGACGAAATTCAGGAAGTGGCCGATTTTCGCGGCGATTCGTTTTTGCTTGCCCAGAAGGCGGCGGAGACCGATGCGGACGTCATCGTCTTTTGCGGCGTTCATTTCATGGGGGAAAGCGCGAAAATATTGGCTCCGAACAAAACGGTCCTGATCCCCGACGAACGCGCCGGCTGTCCGATGGCCGACATGGTCAACGTCGAAGGATTGAAGGCGCTCAAAGCGCGGCATCCGAACGCCACCGTCGTCACTTATATCAACTCCTCGGCGGAGATCAAGGCCGAAACCGATATTTGCTGTACGTCCGCCAACGCCGTCAAAGTGATCCAGTCCGTCGATTCCGACGAAATCATCTGGGTACCGGACAAGAACTTGGGCGATTACGTCTCGAAATATACCGACAAAAAGATGATCATCTGGGAAGGGTACTGCAACACGCACGACATGCTGACGGTCAAGGACGTCATGGAGATGAAGGCGCTGCACCCGAACGCACAGTTCGTCGTCCACCCGGAATGCCGCCCCGAAGTCGTCAAGCTCGGCGATTTCGTCGGCAGCACGACGGCGATCATCAAATATTGCAAGGAATCCGATTGCCAAGAATTCATCGTCGGCACCGAGGACGGAACCGGCTACCAGCTCCGCAAAGACAGCCCGAACAAGACGTTCCACTTCGCGACGAAATTTCTCGTGTGCCCGAACATGAAAGTGAACAATTTGAAAAAGGTCGTCAAATGCTTGGAGACGATGCAGCCGCAAATTTACGTTCCGCCCCACATCGCGGAAAAAGCGAGGCTTTCCCTGGAGCGCATGTTACAAGTCAAGTAACATGCGCTATCCTCATGTCTTGTAGGTGATCGTTATGGTGCCGCGTTATTTGATCGATTTCTCGCTGGACGAGCTGCCTTGCGTGGAGACGGACGTTATGGTGATCGGAGCCGGAATCGCCGGACTGTTCACGACGATCCGGGCGAGCGAGTCGAACCGGGTTCTAATCATCACGAAGCCGAAATCGCTGCTCGAAAGCAACACCCGATACGCCCAAGGAGGCATCGCGGCCGTCATTTCGGATGAAGATTCGCCCGATTATCACCGGCAGGACACGCTCATCGCCGGGGCGGGATTATGCGACCCCGAAGCGGTCGACATCCTCGTGCACGAAGGACCGGCGGGGGTGCAGGATTTGATCCGGCTCGGCACCCAGTTTGATCGGGAGAACGGGGAGCTGGCGCTGACGAAAGAAGGCGCTCACAGCCAGAGGCGCATTTTGCACGCGCAGGGGGACGCCACTGGCGCCGAAATCGTACGGGCGCTGTCGGAGAAGACGAAGCTGAACCCGAACGTGACGATATGGGACGACCATTTCGTCATCGATCTCGTGACGGCGGATAACGTATGCTACGGCGCAATCGTGCAAAAACCGGACGGAGTGCGGGTGTACGTAAAGGCGAAAGCGACGATTTTATGCTCCGGCGGCGCCGGCCAGCTGTACCGGTATACGACGAATCCCGAGATCGCGACAGGGGACGGCATCGCCATGGCGTACCGGGCCGGGGCGGTCGTGCGCGACGTCGAATTTATCCAATTTCACCCGACGGCGCTCTGCTATCCGGGGGCGCCCCGCTTTCTCATCTCCGAGGCGGTACGCGGCGAAGGCGCGGTGCTGCGCAACATCAGGGGAGAGCGGTTCATGGAAAAGGTTCACCCGCAGCTCGAGCTCGCTCCGCGGGATATCGTCGCACGGGCGATCGTCGACGAAATGGAGCAGACGAAGTCGACGTTCGTCTACATCGACATTACGCACGAATCGCCGGATATGGTCAAGCACCGGTTTCCGAACATTTACGAGTTTTGCCTGAATTACGGCCTCGACTTGACATCGGATTGGATACCCGTCGCACCGGCGGCCCATTATATGATGGGGGGCGTCAAGACGGATTTGAACGGGGAGACGTCGGTCAAGCGGTTGTACGCTTGCGGGGAAGTGTCGTCGACCGGCGTACACGGGGCGAACCGGCTCGCGAGCAACTCGCTGTCGGAAGCGATCGTGTACGGCCGCCGCATCATCGAGGATATTCGCACGCTCGATCCGATCGGTTCGACGCCGCCGATCGCCGAGCGAAGCCACCGTCCCGAGCATCCGATGCAGCCGATCGTCGAGAAGCGGCTGAAGCTGCAAAAGGTTATGCTGCGGTACGTCGGCCTGAAGCGGAATGCCGCCGGTCTCGGCAAAGGGTACGACGAATTGAAGCGGCAGCTGCCGATCTACGGCACTTGTTTGACGAAGCGGGAGGAGTACGAATTCGCCAACCTGCTGACGCTCGCGATGCTTACGACCGAAGCGGCGCTTCTGCGCGAAGAAAGCCGCGGCGGCCATTACCGCGAAGATTTTCCCGAACGGGACGATTTCGTTTGGCGCAAACATATTCAGCTCCAGCGCGAAAACGGGAAGACGGAGGAACGGGTACATGACGTTTAACGGGAATATCGAACAGTTGACCGGTCAAATACGTCTATGGTTACAGGAAGATATCGGCACCGGGGATGTAACCACGATGACCACCATACCTTTAGACCAACAGTCTAAAGGTATTATTCATGTTAAGGAAGCGGGTATCGTCGCCGGCATGCCGGTCGCCGAACTTGTCTTCCGCACGGTCGACCCGCGGCTCGTCTTCACCGCGAGACAGCAGGACGGAGCGGCCGTGGAGAAAGGAACGGTGCTTGCCGAAATCGAAGGCAGCACGCGCTCCATCCTGCTCGGCGAGCGGCTAGCGCTCAACCTGCTGCAGAGGCTTTCCGGCATCGCCACGCGGACGAAGCAGTACGTGGACGCACTGGAAGGGATGCCCGTCCGGCTCGTCGATACGCGCAAGACGACTCCCGGGCACCGGATGCTGGAAAAGTACGCCGTCCGGGTCGGCGGCGGCCATAACCACCGGTTCGGCCTGTACGATGCCGTCATGATCAAGGACAATCACATCAAGGGCGCCGGGGGCATCCGGACCGCCGTCTCCGCCGCACGGGCGCAAATTCCGCACACGATGAAAATCGAAGTCGAGGTCGAGACGTTCGATCAGCTCGGGGAAGCGCTAGACGCGGGCGCCGACATCATCATGCTCGACAACATGAAGCCGGACGCGATGAAGCGGGCCGTCGCCATCGTCAAGGAGCGGGCGCCGCATATAACGGTCGAAGCGTCCGGGTCGGTCACGCTGGAGACGATCAAGGACATCGCTTCGACCGGAGTCGACGTCATTTCCGTCGGGCGGTTGACCTACTCCGTCCAATCGTTGGACATCAGCCTCGATTTGAACGAGAAGAAGGTGGCGCAGCCTTGATTTTGGTCGTCGACGTCGGCAATACGAATATCGTGCTCGGTATTTACGAGCAGAGCAAGCTGCTTCACCATTGGCGTCTCAGCACGAACCGCTCGGCCACGGTCGACGAATACGGGATGATGGTTCATAACCTGTTCCGCTACGCCGGCATAGCGGAGGAACGGATCGAGGGCGTCGTCATCTCGTCCGTCGTCCCGCCGCTCATGTTCGTGCTTGAAAGCCTATGCTCCAAATATTTGAAGAAAAAGCCGCTGATCGTCGGGCCCGGCATCAAGACCGGACTTAACATCCGGATCGAGAATCCGCGCGAAGTCGGAGCGGACCGCATCGTGAACGCGGTGGCGGGCATCGAGCAGTACGGCCCGCCGCTCATCATCGTCGACTTCGGAACGGCCACCACCTACGATTATATCGATGAGCAGGGTCAATTGCTCGGCTGCGCAATCGCGCCCGGCATCGGCATTTCGACGGAAGCGCTGTACCAGAAAGCGGCGAAGCTGCCGCGCATCGAGCTCGTCCGGCCGAAAAGCACGGTCGGCCGCAACACCGTTTCCGCGATGCAGGCGGGCATCATTTTCGGCTATGCCGGCCAAGTGGACGGCATCGTGCAGCGGATGCGGGAGGAGTTCAACCCGCAGGCGAAAGTGATCGCCACCGGCGGGCTGGCGGAGCTGATCGCGGGCGAAACGCGCACGGTCGACACCGTCAACCCGCTGCTGACGCTGCAGGGACTGCAAATCATCTACGAACGAAACCGATAAGGCGAAAGGATACCGACCATTATGTCCGATTATTTGATACGAGCGACCGCATTCGGCGGGCAGCTGCGCGCATTTGCGGTCCGCACGACCGACATCGTCGAGGAGATGAGACGCAGACACGGCACGACGCCGGTCGCGACGGCCGCGCTCGGCCGTACGGCCACCGCCGGCGTCATGATGGGCGCCATGCTGAAAGGGGAAGAACGGCTGACGATTCAAGTGAAAGGCGACGGGCCGATCGGCCAAATCGTCGTCGACGCCAACGCGAAGGGCGAAGTAAGAGGATACGTCGACAATCCCCGCGTCGACTTGCCGCTGAATGCCCGCGGCAAGCTGGACGTTGCCGGAGCCGTCGGCGAAGGATATTTGTACGTGACCAAAGATTTGGGGCTGAAGGAGCCGTACCGGGGCGGAATCCCGATCGTATCGGGCGAGCTCGGCGAAGATTTCACCTACTACTTCGCCAAGTCGGAGCAGACGCCTTCCGCTGTGGCGCTTGGCGTACTCGTCGCGACGGATTATACCGTGCAGACGTCGGGCGGCTTCATTCTGCAGCTGCTGCCCGGCATGAGCGACGAGGAAATCGCCGAGATCGAAGCGAAGCTCGCGAATTTGCCGCCGGTCACGACGCTCCTGGCCGAAGGCGCCGATATGGAGGATGTGCTGAAGCGGGTCGTCGATTCGGTCGTCGTGCTGGAGCGGTCCGATATCCGGTTCCAGTGCCAATGCTCGCGCGAGCGCGTCGAACGGACGCTGATCAGCCTCGGCCGTGACGAAATCGAGCAGATGCTGCGCGAGGACGGGAAGGCGGAAGTCGTGTGCCATTTCTGTAACGAAGCTTACGCATATAACGAAGAGCAGCTCCATAATCTGTTGGAGAGACTGTAACAGAGAGAGAAGACCATATACGGGGAGATTTTTCGGATGCGGAGCGTAAAAGTGCTGTGGAGTGTCATCGGCCTGCTGGTGGTTGCCGTACTCGTCTTGACCGTACTGCTTGTCCGCAGCGGGGACAAGACGCCGGAGCCGGGGGACGCTTCGCCCCCGGAGCCGGTTCCGCCGGGCGGGCAGGGCGGCGAGGCGAAGAAGGTGGCGATCATCGGCAACCGGACCATTACGGACGAAGAGCTGCAGCAGCGGTTGACGGACAAATACGGCGCCGAGCTGCTCGGACAGCTGCTGGACCGGGAGGCGATCCGCCAGGAAGCCGAGCAGCTCGGGATGAACGTGAGCCGGGACGAGATCGAAGCGGAATTGAAGCGGATGCAAGAGGGCTATGAGAGCGAGGAAAAGTTTTACGAGTCGATGAAAAATCAGCTCGGCTTGTCGAAGGCGGAGCTGCACGAGGACGTCTACTACAAGCTTCTGCTCGAGCGCATCGCCGTCCGTTCCGTCCAGGTGCCGGAGGCGGACATCGACGCGTATATCGCGCAGCATCCGGAGGAGTTCAAGAGCTACGTTCAATACCATTTGCTCAAAATCGAAGTGAAAACGAAGGAAGAAGCGGCGAAGGCGGCGAAGGACGTCCAGAACGGGACCGATTTCGCCTCGCTGGCGCGGAAAATATCGATCGATCCGGCCACGGCCAAGCAAGGCGGCGATCTCGGCTGGGTCGAGGAGCACGATCCGTTCGTTCCGGCCGCGCTGCTCGAGGCGGCCCGAGGGCTGAAGACCGACGAAGTGAGCAAGCCGATCGCCCTCCAGTCCGGGTTCGCCATCATCCAGCTGAAAGAGAAAAAAGAAGTGAAAAAAACGGTCGATGCCGATACGCGCGCCTATATCCGCAAGGAGCTCGCGCTCCAAAGGGCGGTACCGCTCAAGGAACTCGTCAAATCGCTGCGGGAAAAGCGCCATGCCGAGATTTTGCTGCCCGAACTGAAGTGAAACGGGACGAAAGGCGCATTTTGCTGTTGACAACCGGTTGGCGGGTTGATAAGATAAAAGTATTAAAACCGACAAAAATACTCGGAATAATGGTCGATCATCATTCGGGAGGGTAATCGTATGGCCAAATTGGTGCAAAGCATTACGCAATTGATCGGAGATACTCCGCTCGTCCGTCTTAACCGGGTCGTACCGGAAGATAGCGCGGAAGTGTACGTGAAGCTCGAGTTCCAAAACCCGGGCGCCAGCGTGAAGGACCGGATCGCGATCAGCATGGTCGAAACGGCCGAGCGCGAAGGCAAGCTGAAGCCGGGCGACACGATCATCGAGCCGACCAGCGGCAACACCGGCATCGGTCTGGCCATGGTCGCGGCGGCGAAGGGCTACAAGGCGATTCTCGTCATGCCGGAGACGATGAGCATCGAGCGGCGCAACCTGCTGCGCGCGTACGGCGCCCAGCTCGTCCTGACGCCGGGGCCGGAAGGCATGAAAGGCGCGATCAAGCGGGCGGAGGAGCTGCTGGCGGAAAATCCGTCCTACTTCATGCCGCAGCAGTTCAAGAACCAGGCGAACGTGAAGGTGCATCTCGAGACGACCGGTCCGGAAATCGTCGAGGCGATCAAATCCCACGACGGCCAGCTGGACGCGTTTGTCGCCGGCATCGGTACGGGCGGAACGATTACGGGAGCCGGCCAGGTGCTCCGCGAGAACTTCCCGGGCATCAAAATTTACGCGGTCGAGCCGTCGGCTTCTCCGGTATTGTCGGGCGGCAAGCCGGGTCCTCATAAAATTCAGGGGATCGGCGCGGGCTTCGTGCCCGATATCTTGAATACGAGCGTTTACGACGAAGTCATTCCGGTCGAGAACGAAGAAGCGTTCGAAACGTCGCGCCGCGTGGCGAAGGAAGAAGGCATACTCGGAGGCATCTCCTCCGGCGCGGCCATCTTCGCCGCTTTGAAGGTCGCGAAGCAGCTCGGCAAAGGCAAGCGCGTCGTCGCCGTCATCCCGAGCAACGGCGAACGTTACTTGAGCACGCCGCTGTATCAATTTGACGAATAAACGATCGATCTGCACGAAGCCCCTCGCCGCGAGGGGCTTCGTTTTTTGTGCTATACTGGAGGCGTTGGTTTGCGATTGGCCGAAGGGGGAGCAAAGCGTTGAGGTTGACGACGGTTGGGCAATGGATCGAATGGGCGGGGGAATACCGGAATCTCCCGTTTATCGGAAAATATACGGACGCCCGGGGCGTTCCCGCTTCTTGGGAGCCGTTTTGGGAACGGGCGGGCAAGCCGTCCTTCGTGCTCGAGAGCGGCAAAGCCGGAAGATATACGTACTTCGGCATGGATCCCGTCTCCTCCGTGACCGGTAAAGCCGATCGAGCCTGCATAGCGGAATACGCGGAAGGTCCGATGGGAGACGAACGGCGGACGATCGGCGAGCGCCGCGTGACGGGGGCGCCGCTGCAGACGGTACAAAGCTGGATGGCGCCTTATCGGTCGCCTTCCGTTGAAGGCGCCCCGCCGTTCAGCGGAGGGTGCGTCGGGTTTTGGGGGTACGATGTGGCGCGCTCGATCGAGCGGCTGCCCGCGATCGCCGAAGACGATCTGCAGCTGCCGGATTACGAGTTCATGATGATGAAGCGCATATGGGCGTACGACCTGAAGGAGCGGGCGCTCTATTGCGCCGTTCATACGTTCCTAGCCGACGAGGGGGTGCCGCCGGAGGACGCCGATCGGCGGGAAAGGCTGGAGCGTCTATATCGGGAGGCGGAGCGGGAAGCGGGAAGAATGGCCGATTGGTGGAACGAGGCGGTCGCCGCCGCCGAAGCGGACGAGCTCGGCGGTGAGCGAAAGCGGGCGTTCGAGCTTGTAACCCGGCAAGACGCGTTGACCGTCGAGGTCGAGGCGATACCGGGCATCGACATCGCGTTTCCGAAGCCGCGCTTCCTGGAGGCGGTGCGCCGAATCCAACGGTATATCGCGCAAGGAGACGTGTTCCAGGTAAACTTGTCGGTCCGCCAGAGCAAGCGCCTGCAGAGCCCGCCGGAGCACATTTACGAATGGCTCCGACTGCTGAACCCGTCGCCGTACATGGGACTGCTCCGGTTCCGGGATTACGATCTCGTATCGGGGTCGCCGGAGCTGCTCGTGAAAACCGTCGGGGGCGTCGTCGAGACGCGCCCGATCGCGGGTACTCGTCCCCGCGGCGGCGACGAGGCGGAGGACCGACGGCTCGAGGACGAGCTTCTCACGAACGAGAAGGAGCGCGCCGAGCATATCATGCTGGTCGACTTGCTGCGCAACGACCTCGGCCGGGTTTCCCGGTACGGCACGGTGAAGGTGACGGAGCTGATGGCGATCGAACGGTATTCCCACGTCATGCATATCGTTTCCCATGTTCGGGGCACACTGGCGGAAGGCAAGGACGCGTTCGACGTCATCGCCGCGGCTTTTCCGGGAGGAACGATTACCGGAGCCCCGAAAATCCGCACGATGGAAATCATCGAGGAGCTGGAGCCGGTTCGCCGGGGGCCGTATACCGGGTCGATCGGGTGGATTGACTATAACGGCAATATGGAATTAAATATAGTTATACGTACGCTCGTCGTTCGCGACGGAGTCGGATACGTACAGTCGGGCGCCGGTATCGTCATCGATTCGGTCCCGGAGAAGGAGTTTGCGGAGTCGCTGAACAAGGCGAAGGCGTTGTGGAAAGCGGTTCTATATAGCGAGAATGCGAGGAGCTGAGCCGAGATGATCTTGGTAATCGACAATTACGATTCGTTTACTTACAATTTGGTGCAATATTTGGGCGAGATCGGGCAGGAGGTCGTCGTCCGCCGCAACGACCAGATCGACTTGGACGGCATCGCCGCGTTGAAGCCCGACCATATCCTCATATCACCCGGCCCTTGCACGCCGAACGAAGCGGGCATCAGCCTGGCACTGATCGAGCGGTTCAAGGGCGAGATTCCAATACTCGGCGTCTGCTTGGGCCACCAATCGATCGGACAAGCGTTCGGCGGGGAAGTCGTGCGGGCCGAGAAGCTGATGCACGGCAAGACGTCCGACATTTATCACGACGGCAAGACGATTTTCGCCGGCATCCCGTCTCCTTACACCGCGACACGGTACCATTCGCTGATCGTGCGCCGCGAGACGCTGCCGGACTGCTTGGAGATCAGCGCCGAGACGAAGGACGGCGAAATTATGGGGCTGCGCCACAAGCAGTATCCGATCGAAGGCGTGCAATTCCATCCCGAGTCGATCATTACCGATCACGGGCTGACGCTGCTCCGCAACTTCGTGGGGAGTGCCGCCCCGAGCGGGGCCGGGAAATGAAAATCGCGGTAAACGGGCGTATATGCGAGGATAAGGAAGCCGTGATCTCCGTTTACGATCACGGCTTTTTGTACGGGATGGGACTGTTCGAGACGTTTCGCACTTACGGCGGACGTCCGTTTTTGTTGGAGGCGCATTTGCGCCGCCTTGCGGCCGGCTGCGGCGAGCTTGGCATCCGCTACGTTCCCGACGCGGCTCTTCTGGGAGCGCTGATCGCCGAGCTTCTGGAGAAAAACGGGCTGGCCGACGCTTACGTCCGCCTGTCCGTCTCGGCCGGGGTGGACGTGCTGGGCTTGCCGGCGGGGGATTACGAGGAACCGACCGTAATCGTCTACATGAAGCCGCTTCCGCCTCGGGACGAACGCGTCTATGCGGAGGGCAAGCCGATTCAGCTGCTCGAGCTGCGGCGCAACAGCCCGGATGCCGGGAGCGTCCGGTTCAAGTCGTTCCATTATATGAACAACGTATTGGCGAAGCGGGAAATGCGACGGTACGATTGGGCGTCCGGCGCCGAGGGCGTTTTCTTGGACGAGCACGGGCATGTGGCGGAGGGGATCGTGAGCAACGTCTTTTGGGCTCGGGACGGCGTCCTGTATACGCCTTCGCTCGAGACGGGGATATTGCCGGGCATTACCCGCGAATTCGCGATGAAGCTGGCCCGCGAGTCCGGACTGCCCGTGAAGGAAGGCTTGTTCGGTTGGCCGGAGCTGCTGGACGCGGACGAAGCGTTCGTGACCAACTCGGTGCAGGAAATCGTCCCGGTCGCTCGCGCGTTCGAGCCGTCCGGGATCGAAATCCGGTTCGAGCGGTCGGGAGGGGCGCCCGGACCGATTACGCGCCGGCTGACGGCCGAATATGCCGCCGCGGTCGGGCGGCTTGGAGACAATAGGAGAAGAGGTTGATTCGGATGAACAGCGATTCGAACGACATTCGGGAGCCGGGTCGGCCGTTCGCCTACCCGTCTTCGCGTCATGCGGGAAGCCGGCCGCTTCGTTGCCGGGACTTGGAGCTGACGATCGGCGGGCGGACGCTCGTGATGGGCATTTTGAACGTGACGCCGGATTCTTTTTCCGACGGAGGACGCTACGATTCGCTCGACCGCGCGGTGGAGCGGGCGTTCGCCATGGTGGAGGAAGGCGCGGACATGATCGACGTCGGCGGGGAATCGACCCGCCCGGGCTTCGCGCCGGTAACGCTCGAGGAGGAGCTGGAGCGCGTCGTGCCCGTCGTCCGGGCATTGACGGAGGCGGGGCTGCCCGTGCCGATATCGGTCGATACGTACAAGGCGGAAGTCGCGAGACGAGCGCTCGATGCAGGGGCCCACATCGTGAACGACATTTGGGGGTTCAAGCGGGACCCCCAGATGGCGACGGTGGCGGCCGCTTACGATTGTCCGGTTATTCTGATGCATAATCGCGCCGAGGCTGTCTATGAAGACTACGATGCCGAGGTGATCGCCGATTTACGGGCGTGCGTCGACATCGCCCGGCGGGCCGGCGTGAAGGACGACAACATCGTGCTCGACCCCGGCATCGGGTTCGGCAAAACGTACGAGCACAACTTGCGGCTCATGAATCGGCTTCATCATATTGCAGCGCTCGGTTACCCGGTGCTTCTCGGCACGTCCCGCAAAAGCATGGTGTACCGCACGCTCGGCACGACGCCGAACGACGCGCTGGAAGGGACGGCGGCGACCGTCGCGTTCGGGATCGCCCAAGGCTGCTCCATCATACGCGTGCACGACGTGCGGGAAATGAAGCGGGTGGCGGCGATGACCGACGCCATGATCCGGCATTGATGCTGCCCATACTCTGGAATAAGGCGGTGCTCCTTTGGATAAAATGAAGCTTTCGCGCATGGCGTTTTACGGCTACCACGGCGTATTTCCCGAAGAGAACAAGCTCGGTCAGCGCTTCTACGTCGATCTCGAGCTGACGCTCGATCTGTCCGAGGCGGGCCGGACCGACGATTTGGCGGCCACGGTCAACTACGCCGAGGTGTACGAACGGGTGAAACGGATCGTGGAAGGGCGGCCGTTCCGCCTCATCGAGGCGCTCGCCGAAAACGTTGCATCCGATGTGCTGCATCAGTATACTAATGTAAACGACGTCACGGTACGCGTGGTGAAACCTCACCCGCCCTTCGATATTCATTTCGACGGCGTCACCGTGGAAATTTGCAGAAAGCGGGAATCGATATGACGTTTCCGGACGGGGACCCGCGCGAATCGAATCCGAACGTTTCGGGACCGGACAGCCGAATCGAAGCGTACATCGGCCTCGGCTCCAATTTGGGCGACCGGGAGCGGTATTTGCTGGAGGCGGTTCGCGCTTTGGACGGGCATCCCGATATCGAAGTCGTCCGCTGCTCGGATGTGTACGAGACTGAGCCCGTCGGCTATGCGGATCAAGGTGCGTTTCTGAACCTGGTAGCGGTAGTCGCCACGAAGCTGGATCCCGGCAATCTTCATGCCCATATGAAACGGATCGAGAACGACCTCGGGCGGGTGCGGACGATTCGCAACGGTCCGCGCACCGTCGATCTGGATTTGCTGCTCATGGACGGTGTATATCTCGATACGCCGGAGCTGATCGTTCCCCATCCGCGCATGTGGGAGCGCGCCTTCGTGTTGATTCCGCTGCAAGACGTCTGCCGGAATCGGCCGCATCTTTTAGCATCGATTGCCGAACAGCTGGATACACTGGATGGAAAGGAAGGCGTTAGGCGTTGGAGCAATTTCAATTGGCGCAACGTGTCCGAGCGTTCCGGAAGCTGAAAGGGTATACGCAAGACGAGCTCGCTCAGCGGTTGGGCGTTTCCATCGCCGTCCTCGGCTCGATCGAACGGGGAACCCGTAAGGCGGACCCTAAAATATTGAACAAAATAACCGAGGCGCTCGGCATCGGCATGGACGAATTGCTGCCGGGCGTGTCCGACACCGAAAGGAAGTGAATGACGAATGTTGAAAATCGGAGATGTAGCTGCCCCGAACCAAGTCGTATTGGCGCCGATGGCGGGCGTGTGCAACCCGGCGTTCCGGCTGATCGCCAAAGAATTCGGCTGCGGGCTCGTCTGCGCCGAAATGGTCAGCGATAAAGCGATCTTGCACGGCAACCGCCGGACGATGGAGATGCTGTACGTCGACGAGCGGGAGAAGCCGCTCAGCCTGCAAATTTTCGGCGGCGATACGGAAACGCTCGTGGAAGCGGCCAAATATGTGGACGAGAATACGAACGCGGATATTATCGACATCAATATGGGATGCCCGGTCCCCAAAATCACGAAGTGCGACGCCGGCGCCCGCTGGCTGCTCGACCCGGGCAAAATCGAGCAGATGGTGACCGAAGTCGTACGTGCGGTCAGCAAGCCGGTTACGGTCAAGATGCGCATCGGGTGGGACGACGATCACATCTATGCCGTGCAAAATGCGAAGGCGGTCGAGAACGGCGGCGGATCCGCGGTCAGCGTGCATGGCCGGACACGGGTGCAGATGTATACCGGCAAGGCGAATTGGGACATCATTAGAGATGTCAAGCAGGCGGTATCGATCCCCGTTATCGGCAACGGCGACGTATTTACGCCGGAGGACTCGAGACGGATGCTCGATCAAACGGGCGTCGACGGCGTCATGATCGGCCGGGCGGCGCTCGGCAATCCGTGGATGCTGTATCGCACGATCCAGTATTTGACCACGGGCGAGCTTCCGCCGGAGCCCGATGCGCAGGAGAAAATCCGTATCGCCATCCTTCACCTGGATCGGCTCGTCGCGTTAAAGGGCGAGCAAGTGGCCGTGAAAGAAATGCGCAAGCATATGGCTTGGTACTTGAAAGGACTGCACGGATCGGCACGCGTCAAGGACGTCATCATGGAGCAGACGCGCCGCGACGAGATGGTCGGGACGCTTCATGACTTTATCGCAAGTTTGGACGATTCGGGCGGAAACGCGGAGGAAAATGCCGTCCTCGCCCATTAAAAGCGCTTAAATGAAAGCAAATGGCGGCCATTGGCTCGGATTGACATTTCTGGCGGGTTGAAATATAATCAAGCAATAGATGATCAGCCCGGAACCGTTGATACGACTGGAAAAATGTCATCTGGACCGATCCCCGCTAATATATTAACTTTGTGAATTCATACCGAGAAATCGATCGATTTTGCAGGTAGAAAATCTTCACACGACGGGAGATTTGCAATATGAACGAGAAAGAAGTCATCCTGACCCAGGAAGGCCTCAAGAAGCTCGAAGAAGAGCTCGAGCATTTGAAATCGGTAAAGCGCCGGGAAGTGGCCGAGCGGATTAAAGTAGCCATTGGCTATGGAGATATTAGCGAGAACTCGGAATACGAGGATGCGAAGAACGAGCAGGCGTTTATCGAAGGGCGCATCATCACGCTGGAGAAGATGCTTCGCAACGCGCGCATTATCAATAACGACGAGGTCGATACCGATACGGTCAGCGTCGGGTCGATCGTGACGGTCGAAGATTTGGAATTCGGCGAAACGGTGGAATACTCCATCGTCGGTACTGCGGAATCCGATCCGTTCCAGAACAAAATTTCGAACGAAAGCCCTGTCGGAAAAGCGTTGATCGGCAAAAAGAAAGATTCCGTCGTCGATGTCCAAGTGCCCGCCGGCGTCATCCAATATAAAATTATCGATATCAAGAAATAAGCGAAACGTTTTTTTGAAGATTTGAAATCGCGAATCGCCTTTGAAAAAGCTTCCGTCGGAGGCTTTTTTGTTTAAAACCGATATCGTGTAAACATTTAGGAGATGAGCCAAGTGAACAATCAAGAGCAGGAATTGAACGAAAGCGAGCTGCTGGTCATCCGGCGCAACAAATTGGACGAGCTCCGGAGTCTGGGCATCGACCCGTTCGGACAAAAGTTCGAGCGGACCCATCACGCCAAGCCGGTGCTGGAAGCTTACGACGGCTTGTCCAAAGAGGAGCTCGACGAGCAAAAGAACGTCGTGACGCTGGCCGGACGCATTATGCAGAAGCGGGGCATGGGGAAGGCGAGCTTCGCGCACATCCAGGACATCACCGGCAAAATTCAAATTTACGTTCGCGAGGATACGGTCGGCGAGACGAAGTACAAGGCGTTCGATTTGTTGGATATCGGCGACCTGGTCGGCGTCAGCGGGACTGTCTTCAAGACGAAAACCGGCGAGACGTCCGTAAAAGTGGAATCGCTCGAAGTGCTGACGAAGTCGCTTTACCCGCTGCCGGACAAATTTCACGGCCTGAAGGATGTCGAGCTGCGCTACCGTCAACGGTACGTCGACTTGATCGTCAATCCGGAAGTGCAGCAGACGTTTATCGCGCGTTCCCGAATCATCCAATCGATGCGGCGTTACTTGGATTCGCTCGGCTACTTGGAGGTCGAGACGCCGACGATGCACGCCATCGCGGGCGGCGCGGCCGCGCGGCCGTTCATTACGCATCATAATGCGCTGGATATGCAGCTGTACATGCGCATCGCGATCGAGCTCCATTTGAAACGGCTCATCGTCGGCGGACTCGAGAAGGTTTACGAGATCGGCCGCGTTTATCGCAACGAAGGCGTTTCGACGCGGCACAACCCGGAATTTACGATGATCGAGCTGTACGAGGCGTACGCCGATTATCAAGACATTATGCGGTTGACGGAAAACTTGATCGCGCACATCGCCCAAGAGATTTTGGGGACGACGGAAATTACGTACCAAGGCAAGGAAGTCAGCTTGGCTACGCCTTGGCGCCGCGTATCGATGGTCGATGCGATCCGTGAAGTCGTCGGCGTCGATTTCAAGCAGGAGATGACCGACGAGGAAGCGCATCGTCTGGCCAAGGAGCATCGCGTGCCCGTGGAGCCGAACATGACGTTCGGGCATATCGTCAACGCGTTCTTCGAGCATTTCGTCGAAGAAACGTTGATCCAGCCTACGTTTATTTACGGTCATCCGGTCGCGATTTCGCCGCTTGCCAAGAAAAACGCCGAAGATCCGCGCTTCACGGATCGCTTCGAGCTGTTTATCGTCGCCCGGGAGCACGCCAATGCGTTTACCGAGCTGAACGACCCGATCGACCAGCGCGAACGGTTCGAAGCGCAATTGATCGAGAAGGAGCAGGGCAACGACGAGGCGCACGAGATGGACGACGACTTTATTCGGGCGCTGGAATACGGCATGCCGCCGACGGGCGGACTCGGCATCGGCGTCGATCGTCTCGTCATGCTGCTGACCGATTCGCCTTCGATCCGCGACGTTTTGCTGTTCCCTTTAATGAGAGAACGCGGAGGAGAGTAACATCTCCTCTTTTTCCTTTTTTTTATTCAAAATAACACTTGCATTCAAGTGCCTAAATGTGATATCTTATAAAAGTCGCCGCTCGGAACCCCGATCGAAAGGGTAACGGGATGACGGCAAGCAAGACAAGCTTTTGTTCCTTGAAAACTGAACAACGAGCGTGCAAGTGCGGTCTCGCAAGAGACCACAACAAGTCAGTACGAAATGAGCAATCAGCTCTGAAATAAAGGGAAACCTGAAAAAGGACAGTTTGATCCTC